>CAWCGT010000002.1:0-412141 GCA_963795165.1 uncultured Microthrixaceae bacterium | reverse complement strand
ATCCGCCTCACCATGGGCTCGCCGGTGCTGTTCCGGCAGGTGCGGCCCGGGCTGCACGGCCAGCCGTTCGAGCTGGTGAAGCTGCGGACCATGCGCACCGGGCCCGGCAGCGACGCCGAGCGGCTCACCCGGCTGGGGCGGTTCCTGCGCTCGCACCAGCCTCGACGAGCTGCCTGAGCTGTGGAACATCCTCAAGGGCGACATGAGCCTGGTGGGGCCCCGGCCGCTGCTGGTGGAGTACCTCGACCGCTACACACCCCGGCAGGCCCGCCGCCACGAGGTGCGCCCGGGGCTCACCGGGCTGGCCCAGGTGGAGGGGCGCAACCTGGTGGGCTGGGACGAGCGGCTGGAGCTCGACGTCCGCTACGTGGAGACCCGCTCCCTGGCGCTGGACCTGCGCATCATCTTGCGCACCATCGGCGCCGTGCTGCGCCGGGAGGGCATCAGCGGCGAGGGCGAGGCCACCATGGCCCCCTTCCAGGGGAGCGGCTCGTGAGCACCATCATCGTGGGGGCGGCCGGGCACGGCCGGGAGGTGCTCGACGTGCTCGAGGCCGCCGGCGGCACCTGCGCCGGGCTTCGTCGACGACGGCACGCCCGACCTCGACCGGCTGGCCCGCCGCGGCGTCGCCCTGCTCGGGGGTCTCGATGTCCTCGCCGGCCACGACGGCACCGTGCTGCTCGGCCTGGGCGACAGCGCCACCCGCCGCGCCGTGGCGGAGCGGCTCGACGGGACCGTGGCCGTGGAACCCCGCCGTCGTGCACCCGCTGGCGTCCGTCGGGAGCGTGGTCGACCTCGGGGACGGCACCGTGCTGGCCGCCGGGGCCCGGCTCACCACCGACATCACCGTCGGCGTCCACTGCTACGTCGGGCCCAACGCCACCATCGGCCACGACGCCGTGCTCGGCGACTACGTCACCGTGCTGCCCGGGGCCACCGTCAGCGGAGCCGTCCGGCTGGAGACGGGCGTCTTGGTGGGCACGGGGGCCAACCTTCGCCAAGGCGTGACCGTGGGGGAGGGGGCCACCATCGGCGCGGGGGCCGTGGTGGTGGACGACGTGGCCCCGGGCACCACCGTGGTGGGGGTGCCGGCCCGGCCGATCAGCTGACGGTGGTTCAGTCGAGGGTGGCGGGCAGGGCGACCGCGCCAGCGTGCTGGTCGAGCTCGAGCAGCAGGGTGCCGGTGTGGTTGGAGCGCAGGCCCAGCAGCTCGCCGGGGCGCACGGCGGCGGCACGTCGACCCGGGCGATGAGCGGGTGGACGGTGGGCTGCGGGTCCTCGCCGGGGCCCTGCAGCACCTCGTGGAGCTTCTCGCCGGGGCGCAGGCCGGTGTAGACGATCTCGATGCGGGCGCTCGGCCTCGGCGACCAGGCGGCGGGCCACGTCGGCGATCCGCACCGGCTCGCCCATGTCGAGCACCAGCACCTCGCCGCTGTGCCCGATGGCGCCGGCCTGGATCACCAGCTGCACCGCCTCCTCCACCGTCATGAAGTAGCGGGTGACGTCGGGGTCGGTGACCGTGACCGGCCCGCCCGTCTCGATCTGGGTGCGGAAGGCGCCGAGCACGCTGCCCCGGCTGCCCAGCACGTTGCCGAACCGCACCGACAGGTAGGTGCCCGTCGGCCGCGTCGGCGGCCGCCGGCGGTGAGCCGCTCGGCGACCCGCTTGGTGTAGCCCAGCACGCTGATGGGGTCGGCGGCCTTGTCGGTGGAGATGTTCACGAAGCGGTCGACGCCGTGGCGTCGAGGGCCAGGTCGAGCAGGTTCGGCGGTGCCCCACACGTTGGTCTTCACGCGCCTCGCTCGGGGTGCATCTCGCAGCAGCGGCAGGTGCTTGAGGGCGGCGGCGTGGAACACCACCTCGGGCTGGTGCTCCTCGAACACCTCGGCCATCCGCTCCGCGTCGCGGATGTCGGCCACCACCAGGTTGCGGCTCTGTCGAGCAGGGCCCGGCCCGTCGATGGAGAGCTGCACGGCGTGCAGGGCCGATCTCGTCGCGGTCGAGCATCACCAGCGACGCCGGGCGCGAAGGCGTGGACCTGGCGGCACAGCTCCGAGCCGATCGACCCGCCGGCGCCGGTGACCAGCACCCGCCGGCCGGTGAGGTAGCCGGCGATGCGCGGCGATGTCGGTGTCGATCTCGCGGCGGCCGAGCAGGTCGGCGTTGGTGAGCGGCCGGATGTCCTCCAGGCCGATGCGGTCGTCGAAGAGGTCGCGCACGGCCGGCACGGCCAGCACCTTGAGGCCGGCCCCTTCGCCCAGGGCGGCCAGCTCGCGGACGAGCGGACCGTCGGCGGAGGGCACGGCGATGAGCAGCACCTCGGCGGCCGTCTCCGCGGCGAGGCGGGGGATGTCGTGGCGGGTGCCCCGCACCCGCACGTTGCGCACCCGGAGGTGCCGCTTGCGGGGGTCGTCGTCGACGATGGCCACCGGCAGGTAGGGGCTGTCGGGGTCGCGCAGCATGGCGGTGATCACCTGCTCGGCGCCGTCGCCCGCCCCGAACACCAGGACCCGGGCGGTGGTCTCGCCGTCGGGGAGCCGCCGGCGCTCGATCAGCGAGCCGCCAGGCGTAGCGCACCGCCGCCATGCCCACCAGGGCGATGAACACGCTGGCCACCGGCACGCTGATGGGCACCATCCGCACCGGGACGTCGATCAGGAACAGGACCAGGGCGGCCAGGGTGACGGACTTCAGCAGGGCGGCGATCTCCTCGAAGGAGCCCAGCCGCCAGCGACCCAGGTAGAGGCCCTGCCAGAGGCCGGCCAGCACCTGCACGCCCACCACCACGGGGACGGCGAGCCAGGCACCCTCCAGGTCGATGCGGCTGATGCGGAACTCGTAGCGGACCCAGGTGGCCAGCCAGATGGCGAGCGTCCAGCTCAGGGCGTCCCAGAGGGCGAGGTAGGCGAAGCGGTGCTCCACCAGGGCCGTCCACGCCGTGCGCGGCAGGCTCTCGTCGCCGCTCGACGCAGCCCGCCGCTGCGTCCCCTCCTTGTGGTCCCGTTCCACGTCGCTCCATCCCGGCCCACTGCTGGACCTCGGATCCATCCGCCCGTACCGTGCATCGCCCTGGTCCGCCCGGAGATCAGATTCGCCCGCAACACGCCCAGCACCTCCTCGCGCACCGCCCGTGCGCACAGAGAGCGTCGGCATCTTACGCTGTGTCACCCCGGTTCGAAAGTGGTCCGTTTGGCTCGAATCCACCTGTCTCCCCCCGATGCGGGCGCCGCAGAGCGGGACGCACTGCTCGAAGTGGTCGACTCCGGCTGGCTGGCCCCCGCCGGCCCGCACCTGGGCGCCTTCGAAGCGGAGGTGGCCGCCGCCACCGGCCGTGACCATGCCGTGGCCCTCTCCAGCGGCACCGCCGCCCTCCACCTGGCCCTGCTGGTGCACGGGGTGGGGCCCGGCGACGACGTGCTGGTGTCGGACCTCACCTTCGCCGCCTCCGTGAACGCCATCACCTACGTGGGGGCCACCCCGGTGCTCATCGACAGCGACCCGGCCACCTGGAACGTGTCGCCGGCCCTGGTGGCCGAGGAGCTGGACGCCCGGCGATCCGCGCCCCCGTGGGCGGCGGTGCTGGTGGACCTCTACGGGCAGGTGGCCGACCACCCCGCCATCGGCCCGCTGCTGGCCGAGCACGGGGTGGTCCACCTCTCCGACGCCGCCGAGAGCCTCGGGTCCACCTTCCAGGGCCGGCCGGCCGCCGCCCACGGGGCGTCGGCGGTGCTCAGCTTCAACGGCAACAAGATCATCACCACCACCGGCGGCGGCATGCTCGTCACCGACGACGCCGCGGTGGCCGACCGGGTGCGGCACCTGGCCACCCAGGCCCGGGAGCCGGTGCCCCACTACGAGCACGAGGACGTGGGCTACAACTACCGGCTCTCCAACCTGCTGGCCGCCTTCGGCCGGGCCCAGCTGGCCGACCTGCCCCGCCGAGTGGCCCACCGCCGAGCCGTCTTCGACCGCTACGTCGACGCGCTCGGGCACCTCCCCGGCGTGGGCTTCATGCCCGAGGACCCGCGCGGCGAGGCCAACCGCTGGCTCACCTGCCTGCTCATCGACGCCGCCGACGCCGGGTTCACCCCCGCCGAGGCTCCGGGAGCACCTCGACGCCCTCGACATCGAGGCCCGACCCACCTGGAAGCCCATGCACCTCCAGCCCGTGTTCCGAGCGTGCCCGGCCCGGCTCGACGGCACCGCCGAGGCCATCTTCGAGCAGGGCCTCTGCCTGCCCAGCGGGCAGCACCCTCACCCCCGCCGACCAGGACCGCGTGATCAGCGGGCTCCTCGAGCTGGCCGAGGCCCGGGCGTGAAGGTCGTCGTCACCGGCGGGGCCGGGTTCATCGGCGCCAACCTGTGCCGGGCCCTGGCGCGCCGCCGGGGTCGACGAGGTGGTGGCCCTCGACGACCTGTCGATCGGGCTTCGCCGCCAACCTCGACGGCGTCGAGGCCGACCCTCGTGCGTGGGCGACATGGGCGACCCCGACGTCCTCGACGCCGTGCTCCCCGGCGCCGACGCCGTCGTGCACCTCGGGGCCCGGCCCTCGGTGCCCCGCTCGCTCGAGGACCCGGTGGCCTCCCACGTGGCCAACGCCACCGGCACCCTCCAGGTGCTCGAGGGGGTCCGCCGCCACCGGGTGGGCCACGTGGTGGTGGCGTCGTCGTCGTCGGTCTACGGGCAGAACCCCACCCTGCCCAAGCACGAGGACCTCGCCCCCATGCCCGTGTCGCCCTACGCCGTGCAGAAGCTGGCCACCGAGGCCTACGCCCTGGCCTACGGCGCCTCGCTTCGGCCTCGACGCCCTGGCCTTCCGGTTCTTCAACGTGTTCGGCCCGCTGCAGGCGGCCGGCCACGCCTACGCCGCGGTGGTGCCGGCCTTCGTGGCCGCCGCCCTGGCCGGGCGAGCCCGTCACCGTCCACGGCGACGGCGGCCAGACCCGCGACTTCACCTACGTCGGCTCCGTCTGCGACGTCCTGGCCGACGGCGGTGACCGGCCGGGTCACCCACGCCGCAGCCGGTGAACCTGGCCTTCGGGGGCCGCTCGTCGCTGCTCGAGGTGCTCGACCGTGCTCGAGGGGATCCTCGGGCCACCCCATCGAGCGCGCCCACATCGACCCCCGGGCCGGCGACGTGCGCGACAGCCAGGCCGACCAGACCCGCCTGCGCTCGCTGTTCCCCGACCTGGTGCCGGTGGGCCTGGAGGACGGCCTGGCCCGCACCGTCGACTGGTTCCGCACGGGAGCCGTCACGTGAAGGTGCTCGTCACCGGCGCGGCCGGGTTCATCGGGTCCCTCCTGGCCGAGACGCTGGCGGCGGCCGGCGACGACGTGGTGGGCCTCGACGTACTGACCGACTACTACGACGTGGGCCTCAAGCGGGCCCACGTGGCCTCCCTCACCGCGGCGGGGGTGCGCTTCGTGGAGGCCGACCTGCGCTTCTCCGACCTGGCGCCCCTGGTGGAGGGCGTCGACGTGGTCCACCACCAGGCCGCCCAGCCCGGCGTGCGCAACTCGTGGGCCGAGCGCTTCGGCGACTACGCCGGCCACAACGTGCTGGCCACCCAGCGGCTCCTGGAGGCGGCCCACCACGCCGGCGTGCACCGCTTCGTCTACGCCTCCTCCAGCTCCATCTACGGCAACGCCCTCAGCTACCCCACCCTGGAGGAGACCGTCCCCGCCCCCTTCAGCCCCTCGGGGGTCACCAAGCTGGCGGCCGAGCACCTGTGCCGCGCCTACGCCCTCAACTTCGGCCTGGCCACCGTGGCCCTGCGCTACTTCACCGTGTACGGCCCTCGGCAGCGGCCCGACATGAGCATCCACCGGATGGTGGAGGCCGCCCTCGACGGCACCCCCTTCCCGCTCTACGGCGACGGCGCCCAGGTGCGCGAGCTCACCCACGTCGACGACGTGATCACCGCCACCCGCCTGGCCGCCGCCAACGAGGTGCGGCCGGGGGCGGTGTTCAACATCAGCGGCGGCACCGGGGTGTCGCTGCGCGAGCTGATCGCCCTGGTGGAGGCGACGGTGGGGGCTCCGGTGGCCATCGACGAGCGGCCGGCCCAGGCCGGCGACGTCCTCCGCAACGGCGGCTCCACCGTGCGAGCCCGGGAGCAGCTGGGCTGGCGACCGGCCATCGGGCTGGAGGAGGGGATCGCCAGCCAGGTGGCCTGGCACCGCGCCCAGCGGGCCGGCTCCTAGCGATCGCGCAGCAGCCGCTCCACTCGGGTCAGGCCGTCCTGCAGCTCACGGACGGCCCCGTCCTGCTGCTGCACCATGTCGGTGAGCCGCACCAGCTCGTCGTGGGCCCGGCTGTCGCTGGCCTGGCGGAGGCTGGCCAGGCGCAGCTCCACGCGAACGATCCGGCCGATCACCTCCTCGAAGGCGGTGTCGAGCAGGGAGCGCAGGTCGTCCATCTCCTCGGCCAGCGTCAGTCCCGCCTCATCAGCCGCGTGGAGCCCGAAGACGGCGGGTGCGCCACCCGTCGCCTCGGCCGGTTCGTCGTCGGCCGGCTCGTCCGGGACCGACTCGACCGTCGGCTCCTCGGCGGGCAGGCCGGCAGGGGGAGCCGTGAAGAGCCGCTCCAGCTCGGCGGCGAGGTCGTCGGGGGAGGCACCGATGGGCGAACTCTACGTGCCGCGGCGGGGCGCGGGCAGGCAGCGCGGCATGGGCCGAAGGACTCGGAGTGGTCACATCGGACGGTGTGACACAGGACATTCGGCCCTATTGCAACGGCGCCGTTCGGCCGATGCTCCTTCCATGACGATCGGCCGTGTCGGCTCGATGGAGGAGTTCATGCCCTCCGGGTCGAACGGTGGCACCGTCGAGGAGACCGGAGGGCCCGGTCGATGGACGGAGACGATGGCGGGCGAGGTGGATCCGGCGAGGTTGATGGACGCCATGGCCGACCCGGTCGTGGTGATCGGGGCCGACGCGCGCCTGCTCTACGCCAACGCCCCCGCGGAGGCCCGCTTCGGCTGGTCCGTCGCCGAGATGCAGCGCGACGGCATCGACCGGCTGGTGCACCCCGACGACCTGGAGACGGCGCTGCTGTCGCTGGTGTCGGTCACGGCCAAGGAGGTGGGCACGCTGGTGGAGATCCGCCTCCGCGACCGCACCGAGCTCTACTCCTGGTTCGAGGTGCGGGGCCGGGTGTGGCCCGACGGGCCGGCGGGAGCGGTGGTGCTCAACCTGCGGGAGAGCACCGACCGACGTCAGTGGGAGGTGAGCGGCGGCGACGCCGACCTGCTGGGGGCCGTCCTCGACCACCTGCCGGTGGTGGCCATGGTGCTCGACGGGGACGGCCGGGTGCGGGGGGCCAACCGGGCCCTCACCCGCATGCTGCACCGAGACCTGGAAAACGTCCGGGGCGCTCCCCTCACGAACCTGGTGGCACCGGAGGAGCGCGACGCAGTGGGTCACCGGCTGGCGGCGGCGGCCACGGCCAGCGCTCCCACCGAGCTCGAAGCCCACCTGGTGCGCGCCGACGGCAGCCAGGTGCCGATGCGGCTGCAGGTGGTCAACCTCCTCGACGACCGGGCGGTCCAGGGACTGGTGGTGACGGCGTCCGACATCACCTCGCTGGTCGACGTGCGCGCCGACCTCCGGCGCCTGGCCACCACCGATGACCTCACCGGGCTGCCCAACCGGGCCGACCTCCGGGAGCACCTGGAGGTGGTGCTGGCCGACGGCGAGGCCACCTCCCACACTGTGCTCTTCGGCGACGTCGACGGACTCAAGGCCGTCAACGACCACCACGGCCACCGCGCCGGGGACGCTCTGCTGGCCACCGTGGCCCAGCGGCTGCGAGCCGCCGTGCGCCCGTCCGACTTCGTGGCTCGGCTGTCGGGCGACGAGTTCGTCATCGTGGTCGCCACCGACGACGCAAAGGCCATCCGCACGCTGCGACAGCGCATCGCCGGGGCCATGGCGGACCCGGTGGTCCTTCCCGACGGGCAGCGCGTGCACGTGTCCATCAGCGTCGGGGTGGCGGCCGTGGAGCCCGGGCTCACGGTGGAGGACCTGCTGGCCGCCGCCGACGCCGCCATGTACGTGGCCAAGCGCGAGCGCGACGAGCACGCCTGAGGGGGCGCTCGGTCAGCCCAGGTAGGAGCGCAGCCGAACCAGGCGAGGGTGC
Source organism: uncultured Microthrixaceae bacterium (assembly GCA_963795165.1). GTDB lineage: Bacteria > Actinomycetota > Acidimicrobiia > Acidimicrobiales > VFJN01 > VFJN01. Next base: position 404,000 of record CAWCGT010000002.1, on the reverse strand, counting down.
ATCGACGGGCCCCGGAGGGCCAGCAGCTGCTCCTCGATGTATATGCAACTCGATATGGGAGCCGGCGAGGGCCCCCCGGTAGTCTGAGCGCCTCACATGCTGCTCAGAGACCTCCCCCCGCTGCTGCGCGAGGAGCCCGGCTTCGCGTCCGTGCTCGGTCGCTCGGCGGCCGTGCTCGCCGTGCCCGAGCCCGCCCGCGCCCTCACCATCGCCGGGCTGGCCACGCTGTCGGCCCGGCGCCCCATCGTGGTGGCCGCCCCCACCACCGGCGACGCCGACCGGGTGGCCCACGACCTCCGGGCCTACCTGGGGGCCGACGCCGTCGACACCTTCCCAGCCTGGGAGACCCTCCCCTTCGAACGGGTGTCGCCCTCGGTGGAGACGATGGGCCGGCGGCTGCGGGCCATGTGGCGCCTGCGAGACGCCGACCGGGCGCCCCGGGTGCTGGTGGCGCCGGTGCGCGCCCTGGTGCAGCGCCTTGGACCCCACGTGGAGGACGTGGAGCCGGTGGTGGTGGCGCCGGGGGAGCAGCGCGACCGCGACGAGCTGGTGGCGGCCCTGGTGGGCATGGGCTACCGGCGGGAGGAGGTGGTGGAGCACCGCGGCGAGGTGGCCGTGCGGGGCTCCATCGTCGACGTGTACCCCTCCACGGCCGACCGGCCGGTGCGCATCGACCTCTGGGGCGACGAGGTGGACCGGCTCACCGAGTTCGCGGTGGCCGACCAGCGCGCCACCGACCCCCTCGAGCGGGTGGAGATCTTCGGCTGCCGGGAGCTGCTCCCCACCGACGAGGTGCGGGCCCGGGCCGAGACGCTGATCGCCCTCGAGCCCTGGGGGCGCGAGCAGTGGGAGCGGCTGGCCCAGGGGCAGACCTTCGATGGCATGGAGAGCTGGCTGCCCTGGCTCACCGACGGCGAGCACGTGCTGTTCGATCTGGTGGCTCCCGACGCCCTCGTGCTGCTGCTGGAGCCCCGACGCATGCGCGACCGGGCGGCCGACCTGATGGCCGAGGAGGCCGACCTGGCCGCCACCCTGGCCAAGACCTGGGGGGCGGTCGCCGACGGGGGCGACGACGGGTTCCCCCGGCTCCACCTGCCCTTCGACCGGCTGCTCACCCACACCGACGCCCCCGCGTGGTCCGTCACCACCGCCCCCGAGGGGCCCGAGGTGGCGACGGTGGCCTCCATGGGGATCGCCGCCACCGCCGGCGACCCCGAGCGGGTGGTCCGCCAGCTCCTCGACCTGGCCGCCGACGGCTACCGGATCGTGATCGCCGCCGACGGCGAGGGCTCGGCGGCCCGGCTGCGGGAGCTGCTGGGCCAGCACGGGCTCAGCGCCACCATCGGCGGTGCGGCCGACGGGCGCGGCATCACCATCGACGTCACCCCGCTCGAGCGGGGCTGCATCCTGCCCGCCGTGAAGCTGGCCGTGGTGGCCGAGCACGACCTCACCGGCCGCCGTCGAGCCCACCGCCGGGCCCGCCCCCGGCGACGCGACGCCCAGGGCTTCTACGACGACCTGAAGCCGGGCGACCACGTGGTGCACCACCAGCACGGCGTGGCCCGCTACGCCGGGATGGTGAAGCGGGCCATCGGCGGGGTGGAGCGCGACTACCTGCTCCTCGAGTACAAGGGGGACGACAAGCTCTACGTCCCCAGCGACCAGATCGACGCCGTCCGCCACTACACCGGTGGCGACTCCCCGGCCCTGAGCCGCCTCGGCGGCGACGGCTGGCAGAAGGCCAAGGCCAAGGTGCGCTCCGTCGTCTCGGAGATCGCCCAGGAGCTGGTGGTGCTCTACCAGAAGCGCCTCAACGCCCCCGGCCACGCCTTCCCCGACGACACCCCTTGGCAGCGGGAGCTGGAGGACGGGTTCCCCTTCCAGGAGACGCCCGACCAGCTCACCGCCATCACCGACGTGAAGGGCGACATGCAGGCGGACCACCCGATGGACCGGCTGGTGTGCGGCGATGTGGGCTTCGGCAAGACGGAGGTGGCCATCCGGGCCGCCTTCAAGGCGGTGCAGGACGGCAAGCAGGTGGCGGTGCTGGTGCCCACCACGCTGCTGGCCCAGCAGCACCACCAGACCTTCGGCGACCGCTTCGCCGGCTACCCGGTGCGGGTGGAGGTGCTCTCCCGGTTCCTCACCCCCGGCCAGGCCCGCGAGGTCATCAGGGGCGTGCGGAGCGGCGAGGTGGACGTCGTCATCGGCACCCACCGCCTGCTGTCCGACGACCTCGTCTTCAAGGACCTGGGCCTGCTCGTGGTGGACGAGGAGCAGCGCTTCGGGGTGAGCCACAAGGAGCAGATCAAGCAGCTCAAGACGGGCGTGGACGTCCTCACCCTGTCGGCCACGCCCATCCCCCGCACCCTGGAGATGAGCCTCACCGGCATCCGGGACCTCACGCTGCTCAACACCCCGCCGGCCGATCGGATGCCGATCCTCACCTACGTGGGGGAGTACGACGACCGGGCGGTGGCCGAGGCCATCCGCCGCGAGCTGCTCCGCGAGGGGCAGGTGTTCTACGTCCACAACCGGGTGCAGGACATCGAGCGGACGGCCGACCACGTGCGCGACCTGGTGCCCGAGGCGCGGGTGGCGATCGCCCACGGCCAGATGGACGAGGGCACCCTCGAGCAGGTGGTGCTGGCCTTCTGGGAGGGCGACTACGACGTGCTCGTGTGCACCACCATCATCGAGAGCGGCATCGACATGCCCACGGTGAACACCCTGGTGGTGGACCGGGCCGACCTGCTCGGGCTGGGGCAGCTCCACCAGCTCCGAGGACGGGTGGGCCGCTCCGGGCAGCGGGCCTACGCCTACCTGTTCGTGCCGCAGGACCGCGTGCTCAGCGAGGACGCCTACGAGCGGCTCAAGACGATCGGGGAGGCCACCGAGCTGGGCTCCGGGTTCAAGATCGCCATGCGCGACCTCGAGATCCGCGGGGCGGGGAACCTGCTGGGCACCGGCCAGAGCGGCCACATCGCGGCGGTGGGCTACGACCTCTACTGCCAGATGGTGAGCGAGGCGGTGGCCGAGCTGAAGGGCGAGCCGGTGCGGGAGCCGGCCGAGATCAAGCTCGACCTGCCGCTGGCCGCCAACCTGCCCCGTGAGTACGTGCAGAAGGAGGAGCTGCGGTTGGAGGCCTACCGGCGGCTGGCATCGGTCACCACCGACGCCGAGGTGGCCGACATCCGGGCCGAGTGGGAGGACCGCTACGGGCCCCTGCCCCCGCCGGCCGAGGCGCTGCTGTCGGTGGCCCGGCTCCGCGCCGAGTCGTCCCGCACCGGTGTGCGGGAGGTGGCGGTGGTGAGGCCGAGCAGCTTTGGCGGGGCCCCGTCGACGGCCCGCCTCTCACCCCTCACCCTGAAGACCAGCCAGCAGATCCGCCTCAAGCGGTTGCACCCCACCGCGGTCTACAAGGAGCCCGATCGGCTCCTCATCGTGAAGGTGCCCCACAAGGAGCACCCGGCCGACTGGCTCGTCGACCTGCTCCGCCAGCTCGACCCGCCCGAGCCGGAGGGCTAGCGCCTCAGGGGTGCGGGCGGGGGGCTTCGCCGGCCAGCTGGCGCTGCGTCTCCTGCTGGAGCCAGGTGCGGAACCGGACCACCTCGTGGGGCACCTCGACCTCCGACAGGTCGAGGGCGTCGACCAGGCGAGCCAGGTGCTCGGTGAGCCGGGGGATGGCCGCCAGGGCCTCCCGGGTGGTGACCAGCGGCAGGTCGAACAGGTGCTGGCGGAGGCTGGCCGCCCGCAGGGCGGCGTGGCGGCCCTCCAACCGGGGCTGGGCGCTCTCGTCGAGCAGGTGGTGCAGCTGGGCCTTGTCGTCGTCGGTGAGGTCCTTGCGCCGGTCGACCAGCAGCATCCGGACGGTGGCCTCCACGCTCATGCCGCTGGCCACCGCCGCCCGCACGGGGAGCTGCCGGAGGTCGAGCTCCACCGTCTGGCCGCTGGGAGGCGGCGGCGAGGTGACCGACACCACGGGCTCGGTGGCCTCGCTGTCGGAGAAGGGCATCAGCTCCACCCACACGGCCTTGGCCGTGTCGGTCGAGGTGTAGCCCCACCGGGCGGCCAGCGACGCCACGATCTGCAGCCCCCGCCCGGTGCTGGCCTGCAGCGTGATGTCGCTGGCGGTGCCGTCGCGCGGGACCACCACCGGCAGCTGGCCAGGGCGGTCGTCCACCACGTCGATGCGCAGGCCCTCGCCCACCCGCCGCACCAGCACCACGAAGGGGGCCCGGGAGTGGACGATGGCGTTGGCCACCAGCTCCGTGACGCACAGCAGGGCATCCGCCAGCAGGTGGTGGAGGCCCCAGTCCTCGATCCGCTGGGTGACCACGGTGCGCGCCGCACGGGCGCTCTCGGGCTCGGCTGCGAACCGGGTCACGCTCGGCGCCACGCCCCCCATCGTCGTCGCGCCGCTATGGGCGCGGCACCGCCTCGGTGCGGAGGGAGGGGGACGGGACTGGTGGTGTCTGCTGCATCGTAAAGACGGCGCTGGGGGGCGGCGGGACCAGGCTGGTGCACTCAATGTCGCACGCCGGTGCGCGCTGCGACGACCACTGACCACCTACGCCCCCGGAGACATGCCCAGAGATGGGGGGTTCTACTCATCAGTGACTGCCGCCGGTCCCTAGGGTGTCGGCGTGCAGCTGCCGCAGACCGGGATGGGCAAGGACGAGATCCTCGACGCGCTGGAGGCGTCCCGAGCCGGCGACGTGCGCTGGCAGGAGGGTCGCACCTTCGGGATGGTCTACGACGCCGGCCCAGAGGTCCACGACGTGGTGGAGGCGGTGGCCACCCGGTTCCTGCACGACAACGCCCTCAACACCCTGGCCTTCCCGAGCCTGGCCAAGATCCAGAGCGAGGTGGTGGGCATCACCGCCGGCCTCCTCCACGGCGGGGACGAGGTGTCCGGCTTCATGACCTCGGGGGGCACCGAGAGCATCCTCTGCGCCGTGAAGGCGGCCCGGGAGCGAGGCCGGGAGGAGCGGGGCATCACCGAACCGGAGATGGTCCTGCCCGCCAGCGCCCACGCCGCCTTCCACAAGGCCGCTCACTACTTCGGCCTCCGGGTCCACAAGGTGCCCGTGCGCGACGACTGGCGGGCCGACGTCGACGCCATGGCCGCCGTCGTCAACGAACGCACCGTGCTGGTGGTGGGCAGCGCCCCGCAGTACCCGCAGGGGGTGGTCGATCCCATCCCCGAGCTGGCCGCGCTGGCCGCCGACGCCGGCGCCAGCTTCCACACGGACGCCTGCATGGGCGGCTTCATGCTCCCCTTCCTGGAGGAGCTCGGTGAGCCGGTGCCCCCGTGGGACTTCCGGGTGGAGGGCGTCACGACCATCTCGGCCGACCTCCACAAGCTCGGCTACGCCCCCAAGGGCGCGTCGGTGATCCTCCACCGCACCAAGGCCCTCCGCCGCTGGCAGACCTTCGTGTTCGACGACTGGCTGGGCGGGTTCTACGCCTCGTCGGGGATGCAGGGCACCCGCTCGGCCCTGCCGATGGCCACCGCGTGGGCCACCCTCCACGCCCTCGGGATGGAGGGGTACCTCCGGCTGACCCGCAGCACCTTCGCCACCCGGGTGCGGATGGAAGCAGGGGTGCGGGCCATCGACGGGCTCACCGTCCTGGGCCAACCCGAGGCCCAGCTGCTCGCCATCGCTGCCGCCCCCGGCTACGAGGACCTGCTCGACGTGTTCGCCGTCGGCGACGCCCTCCAGGCCCGGGGGTGGTTCCACGATCGGCAGCAGCCGCCCGACTCGCTGCACGCCACCGTCAGCGCCGGCAACGCCCCGGTGATCGAGGACTACCTGCGCGACCTGGTCGAGTGCGTGGCCGAGGTGGGCGGGACCCGGCTGGCCGACCGGTCGACCAGCTACGCCACCCTGGAGTGACCGGCCGCCGAGAGCCGTCGTCGCTCACCGCCGACGACGTGCGGGCGGCAGCCCAGCGGATCCGGCCCCACGTCCCCGTCACCCCGGTGCTGCGCTCGGCCGGGATCGACGCCTGGGTGGGCACCCGGGTGCACCTCAAGGCCGAGCACCTGCAGCCCACCGGGGCCTTCAAGCTGCGGGGGGCCACCAACGCGGTGCTGCTGCTGTCGGAGGAGGAGGCAGCCCGGGGGGTGGTGGCCCACTCGTCCGGGAACCACGCGGCGGCGTTGGCGACGGCCGCCCGGCAGCGGGGCATCCGCTGCACCGTCGTCATGCCCCGGGGGGCGCCGGCCACCAAGCGGGCCGCCACCGAGGCCGCCGGCGCCGAGGTGGTGGAGTGCGAGCCCACCATGGCGGCCCGCGCTGCCGCCGTGGCCGAGCTCGTCGAGGCGACCGGCGCGGTGGAGATCCATCCCTTCGACGACCCACGGGTGCAAGCGGGGCAGGGCACGGCCGCCCTCGAGCTGCTGGAGGTCGTCCCCCAGATCGGCCTGGTGGTGGCGCCGGTGAGCGGCGGCGGTCTGCTCTCGGGGACCGCGGTGGCGGCCCACGGGCTCCGACCGGGCCTGCCGGTGTGGGGCGCCGAGCCCGCTGCCGTCGACGACGCTCACCGATCGGTGGCGGCGGGCCGCCTGGTGCTCGAGGGCGGCGGCGAGACCATCGCCGACGGGCTGGTGGCCCAGCTCAGCGACGGGCACCTTGGCCGTCCTGCTGGCCGAGGGCGTCCAGGTGGTGACCGTCACCGAAGGGGAGATCGTGGAGGCCATGGCCCGCCTGGCCTTCGACGCCAAGCAGGTGGTGGAGCCCAGCGGCGCGGTGGCCCTGGCCGGCCTGATGCGTCTGGCGGCCGGACCCGAGCCGCTGCCCGAGGACGTCGGCGTGCTCGTCAGCGGTGGCAACGTCGACCTTCCCCGCTGGCACGCCCTCATCGACGAGCGGGGCGACGGGACGGCGCGTCCGGGGGGCTGACGCGACTGAGCCCCCGTCCTTGGAAGCGGGGGCTCAGTGCGGGCCGCCGGGCGGGCGGGGGCGGCGGCCACTGGTGTGCGAGCGATGTACCCGGTTCTGAGCGTCCGATACACGCGAAGCGAGAATGTTTTCTGCGAGTTCTGAGCCGGTGGGGGCAGCCCCTAGGCTGCCCACCCGTGCGCCGCCGCCTGCTCACCCTCGTCGCCCTTGCCCTGCTGGGCGCCCTCAGCGCCGCCTGCGCCGAGGACGTGGCGCCGGCCGCCCGCATCGGCGACCGCACCATCACCGAGCAGGAGCTGCTCGACGAGGTGGCCGAGTGGGCCGCCAACGAGCAGACCCAGCGCTCGGTCGACCTGCGCGCCACCGCCTCCAGCTCGGGCTACGCCATGGGCCCAGTGGTGTCCATCCTCCAGGAGCGCATCGTCTTCGAGGTCACCGGCCCCGCCTTCGACGACCTCGGCGTGGAGCTCGACGACCAGATGATCACTGACGCCCTCACCGTCCTCCTTGGCGACCCGTCGCAGGCCGAGTCCGCCTTCGCCGGGTTCAGCCAGGCCTACGCCGACGAGTACGTCGAGGAGCTGGCCAAGGGCATCGTGGTGCAGGGCCAGCTGGGCGACGAGGGATTCGTCGACCTCATCCGGGACGCCACCCGAGACGTGGAGGTCAACCCGCGCTACGGCACCTGGGATCCCGAGAACATCTCCATCGTCCCGCCCGAGGGGCCCCGGCCCGCCCCCGGCGCGGTCGATCCGTTCCTCGGGCTCTGACGCGGTGGCCGACCGGCCCCGGGTCGTGGTGGTGGGGCTGGGTCCCGCCGGGGCCGACCTGCTGACCGTCGGCACGCGCGACGCCATCGAAGGTGCCAACCACCGGTTTCTGCGCACCGCTCGCCACCCCGCCGCCGCGGCTGTCCCCGAGGCGGTGGCCTTCGACGACCGCTATGAGGCCGGCGCTTCCTTCGAGGAGGTCTACGCCGGGATCGTCGAGGCGCTCGTCGAGGCCGCCGGGGCCCACGGCGAGGTGCTGTACGCCGTGCCCGGCTCGCCGGTGGTGGCCGAGCGCACCGTGGACCTCCTCCTCGCCGATCCTCGCGTGGACACGACCGTGCTGCCCGCCCTCTCCTTCCTCGATCTGGCGTGGGCCCGCCTCGGCGTCGACCCCGTCGCCCTCGGGGTCCGGCTGGTCGATGGTCGTCGCTTCGCCGAGGAGGCGGCGGGGGAGCGCGGACCGCTGCTGGTGGGGCAGTGCGACCAGCCGCACGTGCTGTCCGACGTGAAGCTGGCCGTCGACGACGGTCCGGCGGTGGTGGTGCTCCAGCGCCTCGGCCTCCCCGACGAGTCCATCCGCACGGTGGCGTGGGACGACCTCGACCGGGCCGTGACCCCCGACCACCTGACCTCCCTCTGGATCCCCGCGCTGGCCGAGCCGGTGGCGGGGGAGGTGGCCCGCTTCCACGAGCTGGTCCGGATTCTGCGGGCGGAGTGCCCATGGGATCGGGAGCAGACCCACGCCAGCCTCACCCGCCACCTGCTGGAGGAGACCTACGAGGTGCTGGAGGCCATCGACCACGTGGACGAGGCCACCGGCGCGGGCTACGTGGATCTCGAGGAGGAGCTGGGCGACCTCCTCTTTCAGGTGGTGTTCCACTCGGTGCTGGCGGCCGAGGAGGGCCAGTTCACGCTGGCCGACGTGGCTCGCGGCATCCACGACAAGCTCCACGCCCGGCACCCGCATGTGTTCCAGCCGGGAGCGGCCGCCACCGACGTGGACCAGCTCACCGTCGACTGGGAGCAGCGCAAGGTGGCCGAGAAGGGGCGGGACACGGTGATGGACGGCATCCCCGCCGCTCTCCCCGCTCTGGCCTACGCGGCCAAGGTGCAGAAGAAGGCGGCGTCGCAGGGCGTCGACTGGCGCACCCTGCCCGGCGTGGCGCCAGGGTCGCTAGGCGCCCGCCTCCTCGACCTGGTGGACGAGGCCCGGACCGCCGGCCACGACCCGGAGACGGAGCTCCGTGTCGCCACCGGCCGGTTGCGCCAGGCCTTCGTCGCCGCCCAGGGCGGCTGAGGGGCGCCGGTCAGTCGCTGGGGGGAGCGACCGTGGCGGCCAGCTCCTGCTGGCTCATCGAGGAGCGCCCGGGGATGCTCTGCTCCTTGGCCAGGTCGAGCAGCTGGTCCTTGGTGAGATCGATCTTGTCCTCGGTCACCGGCGCGCCGAGATCCCGCTTGCGGGCCTCCATGCGCTCGCCCAGCGCCACCAGCTCGTTGTTCCCGAGCTTGGACCGCAGCGGCGGGAACATGTCGTCTTCCTCTTCGCCGGCGTGGTGCTCCACGTTCTCGATGAGGACCTTCATCTTGGCCACCCACTCGTCGCCTGCCATCGGGCGTCTGCTTGAGCTCCGACATGAGGATCTTCACGACGTGGTGCTCCTGCACCCCCTCGTCGACGCCCTCGCCGATGTCCTCGGACGTGTCGCGGACGGCGGGGTAGAAGATCTCCTCCTCGATGGTCGTGTGCACGTCGAGGTCCTCGAAGATCTTCACGGCCAGCGACGACATCGTGTCGGTGTCGTCGTTCTCGTGGGCGTCCTTGAAGCGGGCGAAGAGGCCCCGGACCCGGTTGTGGTCGGCGATGAGCAAGTCGAGCCGCGTTCATGCGCCGTCCCCTACCCGGTGCGTGCCACCTCATCCCCTCCGACCGCGATGAGGACGTCGAGGAGGGCGATGGCGGCGTCCTGCAGCTCCACCACCGTGGGGTCGAGGGCCTCCACCGCAGCCCGCGTGGCGTCCTCGGTGCTGGAGCGCTGGGCCAGCGCGACGGCGGCGGCTCGCAGCGCGACGCCGCGGGCGGCCGCACCGGCGGCCTCCCGCGCCACAGGCGGCACCGACGGTGCGGGCCACGAGGTCGGGGGCGTCGAGCAGCACCTCGTCGACGGCCCGGCGTGCCGCGGCCAGCCCGGCGGCCCACGGCCCCGCTTCCACGGCGGCCTGGGTCATCTCCTGCACCGACGCCCACAGCGCCCCCTCGGGGGTGGCGGCGGCGGCTTCCAGGCGGCATCCCACGGGTGGACGTCGGTGTCCCACGAGCTGCGAGCCGAGGGCGGCGCGGGTGAGGCGCTCCTTGGCTGCGGTCTCGGCGGCGTCGAGCGAGGCCTCGCGCGCGTCGTCGTCGGCGCCGAGCCCGGCTGAGCGCGGCCCGCACGGCGCGATCGGTGGCGGTCTTGAGCGGGCAGCACGGCCAGCGCGTCCACGGCGGGGTGGGCCGCGTCCCAGCCGGCTGTCCACGCCTCGTCGGCCACCGCGTGCAGCGCGGTGGCCCACGCCGTGTCGCCGATCGAGCGGTGGTTGGCCTCGAGGTCGTCGCGCTGTCGGCCGTCCCGGGCGCACTCGATCACCCGCAGGTCGGTGGCGTAGGACGAGCTCGGCGGGCACGCCCACCGACGCCGCCTCCGACGCGGCCACCCAGCCGGCCGGCCTCCGACGCCTGCTCCCACGCGTCCCACGCCGCCTGCTCCACCAGCGAGGGCGTCGTCGGGCCGCTCGGCGCCGGCGATCGACGAGGTGAGCTCGATGCGGCGACCGGCGATGGTGATGGCGGAGCCCGAGCACGTCGACGGCCCGAACCAGGTCGAGGTGGTTGCGGGTCGGCCCGATGGACTCCAGTCGGGAGGCGGCCTCGGCAGAGCCCGGCCGGCCCGCAGCCACGTGGCAGCCTGCACGCGGATGAGCCAGTCGGCGGCCAGCCAGGCCCGTTCGGCAGTCGTCGGGCGAGAGGTGCGGGCGGGCCGGTGCTGATCCGCGGGGCGGGCGTCGAGGCGGTGCCGACGAGGCGCCGGGCGCGGTCCTTGAGGGTCTGACGACGGTGGTCGTCGAGCGCCGACGCGAACCAGCGGGCGTAGGTGGCCAGCACCGGTGACACGCTGACGGGGGCGTCGCTGTGCGGCTCGTGGGCCAGCCAGGCTGCCAGCTCGAGCAGCGTGAGGCGCAGGCCGCGGCGGGCGTGGGGGAGCGTCTCGAGGGTGATGTCGTCGAGGTCGGGGAGGCCGGCCGAGGCCGGCGCTCCGGCGGCGGCCGCCTCGGCCGTCACCGGGACGCGAGCTGCGGGCCGGGCCGCTCGCTGAGCAGCCGGTCGACCTCCTGGTCGTCGGCCAGGAGGGGGCCCAGCAGCTCCCATCCCTGGGCGAGGGCGTCGCCGCGCGGCGTCGTAGATGGGCAGCCAGTCGACCGGGTCGCCGATGAGCACCTCGACCTTGTCGTCAGCCACCCGGCTCGCCGAGCGGCGGCTCGCTCACCGAGGTCGTCGACGCCCAGCCGGGCCAGGTGGGCCTTGCCGAGGATCTGGTACGGGTAGGCGTCGGGGACGAGCACGTCGCTGAGGCGCCCGGCCACCAGGTTCGGTGAGGCCCCGCCGCGGTCGCGCCAGCCGGTGTTCGGGAGGCCGAGGCCGATGCCGTCGAAGGTCGGTCTCGATGTCGAGGCAGGCGTAGGAGACGCCGCCGGCGTACTCCCGGGCCACCTCGGCCAGCAGGTCGAAGCGGGCCAGGAGGGCCTGGCTGTCGCAGGCGGGGCCACCGGCGGCCAGGGCCACGTGCGGGCGCCTTGCCGAAGGTGATGGACGCCGTGCGCACCCGATCGTCGATGTCGCCGTTCACCACGTCGCACCAGGCGCCGGACGGTGCTGGCCTGGTGCAGGACCGCTGGGCGCGTCGGCCACCTTCACGTCGAACTCCACCGCCAGCAGCCGGAGCGGGCACGGATCGGTGGGAGCGAGATCGCCGAGCACCCACTCGCCGGCGATGTCGATCCACGCGGCGGGGAGGGCCCCGCCGCCGCCGAGGGGCGGCGGGAACAGGCGCAGGACCACCGCGTTGGGGCAGGTGTCGAGGCGGTCGAGGGCGCCGCCGGGCTCGGGGCCCGCACCACGGCGTCGGCCACCCCGGCGTCGGCCAGCTCGGCCAGCGACCAGGTCGGGGATGGTGACGAGCGCGTCGTCGGACACCTCCAGGCGGGCGACCCGCAGCAGCGGCCCCTCCGGGCCGAGCACCGGGTTGGAGACCACCGGGCCGTCGGGATGGCTCACGGCCCGGCTGGCCAGGGCCTCGATCTCGGAGCCGGGCGCGGGCGAGGGCGAGGCGGCGGCGTCCACATCGGACGCTCCCGTCACCTCCACCACGAACCCGTCCGCGTAGTCGCAGATGCGGTCGGCGGTGCCCGCGGCGACCCGGATGCCCACGGGGGAACCCTACGCCTCTCGGTTGTGTGACCACCCGCCCGTGTCCGGCTTCGTCCGGAACTTGCCGGCCGGCCGCTCCGCCGCCAACATGCCTGCGCCCGGGTCTGCCCCAGCAGTACCATCCGCCACACCCGCAACAGGAGCAACACGCCGAACATGTCTTCCATCGAGCACGTCGTCGGCCGAGAGGTCCTCGACTCGCGGGGCAACCCCACCGTCGAGGTCGAGGTGTTCCTCGCCTCCGGCGCCACCGGGCGGGCCATCGTCCCGTCGGGCGCGTCCACCGGCCAGTTCGAGGCCGTCGAGCTCCGCGACGGCGGCGACCGCTACGGCGGCAAGGGCGTGCGCCACCGCCGTCGGCCACGTCAACGACGAGATCGGCGACGCGCCTCGAGGGCTTCGAGGCGCTCGACCAGCGCGGCGTCGACCTGCCACCTGATCGACCTCGACGGCATCGCCGAACAAGGCCCACCTCGGCGCCAACGCCATGCTCGGCGATCGCCTGGCCGTGGCCCAGGCCGCGGCCGAGGAGCGCGGGCTCCCGCTGTACCGCTACGTCGGCGGCGCCAACGCCCACGTGCTGCCCGTGCCGATGATGAACGTCCTCAACGGCGGCGCCCACGCCGACAACAACGTGGACTTCCAGGAGTTCATGATCATGCCGGTCGGCGCGGCGTCCTTCTCCGAGGCGCTGCGCTGGGGCGTCGAGACCTACCACGCGCTCAAGGCGCTGCTCCACGAGCGCGGGCCTGTCCACCGCCGTCGGCGACGAGGGCGGCTTCGCCCCCGACCTCGCCTCGCAACGAGGAGGCCTGCCGGCTGCTGGTGCGAGGCCATCGAGCGAGGCCGGGCTTCACGCCCGGCGAGCAGATCGCCATCGCCCTCGACCCGGCGTCCACCGAGTTCTTCGAGGACGGCGCCTACGTGCTGGCCGGCGAGGGGCGCACGCTCAGCCCCGGCCGAGATGGTCGACGAGTACGCCCGGCTCTGCGAGCGCTACCCGATCGTGTCGATCGAGGACGGCATGGCCGAGGAGGACTGGGACGGCTGGGCGCCGCTCACCGAGCGCGCTCGGCGACCGGCGTGCAGCTCGTGGGCGACGACCTGTTCGTCACCAACGTCGAGCGCCTCGAGCGGGGCATCGACCGGCGGCGTGGCCAACTCGATCCTCGTGAAGGTCAACCAGATCGGCACGCTCACCGAGACGCTCGACGACGGTCGGGCATGGCCACGCGCGTCGGGCTACACGCGCGGTGATGTCGCACCGCTCCGGCGAGACCGAGGACGTCACCATCGCCGACCTCGCGGTGGCCACCAACTGCGGCCAGATCAAGACCGGCGCGCCCGGCCCGCTCCGACCGGGTGGCCAAGTACAACCAGCTCCTGCGCATCGAGGCCGAGCTCGGCGAGACCGCCGCCTACCGGGGAGCCGCCGCCCTGGGCGGCCACGGGAGCGGTCCGGGCTGATGGGCGTCGATCGACGGCGAATCGACGCCGACGGCGTCGACGCGACCTCGACGGCGCTGGACGGACGACGCGTCGCGGCGCTCGTCGCCACCGGGCTGCGGCGGGCCGGACGGCTCCTGGGCTGGTGGGCGGCGGTGCCGCCGTGTGCGGCGTCGCTGGCGGTCGCCGTGTTCCCCACGTCGACCTTCCTCGACCAGCGGGCCGACACCGCCGAGGCCGAGCAGCGCCTGGCCGTGCTCCGCGCCCAGAACGACGCCGTACGAGGACCGGCTCGAGCGCCTCCGGACCGACGAGGAGATCGAGCGCCTGGCCCGCGAGCAGTACAACCTCGTGTTCCCGGGCGAGGAGGCCTACGCGGTGCTGCCGGCCCCGCTCCCCGAGGTCGACCTCCCGGCGGTGTGGCCCTTCGGCGACCTGCCTCCAACCGCTCGCCCTCGCGCTCGACCACCCCAGCCCTGAGCGAGATCCGCGGCGACCAGCGCGCCGATAGGGTGCGCCCGATCGGGACGAGCACGGGTCTCCCAGGGGGTGGGGTCGCAGGCATGAGCATCCTCGGCAACCGGGTGCCGCGGGTGGAGGACCCGAAGTTCCTCACCGGCGGGCGGCACCTACGTCGCCGACCTCCGCGTCCCCGAGCTCGACGGCGCCGCCCACGTCACCTACGTGCGCTCGACCATGGCGCACGCCCGGCTCACGGTCGATCGACGTGGACGAGGCGCCGACCGGCCCCCGGGGTGCTCGGCGTGTTCACCGCCGCCGACCTCGACCTCGAGCCGACCTCCCGCCCGGCATCGCCGATCTTCAACGCGGCCATGGCCCGGCCGCTGCCTCGCCGACGGACGGGTGCGCTTCGTGGGTGAGCCGATCGCCGTCATCGTGACCGAGCGCCCCGAGCAGGGCGCCGACGCCGCCGAGCTGGTGTGGGCCGACTACGACCCGCTGCCGGTGGTGGTCGACCCGGCCGCGGCCGCCACCGACGAGGTGGTCCTCCACGAGGCGGCGGGCACCAACGTCGGTGGTCGAGCTGGCCTTCGGCCGCACCGACGACCTCTTCGACGGCTGCGAGGTGGTGGTCACCCAGGACGTCGTCAACCAGCGGGTGGCCGCCGTGCCGCTCGAGGGCCGGGCCGCGCGCGGCCGCCTGGGTGGACGGCCGGCTGGTCCAGTGGTCGAGCACCCAGGACGCCCACGGCGTGCGCGACAAGCTGGCCGCCGTCTACGGCCTCGAGCCCGCGCAGGTGCGGGTGATCGCCCCCGACGTCGGCGGCGGCTTCGGCGCCAAGATCGGCAGCTACCCCGAGGAGCTCCTCCTCGGCTGGCTGGCCCGGCAGGTCGGCCGGCCGGTGCGCTGGGCCGAGACCCGCAGCGAGAACATGGTCGGCCTGGGCCACGGCCGGGGCCAGCTCCAGACGATCGAGATCGGCGGCCGCCGCGACGGCACGGTCGAGGCCTACCGGCTCACCGTCGCTCCAGGACGGCGGGCGCCTACGCCGAGATCGGGTCGATCCTGCCCGTACCTGACCCGCATGATGGCGCCGGGCGTCTACGACATCCCCAAGGTCGAGTGCAACAGCCGCGGCCGTCGCCACCAACACCACCCCGACCGTCGCCTACCGAGGCGCCGGGCGGCCCGAGGCCACCGCCGCCATCGAGCGGGCCATGGACCTCTTCGCCGCCGAGATCGGCATGGACCCCGCCGAGGTGCGCCGGCGCAACCTCATCCCGGCCGACGCCTTCCCCTACACCACCGCCACCGGCGCCATCTACGACGTCGGCGACTACGAGCGGCGCCCTCGACCTCGTGCTCGACGCCGCCGGCTACGACGAGCTGCGCGCCGAGCAGGCCGCGCCGCCGCGACGCCGGCGAGGCGGTGCAGCTCGGCATCGGCGTGGCGGTCTACGTCGAGATCACCGCCGGCCCCGCCGGCCGGCAAGGAGTGCGCCAAGGTCGAGGTCGAGGCCGACGGCATCGGCCACCGTGCTACACCGGCAGCCTCGCCCCACGGCCAGGGCCACGACACCGCGTTCGCCATGCTGGCCAGCGCCGAGCTGGGCATCCCGATGGAGCAGATCGGGGTCGTCCACGGCGACACCGACCTCGTCGCCGCGGGCGAGGGCACCATGGGCTCGCGGTCGCTGCAGCTCGGCGGCTCGGCCGTGCACGAGGCGTCGGTCGGCCGTGGTGGAGAAGGCCCAGCAGCGTCGCCGCCGACGCGCTCGAGGCGAACCCCGACGACGTCGTGCTCGACAAGGCGGCCGGGCCGCTTCCACGTGGCCGGCACGCCCGCCATCGGGCGCACCTGGGCCGAGCTGGCCGCGCAGCCGCCGCCGACGCCGGCGACCCGCTGTCGGTCATCACCGACTTCCAGGCCACGCAGCGCCGACCTTCCCCTTCGGCGCCCACGTCGCCGTGGTCGAGGTCGACACCGAGACCGGCCAGGTGCGTGCTGCGCCGCCTCATCGCCGTCGACGACGCCGGCCGCATCCTCAACCCGCTGCTGGCCGAGGGCCAGCGCCACGGCGGCATCGCCCAGGGCGTGGCCCAGGCGCTGCTCGAGGAGGTCCGCTACGACGACGACGGCAACCCGCTCACCT
This sequence comes from uncultured Microthrixaceae bacterium, assembly GCA_963795165.1. Classification (GTDB taxonomy): domain Bacteria; phylum Actinomycetota; class Acidimicrobiia; order Acidimicrobiales; family VFJN01; genus VFJN01. Next base: position 387,798 of record CAWCGT010000002.1, on the reverse strand, counting down.
CCAACCTCGCCGACTACGCCGTCATCTCCGCCGCCGAGCTGCCCGTCTTCGAGCTGGTGCGCCATGGAGACGCCCACCGCCGTGAACCCGCTCGGGCGCCAAGGGCATCGGCGAGTCGGGCACCATCGGCTCCACCCCGGCGGTGCAGACCGCGGTGGTCGACGCCGCTCGCCCACCTCGGCGTCCGCCACATCGACATGCCGACCACCCCGGAGCGGGTGTGGCGGGCCATCCAGGCCGCCGGCACGGGCGCACGCATGAGCCACGCCCATCGAGGCCGAGGGCCTCGTCCGCCGCTTCGGCGACCTCGTGGCCGTCGACGGCGTCGACCTCGTGGTGGAGCGAGGGCGAGATCTTCGGCTTCCTCGGCCCGAACGGCGCCGGCAAGTCCACCATCGTGCGGATGCTCACCACGCTGCTGCGCCCCACCGCCGGGCACGGCCCGCGTGGCGGGCCACGACGTCGTGTCCGAGGCCGGGGCGGTGCGGCGCTCGATCGGCGTGGCCCTGCAGGACGCCGCCATCGACCCGCTGATGACCGGCCGCGAGCTGGTGCGCCTCCAGGCGGTGCTGCACGGCATCTCGCGCGGCCGAGGCCGACCGCCGCGGCGACGTGCTGCTCGAGCGGGTGGGGCTCACGGCGGCCGCCGACCGGCGGGTCGGCACCTACTCCGGCGGCATGCGGCGCCGGCTCGACCTGGCCCTGTCGCTGGTCCACGAGCCGACCGTGCTGTTCCTCGACGAGCCCACCACCGGCCTCGACCCGATGAGCCGCCTGGCGCTGTGGGAGGAGGTGCGCCGCCTCAACGCCGAGGGCACCACGGTGTTCCTCACCACCCAGTACCTCGAGGAGGCCGACGAGCTGGCCGGGCGCATCGCCATCATCGACGACGGCCGCATCGTGCGCGAGGGCGCGCCCGAGGCCCTCAAGGCCGCGGTCGGCGCCCACACCCTGGTGGTGGCCGTGCCCGACGACGCAGCGTCGAGGCGGCCCGCGAGGTGCTCGGCCGCTTCGGCGACGACGCGCGCCGGCAAGCCCGGCGCGCGTCGCCATCGGGCTGGCCGGCGGCACCGCCGCGCTGTCGCGGTGCGCTGCGGGCCCTCGACGACGCCGGGCGTGCACCGTGGAGCACGTGGAGCTCGACGCCCCCAGCCTCGACGACGTGTTCGCCGACGCCACCGGTCGCCGCCTCGAGGGCGCCGACGCCGACGACGCCGACGCTGCCGAGGGCGCCGCGTGACGGCCGCGGTCGCGCGTCGACCACGACGTGCCGCATCGGCCCGCCGGCAGGCGCTCGAGCAGGCGCGCGGCGCTGGCCCGGCGCTCGATCGTGGGCACGCTCCGCCAGCCGCAGGTGTGGCTCCCCGGGCTGCTGTTCCCGATGTTCATCGCCGCGGTCAACACCTCGACGATGGGCCGAGCGGTCGAGTTCCTGCCCGGCTTCCCGAAGGGGTCGACTCGCTCCTCGACTTCCTGCTCCCGGCGTCCATCACCCAGTCGGTGCTCTTCGGCGGTCTGACCGCCGGCAGCGACACCGCCACCGACATCCAGACCGGCTTCTTCGACCGCCTGCTGGCCTCCCCGGTGTCGCGGACCTCGATCCTCGTCGGCCGCCTCGCTGGGCGCCTCGGTCACCGGCGGCGTCCAGGCCGTGGTCTTCATGCTCATCTACGGCGCCTTCGGGGTGCGGATCGCCGGCGGCCTGGTCGGGGCGCTCCTGCTGGTGGTCTTCGCCATGGTGCTGGCCCTCGTCATCGGCGGCTTCGCCGCCATGCTGGCCCTGCGCACCGGTTCGGCCGAGGCGGTGCAGAACGTCTTCCCGCTCACCTTCATCGGGCTGTTCATCTCGTCGGCCTTCTTCCCCACCGAGTCGATGGCGGGGATCTACCGCTCGATCGCCACCCGCAACCCGATCACCTGGATGATCGACGGCATGCGCCACCAGGTCATCGTGGGCTCGACCTGGGCGAGGCGGCGACGTCGATCGCGGTGGCCGCCGTGCTGGCCGTCCTGGCCATCGTCGGCGCCAACCGGGCGCTGCAGGCCCGAGCTGCGGAGCGGCGCGCATGACCGCCGTCGCCGACGCCGTCGCGGCCCGGCGAGCGACCGCTCGTGGGTGCCCGTGGCCGTGGCGCTGGCCCGCCGGTCAGCCTCGTCGACGATCTTCCGCATCCCCGCCGCCGTCGTGCCCCTCGTCGCCATGCCGGTGTTCTTCGTGGTGGCCTTCTCCGGGCTCGTTCAGCCGGCTGTCGGCCCTGCCGTCGTTCCCGACCGACAACGTCCTCAACTGGATCGTGCCCTTCGCCATCCTCCAGGGGTCGGCCTTCGCCGGCTTCGGCACCGGGTTCAGCACGGTCCGCGACATCGAGACCGGCTTCTACGACCGGCTCCTCCTCGCGCCGGGCTCGCGCCTGGGGCTGCTCGTCGGTCCGGTGCTGGCCAGCATCGTGCGCGCCACCTTCACCGGTCGCGGTGGTGCTCGCCTTCGGCCTGGCCCTCGGCGCCGGACTGCCCGGGGGCCTGCTCGGGCTGCTGGTGCTCTGGGTGGCCGGCGTGGGCGTGGCCATCATGGCCACCGGCTGGGCGCTCGGCCTCGTGTTCCGCGTCCCCGACCAGCGAGCCGGGCCGCATCCTGCAGATCGGCATCTTCTTCACCACCTTCCTGTCCACCGGCAACGTCCCCCTCGCCGACCAGATCGGCTGGACCAAGCCCGTCGCCCGGGTCAACCCGCTCACCAACATCCTCGAGCTGGCCCGCCAGGGCTTCCTCGGCGACGTCACGTGGAGCCACACCTGGCCCGGGTCTGGTGGCCATCGCCGGCGTCGGCCGCTCGTCCTCTGGATCTTCGCTGCCACCGGCGTCGCAAGCAGGCTCACCCGCATGACCCCGAGGAGTCGCCCATGCAGATCTCCATCACCGTCAACGGGACGGTGCACCGCGACGACGTCGAGCCCGCGACGCCTCCTCGTGCACCACCTCCGCGACGGCGTCGGCCTCACCGGCACCAACGTCGGATGCGACACGTCGTCGTGCGGTGCCTGCACCGTGCTGCTCGACGGCGAGTCGGTGAAGTCGCTGCACGATGCTGGCCGTGCAGGCCGACGGCCGGCGGTCACCACCATCGAGGGCCTGGCCGACGGCGACGAGATGCACCCGGTGCAGGAGGCCTTCCGGGAGCACCACGGCCTGCAGTGCGGCTACTGCACGCCGGGCATGGTGATGGCGGCGGTGTCGCTGCTCGACGAGCAGCCCGACCCGTCCGAGGCCGAGGTGCGGGAGGGCCTCGAGGGCAACCTCTGCCGCTGCACCGGCTACCACAACATCGTGAAGGCCGTGCTGGCCGCCGCCGCCGGCACGGGAGCCGCGGCGTGATCCCCGTCGCCTTCGACTACGTGCGGGCCGACTCGGCCGACGCGGCCATCGCCGCCCTCGCCGAGCACGGCGACGAGGCCAAGCTGCTGGCCGGCGGCCACTCGCTGCTCCCGCTGATGAAGCTGCGGCTGGCGGCGCCGTCGGTGCTCGTCGACATCGGCCGGCTCGTCGGACCTCTCCTACGTCCGCGACGACGGCGACCACGTCGCCATCGGCGGCGCTCACCCGCCACCGCGACCTCGAGACCAGCGACCTGCTCGGCCGCCGAGGCGCCGCTGCTGCGCCACGCCGCCGGCCAGGTGGGCGACCCCCAGGTGCGCCACCGGGGCACCATCGGCGGCTCGCTCGCCCACGGCGACCCCGCCTCCGACCTGCCTGCGGTGCTGCTCGCCCTGCGGGCCACCATCGTGGCCACGGGCCCCGACGGCGACGCGCGAGATCGCCGTCGACGACTTCTTCACCGGCTTCCTCGAGACCGCCCTGCAGCCCGACGAGCTGCTCACCGAGATCCGCGTGCCCAAGGTCGCCGGCGCCGGCTGGTCGTTCCAGAAGTTCAACCGCCGGGCCCAGGACTGGGCCATCGTCGGCGTGGCCGTGGTCCGCCACGGCGACGGCGCCGGGCGTCGGCCTGGTCAACATGGGCGCCACGCCCGCTGCGGGCCGCTGCCGTCGAGGCCGCGCTGGCGGCCGGGGCGCCCGACGCCGAGGCCGCCGCTGTGGCCGCCGACGGCGCCGAGCCGCCGCCGACCTCAACGCCAGCGCCGAGTTCCGCCGCCACCTGGCCCAGGTCCTCGTCGCACGCGCCCTGGCCGAGGCCGCCACCCCCTGACCCGTTCGGTCGCCTGCTGGCCCGGGTCGGAAGCCAGGGGCCGTAGCCTGCGGGCTGTGGACGTGGGGACGGTCGACGAGGTGCGAGAGGCCCTGGGCGGCGCAGGGCTACCTGGCCGACGAGGGGCTGGCCACGTCGGTCTTCCTCGCCCTGCGGCTGCAGCGCCCGCTGCTGCTCGAGGGCGAGGCCGGCGTGGGCAAGACCGAGGTGGCCAAGGCCCTGGCCGGCTGGACCGGCGGCGAGCTCATCCGGCTCCAGTGCTACGAGGGCCTCGACGCCGCCCAGGCCGTCTACGAGTGGGACCACGCCCGCCAGCTCCTGCACCTGCGGGCGGCCGAGGCGGCCGGCACCGCCGGCGGGCAGGCCACCGACGCGCTCGAGGGCGAGCTCTACACCGAGCGCTTCCTCGTGCGCCGGGCCGCTGCTCCGGGCCATCGCCCCGCCGACGGGTGCCGGCCGCCGGTGCTGCTCATCGACGAGATCGACCGGGCCGACGACGAGTTCGAGGCCTTCCTCCTCGAGGTGCTGGCCGACTACGCCATCACCGTCCCCGAGCTCGGCACGTTCCGCGCCGAGGTGCCGCCGCTCGTCGTCATCACCTCGAACCGCACCCGCGACGTGCACGACGCCCTGAAGCGCCGCTGCCTCTACCACTGGGTCGAGCACCCCGACTTCGAGCGGGAGGTGGCCATCGTCCGGCTCCGGGCCCCGCAGGTGGCCGAGCGGCTGGCCCGCCAGGTGGCGGCCGGCGCCGAGGCCCTGCGGGGCCTGGGCCTCTACAAGCCGCCGGGCGTGGCCGAGACGATCGACTGGGCCGAGGCCCTGGCCACCCTCGGCCGCACCGTCGCTCGACGAGGCGGCGGTGGCGGCCACCCTCGGCACCGTCCTCAAGTACCGCGAGGACCAGGAGCGGGTGCGCGGCCAGGGCGTCGCCGGGCTGGTGAGGCGCCGTGCTGCGGATCGCGCCGGGTGAGCGGCCCCCTGCCGGCCGTCGAGGCGCTGGCGGTGGCGGTGGTCCGGGCGCTGCGGGCCGCGGGCCTGCCCGTCCCGGCCGACGCCGTCGGTGGCCTTCGCCGCCGCCCTCGCCGAGGTGGGCCTCGCCCGCCGCGACCACGTCTACTGGGCCGGGCGGGCCACCCTCGTCCGCCGCCCCGAGGACGTCGCCCGCCTACGACCAGGTCTTCGCCGGGTGTTCTGGGTGACCCCACCGCCGCCCGCCCCGCGGACTCGCCGTCCGCCGCCCGACGCGGTGACGGCCGCTCGTCGACGACGACGACCGGGCGACGAGGGGCGGCCCGGCCCGCGCCGAGCCCGCCGTCACCCTCAGGTGGAGCGACGCCGAGGTGCTGCGGGACAAGGACTTCGCCGCCTGCACCGCCGCCGAGCTCGACGAGGCCCACCGGCTGCATGGCCGACCTGCGGGTTGGCGGGGCCCGCCGCACCGTCCCGCCGCACCGTCGCCCACCCGCACCCGCCGGGGCGCGATCGACCTCCGCGCCACCACCCGCCGGGCCCTGCGCACCGGCGGCGAGCCCGTGCGGCACGGCCCACCGCCGTCGCCGGCGAGCGGCCGCGCCGGCTCGTGCTGCTCTGCGACGTGTCCGGCTCGATGGAGCCCTACGCCCGGGCGCTGGTGCGCTTCGCCCACGCCGCGGTGGTCGGCCGCGCCCAGGTGGAGGTGTTCACCCTCGGCACCCGCTGCACCCGGATCACCCGCGAGCTCGCGATCGCACGACCCCGACGCCGCCCTCGCACGCGGCGGCCGCCGCGGTGGCCGACTGGTCGGGCGGCACCCGCCTGGGGGAGGGGCTGCGGCGCCTTCAACGACACGTGGGGCTGCGGGGCTGGCCCGCGGGCGCCATCGTCGTGATCCTCTCCGACGGCTGGGACCGGGGCGACCCCGCCGTGCTCGGCGAGCAGGTGCAGCGCCTCCAGCGGGTGGCCCACCGGGTGGTGTGGGTGAACCCGCTGAAGGCCACGCCGGGGTTCGCGCCGGTGGCCCGCGGGATGGCCGCCGCCCTGCCCCACGTCGACGAGTTCGTCGAGGGGCACTCGCTGCGCTCGCTCGAGGCCCTGGCCGAGGTGATCGCTCGGTGAGGGAGCTGCTGCGGCGACCTCGACCGCTGGCGAGCGCCAGGGCAAGCGGGTGGCGCTGGCCCGGGTCGTCGACATCGAGGGCTCCGGGCCCCGCGATCCCGGCGCCGCCATGGCCGTCAACGAGGACGGCGAGGTGGTCGGCTCGGTGTCGGGCGGCTGCGTCGAGGGCGCGGTGGTGACCGAGGCGCTCGACGTGCTCGCCACCGGCGACCGACGGCTGGTCACCTTCGGCTACAGCGACGACGACGCCTTCGCCGTCGGGCTCACCTGCGGCGGCACCGTCCACCTCTTCCTCGAGCCGCTCGACTGGTAGCGGTGGCGGAGGTCACCTTCGAGGCCCTGCGAGACGCCGTCCGCGACCACCGACCCGCCGTGCTGGTCACCGTGGTCGACGGGCCGGGCGTCGGCGACAAGCTCCTGCTCGTGCGAGGGCGCCGAGTCCGGCCGGTCGCCTGGCCGACCCCGACCTCGACCGGGTCGTGGCCCGCGACGCCGCCGGCGAGCTGGCGCCGGCACCACCTCGGTGCGGCGCTACGGCGCGTGCGGCGAGGCCAACGAGGACGCCGTCACCGTCTTCGTCGAGGCCTTCGCGCCGCCGCCCCGGCTGCTGATCTTCGGCGCCGTCGACTTCACCGCCGCCCTCGTGCGGGTGGCCAAGGTGCTCGGCTACCACGTCACCGTGTGCGACGCCCGCGAGGTGTTCGCCACCCAGGCCCGCTTCCCGCTGGCCGACGAGGTGGTGGTCGACTGGCCCCACCGCCACCTGGCCGAGGTCGGGCGCGTCGCTCGGACCGCGCGACGCGGTGTGCGTGCTCACCCACGACGACAAGTTCGACGTGCCGGCCATCGTCGCTGCCCTGCGCCACCGACGTCGGCTACCTCGGGGCCATGGGCTCGCGGCGCACCACCGAGCAGCGGGCCGAGCGGCTGCGGGCCGAGGGCGTCACCGACGCAGCAGCTGGCCCGGCTGCTGGCTCCCGATCGGCCTCGACCTCGGGGCCCGCACCCCGGAGGAGACGGCCGTCGCGATCTGCGCCGAGATCATCGCCGAGCGCACCGGGCCGCTCTGCGCCCCGTCTGCGCGACGCCGACGGCCCCATCCACTGAGGGCGTGTCCCGCAGGGCCGGGAGGGGGTAGCAATGTCTCCATGGCCTCGATCAACCGCGTCCTCGATGCCGAACCCGTCCTCGACCTGGCCACCTACGAGGCCGGCGGCGGTGGGGAGGCCCTGCGGGCGGCCCGGGCGTCGGAGCCGGTGGCGATCATCGAGGTGGTGGAGGCCTCGGGCCTTCGCGGGCGAGGCGGAGCCGGGTTCCCCACCGGCACCAAGTGGCGGACGGTCGCCGGGCTGGGCGGAGCCGAGCCAGCCACCGTGGTGGTCAACGCCGCCGAGGGCGAGCCCGGCACCCTGAAGGACCGCACGCTCCTGCGCCGCAACCCCTACAAGGTGCTCGAGGGCGCCCTGATCGCCGCCCATGCCGTGGCGGCCGACCAGGTCGTCGTGGCCATGAAGTCGTCCGAGGGCGACCTGCGCGCCCGGGTGGAGTCGGCCATCGCCGACTCGTCGCCGCCGGATGGCCCGACCACGTCGAGGTCGACCTGCGCGCCGGGTCGGAGCGCTACCTGCTCGGCGAGGAGACCGCGCTGCTGGAGGCCATCAACGGTCGCCCACCGTTCCCCCGGGTGGCGCCCCCGTATCGGGCCGGGGCCGAGGACGTCGGCACCGACGCCGCGACGTCGGCTGGCCGGGCCCTGGCCGACGAGGCCGGCAGCTCCGGCGCACCCACCACCCTGGTCAACAACGTGGAGACGCTGGCCAACGTGCCCGCCATCGTCGCTCGACGGCCCCGAGGCCTTCCGGTCGCTCGGCACCGCCGAGTCGCCCGGGCACGATCGTGTGCACGGTCAGCGGCCGCACCGAGCGGGCCGGCGTCGGGGAGTTCGAGCTCGGCACCCCTCTGCGTGAGGTGATCGCCGAGCTCGGCGGCCGCGGTCGCTCTCCTCGGTGGTCGGCGTGCTCTCCGGCACCGCCAACCCCATCCTCCCCGCCGAGGCCCTCGACGCCCCCCTCTCGTGGGAGGGCCTGGAGGCGGCCGGCGGCGGGCCTCGGGTCGGCGGGCTTCATCGTCGATCGACGACGAGACCGACATCGTGGCCGTCGCCCACGGGGTGTCCCGGTTCCTCTCGGTGGAGTCCTGCGGCCAGTGCACCCCCTGCAAGCAGGACGGCCTGGCCATCACCGCCATCCTCGACCGGGCCCGGTCCTCGTCCCTCGAGGCCGGCGACCTCGACAGCTGCCGCTGCTCGTCTCGACGGTGACCGACGGCGCCCGTTGCTTCCTGGCCCAGCAGCACCAGAACGTGGTGCAGAGCCTGCTGGCCCGGTTCCCGGAGGCGATGGCAGCCCACGCCGACGGTCGGGCTTCGGGTGCCGGGTCGTTCCCCATCGTGCCGATCCTCGACATCGTCGACGGCGAGGCCATCCTCGCGTTCGACGAGCTCGAGCTGGCCCCCGACTGGGGCGACGGCTCGGCCGCCTCGCCAGCCGACCGCATCGACGTCCGCTCCGACTGACCGCCCGTCCACGACGTGACCGTTGCTCGGGGTGGTGCTGGCCGCCGGAGCCGGGCGACGCTTCGCCGACTCCGGCGGCGTCGGGGCCAAGCAGCTGGCGATGGTGGACGGCGAGACCATGGTGGCGCGAGCGCTCGGCGCGGCCATCGCCGGGGGGCTCGAGGAGGTGGCGGTGGTGCACCGGCGCCGTCGAGCTGGGCGCGGCGGTGCCCGACGGCGTGACGATCATCCGCAATCCCCGGTGGGCCGACGGGCTGGCCACCTCGCTGCAAGAGGCCGTCGAGCACGCCGCGCCGGCGGCCACCAAGCGGTGGTGGTGGGCCTGGCCGACCAGCCGGGGGTCACGGCCCAGGCCTGGTCGGCGGTGGCCTCGGCGCCGGACCACCCGCCCATCGCCGTGGCCACCTACGGGGGTCGCCGGGGCAACCCGGTGCGGCTGGCCGCCGAGGTGTGGCCCCTCGCTCCCCACCACCGGCGACGACGGGGCCCGCACGCTGATGGCCGCGCCGACCCGACCTCGTGCGGGAGGTACCGTGCAGCGGCGACCCGAGGGATGTCGACACCGTGGAGGACCTCGATCGATGGAGCTGACCAACGACTTCCGGGTGGACGTTCCCGTCGACCGGGCCTGGGCGGTGCTCACCGACGTCGAGCGGATCGCGCCCTGCCTCCCCGGCGCCCAGCTGCAAGAGGTGGAGGGCGACGAGTACCGCGGGCATCGTGAAGGTGAAGGTGGGCCCGATCACCGCGCAGTACAAGGGGAAGGCCACCTTCCTCTCCCAGGACGCCGGCAGCCACGTCGCCGTCCTCCGGGCCGAGGGGCGCGAGACCCGCGGGCAGGGCAACGCCAACGCCACCATCACCGCCACCCTCACGCCCGACGGCACCGGCACCGCGGTGTCGGTCGTCACCGACCTCACCGTCACCGGACGGGTGGCCCAGTTCGGCCGCGGTGTGCTGGCCGACGTGAGCGCCAAGCTGCTCGAGCAGTTCGTCGACTGCCTGGAGCGCACCGTCCTCGTGGAGGAGCCCGACGAGCAGCCCGTGGAGGCAGTCGAGGTTGCCCTCGAGGATCCGATCGAGGCGGTGCAGCCGGACCCCTCGGACACCCCGGCTGCCGTGCCGGAGCCCGACCCGGACGAGGACAGCGATCTCCGCGTCGACCCGGCGCCCGACGCTCCGGTGGTCCCCCCGGCGCCCTCCGCCACCCCCGCCCCCGCCGCCGAGCGGCCCGCCCTGCGCAAGATCGACTCGCCTGAGGTGGCCCCCGTCGACCTGCTCGACGCCGCCGGCTCGCCCGTGGCCAAGCGGGTGGCTCCAGTGCTGGCCGTGATCGCCGTGCTCTGGGTGCTGAAGAAGCTGTTCTCGCGGGGCAAGTGACCGCCGTGGCGGACCGTCGCCGCCGTCGAGGTCCTCCTCGGCCGCCCCGTGATGGGCGACTTCGAGGTGGTGGTCCGTGACGCCGACGGGTCGCCGGTGGTGATCCGCAACGCCCCGCTCCTGCACGACGGCACGCCCATGCCCACCCGCTTCTGGCTGGTCGGCGAGCCGGAGCGGACCGTCGTGTCGCGGCTGGAGGCCGCCGGGGGCGTCAACCGGGCCGAGGCCGAGGTGGACCCCGACCGCCCTGCTGGCTGCGCACGCCCCTACGCCGCTGAGCGCGACGCCGCCCTGCCCGCCGAGCACACCGGCCCCCGGCCGTCGGGCGGCGTCGGCGGCACGCGCACGGGGGTCAAGTGCCTCCACGCCCACTACGCCTGGCTCCTGGCCGGCGGCGACGACCCCGTGGGCCGCTGGGTGGCGGCCCACCTGCCCGAGGTCTCCTAGCGGGTCGGTAGGTTCAGGCGATGGCTCTGCTGGCCGCCATCGACTGCGGCACCAACTCCACCCGGCTGCTGATCAAGCGACGGTGCGCGCGACCGTCGACCGGCGCATGACGATCACCCGGCTCGGGCGCGGCGTCGACGCCACCGGCCGGCTCGAGCCCGACGGCCATCGACCGCACGGTCGCCGTGCTGCGCGACGTACAAGGCGGCGATGGACGAGCACGGCGTCGCGAGCGGTCGCGGGCCACCGCCACGTCAGCGGCCCGCGACGCCGGCAACGCCGAGGACTTCTTCGCTGCCGCCGAGGCCGTCGCTCGGCGCTCCGCCCGGAGCTGCTCAGCGGCGACGAGGAGGGCCGGCTCAGCTTCGCCGGCGCCACGGCCGAGCTCGACCCGGCCGACGGCCCCTTCCTGGTGGTCGACATCGGTGGCGGCTCGACCGAGTGCATGGTGGGCACCGGCGGAGGTGGAGGCCGTGCGCTCGTTCGACGTCGGGCTGCGTGCGCCTCACCGAGAAGCACCTCACCAGCGACCCGCCGGCGCCCGAGGAGCTGTCCAACGCCATCGCCGAGGCCACTGCCTGGTTCGAGGATCTGCGTGCGCGAGGTCCCGGGGGCCGGTGCCGCCCGCACCGTCGTCGGCCTGGCCGGCACCATCTCCACCGTGGCGGCCGTCGAGCAGGGGCTGGCCGACTACGACCGCGACGCCATCCACCACTTCCGCCTCACCCGCGACGCCATCGAGGACGTGTTCCGCACGCTGGCCACCGAGCCGCTGGCCGACCGCATCCACAACCCGGGGCTGGAGGCGGCGCGGGCCGACGTGATCGTCGGCGGCTGCTGCGCCCTGGTGGCCTTCGTGCGCACGCTCGGCGTCGACGAGGTCCTCGTGTCGGAGAGCGACATCCTCGACGGCCTCGTGCTCAGCCTGACCTAGGGTCCGGAGCCGTGCTGCCTCCGCCTGCCGACCGCTTGGTCGCCTCCGGACCGACGCCTGGGGCACCACACGGGTCGGGTCGCTTCGGGGCCGAGCACGGCCATCGACGACCTGGACGAGCTGCGGCGCCGATCGATCGACGACCCGGCCTGGTTCTGGGACGCGGTCGTCGAGCACCTCGGCATCCCGTTCAGCACGCCCTACGACGCACGTGCTCGACGACAGCCGACGGCATCCCGTGGGCCACCTGGTTCACCGGTGGCCGCACCAACCTGGCCGCCGCCTGCTGCGACCGGTGGGCCGACCGACGCCCCGACGGCGACGCCGTCGTGTGGGAGGGCGAGGAGGGCGCCACCCGCACCTGGACCTACGCCGAGCTGCGAGCCGAGGCCGACGGGCTGGCCCACGCTGCTCCGCCAGCGCGGCGTGCAGGCCGGGCGACGCCGTCGGCATCTTCCTGCCGATGCTCCCCGAGACCATCGCCGCCGTGCTGGCCGTGGCCAAGCTCGGCGCCGTGTTCGTGCCGGTGTTCTCCGGCTACGGCGCCGAGGCCGTGCGCGGTGCGCCTGGAGGACGCCGGCGCCGTGGCCCTGATCACCGCCGACGCCTTCCCCCGCCGCGGCCAGCCGGTGCCGATGCTGGCCACCGCCCTCGAGGCGGCCGCCGAGTCGACGTCGCCACCGTGGTGGTCGTGGACCGCCGGTGGGCCATCGACCGTGCCCGACGACGGGCGGGTGCGTGCCTGGCCCGGCGCCGGCCGACGAGCCGTTCGCCACCGAGCCGGTCGACAGCGAGCACATCGCTCTTCCTCGCCTACACGTCCGGCACCACCGGCCGCCCCAAGGGCGTGGTGCACGTCCACGGCGGGTGGACCGTGAAGGTGGCCGAGGAGGGGGCCTTCCAGACCGACATCGGCCCCGGCGACCGCGTGTTCTGGCTCACCGACCTCGGCTGGATCATGGGCCCGTGGCTGCTCACCGCCGGGCTGGCCAACGGCGCCACCCTCCTGCTCTTCGACGGCGCGCCCGACCACCCCGGGCCCGACCGGCTGTGGGCGTTCCTCGCCGCCCACCGGGCCACCCACTGCGGCATCAGCCCCACCCTCGTGCGCGCGCTGATGGCCCACGGCGACGACCAGCCCGCCGCCCACGACCTCGTCCGGCCTGCGCATCCTCGGCGTCCACCGGTGAGCCGTGGAACGAGGGGCCGTGGCGCTGGTACTCCGAGCACGTCGGCGGTGGTCGCTGCCCGGTCATCAACATCTCCGGCGGCACCGAGGTGGGGGCCTGCTTCCTGTCGCCGCACCCGGTGGAGCCGCATCAGCCCGATGTCGCTCGGCGGTCCCGCGCCTCGGGATGGCCGTCGACGTGTTCGACGACGACGGCCGACCCGTGCGCGGGCGAGGTGGGCGAGCTGGTGTGCACCCAGCCGTGGCCGGGGATGACCCGCGGGCTCCGCAACGATCCCGAGCGCTACCTCGAGACCTACTGGTCGCGCTGGCCCGACGTGTGGGTGCACGGCGACTGGGCGTCGATCGAGGACGTCGAGGGGCGGCCCGAGTGGTTCCTGCACGGCCGCAGCGACGACACCATCAAGGTGGCCGGCAAGCGGCTGGGCCCGGCCGAGGTGGAGAGCGCGCTGGTGTCGCACCCGGCCGTGGTGGAGGCGGCGGCCGTCGGCCTGCCCGACGAGCTCAAGGGCGAGCAGCTCTGGGGCTACGTGGTGCTCGCCCCGGCGACCGAGCCCTCGCGAGGAGCCTCCGCGGCGAGCTCGTCGCGCTGGTGGCCGAGCAGCTCGGCAAGAGCTTCCGACCCGCAGGCGTCCGCTTCGCCGCCGCCCTGCCCAAGACGCGCAGCGCCAAGGTGGTGCGCCGGGCCGTGCGGGCCGTGGCCGCCGGCACCGATCCCGGCGACCTGTCCTCGCTCGAGGACCCGGCCGCCCTCGACGCCATCCGTGAGGCCAGCTGACGATGACCGGCGACACTGATCGGGCGGCGCGTGGTGCTGCGCCCGCTGGTGGTGGAGGACTTCGCCGCCTGGCAGGAGGTGCGGGAGCGCAACGCCGACTGGCTGCTCAAGTGGGAGCCGCATGCGCACCGCCGGCGCCCCCGACCCGGTGGGCAGCCGTGACGCCTTCGCGGTGCGCTGCGGGGCCCGCCAGCGGGAGCGCCAGCTCGGCACCGGCTACGGCTACGGCATCTTCGTCGACGGCCACTTCGGCGGGGAGATCAACCTCTCGATCGTGCAGCGGGGCCCGTTCCAGAGCTGCTACGTCGGCTACTGGATCGACGAGGCCCAGGCCGGGCCACGGGCTACATGCCCGAGGCGCTGGTGCTGCTCTTCCGCACCGCCTTCGAGGACCTCCACCTCCACCGCGTCCAGATCTCGATCATCCCCCGCAACACCGCCAGTCGCCGGGTGGTGGAGAAGCTCGGCGTCCGCGACGAGGGGTCGGCCCAGCGCTACCTCGAGATCAACGGCACCTGGGAGGACCACATCCGCTACGCCATCACCGTCGAGGAGTGGGAGCAGCGCCGCGACGAGCTCATGCCGCGAGTGGATCGCGTGAGCCCCATCGGTCTCAGCGCTTGGTGATCTTGGCCTGGAGGGCGGCCACCCGCTCCTTGAAGGCGGGCTGCTCGAGCGACCACACCTGATCGCCGAGCTCCCGGTCGACGGCCGCGGCGTGGTCGTCGATGTGGGCGGCCATGTCGGCGATGGTGGCCTTGATCCGCCGCGCCAGCTCGTGCGGGGCGGCTGGCCGCCCGCTCCGCCATGGCCTGGGCGGCAGGCAGCAGCTCCTCGTCGGGCAGGCACCGCCACACCAGTCCCACCCGCTCGGCCTCGGCGCCGTCGAGCACCTCGCCGAACAGCACGGTGGCCAGCGCCGTCTGCGGGCCGGCCACGCGCGCCGACATCCAGGTGTGCCCGCCGCCGGGGTGCAGGCCGAGCTGCAGGAACCGGGTGTCGAAGCGGGCCCGGTGCCCGGCCAGCCGCACGTCGCAGACCAGGGCCAGGTTCATGCCGGCCCCCACGGCGGCGCCGTTGACGGCGGCCAGGGTGGGCAGGGGAGAGCGGCCGATGCGGAGGAACCCCTCGTAGATGGCCCGGAGCCCGCTCTCGGCCCCGCCGTCGGCCGACGACGACAGGTGCGACAGGTCGGCGCCGGCGCAGAAGGCGGGCGACTCGCCGGTGACCACCACGGCGCCGATCGCCGGGTCGGCCTCCAGCTCGTCGAAGGTGTCGATGATCTCGGTGACCATCGGCAGGGTGAGGGCGTTGCGCCGTTCGGGGTCGCTCAGCGTGACGGTGGCGACGCCGGCGGCGATGTCGGTGCGGACGAGAGGCATGGGCCGGAGTCTCGGCATTGACGTGACAACCGCCTCGACAATTGTTACAGTTCCGTGTCAGCCCACCGGGATCCGGACGGGCAATCGCACATGTGGTTCCTGTGGCCCTTGTGGCTGGTGTGGTTTCGGGGAACCATTGCGCCTGCTGTTGTCCCTGTCCCCTTCCTTGGTGAGGTTCGTGCGCTTTCCCACGCTGTCCCTGCGAGCGATCGTCACGATCGTCAGCGCCATCCTGGCGCTGGCCGTGGTGTCCGCCCCCATCGTCAGCTCCGCCCAGCGGGGCGGAGCGACCCATCAGCCGAGCGGGAGCGGGTGCGGGCCGAGCAGGCCCAGGTGACCAGCCAGGTCAACGCCCTCCAGGCCACCGACGCCCAGGTGGAAGCGGCCCTCGACGCCCTGGAGGCCAACGTGGCCGGCCAGGAGGCCCTGCTGGCCGAGGCCCGCCGGGCCGCCGCCGAGGCCGAGCGGGTCTTCGCCGAGGCCACCGCCGCCGTGCAGGCCAAGACCAAGGAGATCGAGCTCCTCCGGACCGAGATCCGGGCCTTCGCCGTCGAGGCCTTCGTGCACCCGCCCAGCGACGACGCCCTCGCCGCCCTCGACTCCGACGACCCGGGCGAGGCCGCCGAGAAGCGGGCCCTGCTGGAGATCCAGAACACCAGCGACGCCGACCTGCTCGACCGCCTCAGCGCCGCCGAGGAGGACCTCGAGGTGCAGCGCACGCTGGCCGAGGACGCCTCCCAGCGAGCCAGGGAGAAGCAGGCCGCCGCCGGGGACCGGCTGGCGTAGCTCACCCAGGCCCGCGACCAGCAGGCCGTCTACGCCGCTGAGGTGGAGGCCCGCCTCGACCACAAGCTGAGCGAGGCCGCTGCCCTGGAAGACCTCGACGCCGACCTGTCCGCGCAGATCCGCCGCGACCAGGTCCGGGCCGCGGAGCTGGCCCGACGGGCCGCCGCGGCTGCGCCCCCCGCACCCCCCAGCAGCGGCGGTGGCGGTGGCGGTGGCGGCGGAGGCGGGGGCGGAACCACCAACCCGTCGCTCGGCTCTGCCTCGTGCCCCAACGGGGGGTCGATCACCGTGGCCAGCTCGATCGCCGACTCCCTCCAGTCGATGATGAACGCCGCCGCCTCCTCGGGCGTCTACCTCTGCGGGGGCGGCTACCGCTCCTCGGAGGGGCAGATCCAGACCCGTCGCAACAACTGCGGCAGCAGCTACTACGACATCTACGAGAAGCCGGCGTCGCAGTGCAGCCCGCCCACGGCCCGCCCGGGCACCTCGATGCACGAGCGGGGTCTGGCCGTCGACTTCACCTGCAACGGCGGCGGCGTGATCAGCTCCCGCAGCAGCCCCTGCTTCCAGTGGCTCTCCGGCAACGCCTGCAGCTACGGCTTCTACAACCTGCCCAGCGAGCCCTGGCACTGGTGCACCAACGGCAACTAGGCGGAGCCCACCCGGGCCAGCTCCGCCCCGAGCGCACCCGCGGCGCTCGTGCGGCCGGCCTGCGCTCTGATCTCGGCCAGCTCGTGGCCCTCCAGGTGAGGCCGGACCAGCTGCCGGTAGTGCATGTGCAGCGCGTACATCCCCGGGCTGCGGCCGAAGGCCAGGCCGGCTGAGGCCGCCGCCAGCAGCGCGGCGGCGCGGCGCTGGTCGCCCTCGTGGTGGGCGAGCACCGCGAACCCGTTGAGCAGGTCCTGGTCGAGGAGCTGCAGCGGCAGCCGTTCGGCCCGCCGAGCGGCTGCGACCAGCGAGGCAGCAGCATCCCCGAACCGTCGGTCGGTGGCTGCGAGGAGGCCCTCGAGCAGCGGCGGCCGGTAGGCCGTCCACGCCCCGGTCTGGCCCTGGTCGTACAGGCCCACGATGGCACGCCGGACCACGTCCATGCGGCCGAGCAGCAGGTGGGGCAGCCCGAAGTCGAGGTCGATGAGGCCGCTGACCCGCTCTGCCTCGTCGAGCCGCCGGGCCCCCTCCTCGAGGTCGAGGGTCATGAGCGACGGGTCCGCCGATCGAGCCAGCGCGTACCCGAGCTCCTCCACGGCGCCCGGTGGGATGCTGGCGATCAAGTCGTCGTACAGGCGCGCCGACCGCTCGGGCTCGAAGATCGAGAGAGCGTTGGCGAGGACCCTGGTGGCGGCGCGCCAGGGCAGCGATCCCGGTTCGATCTCGAGGCTCAGGGCGCGCTCGGCCAGCTCGGCCTGGCGAGGGAAGTCACCGAGCGCGTTTGCAGTGGACGCGGCTGCGACGAGGTAGCCCGCGAGGGTGAGGGGATCGAGCGTGGCCTCCACGTCGGCGCGCCCGAAGTAGCGCCAGCCGTCGTCGACCCACCCGGACATCCCCACCAGCGCGTAGGCGCTGGCCGCCACACGTCCGAGCTTCGCCAGGTCGCCCGTCGCGTCGAGCCAGTCGAGGGCGGCCACCTGGTTGTCGCGCTCGGCGAGCAGCTTCCGACCCGGCGCCGTTGCGGGCCACGCCGCCGTTTCCGCCGGCAGGATCGACTCCACCCAGCCCGCATGGGCGTCCCGGGCGTCGGCCGCCTCACCCGCTTCGTTCAGCCGCCCCACGCCGTAGAGGCGCACGGTCTCGAGCAGGCGGTAGCGCGCGCTGCCGGGCAGCCACGGTGGCCACCACCAGCGAGCGATCGACGAGCGAACCGACGAGGTCGAGGACGCGACCCGGCGCCATGTCGGTCACCGCTTCCAGCGCTGAGAGGGTGAACCCACCGCTGAAGACGGCGGCGGTGCGGAGCAGCCGCCGCTCGTCCTGGCTGAGCAGTTCATAGCTCCAGTCCAAGGTCGCTTGCAGCGTCTGCTGCCGTGCGCTCCCGGCGCCGCGTCCCACCGGTGAGCAGCTGGAAGCGCTGCTCCAGGCGGTCGGCGAGCTCGGCGAGGGAGAGGTGAGCGGTCCGGCTGGCGGCCAGCTCGATGGCGAGCGGGATGCCGTCGAGGCGTTCGCACAGCTCGGTCAGCAGCTGGTCGGTGTCGGCGTCGTCGGGGAGGTTGCCTCCTGCCGCCGCCGCGCGATCGCGGAACAGCTCTGCAGCGCTGGTGGCGGCGGGCAAGGAGGGCACGCGCCACACCCGTTCGGCGTCCACCCCGAGGGGCTCCCGGCTCGTGACCAGGAGCGACGTCTGCGGACAGCGATCGAGGACGGCCTCGGCGAGCTCGGCACAAGCCTCGACGAGGTGCTCGCAGTTGTCGAGCACCACCAGCATGGGCCGGCCGACGAGGAGCCGGAACACGGCTGCGGACTCCTCGGTGCTCTGCTCTGGCGGCAGCCCGGCTGCGGAGGCGAGCGCACCAGCGACCTGCTCCGGAGCGAGCACCGGCGCCAGGTCGACGAAGATCGCGCCCGCCCGGTGGTCGAGCTCCTGCGCGGCGACTTCGAGGGCGAGCCGGGTCTTCCCGACCCCGCCCATCCCCACCAGGGACACCAGCTTGGCCGTGGCCAGCAGCTCCCTCACCGCTGCCACGTCGTCCTCGCGGCCGACCAGCCGCGTCCGCTGGGCGGGGAGGTTGTGGTCGAAGGCATCGAGCGACCGGAGCGGCGGGTACGCACCGATGTCGTCCACCACCACCTGATGGAGCGGCTCCGGGTCGAGGAGGTCGCGGAGGCGGTGGCGACCGAGGTCGAGGAGCGGGAAGGCATCGCCGAGGGCCTCGGTGACCGTCGACGAAGCCAGGATCTGGCCTCCATGCCCGGCGCTCATGATCCGAGCTGCTCGGTTCAGCGTCGGCCCGAAGAAGTCGCCGTCCCGTTCGGTGCACACGCCGGCGTGCAGGCCCATCCGGGCGCGGAGCAGGTGGGCGGCGTCGGGATCCGACCGCAGCCGGCGCTGCGCCGCCACCGCCGCCTCCGCCGCGCTGCGGGGATCCTCGAACACGGCGACCACACCGTCGCCCATGTGCTTCAGCACCCGTCCGCCTGCGTTGGTCACGACCTCGCGGAGGATCAGGTCGTGGCGCGCCACCGCCCCGGACATGCCCTCCTCGTCCTCCTGCCAATGCCGGGTGCTCGCCTCCAGGTCCGTGAAGAGGAACGTGAGCGCCCGCCGGTCCACGAGGGCTACCCGTCTACGTCTCGAACCACGGCGGGGCTGTGGCGGAAGAACTGCTCGACGTCTCGTTCGTACTGGTAGGCCTGTGCCGGCGTCGCCCACCATCGTGCGGATCCGCAGGGCCTCCACGAAGTCGGCCACCGTGCCGGCCGAGGTGTAGTGGTAGTCGAAGCCGACCTTCTTCAGGCGGCGGTTGTCGATGCCGCGGCCGTGGCGGAGCAGGTCGAGCAGCTCGGGCGGCAGCTCGATGCCGAGGCGGCCCGAGCGGCGCCGACAGCATCCCCATGCCCACCGGCGGCAGGGGGAAGGTGCGCTTGCCGCAGATGGCCGCCACCTCGCTCCAGGGGAGCAGGCCGTCGCCGGCCACGTTGTAGATGCCCTGCACCTCGCCGGCCAGCACGAAGAGGATGGCCCGCACCACGTCGGCCTCGTGCACGAACTGGAAGCGCGGGTCGTAGCCGAACACCGACGGCACCAGCGGCAGCTCCAGCGCCTTGGCCAGCGGCGTGGTGATGTCGGGGCCGAGCACGTTGGAGAAGCGCAGCATGGCCACGTTCACGTGGGGGTTGTCGACGGCGAAGTCGCGGACGTAGCTCTCCACCTCGAGCAGGCTGCGCTCCACCATGGCCTTCGGGGGCTGGGCCCGCCGGCTCTCCTCGGAGAACCACACCGGGTCCTTGGGATGGGCGCCGTAGACGAGCGTGGACGACTTCACCACCACGTTGCGCACCGTGGACCCGGCCGCGACGGCCGCCGCGAACAGGTTCATGGTGCCGATGACGTTGATCTCGTGGATCGTCCGCGACTTCATCTGGGTGGAGTCGACCACCAAGAAGGTGTGGACGATCGTGTCGATCTTGGCCGCCTTCACGATCCGGTTGAGGATCGAGTAGCTCTCGTCGCTGCGGACGTACTCGGTGCGCTCGAGCGGGACGGTGGGCTCCTTGCGGTCGAGGCCCACGATGACATCGACCTCGGGGTCGGCCTCGAGGGCCTGGGCCACCCGGCTGCCCCAGAACGTGCCGAGGCCGGTGATGAGGACGCGCTTGCCCACGGTCAGCCGAACCAGACCGACTTGCGACTGGCGGAGCATGTCGAAGAGGGCCTCCTGGATCTGCTGCCGGATCCGCTCCGACTCCTCCATGATCAGGCTGCGGGAGTAGCGGGGCTGATCCGGGCTCGACGTCGAAGTGCACGGGCTCCAGCACCCTGATCTTGATCTTGGCCGGGAAGTGCAGGAACGGCGCCGGCGTGAGCATGTTGGCCGTGACCGGGAAGTACGGGATGCCGAGCAGCTTGGCCAGCGTGGCGTTCTTGTAGATGATCGGCATGGCCTCCTCGGCGCCCACCACCGCGATGGGCACCACCGGCACGCCGGCTCGCATGGCGATCTGCACGAACCCGCCCCGGCCGAACCGGCGCAGCTGGTAGCGCTCGCTGTAGTGCTTGCCGGTGCCCTTGGTGCCCTCGGGGAAGACCAGCGCCAGCTGCTCCTGCTCGCGGAGCAGCCGGTAGGCGTTGTCCGGGTGGGCCAGCACGCCGCCCACCCTCGACCACATGGTGCCCACCACCGGCATCCGCTTGAACATCTCGTCGGCCAGGCCGTAGACGGGCCGGCCCAGCTCGGTCTCGATGCCGTGCATGATGGCGGGGGCGTCGGCGGGGATGGCGCCGGCGTGATTCGACACCAGCAGGGCCCCGCCGGCGGT
This sequence comes from uncultured Microthrixaceae bacterium, assembly GCA_963795165.1. Classification (GTDB taxonomy): domain Bacteria; phylum Actinomycetota; class Acidimicrobiia; order Acidimicrobiales; family VFJN01; genus VFJN01. The sequence goes on along the minus strand of CAWCGT010000002.1, from coordinate 367,058 downwards.
GGGGACGTGCTCGAGGCCCTCCCACTCCACCCGGTGCCAGCTCCGGTAGAGGGGCCCGTACACCGAGCGGGCCACCTCGCGCATGTGCTCGGAGCGGCCCCACTCGTCGACGTCGGAGCGACGGGGATCCTCCAGATGGCCCGGCTCGTGGCTTGGGGACGGGGACCAGGGCCAGCGAGGTGGCCCCCGGCTCCGGTGCCGTCGTCGGTGCCGGTGCCTTGGCCCGGGTGGCGGTCTTGGTGGCCTTGGCGGCGGCCTTCTTGGCCTTGGGCCGGGGTGCGGTCGCCATGGGCGCCGATGGTAGTGGTCGGGCGGTTCGCGGTTTACAGGCCGTCCCGGTCGGCCTCCTCTTCCAGGTGGGCCCGTCCCACATCGCACTCGTCGCGGCGCGGGCACCAGCGACAGGGCGCCCCCGGCTTGAGGGTGGGCTCCCGGTCCTCGTGGAGCAGGGCCACCGCCACCTCGGCGCCGCCCACCGCCCGGGCCAGGGCCGACCGCAGCAGGTCCTCGGTGACGGGCTCATCCTGCAGCCGGCCCCCGTCGAGGTAGTAGGTGGCCAGCAGCCGGGGCGGCACGCCGAGCCGGAGCGTCTCGATCAGGGCGTAGAAGCGGAGGTCGTCGCGGTGGGTGGGGGAGAAGCCGCCGGTCTTGAGGTCGATGAGGACCTTGCCGGCCCGCATGCCGTCGGAGCGGCCCACGGTGAGGTCGACCTTGCCCGAGAGCACCACCCGGTCCTCGCACAGGTCGGCCCGCAGGCGGCTCTCGGCCACCGGGCGCCACCGGGCCTCCAGCGGGGGGAAGCACTCCTGGAACATCGAGGTGCGCTCGACGGCCTCCCCGTGGAGCTCGGCCCGCTCCCCCTCGCCGAGCGCCCCCAGGTAGGTGCCGATGCGGTCGTCGCTGGCGATGAGCCGGGCCATGGCCTCGTCGACGAGCTCGCCGGGCGCCGGGTCGCCCCGCCAGCTCACCGCCAGCTCGATGGCCTTGTGCGACACCGTGCCCCGGGCGGTCTGGGGCGTCCACGTGAAGTCCTCTGCCTCCCGGGCCAGGTAGAACCCCTCGCAGCCGTGCACGGAGCTGAGCAGGTGCTTCGACAGCCACAGCACCTCGCCGGCGGGGAGCCGGTCGGCCACCGGCGCCAGCGCGCTCCTCCAGCTCGGCGCGGCAGCTCGGTGCGCAACCGGGGGTCGAACTGCGGGCGCTCGCCGGGTCGGGCCCCGAGGGCCGCCAGCACCTCCTGCTGGGCCGGGTTGGGCCCGCCGGCCCCCACCTCCGGTTCCTCGTCCACCTCGGGAGACTGTCACACCGCCCGAGTTGACTGGAGGCCTGATGCAGCAGTCCTCCACCCTCCGCTTCGCCCAGGCCGTCCAGGCCCTCGCCCACGCCGCCCGCGTCCTGGGGCTGGTCGCCCCTTCCTTCCGCAGCCCGCCCCGCCTGGTCGGGGTCCACCGCAGCATCACGCGCTGGACGGGGGGAGCCACCGTGGCGGTGGTGGTGCGCGACCGGCCCTGGCCGGCCGTCCAGGCCGATCTGGTGGAGGGGGTGGTAGCGGCCAACGGCCTGGTCAGCCCCGCGGCCGACCGGGCGCGCGCCCAGCTGTGGGAGGCCCTGGAGGGCGTTGCGGAGCGAGGAAGAGGCGGCCCTGAGCGGCGGTACGGTCGCGGCATGCGCTCGTGGCGCGTGCTGCTGTCCGGGGTGGCCATCAACGAGATCGACGTCGAGGTGCGCTACGCCGACCTCTTCGTGGTCCTGCGAGAGGGCGACGACACGCCCGGCCCCAACGACTGGGAGGCCACCGTCCGCACGGCCGAGCGGCAGCACTTCCCGCCCGGCACCTACGAGCTGCGCGGCGCCACGGCCGACGACCTCAGCCTCAGCGGCCACGCCGTGCTGCGCTTCAGCGACGGCCATCAGCACCACTTCCGCGGCGACGGCCACCTCGGCGGCGTCGAGGCCGTCGTAGCCTGACGGCACGAGCACCCGCCCGGGTGGCGCAACTGGTGGACGCGGAGGGCTTAAACCCCTCCGTCGCTTCGGCGACATGTGGGTTCGACTCCCACCCCGGGCACCTCTGCCCTGGACTGATGCGACATCGCCCTCACCGGGGTCGCGAGAGGCAGCGGGGAGGCCTGCACCGCCGCGGCTGGTACGTGGCAGACCGGTCGAGGACAACCTGCGATGAGCACACCTCGAGGACTATAGAACGACCTTGTAGTCAATATATGCGTGTGCTACATATGGTGCTGTGACCGCTGCGGGGTCGTCCGCCGAAGAGACTGAAGGCGTCGAAGCGACGCCGGCGCGGCGGTACCACTCGCCGTTGCGGGCCAAGCGGGCGGCGGAAACCCGCGAAGCGCTGCTCACCTCGGCCCACCGGTTGTTCGTCACCAACGGCTGGGTCGCCACCGGTATGCGTGACGTGGCGGCCGAGGCCGGCGTCGCCACGGAGACCTTGTATGCCTACTTCTCGTCGAAGCGGGGTCTCCTGCAGGCGGTGCTGGACATCGCCGTGGTGGGCGACGACCGCCCGGTCGCGGTGGCCGGGCGTCCCGAGTTCGAGGCTCTGGGACGTGGCAGCCTTGCGGACCGCACCGCCGCCGGGGCTCGGTTGCTCACCGGCATCTACGTGCGGACGGCGGCGTTGGCCAAGGTGATCCGGGAGGCGGCGGCCAGCGACGACGAGATCGCCAACGTGTTGCGGGCGACCCGTGAAGCTCAACGGCGCGACGTGGCCGCCGGCGTCGCCCTGACCATGGGTCGCCCGGCGACCGTGGCCGAGCGCGACGGCACGTGGGCGCTCACGAGCCCCGAGGTCTATCTCCTGCTCGTCGAGGAGTCCGGTTGGACACCGGAGCAGTACGAGGCATGGATGGCCGAGACGTTGGAGCGCATCATCCCGCGCTCCCCACGCGCAGGGAGGACCCTCTCGTGACTGCACAACCGTACGCCCCAAAGCGTCGCGTCCAGAAGAGCGGCCGCTGCGAGGTCCAGACCGACGCCGCGCCCGACGCGGTGTGGGACGTCGTTCGCGACGTCACCCGGGTCGGCGAATGGAGCCACGAGTGCGTGAGCGTCGTCTGGCTCGGCGGGGTGACGTCGGCGACGCCCGGTGCGCGGTTCCGGGGCCGGAACCACACCGGGGTCTTCCGCTGGGGCCGGGTCTGTGAGATCGTCTCCGCCGAGCCGTACGAGCTCGTGTGGCGAACCGTCCCCACCGCGCTGTACCCCGACAGCACCGAGTGGACGATCCGGCTCCACCCGGCCGACGGCGGCACGCAGATCGAGCAGGACGGTTCCCTCGTGGGTTGAGCCGGTGCCGGTGCTTCAGGGCGCTTGACGTGGCGATCGGTGCGGTGGCGTTGTAGCGGGCGAAGTGCCCGGTGTTGGGGAACCGGCTGATGTTGCCGGTGTGACCGATGATGATCGCTGCGCCGATGGGACCGATGCCGTAGACGTCGGTGACGGTGGTGCCCGATGTCAGGACGGCCTCGACGGTCCGTTCCTTGAGGGCGATGAGCTGGTTGTCGAAGCGGCGGACGTCGCTGAGCAGCTCTGCTGTGACGCGCTTGCGTTCGATCGCGACGGGGTCCTGGGGGCGGACGGCGCGCAGGATCTCGGCGGCCCGTGGGGCAGCCACCGGACCCTCCGACGCTAAGCGCCGTGCACCGACTCAACCATCAGGGCAATCTGGGCGGATGTCCGAATCACTTTCACCGCCGTGGTGATCGACGTAACGAGAGCCCTCGCGCCCGAGCGCCTAGCGCTCTTGGACCTGCTCGGTGGCCTGTCGGGTGACGACTGGGATCGCCCGACTGAGTGTCCGGCGTGGACGGTCAAACAACTCGCCCTGCACATTCTTGGAGACGATCTCTCCCTGCTTGCTCGCCAGCGAGACGAGACGCCGAAGCAGGGCTTGATCCTGTACGCCGAGTCCCATCCCGGTCTGACGTTCATCCAGCTGCTCGACGGCTTCAACGAGCAGTGGGTGACGGCTTCCACGTTCCTGAGCCCGGAGCTGCTCATCGAGCTGTTGCGGCTCGTTGGCGAGTGGAGTGACGACTTCTACCGCTCCGTCAAGCTCGACACGATCCCGCGTGAACCCGTCGGCTTCTTCGCTCAGACCGAGCCGTCACCGTATTGGCAGCTCATCGCTCGCGAATACGCGGAGCGAGTCATTCACCAGTCACAGCTACGCCGCGCTGTCGGTGCGCCTGACCTCGACGGAGAGGTTGTCACGTGGATGGCAAGAGTCGTCGCACACGCGCTCGCCCAGTGGCTGGTCGACTACCGAGCACCAGATGGTGTGAGGATCGGCGTCGACTTCGGTGCGGCTGGATCGTGGACCTGGCGACGAGAGCCCGGGGCGTGGTCGGTGATCGAGGGCATCGAGCAGCCTGAGGCCCTCGTCAGTGTCGCCTCCGATCACGCTGTGGCCTTGCTGACCCGCGGCGTGCCGCAAGCAGAGGCTGCTGCACTCCTCACGTTCGCTGGCGACGAACCGCTCGCGCGTGGAGCGATGGCAGTCGCCGGGCCGCTGCTCGCGAGCTCATAGACCCGGTGGCCATGCCCGCGTACCGAGCCGCCGCTAGGGGCGCGCGCGAATCTGTGTTCGTGATGCCGCTGGGGAGCTGCGCCCAGTCCGGGCAATCGGGCGCGGCGAGCCGGACGTGGCCTCGGGCCGACCGTGGCAGGCCGGTCGACAACAGATCGCGGACTATCTGCCAGCTGGCCCAGGTCAACTCGGCCGCCTCGTTCGTCGCTCCGACGCTCCGTATGGGTTCGTCAACCCGCAGTTAGTATCAGCGAAGGAGGTCGATATGTCGGGTACGCGTAGCTCCGCACGTCGTTGACTACGACCGTCACGACCTCGGTCGTGTTCACCGACCTTGTTGGCTCCACCGAACTGGCGGCCCGCCTTGGCCCGATGGCGGCTGAGGAGGTCCGGTCGACCCATTTCGGTTGCTTGCGTGCTGCGGTGGCGGCGACCGGCGGGTCGGAGGTGAAGAACCTCGGCGACGGGCTGATGGTGGTGTACCCGAGCCTGGCTGCGGCGCTCGACGGTGCCGTGGCGATGCAGCAGAACATCGAGCGCCACAACCGCAAGGCACCAGCGCCGCTCGGTGTCCGCGATCGGGTTGTCCAGCGGTGACGCGGTCGAGGAGGACGGCGACTACTTCGGCGAACCGGTCGTGGAGGCGGCACGTCTGTGTGCGAGGGCCAGCGGCGGGCAGATCGTCACCACCGAGATGGTGCGACTGCTGGCTCGGCGGACCGACCACTGCTTCACCGCGCTCGGGTCTGTCGAGCTGAAGGGGCTGCCTGAGCCTGTCGAAGTCTGCGAGGTGGCGGTGGGCGCCCGCCAAGGCGGTGGCCCAGGTTGCGCTCCCGAGCCGCCTGGCTTCCATGCCGGCGTCGGGCGTCGTCGGACGGGTGCTGGAGTGCGGGCATCTGGCTGCCGCGCAGAAGGCGGCGTTCGCCGGGGAGGGCCATCGCGTCGTGCTGCTCTCCGGTGAGCCGGGCATCGGCAAGACCACGCTGGCCGCCGACCTCGCCCAGCAGGCGCACGGGGACGGGGCCACCGTGCTCTACGGACGCTGCGACGAAGACCTCGGCGTGCCCTACCAGCCGTTCGTGGAAGCGCTCGGCGGCTTCGTTGCCAACGCGCCCGAAGATGCGCTGCTCGGCCTCGACGGGCGGCACCTGAGCGAGCTGTCCCGGCTCCTGCCCCAGGTCCGCGACCGCATCCCCGGGCTGGCCGAGCCGCCCTCGACCGACGCCGACGCCGAGCGCTACCTGCTCTTCGGGGCGATCACGGCGGTGCTGGCCGACGGCGGCGACGACGCGCCGGTGGTGGTCGTGCTCGATGATCTCCACTGGGCGGACAAGCCGACGGTGCTGCTGCTGCGCCACCTGGTCGCCACGCTCGACCGGGCCGAGGTGCTGCTCGTCGGCACCTACCGCGACAGCGACCTCACCGCTGGCACACCCGTTGACCGAAGGGCTCGCCGCGCTGCGGCGCGAGCCAGCGGTGGAACGGATCGCAGTCGGGGGCCTCGACGACAGCGGGGTGGTGGCGCTGCTGGAGAGCATGGCCGGGCACGAGATGGACACGACGGCATCGAGCTGGCCCACGCCGTGCGGCGCGAGACCGGCGGCAACCCGTTCTTCACCGCCGAGGTGCTCCGGCACCTGGCCGAGACCGGCGCCATCCGTCAGGAGGACGGACGCTGGGTGGCGACGGTCGAGCTGTCTCAGATCGGGCTGCCGGAGAGCGTGCGCGAGGTGGTCGGTCAACGGGTGCGGCGCCTCGGTGACGACGTGGCCACAGGTCCTGACGATGGCGTCGGTCATCGGGCGCGACTTCGACCTGACGCTGCTGGCCCGCGTCGCGGAGCGCGACGAGGACGATGTGCTCGACGCACTCGAGGCGGCGGCGACGCGCGCAGATCGTGGCCGAGGTCGAAGGGCGGTCCGAGCGGTTCACGTTCACCCACGCCCTGTTCCAGCACACCCTGTACGAGCGAGCTGTCGGCCAGCCGGCGGGCCCGTACGCACCGGCGGATCGGCGAGCTCCTCGAAGTCGAACTGCGGCGACGACCCCGGCGACCGCATCGGCGAGCTGGCCCACCACTGGATAGCGGCCACCACGCCGGCCGACGCCGGCAAGGCGGCCGGCTACGCCCGACGGGCCGGGGAACGCGCGCTCGGCGCGCTCGCGCCGACGAGGCGATCCGCTGGTTCTCGCAGGCGGTCGAGCTCCTGGACGCCGACCCGCACGACGATCCCCTCCAGCGGCTCGATGTCGCTCATCGGCCTGGGCGACGCGCAACGCCAGGCGGGCGATCCCGGGTACCGCGAGACGCTGCTCGACGCGGCCGCCGAGGCGGTCCGGCTGGGCGACACCGACCGCCTCGTGGCCGCCGCGCTGGCCAACCAGCGGGGGACGGTCAGCAGCGTCGGGGCGGTCGACGCGGAACGGATCGCCATGCTCGAACGGGCGCTGGACGCCGTCGACGACGGCGACAGCCAGGACCGCGGCGACGCTGCTGGCGACGCTCGCCGCCGAGCTCCCCTTCAGCGGGGATCTTCCCCGGGTGCGGGCGCTGGCCGCCGACGCCGAGGCGATGGCCCGCCGCCTCGGCGACGACGCAACGCTGCTTCGCGTCCTCAACCTGACGTTCCTGCCGCTGTGGGTGCCCGACGGCTTCGACCGGATCCGTCGCGGCGTCACAGGAGGCCCTCACCCTGGCCGGCCGGGTCGGCGATCCGGTCGCCCGGTTCTGGGCCGCCTTGAACCGAGTCTACGCCATGTCAACGAGCGCTCGACCGCGCCGAGATCGACGCCGCGCTGCGAGCTGGCGGCGTGCGCTGGCCGAGCGAGATCGGCCAGCCCTTCCTGACCTGGTGGGCGACTCCAGGTGCGATGCGCTCAGGTCCTGCTGACCGGAGACGCCGAACGAAGCCGACCGCCTGGCCGACGAGGCGTTCCAGATCGGCTCGGACTCGGGCCAGCCCGATGCGCTCGCTGGTGTTCGGCGCCAACCTGGCCGGCATCCGCTGGCATCAGGGGCGCCTCGACGAGATCCTGCCGCTCATCGCCCAGGCCGTCGCCGACAACCCCGGCCTGCCAGCGTTCCAGGCCGCCTACGCCGTGATGCTGTGCGAGTGCGGGCGCAGCGACGAAGCCAGGCCGCTGTTCGAAGCGGGCCGCGGCGCCGACTTCCACCACGCCGCGTACGACTGCGTCTGGCTCACGACAACGACCATCTGGGCCGACACGGCGGCGTGGCTTGGCGACACCTCCGCCGCCGCTCTCCTCTACGAGCGGCTTGTCGCCTTTCGAAGCCCAGGGCGTCACCTCGGGCGCGACCTTCACCGGCACCGTCGGGATGTACCTCGCCCGACTCGCCGTCGGTGCTCGGCCGCCACGACGACGGCACGACGCCTCTTCGAGCGGGCGGACGCGCAGCTCCGCGCCCTTCGGGCGCCGTTCTGGCAAGCCCGCAACCAGGTCGAGTGGGCCCGCCTCCTCACCACCCTCGGGACCGACACCGACCTCCAAACCGCCCGCGAGCTGCTAACCGAAGCAACGACCACGGCCGTGACCTACGGCTGCGCCGGCGTCGAGCGTCGGGCCAACGACCTCGCCGCCAGCGCTGGCCTGACCCCCACGCCGTCCCCGCCGAACTGACGGTCAGAACGTCGGCGCAGGTGCGGACCGAGCGTTCACGGTCCGCGCAGGTGTGGGCGTGCGGGTCTACATATCGACCGATCTGGGACGCCCACTCTCGCGGATATGCCCGCGACGAGAGCGGGTGCTGTTCGGGGAGGGGCTACTCGTCGAGGAAGCCGGCTGCGATGTCTGCCAGCAGTGTCCCGGCGTCGGTGGTTGTGCACCCGCTGTGCCGCACGAGTGTCTCGTAGGACTCGAGTGAGGTGAGGACCATGAGTGAGGCGACGGTGCGTTTGGTGGTCCAACCGGCTCGGAGGCGCCCGGCGTCCTGGATTCGGGCAACGAGCTCAGTGATGGCGTGTCGTCGGCCTGCGATGTAGGTCGCGTCGATTACTTCGGCGAGGTCTGGGTCACCCAGCGCGGCTGCGAGCACGGTTCGGCCGTGGTCGCCGATGGTGGCGAGGAAGTGCGCGTTCTCGGTTAGGAAGCTTCGCAGTGCGATGCCCACATCGGGGTGTTGGCGCGCTGCGCGGATTCGTTCGATGTCGGCGCTGGCGAAGATTGACCAAGCGAGAGCCTCGAGCAAACCGGACTTCGAGACGAAGTGGTTGTAGACGGTGAGCCGGGAGACTCCCGCCTCCCGCGCGATGGCATCGACGGTGAGCGACGCGAAGCCCACATCACCAGTCAGGGTGCGGGCTGCCTGCAGGATCGCGTCTCGCGTGGCATGGGCTGACGTCGCTCTCTTCCCGAGTGAGTACGTGCGTCTCGCTGCGCCCGAGGTTGACATCTCGACATTCATATAACAGAGTGTAAAGCGAAATGGACCCGGACACCACCATCGTTCTCTGGCAGGACCAAGCCGTCGCCGAGGTCTCCGCGCCACTTTCGACGGTGTGGGCGCTGGTCAGCGACGTGCAGCTGATGGGCGATTGGAGCCCGGTGTGCAAGCGATGCGAGTACGTGGACGGTGCAACCCGATCGGCGCTCGGCGTCCGCTTCGTCGGGCACAACCGCCAGGCCGGTGCCCGGTGGTCGCGAACATGCGTCATCACCACCTGCGAGCCGGAGCGGGAGCTCGCGTTCCACACCGTCTTCCGAGGGGAGCCCGGCACCCGATGGCGTTACCAGCTCGAGCCAACTGCAGGCGGCACGCGTGTGACCGAGTCCTATGAGCTCCTTGCCATGCCACGTTGGGTCCGTCTGCTCCAGAGGGTTCCCGGGATGACTAGACGCTCGCGTCGAGACACCCAGCGCGGGATGAAGCACACCCTGGCAGGCATCAAGGCCACAGCCGAGAGCGGCCATGACCTCCACTGACGAGCTCCACGACCACCGCACAGGCCAACACCTCACGTTCCAACCCTCCGCGCCTTGCGACGACGGTTCGCGGCTCGATGTGGAGGTGCGCCTCGACCCGGGCGGGCGCGTGCCGACCCATGCCCACCTCCGCCAAGACGAGCGGCTGACCCTCATCGCCGGCTCGATCCACGTCCGCATCGGACAGCTCGAGCGCACGCTCCAACCCGGCGATGCGATCGACGTGCCCCGCCGCGTCCGGCACACGGTCCGCAACGCGGGCGACACCGAAGCGCACTTCCTGCTCCAGGTCCGCCCAGCTCGTCGCATGCAGGCCGCCCTGCGGGCGCTGTTCGCCATATCGACCCGCCTGGCTCCGACGTCACCAGTTCGCTCCGGTGGGGACCGCACACCGTCGAACCGGTCGGGCTCGCCGGACAACCGCCGGGGCTTCGCCGCGGGCAGCGGCGGCAGCGCGCACCAAGGGCGGCTGGGCACCCTCCTGGAGCGCTACGAGGAGGCGAACCCCGTCCCGGGAGGCGGGCTCGGAATCGGGATCGATGGCGTGTTCGGGTAGAGGCCGAAGTTTCGGCGATTCCACTCGGCGGCCGCCAGATCCTCTTCGTCGCTCGTTGGTGTCCCGCTGTGGTCAGGAGCGTCGCCGGGCGTACCGGGCTCCGACGCAGATGCCTGGCGCTGTGCCTCCTCAGCTCTTGCCCTGCCAGCGTCGGTGATGTTGGCGTACGCAGGGTCGTGCTGCCAGCTCGAGGAGAGCTCCTCGCTTCCGAAACCAGGGCTGCTCGCTGTCAGCATCTCCACGCCTGGGTCAGGCGCCGGAAGGGTGACTGGCTGCGCGACCGTCATGTCGTCAGCGAGGTCATAGCCTCCCATCGACATCATCTCCGTGCCGGCCCCCGGGTCGGGCACCGGCAGGGCGACTGGGGTGAGGGCCGTCGCAACCTCCGGTTGCGGGCCGACGGGGTCGAGGCCAGGCCCCGAGGCGGCGGGAACCTCTAGCAGGCTCGCTGCGCTGAACTCGGGCGCCACGTAGGGCTCCGGCGTGTAGGCGGGAGCGGCGGACACCTCGGTGGCGAATGCCTCGATGGTCGGCCCCTGATCGACGCCGGTATCGCACGGTTGAAGCTCGTAGATCGGCTCCTCGTAGGCCGGCGCCTGGTATGCGGCATCTTCTGCGACTGCTGGGTCACAGCAGCCCCCTCCATCGGGCTCGAAGAACGACATGGACGGACCTCCGGTTAGGACCCGCCATACGGATCCCGCAACCAAGACCCTACGACTCCGCAGAAGGTCCTGCTTCCGGCATTCCCGCCAGATCCGGGCACCGCGACCCGGCTGGTGCTGGGGGCGAGGCGGTGGCAGGCCCTTCATCAACGACCCCGCCCGCTGGCAGCGGCTCTCGGAGGACTGGGTCAGCCAGCGGTGATGTGGGCGATGACGTCGTGGAACTCGGCGCTCGGTGAGAAGTCGACGTAGGCGCAGTCGACGGTGGCGATGGGCACGTGCCCCGGAGCCCAGTAGAAGGCGTCACCGGCGGAGAAGTGCTGTTCGCCGTCCGGAGTTCGCATCGTCAGCGTCCCGTCGAGCATGTAGCCCCAATGGGGGCACGGGCACCGATCATCAGGGAGCCCGACCAGCGATGGTCCGAGGTCGGTTCCGGCGGCCAGCCGGATGAACGAGACGGTCATGGGGCCCGCCTCGGTCATCCGCAGGTCAACGCTGTCGGTCTGGATGGTGGGCGACAGCTCCTGGGCTCGATACGACTGCATGGTCGGTCTCAAACGACGCGACCGGTGAAGGCCACGAGCTGGATCAGGGGCGAGGCGCCAGCGGGGGCGGGCACCTCGTCGGCGAAGGTGTCGCCGTCACGCAGTTCGGGGCCGATGAGCTCGCGCGCGGAGGCGAGCACGGACAGGGTCAGCTCGTCGGGCGGGTCGTAGGGGGTGCCGGTCGCGCGAGCGAGGTCCCAGGTGTGGACCATGCCGTCGACGGTGACGAAGCGGGCCAGGACCTCGCCCGACACCTCTCCGAATGGAAGCCGCACGATGCGCTCGAACGCGCCGGGCGACTTGGCTGCCGCCAGCAGCTCGTCGAGCGCCGTGATCGCCGCGATGAGCCTTGTCTCGTCGGTCAGCGGGGGTGGCTCACCGGGTGGATCGTCGCCTCGCAGCTGCGGAGCGAACGCCGAGGCGCCGCCGATGATGTGGTCGAGGAGGTCCCGGATTCGGAAGGCGGAGCAGGGCGTCGGATCGTCGAGGTGCTCGACGGGCACCTGAGCGATTCGCTCCTGTACGGCGGGGAGGATGATGCCGAGCTGTTCGATCAGGTCCATTGGTGACCCCTTCGTATCGGCTCGCACGGTCGCAGACAGTGTCGGGTTGATGACCATGGCTGCATCATCCTGAACGCGAGGGTGGCCGTCATGAGAGCGTGGTCCCCTTCCCGGCCGTGCCGCCCCGGCGGCCTTGGGACCTCGGTCCTACGCCGCCCGGCGCCGACAGCAAGACTGACAGCGATGACAGACGGAGAGCGACTGCACGGGCGTGACGAGCCCCACGCTCGCCTGCGGGAGCTCCTCGCCCGCACGTCGGACGGGAGGCGGTCGCTGGCGCTCGTGACCGGGCCCGCTGGTATCGGGAAGTCGTCGCTCGTCCGTTCCGTCGTCGCCGACATGGAGGTCCTGGGCTGGGGCACCTGTGCTGAAGCGGTGTCTGCGCCCGGGTACTGGCCGTGGAGTCGAGCGATCGATGCGGTCGCCGCCGCAATCGGTCCGGGCGCCGTCGCCGCGACGGCGGGCGAGGATGCGCCACTCCTGGCGCTGATCGGCCGGCACTTTGGCCCGGGCGTCGCGTCGGAGGGCTCCGAGCGCGACCGGCTCCTGCTGATGGACGCAGTGAGTCGCTGGCTCGTACGGGTGGCGGCGGAGCGAGGGCCGGTCGTGTTGGTGCTGGACGACCTGCAATGGGCCGACGAGTCGTCACTCTCGTTGCTCGAGTTCGTCGCTCGCGATCCTGCCGCCGCCGCCGTCGCCCTCATCGGCTGCTATCGCGACAACGAGCTCGCGGTGCCGGCGCGCCGCCGACTGTCCGAGCTGGCGATGTCGGCCAGCACCGTCGAGCTCTCCGGTCTCGATCGGTCGGCGGTCGAGACCCTTGCGGCAGAGGTGGCTGGACCGCTCGGCGCGGACGAGGTCGACGCGCTCTTCCGCCGGGCCGGTGGCCACCCGGTGTTCACCCGGGAGCTGGCCCTCCTCGCGCGTGACGGTGAGGGTGCCGAGCGCCTGCCGGTTGCCGTGCGTGACGCCATCGAGCGCCGACTGCTCGTCCTGTCCTCAGCGACGCGTGCGGTGCTCGAGGTGGCAGCCCTTGCCGGCAGCGTCCTCGACGCCGACCTGATCGCCGGCGCCGTAGGACAGCCCCGGCCCTCTGGTCGATGATGCGCTGGCCGAGGCGCAGTCGGCCAGGATCGTGACGAACGCTTCGGGCCGACAGCAGTTCGTGCATGACCTGTACCGAGAGACGATCGTTGCCTCGACCACAGCCGATCGAAGGGTCAAGGTGCACCAGCAGCTCGGCATCGCGCTGGCCGAGCGTGCCGGCGCGGGCATGCCCGTGCATCCCGCTGGCGTCGCCCATCACTTCACGGAGGCGGTGGCAGCCGGCGAGGCGTCGCGGGCTGCGCAGTGGGCGCTGGAGGCGGCAGCGGTCGAGGTCCGGTCGCTCGCCTTCGGCGAGGCTGCCGCTCACCTCAGACGCTGGCGCGAAGCGGTCGCAGTGACACCCGGGGACATCGACGCGCGCGAGCACGCCACGGTGCTCCTCGCCGAGGCCGATGCCCTTGCCCGGGCCGGCATGGTCGACGACGCTCGCAGCCGGTTGCGCTCGGCGGACGTCGTCACCGCGACGGGGCCACTCGCCGACCTGCGGGCCGAGCTCGCCCTGGCCATCGCAGAGCTCGGCGCCCGCTCCTACACCAGACGCGACGACGTGCTGCGCGGCCTCGAGGAGGCCTTGGTCGCCGTGGAGGGTGGCGATCCCGACCTCGAGGCTCGCCTCACGGCGCGCCTGGCCCAGGAGCTGCAGCACTCGGTGGCCGTCGACCGCCCCCGGGCCGGACCCCTCAGCGAGCGTGCGCTCGCTCTCGGACGGGCGAGCGCCACTCCCGCAACGCTCGTGACCTGCCTGCTCGCCCGACACGACGTGCTGTGGCGACCCGGCTCGTCCACCGAGCGGATCGACGTTGCTCGGGAGATCGTTGCCGTCGCGACCCGCGCAGGCGACGACGAGCGCGTTGCCCAGGGCAACCTGCTCCTGGCGAACGCCTTGCTCGAGAGCGGCTCTGCCGCCTTCGAACCCACCCTTGCCGAGAGCCTCCGGATGCTCGACCAGCTCGGTCAGCCACGTCACCGCTACACGGCCGCCACTCGCCGCGCTGCGATGCTGCTCCTCCGCGGCGCGCTCACCGACGCTGAGTCCGCCATCGAGGATGCTGCGAACCTGGGTTCCTCGATTCGCGAGCCAGACGCCGGCAACGTGCGCATGGCGCAGCGGCTGGAGCTGGTCCGGGCACGCGCCATCCCCGACGAGCTGCGCGGCTACGCGGAGGCCGCTGTCCAGCACTGGACCGGCGCCCCGCTCCATGCCCACATGGTCGCCGCTGGGTTCTCGGCGAGGGCGGGCGACCTGGCGGCGGCGCACCGCCACACGGACATCGTGGCCGACCTCGGGTCGTGGCGGGCCGATCGCTCGTACATGTGGTCTGTAGGCGTGCGCGAGCTCGCGGTGGCCGCAATCTCCCTCGACGAGCGTCCGCTGTGCGAAGAGCTCCTCGCGGACCTCTCCCCGATTGCGGAGACGTGCGCCGTGAACGGCGCCGTCGTCGCGTTCGCGGGAAGCCACGGGCACATTGCCGGGCTGCTGGCGTCACATCTCGGAGACCCTGCGGCCGATGGCCTCTTCGTCGCAGCGACCGCCGCCTACGAGCGAGTCGGCGCCAGCGAGCTCCTCGCCGAGCTGCAGTCGAGGAGGCAGCAGCCGAGCTCTGTGCTACCGCATCCCTTCAACGACCTGACGCCGCGGGAGGAAGAGGTGCTGGTCCTGATCGCGCGCGGGCTTTCGAACGACGACATCGCGGCGAAGCTCGTGGTGAGCCGCGCGACGGTTCGCAATCACATCACCCGCATCTTTCAGAAGCTCCACGTCCGTAGTCGAGCCCAAGCAATCGTTCTCGCGCGGGACGCCGGTCTCGCCTGAGGAACCCATCGGGGTCGGCCGCTTCGCGTCGACCGACAGATGAGGGTGTCGTGGCGGCACGCGCGCCTGCCCCCCGACGTGCGGGCACCACCTCCAGCCGCCCCCCGGCCTTCGGGAGGGTCAGAAGGCGACGGCGATGCGGTATCCGCCGTCGTAGTCCGTCTGATCGCGGAGGTGACCGTACCGGCGATCCCACGCGCCGGATTCGAGGTCTGCTCGGAGTCGGCTCGTGCCGCTCGCTCGATCAACGGCGGTCAGCATTGCGAGCCACGACATCCCGGCTTGCACGTGGGGGTCGAGGTAGGCCTCGGGTCTCGCCCAGAAGGCGGCTCCGAAGCCGTCTCGACAATCGTGCGGTACGAGAACCTCTCGAACCTCCCTGAGGTGGAGATGGTCGGCGAGGAGTCGTTCTCCGGGGGGGTCCTGCTCCGTCGGGAGCTCGAGTGCCGCGGGGAAGTACTCGAGCGCCCAGAAGTCGTGGGTTCGAAGCGCTTCGAAGAACAAGATGACTTGCCGGTGCGACACCCTCGCCATCTCCCGCAGGCCCTTTGCTGGATCGGACCAGTGATGGATGGTGAGGACCGCCATGGCGACGTCGAATGTGTCATCGGCGAATGGAAGATGCTCGGCGACACCGCGCACAGCCGGTGCGGCATCGGCGCGTTGCTCGATCATTCGAACGGAGGGTTCCACAGCGATGACCGTTCGGTTGGCTGGCTCGTAGCTGCCTGATCCAGCGCCGACGTTCACCACCGATCCCTCGGGACCCAGCGCAGCGTGTATCTCGACGGCGACCCGCGGGTCCTCTCGGCGCGTAACGGCGTAGGAGCGGCCTATGACGTCGTAGAGATCGCCGCCCCAGCTCATGCCCGCATCGTGGCAGGCCGTCTGTCCAGCCACCACTGGGTTCGATCGAGCTCGTGGGTGCGGGACGAGCTTCAGCTCCCAGGTGCGTCGACCGATCGGCGAATCTGTTCAGCATCGTGCCCGCGTCGCCGCCCGGGCGCGGCGTTCATCGGCCGCCAGCCCTGGTTCCGGCACCGCAACTCTCAGCGGCTGGGGGGATCGGGCCCGGCGTCGGGGTCGCCGAGGTCGGGGGAGGCGGCGTCGTGATCGTGGTCGGGGTGGGTGTTGCGGCGGCGGTTGTGGAAGCCGCAGCCGAGCCGGCCGTTGGCCTGGGTGGTGGGACCGCCCTTGTGGTGCTCGTGGATGTGGTCGATCTCGGGTCGCAGGGGCACCTCCTCACAGGAGGGATGGAAGCAGGTGCGGTCGCGGACCTCGATGGCGCGGCGAAGCGCCCCGGTGAAGAAGCGTCGCTGGGTGCCGACGTCGATGACCCGGGAGGGGGTGTCGAACACCACCCGCTCGATGTCGGCGCCCGTGAGCCACCGGGCGGCGGTGCCGGGCGTGATCACGGTGCGGTTGAAGAGCTCCAGCACCGGCCCAGCAAAGGTCTCGTAGCCCACCAGCACCGTGAACAGCGGGGCGGGGCGCCGCCCGTCGGCGGGGACGGTGCGCGCCCGGGTGGCCATCTCCACCAGCGCGTCGGCCCGGCGCTGGGCGGAGGTGCGCTCCAGCTCCAGCACGGAGGGCTCGCGACCGAGGCGGGCCTTGGCTGCGGCCCACTCCGCCTCGAAGAGCTCCCGTTCGATGAGGCGCAGGCTGCCATCGACGATCTCGCCCGACACCGGGTCGAGGGTGGCTCTGCCGAACCACATCCCCCCGAACGACTGGGACAGGTGGAGCTCCCGGGCGGCCCGGTCGCTGTCGGCGCCCTGCTCGGCCCCGTCGGGGTCGACCACCATCTCCCAGGTGTCGCAGTGGCGCTTGAACTCGGCGAACCCGCGAGTGCGGGCGGCGTCGAGCAGCTCCTCGTGGCCGTGCTCGAAGGCCCCCTCGGTGCGGGCGGTGCGCACGCCGAGCAGCGTGGTGACGTGGGTGCGGTCGATCTCGCCCTCGGCCCAGGCCGCCTCCACCTCCGGAAGGGTGCGCAGCGCCCGGGCGTGGCGGATCCGTCGACGGGCCTCCGCGATCGGAAGGCGGGTCTTCCACGACAGCCAGGCCGCACCCGTCTTGGCGCCCGATGGGGCCCAACACCGCTCGGCGTCCCAGCGGGAGAGCGCCCGGGCCTCGGCCACCTCGAGCCGGCCGCGCAGGCGCTGCATCTCCAGCACGACAGCCGACAGGTCATCCGCCGTGCAGCCGTCGAGGTCCATGGCGCCGAGGTGGCGCAGGGCCGTGGCGGCGGAGGCCAGCACGTCGTCGGGGTGCTGCATCGGTCCTCCTTCGGGGCGCGTCGCTCGACCGGGATGGGGAGCCGCAGCTCCCGAAGGGGAAGGACCACAGCATATCGAACACACGTTCGCCAGGCAAGGGGGGTCTTCGACGTCTTCTTCTCGCCACAGCCCGCCGACGGCCGTCTGCTGGACGCCGCCACCAGTCACGGGGGGCTGGGCCCGGCTCCGGCGAGAACAGCTCCTCCACGTCCAGCCCCACCCTCATCCCACCGCGACACCCGCCAGCCCCGCAGCCTGTGGCGAATCCGTGCAGTTTTGGATGGTTTTCGCCACAAGTTGAGGGGGTGGGGGCCAGACTTCGGGGATGGCAATGGAGCTGCCGCTCTTCGACGAGGTGGGGGAGGTGCTCCGGGGGCTGCTCCCCCCGGAGCTCGGTGAGCCTCACTGCCGGCACCACCGCTACGGGCTCAAGGTGTGGTTCGGCTCCGAAAAGCCCACGCGGGAGCACTACGAGGCGCAGGTGATCGGGGCCAAGCACGTCCCGGAGGCCACCACGCTGGCCATCGAGGTGGGCTTCCACGCCGAGCACCGCGACCCGGCGGCCAACGAGCGAGCCCTCGCCCGACTCCGGGCCGAGGACCGGCGCTGGCGCAAGGCGCTTGGCGCCGAGCCCGTGGCCGGGCCCTTCATCGACGACCGCCACGGCTGGCAGAGGCTCTCGGAGACCTGGGCCGACCCCGACCTCGGCGACCCCGACCTGCCCTTCGAGCTGGCCGCCCGACTGACCGACTACATCACCGCCCTGGAGCCCCTCCGCGCTCGACTGACGGGCGGCTGGCGGGACGGAGCCGCTGGCGAAACCCTGACCCATGGGTCAAGATCGGCAGGAGACGCCGACGTCGCCGTCGAAGCGTGGCGGCACTGGCACCGGCACTGGGGCAGGGGATCCCAGACCGCCGGACGGACGACATCCTTGGGGGACCATTCGTGCGCAAGTCGTGGCTGCAGCTCTATGCCCCGTTCCTGATCCTGGCCCTGGTGCAGGCCCTGCTCATCGTCGTAGCGCCGTCTCGAGGTGAGGGCAGCACCGGCCTGGCGTCGGGCCCGGCCCTCGGCGGGTCCGACGGCCCGGTCGACATCGACGGCGACGGCCTGGCGGACCCCACCGACCTCGGCGTCACCGACGTGGGCACCGACGGCGGCACCGGCGGCACGGGCGGAGCGGCCACCGGCGGCACCGACGGCGGGGTCACAGGAGGCACCACCGGGGGGGCAACGGGCGGCACCACCGGCGGCCCCCCGGCCGGCGACACCGGTCACTGCAAGGACGGCCGGCAGGTGGCGATCATCCGGGTGGCGCCCCCCTGCAAGCCGGCCTTCGCAGGCGGCAACGGCGGTGGCACCTACCAGGGGGTGACCGACAAGGAGATCAAGATCGTCTACTTCTCCTCGAAGCCCAACGAGCAGGTCGACGCCATCCTCGCCACCCAGGGCCTCGCCACCGACGAGAAGGTGGCCATGGACGCCGTCAACCAGTTCGTCACCTGGATGAACAAGACCTACGAGCTCTACGGCCGCAAGATCGTGGTGAAGCGCATCGTGGGCGACTGCCCCACCACGCCGCCCGACTACGACAAGTGCACCAGCGCCGCCCAGGCGGTGGTGAAGGAGAAGCCCTTCGGCGTCATCTGGGCCACCTCCCTCTACGCCACCATCTTCGACATCTGGGCCCGCGCCGGCATCGTCAGCATCGGCGGCGCCTCCTTCGACACCGGCTACTACACGCGCAACCGGCCCTTCCGCTACGACGTCGGCATGGACGGCTCCAAGTCGGCCGACCACCTGGCGGAGTACTACTGCAAGAAGCTGGCGGGGAAGACGGCCGACCACGCCGGCGCGGCCATCCACGCCACCATGGTCCAGGGCCGCAACACCCCCCGGCACCTCGGGATCGTGGTGCCCGAGATCGAGGCCAACGTCCTCACCGCCAAGCGCTTCCAGGCCAAGGTCGACGCCTGCAACGGGTCCGGCCCCCGCCCGCTGCTGCGCACCTACGAGTCCAACATCGAGACGGCCACCACCCAGACCCAGGCCACCGTCTCCGCCCTCATCTCCGCCAAGGTCACCACCGTGGTGTGCATGTGCGATCCCGATCGCCCCGGTGTTCCTCACAGCGGGGATGAGCGCCAACACCTACTACCCCGAGTTCATGCTCCCCGGGTTGGGGCTGCTCGACTACGACCTGCTCGGCCGCCTGTACGACAAGCGCCAGATGGACCACGCCTTCGGTCCCAGCAACCTGGCCGTCCTCACCTCCCTCGACGACACGGACCAGGCTCGGGTGTGGCGGGCCATGGGGCGCAAGGGCCATCCCTGTGGCGACAACGGCTGCGGGATCCAGTGGGCCTACTTCAACCTGATGGGCATGGCCCTCCAGATGGCCGGGCCCGACCTCAACCCCCTCACCTTCGAACGAGGACTGCTCCGCGACATGCCCGACCTCTACGGCGGGGTGGAGACCACCTACGTGGCCTTCGGACCCGGTGACTACACCGGCTACGAGGACGCCAAAGAGGTGTACTGGGACGCCAACGCCCGCTCCAAGGTGGACGGCGAGGCCGGAGCCTTCGTGCCGCTGAACGGTGGCAAGCGCTACCGCCTGGGGCAGTGGGGGTCGGGGCTGGCCGGCATCCCCGTTCGAGCGTGAACCTCCCGTCCCTCCCTGCCGTCCCCGCTCCGGTGCGGGCGGCATGGGACCACCCGCAGCTGGGCTGGCTGGTGAAGGCCACCGTCGCCTACGTGCTGCTGATCCAGGTCGGCCTGCAGCTGCTCTTCGGCCAGGTCGACGTCCCGCTCCTCGACATCGGCTTCCTGGAGATCGGCCGGGGCTCCAAGACGATCCCGCCCGAGGTGCTGGCCAACGGGATGGTGGTGGGCTCGCTCTACGCCCTGGTGGCCATCGGGCTCATCCTCGTCTACCGCGCCAACCAGATCATCAACTTCGCTCAGGCCCAGCTGGGGGCCGTGCCGGCGGTGATCGCTCTGCTGCTCATCGCCAAGCGCGGCGTGCCCTACATGGCCGTGCTGCCCATCGTGGTCTTCGGTGCCGCCCTGCTGGGGGCGGGCACCGAGGTGGTCCTCGTGCGGCGCTTCTCCAAGGCGCCCCGGCTCATCCTCACCGTGGTGACGATCGGCGTGGGGATCCTCCTGGTGGTGATGGAGTTCTTCGCCAAGCAAGCCGTGGGCGGCGACCTCGTCGACACCCTCGCGTTCGACTACAACTCGCCGGTCTCCCACCTCACCTGGCGGTGGGGCGTGCAGACCTTCAAGGGTGACCACCTGATGACGGTGGCCATCGTGGGCCTGGCCGTGGTGGCCCTCGGTGCCTTCTTCAAGCTCACCGACATGGGCATCGCGGTGCGCGGCATCGGCGGAGAACGGCGAGCGGGCCTCGCTGCTGGGCATCCCGGTGAAGCGGGTGTCGACGGTGGTGTGGGCCCTGGCCGCCGTGCTGTCCTCGATCGGGATCTTCCTCCGGGGCCCGCTCATCGGCATCAACCTCACCGGCAACACCGGCCTCGGGGTGCTGCTGTTCGGGCTGGCCATCGCGGTGATGGCCCGGATGGACAGCATGCCGCTGGCCTTCGGGTCCGGGCTGCTCATCGGGGCCATCAACGAGGGCGTCATCTTCTCCACCAACCGGGCCGCCCTCACCAACGCGGTGATGTTCGTGGTGATCGTCGTCGCCCTGCTCATCCAGCGAGGTGCCCTGTCCCGAGCCATGGATCTGGGGGCGTCGAGCTGGCAGACGGTGCGCGAGTACCGCCCGGTGCCCTCGGAGCTGCGAGAGGTCCGCGAGGTGGTGGTGACCCGTCGGGTGCTGGCCGCCGCCGTCGCCCTCCTGGCGGTGTCGGCCCCGTGGATCTTCGGCGACCTGCGCACCCCGCAGGCCACGCTCATCATCATCTACGCCATCGTCGGCGTGTCGCTGGTGGTGCTCACCGGCTGGACGGGGCAGATCTCCCTGGGCCAGTACGCCATCTCTGGGGTGGCGTCGGGAGCGGCGGGGATGCTGGTGGCCACCCACCACTGGGACTTCTTCGCGGTGGTGTTCACCGCCGGCATGATCGGGGCGGTGGTGGCGGCGCTGGTGGGTCTCCCTGCCCTACGCATCCAGGGCCTGTTCCTGGCCGTCACCACGCTTGCCTTCGCCTTCGCCGTGCAGGGCTTCATCCTGAAGCGGGAGTTCTTCCCCTGGCTGCTCCCGAAGCAGGGCGGCTTCGTGGCCCGGCCCGTGCTCTACGGCTCGATCGACCTCAGCGCCGACAGCGAGCTCCTCGGGATCACCGTGCCGGCCGACGCCAAGTTCTACTGGCTGTGCCTGGTGTTCCTCGGGCTGTCGATCGCCCTGGCCCGCTCGCTGCGCAAGAACCGCTCCGGGCGCATCCTCATCGCTGCCCGCGACAACGGGCGCCTCGTCCAGGCCTTCGGCGTCAACCTGGCCGCCACCCGCCTGGCGGCCTTCGCCGCCTCCGGCTTCATCGCCGGCATGGCCGGTGCCCTGGTGGCGTACCAGAACGAGGGGTTCGAGCCCGGCGGGTTCACCCCGGAGAAGTCCCTGACGCTGTTCGTGATGGCTGTGATCGGCGGGGTGGGCTCGATCCCCGGTGCGGTGCTCGGGGCCGTCTACGTGGTGGGGCTTCCCCTGCTGCCGGGGCTGCGCGACGTCGAGCTGATCGAGCTCCTGACCAGCGGGGTGGGGCTGCTGCTCCTCCTGCTCTTCCTGCCCGGTGGCCTCATCGAGGGCGTGTACCGGATCCGCGACACCCTCCTGCGACGCGTGGCCGCCAAGCACGACATCCACGTGCCCAGCCTGGTGGCCGACTCGTTGGTGGCGGACGACGACGCCGGGCGCGAGGACGAGCCCGACGACGCCACTCCCCGGATCTCCTTCGCCCCTGCCCTGGGAGGCCGCTGATGCGCAAGCGCCTGGAAGCCGATCACCGGCGGGGCGTCCATCCGCCCGCTGGTGGTGCTCTTCGGCCTGAACCTCGTCGACGAGCTCGACCGCATCGCCTTCGTGGTGATGGGCCCGGAGATCGGCGAGACGTTCGGGATCGACGACGGCGACGTCATCGTGATCGGCACCCTGGTGGCCATCGCTGCGCTGGCCGTGGTGCTGCCGATGTCCTTCCTGGCCGACCGGTTCAACCGGGTGCGGCTGGTGGCCTTCGCCGCCATGTCGTGGATGAGCCTCAGCGTCCTCACCGGCCTGGCCGGCTGGGCCGGGGTGCTGGGGCTGCTGGTGCTGGCCCGGCTGGGGGCGGGCATCGGCCGAGCCGTCAACGAGCCGGTCCACGCCAGCCTCCTCCCCGACTACTACGCGCCCGAGCAGCTGCCCAAGGTGTACACGTTCCATCGGAGCGCCAACCCGCTGTCCACGGCCACAGCCGTGGGGATCGGGGCGCTGGGCGGGCTCATCGGCTGGCAGGCCCTGTTCATCGTCCTGGCCATCCCCACCGCCCTGCTCATCGTGGCCACCCTCCGGCTGCCCCACCCCGCCCGCGGAGTGATGATCGACGCCGAGCTGGCCGCCGAGGCGGAGGCCCAAGGGGGCATCCCCTTCGCCGAGGCCCGCCGCCAGCTCTTCGGCATCAAGTCCCTCAAGCGCCTCTACGCCGGCGGCTTCCTGCTCGGCTTCGGCGTCTTCCCGCTGGCGTCGTTCACCATCTTCTTCTTCGAGAACGTCTTCGACTTCGGCCCCTTCCAGCGCGGCATCGTGGCCTTCGTGTCGGGGGCCGGGCTCTTCACCGGGCTCCTGGTGGGCGAGCGGGCGGTGGCCCGCTACGTGGGCGACAAGACCGGTCGCCTGGCCACCCTCACCGGCCTGGCCTTCATGCTCGGCGGGGTCGGCCTCCTCCTGATGGCCGTGTCGCCCTTCGCCGGCCTGGCCCTCGTGCTGGTGTACATCGCCAACATCGGCTTCTCGGCGTACCTGCCGCCCTACCTGACGCTCATCGCCTTGATCGTGCCGCCCAAGGTGCGCACCCAGGCCTTCGGGTACTCCCTCATCCTTGTGGCCGCCGGCGGTCTGCTCTCGGCGGTCATCTTCGGCAACCTGGGCGACAGCGCCGGCTACCGGGTGGCCATCGGCCTGCTGTCGGGGCTGGTGGTGCTGGCTGGCTTCGTCGGCACCACGGCCGCTCGGTTCGTGGCCGGCGACATCGCCGCCGCTGCCCGCTCGCTGTCGGCGGCCCAGGAGCTGCACGCCGCCCGGCGGGCCGGCGAGAGCGCCCTGCTGGTGTGCCGCGGTGTGGAGGTGGCCTACGACCAGGTCCAGGTGCTCTTCGGTGTGGACATGGACGTGCGGCCGGGGGAGGTGCGTCGCCCTCCTGGGCACCAACGGGGCCGGCAAGTCCACCCTGCTCAAGGCCATCAGCGGCACCGTCGACCCCATCGGCGGCGCCATCTACTTCGACGGGCGCGACATCACCCACGCCGAGGGGGCGCAGACCACCGCGCTCGGGGTGATCCAGGTGCCCGGAGGCAAGGCGGTGTTCCCCACCCTCACCGTGGCCGAGCACCTCCGTGCCGCCGGCTGGCTCTACCGCGACGACCCCGACTACCTCCGAGCCGCCAACGAGGAGGTGCTCGACATCTTCCCCCGGCTCCGCGAGCGGATCGACCAGATGGCCGGCAACCTCTCGGGCGGCGAGCAGCAGATGCTGGCTCTCGGCATGGCGTTCATCGCCAAGCCGAAGCTGCTCATGATCGACGAGCTGTCCCTGGGCCTGGCCCCGACCATCGTCGAGCAGCTGCTCGGGCATCGTGCGCCGCATCCAGGAGGGGGGCACCGCCATCGTCCTGGTGGAGCAGTCGATCAACGTTGCACTCACCGTGGCCGACCGCGCCTACTTCCTCGAGAAGGGCGAGGTGCGCTTCGAGGGCCGCACCGAGGAGCTCCTCGAGCGCAACGACATCGTGCGCTCCGTGTTCCTGGAAGGGGGCGGCAAGAAGACGAAGAAGGGGGCCAAGGCCAGCGCCCCTGCCACGGTGGCGCCGCGCGGCGCCGGTGGAGCTCGATCCCATCCTGGAGCTCGACGACGTGACGATGCGCTTCGGGGGCATCACCGCCGTCGACGACGCCAGCGTTCACGCTGCACCGCGGGGAGATCCTCGGCCTGATCGGCCCCAACGGCGCCGGCAAGACCACCATCTTCGATCTCGTGTCGGGGTTCCTGGTCCCCCAGTCAGGGCGCATCCGTCTCGACGGCGCCGACGTCACCGAGCTGTCACCGGACCGTCGGGCCTGGCTGGGGCTGGGCCGCTCCTTCCAGGACGCGCGGCTGGCCGGGTCCCTCACCGTGGCCGAGAACATCGCCATCGGCCTGGAGCGCCACCTCGAGGTGCGCGACCACCTGGCCTCCATGCTGGGTCTCCCGGGCGTGGCCCGCCAGGAGGAGGACGTGGCCTGGACGGTGGCCGACCTCGTCGAGCTGATGCACCTGGGCGCGTTCCGCGACAAGTTCGTGCGCGAGCTGTCCACGGGCACCCGGCGCATCGTCGACCTGGCCATGTGCATGGCCCACGACCCCAGCGTGCTCCTGCTCGACGAGCCCTCGTCGGGCATCGCCCAGGCGGAGACCGAAGCGCTCGGGCCCTGCTGCAACGGATCCAGGTGGAGACGGACTGCGCGCTCCTCGTCATCGAGCACGACATGCCGCTGATCACGAGCGTGTCCGACCGGATGATCGCCCTGGA
Source organism: uncultured Microthrixaceae bacterium (assembly GCA_963795165.1). GTDB lineage: Bacteria > Actinomycetota > Acidimicrobiia > Acidimicrobiales > VFJN01 > VFJN01. Next base: position 342,318 of record CAWCGT010000002.1, on the reverse strand, counting down.
GCTCGGGCACCCCATCGTGGACGGCACGCCCGATGAGGTCATCCGCCATCCCCGGGTGGTGGAGTCCTACCTCGGCGGCGACCCCGCCGTGATCAACCGATCGGGTCGCCGCGCCCCTGTCGGGGCAGGGAAGGGGACCTGATGCGTCGCCGTCTCACGATGTTCGCCGCCAGCCTGCTGATCCTGGTGGGGTCGTCGCTCTCGTTGGCGCCCGCCCGCGCCACGGCGGCGGCGTCGATCGACGACAGCGGCTGGTGGTGGCGGCTCCAGCCCAACCCCGACCTGCTCCTCCCGGGACCCCCCAACGTCGAGGACGGCCAGCTGCTCGTGCAGGGCGCGCTCGACGGGGCCACGGCCGTGGCCGCCGTGGCGGCCACCCTCGCCCCCGGGGAGGCGGAACCCGTCTTGACCCTCACCGTGGCCGAGGGGGGCGACGCCGGCGGCGACGGGGCCGTCTTGCTGGCCTGCCAGGCCGGCAGCTCCTGGGTGGGGGGTCACGCCCGGGCCTGGCCCGACAAGCCGAAGGCGGCCTGCGCCGAGGGGGGCGTGGCCGGTGCCCGCACCGCTGACGGGTCCGTCTGGACCTTCGACCTCCGCGCCCTGCAGTTCGGTCAGAAGGTGAACGTGGTCCTGGTGCCGGGCGTGGTGGAGGGCCAGCCCGATGGCGCCAACGGGTCGGTGTTCTCGCTCACGTTCGAGGCCCCGCTGTCTGACTCCATCCAGACCCGCGCCGGCTCGCCGCCTCCGCCACCCACCGAGCCGCCGACCACGGCCGGTACCGGGGGGTTGGCTCCGCCCGACACCGGGTCGCCGGTGTTCGAGAGCCCGCCGGTCGACACCGGTGGCTTCGACCTGCCGCCGGTCGAGCCCGCCCTGCCCGAGGCCGACCAGGGGCTCACCCCGGTGGCGCCGAGCGTCCAGGACCGGGCGCCGCTGCTCCCCACCTCGGCGGATCTCGACCCGCGGAGCGAGCACGCGCGGACGGTCGGGGTGCTCATCCTCTTGCTCGGGGGCGTTGCCGTGTACCTGTCGACCCGCCAGCAGGCGGTGGTGGGACCCGACGGGGTGCCCGGGGGACTCGGGCGCTGGTCGAGCCCCCGAATGGGGTCACCCCCACCGCTGCGTGGCTGACGGCTAGATCTGCAGCGGGAGCACGGCGTCGGCCACCTCGTCGAGGTGGGCCGGCCAGTCGTCGGGCTCCACCAGCGGGACCACCACGAACTTCGATGCGCCCACGGCCACGTGGGCCTCGAGCATGGCGCGCAGGCCGTTCAGCCCCGAGGCGATCAACCGATCGGGTTCCACGCCGGGTCGGCGCCGGGCGATGGCGGCGGCGACGATGTCGGGGATGGGCCCGTCGCAGTAGGGGACCAGGGCACCGAAGTGCTCAGGGTCGATCGCGCGGCCGGCGTCAGCGGCGTGGGCCCCGATGGTGGCGATGCCCGCCGCTACGTCGTCGGGGGTGCAGAACGATGGCAGCCACCCGTCGCCGTGGCGGGCGCAGCGGCGCAGCTCGCTGGGGGCGATCCCGCCCAGCCAGATCTCCAGCGGATCCTGCTGGGGGAGCGGGCGCACGCTGGCCCCCTCGTAGCGGTGGGAGGGGCCGTCGTGGTCGACGGCCTCGCCGGCCCAGAAGCGACGCAAGAGCGGCAGGGCCTCGTCGAACAGCCGCGCTCGTCCGGCTCGCTCCACCCCGAACGCCTGGTGCTCACCGGGGTCCACGGCCCCCAGACCAAAGGCCGGGAGGAGCCGTCCGCCCGAGAGGCGATCGAGGGTGGCCAGCTCCTTGGCCAGAAGCATCGGGTTGCGGCCGGGGAGGACCAGCACGGAGAAGCCGAGCTTGATCCTGCGGGTGAGGCCGGCCGCCACGGCCAGGCCGACCACCGGGTCGGGGCAGTCGCCCGTCACCCGCTCCGACAGCCACAGCGAGTCGAACCGGCGGTCCTCCAGGGCCGTCACCAGCGCCGCGAACCGGTCGGGGTCGCTGGAGGCCCTCGTGCCCAGGCCGTAGCCGATCCGCACCTTCACAGCCGTCACCGTAGGTTCTGGTCATGACGACCATCGATCTCAGCAGCCCGTTCGCGCTCGACGGCCGGGTAGCCATCGTGACCGGGGCCTCCAGCGGCCTGGGCGACCGGTTCGCGCGGGTTCTCCACGCGGCCGGGGCCACCGTGGTGGCCGCCGCCCGACGTACCGACCGGTTGGAGGCGCTGGCGGCTGACCTCGGGGACCGGCTGGTGCCCGTGACCTGCGACGTGGTCGTCGACGCCGACTGCGAGGCACTGATCGCCGGTGCGGTGGCCATCGACGGACACCTCGACGTGCTCGTCAACAACGCCGGCGTCGGCGAGCCGATGGCGGCCGAGGACGAGCCCATCGAGCGGTTCCGCCAGGTGGTCGACGTGAACCTCAACGCCCTGTTCCTGCTCAGCCAGGTAGCGGGGCGCCACATGATCGAACGGGGGTCGGGGACGATCGTCAACATCGCATCCGTGCTGGGTCAGGTGGCGTCGGCCCCCATCAAGCAGGCGTCGTACTGCGCCACCAAGGGGGCCGTGGTGAACCTCACGCGCGAGCTCGGCGTGCAGTGGGCCCGGAAGGGCGTGCGCGTGAACGCGCTGGCGCCCGGGTGGTTCCCCAGCGAGATGACCGAGCTGATGTTCACCGACGAGGGCGCCAACCAGTTCATGCGCCGCAACTGCCCGATGGCCCGGGCCGGTGACCTCCACGAGCTCGACGGCGCGCTGCTCTTCCTCGCATCGGACGCCTCCAGCTACATGACCGGGCAGATCCTCACGATCGACGGCGGGTGGACCGCCCGTTGAGGGCGAGGACGCCCAGGCCGGCGAGCACCAGCGCGATGCCGGCCACGGCGGAGGCCGCCAGCCGCTCGTCCAGCACCACCACCCCCAGGGTGGCCGCCGTGACCGGCTCGGCCAGGGCCAAGGTGGTGGCGGCGGCCACCGTCACTCCCGCGATGCCCCGGCCGAACAGCAGGTAGGCGAGGGCCAGGCTGCCGGCGCCGAGCCAGGCGACCATGGCCAGGCCCTCGCCGCTGAGCAGCGGGCCCACCCCGGCGGCCACACCGATGGGGAGCAGCACGAGAGCGCTCAGGGCGAACACCCAGGTCATGACCACGTCGGGGTCGTGGTGGTCGGTGAGGGCCTTGGACCACAGGGCGAAGGCGGCGTAGGTGAGCCCGGCGCCGAGGGCCAGCACGATGCCCCACGGGTCGACGGGCTCCCCGTCGCTGGTGCCGGTGGCCAGGACGGCGGCGCCGGTGAGGGCCAGGGCGGTGGCGAGGCCCCAGCGCCGGTTCGGTCGCTCCCCCCGCCCCACCCACCCCAGCAGCCCGCCCCACACCGGGCCGGACCCCACCCCGACCACGGTGCCGATGGCCACCCCGGCCAGCCGCACCCCCCCGAAGAAGCACAGCTGGTAGGCGGCGGTGGCCGCCGCGGCCAGCAGGAGCGGCCGTCGGTGCAGGTCGGCCACCGCCCCCAGCCGGCGCCGGCCCACCGCCACCGCCAGCAGCACCACCGCACCGGCCACGTTGCGCGAGGCCCCCACCGCCAAGGTGCTGGCCCCGTCGGGTCCCAGGGCCTGGGCGGTGCCGGTGGTGCCCCACAGGACGGCGGCCGCCACCACCAGCAGCGCCGCTCGCGGATGGGCTGCGGGGGCCGGCACCTGATCGAACCTAGCCACAACGGATTCGCCCGCTCCGCGGGGTCCCTGTGAGCATGCCTGGGTGCTACAGGTCCGAGAGCTGGCGATCGAGGTGGGCGGTTCCGTCATCCTCGAGGGAGCGAGCTTCTCCATCCGCGCCCGCGACAAGGTGGGCCTGGTGGGCCGCAACGGGGCGGGCAAGACCAGCCTCCTGAAGGTGCTGGGCGGGGCGGAGTCGCCCTTCGCCGGCGTGGTGAACCGCTCTGGCGGGCTCGGGTACCTGCCCCAGGACCCCCGACTCGACGGCGTCGACGAGGCCACCACCGGTCTGCGCCACATCCTCTCCGGGCGGGGCTTCGACGAGGCCATCACCCGGATCGAGAAGCTGCGGATCCAGATGGAGGAGGACCCCTCGGAGCGGGCCGTCTCCCGGTTCACCCGGGCCGAGGAGCAGTTCCGCCTCGACGGCGGCTACGCCGCGGAGAGCGAGGCCCACCGGATCGCCGCTGGCCTCGGGCTGGAGCCAGACCGGCTCGACCAGCCGGTGGGGTCCTTGTCCGGTGGGCAGAAGCGGCGGGTGGAGATCGCCCGCATCCTCTTCGCCGGTAGCGACGTGCTGCTGCTCGACGAGCCCACCAACCACCTCGACAGCGACGCCAAGGAGTGGCTCCTCGACTTCATGCGCGCCTACCGGGGCGCCCTCCTCGTCATCAGCCACGACCTCGATCTGCTCGACGAGGCCATCACCCGGGTGCTGCACCTGGACCGGTACGACGACGCCAGCCTCGGCACCATCGAGGAGTACAAGGGCACCTACTCCGAGTACCTGGTGGCCCGGGCGAAGGACGAGGTGCGCCTGGCCAAGGTGGCGCAGCGGCAGGCCAAGGAGATCGATCGCCTGCAGACCCTCGTCGACCGCTTCGGCGCCAAGGCCAGCAAGGCCTCCATGGCCCACAGCATCGAGAAGCGCATCGTGCGGCTGGAGGCCGGCGTCGGTGGAGGCCCCCCGGGCGACGCGCTCGGTGCACGTGCGGTTCCCGCCTCCGCCCGCACCCGGGCGCCTGGTCCTGGAGGGCGAGGGCCTGGCGGTGCGCTACGGCGACCTCGAGGTCTTCGACGACGTCGACTTCGCCGTCGAGCGCGGCGAACGGCTGCTGATCATGGGCCTCAACGGCGCCGGCAAGACCAGCCTGCTGCGGGTGCTGGCCGGCGAGCGCCAACCCGATGCCGGCTCCTTCCGGCTGGGCCACAACGTGGTGGCGGGCTACTACGCCCAGGAGCACGAGGGCATCCACGCCGGCCGGTCGATCCTCGACCACCTCCGCGAGCAGGTGCCCCACGCGGCCGACCCGGACCTGCGCGCCATCGTGGGGGCCATGGGCCTCACCGGCGACAAGGTCCACCAGGACGCCGGCACCCTCTCGGGCGGCGAGAAGACCAAGCTGGCGCTGGGCATCCTGGTGGCCGGTCGCCACAACCTCCTCCTCCTCGACGAGCCCACCAACAACCTCGACCCGGGCTCCCGGGAGGCGGTGGCCGAGGGCCTGCGGGGCTGGCCCGGCAGCATCGTGCTGGTGAGCCACGACGCCCAGTTCGTGCGGGACCTCGAGCCCGACCGCGTGCTGCTGATGCCCGAGGGCGACCCTCGACCACTGGTCCGACTCCTACCTCGAGCTGGTGGAGCTGGCCTGAACCCCCGTCAGCCCAGGCTGACCGGCGTGCTCACCAGGTCGAAGAAGTCGTGGCCCTTGTCGTCCACCACGATGAAGGCCGGGAAGTCCTCCACCTCGATCTTCCAGACCGCCTCCATGCCGAGCTCGGGGTACTCGAGCACCTCGACCTTGCGGATGCAGTCCTGGGCCAGGCGGGCGGCGGGACCGCCGATGGACCCGAGGTAGAAGCCGCCGTGGGCAGCGCAGGCGTCGGTGACCTGCGTCGAGCGGTTGCCCTTGGCCAGCATCACCAACGAGCCGCCGGCGGCCTGGAAGCGCCTCGACGTAGGAGTCCATGCGGCCGGCCGTGGTGGGCCCGAAGGAGCCTGACGCGTAGCCCGTCGGGGGTCTTGGCCGGTCCGGCGTAGTACACGCAGTGGTCGCGCAGGTACGGCGGCATGGGCTCGCCAGCGTCGAGGCGCTCCTGGATCTTGGCGTGGGCGATGTCGCGGGCGACCACCATCGGACCCGTGAGCGACAGGCGGGTCTTCACCGGGTAGCGGCTGAGCTCGGCCCGGATCTCGTCCATGGATCGGTTGAGGTCGATGCGGACGACGTCGGCGTCGGCCAGGTCGTCGTGGGTGACCTCGGGGAGGTAGCCGGCGGGGTCCTCCTCGAGCTGCTCGAGGAAGACGCCCTCAGCGGTGATCTTGCCGAGCGCCTGGCGGTCGGCGGAGCAGGAGACGGCGACCGCCACCGGGCAGGAGGCCCCGTGGCGGGGGAGGCGGACCACCCGCACGTCGTGGCAGAAGTACTTGCCGCCGAACTGGGCGCCGATGCCGAAGCCCTGGGTGAGGGCCAGGATGTCGGCCTCGAGCTCGACGTCGCGGAAGCCGTGGCCGAGGGGCGAGCCCGCGCGTGGGAGCGAGTCGAGGTAGTGGGCCGACGCGTACTTGGCCGTCTTCAGCGCGAACTCGGCCGACGTGCCGCCGATCACCACCGCCAGGTGGTACGGCGGGCAGGCGGAGGTGCCGAGCGTGCGCAGCTTCTCGTCGAGGAAGCGCAGCATCGACGTGCGGTTCAGCACCGCCTTGGTCTCCTGGTAGAGGTAGCTCTTGTTGGCCGAGCCGCCGCCCTTGGCCATGAAGAGGAGCTTGTAGGCGTCGCCGGGCGTGGCGTAGAGCTCGATCTGGGCCGGCAGGTTCGTGCCGGTGTTCGTCTCGTCCCACATCGTCAGCGGCGCCATCTGCGAGAAGCGCAGGTTGGAGGTCTCGTAGGTCTGCTGGATGCCGAGGCTGATCGAGCGCTCGTCGTCGCCGCCGGTGAGCACGCGCTCGCCCCGCTTGCCCATCACGATGGCGGTGCCGGTGTCCTGGCACATCGGCAGCACGCCGCCGGCCGCGATGTTGGCGTTCTTCAGCAGGTCGAGGGCCACGAACTTGTCGTTGGCCGACGCCTCCGGGTCGTCGAGGATGCGGCGCAGCTGCTCGAGGTGGGCGGGGCGCAGCCAGTGGGCGATGTCGCGGAACGCCGTGCGCGGTGAGCAGGGTGAGCGCCTCGGGAGCGACCTCGAGGAAGGTGCGCCCGGCCGCCTCGACGGTGGACACGCCGTCGGCTGGTGAGCAGCCGGTACGGCGTGTCGTCGGGGCCGATGGGGAGGAGCTCGGTGAAGGCGAGGTCGGTCATCGACCGAACGCTAGGGCGCCGTAGGTTGGGGTCATGGCGCCGACGAGTTCCGGATCGAGCACGACACCATGGGCGAGGTGCGGGTGCCCGCCTCCGCTCGATGGGGGGCCCAGACCCAGCGGGCGGTCGAGAACTTCCCGGTCTCGGGGCTGGTCGGTGGAGCGGGCGCTGATCGACGCTCTGGGGGCCATCAAGGGCGCGTGCTGCGGCGGTGAACCGCGAGCTCGGGGTGCTGGCCGACCGACGTGGCCGATGCCATCCACGACGCCGCCGCCGAGGTCGTCGCGGGGCCAGTGGGACGACCACTTCCCCGTCGACGTGTTCCAGACCGGCTCCGGCACCTCCACCAACATGAACGTGAACGAGGTGATCGCCAACCTGGCCTCGGAGCGGCTGGGTCGGCCGGTCCACCCCAACGACGAGGTCAACGCCTCGCAGTCGTCCAACGACGTGTTCCCGTCGGCCATCCACCTGGCGGCGGTGCGGGAGACCACGGTGCAGCTGCTGCCCGCCCTCGAGCACCTCGCCGCACGTCCTCGACGCCAAGGCCGACCGAGCACGCCGAGGTGGTGAAGGCCGGGCGCACCCACCTGATGGACGCCACCCCGGTGACCCTCGGCCAGGAGCTGGGGGGCTACGCCGCCCAGGTGGCGGCGGCCGCCGATCGCCTGCGCGCCGCCCTGCCCCGGGTGGGCCAGCTGCCGCTCGGCGGCACGGCGACCGGGCACGGGCCTGAACGCCCCGACCGGCTTCGGTGCCGCCGTGGCGGCCCGGCTCGGTGAGGACATGGGGCTGCCGCTCTCCGAGGCGCCCGACCACTTCGCCGCCCAGGGCGCGCGCGACGAGCTGGTGGGCCTGTCCGGCGACCTGCGGGTGCTGGCGGCCGCCCTGCTCAAGATCGCCAACGACCTGCGGTGGATGGCGTCGGGACCCAAGACCGGCCTGGCCGAGATCCGCCTGCCCGACCTGCAGCCGGGCGTCGTCGATCATGCCCGGCAAGGTGAACCCGGTGATCCCCGAGGCGGTGAGCCAGGTGGTGGCCCAGGTGTACGGCAACGACACCGCCGTGGCCTTCGCCGGGAGCCAGGGCAACTTCGAGCTCAACGTGTTCCTGCCGGTGATCGCCCGCAACCTGCTCGAGTCGATCCGGCTGCTCGCCAGCGTGAGCCGGCTGTTCGCCGACCGCTGCATCGTCGGCCTCGAGGCCGACGTGGAGCGGATGCGCCGCTACGCCGAGGCCACCCCGCAGGCGGCCACCGCGCTCAACCCCCTGCTCGGGCTACGAGCGGGTGGCCGAGCTGGTGAAGGAGTCGGCGGCCACCGGCACGCAGCATCCGCGACCTGGTCGCTCGAGCACGGGCTGCGTGCCGGAGGACGAGATCGACGACGTCCTCGACCTGCTGAGCTCACCCGGGGGGCTGACGCCAGCCGGCGGCTGCGATCCGGCGTAGGGCGAGGGGTCGCCCAGGGCCGGGATGAGCGGCGCGGACCAGCTCATGTTCTTGGCCAGCGAAGCGGCCACGTCGTGCCACTGCTGCGGGATCCCAGCCCTCAGCGGAGGCGGCCAGGTGGAGGTCGCCCCGCACCTGCACGAAGGCGGGGAGCTCGTTGAGCCCGAAGCCCTTGACGGTGGCACGGTCCGGGTCGGCGAAGGTGAGCACCTTGTCGGCCCAGGGCCCGAGGAACTGGCGGGCCTCGTCGGCGGTGCCGGTGACGATGAAGGCCACCCGGCAGTCGGCCTCCCGGAAGTGGGTGAGGATCCGCCCGGCGGTCTCGAGGATCCAGGCGCTCTCGTTGGTGAACGGGTCGAGCACCACCGCGGCCAGCTGGAAGGTGGTGACCCACTCGGCGATGCGCGCGGGGCTCGCCGTTGATGGGCGTGAGGATGAGATCAGCGGGGGGATCGGTCGCCACGGCGCCAGAAGGTAGCGCGGTAGGTTCCGCGACATGATCTTCGCGACGTTGGATGACGGCGCTCTACAAGGCGCTCTTCCTCGGGCACATGGTGGCCTTCCTGATCGCCTTCGCCCCGGCGGTGATCAACCCGATCCTCGGCGCCCAGGTCAAGAAGGACGGCGAGGGCGTGCTCCTGGCCGTCTCCCGCCACATGGCCGATAACGGTCGGCGCATCCACTTCCCGGCCCTCATCGTGCTCGGCGGTCTCGGCCTGGCGATGGTGCTGGTGTCCGACCCCGCCTGGGCCTTCGACCAGGCCTGGGTGTCGCTGGCGCTGCTGGGGTGGTTGGCCCTGTGCGGCGTGGTGTCGGCGGTGATCCTCCCCAACGAGCGGAAGATGGCCGACGGCGACCTGGCCGCCGAGTCCAAGGTGGCCATGGGCGGCCAGATCGCCACCGTGCTGCTCCTCGTGATGCTCTACCTGATGATCTGGAAGCCTGGCCTCTAGGTGCACCCGATCGAGCGGCTCCGCTACGTCGCTCGGGCGTCAGGCGCCGACCAGGCGGTGCTGGTCCGGGAGACGGCCCAGGCGCTGGCCGCCTTCCGCGACGATCCCTCGGGGCTGGTGGCGGCCTGTCGACGCATCGTCGACCGCCACCCCACCTCGGCGCCGCTGTGGTGGCTGTGCGCCCGGGTGCTCACCAGCCCCGACGGTCAGCGCGAGGCGTGGGCTGGCGGTCGAGGAGATCGACGCTGACCCCACGGCCGGCGAGCTGGCCTTCGCGCTGCCCGAGGACGCCACCGCCTGCGTGATCGGATGGCCCGAGCTGGTGGGCGAGGCGCTGCCCCGCGCGCGGCGACGTGGAGGTGCTGGCCGTCGACGCGCTCGGGCGAGGGCAGCGGGCTGGTGCGGCGACTGGCGCAGGCGGGCATCGACGCCGTCGACGTGCCGACCTCCGGGCTGGGCGCGGCGGTGTGCGTCCTCCGACGTGCTGCTGCTGGAGGCGGTGGCGGTGGGGCCCACCGGCTTCGTGGCGCGTCAGCGGTTCCCTGGCTGCGGCCACCGTGGCCCGCCACGCCGACGTGCCCGTGTGGCTGGCCGGCGGGCGTGGGCCGGATGCTGCCGGCTCGCATGTGGGACGCCCTGGCCGATCGGCGGGCCACCCGCCTGGCCGATCCGTGGGACCTCGACGAGGAGGTCGTGCCCCTCGGCGCTGGTCGACCAGGTGTGCGGGCCCTCGGGCCTGCGAGACGCCGGCCGACGCCCTCCGGCGCACGGACTGCCCGGTGGCCCCGGAGCTCTTCGATCGCGGGCAACGCGCCCGGCACCTACAGGCAGTAGACAACCCGCCATGTCCCGTCGCGACCAGATCCGCATGTCCGAGGCCGAGGTGCAGGAGTACCTCTCCGGCCGCCACACGATGAACGTGGCGTCGTTCAACCACGACGGCAGCATCCACCTGGTGGCCATGTGGTACGCCGTGCTCGACGGCGACCCCGTGTACTGGACCTTCGGCAAGAGCCAGAAGATCCGCAACCTCCAGCGCGACCCGCGCACCACCCTCCTGGTGGAGTCCGGCGACGAGTACGCCGAGCTGATGGGCGTGGAGCTGGTGGGCCGGGCCGAGGTGCTCACCGATCGCGACGACATCATGGCCATCGGCGAGGCGGTGTACGCCCGCTACTTCGGTGAGGTCACCGACGAGGTCCGGCCCTTCGTCCAGGCCACCGGCGAGCCAAGCGCTTCGGGGTGCGCGTCGACGGTGGACCGGGTGGTCAGCTGGGACCACCGGAAGCTCGAAGGCACGTACTAGCGGGAGGCCGCGGCGTAGCCGACCGCGGCGGCCAGCAGCCCGCCCGCCAGGCTCAGCGCCACGTAGGCCAGCGCGGTCCCCGCTCGGTCGTCGCGGAGCAGGTCGGTCACCTCGTAGGAGAAGGTGGAGTAGGTGGTGAAGGCGCCGAGGAACCCGACGGCGACGGGGACGGTGGTGGTGTCGGGCCAGCCCCGAATCATGGCGGCCCGGAGCGTGAGGCCCAGCAGGAACGACCCGACGACGTTGATGCTCAGCGTCGACCACGGGAACGCCCGGCTGCCGACCCAGGTGCCGATGCCCCAGCGGCTCAGCGCGCCGAGGGCGCCGGCCACGGCGACCAAGGCGATCTTCACAGCCTCCAGGCTGCCACCCGCTGGCTAGGTTGACGGGCATGGGAGCGATGATCGAGTTCGCGTCCAACGGTGCGACGGCGAGGGGCTACCTGGCCGCGCCGGCGGAGCGGCACCGGCCTCCGCTGGTCGTCATCCAGGAGTGGTGGGGGCTGGTGCCCCACATCGAGGACGTGTGCGAGCGGTTCGCCGCCGAGGGCTTCGTCGCCCTCGCTCCCGACCTCTACCGCGGTGAGGCGACCACCGAGCCCGACGAGGCCGGGAAGCTGATGATGGCCATGAACCTCGAGCAGGCGGCCACGGACCTGAGTGGCGCGGTCGACGAGGTGTCCAGGCGAGCCGGTGGGGCCTCGGTCGGAGTCACCGGGTTCTGCATGGGCGGGTGGGCTGGCGATGGTGCTGGCCACGCAGCGCCCCGACAAGGTCCAGCGCGTGCGTGCCCTGGTACGGGATCATCCCGTGGCCGTCGCTCGCAGCCCGACTGGTCGGCGCTCTCGAGGCCCGGTGCTCGGCCACTTCGCCGAGGACGACGGGTTCTTCAGGCCCGAGGCGGTGCGCGAGCTCGAGCGGCGGCTGCAGGAGCTCGGCAAGGACGGCCGAGCTGATCGTGCACCCTGGCGTCGACCACGCCTTCTTCAACGACACCCGCCCCGAGGTCTACGACGCGGCCACCGTCGGCGCCGGGCCTGGGCCCAGACGGTCGGCTTCCTGCACGCCAACCTCAGCTGAGGGCGGCGATCGCCTCGCTCGATGGCGAGGGTGCGGCGGGCCTGCTCCACGTGCAGGTTCTCCACCATGCGGCCGTCGACGGTGACCACGCCCCGGCCCTCGGCCTCCGCCTCTTCGAAGGCGGCGATGATGCGGCTGGCCTTCTCCACCTCCTCGGCGGTGGGGGCGAAGGTGGCGTTGCAGGGGTCGACCTGGCTGGGGTGGATGAGGGTCTTGCCGTCGAAGCCGAGGTCGCGGCCCTGCTCGCACTCGGCCAGGAAGCCGGCGTCGTCCTTGATGTCGTTGTAGACGCCGTCGAGGATCACCTTCCCGGCGGCCCGGGCGCGCCAGCAGGCACAGGCCGAGCCCGGCGAGCAGCGGCTGCCGGCCGGGGACGTGGGCGGCCTGGAGCTCCTTGGCCAGGTCGTTGGTGCCCATGACGAGCACGGCGAGGCGCTCCGAGGACTGGGCGATCTCGTGGGCGCGGAGCATCGCGACCGGGGTCTCGAGCATGGCCCAGATGCGGGTGTGGTCCGGGGCGCCGCCGGCCTCCAGCGCCTTCTCGATCTGGTGCGACGTCGGCGGCCGAGTCGATCTTGGGGACGACCACGGCGGCCGGGCCGGCGGCGGCGATGGCGGCCAGGTCGTCCGTCGTGCCAGGGGGTGCCGATGCCGTTGGCGCGGATGGCGACCTCCCGGTCGCCCGTAGGCGCCGCAGGTGGCGGCGGCGCACACGCGCTCGCGGGCCTCGGGCTTGGCGTCGGGGGCCACCGCGTCCTCGAGGTCGAGGATCAGGGCGTCGGCCGGGATGGTCTGGGCCTTCTCCAGGGCCCGCTCGTTGGCGCCGGGCATGTAGAGGACGCTGCGGCGGGGGCGGAGGTCGCGCTCACGCGTAGGCCTTCGGCCAGCTCGGGGTCCCGGGCGGCCAGCTGCTCGGCCAGGTCGAGCATCACCTTGCACTGCTTGACCGAGGCGTCGTCCTCCATCTTGCCGTTGAGCATGACGGCGCCGGTGCCGTCGCCCATGGCGGCCACCACCTCGCGGGCGTGGCGCACGTCGGCGGGGTCGGGGGAGAACACCCGCTTGGCGATGTCGATCTGCACCGGGTGCAGGCTCCAGGCCCCGACGCAGCCGAGCAGGTAGGCGTTGCGGAACTGGTCCTCGCAGGCCACCGTGTCCTTGATGTCGCCGAAGGGCCCGTAGAAGGCGAAGATCCCGTTGGCCTGGCAGGCGTCGACCATGCGGGCGACCGTGTAGTGCCACAGGTCCTGCTGGTAGGTGGCGCGGGGACCCTCGATGTCGCCGTCGACGGGGTCCTGGCGCACCAGGTAGCCGGGGTGGCCGCCGCCGACCCGGGTGGTCTTCATGCGGCGGTTGGCGGCCAGGTCGGCGGGGCCGAGGCTGAGGCCCTGCATGCGGGGGCTGGCGCCGCAGATCTCCTCCACGTTGGCCACGCCCCGGGCGGTCTCGAGGATGGCGTGGACGAGGATGGGGCGCTCGCAGGCCGGCCTTGGCCTCGAGCTGGGCGAGGAGCCGGTCCACGTAGTGGATGTCCTCGGCCCCTTCCACCTTGGGGATCATGATGACGTCGAGCTTGTCGCCGACCTCGGTGACGGCCGCGGTGAGGTCGTCGAGGCCCCACGGGGAGTCGAGGGAGTTCACCCGGGTCCAGAGCTGGGTGTCGGCGTCGGTCCAGGCCTTGCCCGACCTCCACCAGCCCGGCACGGGCGGCTTCCTTGTCGGCTGGCGGGGACGCCGTCTTCGAGGTTGGCCAGCAGGACGTCGACGGTGGGGGCGATGTCGGGGACCTTGGCCACCATCTTGGGGTTGGACGCCGGGAAGAAGTGGATCACCCGCGACGGCGCGGAACGGGATCTCCCGCACCGGCTCCGGGGCGCCGACGGCCAGGGGACGGAAGAAGTCCTTGGGGCTGCGCATCAGCTCTTCACCTGCTCGGTCATGCGTCGGACGATGAGCTTGAGGCAGAGGGTCTCGTCGGCTCCCTCGAAGATCGACAGCACTCGGGCGTCGACGAAGTAGCGGCTCACGTCGTACTCCTCGGCGTAGCCCATGCCCCCGTGGATCTGCATCGCCTCGCGGGTGACCCACTCGGCGGCCTTGCACACGTAGGCCTTCAGCATGGCGGCCTCGAGCGTGCCGTGGCCCTTGGCCATCTGCCGGGCGACGGCGTAGCTGGCCTGGCGGGCGGCCTGGATGGTGATGGCCATGCGGGCCAGCTTCACCTGGGTGAGCTGGAAGTCGGCGATGGGCCGGTCGAACACCACGCGGTCGGCGGCGTACTGCTTGGCCGCCTCGTAGGCGGCCTGCATCACGCCGATGGCCCGGGCCGCGGTCTGCAGGCGGCCGTTCTCGAAGCCGGCCATCTGCAGGTAGAAGCCCCGGCCGATGCCCTCCTCGCCGCCCACCACGTTGGCGTCGTCGACGAACCACGAGTCGAACGCGATCTCGTAGGAGTGCATGCCGCGGTAGCCGATGGTGTCGATGGGGCGGCCCTCCATCTTCCCGCCGCCGTCCTGGGCGAGCTCGAAGCCGTGCCCCTCGCCCCGCTCCTTGGGGACGATGAACAACGTGAGGCCCCGGTGGCGGAGGCTGCGATCGGGGTCGGTGCGGGCGAGGAGCAGGAGCACGTCGGCTCGGGCGCCGAAGGTGCACCAGGTCTTCACGCCGTTGAGGAGCCAGCCGCCGTCGGTGCGGGTGGCGCTCGTGGTGACGGTCGGCCGAGTCGCTGCCCACGTCGGGCTCGGTGACGGCGACGGCGTTGAGGACCTCGGCGGTGGCCAGCTTGGGGAGCCACTCGTGCTTCTGCTCCTCGGTGCCGCCGGTGACCAGTGCTCGGGTGAGGATCTCGGGACGGGTGATCAGGGAGCCCCCGGCACCGAGGCTGCCCCGGGAGAGCTCCTCGGTGGCCACGACCATGCCGATGTACTCGGACTCGCCGCCGCTGCCGTAGCCGCCGTACTCCTCGGGGACCGACAGGCCGAACGCTCCCATCTCGGCCAGGCCGCTGATGATGTCCTCGGGGATGTCGTCGTTGTGGCGGTGGATGTGCTCGGCGATGGGCTTGAGCTTCTCGTCGGCGAACCGACGGAAGGTGTCCTGCACGAGCTCGAAGTCGTCGTCGAGGTTTCGTCGGCCTTCTTGGCCGGCCAAGCCCGGCCAGGAACTCCGGGGCGCGGTAGGTGGCGCAGAACGCCCGGGCGCCGTCGAGGGCTCCGGGGTCGATCCCCCACAGGGCTTCCCGCCCGAAGAGCCGGCTGGCCAGCTCGCCGACGGCGTCGGCCACGAACGCGCAGGTGATGGCGGCCTCGGTGTCGCCGAGCGCGCCGTAGTCGAGCATGGCCCGGGCGGTCTCGACGGCGGCGGCGGCATGGGCCAGGTCGTAGCCGAGCACCTGGTCAACGTCGGGTCCGCCTCCCGCCTGGAAGGCCCGGGTGCCAGCTTGGACGACCCCGCTGCGCCAGCTCCACGACGTCCGCAGCAGCGGTGAGATCAGCAGCCATGGGCCGGAGGTTAGTGACGGGCCCCTATGGCGGCGGAATCGATGGCGGGGCGGGGTTCCAGGTGGTGGGGTCCTCGTCGAGGTCGGGGTCGAGCGGGGTCGGGCGCTGGTCGATCCATGGCTCGGGCTGGCCGCCGAGGGGCGGGCCTGGGCGGCCCCGCCCACGGCGGGGTGGCGCGCCGGCGGCGCCGTACAGGCCCCGATCGAGGCGCTGGGCGCGGTCCTGCTCGACCTCGTAGGCCATCGCATCCGAGAGGGCGGCGACGGGCCGGCGGGCGCCCACGAGGTAGCCGTAGCGGTGGAGGAGGCCGTGCAGCTCGCGGAGGGCCTGGGGTCCGTGTCGGCGCAGGATGGCCAGGCAGGCGGCGCGCAGGTCCCGGCCATGCAGGGGCTGGGCGCCGTCGGGCGCCGGTGGGAGCGGGGCGTGGTCGAGCGGCGGTGGGCGCCGCCCGTGGCACCAGGGGACTGGCGGGTAGAGCACCTGTCGGAGGGTGGCGAGCTCGTCGACGATGGCTCGCCGCTCCTCGGCCAGCTCGGCCAGTCGGGCATCCAAGACCTCGAGCCGGTGGACCAGGGCGTCGCGCTCGATCTGTCGTTCGACCCGTGCCGGCAGGTGGAGGCCCGAGGCGTGGCGGAGGTCGTAGGTGCCGCAGCGACCAGCGGCGTCGGCTGGTCGCGGGTGGGCCGGTGGTCGCACGGGTGCACCTCACGGTGGCGTCGGATCCACGGCGGCGCTGAGCCGGCGATGGGTCGGCCCGACTGGCTGCCGGGCGACGGTCCCCCAATCTTCGCCATGAGGTGTGACACCCTCCTCCGGGACCCCATCTGCCGCGCACCGTGGGCGTCGAATCGACGTCGAATCGGCGCCCACGGAAGCCAAGGCGGGGGAGGGGTGGGGAGGGTCGTAGCGTGAGGCGCTGCGGCGACGCCGCCCGACCGCGGATGCCGACCGACCCCGACCTCCACTCCGCCCGGTTTCCGCACCTTCCGGCGCTCGACGGCCTCCGCGGCGTCGCCGTGGCCTTGGTCGTCGGCTACCACCTGGCACCCGACGCCCTCCCCGGCGGCTTCCTCGGCGTCGACGTCTTCTTCGTCCTGTCGGGCTTCCTCATCACCAGCCTGCTGCTGGCCGAGGCAGGTGCCCGCCGCGGCATCGACCTCCGCACCTTCTACCTGCGCCGCCTCCGGCGCCTGGCCCCGGCTCTCCTGCTCCTGGCCGCCGGCCTGGCCTTGTACGCCTGGCGGTGGGCGAGCCCCGGCGAGCTCGGTCGCCTCCGCGAGCACACCCTCTGGACCCTCGGCTACCTCGCCAACTGGCGCTACATCGCCGACGGCACCACCTACACCGAGCTGGTGGCGGGCGAGAGCCCCCTGCGCCACACCTGGTCGCTGGCCATCGAGGAGCAGTTCTACGTCGCCGTGCCGCTGCTGGTGCTGCTGGCCGGTCGCCTCACCGGCTGGAAGCCGCTCCTGCACCGCCGAGTCGTGCTCATCGGCGCGCTGGCGGGCAGCGCGGCCAGCGCCGTGCTCATGGCTGCCCTGTGGAACGGCGGAGCGGACCCCACCAGGGGCTACTTCGGGACCGACACCCGCGCCCACTCCCTGCTGGTCGGGGTGGCGCTCGGAGCCGTCCTCGTCGGTCGCCCGCCCACCGCCGGTTTGTGGACTCGATGGGCCTCACCGGCGGCCGTCGCCGGGCTCGCCGTGGTGGGCGGCGCCGTGGCCGTCGGCGACGAGTCGGCGGCCTGGCTGCAGCACGGCGGCTTCCTCGCGGTGGCCATCGCGGTGGCCGGCCTGATCGCGGCACTGGGGCACACCCACTGGCTGGCTGGCCCGCTGGCTTGGGGCCCGCTGGTGGGCCTCGGGGTCATCTCCTACGGCGTCTACCTCTGGCACTGGCCCGTCATCGTCGTGCTCAACGAGGCACGCACCGACCTCGACGGAGCCCAGCTTCTGATTCTGCGCCTCGTCGCCACCCTGGCGCTGGCCGTGGCGTCCTACGGGCTCTTGGAGCGCCCGGTGCGCCGCGGCGCCCTCGGCCGCTGGCTCCACCGCGGCGCGCCCTTGGTCGTGGGCGGTGCGGTGGCCGCGGTCGTCCTGCTGCTCGTGGCAGTCACCCACCCTCCCAACGTCCGGCGCGTGGCCGCGGCGCCACCGGCGCCAGATGCCACCCCGGTGGTCATCCTCGGCGACTCCGTCGCCCACACCCTCGCCGGCGGCACCGTGGGGGCCTTCCCGTCCTTCGAGCCCTGGACGGCGGCGCAGAGCCCGTTCGACCCCACCAGGGTCCGACTGCTCAGCGAGGCCCGGCCGGCGTGCTCGTTCCTCCCGGGCAAGGTGGTCGGCGCCGGTCCCGCCCCCGCCGATCTAGGCCAGTTCTGCGGCGACTGGCGCCGAGACCTCGGAGCCACGCTGGCCGAGCACCCCCAGGCGCTGCTCGTCGTCGCTCTCTCCAACGACGGGTTCGACCGGCAGGTCGACGGCACGGCCGTGCTGGCCGGCAGCCCCACCCACGACGCGCTGCTCCGCGCCTTCCTCGACGAGCTGCGCGCCCTCACCCAAGAGCACCGAGGCACCCTCGCCCTCCTCGCCCTCCCCCCTCGCACGGGACCGCTGGTGCCCGACGGCGACCAGGCCGGCCGCCGCGAGCGTCTGCTCCGAGACGCCTATCAGCGCTATGCCTCAGACCACGCCGACGTGCGCTTCCTCGACCTCTTCACAGCCATCTGCCCCGCAGGAGACTGCGACCGCCCGCAGGCGGGGTTCGACCCGACCTGGCGCTACGACGGGCTGCACTTCGACCGGGAGGGCGCCCGATGGGCGGCGGAGTGGGTCGTACGCCGGTTGCCCTGAGTACGGTGCAGGACCGATGACCACGCACGACCGGCCCTTCGGCCGCCACCTCGAGGACTTCACGCCCGGCGACGTCTACAAGCACTGGCCGGGCAAGACGATCACCGAGTACGACGACCACCTGTTCTGCATGATCACCATGAACCACCACCCGCTCCACACCAACGAGTGGTTCGCCGAGAACGAGACCGTGCAGAAGCGCAACGTGGTGGTCGGCAACCTCGTGTACTCGCTCGTGCTCGGCATGAGCGTGCCCGACGTGAGCGGCGCGGCCATCGCCAACCTCGAGATCGAGTCGCTGCTCCACGCCAAGCCCACCTTCCACGGCGACACCATCTACGCCGTCACCAAGGTGCTGGACGTGAAGGAGACCTCGAAGGGCGATCGAGGCATCGTCACCGTCGAGACCAAGGGCATCAACCAGCGCGGCGAAGAGGTCTGCTACTTCCGCCGCAAGCTGATGGTCTGGAAGCGGGACCACGCCCCCGCCCGGCAGTTCCCCTACCAGGACGACGCGCGTCTTCGCCGACGGCGAGTGAGCGGTTGCGGCGCGGCGTCCGGCGAGCCGTGATCGGGCTCGTCGCCGTCCCGCTGGCCGCAGCGGTCGTCCTCGGGGTCGAGGTGCAGCTGGCCCGGATGGGCCCCGACCTGCCCGACGACACCCCGCTCGACCACGACGCCCGGCTCGGGGCTGGCCCCCCGCCGGGTCTGCGCATGGTGTGGCTGGGCGACTCGACCGCCGCCGGCGTGGGGGCAACCAGCGCCCGGTTCGCCGTGCCCCAGCGCGTGGCGCGCAGCCTCGACCGCCCCGTCGACGTCACGTCCCTGGCCGTGTCCGGTGCTCGCATCGACGACGTGCTCGACCAGCAGGTCCCCGCGTCGCCGCCCTGGAGCCCGACGTGGTGCTGATCAGCGTCGGCGCCAACGACACCGTCCACCTCACCTCCCGCGACGACTTCCGGCGTCGCTTCGACGACCTGCTCGGTCGCCTCCCCGCCGAGGCCCTGATCGTGGTCCTGGGAGTACCGGACATGGGCGCGCCGACCGCTTCCTCGAGCCCCTCCGCTCGGTCGCGGGGCTGCGGGGTCGGCAGCTGGAGGCCGTGGGGGAGGACGCCGCCACTGCAGCCGGCGCCGTGTACGTCGACATCGCCGGGGAGACGGGTCCGGTGATGCGCGCCGACCGAGGCCGCTACTTCGCCGAGGACCGGTACCACCCGAGCGACGACGGCTACGCCCTCTGGGCCGATGCCGTCTTGGAGGTGCTCGAGCCCGCGCTCGGCGACAGGGGGTGGACGGGTGCCGATCGATGACGTGGCCGCCCGTGGCTTCCAGGCCGGGGCCGCCGCCTACGAGGCCGCCCGTCCTGGCTACCCCGACGAGGCCATCGCCACCCTGGCCGACGCCGTCGGGGTCGGACCCGGCTCCCGGGTCTGCGACCTGGCCGCCGGCACCGGCAAGCTGACCCGCCGGCTCGTCGCCCTGGGGGCGGACGTGGTGGCGATCGAGCCGGTGGACGCCATGCGGGCCGAGCTCGCAGCGTGCGGTCCCCGAGGTCGAGGCGGCGGACGGCTCGGCCGAGGCCATCCCCCTTCCCGACGGGTCCGTCGACGTCGTCACGGTGGCCCAGGCCTTCCACTGGTTCGACGCCCCCGCCGCCCTCACCGAGATCGCCCGCGTCCTCGCCCCGGGCGGCCGCCTGGCCATCCTGTGGAACGAGCGGGACGAGACCACCGCCTGGGTGGCGGAGATGAGCCGGCTCATCCGCTGGCACGAGCGGACCGTCTCCCGCTACCAGCACGTGGACTGGTCCGAGGTGGTGGCCCGATCGACGCGCTTCACGCCCCTTCAGGAGCACAGCGTGCGATGGGATCAGCCGCTGACCCGCGCCGTGCTGGCCGACCGAGTCCGGTCCATCAGCTACATCGCGGTGATGCCCTCCACCGAGCGCGAGCGCCTGGCGACCGAGGTGACGGCGCTGGTCTCCCGGCTGCCCGAGCCGTTCCCGCTGCCGTACGTGTGCCGGGTCCAGTGGTGCGCCGTCCGCTCCTGAGCTGGTGGGCGCTTCGCCAGCGCGACCTCCCCTGGCGGGCGACGCGCGACCCGTGGGAGGTCCTCGTGTGCGAGGTGATGGGCCAGCAGACGCAGGTGGCCCGGGTGGCCGAGCGCTGGGGCCCCTTCCTCGAGCGCTTCCCCACCCCGGCGGCGATGGCGGCAGCCCCCATCGCCGAGCCCATCCGCTGGTGGAGCGGGCTTGGCTACAACCGCCGCGCCCGTGACCTGCACCGAGCGGCGACGGAGGTGGTGGAGCGGCACCACGGCCGGCTGCCGGCGGATCTCCCCAGCCTGCTCGCCCTCCCCGGTGTCGGTCCCTACACGGCCCGGGCGGTGCTGGCCTTCGCCTTCGAGCACGACCACGGCGTGGTGGACACCAACTCGGCCCGCGTCCTGGCGCGCTGGGAGGGCCACCGCCTCACCGCGTCGGCCGCCCAGGCCGCTCGCCGACGCGCCGTCCCGACCGGCGCACGCCTGGGCGTGGAACCAGGCCATGCTCGACCTGGGGGCCACGGTGTGCACGCGTCGGTCACCCCGCTGCGGCGACTGCCCCGTCCGCGACCGATGCGCCTGGGCGCAGCACGGCTGGCCCACCCCCGATCCGGCGGACGGATCGGCCGGGGTGTCCGGCGGCCAGTCCCGGTTCATCGGGAGCGACCGCGCAGGGCCGCGGCCGGCTGGTGGAGGCGCTCCGCCACCGCGACCTCCCGGCCGACCAGCTCACCGCTGCCATGGGGTGGCCGGGCGAGGTGGGCCGGGCCGGGCGGGTGGCAGCCGGTCCTCGTCGCCGACGGGCTGGTCGTGCGGCGCGACGACGGGACGCTACGGGCTGGCCTGAGCCGTCACTGCGCCGTCACGAAGTCGACGATGAGGCGGTGCACCTCGTCGGGCTGCTCCAGGTGGAGGAAGTGGCCGGCATCCTCCACCACCTCCATCCGGCACCCCTCCCGGGCCAGGGCCGGGCGGGCGCCTTCGGCCACCTCGATGCCCATGCAGCCGTCTGTGCGGCCGTGCAGGTACAGGGTGGGCTGCGGGCCACCGTCCCCACCGGCCGCCTCCTGCACCGCGTCGAGCTCGGGCGTCGGTCCCCACCCCGCCGAGGGTGGCCCGGTAGTACCCGAGGGCGGCGGCCAGGTTGGCCGGGTCGCGCAGGGCATCCTTCACGTGGGCGAGGTCCTCGCTGGCCTCGTAGCCGGGTGACCAGTCGGCCCACAGCCCGTCGATGAAGGCCAGGTCGTCCATGGCCACCACCACGTCGGCCAGCGGATGCTGGAAGAAGAACATGTACCAGCTCCGCTTCAGCTGCGGGAACGACAGGAAGCCGCCGGCCACCGCCGCGGCGGGCGGCACGGCCATCGTGACCACCCGCTGCCACCGATCCGGCTGGTGGTCGGCGGCCACGTAGGTGGCCAAGGCCCCCCAGTCGTGACCGATGAGGACCGCCTGGTCGTCGCCGCCGAGCGCCTCGTGTAGCGCGCAGGCGTCGAGGCCGAGCGCGGCCGTCTGGTAGTGCCCGTCGGGCGGGATCGACGGTGGGGGCGTACCCGCGCAGGAAGGGGGCGACGGCCCGGAAGCCGCTGGCGGCCAAGGCGGGGAGCAGGTGGCGGTAGGTCCAGGCGGAGTCCGGGAAGCCGTGGAGGCAGAGGGCCAGGGGACCGGACCCTTCCTGCAGGTAGGCGACATCGAGGTCGTTGGCGGGCACGCGGCCCTCGGTCATCGACATGGGATACGGAACCTAGTCAGGTGTAACCTGCTGTTCACCCACACGTGCGCGGCACACCGGTAACGTGCGCATCGGGGGGATCGGGAGACCCTGCTCAACGTCAGCTTCTACGGCGTTCGGGGCTCCACCCCGTGTCCCTGCGACGCCAACCGGCGGTACGGCGGGCAACACCTCTGCGTCGCGCTCGAATCCCCCGGGCACGCGCCCATCGTCCTCGACCTCGGCACCGGCCTCCGCTTCTGGGGCGAGACCTTCGACCCGGCGGTCCCCTTCGTCGGCTCCGCCCTCGTCACCCACATCCACTGGGACCACGTGCAGGGCCTCCCGTTCTTCACGCCCGTGCTGCGCCCCGGCGCCCGGTTCGACGTGTACGGCCCGCCGCAGGCCGCCGAAGGCGGTCTGGCGGGGCCGCGTTCAACGAGTTCATGCGCCCGCCGTTCTTCCCGGTGACCACCACGGACCTCCTCGGCGACATCCGGTTCCACGACGTGTGGGACGAGGACCTCGAGCTCGATGGGGCCAAGGTCATGGTGCGGTCCGTCCCCCACGTCGGCCTCACCAACGGCTACCGGGTCGAGATGGGCGGCGCCACGATCGCCTACCTGTCCGACCACCAGATGCCCGTCGACGGCAGCCACACCGTCGAGCGACACCGTCCTCGACCTCTGCGACGGCGTCGACCTGCTGATCCACGACGCGCAGTACACCGTCGAGGAGTTCCCGGAGAAGTCGACGTGGGGCCACTGCACCGTCGACTACGCCGTGCACGTGGCCAAGGAGGCGGGCGCCCGGCGCCTGGCGCTGTTCCACCACGACCCGACCCACCACGACGACGCGGTCGACTCGATCCTCGCCCATGCCCGCTGCCTCGCCCAGGGCTCGGGCATCGACGAGGTCGTGGCCGCCCACGAGGGCCTGTCGATCTCCTTCGGCTGAGACGGCGGAGCGACCACCGGGTAGGTTCCGCCCGATGAGCGACGCAGCCCCCTCCCTTCGACGCAGCCAGGTTCCGCCAGGTGCTGGGGCACTTCCCGACGGGCGTCACCGTGGTCACCGCCGCCCCCGACGACGGTCCCGTCGGGCTGGCCGTCGGGCTCCTTCGCCTCGGTGTCGCTCGACCCGCCCCTCGTCGCCTTCTTCCCTGACAAGTCCTCCTCGTCGTGGCCCCGGATCGAAGCGGCCGGAGCGTTCTGCGTGAACATCCTCGCCGAGGACCAGGAAGCGGTCTGCCGCCGGTTCGCCGCCAAGGGCGACGACAAGTTCGCCGGCCTCGGGTGGAGTCCGGCCGGGTCCGGCGCCCCGCTGCTCGACGGCGTGCTGGCGTGGATCGACTGCGACATCGACTCCGTCACGGAGGCCGGCGACCACTTCTGCGTGCTGGGCCAGGTGCGCGACCTGGCCGTGAGCCACGACGGCGCCCCGCTGCTCTTCTTCCGCGGCGGCTACGGCCGCTTCGCGGTCTAGGCCCCGGCATGGCCATCTACGCCCTGGGCGAGCGTCGAACCCACCATCGACCCCACTGCCTACGTCCACCCCGACGCGGTGGTCATCGGAGAGGTCACCCTCGGCGCCGAGTCGTCGGTGTGGCCCGGCGCCGTGCTCCGCGGCGACCCAGGCGGCATCGTCGTCGGCGCCCGCACCTCGATCCAGGACGGGACGGTGATCCACACCACCCCCATCACCCCCACCCGCATCGGCGACGAGTGCGTGATCGGCCACCTCGTCCACCTCGAGGGGTGCAGATCGGCAACGGGGCCCTCGTGGGCTCCGGGGCCATCGTGCTCAACGGCGCGGTGGTGGAGGACGAGGCCTGGTGGGCGCCGGTGCTCTTGTGCCCGGCTCGCTCGTCGTGCCGAGCCGGGCCATGGCCCTCGGGGTGCCGGCCACCCTCAAGCTCGACGCGGTCGACCCGGAGCTCCACATCCGCATGGGGCATGGAGGTCTACCGGGAACGAGGCCGCACCTACCGCGAGCAGCTCCGTCGCCTCGACGGCTGAGACCTAGACGGTCTCGGGCTCGGGCTCCAGGAGCAGCACGCTGCCGTCGGCGCACTGCCGGGCCCAGGCGGCCACGAAGGGGTCGTCGCTCAGATAGACGAGCTGGTGCCGCTCCGACAGGCGGAAGAGGAGGTCGAGGAGATCCCACTTGTGCTCGGCCGGCACCCGCTGGAACACCTCGTCGAGCACCACGGGAACCGGGTCCCCCTGCGGCCCGGCCTGGGCGGCCTTGGTGAGGTGGGCCAGGAGGTGCTGCTGGATGTCGGCCAGGGCGCCGGGGTCGCCGCTGACGTCGTCCCCGCCATACCTCAGCCTCGAGGGCTGTCACCCGGCGGGCGAGGGCGGCCTGGCGGTCGCCCAGGCGGGGGACGTCCACCTCGCCGACGGGCTCGCTCGCTCGCTGCACCAGGTGGGCCCGGCGCTCCTCCAGATCCGTCAGGTCGGGCTCGCTGGCGTCGGCCGCCGTCACCTCTGACCACTCCGGTTGGCGGAGGCCCGCGGCGACACCCTCCAGCTCGGTCAGCTCGGCCTCGATCTCGGCCGACGGCCGAGCGTTGGCCCGTGCCTCCTCGCGCTCCTGGGCTCGGCCCACGGCCCACGCCAAGGCGCCCACTCGCGCCTCGATCTCGCCGGCATCGAACCCCAGCTGCCGGCAGCTGCTGGCCGAGTCGGTCGGCCAGCTCGCTCCGCGGCGGCCTCCGCCGCCTCGAGGTCGATCTGCCGCGAGCCACCTGACCGCGGTGCACCGATCGGCCGACCAGGTCCAGCACGGCGTCCGGGTCGACGAGGTCGTCGGCGCCCAGATCGAACGGCTCGACGGCCGACGCCACGGCGGCCCGCGCCGCGACGACGGCCGGACCAGCCGACTCGGCCAGCTCGCGACGGAGGTGCTCGATCTCGTCGGCGGCTCCACCCAGGCTGCGGAGGGCGTCGTGGTAGCCCCGGACCTCGACCTCGAGCTCCTTGGCCCGGCTGACGTCGACGCTCGGGCCCCACCAGCTCGATCCACGCCACCACCGCGGCGCGGTGCCCGGCCGTCACGGCCTCCACCTCGCTGCGCAGGTGCGGGTCCACGGTGGCGTCGACACGGCGGAGGTGGAAGCCGAGGTAGGTGGGGGCGCCCGCCCGGTCGAGGGCAACTCGCTCGACGGCGGCCGCCTTGGCCACCCGACTGCGGGGCAGGAGGAGCGTGACGGTCCCGACCACCCCAGCGATGAGCAGGCCGAGCGGGATGAGCAACGGGCCGCTGATGGTCCCGGCCAGGGTGAGGGTTGCACCCAGGGCCGTCCCGGCCACGCCCGGGATCCGGACGGACTCCGCCGCCCGCTCGGCGTCGTCGAGGGCACGGTGGGCGGCTTCCATCTCCTCGATGACGGCCGGTCCGGCGTCGCCGTCCTCCCCGCCCAGGCCACCCAGCGACACCTGGACGCGGTGCACATCCTCTCGAGCGGCGAGGAGCCGGTCGGCGGCGGCCCAGAGCGACCCCTGGTCGAGCAGCCCGAGCTCCCCGACTGCGAGGTCGGAGGGCGCCGGCAGCTTGGCCACGGACAGCACCTGGAGCCGGTGGTCGAGCTCGGCGTGGTGCCGCTCCGCCCCGGCAAGGGTCTCGACGAGGGCCGGGAGCTCGGTGGGGACCTCGTCGGGAGCCTCGGCCGCGGCCTTGAGCTCGTTCGACGGTACCCGCCGCTCCGGACCGAAGGCCGCCCTGGTCTCGGCCAGGGCCTCCGCCGCCTCGCTCCAGCGCTGCGACAGGTCCTCCACCGTCGCGGCCCCGGCCAGCAGGTGGCGGTCGGCGTCGATGCCCGCCCGCCCAGAGCGCAGGGTGGCCGCCTCCGCCCGGACCCGCTCCAGGCGGGCCAGCACCTTGGCGTACTCCCGCTGGGCAGCGTGGTCGTGGACGTGACGGATCTGGGCGTCGACCTCGGCCAGCTCGGCTCGGAGGGCGGCGACGGCATCGGCCAGCCCGCGGGCGGCTTCGAGCTCCTCGGTGATCTCGGCCAGCGAGGCACGCGCCTCGAGCAGCTCGGCGGGTTCGTCGTCACGGGCCGGGCGCACGGGCACGCCGAGGTCGTTGGCTCCGACCACCACGAGGGAGCGGGCGGCCGCCGCGGATGGGCCGAGGGCGGCGAGCGGCGGGCGGGCGGGTGATCCATCGTCGTCGTGACGGGCCATGGCCGGGCCGCCATCGCGGCTGGTCAGGATGACGGTGCGGCCGGTGCCGTCGAGGTAGCGCAGCGACGAGGCGTCGTCACCGCCGATGAGGGCGCCGACGATGCTCCCGGCGAGCGCCTGGCGCTCCTCGGGGTTCAAGCCCGCTGAGGATCGTCAGGCGCGGGTGGAAGCGAACCCGCAGCTCGTCGCCTGGGATCTTGAGCACCAGCTCGTCGAAGCGCACCGTCTCCTCCTCGACCTCCCTCATCGGCAACCCGCTGGATGACCTGTAGCCCCCCACCAGTAGGATTGACCCGCGGGTCAAGGGGAACGGGGGCGCACGACGGTGGCAGCGGAGGCGACGCAGGACAGCACGGGCTGGCGGCTGATCCGCGAGGCGTGCGCCGCCCGGCGGGCCGGCATCGGCCTCGGGGTCCTCGTGGGCCTCGGCTGGACCGCCGGGAAGGTGAGCGTGGGCCTCCTCGTGCAGCGGGCCGTCGACCGGGGCATCGAGGCCGACGACATGGGTGCCCTGCGCCGGTGGGCGGTGGTCATCGCCGTCGCCGCGGTGGTGGTGGGCACCTTCACCGGGCTCCGCCGCTACCTGGCCTTCCGGGAGGCGCGGTGGATCGAGACCGACCTGCGCGAGCGGCTCTTCGCCCACCTCCAGCGCCTCCACTTCGCCTTCCACGACCGGGCCCAGACCGGGCAGCTGATGAGCCGGGCCAACACCGACCTCCAGCAGATCCAGGCGTTCGTGGTGATGATCCCGCTCACCATCTCCAACGGCGTCACCGTGCTGGCCGTCACCGTGATCCTGCTCGCCATCGACCCGGTCCTCACCGTTGCTCGCCCTCGGCAGCCTGCCGTTCCTCAACGTCCTCGCCACCCGCTTCTCGCGGCGCCTGCACCCGGCCGTCGATGGGCATCCAGCAGGAGTCGGCCGAGCTGGCGGCGGTGGTCGAGGAGACGGTGGCCGGGGTGCGGGTGGTCAAGGGCTTCGGCGCCGAGGCGGTGCAGGCCGGCCGCCTGCGGGCGGAGGCCGACGACGTGTACGGACGCTCGATGGAGGCCGCCGGCGTGCGGGCCACCTTCCTGCCCGCCCTCGAGCTGCTGCCCAACATCGGGCTGATCGCCACCCTCGGCTACGGCGGCCACCAGGTGCTCGACGGCCAGCTCACCCTCGGCGAGCTGGTCGCCTTCAACGTCTACGTGGTGATGCTGATCTGGCCGCTGCGGATGCTCGGCATGATCATCGCCCAGGCCCAGCGGGCGGCGGCGGCCGCCGAGCGGGTGCACGAGGTCCTGGCCACCGCCCCGGTCATCGTCGACGCGCCGCACGGGACGCCCCCTGCCCGCTCGCCACGACGAGGGGTCGGGGCGAGGTGCGCTTCGACGAGCGTCCGGTTCGCCTACGCCCCCGAGCTGCCGGTGGTGCTCGACGGCTTCGACCTCGTCGTGCCGGCGGGCCAGTCGGTGGCCCTGGTCGGCGCCACCGGCTCGGGCAAGACCACCGTCGCCCGGCTGATCCCCCGCTTCTACGACGTCGTCGACGGGCGGGTGGTCGTCGACGGCGTCGACGTCCGCGACGTGCGGCTTGCGCGAGCTGCGCAAGGCGGTGGGCATCGTGTTCGAGGACACCTTCCTCTTCTCCGACAGCATCGCCGCCAACATCGCCTTCGCCGACCCCGACGCGGCCCGGAGGCCATCGCGCGGGCGGCCCGGCTGGCCGGCGCCCACGAGTTCATCGAGGCCCTGCCCGAGGGCTACGACACGCGATCGGCGAGCGGGGCTTCTCCCTCTCGGGCGGGCAGCGCCAGCGCATCGCCATCGCCCGGGCCATCCTGGCCGACCCCCGGGTGCTCATCCTCGACGACGCCACCTCCTCGGTCGACCCCACCAAGGAGCACGAGATCCGCGACGCCCTGGCCGAGGTGATGCGCGACCGCACCACCATCGTCATCGCCCACCGGCCGGCCACCATCGCCCTGGCCGACCGGGTGGTGCTGCTCGACGGCGGCCGGGTCGTCGCCGACGGCACCCACGAGTCGCTGCTGGCGACCAGCGCCGAGTACCGCGAGGTGCTGGCGGCGGCCGAACGAGCAAGCCACGGCGGTGGACTGACGTGTGGATGCAGGGAGGCGTCGACGAGGACGACCGCCTCGACGCCGAGGCGGCACGGCACATGCTGCGCCGGGCCGGCCGCATGCTGCGGCCCTACCGGCGGCAGTGCGCGGTGGCGCTGGTCATGGTGGTGGTCTGGACCTCGACCACCCTGGCGGGTCCCGTTCCTGGTCCGCCACGGCATCGACCAGGGCATCAAGGCCGGCGACGCGGGCGCCCTCGACGTCGCGGTGATCGGCTACGTGCGTGGTGGCGATCCTGTCCTACGTCGCCTACCGCTTCCAGGTGCTGCTCATCAGCCGGATCGGCGAGTCGTTCCTGCGCGACCTGCGGGTGCGGGTGTTCGACCACCTGCAGCGCCTGTCGATGCCGTTCTACGACCGGGAGAAGGCCGGCGTGATCGTCTCCCGGATGACCTCCGACGTCGACTCCCTGCAGGAGCTCGTGCAGATGGGCCTGCTCATGTTCGTCAGCAACGGGCTGCTCCTGGTCGTGTCGGTGGTGGTGCTGGCGGTGGTGTCGTGGAAGCTGCTGCTGGTCTGCCTGGTGTGCGTGCCGTTCGTGGTCGCTGGCCAGCATCAAGTTCCAGCGCGACTCCAACCGGGCCTACCTCGACGTGCGCGACGGCATCGGCAACACCCTGTCGCCAGCTCCAGGAGGGCATCGCCGGCGTGCGGGTCGTGCAGGCCTTCGGCCGGGAGGACGTGGAGGCGGCCCGCTTCCAGACCGGGAACCGCCGCCTGTTCGACGCCCACATGCGGTCGGTGCGGATCTCGGCCTGGTACCTGCCCGTGATCGAGCTCGCCGGGCCTCCTCACCACCGCCATCGCCGTGGGCGTCGGCGGCTGGTGGGTCCACACCGACGCCCTCACCATCGGCACCGTCACCTTCTTCGTGCTCACCCTGTCGAACCTGTTCGAGCCGATCCAGCAGCTGTCCCAGCTCTTCAACATCGTGCAGTCGGCCGGGGCCGCCCTCAACAAGCTGTTCGGCCTGCTCGACACCGCCGTCGACGTGCCCGAGCGCGCGGGGGCCGTCGACCTGCCCAGCCAGGGGCGACATCGAGGTGAGCGGCGTCTCCTTCGCCTACGCCGGGGGCGCCCCCGTGCTGCGCGACGTCGACCTCCACATCCCCGTGGGGGCCCGGCTCGCCCTGGTGGGCCCGACCGGCGCCGGCAAGTCCACCCTGGCCAAGCTCATCGCCCGCCTCTACGACCCCACCGAGGGCGCGGTGCGCTACGCCGGGGTCGACCTGCGCGACGCCACCGTCGCTCGCCTCCGGCGCCGGATCGTCGTCGTGCCCCAGGAGGGGTTCCTCTTCAACGGCACGATCCTCGACAACGTCCGGCTGGCCCGGGCCGGCGCCACCGACGCAGGAGGTGCTCGAGGCCCTCGAGGCCATCGGCGTCCGGGAGCGCTTCGCGCTGCTCCCCGAGGGGCTGCACACCGAGGTGCGCGAGCGGGGCTCCCGGCTCTCGGCGGGGGAGAAGCAGCTGGTGTCGCTGGCCCGGGCGGCGCTGGCCGACCCCGCCGTGCTGGTGCTCGACGAGGCCACCTCCAGCCTCGACCCCGGCACCGAGGTGGTCGTCGAGCAGGCCATGACCCGGCTCATGGAGGGCCGCACCGTGATCGTCATCGCCCACCGGCTCTCCACCGCCGAGCGGGCCGACCTGGTGGGCGTGGTGGCCGAGGGTCGCCTGCAGGAGCTCGGCACCCACGCCGAGCTCCTCGCCCAGGGCGATCGCTACGCCGCCCTGTTCGCCACCTGGTCAGGTGGGATCGACGGCCCGGCGAATTGTTACCATCGCCGTAGGAGAAATCCCCAGTCTCCCCGAAAGGGTCGCTCGATGGCAGTCACCGATCTCGACCTCTCCAAGTACAAGCTCGGCTGGAGCGACGCCGAGGACTACGTCTTCAAGCCCAAGAAGGGCCTGAGCGAGGACATCATCCGCGAGATGTCGCTGGATGAAGGGCGAGCCCGACTGGATGCTCGACTTCCGCCTCAAGTCCTACCGGGCCTTCCAGAAGCGGCCGATGCCCAACTGGGGCGGCGACATGTCGGAGATCTACCTCGACGACATCTACTACTACATCAAGCCCACGTCCGGCGGCGTGGTCGACGAGTGGGACGAGCTCCCCGACGCCATCAAGAACACCTACGAGAAGCTCGGCATCCCCGAGGCCGAGCGCAAGTACCTCGCCGGCGTCACCGCCCAGTACGAGTCCGAGGTCGTGTTCCACCGCAACCGCGAGGACCTCGAGCGCCAGGGCGTCATCTTCTGCGACATGGACACCGCGCTGAAGGAGTACCCCGAGCTCGTCAAGCAGTACTTGGGCAAGATCATCCCGGCCAACGACAACAAGTTCTCGGCCCTCAACTCCTCCGTGTGGTCGGGCGGCTCGTTCATCTACGTGCCGCCCGGGCGTCGAGGTCGAGATGCCGCTGCAGGCCTACTTCCGCATCAACGCGGAGAACATGGGCCAGTTCGAGCGCACGCTGATCATCGCCGACGAGGGCTCGCAGGTGCACTACATCGAGGGCTGCTCGGCGCCGGTGTACACCACCGACTCGCTGCACTCGGCCGTGGTCGAGATCGTCGTGAAGCCGTCCGCCCGGGTCACCTACACGACCATCCAGAACTGGTCGAACAACGTCTTCAACCTGGTCACCAAGCGGGCCCGGGTCGAGGCCGAGGGCCACATGGAGTGGATCGACGGCAACATCGGCAGCCGCCTCACCATGAAGTACCCGGCCGTCTACATGGTGGGCCCGAAGGCCTCCGGCGAGGTGCTCTCGGTGGCCTACGCCGGCGCCGGCCAGCACCAGGACGCCGGCGCCAAGATGGTCCACGCCGCCCCGGAGACCACGTCGAAGATCGTGTCGAAGTCGATCTCCAAGGACGGCGGCCGCACCAGCTACCGCGGCCTCGTGCGCGTCGAGGACGACGCCTACGGCTGCAAGAGCCACGTGCAGTGCGACGCCCTCATCCTCGACGAGGACTCCATCAGCGACACCTACCCCTACATGGAGGTCGGGTGCCCGCGACGCCGTCGTCGGCCACGAGGCCACCGTGTCGAAGGTCGCCGACGAGCAGCTCTTCTACCTGATGAGCCGCGGCCTCTCCGAGGAGCAGGCCATGGGCATGATCGTCAACGGCTTCATCGAGCCCGTCACCCGCACGCTCCCGATGGAGTACGCCGTCGAGTGGTCGCCGCCTGATCGAGCTCCAGATGGAGGGCAGCGTCGGCTAGTCGAGCGACCGAGGTCGCCCTCGAGCTGCTCCGCCTGGCGGCTGCGCAGCGTGCAAACTGGGTGCGTGCCGATGCGCCAGGACTGCAAGTACTTCGAGAGCCGCACGTACCCGAACGGCGAGACGGTCCGGAAGTGCGATCTCGACCTCGCCCCCGAGGCGCCGTGGCGCTGCCCGGCCGACTGCCCGAAGTTCGCGCGGCGGCTGGCCGACGTGAACTGGAGCCACGGCACGCTCGTCACGCCGCCCACGCCCGACGAGCCCGGTCGACGCCCTCGACCGCGACGACGGCTCGGTGGCAGCGGTCCTCGACGAGGCCGAGGACTTCCTGAACTCCGTCGGCGCCCAGGTCCTGGCCGAGGTCCAGGCCGAGCAGGCGGGCGGAGGCGGCCGCCTGCGAAGGATCTTCCGCCGCAAGCGCTGACCTTGGGATCGCCGGAAGCGACGCCGGTAGCCTGGAGGCTCCGGGGGCCGGTTCGGCCCCCGCTTCGCGAGTGAGGTCCCCCTGAGCACGTTCTCCCCCGACGCCATCGCTGGCCTGGCCGGCCCGGACCGGCTGGTCCGCCGGCGCGCCGAGGCGGCCGAGCGGTTCGCCGGGGCGGCGCTGCCCGGCACCGAGGAGGAGGTGTGGCGCTACAGCCGCGATCGACGACCTCGACCTCGACCGCCTTCACCCCGGCGGCCGGTGGCGTCCACGCGTCGAGCACGGCGAGCTGGGCCGGGCCCGGGTCGCGCGTGGGCGACGACGGCCGTCGGCCGGCTCGGCGAGCCTGCCCGACGGCGGCCGACGCCCTCACCTGGCTGCACCACGCCCTCGCCGCGGATCCGATCGTCGTCGACGTGCCGGCGGGCGTCACCGTGGCCGATCCGATCGTGGTGCGCCACGCCGGCCCGGAGGCCGGCGACGGCGGCGGCGCCGATGCTGGTGGTGCGAGCCGGCGCCGACAGCGAGGTGCGGGTGGTCGAGGTGCTTCGACGGTGGTGGTGCCGGGCTCCTGCTGCCCGCCGCCCAGCTCGACGCCGACGGCGCCGCCCGGGTCGGCTACCTCGGCGTCCAGCACCTCGACCGGACCGCCTGGTCGATCGGCACGCCTCGAGCTCGGCGGCCGAGGCCCAGGCCACCGTCACCGCCGGCCTGGCCGGCTTCGGCGGCGACTACGCCCGGGTGCGCACCGACTGCCGCCTCGTGGGCCGCGGGCGCCACCGGCGACCTCCTGGCCGCCTACTTCGGCGACGGCGACCAGACGCTCGACTACCGCACCTTCCAGGAGCACGTGGCGCCCGACACCACCAGCAACCTGCTGTTCAAGGGCGCGGTCGAGCGACCGCTCGCCGGTCCGTCTACACCGGCCTCATCCGGGTGCGCCAAGGAGGCCCGGGGCACCAACGCCTTCCAGACCAACCGCAACATCAAGCTCTCCGAGGAGGCCTGGGCCGAGTCGGTGCCCAACCTCGAGATCGAGAACAACGACGTGCACTGCAGCCACGCCTCGGCCGTCGGGCCCGATCGACGAGGAGCAGCGCTTCTACCTCGAGAGCCGCGGCGTGCCCACCCGTGGTGGCCGAGCGGCTCATCGTGGCCGGCTTCTTCGCCGAGGTGTTCGACGCGCTCCCGGCGCAGCCACCTGCGGCCCGACCTCGACGCCGCCGTGGCGGCCAAGCTCGACGGCGGTCCTCGCATGAGCACCGTCGAGCGCGTCGGCCGCGCTGACCGACCTGGCGCCGGGCACGGCTCGGCAGGTCGACCGTCGACGGGCACCGCCATCGCCGTCGTCCGCATCGACGACGACGTCTACGCCATCGGCGACCGCTGCAGCCACCAGGACATCTCGCTGGCCGAGGGCGAGGTCCTCTGCGAGGACAAGCAGATCGAGTGCTGGAAGCACGGCAGCGCGTTCTCGCTGGAGACCGGCGAGCCCGAGTCGCTGCCGGCCACCAAGCCGGTGCCGGTCTACGAGGCCCGGGTGGTCGACGGCGAGATCGAGGTGGTGGTCCCGTGACCGAGCACGTGCTGGAGATCGAGGGCCTGCGCGCCGGGGTGGCGGGCAAGGAGATCCTGAAGGGGATCGACCTCACCGTCCGCTCCGGCGAGGTCCACGCCGTCATGGGCCCCAACGGCTCCGGGCAAGTCCACGCTCTCCCACGTGATCATGGGCCGGCCCGGCTACGAGGTCGCTGGGCGGCATCGGTCACCCTCGACGGCGTCGACGTGCTGGCCCTGGCGCCCTGGGAGCGGGCCCAGGCCGGGCTGTTCCTGGCCATGCAGTACCCCACCGAGGTGCCGGGCGTGGCGGTCGTCGACGTGCTCGAGGCGGCCTTCGCGGCCAGCGGCCGCGACACCGCCGACGTGCCGCGCCCGGATCGTCGCGGAGGCCGAGCGCATCGGCTTCGACGACCGCTTCCTCGCACCGGGCCGCTGAACGTCGACCTCTCCGGCGGCGAGAAGAAGCGCAACGAGACGCTGCAGCTCGGCGTCCTCCAGCCGGCCATCGCCATCCTCGACGAGCTCGACTCCGGCCTCGACGTCGACGCCCTGCGGGCGTGCGCCCGCCGCATCGAGGCGGCCACCGAGGAGACCGGCCTCGGCGTGCTGGCCATCACCCACTACAACCGCCTGCTCGCACGAGCTGCGACGCCGACCACGTCCACGTGCTCGCCGACGGCGTCATCCAGCGCAGCGGCGGCCCGGAGCTGGCCCTCGAGCTGGAGACCACCGGCTACGCCGACTGGGCGGCCGCCGAGGCCGAACGGCGCCGAGCCGGCCGCCGAGCGCCGACCCCTTCGCCGATCCGCTGGCCTGACCAGCCGCCAGCTGCGCCGACCGCCCGCTGTAGGTTTCGTCCCGTATGTTCCGCCATCGGACCCGTGCCATCGACCGCCGAGCCCACGCTCGAGCGGTGGCCCAGGCCATCCGGGACGACGCCATCACCGCCGTCGCCCAGCCCGTCGTGCAGCTCGCGACGGCGCCACCATCGGCTTCGAGGCCCTCGCCCGCATCGGCGATCGAGCTGAAGGACCGAGCCGCTGGCTCGACCGGGCCAGCGACGCCGGGTTGCGCGTGGAGCTGGAGCTGGCCTGCCTCCGGGCGGCCGCCCGCCTGGGGTCGCCGCCCGACGACTGCCTGCCTGTTCGTCAACGTGAGCCCCGGCACGCTGGCCGACCCGCGTGTCGACGAGGTCTGCGCCGACCTGGCCGGGCGCCTGGTGGTGGAGATCACCGAGCGCGATCGGGTCGACGACTACGCCGCTCTGCGAGCCTGGCGCGACACCTGGCGGGGTCACGGCGTCTCGCTGGCCGTGGACGACACCGGCGCCGGGCATGCCACCCTCCGCCACGTCCTGGAGCTCGAGCCGGACTACGTGAAGCTCGACCGCGAGCTGGTGAGCCGCCTCGACGAGCATCGGGCCCGGTGGGCCCTCATCGCCGCCCTACGGGTGTTCGCCGACGAGGTCGGCGCCGTGGTGGTCGCCGAGGGGGTGGAGCGCCCGGAGGAGGTGCAGAGCCTCATGAGCGCCGGGATCGACCTGGCGCAGGGCTTCGCCGCTCGGTCGCCCGGCCGCCGGCTGGGTGTCGGGACGGCTCCCGTCCCGGCCTAGGCGGTCTGCTCGTCGATCGCCTGGTGGAGGGTGTTCCAGGACAGGGTGGCGCACTTGATGCGCACCGGGAACTTCACCACGCCCCGCAGGGCCTCGAGGTCGCCGAGCTTCACGTCGGGGTCGGGCTCGGCGACGGCCTCCGCCGTCCTCGCCGTCGAGCGTCTGCTCGTGGATCGACATCATCCCCTTGAAGGCCCGGGTGAGGGCCTGCACCTCGTCGAGCGGTCTTGCCCTTCACGGCCGCCGACATCATCGACGCCGACGACTGGCTGATCGAGCAGCCCTGGCCGCCGATGCGGATGTCGCTGCACCGTCGCCGTCGTGCACGTCGACGTAGACCACGATCTCGTCGCCGCACAGCGGGTTGAAGCCCTCGACCCGCGTGGCGGGCGGGGCCGGCAGCTCGCCCCGGTTCCGCGGGCTGCGGTAGTGGTCGAGGATGATCTCGCGGTAGAGGTCTTCGAGGCCGGGCATGGGTGCGATCTCCGATCGCTCAGGGGGCGAAGAAGTCGGCGGCGGCGGCGATGGCGTCGGCCAGGGCGTCGACGTCGGCGTCGTCGTTGTAGACGTAGAGCGAGGCCCGGGCGGTGGCGGCCGACGCCGAGCACCCGCATCAGCGGCTTGGCGCAGTGGTGGCCGGCCCGCACGCACACGCCGTGCTCGTCGAACACCTGGGTGAGGTCGTGGGGGTGGACGTCGCCGAAGGTGAAGGAGAGCACGCCGCCCCGCTCGGCCGGCTCGGACGGGCCGTGGATGGTGAGGTCGTCGCCGAAGCGCTCGGTGAGGGTGCGCAGCGCGTAGGCGGTGAGCGCCACCTCGTGCTCGCGCACGGCGTCCATGCCGAGGCCGCTGAGGTAGTCGACCGCCGCGCCGAGGCCCGACGGCCTCGGCGATCGGCGGGGTGCCGGCCTCGAACTTCCACGGGAGCTCGTTGGGGGTGAAGCCCTCCTTGGTGACGTTGAGGATCATCTCGCCGCCGCCGAGGAACGGGGGCGTGGCCTCGAGGAGCTCCTGCGTGCCCCAGAGCACGCCGATGCCGGTGGGGCCGCACATCTTGTGGCCGGTGAAGGCGACGAAGTCGGCGCCCCAGGCCTGCACGTCGGTGGCCAGGTGGGGGACGTACTGGCAGGCGTCGACGACGGCGATGGCGCCGGCGGCGTGGGCGGCGGCGACCAGGCGCTCGCACCGGGAGCAGGGTGCCGAGCACGTTGGACATGGCGGTGAAGCGAGACGACCTTGGCCCCGTCGACCAGGCGGTCGAGGTCGGTGAGGTCGAGGTGGCCGTCGGCGGCCGACCGGGATCCAGCGGAGCTCGATGCCCAGCTCGTCGTGCGAGCTGGTGCCACGGGACGATGTTGGCGTGGTGCTCCAGCTCGGTGAGCACGACGGCGTCGCCGGCCCGGAGGTTGGCGCGGCCCCACGCCTTGGCCACGAGGTTGAGGGCCTCGGTGGCGTTCTTGGTGAAGACGACCTCGCGGGCGGGCGCCGGCGCCGATGAAGCGGGCGACCTTGGCGCGGGCCCCCTCGAGGGCGGCGGTGGCCTCCTCGGCGATCAGGTAGGTGCCGCGGTGCACGTTGGCGTTGGACTGTCTCGTAGTAGCGGCTGCATGGCGTCGAGCACGGCCTGGGGCTTCTGCGAGGTGGTGGCCGAGTCGAGGTAGACGAGCCGCCGGCCGTGGACCTCGCGGTCGAGGAGCGGGAAGTCCTTCTTGATCGGCGGCGACGTCGAGGGCATCGGTCATCGCCACGCCTCGTAGCCCTCGCGCTCGAGCCGCTCGGCCAGCTCCGGCCCGCCGCGAGTCGACGATGCGCCCGTCGATGAGGATGTGGACGACGTCGGGCTCGAGGTGGTCGAGCAGGCGCTGGTAGTGGGTGATGGCGAGCGACGCCGAGCGTCGGGCCGGTCGCGCGCGCACCTCCTGCACGCCCTTGGGCGACGACCTTGAGGGCGTCGATGTCGAGGCCGGAGTCGGTCTCGTCGAGGATCGGCCATCTCGGGTTCGAGGATGGCCATCTGCAGGATCTCGTTGCGCTTCTTCTCGCCGCCGGAGAAGCCCTCGTTGAGGTAGCGGTCGGCGAAGGACGGGTCCATGTCGAGGCGCTCCATCCACTCCATGATCGACAGGCGCAGCTCGAGCACCGACAGGTCGATGCCCTTGCGGGCCGACAGCGCCTGGCGCAGGAAGTTGATGACCGACACGCCCTGGCACCTGCTGGGGGTACTGGAAGGCCAGGAACATGCCGGCCTTGCCCCGGACGTCGGTGTCCCAGTCGGTGATGTCGTCGCCCTTGAAGCGGATCGCGCCCGCCGGTGACCTCGTACTCGGGGAGGCCGAGCAGGGTGGAGGCCAGCGTGGACTTGCCGGAGCCGTTGGGGCCCATCAGGGCGTGGACCTCGCCGGCGCGCGACCGTGAGGTCGACGCCCTTGAGGATGTCCGGCGCGTCGCCGGCACGCCGCTGGGCGGGCGCGGAGGCCCTCGATCTCGAAGAGCGGGGGACGTGCGGACATGCGCCCAGTGTATTAGCACTACGGCGATAGTGGAAAAGGCCTCAGGCGCGCTCGTCGGCGGGGGCGGAGCGGTCGGTCATCCCGTCCTTGAACTCCTTCTGGGCCTTGCCCAGGGAACGAGCCAGCTCCGGCACCTTCTTGCTGCCGAACATGAGCAGGACGACGACGAGGACGATGAGCATCTCGGGTCCACCAAGGTTCATGTCCCCTTCTACGGCGCCCGCCGCCGATCCGGATGACCGGGTCAGGGGGTGTCGCGGAGGTCTTCCTTCCAGGTGCGGAACCGCTGGTGGACCTGCGCCGGAGGGGCCGGTGCCCGTCGCCGGTGCCGTCGGGGCGGAGGGTGAAGGTGTGGGCGTCGGTGAGGTCGTCGGCGCGGGCCGCCCAGTAGCGGGCGGCGGCCTTGGTGGCGGGGCCGGCCCGCCACAGCAGCCAGGGGCCGATGCGCCGCTTGTAGCTGGCCACCGGCCGGCCGGGCAGGTCGTCGCCGAGGCCCGAGCAGGGCGGCGGGCGCCTCGACCCAGGCGGTGGCCGGGATGGCGCGGTCGCGCAGCGGGGTGGCGGGCAGGTCGGCGGTGTGGACCGGCGTGTCGTCGTCGGGGCGCTGGTGGTACGGGAGGGCGTCGGTCACGCTCACCAGCCCCGGTCGATCCACTCCTGGAGGTGCGGGCGCTCGGTGCCGATCGTGGTGTGGTCGCCGTGGCCGGGCAGCACGATGCGTGTCGGCCGGCAGGGTGAACAGCCGCCGGTCGACCGACTCGATGATCGTGGCGAAGTCGCCGCCCTCGAAGCGTGGTGTTGCCGGGACCGCCGGGGAAGAGCGTGTCGCCGCTGAAGAGCACCGGGTGGCCCTCGAGCAGGAAGCACATCGAGCCCGGGCGTGTGGCCGGGGGTGGGGATGGTGTGCAGCCGCAGCCGGCCGACCTCGATCACCGAGTCGTCCTCGATGACCTCGTCGTAGGACGGCAGCATGGCGGCGTCGGCGGCGGTGACGCCCACGGAGTAGCCGGCGTCGCGCAGCTCGGGGCACGGCCTGGATGTGGTCCCAGTGGCCGTGGGTCTCGAGCACCCGGCGCACGCCGAGCCGCTCGGCACAGCTCGAGCAGCCGCTCGTGCTCGTTGGCCGCGTCGAGCAGCACGGCGTCGCCGGTCTCGCGTGCAGCGCAGCACGAAGCACGTTGTTGTCGACGGGGCCCACCACCACCTGGTGGATCTCGACCCCCGTGGCGTCCCAGATCAGCGTGTCGCGGCCATGCCCCCGAGGCTACGGCTCCACCGGGCTGACCACCTCGAAGCCGAGGGCGGCGGCGGCCGGGATCTGCTGGCGGTCGAAGGTGAGGTAGCGCACCGGGCGGGGGAGCCGGTCGGCGGCCGCCAGGTGGATGGCGTCGACCAGGCGCGACCCCGTAGGTGGCGCCCGAGCTCGACGGCCCGGGCCAGGCAGCGGTCGTCGAGCGGCACCACCCAGAACGCCTCCCACTCGTCGCGCAGCGCCCGCCACAGGTCGCGCTGCTGGCGGGCCGACACGGCGGCCCGGTGCAGGGCCAGCTGGGCCTCGGTGCGCGCCAGGGCCGAGGCGCACCAGTCGTCGTCGCCGGCCATGGCCTCGAGCACCATCCCCGGTGCCGGTCGTGCAGGTACCGCCGCACCAGGCGGAGGTGTCGACGTACAGCGTCACGGCACCACGACCTGTGGCGATCGTCATGCGACGGATCGCCACAGTGCGGTCGGACCGTCGGCCGCGGACCTCGGCGAGGACGCGGTCGAGGCGGACGTCGACGGCCGCATCGGCGGCGTCGGGCGGGGTCGGGCGACCCGAGCGCGCGGGGTGGCTCGACGCAGCCCGGCGGCGGCCAGGTCGTCGAGGGTGGGGGAGCCGGTCGGCTCGAGGGGACCGAGCTGGGCGACCGGGCGGCCGTCGACGGTGATCACCACCCGCTCGCCCGAGCCCGGCCTGCCGCAGGGCGGCGGCCAGCGTTGGCTCGCAGCTCCCGGACCCCGAGCTGCTTCCACCGGCCCAGTGTACGCACGTGTACACACTCGCGGGTGGCGGACGGACCGGCCCGGATCCGCCTAGACCACCGGCCCATGAACTTCGCCTTCTCCGAGGAGCAGGAAGAGCTCCGCCGCATCACCCGCCAGTTCCTCGAGAGCAAGTCTCCCGAGGCCGAGGTCCGCCGCCTCATGGACACCGACGAGGGCTACGACGACGCCGTCTGGAGCCAGATGGCCAACGAGCTCGGCCTCCAGAGCCTGATCATCCCCGAGGAGTTCGGCGGCCAGGGCTTCACCTTCGTCGAGCTCACCGTGGTCCTCGAGGAGATGGGCCGGGCGCTGCTGTGCGCCCCCTACTTCTCCTCCGTCGTCCTGGCCACCAGCACCCTGCTGCACGCCGGCGACGACGCCGCCAAGAAGGAGCACCTCCCCGGCATCGCCTCCGGCGAGACGATCGCCACCCTCGCCTTCACCGAGCCCAACGGCAAGTGGGACGAGAGCGGCATCGAGGCCACCGCCACCAAGGCCGGCGACGGCTGCGACGATCACCGGCACCAAGATGTTCGTGCTCGACGGCAACGTCGCCAACCTGCTCCTCGTGGCGGCCCGGACCGACGCCGGCGTGTCGCATCTTCGCGGTCGACCCCGACCGATGCCGGCGGTCACCCGCACGAACCTGGCCACCATGGACCAGACCCGCAAGCAGGCCAAGATCGAGCTCGCCGGCACCCCGGCCACGCTCATCGGCACCGACGGCGACGGCTGGGCCACCCTCGAGCGGGTGCTCGACCTCGCCGCCGTGGCCCTCGCCGCCGAGCAGGTCGGCGGCGCCCAGAAGGTGCTCGAGACGGCCGTGCAGTACGCCAAGGACCGCGTGCAGTTCGGTCGCCCGATCGGCTCGTTCCAGGCCATCAAGCACAAGTGCGCCGACATGCTGCTCGAGGTCGAGTCGGCCAAGTCGGCCGCCTACTACGCCGCCTGGTGCGCCGCCGGAGCTCAACGACGAGCTGCCGTCGGTGGCCAGCCTGGCCAAGGCCTACTGCTCCGAGGCGTACTTCCACGCCGCCGCCGAGAACATCCAGATCCACGGTGGCATCGGCTTCACCTGGGAGCACCCGGCCCACCTGTACTTCAAGCGGGCCAAGAGCTCCGAGCTGCTCTTCGGCGACCCCACCTACCACCGCGAGCTCCTCGCCCAGCGCATCGGCATCTGAACCGGGAGCCCTGGCCCGTAGCCTGCCGACGTGGGTTGGATCGCGCTCGTCGTCGGTGCGGTGCTGGTGTTCGCCATCGCGGCGGCGTTCGTGGGGTCGGAGGCGTTCCGGCTGGGACATGAGACGCCGGCCGCCATCTTCGACGTCGACGACGCCACCCGGGAGGTAGGCGACGGCCTGCCGGACGACGTCCAGGCGAGGCTCACCTACGACGAGGTGAAGGAGCTGATCCTGGCCTCCCTGGCTCACCTCGAGTCGAAGGGCCTGGCCGCCCCGCCCGGGCGCGATCGGCGCATCATCGGCGAGCGAGACGAGGTGGTGGTGGCCGACGACGACACGGTGGCGGTGGTGCTCGGTGCGGTCGACAACCGGGGTCTCGACGTCAGCGACGAGGACGCCTTCGAGGTCATCCGGGGCTTGCTCGCGCTACCTCGACCAGATCGGCGCGCTCGGTCCGCCAGCCTGACGAAAACTGCCGCCGCCGCGGCCCTTCTCGTGGTTCACTGGTGCCACCAGAGAAGGGAGGTGGTCCACCACATGAACGACTGTTGCAGTGGGACCCTGGAGGTGGCTGGCCGCTAGCGCGGCTCGCTGGACCACCTGGCGAAGACCAAGCCAGTCACTGCCGGAGCGGCGTTCGGGGAGTGGTCCCTCCCGGTTGCCCCTCGTGGGCGGCGCCGTCCTGGTCTCCAACCAGCGTGAGCGAGGGCGGGGACCGCATCGTCGATGCGGTCCCCGTTCCGCGTCCGCCGCTAGGTTCCGGACCATGGAACGGCCCACCCGGTTCGAGCACCACCGCTTCCTCGGCGACAAGCGCACCCAAGCGGTGTACGACCTCGACCGCTTCGACGGACGCCGCC
The DNA here is from genome assembly GCA_963795165.1 of uncultured Microthrixaceae bacterium. Taxonomy (GTDB): domain Bacteria; phylum Actinomycetota; class Acidimicrobiia; order Acidimicrobiales; family VFJN01; genus VFJN01. Next base: position 300,698 of record CAWCGT010000002.1, on the reverse strand, counting down.
GTGATCGACGAGCTGATGGAAGCCGAGCACCTACCTGTGCTTCGGCCCCGACACCCTGGCCGAGGCCCGCAACCGGGGCTATCGACTGGCCAAGGGCCACCCCGAACCGGCCGAGGCCTAGCTGCCCGCCGGTGGAGCACCGCTTCCCGTCCGGCGGGAACCTCCTCGCTGCCCACCTGGCTCGCCCGCCGATGCGAGCCGACGTCACGCACCGTGCCGGCTGTCGTCATCGCCCACGGCTACCCGAGCGATGTCACCGCGGCAGCGGTGGCCGCCTCGGCCATGCCCGAGCTGGCCGACCGGATCGCGGCGGAGATGGGCTGGCTGGCCATGGCGGTCGCCTTCCGCGGGTGCGGCGGGTCGGAGGGGAGCTTCTCCCTCGGCGGGCTGGCTGGACGACCTGCGAGCGGCCGCCGCCCACCTGCGCGCCCGTTCGGAGGTGGAGGGCGTGTGGCTGGTCGGGTTCGGCACCGGCGGGGCGCTGGCGCTCTGCGCCGCCGCCGGCGATCGCGACGTGCGGGGCGTGGCCGCCCTCGGAGCGCCCGCCGACTTCGACGACTGGGCGTCGCATCCCAAGCGCCTGCTCGAGCACGCACGGGAGGTCGGCATGATCGACGATCGCAGCTTTCCCCGCGATCTCGACGCCTGGGCGCGCGAGCTCAAGGAGCTGCGAGCCGTGACCTGCGCGCCGCAGCTGTCGCCGCGCCCGCTGCTGGTGATGCACGGGAGCGACGACGACCTCGTCCCCGTCTTCGACGCTCGGGTCCTGGTCGACGCCCACGGGTCGGCCGAGCTCCGCATCATGACGGGGGCCGGCCACCGGCTCCGCCACGACCCTCGCGCCGTCGCCATCCTGCTCGGGTGGCTGGACCGGCAGACCCACCAGTCGCGCCGGCGCGCCGAGAACGACCTAGACGACCGCGGGGGCCTCGTCCTCCGTCGGCTCCTCCGGCTCCGCGTCGTCGGGCGCCGCCCCGGCCGTCCGGGCGTGCGGGTCCACCCGTCCGACGATCCTCTCTGCGAGGTCCTCGGGGAGGAAGGCGAGGTAGGCGAGGTAGATGGCGATGCTGAAGAAGCCGATGTCGAGGAACACCTCGATGCCGAGGTGGAAGAGGAATCCGGCCGCCAGCACCCACAACCGGGTTCGGCGGGGCCACACCAGGGCGATGAAGGTGGCCTCGAAGGCCAAGGTGGCCCACGTGAACAGGTTCAGGAGCACGGCTCTGGTCGAAGAGCCACTCGGGTGCCACGAAGCGCTGGAGGTCCTCGATGCGCAGCGACAGGGCGATGGCGGTGCCGTCGTGCCAGGTCGTCGCCCCGCGCCTTCGACCACGCCGACAGGAAGTACCCCACGGCCAGCTCGAGCTGCAGCAGGCGCATGGCCCACGGGGCGCGGACCACCGCTAGGGGACGTCCCTTGCGGCGGGCCCGGGCGGCGTCGAAGGACCACAGCAGCCGCTCCCGGCGCCAGCACCACCGCGATGCCGATCTGGCGCAGCAGCAGGTCGCCCGAGTTGAAGATGGTGGTGTTGGCCCGCTGCAGCGACAGCAGGCAGAGCACGGCCACCGCAGCGCTGAGCCGAGTGCGCCACCCCACCATGGTGGCCAGGGACGCCACCAGCAGGAGCACGCACGCGGCCATCGGGGCGTGCTCCCAACCGATGCGGGGGAGCAGGTTCCAGGCTCCGTCGCGCAAGGTCCGCTCGTAGAGCAGATCGCCCTCGGTGAAGAAGGGATCGATGTCGGGCAGGAGGCTGATCGCCCACGCGGCCGTGACGGCCCCCCAGCCGACGCGGAGGAGCGTCATGGGTGCCACGCTCGTCGGGCTGAAGAAGAACCGGTCCCAGGGGCTCGACGGAGCCGTCGTGGTCACGGTCCCACCCCCTCGTCGTCGACGACGTAGGTGTAGTAGGTGAACTCCTGGTAGAGGGGCTGCGGCCCCACGACCGTGTTGTCGTGGAAGAGCCGTACCAGATCCACCTGGGCCACCGGGGAGGCCCGGTCGTCGAACTCGGAGGCGATCCAGCGAGCGGTGGGCTCCCAGAGGTTCCGGAAGTCGTCGGACCGCACTCGCTCCAGCCACTTGCGCCACCGGTAGAAGCGCAGGTTGCCGCCGATCCGAGGGCCGTCGGGGAGATACCACACGGCGGTGGAGCCGTCTTCGAAGGTGACGCGCCCCTCGATGCGGAGGCTGGTCTGGCGGGGGTTGGGCGCGAAGACCCCCCACTGCTGCTCGGTGCCCATCACCCGGATCAGGTAGTTGGCGTCCTCACCGATCGACCGGTTGAGCGCCGAGCCGGTGGGGAGGTGGGTTGCCACCTCGGCGAGCAGCACCAGCACGACGACGATGCTGATGACCAGCTGCCCTGCCGGTGATCGCTCGACCCGCTCCGAGAGCAGCGGGCTGCTCACCCGTCCTTGCCCTTGCCCTCGGCCTTCATCCTCTTCTTGAAGGCCCGGACCTCGAGCAGCGACTCGGGCGAGTCGACATCGGCCACCGACCGGCGGGTGTCGTCGGAGAACGGGTGGGCTGGTTCCTCCCAACCCTCGGGCCGTATGCCGAAGCGCTTGGCCAGCACGGCCAGGAAGATCTTCGCCTTCTCCCCGCCGAACCCGGGGAGGGCCCGCAGCCGGTCGAAGAGCTCCGGGCCGGAGGCGACGCCGGTCCACACGGCCTCGGCTCGGCCGCCGTGGTGATCCACGAGGTGCTGGCACAGCTGCTGTGCCCGCTTGGCCATCGATCCCGGGTAGCGGTGGAGGGCCGGTGGGCCCTTGAAGGCCGCCTCGAGCTCCTCCAGCGGCATGGCGGCGATGGCGGCGGCGTCGAGGCGACCGCCGAGCCGCTCCCTGAGCCGGTGGGGGGAGGAGAAGGCCCACTCCATGGGCACCTGCTGGTCCAGCAGCATGCCGATGAGGGCCGCGAGCGGGTCCGTGTTGAGGAGGTGGTCGGCCTCGGGGTCGCCGGTCACGGCCAGGGTGCCCTTCATGGATCCGTGATCGTACGGCGTCGCGTCATCCGAGTCAGGGCTCCCGTGTGCAGTCCGCCGTCATGTTGGGCGCCGACCCGCCGGGCGAGCCGTCGTGAGCTCGAGCGCCCACACGTCCACCGGTCGATCGAAGCCCTTGAGCGCCCGGCTGCCGGAGGGGGTGACCGCACCAGACGTCCGCCAGGCTGTCGCAACGCTGGCGTCGGCGAGCACCTCGCCATCGGTCGCGACGCCACAGAGGCGCGCCGCGAGGTTGACGGTCGGTCCGAAGTAGTCGCCCCCGACGGCCAGCACCGGGCCGTAGGAGACGCCGGCGTGGAGACGGAGGCCCGCCGGCGCCGCCTCGGGGCGGGTGAGCCCAACGGCGGCGTGCGCCACAGATTCGACCGATCCCACGATCATGAGCCCGTCCCCGAGGGTCTTCGCCAGGTGGGCGCCGCACCGGCGAACCTCCTCCGCTGCCCACTGCTCGAACGCAGAGACCAGCGCGGCGAAGTCGGCGCCGGGAAGCCGGTTCGACAGCGACGTGTACCCCGAGACGTCGGCGAAGCCAACGGCCAGGCGCACCGCCTGGTCGTGACGGTCGCCGAGCTCGAACGCCAGCTCGAGATGCCGGTTCGATGACTCGTGGTGGAGTGCATGGAGGACGAGGAGCCAGCGGTGGAACGACGGGATCATCCCGTCGTAGAGGGCGTCCACCTGCGCGGACGCCAGCTCGCTGCCGGACCGAGCCAGCAGCGTGGTGTCGTCGGCCTCGATGAACGCCGTGTTGGTGGCCTCGGCGATGATCCGCATGGCGCGGCTGATGGTCACGGCCAGTCGGTTCGATCCGTGCACCCCGAGGACCGAATCCGCGACCGCGACGACCGAGAACGTGGCCGCTTCGGCTTCGGTGAGCAACGGGTCATCCGGCCCGGGGTCGGAGAACCCGAGTGCTCGCCAGAGGTCCAGGAACCGGCTTCCGGGCATCCCGGCGGCAGCTGCGCACTCCTCACCCGCCAGGCGAGGGTCTGTGCCCCGCAAGATCTTGTCGCCGACGACAGCAAAGAGGCGACCCTCCGCGTCGGCCCGGACCATCTCCTCGAGCGTGATCCCCTGCTCGTCGAGCCACCGGAGGAGCCCCAACCGATCGTCGGCGCGCGCCTCGTCGGGGTCGTACAACCCGGCCGCCGTCCACGCCTCGATCCCTTGATCGCTCACCGGCTGTAGATCGTAGGGGTGCGTCCGGGTGAGGGACGGTCCTGCACCACGGGCAGCGGGGCTCGGATCTGTCTGGTCTGGGTACGGTGCGGCCGTGCCTGGTCGCCGTCGTCGTGCGTCGTTGGCCATGGCGGCTGTGGCCGGGGTGGCCTCGGTGCGTCTGTTCGCGTGGCGGCGGCACAAGCGACGGCCGGCCCAGGTGCGCGAGGCGCGGGAGCTCGACCTGGCGCCGAACCCCAGCGGGCGCGGCATCTTCATCGCCGTCAACCCGGGTGCGGGCTCGTCCGGGTCGGAGACGGCCGACGAGCTGCGCGACCTCCTACCCGACGCCGAGGTGGTGGAGCTCGATGACGCCGGCGACCTCGAGCGGGTGCTGCAGGAGGCGGCCATCCGCCCCGACATCGCCGCCATCGGGGCGTGCGGCGGCGACGGCACCCTCAGCTGGGCGGCCTCCGTCGCCGTGGACCACAAGCTCCCCCTGGTGGCCATCCCGGGCGGCACGCTCAACCACCTGGCGCGCGATCTGGGGCTGGGCGACCCCGCCGACACCGCCCGAGCGGTCGCCGGCGGTCACGCCGTGGAGGTCGACCTGCCGCGGATCGATGGCCGGCCCTTCCTGAACACCGCCAGCTTCGGCTCCTACGCCGAGCTGGTCGACAAGCGGGAAGCCCTCGAGGATCGGATCGGCAAGTGGCCAGCCATGGCGGTGGCCGCCACCCGGGTCCTGCGGAAGGGCACCCCGATCGAGGTGGAGCTCGACGGGGAGCGCCGGCTCCTCTGGATGATCTTCATCGGCAACTGCCGGTACCGGCCCGATGGGTTCGCCCCGTCGCGGCGGGAGCGCCTCGACGACGGTCAGCTCGACATCCGGCTCATCGACGCCGGCCATCCGTGGTCGCGCGTCCGCCTGGTGCTGGGCCTGGCGACCGGCCGCCTCGGGCACAGCCCCGTCTACCGCCAGTGGGCCAGCACGAGCCTCCACGTGCGATCCGACGACGGGAGCCTGCGCCTGGCCGCCGATGGCGAGACCTTCGACGGCGGGTCAGAGGTGGAGGTGGCCAAGGACGGGGCCCGGGTGGCCCTGTACAGCTACGCCAGCCGGGGGTCGATGCGATCCGGCTCGAGCCCGTAGCGGTCGATGGCGTCCTGCACCACCTCCGGCTTCACCTCCCCCGCCGTGGCCAGGGCCGAGAGCACGGCCACCACGACGTGGGGGGCGTCGGTCTCGAAGTGACGGCGCAAGGCTTCGCGGGTGTCGCTGCGGCCGAACCCGTCGGTGCCGAGGGGGGTGAAGCTGCGGTGCGAGGGCACCCAGCGCGCGATCTGGTCGGGCACCGCCTTCATGAAGTCGGTCACTGCCACCACCGGCCCATCTCCCTCGAGGATCTCCGTCACTCGCGGGGTGCGGGCTGGCTGGTCCGGGTGGAGCCGGCTCCACCGCTCGGTGGTGAGCGCCTGCTCCCGGAGCCGCTTGTAGCTGGTGGCCGAGTAGAGGTCGGCGCCGACGTCGTAGTGCTCGGCCAGCTGGGCCTGCGCTTCCCGTGCCGCCAGGTTGGCTGACCCTGAGAACAGGATGGTGGCCCGATGGGCGGTGCCGTCGGGAGCGTTTGACCAGCGGTAGAGGCCCTCGATCACACCCGTGGCCACGTCGTCGGGCATGGCGGGCATGATCTGGTTCTCGTTGTACAGGGTCAGGTAGTAGATGACGTCCTCGTCGTCGAGCCACATGCGCCGCAGCCCGTCGCGCACGAGGGTGGCCACCTCGTAGGCGAAGGCTGGGTCGTAGGCCTCGGCGGCGGGGTTGACGGACGCCAGCAGGAGGCTGTGGCCGTCCTGGTGCTGGAGGCCCTCACCCAGCAGCGTGGTGCGTCCGGCGGTGGCGCCCAGGAGGAAGCCGCGGGCTCGGGCGTCGCTGGCCTGCCAGATGAGGTCTCCCACCCGCTGCCAGCCGAACATGGAGTAGAAGGTGAAGAAGGGCACCATCGGCACGCCCTGGGTGGCGTAGCTGGTGCCGGCGGCGATGAAGCTGGCCATCGAGCCTGCTTCGGTGATGCCCTCCTCGAGGATCTGGCCGCTCTGGCTCTCTGTGTAGGACAGCAGGAGCGATGCATCGACGGGTTCGTACTGCTGACCCTGCGAGGCGTAGATGTGGAACTCCTTGAAGAGGGCGTCCATCCCGAAGGTGCGGGCCTCGTCCGGGATGATCGGCACCACCCGGGGTCCGAAGCTTCGGGTCGCGGCAGAGGTTGCGCAGCAGCCGGGTGAAGGCGGTGGTGGTGGACGCCGCCTGCTTGCCCGACCCGGCCAGCACCTCGTCGAAGGCCTCCGTGGCCGGGAGCTCGAGCTTTCGCTTGGTGCGCACCACTCGGCGGGGGAGGGAGCCGTCGAGGGCCCGGCGCCGCTCCTTCATGTACTCGAGGATCTCGGAGCCCTCCTCCAGGGTGATGTAGGGCGGCTCCGTGTCGTCGGCCAGCGACGCCTCCGGCACCTCCTCTTGGAGGTGCAGCCGCTCCCGGAGCGTGAGGAGCTGGTCGGTGGTCATCTTCTTGATCTGGTGGGTGGCGTTGCGGCCCTCCACGTCGGGGCCGAGCGTCCAGCCCTTGATGGTCTTGGCCAGGATGACGGTGGGCGCCCCGGGCTGCTCGGTGGCGGCCTTGTAGGCGGCGTAGAGCTTCCGGTAGTCGTGGCCACCGCGGGGGAGGTTGCGGATCTCCTCGTCGGAGAGGTGGTCCACCAGCTTGCGGAGGCGGGGGTCGGGCCCGAAGAAGTGCTCGCGGGCGAAGGCCCCCGACTCGACGGCGTAGCGCTGGAACTCGCCGTCGACGGTGGCGTTCATCTTGTTGAGGAGCACGCCGTCGACGTCGCGGAGCAGCAGCTCGTCCCACTTGCCCCCCCACACCACCTTGATGACGTTCCAGCCCGCCCCGCGGAAGACGGCCTCCAGCTCCTGGATGATCTTCCCGTTGCCGCGCACGGGCCCGTCGAGGCGCTGCAGGTTGCAGTTGACCACCCAGGTGAGGTTGTCGAGCCCCTCGCGAGCGGCGAGGGAGATCGAGCCCAACGTCTCGGGCTCGTCGCACTCCCCGTCGCCGATGAAGCACCACACCCGGCTCTGGGACGTGTCCTCCAGCTTGCGGTTGTGGAGGTACTTGTTGAACCGAGCCTGGTAGATGGAGCACAGCGGACCCAGGCCCATGGACACGGTGGGGTACTCCCAGAAGTCCGGCATCAGGCGGGGGTGGGGGTACGACGACAGCCCGCCGCCACCCACCTCGCGGCGGAAGCGGTCGAGCTGGTCCTCGGTGAGGCGGCCCTCGAGGAAGGCCCGGGCGTAGATGCCGGGTGCCGCGTGGCCCTGGAAGTAGATGTGGTCGCCGGCCAGGCCGTCGTCCTTGCCGCGGAAGAAGTGGTTGAACCCCACCTCGTAGAGCGCCGCCGAGCTGGCGAAGGTGGCCAGGTGACCGCCGATCCCGTCGGCGTGCTTGTTGGCCTTCACCACCATCACGGCGGCGTTCCAGCGGATGAACGAGCGGATGCGGCGCTCGATGTCCTCGTCGCCGGGGAAGAAGGGCTCCTCTTCCGGCGGGATGGTGTTGACGTAGGGGGTGGACACGGTGGCGGGCGTGCCGACCTGGAGCTCGCGCGCCCGCACGAGCAGCTTGGACATCAGGTAGCGGGCTCGGGTCTTGCCGTGGGTGTCGGCCACGGCGTCGAACGAGTCGAGCCACTCCTGCGTCTCGTCCGGGTCCGTGTCGGGGAGCTGGTGGACGAAGCCGTCGATGATCATGCCTCCACTATCTCGCCTCTGGCGCCGGGATGCGCCACCATCCCCCGGTGACTTCATCTGCTGGCAACGCGACGGTGGCCTACACCGATGGCGCCTGCTCGGGGAACCCTGGGCCGGGCGGCTGGGCCTGGGCCGTCCCCGGGGGGCGGTTCGCGTCGGGGGCCGCGGGTCAGACCACCAACCAGCGGATGGAGATCACCGCCGCCCTGGAGGCCGTGCGGGGCATCGAGGGGCGCCTGGAGGTGGTCAGCGACTCGACCTACGTCGTCAACTGCTTCCGGGACCGCTGGCACGAGGGGTGGGTGAAGCGGGGGTGGCGGAACTCCAAGCGGGAGCCCGTGGCCAACCGGGATCTCTGGGAGCCGTTCATCGAGCTGGTGCTCGAGCGGGGCGACGTGACCTTCCGGTGGGTGAAGGGCCACGCCGGCGATCCCATGAACGATCTCGTCGACCGCCTGGCCGTGGAGGCCGCCCTCACGCAGGAGGGTCGCACCGGCGACGGCGAGCCTGCGGACCTCGGCCCCCCGGACTCGCTGGCGCCCGCCGCGTCGGGCCGCGACAAGCGCCTGCCGGCCGGTCGGTTGGTCCTCGTGGCCGGCCACCGTCCCGGCGAGCTGGGCGGCTACGGCCCCAACCCGGTGGCCGACGGCGTGCTCCAGCGCATCCAGGAGACCCTGGCGGCCATGGTGGAGGTGGACGGCCCGCTGGCCGTCGTGAGCGGCCTGCGCCTCGGCGCCGAGCAGCTCGGCGCTGAGGCGGCGCTGGCGCTCGATCTGCCGCTGGTGGCCGTCCTGCCGTTCCCGGAGCCCGACAAGCCGTGGCCGGCCGAGGCCCGGGCGCGCTTCGCGGAGCTGGTCGACGCCGCCGAGGTGGCCCTCACCCTGGAGAAGCGCTCACCGGGCAGCAAGCAGCTGGCCGGGGCGGCCCTGGCCCGCCGCGACGCGTGGCTGGCCCGCCAGGTCGACGCCGCGGTGGTGGTGTGGGACCACGACGACGAGTCGGTCGGTCGCCTCGTCCGCTCGCTGGAAGACCACCTCGGACCCGAGCACGTCCTCCTCGTCCCCACCCCCCACGATCTGTGATCGTGGGAGGGTCACATGCCGCGGCGGACCCTCAGCTCCTGGTAGGCCTGGTTGATCACCCGGATGCGCTCCTCGCCCTCGGCCTTCTCCTCGTCCGACTGGCCGAAGAGGCGGTCGGGGTGGTGGGCCCGGGCCTGGTGGCGGTGGGCCGCCACGATCTCGTCCCACGTGGCCGACTCGTCCACCTGGAGCACCTTGTAGGGATCCTTGTCGTCGATCGCCTGCTGCTCCCGGGCTGCCTCGGCGGCCAGCTCTGCCTCGGTGGGCGGCGTGAACCCGAAGCTGGTGCGCCAGTCGTCCCCGAAGTGCTCGGCCAGGATGTCGCGCTCGGCGTCGCGAGGCTCGGCGGTCGCCCGGGGCGATCGTGGGGTCCACACCTTGTCGACGTCGCTCTTGGCCCACCACGCATGGTCGTCGCCGTCGAGCCGGACGTCGTCCGCCTGCTCCGTCGGCGGGGTGCTGTCTCGGCTCCGCCTTCGGGACCACCGTCGGACCATCCCGCATCATCGCGCGCCGAGGGCGCAGGGCTACGGTCGCCGTCATGCGCGTGGGGGCCGACACCGGGGGCACCTTCACCGACGTGGTGACGGAGGACGGTCGGATCGCCAAGGTCCTGTCCTCTCGCGACGACCCGGGCCGGGCCGTGCGGGAGGCGCTGTCGGGGCTGGCCGGCTCGGGGCACCCCGCCCTGCTCGCCCATGGCACGACGGTGGCCACCAACGCCCTCCTCGAGGGCACCGGGGCGCCGGTGGCCCTCGTCACGTCACCTGGGATGCGCGACGTGCTGGAGATCGGCCGCCAGGACCGCCCCTCGCTCTACGACAGCACCGTGGTGCGCCCCGACCCGTTGGTCCGGAGAGCGTGGCGGTTGGAGGCCCCCGGTCGTCTCGACGCCGACGGCCGGGAGCTGGAGCCCGTCGACCCTGCCGCCATCCCACCGATCCCGTTGGAGGTGGAGGGCGTGGCGGTGTGCCTCCTGCACGCTGATCTCCAGCCCAGCCACGAGGTGGCTCTGGCCGACGAGCTCCGCCGCCGGGGCCTCGACGTCACCTGCTCCCACGAGGTGAGCCCCGAGATGCGCGAGCACGAGCGCACCGCCACCACCGTGGTGAACGCCACGCTGCGCCCCCGGTGCCGGGAGTACCTGAGGGGGATGGCGAGGCTGGCCGACGAGGTGCTGGTGATGACCTCGGCCGGGGGACTGCTGCCGGTGGCCGAGGCCGCTGAGCTCCCCGCAGCCCTGCTGCTGTCGGGTCCGGCCGGTGGGGTGCGGGCAGCGGCGGAGGCGGCGCTGGCCAACGGGTTCTCGGACGCGGTCACCTTCGACATGGGTGGCACCAGCACCGATGTGTGCCTCGTGCTCGGCGGCGCCCCGGCTCCCGCGGCAGGGCGGACGGTGGGGGGCCACAGCGTGCGCTTCCCCGCCCTCGACATCCACACCATCGGTGCCGGCGGTGGGTCGATCGCTCGACTCGACCCCGGCGGGGCGCTGGTGGTGGGGCCTCACAGCGCCGGCGCCGATCCCGGACCGGCGTGCTACGGGCGGGGCGGCCGCGCCCCGACCGTCACCGACGCCGACCTGGCCGCCGGCCGGATCCCAGCCGGGGCGGCCTTCGGCGACCTGGCCCTCGACGTCGACGCCGCCCGCGCCGCCCTCGGACGGGCCGGGCTCACCGCCGAGGGCGTCATCCGGGTGGTCGACGCCGCCATGGAGCGGGCCGTGCGCCGGGTCTCGGTGGAGCGAGGCGTGGACCCTCGCGGCCTGGCCCTGGTGGCCTTCGGGGGCGCCGGCCCCCTGCACGCGTGCGCCCTGGCCGAGGCGCTGGACATGCCCGCGGTGGTGATCCCGGCCCGGGCCGGGGTGCTGTCGGCAGTCGGTCTCCTCACGTCACCCCGCCAGCGCGACCTCGTGCGCTCCTGGCCCACCCCGGCCGTTCGCACGGGCCTCGACGCGGCCCAGGCCGACCTCGCCCGTCAGGCGCAGCGCCTGGTGGGAGAGGGGGCGACCGCCACCACGACCGTGGACTGCCGCTACGAGGGGCAGAGCCACGAGATCACGGTGGGGGCCATCGAGGACTTCCACGACGCCCACCGCGCCCGCAACGGCTTCGCCCGCCCTGGCGCGCTGGTGGAGGTGATCGCCATCCGGGCCAGCGCCACGCTGCCCGGCGCCGGTGGCCGCCGCCTCCCTGCCCACGATCGAGCGCAGCGGCACGGTGGGTCCGGTGGCGGTGGCCGAGCGCGACTGCTCCATCTGGGTGCCCCGCGGCTGGCGGGCCGAGCCCGGCGCCGCGGGCTCCCTCCTCCTGCGACGGGCTCGATGAGCCTCGATGCCGCCGGCCTCCAGGTGCTGGTCTCCCGCCTGGGGGGGATCGCCGACGAGGTGGGTGCCATCCTGCGGCGCTCGGCCTCCAGCCCCAACATCAAGGAGCGGGCCGACTGCTCCGCCGCCGTCTTCACCCCCGATGGGGAGCTGCTGGCCCAGGCCGAGCACATCCCCGTCCACCTGGGGTCCATGCCGGCGTCGGTCGCCGCCGCGCTCGAGGCCTACGCCGGGCGGGTGGCCCCCGGCGACCACGTCGTCCTCAACGATCCGTTCGCGGGCGGCACCCACCTCAACGACATCACCGTGGTGACCCCGGCCTTCGTGGCCGGCGAGGTGGTGGGATGGGTGGCCAACCGGGCGCACCACGCCGACGTCGGGGGATCCGCGCCCGGCTCGATCCCCGCCGACGCCACCGAGATCCAGCAGGAGGGGTTCCGGATCCCGCCCACCCGCTACAGCGAGGAGCTCCGCGGTCTGCTGCTGGCCGCGTCCCGGACGCCGGAGGAGCGGGCGGGCGACCTCGACGCCCAGATCGGCGCCAACCTCGTGGGAGCCCACCGGTTGGCCGCGCTGGCCAGCGAGCCGCTGACCGAGGTGGTCGAGTACGGGGAACGCCGCATGCGCGCTGTGCTGGCCGGGCTGCCCGACGGCTCGTGGACCTTCGAGGACCAGCTCGACTCGACCGGCGCGGCGCCCGAGCTGCAGCATCCGGCCGTCATCCGGGTGACCGTCACGGTGGCAGGCGACCGCATCGGGTTCGACTTCAGCGGCACCGATCGCCAGTCGCCGGGCAACGTCAACGCTGTCGAGGCGGTCACCGTGTCGGCGGTGGCCTTCGCCCTGCGCGCCGCCGTCGACCCGACCATCCCTGCCAACGGTGGCTCCATGCGACCCGTGCACGTGGCTGCCCCGCCCGGCTCGATCGTGGCCGCGCTGGCGCCGGCTGCCGTCGGGGCCGGCAACGTGGAGGTCAGCCAGCGCATCGCCGACGTGTGCCTCGGTGCCCTGGCCCAGGCGATGCCCGACCGGCTGGGCGGCGCCGGGCAGGGGACCATGAACAACGTGCTGATCGGTGGGGACGGCTGGGTGTACTACGAGACGGTCGCCGGCGGGGAGGGCGCCTTGCCGTGGCGCCACGGGCAGTCGGGCATCCACACCGGGATGACCAACACCGTCAACGAAGGACACCGCTCGATTGCGGCGCGCCCGGGCCAGTCGGGAATTCACACGGGCATGACCAACTCGAAAATACTCCGATCGAGGCGCTGGAGCGGGCCTATCCCCTGCGGGTCCGGCGGTACCGGTTGCGCGAGGGATCGGGGGGCCGGCCTCGCACGGCGGCGAGGGCATCGAGCGAGACCTGGAGGTGCTCGAAGACTGCACCCTGAGCCTCATCACCGAGCGACGGGTGTCGCGCCCTGGGGGCTGGCCGGCGGCGGGCCCGGCGCCGTGGGGGAGAACTGGATCCTCCCCGGCGGCTTCGAGCGGCTGGCCAAGCGGATCCCGGACAAGTGCACCTTCCGCCTCAAGGCCGGAGACGTCCTCCGCATGCTCACGCCAGGCGGTGGCGGCTGGGGGCTCCGGACCCGACTGACCCCTCCGGTCGGCCAGACTCGTGGGCATGGCGATGACGGTGATCGACTCGGACCAGCACCTGTACGAGCCGCGGGGGATGTGGGCCGACCACATCGACCCGGCGCTCCGCGACGAGGCGCTCGAGCTGGTCGACGACGACGCCGGCTACACGTGGCTCACCTGGCGGGGTCGGCGGCTCCAGCTGGCCGACGTCCACCAACCCGGCGACACCGGATCGTGCGGGGAGCACCGGCGAGCGGCTGCAGGAGGGGAGCCCCTCCGGCTACCGCTACGACGACGTCGCTCCCGGCCGAGTACTGGAGCCCGTCGGCTCGGGTGGGCTGGCTCGACCAGGTGGGTCTCGATGCCGCCATCTGCTTCCCCAACTTCGGCCTCCTCTGGGAGCGCACCCTCTCCGACGACGTCCCCGCCCTGCTGGCCAACATGGCGGCCTGGAACCGCTGGTGCGGCTCGGTCGTGCACGACGGGGGCGGGCGGCTGCACCCCGTGGCCCACCTCAGCCTGCGCGACCCGACTGGGTCGAGTCGCAGCTCGCGGCGCTGGCGGCCAACGGCATCCGGCTGGCCATGGTGGCCCCGGCCCCCGTCGACGGCCGACCTCTCTCCCACCCGGATCACGACCGGCTCTGGGCCGCCTTCGTCGACCACGGGGTCACCCCGGTGTTCCACGTGGCCGACCAGCCTCGTGTCTTCGACGACTGCTGGTACACGGAGCCGGACGCCGTTCGTGCCGGTGATCGAGTCGGTCTTCCTGTGGGTGCCGCCCGCCCTGGCCGTCACCGACCTCATCGTCAACGGCGTCTTCGACCGCCATCCGGGCCTGCGCATCGGGATCGTGGAGCTCAGCTCCATCTGGGTGCCCCAGTTCACCTTGATGCTCGACGGGGCCTACGACTTCACCGCCAAGCTCAACGGTCGCCCGAACGTGGACCTGGCCCTGCGTCCGAGCCAGTACCTGGAGCGCCACGTGCGGATCTCGTCGTTCTCCTACGAGGACCCGGGCCGCCTCACCCGACACTCCGGCGACCTGTTCATGGCGTGCAGCGACTACCCCCACTCGGAGGGCACCGCGTCGCCGCTCGCCGACTACGAGCGGGCTGGGTGCCGGGCCGAGGAGGCGCCGGCGCTGTTCCACGACAACGCCGCCTTCCTCCTGGGCGGCTGACCCCGCTGCGCCTCACGCTGGGGGATCGGCCAGGAGCACCTGGGCGGTGAGGAGCCGCTGGTCGAACGTGGGCTCCCACGGGAGGTGGCCGGCGGCGTCGGGCCACGCCAGCTGCACCATGGCGAAGGCGTCGGGTGCGTCGCCCGCGAGGGCGTGGTGCTCGGTCAGCGACGGGAACATCCCCGAGACGGGGGCGACGTCGACCGGGAGCAGGGCGCAGGGCTGGCCGCCGTCGAGCAGGCCGATGAACGCTGCTCCCACGGGCAGGTCGGTGCCGCCGGCCAGCGCGCCGGCCACCAGGTCGAACAGGCCCCGGCAGGCGACGGGCGACAGACCGACCACGCACACCTCGGGGAAGTCGAACCGCTCCTCGAACCCGATGGTGAAGGCGTAGCTGGGGAACTCGGTCTGTCCCTCGCGGCTGGGCACGGCGTCGATGGCCCAGCCCTCCCGCTCCAGCATGAACACCACCTTGTCGCGGTGGCTCATGTCCCGATCCGGGAAGACGTCGTCGTCGCTCACCCGATCAGCGTACGGGCGGCGGCAGCAGCCCTACCCGCCAGGTAATGGTGGCGACGGCCTTCGGGCCGCACGATGCGGGCATGGACGACACCACCACGGCCCGCCTCCGCACCATCCTCCGACTCGATGCCCTGCTCGGGGTGGCCAGCGGCCTCCTCCTCCTCGGGGCGGCTGGACCCGTGGCCCGCCTGGTGGAGGCAGGCAGCCCCGCCATCCTGCGCTGGGTCGGCGCCGGCCTGGTGCTGTACGGCGTCGACCTGGCCATCGCCGCCACCCGACGGCGAGCCACCGTGCGCACGGCCACCATCACCTCCGCGCTGGCCGATGGCGCCTGGGTGGCGGGCTCGGTCGCCCTGGTGGCCACCGGTGCCCTCGGCCCCGCCGGTCTGGTGGCCGCCCTTCCTGTGGCCGCCTTCGGCCTCACCAAGGCCGTCGTGCTCCAGGCCGAGCCTTCCGCGGCGACCGCGGTGGTGACCTCCGCCTGAGCCAGGGGCTCGGTTCGCCTCTTGACCGGGCAGTCAATAGAGTCGCCAGCCATGGATCTCAACGGCATCTCAGCGATCGTCACCGGAGGCGCCTCGGGCCTCGGTGAGGCCACCGTCCGCCGGCTCGCCGACCAGGGCGCCAAGGTGGTCGTCGTCGACATGAACCCCGACAAGGGCGAAGCGGTGGCCAAGGACGTCGGGGGCGTGTTCGCCCAGGCCGACGTGGCCAACGTCGAGCAGGTGGTCGCGGCCGTGGAGGCAGCCAAGGAGCTCGGTCCGCTCCGGGCCCTGGTGACGGCGGCCGGCGTGGGTTGGGCCACCCGCACCATCGGGCGCGACGGCCAGTACGAGTCCGCCCACGACCTTGACATCTTCAAGAAGGTGCTGGAGGTGAACCTGGTGGGCACCTTCAACTGCATCCGCCTGGCTGCCTCCGCCATGAGCCTGAACGAGCCCTTGGCCGACAACGAGAAGGGCGCCATCGTGACGGTGGCGTCCGTGGCGGCCTTCGACGGTCAGATCGGCCAGGCCTCCTACTCCGCCTCCAAGGGCGGCGTGGTGGGGATGACCCTGCCCATCGCCCGCGACCTGTCGGCGGCCGGGATCCGGGTGAACTGCATCGCCCCCGGGCTGATCGACACCCCGATCTACGGCGAGGGCGACGCCTCGGAGGCCTTCAAGGAGAAGCTGAAGCGCGACGTGCTGTTCCCCGACCGGCTGGGCACCGCAGACGAGTTCGCGTCGATGGCCAGCGAGCTGCTGTCGAACAGCTACATGAACGCCGAGACCATCCGGGTCGACGGCGGAGTGCGCATGCAGCCGAAGTGAGCCTGGCAGCGGCCTCAGCCCAGGATGTCGCGCAGGGCCGCCTCGAGATCGGTGTGCCGGAACACGAACCCGGCCTCCAGCAGCACCTCCGGGCACACCCGCTTGCTCTCGTAGAGCAGCGTCCCGGCCAGCTCCGACCCCAGCAGCAGCTTGGGTCCGAAGCTGGGCACCGGCAAGAAGGTGGGTCGGCGCAGCACCCGTCCCAGCGCCTTGGTGAACACCGCGTTGGTGACGGGCCCCGGGGCCGCCAGGTTGACCGGCCCCGCCACGTCGTGGTCGAGCAGGAAGCGGATGGCCGCCACCTCGTCGGCCAAGCTGATCCAGCTCCACCACTGCTGGCCGGATCCCAGCTTGCCGAGCACGCCGAGCTTGGCGATCTGGACCATGCGGGCCAAGGCCCCGCCGTCGGCCGCCAGCACCATGCTGGAGCGGATGTGGGCCACGCGGATCCCCGCCGTCTCGGCGGGTCCGGTGGCCGCCTCCCACTCCTCCACCACGGTGGTGAGGAAGCTGCCCGGGCCGTGGGCGCTGGACTCGGTGAGCTGCTCGTCGCCGCGGTCGCCGTACACGTCGACTCCCGAGCCCGACACGAGCACCGCGGGCGGGCGCGACAAGCCGGCGAGGGCCTCGGCCAGCAGGGCGGTGCCCTGGGTGCGGCTCTCGCGGATGCGGCGCTTCTGCTCGGCGCTCCAGCGCTTCTCGGCGATCCCCTCGCCCGCCAGGTGGACGACGCCGTCGAGCCCCTCGAGCCCGTCGGTGTCGATGCGGCCCTGCTCGATGTCCCACCGGACCGCCCCCGGTCCCCCTCCCGATCGCACCACCGGCACCACGTCGTGGCCGTCGGCCCCGAGCGAGTGGCGCAGGGCGGTGCCGATCAGCCCGCTGGACCCCGTGATGGCGATGCGCATTCGGCTTTCCGGGACCTCCGCGACGGCAGCGGCCTACCGTAGCCCCGCGTGCGTCAAGTAGGGGTGCGCCGCTTGGAGGCTGAGATGTTGAGCGAGTTCAAGAAGTTCCTCTTCAGAGGGAACGTCATCGATCTGGCCGTTGCCGTCATCATCGGGGCTGCTTTCACGGCCATCGTCACCGCCGTGGTGACGGGGATGATCACCCCGCTGGTCGGCATGATCTTCTCGAAGGACTTCACCACGATGACCTTCGAGGTCAACGGGAGCATCTTCAGCTACGGCCTGGTGATCGACGCCGCCCTGCGCTTCCTGGCCACCGCCGCAGTGGTGTTCTTCGTCATCGTGAAGCCGATGCAGTCGATCATGGCTCGACGGGCTTCCGGCGAGGCCACCGAGGACACCCCCGCACCCAGCGACGAGGCCGTGCTCCTCACGGAGATCCGCGACCTGCTCAGCCAGCGCACCGCCTGAGGGCGACGGCGGGCACCCGGCTTGCCCGGGTGCTCGCCTCCTCTCCTAGGATCGCTCGTCGGGTCCCCGACCGGGGGCAGAGGAGCGAACCGTTGCACGTCGTCGTGGTCGGCTGTGGCCGGGTGGGCTCGGGCCTGGCCGGGGTGCTGGAGGATGGCGGCCACACCGTGGCCGTGGTCGACAAGCAAGCCAAGGCCTTCCGTCGGCTCCCGACGGGGTTCTCGGGCCGCACCATCCAAGGGGTGGGCTTCGACAGGGACCGGCTCCGCGAAGCCGGGATCGAGGAGGCGGGGGCTCTGGCGGCGGTCACCAACGGGGACAACTCCAACATCATGGTGGCCCGCACCGCCCGAGAGGTCTTCGGGGTGGAGCGGGTGGTGGCCCGCATCTACGACGCCCGCCGCGCCGCCATCTACGAACGGCTCGGCATCCCCACCATCGCCACCGTCCGATGGACCACCGACCGTGTCCTGCGCCGCATCCTCCCGGACGCTCCGACGGTCGAGTGGACCGACCCGTCGGCAGGCGTCCACCTCGTGGAGCGCTCGGTGGCGCCCGGCTGGGCTGGCCGCAAGCTGAGCGACCTCGACGCACCCGGGTTGGCACGGGTGACCGCCCTCTGGCGGCTGGGGGTGGGTCGGGTGCCCACCGACGACCTCGTCACCCAGGAGGGCGACGTCGTGTACATGTCGGTGGCCGCCGACCGCCTGGCGGAGCTGGACGCCCACCTCAGCGGCGGCGACGAGACCGGAGGGCACCCGTGAAGGTCGTCATCGTGGGCGGCGGCAACGTCGGCGCCTTCATCGCATCAGAGCTCACCGGCGGCGGGCACGACGTGAGCATCATCGAGGTGGACCCCGACCGCGTCGCCCGGGCGGAGCGCACCGGTGAGCCGGCCGGTGTCCGCTGGGTCACCGCCGACGCCTGCGAGGTGGCCAACCTCCGGACGGTGCCCCTCGACGACGTCGACGTGCTGGCCGCCGTCACCGGGGACGACGAGGACAACCTGGTGGTGTCGTTGCTGGCCAAGCAGGAGTTCGCCGTCCCGCGGGTGATCGCCCGGGTGAACAACCCCAAGAACCACTGGATGTTCAACGAGAGCTGGGGCGTCGACGTGGCCGTCTCCACCCCGCACCTGCTCACCTCGCTGGTGGAGGAGGCGGTGTCGGTGGGGACGCTGGTGCGCCTGCTCAGCTTCGAGCGCGGCCGGGCCAGCCTCATCGAGGTGACGCTGGCCAGCGACGCCAAGGCGGCCAACCGGGACATCGTCGAGCTCGACTTCCCGCGCGACTCCACCGTCGTGGCCGTGCTGCGCGAGGAACGGGTGATCTTCCCCCGGGGCGACACCCGGCTCCTGCCTGGCGACGAGGTGCTGGCCTTGGTCACGCCGGACAGCGAGGCGGACGTGCAGGCGATCCTCACCGAGCGATGAGCACCCGCCGCCTCATCCTGGCGGCCCTGCTCTGCGGCCTGGCCATCCTGGTGGCAGCGGCGGTCCAGTTCGCCATGATCGCTGGCAGGTAGGTCAGATCCCCTTCAGATCCTCGTCACCCGCCTGCAAGTAGACGGGGGTAGGTTCGACGTCATGACCACCTCGGGGCTGTTCGATGGCTACGACCCCGAGTCGTTCTTCGATGAGGCCGTCACCGCCGTGGGCACACCTCGGCCGCACTACCAGGGCCTCATCGACCGGATGGGCAGCTTCACCCCGCACGAGCTGAGCGACCGAGAGCGAATACGCGACGCCGCCTTCCGTCAGGCCGGCATCACCTTCACCGTGTACGGCGAGGGAGAGGGGGTGGAGCGCACCTTCCCCATGGATCTGGTGCCCCGCATCATCCCGGCTGAGGAGTGGGCCCACCTGGAGGAGGGGCTGGTGCAGCGCGTCACCGCGCTCAACCGCTTCCTCGATGACCTCTACGTGGGCGACCAGGCGGCGGTGAAGGACGGGGTCATCCCCCGCTGGCTGATCACCAGCAGCGACGGCTTCCAGCGCGACGCCTTCGGCATCAACGTCCCGCACGGGGCCCGCTGCCTGGTGGCCGGCATCGACATCGTGCGAGACGCCGAAGGCGTGTACCGCGTGCTGGAGGACAACCTTCGCAACCCGAGCGGGGTGTCCTATGTGCTGGAGAACCGAGCGGCCATGACACGGGTGCTGCCCCGAGTCTTCGGCGATCACCTCGTTCGCCCCGTCGACCACTACGGGCCGGCCCTGCTCGGCGCGCTGCGGCGCGTGAGCCCGCCAGGCGCTGATCCCGACCCCACCGTCGTGGTGCTCACGCCTGGGGTCTTCAACTCGGCCTACTTCGAGCACGCCTTCCTCGCCCGCCAGATGGGCGTGGAGCTGGTCGAGGGCCGAGACCTGGTGGTCGACGATCACGTGGTGTCCATGCGCACGACCCACGGCCTCAAGCGTGTCGACGTGATCTACCGCCGCATCGACGACGACTTCCTCGACCCCGTTGTGTTCCGGTCGGATTCCACGCTGGGTGTTCCCGGGCTCATGAGCGCCGCCCGGGCCGGCAACGTCACCATCTCGAACTCGGTCGGCAACGGCGTGGCCGACGACAAGGCTGTCTACGCGTTCGTGCCCGACCTGATCCGCTACTACCTGGGAGCCGAGCCCATCCTGGCCAGCGTGCCGACCTACCTCCTGTGGGACCGCGAGCAGCGCGACCACGTCATCAGCCGCCTCGACCAGCTGGTGGTCAAGCCCGTCGCCGAGTCTGGTGGCTACGGCATGCTGATCGGACCGGCCGCGTCCGATGCGGAGATCGAGGACATGCGGGTGCGCATCGAGGCCAACCCCCGCAACTACATCGCCCAGGAGGTCGTCCAGCTCTCCCGCCACCCCACCCTCGTCGACGATCGGCTCGAGGGCCGCCACATCGACCTGCGGCCCTTCGTCCTCTCCGGCGACAAGGTGGAGGTGATCCCGGGCGGCCTCACGCGGGTGGCACTGCGGAAGGGCAGCCTCGTGGTGAACTCCAGCCAGGGCGGCGGCAGCAAGGACACCTGGGTGCTGGCCGAGTCGGCAGGCGGTGGATGATGCTGGCGCGCCACGCCGAGTCTCTGTTCTGGGCCGGTCGTCAGATCGAGCGGGCCGAGGACACCGCTCGGATGCTCGACATCACGTATCACGGCCTGTTGGAAGCCATGCCCTGGGAGGCGGAGCGGTCCTGGAGCGACCTCCTCAAGGTGCTCTGGCTCGAGCGCCCGTTCTCAACGCGCGAGCTGAGCGTGCGGGGTGCCACCGTCTCCGAGTTCCTCGTGCTGGACCGCGAGAACCCTGGGGCGATCCTGTCGTCGGTGGGTCATGCCCGGGAGAACATCCGGGCCGCCCGGGAGCTGATCTCCAGCGAGCTCTGGGAGGCGATCAACAGCTTCCACCTCGAGCTGGGTTCGAGGAACCTACGGCTCGACATGGAGACCCGCCCGCATGAGCTCTACGTGTTCGTGAAGCGCAACTGCCAGATGGTCGCCGGGGTGGCAGCCGAGACCATGTCGCGCGACGACAGCTGGCGGTTCCTCCAGCTCGGGTGGATGCTCGAGCGAGCTGAGATGACCTGTCGCCTCCTCGACGTCCGCTACAGCCAGCTCGTCACAGCAGGAGCCACGGGTGGGTTCCACCACTGGCTACAGACGCTCAAGTCGGCATCTGGCTCCGAGGCGTTCCGCCGCCGGTACGGCGCGTCGATCGACCCGGCCGACGTCGTGGAGTTCCTGCTCGTGTCGCGCACCCACCCGCGCTCGGTGCTCTTCTGCCTCAACGCGGTGGAGAACCACCTCGGCCGGCTCGAGGCGGGCTCCCTCACCATGGCCCGGCCTCAGCGGGTGCTGGGTCGCACCCGCTCAGACCTCGAGTTCCTCGACACGCACGAGCTCCTCCAGGGCGACCTCCACGTGTTCCTCGACCAGATGCTGGGCGGCCTGCGCCAGATCTCGGAGGCCGTGGCGCTCCAGTACTTCCGCAACGCGCAGGAGCACGACTTCCACGCTCTGGTGCCCTACGTGCGGGCATCGGAGGCGACCTGACCGTGGCCGAGACCCGCTACGACATCGTGTACCGCACGAGCGTCGGCTACGACGACATCGTGCGCGGCTCGCAAAACGAGCTGCGAGCCTGCCCGGCCGTCGACGAGTACCAGCAGCTGGTCGCCTACCGGGTCACCACCCACCCCACCTCTCGGGTGCTCGCCCACCAGGACTACTGGGGGACCCGCGTCGACACCTTCGGCATCCGAGAACCGCACGTGTCGCTGGAGATCACCGCCGAGGCGACGGTCGAGACCCTGCCCCGGCCGCTCGTCACCGTGTCGCCCCGGCAAGGCGACCTGAGCGAGCCCACCTTCCGCGATGCCCACCTGGAGTACCTCGGCGCGTCCGACCACGTGGCCTGGAACGGGGAGGTGACCTCCGCCGCCGAGCGCATCGCCGGGATCGCTGGCGACGACGTCGTGGGGACCGTCCTGGCCCTGCACCGCTTCGTGCACACGTCGCTGCAGTACACCCCAGGTGCCACCTACATCGGCGTCGATGTGGGGGAGGTGCTGGCCCATGGGCAGGGCGTCTGCCAGGACTACGCCCACCTGGCGGTGGCGCTCTGCCGCAGCATCGGGATCCCGGCCCGGTACGTGTCGGGCTACTTCTTCGCCTCGTCGGACGCGTCGGGGGCCGACGTGGACGGCGACGAGGTGCGGGTGCAGACCCACGCCTGGTTCGAGGCCGCCATCCCGTCGTGGGGCTGGCTGGCACTCGATCCCACCAACGCCCAGCAGGTCGGGCCCCGCCACATCACCATCGGCCGGGGTCGCGACTACGACGACGTGCCGCCCGTGCGGGGGATCTACTCGGGAGGCGGGCGTCCCACCACCAACGCATCGGTGGACATACGGCGCCACGCGCAGGTGGCTCAGCACCAGGCGCAGCAGCAGCAGTGACCGCCGTTCTCGGCCGGTAGAGTCCGAAGCGCCCGCACCACGGCCCTCACCCTCGGAGGTGGTCCCCACGGCCGAGCACTACGACGTCGTCATCATCGGCGGCGGTCCCGGCGGCTACGCCACGGCCCTCTACGGCGCCTCCGCCGGCCTCAACATCGCCATGATCGAGAAGGGCAAGCTGGGCGGCACCTGCCTGAACGTCGGCTGCATCCCGGCCAAGGAGCTGCTGGAGACCGCCGCCACCTACCTGCACGTGAACGAGGCGGCCGACTACGGCATCCAGGCGGGCGAGGCCTCCATCGACTGGGGCGTCTCGCTGGGCCGCAAGGACACGATCGTGTCGGGGCTGGTCAGCGGCCTGGGGTCGCTGCTCAAGAGCCGCAAGGTCACCGTGCTCGACGGCCACGGTCGGCTCCACGCCGACAAGCGCGTCACCGTCACCGGGGGAGCGTCGGGCGAGGTCGAGCTCACGGGAGACGCCGTCGTCCTGGCGCCAGGGTCGATTCCCCGCACCCTGCCCGGCTTCGACGTCGACGGCACCATCGTGATGACCTCCGACGAGCTCCTCTCGATCCCAGAGCTCCCCAAGCGAGCCGCCATCATCGGGGGCGGGGTCATCGGCTGCGAGTTCGCGTCGATGCTGGCCGACCTCGGCACCCAGGTCACCATCCTCGAGGCGCTCCCGAAGATCCTGCCCGGGTTGGACAACGACCTCACCAAGGTGATCGAGAAGTCCTTCAAGGGCCGGGGGATCGAGGTCCGCACCGGCGTGAAGGTGGAGGGCCACACGCCCTCCGGCGGCGGCACCACGGTGCAAGCCGGTGGCGACGGCCTCGACGTCGACGTGGTGGTGGTGTCGGTGGGGCGTCGGCCCAGCACCGACGATCTCGGCCTGGAGGGCACTGGCGTCGGCATCGACGACCGTGGATTCATCGAGGTCGACGAGGGCTGCCGCACCGGCGAGGCGGGCGTGTGGGCGGTCGGCGACGCCATCGCCACCCCGGCGCTGGCCCACATCGCCTTCATCGAGGGCGTGATCGCCATCCAGGACATCCTCGGCGAGGACCCGGCGCCGGTCGACTACGACAAGGTGCCCTGGTGCGTCTACAGCCGTCCTGAGGCGGCCTTCACCGGTCTCTCCGAGGAGGCGGCCAAGGAGGCCGGTCTCGATGTGGTCACCCAGAAGAGCCGGTTCAACCACAACGGCCGCGCCATGATCGTCAACCAGCCCGAGGGCATGGTGAAGGTGATCGCCGAGAAGGGTCCCGACGGGCGAGCCGGGCGGATCCTCGGGGTCCACATGGTGGGCCCGTGGGTCACCGAGCAGCTGGGCCAGGCGTACCTGGCCGTCAACTGGGAGGCCACCGTCACCGACATGGCCTCGCTCATCCAGCCCCACCCCACCATGACCGAGGTGCTCGGCGAGGCCATGATCAGCCTCACCGGGCGTCCCCTCCACGGATAGCGCCAGGAAGGCACGATGGCCGACATCACCATGCCCCAGCTCGGGGAGACCGTCACCGAAGGAACCATCACCAAGTGGTTCAAGGCAGTGGGCGACACCGTGGCGGAGGACGAACCGCTCTTCGAGGTGTCCACCGACAAGGTCGACTCCGAGGTGCCCTCTCCCACCAGCGGCACGCTGGTGGAGATCAAGGTCGCGGAGGGCGACACCGTCGACGTCGGCGTGGTGCTGGCGGTGATTGGCGACGCCAGCGATGCCCCCGCGCCCGAGGCACCGGCCGAGGAGCCAGCCGCCGAGGAACCTGCGACGGAGCCGGAGGCGCCGGCGCCGAAGCCGGAGCCGAGCCGCCCGCCGAGCCGGCGCCGGCGTCCCAGGAGGCCCCGGCCCCCGCCGCGAAGGCGGCGCCCCGCAGTGGCGGCGGTCGGCTGCTGTCTCCCGTGGTGCGCCGTCTCATCAACGAGCACGGCCTCGACCCCGACGCCATCGAGGGCTCCGGTGTTGGTGGCCGCATCACCCGAAACGACGTCCTCGCAGCCGCCGACTCCGGTGGCGGGTCCGGCCCGAACGCCCCTGCAGCGGCTCCGGCAGCGTCGTCGCCCGCTCCCTCGTCGCCTCGACCCACGCCTGAGCCGCTGGCCCGCTCCGGCGAGCGCGACACCGTCATCCCCCACAGCAACATCCGTCGGCGCAGCGCCGAGCACCTCCGTCGCTCCCTCGACACCTCAGCTCACGTCTACGCCTCGATCGAGGTCGACTACGAGGGCGTGGAGCGGGTGCGCCGAGCCCACAAGGACGCCTGGCGGGCGGAGGAGGGCTTCGGCCTCACCTACCTGCCGTTCATCTCCCGGGCCGTGATCGACGCCATCCACGAGTTTCCCGAGGTGAACGCCACCTTCACCGAGGAGGCGCTGGTGGTCCACAACTACCTCAACCTCGGGATCGCCGTGGATCTCGACTTCAAGGGGCTCATGGTGCCCGTCATCCGCGACGCCGATGGCAAGCGGATGCGCGCCATCGCCCGCGACGTCAGCGATCTGGCCGGCCGGGCCCGCTCCAAGAAGCTCACGCCCGACGACATCTCCGACGGCACCTTCACCATCACCAACCCCGGGCCTTACGGCACGTTCCTGACCATGCCGATCATCAACCAGCCCCAGGTCGCCATCTTGAGCACCGACGGCGTGCGGCGGAAGCCGGTGGTGGTCGAGCTCCCCGACGGCACCGAGAGCATCGCCATCCACTCCGTCGGGAACCTGGCCCTCTCCTGGGACCACCGGGCCTTCGACGGCGCCTACGCCGCCGCCTTCCTCCACAAGGTCAAGGAGCTCCTCGAGACCCGAGACTGGTCCGCCGAGCTCTAGCCCCCGTCCCGCCCCCAGCCCCACCGGCCCGACCCCAGCCCACCGCCCGACCCAGCCCCCTGCAACTTGCGACAGTCCGCGCCCGAAACGGTCGCAAAACGTCGCCGGCTGGTGGGAGACCCGGCCACCCCTCCAACGTGCGACAGTTCGCGCCCGAAACGGTTGCAGAACGTCGCAGGCTGGTGGTGGGGGGTGGGGAGCGGGGAGCGGGGAGCGGGGAGGGGGCACGCCGGTAGCGTGGGCGGGGTGACGGACGCCTGTGCGACGACGGCCGTGCCGGGCGGCCCGCTGCACATCCGCTGGCTGGGGCGGGTGGCCTATCGGGACGCCCACGCGGTGCAGACGGGGCTGTTCGCCGGCTCGTCGAACCACCTGCTGCTCCTCGAGCACCCGCCCGTGTACACGCTCGGCGTGCGGGGTGATCTCGGCCACCTCTTGCGGCCCCCTGCCGAGGTGGGAGCCGACCTGGAGCGCACCGATCGCGGCGGCGACGTCACCTTCCACGGGCCCGGTCAGCTGGTGGGCTACCCGATCCTCACCGTGCCGGGAAGGCGTGGTGGTGGCCTGGCCGACACCACCGCCTACGTGTGCTCGGTGGAGCAGCTGGTGATCGACGCGCTGGCCGACCTCGGCCTCTCGGACGTGGGACGGCTCAGCGGCCTTCCCGGCGTGTGGGTGGCTCCCCACTCGGACGCCCCCCGCAAGATCTGCGCCGTCGGGGTGAAGCTGTCCCGGAGCCGGTCGATGCACGGCTTCGCCCTCAACGTCGACCCCGACATGGCGATGTTCGGCCACATCGTTCCCTGCGGCATCGCCGACAAGGGCGTCACCTCGCTGGTGGCCGAGGGGATCGACGCCTCGATGCGCCAGGTGGTCGACGCCGTCGCCGCCCGCGCCGCCGAGCGGTGGGGGCAGGCCGGCCACGACCGCGCCGACGTCGTCTGGCGTCACGTCCCCGAGGACCTGTCGCCCTTCAGTCGCGGCGAGGTCGGCCCCACGGCGCCCCATGGTCTTGTGTCGGGCCGTTCCCGAGACCAGGACGAAACGACACAAGACGTGGTGGTGCGGGGGCAGACCACGGCCCGGCGAGCAGGGCGGCTGGCGGAGGCGGGGGTGACGGAGGGGCTGGAGATCAGCAGCCGGAAGCCGGCGTGGATGCGGGCGCCGCTGCGCCTCACCCCCGAGGTGACCGCCCTCCGGAAGACGATGCGCGACCTCGATCTCGTCACCGTGTGCGAGGAGGCCGGCTGTCCGAACCTGTCGGAGTGCTGGAGCGACGGCACGGCCACCTTCATGATCAACGGGGAGCGGTGCACGCGGGCGTGCGGCTTCTGCATGGTGGACACCCGTCACCCGCTGCCCATCGACCCCGTGGAGCCCGAGCGGGTGGCGGAGGCTGTGGAGCGGATGGGCCTGCGCTTCGCCGTGGTGACCGCAGTGGCGCGCGACGATCTGCCCGACGGTGGCGCGGCCATGTTCGCCGCCGTCATCCAGGCCATCCGGGCCCGCACGCCCGGGGTGCCGGTGGAGGTGCTGATCCCCGACTGCAAGGGCGACCCCGAGGCGCTGGCGGTGATCTTCGATCAGCGCCCCGACGTCCTGAACCACAACCTGGAGACCGTGGCCCGGCTGCAGCGAGCGGTGCGACCGTCGGCCTCCTACGCCCGATCGCTGGCGGTGCTGGCCCGGGCCAAGGCCGCCGGTCTCACCACAAAGTCGTCGCTCATCGCCGGCTTGGGGGAGACCACCGACGAGATGCACCAGGCCCTGGTCGACCTGGCCGCCATCGGTGTCGACATCGTCACCGTCGGCCAGTACCTGCGCCCGACGGCGGACCACCTGCCCGTGGCTCGTTGGTGGACCCCCGATGAGCTCACCGCCCTCAAGGCCGCCGGCGAGGCGTTGGGCATCGGGCACGTGGAGGCCGGCCCGCTGGTTCGGGCCAGCTACCACGCCCGCCAAGCGGCCGACGCTGCTGCTCCGGTCGCCGTTCCCGTCCCCTGAACCCCGCCGCGGCCGGGTGGGGGCAGACTGAGCGGATGGGCAAGGTCTTGGAGCAGCTCGACGACACGCTCACCTCGTGGCTTGGCCAGCAGCACGTGTTCTTCGTCGCCACGGCACCTGACGAGGGCGGGCACGTGAACCTGTCACCCAAAGGCCATGACTGCCTTCGGGTGCTCGACCCCCGCACCATCGCCTACCTCGACCTCACGGGCAGCGGCGCTGAGACCATCGCCCACACAAGGCAGAACGGCCGCATCACGCTGATGCTCTGCGCCTTCGAGGGACCGCCGCTCATCCTTCGGTTGTTCGGGTCGGGCACCGCTCACCCCGCTGGCAGCGAGGCGTACGAATCGCTCCGCCCGCAGTTCCCCGAGCTCCTGGGGGGTCGATCGATCGTCGTCGTCGGCCTGGATCGCGTGCAGACGTCCTGCGGCTACTCCATCCCGTTCATGGACTACCGGGAGGAGCGTCCCACCCTCCAGGAGTGGGCCGCCCGGAAGGGGGAGGACGGCCTGCACGAGTACTGGGCCGACAAGAACGTCACCAGCATCGACGGCCTCCCTGCCCTGGACCGCCGGTAGCGTCGGCCCATGTTCGCCGACCGCGCCGCCAGGGTGCGCACCCGCATGGCCGAGCTCGGCGTCGACGCCCTGCTGCTGTCGGTGGGGCCGGACCTGCCCTACCTCACCGGCTACGAGGCCATGCCGCTCGAGCGGCTGACCATGCTGGTGCTGCCGCAGCGAGGGCGACGCCACCCTGGTGGTGCCCCGTCTGGAGGCGCCGCGGGTGGTCGATCGTCCCGAGGTGTTCTCGCTCCGGCCATGGGACGAGACCGACGATCCCGTGGCCATCGTGGCGGGGCTGGCCGGCGACGGCTGGCTGCCTGGCGATCGGTGACCGCACCTGGGCCCGGTTCCTCGTCGACCTCCAGCGACGCGCTCCCCGGTGCCCGGTTCACCCGCGGCGGCGAGGTCATGGGGCCGCTGCGGGCCCGCAAGGACGAGGCCGAGATCGCCGCCCTGCGCGGCCGCCGGCGCGGCGGCCGACCGGGTGGCGGCCGAGCTGCAGGCCGGCGACATCGACGCTGGTGGGGCGCACCGAGGCGGAGGTGTCGGCCGAGCTGGGCCGGCGCCTCCTCGCCGAGGGCCACCAGCGGGTGAACTTCGCCATCGTGGCCGCCGGCGCCAACGCGGCCAGCCCCCACCACGAGCCGGGCGACCGGGTCATCCAGGAGGGCGAGGTGGTGCTCTGCGACTTCGGCGGCACGATGCTCGGCGACGACGGGATCGGCTACTGCTCCGACATCACCCGCTGCGTCCACCTCGGCGAGCCGGCCGAGGAGCTGGCCGAGGCCTACGCCGTGCTGCTCGACGCACAGCAGGCCGCCGTCGCCGCCGCCGTGGTCGGCACCTCCTGCGAGGCCGTCGACGCCACCGCCCGCACGATCATCACCGACGCCGGGCTGGGGCGAGCAGTTCATCCACCGCACCGGCCACGGCATCGGCATCGAGGAGCACGAGGACCCGTACATCGTGGCTGGCAACGGCACCCTGCTCGAGCCCGGCCACGCCTTCTCCATCGAGCCGGGCATCTACGTGCACGGGCCGCTTCGGCTTTCGCCTGGAGGACATCGTGGTGGCGGACGGCGCCGGCCCCGATCCCCTCAACCGGGCCGACCACGACCTGGCGCTGCTGTAGGGCGACTTCGCCGCCCCCCGGACCCGCCCCTACGCTCGGCGGGCCATGATCCGCCTCGATGCCGCCACGGTGCTGCTCCAGTGGGCGGTCGGCGGCCTGGCCTTCCTCTGGGTGACGACCCGCCGGCGGGAGGTCAGCCTCGGCTACGGCTGGCTCCTCCGTGGCACCTACCTCCTGATGGCCGTGGGCGCCCTGGTGACCGGCCTCCGCTACGGCGACGCCGTGCCCCTGCGCGACGTCGCCAGCGCCGCGGTGGTGGTCGCCTCGCTCGGGGCGCTCGTCGTGTCCGTGGCCCGCCGCCGGACCGGGGTCCGAGCCGAGCGCGATCGGGTGGATGCCTCCACGGCGCGAGTGGCCGCCATGACCGGCATCGACCGCCGCCGTGACGCCGTCGACGCGCGAGGCGGCCCGAGTTCCCCCCGGCGCTCGACCTGCTGGCCCCTGTCGTCGGGCTCCTGGGTCTGGTGGCGGCCGGGGTCGGCGGCGGGCGATCCCGCCGTGCTGTCGGTGGCCCGCACCCTGGTGGGCGCGGCCTTCCTCGGCGCCGTCACCGACGCCATGCTCCTCGGCCACTGGTACCTGGTGCAGCCGGGCATGCCTCGCGGACCGCTCCTCGAGCTGGTGCGTTGGGTGGCGGTCGTGTGGCCCTTCGAGGTGGCCGCCCTGCTGTGGCCCACCGGCATGGTGTCGGTCATCACCGGCGACATCGACGACGGGTACAACGGCATCCTCGGGTGGATGTGGATCGCCTGCGCGGTCAGCACCATCGTGTTGGTGGCGGTGACCCGCGCCGCTCTCAAGGAGCGGCAGTACAGCGCGGTGATGGCAGCCACCGGGCTCCTGTACCTGGCCATCCTCACCGCCTTCGGGACGGACCTGGTGGCGCGGGCGGTGCTGGCCTAGGCGCTCACCCGAGCGTCGTGTTGGTGGTGGGGAGCTCGGGGACGTCGGGTACGGCGGTCGCGGTGGCCCGATCCACGTCGATCCGGCCCATCCCCACGTGCAGGTCGAGCACGAGCGTCCCGCGCGAGGTCCCGTCCTGGTGCTCCGACGAGACACCCACACCGTCCTGGCGCTTGCCGAACACGTCGATCTCCCCGGCTCCCACGCGCGACGTCACCTCCACGGCCAGGCCCTCCGGGACGACGACCACCAGGTGGCCCAGGCCGACGGATACCTCCACCACCAGCTCGTCGCCGGCCGGGACCACGATCCCGCCCAGGTCCAGCGTGCCCTCCCCGATGCTCACCTCGTAGCGGTCCGCCACCTCGTCGATCCGGCGAGGTTCCCAGCGCTGGGCGCCCACCGGCCCGGCGAGGGGGACGTCGACGGCCGTGGTGAGGGCCAGTGCGCCGGCGACCGCCAGGGCGGGGAGGATCAGCACCCGTGTGCTGCCGACGAAGGCCCCCACCACGAAGCCGCCGCCAAGGATGAGCAAGGCGCCGGCCAGGCCCGTCTCCAATCCGGCGCCCACCAGCCAGGCCACGCCCGTCCACAGCAGGAGCGCCCCGAACACCGCGGCCCCGATCCCTTGGCGCCGCCGAGGGGGCAGGGTGGGTGGCTCGGGTGGGCCCATCCAGGTGTCTTGGGCCCATGGTGGCGGTGGACCACTGGAGTCGTCACCATCCGCTCTGCCATCCAGCGGCAGAGGCGTGGTGGGGTCGACCACAGCGGCCTCGGCCGTCCCGGAGGCAGCGTGCGGCGCCGCAGCCCACGTGGGATCCGGGCTGGGCTCCGGGCCGGCCGGCGTCGGCTGGGCAGCGTCGGCATCCTGGCTTGGTCGGAGGAGCAGCCACCCCCCGAGGGCCATGAGCCCCACCGGGCCCAGCCAGCCTCGAGGGCGTCCCCACCAGTCGCCCGAGATGACGGCTAGGCCCAGGCCCAGCAGCAGGATGCCCAGGATCTGGGTGCCTCGGTCGCGGCGACCGAAGCCCGTCGTCGGCGCACCGTGACCGGCTGGGCCCTCGGCCGCTGGCACGAAGATCCAGGCCAGGACGTAGGCGAAGAACCCCGGTCCGCTGAAGAAGAGCACCACGGTGGCGATCCGGACGAGCACCGGGTCCACGTCGAAGTACTCGGCCACCCCGGCGCAGACGCCCGCGACCGGCCCGTCGTCGGGGAGACGGCGCAGTCGTCGGGGCCCGGCCGAGCGGCCGGGGGGCGGCGGTGGTGAGATCCCGGGCGCGGCGTCCGAGGCGGGGAGGCTGTCCATGGGGCCAGCATCGACGCCACGGGGCGGGGCAGCAATCGGGGATGACCCTGACGGCGGCCGGGGCGGTGCCCGGCTCCCCGGTGGACGTCCCGATGCCGCGGCGAGCGTTGTCATGCGAACATCGTGGGGCCATGGCCACCAGCGCGCGACCCGACGACCGCTCCCTGCGCATCCCCGAGGGCCTCGTGCGGGCAGGGGAGGGCCGCGTGCTGGCCGGGGTGGCCGGGGGACTGGGGCGGCACCTGGGGGTCGACCCCGTCGCCGTGCGCCTGGCCTTCGTGGTGCTGGCCTTCGCCAACGGCTTCGGGGCGCTCGCCTACCTCGCCGGCTGGGCTCTGCTGCCCGACGAGCCCGCCGGGGTGGCGCCGCCGGCCGGCCGACCGAGGACGCTCGACCGCACCGCCGGCCTGGCCCTGCTCACGCTGGGCGCCGTGCTCCTGTTCGCCCGAGCCGGCCTGCTGCTGCCGTCGGGGATCGTGTGGTCTGTGGCCCTCGCCGCTGTGGGCTTCGGGCTGGCGTGGGCCCGCACCGATGAGGGGGACCGCACGCACGGGCTGCTCCTGCGGGCCGTTGGTGGCGGGGCCCTCCTCGTCGTGGGCCTGGGCTTCCTCTTCGCCAGCGGTGGTGTGCTGTCCACGATCGGCGGGGTGGGCCTCGCCGTGCTGGCGTCGGCGGCCGGGGTGGGTCTGCTGCTCGGTCCGTGGATCGTCAGCCTGTGGCGCGACCTGGCCGTCGAGCGCCGGGCGCGCATCCGCTCGGAGGAGCGGTCCGAGATCGCCGCCCACCTCCACGACTCCGTGCTGCAGACCCTGGCGCTCATCCAGCGGGCCGATGCGCCGGGCCGAGCCCGCACGCTGGCCCGTCGCCAGGAGCGGGAGCTCCGGGCCTGGTTGTTCGACGAGCGCCCACCTGAGGGCGACGCCCCGAGCGCGCTGAGCACGGCGCTGGAGCAGGTCGTCACCGATGTCGAGGACCGTCACGACGTGGAGGTGGACCTGGTGGTGGTGGGCGACGCCACCATGGACGCGCGGCTCGACGCCCTGGTGGGGGCGGTTCGGGAGGCAGCCCACAACGCGGCCCGACATGGCGGGGTGGCCGAGGTGTCCGTCTACGTGGAGGTGGAGCCGCTCCGGGCCACCGCCTACGTGCGCGACCGGGGCCGCGGCTTCGACCTGGCCGCCGTCGAGCCGGGCCGAGTGGGGATCCGGGAGTCGATCATCGGGCGGATGTCGCGCCACGGCGGCCGCGCCGAGGTGCACACCACCCCCGGCGACGGCACCGAGGTCACCCTGGAGGTGCCACGCTCGTGAGCGCACCCCGCGTCTACCTGGTCGACGACCACCAGCTCTTCCGATCCGGGGTGCGGGCCGAGCTGGGTGACGCCGTGGAGGTGGTGGGGGAGGCCTCCGACGTGGAAGGCGCCGTCGAGGGCATCCGGGCATCCGATCCCGAGGTGGTGCTGCTCGACGTCCACCTCCCGGGCGGTGGCGGGCGGGCGGTGCTGGAGACCCTGCGCCCCGAGCGACCGGAGCTGGTGTTCCTGGCCCTGTCGGTGTCCGATGCCGCGGAGGACGTCATCGCGGTGATCCGTGCCGGGGCGCGGGGCTACGTCACCAAGACCATCTCGTCCGAGGAGCTGGCGGCGGCCATCGTGAGGGTGCGCGACGGCGACGCCGTGTTCTCCCCTCGTCTGGCGGGCTTCGTGCTCGACGCCTTCTCCGGCGATCCGCCCGTCGAGGTGGCCGACCCGCAGCTCGACCAGCTCAGCCCACGGGAGCGCGAGGTGATGCGACTGATCGCTCGCGGCTACACCTACAAGGAGATCGCCCGTCGGCTGGAGCTGTCGGTGAAGACGATCGAAACCCACGTCTCGGCGGTGCTCCGCAAGCTCCAGCTGAGCAGTCGACACGAGCTGACGCGGTGGGCCACGGAGCGCCGGATCGTCTAGCCGCCTTTGATTCTGGGCCGGAGTTCGGAATACTCCCCGGTATGCCGAGAGCCATCTGGAGCGGTGCCATCAGCTTCGGGCTGGTCAACATCCCGATCAAGCTCTATGCCGCCGTGTCCCGCAAGAACGTGAGCTTCAACCAGCTCGACTCCCGCACCGGTGCCCGCATCAAGTACAAGAAGGTGTCGGCCGCCGACGGGGAAGAGGTGCCGTCGGAGGCCATCGTCAAG
Organism: uncultured Microthrixaceae bacterium; assembly: GCA_963795165.1. Lineage (GTDB taxonomy): Bacteria > Actinomycetota > Acidimicrobiia > Acidimicrobiales > VFJN01 > VFJN01. Next base: position 267,481 of record CAWCGT010000002.1, on the reverse strand, counting down.
GGCTACGAGCTGAGCTCCGGCGCCTACGTCACCGTGGGCGACGACGAGCTGGCGTCGCTGGACCCCGAGGCCAGCCGCACCATCGACATCGAGGAGTTCGTCGACCTGGCCGACATCGACCCGCTCTTCTACGACTCCGCCTACTACGTGGCGCCCGACAAGGCCACCACCAAGCCCTACGCCTTGCTCACCCAGGCCATGGAGGAGAGCGGCAAGGTGGGTGTGGCGCGCTTCGTGATGCGCTCCAAGCAGTACTTGTGCGCCGTGCGCCCCAAGGACGGAGCGCTCGTGCTGTCCACCATGGTCTACGCCGACGAGGTGAACGACCCGGCCGAGATCCCCGAGATCGCCGACGTGGAAGACGTGAAGGTCACCAAGAAGGAGCTGGACATGGCCCGCCAGCTCATCGCGTCGCTCTCCGACGACTTCGACGCCGACCGCTTCGAGGACACCTACCGCAACCAGGTGCTGGAGCTGATCGAGCGCAAGGCCGCCGGCGACACCGAGATCGTGGCCCCGCCGGAGGTGATGAGCGAGGACAAGGTGGTGGACCTCATGGCGGCGCTGGAGGCCAGCGTGAAGGAGGCCAAGTCGGCGCGCAAGCGCCACCCGGCCGGCGCCCCGGCCACCGAAGAGGAGAAGCCAGCGCCCGCCAAGAAGCGCGCCCGCAAGAGCGCCTAGGCGGTGACCGACCAGGTCGTCGAGATCGACGGGCGGCACCTCAAGGTCACCAACCTGGACAAGGTCCTCTATCCGGAGACCGGGTTCACCAAGGCGGAGGTGATCGACTACTACGTGCGCATCGCGCCGGTGATGGTCCCCCACATCGGCGATCGGGGGGTCACCCTGCGGCGCTACCCGAACGGCGTGGACGAGCAGTCGTTCTTCGAGAAGCGGTGCGCCTCTCACCGCCCGGACTGGATCGGCACCTACGCCGGGCCCGGAGATCGCTCCGGCACGATCGGCTACTGCGCCCTCGACTCGGTCGCCGCCTTGGCGTGGTCGGCGAACATGGCGGCCCTCGAGATCCATGCCCCCATGGCCCGGGGTGACGACGTCGACGCGCCCACCATGTGCGTGTTCGACCTCGACCCCGGGCCGCGCACCGGCATCCCCGAGTGTGCCGACGTGGCCATCGACATCCGCAACGTCCTGGACAACCTGGCCGGACTGGTCGCCTACGCCAAGACGTCCGGCTCCAAGGGCCTCCAGGTCTACGTGCCCCTCAACACCCCGCACACCCACGAACACTGCTCCGAGTTCGCCCAGGCGGTGGCCCAGGTGCTGGAGAAGCACCATCCCCAGCAGGTGACCTCCACCATGGCGAAGGCCGCCCGTCCCGGGAAGGTCTTCATCGACTGGAGCCAGAACAGCCGCCACAAGACGACCGTGGCCGTCTACTCGCTACGAGCCCGATCGCAGCCGACGGTGAGCGCCCCGGTCACGTGGGACGAGGTGGAAGCGGCGGCCGATGGTGCGGAGCTGCGCTTCGAGGCTTCCGAGGTGCTCGGACGAGTGGAGGAGCAGGGCGACCTGTTCGCCCCCACCCTCACCCTGCAGCAGACGCTGCCCAACCCGAGGCCCTGACGGCTCCGTTGCCGAGCGGTGATGAGGCTGGTCTGCTGTTGACACGTCGGGTTCCCGGTAGATGATGAAGCGGTGACGGCGGACCTCACAGAGGCGATGCTCGACTTCGATCGATGCATCCAGGAGCGCGACGGGGAGCTGGCCGAACGCACCCTTGACGACGACTATGCACTGGTCCTGGTCGTCCCAGCTCCTGCGGTGATGCCGCGGCAGCGGTGGCTCGAAGTGCTCCCCGACTACGTCGTCCACGAGTGGGTGATCGAGGAGCAGGTCGTCGACGTCGACGATGGGTTGGCGACGGTGCTGTCGAAGGTCCGGATGCGAGCGACGGTCTTGGGCGAGGACCGCAGCGGGATCTTCGTGGTGTCCGACCTCTGGCGACGGCGCGACGGCCACTGGCGTGTGTGGCGCCGCCACTCGACGCCGCACTCTGCCGGGTCCCTGCCGGGCACTCCCGACTGAGGTCCCTGACCGCCCCGGCCGCGTCCTCTGATCCTCTGACGAGAAAACCCCAGAAAACCGGGCTCGGATCCGCGCGAAACGTGGTTCGAGGGGCCAGACTCTCCCCTCCCAGCCAACCATCGTCCAATGGAGGACATCACCAATGAACCGACGCGATCTGGTCAAGGCCATCTCCGCCCAGACCGAGGTGGACGCCAAGACCGTCGACGCCGTGCTCAAGGGCTTCACGGACGTCACCACCCACGTGGTGTCGAAGGGGGAGCCGGTGGCCATCACCGGCTTCGCCAAGTTCGCCAAGGTGGAGCGGGCCGCTCGCATGGGCCGCAACCCCGCCACCGGGGAGGCCATCAAGATCAAGGCCTCCAAGAAGGCTCGCATCACCCCGCTCAAGGGCTTCAAGGACGCCGTCATGACGCCCAGCCAGGCTCCCAAGCTCAACAAGGGCGTGTTCACGCCCGCCAAGTAGCAGCGACGCTGCCGACCTTCGACAGGGCCCCGGGTCGCTTCGACCCGGGGCCCTGTCGTGTCAACGCCGTTGTCCACCTCCGTCGACCCCGTTACCGTCCGCCCCGACATGCACGATGCCCTCCTCCCCATTGGCTGGGGCGACCGGTGGGCTGCGCTCCTCGCTGAGCACGGCCCGACGGCCGAGCCCGGTCGGGTGCTTCGCCACGACGGCGTGGCCGTGCAGGTGCGCACGCCGACGGGGGACCGGAGCGTGAAGCTGCGCCGGGGCGTGGAGCCGATGACGGTGGGGGACTGGCTGGCCGTGGACGGGGAGCAGGTACTCGGGCTCCTCGACCGGTCGTCGCTGCTCCGGCGTCGGGCGGCGGGAGGCGACGACCCCCAGCTGTTGGCGGCCAACATCGACCTGGTGCTCATCGTCTGCGGTCTCGACCGGCCCGTGCGCGCCGGACGCATCCAGCGAGGGGAGGCGCTGGCCTGGGACGCCGGGGCCCATCCCGTCCTCGTGCTCACCAAGGCCGACCTTGCCGGTGAGGAGGTGGCCTCGGTGGTGGATCGGTTGGAGGCCGAGCACCCGGCGCTCGATCGGCTCGTCACCTCCTCGACCACCGGGGAGGGCATCGACGAGCTGCGGACCCGGCTCGACGGGAGCACCTCGGTCCTGTTGGGCGAGTCGGGGGCCGGGAAGTCCCGGCTGGTCAACGCCCTGCTCGGCGAGGAGGCGGCCGTGGTCGGGGCCGTTCGATCGAGCGACGCCAAGGGTCGGCACACCACCACCAACCGGCAGATGCACCTGCTGCGCAACGGCGGCGTGATCATCGACTCTCCGGGAATCCGGGAGGTGGGGCTGGCGGGCGACGAGGAGTCGGTGGAGGCCACCTTCACCGATGTGGAGGAGCTGGCCCTCACCTGCCGGTTCAGCGACTGTGCCCATCAGGGTGAGCCCGGCTGCGCCGTGCAGGCGGCCGTGGACGCCGGTGCGCTCAGCGAGGAGCGGCTGGCCGACTATCAGGAGCTGTTGGACGAGGCCGCCTCGGCCGCCCGGCGGGCCGACGAGCACGAGCGCCGGGCCTACGAGCGCCGCTTCACGAAGGCTGTCCGAGCCCACCAGCAGGACAACCCGCGCAACCAGCCGTGACCGTCGGCACGCCACGGGAGCTGCCGACTCCCACCTATCCGGACCTCCCGGTGACGGCTCACCGCCGGGCCCTGCTCGAGGCCATCCGCGACAACCAGGTGGTGGTGGTGGCCGGGGAGACCGGTTCGGGCAAGAGCACCCAGCTCCCCAAGCTCTGCCTGGAGCTCGGGCTCGGAGCTGTGGGGCGCATCGGCCACACCCAGCCCCGTCGGCTGGCGGCGCGGGCCGTCTCGGAGCGGATCGCCGAGGAGCTCGGGGTGGAGGTCGGGGGAGCGGTGGGCTACGCCGTTCGGTTCAACGATCGCGTTGGCCCAGCCACCGCGGTGAAGGTCATGACCGACGGGATCCTCCTTGCCGAGATCCAGCGCGACCGTCTGCTCAGCGACTACGAGGTCCTCATCATCGACGAGGCCCACGAGCGCAGCCTCAACATCGACTTCCTCCTCGGCTACCTCCACCAGCTCCTCCCGCGGCGGCCCGACCTAAAGGTGATCGTCACGTCGGCCACCATCGACACCGCCCGGTTCTCCGAGCACTTCGGCGGGGCGCCGGTCGTGGAGGTGTCCGGCCGCTCCTATCCCGTGGAGGTGCGCTACCGACCCTTCGGGGCCGACGAGGGCGACGACCGCGATCAGACCCAGGCGGTGTGCGACGCGGTGCTCGAGCTCCTACGCGACAGCCCTGGCGACGTCCTCGTCTTCCTGTCCGGTGAACGGGAGATCCGAGACACGGCTGAGGCCCTCCGTCGCCTCGGGCTGCCCGACACCGAGCTCCTGCCCCTCTACGCCCGGCTGTCGGCGGCCGAGCAGCACCGGGTCTTCGCTGCTCATCGGGGCCGTCGCGTGGTGCTGGCCACGAACGTTGCGGAGACGTCGCTGACCGTCCCGGGCATCGTGGGCGTCGTCGATCCGGGCACGGCCCGGATCTCGCGGTACAACCGGCGCACCAAGGTGCAGCGGCTGCCCATCGAGCCCATCTCGCAGGCGTCGGCCGATCAGCGGTCGGGCCGCTGTGGCCGGGTTGCTCCCGGTGTGTGCGTCCGCCTCTACAGCGAGGAGGATCTGAACGCCCGCCCGGCCTTCACCGAGCCCGAGGTGCTGCGCACCAACCTGGCCTCGGTGATCCTGCAGATGGCGGCGCTCGGCCTGGGGGATGTGGCGGCCTTTCCGTTCGTCGAGCCGCCGGATGCCCGCAGCATCAACGACGGTCTGCTCCTCTTGGAGGAGCTCGGGGCGCTGCGATCCGGGAACCGGGGTGCTCCGGTTCGCCTGACGCCGCTCGGGCGCCGGCTGGCCCGCGTCCCGGCCGACCCCCGGCTGGCCCGCATGGTCCTCGAGGCCGATCAGCACGGCGTGGCGGCTGAGGTGCTCGTCATCGCCGCCGGGCTGTCGATCCAGGATCCCCGGGAGCGCCCCGTGGGCCATGAGCAGGCCGCTGCCGAGCAGCACCGCCGCTTCGCCGACACCGACTCGGACTTCCTCGGGTTCCTGCACCTGTGGCGGTACGTCCGCGAGCAGCAGCGATCCCTGGGGTCCAGCGCCTTTCGACGGATGTGCAAGGCGGAGCACCTCCACCATCTGCGCATCCGCGAGTGGCAGGACGTCCACACCCAGCTGCGGCAGGTGGCCCGCGGGATCGGCATCGACGTGCGGCCCCTTGCCGAGGAGCCCGATCGGGTGGGCATCCATCGAGCCCTGCTGGCCGGTCTCCTGTCGCACGTGGGGATGCTCGACCCCGACGGCAACGACTACCGAGGGGCGCGGGAGGCGCGCTTCGCGATCGCCCCGGGATCGGCGCTGGGGGCGCGGCGACCGGCCTGGGTGATGGCCGCGGAGCTGGTGGAGACGAACCGGCTGCGGGCCCGCACCGTCGCGGCCGTGGACCCCGCCGACGTCGAGGAGGCCGGGGGGCACCTGGTTCGCCGGAGCCATGGCGACGCCTGGTGGGACGAGGAGCGGGGGGCCGCCTACACCACCGAGCGGGTCACCCTCTACGGCCTTCCGCTGGTGACGGACAGGGTCGTCCAGCTCGATCGGGTGGACGCCGCCGAGGCCCGGGCCCGCTTCATCAGTCATGCGCTGGTCGATGGCGACTGGGACGGTCGGCACGCGTTCGTCGACGCCAACCGGGCCCAGGTGGCGCGCGTGCTCGACCTCGAGGCACGCGTTCGTCGTGACCTGCTGGTGGACGACGAGGCCCTGGCGGCGTTCTTCGACGAGCGGCTGCCTGTGGAGGTCACGACGGCCCGCCGGTTCGCGTCGTGGTGGAAGACCGAGCGGCCTCGTCACCCGGATCTCCTCACCTACGCCCTCGCCGATCTGCTCGAGCCGGACGCCCTGCCGGCCGATCTGGAGGCCTTTCCCGAGACATGGTCGGTGGCCGGTCACCGCCTGCCCCTCACCTACATCCACGAGCCCGGGCACGACCTCGACGGTGTGACCATCGATGTCCCTCTCCCCCTGCTCGACGAGGCGGGGGCCTCCGGCCTCGAGTGGCAGGTCCCCGGACGGAGGATGGAGCTGATCGCCGCTCTGCTGCGCACCCTGCCCAAGGACCTCCGCCGCCACCACACGCCCATCGCCGAGGCGGCGGAGGAGCTGGCTCGGTCGGCCGGCCCCGCCGACGGCCCGCTCCCTGACGTCCTCGCGGCCAGGCTCTCTCAGCGCGGCGGCGTGGCGGTGGCCCCTCACCACCTCGACGTCGATGCCCTTCCCGGCCACCTCCGACCCACCTACCGAGCCGTGGACGGGGCCGGGCGACCGGTGGCGTGGAGCCGCCACCTGTCGGCCCTGCGGCAGCGGCTGGCCGAGCAGGTGCGCATCGCCCTGGCCGCCGCGTCACCCCTTGCCGAGGTGCGTGGCGCCACCCGTTGGGAGTTCGGCGCCATCCCCCCGACGGTGACCATCACCCACCAGGGGCGAGACATCGAGGGTCACCCGGCCCTCGTCGACGAAGGGTCGTCGGTGGGGCTCACCGTGTTGCCGTCCCTGGCCGAGCAGCGCGCCGCGATGTGGGGGGGCACCCGGCGGTTGCTCCTCCTCCAGCTGGGGTCGCCGTTGCGGACCCTCGACGGTGCCCTTCCCGAGGCCACAAAGCTGGCCCTGGCGGCGTCGGAGCGCTTGAGCGCGGCGGAGGCGTACCGCGACTGCGCCGCGGCCGCTGTCGACCAGCTGCTGCTCGAGCACGGGGGACCGGCCTGGGACGGCACCGCGTTTGGACGGCTCCTGGCCGAGGTCCGCGCTGGCTTCGCGCCAGTGGCCGTGCGGCTGACTGGCCTCGTCGCCGAGGTGCTGCAGCGGGCGGCGACCGTGGAGGAGACGCTGACGTCCATGCTCACCCCGGCGCATGACGAGACGGTCCTCGACGTCCGAGCCCACCTCGATCGCCTGCTCCACCGCGGATGGGTGGTGGTGGCCGGCTTCGACGGCCTGGCCGACCATGCTCGGTACCTCCGGGCCCTGGAGCACCGGGTGACCAAGGCCCGAACCCAACCGGACCGGGATCGCCGCCACATCGGCACGGTGCGATCTCTGGAGCGCGCCTATCGGGAGGTGGCCGCCCGCGATGCCGAGGGTCGGGTGCGCACCTTGCTGGAGGAGCTACGGGTCGCCATGTTCGCGCAGTCGGTGGGGGCCAGACCGGGGGCCAGCGAGGCCAGAGCCTGGGCCGCCATCGCCGCCCTCGGCTGAGGCTCAGGCCTCGATGGACGGAGGGCCGCCTCCGGTGAAGCGGGTCCCGTCGGGGTCGACCGCCCAGGGTGCCGCACCCTCCCACCGGTCCTCGAACACGAGCTCGCCCAGAGGGCGGCGGCGGACGGGTCCGTGGGCCCCGACGGGCCGGCCCAGAGGGATGGTGGCGGCGATCGCCACGTCGTCGGGCACGCCGAGGAGCGAGCGCAGCTCGTCCTCCACCGCCATGTGCCACACGGTCATCACACCGCCGTAGCCCAGGGCTCGGGCGGCCAGCAGCAGGTTCTGGCAGGCGGGGTAGATGCTGGCGCCCTCGGCCGGATAGGGGTCGCGGTAGCGGATGAGGCATGGCAGCACCACCACGGGGGATGCCTCGAAGCTGTCGACGAAGTGCTGCATGGTGCGAGCCATCCGGGCCTTGGGGGAGGTGGCGTCGGCACCGCTGCCGGCGCCGTAGCCGTCGCTCGCCTGCTTCGTGGCCCACATCTCCCGGAACGACCGGCCCAGCAGCGCCTTGGCCGCGACGGCGGTGGGGCCGTCGTGGAGCACCAGGAAGCGGAAGGGCTGGCGGTTCGAGCCCGACGGGGCCCGGGTGGCATGCCACAGGATCGAGGACAGGTCCGCCTCGGGGATCGGGTCGTCGGTGTACCGCCGGATGGCCCGGGTGGTGGCCATGCCCTCCAGCAGCGACACCATCGCTACCTCGCCACGAAGTACTTGGCTTGGGGGTGGTGGCAGATGAGGGCGCTGGTGGTCTGCTCAGGCTGGTACTGGAAGCCGGTGTCCTCAGAGCACTCGAGGCCGATGCGTCCGCCGTCGAGAAGGTCGAGGATGGTCATGTTGTCCTCGAGGTCGGGGCAGGCGGGGTAGCCGCTCGAGTAGCGGCCGCCGCGGTACTTCTGACGGAACAGGCCGGTGAGGCTCGGGCCGTCCTCCTCCACGAAGCCCCACTCGGTGCGGATCCGCTTGTGCCACAGCTCGGCTAGCGCCTCGGCCATCTCCACCCCGAGCCCGTGCAGGAGCAGGTACTCCTGGTAGCGGTCGTCAGCGAAGAGCTTGGCGGTGGCCTCGCTGACGGCCGGGCCCATGGTGACGATGTGGAAGGCGGCGTAGTCGACCTCGTCGCCGCTGGCCGGTCGAAAGAAGTCGGCGATGCAGAGGAACGGGTCCTTGCGCTGGCGGGGGAAGTGGAAGCGAGCTCGCTCCACGTCCCGGGTCTCGTCGGCCCAGATCACCAGGTCGTCACCGTCGCCGTTGGCAGCGAAGTACCCGTAGACGACCTGCGGGACCAGCAGCCCCCCGGCCTTGGCCTTGGCCAGCTCCTCCCGCAGCGTGGGACGGATCCGGTCCTTGAAGTCGGCGTCGCTCTCGCCCTTCTCAGGTCGGAACTGCCACTGGTTGCGGAACAGGGCGGTCTCGTTGATGAAGCCGGCGATCTCGTCGATGGCGATGCCCTTCACCACCTCGGTGCCGACGAACGGCGGCTGGAAGACGGGGTTGTCGGTGGCCGCGGTCGGCGACCGATCCGGCAGGTCGGCCGGGACCTCGTCGCCTCCGGCCTTGGCGAAGCGGCCTCGGAGCTCGATCGTGGAGTCCGACGGGACTCGGCCCCAGTCGGGGTCGTCGGGCTGGTCGCCCCGCTTGGTGGCCCCGATGCGGTCCATCACGTGCAGGCCCTCGAAGGCATCCTTCCCGTAGAAGAGCCGGCCGTCGTACACCTCCCGCAGGTCGCGCTCCACGTAGACCCGTGTGAGCGCAGCTCCACCCAGCAGCACGGGGATGTCGGCCAGGCCCCGGCTGTTCAGCTCCTCGAGGTTCTCCCGCATGATAAGGGTGCTCTTCACGAGCAGCCCGCTCATGCCGATCGCGTCGGCCTTCACCTCGACGGCCTTGTCGACCATCTCGGCCACGTTCACCTTGATGCCGAGGTTGTGCACCTCGTAGCCGTTGTTGGTGAGGATGATGTCGACGAGGTTCTTGCCGATGTCGTGGACGTCGCCCTTCACCGTGGCCAGCACGATGCGACCCTTGCCGGAGTCGCCCTCCACCCGCTCCATGTGTGGCTCCAGGTGGGCGACGGACGCCTTCATGGTCTCAGCCGACTGCAGCACGAACGGCAGCTGCATCTCTCCCTTGCCGAAGAGCTCGCCGACCACCTTCATGCCGGAAAGGAGCACGTCGTTGATGATCGCCAGCGGGGCCATCCCGCCAGCCATGGCCTCGTCGAGGTCGGCCGTGAGGCCATCGCGGTCGCCGTCGATGATGCGGGTGGAGAGTCGCTGCTCGATCGACCACCCCGATCGGTCTTCCTTCTCGACGGTGCCCGCCTTGACGCCCTCGAACATGCCCAGCAGCACCTGCAGGGGGTCGTAGCCGTCGCTCCGGCGGTCGTAGATGAGGTCGAGGCAGACCTGCTTCTGGTCGTCGGGGATGCGCGCCAGGGGGGTGATGCGAGCGGCGTGGACGATGGCGGAGTCGAGACCCGCCTGGGTGCACTCGTGGAGGAACACCGAGTTGAGGACGTGACGCGCGGCCGGGTTCAGGCCGAAGGAGATGTTGGAGAGGCCCAAGGTGGTGTGGACGCCGGGCAGGTTCTCCTTGATCAGTCGGATGCCCTCGATGGTGGCGATGCCGTCGCCGCGGCTCTCCTCGATGCCCGTGGCCAGGGTGAGGGCCAGCGGATCGAAGAACAGGTCGCCGGGCTCCAACCCGTAGCGGTCCACGGCCAGGTCGTGGATGGCCTTGGCCGCTCGGAGCTTCCACTCCGGGGTGCGGGCCTGACCCTCCTCGTCGATGCACGTGCAGACCACCGCCGCCCCGTACTCGCGGGCGAGGGCGAGGAACCGATCGAGCCGGGTGCCGGGGGCGTCGCCGTCCTCGAGGTTGACGGAGTTCAAGATGGCCCGCCCGCCCATCCACTGGAGGGCGGCCTCCACCACCGGCGGCTCGGTGGAGTCGATCATGAGCGGGACGGTGGCCTGTGTGGCGAACCGCGACGCGATCTCGTCCATGTCGGCGGTGCCGTCCCGACCCACGTAGTCCACGCACACGTCGAGGACGTGGGCGCCTTCCTTCTCCTGCTCCCGGGCCATGGCTACGCAGGTGTCCCAGTCGCCATCCAGCATCGCCTCGCGGAACTTCTTCGAGCCGTTGGCGTTGGTGCGCTCGCCGATCGAGAGGTAGGTGAGCTGCTGCTCGAACGGGGTGAAGCTGTAGATCGACGTGGCCCCGTCCTCGTGCTCGGCGGAGCGGGGCGCCGGAGTGAGGTCGCGCACGGCCTCCACCAGCGCGGCGATGTGCTCCACAGTGGTGCCGCAGCACCCACCGACGATCTGCACCCCGAACTCGGTGACGAAGCGCCGCTGGTAGTCGGCCAGCTGCTCTGGCGTGAGGTCGTAGTGCATCTTGCCCTCGACCACCGACGGCAGACCGGCGTTGGGGAGGCAGGCGATCGGCACGCGGGAGTGCTGTCCGAGGTACCGGAGGTGCTCGCTCATCTCAGCGGGACCCGTGGCGCAGTTGATCCCCACCGCGGCCGGGCGCATGGCGTCAAGAGCGGCCAGCGCAGCACCGATCTCGGTGCCGGGGAGCATCGTGCCGGTGAGCTCCATGGTCACCTGCACCTGGATCGGCACCTCGCGCCCCTCGGCGGCCATGGCCCGCCGGCAGCCGATCATGGCCGCCTTGGCGCCGAGGAGATCGAACTGCGTCTCCACCAGGAACACGTCGACGCCACCCTCGATCAGCGCCCGAGCCTGCACCTCGTAGGCATCGCGGAGCTCGGCGAAGCGCACCTGGCCGAGCGACGCGAACTTGGTGCCCGGGCCGATCGAGCCGGCCACCAGCCCGCCGTGGCCCTCGGCCACCTCGCGGGCGATGCGGGCGGCGGCCAGGTTGATCTCGTGGCTGCGCTCGCCGATGCCGTACTCGGAGAGCGGGATGGCGAACGCGCCGAAGGTGGCGGTCTCCACGACATCGACGCCGGCCGTGAAGAAGTCGTCGTGCATGGCGGCGATGACGTCGGGGCGGGTGACGACCAGCAGCTCGTTGCACCCCTCGAGGGCCTCACCGCCGAAGTCGTCGGGCCCCAGCCCGAGGGTCTGCACGTAGGTGCCGAAGGCGCCGTCGAAGACGACCACCCTCTCGTTGACGAGGTCGAGGTAGCGGTTGGCACCCATGGTGCGACAAGGCTATCGGCGGCCCCCTCGCCGACCCGCACCCGTTGGGCGGTTCGGGAAGGGGCCACGACCCCGCCGGTAGGGTCTGGCGGTGACCAGGCTGTGGACGGGGAAGGGCGACGACGGCACCACCGGCCTCTACTTCGGCGGACGGGCCCTGAAGTCGTCTCCCCGGCTCGAGGCCATCGGTGCAGCCGACGAGGCGCAGGCGGCCATCGGGCTGGCCCGGGCCGAGGTGACGGGCGGCTCCGAGCTGGACGTCATCCTCACCGCTCTGGCCCGCGACCTGTGGGTGCTGATGGCCGAGGTTGCGACCGCACCGGAGAACCGGAGCAAGCTCACCCCCGGTCAGGCGCTCGTCACCCGCGAGATGGTGGAGGCGGTCGAGCAGGTGATCGTCGACGTGGGCAGCCGATTCGAGCTCCCCGACCAGTTCGTGGTGCCTGGGCAGGACCGCTCCTCGGCCCTCCTCGATGTGGCCCGCACGGTCGTGCGGCGGGCCGAGCGAGCCGCGGCGCCGGTGGCGGCCCAGGGCTCCTACGTGATCCCGTACCTCAACAGGCTCTCCTCGCTGCTCTGGACGCTGGCCCGATGGGCCGAGGACGAGCCCCTGCCCACCCGCACCCACTGACCCCGGAGGAATCCCGTGCCCCTCACCGTCGAGCTCTCCCGCACCCTTCCCGACGACCTGCCCGCCGTGGCGGTGGGTGCCGTTGCCGGTCAGCACGAGGGTGGCTCCGGGATCGACTGGGCCTACCTGTCGGGTGAGGGCTTCGAGGCCAAGAAGGGCGACGTGCGCAGCCTGCCTCGCGCCGGAGGGGGGGCCACGTTCGTGGTCGGCCTCGGGCCCGCTGACGGTGTCGACGCCAACGTCCTCCGGCACGCCGCTGGTGCCCTGGCCCGGGCGGCCAAGCGCCAGCCCGTTCTCGGCGTCGACCTGCTCGAGCACCTCGCCGAGGGCACCAGTCCGGCGGCTGGGGCGCAGGCCCTCGCCGAGGGCCTGGTGCTGGGTGGCTACGAGTACGTGCAGTTCAAGTCGGAGCCCAAGCGGGCCCAGCTTGCTCGGGTGGTCCTGGTCGGCGGGGGTGGCAAGCGCACCGAGGCCGCCATCGAACGGGGGCTGGCCATCGCGGAGGCGGTGGCGTGGGCCCGTGATCTCGAGAACGAGCCCGGGGGCTCCCTCACCCCCACCAAGCTGGCCCAACGGGCCGAGGCCGAGGGCAGCCGGGCCGGCTTCGAGGTGACGGTGTGGAAGGTGGAGGAGATCCGCAAGGAGCGGCTCGGGGGGCTTCTGGGCGTCAACCGCGGCTCGGAGCAGGCTCCTCGGTTCCTCCGCCTCGAGTACGCACCCGAGAAGCCTCGTGGGACCGTGGCGCTGGTGGGGAAGGGCATCACGTTCGACTCGGGTGGGCTGTCCCTCAAGCCCTCCGACGGCATGGTGGGCATGAAGGGCGACATGGGTGGGGCAGCCGCCGTCCTCGGTGCCTTCCGGGCCGTGGCGGCGGTGGGGGCCAGGGTGCGGCTCATCGGGTTCCTGCCGATCACCGACAACATGACCGGCGGGGATGCCACCCGGGTGGGCGACGTGCTCACCATCCGGAACGGCAAGACGGTCGAGGTGCTGAACACCGACGCGGAAGGCCGGCTCATCCTCGCTGACGCCCTCTCGCTGGCCTCTGAGGAGCAGCCCGACGCCATCGTCGACCTGGCGACCCTCACCGGGGCCTGCATGGTGGCCCTGGGCGACCGGACGGCCGGGCTGATGGGCAACCACCCTGGATGGCTCGATCAGGTGCGGGCCGCCGCCGACGCCGCCGGTGAGGCGGTCTGGCCGCTCCCCCTTCCGGATCACCTCCGGAGCAAGCTGGACAGCGACCTCGCCGACCTCAAGAACATCACCAGCACCCGGTACGGCGGAGCGCTGGCAGCCGGGATCTTCCTACGGGAGTTCGTGGCCGACGGCATCCCATGGGCCCACCTCGACATCGCAGGGCCGGCCGACTCCTCCGAGGTGGACGGCGAGCTGGTCAAGGGGGGCACCGGCTTCGGCGTCCGTACCTTGGTGGAGCTCCTGAACGGCTACACCCGCCCGAAGCGGTCAGCCGCCTGACGCCGGTGGGTCCCCGCACGACCAGCCGCGGGGTGGCCCGCCGGGCAGCGGCCGTGGTGGTGGCGTTGGCAGTGGCGGCCGGGGCGCCGACCGCCGCCCGAGCGGCCGTCGTCCCCACCGACGCCACCCCTGAGGTGCTGGTCCAGCGCACCGACGGGTCCGCCGCGGCCATCCGGGCGACGGTCGAGCAGCGGGCGGCGCTGCGGAACGACCCAGCGGTGGCGGCGGTGGTGGAGCGGGGCCGCGTGGCGAGAGCGGCGCTGTCGCAGTCGGTCCCCAAGGTCGGGGCCCCCGCCGCATGGGCCACCGGGCAGCGTGGGGCGGGGAAGATCATCGTGGTCATCGACAGCGGCGTGACCCCCGGCTTCGGCGGCTCGCTCGCCGGGCAGGCGTGCTTCGCAGCCAACCCCACGGGCACCGTCGGCTATTGCGGCCCCGGCGGCGACGTCACCCAGGCCTTCGACAGCACCTGCTTCAGCCTCGGGGTGTGCGGGGGCGGCGATGTCCTCGACCCGGCCGCGGGCCGACCGTGCCCGACACCGGCTACGCCCGACGACTGCGCTCACGGCAGCGCGGTCGCCGCGGTGGCGGCCCGGCACGACAGCCCGCCGGGCGTGGCACCCGACGCCGCCGTCTACGCCATACGCGTCTTCAACCCCAGCGGCACCTCTGCCGACCTGGTGGACATCCTCCTGGCGCTCGACCACACCCGTCGTCTGGCCGACGCCGGCCTCGAGGTGGTGGCGGTGAACCTGTCGCTGTCCACCGACGTCACCTATCCCGGCACCTGTGACGGCGTCCCCGCGCTGGCGGCGGACGCCGCCGCCTTCGACAGGGTCTTCGACCAGCTGCGGGCCCGTGGCATCCCCTCAGTGGTGGCGTCTGGCAACGACGGCAAGCGGGGGAGCATCGGCTTCCCGGCCTGCGTGTCGAGCGCCGTCTCGGTGGGGGCCACCGATCTCGACGACGATCTGGCCGACTTCGGCAACCGCGGCCCGGGTCTGGAGCTGGTGGCGCCAGGCGCCCGCGAGGGAAACGGGCCCTTGGCACCGTTGCAGATCCCCGGCAGCGGGGTGCCCGCGTGGTCGGGGACGTCGTTCGCCGCTCCCCACGTGGCTGGCGCCTACGCCCTCATCGATCCGGTGTACCCGAAGGCGTCGACGACCCAGCTCACGGGGATGCTGGCCGACGCCGGCCTCGCCGTGACCGATCCCGCCACGGGCCGCGGCTACCGACGGCTTCGCCTGGGCCCGCCCGCCCAGATGCTCCGGTTCGGCGTGCTGTTCCCCGACGCCGCTCTGGTGGCCGGCGGCAGCCGCGCCGCTGTCGGCGACGTCGACGGCGACGGGCGGGGCGACGTCGTCGGCCATGGCCCGGGCGCGGCACCCGATCACATCGCCTATGGGTCCTCGGGGTGGGCCACCGTCCGGCGCTCCCACTCGGTGTCGGGGTCCTATCTCCCCCTGGTCGGCAACTTCCGTGGCTCTCCGGGGGGCCCCGACGACATCCTGTGGTACGCCCCCGGAGCGGCCAGCGACTGGTTGTGGGTGGGCACCCCCTCGCGGTCGCCGGCGTCCTACGGGCTCACGATCAACGGCAGCTACACGCCGCTGGTGGGCGACTTCGACGGCGACGGTCTCGACGACCTCTTCTGGTACGCGCCGGGGCGGGCCCCGGACTTCGTCTGGTACGGCGGTGCCCAGGGCTTCACCTCGGTGGGAGCCCAGGTCTACGGCACCTACCGCACGGCGGTGGGCGACTTCGATGGTGACGGCCGGGACGACATCGTGTTCCACGGTCCCGGGGCGGGCTCCGATGCCCTCTGGAGGGGCCAGCCGTCGCGGGGCCTGTTCGCCCGCCGGTCCGTCACCATGGGCGGCACCTACACCATCCGCGTCGGCGACCTCGACGGCGATCTCCACGATGACCTGCTCCTCTACCAGCCAGGTGCGGCGGCTGACGGGATCTGGTGGGGCGGCCCCACGGTCGGCGGTCCGGGATCCCGCGGTGGCTTTGCCCCCACAGGGGTCTCGGTCTCCGGGTCCTACCGAGCGGTCGTCGGTGATCTCGACGGCGACGGTCGCGACGATGTCCTCTGGCACGCGCCGGGGAGCCCGGGCGACTACGTGTGGTTCGGGCGGGCCAGCCGGCTGCCCAGCTCGCGCGGCACCCAGGTGAACGGCAGCTACACCCCGCTGCTGGCCGATCTTGACGGCGACGACGGCGTCGAGATCGTGTGGCACCACGGCGGCCCATCGGCGGCCGCCCCCCTGTGGTGGAGCCACGCCCCCTGACGGCGGTGCGGGGGTTCAGGCAGCCTCTGGGGGGAGGTCGTCGAGGGCGACGGCCTGGGTCACCTCGTGCCGACGCACCGCCCATGACACGGCGTCGTGGGCCATCGCCGGGTGGAGGCGCCAGCCGTGGAGCTGGCGTTCGGTGGCCTCCGGGCTCTCACCCAGGCGGAGGAGCGACAGTGCCAGGCCCCGCGCCTGCTCGCGCAGCTCTTCGACGGGGAGGTCGGTGGCGGGGCCGTCGACCCATGCCTGATGGGCGTCTCGGAGGGCTTTCGGGAGCCGAGTGATCTGGGCCCGGGTGAGCGGCGGCAGGCGCCGCCGCACCTGCAGGGTCTCCTCGTCGACGAGCTGGGTGGCACCGAACCGGCAGCAGCGGTCGATGGCGCGGAAGAACGGTGAGTGGCGTCCGGAGCGACCACCCAGCCCGAGCTCGGTGGCCACCAGGGCCAGGTCGAGGTCGTAGCCCTCGGGGTGATCGTCGAACCCCGCCACCAGGCGGCGCAGGAGCCACGAGGCGCTAGGGCCGAGCACGCTGAGCCAGAACCGTTCGACGTAGGCGGACCGGACGTCGTGCCCCACGGCGTCGATGACCGGGTCAGGCCAGGGACGAACCGCGAGGGTGGGCACGGGGAAGGTGGGCGGGGGTGGGGCCATCGGGGCCTCCTCGGACCGAGCAGCGGGTGACGGGGAAGGCATGTCAAGCAGTCTCGATGTCTTTCATGTCATCGTCAAGGGGGTAGCCTCGGCGGCATGGGGGATCTCGAGCAGGCGCAGGGGTGGCTGACGGCGGCCGCCCGGGTGGTGGTCCTGACCGGCGCGGGCATCAGCACCGACAGCGGGATCGCCGACTTCCGAGGGCCCAACGGGGTGTGGACCAAGGACCCGGCCGCCGAGAAGGCCTCCCACATCTCCCACTACGTGAGCGACCCGGCGGTGCGGGAGCGGGCCTGGCGCTCCCGGGCATCGTCGCCCACCTGGTCGGCGACCCCCAACGCCGGACACCGAGCCCTCGTCGCCCTGGAGGCCAGCGGCCGGCTCCACACCCTCGTCACCCAGAACATCGATGGGCTCCACCAGGCGGCAGGATCCGATCCGGCCCTGGTGGTCGAGATCCACGGCACGATGCGGGAGGTCCTCTGCCTGACTTGTGGCGACCGGGGGCCGATGCAAGCGGCCCTCGACCGGGTGCGCGGGGGTGAGGCCGATCCCCCGTGCCTGGTGTGCGGCGGCATGCTCAAGTCGGCCACGATCAGCTTCGGTCAGAGCCTGGTGCCGGTTGACCTCGAGCGAGCGCTCCAGGCGGCCCGCTCGTGCGACCTCCTGCTCGCCGTGGGATCCACCCTCAGCGTGTTCCCCATCGCCGATGCCGTGCCTCTGGCCGTGGCCGGTGGCGCCCGCGTGATCATCGTCAACGGATCACCCACCGCCATGGACGACCTCGCCGACGTGGTGCTGGCCGGGTCGATCAGCGAGCTGCTCCCAGCGTTGGTGGCCGGCCTGCCCGCGGCCGAGCCGAGCTAGCCGAGGCTGGCTCTCAGAGCGGCTGGCAGCGGTAGAGCGTGCGGGTGCCCGAGGGCAGGGTCACCTGCTCCTCCACGGTGAACCGACGACGGAGCGCTTCCTCCCACTGCGGACGGTCGTAGTGGGCGAAGAGCCCTGCCCGCTTCCGGGCGAGGAGCCGGGCCGCCATCGGATCGTCACGGTGGGGCATCTCCACCACGAGCGGAGCGTCGAAGTCTCGGAGCAGGCCCACGATCTCGTCGAAGGGCACCGTGTTGCTCAAGGCCAGGTGGTGGATCACGGCCAGGCAGAGGACCAGATCGGGGCGGACCCGCTGAACGAACGACGGGCGCTCGAGACCGCGCCAGCCCATGGCGGGGGAGGGGTCGGCAAGGTCGAGGACGAGGGGAAGGATCCGCTGCTCCCCCTCGGTTCGGAGCTGGCGGTACAGATGGTCGACCACCAGGTGGTCGCCATCGACCGCGATGGCGCGTGCCGCTCCGGCTGCCACCGCCACGCGCGAGAAGCGGCCGTCGTTGGCCCCCAGGTCGAGGACCGACGGCGCCTCGAGGGCGGCGGTGGCCCGCTGGACGAAGTCAGCCTTGGCGTCGAGGTCGAGGTCGGTGTAGTGGCCACGGGCCCCGTACTCCGACCAGGTCGACTCGGCCGCCTTCCACTCCAGGCGATCGACGGCCCGCTGCAGGTTGGCCATCTGGGCGGCGATCAGCTTCGGCCCGAAGCCGGCCCGCTTCAGCTCGCCGCGCACGTCGCGGTCGGCGTCGGCATCGGCGTAGCGCGCCTCGGCTCGGGCGTGCAGCCGCACGTGGGTGAGCAGGTCGCGTCGAAGGCGCTTGCGGGTGCCGACAGCCGCCGCCGCCACCGTCGGGGAGATGCCGTTGACGCTCCCACGCAGGTAGGGCTGGAACGGCACGCCGGCGACGGCCTGGAGGTACAGGGGGTTGAGGAACAGCTCGCAGAACTGCCGGTAGCCCGGCCACGGCTCGCCGGGCACCAGCCGCTCGAAGGAGCCCAGGTCGATGAAGACGGCTCGAGACCCCTCGAACTGCACGTTGTAGGAGGTGGCGTCCTTGGTGAGCACCCCCTCCGCCAGCGCCTCCCGGCTGAGGTCCAGCTGCAGTCGAGCCGCGTCGCGCAGCATCGAGAACGTCCACTCGTACGGGTAGGTGATGACGCCCACCCGCTCGTGGCGCAGGGCGCCCGCCCAGCCGCCGTCGATCGGAGCGTCGCCCACGGCCACCTGGGTGGTGGCGATGAGGCGGCCGTCGGCCTGGGCCCGGCCGAAGGCGTCGGTGGCGGCATAGGCCTCGAAGTCGGCGAGGCCCTCAGGGCTCAACCCGCGCCAGACGTGCTGGTCGTCGACATAGACCCGCGACAGCGGATCCCGGAAGGACCCGGGGTCGGGTCGGCTGGACACCGAGGTCAGGAGTCGGCGGAGGAGCCCATGAGGTCGGCGTGCGCCTCCTCGGCCTTGCTCCGGTGCTTCTTGGAGAACACACCGAGGATCCGGTGACCGTAGAGCCGGGCGAGCACGCCGATGCCGGCGGCGCCACCGGCAAACGCGGCCATCAACATGCTGCCGGTGCCGGCATCGAGGTAGCTGAGCATCTCGGGAGGTTACCCGCACCGCCATCCGTGGTTCACCATCCGTGCCCAGCGCCGCTGACTCCTGTTGGGGGGTCGGGCGTCACTACGCTGCCCGCCCGTGGACAGCGAGCGCGCCGAACCGGCGCCGACGGGCGGGTCGGTGTGGGGGCGGGCGTTGGTGTTGGCGGGGTTGGTGGCGTTGGCGGTGACCCAGCCGGTGCTGGATCTGATGGGCCGGAACCCGGAGTTCTTCGTGGCGGGTCGGTACACGGGCAGCCAGGTGGTGACCTTTGGGGTGGTGGTGGCGGTGGTGCCGTCGCTGGTGGTGGTGGCGGTGTTCGTGGTGGCGCGTCTGGTGCACCGTGGGGTCGGTGAGGTGGTCCACGGGTTGTTGGTGGCCGTTCTGGGGGCGTTGTTCGGGAACGTCCTGTTGCGGGGGCTGGGGGTGGATCGGCTGCGGTGGGCGGTGGTCGCTGCGATGGCGGGTGGTCTGGTGGCGTGGGGGTTGGCGCAGGTGCGGGCCGGAATGTTGTTGCTGCAGTACTTGGCGGTGGCCAACGTGTTCTTCCTGTTCGGGTTCTTGGTGATCAGCCCCACGAGCGCGCTGGTGGGCGGTGCGTCCGCGGGGGAGCTGGGGGCGGTGTCGGTGCCGGAGCTGCCGGGTCCGGTGCTGGTGGTGGTGTTCGACGAGCTGCCGTTGGCGACGCTGGTGCGTTCGGACGGGACGATCAACGAGGAGCGGTATCCGGCCTTCGCCCGGTTGGCCGAGGGCTCCACCTGGTACCGCAACGCCAGCACCCTCCATCACCGCACCGAGCTGGCCGTGCCGGCCCTGCTGACCGGGATCAAGCCTGGGGGCCGGGTCATGCCCAGCTTCCGGGACCTGCCTCGCAACCTGCTGACCCTCTTCAGCCAGGCCGGTCCGGTGGAGCGCTACGAGGCGGTGACCGACCTCTGCCCGCCTGATCGCTGCGAGGAGCGGCCCGGCCAGCCCCTCCGCCAGGCCCTGGAGGACTCTCTGGCCGTGTACGGCCATCGGGTCCTTCCCCCCACCCTCCGAGCCGAGCTCCCCCGCATCGATGATGCGTGGGGTGGGTTCGGCGACGAGCTGGGCGACGCCCAGGAGCCCGTCGACGACGTCTTCGCCGACGCCGACCCGCTGGCGCGCTACCGCGCCTTCGAGGGCTCCGAGCGATCGGCGGCCACCCAGGCCACGCGCGTGGTGGAGCAGGGCCTCGCGATCGATGGGTCCGCCAACCTGCACTTCGTCCACGTCGTGCTGCCCCACGCCCCCTGGTTCATCACCCCGTGGGGCACGCGGCTGATGGCGCCGATGCCCGAATGGGTCGAGGACCCCGCGCTCCCCGGTGCCCAGTGGAGCCAGCTCACCCGGTACCAGCGGCACTCCTGGCAGGTCGGGGCGGCCGACGTGGCGCTCGGCGAGGTGCTCGACCACCTCGAGGAGTCGGGGCTGTGGGACGAGACCACCATCCTCGTCACGGCCGACCATGGCACCAGCACCCTGCTCCCGAACCTCGGGCGGGAACCGACCCGCGCCAACCAGGACGAGGTCTTCCGGGTGCCGATGTTCCTGAAGGCCGTCGGCCAGGCCGAGCCGGAGGTGCTCGACGATCCTGCCCTCAGCATCGATGTCCTCCCCACCCTCATCGACCTGTTCGACATCGAGACCGACTGGGAGATGGACGGCCACTCCCTCCTCGATGGGAGCACGGCCAGCGTCGACCCCCTGGTCGGCACGCGGATCGACGGCCTCTACAAGGCCGTGCGACAGCACGAGACGGACTTCCCCCTTGGGGAGGACTGGACGGCCTTGGCCGCCGTCGGTGAGCACGCCGCCCTGGTGGGCACGCCGCTGTCGGCGCTCGAGGTCGGGCCCCCCAGCCGGCTGCGATGGGCGCCCACCAACGAGGCGTCGTTCGCGTCGCTCCCCACCCGTCAGGGGGAAGCCCCCCAGATGCTCGTCGGCAAGATCGGGGGCACCCGCGCCGGCGAGGAGCCGCCTGCGCTGGTGGTGGTGGCCAACGGCACGGTGGCGGGGGTGACAGGCGGCTACAAGCCCAGCGACGACGATTGGTGGTTCAACGCGGGGTTGGGGCCCTTCCTGATCGACGGACCCAACCAGATTCACGCCTATGAGGTCACCACCGAGGGCGGACGTTCGGTGCTGCACCGGCTGGAATGACGCGGGTGGCCTGATTGTTGACCTCGCCGGTAGGCTTTTGTTGCTGTTGATCCGAGACGAGGACGAGTGCGATGCCCAGCTTCCGTGAGCTCCTAGCGGCCACCAAGGCCGAGATCCGTGAGGTCGACACCGCGTCCACCGACGCAGCCCGGCAGGCACCGGGCACGGTGATCCTCGACGTGCGGGAGCCCGAGGAGCACGAGCAGGGGGCCATCCCCGGCGCCCTCCACATCGCCAGGGGCACGCTGGAGAGCTCCATCGAGAGCCGGATCGCCGACAAGTCGACCCCGATCATCATCCACTGCGCCTCTGGGGTCCGGTCGGCCTTCGCCGCCAAGACCCTCCAGGAGCTCGGCTACACCGACGTGGCGTCGATGGCCGGCGGTTTCAACCAGTGGAAGGACGAGAGCCGCGACTGGGCGGCGCCCCGGAGCCTCTCCGCCGAGCAGCGCAACCGATACCAGCGCCACCTCTTGCTGCCTGAGGTCGACGTGGCCGGCCAGCAGAAGCTGCTCGACTCCCGGGTGCTGCTGCTGGGCGCGGGTGGGCTGGGCTCTCCTGCGGCGCTCTACCTGGCTGCCGCCGGAGTGGGCACCCTCGGCATCATCGACATGGACGTCGTCGACGAGTCGAACCTCCAGCGCCAGATCCTCCACAACATCGACCGCATCGGCGACCGCAAGGTCGATTCGGCCAAGAAGACCATCACCCTGCTCAACCCCGACGTCGACGTGGTGGGCTACGACGTGCGCCTCGGCGCCGACAACGTGATGGACATCCTCCCGGGTTGGGACGTCATCGTCGATGGCACCGACAACTTCCCCACCCGGTTCCTCGTCAACGACGCGTCGGTGAAGCTGGGCATCCCGGTCGTGCACGGGTCGATCTTCCGGTTCGAGGGGATGGTCACGGTCTTCGACCCCCGCAACGGGCCCACCTACCGCGACATGGTGCCGGAGCCGCCGCCGGCGGAGCTGGCGCCCAGCTGCGCCGAAGCCGGGGTGCTTGGCGTGCTGCCGGGGATCGTGGGGTCGATCCAGGCCATCGAGGCGATCAAGCTCCTCCTGGGCCTCGGGGACCCGCTGGTCGGCCGGCTGTTGGCCTATGACAGCCTCGAGCAGTCGTTCCGGGAGTACAAGGTCCGCCCGGACCCGGCCAACGAGATCACCTACGAGAACCGGGACCGCATCGTGGTGGCCGAGCTCGACGACCTCTGCATGCCGCATCCGCTGCAGGCGCCGACCGGCTGAGGCAGGGGCGGGTCGCCCGGCAGGGCCCGCCCGTCCGCAAGGATGATCAGCCGTGGCCGACCGCACCCGCTCAGGAGGACGCGCCCGGGCGGCCTCGACGGTGGCCGGGGTGCTCCTCGGGGGCTTGGCAGCGGCGTTCGTGGTGCGGACCCTGCTCCGAGACTGGGAGGAGATCGAGGACGCGCTGGCCGGCGCCGAGGTGGGGTGGCTGGGGCTCGGGTTGGTGCTGGCCACAGCGGGAATGACCGCCATCGCCCTCCCGTGGCGGCGGGCGCTGCGGCTGCTCGGCGGCGACCTTCCCCTCGGCCAGCTGGTGGCTCGCTACTACGTGGGCGAGATCGGCAAGTACCTGCCGGGCGGCGTCTGGCCCATCCTCGGGCGGGGAGAGCTGGCCCGCCGACACGGCGTCCGGCGCAGCGCCGCCTACGGGTCCGTGGCGCTGTCGCTCGTCGCCCTCTACCTCGGGGCCCTGTTCGTGGTGGGGGCCGGACTGCCCGCGCTCCTGGCCGGCGGGGACGGCACCGGGCCCATCGGGGTGCTGGTGCTGCTGCCCTTGGGCCTGGCCGCTCTCCACCCGAGGGTCCTGCGGCCGGCCGTCCGCCTGGCCGAGCGGGTGGCTCGCCGGCCGCTCGACCTCCAGCTGCCCTCCTGGCGGTCGTCGGTGACGCTGGTGGGGCTCTACGTGCCCGCCTGGGTGGCCATCGGTGCTGGCACGTGGTGCGTCGCGCGCGCCCTCGACCCGACCGCCGACGTGGCGTCGGTAGGCGTGGCTGCCGTGCTCTCCTGGGTGGTCGGCTTCGTGCTGGTGCCCGTCCCGGGAGGTGTCGGCGTCCGCGAAGCCACCTTCGTGGCCGCGGCCGGGTCGCTCGATCCGGGCATCGCGGCCGCCACCGCCCTGGCGGCGCGACTCCTCTTCGTGCTCGTCGACGGGGTGGGCGCCGCCGCCGGCTCGCTCGTCCTACGCCGGGGCGGTCAGCGGCGCACGGACGACGTCGAGTAGGTGCGGGAGCCCTTGGTCCCGAACCAGATCGTGTCACCGGCGGCGCTGCTGGGGGAGAACCACACCACGTCGTCGGCACCGTTGCCGTCGAAGTCGGCGGCGGCCGGGAGGTAGGTGTAGGTGACCGTCCGGGGCACCGAGGCGTAGGAACCCCGGGTGCGGCTCATGTACCAGAGGTAGTCGCCGGCACCGCCGGGGGCGTACCAGAAGATGTCATCGGTGCGGTTGCCGTCGAAGTCGCCGGTGAAGGGGCGGTACGTGCCGTTCACCCGCGTAGGCGTGCTGGTGTAGCTCCCGCGGCGGAGGGTCGAGTACCAGATGAAGTCGGGCGCCGATCCCTTGGCGTACCAGAACAGGTCGTCGCCGCCGTTGCCGTCCAGATCGCCCACCAGCGGCTGGTAGGTGCCGTTGACGCGGGTGGCGATGGAGCTGAACGTCCCGTTCGTGTTCCCGTACCAGTAGTAGTCACCGGCCGCACCGGGGGCGTACCAGAGCAGGTCGTCGGTCCCGTTGCCGTCGAAGTCGCCGGCCAGGGGCTGGTAGGTGCCGTTGATCTGGGTGGGCGACGACGACCACCCACCGCTGACCCAGCGCCAGATGTAGTCCGTCGTGCGACCCGGGGCGTACCACAGGATCTCGTCCCGACCGTTGCCGTCGAAGTCCCCGGCCACGGGTCGGTAGTGGCCGTTCACCTGCGTGGCGACCGGCTGCATCCTCCCCGTGGAGCGGCCGAACCACAGCTCGTCAGGCGACGACCCCGGCCCGTACGTGAGCAGGTCTGCGTAGCCGTCGCCGTCGAAGTCACCGGTCAGGGCGGTGCGCACGCCGGGGGGTGGCGGCGGCGGGGTCATGCCGGTGGACCCGGAGATGGCCGGACCCTGCAAGAACCGCACGGTCACCCAGATCTTGCCGCCGCTGTGGACGACGCCGATGCCCACCCGGTTGTAGGTGGGCTTCATGACGTTGGCGCGGTGCCCGGACGACCGCATGAAGGCGTCGTGGAGGCTCTGCACCGTGTAGCCGACGCCGACGTTCTCGCCGACCGCCCGCCAGTTGGGCTCTACCTGGCTCGCCACCCGAGCCAGGTTGGGGTCGTGGGAGAGTCGGCTCTGGCTGGCCATGTGCTGCGACCAGCTCCGCGAGGTGGCTGCCAGCTTGCTGTCGGCCACCAGCGCCGACAAGCCGCCGCGGACTCGCTCCTGGTTCAGCTTCTGGAGGAAGCCGTACTCGTCTTCAGCGACGGTACCGGCGGCGGCTGCGGACGGGGCCGCAGATGCCGCGGCCGTGGCCGGGAGCAGGACGGTGGCCACCAGCACGGCGGCGAGGGCGGTAGCGGTGGTGCGACGAAGAAGGGTGACGAGCGCCATCGGGATGTCCATCGGCATGGAGCCTCCCGTCCTTGAGGGTCCCTGGCCCGCTGGAGACCGGCCGCCCGTGCCCTTGCCGAGCCCGCTGCGCCGGGTACCGTGAGCGGCGCGACCGATCTGCTCTGGCCGCCCCCCACCATGCGCTCTCTCGTCCGCACCACCGTCGCTGCTGCCGCGCTCGTCGCCGCGCTGGTGGCGGGGGCGACGGTGGCGGTGGCGGAGGACCTGCCCCCCGGCTTCACTGACGGGCGCCCCGTCGGCGAGGAGGAGGGGGGGCCGACGCAGCCCCGACAGCAGAGTGCCAGCGCGGCCGCCACCACCGAGCGCTACTTCGGCCGGGAGGCCTACGAGGCGGTCCGAGCGGCCGTTCAGGGGACCAGCCGCAGCTGCTACATCAGCGACGACGGGCTGACGGCTCTGGTGCTGGCGCCGGTGTTCAAGGAGTCCTCGGCGGCCACCACGCCCTCGACCGCCCCCGCACCGATGACCCTGTCTCGGTACGACGAGTGGACCGGCACCTACGGGACGTCGAACAACCAGGACGCCAACTACGGCCTCTACGCCTTCCGCAACCCGTACACGAAGTACTCCCGGGCGTACTGGCACCCCGGGATCGGGATCTGGCAGTACGACAGCGCTGGCCTGGGCTCACCGTTCACCGCCGTGGAGCGCATGCACGTGGGGATCATGGCGGGTGACGTGGCCCGCATCACCTCGTCCCGGTACTGCAGCGCGACCGGGAGCGACCAGGACCGCCGGTACGCGGCCTGGACCGACTGGGGCTACCCCTGCACCTTGTGCCAGGGGTTCTTCAACGAGATGGTCGGCTCGTCACCGAAGTTCGCCAACCTCAACCTCGTCAACGGCATCACGCCGCTGGGCGGCACCGTGGCGAGGACCTGCTCGCTGCCGAACACGGCCGGAACCGTGCCCTGCTGGTACGTCGAGCCGCGGGTGGGTGTGATCCAGGGCTCCACCGCGTGGGCCACCCTCAGCCCGACCGGAGGCAACGGCCCGACCGTGGCCCCCGCCCCGCTCTCGCACCCCTTCTACGTCGTCGACCGCGGCGCCACCGAGGAGCGGCACTGGCTGCAGGTGGACACCGGTTACGACTCCGACATCCGCGCCGTGCGAACCATCGGCAAGAACGCCCGTCCCCGGTCGAACCAGACGGGATCAGGCCTGGCCTGGACGGCCGCGCCCGGGCTGTGCGACCTGACGGCCGGCCGGGGAGCCTGCTACCCGGTGCCGCCCGCCGGCATGTCGTCGGGCACCCTGAGCGTGGCCAGCGGCTATCGGCCGGTGGCCCTCGACGCCAACGGCGACGGTGCTGGCGACGTGCTGTGGTATCGGCCCGGCTCCGCGAGCGACGCCCTGTGGATCGGGTCGGGTCGGGGGACGCTTCGGCTCCTACCCGAAGTCGGTGAACGGCACCTACGACCACGTGCTCCCCGGCGACGTCGACGGAGATGGCGACGACGACGTCCTCTGGTACGCCAGCAGCACAGGGGCGGCCTTCCTCTGGAGGTCGGACGGGGGCACCGGGTTCTCCACGACCGGGCTGTCACCGGGCGCAGGGCGGATCCCCCTGCTCCTCGACGTCGATGGCGACGAGGACGAAGAGATCTTCTGGTACGGACCCGGTTCGGTGCCCGACTCCCTCTGGCAGTGGACGTCGGGCGGCTTCCAGGCCAGTGCCCGCTCGGTGTCCGGCGTGTACCAGCCCATCGTCGGCGAGTTCGACGGGAACGCCCGCGACGACATCTTCTGGTACGCCCCCGGCTCGGCCCCCGACTTCCTCTGGCTCCACACGATCAGCGGTGGTCACGTCAGCCGAGCCAAGCCGGTCCGAGGGACCTTCCGGCCGCTGGTCGGCGACTACGACGGCGACCGCCGAGACGACATCTTCTGGTACGCCCCCGGTTCGGCCGCCGACTACGTCTGGTTCGGCGCGTCGTATGCCTCCTTCGCCTCCCACCGGGTCACGGTGAACGGCAGCTACCAGCCCTTCGTCGCCAGCCTCGATGGGTCCGGTCGAGACTCGATGGTGTGGTACGCACCCGGCACGGCGAGCGACTTCCAGTGGTCCTGGTCAGCCGGCCGGGCGCTCTCATCGGCTCCGCTGTTCCTGCCCGGCCAGCACCGGCCGACGGTGGGGGCGTTCAGCACCGGTGGCGGGGACGGGGTGCTCTGGTACGAGCCGGCCAAGCTCACGGATGTGATCTGGTTCCGTTGACGGCTGCGTCGCGCCGGTAGCCTGCTCGGCGTGCCTGAGGTCAGTCAGCCCGCCAACGTGTACTGGGCGCCGGTGGATCCGGATGCGCCCAACAACTCCCACGCCTTCACCCTGGAGCTGGTGGGGCGGAACAAGCGGGTGCTCGAGCTGGGTCCGGCCGCCGGTCACTTCACGCAGGCCCTGGTGGCCAACGGCTGCCGAGTGGTGGGCGTCGAGGTCGACCCTGCAGCCGCCGCCGAGGTCGAGCGCCACGCCGAGCGGGTGGTCGTCGGCGATCTCTCCGATCCCTCGGTGGTGGCCTCGGCCATCGACGACGAGGGCTTCGACGTGGTCACGGGGCGGCGACGTGCTCGAGCACCTCCCCGATCCGCTCCAAACGCTCCGGGCCTGCCGCGACGCGCTCAAGCCGGGTGGCTACGTGGTCCTGTCGCTCCCCAACATCGCCCACGCCGACATCAAGCTCCAGCTGCTGGCCGGACGCTTCGCCTACCGCGACACCGGTCTCCTCGACCGCACCCACCTCCACTTCTTCACCCTCGCGTCGATCGAGGAGATGCTCCGAGACGCCGGGATGCTGTTGATCGACCTTCGCCGCGTGATCGTCCCGGTGTTCCAGACCGAGCAGGCGGTCGACCCCGCCAGCATGCCCCCGGAGGTCTTGGCGCAGGCCGTGGCCGATCGCCGAGTCGGAGACCTACCAGTTCGTGGTGCGCGCCGTCGTCCACGACGGCGACGCCGAGCTGGCCAACCTGGCCAGCCGGGCCGTGTCGCCCTGCAGACCGACCTCGAGCGAGAGCGGGCCCGCCGGGTGCTGGCTGAAGGCGATCTCGAGGAGCTCCGCGCCGCACACGCGGCCGCCGTCGACGAGGCGGGATCGCTCCGTGCCCTCCTCGACGAGGCGGTGGGCCACGCACGCGGGTTCGAGCAGCTGGCCGAGGACCACGCCCGCCACGTCGAGGCCCTGCAGTCCACCCGCAGCTACCGGATGCTGGCGCCGCTGCGCCGGGTGTTCGGCCGTCAGCGCTGAGGTCCGTGGAGACCCCTGGGCCGCCGGAGCGGCCACTCGTCGTCGCGTTCTACCTGCCCCAGTACCACCCGGTGCCCGAGAACGACGCGTGGTGGGGACGGGGGTTCACCGAGTGGACCAACGTCGTGCAGGCCCACCCCCTCTTCGAGGGCCACCACCAGCCCCACCTCCCGGGCGACCTCGGGTTCTACGACCTGCGGGTGCCAGAGACCCGGGAGCTGCAGGCCGCTCTGGCTGCCGCCCATGGCATCGACGCGCTTCTGCTACTACCACTACTGGTTCGGGGGACGCCGGGTGCTCGAGCGGCCCTTCGACGAGGTGCGCCGATCGGGCCGCCCCGCCTTGCCGTTCGCGCTGTGCTGGGCCAACGAGAACTGGACGAGGGCCTGGGACGCGGGCCAGCACGAGATCCTCCTCGAGCAGCACTACGACCCCGAGGAGCGGGCCGCCCACATCGCCTACCTCGTCGACGCCTTCTCCGACGATCGCTACCTCCGCGTGGACGACCGGCCGCTGTTCTCGATCTACCGCATCCCCGCCCTGCCCGACGCGTCGGGGTTCGTGGCCGAGCTCCGCCAGGCGGCCGTGGCGGCGGGGGTGGGCGATCCCCTCGTCGTCAAGTTCGACACCCACGGGTCGTTCGAGGACCCGTCGACGACGGGCTGCGACGCAGCGGCGCAGTTCTTCCCCCACGGCATCATCGAGATGGGCTTCGAGGAGCGTCGGCTGCGCATCGGCCATCCCGACAACCTCGTCCTGCCCTACGAGTCGGTCGCTGCGGGCCTGCTCGAGCAGCCTCAGCCGGACTGGACGCGCTACGAGTGCGTCACCCCCGGATGGGACAACACCCCCCGCCGAGGGGACGGGCGCAGCCTGGTGGTGCACGACTCCACCCCTGAGGCCTACGAGCGGTGGCTGGCGGCGGTGCTCGAGCGGGCACCGAAGCGGACGAAGGGCCAGCCGCTGGTGTTCGTCAACGCGTGGAACGAGTGGGCCGAGGGCGCCCACCTCGAGCCCGACCTCCGATGGGGCGACGCCTACCTCCGGGCCACCGCCCGGGCCGTGCTCGGGGAGGAGCCCAGGCCTGACGCCGTCGCGCTCCCGCCGCCCGACCAGATCCCGGCGTCCACGCCGATCGCAGATCTCTATGCCGACCTCTACCAGCGCTACATCGACCTGCAGCACCGCCTGAGCGCCTTCGACCTCGCGGCCCAGCGGCGCCTCGACCAGGCGGTCGGTCCGTTGGAGGCTCGGCTGCGTGAGCAGCACGAGCTGGCCACCCGGCTGGCCGACCAGCTCAACCGCCTGGCTGATCCCGACTGACGCGCCGACGGGCCCAGCGGGCGATCGCTTGCACTGTGCTCGCCACCCCCTCGTCCCGTAGCCGCTCCCGCACCAGATCGACCTTGGCCTGGGCGTGCTCGACGACAGTCGGTGGCGGTGGTGGGGGCGGCGCCGGCACCGCCTGGCCATCGGGCGGGTACGGCGCCAGCGGCGTTGGCTGGGGGAGCCACGGCTCGTCGTTGGCCACGGGCGACCAGGTGAGCGAGGGCTGTCGGGGCGGGCCGGCGTGGTCGCGCACGGCTTGGAGGATGCCCAGGTAGCGGTCGGCTTGGAGCGGGGGCGACCAACGCAGCAGGGCCGCTCGCTTGGCTCGCTCTCCCACCGCCCGCCGATCGGGCTCGTCGGTCAGCGCGTGGCTCAGGGCCGCCACCCACTCGGCCGGATCGGCGGCCAGCCAGCCCGTGCGCCCTGCCTCGATGGCGTCCACGAACGGTGCCGATGGGCTGGCGATGGTGGGGGTGCCGACCAGGGCCGCCTCCAGCCACTTGATGGCGCTCTTGGCGTCGTTGAACCGGCTGCCGGGTTGGAGAGGGGCCAGGTTGACGTCGAGATCGCGCAGCAGCTCGGGCAGCTGGTCCCAGGCCGTGAACGGGAGCCGCTTCACCCGGGCGCCGAGGCGGGTCAGCACGGCGTCGGTGGGTTGGAGGTGACCGCCCAACCACAGCTCGGCGTCGGGGTGGCCCGCGAGGACCTCCACGACGGCGGTCTCGATGTGACGCCAATCGTCGTCGTGGGTGGTGGTGCCACTGAAGTACCCGACCCGCAGGGGACCCGAGGCCCGCGGGCGTGCCGTGGCCAGCTCGCTGGCTGCCCCCAGCGCTGACCCGACGCCGTTCTCGAACAGGTACGACTCGATGCCCACCACCTGGCGGGCGTGGTCGATCAGATCCGGCCGTGGAGCCGATGTAGGCGTCGCAGCGCTCCATGGTGGTGCGGTAGCGCTGGACCCCCTCGAGCCACAGCGCCGCCTCGTCCGGTGGCAGCAGCCGCAGCGCGGGGATCTCCGCCCGGATGCTCGGGATCGAAGATCAGGTCGTCGACGTCGAAGACCACCGGTGTGCCCGTCGCCCGGGTTCGCTCGATGAGCTCGAGGACCTGCGGTGTGGCCGGAACTCGGTAGACGACCACCGCGTCGGCGGAGGCGGCCAGGCCCGGGACGTCAGGGTCGCGGTAGTGGCGGATGTCGGTGCCCACGCCCAGCAGGCCGAGCGCCTCGGCCGGCAGCTGGGCGCGGTATCGCAGCGGGGCACCGTCGATGCCCACCACGAACAGCACCCGAGCCAGCGATGGTGGCGACGGCGACCGGGGCGGCGGCCACCAGGGCGGCGTAGCGGGCCTCGAGGCCATCGAGCTGGTCGGCCGTGCTCGCGCACCGACACCGGCTGCTCGGCCCCAGCTTGGAGACGTCGGACGGCGTCGGGGTCGGGTGAGCGATTCCAGAGCGGCGCGCAGGAGACCCGGATCACCCGCCGGGACGATCAGGCCGTTGACGCCGTCCTGCACCACCTCCTCGGGCCCGAGGGTGTCGGTGGTCACCACCGGCACCTGTCGGAGCAGCGCCTCCCGGGTCACGAGCGAGTGGGACTCCCGCATCACCGACGGCACCAGCAGCACGTCCGAGCCCGACAGCACGTCGTCCAGCTGCGGCGGCGCGTAGGCGGGGGCCAGCTCGAGCACCGTCCCGTCGAGGGTCCGGCCATCGCGCTCCACCGCCTCGTCGAGGTCGTGGGCGACGATGCGCAACCCGGGGCGGCTCCGCCAGCTGGTGGGCGGCCTCGAGGAGCACGTCGGCTCCCTTCATGGCGTTGCTGCCGCCGGTGTAGCGCACCACGAGGTCCTCCCCCTCCGGGCGCGGTCGGCGGGCGGAGACGGCGCCGACCTCCATCCCGTTCTCGTCCACCTCGAGGCGCCCGGGTGCCACCCCGTTGGCGGCCAGCACCGCGGCGGCCGACCGCGATGGGGCCAGGACCAGGTCTGCCGGGGCCAGGAGCTCAGCCAGCCGAGCAGTCCGCTCCTCCAGGTGCTGGCGTCCGGCCTCGCAGGCGCAGGCGCCGGCCGACACCACGAGCGAGCACGGTCGGTGGTTCCGGTCGACGAGGAACTGCCGGGCGCACACCCACCAGAAGTCGTGCATGGTGACCACCACCGCGGCTCCCGACGCCTTCGCCACCCCCACCAACCCCGCCCCGAGGGTCTGCAGGGCGTGCAGGTGCACGACGTCGGCGGGGCTGGTCGCGCAGGTGGGCGGCGAAGCGCTCCGCCACGTCCGAGTTGTCGAAGTTCAGGGGGTCGGACCAGCCCATGTAGGGCGTGGACACCACCCAGTGGACGGGAAGCCCGTCTCGTCCTCCTCGTCCCAGGTCTCCAGCGGGGCTCGCGTCGAGTCGAGGAACCCGGCGAAGACGCGCACGTCGTGGCCCCGCTGCGCGCAGCCCGCGCGCCAGGCGCTGGGGCTGCAGGGTGCCCGCCGCTCACGAAGTTCGGGGGGTAGTGGGCGGAGACCATGGTGATCCGCATCAGGGCGGTAACGTAGCGGTCCGGCCAGGCACCCCCTCTCGGGTCACGGTCTCCCTGTCATGACCACCGTCCTCGAGCTGCGCCGCCACCGCGAGCTGCTTCGCCAACCTCACGTTGCGCGAGCTGCGCGGCAAGTACAAGCGCTCCGCCCTCGGCTGGGGCTGGTCGCTGCTCAACCCGCTGGCCCAGATGGCGCATCTTCACGCTGGTCTTCGGCGGTGCTGCTGAAGATCGACCCGACCGGCGGGCGATCCCGAGCGGGATGAACGTGTTCGCCTTCTTCCTGCTCTGCGGCCTGCTGCCCTGGACCTTCCTCGCCAACGGGCTGACGGCCGGGCATGGGGTCGCTGCTGGCCAACGCCAACCTGGTCAAGAAGGTGTGGTTCCCCCGCCAGATCCTGGTGGCCGTCCACCGTCGGCCAGCTTCGGTGTCGTCCTTCCTCATCGAGCTGGGCGTGCTCGTGCATCGCCCTGCTGGTCGCCGGCAACATGGTGCTGCCCGTGGCTGGTCCCCGTGCGTGCTGCTGGTCGCGCGGTCCAGGCCGTGTTCGTCGCTGGGCCTGGCGCTGGCGCTTCTCGGTGTGGCCAACGTCTACTTCCGCGACCTGCGAGTACCTGGTCGGCATCGGCCTGCAGATCTGGTTCTACGCGACCCCGATCGTCTACCCGGTCGCGCTGGTGCCGAGGAGCGCGGCCGTCGGACCGACCGTGGCTGCTCGACCTCTACCGCGCTCAACCCCATGACCCGCTTCGCGGAGGTCTACCGGGACCTCCTCTACGACCTGCGCGGCCCCACCGCTCGGCACCTCGGCTACCTCGTCGCCTGCGCGGCGGTGTCGCTCGTCGTCGGGCTGGCTGGTCGTTCAACCGCGTTCCGAGGGCCGGCTGGCGGAGGAGCTGTGAGCGAGCCCGCCATCGCGGTGCGAGCACCTCTCGAAGCGCTTCCGCCTCTACCACGATCGCAACCAGAGCCTGAAGGCCGCCGTGATGCGCGGCCGTCGAGCCCGCTACGAGGAGTTCTGGGCCCTCCGCGACGTCTCCCTGGAGATCCCCGAGGGCGTCACCTACGGGTTCATCGGCACCAACGGCTCCGGCAAGAGCACCCTGCTCAAGTGCCTGGCCCGGATCCTCGAGCCCGACGAGGGATCCACCGTGCACCCGCGGGAAGGTGTCGGCGCTGCTCGAGCTGGGCGCCGGCTTCCACCCCGAGCTGTCGGGCCGCGAGAACGTCTACCTCAACGGCTCCATCCTCGGGCTCTCCAAGGCCGACCTCGACGCGCCGCTTCGACGACATCGTCGACTTCGCCGGTCTGGAGCGGTTCATCGACACGCCGGTGAAGAACTACTCCTCGGGCATGTACGTGCGCCTCGGCTTCTCCGTGGCCATCAACGTCGACCCCGACATCCTCCTCGTCGACGAGGTCCTGGCCGTCGGCGACGAGCAGTTCCAGCGCCGGTGCAACGAGCGCTTCGCCGATCTCCGGGCCGAGGGCCGCACCATCGTGGTCGTGTCGCACTCGCTCGGGTCCATCCAGGCCATCTGCGACCAGGTGGCCTGGCTCGACGACGGGGTCCTCCAGGCCACCGGCGACGCCGCCGAGATCGTCGACCAGTACCTCCTGCAGGTCCACCAGGAGCGGGGTGGCGGCGAGCTGCACGCCACCACTGGTCGGTGGGGCACCCGGGAGGTGTCCCTCGACGACGTAGAGGTGCTGGGGGCCGACGGCTCGGCCACCACCCGCGTGCGCACCGGTCAGCGCGTCACCTTCCGGTTCCACTGGTCGGCGGAGTCGCCCGTCCGGCGGCCGGTGTTCACGCTGGCCGTCCACTCGCTCGACGGGACGAGCGTGACCAACCCCAACACCCGGGATGCCGGGCTGGTTCCGGAGGAGCTGGTGGGGTCGGGCCACGTGGACCTGGTGGTCGACCGCCTCCCGCTGCTGCCTGGGACCTACGACCTCTCCGGGGCCATCACCGACGACGCCGCCTTGCACGTCTACGACCACCGGCATCGAGCCCTTCGCTTCGACGTCGAGGCCGGGTCGCCGCGGGAGAGCTGGGGCGGTCTGGTGACCTTCGACGGCCGGTGGGAGCTGAGCCGGCCCGCCGACCAGCCCATCGCCCGATGACCCTGGTGGTGCCCGTCAGGGGGCGGATCCTGGCTGTGGTGGTGGAGGGGGCCGGGGCGACCGCCGACACGATCAGCGCCGTGCGGGCCATGCAGGTCGACGAGGCCGACGTCGAGGTGGTGGGTCCGGTGGCCGGGACCATCGAGGCCCGCAACCGCGCCGCCACCGTCGACAAGGTCGACTACCTGGCCTTCGTTACCGGCGGTGCCGAGCTGCCCCCCGCCTTCCTCGCTGATGCTGTTCAGCTCCTGCGCACAGACCCGTCGCTGGGGCTGGTGGGATGGTCGCCCGGCAGCGGGGAGCCAGGCGCCTTGGAGCTCTTCGTGCCGGTGGGCGCCTGCGTGGCTCGACACGGCGCCTTTCACGCTCTGGGCGGGTTCGACAGCCGGCTGCCACGTGGCGTCGAGGATCTCGACCTGGGCTGGCGGATGTGGCTGGCCGGCTACCGGGTTCGCTCGCTGGGAGCGGGCCCGTCGGGACACGCGGCCTGCGTCGGGAGCGACAGGGACCTACGGAGCGGTGCGGCCACCGTGCTGGCCTCGGTCCTCGATGCCACCAGCCTTGACGCCGCGGCCTGGGGTTCCCCGGAGGGCCAGGCCGGAAGAGCGGCGGCCGCCGGCCGGCGGCGACTGCTGCAGCTGCGACGGCGGCGAGGCGACGGCGAGCTCCTGCCCCTCGCCCACCAGGCGGTGGCCGACTGGGTCGGTCGGGAGCCGAGTGCGCGCGCCGGTGGCCGACGTGCTCTCGGCGCTCGGTGCGCCCGAGCGGGCCGGCCTGCGCCGCCGCATCGCGGTCGTCACCTCCGACACGCTGGCCGAGCGGATGGCTGGTCCCGGCATCCGAGCCGCCCAGATCGCTCGTCGGCTCGGTGCTGAGCACGACGTCGTGCTGGCCACGACAGGCCGCTGCGAGCTGGACGTCGAAGGCGTCGAGGTGCGGGCGGTGGCCGAGCGCGGGTTGCGTGAGCTCGAGGCGTGGTGCGACGTCTTCCTCTTCCAGGGGTGGGTGATGGCCGGCCGCGACTACCTCGTCGAGTCCGACAAGGTGATCGTCGCCGACGTCTACGACCCGATGCACCTGGAGGCGCTCGAGCAGGGCCACGACGCCCTAGGGGAGCGGGGGCGGTTCGACGCGGTGCGCAACGCCGGCGCCGTGCTCAACGAGCAGCTGGGGCGCGCCGACTTCCTGCTGTGCGCCAGCGGGAAGCAGCGCGACCTGTGGCTTGGGCAGCTGGCCGCGCTCGGTCGCGTCAACCCCGTCACCTACGACGGTGACGAGTCACTGCAGCACCTGCTGGCGGTGGTCCCCTTCGGTGTTGGCGACGAGCCGCCCGTCGCCTCCCGGTCGGCCATCCGCGGTGCCGTGCCGGGCGTCGGCGCCGACGACAAGGTGGTGATCTGGGGGGGTGGCGTCTACAACTGGTTCGACCCGCTGACGCTGGTTCGGGCCGTCGACCGAGCCCGCCACCGCGTGCCGTCGATCCGGCTCTTCTTCCTCGGTCTCCGGCACCCGAACCCGGAGATCCCCGAGATGCGGATGGCCGTGGCGACCCAGCGCCTGGCCGGCGAGCTGGGGCTGGTGGACACCCACGTGTTCTTCAACCAGGACTGGGTGGCCTTCGAGGACCGTCAGAACTACTTGCTCGACGCCGACGTGGCGGTCAGCACCCATCTCGAGCACATCGAGACGGAGTTCTCCTTCCGGACCCGGATCCTCGACTACCTGTGGGCCGGGCTGCCCATCCTGGCCACCGACGGCGACTCCTTCGCCGAGGTCATCCGACGCGAGGAGCTGGGGGTGGTGGTGCCGCCCGGCGACGTGGAGGCGGTGGAGGAGGGGCTGGTCCGACTCCTCACCGACGAGACGTTCGCGGCTGCCTGCCGCGACAACATCACCCGGCTCACCCCGGAGCTCACCTGGTCGCGCTGCCTGGAGCCGCTGGTGGAGTTCTGCCGTCAGCCGCGTCGGGCCGCCGACGCGGCGTGTGCTGACCTCGATCCCCACCATGGGGCCGAGCCGGTGCGGCGGGGCCGCCGCCGGGACCTGGAGGTGGCCTGGGCCTATCTGCGGGCGGGGGGTCCTCGTCTGGTGGCCGATCGGGCGCTCACGCGCATCCGTCGCAACCGCACCTAGCCAGCCCGGGACCGTCCGTCAGCGGGCGGCGGCGGACACCATCGTCCACGGGAAGGGGCTGGCCACCGAGCGGACCTCGAACCGGCTGGCCACGAGCTGGGCGAACCCTCGCTTGCTCCAATGGTTGACGTGACCGGGGGTGTTGCCCAAGGACCCGATGTACTTGCCGCGGGCCAGGTTGGCGATGCGCCAGATGGGCTCGCGGGGGACCGAGAGGACCAGGTGCCCTGCGGCCAGCCGGCTCAGCTCGGCGATGGCGGCGGGGGGATCCGGGACGTGCTCGAGGACCTCGATCCCCAGCACGAGGTCGAACGAGGCGTCCGGGAAGGGCAGCCGGGCGATGTCGGCGAAGGTGCCCGGGAGCCCCTGGCGGTGCCAGTGCTCGGCGAGGTCGGGGTCGGGCAGGTCGATGCCCACGAACCGGGCGTCGGGGTAGCGGGCTCGCACCCGACCGGCCACCTCGGCCTCGCCGACGCCCACCTCCAGGATCGATGTGGGCGGTGAGGTGGGCAGGGCGGCGTCGAGGGCGGCGAAGAACCCACCCATGAGCCGACGCTCGATCGGGTTCTTGGTGGCGTACTTGTCGTAGGTGTTCCCGATGGGGACGTCGGCGGTGGGGGGGGCCGGCACGGCCCTGACCCTACAGGTCCCTGTGTTGGGACCCTGTGGGTGCGGGTCGGTAGGGTCTCCTCCTTGATGCCGGGCACCGCGGAGCCGACGTTGGCCGACGACGGCCCCGCCAGCCGGTGGTTCCGAGCCTCCGTGGTGGTGGTGACCGCCGTGGTGGTGCCGGTGGTGATGGTGCTGCTGGTCATGATCGGCCACCCGGAGCTGTCCGTCCTCGACGAGACGGCCCACGCCGACTACCTGCGCCGCGTGGAACAGGGGGAGCTGCCCCGGATGGGCGACAAGATGCTGGAGGCATCCGTCCGGGACACCCAGTGCCGGACGATCGGCGGCCGTCGCAACGCCCCGTGCGGGCTGCCGAGCTATGAGCCGGAGATCCTGGCCGCGGAGGGCTACCAGTACGAGGCCCAGCAGCCTCCGCTCTACTACGTGATCACAGCCGGGCTTCGGCAGGTCATCCGGCTGGGTCCGAACGACGACTTCATCGCCACCGCGCGCGCCACCGGCGCCGTGTGGCTCAGCGCCGGCCTGCTGGTGTTCTGGGCCGCCTGCCGGCGGCTGGGGTGCCGATGGTGGCCGACGGCCCTGCTCACCCTCCTGCTCGCCATCTCGCCCGGGGTCCTCTACCAGAGCGCCACGATCAACAACGATGCCGCGGCCATCCTCACCGGCAGCCTGTCGCTGCTGCTCTTCGCGGTGCTCCGAACGGGGGTCACCCCCCGCAGGGTCCTGGTGTGGAGCGGGGTGGCGGTGGCGCTGGTGATGGTGAAGCCCATCGGGGTCGTCGCCATCGCCGTCGGCGTCGCGGCGGTCGTGGTCGACGCGGCCGTGGACCGCCGGCTCACCGTGCGCTTGGTTGGCCTGCTCGCCCTTCCGGTCCTGGCGGGATTGGGGGCCTACGTCACCTGGAGCCTGCTCCGGGAGGCCCGCGGGACGATCGACTACGACGTCGTGCTCGATCTGCTGCTCGGCTTCAAGCAGACCGACCAGTTCCCCATCGACGACGTGGCCGGCGCCATCCTCACGTTCCCGGGGTCCTACGCCTCGGCCGGTGCGCCCGTGTCGCCGCCCGCAGTGGCCAACCCCGCCTTCATCGTGGCCATCGCCATGATGGCCGGGGCCTCCGTCTCCCTGTGGCTCCCGAAGGGTGGATCGGCCGTGCAGCGGGCCGGTGCCGTGGGGATGGCGGCGATGCTGGCCGGTGGCCCGGCGTTCACGGTGCTCTTCTACATCGACTACTCCGTGCGGGGCGGTCCCGCCGCCCGCTACGGGCTTCCCCTGCTGCCGCTGATCGCTGCGGCTGCCGCTGCCACCTACACCACGCGGCGCTCGATGGCGGTGCTGGGGACCCTGGGGTTCCTGATGCTGGTGCCCCTGCTCACCGCCGGACTCTGAAGCGGCCGCTACGGTCCCCATCGTCGATGAAGCTCATCATCCAGATCCCGTGCCTCGATGAGGAAGAGCAGCTGCCGATCTCGGTGGGGGCCCTGCCGCGGGAGGTTCCGGGCTTCGATCAGGTGGAGTGGCTGATCATCGACGACGGGTCCACCGACCGAACCATCGAGGTGGCCCGGAGCCTGGGCGTCGATCACGTGGTGAAGCTCACCAACAACAAGGGCCTGGCCTACGCCTTCCAGGCTGGCTTGGACGCCTGCCTCAAGCTCGGGGCCGACGTGATCGTGAACACCGACGCCGACAACCAGTACTCGGCCGACGACATCCCGAAGCTGGTGGCCCCCATCGTCGCCGGCGAGGCCGACATGGTGATCGGCGATCGCAACGTGATGGCCATCGAGCACTTCTCCTTCGTGAAGAAGCGCCTGCAGAAGCTCGGCAGCTGGGTGGTCCGGCAGGCGTCGGGCACCACGGTCCCCGACGCCACGTCGGGGTTCCGTGCCTACAACCGGGAGGCGGCGCTCGGCCTCACCGTGGTGTCCCGGTTCACCTACACCCTCGAGTCGCTGATCCAGGCGGGCAAGAGCTTGGTGGCGGTGGACCACGTGGTGGTGGGGACCAACGAGAAGCTCCGGGAGTCCCGCCTGTTCGGCTCCATGTGGGGCTACGTCCGTCGCAACTTCGTCGCCATCTTCCGGATCTACACGGGGTACGAGCCCCTCCAGGTGTTCGGCGTGGCTGGCTGGCGTCCTCCTGCTCCTGAGCGCCGCCGCCTGGTCGCCCTTCCTGTGGGACTGGGTCGTCAACGGGGATCGCTCAGGGCACCTCCAGTCGATCGTGGTGGGGGGCGTGCTGCTGGTGGCATCGGTGCAGGCCTTCGCCCTCGGGGTGATCGCCGACCTGATCGCCGCCCACCGGATCGTCTCCCAGCGAACCCTCGAG
This sequence comes from uncultured Microthrixaceae bacterium, assembly GCA_963795165.1. Taxonomy (GTDB): domain Bacteria; phylum Actinomycetota; class Acidimicrobiia; order Acidimicrobiales; family VFJN01; genus VFJN01. The sequence goes on along the minus strand of CAWCGT010000002.1, from coordinate 228,283 downwards.
CGGGTGCGGCGCATCGAGCTGGAGCTGGGTGTGGGGCCGTCGCACTACAGCCCAGGGCCGGGGACGCCGACGCCCGGCGAGCCCTAGCCGGAGGCGTCGAGGAAGGCGCCCAGGAGCCGCTGGGCGGCGGCCGTCGCGCCGCTCTCTCCCCGAGCCACGGCCTGCTCCAGAGCTGGCACCAGGTCGCGGACGGTCGGATGGGAGCGCAGCTCCTCGGTGAGGGTCTCGGTGACCTCGCTCCACATCCAGGCCACGTTCTGGGCGGCCCGGAGCTGGTCGAGGCCATCCTCGGCCAAGCGGGTGTGGGCGGCGACGAGTGCCCCCCACAGCTCATCGACCCCCGCCCCCGTGAGCGCCGAGCACGTCAGCACCGGCACCTCCCAACCCGGTCGCTTGGGGCGGAGGAGGTGCACGGCGTGCTGCAGGTCGGCCGCCGCCCGCCCGGCCGCGTCGGCCAGGTCGCCGTCGGCCTTGTTCACGACGATGAGGTCGGCCAGCTCCATGATCCCGCGCTTGATCCCCTGTAGCTCGTCGCCACCAGCCGGTGAGGCCACCAGCAGGAACAGATCGACGAGATCGGACACCGCCACCTCCGACTGCCCGACCCCGACGGTCTCCACGATGACCACGTCGAAGCCGGCTGCCTCGCAGAGGATCATCGCCTCCCGGGTCCGGCGGGCCACCCCGCCCAGGGTGCCGGAGGACGGCGTGGGGCGGATGAAGGCGTCGGGGTGGCGGCCCAGGTCCGACATGCGGGTCTTGTCGCCGAGGATCGACCCGCCCGACACCGCGCTGGACGGGTCGACGGCCAGCACGGCCACCCGGTGGCCTTGCTCGACGGCGTGGAGCCCCAGCGCCTCGATGAGGGTGGACTTGCCCGAGCCCGGAACCCCGGACACGCCGAAGCGACGGGCCGCCCCGCTGGCGGGCATCACCTCGTCGAGGAGGGCGGCCGCCTCCGCCCGGTGATCGGGGCGGGTGGACTCCACCGTCGTGATGGCTCGGGCCAGAGCCCGGCGGTCGCCCGACCGCACCGCGGCGGCGAGGGGGAGCACGTCGTCGGTCACGATCGGCGTCAGCCGGCGTGGCGCTGCCGCAGGAGCCCGAGGACGGTAGATGCCGCGTCGGGGATGTTGGTGCCGGGCCCGAAGATGGCCACCACACCGGCCTGCCGGAGGGCGTCGTGGTCCTGGGGTGGGATGACCCCGCCGCACACCACCAGGATGTCGCCGCCCCCGGCCGCCTCCAGCTCCGCGATGAGCTGCGGCACGAGCGTCTTGTGCCCGGCCGCCTGGCTGGACACCCCCACCACGTGGACGTCGTTCTCGATGGCGGCTCTGGCCACCTCTGCCGGTGTCTCGAAGAGTGGCCCGAAGTCCACGTCGAAGCCCAGGTCGGCGAAGGCCGTCCCCACCACCTTCGCGCCGCGGTCGTGGCCGTCCTGACCCATCTTGGCCATGAGGAGGCGGGGACGGCGACCCTCGGCCTCGCCGAAGGCGGCCACCTCGGCCACGATCGCCTGGAAGTCCTCGTCGCCTTCGTAGGCCGAGCCGTACACGCCCGTGATGCTACGGATCTCGGCCTTGTGGCGACCGAACACGTCTTCCATGGCGTCGCTCATCTCGCCGACGGTGGCCCGTGCCCTGGCCGCCTCGATGCAGAGGGCCAGGAGGTTCCCGTCGCTGGCTGCGCCCTCCCGCAACCGGTCGAGGGCGGCCGAGCAGGCCGCGTCGTCTCGGGAGGTCCGCATCGCCTCCAGCCGCGCCACCTGCTGCTCCCGGACCTTGGTGTTGTCGATGTCCAGCACGTCGACGTGGCCGGGCTCGTCGGGCAGGTACTTGTTGACGCCGACGATCACCTCCTCGCCCCGGTCGATGCGAGCCTGCCGGCGGGCGGCGGCCTCCTCGATCCTCAGCTTTGGCATCCCCGAGGCCACCGCCTTGGTCATGCCGCCGAGCGCTTCGACCTCCTCGACGATGCCCCACGCCCGATCGGCCAGCGCCTGCGTGAGGGCCTCCACGTAGTAGCTGCCCCCGAGCGGGTCCACCACCTTGGGGATCCCCGTCTCCTCCTGGATGACCAGCTGCGTGTTGCGGGCGATGCGGGCCGAGAAGTCGGTGGGCAGCCCGAGGGCTTCGTCGAAGGAGTTGGTGTGGAGGCTCTGCGTGCCCCCGAGCACCGCTGCCATGGCCTCGATGGTGGTGCGCACGACGTTGTTGTACGGATCCTGCTCTGTGAGGGAGACCCCGCTCGTCTGGCAGTGGGTCCGCAGCATCCTTGACTGCGGGTTCTGCGGCTCGAAGGTCCCGATCACCCGGTCCCAGAGGAGGCGGGCGGCGCGCAGCTTGGCCACCTCCATGAAGAACCCCATGCCGATGGCGAAGAAGAAGGACAGGCGGGGGGCGAACTGGTCGATGTCGAGCCCGCGCTCGGTGGCGAACCGGGCGTACTCCCACCCGTCGGCGATCGTGAAGGCCAGCTCCAGGTCGGCCGTGGCTCCCGCCTCCTGCATGTGGTAGCCGGAGATGGAGATCGAGTTGAACCGGGGCATGTGCTCGGCGGTGTGGCTGATGATGTCGGCCACGATCCGCATGCTCGGCTCGGGCGGGTAGATGTAGGTGTTGCGGACCATGAACTCCTTGAGGATGTCGTTCTGGATGGTCCCGCTGAGCTGGTCCTGGGTGACGCCTTGCTCCTCCCCGGCCACCACGAAGCAGGCCAGCACGGGGAGCACTGCGCCGTTCATGGTCATCGACACCGACATCTTCTCGAGGGGGATCCCGTCGAAGAGGATCTTCATGTCCTCGACGGAGTCGATGGCCACGCCGGCCTTGCCGACGTCGCCGACCACCCTCGGGTGATCGGAGTCGTACCCGCGATGGGTGGCCAGGTCGAAGGCCACCGACACCCCCTGCTGCCCGGCGGCCAGGTTGCGCCGGTAGAAGGCGTTGCTCTCCTCGGCAGTGGAGAACCCGGCGTACTGGCGGATGGTCCAGGGACGACCCGTGTACATCGTGGCCCGGACGCCCCGCACGTAGGGAGGGACCCCCGGGATGCTGTCGGCGTGGGCGATGCCGTCCACGTCGGCGGCCGTGTAGAGCGGCTGCACAGCGATGCCCTCAGGGGTCTCCCACACCAGCGTGTCGGGATCGGCGCCCTTGAGGTCCTTGCTGGCCAGGGCCCGCCAGGCGTCGCGGTCGGCTCGGGGGGTCGGGGCGTCGCTCATCGCAGCCGATGGTAGGGACGGGCTGGCCGGGGAGCGAAACGCTCGCGCCGCCCGCCCGTCAGTCGAGGAGCGTCACGAGCAGGCCTGGCAGGCGATGGAGCTCCTCCACCACGTCGCCGAGACGCTCCCACGGGACGAGCAGGTGGTTGGGAGCCAGCTCGTCGGGCCGGACCGTCGGGCGGTTCACCACCGCCTCCCCGGGGTTCAAGGTGACGTCGACGTACCGGTGGGTGGCCCGGAACGCCTCCAGGGCAGCGGCGTCGGCGCCGGCCAGCACCTCCACCGTCAGGACCGGTCGGCAGGCCTCCACGAGGGCGCCGGCGCCGGCCAGCACGCGAGGCTCGGCCCCCTCGACGTCGATCTTCACCAGCGGGACCTCGGGCCGCCCCTCCGCTTCCCAGGCGTCGTCGAGCGTGGCGGCCGGGACCGTGATGGTGCGCGCCGTGGCCTCCTTGAACCCCGGCTCGAGGGAGGCGCTGGTCTCCACCGTCCCGTCTTCCTGGGCCGGGGGCAGGTGGAGGTCGACGGTGCCGGACTGGTCGCCCACCGCCATCGATCGCACGAGGATGCGACCACCCTGGCGGTTGGCCTCGACGTTGCGCCGCAGGAGGGCGGCGATCTCAGGAACCGGCTCGAAGGCGATGGCCCGGGCGCGCGGGTGGGCGGTCACCGCGATGAGCGAGTACACGCCCGTGTTGGCCCCCACGTCGAGCACCGTCTCAGGCCACCGGCGCACCAGCTGCGCCACCACGCTGGGCAGCGGAGCCTCGAAGGCGTACCAGCCACCGCCACGCAGCGCACGGACGACCTGGTCTCGACCGCCGAGGGCGTGCATCCTGAACCGGTGCGACCGCAGGGCGCCCGACCCGGCGGGAACCGTCACCGCGACGAGGTCGCTGTCGGAGCGCAGGCGGTCGATCCGGTCGGCGAGGGTGTGGGCTCCTGCCGCCTCCAGGGCGCTGACCGCTGCGCCGGCCGGGCCTGGGCGGCTGAGGCCGGCGCGGAGCCGGGCCAGGGTTCGGTCGACGGCTCGCATGGCGTCGGCGACCCTATCCCCGGCTCACGGGCTGATCTGCAGGCGGCTCGGCCACGGTCAGGCGGTGATGCGCAGCGAGGCGGTGACGCGGTCGGCGGCAGCCACCAGCGGCCCGCGGGTGTGCCAGCTGCCCACCACCACGTAGAGGCAGAAGGGCCGCCCGCCCACCTGGAAGAACTGCTGCGCTCCGGCCATCCCTGCCACGGATCGCTGCATCGTCTGCGGGGAGAACAGCCCCGGCCGGAGCCGGGGCACGCCCTGGGTGGCGAAGAGCGCCGTGTCGGCCGCCGCCCGCTCGTGCTCGAGCAGGCACACCAGCACGTCGGACCCGCCCATGACCTCCACGGCGCCGGAGCCGTAGTCACCACGCTCGGCGGGGAGGGCGAAGCTGGCGGCGTGCAGGACCATGCCCTCGGACGGGATGCCGTCGCTGGCCTCCACGATCCGGCTGGGCTGGGGGCCGCTCTGCCCGGCCGACCGGATCTGCGCGTCCCAGCCCGCTGGCAGGTCCACGGAGATGCCAGCCGCCACGAAGGCGCTCACGGTCCGTCACCTGCGCGGGAGGGATGTGACGGGGGGTAGAGGCTGGGGTCCCCCGGTTCGACGCCGGCGTCGCGTAGCTGCCGGTCGACGAGGTCGGCTCGATCCTGGCCCCCCAACCCGGCGCGTGAGGGCGTCCGGGCGGGTGGGGGAGCGGACGCTGCGCCGTCGGCCATCGCCTTGCCCAGGAGGTCGGCCACCTGGTGCCACGAGGTGCCGGATCCCTCGCCGATCACCCGACCCAGAACGCCGTCGACCAGGACGAAGTAGGGGGAGACGGGGACGCCGTAGTCGTCCCACGCCTCGCTCGACATGACCGTGAGCAGCCCGGGCGGGGCCACGTCGGCGACGGCCGGGGGTGACTCGGCGTCGGGGCCGTTGGTGACGATGACGAGCCGGGTGGCGGGGTCGGGCAGCCGCTCGACCGCGCCGTCATCGCGCAGCGCGTCCCAGAAGTGGCCGCAGGTGCCGCAGCCGGTGGAGAGGAAGGCCAACAGGGTCGGGTGGCCGACCCCGACCACCGCCACGTGCGCGGCTCCGCCTCCCGGCATCGTGCCGGTGATGTCGGCGGCGGGACCCATGGGCGTCCCGTCGGAGCGAGGCGCGGGGACACCGGGCGCGGTGCGCAGGGGGGCGTGCCGGGAGGTGCTGGTCGATGCTCGAGGGCTTGGAGCGCCCTCCTCGAGGTTCACCCCGAGATCGTGCAGGGCGCGGAGGATCTCGGCGTGCGAGCGCAAGAGCCCGACGACCAGGACGGCCAGGAGCGCCACCACCGCCCCCAGGGCCACCACGACAGCAGAGGTCACTGCGTCAGCCCACCTGCCACTGCTCGCCCCAGCGCACGGTGATGTAGGAGCCGTTGTCGAGGTGGCGCCGGAGGTACCAGGTCCCGTTGGCGGGCCGGTAGACCCCCAACGACACCGAACCGAGGTCGTGCCAGTCGCCCACCACGGGGATGTCCCCCGGCCGCCCGAAGCTGATGGTGCGAGCGGTGGCACCGGCTCGCAGGGCGTCGTTCAGGTACCACACGCCGTCGCGGAAGATCCCCACCCCGTCGACCCCGTCGCCGTTCCAGTCGCCCACCACGGGGACGTCGCCGCTCCGCAGGCCGTAGCGGAACCGGTGGACGGTGGTGGGCCAGTCGATGCGGTCGCTGAGGTGCCACTCCCCACCTCGGCGGAAGATGCCGAGGCTGTCGGTGCCATCTCCGTTCCAGTCCCCGGCCACGGGGATGTCGTCCGACTGCATCCCGTAGGGCGGGGTGACGGTGAAGGTCGAGGCTGCCGTGAGCGAGTTGCTGAGGTGCCAGCGACCGGCGCGGAAGATGCCCACGCCGTGGGCGCCGTCGCCGTCCCAGTCGCCCACCACTGGGTGGTCGCCCGTCTGCTGGCCGTAGCGGAACGGCGGAACCGGGCCGAGGTTGGCCGACTGGCGGACCGACCACACGCCGGAGCGGTTGTCGTAGAAGCCGATCCCCGACTTCCCGACCCCGTCCCAGTCGCCGGCCACCGGGTGGATCGGCGGCGCCTCCTGCAGACAGGGACGGTTGTGGGACCGGGTGTTGTTGTCGGTGCGAACTGCGCTGGCCGAGCAGCTGGGCTCAAGCTTCCAGGGGGCCGTGCAGGTGACGACCCGGCACTGGATGGGGCCGATGCAGGCGATGTGGTTGTTGCAGTTGCCGTACCGGAACGAGGTGCACCCCGCCTTCCGGTGGTCGCATCGGCCCCGCCCGCAGCCGCAAGCGGTACCGCTGCAGGCGCCGCTGCAGATCCCAGAGCCTCCACACCCGCAGCTCCCGCAACGCCGGTGGCAGTCCATGTAGTACCGGGCGGCACCCCCGCAGAAGCTCGAGCCGTCGGCCTTCCACCAGCCCCCGGTGATGGAGCCAGTCGGGCAGGCGTTCCTGCCATAGAGCGCACAGCAGAACTCGGTGTAGCCGTCGCAGCAGAGCGAACCGCACGTGCACCCCTGCCCCTGGCACTGGCACACCGCCGCGTACGCGCTCTTGGGGCGCAGCAGCAGGTCGCCGGGGGCTGTCACCAGCGCGGTGCCGACGAGGGCCGACCGGGTGAGGAAGCTGCGACGATCGAGACGGTTGGCGACGGCATCCGTCGCCCGGGACAAGACACTTCTGGACACGACCGGCCCAACCTTAGGACATGGCTCGAGGGCCTCTGCGCTCGCGCCGGGCGGCGCTCGGTAGCCTCCGGGGATGGCGCTGCGCTTCGTGATCGTCGGCGGTGGCCCGGCAGGGAACACCGCAGCCACCCACGCCGCCCGCCTCGGCGCTGAGGTCACCGTCATCGAGCAGGACATCGTCGGCGGAGCCGCCCACCTCTGGGACTGCATCCCCTCCAAGGCCATGATCGCCACCGGCGGAGCGCTGGCCGCAGTAAGACGGACGCCTGAGATGGGCCTGAGCGACGCCACGGCCGCGGTCGATCACGCCGCGCTGGCTGCTCGCATCCAGGCCATCGAGACGAAGCTCGAGGAGGGAACCCGCCGCCTGCTCGACAGCCAGGGGGTCCGGATCCTCCATGGCACCGGTCGCCTCACCGGTCCGCACGGGGTCGTGGCCGACACCCCCGATGGACCCGTCGACCTGGAGGCCGACGCCATCCTCTTGGCCACGGGGAGCCGGCCCCGTCTCCCGGAGTGGGCGGCCGTGGACGGCGATCGGGTGCTGTCCACACGCGACGCCTATCCGCCCAAGGCTTGGCCGGAGCACCTCGTGGTGATCGGCTCCGGGGTCACCGGGGTGGAGTTCGTCCACATGTTCTCGTCTCTCGGCAGCCAGGTCACCCTCATCGTCTCTCGCCAGCAGGTCCTGCCCCAGAAGGACTCCGAGGTGGCGGCCGCCCTCGAGGACGAGCTGCTGCGGCGGGGGGTCCAGCTCTTCAAGGGCGCCCGGGCGGTGGGCATCGACCGGGCCGACGACGGCTCCGTGTCGGTGCGATGCGACGACGGGCGGGTGGCCCATGGCAGCCACGCCCTCCTGGCCATCGGGTCGATCCCGAACAGCGAGGGCCTTGGCCTGGAGGCCGCCGGCGTGGCCTCCGACGGCGGCTACGTCCCCGTCGACGGGGCCTGCTGCACCAACGTCCCGAACATCTACGCAGCCGGCGACCTGTCCGGGAAGCTCCCGTTGTCGTCGGTGGCCGCCATGCAGGGTCGCCGGATCGCCGAGCACGTGATGGGCGTGCAGGGCCGGGGGAGTCGGGAGCTCGACTACGAGAAGGCCGCCTCGGCCATCTTCACCGTGCCCGAGATCGCCGACGTAGGGCTGGCGGAGGCCGACGCCTTCGCGGAGGGTCGCAAGGTGCGGGTCACCAAGGTGCCCTTCTCTGCCTCGCCCAAGGCGCTCATCGAGAGCCACTCACGCGGGTTCGTGAAGATCGTGAGCGACCCCGCCACCGGCGTGGTGCTCGGCGGGTCGATCGTGGGCCGTCACGCCGGCGAGCTGATCTCGGTGATCGCCGTGGCCGTCACCAACGGCCTACGGGTCTCCGACATCGTCGACAGCCTGCTCGTGCACCCCTCGCTCGCCGAGGTGTTGGCCGAAGCGGCCGAGTAGCGGTGCCGGCTCTCACGGCCCCTGCGCTGGTGGCCGCCGCGCTGCTGGCGCTGGCGGGTGGCCAGAAGTTGCTCGACCCCACCATGACCGTTGGCGCCCTCAGAGCCCTGGGGCTGCCGTCGTCGTCGGCGCTGGTCCGCGTGGGGTCGGGTGTCGAGCTGGTCCTGGGCACTTCGGCCATCGCGGTCGGCGGAGCCCTCCTGTGGTGGGCGGTGGCCGCCAGCTACGTCGCCTTCGGCGCCTTCGTGCTGGCCGCCCTGCGCCAGGGCACCATGATCGGGTCCTGCGGCTGCTTCGGCCGGGAGGAGACACCGCCGCATCCCAGCCATGTGGTGCTCAACGTCGTGCTGGCGCTGGTGGCCGGCCTGATCGCGGTGCGATCGCCGGGGGCCCCGGCGGACGCCCTGGCCGACGATCCGGCGGCGGCGGCGGTGGTGGCGGTCCTGAGCGGCCTGGCCCTGTACCTCTTGCACGCCGCCTTCGTGCACCTGCCCCGGGCGTTGGCGGCCGCCCGGTAGGAGCACATAGATCTGGACACAGTCCAGATCTATGCCTAGGGTGGTCGGCGTGCCCACGGAGTTGCCAGAGACGGTCCTGCGTCGCCACGGCCTGCACGTCACCGCGCAGCGCGTGGCCGTCATGGAGGCGGTCAGCGAGCGGTCCCACAGCACCGCCGACGACATCTGCGCGGCTGGTGCGGTCCGGGCTCGGATCCGTCTCCCGCCAGGCCGTCTACGACGCGCTGGCGACCCTCACCGACAGGGGGCTCTTTCGGCGCATCCAGCCCGCCGGGTCCTCTGCCCGCTACGAGACCCGCGTCGGCGACAACCACCACCACCTGATCTGCCGGGCCTGCGGCCAGATGGTGGACGTGGACTGCGCTGTGGGCAGCACACCCTGCCTGACGGCCAGCGACGACGCGGGCTACGAGATCGACGAAGCCGAGGTCGTCTACTGGGGTCGTTGCCCCGACTGCACGGCAGAGGCCCACGCGTGATCCCCCACCACCCAGCAACGAGAGAGGACCTCCGCCATGCCCGACGGTAGCGAGAGCGAGAACCCAGCCATCGACGCCCCTACCCCAAAGGTGGGTCGGCCCCAGACCAACCAAGACTGGTGGCCCAACCAGCTCGACCTGCGGGTGCTCCACCAGCACTCGCCGTCGGCCGACCCGATGGGCGAGGACTTCGACTACGCCGAGGCGTTCGCCGCCCTCGACCTGGCGGCGGTGAAGCGCGACATCGTCGAGGTGATGCACACCTCGCAGGACTGGTGGCCGGCCGACTATGGGCACTACGGACCGCTGTTCATCCGGATGGCGTGGCACAGCGCCGGGACCTACCGCGTGGCCGACGGTCGCGGTGGCGGCGGCAGCGGGGCCCAGCGCTTCGCCCCGCTCAACAGCTGGCCCGACAACGGCAACCTCGACAAGGCCCGACGGCTCCTCTGGCCGGTCAAGCAGAAGTACGGCCGCCAGCTCTCCTGGGCCGACCTCATCATCCTGGCTGGCAACGTCGCCATCGAGGACATGGGCCTTCCCACCTTCGGCTTCGGTGGCGGTCGCCCGGACGTCTTCGAGCCCGAGGAGATCTTCTGGGGACCGGAGGACGCCTGGCTCGGCGACGAGCGCTACAGCGGGGACCGGGACCTCTCGGGTCCCCTCGGTGCCGTGCAGATGGGCCTCATCTACGTCAACCCAGAGGGTCCCAACGGCAACCCCGATCCCGTCGCCTCCGCACGCGACATCCGGGAGACCTTCGCCCGGATGGCCATGGACGACGAGGAGACGGTGGCCTTGGTCGTCGGCGGCCACACCTTCGGCAAGTGCCACGGCGCGGGCGACCCCGACCTGGTGGGCCCGGAGCCCGAGGGGTGCCCCGTGCACCACATGGGTCTCGGGTGGATCAGCTCCCACGGCACCGGCAAGGGCGGCGACACCATCACCAGTGGCCTCGAGGGCGCCTGGACCAAGAACCCGATCCAGTGGGACAACGGCTACCTCGAGAACCTGTTCGGCTACGACTGGGAGCTCACCACCAGCCCGGCCGGGGCCAAGCAGTGGAAGCCCAGCAACCCCGAGGCCGAGGGCACGGTGCCCGACGCCCACGACCCGGCGAAGCGGCACGCCCCGTTCATGACCACCGCCGACATGGCGATGCGCATGGACCCCGCCTACGAGAGGATCGCCCGCCGGTTCTACGAGAACCCCGACCAGCTGTCGGAGGCGTTCGCTCGGGCCTGGTACAAGCTGACGCACCGCGACATGGGCCCGGTCAGCCGCCTGGTGGGACCGGAGGTCCCTGAGCCCCAGCTGTGGCAGGACCCGGTGCCGGCCGTCGACCACGAGCTCATCGACGAGGCCGACATCGCATCCCTCAAGGCCAGCCTGCTCGACTCCGGCCTCTCCGTCGCCCAGCTGGTCTCGACTGCATGGGCGTCGGCCGCCAGCTTCCGCGGCACCGACAAGCGAGGGGGGGCCAACGGCGCCCGCATCCGTCTGGCGCCGCAGAAGGACTGGGCCGTCAACGAGCCGGCGGAGCTGGCCAAGGTGCTGCCCGTCCTCGAGCAGGTCCAGCAGGACTTCAACACCTCCCAGTCAGGCGGCAAGCGAGTCTCGCTGGCCGACCTCATCGTCCTCGGTGGGTGCGCAGCGGTGGAGAAGGCGGCCCAGGACGCCGGGCACGACGTCACGGTCCCGTTCTCGCCCGGCCGCACCGACGCCACCCAGGAGCAGACCGACGTCGATTCGTTCGAGCCCCTCGAGCCGATCGCCGACGGGTTCCGCAGCTACCTGAACCCCGGCGACAAGCTGCCGCCGGAGCAGCGGCTGCTCGACCGCGCCAACCTGCTCACGCTCACGGCCCCGGAGATGACCGTCCTGGTGGCTGGCATGCGGGCACTGGACACCAACGTGGGTCACACCCGCCACGGTGTCCTCACCGACCGTCCCGGGGTGCTCACCAACGACGTCTTCGTCCACCTCCTCGATCCCGCCATCGAGTGGAAGCCCGCCACGTCCGAGGAGAACGTCTACGAGGGGCGTGACAGAACCAGCGGCGACCTGCGGTGGACCGCCACCGCCGCGGACCTCGTGTTCGGCGCCCACTCCCAGCTCCGGGCCATCGCCGAGGTGTACGGCTGCGACGACGGCGCGTCGCAGCTGGTGCAGGACTTCGTGGCGGCCTGGGCCAAGGTCATGGACCTCGACCGCTTCGACCTGCGCTAGCGCTACTCGATGACGACGACGACGTCGCCGGAGCCCACCGACTGGCCGGTCTCCACCTTGATCTCGGCGATGGTGCCCGCCTTGTCAGCGGTGATGTTGTTCTCCATCTTCATGGCTTCGAGCACGCACACGGGCTGACCGGCCTCGACGGCCTGGCCCACCTCCACGAGCACCTTCACGATCGTCCCCTGCATGGGGACGGTGACCTTGCCGCTGCCCGCCGCGGCCCCACCACCGGCCGCCGCGGCCCGGCGGGGTCGTGGGGCCGCGCCCGAGCCCGACCCCGCCGCCACAGGGAGATCGGGCAGCCACACCTTCACGCTGAAGCGCTTGCCGTTCACCTCGACGTCGACGTCCCGCTGCACCTTGGGCTCGTCGTCCGCCCCGGCGGCGGAGGACGGGGGGCCGCCGATCCCCGTCAGGTCGAGGCGCTCCTCCACCCACTTGGTGGAGTGCTCGCCGTTGCGGAAGTCGGCGTGGCGGAGGATGGCCAGGTCGGCCGGGATGGTGGTGGCGATCCCCTCGATGCGGAACTCCTCGAGGGCCCGGATCATGCGGTCGATGGCCACCTCACGGGTGTCGCCCCACACGATGAGCTTGCCCACCAGGTTGTCGTAGTACTGACTGACCTCGTCGCCGCTCTCGTAGCCGCCGTCCCACCGGATGCCGAACCCCTGCGGCGGGACCAGCTCGGTGATCGTGCCGGGGGAGGGGAGGAACCGACCCTCGGCCGGGTCCTCGGCGTTGACCCGGACCTCCACCGCCCACCCGCGCAGGTCGATGTCGTCCTGGGTGAAGCTGAGCGGCTCGCCGCTGGCCACCCGGATCTGCTCGCGCACCAGGTCGATGCCCGAGACCAGCTCGGTCACGGGGTGCTCGACCTGTAGGCGGGTGTTCATCTCCAGGAACCAGAACTCGCCGTCCTGGTAGAGGAACTCCACGGTGCCCGCGTTGTAGTAGCCGCAGGCCTTGGCCACCTTCACGGCGGCCTCGCCCATGGCCTGACGGGTCTCGGCCGGGAAGGCCGGTGCCGGGCTCTCCTCGATCAGCTTCTGGTGCCGGCGCTGGGCGGAGCAGTCGCGCTCGCCGACCCACACCACCTCGCCGTGGGTGTCGCCGATGATCTGCATCTCCACGTGGCGGGGCCAGGTGAGATACCGCTCGACGTAGCACTCGTCGCGCCCGAAGCCCTTGAGGGCCTCCGACTGAGCCGACTCCAGCGCGGCGTGGGCCTCGTCGGCGCTGTTGACGACCCGCATGCCGCGACCACCGCCGCCGTAGGCGGCCTTGATGGCGACCGGCCACCCGAACTCCTCGCCGAAGGCGACCACCTCGTCGCCACTGGTGAGGAACGTCGTGGTGCCGGGTACGCCCTGGACCCCCGCCTCCTGGGCCGCGATGCGGCTCGACACCTTGTCGCCCATCACCTCGATGGCCTCCGGCGGCGGCCCGATGAAGGCGACGCCGCGCTCGGTGATGGCGCGGGCGAAGTCGGTGTTCTCGGAGAAGAAGCCGTAGCCAGGGTGCACGCCGTCGGCGCCGGACTGCTCGATGATCTCGAGGATCCGTTCGGTGTTCAGGTAGCTCTCGGCCGCCGTCGTGCCCCCGAGGGCATAGGCCTCGTCGGCCAAGCGGACGTGGAGCGCTTCGCGGTCGAGATCGGAGTAGACGGCCACGGAGGCGATGCCCATCTCCTTGCAGGCGCGGATGACCCGGACGGCGATCTCGCCCCGGTTGGCGATGAGGACCTTGGTGAGCACGCCATATGGTTAGTGGCGTGCCGGGCCGACGTGCCAGAACAGCGCTCGTCGGGAGCCCCGGCCAGCCCTTCGCCGACGTGCGCTGGGTGGCCGAGACGGGCTCCACCAACGCCGATGCCATGGCGCTTGCCCGTCAGGGCGAACCCGAGGGGATCGTGCTGGTCGCCGACCACCAGACGGCGGGCCGGGGCCGGGCCGGCCGCACCTGGTCGGCGCCTCCGGGGGCCAGCCTGCTCTGTTCCGTCCTGCTGCGACCGCCCGCCGCCGTCGTCGACCTCTGCACCATGGCGGTGGCGGTGGCGGCGGCCGCGGCGGTGGCCGAGGTGGCCGGCGTGACCCCTCGGCTGAAGTGGCCCAACGACCTGGTGTGGCCGGGTGACGGCTCCGCGCCCGACCGCAAGCTGGCCGGCATCCTCGCCGAGGCCGACTGGCCCGCGTCGTCCCCCGCGTCGGGCGGCTGGCGTCCCCCGGCGACCCACGAACGGGCGGCGGTCGTGGTGGGCATCGGCATCAACGTGGCCTGGCCCGACGAGCTGCCCGACGAGCTGACCGACGTGGCCGTCGCCCTCAGCCACCTGGTCGACCGGCCCGTGGATCGGGAGGACCTGCTCATCGCGCTGCTCTCGGCCCTGGGGCCCCGCTACGGGTCGCTCGTGGCCGGCGACCGCTCTGGGCTGCTCGCACGAGTGGCGGGCCCGCTCCGCCACCCTGGGCCGGCCGGTGCGGGTCGACCTCGGCACCGACGACGTGGAGGGCACCGCGGTCGACATCACCGACGACGGCCACCTCGTGGTCGAGACCCTCGAGGGCACCCGCCGCCAGTTCGCCGTCGGCGACGTCGTCCACCTCCGCTGACGACCCGCGGCGATGCGGCGTCGCACCGGCAGCGCTGAGCGTCCGCAGGCCGGAGGCGAACCCAACGCAAGTGTCCATCAGCGGCAGATATGCCGGGCCGTCACGAGGCCATCAGGAAAGCCATCACCTCGGCGGCGATCTCCTCAGGACCCCGACGCGTGGTGTCTAGGTCGAGGTCCAAGACAGGGAGCACATGACCGAGTCCATGCACCCGCACGTTCGAATCCCGGACGAACCTCGGATCTGACGAGATCCCCCGCGTAGGGTCGTCTCGGACCCGAGCGATAGCGACCTCCGCGCTGACCCGCAGCAGGACGTAGTGGACCTCGATCTCGGGGCGTTGCGCGGACCGGAGGATCTCGAACCCGTCGGATTCGAAGAACGCGCCGTGCGTGACGACAACATCGACGCCGGCGTCGAACCAAGCCCGGATGAGTCCGGCAGTGGCGACTGCCGCGCGCCGCCAGAACTCGCCGACATCGTCTCCGCCGCATTGCATGAAGGCGACGTCGTCCATGTCGACGTCAGCCGCGGTCAGGCCGCTCTGTCTGACGAGGTGTGCGAGCCGGTCAGCCACCGTGGTCTTGCCAGCTCCGACTGGCCCGACGAGCACCACGAGACGGGCCACGGAGCGCATGGTGCCTGACAGGCCCGACGCTGTCACCTATTGCCCGATGTGAGAGTCGCTCGCGTTGCAGATCGGCGGGCATGCCCCTTGCGTTCATAGGGATCAGTGTTGCGTTTCCTCGTAGGACAAGTCTTCGGGCCGGCACTGCGGGAAGTCAGGTTTCGGCTGAACCTCAAACTGGACGGCGGCAACGGTTGCCTCATCCTGCATCAGCGCCTTCACCACGCGATGCATCCCGTCCATGACACGGCCATCAGCAGACAGGATGATCGGGTACGCCAGATCCGTTTCGCGTAGGAGAACCACGTGCTCGGCAAGGTCCCGGGGGGTGAACTCGCCCCAGTGCGGAGAGTCGAGCTGCCAGATCGACGCGAGCGGTACCCGCTTCACGGGGAAGTCACGGGTCAGTTCGACCAGCCGGTCTACGTCCCACGCGTCCGTGCGCCCGCCGGTCGGCCAGGGCCAGAGGTTGAATTGCTTGCGCATTCCAATAGTTGAGCAGGAAGGCGCCCCAAGTCTCTTACCGCCCGCCGTGATCACCGCTCGTGTCGTAGATCGGCAGATATGGGGCGGCCCGTGTCCTCGACGTTTACACCGGCTGGAGCTCGAAGAGGAAGATCGTGGATCCCAGGCTCTCAGTTCTCGTCTTCGCTTCTTGGAAGTCGTCGGCGGAGAGCGCGGTCATCGCATCCTCGAGGCTGGTGAAGTCGGCTTCGAGGATCCATCCCGCTGCTCCGGTCTTGGCTCCTGGACCCATGAGCGGTCCCGCACTGCGGGTGATCGGCTCGCTTCCCGAACTGCCCTTCAATGAGGACGCGATGGCGTCGATGAGAGTGTCCACCTCGAGCGGATCTGCTGAATCAGGGAACATCACCAAGGTGCGGTACATACGCGAACTCTCCTTCTCGGTCGGCGGCCAGCTTCTCGTCGGCACACTCTGCCCCAGCTTCCCGACCTGATCGGCAGATATGGGCACCCCTCGCGACGAGCGATGGCACCGGTTTGTCCGATGCCTGTAGTTGGCTCAGAGGAGCTGGGCGTAGAACTGCGCTTCAACCGCCATCGGCAGGAGGAATCGGAACCGAAACGACCCCTCACCCTGGTCAGTGGGACGGAGCGGCTCGAGCTCCACGTCCTGGTCGTCCTTCGAGAGAACCTCCCAGAGCTCCTGTAGGCCCTTGGCCGATCCCAGGAGCACGCCGAAGTGTTCGTAGCCGTGAGTCACCATGGGCTCGGATTGCTCACGGACGTTGATGTACGACGACCCGCCGACAGAGATGGTGAGGCGATCAGGGCGCCGTAACGACTCCATCTCCGACCAGCCGAGAACTCGCCCGTAGAACTCCAACAATCGGGCCCGGAAATCGTCCGTGAGCGTCCCCTCGGGAACGCCCATTGCGACATGGGTCAGCCCTTTCGATTGGGGCATCGAAACGCCTCCTTGGCTCGTGGACCTCATGACATCTTGTCGCTACCTCAAGGGCAGGGGGCGAGCAATCCGGCAGATATGCCCGGTTCTCGTTGTGCGCCGGTCCGCCACACGACACCTAGCGGGGGAGGAGCGTTCTCGGGGTGCAGCGAGCTGCTCCATGCTGAGTCTCAGCAGCCGACTAGTCCGTAGGGGGCTGGCGGCACCATGGCTCGCTCTTGGAACGTGGTCCGGTGGCCGCTGGGCGATCATCGGGTCTTGGAGGACCTGCAGTTGGGCTCGAGACAGCGTCGGCCAGGACATCTTCCAGTGCAGCCAGCCAGCCGGCCCGCTGCGTTGCGACGGCTTCCCCGGCGGGATGGGTAGAGAGCCTTTTGAGCGATATGAGGTGCGTGGTCTCGGCCCGCGCACAATGATGGCGGGGTGGGGGAAACGGGACTGGTCACTGTGCTGTTCACCGATCTGGTGGACTCGACGTCGCTGATGTCGCGACTCGGCCCCGAAGCCGCCGACGAGTTCCGTCGGAAGCATTTTCAGTCGCTGCGCGACGCGATCGACGCGCATGAGGGTCACGAGGTGAAGAACACCGGCGACGGCCTCATGGTCACCTTCGAGCGTCCGTCGGACGCGGCGGCGTGCGCAGTCGACATGCAGCGCCAGACGAGTCGGTTCGGGAAGCGTCGGCCCGAGGGCGCCATCGCGATCCGTATCGGCCTAGCTGTTGGAGAGGCGACTACGGAGGACGGCGACTGGTTCGGGATCCCGGTGATCGAGGCCGCTCGGCTCTCCGCGGTGGCGGAGCCGGGGGAGATCCTCGCAACCGACGTCGTCCGCGTGCTCAGCGGTGGTCGAGCGTGGTTGGATTTCACCGGCCGGGCCGCCATGACGCTGAAGGGCCTCTCCGATCCGGTCAACGTCGTGGCGGTCGGTTGGCAGGCCGACGCCCGAGAGGTCCAGCTTCCGCCGCTTCTTGAGAGCATGGGTGGCGGTTACTTCGTCGGCCGTGACCTCGAAGCCGCCAAGTTAACCGCGGCGTGGAAGACATCGCTCGAGGGCCGCCGCCAGGCCGTGCTCGTCGCCGGCGAGCCCGGCATCGGAAAGACCCGCCTCGCTCGAGAGTTAGCCGCCACCGCCCAGGCGGCGGGGGCGACGATCCTCTACGGCCGGTGCGACGAGGAGCTCGGTCTTGCCTACCAGCCGTTCGTCGAGGCGCTCGATCCCTACGTGGCCACGTGCCCGCGTGATCTGCTCCACGCTCACGTCTCGGTTTGGGGTGGCGAACTGGCTCGCATCCTCGCTGAACTTCCGCGCCGCGTGCCGGAGGCGCCGGAGCCGGTGAAGGCGGAACCAGATGTGGAGCGACACCGGCTCTTCGAGGCTGTGGCGGCGCTTCTTGCAGCCGCCGATGATGGCGCTGGCGTCGTGTTGATCCTTGACGACCTGCACTGGGCCGACAAGGGCACGCTCCTCATGCTGCGCCACCTCCTACACACTGGCGAGCCGGTGTCGCTCGTCTTGATCGGCACCTACCGCGACACCGATCTTTCCCGTTCCCATCCGCTGGCGGAGATGCTTGCCGACTTGCGCCGCCAGGATGGTGTCGAGCGCATCGCCCTGTCCGGTCTCGACCCGGCCGGCGTCGAAGCGCTCGTCGAAGCCGCCGCGGGACAACAGCTGGACGAGGGTGGGATCGATCTGGCGCGTGCAGTCCATGACGAGACTGAGGGAAACCCGTTCTTCGTCGGCCAGGTGCTACGCCATCTCACCGAGAGCGGGGCCATCTACCAGCGCGACGGAGCGTGGGCATTCGACGGCGACGTGTCACAGCTGGGTATCCCCGAGGGCGTGCGCGAGGTGATCGGGCGCCGGCTCAGCCGGCTCTCGGAGCGGGCCAACACCGTGCTCCGCACCGCAGCGGTCGTCGGCCGCGAGTTCCCCTTGGCGCTGGTGGCAGAGGTGGCGGAGGTCGACGAGGACGACGCGGTCGACGCCTTAGACGAGGCCACTGGGGCTCGGTTGGTGGTGGAGGTGAACACGAACGTCGACCTGTACAGCTTTACGCACGCCCTCGTCCGCGAGTCCCTCTATGACGAGCTGAGCACGAGCCGACGGGTTCGCCTTCATAAGCGGGTGGGGCTGGCGCTGGAGCGCAAGCCCGAATCGTCCCTCGCCGCGCTCGCTCACCACTTCTGCGAAGCGGCCGCGACCGGCGAGGTCCACCGAGCTGCGGAGTACGGGCTGCGGGCCGGCCAGGAGGCACTGGCGTCGCTGGCCCACGACGACGCCGTTGGTCACTTCGCCCGGAGTCTCGAGGTGCTCGATGCGGCCAGCGCGGATGACACCATCACTCGGGGGGATCTCCTCGTAGGGCTGGCCGAGGCCCGGAACGCCGCCGGCGACCTGGAGCCGGCGCGTGCCGCCGCCTTGGAGGCCGCACAGATAGCTCGACGGCTCGACGACGGCGCGCTCTTCGCCCGGGCGGCGCTGGCGGCGTGCGTCGGCTTCCCTCCGGTGCCTGACGCCGACGCCGAAGCACTGCTTGACGAGGCCCTCAGCCGAGTCGGTGACGCCGACAGCATGCTCCGCTCACGTGTGCTGGGCACGCTGGCCCAGTCGCCGTCGAGCGCGTCGGGGCGCGGACCTAAGCGGCGAGACGAGCTGAGTGCCGAGGCCTTAGCCGTGGCGCGACGGATCGACGACGAAGATGCGCTCGTCTGGGCGCTCGCCAGCCGGCACGACGCCATCGCAGGCCCGGCCACCGTCGAGGAACGGCTGGCGCTCTCCCAGGAGATGCTCGAGCACTCCTCCGGCCGCTTCGTGGGCTTCGGCCACGTCTACCTCTGCATCAACTACTGCGAGCTGGGCGACCCAGCCGCCGCACAGAAGGCGCTCGACACGTATCGCGCCGTGTGCGAGCAGCTGCGGATCCCCGGCGGGCTGACATGGGCGCGCATCTGGAAGACGGGCTTCCTCCTCTTCGCCGGCCGCCTCGCCGAAGCGGAAGCATCGCTCATGGGTTGGTTCGGCGAACGTCGAGGGATCAACGACGACATCTCCATGCAGAGCTTCGGTGCCCAGTTCTTCGACCTCCGTCGGGCCCAGGGACGCTGCGAGGAGGTCGAGCCGGCTGTCCGTTCGCTCGCCCAAGATCATCCCGAGAACCCTGCGTGGCAGACGGCGCTGGTCATGCTTCTCTCTGAGCTCGATCAACGCGACGAGGCCGGGGAGCTTTTCGACCATATCGCTATGGATGACTTCGCCTTAATCAGGGCCGACGCCGGGGGCTTCATCCTCAACGTCGCCTTGGTCAGCGAAGCTTGCGCTTACCTGGGCGATCGGCACGCACAGGCCAAGTGGCTCTACGACGCGCTGGAACCGTATGCCGGCCGGAACATTGTCGTCGGCGCGATCGTCCAGATCGGCGCCGCCTCCAGGTACCTCGGCCGACTCGCGGCCACGATGGAGCGATGGGACGACGCTCGCGATCACTTCGAGGATGCATTGGCAATGAACGAGCGCATGGGAGCTCAGCCATGGCTGGCGCGTACCGCGTGCGAATATGCAGCGATGTTGCAGCTCTCGGGGCTACGCACGTCACGATCCCCCGACCACCTCTTGACACTGGCCCGCTCGCTCGCTGACGAGATCGGGATGCCGGTCGTCGCCCGCCAGGTCGGACGAGCTCCGCCACTAACGATCATTCCGCTACGAACTCATCCGCCGGGTCAAGAAAGGCGCCAGATCGTGTCTCGTTCTCACCTTCCCGCCCGTCCGGCCCGAACCGGGGCCCGGACGCGAGAGAACGCGCTTGCGAGAGGACGTCTCTTCTTCAGCGAGCTCGGACGGACTCGAACGCCCACCTGCTGTTCCCAGAAATTCGGGACCTTCGCGTGTTGCGATGTAGCCGTTCGTTTGTCGAGCTCATCGGCAGTGATAGACGGCGGACGCGAGCCCCGAAGATCGGCACTTAGCTTGTGTCGACCTCTACGTCGAAGTTGTGCTCCGGTAGGTCGGCCAGGAGTGTTCGTGCCGCTTCACGAACCTCGTCGTCCACCGACTCTGCCAACTCACGCAGCGTCCGGACGATCTTCGGCCAGTTGTGCGGCGAGGGGTCAGAGCCGTAGAGGTGGTCGTTCATCTGGTCCAGGGTGTCGTCCTCGTCAGCGACTACCCATCCTCGGGCGAAGACGGTCAGGGCGGCTGCCGAAGCGTTGCGGAGAAGGGCTCCGGCAGCCTGTTCTGTGACGGCAGTGTCCTCGTTGTCCAGCAGAAGCGTCAGAAGAGCCGCCTCCACAGGCTGCTGACCGAGCAGACCGACGAGCAGCGGCACCGCGGCGCAGCGCTTCTCCCACTCGGTCGACGAAGCCAGGGCCAACGCCTCGCCCAGCCGTGGCTCCTCCATCGGGCGACCCTAATGCCGGATAGCGCGGCATCGTGCACGCCAGCTATCGCTCGAAGGCGGCAGTCCCTGCGAAGTGTCACTACTGCCTATGGGACGTCCTCGAGACTCGCCAACCATTCGCCGTCACGCATGACGGGTTCGACCCGCTATCTCGTCGGACTCGCGCCAGACCTGTATCCGTTCGGGTCGAAGGCGCAGGTACACGAATGGCTTGCCGCTGACCCACGGATCCCAGTCCGATTGACCCGCGAAGGCCTCCGCAACCTCGTCTGGCGCCTCACCGAGAGCCGCTGCTTCGACCAATGCAGCGTCGACCATCACAACGTCCCTCGTTGTACCGAACCCGAGTCGAGCCCGTCTCCCGCGCAGCACGTTCCTGGTGGTCATTGCGCCCGGATCGGTAGCAAGGATCACCTCGATGCCATTCCAGCCGAACGACAGCGGCACGAGGTGCGCTTGTCCGTCTGCCGAGGCCGACGCAACCCAGACGTCCGTGTGCGCTGCCGAGAGGATGAGCCGGGCGTCCGCCGTGCGTTGCTCAAGGGAACGAGGACCGGGCACGTGTCACACATTGCCCGGAAGGGGGCATGGACGCCAGGGGCGGAGGGCCTGGTTGGCCGAGAGCAGGCGCGGCTCGTGGCACCGCCAACTCGTCCACCTCGACGGCCCGGATCGCGTCAGATCACGTCTCGGCGCTGCCGACCAGGGCGGGCCAGCGGGCCGCCGGGTCGAGGTACTCCTGCAGACCCTGCCACGCCATGGCCACGTCGGTCGTGTCGAGGTGGGGCCGCCGGAGCATGCCGAGGTACTGGCCGGTCTCGGTGAGATCCCACCAGAGGCGGTAGAGGTCGATGGCTTCGGGATGCGGGCGGACGCCGGTCCGTTCGAGGTAGGCGTCGAGGATCGACCCGTCGCCCGGGTCGACGTGCCAGAGGTCGCGCTCGGGCGGAGCGACGAGCGCCGTGTCCCAGTCGATGAGGAGGGACCGGCCGTCGACGACGAACAGGTTGCCGGCGTGCGGCTCGCCGTGGGTCAGCACCGGTTCGTTGCCGTGCTGGCGAACCTGCTCCGCGAGCGCCTGGTAGGCGGTCGAGCAGGCGCCCCACACCGGCCGCGTGCTGCAGCAGGTGCGATCGGGCGCGATGGGCGTAGGGGCCGGCATCCCATTCCGAGGCGAGTGCGTCGACGGCAGCGGGGATCTCGTCGACGTGGGGCACGACGAGGTCGTCCGTTCCGGCGATGTCGACGGCGAGATCGCCGCCACGGTGCACCTCGACGACAACGTCGAGCGCCGCCAGCCTCGCTGCTGCAGTGGGGAAGGTGCCGTGCTCGCCGGCTGGGCGGCCATCGAGGAAGGGATGGACCGCAAGCGTGAACCGCTCGTCGAGTCGGGCGGCCACGCGGCCGTCATCGGTCGGTGTCGGGGCGAGGACGGCGTCGACGCCGCCCTGGTGCAACGCTCTCGCCGCACCGAACGACGCGATCAGGCGTTCGAAAACGCGGTCCTCTGTCTCGCCGGCGTCGTGGCGGTGGGCGGTGAGGTCGTGGACGGTGAGGAAGCGGGCGTCGCCGGACCCGTCGACGGCTCTCCAGTGGTGGGCGCCGAACCCAACCGGCTCGTAGGTCAGGTCGATCGCGTCGAAGCTCCAGTGCGCCGAGAGCGACGCGGTGACCGACTCGTCGGTGAGCTCGGGCGGCCGGGTGAACACGGCGGGTCAGGCTGCCCGGCTTGTCGCCAAGACGCCAACGAGATCAGGGATCGTCGGTGGTGGCGACGAGGGCGGCGAAGGACTCGGCGGCCGCCCGCGTCAGGGGGCCGACCTCGAGGGATCGGCCGTCGACCTGGTGGACGGGCTGCACGTCGCGGCCGGTGCTGGTGAGGAAGATCTCGTCGGCGGCGAGGAAGGCGGCCATCGGGATGTCCTCCTCCACGGCGTCGGTGAGCTCCAGCACCAGGTCGCGCGTGACGCCGGCCAGGCACCCCGAGGTCAGGGGCGGCGTGAGCAGGCGCCCTCCCACCGCCACGAACACGTTCGAGCCGGTGCCCTCGCACAGGAGGTCGGTGGTGGTGGGGAAGATCGCCTCGGTGCAGCCTCGTGCCTTGGCGACGGCGAGGGCCTTCACGTTCTCGGCGTAGCTAGTGGTCTTGATCCCCGCCATGGCGCCCCGCTCGTTGCGAGGCCACGGAACCACGCACACGGCCGTCGACGGGTCGTGGGGCTGCAGCGGGCCCACGGCGATGATCACGGTGGATCGCCCCACGCCCCGCTCAGAGCCCAGCGGGGCCGGGCCACCCGTCACGGTGATGCGCACCCGAGCCAGCGGCGCCGGCGGGCCGTCGAGCACCTCGGCGAGCGCTCCCCGGAGCCCGTCGTCGTCGTAGGGGAGCGCCAGCCCGATCCCGTCAGCCGAGCGCCGCAGGCGCTCGAGGTGGCGCCGGGTGGCGAAGGGCCGGCCCTCGACGGCCTTCAGCGTCTCGAACACCCCGTCACCGACGGTGAGGCCGTGGTCGAACACCGAAACGCGCGCCTCGGCGGCGTCCACCAGCTGCCCGTCGAGCCACACCACCTCAACCATCCCAGGATCCTGACGCGACTTGGAGGAGCCGGCGAGCCTTCAGCTCCGTCTCGGCCCACTCGTCGTCGGGGTCGCTGTCCCAGGTGATGCCCCCACCGGTCCCGAAGTGGAGCAGGCCGTCCTCCACCCAGAACGTCCGGATGGCGACGTTGAGGTCGCCCTGCTGGCGGTCGGCATCCACCCAACCGACGGCTCCGCAGTACACGCCGCGGGGGACGGGCTCCAGGGCGGCGATGTGCCCGAGGCTGGCCCGCTTGGGGGCCCCGGTGACCGATCCCGGCGGGAACGTGGCGTCGATGGCGTCGGCCCACCCGCATCCCGGGCGCAACCGCCCCTCCACCGTCGACACCAGGTGCACCAGGCCGGGGTGGTGCTCCATGGCGAGGAGCGACGGCACCTCCACCGAGCCGAACTCGCAGACCCGGCCGAGGTCGTTGCGCACCAGGTCGACGATCATCACGTTCTCGGCCCGGTCCTTGCCGGTGAGCCCCGACGGAGCCGGCGCGGTGCCCTTGATGGGGGAGGACCGGACCACGTCCCCCTGGCGGGACAGGAAGCGCTCGGGCGACGCGGAGGCCACGCGGCAACCTCCCGCAGGCACGCGTACCACGGCGCTGTAGGGCGCGGGGTTGCCCTCCGCGAGGGCGGCCCCGAGGGCCGCCACGTCGGCCCCGGGGGGCATCGGCGCCGACAGTCGCCTCGTGAGGTTGACCTGGTAGACGTCGCCCGCAGCGATCGACGACCGGATCGACTCGACCCCGGCCTTGAAGGCGGCCTCCGACAACGACGAGGTCCACTCGTCGGGCGCCGGTCCCTTCCAGGGCGGGCCGGGCCAGGGGCGGGCGGGCCGCACGTTGGCGAAGCGGGCGCACACCGGCGCCCCCTCGAAGGGCAGCACCACGGCCCAGAAGCCGGACGAGTCCAGAGCGGCCAGATCACTGGTGAGGTCGACCAGGTCGGTGGCCAGCCGTCCGCCCACCACCGCGAGGGGCACGTCGGCTGCGATCGGCCCTGGCATGCGGGCAGCGTACGATCACCTCCTCGCCCGTCCGCCACCCGTTCGAGGAAGGCACCGACGTTGCACACCGAGTTCACCGACGAGCAGGACGAGCTGCGCCGGGTGGTCCGCGACTTCGCCGAGGGCGAGATCGCCCCCCACGCGGAGGCCTGGGACCGCGACCACCACTTCCCGGTCGAGGTGGTGCGAGGGATGGGCGACCTGGGCCTCTTCGGGATCCCCTTCCCCGAGGAGTACGGCGGCGGCGGCGGCGATCTCACCATGCTGTGCATCGCCATCGAGGAGCTGGCGCGCGTCGACCACTCGATGGCGATCACGCTGGAGGCGGGCGTCGGCCTCGGAGCCAACCCCATCCACCGCTTCGGCACCGAGGAGCAGAAGCAGCGCTGGCTCCCCGACCTCTGCGCCGGGAGGGCCCTGGGAGGCTTCGGGCTCACGGAGCCCGAAGCCGGGAGCGACGCCGGTGGCACCCGGACCACCGCCACCCTCGACAGCGGCACCGCCGAGTGGGTGGTGAACGGCGAGAAGGCCTTCATCACCAACTCCGGGTCGGAGCTCACCGCCTTCGTCACCGTCACTGCCCGTACCGGTCCTGGAGAGATCAGCACGATCATCGTGCCCTCCGGCACCCCCGGCTTCGAGGTCCAGCCCGCCTACCGGAAGATGGGGTGGCACGCGTCCGACACCCACGGGCTCGCCTTCTCCGACGCCCGGGTGCCCGAGGCGAACCTGCTCGGTGACCGGGGCCGGGGCTTCGCCCAGTTCCTCCAGATCCTCGACGAGGGTCGCATCGCCATCTCCGCCCTGGCCGTGGGGTGCATCCAGGCCTGCCTCGAGCACTGCACGCAGTACGCCCAGGACCGCTCCGCCTTCGGGAAGCCGATCGGAGCCAACCAGGGTGTGGCCTTCCAGGTGGCCGACCTCGCCGTGATGGCTGAGACCGCCCGCCTGCATCACCTATCAGGCGGCTTGGCTCCACGACACCGGCCGGCCGTCGAAGCAGGCGGCCGCCATGGCCAAGCTGCACACCACCGAGGCGGCCGTCACCGCCACCCGGATCGCCACCCAGGTCTTCGGCGGCTACGGGTTCATGGACGAGACCCCCGTCGCCCGCTTCTACCGAGACGCCAAGATCCTGGAGATCGGCGAGGGCACGAGCGAGATCCAGCGGCTGGTCATCAGCCGTCAGCTCGGCCTCCCGGTGGAGTGACCCCGCCCTTGGGACGCCTCCTGGGCGCGTGCCAGACTGATCGACCCATGGGACCCTTCTGCCGCCCGGCCCCCCTCGCGCGCCTCGGAGGGGATCGGTGAAGGGCATCGTGCTCGCCGGCGGCCGGGCCACCCGGCTCAGCCCGGCCAGTCGAGCGACGTCGAAGCAGCTCATGCACGTCTACGACAAGCCGCTCGTGTACTACCCGATCTCCACGCTGCTGCACGCCCGGATCCAGAGATCCTCATCATCTCCACGCCCGAGCAGCTCCCGCTGTTCGAGGCCTTCCTGGGCGACGGCAGCCAGTGGGGCTGCTCGTTCAGCTACGCGGCCCAGCCCGAGCCCAACGGGATCGCGGCGGCCTTCCTGATCGGGGAGGAGTTCATCGGCGACGACGACGTGGCCCTCGATCCTCGGCGACAACATCTTCTACGGCGTCGGCCTCGGCGAGCAGCTCCAGCAGTACACGAAGCCCGACGGGGCGGTGGTGTTCGGTCTCTGGGTGCCGGATCCGGAGCGCTACGGCGTGCTCGAGCTCGACGACGCGGGCGACGTGGTGGCCGTGCACGAGAAGCCCGCCAACCCGCCGTCGAACTACATGATCCCGGGCCTCTACTTCTACGACAACAGCGTGGTCGAGGTGGCCAAGTCCACCGCCCCCAGCGCTCGCGGCGAGCTCGAGATCAGCGAGGTCAACAGCCGCTACCTCAAGGACGGCCGCCTCCAGGTGTCCAAGCTGCCGTTCTCCACCGAGTGGTTCGACGTGGGCACCTTCGACGCCCTCCTCGACGCCCAGCAGTGGGTGGCTGGTCAGCAGCGCCGCAAGGGCCTGCTCATCGGCTCCCCCGAGTCGGCGGCGTGCCGCGAGGGCTTCATCACCGCCGACCAGCTCCGCGCCCTCGCCGAGGCCGCCGACCAGGGCGGCGACCTCGCCAAGAGCGGCTACGGCGACATGCTCCTGCGCTTCCTCGAGTTCGAGGCGGGCGAGGCCAGGCCTGATGGCCGAGCATCATCGACTTCGACGCCCGCCCCAGCGCCATCGACGGCCTGCTCCTCATCACCATGAAGCAGGTCACCGACGAGCGAGGCACGGTGCGCGAGTTCTACCGAGAGTCGGCCTTCGAGGACGCCGGCCTCCCGTCGCTCGGCCCGTGGCTGCAGGTGAACGTCACCGAGACCAAGCAGGGTGGCCTGCGGGGCATGCACGCCGAGGACATGACGAAGCTCGTCGCCGTCGTGGCGGGCGAGGCCTTCGGTGCCTACGTCGACCCGCGCCGCCAGTCGCCCACCCACGGCAAGGTCGTCACCGTCACCCTCACGCCCGGTACCCAGGTGCTCGTGCCCCGCGGCGTCGGCAACGGGTTCCAGGCCACCGCGCCGGGCGTCACGCAGTACCTCTACTGCTTCGACCAGGAGTGGGTGCCCGGCATGGCCGGGCTGGCCTGCAATCCGCTCGATCCCGCCCTCGGCATCGACTGGCCGCTGCCCGATCGACCCGGCCGATCGCGCCCAGGTGTCGGAGAAGGACCTCAACGCCCCCCTGTTCGCCGATCTCGACGGAGCCGACCGATGAAGCTGCTCGTCACCGGAGGGGCCGGGTTCATCGGCTCCAACTACGTGCGCTACGTGCTCGGCGAGACCGACGACGAGGTCGTCGTGTACGACGCCCTCACCTACGCGGGCAACCTCTCCACCCTCAAGCGACGTCGACGACGACCCGCGCTACTCCTTCGTGAAGGGCAACATCTGCGACCCGGGGACGCTCGAGGACGCCATGACCGGCGTCGACGCCGTCGTGCACTTCGCCGCCGAGAGCCACGTCGACCGCTCGATCGTCGGCTCCGACGACTTCGTCAACACCAACTGCTTCGGCACCAACGTCGTGATGGACACCGCCCGCCGGCTCGAGCATCGAGCGGGTCGTCCACATCGGCACCGACGAGGTGTACGGCTCGGTGGAGGTCGGGCTCCTCGAACGAGGACGACCCGCTCGAGCCTCGCTCGCCGTACTCGGCGTCCAAGGCGGGCTCCGACCTCATCGCCCTCAGCTACCACCACACCCACGGCCTGCCGGTCACGGTCACCCGCTGCACCAACAACTTCGGGCCGTACCAGTACCCGGAGAAGGCCATCCCGCTGTTCACCACCAACCTGCTCGACGGCGGGAAGGTCCCGCTCTACGGCGACGGCCTCAACGAGCGCGACTGGCTCTACGTCGACGACCACTGCTCGGGCGTGCACCTCGTGCTGCGACGAAGGGCGTGCCGGGCGAGATCTACAACATCGGCGCCGGCAACGAGACGCCGAACCGGGTGCTGGTCGACAAGCTCCTCGCGCCTGCTCGGCAAGGACGAGTCCTCGGTCGACTACGTCGAGGACCGGCTGGGCCACGACCGCCGCTACTCCGTCGACATCGCCAAGATCACCGAGCTCGGCTGGACCAAGCAGCGCACCCTCGACGAGGCGCTGGCGAGGCCACCGTCGACTGGTACCGCGCCAACGAGTGGTGGTGGCGGCCGCTGAAGTCGGGCGGCTGATGCGCGTCCTCATCACCGGGGCCGGCGGCCAGCTCGGCCACGACCTCGTGCGCACCTGTGCCGAGGCCGGCGACGAGGTGGTGGCCTGCGGCCGAGCCGAGCTCGACCTCGCCGATCGGGACAGCGTGTACCAGGCCATCACCGGCACCCGGCCCGACGTGGTGCTCCACGCCGGCGCCTGGACGGCCGTCGACGCCTGCGAGGGCGACCCCGAGCGGGCCTTCCAGGTCAACGCCCTTGGCACCGAGTGGGTGGCCGACGCCGCCCGGCGCGTCGGCGCCCACCTCGTGGCCGTGTCAGCACCGACTACGTGTTCGACGGCACCAAGGCCGAGCCGTACCACGAGTGGGACCGACCGAACCCGCAGTCGGTCTACGGCCGCTCCAAGCTGGCGGTGAGCAGGCCGTCGCCACCCGGCTGCCGGGCGCCTGCGTCGTCCGCACGGCCTGGGTGTGCGGCGCCCACGGGCCCAACATGGTGAAGACGGTGCTCGGCCTGCTCGACCGTCCCGAGCTGGCCTTCGTCGACGACCAGCGGGGCTGCCCCAGCTTCACCGCCGACCTGGCCCCGGCCATCCGACGGCTGGCCGTCGCCCGGGTGCCCGGCACCTTCCACGTCACCAACCAGGGCGCCACCACCTGGTACGGGTTCGTGCGGGAGATCCTCGAGGCGGCCGGTCAGGACCCCGACAAGGTCCGGCCCATCGCCACCGCCGACCTCGATCCGCCGCGGCCGGCGCCCCGACCGGCCAACTCGGTGCTCGACAACGCCGCCCTCCGGCTGGGCGGGTTCGCGCCCCTTCCGCACTACCGTGAATCGCTGGATCGGCTGGTGCGCCAGCTGCACAGCGACCGACGGAAGGGCCCCAGGATGAGCAAGATCGCGGTGATCGGCACCGGCTACGTCGGCCTCACCACCGGGGCGTGCTTCGCCCACATCGGCCACGACGTGGTCTGCGCCGACATCGACGAGGAGAAGGTGGCCCGGCTGCAGCGGGGCGAGATCCCCATCCTCGAGGCGGGCCTCGACAACCTCGTGCGCGAGGGCCTGCAGGACGGACGCCTCCGGTTCGTGGTGGGGGCGGCCCAGGCGGTCGCGGACTGCGAGTTCGCCTACCTGTGCGTGCCCACGCCGCAGGGCGCCGACGGCTCCGCCGACCTCTCCTACATCGACGCCGCGGCCCGAGAGATCGGCCCGCTGCTGCCGAGCGAGGCGGTCGTCGTCAACAAGTCCACCGTGCCGGTGGGCTCGACCCGGGTCGTGGAGCGGGCCCTGGGCCGCAGCGACATCGCGGTGGTGTCCAACCCCGAGTTCCTGCGCGAGGGATCGGCCATCCACGACTTCCTCCACCCCGACCGCATCGTGATCGGCGCCGAGGACCAGTCGGCCGCCGTCCAGGTGCCAGTCGCTGTACCTCGGCATCACCGCCCCGGTGATCGTCACCGATCCCGCGTCGGCCGAGACGATCAAGTACGCCGCCAACGCCTTCCTGGCCACCAAGATCTCCTTCATCAACGCGGTGGCCGCGGTCTGCGAGGCGGTCGGCGCCGACATCAAGGACGTGGCCCTCGGCATGGGCTACGACACCCGCATCGGTCACGAGTTCCTCAAGCCCGGCCCCGGTTGGGGTGGTTCCTGCTTCCCCAAGGACACCCGAGCGATGGTTCGGATCGCCGAGGACGCCGGCTACGACTTCGACCTTCTCAAGGGCGTCGTCACCGTCAACGACGAGCAGCTCCACCGGGTGGCCGAGAAGATCGTCGACCTGGCCGGCGGCTCGGTGGCCGGGAAGCGCATCGGCGTGTGGGGCCTCACCTTCAAGGCCCGCACCGACGACCTGCGCGAGTCGCCGTCGCTGTCGGTCATCGAGCGGCTGGTGGCCCAAGGGGCGCAGGTGCGCGGCTACGACCCGTCGGCGCCGGGTCCGCTCGAGGGCATCGAGGTGGTCGACGACCCCTACGCCGCCGTCGACGGCGCCGAGGTGCTGGCCGTCCTCACCGAGTGGGACGAGTTCCGCTGGCTCGACCTCGACAAGGTGGCCGATCTCATGGCACAGCCGGAACGTGGTCGACGCCCGCAACCTGCTCGACCGGGCGGCGATGGTGCGCCGCGGCTTCGAGTACCGCGGCATCGGCCGCAGCTGACCGGCGGCGGGCGTCAGCCGTCGAGGATGGCGTCGAAGCGGGGGAGGACGGCCTCGTCGCTGTAGTGCTCCTCGAAGGCCTGACGGGCCTGCAACCGCACCTTGACGTCGCTGGCCAGGGCCCGGACTCCGTCGACCACGCCGACGACGTCACCATGGCGGACGCTCCGCCCCACGTCGTGCGCCACGATGGCCTCGTCCACGTTGCTCCCCTCGGGACCCACGTAGAGGACGGGCAGGCCAGCAGCCAGGTTGGCGTGCAGCTTCGAGGGGCTCATCACCCCGAGGCTCCGGTCGTCCAGGGTGATCAGCGCCACGTCGGCGCCCGCCATCACCGACGGGGTGAGGTCCTTGGCCACGTAGCCCTCGAGCACCACGTTGGCCAGCCCTCGGCGGCGCACCTCCCCGCCTAGGTGGTCCCAGCGGGCGCCCCCGCCCACGAAGAGGAACAGGGCCTCATCGGCCAGCTGCCCGGCCGCGTCGAGGATCGTGTCGAAGTGGTGCCCGACACCCGTGTTCCCCAGGTACAGAACGACCGTCCGTCCGTCGACGGCCAGCTGCCCGTACCCCGCCCACGGCTCCACGGGGTCACCCGGGAAGTGCTCCCGACGCTCCCAGTTCGGCACCACGTCGAACCGGGGCCGGTCGGGGGCCGCCGCGTACTGCGAGGCCAGCAGCTCCACCATGGCACCGTCGAGCCCCACCACCACCTCGACACGACGGAACAGCCACCGGTTGAGTGCCCGAAGGGCGCGGCGCCGGCAGTCCCCCAGGCCGCAGCTCCCCGAAGCGCTCAGCGGCGTCGGGGTAGCAGTCCATGCTCCAGAGCACGATCCGAGTCCGGCGGTGGACCAGTCGATGGAGCACCGCAGCGAGGACGACGAAGGGCGGGGTCGTCATGGCCACGATCACGTCCTGGCGGGGCAGCGCCAGAAGCCGAGGGGCGCTGCCGAGGAAGAAGGTGACGTAGCCGAGCAGGCGCCGCGACCGCGATGACTTGCCGAGGTCGGGGGTCCACACCCGGTGGATGCGCAGCCCGGGCCCGGTCCGAAGTGGCCCCGCCGGCGAGAGGCCCTCCAGGTACCCGGCTCGGCCGGTGACGATCGTCACCTGGTCGCCTTGGTCGGCCCGGTGCTCCGCCAACGACGACGCCAGCTGCGCGGTGGGGCTGATGTCGGGGGCGTAGAACTGGTTGAGCAGCGTCAGGCGCACGGGATGCCGATCAGGCGAGCTGGGCGGCCACCGCCGCCACCATCTCCTCGACGATGGCGGGCAGGCTGCGCTCCTGGCCGCCACCCCGGGTAGTGACCCCGGAACTTGGCCATGTCGGAGTAGTAGCAGATGTGGTCGCCCACCCGGGCCTGGTCGTCGTAGGTGAGCTTGGGCCGCTTGCCGCCGGACGCCTCGGCGATCAGCTCCACGCACTCGAGGAGGCTGGCGGCGTTCTCCCTGCCCCCGCCGAGGTTGTAGGCCTCGCCGGGGCGGGGATCCTGGGCGAAGGCCCAGAAGGCGCTGATCACGTCGGCTGAGTGGATCTGGTCGCGGACCTGCTTCCCCTTGTAGCCGAAGATCGTGTAGGGAGCCTCCCGCAGCGCGGTGTGCACGAGATAGCTGAGGAACCCGTGGAGCTCCACGCCGGCGTGGTGGGGTCCGGTGAGGCACCCGCCCCGGAAGGTGCCGGTGCGCAGCCCGAAGTAGCGCCCGTACTCCTGGGTGAGGACGTCGGCTGCCACCTTCGACACGCCGAACACCGAGTGGGTGCAGTGATCGAGCGACATCGTCTCGTCGATGCCCTCCGCCAGGGCGGCATCGGCGTAGTCCCACCGGGTGTCGAGCTCCACCAGGGCCAGCCGGTTCGGGTTGTCGCCGTAGACCTTGTTGGTGGACACGGTGATGAACACGGCCTCGGGGGTGTGCCGCCGGGTGGCCTCGAGGAGGTTCAGGGTGCCGCCGGCGTTCACGTCGAAGTCGTCGAAGGGTCGGGAGGCGGCCAGGTCGTGGCTGGGCTGGGCGGCGGCGTGGACCACCAGCTCGTAGCCGCCGTCGCGCAGGAGGGCGTCGACGGCCGATCGGTCCCGGATGTCGACGTCGTGGTGCGTGTAGCGGCGGCAGGTGGCTTCCAGCCGCTGACGGTTCCAGGTGGTGTCGCCTCCGGGGCCGAAGAAGTCGGCCCGCATGTTGTTGTCGACCCCGTGGATGTCGAAGCCCATGGCGTCGAAGTGCTCGACGGCCTCGGATCCGATCAG
This sequence comes from uncultured Microthrixaceae bacterium, assembly GCA_963795165.1. Lineage (GTDB taxonomy): Bacteria > Actinomycetota > Acidimicrobiia > Acidimicrobiales > VFJN01 > VFJN01. Next base: position 195,876 of record CAWCGT010000002.1, on the reverse strand, counting down.
CCCGGCGCTGCCTGTGACCAGGACCTTCATGGGTCGGTGACCGCGGCAGGAGGTCGGGCGTGCACGGCTCGGGACACTACCGGGTGCTGCCATGGGCTCCACGAGCGCACCCGGACGGCTCGTACACTCCCCCCGTGTTCTCGGGCCAGGACGGGCAGGTGGCCCGGTGATCGCTGTGGTGCTCCTCACGTACCGTGCCGACCCGGCGCTCTTCGACCGCTGCCTGGCATCGGTGCTGACCTCCGCCGACGCCGATCGGGTGATCGTCGTGGACAACGGCCAACGCCTCAGCCGAGACCGGATCGACCAGATCGCGTCGGCCGCCGGGACCGGACCCGGTGCGGTCGACCTGCTGGTCACCGACGACAACCTCGGCTACGCCGGCGGGATGAACGCCGGGATCATCCACGCCATGGGGGATGGCGCCGACGCCATCGCGCTGCTCAACGACGACACCGTGGTGGAGCCGGGGTGGTTGGCCGCCCTGGCCCCCCACCTGGCCGCCCCGCGGCGTGGGTGCGGTGCAGCCCAAGCTCCTCCTCGATCCACGGGCACCGCAAGAGGGGCCGCCGCGGATCAACAGTGTCGGGATGAGCGTGCGAGCAGACGGCGCTGGGGTCGACCTCGGCTACGGCGAGCTCGACGTGGGGCAGTACCCGGACTTCGGTCCCATCGACCTCTTCACCGGCGGGGCCGTCCTCCTCGATGCCGCCATGCTCGCCGCCATCGGGGGGCTCGACGAGCGCTACTTCCTCTACTACGAGGACATCGACCTGGCCCGGCGGGGGACGGAGGCCGGCTGGCGCTACGTGGTGGAGCCCGCCGCCGTCGTCCACCACGCGATCAGCTCCACCGCCGGGGCCACCCCGGACCTGTATCGCTACTGGCAGGAGCGGAACCGTCTGTGGTGCCTCTTCCGTCACGCACCGGCGCACCAGATCCTGCGGGGGCTGGTGCTGTCGCTGGCGCGGTTGGCCAAGCACCCCACCCGCCCGCAGGCCACCGCCATCCGCGACGGCCTCGCCGGCCTGCCCCGCTGCCTCCGCGAGCGCCGGGAGCGGCCGGTCGTCGCGCCGCTTCCCCCCCGCCGCCGTGGCCCTGGACGGTCCACTGACCCGCTGGTCCCCCAGCCCTCGGCGGCCCACCGAGGCAATGTGCGACGGTTCGCGCTCGAATCGGTGCCGTTCTGTCGCAGGTTCCTGGGGTGGGGGGCCCTCGGCGGCCCACCGAGGCAATGTGCGACGGTTCGCGCTCGAATCGGTGCCGTTCTGTCGCAGGTTCGTGGGGTGGGGGGACCGGTCAGCGCTCGCCGTGGACCACGGCGCGGTGCTGCGCCGGGAGGGTGACGGAGCGGTCGTAGCGGGCCGCCACCCGCTCCCGAGCGGCGGCGGCCAGCGCAGAACGGCGGTCGTCGTCGAGGGCGGCCTCGATGCCAGCCCGGAGGGCCGCCACGTCGCCAGGCGGGACGAGGATCCCGCAGCCGCCGGTGAGCAGCTCCGCGCTGCCGCCGTGGTCGGTGGCCACGACGGGAAGCCCGATGCTCATGGCCTCGAGCACCGCCAGCGGCCCCGCTTCGGGGGAGGTGCTGGCGAGGACGGCCACGTCCCAGGTGCGCATGGCGGCCATGGCGTCGACGTGCCCGAGCAGCGCCACCCGACCGGAGAGGTCTGCGGCTGCCGCCCGAGCCTCCAGGGACCGGGCGTAGGCGAGGTGGTCGGCGAAGGTCCCGCCCGCCAGCTCGCAGCGCACGCCCGGGAGGCCGGCCACCGCCTCCAGCAGCACTCCTTGACCCTTCCACCCCGCCAGGGCAGCCGCGCTGCCCACCACCGGGGGATCGTGGCGGACCAGATCGACCGGCTCAGCTGGCCACTCCACGCCGTTGGGTCGCACCACCACGTCGCACCCGAGCGACCGCAGGGGGGCAGCCGTCGCCTCCGACACCGCCACCACCAGCCCCAGGGCCGGGGCGCCGAAGCGAACGAAGCGGCGCTGATCAGCGGAGGTCACCACGTCGTGCACCAGCCAGGCGGCGGGCGTCCGGGGGCGGGCCAGGCGCACGGCGGGGAGGGCGAGGAGCGAGTTGACCACCGTGTGCGTGCCCGGCCGGCGCACCTCCCGGCGGAGCGCTCGGGCCGTGAGCGCAGTGCGGACGACCAGGCGTCCGGCGGCCGTCGCTCGCGCCACTCGCCCTCGGGAACCGCCCAGGCCAAAGGGCGGAAGGGGGAGGTGGCGCACCCCGTCGGGCAGGCGGCCGACGAGCGGTCCGGGGGGGCTGGCCACCACCACCTCGACGCCCTCGGCCACGGTCAGCCCGACGTGGTCGAGCATCACCGACTCGGCGCCGGAGCAGTCACCCGAGGCGTTGATCATCACGACTCGGTCGACTCGACGGGTCGGCTCGGTGGCTCCGTTCACCGGCACCCCCCGGCTCGTAGCATCGCCGCCATGCCTCCTCGCGACCGACGGATGCCGCCGGCGTCGAGGTGGGGCCGGTGAGCCCCCGCACCGTGGGGATCAACCTCCTGTGGCTCCGCCCCGGAGCCGTCGGCGGGAGCGAGGAGTCCACCGTTGCCAGCCTGCTGGCCTTGCGGGACCTGGCCCCGTCCGACCTCCAGGTGCGGGTGTACGCCTCCACCGAGTTCGGCCAAGCCCACCCGGAAGCCGTGAAGGCCTGGCCCTCTGATCTCCTCCGGGTCCCGCCAGGCCGCGCTGGACGGCTGGTCGCCGAGTCGACCTGGCTCGCCGCTCGCACCCGGGGCCTCGACCTTGTGCACCATGCGGGCGGCACGGTACCGCCCCTCCGCACGGCCCCGTGCGTCCTCACCCTCCACGACCTCCAGCCCCTCGAGCGGCGGGCCACCCACGGGCGCCTCAAGCGGGCCTACCTCGGCCGCGCCATCCCGGCCGCCGCTGCAGGCCGCTCGAGCCGTCGCGGTGCCGAGCGAGTTCGTCCGGGCGTCGGTCCTCGCTCGCTTTGACGTCCCGCCCGACCACGTCCACGTGGTGCCCCACGGTGTGGAGCCGTCCCGCGTGGCGCCGACACCGGAGGACGTGCTGCGCCGCCGCTACCAGCTCACCGGGCCGGTGGTGCTGTACCCCGCCATCACCTACCCCCACAAGAACCACCGGGTGCTGATCGAGGCCTTCGCCTCGGTGCTCCGCGACCATCCCGAGGCCATCCTGGTGCTCACGGGGGGTGAGGGTGCCGAGGAGGCGGCGCTGGCCGCCCTGGGCGCCCGCCTCGGCGTGGCCCACCGTGTGCGACGCACGGGCCGCATCCCGGTGGCCGACCTCGTGGGCCTCTACCGAACGGCCACCGTGGTGGCGGTGCCCTCCCGCTACGAGGGATTCGGGCTGCCGGCCGCTGAGGCGATGGCCGAGGGGGCCTCGGTGGTGGCGGCCGCCGCCACCGCCCTCCCCGAGGTCGTGGGCGACGCCGCCCTCCTCGTGGATCCCGACGACGTGCCGGGGTGGGCCACGGCCATCGGCGCCCTGCTGGGTGATCCCGCGCGCCGGGCCGAGCTGGCCGAGCGGGCCCGACGGCAGGTGCAGGGGCTCACCTGGGACGCCAACGCCGCCGGGCTGGTCCGCCTCTACCGGGCCGCCCTGGACACCGCCTGAGGGGGCACCGGCCCCGAATGGGTCGGAGAAGGCCCCTCTTGTAGGGTGGGCGACCCTATGGGAAAGGCATCCTCGTCGAAGAAGGTCGCCAAAGCGGCACGAGCGGGCGGTCGGGTCTCCTCCGGCCAGCCGCGCGGCCTCCTGTTCCCGGGCGTCCTGACCCTGGTCGTGGTGCTGGGCGTGGCGCTGGTGGTCTTCGCCCGCCAGGACCGCCTCGATGAGGACCTGGGCGGGGTCCCGCAGCTGGGCGATCACATCCACCAGGCCTTTGCGGTGAACATCTGCGGGGAGTTCCAACCCGACATCCCCGAGTTCGAGAGCACCGTCGGCATCCACACCCACGGGGACGGCGTCATCCACATCCACCCCTTCAGCCAGCTCGGCGTGGGGGCCAATGCCACGGTGGGCCGGTACCTGAAGGATGCCCAAGAGGCCGGCCTCGACATCGAGCTCACGGACAGCAAGCTCACCTTCTTGGAGGAGACCGCCAAGGAGGGGAACACGAAGTGCGACGGCGTCTCGGACCCGGTGCTGCGGATGGCGTACTGGGCCAACGTGCAGGACGAGGCCTCCCTGCCGGATGTCACCACGGGCGACTTCAGCGAGAAGCGGCTGACGGAGAACGGCGCCGGCATCACGATCTACTTCGGGGACCCCGACGCCGACATCCCGAAGCCGCCCAACGCCCCACAGCTCGCGGCGCTCGGCGCCGCCGACGGTCCTCCCAACCTGGCCGATCCGGAGACCGGGCTGACCACCACCTCCACCACTGAGGCCGGCGGGGAGCCCAGCTCCTCCTCCACCACGACCACCGCGGCCGGCGACACCACCACGACCACCGCGGCTCCGTAGCCCGATGCAGGCGGTCGTCCTGGTCGGGGGCTTCGGCACCCGCCTCCGTCCCCTCACCCTCACCCGCCCGAAGCAGATGCTCCCGGTGGGCAACCGCCCCATGATCGAGCGGGTCGTGGCCCACCTCGGCCAGCACGGGGTCACCCGAGCGGTGCTGGCCCTGGGGTATCGCGCCCGACGCCTTCCGCGACGCCTACCCCGACGGTCGCTGTGCGGGCGTCGCCCTCCACTACGCCGTCGAGCCCGAACCGCTCGACACCGCCGGGGCCATCCGCTTCGCGGCCCTCGACGCCGGCATCGACGAGCGGTTCCTGGTGCGTCAACGGCGACGTCATCACCGACCTCGACGTCACCGGGCTGGTCACCACCCATGGTGCGACGGGGGCGGAAGGGCACCGATCGCCCTGCACCGCGTCGAGGATCCCTCGGCATTCGGCGTGCGTGGCCACCGACGAGCGACGGACAGGTGACGGCCTTCGTCGAGAAGCCGCCGCCCGGCGAGGCACCCACCGACCTGATCAACGCCGGCACGTACGTGCTGGAGCTGTCGGTCCTCGACCGCATCGCCCCCGACCAGCCGGTGAACGTGGAGCGGGTGACCTTCCCAGCGATGGTGGCCGACGGCACCCTGTACGCCCGCGACGGCGAGGCCTACTGGATCGACGCCGGCACCCCGCCCACCTACCTCGCCGCCAACCTCGATCTGCTCTCTGGTCGCCGGGGGCCGCCGGAGCAGGGGATCCACCCTGACGCCGCGATCGAGGGGTCGGTGACGGGGTCGTGGATCGGAGCGGGTGCCCGCGTGGGTGCCGATGCTGTGGTGGAGGGCTCGGTGGTCCTCGCCGGAGCCGTGATCGAGCGCGGAGCGATGGTCCGGGATGCCATCATCGGCGCCGGCGCCCGGGTCGGCCCCGAGGCACAGGTGACGGCCGGCTCCGTGCTGGGCGACGACATCGAAGTCCCCGGGGGCGAGCGCCTCGACGGGGTGCGGATCCCCGAGGAGGTCTGATGCGAGCGCTGGTGACCGGAGGAGCCGGGTTCATCGGGTCGACGCTGGTGGACCGGCTGCTGGCCGAGGGGCACGCCGTCGACGTCGTGGACGACCTGTCGAGCGGTTCCCTGGCGAACCTGGCCGAAGCGCGCGCCGACCGGGCCAACGACCTGAAGGTCCATCAGCTCGACATCCGCGATCCTGGCGTCGTGGACCTCGTGGCCCGCCGGGAGCCCGAGGTGGTGTTCCACCTCGCCGCCCAGGCCGACGTGCGGGTGTCGGTGGCCCGGCCGGCCTTCGATGCCGAGGTCAACATCGTCGGCAGCCTGAACGTCTTGGAGGGCGCGCGGATCGCGGGGAGCCGGAAGGTGGTGTTTGCCTCCAGCGGCGGCACGATCTACGGCGAGCCGGCCGCCGTCGACCTGCCCGTCAAGGAGTCGCACCCCCAGCAGCCCCTCTCGCCCTACGGCGTGGCCAAGCGGGTGGTCACCGACTACCTGCACGTCTACCGCGAGCTGCACTCGATCGAGTTCACGTCGCTGGCCATGGCCAACATCTACGGGCCCCGCCAGGACCCCCACGGCGAGGCGGGGGTGGTGGCGATCTTCGCCGGTCTCCTCCTGGAGGGGAAACCCTGCACGATCTTCGGGGACGGCAGCCAGACGCGCGACTTCGTCTATGTCGACGACGCCGTCGACGCGTTCGTTCGGGCGGCCGACAGGGGCAGCGGACTCCTCTGCAACATCGGCACCGGGGTCGAGACGTCGGTGAACGAGCTGTACGCGGCCATGGCCGACGCAGCGGGCGTGACGGATCCGGCCACCCCGGCTCCCCCCCGCACCGGTGAGCTGGCGCGCAGCGCCCTCGACCCCTCGCGTGCGGCCCTGCACCTCGGCTGGGAGCCGTGGACCGACCTCCCCACCGGCGTGGCCGAGGTCCTTCGCTGGTTCAGGAGCTAGCGGAAGAGGTCCTCGGCCGGAGGGCGGACGACCTCTCCCCGCACCTCACCCCGCCCGAGCCAGTCAGGTTCGATCCCACGGACGACGGCGGCCGCGATGCCCGAGGCCTTGCCCATGACCAGCTCAGCGGCCGCGGCGAGCTCGTCGACCACGCAGACCTCCGTGACCTGGAGCTCTCGGCCTCGGCTGTCCTCCGTGCCCCGAAGGTCCACCACGGCACGGATCCCCGCGCATCCGATGGCCACGTCGGTCAGGCCCCGGCGCCACGGCCGGCCGAACGTGTCGGAGATGATGACGGCCACCTCCACGCCGAGGCGGGCGCGCACGCCGTCTCGGAGCCGACGGGCCGAGCGGTCGCTGTCCTCAGGTAGGAGCGCCGCCCAACCGTCGTCCACGTTGGAGAGGTCGATGCCGGCGTTGGCGCACACGAAGCCGTGCCGGGTCTCGCTGATGATCAGGTCACCGCGCCGCCGCACCACCCGCACCGATTGCTCCTCCACCAGCGCCTTGTGGCCGCGAGGGTCGTTCCCATCGATCGGCACCAGGGCGCCCTCCGCCTTCGAGACCACCTTCTGGGTGACCACCAGCACATCGCCGTCGCGGAGGTCGGGGGCGGCAGCCACCAGCAGACCGGCCAGGTCGTCGCCAGGACGAACCTCGGGGAGACCCGGGATGGGCGTGATCTCGAGGCTCACGGGGCCAGCACCCGCCGAGCCAGTGCCTCCGCCTCGGCCGGTCCGGTCATGACGGTGGGGACGACCACGCACCGCAGGCCCTCGGCCTCGACGGCCGGAGCGAGGGCGGCATCCGCATCGTCGATCACGAGGGTGGCCACCAGCGGAGCGTAGAGGCGGGCGACGCCCACGACGCTGGCCTCGTGCCCCAGCTCCCGGAGGAGCCGATCAGCTGGGCCCTTCAGGGCGGATCCAGCGACGATCGGCGACACCGCCACCGAGTCGGAGCGCCGGCTCAGCACGGCCTCTCGCACGCCCGGGACGGCCAGGATCGGGTCGATGGACACCAGAGGGTTCGACGGGGCCACCACCAGCCGTTCGGCGGTGCTGATGGCTTCGAGGACGCCGGGGGCGGGACGGGCGGCGCTGGCACCGTCGAAGCGCACCGCCGACACCGGCACCGAGTGCTGGCGCTGCACGAAGTACTCCTGGAACCCGATCTCCCCCTCGCCCTCGACGGTGACCCGGGTCTGCACCCGGTCGTCGGTGACGGGCAGCACGCGCAGGCCGAGCCCCCACGCGTCGGCGATCTCCTGGGAGACCGTCGACAGCGGAGCCCCCGACCGCAGTCGGTCGGTGCGATAGAGGTGGGTGGCCAGGTCGCGGTCGCCGAGGTTGAACCAGCGCCGTGCCTGCGGGTACCGCGCCAGGCCCGCCATGGCGTTCCAGGTCTCTCCTTCGAGACCCCAGCCACGCTCAGGGTCGATGGCACCGGCGACCGTGTAGGTCACGGTGTCGAGGTCCGGGCTGATGTGAAGGCCGTGGAGCTCCACATCGTCTGCCACGTTGACGACGGCCGTGACCTGTGCCGGCGGCACCGCCCGCACGAGGCCAGCCAGGAGACGAGCCGCCCCCACCCCGCCCGACAGGACGACGATCAGCTGATGCCCCGCAGCCGCCCGGACAGGAGCTCGATGTCGGCATCGACCATCATGGTGACCAGCTCCGGGAAGGACGTGCGGGGCTTCCACCCCAGCTCCGTCCGAGCCTTGGTGGCGTCGCCGATGAGCAGGTCGACCTCGGCCGGCCGCATGAACTTCTCGTCGATGGTGACGTGGTCTTCCCAGTGGAGGCCGACGTGGCCGAACGCGATCTCGCAGAACTCGCGCACGGAGTGCGTCTCGCCGGTCGCCACCACGTAGTCGTCGGCCTGATCCTGCTGCAGCATCAGCCACATGGCCTCCACGTAGTCGCCGGCGAAGCCCCAGTCCCGCTGCGCGTCGAGGTTGCCGAGGGGCAGGGTGTCGATCATGCCCAGCTTGATCCGGGCGACGTTGTGGCTCACCTTCCGGGGCAGGAACTCCATCCCCCGGCGGGGCGACTCGTGGTTGAAGAGGATGCCGCTCGACGCGTGGAGGTCGTAGCTCTCCCGGTAGTTGACGGTGATCCAGTGGCCGTAGAGCTTGGCCACGCCGTAGGGGGAGCGCGGGTAGAAGGGGGTGGCCTCGGTCTGCGGCACCTCCTGCACCTTGCCGAACATCTCGCTGGAGCTGGCCTGGTAGAAGCGGATGCTCGGGTCGACGATGCGAATGGCGTCGAGGAGGCGGGTGACGCCGAGCGCGGTGATCTCGCCGGTGAGCACCGGCTGGGTGAACGACGTCTGCACGAACGACTGGGCGGCGAGGTTGTACACCTCGTTGGGGCGGCACTCGCGGAGGATGGAGATGAGCGAGGCCTCGTCGAGCAGGTCGCCGGACGAGGTGTAGGGGTCGAGGACCACTCGGTCCTGGAGGTGGGCGATCCGCTCGAAGTTGGTGGTGCTGCTGCGTCGCACCATGCCGATCACCTCGTAGCCCTTGTCGAGCAGCAGCTCGGCCAGGTACGAGCCGTCCTGGCCGGTGATCCCGGTGATCAGCGCTCGGGGGGTCATGAGTCCTCCGTGAGGTCGCGGGCGCCCACTCGAGCGCGCATGTCGTCGAGCAGGTCGGCCAGGGTCTGACGCGATCGGGATCTCGGGCTACCAACCGGTGGCCTGCGCGAAGCTTGGAGGCATCACCTCGGAGCACGGGCAGGTCGACCGGGCGGAGCAGGTCGGGGTCCGGCTGGAGTCGCACCGGGCGGCGGGCCATCGCCACCAGATCGTCGGCCAGCGACTGGATGGCGACGTCCTCGCCCGAGCACACGTTGTAGACCTCGCCGGCCGTCCCGGCGTCGATGAGCAGGCGGTAGGCGCGCACCACGTCGCGCACGTCGGTGAGGTCGCGTCGGGCGCTGAGGTTGCCCACCGGGATCGAGTCGCCGCCCTCCCGCTCGGCCCGGGCGATCCGGGCGGCGATGGCGGGGGCGACGAACTGCTCCGACTGACCGGGTCCGAGGTGGTTGAACGGCCGCACCCTGACCACGGCCAGCCCGTGGCCGAGGTAGGCCTGGTGGGCGAGGGCGTCGGCCGCCACCTTCGATGCGGCGTAGGGGCTGGTGGGCCGCAGCGGGGACGCCTCCGTGAGCGGCAGCTCGTCCTCCGTCACCACGCCGTAGACGTCGGCGCTGGCCACCGCCAGGACCCGAGACACCCCGGCATCGAGGCAGCCCCGAAGCACGTGGAGCGTCCCGTGGGCGTTCACCCTGAAGACGGCCTCTGGGTCGCTCCAGGAGGACCCCACGTCGGCCCAGCCGGCCAGGTGGTACACGGCCTCTGGGGCCGTCCGGCGCAGCGCTGCGCTCACCGCCGGCCCGTCGGTGATGTCGATGGAGGGCTCGGCGCTGCGGTCGAGGGCGACCACCTCGTCCCCGCAGGCCCGGAGGTGGTCGACGAGGTGGCGGCCCACGAACCCCAGCCCTCCAGTGACCACGGTGCGCATCGACGCACCTTAGGGCAGGCTCTGCCCGGGCCCTCCCGGGCAGCTAGCGGCGACCGCGGAGGGCGTCGAGGCGCTCCTCGACCACCTTGAGCCGCTCACCGACGAGCACGGCGACGGCGTCGACAGGCCCCTCGACGGCGGCCCCTCGGCCGCTCAGCGCCCGGTTGAGCTCGTTGCGCCGGACCTGCAGGCGCTGGAAGGCGAGGACGCCCAGGCCGACGGACACGTAGGCGGCGTCCTTGACGGCACTGGCGACGTCGTCGATGGGGGAGCGAGCCATGGGAGGCCTCCTTCGAGCCGGGACCTCCGCACCGTACCGGGTGGCCAGGGGGGTGCACCCGCGGGACTACCCTCGAACAACCGTGGAGCTACAGACCCCTGGCCCTGACGCGCCAGACGACGCGCCGCTGGCCACGCCTCCGACCGCTCCGCCGGTCGTCGCCGTGGTCGTCGCGCGCGACCCTGGGGAGTGGTTCGAGGAGGTCATGGGCGCGCTGGCCGACCAGGACTACCCGAACCTGTCGATCCTGGTCATCGACGCCGCCAGCCCCGTGGAGATCAAGGCGCGGGTGGGGGCCGTGGCGCCGGACGCCTTCGTCCGCCGGCTCGAGGACGACCCGGGCTTCGGCGCCGCCGCCAACGAGGTGCTGGAGGTCGTCGACGGGGCCGCCTTCTACCTGCTGTGCCACGACGACGTCGCCCTGGCCCCCGACGCCGTCCGGATCCTCGTGGAGGAGGCCTTCCGCTCCAACGCCGCAGTGGTCGGGCCGAAGCTGGTCGAGTGGGACGACCCCCGCCGGCTGCTCCAGGTCGGCCAGGGCATGGACCACGCCGGCTACGGCATCCCTCTGGTCGAGCGGGGCGAGCTCGACCAGGCGCAGCACGACGCCGTGCGCGACGTCTTCACCGTTCCCGGTCCGTGCACCCTCGTGCGGGCCGACCTCTTCGACGAGATCGGTGGGTTCGACGAGGGGATCAGCGACTTCCTCGACGACGTGAGCCTCTGCTGGCGGGCGCACGTGGCCGGGCGCCCGCGTCATCGTCGCCCCCGAGGCTCGGGCCCGGCACCTCGACGTGCTGGCCCAGCGGCGCGGGTACGACGACCGCCGCCGTCTGCAGGCCCGCCACCGCCTGCGCGTGGTGCTCACCTGCTACCGACCGCTCGGGGTGGCCCGAGCCGTGGTGCAGACCCTCGTCCTCAACGTCGTCGAGGTGCTCTACGCCCTCGTCGCCGGGCGCCGCAAGCGGGTGGGCGACGTCGCATCGTCGTGGGCGTGGAACCTGCGCCACCTGGGCGAGCTCCGGCAGGCCCGGCCGCAGGTGAAGACCTTCCGGCACGTCCCCGACCGCGAGGTGCGCCGCTCGATGAGCGGCGGAAGCGCCCGCCTCACCCAGTTCCTCCGCGGGCAGATCGGGCGCGGGCGAGGACCGCTTCTCCGGCCTGGCCCGCAGCAGCCGCGACGTCGCCGGGGTCCTGCGCTCGGGGCACGTGCGCGACGTCGGCCACCGTGTGGGCCGTCGATCGCCGTGGTGCTGCTGGCGGGCAGCCGCCACCTGCTCACCCGCGGCGTGCCGGCCGTGGGCGAGATGGTGGCCTTCACGTCGTCGCCCCTCGACCTGCTGCGCAGCTGGATCAGCGGCTGGCGCACGGCCGGGCTGGGATCGGAGGCGCCCGCGCCCACCGCCTTCGGCGCTCCTCGGCGTCGCTCGGGGTTGGCCTCGGCGGGCGACGATGGGGCTGCTGCGCACCGTCCTCACCCTGGGGCTGCTCCCGCTCGGGGCGGTGTTCGCCTACCGCCTGCCGCGGCCCACCGGCTCCCGCTCGGGCCCAGATCGCCTGCCTGCTCGTGTACGTCACCATGCCCGCTGCCCTACAACGCGCTGGCCGACGGGCCGCTGGGGAGCGCTGGTCCTCTACGCCGCCGCCCCGCTGCTCGTCGGGCATGCTGGCCCGGGCCAGCGGGGTCGCCCCCTTCGGTCCGGTCGGGGGAGCCGCCGGCCCCGCGTCCGGCGGCGCACCCTCTGGGGACACGTGCTGCGCCGTCGGCCTGGTCACCGCCTTGGTGGCCATGATCCTGCCCGTCGCCGTGGCTGTCATCGTGGTGCATGGCCCTCGCCCTGGCCCTGGGCGGGGTCATCGCCCTGCACCTGCGGGGCACGCCCGCATGGTCGGCGCTCGCCCTCGGCGGCGCCGCCTTCGCCGTCCTGCTGCACCTGCCGTGGAGCCTCGACTTCCTCCTTCCTGGCACCACGCTCTCGTCGTTCACCGGCGCCCCTCGAGCGGCTCAGCCCTCCGACCTGGCCGGCCTGCTGCGGTTCGACGTCGGGCCCCTCGGCGGCGCCCCCGTCGGCTGCTCCTTCCTGGTGGCGGCCGCCCTGCCCGCTGCTCATCGCTCGAGGCGAGCGCCACGCGTGGGCTGTGCGCGGCTGGACGATGGCGGTGGTGTCCTTCGGCGTCGGCCTGGGCGCTCGCAGCGTGGCACCCTCGCCGGTGGCCCTGCCGCCCGCTCGAGGTGCTGCTCGTGCCGGCCGCCGTCGGCCTGGCCCTCGCGGCGGCCATGGGCGTGGTCGCCTTCGAGGTGGACCTGCCGGGCTACCGGTTCGGATGGCGGCAGATGGCGTCGGGCCTGGCGGCGGCCGCCGTCGTGGTCGGCATCGTCCCCGTCCTCGGGGCCGCCTTCGACGGCCGGTGGTCGATGCCGGCCGGCGACCACGCGCCGGGCCCTGGCCTTCATCGACGCCGAGAACGACGAGCTGCCGTTCCGGGTGCTCTGGCTCGGCGACCCAGCCGCCCTGCCCGCTCGCCGGGTGGGAGCTGGACGAGGGCCTGGCGTACGCCACCACCGACGCCGGAGCGCCCCGTCTGGAGAACCTCTGGGTGGGCTCCGACGACGGCCGCACCGGCCTGCTCGGCGAGGCCGTCGACCTGGCTCGACGAGGGCCAGACCGCCCGCCTGGGTCGGCTGCTCGCCCCGATGGGGGTCCGCTACGTCGTGGTACCCGAGCGGCTGGCCCCGGCGCCGTTCGCCACCGAGGAGCGACCCGTGCCCGCGCCAGCTGTCGTCCACGCTCGTTGCCCAGCTCGACCTCGAGCCCCTCGACGTGCCCGCCGGCCTCACCGTCTTCCGCAACGAGGCCTTCGTCCCCACGCGGGCGTCGGTGCCCGGCTCGCGTCGGGATCCCCACCGACGGCGGCATCGCCGCCGCGCTCGGCCTCGACCTGTCCGACGGCCCGGCCGTGCTCCCCGACGAGGACGGCCGGCTGCGCTGGTCGGGTCCTGTGGAGGCCGACACCACCGTGCTGCTGTCGGCCGCCCACTCCGACGACTGGGTCGCTCGAGGTGGACGGCCGAGCCGTCGACGCACATCAAGCCCTTCGGGTGGGCCAACGGGTTCCAGGTGGCCGAGGGCGGCGAGGCCACGCTGCGGTTCAAGACCTCACCGCTGCGCTACGGCGTGCTCGCCCTCCAGGCCCTGGCGTGGCTGTGGGTGCTCCGCAGCCTGCTCCGACGTCGCCTCAACCGACCGCCGGCGGGATCCCGGCATGAGGTCGTCCCGGCTCACCGCCGCTGGTGCTCCTGGGCGGTGCCGTCGCTGGCGGCCTGGTGCTGGACGCCGCCGACGACAGCGGCCCGTCTGCCCGCGGACGCGGCCCTCGCGTCGCGGCCGGGGTGGCCATCCCGGCCGCCCGGCCCGCCGGAACGCTCACCTCCACCTGGTACTGCGCGGCCGGGTCGGCCACCGACGACGGGATCGCCGACCACGTGGTGCTCATCGTCAACCCCACCGACGCGCCCGCGCCGGGCCACCGTCACCGCCGCTGCCGGGCGTCGATCGCAGCCGCGCCCGGCGGTGGTCGACGAGGCGGCCGGGCGGCCGAGCCACCACGGCGACCACGGCACCGGACACCACGACGACGACCAGCCAGCCGCCGCCCGAGCCCACTGTCGTGGAGCTGCCCGCCGCTGAGCCGAATCGAGGTGGTGCTGCACGACCTGGTCGACGCCGCGCTGGCCGGGGCCATCGTGGAGGTCGACGGCGGGGAGGTGGCCGTCGAGCACCAGATCACCGCGCGACGGAGGCCGGGCCACGGCGCCGTGCAGCACCACCGCCGCCACGCGCGTGGTCGTTCCCGTGGGGCGTCACCCTCCGGGGAGCCCGGGAGCTGCTCGTCTTCATGAACCCGTTCCCCGACGACGCCACCGTCGACATCGACTTCGCCACCGACGAGGGCACCCGTGACACGCTGCGCTTCCAGGGCTTCGTGGTGCCCGGGCGGAGCGTGGTCGGCGCCTACATCGACGAGGACGTCACCCGGAAGGCGCAGGTGTCCGCCCAGGTGGACGTGCGCAGCGGTCGTCTGGTGGTCGATCGCATCCAGACCTTCGACGGCACCGATCCCGCCCTGGAGGGGGTCACCCTCGGCCTCGGCGCCCCGATCCCCGCCGAGACCTGGATCTTCCCCGACGGGAGGGTCGACGACGGCGTCACCGAGCAGGTGGTCGTCTTCAACCCCACCGACGAGGTGGCGGAGGTGGAGGTGGAGGTCCGCCTCGACGATCCCGACACCAACGGCGTCCCCGAGCCCTTCGAGCTCACCATGCCCCCGAACCGGTTCTCCATCGTCGACCTCCACGAGGCCGACGAGACGGCCGGTTCGGACGTGCGCCAAGCGTGATCCCCGACGGCGTGGGCCACAGCATCATCGTCCACTCCCTCAACGGGGTGCCCGTCACCGCCGAGCGGGTGGTCACGGCCTCCGAGCCGAACGGCACGGTCGGCGTCGGATCCACGCTCGGGCGCACCCGTGGCGGCCACCCAGTGGCTCTTCGCCGGCGGGGGTGTCACCGCCGAGCGCGATCAGTTCCTCACGTGTTCAACGCCTCCACCGACTGAGGCCGTCACGGTCAGCGTCACCGGCGCTGGCCGGCGGGCAGCGGCTGGCCATGCGAGGGCCTGCAGGACCTGGAGATCCCTCCCGGTGGCCGGCGGGCCCTCCGCCTCAGCCGATCACGTGGCTCGCGAGGACCTGCCCGTGGTGGTGACGGCCGACGGGCCGGTGGTGGTCGAGCGCGGCCTCTACCGCATCGGTGGTCGAGGCATCTCGCAGTCGATGGGCATCCCGCTGGCGGGCACGACGGTGGTGCCGCAGCCCGTCACTGGGTGACGATCTGCTCGATCCGCTCGAGGGTGGCGGCCATGTTCTTGGCCGTCGTCTTGGCCGCCCGGCGCACGGCCGGCTTGGTGGCCGGGGACTCCTGTGTGATGTCCCAGCTCTCCCGCACCAGCGTGCCCCCGTCCTGGGGCTCGAGCTCGTAGCGCCAGATCCGTCCACCCAGCACCCGGCCGCAGGATGCTGGCCCCGCGGGTCTGCCAGGCGATCCGGCGGTCCTCCTCCAGCTCGATCACGGTGCTCTGCATGGAGTACGGGATGCCCATCCGCATCGACATCCCGAACTGGCTGCCCAGGACCAGGCGCTCGGACCCGGCCTTGGCATCGCGGACCGTGCCGGAGCCGTCGATGTCGCGGTGCCGGCTGGGGTCGGCGAGCAGGTCGAAGATCTTGGAGGGCGGAGCGGGGATGAACCGCTCGACGGTGACGACATCGCTCATGGGTGGCTCCTGTGCCGGTCAGGTCTGGCCGAGGGCGGCCTCGACCTCGGCCTTGGTGCCTTCGGGGAGGGTGGTGACGGCCACCCGGCCGATGCCCTCGAAGCGCTTGAGCTCCTCGAGCACCGCCCGATCGAAGCCGGCGTCGACGAGCAGGAGGAGGGCAGACGTCCCGCGGTCGATCCAGGCGGCCATGTCCTTCACCCACTGGTCCTCCAGGCCCTTGTCGACCAGCTTCCCGTAGAGGGCTCCGGCGGCGGCGCCGCCCACCGCCGCCCCCAGGAACACCGGCCCGCCGATGAGCAGCCCGGCCAACATCCCCCACCACGTGCCCGGAGAGGGCGCCCTTGGCGGGGGTGACGTCGACCGTCTCCACGATCTTGGTGCGGCCATCGTCGTCCTTGGCCACGATGACCGCATCGTGCATCTTCAGCTTGCGCTCCCCCGCCAGGTTCGCCAGGGACGAGCAGGAGCTCGGAGGCCCGGCTGGGCTTGTCGAGCACGATGGCCAGGATGTCCTGGCCGCCGCGCCCGTCGGGATCCGTGGGCTGGGGCTGATCGGTCACGGCAGCAACCTATTCCAGTGGGATCCGCCGGTTGTCGGCGCACCCCGTCGGACCGGCCATCCCGCCTCGTGTGGGTGGGGTGATCAGGCGGGGGTGACGCCGCGGTCGGCGGCCTTCTCGATCTCGCGGTCGCGCTCGTCCTGGAGGGCCTGCAGGACGGCCAGCATGATCTTGTTCATGTCCTCGTCGAGGAACTTGCGGGCCCGGAAGAGGATGGCGGCGCCGAGGAACATGAAGGGCGACACGGCCAGGAAGGCCACCCGGAGGTTCTCGTCGAAGGCGTCGGAGATCACCGACACGACGAAGGGTGCCGCGGCCTGGCCGCACACCACGGCCACCAGGTTGAAGGCCCCGAACCCGGCGCCCCGGAGGTGGGCCGGGATGGCGTCGGTGAGCCCGGCCCGCAGCCCGGGGATGGACATCGTCATGACGAACAGCCCGAGCAGCTGGAGCACGAACACGATGGCGATGGTGCCGTTGTCGTACACGTCGGCGCGGAAGGTAAGGACGCCGTGAAGAAGAGGGTGCCGGCGAAGATGAAGATGGCCGGGAGGGCCAGGCGCCCGCCCTGCACCTTGGGGGCCTACCGGTCGGCCACCCGTCCGCCGAGGAGCACCCCGGGGATGCCGCCGAACACGATCAGCACCGTGAAGAGGCCCTCGCCGGTGCCCTCGGCCATGTGGAGGTGGCGCTCGTAGTACTGGGGCAGCCAGGCCGCCAGGGCGGTGACCGTGAACAGCAGCGCGGCCACGCCCACCAGGGCGTAGCGCATCGTGCGGATGTCGAGGATCGTCCGCATGTCGGCTCGGAGGCCGGCGACCATGTCGCGGAGGAACGGCCCGGAACCCGCCCTCGAAGAGGTTGACGTGGTCGTCCTCGTGCGTGCTGGATCTCGCCGGCGCCGATGGCGGCCATCAGGTCGGCCGTGCCGCGCTTGGGCTCCTTGAGCCGGTAGACGAGCAGGGCGACGAGCATCCCCGGCAGCGCCACGATCACGAGGGCCGATCGCCAGCCCAGCGTCGTGCCGATGAGCCCGCCGAGGCCGACGCCCACGCCGATGCCGAGGAAGAGCATCACCTGCTGGATGGAGAAGGCCTCGCCGCGCTGGTCGGGCGGGTAGTAGTCGCCGATGAGGCTGGCCGCCGACGGCTCGGTGATGGCCTGCCCGAAGCCGAGCGCCGAGCGCATTCCCACGAGCATCGGGAAGCCGACCGACGCCGCCCCGGCCGCCGTGAGCGCCGACCAGCCGACCACCGTGTGGCCGATGGACCGGGTGCGGTTCCAGCGGTCGGCCAGGTAGCCGGCGGGGACGGTGACCAGGCCGTTGAAGAGCAGGGCCAGCGACAGCAGCACGCCGATGGCGATGTCGCCGACGCCGAACTCCTCCTGGATCGGCGTGATCATCCCCCGCACGATGTTCTTGTCGACCTCGTCGACGAACAGCACCAGGCCGAGCACCCACATGGGCTCGGTGAACAGGCGCACGAAGAACGGTCGACGCCGTTCGGTCACCGGCTCTCCCGCCGGCTCGTCGTCCTGCGGAGAGGCGATGTCGGGGGTCAGCCCACCGGTGATGGCAGCGGGGGCGCTGGTCTCGGCGTGCGGCTCGTTCCCGGTGGGGTCGCCCATGGCGGGACATTCTGCACGATGGGTGCACAGTCCTTGCCATCGGGCGTCCGGGGTGGTGGCATCCGCGCCGAAGACGGCATGCTCGGCGGGTGGAGCGCATCGCTGTCGCCGTGGCTCTGGCCCTGGTGGCCCTCGCTGTGGCCGCCATCCTGCAGCGCCGCCAGCGGCCCGACGCTCCGGTGCGCACGGGCTACGCCGTCCCCGCCCAGCTCGACCGGGACGACTTCGCCCGCCCCGATGCGCCGTGGCTGGTGGCCGTGTTCACGTCCGCCACCTGCGGCACCTGCCAGGGCGTGTGGGAGCGCACCCAGCCCCTGGAGAGCCATGCGGTGGCCGTGCAGGAGCTCGAGCACACTGCCGACCGGGCCCTGCACGATCGCTACGAGATCGAGGCGGTGCCCACCACGCTCGTGGCCGACGCCGACGGGCGTGGTGGCCGCCAGCTTCGTCGGTCCCGTCACCGCCACCGACCTGTGGGCGGCGGTGGCCGAGGCTCGCGAGCCCGGCAGCACGCCCGGTGGGTGCGAGCCGGCTGGGAGCGGCTGAGCAGTCCTAGCGCTTGGGGCGCTTGGTCTGCGAGGTGGCGTGGAGCGGGGCTTCCTCGCTGAACGCGCCCGAGCCCTCGCCCCGGCCGTCGCTGGCCTGCCACTCACCGAACTCCTCGATGGCGGATCGACCCTCGCGGCCGAAGGCGACCAGTCGGTAGACCTCGGACGCCGTCGATGGTCTCGTGCTCGAGCAGCGCCCGGGCCACGAGGTCGAGGCCGTTGCGGTGCTCGGTGAGCATCTCGCGGCAGCGGTCCTCCTGCTGCCCGCAGGATCCGCTCGACCTCCTCGTCGATCACCCGGGCGGTCTCGTCGGAGTAGTCGCGGGAGTGCATGAGGTCCTCGCCGAGGAACACCGCGCCCTGCGAGCCCCACGCCATCGGCCCGACGCGGTCGCACATGCCCCACTCGCGGACCATCTTGCGGGCCAGCTCGGTGGAGCCGACCAGGTCGTTGTTGGCGCCGGTGGAGATCACGCCGAACACGAGCTCCTCGGCGATGCGGCCGCCCATGCGCACGACGAGGCTGTCCTCGATGTAGTCCTGCCGGTAGATGTGGCGGTCCTCGGTCGGGAGCTGCTGGGTGACGCCGAGGGCCATGCCCATCGGGAGGATCGTGACCTTGTGGACCGGGTCGGCCTGGGGGAGCACGGCGGCGCACACCGCGTGGCCGGCCTCGTGGTAGGCGATGGCCTCCTTCTCCCGGTCGGACAGGGCCATCGACTCGCGGCGGGCGCCCATGAGCACGCGGTCGCGGGCCATCTCGAAGTGGCGCTGGTGGATCTGGTCCTCGCCGGCGCGCACGGCGAACAGGGCGGCCTCGTTGACCAGGTTGGCCAGGTCGGCGCCGCTCATGCCGGGCGTGCCCCGGGCGACGACGGCCGAGGTCGACGTCGGGGGCCATGCGCTTGGACTTGGCGTGCACCCGCAGGATCTGCGCGCGCTCGCTCGAGCTCGGGCAGCGGCACGACGACCTGGCGGTCGAAGCGGCCGGGGCGCAGCAGGGCGGGGTCGAGGATGTCGGGCCGGTTGGTGGCCGCCATCATCACGATGCCCTCGGTGGCCTCGAAGCCGTCCATCTCGGAGAGCATCTGGTTGAGCGTCTGCTCCCGCTCGTCGTGGCCGCCGCCGAGGCCGGCGCCGCGCTTGCGGCCGATGGAGTCGATCTCGTCGACGAAGATGATGGCCCGGCCCAGCTTGCGGGCGCGTCTGGAACAGGTCGCGGACCCGGCTGGCGCCGACGCCGACGAACATCTCCATGAAGTCCGAGCCGGTGACCGACAGGAACGGCACGCCGGCCTCGCCGGCGACCGCCCGGGCGATGAGGGTCTTGCCGGTGCCGGGGGGCCGACGAGCAGGACGCCCTTGGGGATGCGGGCGCCGATCTCGGCGAACCGCTCGGGGTCTTGAGGAAGTCGACGACCTCGGTGATCTCCTGCTTGACGCCCTCGTAGCCGGCGACGTCGGCGAAGGTCGTGCCGGGTCGCTCGGTGGAGTAGGTCTTGGCCTTCGAGCGGCCGATGGACATGATGCCGCCCATCTGGCCCTGGGCCCGGCGCTGCATGAACCAGAAGAAGGCGACGAAGATCGCGACAGGGATCAGGAACGGCAGCAGGCTCACGAGGAAGCTGGGCTGCGGGGTCTTGTAGTCGACCTCGACGCCCTTGCTCGCGCAGGACGGTCGAGGTCGGCGTCGGGGATCCCGCCGTCGAGCGGGCCGGTGGTGCGGAACTCGATCGCCGTCCGTCGAGCTCGCCGGAGATCGACGCCGTTGGTGTTGTCGATCTCGACGCTCTGGACGTCGCCGGCGCGCACGTCGGCCATGAACGTGGAGTAGGGCACCTTCTCGGCGTCGCCGGCCCCGCTGAGGACCGGGGCGAAGAGCAGCGACGGCGAGGGTGAGGCCGAGGAGCGCCCACAGGCCCCACTTCGGCATGCCCTGGCCGGGGAGGCCGCGACCCGGCCGCGCTGGTCGCGGGGCGGCGGCGGCGGGGGCGGGGGCAGACCCTCGGGGCTCATGGCGACAGGATACGGGGCGGCCGGCGCGAACGGCAGGCAGCGTCGGAGCGGCGGCCGGGATCCGCGTCTCGGCCGGAGCTCGTCGATAGCGTCGCGGGCCATGAGCAGCCGCACCTGCGCCAAGCCGGGGTGCAACACGAGCGCCACCGCCACCCTCACCTACGACTACGCCAACCGCACGGCGTGGGTCGAGCGCGCTCGACGCCGAGGCCCACCCGATGCGCTACGACCTCTGCGCCGACCATGCCGACGGCCTCCGGGTCCCGCAGGGCTGGGCCCTCCAGGATCGCCGGGTGCGCTACCCGGCCGCCCTGCCGCAGTCGATCGCCTCCTGACTTCCGGCGCCTCGACGGGCCCACCTAGCCTCGCCGGGTGACCGAGGCCGCCGCCGCGCCCGCCAGCGCCGCCCACCGAGCGACGCCGCTGGGGGCTTGGTGATGCCGCGCTCGGGCTGGGTGGTCGGCCAGGTCGGCAGCCTGGCTGCGGTGGCCGTCATCCTGGGGGCCACCGGTCGCAGCGTCGAGGACCTCGACGACCTGCCGCTGTCGGTGCTGGCCCTGGCGCAGACCGGGCTGTGGCTCGGGCTCCTCGGCGTGCCGCTCTGGCGCCGCCCGCCGCAAGGGCAACGGCGTCGTGGCCGACCTCGGCGTGCGGGCCCGCTGGCCGGACCTGTGGAAGGGCGGGGTGGTCGGCGTGCTGGTGCAGTTCCCGCTGCTCCCGCTGCTCTACGCGCCGTTGCTCCGTGCTCCTCGACCGGACGACGCAGGACCTCGAGGGCCCGGCCCGTGAGCTCACCGACCGAGCCACCGATCCGCTCGGCGTCGTGCTGCTGGTCCTCATCGTCGGGGTGGGGGCGCCGATCGTCGAGGAGATCTTCTACCGGGGCCTCCTGCAGCGGAGCGCTGCTCAAGCGGGGTCTCCCAGCCGCCGCCGGCCATCGGCATCACGAGCGCTGCTCTTCGGCGCTCAGCCACCTCCAGCTGCTGCAGCTCCCCGGCCTCGTGCTCGCGGGCGCCGTCTTCGGGGTCCTGGCCCACCGGTCCGGTCGGCTCGGGCCGGCCATCGCCGCCCACGTGGCCTTCAACATGGTCACCGTCGTCGCCTTGCTGGCCGCGCTGACCGACCGTGCCGGGCTCCGGGTGCGACGATGACGCGCCGGCATGGACGAGGAACCGACCCCGACGGCGACGTGCTCGTCGACCAGCCCCGCGATGGCGACGCCGGCCGAGTGGGCCGCCTGGGACGGCGACCTGGACGGCGCCGACGACGATGAGCCGCCGGAGGACCCGGTGGCGCGCGCCCGCCGTGGGCGCTTCGTGCGAGCGGACGGTCGACTGGGTGGTGGTGGCGGCCTGCGCCGTGTTCGTGTTCCTGAACCTGCACCCGGCAGAGATCCTGTCGAGCGCCGTGCCGGCCGGCGGCGACATGGGGGCCCACGTGTGGGGCCCCGCCTTCCTCCGCGACCACCTGCTGCCCGAGGGGCGCCTCTCGGGCTGGACGCCCGACTGGTACGCCGGCTTCCCCGCCTACCAGTTCTACATGGTGGTCCCGTCGCTGCTGATCGTGGCGCTGGACGTCGGGCTGTTCGGCGGGTGGACGATGGTCGTTCCCGCTGGCGGCCGCCGCCGGTCGCTCGGTGGTCGGCAGCACGGCGGGCGGCCGGGCTGGCGGCGCTGGGCGCTGGTCGCCCTGGCAGCGGTGGTGGCCGTCGGTCTCGCCGAGCTGCCGTACGGCACCGCCTTCAAGCTGGTGACCATCCTCGGCCTGGTCACCCTGCCGGTGGCCGCCTACGCCTTCGGGCGGCTGGCCGACCTCCCGTTCCCCGGACCCGCCCTGCTGGCCGTGGCAGCGGTGTTGTTCCTGTTCGACCGCAACTTCACCATCTACGGCGGCAACATCGCGTCCACCCTGGCCGGTGAGTTCGCCTTCTCCATCAGCCTGTCGCTGGCCGTGGTCTACCTGGGCGTCGTGATCCGGGGACTGCGCACCGGCCGGCACCGGGCCCTGGCCGCCGTCCTGCTGGCCCTCACCGGGCTCTGCCACCTCATCCCTGCCTTCTTCGCCCTGGCGGGCACGGCGGTGGTGGCCCTGGGGCGGCTGCTGCCTGCGGGGTACCGGGCGTTCGGTCGCCGGCGGGCGCGGTGCTTGGGCTGAGCCCTCCTGGGGTCGACGCGCCCTCGGACTCGTGCGACCTCGATTCGGGATCACGGTGGCGCGGGAGGGGTGGCGCCGGACCCGACGGCCGCTGGGCTGGCTCGCGGCCGTGCTGCCGGTGGGCGGCCTGCTCTCGGCGTTCTGGGTGCTGCCGTTCTTCTGGCAGCGCGCCTACGTGAACGACATGGGCTGGGAGAAGCTCCCCTACGCCAACGCTGGAGAACGGCTTCCGCTCCTGGTCGGGCACGCTGTTCACCTTCGACGGGGAGACCTACTGGAAGTACCTGATCCCCCGCAGCAGCGTGGAGTCGCCCAACGACCTCCGCTGGGTGCTGGCGCTGGCCTGCATGGGCCTGGTGCTCTCGATCGCCTTCCGGGTGCGCACGGGCCTGATCCTCGCCGTGCTCACCCTCGCGGCCGGGGCCGCGTTCGTGCTGCTGCCCGAGGCCCGGCTCTGGAACGCCCGCCTGCTGCCCTTCTACTACCTGGGCCTGTACCTCCTGGCGGCCGTCGGCGTGGCGGAGGTGGGCCGCACGCTGGCCGTGCTCGCGGCGCGCGACCCGGAGCGCCCGAGCGTCGTCGGCCCCGCGCGTCGACGGCTGGGATCGGCCTCGTGGTGACCCTGGTGCTGGTGGCGCTCCCCCTGCGCACCCTGCCCTTCGGGCAGCACCGCGCCGACGGCAGCTACTCGCTGGCTCGGGCTCACGCAACGGCGTGAACCAGCAGAGCTTCGTCCGGTCCTGGGCCCGCTGGAACTACACGGGCTACGAGGGCAAGGACGCCTACGGCGAGTACCGCGACCTCGTGCTCACCATGGCAGCAGGTCGGGGAGGACCACGGCTGCGGCCGGTCCTTCTGGGAGTACGAGAAGGAGCTCAACCGCTACGGCACCCCGATGGCGCTGATGCTCCTGCCGCACTGGACCGACGGCTGCATCGGATCGATGGAGGGCCTGTTCTTCGAGGCCTCGGCCACCACCCCGTTCCACTTCCTCACCCAGGTGGAGCTGAGCGCCGCGCCCAGCGCCGCCCAGCGCGACCTGCCCTACGGCGGCTTCGACATCGACGAGGGAGTGCGCCACCTGCAGATGCTGGGAGTCCGCTACTACCTGTCCTCCTCCGTGGAGGCCACCACGGCAGCCCGCGGCCCACCCGGACCTCACCGAGCTGGCCACCTCCGGGCCCTGGGTAGTCTTCGAGGTGGCGGCGACGCGACCTGGTGGAGCCGCTCGAGCACGAGCCGGCGGTGCTCGACGGCGTCGATGACGCCCAGGCCGACTGGCTCTGCGGGCGAGCAGACGCCGCCGGCAAGTGCGCCGGGCCGGCCGTCGAGTGGTTCCAGGACCCCTGGCGGCCGACGTGCTCCTCGCGTCGTCGGGTCCCGACGGCTGGCAGCGGGTCGACCCGGCCAACCCCCGGCCGTCCGAGCGCGCCGTACCGCAGGTGTCGGTCAGCGACCTCGAGGTGGGCGTCGACCGGATCGCCTTCGATGTCGACGAGGTCGGCACCCCGGTCCTGGTGAAGGCGTCCTACTTCCCCAACTGGCGGGCCTCCGGCGCCGACGGCCCCTACCGCGTGGCCCCCAACCTGATGGTGGTCGTCCCCACCGAGGAGCAGGTGGAGCTGACCTACGGGCGGGAGCCCGTCGAGTGGGTGGCCTACGGCCTCACGGCCGTCGGGGGTGGCGCTCGCCGCGCTGCTGGCCACCCGGCGTCGGAGAGAGCCTGACGCGGGCGCCACCCCGACCGGCGCCCACCACCTGAGCCCATGACAGAGCGCCTGCGCCGCCTGGCCGTGGTGGCCCTGGTGCCCACGGCGGTCGACATCGGGCTGCTCGTGCTGCTGCGACAGCGGTGGGGTTGGATCCTGGTCCTGGCCGACCTCACGGCCATCGCGGTGGCGTCGGTGCTCTCGTACGCTCCTCCATCGCAGAATGACCTTCCGCTCCGACCCGTTCGTGCGCTGGGTGCGGATGCCGGCGGCCTTCGTCGTCGTCGCCTCCCTCGCCGCCCTGATCGACGTGGCCGTCCTCAGAGCGCTGTTCGCCGCCCATGGCTTCGCGTCGACGGGCGCCCTGGTGGCGGCCAAGGTCGCGGCGCTGGCCGTCGCCGCCTCCGTGCGGCTCGTCCTCTACCGGGCCGTGCTGCTGGATGCGGTTCGGCGCGTGATGCACGAGCAGGTGGCCCGTCCTCCCGCCCCGGGCGAGGTCCGGGCCACGGTCGTCGTGCCTGCGCTCGACGAGGCGTCCGCGCATCGGTTCGACCATCGAGGCCATCCGTGGCGGCGCTCGCCGACCTTGCCGTGGTGAGGGTCTCGAGGTGGTGGTGGTCGACGACGGCTCCACGGACGGCACGGCCGACGCGGCGCTGGCCGCCGGCGCCGACCAGGTGGTGGTCCTCCCCGGCAACCGGGGCAAGGGCGCCGCGGTCCGGGCCGGAGTGGCGGTGGCCCGCGGCCGCACCATCGCCTTCACCGACGCCGACCTCGCCTACTCGCCCGACCAGCTCCTCGCCGTGATCGGCGAGGTGGAGGCGGGCTGGGACGTGGCCGTCGGCAGCCGTCGCCACCCCCAGACGCCAGGTCGAGTCCGGTGCCGGTCTGCTCAGGGACGTCGGGCAGCCGCGCCGTCAACCTCCTCGCCGTGGCCGTGCTGCTCAGCCACCCCCACGACACGCAGTGCGGGCTGAAGGCCTTCCGCTCCGACGTCGGCAAGGTCGTCTTCGGGATGGGGCGGGTCGACCGCTTCGCCTTCGACGTCGAGGTCCTCCACCTGGTGGAGCGGCACGGCTTCTCGGTGGCCGAGGTGCCGGTGCGCCTCGAGATGGGACCGCGCACGACGGTGCGCCTCGCCCGCGACACGTCTCGGCTCCTCCGCGACCTCTGGCGGATCCGGCACTGGTCGGCCGCCGGTGCCTACGAGGTCGAGCCGCTCGGGGCCCTGCAGGGCCCACCGGTAGGGTGGCGCCCCGATGCCCGACCTCGACGCCATCTTCAAGGCCTACGACATCCGGGGCATCACCCCCGACCAGCTCGACGCCGGCGTGGCCCGGGCGGTCGGGGAGGCCTTCGCCGTGCTTCGCCCGCGGCCAGCCCGGCGGCGCCACCCGGTGCTCGTCGGGCGGGACATGCGGCGCGTCCGGGCGTGGAGCTGGCGGCCGCGTTCGCCGACGGCGTGCGGGCCCAGGGCCTCGACGTCGTCGACCTCGGCCTCGCCTCCACCGACCTCGTCTACTTCGCGGCCGGGCGCCTCGACGCGCCCGGCGCCATGTTCACGGCCTCGCACAACCCGGCCCAGTACAACGGCATCAAGCTGTGCCTGGCCGGCGCCAAGCCCGTCGGCGAGGACTCCGGCCTCGGTCGAGATCAAGGCCATGGCCGCCGCCGGCGTGCCGCCCCACGACGGTCCCGAGGGCGGCCGCGGAGGCGCTCGACCTGCTCGCCGACTTCGCCGACCACGTCCGCTCGTTCGTCGACGTGGACGCCCTCCGACCCCTTCAAGGTCGTGGCCGACACGGCCAACGGCATGGGCGGCCTCGTCGTCCCGGCCGTGTTCGACGGCCTGCCCGTCGAGCTCGAGATCCTCTACGGCGAGCTCGACGGCACCTTCCCCAACCACCCGGCCGACCCGATCCAGCCGGAGAACCTGCGCGACCTCCAGGCCCGGGTGCTCGAGACCGGCGCCGACGTCGGCCTGGCCTTCGACGGCGACGCCGACCGGGTGTTCCTCGTCGACGAGCGGGGCCAGCCGCTGTCCGGGTCCACCACCACGGCCATCGTGGCCGCCGGGGTCCTCGAGAAGCACCCCGGCGCCACCATCCTCCACAACTGCATCTGCTCCAAGGCCGTGCCCGAGGTCGTGCGCGAGCGAGGCGGCACCCCGGTCCGCACCAAGGTCGGCCACTGCTTCATCAAGGCCGTGATGGCCGAGACCGGTGCCGCCTTCGGCGGCGAGCACTCGGCCCACTACTACTTCCGCGACAACTACCGGGCCGACTCCGGGCTCCATCGCCGCCCTGCTCGTGCTCGAGCAGCTCAGCCGAGGCCGGCGTGCCGCTGTCCGAGCTGCGCAAGCCCTTCGACCGCTACGCCGCCTCCGGCGAGATCAACACCACCGTCGACGACCCGGCTGCGGTGATCGAGCGGGTGGCCGGCCGCCTATCCCGCCGACGCCCAGGACCGCCTCGACGGGCTCACCGTCGACCTCGGCGAGTGGTGGTTCAACCTGCGGGCCTCGAACACCGAGCCGCTGCTCCGACTCAACCTCGAAGCGCCGGATGCGGCAATGTGTGCGACGAAGGTCGCCGAGGTCCGAGCCCTCATCGACGACCCCTGACGCAAGGAGCCCACCCCATGGCCCTCGACCCGCAGCTGCTCGAGATCCTCGCCTGCCCCGACGACAAGGGCCCCCTCCTCTACTTCGAGGACGAGGACGCGCTCTACAACCCGCGCCTCAAGCGCCGCTACGCCATCCAGGACGACATCCCGATCATGCTCATCGACGAGGCCGAGACGGTGGACGACGCCGAGCACGAGCGCCTGCTGGCCAAGGCCGACAGCCAGGGCATCCGAGCCCACCTTCGAGGCCTAGGCCGTGACCGGCCTCCTCGACACGGTCGGCATGTTCGACCTGGCCGCCGCCCTCCCCGAGCAGGTGGCGGCCGCCGCCGAGCTGGGTCGCGACGTCGAGGGCTTGCCGGAGCACGACGACATCGAGCACGTGGTCGTGCTCGGCATGGGCGGCAGCGGCGTGGCCGGCGACATCCTGGCGGCCGTGGCCGGGCCGTTCATGCCGGTGCCCGTCACCGTGGCCAAGGGCTACGAGGCGCCCGTCCTTCGTCGGGGACGGCACGCTCTGCTTCGCCATCTCCTACTCCGGCGACACCGAGGAGACCGTCGAGGCGGCCCAGGAGGCGGCCGCCGCCGGTGCCCGCATGGTGGTCCTGTCCACGGGCGGCGCGCTCGGCGAGCTGGCCGGCTCGTGGGGCGCCCCGCACATCGCGCTGCCGGAGTGCCCCATGCCGCGCGCCGGCGTCGGCGCCGTCAGCATCCCGCCGCTCCTCGTGCTCGAGCGGGTGGGGCTCTTCCCCGGCGCCACCGAGTACATCGCCGACGCCGTCGACCAGCTGCAGCGCCGGCGGGACAAGCTCATCGTCGACGGCGGCCCGGCCCAGCAGCTGGCGCGGGAGATCGGGCGCACGATGCCGGTGGTCTACGGCGGCGGCGCCCTCGGCGCGGTGGCGGCCTACCGCTTCAAGTGCCAGGTCAACGAGAACGCCAAGGCGCCGGCCTTCTGGGCCGCCGTGCCCGAGCTGGCGCACAACGAGATCTGCGGCTGGGGCCAGCACGGCGACGTCACCCGCCAGGTGATGACGGTGGTCCGCTTCCGGCACGACTTCGAGCACCCGCAGGTCACCCGCCGCTTCGAGCTCACCTACGACGTCGTCGACGAGGTCGTGCACGCCATCGTCGACGTGGAGGCGGCCGGCGACGGAGCGCTGGCCCAGCTCTTCGACCTGATCATCCAGGGCGACTTCGTGAGCCTCCACATGGCGGTCGAGGCCGGGGTCGACCCCGGCCCCATCCCGGTGCTCACGGACCTCAAGGCGGCGCTGGCCCGACTGACCTCCGCTAGCCTCTAGCGGGCTCGGGCTGATCAGGGTGCTGCCAGCTGCAGCCAGCCCGCCGGCACACCGACGAACCAGCGCGCCGCTCGCGGCGCGCCCGCACGGAGGAACCTCCATGCCCGAACACCCTGATCAGGACTTCAAGGTCGCCGACCTCTCCCTCGCCCCCTGGGGCCGCAAGGAGATCGAGCTGGCCGAGGTCGAGATGCCCGGCCTCATGGCGCTGCGCGCCGAGTTCGCCGACGCCCAGCCCCTCGCGGGCGCCCGCATCACCGGCTCGCTGCACATGACCATCCAGACCGCCGTGCTCATCGAGACGCTCACCGCCTCGGCGCCGAGGTGCGCTGGGTCAGCTGCAACATCTTCTCCACCCAGGACCACGCCGCGGCCGCCGTGGCGGTCGGCCCCGAGGGCACGGTCGAGCGAGCCCAAGGGCGTGCCGGTGTTCGCCTGGAAGGGCGAGACGCTCGAGGAGTACTGGTGGTGCACCGAGCAGGTGCTGCGCTGGCCCGACGGCGGCGGCCCCAACATGATCCTCGACGACGGTGGCGACGCCACCCTGCTCGTGCACAAGGGCGTGGAGTACGAGAAGGCCGGCGTCGTCCCCGACGCCACCGACGACGACCCCGAGGAGTGGGGCGTCATCATCGACACGCTCAAGCGGTCGCTGGCCGAGGACCCGAACCGCTGGACCACCATCGCGAGCGGCATCAAGGGCGTCACCGAGGAGACCACCACCGGCGTCCACCGGCTCTACCAGATGTTCGAGGCCGGCGAGCTGCTGTTCCCGGCCATCAACGTCAACGACTCGGTCACCAAGTCGAAGTTCGACAACCTCTACGGCTGCCGCCACAGCCTCATCGACGGCATCAACCGGGCCACCGACGTGATGCTCGGCGGCAAGGTGGCGGTCGTCTGCGGCTACGGCGACGTCGGCAAGGGCTGCGCCCAGTCGCTGCGAGGCCAGGGCGCCGGGTGATCGTCACCGAGATCGACCCGATCTGCGCGCTGCAGGCGGCGATGGAGGGCTTCGAGGTCAACACCCTCGAGGCCGTCCTCGACACGGCCGACATCTTCATCACCACCACCGGCAACAAGGGCATCATCACCGCCGAGCACATGGCGAAGATGAAGCACAACGCCATCGTCGGCAACATCGGCCACTTCGACAACGAGATCGACATGGCCGGCCTCGCCCGCATGAGCGACGTCCGCAAGGTCGAGATCAAGCCGCAGGTGCACGAGTTCGTGTTCCCCGACGGCCACTCGATCATCGTGCTGTCCGAGGGTCGCCTCCTGAACCTCGGCAACGCCACCGGCCACCCGAGCTTCGTGATGTCGATGAGCTTCACCAACCAGGTGCTGGCCCAGATCGAGCTGTTCACCCGGACCGAGCAGTACCCGCTCGGCGTGTACGTGCTGCCCAAGCTCCTCGACGAGCAGGTGGCCCGGCTCCACCTCGACGCCCTCGGCGTGAAGCTCACCCCGCTTGGCCAGGAGCAGGCCGACTACCTCGGCGTCCCGGTCGACGGCCCCTACAAGCACGAGAACTACCGGTACTGATCCACCCCCGAGGTTGGGGGCATCTGGTGACCCCACGGGGTCGCTGATGCCCCCAACCCCGATGGGTGGGTGGTCAGGTGGGCTCGACGGGGGCGGCGAGGGGCGGAGCGGGCCCGTCGAGGGTCATCCGGTCGAGGAAGAAGTGGACGTTGGGGCCGACCGTGGCGGCGAAGAGGACGGTGCCGACCCCCACGGTCCCGCCCAGCAGCGCCCCCAGAGCGAGGGCGGTGAGCTCGATGCCGGTGCGGACCACCCGCACGGAGCCGACCCCGGCGGGCCAGGCCGGTCATGAGGCCGTCGCGTGGACCGGGCCCCAGCCCGGCGCCGATGTAGAGGCCGCTCCCCGGGCCGAACAGGAACACGCCGACCACGAGCAGCGACCACGCGTGCCCACAGGGCCTCGGGCGGGTCCACGAGCGCCAGCGTGGCGTCGACCACCAGGCCGATGACCAGGACGTTCAGCACCGTGCCGACGCCGGCTCGCTCCCGGATGGGCAGCCACAGGAGCAGGACCACCATCCCCGTGAGGATGACGACCGTTCCGATGGCCAGCCCGGTCCGCTCGGCCACCCCCTGGTGGAGGACGTCCCACGGGGCCAGCCCGAGGTCGGCTCGCACCATGAGGGCGATCCCCATCCCGAAGAGCGCCAGCCCGGCCGATCACCCTCGGCACCCGCCGCACCAGCACGAGCGGTCGGGGGGAGTGGCAGCATCCCGGCACGCTACGGCGCCGGGATGCTGATCCCGCTCGGGTTTCGACGACCGATCAGAGCCGCACGCGGACCACCTGGGCGGCGATCGGGGCGCCGTCCTCACCGCCCCCGCTGGTGAGCACCAGCACGCCGTGGGTGGGGCCCTCAGGTGCGACGAAGGAGAGCTCGCCCTCGAAGTCGCCGAGGACCCCGTCGCCGCGGCCGGTCACGAAGGTCCCGGCGATCGGCTCCTGGGTGCCGTCCACGAACAGGCGCACGTCCACCGTGCCCTCGAAGGCGTAGGCCTGGCCCGACAGCGCCTGGGGCGAGCTGATCCTGGCCCGCTCGCCCGGCGTGGCCAAGCGGATGGAGTCGGTCTCCGCGGCGATCACGAACCAGGTGTCGTCCTCGAGCTGCCGGACCAGCGACGACCGTGGGGGCCCCGTCGGCGAAGGGTCGGACCTCCACCTCCCCGGAGCGGCTGTCTCCCGCTTCGAAGTCGCCCACCAACGGAGTCGCTGAAGCCCACCAGGTCGGTGGCGAAGGCAGTAGCAGCGGCCACCGGATCGTCGAAGCGCTGCGACGTGGTGGGGTCGGGGAAGATCGGCTGGTCGGGGTCCACGGTCGCGAACGCCGCTGTGGTCGTCGTCTCCGCGGTGGTGGTCGTCTCCGCCGCCGTGGTGGTGGTGGTGTCGTCGGTCACCACGGGATCGTCGTCGTCGCCCGCCAGGACCAGCGCGCCCACGACGGCGGCGATCACGGCGGCGGCCGCCCCGAGCCCGACGAGCAGGCGCTTGCGGTTGTCAGCGGTCTGGGTGTGCATCAGCTTCTCCTCGATGTGGGACAGGGCGTCGGGCGATGGCTCGATCTGGGACGTGCGGGCCTGGATGGCTCGGCGGAGGCGGTCTTCGGCGGTCATCGAAGGTCCTCCAGCCGCTCAGCGAGGGTGGCCAGGCCGCGGTGGGCGTGGGTCTTCACGGAGCCGGGCGAGATGCTGAGCGTGGCGGCGATCTCCTCCTCGGACAGGTCGAGGTAGTAGCGGAGGGCCAGCACCTCCCGCTGGCGCTCGGGCAGGGCCCGCAGGGCCGCGAGCACCTGCGCCTCGTCGCCCCCGAGGTCGGCGTCGGCCGCCGGTGCCGAGCCGGGCTCAGGCTGGGGGTGACGTCGGGCGACCGATCGCCGACGCAGCTGGGACCGAGCCCCGTTCAGCACCGCGCTGCGGAGGTAGGCCGGCAGCCGGTCGTCGGCTCGCAGGGCTGGCGCCACGGCGCCAGGTCCGAACGAAGGCCTCCTGCACCAGCTCCTCGCACGTCCCCACGTCGTCGATGAGCAGCGCGGCCAGGCGTACCAGCGACCGGTAGTGGGTGCGGTAGGCGTCTTCGAGCGCTGGAGCCGACGTAGACGCGCTCGCTGCCCTCCCCCGACGCCGGTGCCATGACAGCCATCATCACCCTGACAGACGCTCGAGGAGGGGATCGCGTTGACCGGCTGTCACACGGGCCTGCCTACGGTCGAGGCGTGCGACCGCCTCCGGCCCTCCCCATCCCGCCCGGTCTCACCACCTTTCGGGCCCTCACCACCTACGAGCCGGACGTCCGGCAGGCCGTCCTGGCCCTGAAGAACCGCGACGAGCGGGCACGGATCGCGCCGCTGGCCGACGCTCTGGCTGCCCTGGTCCCCCCGATCGATCACCTCGTGGTGACGTGGGCGCCCACGAGCCGCCAACGCCGCAGGCGACGTGGCTTCGACCACGCCGAGCTGCTGGCCCTGGCGGTGGCCCGTCGCTGCCACCTCCCGCCCCTATCCCTGCTCCACCGGGCCGCTGGTCCGGCGCAAGCGGGCCGCACGGGCGTCGATCGGCGGCGGGGACCGGCCTTCGAGGTGCGCCGCGAGGTGACGAGCCCGGTGCTGGTCGTCGACGACGTGCTCACCACGGGCGCCACCCTGCGGGCCGCCGCCCGGGCGCTACGGGCTGCCGGAGCCCCGTCCGTGCACGGCCTGGTCGTCGCCCGTGCGGGCCGGCCGCTGGGCCTGTAGTGTCGATAGGCACCACGCGACCCGGGAGGCATGCCCTTGGAGATCACCGTGAGTGCCCAGCACACCGACATCTCACCCGCACTGCGGGCGGCGGCCGAGGAGAAGATCGGCCGCCTCAGTCGTTTTCTGGACGGGATGGACCGAGCGGAGGTGCACTTCTCCGAGGAGCACAACCCGCGGATCTCCGACAAGGAGGTCTGCGAGGTCCGCATCGAAGGACATGGGCACCACGTGTTCTGCAAGGCGGCGGCGGCTGACGGCTTCGCCGCCATCGACCTGGCGGTGGAGAAGCTCGAGCAGCAGCTCCACAAGCTGAAGACCCGCCAGCTGCCGCGCAAGGCCCGGCGCCCCGAGCCCGAGCCCGTGCCGATCGACGGCGAGGTGCTGGTCGACCTCGGCTGACGTCTCCGACTCCGCCGGTTTCGCGCCCAGGCGGTGGTAAGACCGGCACGGAGGGTCGTGGCCACCACCTCGGGCTATCCTGACCGGGCTAGTCCGGCTCGATCACGTCCCCGGGTTGGCGAGGAGGGATGTTGGCCGACGCCGAGGTGGCGGACGAGACAGGGCCGATCGCACCCGATGCCATTCGGGTGCTGATCTGCGACGACCACGCCCTGTTCCGGCGTGGGCTCGTGATGGTCCTCGAGTCCGAGGACGGCGTCGAGGTGGTCGGCGAGGCCGAGGACGGCGAGGAGGCCATCCGTCGTGCCGAGGAGCTGGCCCCCGACGTCGTCCTCATGGACGTCCGCATGCCCAAGGTGAGCGGCATCGAGGCCACCCGCGCCATCGCCGAGGTGGTCCCCTCGGCCAAGATCCTCATGCTCACCGTGAGCGACGAGGAGGACGACCTCTACGACGCCATCAAGGCGGGGGCCACTGGGTACCTCC
The DNA here is from genome assembly GCA_963795165.1 of uncultured Microthrixaceae bacterium. GTDB lineage: Bacteria > Actinomycetota > Acidimicrobiia > Acidimicrobiales > VFJN01 > VFJN01. Next base: position 162,595 of record CAWCGT010000002.1, on the reverse strand, counting down.
TCAAGGAGATCTCCATCGAGGAGGTGGCCAGCGCCATCCGCTCGGTGGTCAGCGGCCAGAGCCTCATCTCGCCCTCGATGGCCTCCAAGCTCCTGAGCGAGTTCACCAACCTGGCCAAGAAGGCCGACGAGAAGCAGGCCGTCCCCTCCCCGCGCCTCACGGAGCGGGAGCTGGAGGTTCTCAAGCTGGTCGCCCAGGGGATGAGCAACCGGGAGATCGCCGGCGAGCTGTTCATCTCCGAGAACACGGTGAAGAACCACGTGCGGAACATCCTGGAGAAGCTCCACCTCCACTCCCGCATGGAGGCCGTGGTCTACGCCGTGCGCGAGAAGCTCCTCGACATCCGGTAGCGCGGCGCACGGTTGGCTGCTCCCGGAGGTGCTGGTGCCATCGGGCCCTTCCCGGGCTTCGTCGAGGACACCGACGCGGCCCGGGACGCCTACGACAAGCTGCGGCGGCGGCTGCTCTGGACGCTTCCCTCGGGCCTCTACGTGGTGGGGTCCCGCGCCGGTGAACGGCGCAACGCCATGACCCTCAGCTGGGCCACCCAGGTGTCCTTCGACCCCAAGCTGGTCGGCATCGGCGTGGAGAAGACGGCGCTCACCCACGACCTCATCGAGCAGGGTGGCGCCTTCGCGCTCTGCACGGTCGACCGAGAGGATCGGGCCATCGTGCGGAAGTTCACCAAGCCGGTGGAGGTCGACATGGCCGCCGGCACCCTCAACGGGTTCCCCTTCCACGACGGCCCGGTCACCGGCGCGCCGGTTCTCGACCAGTCGGTCGGGTGGATCGAGTGCGAGGTGCGGAACCCCGTCGACTGCGGTGGCCACACCTTCTTCATCGGCGAGGTGGTGGCCGGCGGGTTCCAGAAGGACGAGGCCACCGAGGTCCTGCGCATGGAGGACACCCGTATGAGCTACGGCGGGTGATGCCCGTACACTCGGTCCCCGCATGAGCATCTTCGACAAGATCCTCCGCTCCGGTGAGGGCAAGAAGCTGAAGGCCCTCCAGGCCCTGGTGCCCGACATCAGCGCCCTCGAGCCGGAGATGGAGGCGCTGTCGGACGCCGCCCTCCAGGCCAAGACCGGGGAGTTCCGAGGCCGGCTCGACCAGGGAGAGGACCTCGACGACCTCCTCATCGAGGCCTTCGCGGTGGTCCGGGAAGCGGGCCGGCGGGTGCTCGGCCAGCGCCACTACGACGTGCAGCTCATCGGCGGGGCCGCCCTGCACTTCGGGTGGATCGCCGAGATGAAGACCGGCGAGGGCAAGACCCTCGTGTCCACCCTCCCCGCCTACCTGAACGGCCTGGGCGGCAGGGGGCACCCACCTCATCACGGTCAACGAGTACCTGGCCCGGCGCGACGCCGGAGTGGATGGGCCGCCTCCACCGCTGGCTCGGCCTCGAGGTCGGCCTGATCGTGCCGGGGGAGAACGAGCCCGACCCACAAGCGGGCCCAGTACGCCGCCGACATCACCTACGGCACCAACAACGAGTTCGGGTTCGACTACCTCCGCGACAACATGGCCATGTCGAGAGGCCGCCAGGTGCAGCGGGGCCACGGCTACGCCATCGTCGACGAGGTCGACTCGATCCTCATCGACGAGGCCCGCACCCCGCTCATCATCTCCGGCCGGGTCGCCGACGCCGCGCAGCTGTACTACAAGTTCGCCACCATCGTCCGCAGCCTCCGTCCCGAGGACGACTACGACGTCGACGAGCAGAAGCGCACCGTCTCGCCCACCGAGGACGGCATCGAGAAGGTCGAGCAGGCCCTCGGCATCGACAACCTCTACGACGGCGTGGCCCAGAACCTCGTCCACCAGCTCCAGGCCGCGCTCCGGGCCAAGGAGCTCTTCAAGCGCGACAAGGACTACATCGTCCAGAACGGCGAGGTGAAGATCGTCGACGAGTTCACCGGTCGCATCCTCGAAGGACGCCGCTGGTCCGAGGGCCTCCACCAGGCCGTCGAGGCCAAGGAGGGCGTGAAGATCAAGGAGGAGAACCAGACCCTCGCCACGATCACCCTCCAGAACTACTTCCGCATGTACGACAAGCTCGCCGGCATGACGGGCACCGCCTCCACCGAGGCGGCCGAGTTCGCCAACACCTACGACCTCCAGGTCGTGCCCGTGCCCACCAACCGCCCCCTGGCCAGGGCCGACGAGGGCGACCTCATCTACAAGTCCGAGGACGGCAAGTTCGGGGCCGTCGTCGACGACATCGCCGAGCGCTACGAGGCCGGGCAGCCCGTGCTGGTCGGCACCATCTCGGTGGAGAAGTCCGAGAAGCTCTCTCGCCTCCTCGACAAGCGGGGCATCACCCACGAGGTCCTCAACGCCAAGCAGCACACACGGGAGGCCGAGATCGTGGCCCAGGCCGGTCGCCTGCAAGGCGTCACGGTGGCCACCAACATGGCCGGTCGAGGGGTCGACATCCTCCTCGGCGGCAACCCTGAGATCTTGGCCCGGCGGGATCTGCGGGCCAAGGAGGTCGACCTCGACAGCGACGAGGGGCAGGCCGAGCTGGCGGCGCTGGAGGCCCGGTACGCCACGGAGACGGAGGCCGAGCGCGAGCGGGTGCGGGAGCTGGGCGGGCTCTACGTCCTGGGCACCGAACGGCACGAGTCGCGTCGCATCGACAACCAGCTCCGGGGCCGGGCCGGCCGCCAGGGCGACCCCGGCGAGAGCCGCTTCTACCTGTCGCTCGAGGACGACCTGATGCGCCTCTTCGCCACCGGAGCCATCAACTGGGTGATGGGCAAGGCCCTGCCCGACGACGTCCCCCTCGAAGCGAAGATGGTCTCGAAGGCCATCGAGCGGGCCCAGACGACCGTCGAGCAGAAGAACGGCGAGATCCGCAAGAACGTCCTCAAGTACGACGAGGTGATGAACGCGCAGCGCAAGGTGATCTACGCCCTGCGCGACCAGATCCTCGACGAGGCCGACCTCCGCGACAAGATCCTCACCGAGCACCTCCCCGAGGCGGTGGAGTCGCTGGTGGGCACCTACTGCGTGGCCGACTTCAGCGAGGAGTGGGACCTCGACGGCCTTCACAACGAGGTGACGGGCTACTGGCCGTCGTCGCTCACCGTGGAGCAGCTCGGCCGCGGTGGGCACCACCGACGAGCTCTACGAGCTGCTGGTCGACGAGGCCACCACCCACTACGAGAAGCGCGAGAGCGAGCTGGGCCCCGACGTCATGCGCCAGGTCGAGCGCCAGGTCATGCTCAAGATCATCGACACCCGGTGGCGCGAGCACCTCTACGAGATGGACTACCTGCAGGAGGGCATCAACCTGCGGGCCATGGGCCAGAAGGACCCGCTCACCGAGTGGCAGCGCGAGGGCTACGAGATGTTCGGGATGATGATGCAGGGCATCGCCCAGGACCTCGTGCGCTACGTGATGCACGTGCAGGTCACGGTGGAGCAGCCCGCCCCGGCCCCGGCGATCGGCACCGACTTCAACCAGCCCGCCGTCGCCCCCCAGGCGCCGGCCCTGGGCGGCCAGGACCCCCAGGTCCAGAACGTGCAGTACTCGGCGCCAGCTGACCCGTCCGGTGGCGGCGGCATGGCGGCGGCAGCTCAGCAGGTGGCGGCGGATGCCGGTCCTGGCGCTGCCCCCGCCGCGGTGGCGGAGCGACCGGACACCATGACCCCGGTTGTGAAGAGCGACTGGGACAAGACCCCACGCAACGCGCCGTGTCCCTGCGGAAGCGGCAAGAAGTTCAAGCTCTGCCACGGCAAGGCCTGAGAGCGGGACCATGCGCGACTTCACCGACGCGCTCGCGGACGTGCGCAGGCGGTCGACGACGCGGCCGCCTACCTGAAGGTCGACGAGCTCCGAGCCCGTCGACCGCTCTTGGAGACCGAGGCCTCGCGCCCCGACCTCTGGGACGACGCTGAGGTGGCCAAGCGGGTCACTGGCGAGCTGAGCGTCGGTGATGGACGATCTCGAGCAGCACGACCGGCTGCTGAGCGTCCTCGAGGACGCCGAGACCCTGCACGAGCTGGCTCGGGAGGTGGACGACGAGACCCAGGAGCCGGAGATCGACGCCGCCCTCGGCTCGCTCGACCGAGAGCTGCGAGCCCTCGAGCTCCGCTCGATGTTCTCTGGCGAGCACGACGAGCGCGACGCCCTCTGCACGATCCAGGCGGGCGAAGGTGGGGCCGACGCACAGGACTGGGCGGAGATGCTCTACCGGATGTACGTCCGGTGGGCCGAGGGTCGCCGGCTTCGAGGTGGAGGAGGAGGGCTCCACACCCGGATCGGAGGCGGGTCTCTCGTCGGTGGAGTTCCTGGTCAAGGGTCGCTACGCCTACGGCTACCTCCAGGCCGAGCGGGGAGTGCACCGACTGGTGCGCATGAGCCCCTTCAACGCCCAGGGCAAGCGTCAGACGGCCTTCGCTGCCCTCGACGTCGTGCCCGTCCTCCACGAGGACGAGGTGCAGGTGGAGGTGGACGACGCCGACATCAAGATGGACGTGTTCCGCGCCTCGGGGGCCGGCGGTCAGCACATCAACAAGACGTCGTCGGCGGTGCGGCTCACCCACCTCCCCACCGGGATCGTGGTGTCGTGCCAGGTGGAGCGCTCCCAGTTCCAGAACCGCGACCGGGCCATGGCGATGCTCAAGGCGCGTCTGGCCGATCTGGAGCGCCAGAAGCGAGAGGACGAGCTGGCCGGCATCCGGGGCGAGCAGCAGCGGGTGGGGTTCGGCAGCCAGATCCGCAGCTACGTGATGCAGCCGTACCAGATGGTGAAGGACCTTCGGACCGAGCACGAGGCTGGGAACGTGCAGGGCGTGCTCGACGGAGACCTCGATCCGTTCATGGAGGCCTACCTGCAATGGCGTCGGGCCACCGCCACCTCGTAACGTGATCGCAATGTTCCGGTGTCCGCCGGAGTGCCGCGAACTCCGTTGAGGGCACTGGTACCCTCGCTCCGCCCATGATCAAGCTCGAGAACGTCTCCAAGGTGTACAAGAACGATGTCGTGGCGCTCCGCGACGCCGTCAGTCGAGATCGAGAAGGGCGAGTTCGTCTTCCTCGTCGGCGCCTCGGGGTCGGGCAAGTCCACCTTCCTGCGGCTGGTGAACCGCGAGGAGACGCCCGAGGGTGGGCAGATCTTCGTGGCGGGCAAGGACATCGCCACCCTCAACTCGTGGAAGGTTCCCTACCTGCGGCGCAACATCGGCTCCGTCTTCCAGGACTTCAAGCTGCTCACCAACAAGACCGTGTACGAGAACGTGGCCTTCGCCCTCGAGGTGATCGGCCGCCCCCGCCACGTGGTCAAGACCCAGGTGCCGGCCATCCTCGAGCTGGTGGGGTTGGGCAAGAAGATGGGCAACTTCCCCAACGAGCTCTCGGGAGGCGAGCAGCAGCGCGTGTCGATCGCACGGGCGTTCGTCAACCGCCCGCTGATCCTCCTGGCCGACGAGCCCACCGGCAACCTCGATCCCGCCACCTCCGTCGGCATCATGCGCCTGCTCGACCGCATCAACCGCACCGGCACCACCGTGCTGATGGCCACCCACGATCGCTCCATCGTCGACACGATGCGCCGGCGGGTGATCGAGCTCGACCGAGGTTCGATCATCCGCGACCAGAGCCGCGGCGTCTACGAGTGACCCCCACCTGATCAATGGCCATCAAGCTCGACTACGTCGCGCGGGAGACCGCGACCAACCTCACTCGCAACATCACCCTCACGGTGGCGTCGATCCTCACCGTGGTGGTGTCGCTCACCCTCTTCGGGTCGGCCGTGATGCTGAACCAGGGCGTCAACAACGCCAACGACCGCTTCAAGGGCGGGATCGAGTTCATCATCTACCTCCAGCCCGGGTCCTCGCAGGAGCAGCAGGACTCCATCCGCCGCGACCTCGAGGCCAACCCGGACGTCAAGGACGACGGCATCAGCTACGTCGACCAGGACGAGACCTACGAGGAGTTCAAGCGCCTCTTCGGTGACTCACCCCAGCTGGTCGAGACGGTGTCGCCGGAGATCCTGCCTCCGTCCTTCCGCATCGCGCCGAAGGTGCAGGACCCCGACGTGGTCCAGGCCCTGGGCGACCAGTTCGCCGCCAAGCCCGGCGTCTACGACGTGGTCTTCGCGTTCGAGGTGGTGAAGCGGATCCAGGAGACGTTCAACAAGATCGGTGTCCGCTTCCTGCTGGCAGCGGTCCTGCTGCTGGTGGCTGCCCTCATGCTCATCCTCAACACCATCCGGGTGGCGATGTTCGCCCGGCGCCGGGAGATCGAGGTGATGAAGCTGGTAGGCGCCACCAACTGGTTCATCCGGGTGCCGTTCATCGTGGAGGGGATCATCCAGACCCTGATGGGGGCGGCCGTAGCGGTGGGCTCGATGACCTTTGTGATCCGCCCCTTCATCGACGAGCTCTCGCAGGACAAGGTCCTGCCGATCTTCCAGGGCTTCGAGGTGACCGACGGCAACCTCATCTTCACCAACCTGCTGGTGGTGGCCGTCGCCGTCATCATCGGCGCCATCGGCTCCGCCGTCGCCGTAAGCCGCTTCCTGGACGTCTAGGAGCCCCGGAGCCCCGAAGAGGGGCGACCAGCATTACGGCCGGAAGCCGTTGCCTCCGTTGGAGAGGCCCGTGCTCACGGGGGCCCCGATGAGGTTGACGGCCACGAGGCAGACGATGGCGAGCATGGCCAGCAGCATGGCGTACTCCACGACGGTGGCGCCGCGCTCCGCGGAACGGCGCGCGTCGAACCAGGTCTGCAGTACGTGAAGCGCCAGTGCCATCTCGAACCTCAGATCGGTTGTGGGCCGTCCCTGGGGTGATCGGCCCTCGTCCCGAGGCCCTTGAGGGGCCCGGCATGGGCCTTTTGGCCCATTTTGGGGCCGGCCGGGCCGGTCAGAGGCGAAGGGCCAGCGGGCTCTGCGGGTAGCCCTGGGCGTCCATCACGGCGCGGGCCCACGGCGCCAAGAGGCCGGTGAGCTCGGTGAGGTCGGGCCCCAGCGCCTGGATGGCGGGCTGCATCTGCGCGTCGGTGGCCAGCTCGATGGACTCGCGGGCCTCACGACCGACCTGGGTGAGGGAGCCGTCGGCCCACCACCCCACCGCCTCGAGTGCCGCAGTGGCGTCGTCGAGCTGGGCGTCGCTCCAGGCCCGGGTGCGGACGTAGCTGCGGGAGGGCATGCCCCACCAGGCTTCTGTGAGGAGCCCGATCTGCGGGGCGTCGAGGCCGGCGGCCAGCCAGGCTGCGGTGTGGGAGTCGCCCCGGTGCTCTCGCAACCGGTCGCCCAGCCGGAACAGGTCGCCGAGGGGGGTGCCCGGGAGGGGCTGGGCCAGGGTGCCGGCGAAGAGCGCCCGCCCGGCGTGCGGCAAGGGGTCGATGGCCCTCTGCAGGAGCTCGTTGGCCCGGCGGGTCCCATCGGGCTCGGGGCCGAGGATGCGCTCCAGCTGCTCCATCGCTCCGGCCAGCCGCTCGGCGGCGACGGTGGAGGCGTCGGTGAGGCTCCAGCCATGGTCGACGGCGGGCACCACCACCGCTGGGTTGAACACGGCGAAGGCGGCCGACACCACCTCGCCGGGGACCTGGCCGAGGGCTGAACCTCGGCTGGTGAAGTAGGCCGGGCCGTCCGGGAGGGCCACGCCGGCCGAGGTGGCTCCAGGGCTGGAGGCGAAGCCCAAGGCGGTGTAGCGGTCGTGGCACTCGGGCGAGAAGTACACCTGCCCTACCAGCGGCTCGATCACGCGGGCCAGGAGTCGGGCGCCCTCCCGCACCTCGTCGCTCACGCTGGCCGGTGGCACGTTCGGGTCCCCCTGGATCGCCGCTCTGACGTGCGACCCTACTGTCGTGGCCGTGGCCCCCCACCGTCCCCCGGTCGGGGACCTGCTCCTGCTCGCGGTGGCGGTGACGGCCGTGTCGACGTCCGCCCCGTTGATCGCCGGAGCCGACGCGCCGACGCTGGCCATCGCCTTCTGGCGCAACGCCCTCGCCTTGCCGGTCCTCGCCCTGTGGCTCATGGTCCGCCGCTCGGAGCGGACCGGGTGGGCGAGCCGTTCGCCCGAGGACCGACGGCGGTCGCGCCTCGCCGGCGCGCTGCTGGCTGCCCACTTCGCCACGTGGGTGCCCAGCCTCTCCTTCACCTCGGTGGCGTCATCGGTCGCCTTGGTGGCCACGCAACCGGTGTGGGCGGCCCTCATCGCCCGCCACCGGGGCGAGCGGATCGCGCGAGGCACCTGGGCGGGGATCACCCTGGCCCTGGCCGGGACGCTGGTGCTGACCGGCGTCGACCTCTCCATCTCCGGGCGGGCGCTCTTCGGTGACCTGCTGGCGATGATCGGCGGGGTCTTCGCCGCCGCCTACGTGACGGTGGGGGCCGACGTGCGCCGGCAGGTGTCGACGGTGGGCTACGCCCTCAGCTGCTACACGACTGCGGCCGTGCTGCTCCTGGCCCTGTGCGTGGCATCGGGGCAGCCCTTGGCTGGCTACGACGGCGACACCTGGTTGGCCATCGGCGGGCTGGTCGTAGGGGCGCAGCTCCTGGGTCACACCCTGGTGAACCTGGTCCTTCGCAGCCTGAGCCCGACCGCCGTCTCGGTGGCCATCCTCTTCGAGATCCTGGGGGCGACCCTCATCGCCCGGGTGGCGTTCGGTGAGACGCCGCCGGCCGGGGCTTGGCCAGCCGGGCTCCTCATCGCCGTGGGTGTGGTGATGGTGGTCCGGTCCGGACAAGATGCCACCGACCTGGTGGAACCTGGAGGGGTGCTGACGTGAACCGACCTGCCCGCTTCGTCCCGGTGCTGGAGCTGCCTGACGACTGGTCCGGGGCCATCACCGTGGTGGTGCGGGACGGGGCGGTCCGGCTGCTCGACGAGCACCCCGAGGACGTGGCGCCGGGGGCTGAGGCACAGGTCCTCGGTCTGCTCGACGGGGTGGCCTGCTGGGCCATCGACCTGGACGGCGACGGCGTCCCCGACGTCGCCCTCGAGGGCTTGGTCCCGCTGATGGGGCTCTACGGCAGCGTCGACGACCTGCGGTGGACCCTGGCTGGACGGGCCGTGCAGCTGGTGGAGTGGGCCCGCACCACCCGCTTCTGCGGGCGCTGCGGCAACCCCACCGATCCTGCTCCGGGGGAGCGAGCACGCCGCTGCGCCGTGTGCGGGCTCGTGGCGTTCCCCCGGCTGGCGCCGGCGGTGATCACCCTGATCGAGCGCGACGACGAGGCGCTGCTGGCCCGGGGCCGGACCTTCCCGGTGCCCATGTACAGCTGCGTGGCCGGATTCGTGGAGCCAGGCGAGACGATGGAGGACGCCGTGCACCGCGAGGTTCGCGAAGAGGTGGGCGTGGAGCTGGCCGACGTGCGCTACGTGGCCAGCCAGCCCTGGCCCTTCCCCCACTCGTTGATGGTGGGCTTCGAAGCCACCTGGGGGAGCGGCGACATCGTCATCGACGAGTCGGAGATCGTCGACGCCCAGTGGTTCCGACCGGACGACCTGCCCCTGATCCCCCCGGGCATGAGCATCGCCCGCACCTTGATCGACCGTTGGGTGGACCGGGCCCGCCCCTGACGGTCAGGTTCGCTCCAGTCGCCACCCGTCCCCGAGCATCCACAGCCGGTGGCGGGACCCCGGGATGGTGTGGTCGGCGTGCTCGTACCCGGCGTCGCCTGCCCACATGGCCACCGCCCCGCCGTCCACCTCCACCCAGCGGGTCTCGTAGCGGGGGAGCGGAACGCGCGAGCGGGCGGCACCGAGGGCGGCGTCGACGTCGTCGTGGACCGCCAGGTCGTGGAGCGTCACCCAGGTGGGCGGGGCCAGGTCCACCTCGCCTCGGTCGCGCCGGGCCAGCACCTCCCGGGCGGCCAGCCACTCGTGCTCGTGGATCTCCCCCCCGTCCACCACCACCTCGCCCGCACCGGCTCGGGCGAGGAAGAACCAGGTGGAGTAGCGGCGGGGGGTGATGGCCGGAGGCACCCAGTGGGAGAAGCCCACCAGCTCGTCAGGGTCGACGCCGAGACCGCACTCCTCCCGCGCCTCGCGCGCCGCGGCCCGTCGGGCGCAGGCCACCTCGTCGTCGTCGAGACGGTCGCCGTCGTCGACCCGACCACCCGGGAACACCCACATCCCGCCGAAGGCCACCTTGGACACCCTGTGCAACATCAGCACCTCGAGGCTCTCGTGGCCGTCGCGAACCAGCACCACCGTGGCGGCCGGGATGGCGAGGTTCTCGGTCACGGCTCCACCTCCCACCGCGACCGCTGGTCCTCTAGCCAGGCGGGCAGGTCGATCTCCGGGTCCGGCAGCTCGGTGACCTTGTGCTCGGCGCGAAGGGCCGCCACAGCCTCGGGTCGGTCGCCCCAGGAGCGCGGGTCGCCCAACATCACCTCGAACATCGTCACACCGTCGGGTCCGGCCCGGAACGGTCCGAACGCCGCCCCCTGGGGGAGCTCGATGTGGGTGCCGGCCTCGCAGCGCCGATCGTCGCACCAGATCGACCCGGCGATCACGTACACCACGTGGGGGCTGTTGTGGCCGTGGCGCCGGACGATCATCCCGGGGTCGTACCGGGCGTAGAGGGACAGGTACTGGGGGTCAGGGCTGAAGGCGAACCACTTCTCCCACACCGAGGAGGTGGTGCCGTCGGCGTTGCGCTGCCGCTTGACCTCCTGCCACGGCACCTCCGGGTCGTCCAGGTGCCGAAAGATGGGGGCGGGGGTGGTGGCCACGTCGCCACGGTAGGGCGCGGTGAGGGGTGACTAGGACGCCAGTAGCCCGATCGGACGTGCAGAAATGGCCCACACGGGCGCGTTCCAACCGTCGATGCTCATGACAGACGCACGAAACCGGGAGGGACCTCGTGACGCCGGCAGCCCAGGGCGAAGCAGTGGAGACGATGCACCCATCAGGGCTCAGTCCTGCCCTGGTGGCTTGCCTGACGGGCCATCCCGAGGTGCTGGTGGCCGCCTTGGGCCACGATGGGCGTCTCGTGCCCGTTCCTCCCGCCCTGGAGGGCCACGACTGCCGGCCCTTCTCCGGGCCCTCCGGGCTCGAGCTGGTGGTGGCCGAAGATCAGCTCCGGCTCATCGACGCCTGGACGCGCGCCCAAGAGGAGCCAGTGGTGGAGCTCGAGGTGCGGCTCCGGGCCGACCCCACCAACCACTCCACGATCGCCTTCTTCGACGAGCGGATGGACCACGACGTCCACGTGATCACCATGGTGCACGACGACCCCGACCGGGTGGTGGCCTGGGCAGCAGAGCTGGCGACCCGTCCTGGGACCGTCGCTCACCTCCGCAAGGACGCGGCCGCGGTGATCCTCGAGATCGATGCCGCCACGACCGCCCTCTTGGGCTGGCGCCCCGAGGACATCGTGGGTCGGCGAGCCCTCGACTTCGTCCACCCCGATGACATCCCCCAAGCGATCGACAGCTGGCTGGAGATGCGGGCCGGGGCTGGCAGCAGCCGACTGAAGCTGCGGCACCGACAGGCCGACGGTCGCTACCGGTGGGTGGAGGTGAGCAACGAGAGCCGGCTCGACGACCCGGAGCACGATTGCGTGCTGACGGAGATGGTCGACATCTCCGACGAGGTAGCGCGGCTCGATGCCATCCGGGACCGCGAGCGCCAGCTGGAGCGCCTGGCCGACATGCTCCCCATCGGCGTCTGCCACATCCGGGCCGATCGGGAGGTGGCGTACTCGAACGAGCGCCTGGCTGCCCTCCTGGGCCCGGTGAAGCACATCGCCGACCTGGCCCAGAACCTGGCGCGGCCTGATCGTCAGCGGGTGCTCCGTGCCGTCGACGCCGCCCTGCGAGGCGTGCCTGACCACCTCGAGGTGGGCGTGCGACGAGGGGACGAAGATCGCCGGTGCGAGCTCACCTTCCGTCTCATGGACGCCGTCGACGGCGAGCCCGACGGGATCATCGTGTGCGCGCTCGACGTGACCGACCCCACTCGACTGCGCAAGGAGCTGGAGCACCGAGCCAGCCACGACGAGCTGTCGGGGTGCCTCAACCGGTCGGCCACGGTGGTGGCGCTGGAGCGGGCCTTGGTCGAGTCAGCGGCGGTGGCGGTCGTCTACCTCGACCTCGATCGCTTCAAGTCCGTCAACGACCAGCACGGCCACGCAGCGGGAGACGAGCTGCTCCGGGTGGCCGCCACCCGCTTGCGGGGGGCGGCGCGAGCCGAGGATGTCGTGGGTCGGATGGGCGGCGACGAGTTCGTGGTGATCTGCCGTCGCGGCGCTGAGGAGTTCGCCGCCGCCGCTCTGGCCCACCGCTTTCGGGAGGCTGTCAACGGGGATGTCGCCTTCGGCTCCCGGCAGCTGTCGCTGCACGCCAGCGTGGGGGTCGCCACGTCGACGCCCGGGGTCTACGACGCCGAGGCCCTCCTCAGCCAGGCCGACTCGGCCATGTACGCCAACAAGCGCCGATCGAGCGGTCTGGCCCCCGGGTGAGCCCCGAGCCGTAGGGGTCAGCTCACCACCCAGAGCGTGTAGGTGTTCCAGATCACGACTGCGCCATACACCCCGGTGGCGGCCGCCAGCACGGCGTAACGACCGAGCCGCAGCCCCCGCGCCACGATCAGCATGGGGATCCCCACTCTGATGGGCCACGCCCACCAGGTCATCACGAGGTCGGACATCATCGGGTTGGCCTCGGCTGCCTCCACCCCGTGAAGGGCCTGCGCGTGGGCGAGGATGGTCTGCGTGAGCACGAGGTCGAGCACCGACGTCACGATCACGATGGCCGCCAACCATCGCCGACGCGCCCGCAGCCACACGTAGCTCGAGGTCAGCCGGTCCTCCCGCCGGGCGCGGAGGACCGTTCGCTCGTGGCCCCGTCGGTCGCCCCGGCGCCGCGCCGGAGCTGGCGGTGCGTCCGGGCGGGCATCGGCCGGCGGTCGTCCCAACGTCGTTGTCGTCATCGGTCGCCTACCGATCTGTCCCGTCCGGGCCACCCCAGGGCACCCGAAGTCCCAGTCGGCCCAGACTAGCGACGGGGCCGCCTACGTGTCCCGAGCACTCCCTACGGGCTCACGAGGTGGGGGCCGGGTCCTCCGGGGCTCTGTGCCCGCGCTGGACGTCCTGTCGGTGGTCGATCCACGCCAGCTGGACATCGTGCGTCGGGCCGTACCACTGCCGTCCGCACGCGCAGTCGACGGCGAGCACGCGCCCGTGTTCCGCGTCGCCTCCCATCCCGACGAAGACCGGCTCGTGGCCGGGGTGGGTCGGTGCATCCGCAATGGCGAGAGCCACCCTTCGGGCGGCCTCGAAGGACGCTCGAGCGGAGGTCCAGCCGCCCGACCGGACGGCTCGGAGCTTGTCGACGGTCCACAGGGACGTGGCCTGCTCGCGCGACCGGGCAGGGGGCTGGGCAGCACGACGGTGGTTGGGCACCGGGTCCTCCTCATCGAACCTGGCGTTCGCACCGTGCCCAACGGCCGGTTGCGGGACCATCACAGGGCCAGGCCCCTCCGGTCGCTCTTGATGTGGTGCCCCCAACGATAGCGGGGTCTGTGCCCAGCTCCGTCGCTACGCCGCCAGGAGGTCGGCCGCCCCGAAGGCGGAGTCGAAGCGGTCGCACCAGATGACGACGGTGGGGAACGCATCCAGATCGGCGCTGGACGGGATGTCGTAGTTCTGGTCGCCCTGGTTCCCCTTCAGGCGGCCGAGGTCGAGGTGGTCGTCATCGAAGGCGCCCTCGTCGCCGTCGGCGGGGCTGGCGGTGAGGTACACGTACAGATCGGGACCGTTGTCGGTGTCGAGGCCCTCGAGACGAAGGATCCGGCGTCCGTCGGCGAGCTCGAGCACGCGGGCGACGCCGCTGGTGCCGTGGTCCCTCGACACGAACTCGCCCCGGGACAGCTCAACCGGCTCGAGCACGGCCCCGGTGGTGGGGGTGGACGGGGCGGGGTCCACGCCAGGGCCGCTCGTGGGCGGCGACGTGACGGTGGGGATCGACTCCTCTACGCGGTCGTCGATGAAGAGCTTGTGCGGCTGGAACCAGAAGAGGACCACCGCTCCCACGACGACGATGACGGCGGCGGCCGCCCAGAGCCAGCGGCGTCGACCGGTCTGCGGAAGCTGTTCACCCTGCCGGTCCTCGAGCACGACGATCATGATGTCACGGCCCCGGCGGAGCCACTGGGCAGGCACCGAAACAGGGCAGCACCCGGGGATGGATCGTTCACCTACCCGTCGATCCATCCAGGAGCTCGCGCAGGATGTCCGCATGCCCTGCATGACGAGCGGTCTCCTCAAGAAGATGCGTGAGCACCCAGCGGAGGTCGACCATGGTCTCAGCTCCGGCGTCCCGGCAGGGCTGCTCGAGTGTCCCTTTCAGCGAACCGCCTCCCGACCCACAGCAGCTCCGCGTTCGTCAGATGCTTGACGAGCCAGAGGAGGCTGGTGCCACTTGGCACGAGTACGGCCCGCTGCTCCGAAACCCCGCATGCTCCACGCGACGGGCGTCGCACTCCGACCGGAAGCCTGCGGATCGCGGGCACCACGGCAGTAATGGGTCACGCCCGGACGTGTGCCATCAGAGGGAACGTCGACCGGTGGCGCTACGTCTCAGTCCCAGGTCCTCGCGTGGCGGGCGAAGTCGTCGCCGGTCTGGATGCCCACGACACAGAACACGAGGCCCGCGGGATCCTGGAGGATTGTGTAGCTGTCGTGCGTCGCCAGGACGGTTGCCCCCAGCGCCGTAACCCGGGCCACCTCTGCTCCGATGTCGTCGGTCTCGATGTCGAGGTGGATGCGGGCGGGTGTCCCGTCTCCCAGGCGCTGGGATTCGACTGCCACGCCGCCAGCTGTGCCCAGGGACCGGTACGTCGCCTCCCCCGTGGGCTCTACCCCTTGCACGCCGGCCCAAAAGGCCAGACCGGCGGCCCAGTCGGCCTCGGGGTGGTCGATGAGAATCAATCCGATGCGAGAACGATGCATCTGTCGAAGGCTAGGCACCAGTGGAGGACCCCGTGTGGGCCCAATGCGATCCTGCAGCCTCACCGAACGACTTCGTCGCGCAATGGGTGACTGACGGATGCACTCCGGCAGGTATTCCCACGTCCCATAACGGCACCTCAGTGTGCTCAACACAGTCTGAGAAGACCGCGCTCGTCCAGAGTGCAGACTCGTGCCGTGCGAACTGTGTTCAGTCGGGTCTCCCTGAGCCTCCTTGTCGGTGTGATGATCGCCACTGGCTGTTCCGACAAGAAGAACGAGCCGGCCGACATAGGGGCTTGGCTGGAAGCGGCCGCCGGATTCAACGTGACGCCCGAAGCTCTGGCGTGTACTGCGTCTGCCGCCGAGGACCTGCTGTCAGAAGATGACCAGAAGGTGTGGCTGTCGCATGACCCCGAGACGATCACGGTCGAGCAGATCCAGGTCTTGCCTCACGCCACCGAGGTTGCGGACACGTGCCGCCACCTGTTGGGTGGCCCTACGCCGTAGGCGCGCCCCGCTCCGATTGCCGGACATGCGATACGGATGGGCGTCGCATTCCGACCGGAAGCCTGCGGCTCGCGTCACACATCGGCAGACATGCCGCTGCGATCAGTCGGCGAAGACATCCCGGCTGTGCTGGATGAAGAACGTGTGGTCGTGGCCCTTGTTCGGGTCTTCCTTGTTGTACGTAGTCTTCGTCTGCCCGTCGGGGACGGACTCCTCCGTGTAGATCGCCCCGACCGGGCAGACGTCGGGCTGATAGCAGGCGGTGCAGGACGTGCACTCGTCCATGTTCACGTAGAGCGTCGTGTCACCAAAGATGGCGATCGCATCGGGATTGGGCTGGTGCGTGTTCTCCGTGACGCCGCTACCGGCCTCCTCTTCGGAGAAGAGCACGTTCTTGGCGGGATCGAACTCGTAGATGCATTGCACGGGGCAGACGTCGACGCACGCCCGGTCTTTGGTGTCGATGCACGCTTCGGTGATGACTGCGATTCCAGACATGGGCGCCTCCGTCTCCTCGCCCAGTGTCCCTCACTTCGTCACCTCTGCCTGCATGCGGGCGTGGGAGGTTCGCGAAGCCGGGCTGACATGGGTCGACGCTGCGTCCCTGGGTGGGGCGGTCACAGGTTGACGGTGGGTCTCATCACACTGGTGGTTCCCGCCCGGAGTGGACACCCGGCACCAGCTCAACGCCCACTGAGCGCGGACCGTGTCGGCCCGCATGGCTGTGCCCGTCTCTCTGCACCGAGGTCCTGCATGCACACGTTCAGGCAGCGGAGGGTGGCCCTTCAGCCGGTCTCGATGTCGTCACCTTCGGCGATGTCGGCAAGCCCGGTGAATCGATCGTGGGGAAGGGAGCCAACGAACTCTCCGCAGGATCCTGCGGCCACCTCGCCCTCCGGCAGCGGAAGCTCGTACCAGACGAGTGCGCTGTCGGGGTCACCTTCCCGGATGATCACCGCCACCCGGTCGCCTGCGGTGGCGGAGTCACCGTCTTCCGCGGTCGCCACGCCGCCGAGGATCACGAGATCGTCGGTGTCAGTGTCCGCACACTGCAGGTCGAGGATGAGCCCGAAGCTGAAACGGGCCTCGCCGGTCACCTGGCCGTCCTGTTCCACGGCGGTGATGTCCATCGTCTGGCCACCAAGGCCTGTGCTTCCGACGAACCTCACATCGCCCTTGGCGAGGGTCGTCGGACCATCGTCGTTGGTCGTTCTTCCGTCGTCGCTGCACGCTCCGAGCAGGAGGAGGGCTGTCGCTGCTCTGGCGACCGGGGCTGCCAACCTGTTGTTCATTGGGGCTCCTTTTCTGATGGCTCGTGGTTCAGTGGGGCGAGGCCATTCGGTGTGGTCGGTGTCATGGACGTGGGCCACAAGGTCGACGGTTCCACTCCTCGCGGTCCTGCTCGGCCGCGTCTAGGGCTCCGCTGCGGTCTCCGGTGTCAGGTCGATTGTGGCGACCCAGGCGTCGAAGAAGGCCCTGGCGTCACTGCGGTTGTGGAGCAGGATGAAGAAGTAGAGGCGCCCGCCGGCGACGACCGTCGCGTCGACTCGGTGCGAGCACTCCGCGATCCTGCCCGCCTGGCCATCGATGCTGATCTCTTCCTGCTGGCTGCGAGGCACACTGCAGCCGCCAGGTGAGACGTGCTCGTCAACCCATGCATCGATCGCGACCCCGTCCGGGATCCCTGTCGACGCGGCCTTGAAGTAGGCGCCGTACCCGGTCTCCACGCCATCGAATGGGCCGTCGTCCGCGCCGGAGGTGTCAGTGGGTGGATCGATGACGGGATCCCAGAGCTCGGTGGCTGGGGCGAGGCCTCCCCTGGCGAGATACTTGAAGGAGAAGCCGTTGGTCGCCGAGACGAAGGCCGTCGTCATCGCCGGGAAGTGGACCGCGGTCTCCGGGGTCAGGTCGATGGAGGCGACGAAGGCGTCGAAGAGGGCTCTGGCGTCACTGCGGTCGTGCGACAGGGCGAAGACGTAGAGCTTCCCGCCGGCGAGGACGGTCGCCTCGATTCGGTTCGGACACTCTACGATCCTGCCCGTCTGCCCGTCGATGGTGATCTCTGGCTGCTGGCTGCGAGGAACACCGCAGCCGTCCGGGAAGGCGCCGTCGTCGGACAGGTACCCGTCGATCCGTTCGTCTGATTGAACGGTCCTGCCTCCCTCATCGATCATGACCTCGTCCAAGAACTCTGTGGACATGCCCTTGAAGACGGCGGCCAACCCGGTGTCCACGACGTCGAAGCCGTCCTCGACGCCGGGCGTGGCCGGTGTGACCACGGCGCCGTCGGGGAGCTTGATCGAGAAGCCGTTTCTCGGCGATACGAAGGTCGATGTCAGGTTCGGGAAGCCATCGGTAGCGTCGAGCTCGTCGCCGTTCCGCTCGACCGCGGCGAAGGCGACGACCACCACGGCAACCGCGGCAGCGGCCAGGAGCCAGCGGCCACGCGCGCGACGGCTGGGGGCCCCCTGTTCTGTGAGGCGGTCTTCAGTTTCCAGCATGATGGTGGCTCCCTCTCGAAGGTCGAGATCGGCGTCGGGGCGGCCTGGCTCATCGCTCCGGACGACGTCCCGGCTGAACCTCATTCCCGCCGGCTCGGCGGTGAGCCGTTGCAGCAGCACCCGCTCGAGGCGATCTGCGAACGCAGGACCGGGCTCGGCTCGGTAGGTCGGCGGATCAACCATCGGTGTCGTCTCCAGACAATCGGCGCAGCTCGGCGCGAGCGCGCGCGAGGAGTGAGTTCGTCGGAGTCAGCTTGCGGCCGATCGCGGCGGCCACCTCGGGCACTGACAAGCCATCCACGTAGCGGAGCACCAGCACGGCCCGGTGGAGGGGTTGGAGCTGGTCAAGCTGATCGAGCACGTCGCCACTGGTGGGATCGTCGTCGCTGAACTGCTCCCGACGGACGAGCGCCAGCTTCGACTGGCGCCGGCGCTCCCGTCGAGCTGCATCGATGAACCGGGAGCGTGCGACGGTGATCAGCCATCTGACGTCAGCGCGCTCCAGCGCGGCCGCGCCGCAGCTCCTCTACGAGCGCGAGCCACACATCCTGAGTGAGGTCCTCCGCCTGTGCCCGGTCACCAGCGCACAGACGGAGGACGTAGCCATACACGTCGGGCAGGTGCGTCCGATAGAACGCAGCGAACCGTTCCGGCGTGTCGACTCTGGCACCTGGCAGGGTCCCGCTCGCTTCCACGACTCTCCAACGATTGAACCGTCGCGCAATCGTCGCGCCGAGCGACGAACCTTGCCGTGACATCCGCCACCTGGCGGAGCACGCATCTGAGGTGCCGGACTCGATCCGGGAGACGATCGCACCAATGAGGTCGTCTCAACCAGCACCGGGGATCTGGAGCTTCGGAGGAGTGCCCGCAATTTCGCGAACCCCCCTCAGGCAGTCAGTCAGTGAGTGGAGCTGGAGGGAATCGAACCCTCGTCCGCCAAGCGGTCGACGTACGCGCTACGACCATTCCCGAGATCACGCCACTTCGGCTGGCGCACCGCCGGGTCGGAGGAGCACGCGAGGGTGCTCGCCGCCGAGTCTTTCCTCGAAGCCAGCGGTCTTTCCCGCCGTCAGTGGTCTCTCCCTACGGTCCGCCACTGCTTCTGTTGCCGGGCTGCAGTGGCCAGGCCCCGTGTGCCGTCACCGGTCACGGATGCTCTCTACTACCTAGCGTGAACTAGGCGGCGAGGGCGTACTGCTCGTTGGCAGTTGTTTGGGTGCCCCGTTTTAGGAGTCTGAGCAACTCCGGTCGCACGGATCGCCGAGCAGTCTCAACGTCGAAACCGATCAGCCCCTGGAAAGGGTGTGTCAAGGATCTCCCCCCGGATCTCCCGGGGGTGTCTCAGGGTACCGGGCCTGCCGTGACCGGCACACCTGACTGGTCCGCACGGTGGCGAGCTGTCAGGAGGCATCGGTGCCGTAGGTGTCGTGGCGACGGAACCAGGACAGGTCCCCCTCGTTGCGCCCGAGCGGCGCACGATCGAGCCACTGCCACATGTTCCACAGTGCATCGAGGCCTCGGGCGTAGGCCGAGTAGGTGTGAAAGACGTCGCCGTCCTGCATGCGCGAACGCGCTCAGCCCGGGTCCCTCGAAGGGCAGGTTGGCGGGCTCGAGCTGCCAGCCCTCGAGCGGCCGGAAGTTGTAGGACTGCTGTCCCGTGGCGACCGACTCGGCTCGTGAACGACACGTTGAAGTCGAAGTTGAAGCTGCTCCGCCCCGACGACGCCCAGGGAAAGCTCCACCCCATGCGTTCGCGGTAGGCGAGCAGCTTGTCGAGCGGGGCGCGCGAGACGGCGGTGAAGGCCACGTCGTGGTTCTGGAGGTGGAGGTGGGTCTGGTCGAACCCGTCGGCGACTCCCGAGCAGCTGGGCAACCCTCGTCCCAGTCCGGAGCGAACATGAAGTGGTACACGATGAGCTGGGACCGGCCGTCGAACAGGTCGAGCGAGTGTGGCCTCCCCCTGCTCGGTGTCGAACGACGTAGGGCTCGTCGACCCGAACCCAGGGCAGCGCTGGCGTCGCTCGCGGGCGACGTCGTCGCTCTGACGGGTCAGCTGCTTCTCCGCCTCGAGCAGCTGGAGTCGAGCGTCGAGCCACTCCTCTCGGCTGGCGGTGGCGTGGTCGTGGACGGGCTGGGCTTGCGTCATGCAAGCGATCGTAGAAGAGCAACTAGCATGACGCAAGTAGGGTTGCGGTAGACTGCACGGGTGCTCGGCCACCTGTACGAACGGGAGAACTGCTCGGCGGCGAGGGCGCTCGAGCTCGTCGGCGAGCGCTGGAGCCTGCTGATCATCCGCAACGCGGTCTTCGCTGGCATGACCCGCTTCTCGGAGTTCGAGCGCGGCCTCGGCATCGCGCCGAACGTGTTGGCCAAGCGCCTCGAAGGGTTCGTCGCCGCCGGGCTGATGGAGCAACGGGCCGTGGACGAGCGCGACCGGCCAGGAGTACGTCCTCACCGAGAAGGGTCGAGAGCTGGGCGTGGTCGTGATGGCGCTGACCCAGTGGGGCGATCGTTGGTCAGCCCCGAAGGGCCCCCCGATCCTTCTCGAGCACGCGTCGTGCGGCGGCGCGGTGCGGGTAACGACCCGCTGTGGGGAGTGCGGCGGCGCTCCCGGAGCGCACGAGGTGGTGGCCGAACCCGGACCCGGAGCCGACGACGAGGTCCGCCGCCGCCGTTCGAGGCGCTGAGCCCGGTGCGGCGCCCACAGCGTGGTCACTCGGTCTTGTCGCCCCGGTTGGCCCTGGCCAGGTCCCGTGCGGCGTCGCGCTCGGCGATCACCTGGCGCTTGTCGTGGGTGCGCCGGCTCTTGGCCAGACCGAGCTCCACCTTGGCCTTCCCGTCCTTGAAGTAGATCGACAGGGGGATGAGCGACAGGTGCTCCGGGTCGACACGGGCCTTCAGGCGCAGGATCTCGTGGTGGTGCAAGAGGAGCTTCCGCTTGGCGTCGGGGTCGTGGCCGGTGTGCGCTTGGGAGTAGAGCCACGGGGCGATGTGGAGCTGGTGGAGCCAGATCTCGTTGCCGTCGATGCGAGCGAACGCGTCGGTGATCTGCACCTTCGCCTCCCGCAGCGACTTCACCTCGCTGCCGCGCAGCACGATGCCCGCCTCGATGGTGTCGAGGATCTCGTAGTTGCGGCGAGCCTGCCGGTTGCTGGCGATCGGCTTGGTGCCCGTGGGCTTCATGGGTCGCTCACGCTACCGGTCGCGCTCCGCCCCTCCCGGCGCCGATACCCTGCCACGGTGCTGCAGCTCACCCGCACCGTGTGGATCCGAGCTGGTCGCGCACGCCTACGACGGTCTGCCCGACGAGGCCTGCGGGCTGCTGGCCGGGCCGCCCGGCACCGAACGGGCCACGGTCTTCTACCCCTGTCGCAACACAGCGGCCTCCAGCCGGATCTACACGATCGATCCCAAGGACCACCTCCGGGCCGACCGGCGATGCCGACGAGCGAGGGCTGGAGATCAACGGCGTGGTGCACAGCCACACCCACACCGACGCCTACCCCTCGGCGACCGACGTCGCAGCAGGCCCCGGAGCCCAGCTGGCACTACGTGATCGTGTCGCTCCGACAGGAGGCCCCGGTCACCCGCAGCTACCGGATCGTGGACGGTGAGATCGTCGAGGAGGTCGTTTCGCTCACCGACCGGTAGAATCCTGATCGGACCAGTCGACTTTCGATCCGGAGCACCGCGTGGCCGTCTACGAATCAGCGCTCGACCTCATCGGCAACACGCCGATCGTCGACATCTCGTCGCTCAGCCCCAACCCGCAGGTGCGGATCCTCGCCAAGCTGGAGGGCCAGAACCCGGGCGGGTCGGTGAAGGACCGGGCGGGCAAGCAGATGATCCTCGACGCCGAGAAGGACGGGATCCTCATCCCCGGATCCGGGCAGGTGATCCTGGAGTCGTCCTCGGGCAACACCGGCATCGCGCTGGCGATGATCTCCCGGATGCGCGGCTACCACCTGAAGGTGGTGCTGCCCGACAACGTCTCCACGGAGCGCCGGCAGCTCCTCGAGTCGTGGGGGGCCGAGATCATCGACAGCCCTGGCGCCGAGGGGTCCAACGGGGCGATGCGGCGGGCGATGGCCCTGGCCGAGGAGCACCCCGACTGGTGGTTCCCGTTCCAGTACGGCAACCCGGCCAACCCGAAGGCCCACTACGAGGGCACCGGGCCCGGAGATCTGGCAGGACGTCCCCGAGCTCACCCACTTCATCGCCGGCCTGGGCACCGCTGGCACCCTGATGGGCGTCGGCCGCTTCCTCAAGGAGCGCAACCCCGACGTGCAGCTCTGGGCCATCGAGCCGCCCGCGGGGGAGATGGTCGACGGGCTCAAGAACTTCGACGAGGGCTTCGTCCCCCCGGTGTTCGAGGACAACGACGGCTACGAGCTGCTCGACCGGCGCCTCATCGTGCGCCCGCGCGAGTCGATCGAGTGGACCCGCCGCCTCACCGAGGTGGGCATCTTCGCCGGCATCTCCTCCGGGGCCATCCTGGCCGGGGCGGTGAAGGCCGCCGGCCTCATCGACGAGGGCACGATCGTCATGATCGTGTGCGACGGCGGCTGGAAGTACCTCTCGGCCGGCGTGTGGACCGACGACCTCGACGTCGTCGAGGCGCGGGCCAAGGCCACCATCTACTTCTAGGCGGCCCTACAGGAGCGACAGCACGCTCTCGGGCGGGCGACCCACCACGGCGCGCCCGTCGTTGGTGACGAGGATGGGCCGCTCGATCAGGATCGGGTTGGCGACCAGGAGCTCGATCCACGCGGCGCGGTCGTGCGTCCAGGGTCTTGCAGGTCCAGCTCCTTGGCCACGGTCTCGCCCATCCGGGCCAGGTCCCACGGCTCCATGCCCGAGCGCCGTGAGCACGGCGTCGAGCTCCTCGGCGGTGGGTGGCGCCTCGAGGTAGCGGCGCTCGTCGAAGGTGACGCCTGCCTCGGTGAGCAGCTCGCAGGCCGAGCGGCTCTTGGAGCAGCGCTGGTTGTGCCAGAGGGTGAGGTCGGCCATGGCGCGATCGTAAACCGCCCTCGGCCGGCCGTCTGCCGCCTGGCACGCTGGGTCGATGACCGACGACGAGGAGCCCGTGTTCGCCGGCCGCGCCGCCCGACGAGATCGACGCTCGCACGACGGGATCCGCTCGTGCGGATCAGCGCCGAGCAGGCGCCGCGGCCATGACGCGACGCCATCAACGCACAGCCTCGACCACCTCTCGCCGTGGATGGCGTGGGCCGACAAGCCGGCCACGGAGCCGCAGCGTGGCCGTCTTCATGGCCGCCGCCGAGGAGCTCTGGGACCAGCGGCGCGACTTCACCTACACGATCGTCGAGCGCCGACGGGTCGGTGATCGGCGGCTGCGGTCTCCACGGCCGCCAGGGACCCGATGCGCTCGACATCGGCTACTGGGTGCACGTCGACCACATCGGGCGGGGCTTGGCCACCGCGGCATCGCGCGCCCTCACCGCCGCCGCCTTCGAGATCGACGGGCATCGAGCGGGTGCGCATCCAGTGCGAGGACGCCAACGTCCGCAGCGCCCGGGTGCCCGAGAAGCTCGGGCTACGAGCTCCAGGGCGTCGACGTGCCCGACGACGGGCCGTGCGAGGGCCGCAGCACCCAGGACTGGCAGATGACCAGGGCGCGCTGGATGGCCCTCAGCCCGAGGGCGCGTCGTAGCCTCACCGGGGTGGACGACCGCCCCATCGGCATGTTCGACAGCGGGTTCGGAGGCCTCACCGTCGCCCGGGCCCTGATCGACCTGCTGCCGGCGGAGCACCTCGTCTACCTGGGCGACACCGGCCGCTACCCCTACGGGCCCCGGCCCCTCGACGAGGTCCGCGGCTTCGCCGAGCAGATCACCGACCTGCTCGTGCGCGAGCACGACGTGAAGCTCGTGGTCGTGGCGTGCAACACCGCGGCCGCCGCCGGGCTGGCTGCCCTGCAGGCCCGGGTCGACGTGCCGGTGCTCGGTGTGATCGAGCCCGGGGTCCGCAGCCTGGCCCCGGCCACCCGCAGCGGGCGGGTCGGCGTGATCGGCACGGTCGGCACGATCGCCTGCGGGCGCCTACCAGGCCACCGTCGCCCGTGTGGCGCCCCAGGTGGAGCTCACCTGCGCGGCCTGCCCGGGCTTCGTCGAGTTCGTCGAGCGGGGCGAGACCCGCAGCGACCAGGTCACCGTGCTGGCCGAGCGGCTCCTCGCCCCGGTGCGGGAGGCCAAGGTCGACGCCCTGCTGCTCGGCTGCACCCACTACCCGTTCCTCGCCCGCACCATCAGCGACGTGATGGGACGCGACGTCGTGCTGGTCGACTCCGCCGACGAGACCGCCTTCGAGGTCCGTCACCGCCTCGAGGGCACCGCCCTGGCCCGCGATCCGTGGCCGCGGGCCCGGGCCGCCACCGTTGGCTCTCCAGCGGCGACGTGGCGTGGTTCCGCGACCCTCGGCCAGCAGCTCCTCGGCCCCGAGCTGGCCGAGGTCCACCAGGTCACCTGGCCGTAGCCCCTCACCAGCCTGCGAGGATGCGGGCATGACCACCCCCCGCCCCGACGGCCGCGCCGCCGACGAGCTCCGTCCCATCACCTTCGAGCGCGACTTCACCGGCCATGTCGGCCGGCTCGTGCCTGGTCAGCTTCGGGAGCACCCGGGTGCTGTGCACCGCGTCGGTCGACGAGGACGTGCCCCGGTGGATGCGGGGCAAGGGCAAGGGCTGGGTGACCGCCGAGTACTCGATGCTCCCGGGCTCGTCGCCGGAGCGGATCCGGCGCGAGGTGAAGGACGGCAAGCCGTCGGGCCGCACCCAGGAGATCCAGCGGCTCATCGGCCGGTCCCTGCGGGCCGTGTGCGACATGCGCGCGCTCGGCGAGCGGCAGGTGATCGTCGACTGCGACGTGCTCCAGGCCGATGGCGGCACCCGCACCGCCTCGATCTGCGGCGGCTACCTCGCCCTCCACGACGCCCTGGCTCGACTGGTGCAGGCCGGCACCATCGCCACCCACCCGCTGACCGCCTTCTGCGCTGCCATCTCGGTGGGGGTGGTCGACGGGCAGCCCGTGCTCGACCTCCCCTACGTGGAGGACGTCGCGGGCCGAGGTCGACATGAACGTGGTGATGACCTCCCTCGGCGGCTTCGTCGAGGTGCAGGGCACCGCCGAAGGGGCCCCCTTCAGCCGGGCGGAGCTCGACGCGCTCCTCGGGCTGGCCGAGGCCGGCATCGAGGAGATCATCGAGCTGCAGCGGGAGATGGTGAGCGAACCTCCGCCGGCCCGCTGATGCGCATCCTGCTGGCCACCGGCAACGCCCACAAGGTCGACGAGGTGCGCCAGATCCTCGGGCCCCGAGCACGAGGTGGAGGCCGTCGACACCGGGGCCGAGGAGACCGGCACCACCTTCGAGGAGAACGCGCTGATCAAGGCGCGGGCCCTGTCGGCCGCCACCGGCGAGGTGGCCGTGGCCGACGACTCGGGCATCGAGATCGACCACCTCGATGGCGCTCCGGGCATCCACTCGGCCCGCTGGACCAGCGACGGCGACTGGATCCCCAAGGTGCTGCGAAGCTCGACGGGGTCGAGCCAGCCGGCCGCACCTGCCGCTACGTGTGCGCGGCGGCGGCGGTGTGGCCCGACGGCCGGGAGGCACGTGGTGCGCGGCGAGGTCGAGGGGGTGATCGTCGACGGCCCGCGGGGTGACGGCGGCTTCGGCTACGACCCGATCGTCGCTCCGGTGGAGGGCGACGGTCGCACCTTCGCCGAGATGACCCCGGCCGAGAAGCACGCCATCAGCCACCGCGCCCGAGCCTTCCGCGCCCTGCCTCCGAGATCTGTGAGTGGGCTCACCAGCCGCGGAGGTCGACGTCCCACACCTCGAGCACCTCGTCGCCGTCGACGAGGTGGAGGCGCTCGTGCTGGGAGACGGTGGGGTCGACGTGGGCCGGGACGACCCGCACGCGGTCGCCCACCGCCACCGATGCGCCCTCGGCGAGCCCGAAGGTGAGGTGCTCGTCGGACACGAACCAGCAGTCGCCGACGTCGAGCACCGTGGGGTCGCCGTGGTCCATGCCGAAGGCCTTCAGCCCGGCGTCGAGCACCGCCCACCCCTTCGCCGACACCGAGATCACCGTGGCCTGCACGAACAGGGCGTTCTCGAAGTCGTCGGCGTGGGGCGTGTACTCGGTGTCCATCAGGCAGTAGGAGCCGGCCTGCAGCTCGGTGACCCAGGTGTTCATGTCCCAGGTGCCGGTGCCGCCGCCGGACACCACGTCGCCGCCCACCGCCTCGTGGGCCTGCAGCAGCGCGGCCATGGACCGCTCCACCAGCTCGGCCTTGGTGTCGCCGGGCTCGCGCATGAGGTGGCCCTCGTAGCCCATGACGCCGCGCACCTCGAGGCCCGCGGCGCGGGCCAGGTCGGCCAGTCGCCCGGCGTCGGCGGGGTCGCAGCCGCACCGCGGCATGCCCACCTCCACGTCGATCAGCACCTCGCGGACCTCGGCGGCCGCGGCCGCCTCGATCGTCGCCTCGGAGTCGACCGCCACGGTGATCCGTGCCACCTCGCTCTCCACCACCGAGGTGAGGCGGCTGCAGGTCGAGGCTCTCGTTGGCGAGCAGCAGGTCGTCGCCGAGCCCGGCGGCGGCCATGCCCATCACCTCCCGCACGGTGGCGCAGCAGAAGCCCGCGATGCCCGTTCTCGGCCAGTCGGGCAGCGAGCGCCGTCGACTTGAACGCCTTCACGTGGGGACGCAGCGTCGGGCCGGGCCAGCGCTTGGCCATGGTGGCCACGTTGCGGTCGAACGCGTGGACGTCGACCAGCAGCGACGGCGTGGGCAGCTCGTGCACCTTCATCCAGTGCGACGCTAGGCCACCGTGCCGGCGGTGGGATTCGAACCCACACTGCACACGCCCTAAAGCCTGTCGCCTCTGCCGTTGGGCTACGCCGGCCGGGTCGCAGCGTAGGGCGCGCCGGGGTCTCGGCGGGCGCCGCTAGCCTCCATCGGCGTGACCCAGATCTCTCCCTCCCCCGATGCCCAGCAGGCCAATGGCAACCCCACGTCGGAGATCTTCAACCGGCTGCTCAAGGACCGCATCGTCATCCTGGGCACCGACGTCAACGACGACATCGCCAACATCATCTGCGCCCAGATGCTGTACCTCGAGGGCGAGGACACCGACAAGGACATCTGGCTCTACATCAACAGCCCCGGGTGGCTCGGTCACCGCCGGCATGGCCATCTACGACACCATGCAGTTCATCGCCCCCGACGTGGCCACCATCTGCATGGGCCTGGCGGCCTCGATGGGGCAGTTCCTGCTCTGCGCCGGCGCGGCGGGCAAGCGCTTCGCGCTGCCCCACGCCCGGATCATGATGCACCAGCCCTCCGGTGGCGTCCGCGGCCAGGCCAGCGACATCGCCATCCAGGCCGAGCAGCTCATCTACATCAAGCGCCTGATGGCCGAGCGCATCGCCCACCACACGGGTCAGACGGTCGAGCAGATCCAGGAGGACTCCGAGCGGGACCGCTGGTTCACCGCCGAGCAGGCCAAGGACGTACGGCATCATCGACCACGTGTCGGTGAAGCGGGGCGAGATCCTCTAGCACTCCCGCTCGGCGAAGGCCGAGAGGTTGGCGGCTGCCTTCGGCACCCGCGGATGGGTGTCGGTCACCGCCTGCACCCGCAGCGCGGCCTCGGTGGCGTCACCAGGGTCCACCTGTTCGAGGGCGTCGACCAGCCCCTGGAGGTAGGCGATCTCCACCTCGAGGTCGTCGCGCACCTCCTCGGGCGCCTCGTCGAGCAGGTCGCCCAGCTGGACCCGTGCCGGTCGCAGCACCTCCAGAGCCGCCTCTGGATCGGTGGGGTCGAACCCCTGGAACAAGGTGGACGCCCCCTCGGCGCCAGCGACCGCCTCGCAGAGCTCAGCCGGCGCTGCCGCCGTCATCGGAGCAGCTGGCGGCCAGGAGCGCCGCGACGGCACCGGCAGCGAGGAGACGTCCCAGGGCGCTAGTCGTCGAGCTTCTCGACGAGGTCCTTGGCCTTGTCGGCCGCCCCCTCGATCTTGTCCGAGTGCTTGCCGCCCGTCTTGTCATCGACGACGTCGGCCACCTTGTCGATCCCTGACTCGAGCTGCTCGCCCTTGCCCTTCAGGGCCTTCTTCACGCTGTCCAGCAATCCCATTGCGTCGCTCCTGTGCGTGTCGGTCAGTGGCGGGTGGCCTCGGCCAGCTCCGCGCAGCTCGCGTCACCGCGTGCGCCAGGCCTTCGGGGTCCCGGTAGAGGGCGATCCGGCCACCAGGACGTTGGCGCCGGCGGCGGCCGCCCCCTGGATGGTGGCGGGGCCGATGCCGCCGTCGACCTCGACGTCGACGTCGTGGCCGCCAGCGAGCGACCATGCGGCGCACGCTCGGCGACCTTGGGCTCCATGGTGGCGATGTAGGCCTGGCCGCCGAAGCCGGGGTTCACCGTCATCACCAGCACCAGGTCGACCAGGTCGAGCACGTGGGCCACGGCGGTGGCCGGCGTGGCCGGGTTGAGCGCCACCGCCGGCGCGTGCGCCCAGCTCGCTGGATCGGCCCGAGGGTGCGGTGCAGGTGGCGGCACGCCTCGGCGTGCACGATCAGCAGCTCGCAGCCGGCCTCGACGTAGCGGGGGGCCAGCTCGTCGGGCTCCTCGACCATGAGGTGGGCCTCGAAGAGCACCGAGGCGTGCGGCCGACAGGCGGCGATCACGTCGGGCCCGAAGGTGAGGTTGGGCACGAAGCGACCGTCCATCACGTCCCACTGGATGCGGTCGACCCCGGCCGCCTCCAGGGCGGCCACCTCCTCGCCGAGCCGGGAGAAGTCGGCCGGCAGGACGGACGGGGCGATCTCGATGGGGCGGTCGGAGCCGGGCAGGTCGCTCATCACGACCCATCCTTGCAGGCCCTTCGTGCCCCTAGAGTCGACCTGTGCCGCCCACGACCCTCGACATCGCCTCCGTCGTGGCCGGCGGCGACGGCCTGGCCCGCGACGATTCCGGCCGGGTGACCTTCGTGCCCGGGGCGCTTCCCGGCGAGTCCGTCACGGTGGAGCTCGTCCAGCAGAAGAAGGACTTCGCCCGTGGCCCGGCTCCTGCAGATCGTGGAGCGCGTCGGCCGATCGCGTCGAGCCGCCGTGCCCCTTCGTGGCGGCCGGCTGCGGCGGCTGCGACTGGCAGCACGTCGCCCCGGCCGCCCAGCGACGGCTCAAGGCGGGCATCGTGGCCGACGCCCTCCGCCGCCAGGCCGACCTCGATGTGACGGTGGACCTCGGCCCGGATCTGCCGGCCACGGGCTACCGCACCACGCTCCGCGGCGAGGCCGCCGACGGGCCGCTTCGCCCTCCGGCGCGGCCCAGAGCCACGACGCGGTGGCCGTGTCGCCCTGCCTGGTGGCCCACCCGCTCGTCGACGAGCTGGTCGCCGACGGTCGGTTCCCCGATGGGGAGGTCGTCCTCCGGGCGGGTGCCCGCACCGGTGAGCGCCTGGTGGTGGTGGACGGCGACTCCGCCCAGGCGTCGGTGCCCGAGGGTGTGCGGGTGGTGTCGAGCGTCGAGCTGGCGGCGGGCCAGCGGGCCTGGATCCACGAGGAGGTGGCCGGCCGGCGCTGGCGCATCTCGGCCCGGTCGTTCTTCCAGGCCCGTCCCGACGGCGCCGAGGCGCTCGTGGCGGCGGTCGGCGACGCCGCGGCGCCCTGGCCCAACGGCGACCGCCTGGTCGACCTCTACGGCGGGGTCGGGCTCTTCGCCGGGCACGCTGGCGGGCGACGGGCCGGTCACCGTGGTGGAGCAGAGCGCCTCGGCGGTCGCCGACGCCCGGCATCAACCTGGCCGACCTCGACGCCCGGATCGTCCGGGCCGACGTGGGCCACTGGGGCGCCGCTCGCGCGGACGTGCGTGGTGGCCGACCCGCCTCGGCAGGGCCTCGGGCCCCGGGGCGTCGCCGCGGGTGGCCGCCACCGGCGCCTCCCACGCTGGCCCTGGTGAGCTGCGACGCCGCCGCGCTGGGGCGTGACGCCCGGCTGCTGGGCGAGGCGGGCTACCACCTGCAGTCGTGCACCGCTCGTGGACCTCTTCCCGCACACCAGCCACGTCGAGGTGGTGTCCGGGTTCACAGCTCGGGTGAGCGGGGTCGCCCACTACGGTGGCATCCGGGATGGCCGACGGCGCCGAAGACAGGACAGCCATGGCTGTCACCGAAGACCTCACCGAGTGGAGCGACGCCGTCCTGGTCGTCGCCATCAGCCGCTACCGCCAGGAGGCGCTGGCGGAGGCCTACCGCCGCCACGCCGGGGCCGTGTTCGCCCTGGCCCGCCGTCTGCTCGTCGACGTCACGCTGGCCGAGGAGGTCGTGCAGGAGGTCTTCCTGCGCATCTGGAACCAGCCCGAGAAGTTCGACCCCGAGCGGGGCACGCTGCGCTCGTACCTGCTGGCGCAGTGCCACGGCGCGCTCGGTCGACCTGCTCCGCTCGGAGACGTCGCGCCGCAGCCGGGAGGAGCGAGACGCCCGGCGCACGGCGGAGAAGGGGTACGACCTCGAGCACGAGGTGGTCGACCTGACCGTGGCCGAGAAGCTTCGGGAGGCGCTCAGCGCCCTCCCCGACGGCGAGCGTGAAGCCATCGCGCTGGCCTACTTCGGCGGGCACACGTATCGAGAGGTGGCGGACATGCTGGAGCAACCGGAGGGAACGGTGAAGAGCCGGATCCGCTCGGGCTTGAAGCGACTGCGCACCGAGCTGGTGGGCACCGGGATCGGAGGTGACCTGTGAAGCCGATGACCCATGAAGAGATCCAGGAGCTCCTGGGCGCCTACGCCCTCGACGCCGTCGACCCCGACGAGGCCGAGGTCGTCGAGCTCCACCTGGCCGAGCTGCCCCCGGTGCCGGTCGGAGGTGGCGGGCCATCGACGAGGTGGCCACCGCCCTCGCCAACACCGGTGGCGACGCCCCGGAGGGCCTGTGGGATCGGATCGCCGGACAGCTCGAGGAGGCGCCGCCGCCGCTGCGCCTGGCCGTCTCCGACTCGGCCCAGGCACGTCATCCCGCTCGCCCCGCGGCGCCGACGGGCCAACCGGCTCGTGCTCTCGGCGCTCGGCGCGGCGGCGGCCCTGGCCATCGCCGTGCTCGGCGCCCAGGTGGTCCGCCAGCAGGACGAGCTCGATCGGTTCGAGGCGGCCATCCAGGAAGGGTCGCTCCTCAGCGCGGCCGAGGTGGCCCTCCAAGACCCGAGCGCCAGCAAGGCCAAGCTCCAGTCCTTCAAC
Source organism: uncultured Microthrixaceae bacterium (assembly GCA_963795165.1). Lineage (GTDB taxonomy): Bacteria > Actinomycetota > Acidimicrobiia > Acidimicrobiales > VFJN01 > VFJN01. The sequence continues at coordinate 131,411 of CAWCGT010000002.1, read as the reverse complement.
GGGGAGATCACCGGTCAGGCCGTGGTCCTGCCCGAACGGCACCGGGTTCCTGCTCGTCCACGAGCTCCCCGAGCTTGGAGGACGACCGCACCTACCAGCTGTGGGGGCAGACCGACAGTGGCCTGATCTCCCTGGGCCTGCTCGGCTCCGAGCCGGGCGTGATCGTGGCCTTCCAGGCCGGCGTCGACATCGGTGCCCTGGCCATCACGGCCGAGGAGCCCGGCGGTGTCCTGCAGTCGAAGAACCCCGCTGTCCTCGCCGGCGAGCTGAGCTGAGCCGGGTCGCGCCGCAGGCCAGGTCGCGCGACCTGGCCTGCTCGGCGTACCCCCCCTGGGACTCGAACCCAGAACCTGCGGATTAAGAGTCCGACGCTCTGACCAATTGAGCTAGAGGGGCATGTGGGCTTCGCAGCCTAGGCGCTCAGAGCGCCTGGCCACGAAGCCCGCCGGTCTGTGGGGACCGGCCTTTCCTTGGGGTGACCGAGGGGACTCGAACCCCCGGCCTCCAGGGCCACAACCTGGCGCTCTAACCACCTGAGCTACGGCCACCACGGGAGCGGTCAGCATAGGCCAGCCCGGCGAGGCCCCCTCAACCGTGATCGGCCGATGGAGGGCGCGGACGTACGCTCTGCGTGCGGCCTCCGTAGCTCAGGGGACAGAGCAGCGGACTTCTAATCCGACGGTCGCACGTTCGAATCGTGCCGGAGGCGCCATGGAGCCGTCTCAGGCCCGAACGCTCTGGCACCGGTTGGAGGCCCTGAACGCCGTGGCCTACTTCGCGCCCGAGTGCCGGGAGGCGCCGGCTGCCCTCGGGCTCCGCGGGTTCTGGATGGGGTACTTCGCCTGCCGGGCTGCTCCCCTGGGTGCGGTGGGGCCGGGGGTGGTGGAAGCCACCTTCGCCAACTTCCACCCCGATCGGGTCCGGCGGGCCATCCCCGACGCCTGGGCCATCGCCACCCCCATCGAGGTGCTGGAGGCGCGGGGCGCCAGCGCGGCGGCGGCCCTGCGGCGATGCCTCCCGAGCGGCGAGGCCGAAGAGGTCGCCGAGGACGTCCTGCCGCTCCTGCGCCGGGCCATCGACGGCGGCGACCCGCTCGGCCGGCCTCTCTTCGCGGCCAACCGCGACGTGCCACCCCCAGCCGACCCGGTGGTGGCGCTGTGGCAGGCGGTCACCACCCTGCGGGAGCATCGAGGCGACGCTCACGTCGCCCTGCTGGCGGGGGCTGGGCTCGATGGTTGCGAGGTCCACGTCCTGGCCGCCTCGGTGGACGGCACCCCGGCCGAGCTCTATCAGCAGAGCCGGGGGTGGTCAGGGGGCGACTGGACGGCCGCCACCGAGCGCCTCGCGTCCCGGGGCCTGGTGGTGGGCGACGGCACCGCGTCCGCTGCCGGCCGTCGCCTGCGCGGCGAGCTGGAGGCTGCCACCGACGCGCTGGCGGCGACGACCTACCGCGCCCTCGGCCACCCGGATCTCGTCCGGCTCATCGATCGGCTGGGGCCTGCCGCTCTCGAGGTGGCAGCGGCGGGGGAGCTTCGGTTCCCGAACCCCATGGGGCTGCCTGACCCTGCGCAGGGCAGGGGCTGAGCTCAGGCGCCGCGGAGGCGGCGGAGCACCAGCGCCAGGGCGGCTAGGCCCATTCCGGCCCCGATCATCGACTCGCCGCCGGTGTCGGCGATGCCGTCCCCCGTGCCAGAGGTGCCCGGGCCGGGGTTCCCGATCCCCGATCCCACGGTGGTGGGGGTGGTGCCGTCGGTGCTCGCGCCCGTGGTGCCGTCGGTGGACGATCCTGTGGTCCCGTCCGTCGCTGCGTCGGTGGCGCCGTCGGTGCTCGCCCCGCCCAGCGTGGTGCTGGGGGCCAGGGTGGTGGTCGGGGCCGCCGTCGTGCTGGTGGTCTCCTCAGGCGCGGCGGAGTCGTCGTCGTCGCCCAGATCGCCCGGCTGGGCCACGGCGAGCACGGCGCCGGTGGCGAAGAGGATCGCCGCGGCTCCCAGGATGAGCTTTTCGGGGGTCTTCAGGGGAGGTGTCCTCGGTGGGGGGGTGGAGCGGGTGACGGGAATCGAACCCGCACCACCAGCTTGGAAGGCTGGGGCTCTAGCCGTTGAGCTACACCCGCAGGGCGCAGGTGACGGTAGCCGCCAGGAGGCGGCTGGCTCCAACGACCAGCAGGCATCGGACAAGTGTGCCGCATCGGTGGTCGGGGAGGGGGGATTCGAACCTTTGGCCAGCGGCTAGGCGCCGGCCCGTCGCAGGAAGGCGCGCAGCGCCCGGTTGACGTCGTCGGGTGCTTCGATGGTGCAGACGTGGCCCGTGCCGGGGAGGACTGTCAGGACCGACCCCGGGATCGCCTGGTGGAGGGCCTCGGCGACCGTGAGCGGAGCGCGCACGTCGTCGTCGCCATAGATCAGCAACGTCGGGACACGGATGTGCGGCAGTGCCTCCCGCAGATCCTCCGCCGAAGCGTTCGCCATGGCCCGGAACCCGGCCGGGTGGAAGGCGGCGAGGCTGGCGCCGAACCCTTCGATGGACTCTTGGGGGGTGCCCTCGGAGAACATGGTGGGCAGCAGCGTGTCGACGAACGCCGATGCAGGCAGGCTCGCAAGGCGGTGCGCCTGCTGCAACCGCTGCTCGGCGACCTCCGGAGCGAGCGACCCGGCCCAGCCTGCGTACGCGGACACCAAGGTCAGCGTCCTGGCAACGCCCGGGTGACGACGACACAGCTCGATGGCCAGCGCACCGCCGAAGGACTGTCCCGCCACGTGCGCCTGCTCGATCCCGATCGCGCCGAGAAACCCGGCCAGACAGTCCGCGTACCCGGCCATCCCGAAGGTTTCGGGCGGGTCATCCGACCCCCCCATCCCCGGCGCGTCCCACACGACCACGGTGAACTCGCTCGACAGCGCCTCGATCTGATGCCGCCAGGTGGTCAGACCATCACCGACATAGCCGTGCAGGAGCACCAACGGCGGACCGGCCCCCGCCTGCTCGTACGCCAGCCGCAACCCGTCAACACCGACGGTCCCCATCAGCGAGTCACCCCCCAGCAGCGCAACGATCGCGCCACCCGGCTGCTCGATCAACGCCCTGACCCGGGAACCACTGGTCGGGGAGGGGGGATTTGAACCCCCGACCTCCTGCTCCCAAAGCAGGTGCGCTACCACTGCGCCACTCCCCGTCGACGGTCGAGCAGGGTACGCGACCCCGACGCCAACCGCATGTCCGGGCGTCACAGCCCCGCCGATACACTCGCCCTCCGCATGAAGAGCACCGTCGAACCCCTCGAGGGGAACAAGGTCAAGCTGTCCGTCGAGGTCGACGCCGGCGAGTTCGAGAGCGCCGTCGACGCGGCGTTCCGCAAGATCGCCCAGGAGGTGCGCCTGCCCGGGTTCCGGCCCGGCAAAGCCCCTCGGAAGGTGCTCGAGGCCCGCCTCGGCCCGTTGGCGGGCCGCGAGCAGGCGCTCCACGACTCCCTCCCCGAGTACTACTCGGCGGCGGTCATCGAGCACGACGTCGACGTCATCGCCCCGCCGGAGATCGACATCACCGGCGGCCAGGAGTCGGGCGACGTCGCCTTCGACGCCGTGGTGGAGGTGCGGCCCACCGTGGAGGTGCCCGGCTACGGCGGCCTGTCGGTCACCCTCGACCGTCCCGGCTGTCGACGAGGACGCGCTCGACGCCCAGATCGACCGCATGCGCGATCTCGACGGCACCCTCGAGGTGGTCGACCGCCCCGCGCAGGAGGGCGACACGGTCACCATCGACATCGCCGGCACCCTCGACGGCGATCCGCAGCCCGGCCTCACCGCCGACGACTACAGCTACACCGTCGGCTCCGGCGCCATCACCCCGGAGGTCGACGAGCACCTCCATAGGCGCCTCGAGGCGGGCGCCGTGCTCACCTTCGCCGCCACCCACCCCGACCCCGACGAGGAGCGCGAGCTGCAGTTCGAGCTCGCCCTCAAGGAGGTCAAGGAGAAGGTGCTGCCCGAGGCCACCGACGAGTGGGCGGCCGAGGCGTCGGAGTTCGAGACCGTCGGCGAGCTGCGGGCCAGCCTGGCCGACCGCATGCTGAAGGTCCGCACGGCCCAGGCCCAGATGGCCCTGCGGGAGAAGGTCGGCGAGGCGCTGGCCGCGCTGGTCACCGACGAGCTGCCCGACGCCCTCGATCTCGCCACGAGATGCAGGAGCGGCTGCAGGACCTGGCCATGCGCCTGCAGGCCCAGGGGATGCAGCTCGAGCAGTACCTCGCCATGAGCGGCGCCGACCCCGAGTCCTTCAGCCAGGAGCTGCGGGAGACCGCCACGGCTGCCGTCAAGGTCGACCTCGCCCTGCGGGCGGTGGCCGACGCCGAGGGCATCGAGTGCACCGACGACGACCTCCAGAGCGACCTCGAGGCCGTGGCCGAGCGGGTCGAGCGCGACGTCGAGGTGGTGCGGCAGACCTTCGAGAGCGACGGCCGCCTCTCGGCGGTACGCTCCGACATCAGGAAGCGCAAAGCGCTCGAGTGGTTGCTCGAGCGGGTCGAGGTGCTCGATCCCGACGGGTGCGACGATCGATCGCAGTGAGCTCGAGCTCCCCAGCGACGAGGCGCGACCCGACCAGGAAGGCGACGAGTGAGCGACCTCATCGGCCAGCACGAGACGGTGATCAGGAACTACCTGGTGCCCACCGTCGTCGAGTCGACGAACCGCGGCGAGCGGGCGTACGACCTCTACAGCCGGCTCCTCAAGGAGCACATCATCTTCCTGGGCACGCCGATCGACGACACGATCGCCAACCTGATCTGCGCCCAGCTGCTCCACCTCGAGTCGGAGAACGCCGACCGCGACATCAACATGTACATCAACAGCCCCGGCGGCGACATCACGGCACTCTTCGCCATCTACGACACGATGAGCTTCGTGAAGCCCGACATCTCCACCATCTGCTTCGGGCAGGCCGCGTCGGCGGCCGCGGTGCTGCTGGCGGCCGGCACCAAGGGCAAGCGACTGGCCCTCCCGCACGCCCGGGTGCTGCTCCACCAGCCGTGGGGCCAGGCCGGTGGGCAAGCCACCGACGTGGAGCTGGCGGCCAAGGAGATCCTGCGGATGCGGATCCAGCTCGACGAGCTGCTGTCCCACCACACGGGCCAGCCGAGCGAGAAGATCCACTCGGACACCGAGCGCGATTTCGTGCTGTCCGCGGAAGAGGCCCGCGAGTACGGCATCATCGACGAGGTCATCACGGCCCGCTCGCTGGCCGACACCACCGGTCCGATCACCCGGGCCAGCTGAGAAACGGCACGACGAGAGGCAACGGGGGTTCGACGACGTGGCCAAGTTCGGAGACGGGGGAGAGCTCCTGAAGTGCAGCTTCTGTGGCAAGTCGCAGAAGCAGGTGAAGAAGCTCATCGCCGGGCCCGGGGTCTACATCTGCGACGAGTGCATCGACCTCTGCAACGAGATCATCGAGGAGGAGCTCTCCGAGACCTCCGAGCTGCGCTTCGACGAGCTGCCCAAGCCCCGTGAGATCTACGAGTTCCTGAACGACTACATCATCGGCCAGGACCACGCCAAGAAGATCCTCAGCGTCGCCGTCTACAACCACTACAAGCGGGTGCAGTTCGGCGCCAACCACCACGACGAGGTGGAGCTGGCCAAGTCGAACATCATGCTGCTGGGCCCCACCGGCTGCGGGAAGACCCTGCTGGCCCAGACGCTGGCCCGCATGCTCAACGTCCCCTTCGCCATCGCCGACGCCACCGCCCTCACCGAGGCCGGCTACGTCGGCGAGGACGTGGAGAACATCCTCCTCAAGCTGATCCAGGCCGCCGACTACGACGTCAAGAAGGCCGAGACCGGGATCATCTACATCGACGAGATCGACAAGATCGCCCGCAAGAGCGAGAACCCGTCGATCACCCGCGACGTGTCCGGCGAGGGCGTGCAGCAGGCGCTGCTCAAGATCCTCGAGGGCACCACCGCCTCCGTGCCTCCGCAGGGGGGGCGCAAGCACCCCCACCAGGAGTTCATCCAGATCGACACCACCAACATCCTCTTCATCTGCGGCGGGGCCTTCGCCGGGATCGAGAAGATCATCGAGGGCCGGCTCGGCAGCAACGGCGTCGGGTTCACCTCCGACATCCGCAAGCACGACCCGGCATCCGACGGCTCGGTGCTGACGTCCGTCCTCCCCGAGGACCTCCTCAAGTTCGGCCTGATCCCCGAGTTCATCGGCCGGTTGCCGGTGATCGGCGCCGTCGCCCCCCTCGACCAGGAGGCGCTCATCCGGATCCTGGGCGAGCCCAAGAACGCCCTCGTGAAGCAGTACCAGAAGTTCTTCGAGCTGGAAGACGTCGAGCTCGAGTTCTCCGACGACGCCCTCGAGGCGGTGGCCGATCAGGCGCTCCTGCGCGGCACGGGCGCACGGGGCCTGCGGGCCATCCTCGAAGAGGTCCTCCTCAACGTCATGTACGACCTGCCCTCGCGCACCGACGTCGGGAAGTGCGTCATCGACCGCGACGTCGTCCTCGACAAGGTGAACCCCACCCTCGTGCCCAAGAGCGACGCGCCCCGCCAGCAGCGGCCGCGGCGAGCGGCGTCCTGAACCTCGCCGAGTCGCTGGTCTGGCTCGACCAGCACATCAACCTCGAGACCTCCACCGCTGTCGCCGGTCGAGTCGAGGGGCTCAAGCTCGACGACATGCGGGAGCTCTGCCGCGTGCTCGGCGACCCGCAGGACGACCAGCCCACCGTCCACATCACCGGCACCAACGGCAAGGGCTCGGTGGCACGAATGGTCACGGCCCTCCTCGGGGTCCACGACCTCTCGGTAGGCACCTACACCAGTCCCCACCTGGAGCGGATCACCGAGCGGATCTCGCGCAACGGCGAGCCGATTCCGGACGCCGCCTTGGCCGAGGTGCTCACCGACCTGGCGTCCATCGAGTCGCTCGTGGAGCACACGCCGTCCTACTTCGAGCTGCTGACGGCCGCCGCCTACCGATGGTTCTCGTCGGAGGCCGTGGCAGCCGCGGTGGTGGAGGTGGGCCTGCTGGGCCGTTGGGATGCCACCAACGTCGTCGACGGTGTCGTGGCCGTGCTGACCAACGTCGGACACGACCACACCGACGGCCTGGGCGACTGGCGGCGTCGGATCGCCGAGGAGAAGGCGGGCATCGTCAAAGCAGGGCGCCACCTTCGTCCTCGGCGAGACGGACCCCTCCCTCGCCGACGTCTTCGGATCCACTCCCGCCGCCGAGATGTGGCGCCGCGACGTCGAGTTCGGCCTGCACCGCCAACCGCTTGGCCGTGGGGGGGCGGGTGCTCGACCTCCGCACCCCTGGGGGTCACTACGACGACGTGTTCCTTGCCCTCCACGGCCCCCATCAAGGCGAGAACGCGGCGATCGCCCTAGCGGCCGCCGAGGCCTTCCTCGGCCGCCCCCTCGACGCCGGGCTGGTGGCCGAGGCCTTCTCGATGGTCCGGAACCCCGGCCGCTTCGAGGTGGTGGCGCGCGATCCGCTGCTGATCCTCGATGGCGCCCACAACCCCGACGGCGCCGACGCCGCCAGCGAAGCCCTGCTGGAGGGCTTCGCCGTCCCGGGCGAGACGCGCCTGGTCCTCGGCACGCTGGCCGGGCGCGACCCCGAACCGCTGCTCGAGGCGTTCGGGGTGCGAGATGCCTCCCTGGTGGTGTGCTGCACCCCTGCCTCGCCCCGCGCCGTCCCCGCCGCCGACCTGGCTTCGATGGTCACGAGCCTCGGGGGCACGGCTGCGGTCGTGCCCGACGTGGGAGAGGCCCTCCGCCACGCCCTCGACGGCGCCACGGCCATCGACGCCGTGATCGTCACCGGCTCCCTCTACACGGTGGGAGCGGCCCGAGCCGAGTGCCGCCGACTCGGGTTGGTGGCCGACCGCTGACCCCTCCTAGGGTCCGCGTCATGAACCAGACCTTCGTGATGTGCAAGCCCGACGCGGTCGAGCGGGGCCTGGTGGGGGAGATCGTCTCCCGCCTCGAGCGGAAGGGCCTCACCCTGGTCGCAGCCGAGCTGCGCTCGGTCGACAAGGCCATCGCCGAGGAGCACTACGCCGAGCACGCCGACAAGCCGTTCTACGGCGAGCTGGTGACCTTCCTCACCCGCTCCCCGGTGTTCGCCATGGTGGTCGAGGGACCGGCCGACAACACCTTCTCCCTCGTCCGCAAGCTGGTGGGGGCCACCAAGGTCGACGATGCCGAGCCCGGCACCATCCGCGGCGACCTCGCCACCATCACCACCGAGAACCTGGTTCACGCGTCCGACGGCCACGACAGCGCCGCCCGCGAGATCGCCCTCTGGTTCCCTGTGAAATAGCGGCTTCTTCGACGTTGCGGCCCCTCTTCGGGGCCGCCCGCTGTCACATTGCGGCCCCTCTTCGGGGCCGCCCGCTTCGCGGATCTGGGTGACCTCGCTGGTGCTGCTCCGGCCTGGCGGCTTCGCAGCCTCCCCTCCGATTGTTGCGGTTGGGTTACAGGCTCTAGGCTCACCCTCCACAGGAGGCTGACGATCGACCGACGGTCGACCTTCCGGCCTCGACGATGCCCGAGTACGCTGCCCCGGACGGCCGGTGGCCGCTAGCGGAGAGGTCCCGCCCCCGATGTCCGAGAACGTGTTGTCATCGATCATGGGCCGCGACATGGCGGTCGACCTCGGCACGGCCAACACGGTCGTCTACGTCCGCGGCCGAGGCATCGTGCTCAACGAGCCGTCCGTCGTGGCGGTCAACGTCCGCGACGGTCGCCCCCTTGCTGTCGGCGTCGAGGCCAAGCGGATGATCGGCCGCACCCCGCTCGCACATCCAGGCCATCCGGCCGCTCAAGGACGGCGTGATCGCCGACTTCGAGATCTGCGAGAAGATGCTCCGCTACTTCATCCAGAAGGTGAACAACCGTCGCTGGAGCAAGCCCCGGATGGTGATCTGCGTCCCCTCGGGGATCACCGGGGTCGAGCAGCGCGCCGTGCAGGAGGCCGCCGAGTACGCCGGCGCCCGCAAGCCCGCCTACATCATCGAAGAGCCCATGGCGGCCGCCATCGGGGCGGGGCTGCCCGTGCAGGAGCCCACCGGCAACATGATCGTCGACATCGGTGGCGGCACCACCGAGGTGGCGGTGATCTCCCTCGGCGGCATCGTGGCCAGCCAGTCGGTGCGGGTCGGTGGCGACGAGCTCGACGACTCGATCGTCCAGTTCATCAAGAAGGAGTACAGCCTCGCCATCGGCGACCGCACGGCCGAAGAGGTCAAGATCGCGCTCGGCTCTGCGTGGCCGCTCGAAGAGGAGCTCCACGCCGAGATCCGCGGCCGCGATCTCGTCACCGGCCTGCCGAAGACCATCGTCACCACCACCGAGGAGATCCGTGAGGCCATGGAGGAGCCGGTCTCGGCGATCATCGACGCCGTCAAGGTCACCCTCGACAAGACCCCACCCGAGCTGGCGGCCGACATCATGGAGAAGGGGATCACCCTCGCCGGCGGCGGCGCCCTGCTCCACGGCCTCCAGGCCCGCCTCCACCACGAGACCGGCATGCCGATCGTGATCGCGCCCGACCCGCTCCACGCCGTCGCCATCGGCTCGGGCCAGTCGCTGGAGGAGTTCGAGGCCCTCAAGGGCGTGCTGTTCTCCTCCACCAACCACTGACCGCACCTCGTTCGTGGCCCTCTCCCGCCGCACTGGTGGCCGCTCCCGGCTGACCATCGCGCTGCTCGTCCTGACGTCGCTGGCCCTGCTGACGCTCGACTTCCGCGACGCCGCCGTCGTGCAGAGCGTCCGTCGGGCTGCCGGCACGGTGCTGTCGCCGCTGCAGCGGGGCGGCCGAGACGGTCAGCGAGCCGTTCACGAACGCCTGGCACGGGGTCACCGGCTACGGCGACCTGAAGGACCACAACGACGAGCTCCGGAAGCAGATCGAGGAGCTCGAGGGCGAAGCGGTCCTCCAAGAGGACGCCGCCCAGCAGCTGGCCGAGCTGCTCGAGCAGCAGGACCTCGAGTGGGTGGGGGCCATCCCCACCACCGCCGGGCGGGTGGTCTCCGGGAACCCGTCGAACTTCTCCCACTCCCTCGACATCAGCAAGGGCAGCGACGACGGCATCAAGGTGGGCATGCCGGTCGTCAACGGTGCCGGCCTGGTCGGCAAGGTCGTGCTGGTCACCAGCGACCGGTCCACCGTCCAGCTGATCACCGACCCCGACTTCGCGGTGGGCGTGCGCCTCCTCCCGAGCGGCGTCACCGGGACCGCACGCGGCCAGGGGCGGGGCGAGGACCTCGTCGTCGACACCGACCTGGAGGCTGGCGGCGAGCGAGGACGTGCCCAAGCCGGGGACCGTCGCTCACCACGAGCGGCGTCGACAGCAGCGCCTTCCCCGCGTCCATCCCGGTCGGCAAGGTGCGCGAGGTGCGGGAGGCCGGCGGCGGGCTCACCCTCGAACCTCCTCGTGCGACCGATGGCCGACACCGAGAAGCTGGCCTTCGTCACCGTGCTGCTCTGGCGAGCGCCCGGAGTGATCCCGCCCAGTCCGCTCATCGGTGGCGGTGCGGACCTCGCTGATCCTGGTCGTCGCCCTCACCCTGCAGCTCGGCGATCGCGCCCAGCCTCGGCGTGTTCGGGGTGCAGGGGGACCTGCTGCTCCTGGTGGCCATCGCGTGCGGGCGTGGCCGCCGGCCCTGACCGGGGCGCCGCCCTCGGCTTCGCCGCCGGGCATCGCCTACGACCTGATGCTGCAGACGCCCTTCGGGCTCTCGGCCCTCACCTACGCCATCGTCGCCTACCTGGTCGGCAGCCTGCCAGGACTCCGTCCTGCGGGCAGGCGTGGTGGATCCCCGTGGCCACCGCGACCGCGGCGAGCGCCCTCGGTGTCATCCTGTACGGCGTGTTCGGCACGGTGCTGGGGGAGGACCTCATCGGGTTCTCCCTCCTGCGGATCGCCGTGGTGGTGGCGGTGCTCAACACCCTGGCTGCGCCGGTCGTGGTCCGAGCCATGCGCTGGGCCACCGGCGGGACCCCCAGCGCCCGTGCCCGGGCGGTGTTCCGATGAACGCCGAGAGCCCGCGGCGTGCGCATGTCGGTCCTGGGCATCGTGGTCTTCGCCCTCTTCGCCGCCCTCTTCTGCCCGGCTCTGGTACCTCCAGGTCATGGCCTCCGACCAGTACCAGGTGGCAGGCCCAGGCCAACCGCATCCGGGTGGTCCCCGTCGAGGCCCCGCGAGGCCGAATCTTGGACCGCAACGGCACGGTGCTGGTCGACAACCGCATCTCGGTCCAGATCACCATCGACCGCACGATCATCGATGAGCTCGAGGGGAACGAGCGGACCTCGGTCCTCACCAAGGTGGCCGAGGGGTTGGCGAGATCTGGAACCCCGAAGACGGTCGAGCAGCTCGAGGCCGACCTGGCCAACCAGCGCTACAGCCCGTACGTGCCCGTCCCGGTGGCCGGCGACGTGCCCGAGGAGCTCAAGATCTGGATCGACGAGCACGGCGCCGAGCTGCCGGGCGTGTCGGCCGAGCGGGTGGCCGTGCGGCGCTACCCCTACGGGCAGCTGGCCGCGCACGTCATTGGGTACACGGGCCAGATCATCGACGAGGAGTTCGGAGACCAAGGCCGAGTCGACGAAGCCGTACACCCTGAACGACGAGATCGGGAAGTACGGGCGTGGAGAAGATCTACGAGGACGATCTGCGCGGCACGCCCGGCGCGCGGTCACATCGAGGTCGACGCCGAGAACAACCCCATCCGGGTGGTGGAGGAGACCCGTCCGATCGCCGGCGACGACGTGGTGCTGAACCTCGACATCGACGTGCAGGCCCAGGCCGAGCAGGCCCTCCAATCGGGACTGACCATCGCCAAGGGCCGGCCGTGCACCGGCTGCACCGCCGCCTGCCAAGGGAGCGGTCGGATCCACGGTCGTCCTCGATCCGCGCAGCGGGCGGCGTGATCGCCATGGCGTCGTACCCCACGTTCAACCCGGCGGAGTTCGTCGACGGCATCAGCGACGCTGAGTGGAAGTACCTCACCGACGAGAGCAGCAACGCCCCGCTCAACAACTGGGCCATCCAGGGCCAGTACGCCCCCGGCTCCACCTTCAAGCCCTTCAGCGCCATCTCTGCCCTCCAAGCCGGGCTGATCACTCCGGCAGTCGACCGTCTTCGACGACGGCGAGTACGAGGTGCCCGACTGCAGCGGCGAGTCGTGCGTCTTCCGCAACGACAGCAAGCGCCAGTACGGCGTCGTCGACCTGCGTCGCTCCCTCACGGTGTCGTCCGACTTCTACTACTACGGCCTCGGCGCTCGCTTCTGGATCGAGCAGGACGCCCTCGGCGGCCCGGAGCGCTACGCCGACCTGCTGAAGCAGTGGGGCTTCGACGAAGACACCGGGATCGACCTCTCCAGCGAGCAGTCGGGGCGCATCCCGTCGCCGGCGTGGCTCCAGCTCCTTCTGCGACGCAGATCGAGTGCGTGGACGGCACGTGGCGCACGGGCAACAACGTCAACATGTCGATCGGCCAGGGCGACGTGCTGCTCACCCCGCTCCAGCTGGCCTCCGGCTACGCCACCATCGGCAACGGGGGCACCGTCTGGGAGCCGCACGTGGTGAAGGAGGTGCGCGACGGCGTCACCAAGGAGGTCACGCGCACCATCGAGCCCGGTGGCCTCAACAAGGTGGAGATGCTCCCTGAGTGGCGCGGCCGTGCGTCGACGGGCTGGTGGGCGTCACCACCCAGCGGGCGGCACCGCGGTCGGCGCCTTCAGCGGCTTCCCCAACGACACCTACCCGATCGCGGCCAAGACCGGCACGGCCCAGGTGAGCGGCAAGGCGCCCACCGCCGTGTTCGGGGCGTTCGGCCCGGCCACCGACCCCGCAGTACGCCATCTCCGTGCTGCTCGAGGAGTCCGGCTACGGCGGGTCGGTGGCCGCACCGGTCGCCCGTCGGCTCTTCGACGTGCTGGCCGACCCGGCGCCGCTGCCGCCCGCGCCCGACGGCGGCAAGTTCGAGATGCTCGGCAGCCTGGCCCCGCATCACGCCGGAGGTGCGCGACTGATGACCACCGCCACCACCTTCTCCGGCCGCAACCGGGTGGCCCCGGGCGCGCTCGGGCGGCTGTCCCGCAACCCGGCTGCCCCCTGGCGCCACATCGACCTCGTGCTGGTCGGCAGCGTGGTCGGCGGTGGCGGCCCTGGGCTGCCTCATGATCTTCAGCGCCACCCGGGGCCGCGACCCGTCGGACTTCGACACCAGCTTCCTCGCTCAAGCAGCTCGCTCTTCGTCGGCATCGGCGCCGGCGGTCATGCTGCTGGTGGCCCTCATCGACTACCGCCGCTACCGCGAGATGGCGCCGATCGCCTACGGCGGCATCCTGCTCGCGCTGGTCATGGTGGTGACGGGGCTCGGCAGCGAGCGCAAGGGCAGCCAGGCCTGGTTCCAGCTCGGCCCGTTCCAGCTCCAGCCCTCCGAGCTGGCCAAGATCGTCGTGATCGTCACGCTGGCGTCGGTGATCGCCCACTTCAACAGCGAGCTCGACGCCCGCCGACTCGTCGTCGTGCTGGCGGTGGCCGGCGTGCCGATGGCGCTGATCATGCTCCAGCCCGACCTCGGCACCACGCTGGTGTTCGTGGCCGTCGGCATGGGGATGCTGCTGATCGGCGGCGCCCAGGTCCGCCACATCGCTCGCGCTCACCCTCGTCGGGATCGTCGGCGTCGGCATGGTCCTCAACTCCGGGATGCTGGAGAAGTTCCAGCAGTGCCGGCTCACGTCGTTCCTCGAGACTCAGGACCAGGAGTGCGACCGAGCGGGGCGCCGCCTACAACCTCGAGCAGGCCAAGACCGCCATCGGCTCCGGGCGGCCTGCTCGGCACCGGCCTGTTCGAGGGCACCCAGACCCGGCTCGACATCGTCCCCGAGCAGCACACCGACTTCATCTTCACCGCGGTGGGGGAGGAGCTGGGCTTCGTCGGGGCCGGCACCCTGCTGGCCCTGCTGTCGATCATCGCCTGGCGGATCTGGCGCACCGCCCAGCTGGCCCGCGACCCGCTCGGCACCCTCATCTGCGTCGGCGTCCTGTCGATGTTCGTGTTCCAGGTGTTCGAGAACGTCGGGATGACGATGGGCATCATGCCGATCACCGGCATCCCCCTGCCCTTCATGAGCTACGGCGGCTCCAGCACCCTCACCGCCTTCATCGCCATCGGCCTCGTCCTCAACGTCCACATGCGCCGCTTCTCCTGACCCCCCCGCACCGCGTCGAGGTTGGGGGCGCGGCGGCCGGTCAGCGGCGTTCTGGTGCCCCCAACCCACCCGCTTGGCCTCGAGCGTTGCGGGGCAAGTGGCGGACCGGTCGCCGGCCCTCGTGCCCCCAACCTCGACGCGCGCGAGGCTGGCGCCGGTGTCGCCGGTCTGGCGGAGGACCTCGAGGCACCGGTCGCCGGCTCGTCGACGCATCTGGACGTAGGTGAACCGCAGGGTGAGGAAGCCAGCCGCCGCCGCGGCCTGGTCACGTCGGCGGTCGCGCTCGAAGTCGTCGACCCGGGTGTGCCAGGCGCGGCCATCGCCCTCGAGCACGACGCGCCAGGCGTCGATCGAGCCCGTCCACCCGCTGCGCGACCGGCTCCCGCCCGGGGAACGGGCCTCCCAGCGCACCGGCGGGCAGCCAGGCGGCGCGGAACAGCACGTCGCATCCGCCTTCTCGAGCGCCGACACGTCGACGCTCGGCTCCGGCCCGAGCCGCTCCAGCACCGCCCGGAGCTGTCCGGAGGTTGCGACCACCCCGGGCGCCAAGCTCCGCGTAGCGATCCGCACGCCGTCCAAGCACGTGCGGGTCGTGCGTCGGCCCGGCGTGCCAGGGCGCGCCGGAGTCGTGCTCGACGACGCCACGCCGGCTAGGTCGATGAACAGGCCTGGTCCAAGGTGACGCAGGGGATTCCGTCGACGGCTGTGCCTGGGAACATCGATGCCTCGGTGGACGGTGCGCCAGCTCGCCCCGTGCGTTGGCCCCCGGGGGGACGGTGATCTCGGGTCGCCCGGGTCGGAAGCCGTGCGAGTCCGTGCAGCACGGCCGCCGCACCGATGCGAGGCCACCGCCCGCCGCTCCGCCAGCACCGACGCCATCACCGAGCGCCGCCACGTCGGGGTGCCAGCGGGGCTGGCGTACACGGCCGCTGTCGAGCCGCAGCCAGCTGCCGCCGGCGCACGCGACGCTGGATGAGCGACCGCAGGCGCCTCCAGCGGCCAGCGCCTGCTCGCCGGGTCCAGGCCCCGTGCTGCGCCCGGGCCAGCTTCGCGATCCTCGGTCGATCCACCGCACGAGCTGACCCTGCCCTCGTGCCCGAACGAGATGGAAGGTCTTGCACGCGCCGATGGCATGTGGCAGGGCCTGCGAAGATGCGGCGATGCCGAAGCCGATCGCGGAGGTGGCGATCGACGAGGAGCTGGTCTCCGATCTGGTCGCCGCCCAACACCCCGACCTGGCGGGTCGGCCGGTGCGGCGACTGGCCACCGGCTGGGACAACGCCACCTTCCGCCTCGGCGACGACCTGGTCGTTCGCCTG
This sequence comes from uncultured Microthrixaceae bacterium, assembly GCA_963795165.1. Classification (GTDB taxonomy): domain Bacteria; phylum Actinomycetota; class Acidimicrobiia; order Acidimicrobiales; family VFJN01; genus VFJN01. Next base: position 115,858 of record CAWCGT010000002.1, on the reverse strand, counting down.
CCCCGTCGGGCGCTGGCGCGTCCCCCTGCTCGAGAACGAGCTGCGGTGGCTCCCCGAGCTGCCGCCGCTGCCGCTGCCCATCCCGATGCCGGTGCGAGCGGGCCGGCCCGGAAGTGGGTTCCCGTGGCCGTGGTCGATCGTTCCGTGGCTCGCCGGAGAGACGGCCGAGGCGCGCCCGCCCCGACGAGCCGCTCGAGGCAGCCGTGGCGCTCGGCGGGTTCCTGGCCGCTCTGCACCAGGCCGCCCCGCCGCTGGCTCCCCGCAACCCGGTTCGGGGCATCCCACTGGCCGATCGAGCGCCCGCCTTCGACCGCGACCTGACAGCGCTGGGCCAGTCGGTCGACCAGTCGGCGATCCGTCGCCGCTGGGAGGTGCTGGTCGACACGCCGGGGTGGTCGAGCCCGCCGGTGTGGGTGCACGGGGACGTCCACCCCCTCAACCTCCTCGTCGACGATGGCCGGCTGTCGGCCGTCATCGACTTCGGCGATCTCACCGCCGGCGACCCGGCGTCCGACCTGGCGGTGGCCTGGATGCTGTTCTCCGCTCCGGTCCGGGACGAGCTCCGCGCCGCCGCTGGCGTCGACGACGCAACGTGGCGGCGGGCGCTCGGCTGGGCCCTCTGCCTCGGTGTCGCCTTCGCCAACGGCGACGAGCGGGTCGCCGCCATCGGCCGCCGCACCATCGAGGCGGCCCTCCGCGACCCCCTGTGAGGTCGGGGGCACGATGGTTCGCATTGCGGACGCCCATGCCCCGAACCCGTGGGCAGCTCCGAGGTTGGGGGCACAGTGGTTCGCCCTGCGGCCGCCCTTGCCCCCAACCTCGGTGGGAGAGGGGGCTGGGGTGGGGTGACCGGGGGCGATGGGGGGCCGCCCTGGGGGGTCTTGTACCCTGGGAGCCACCATGGTCGATGTCTGGGCTCGCCTCGAGCCGCACCTGGCCTCGGTGCAGAAGCCGGCGCGCTACATCGGCTGCGAGCTCGGCGCCGAGGTCCCGTCGCCCGCCCCTGACCGGGTCGGGTGGCTGCTGGTGTACCCGGACACCTACGAGATCGGGCTGCCCAACCAGGGCCTCCAGATCCTCTACGAGATCCTCAACGAGCGCTCCGACGCCCTGGCCGAGCGGTCCTACGCCCCGTGGACCGACCTCGAGGACGTGCTGCGCCGGGAGGCGATCCCGCTGTTCTCGGTGGACACCCACCGCTCGGCCGACGAGTTCGACGTGATCGCCTTCAACCTGTCGGCCGAGCTCGTCTACACGAACGTCCTGAACTGCATCGACCTGGCCGGCGTGCCGCGTCCGCGCCGCCGACCGCACGGCCGCAGCACCCGCTGGTCGGCGCCGGGCGGGCACGCCACCTACAACCCCGAGCCGCTGGCCGACTTCCTCGACTTCGTCGTGCTGGGCGACGGCGAGGAGGTCGTCAGCGAGATCAACGAGGTCGTCGGCGGCGTGGAAGGCCGGCGGCCGCGCCGACCGCGATCGACGTGCTCCGGGCCCTGGCCGGCGTCGAGGGCGTCTACGTGCCCGTCGCTCTACGAGGCCCGGTACCTCCCCGACGGGCGCCTCGAGGTCACCGTGCCCGATCGACCCGGCCGCGCCGGCCGACGGTCGAGAAGCGCACCATCGCCGACCTGGCCGACTGGCCCTACCCGAAGCAGCAGCTCGTGCCGCTCACCGAGGTGGTGCACGACCGCCTCAACGTCGAGGTCTTCCGGGGCTGCACCCGTGGCTGCCGCTTCTGCCAGGCCGGGATGATCACCCGGCCGGTGCGCGAGCGCCCGGCCGACCAGGTGCGCCTCGATGGTGCAGCAGGGCCTCCGCCGCACCGGCTACGACGAGGTCGCCCTCACCAGCCTCTCGACGGCCGACTTCTCCGGCATCGAGGACGTCGTCGCCGACGCCATGGACGACTCGGTCGGCTGCGGCAACGTGTCGGTCAGCCTCCCCAGCCTGCGGGTCGACGCCTTCACCGTCGGCGTGGCCGCCCAGATCCAGAAGGCCCGCCGCACCGGGCTCACCTTCGCTCCCGAGGCCGGCACCTGGCGCATGCGCCAGGTCATCAACAAGCTCATCACCGAGGAGGACCTCTACAGCGGCGGTCGACTCCGCCTTCAGCCAGGGCTGGCGGCGGGTGAAGCTCTACTTCCTCACCGGCCTGCCCACCGAGACCGACGAGGACACCCTCGGCATCATCGAGCTGGCCCGCCGCTGCGTCGAGCTGGCCAAGGCGCACGGCCACAACGGCACGGTCACGGTCAGCGTCGGCGGGTTCGTGCCCAAGGCGTTCACCCCGTTCCAGTGGTTCGGGATGAACACCGAGGTCGAGCTGCGCCGCAAGGTCAACCTGCTGCGCGACGCCGCGCAGCAAGGCCAAGGGCGTGCAGATCAAGTGGCACGACCCGCAGGCCAGCGTGGTCGAGGGCCTGGTCAGCCGGGGCGATCGCCGCCTCGGCGCCGTCATCGAGCACGTCTGGCGGGCCGGCGGCACCTTCCAGGAGTGGAGCGAGCACTTCCGGCTCGACCTGTGGGAGCGACGCCATGGAGGCCGCAGGGCTCGACATGGACTGGTACTGCCACCGGCATCGCACCGAGGACGAGGCGCTGCCGTGGGACCACCTCTCGGCCGGCCTCCACAAGGACTTCCTCTGGCAGGACTGGCGCGACGCGCTCGACGAGCTCGGCCTGCGAGGACTGCCGCTGGACGCCCTGCTACGACTGCGGCGCCTGCACCGGCTACGGCATCGAGCACGTCGTGGCCTCGGCCGTCCCCCCGGCCGGCGGCAGCCAGGGCACCGGCCAGGACCTCGCACCGTGGCGGCGAGGTGCCGGTCACGCTGCTCGCGGCGCAAGCCGGCGGGGGTGGGCGCGTGAAGCAGCGCGTCCGCTTCAGCCAAGGTCGGCAAGGTCCGCTTCCTGTCCCACCGCGACGTGGCTCGGGTCTGGGAGCGCGCCCTGCGCCGCGCCGGCGTGCGGGTCGCCTACAGCGAGGGGTTCTCGCCCCGGCCGCAGCTCAGCTTCGGCCTGGCCCTCTCCACGGGCTACGAGAGCCTCGGCGAGTACCTCGACATCGACCTCGCCGAGCCGACGTCGACCCGCGGAGCCCTGCCCGGCGATCGTCAACCCCGTCCCTGCCCACTCGGGATGGAGGCCCAGGCCGCCGATCCCGATCCCGCCGGGCACCGACTCGCTCCAGCAGGCCGTCACCAGCTGCAGCTGGCGGCATCGAGCTCGACGGCGTGCCGACCCGCGCGGCTGGTGGCCGCCGTCGAGCGGGTGCATGGCCCTCGGACGAGCTCCCGATCGTCGTCGAGCGCAAGGGCACCGAGGTCCCGAGCTCGACGCCCGGCCCGCGATCCTCGCGCCTCGACCGCCGCACGGCGCCGTGCTCGATGCCGAGCTGGCCACCCAACCCCGCAGCCTCCGCCCCGCGGAGCTGCTCCGCGCCCTCGACCCCTCGTGGGTCGTCGGCCGGGTGCTGCGAACCCACCAATGGACGTCGGTCGACGGCGCCCGCTGCGAGCCGATCCCCCTCGGGGACCTCGGCGCACGCGGCGCGACGTCGACCCCGCACGCGCACAGCGCGTGCGTCATGAGAAGGGATCTCCCCGATGACCGAACTCCCCACCGGCGACACCGCCGGCGGCACCGCCCCCGAGCCCACGCCCCGACCCAGCCCGCTGACCCCAGCGCCGCCGGCGCGGCGCCAGCGCGCCGACCAACGACGCCCCCAGCGCCGCGCCATCGACCGCCGACGCGAGCGACAGCGGTGCGCCAGACGACCGTGCCGAGCGGCGGTGGCGACACGGCGCCAGCGCGCCAAGCGCCGCCGGCGGGGCTCCCGCGGCGGCCGCAACCGCAGCCGCCCGCGCGCCAGGGCGACGACGACGGCGACCAGGCCGACGACGACCGCATCCCGAGAGCTGCCCGACTCGCCTCGCGAGGGCCGCCCCGAGTCGGTCGAGGCCGCCGACGGCCTCGCTGGTCCGCCGTCCCGAGGCCGAGGCCGCTCGGCGAGCCCCAGATCGGCGACTCCAGGCCCGTGCCCACCGCTCCGCCGCCCCGTCCTGGCGCCGCGAGCGCCGGCGGCGACGGCGACGGCGCGCCGAAGCGCAAGCGCCGCCGAGGCGGCCGCGGTCGGGGGCAGCGGCAGCGGCGGCGGAGGTGGCGGCGCCGCCGACCAGCGCCGGCCTGCCGGCCAGCGGCCCGACCAGGGCCGGCGGTGGCCGTGGCGGCCGTGGCGGCTCACCCGTCGCAGGCGGTCCTGCCCACCGGCGGCATCGACCTCGACGACGACGTGCTCGAGCGCCCGGCGCGGCCGCGAGCGCAAGGGCCGGCCGGTCGGCCGCTACCTCATGTGCGTCCACGTCGACCCCAAGGCCACCCAGATCGCCGTGCTCGAGGGCCGCAACCTCATCGAGCACTACGTCTCCCGGCCCGCCGACGACGTCGCCCAGATCCACGGCAACATCTACCTCGGCAAGGTGCAGAACGTGCTGCCGGGCATGGAGGCGGCCTTCGTCGACATCGGCACGCCGAAGAACGCCGTGCTCTACCGGGGCGACGTGCACTACGACGCCGAGGACGTCGAGGCGGCCCAAGGGCAAGCAGAGCAACCTGCGCATCGAGCAGATGCTCAAGGCCAAGCAGACGATCATCTGCCAGGTCACCAAGAACCCCATCGGCGCCAAGGGCGCCCGCCTCACCCAGGAGGTGTCCCTGCCCGGGTCGCTTCGTGGTGCTGATCCCCAACAGCTCCACCTACGGCATCTCCAAGCGCCTGCCCGACGACGAGCGCAAGCGGCTCCGCGACATCCTCGACCGGGTGAAGCCCGAGGCAGCACGGCGTGATCGTGCGCACCGCGGCCGAGGGCGTCACCGACCAGGAGATCGAGCGCGACGTCCGCCGGCTGCTCGACCAGTGGGACCAGATCGAGGCCCTGGCCAAGCGGTCGCAGGCGCCGGCGCTGCTCTACCGCGAGCCCGACATGGCGGTGCGGGTGATCCGCGAGGAGTTCAACAACGACTACCGCGGCGTCGTCATCGACGACCCGGCCCTCTACGAGGAGGTCCGCGACTACGTGGCGTCGATCAGCCCGGAGCTGGCCGACCGGGTCGAGCTCTTCGACCCGGCCGAGCGAGCCGCTGCCGCTCTTCGAGCGCTTCCACGTCCACGAGCAGCTCCACAAGGCCCTCGACCGCAAGGTGTGGCTGCCGTCGGGCGGCTCGCTCATCATCGAGCACACCGAGGCGCTCACCGTCATCGACGTGAACACCGGCAAGAACGTCGGCACGTCGAGCCTCGAGGAGACCGTCTTCCGCAACAACCTCGAGGCGGCCGATGAGATCGCCCGCCAGCTGCGGCTGCGCGACATCGGCGGCATCATCGTCATCGACTTCATCGACATGGAGATCCGCCCGAACCGCGACGAGGTCATCCGGGTGTTCCGCGAGGCCCTGGCCCGGGACAAGACCCGCACCCAGGTGTTCGAGATCTCCGAGCTGGGCCTGGTGCGAGATGACCCGCAAGCGCATCGGCGAGGGCCTGCTCGAGTCCTTCGCCGGCAGCTGCCCGCACTGCGAGGGCCGGGGCCTGGTCGTCGACCCGGACCTGCTGCCGCCGGATTGAGGCGTGCCGAGCCCGTCGGCGGTAGCATCGTCCGTCCCGCGTCGACCGCGAAGACGAACGCCCTGATGTACGCAGTGATCAAGACCGGTGGCAAGCAGGAGAGGGTCGAGGCCGGCCAGCGCCTCGACGTCGAGAAGCTCGGCATGGCCGTCGGCGACGAGGTCACCCTCACGCCCGGTCCTGCTCGTCGACGGCGACACCGTCCTGGCCACCCCCGGCCAGCTCGCCGGCGCCACCGTCACCGCCAAGGTCGTCGGCGAGGCCAAGGGCCCGAAGATCAACGGCTTCACCTACAAGAACAAGAGCAACCAGCGGAAGCGCTGGGGCCACCGCCAGCACTACGACGCCATCGAGATCACCGGCATCTCGAAGGGCTGAGGAGCGAACCATGTCGAAGACCAAGGGCGGCGGTTCCACCCGGAACGGCCGCGACTCCAACGCCCAGCGCCTCGGCGTGAAGGTGTTCGACGGCACCGCCGTCACCGCCGGCACGATCATCGTGCGCCAGCGCGGCACCAAGTTCCACCCCGGTGAGAACGTGGGCCGGGGCGGCGACGACACGCTGTTCGCCACGGCCGACGGCAAGGTGAAGTTCGGCCGCCGCAAGGGCCGCAAGCTCGTCGACGTGCTGCCGGAGGGCTAGCGGCCGCCACGGCGAGTGGCCAGATCGCCGCAAACGCCGCGAAGCGAGTCCGGGTTCCACACGGTAACCTCACCCTGGGTGAGGGAGCCCACCAGGAGCGTGGCGACACGAATGACGGGTACAGGCGAGCGGAGCACGCAGCGGCGCGCGGGTGACCGCGGCGCCGCCTTGGTGGAGTTCGCCCTGATCGGGCCCTTGCTGTTCGCGCTGCTCATCGGGCTCTTCACCGGCGGCGTCTCGATGAGCCGGAAGAACTCGATGTCCAACGCCGTGCGAGAGGGGTCACGTCTTGGAGCCACCCTCCCCCACGACGCAGCGTGGGCCGACGCCGTCCGGGGGCGCACGGTCGCCCTGGCCGCTGGCGACCTGCAGTCCGGTCAGGTGTGCGTCAAGCTGGTGCGGGCCCCGTCGACAACCGTCCGGTCGTCGAGCTGCTCCCTCCCCGCAGGCGACGAACCCGCCGTCAGCGGCGTCCCCACCGGCGACTGCGCAGTCCTGGTCTGGGCCCGGCGGACCAGCGTCCTGCAGGTGGTGTTCTTCAGTCGTGATCTCACGCTCCGCTCGGCCTCGGTGAGCCGGTACGAGCGGGACTGCGACCCGTGAGCGGCGGCCGCGGCCGCGGCCGCGATGACGCAGGCATCACGATCATCCTGATGGCCGTGGCCCTGGTGGCCATCCTCACCGTGGTGGCGCTCGTCCTCGACCTCAGCAACGTCCGCAACACCCGCCAGGACAACAAGCGCACCACCGACATCGTCACCGCAGCGGGCGCGCAGGCGCTCGCCCCGGATGCGGTCGCCCGGCCATGGCGGGGCGTCTGCGCAGCGCTGGCCTACCTGGAGGTCAACCGGCCCGAGCTCTCGCTGAGCCTCACCTACCGTGACGGCGCCGGCAACCCTGTGGGTGGGTCGCCCTGCTCGACGCTCGTGAACCAAGAGTGCGTGCCGTCCACCCCCGCGTCGTGGGCGTGGATCCGAGCCGTCGACGGCGACTTCGCGGCCGACCTGCGATCGGGGTACGTGACCCCCGACGCCGACTTCCCCGAGGACGCCGCCGAGTACGCGGGCGACAACGGGCTGGTAGCCAACGGAGGCTGCGACCAGCTCGCGGTCATCCTCTCGAACGCCGACCCTGCGCTCTTCGGCGGCATCGCCGGCGCGACCGAGTACCAGACCGTGGCTCGATCGGTGGCCCGAGTTCGCATCACCATCGAGGGCTTGGGCGTGCCCGCGTTCCTCATGCTCGAGCGAACGACCTGCGACACGCTGTCAGAGCAGGTCGGCTCGGGTGAGCTCGGGATCGTGGTGGATCCAGCCGGTCCCACCGAGCCGGGCATCATCCACGTCGACAGCTCGGGGTCGCCTGCCACCGGCTGCAACGGCAACAACAACCCGGGCGGCTGGACCACCTACAGCTCGGGCACCTCCGGACCGAAGATCGTGGCCCACCCCGCTCCAGACGGCACGCCGGGCATCATCGCCCTCCACGCCTTGCAGATCGGGCTGCCTCCCATCGCCTATGGCGGGTCCACCGTCGCCGGGCTCTCTCCCGCCCCGATCGCAGGTCGGGTCGTGTCCCGTGGCCCGGTCGACGAGAAGTACAACCCCTCGTCGGCCCCCACCATCGCAACGGCGCACGCCAGCGGCTACTCCGACGCCGTTCGCACGACCGCCCCCGCCGGATGGGCCACCCTCAGCGGCGGCACGTGCAACAACCACAGCGCCACCGTCGCCGCCGCGCAGGTGTTCGTGAATTGCCCAGGCGGCTACAGCCCCACCAACGCCACCTTCGCCGCGGCCACGGACGTCATCTTCAACGGGCCCGTCGCCGTCAGCAACAACAGCCAGCTGTACCTGCCTGCAGCCCGCCGGATCGTGGTCGGCGGTAACAGCAACGGCGGATTGTCCGTGGCCGGTGGGGGTCGCCTGGGCATCAACAGCGCCACCGCCTTCGCCAACACCGACGTAGCGACCAGCGCCGCCTGCACGGGCCGGGAGGGGCCAGGGCTGGGGCGGGACCACCCAGCTGATCATCTTCGGGGGGCGGGCGACGGGCAGCACGCAGGGTGCCCTGAACGTCACCGGACGGGCCGCCCTCTGCCAGACCGCCGCATACCTGGCAGGGCCAAAGGTCGCTGCCAATGCCACCTACACACCCCACCAGGCCGTCAACGGCGTCTACGACTCGAGCTGCGACCCGGCCCGGCCGTGCGCGGTGACCAACGACGACAACGCCCATCTGGTCGTGGCGGGCCTCCTCCGGTGGTCGGCTCCGAACCAGCTCGACACCCAACCCACCCCCGGAGCGGTCGATCTTGAAGACCTTGCCCTCTGGACCGAGTCGTCCACGTTGTCGCAGGTGCGCGCCGGGGGCAACCTCCAGGCGCGGGGCGTGTACTTCCTCCCCAACGCTCGGGTGGAGATGCGCTCGCCGGCGTCGGCCACCCCGCAGGATGCGCAGTTCATTGCCCGGAGCCTGCAGCTCCTCCAGGGCCAGCTCCGCATGCAGCCCACACCCAGCAACGCCGTGCAGATCCCTGTGCTCGGGGGCGTGGGCCTTGTGCGGTGAGGCGGTGCGGGGCGGAAGGCGGGTGACGTAGAGTGGGCGGCGGGACGAGCGGGTGGACGGGCTGAGACGGATTCGGCTCTCGCGCTGAGCGAGAGGTGACGACTCAGGTCTGCCCAGGAGGGCGCCTGGGAGGTGAGGTCGATGCGACTGCGGATGGCCGTCGGGGCCGACAGACAGCGGGGCGCGGTGATGGTGGAGGCCGCCTTCGTCATCCCGGTGATGATCCTGCTCTTCTTCGGGCTCACCCAGCTGGCCTTCGGCATGAACTCGGCATCCACATCGGTGGGCGCCAGCCGCACCGGGGCCCGGTTGGCGTCGTCCACCTACGCCGGCGCCGCCCGCAGCGGCGACGCCGCTCGTCTCAACAGCGCCCTCGACGCCATCCGCACCAGCGTGGAGCGCGACCTCGACGGGCTGCCCATGCAGGGCACCCCGGTCCGGCTCTGGGTGTACGAGGCTGATGCAGCTGGGCAGCCCTCATCGGGGTCGACCTGCTCGACGTCTTGCATCCGGTGGACCTGGGACGGCACCCGGTTCGCCTCCCGTGCCGGGACCTGGTCCGATCCCGATGCCTGCGGCGCCGAGGTGGACTCGGTCGGGGTCAGGGTGGTCGTCGACCACGACATCACCAGCCCCTTCCTCAGCGACATCACCATCCATCGCGCCACCACCATGCGCCTCGAGCCGATCACGGACTCGGCGTGCTGAGGCGCCGCCGCGCCCGAGGCCACCGCGGCGCCGTGCTGGTGGAGGCCGTGTTCGCCCTTCCCATCCTCTTCGGGCTCACCTTCGCCGTGATCGAGTTCGGGATGTACTTCTCGTCGTCATCGACCACCATCTCCTCGACGCGCGACGGGGCCCGCTACGCCACCGCCCACTTCGCCACCCGGGCCGACAAGCTGGCGGTGGGCGACGACATCAAGGCAGTGGTGGAGGATGACCTCGCCGCCCTGACAGGTCAGGGGACCCCCACCCAGATGTGGATCTACAAGGCCACGGCCTCCGGGATGCCCGCGGGCGGTCTTGAGTGCACGTCCGACTGCATGCGGTACACCTGGGACGACGTCAACGACGAGTTCGACTACCAGGCGGGCTCGAGCTCGCTCTGGACGGTGGTGGACGCCTGCAGCACCACGTTGAGCCCGGCCGTCGACGACGTGGGGGTGATGGTGGAGGTCCGCCACAGCCTCATCACCGGGGTGATCGGCAACGCCGACAAGACCATCCGGGAGCGCACCGCCCTGCGCCTGGAACCGCTTCCAACCCACCAGTGCCCGGTGTGAGGAGGGCTGCGTGTCCATGACTGCGACCGATGCCGAGACGACTGCCGTCACCCCCCGCCCCCGCCGGCGGGCCGCCTCCGACGACGGCGGCTTCGCCATGGTGTACTTCGCCTTGGCCCTGATCGTGTTCATGGCCATGGCGGGGCTGGGCCTCGACCTCTGGAACCTGTGGCGGAACTCCCAGGAGGTGCAGCGGGCGGCCGACGCCGGCGCGCTGGCCGGGGTCACGTTCCTCCCTGGCGACCTGCCCAACGCCCAGGACAAGGCCTACGACATCGTCGAGGCCAACGGCTACCCCCGCTCCCAGGCCACCGCCACCCAGGGGGACGCCCCGCAGCAGCTCGAGGTGACGGTGCGCACCACCGTGCGGAACCCCTTCATGGGCCTGCTCGGCGTCGACCGCACCACCATCACCCGCCGGGCTGTGGCCGAGTTCATCGGGCCCGTCCCCATGGGCAGCCCCGACAACAACCTCGGCAACGACCCCGAGAACGGCGACATCACCGACCACTGGATGAACGTCGCCTCGGTTCGGAACCGGGCCGGCAACGGCGACCGCTACCAGGCCGGGCTCTGCACCGGGACGGTGCTCGGCCCGTGCCAGAGCGGCGTGATCACCAACCCGTCGTACTCCCCGGCCGGGCACTTCTACGCCGTGGAGGTGGACGCTGCCGCCTCGGGGCCGCTCCGCATCCAGATCTTCGACCCTGCCTTGTACGAGGTGGGCGACCGCTGCACGCTGAGCCCGGCCGTGTTCAACGCCAACCAGGGGGCCCTGCAGGCCGCCGCGGTGGCCGACCCCGACATCCCCGACACCTGGCACGACAACGCGGCCGTCCGCTACGTGGCGGGCAACAGCCGAGAGTGGTGCACCGGCGACTTCCGGGCCGGCGCCGAGGGCGGCGCCAACCCGGTGACCACCACCTACGTGGTGCGGCAGCCCGACTCCACCCCCTTCGTGGACACGGACAACCCTCCGGTGACCGACGCCACCTGCCAGCCCATGCAGTTCACCGGTCGGGACGACGCCTGGATGCGAAACGGTGGCAACGGGATCCAGGGCCACCTCGCCTCCGGGCCCGAATCGAAGGTCACCCACGGGGGCGGGTTCCAGCAGACGCTCGCCAACAGCTTCCGGCGGTGGGTGACCGTGTGCGAGATCCCCGTCCCGAGCGTCGGCCGCTACATCCTGCAGGTCCGCACCAACGCCCCCGACGGGCAGCCGCTCGTGGCCGGGCAAGACACCGTGAACAGCTGGGGACACAACCGCTACTCGATCCGCGCCGGCACGGGCGACCCGGCGTCGGGCTCCTTCGGGGACAGCGTCAAGCTGTTCGCCAACGGCCGCCTGCCGATCTACGCCAACGCCAGCGGCGCCGACACCCAGTTCTACCTGGCTCGGGTGCTGCCCAGCGGTGCCGACCGGGTGCTCAAGATCTCGCTCTGGGACATCTCCGATGGCGGCAGCTCTGGCTCCATGCAGGTGGTCCCGCCGGCAGAGGTGGGGGGCTCGTTCGCCGGCTGCACCTACGCCTCGAGCGGAGGCACCTTCACCCCCCAGGGCAACTGCTCCTTCGCCTTCAACGCTGGCGCCCTCAACTCCCAGCTCATGCAGGTCTCGGTCCCGTTGCCAGCGGGCTACACCTGTGATGAAAACGACCCCTTCGGGTGCTGGATCACCGTTCGGGCGCCGTTTGCCGGGTCCGTCAACGACACCACCACGTGGTCGGCTGACGTGGCCGGGGATCCGGTCCGCCTCGTCGAGTAGTCCCACCGATTGGGGGCTGGCGGTCGAGGCTGCCCGCGCGTAACGTAGTACGCCTGACACGCTATGTGGGTGAGAGTGAAAGGCGGGTCTGGTGAAGACGACGGGAGGAGTGCGGGCAGCCAGCGGGCTCGCGCGCCGTGTGCGCCGGGCGGGCGACGGCGGCGCCACCCTCGTCGAGGCGGTCATCGTGCTCCCGCTCCTCTTCACGATGATCTTCGGGATCCTGGAGATCGGGGGCGCCCTGAAGTCCTACTCCAGCGCCTCGAACGCCGTGCGGGCAGGCGGACGGGCGGCCAGCGTGGCCGGCAATGACGCCATGGCCGACCAGTTCGTCCTCGAGCGGATGGCCCGGGAGGCGGCCGGGATCGGTAGCGGCGAGATCGAGTACGTGGTGGTCTGGCACGCCGACGGGCCCGGGGAGACAGTGCCCGCCGGCTGCGTCGCCGCCGCCGGTGCTGCCACCACCCCCAACTCCACGTCGCTGGGGCAGGGGGGATCGAAGGCCTGCAACGTCTACGTCCGGCCCACCGCCCCCGGTGGCGCGTTCGACATGGCTCGGGGCTTGGCCGCCCAGCCTGCCACCTACTACTTCGGCTGCACCGGGTCAGGGGATCCGGCGGGCAGCCACAAGCTGGACTGCAACTGGTCGCCCAAGGACCGGAAGGTGGGCGTGTCTCCGCGTGGGACCCCGTTGGCCGAGCAGCTGCGGCCCGATCACCTCGGCGTGCACATCCGGGCCACGCACACCTACCTCACCGGCATCTTGGGTGACGATCTGACCATCACCGAGAATGGGATCAACCTGCTGGAGCCCGACAACTACGGGGTGGTGTCCCCGTGACGAGGGGGCGACGCATCCACGGCGACCGAGGGGCAGCCGTCCTCGAGTTCGCCCTCGTGATCCCGCTCCTCGTGCTGCTGGCCTTCGGCACGGCCGAGACCGGCATGGCCTGGACCGCGCACAACCGGGTGGAGGGAGCGGTCTCCACCGCCTCCAGAGTGGGCTCGGCTGCCGGGCGCGACCCCGATGCGGACCGGAGCATCCTGGTGGCCCTCCGGGCCTCGCTGCCCGCCGAGGCGCTGGCCAACCTGGACCGGGTGGTGGTGTTCAAGCCCAGCAACGCCGATGGCGGCATCCCCACGGGCTGCATCAAGCCGACCGGGAGCACGAGCCAGGCCGGTGTGGCGGGCTCGTGCAACTCCTACACGGGGGCCACCGTTCGCACCGTGACCGACACCTCCAACCTCGGCACGGCCGACGACTCCTGGCGCGGAGAGCTTCGAAACGACTCCCTGGCCGACCCTCCCGACTACCTCGGCGTGTACGTCCGCACGCGCCACGACTCCAAGACCGGGGCGGGGTTCGGCAACTTCACCATCACCCGGACCAGCATCTACCGGCTGCAGCCCGACATCGATGGCTAGGCCCACAGGAGCACCGATGAGCGACCGTCAGCGAGGCCGTGGCGACAAAGGGGTGGCCATCGTCATCACGGCCCTTGCCCTCGTGCCCCTGATGATCTTCGCGGCCTTCGGGGTCGACCTGGCCAGCTGGTACTCGCGGATCAGCTTCGTGCAGAAGTCGGCCGACGCCGCCGCGCTTGCCGGCACGGTCTGGATGCCCGACCTCACCAAGTCCACCACGGTGGCCTGCGCCAGCCTGCGAGAGAACGGGATGACCGGAGGCCCGTCGTGCGGCACCGGCCCCTTCGAGGTCACGGTGGCCCGCGGCTCCACATCCACCTCGTTGCGCGTCACCGTCACCGATCCCAGCGCCGCCCGCTACTTCTCGCAGGTGATGGGCTCCGGCGACCAGCGGCTCTCGCGGGCGGCCGAGGCGGAGTACAACCTCCCCATCCCCCTGGGCAGCCCGCTCAACTTCTTCGGCGGCGACCACACCCGCACCGCCCAAGCGCCTGTCACCACCTACGCCGTGACCTGGCCGCTCGACTACACCGCCCGCGCCCCCATCAACGGCGCTTGCAACGTGGGCACCTCGTCGGCTCAGGGCCTGGGCCGGTGGAGCGGCAGCCCGCCCACCTACAACCCCACCGGCTTCAGCGGCAGCACGCAGTGCCAGTGGACGGTGACGGGATCGCCTGCCGCCGGCACCACCCCCGTGCCGCCGCCCGACTACAGCACTCGGGCCGCCACCAACCCCACCTGCTGGGCCTACCGCGACGGCGTCTCGCCCGGGACCATCTTCGGTCGCTGGCAGGGCTCCGGCTGGAGCACCAACACCAGCGGGGGGACGGTGTGCTCCTGGGGCAACTACGCCACGAACGCCTCGACGATCCCCAGCTTTGCCAACACCGTGACCCCCGCCAACCGGGCTTGCCGCGTGGGCTACGAGACCTCTGGTCCCGGGGGTGGCTTCTGGCCGGCGTCTGGGGGCTTCCTCCCTGCAACCCCGGCTCGCGCGATCGGCGACGCCCACACGCCCGACGGCAACCAGCTGTGCCGCTGGAACGCCGACATCTCCAGCACCACCACGACCGCACCGAACCCGATCTCGCCCACCCGGTCACCCGGGTTCTGGGCCCAGATCGAGGGCCCGGCCACCATTGCCACCAACGGGGACATCTTCTCCACCCGCGTGCTACACCACCGTGAACTGCGGGTCGGTGCAGAACCTCGAGTACAAGGACCTCACCGACCCCGACCGGGGCTACTGGTACGTGGTGAAGATGCCCGGCCGCCACGGTGGGCTCCATCGACATCAACGTCTTCGACGCCTCCCACAACACCAACGGCAGCCTCGACCGTCTTGGCCGGTGACCGGTCCTTCAGCAGTGGATCCGACCTTCCCCACCGAGTACCGGGTGTACCGAGCAGACCAACCCGCTCGACTTCACCGGCCGCACCCCCGTGTTCGCCTCGGCCACCGGCGACGAGACCGACGGCAGCTGCAACTGGACGCGTGAACGGCGCCGCCAACACCGCCTTCACCGGCACGTGGCGGCGCCTCTGCACCATCACTGGCCCGGTGCCGGGGTCTACCTACCTCGTGAACGTCCAGACCCCGGGCACCGCCGGCAACGGCGTGAACGGGTACGCCCTCGAGGCGGTGACGGGCGGCAGCCACGCCAACGCCAACCAGCCGGCGCTCTACGCCTACGCCAACATGGGGATGTACAACAACAACGCCTGCAGCCCCACGCCGTGCACCCCGCCGCCGGCCACCTTCTACCTGGCCGAGGTGGGCCCCCAGTACGCAGGGCAGACGCTCGTCGTCGACCTCTGGGATCCGGGCGACGTGCTCAACGGCAACGCCAGCATGTACCCCAAGAAGCCGTCGCCGACCGTCCCGCGACCGGTGGCGGACGTGCCCGCGGCGGCCTGCTCCTACACGTCGTCGCCGGCCCCCAACCCGGTGCAGAGCGGCGGTGACCCCACCGGTGCCACCTACGCCTCACCCGCAGCCCTCCGACGACAACAGCCGGTGCGGGATCACCACCGCCACGGGCGGCGCCCGGCGCTTCAACGGCACCTGGCTCACCATCCGCATCGACCTCCCCTCTGACTACACGTGCAACCTCAGCAGCCCGTCGAACCCCGTCAACCCCGAGGTCGACGCCAACTCCTGCTGGTGGGGCATCGAGTACCGCGTTCACGCGAGTCGTCGCAGGACGTGACCACCTGGCAGGCCCGGATCGAGGGCAACCCGGTCCACCTCACCCAGTAGGCGGACCTCGACGCCGTGACGGGTCGGTAGCCTCGCCAGGTGTCGCAGTTCGTCGACGAGTGCGGTCTCCACGTCAAGGGCGGCGACGGCGGCGCCGGCTCGGTCGAGCTTCCGCCGGGAGGCCCACGTGCCCTTCGGCGGCCCCGACGGGGGCGACGGCGGCGACGGCGGCGACGTGTGGCTCGTCGTCGACCGCAACGTGGCCTCCCTGATCGCCTTCCGCGACCACCCCCACCGAGCTGCCAACAGCGGTACCCACGGCCAGGGCAAGCGCAAGCACGGCCGCGGGGGCACCGACCTCGAGGTGCCCGTGCCCGAGGGCACGATGGTGCGGGACCAGGACGGCACCGATGCTGGCCGACCTCCTCCACCCTGGCGACCGCTGGCTGGCCGCCGAGGGAGGGCGGGGCGGTCGCGGCAACGCCCGGTTCCTGTCCAACCGGCGTCGGGCCCCCGGCCTTCGCCGAGCAGGGCGAGCTCGGCGAGGAGCGCTGGCTGCGACTGGAGCTCAAGCTGATGGCCGACGTGGCCCTCGTGGGCTTCCCGAGCGTCGGGAAGTCCACGCTCATCTCCACCATCTCGGCCGCCAAGCCCAAGATCGCCGACTACCCCTTCACCACCCTCGAGCCGAACCTCGGCGTGGTGCGGCTCGACGACGAGACCGAGTTCGTCGTGGCCGACCTCCCCGGTCTCATCGAGGGGGCCAGCGAGGGGCGGGGCTGGGGCACCAGTTCCTCCGCCACGTCGAGCGGGCACGCGTGCTGGTGCTGCTGCTCGACCTGGCTCGCCGCTGGCCGAGCACCCACCCTCCGAGCAGGAGCGGATCCTCCTCCGGCGAGCTGGGTCGACTACCAGCCCGAGCTCCTGGACCGTCCCCGTCTCGTCGTGGGATCCCGAGCCGACCTTGCGGACCCCGGCCTGGTGTTCGACGGGCACGCGCATCGTCGGCCCTCACCGGTGCAGGGCTGCGCACCCTCGTCGGCCAGATGGCCGAAGCGGTGCCGAGGCGCCGGGCGGAGCTCCCCGAGCCGGACGCCTTCGTGGTGCACCGTCCCGTCGCCGAGCGGCTACCGCATCGAGCGCGACGACTACGGGGCGTGGGCCGTGGTCGGGCCGTCAGGCGCAGCGGGCCGTCGCCCTGTCCGACCTCACCAACGCCGAGGCCCTGGACGAGGCCCACCGCCGTCTGCAAGGCCCTCGGCATCGACAAGGCGCTGGCCCGGGCCGGTGCCCGCCCGGCGACACCGTGCACATCGGTCGCCTGGCCTTCGACTACGAGGACGACCGGTGATCGTCGTCACCAAGATCGGCACGTCGTCGATCACCACCGCCGAGGGCGACATCGACGCCGCGGCGGTCGGCAAGTTCTGCGCCGAGACCGCCGCCCTGCGGGCCCAGGGCCACCGGGTGGTGCTGGTGACCTCGGGCGCCATCGCGGCCGGGCCTGCCCGCCCTCGGGTACGGCAGTGGCGGGCGATCGGCCGCGCGACGCCGTCACGCTGCAGGCGGCCTCGGCGGTGGGGCAGACCCGCCTCATGCGGGTCTACGAGGCGCGCTGGCCGACGCACGGGCTGGTGAGCGGCCAGGTGCTCCTCGCCCCCCTCGACTTCACCATCCGTCAGCAGTACCTCCACGCCCGGGCCACGCTCGGTCGGCTGCTCGACCTCGGCGTGGTCCCGGTGGTGAACGAGAACGACGCCATCGCCGACGACGAGATCCGCTTCGGCGACAACGACCGCCTGGCGGCGCTCGTCGCCCACCTGCTGGCCGCCGACCTGCTGGTGCTGCTCACCGACACGCCGGGCCTGCTCACCGCCGATCCGCGGCTCGACTCGTCGGCGTCGCTGATCGAGGAGATCGTGGAGGTGGACCACTCGCTCGAGGCGCTCGGCCGGCGGCACCGGCTGCGCCCGGGGCAGCGGCGGGATGGCGTCCAAGCTGGCGGCGGCCAAGATCGCCGCCTGGTCGGGCGTCAAGGCCGTGATCGCGCAGGCCTCCCGCGAGGGCGATGTCCTCGAAGCGGTCGTCGCCGGCGTGCCCGGCGTCGGCACGGTGGTGCACCCGAAGAGCCGGCGGCTGCCGGCCCGGAAGCTCTGGATCGCCTTCGCGGTCGGCTCCACCGGCACCATCGTGGTCGACGACGGTGCCCGCCGGGCCCTGCTCGATCGCGGGCGTCTCGCTGCTGGCCGCCGGGGTCACGGGCGTCAAGGGCAGCTTCGAGGTGGACGACGCCGTGGAGATCGCCGGGGCCGACGGCCAGGTGTTCGCCAAGGGCCTGGTGCGGCTCGGCTCGGTCGGCCTCCGCGAGGTGGTCGGGCGGCGCACGCAGGACCTTCCCGAGGGCGTCCCCCACGAGGTCGTCCACCGCGACGACCTCGTCGTCCTGCCCTAGCGTCCGTCCTCCACGATGCCGTGCTGGCGCAGCCACGTGTGCATGGCGATCCCGGAGGCCACGCCGGCGTTGATCGAGCGGGTGGAGCCCTGCTGGGCGATCGAGCACACGATGGTCGCAGGCCGCTCGTGGCGCCGGCGGACAGCCCGGGCCCTCCTGGCCGAACAGCAGCACGCAGCGCTCTGGGCAGCGCGGTCGACTCGAGGGCACCGCGCCGGGGAGGTTGTCGATGCCCACCAGCGGGAGGCCCGCCGCTCGGGCCCAGGCGCACCAGGTCACCGACGGTGGGGTGGTGGACGACGTGCTGGTAGCGGTCGGTCACCATCGCGCCCCGCCGGTTCCACCGGCGCCGGCCCACGATGTGCACGGCTGCCGGCGAGGAAGGCGTTGGCGTTGCGCACGACGGTGCCGATGTTGAGGTCGTGCGCCCAGTTCTCGATGGCGACGTGGAACGGGTGCCGGCGACCGTCGAGGTCGGCGACGATGGCCTCGACCGTCCAGTAGCGGTAGCGGTCGGCGACGTTGCGGCGGTCACCGGCGGCCAGGAGCTCGGGGTCGAGCCGCGGGTCGTCGGGCCAGGGCGGCGGGTGGGGCCCGACGCCGACGTCGTCGGTCAGGCGGACCCGGCCTCGCCGGGTGCCGGCTCGGCGGCGGCGGCGTGGCCTCGGCCGTGCCGCCGGTGCCAGCCCGAGCTGGGCCCGGATCTGGGCCAGGCGGGCCTGGGCCTCGCTGTTGGCGGCCGCCTGCTCCACCTCGAGCATCCGGGACTCGACCGACGACTCGGTGAGCTCCGACATGCCCTTGGCCTTGGCGTAGCGGGCCTCGATCTTCTCGCGCACCTCGTCGAAGGTGGGGACGTCCTCGCCGACCGTCTCCGACAGCGAGGCCATCGCCTTGTTCACCTGCTCCTGCATCTTGGCCTGGTCGAGCTGCGACAGGAGCTTGTTGCGCTCCGACAGCTTGCGCTGCAGGGCGGTGGCGTTCTGCTGCACGGCGGCCTTGGCCTGGTCGGAGGCCTGCGACGACTGGAGGGCGAGCGCCTTGAGGTCCTCGACCTCGCCCTCGATGGCGATCAGGCGGGTGGCGAAGGACTCGGCCGCCGACGTGTACTCCGCCACCTTGGCGCGTGTCGCCGGCCTTGGCGGCCTCGTCGGCCATGAGCACGGCCTGGCGTGGCGTTGCCGGTGACCTTCTCCAGCTCCTCCATGCGCCCGGTCGAGGCGCATCTCGGTCTGCTTCTGGTTGGCGATGACGTTGGCCGCCTGCTCGCGGAGCCGGCGGTGCTGGTCCTGGGCCTCGGTGATCGCCTGCTCGAGCTGGATCTTCGGGTCGGCCTTGGTGTTGAAGACCGAGTTGACCTTCGCGCCGAGGTACTTCCACCACCGCCTGAGTGCCTTGAACATGGCGGCGAGCCTAGTGGGCTGGCGGGGCATCACGCCGGGAGGGCCGCCGGGCCCGGCCCACGAGCGCGCGGGCCTCGGTGCACGCCCATCGTGGCGGTGATGGCGAGGTAGGTGAGCCCGGCCGGCACCAGGACCACCACGAAGGGCGCAGCGAGGCTGGGGAGGTCGTCGGTGACCGGACCGGAGACCGGCCGCGAGGACGCCGGCGGCTCCCGGCCGCGATCAGCGACCAGCGCGCGTCGTGGCCCAGGCCGGGCAGCGGCCCGATGCGCCACTCGAGGGCGCCCCGCAGGAGTCGGTACTCGACCCACGACGACGCCGCCGGCCGCCAGGGCCAGCCCCACGATGCCCGAGGCGCGGTGGTCCGTCATCCGACGCAGCCGCAGGGCGTCGGGCAGCGGGCGACAGGCCGACGTCGCCGAGTCGCTGGACCGACGAGCCGACGACGGCGAGGCGGTCGAGCGGGAACATCAGCAGCGCGCCGAGGACGGCGGCGAGGGCGACACGGAGCACGGCGATGCGGGCCACCAGCTTGGGCCGGTCGAGGGCGTAGAGCCCGTTCTGCAGCAGCCGCGACCGGGTGGTGCCGAGCAGGCCGAGGGCGAACGCACCGAGGACGAACCAGACCAGCCGGGTGTCGGCGGCATCGAACTCGCCCCGCTGGAGCAGGGCCCCCACGATCACGTCGCCGGCGAACGACGTAGAGCGCGACGGTGAAGGCCACGTAGAAGGTGATGCGCTCCAGGCCGATGGCGAGGCGCTCGCGGATGGCGGCGGGCCCGGCCCGGCCGAGGCGGGACAGCTCGGGCAGCTCGGCGGCGGCCACCGCCATGCCGAAGAGGCTGATGGGCAGGAGGTACAGCACCTGGGCGTAGGTGAGGGCCGACACCGCGCCGACAGCGAGGAGGCTGGCGAGAAAGAGGTCGACGTAGGTGAGCAGCTGCACCGCGCCGCGTCCGACCACCACGGTGCCGAAGCGGCCGAGGACGCTGCGGATCTCGGGCGACGACCGGTCGAGGCTGACAGCCGGAGGCCGGGGGTGAGCGCTGCGGACGGCGGGGAGCTGCACGGCGAGCTGGAGGAGGCCCCCGGCCAACACGCCCCAGGCCAGCGCCTCGGCGATCCCCTCAGCCGACGCTCCGAGGATCCCGACGGTCACGACGACGGCGATCTGGGCGGCGTTCCAGAGCACCGGCGCCACGTAGGACAGGAAGAACCGGCGGTGGCTGTTGAGGACGCCGAGGCACCAGGCCGACAGCACCAGGAACCCGATGCCCGGGAACATGATGCGCAGCAGCGTCACGGCCAGGTCGAGCCGCTCGCCGGAGAAGCCGGGCGTGAGCAGGACCGTGAGCGGGCGGGCCAGCACCACCCCGAGCACCACCAGCACCCCGGTGAGCGCGCAGAGCAGGCCGGCCACCGCACCGGCCAGCCGGCCCGCCTCCTCGCCGGTCCTCGTCGAGCGAGCCGGGCGTAGACCGGGATGAACGAGGCCGACAGCACGCCTTCGCCGAGGAGGTTCTGCAGCAGGTTGGGGATGCGCAGCGCCGCCTTGAACGCGTCCGCCGCCGCCCCCACGCCGAGGTAGCCGGAGATGGCGACCTCCCGAAGCAGCCCGGCGATGCGGGAGAGCAGGATGCCGGCGCCCACCAGGTAGCGACCCGCGGCGCCGGTCGGCCGGGGCCGACGCTCCGGCGATGGGTCCGTCACCCGGTGCCCGGCACCGCCGTGCCGCCGCCGGTCTCCTCGATGGCCTGCCGCAGGGCCTCCATCTCGTCGACCATCTGGTCGACGTCGTCACCGAGCCCGCCGAGGTCGGCCACGTCGCTGGCCTGCACCGACAGCTCGATGGTGCGGGCGGCGGCCTCGTCGAGGCGGGCGTTGAGGAGCCGGAGCCGGCTGTCGGCGTCGCCGATCACCCGCTCGAGGCGCTCGACGGTGGCCAGCTGGGCCCGCAGCGACTCCATGGTGCGCTCCAGGGTGGACCCGGAGGCCCAGGGCTGGCTCGGCGTTGGCCTCGGTGAGCGCGATCTCCCGTCGGATGGCGTCGGGGTCGACCCGGCGTCGGGCGTCCACGAGGTCGTGGCCCCGGCGGGCGATCCGCCACACCTCTTGGACCCCGGTGGCGACGCGCGCCTCGATCTCCCGCAGTCGATCGCGCATCGGTCCTTCGCGGGCCGATGCCACCGACTCCTCGAACCGGGGCGGGCCTGGAGGGCGTCGGTCACGTAGTGGCGCCACGGCTCGGCCAGCGTGAACGGGTCGATGCGGCTCCCCGACGGTGCGCGGGGGATGGCGGCGGCGACCCGTCCCGCCCAGCCCAGGAGCCCCAGGATGACGGCCCCGATGACGCCGCCGCCGGCCAGGATGCCGAGGCTGGCGCCGGCCCCGAGGGCCAGGATCCCCAGTGGCGAGGTGATGGCGCGCGCCACGGGTGGGGTGAAGAACCGATCCCGCAGCGACAGCGCCGGCACGAGCGCAGGCTAGAAGTTGGACACGACGGCGATGAAGACCTTGGTGATCGTGCGCGGGTCGCTGGAGTCGTAGACGGCCGCCTGGCTGGCCTCGGCGATGCGGCGCAGGGTGGCCAGGTCGGCGTCCTCGCCGTAGGAGATCGGGAACACCCGCACGGCCTGGCCTTGCTGGCCCTCGAGCGTCGGCGGACAGGGCGTCGAGCAGCGAGTCGAGCTGCTCCCGGTCGTCGTCGGGCTCGCCGTCGTCGTTGACGCCGTCGGACAGCAGCACCACCGCGTTGATGCGGGTGGGGTCGAACTGCGTCGACCTGGCTGCTGGTAGGCCGCCTCGGTGGCGGTGTAGAGCGGGGTGCCGTTGAGCGGGCACGAGGTCGCGGATGCTGGCCCTGCAGACGCTCGCGGACGTCACCGATGCGTCCGGTGGGGATCAGCTCGAGGTACTCCTGCGGCTCGTCGCTGGTCGCCGAGGTCGGTGGTGAACACCCACAGACCCACCTCGTCGTCGTCGTTGAACTCGTCGAGGGCGGTGATGGTGGCCTGCTTGGCGAGGTCGAGCTTGGTGGCGCCGGTCTCCGGATCGGCGATCTCGCCCATCGAGCCGGAGACGTCCATGAGCAGCAGCACCCGGGCGGGCTTGCGCTGGTCCTGCCAGTCGTCGAGGAGCTGGGTGAGCACGTCGGGCTCCGGCACCTCGAGCAGCGTCTGGGGCTGGTCGGGGTCGACGCCGTTGCGGGTGGAGATCGGGAGGCCGATCGTCGACGTCGGGGTTGCCTGGTCGGAACCCGAAGCGGAGCACCTGCTCCTGGTTCTCCGGTTCGGCTGACGAAGTCGACGAACTGCTGTGCGCCCGCCGCCTCGTCGTCGTCGACCCACTCGGCGTCGAGCACGAAGAGCGGGTTGTCGGAGTAGAGCGTGCCCTCCTCCGGGTAGATCGCCACCAGCGGCACGCGGGGCGGCCGGGGCTCCTCGCCCTCCTGGAGCACGCCGTCGGGGTTGCCGGTGTTGTAGTCGATCACCGACTTCTCCTCGACGGCCACGGCCGACACGTAGCCGAAGGGGTTGCCCCGCTGGTCGGCCCGGTACCAGTTGTTGAGGAACGTCAGGGTGGTGTCGCCGTAGTGGACGACCGCCGACTCGATCTGGCGGGCGAACTCGTCGGTGGCTGGCCTTGGCCAGGTCCTCGACGCGACAGCCCGGCGGTCTTGCCGTTGGCGGCGTAGGCCTGGGCGATGAGGGCGGACAGCCCGCTGGTGGAGAAGTTGGGGTTGGTCTTGCCGAGGCGGAACTCGCCCCACTCGGGGTGGCCGAAGGCGGCCCAGCCCTCGGGATCCTGCGACAGGGCGAGGATGTCGGCGAAGCCGAGCGGCTCGTCGGGCCAGCCGAGGGCCTCGGCCATCGGGCGCGGCATGGCGATCACGAGCGGCGTCAGCTGGAACGAGGCGAAGTCGCCGGTCATGGCTGGTTCGCCGCTGGCCTCCGAGGCGCTGGTTGAGCACGGCGCCCCACGTGGAGGCGGCCGGGCGACCAGATGACGGGCCGCGGCCCCTCGGTCTCCTCGTCCCAGCCGCCGGCCAGCAGCTGGGCGGCGCCGCCCGACGACTTCGACTGCACGCGGGCGAACACGCACGCGTCGCCGACCTGGCGTCGTCGCTCTCGTTGAAGTCCTTGGCCAGCCGGCTGAGGAGGTCGATCTTCTCCGAGCGACACCGACAGGTCGACCACGGTGCAGTCGCCGGGATCGCCGAAGTCGACGGTGCCGTCGTCGGCCTCGTCGGGGCTGCAGGCGGCGGCCAGCAGCCCGGCCGCCAGGATGCCTGCCACGAGGCGGCGGGCGCACGGAGGGGATCACGACGTCACTTCCCTCCAGAGCGTGTGCAGGGCAGCCATGACGCCCGGCTTCAGCGTAGGTGCGACGTCGGCGGACCGCCCGCGGGTGCCCAGCCGGTCGTCGGCCAGCGCCGCGGCCGACGGCGCTCGAGCGAGGGTGCGGTCGTCCCCGTGCAGGCCCGACGGCCACGACCGTCGACCTCGCACGGCGGCGGTCGGGCTCGATGACCTCCACGCCCTCGTGTCGTCGAACCGGGTCGGCCACCGCCGCCACCGATCCGGCGGCCGAGTAGGTGCCCGGGCGGGTGGCCAGGGTGCGGGCCGGATCTGGATCGCCGGCGGCCGATGGCTCGGCCAGGGTGGCGAGCCAGCCTTCGAACTCGCCGAAGGCGAAGTCGTTGGCGGCGAAGTCCGTGCCGTCGAAGAAGCCCGCCGCGGTGCCGAGGCCAGGACGCTCAGACCGATGGCCGAGTCGGGGTCGGTGAGGCCCACCTTCAGCTCCCGCCACTCGGGGTGGCTCCCGTCGCCGAGGTCGCGCCCAGTCGGTGCCGGCCGTGTCGCCGAGGCAGGCCCACACGTCGCTCGCCCGCGCACAGCGCCTCGACGGCCTCGAAGCGACCGGGCGCGACCGCCACGACGGCGGGGAGGTGGCCAGCGGAGTCACCGTCGCCGAGGGCGTCGGCGGCGCGGCGGTCGACCACCTCGACCCACGCCGAGGTGGTGATCCAGGCGTCGACGTCGTCGGCCACGCTGCCGTCGACGAGCGCGGCGGCGGTGTCGGCGGCCACCTCGAGCCGCACCTCGACCTGCCGGACCCAGCGCCGCGCAGGCGTCGACCAGGTCAGCGGCGCACAGGACCACCACGTCGCCGTCGTCGGGGTCGTCCCCGCCGCCGTCGTCGAGGGCGCTGCGGAGGGCGATGGCGGCGCACCACCATCGCATCGCTCCGAGGACCGCCAGCACCCGCCGCACGCGCCTCAGACGGTACCGGTGGTCGGTCGCACCACCGTGAGGGGCCCCTCGCCGGCGGCGGGATGTCGTCGGCCACCAGGGTGGTGAGCTGCTCGTCGGTGGGGGACTCGACCGGTCCCAGCCGCATGGCCTGGGTGGACACCGCGTGCTCGAAGAGGTTGCGGGCGGTGCGCCCGTTGCCGAACCCCTTGTCTCGCGTGATCGAGTCGAGCCAGATGCGAGCCCGGGCCCGGGCGCCGGGGTCGAGCTGGTAGCCGCCTTTCTCGCCGAGCGAGTCCATGATCTGCAGCAGCTCGTCGGTGGTGTAGTCGGGGAAGTGGATCGCCTTCGGGAACCGAGAGCGCAGCCCCGGGTTCGACGACGATGAGCTCCTCCATCTCGTCGGGGTAGCCGGCCATGACCACCACGATCCGGTCGCGACGGTCCTCGATGAGCTTCACGATCGTGTCGATGGCCTCCCGGCCGAAGTCGCGCTCGCCGCCGCGGACGAGGGAGTAGGCCTCGTCGATCAGCAGCACGCCCTGGTCGGCCTCGTCGAAGCGGGCCTGCACCAGCGGGGCCGTCTGGCCGACGTAGCCCGCCACCAGGCCCGACTCGGTCCGTCTCCACCAGGTGGCCACGCTCCACCACGCCGAGCGACGCGGTAGATCTGGGCGAGCAGCCGCGCGACGGTGGTCTTCCCGGTGCCGGGGTTGCCGGTGAAGATGAGGTGGCGGCTCTGGTCGAGCACAGGCAGCCCGCGCTCGAGCTCGGATCTTCTGCACCCGGAGCAGGTTGGTGACCAGCTTCACCTCGTGCTTCACGCCGTCGAGGCCGACCAAGCCGTCGAGCTCGGCGAGGAGCTCGTCGACCGGGCGGGCCGGCGGATCCTCGCTGGGCGGTGTGACGGCGGTGGTGGTCGGGGAGCGGCGGGCCTCCGTCGACCGCGGCGGCGCCGGGCTGGCCTCCATGGCCTCGATGGCGCCGAGGAGCATGCACGCGGAAGCGCTCGATGGCCTCGAGCTCGGCCTGGGAGGTGTGGAGGTCGATGGCGGCGACCGCGAAGGCGATCTCCACGGCGGCCGCTGTAGTAGGTGCGGGCGTGGCTCGTGCCGTCCCGAGCGTCGGCTGCGAGCAGCACCTCGAACATGGCCGACGGCGGTGTCGGTGAAGCGCGCTTGCGCCTTCCACCAGACCCGACGCCCGAAGGGCGTCCGGGGTGGCGCCGGCCAGCTGGGTCTCGAGCAGGGGACCGAAGGCGCCGAGCACCTCCCAGAGCTCGTCGTCGCTCACTCGGTCGTCGATGGCCAGCAGCCCGCACACCAGGTTGAAGGCCTCGAGCGCCACGTCCTGGGCCAGCTTCTCGGTGCGAACACCGGTCAGGCTGCTGCTCACCGCCTGGAGGGCGGTCGAGACGTCGGTCGATGAAGCGGCGGGTCGGAGCGGCGAGCGTCTCGCTCATCCGGCCTCGTCCGGCGGCCGGGGTCGCGCCACATCCGCCACAGCGTGGGCCCGCCCGGGAAGGCCACCTCGCCCACCACCTCGAACCCGTGCCGTCGGTAGAAGGGGACGTTGGACTCCTTGGAGCTCTCGAGGTAGGCCCCCACCCCGTCCCGGTCGCAGATGGTGAGCACGGGCTGCATCAGGGCCGTTCCGATGCCCTCCCCCTGACGATCCGGACGGGTCCCGAGGACCGCCAGGTAGTAGTGGTCGGGGTGGGTCTCATGGGCCTGCTCGAGCCGGTTGAGCCCCCGGACGGCCCTGATCAACCGGGGTCCGATGCCCCGCACCATGACGGGCGCCAGCGGCAGCATGGAGCGGATCGGGGTCTTCCAGGAGCCCGGCGGATCCCAGAAGGCCGCCCCGGGATGCCCGTCGGCGGTGAACACCGTCGGGTGGGCCAGGTGACGGCGCGCCTCGTGCGCCATGTAGGGGCGCAGGTACCGCCCGGGCCGGCCTCCGCCCTCGCCGAAGAGCCAGGTCGTCACGGGATCGTCCTAGAACGCCGCGACCAGGGCGTCCGCCATGCCCGCCACGTCTGCCGCCGCAGCCGGCCGCACCTCCACCGTCGTGCCCATCGAGAGAGCCTGCCACCTGGCGCCGGGGAGCGGTGCCCTCGCCCCGTACACTTCCCGGGGTGCCTCTCGACCCCATCGCCGAGCTCGGGGCCCGTGCCAAGGCGGCCAGCCGGGTGCTGGCCACCGCCTCCACCGAGGTCAAGGACGCCGCCCTGCTGGCATCGGCCGACCTCCTCCTCGACCGACACGCCGAGATCCTGGCGGCCAACGCCGACGACGTGGCCGCTGCCGAGGCCGACGGTCGTCCCGCCACCGTGGTCGATCGCCTTCGGCTCAACGACCTGCGGCTGCTGGCCATGGCCAACGGCCTGCGAGCCGTGGCCAGCCTGCCCGATCCGGTCGGTGAGGTGGCCGACGGCTGGACGCGGCCCAACGGGCTGCGGGTGCAGCGCGTGCGGGTGCCGCTGGGCGTGGTGGCCATCATCTACGAGAACCGGCCCAACGTCACCAGCGACGCCTTCGGGCTCTGCCTCAAGTCGGGGAACGCCGCCTTCCTGCGGGGGTCGTCGGGCGCCATCCGCTCCAACATGGCCATCGCCGCCGCCCTCCGGGAGGGCCTGGCCAAGGCCGGCCTGCCCCACGACGCCCTCGTGCTCGTGGAGGACACCCGCCACGAGGCGGCTGTGGAGTTCATGCGGCTCCGCGAGTCGATCGACGTGCTCATCCCTCGCGGAGGGCCGTCGCTGATCCAGTCGGTCCTCGACAACGCCACGGTGCCCTACGTGATCGACGGCGACGGCAACTGCCACGTCTACGTCGACGCCGTCCGCCGACCTGTCGATGGCCGCCGCCATCGTCGAGAACGCCAAGACCCAACGGCCGTCGGTGTGCAACGCCGCCGAGACGCTCCTCGTGCACCGCAACGTGGCTGCCACCTTCCTCAACGAGCTGGCCCCGCGGCTCGAGGGCGTGGAGCTGGTGGGCGACGACGCCACGCAGCAGATCCTCGGCGACCGGGTGGCTGGGCTGGCCACGGACGACGACTACGCCACCGAGTTCCTCGACCTGAAGCTGGCCGTGCGGGTGGTCGACACGCTCGACGCCGCCATCGCCCACATCACCCGCTACGGCACCGGCCACAGCGAGGCCATCGTCACCAACGACCTCCGGGCCGCCGAGCGGTTCGTGCAAGGAGGTCGACGCCGCCGCCGTGCTCGTCAACGCCTCCACCCGCTTCGTCGACGGCGAGGAGCTGGGCTTCGGGGCCGAGATCGGGATCTCCACCCAGAAGCTCCACGCCCGTGGCCCGATGGGCCTGCGTGAGCTCACCACCCTCAAGTTCGTCATCCACGGCGACGGCCAGACGAGGGGCTAGGCGTCGATCCGGGGGCGGCTCCCAACCGATTGACCGCGCGGTCAAGTCGCCACGTAGGCTGCGCGGATGGCCGAGCAGACCTACCGATTCGAGTCCGTGCCCGCAGGTGCGGGAGTCGCTCCGCAAGGTCGACTACCTCTCCGACGAGGGCATCGCCGGGGTCGTGTACCTGGCCGACCGCCTCGGCAAGCCGATCCTCGTCGAGGGCCCCGCCGGCACCGGCAAGACCCAGCTGGCCAAGTCGGTGGCCGAGATGTCCGGCGCCCGGCTCATCCGGCTCCAGTGCTACGAGGGGCTCGACGAGAGCAAGGCGCTGTTCGAGTGGAACTACAAGAAGCAGCTCCTTCGCATCCAGGCCGAGCGCGGCGACGGCAAGACCTGGGAGACGGTCGAGGACGACATCTTCTCCGACGAGTTCCTCCTCACCCGTCCGCTGCTCGAGGCCATCACCGCCGACGAGCCGGTCGTGCTCCTGATCGACGAGGTCGACCGCGTCGAGGTGGAGACCGAGGCGCTGCTGCTCGGAGATCCTCTCCGACTACCAGGTGTCGATCCCCGAGCTGGGCACCATCGAGGCCAAGCAGATCCCGCTGGTGTTCCTCACCTCCAACAACACCCGCGAGCTGTCCGAGGCCCTCAAGCGCCGCTGCCTCTTCCTCCACATCGACTACCCCGACCTGGAGCGGGAGAAGGAGATCGTCCTCACCAAGGTGCCCGACATCACCGACTCGCTGGCCGATCAGGTGGCCCGCATCGTGCGATCGATCCGCCAGCTCGAGCTGAAGAAGTCGCCGTCGGTGTCGGAGACCATCGACTGGGCTCGCACGCTCCTCCTGCTCGGCGTGGAGCACGTCGATGCCGAGACGGCCAAGGCCACCATCAACATCCTCCTCAAGTACCAGAGCGACATCACCAAGGCCGTGCGCGAGCTCGACCAGGAGCACGGCACCATCCAGAAGGCGGCTGTTCTTGAGCGTTCCCCGGCCACGCAGGCCGCGCTGGTCGCTCCTCCGCCTGGCGGCTCCGTCGCTTGCGTTTGGCGGCGACCACGGGCCACGCAGGCCGCGCTGGTCGCTCCTCCGCCTGGCGGCTCCGTCGCTTGCGTTTGGCGGCGACCACGGGCCACGCAGGCCGCGGCGGCTGTGACCGACGTTCGCCCGGATCTGGCGGCCGGCCAGGCCATCACCGAGCTGCTGGCCGGGTTCATCCAGGAGCTGCGACTGGCTGGCCTGCCCGTCAGCCTCACCGAGAACCTCGACGCCATGGAGGCGGTCAAGCACATCCCGCTCGAGGACCGCGAGGCGTTCAAGTACGCCCTTGCAGCCACCCTGGTGAAGAACAACACCCACTGGCGGGCCTTCGAGACGGTGTTCGAGGTGTACTTCTCGCTGCGAGGATCGCAGTACAGCATCGCCGACGGCGACGACGACGCCTTGGCCCAGCTGCTCGAGGAGCTGGAGCAGCAGGAGCAGATGCAGGGCGACGGCCCCCGCTCCGGCGCCGGCGGCGGCGAGAACATGACGCCCGAGGAGATCGCCGAGATGCTCTACAAGGCGCTCCAGCGGGGCGACGACGCCCTCATGCGGGCGGTGGCCCGCCAGGCGGTGCGCCGGTTCGCCGGCATGGAGCCGGGGCGGCCCGTGGGCGGCACGTACTACCTGTACCGCACGCTGCGGAACCTCGACCTCGACGCGGTCCTCGACCGGCTCATGGACCAGGCCCGGCACGACTCGCCCGACCCGCTCACCCCGCTGGAGGAGCGCCTGGAGCAGGACGAGTACCAGACGCCGCATCGACCAGCTGAAGAAGGAGATCGAGGGCGAGATCCGGCGGGCTCTGGTGGCTGACCGGGGCGTGGAGGCCATGGCCCGCACCCTGCGCAAGCCGCTTCCGGAGGACGTCGACTTCATGCACGCCTCCCGGGAGGAGATGGCGTCGCTCCGCAAGGCCATCTACCCCCTCACCCGAAAGCTGGCGGTGCGGCTGGCCCGCAAGCGTCGCCACGGCCGGAAGGGCCCCCTCGACTTCCGGAGCACGGTGCGGCACTCGCTGTCCTACGGCGGGGTCCCGGCGGAGCCGAAGTTCAAGTACCCGCGCCCGTCGAAGCCGGAGATCTTCGTCATCGCCGACATCTCCGGATCGGTGGCTGCCTTCGCCCGCTTCACCTTGCACCTCGTCTATGCCATCTCCGGGCAGTTCTCGAAGGTCCGCTCGTTCGTGTTCATCGACGGCCTCGACGAGGTCACCCGCCTCTTCGAGGGCGTGGAGGACATCGCCGAGGCCGTGCACCGGGTGAACACCGAGGCTGATGTGGTGTGGGTCGACGGCCACTCCGACTACGGCCACGCCTTCGAGGTGTTCTGGGAGAAGCACGGCAAGGAGGTCAGCCCCAAGACCACCGTGATCATCCTCGGAGACGCCCGGAACAACTACCACGCCTCGCAGGCCTGGGTGCTGAAGGAGATCGAGAAGCGCGCCCGTCACCTCTACTGGCTCAACCCCGAGCCCAGGAGCTACTGGGACACCGGTGACTCCATCGTGGGGGAGTACGCCAACCACTGCGACGGCACCTTCGAGTGCCGCAACCTGCGCCAGCTGGAGAAGTTCGTCGACTACCTGGCCTGAGGCTCGGGTCAGTCGAGGATGGCCTGGTTGACGGCCACCCGGAGGTGCTGGCGCAAGGGGTAGGTGCTGCTCGGGCAGGAGCTGGGTCATGAACACCACGCAGATCTCCTCCACCGGGTCCACCCAGAAGGCGGTGCTGGCCGCACCACCCCACCCGAACTCTCCCTCGCTCGCCAGGGTCTGCAAGGCCGCCGCGTTCTCGACCACGGAGAACCCCAGGCCGAACCCCATGCCCTCCATGGCCGTCTCGCTGAAGGTCGACTGGCCCATCTCGTTCAGCAGCGATCCGCCGGGGAGGTGGTTGCGGGTCATGTAGCGCAGCGTCTTCGGGCTGAGGAGCCGCACGCCGTCGAGCTCGCCACCCCCGAGCAGGAAGTGGCAGAAGCGCAGGTAGTCGGGGGCCGTGCCCACCAGCCCGCCTCCACCGGCCAGGTAGGAGGGGGGACGGACCATGCTGCGGGCCGACGCGAAGGAGGTGCAGCCGACGATCCGTGCCGCGCACGTACAGCGGGCAGCAGCGATCGAGATCGCTCTCGGGCGCCCAGAACCCGGTGTCGTGCATCCCCAGGGGGGCGAGGACGTGGTCGCGGAGGAACTCGTCGAGCGGCTGGCCGCTGAGGACCTCCACCAGGCGACCGCACACGTCCGTCGACACGGAGTAGTTCCAGCGGGTCCCCGGGTCGAACAGGAGCGGGAGGCCCCCCAACCGCTCGATGCCCTCGGCGAGGGTGTAGTCGGGCTGGGTGAAGTTGCCCAGATCCGCCTGGCGGTACAGCTCGTCCAGCGGATGCTGGAAGTGGAAGCCGTACGTGAACCCCGCGAGGTGGGTGAGGACGTCGTGGACGGTGACGGGCCGGGCCGGGGCCCGGGTGACCGGGGCCTCCGCGGTGCCCCCGTCCCACACCTGGAGTGTCGGCCAGCTCCGGGAGGAAGCGGTGCACCGGGTTCTCGAGCAAGAAGGCCCCCTGCTCGTAGAGCATCATCAGCGCCACGCTGGTGATGGGCTTGCTCATCGAGTAGATCCGGTAGATCGTCGACTCGTCGACCGGGGTCCCCGCCTCGACGTCGGTCAGGCCGTAGCGGTCGTGGTGGACGAGCTCGCCCCGCCGGCTCACCAGCGTCTGGACCCCGGGGAGCTTGCCGGCGTCGACATAGGCGTGCATGGCCGTGTCCACCCGGCCGAGCCGCTCGCTCGACAGGCCGACGTCCTCAGGATGGGTGCCCATGGCCCGGCATCGTGGCACGCGGTGCGCCAGCTCGCCCACCCGGTCGGCGGGTCAGTCGTGCAGGCCGCACTCCGTCTTGTTGCTCCCCACCCAGCGGCCACTCCGCGGGTCGCTGGGATCGGTGGGGAGGTGGGTGCAGGGCTGGCAGCCGATCGAGAGGTAGCCCTGCTGCTGGAGCGGGTTCACGATCACGTCGTGGTCGGCGATGTAGCCCTCGACGTCCTGCTGGGTCCAGGTGGCGAGCGGGTTGACCTTCACCAGCCCGCGCAGGTCGCGGGCCACGATCGGGGCCTGGCCACGAGTGGCGGCCTCCTCGCGGCGCAGACCGCTCATCCACGCCGCCTTGCCCTCCAGGGCCCGGTCGAGCTGACCGACCTTCACGGCCGAGCAGCAGTTCTCCGGATCGACCTTCCAGAGCTCCTCGTCGTGGTGCTGGACGGTCATCATGCGCAAGTTGAGCCCGTACCGGCGTCGCACCATCTCCACGGTCTCGAGGGTCTCGGGGAAGTGGTAGCCGGTGTCGATGAACATGACCTCGATCCCCGGGTGCACCTTCGTGGCCAGGTCGATGAGCACGGCGTCGTTCATGGAGGCGCTGAGGCTGAGGTGCGGAGCGAAGCTGTCGACGGCCCACTGGATGATCTTGGAGGCGGGCAGGTGCTCGAACTCACGGTTGAGCTCGCGCAGCTCCTCGTCGCTGAACTCCGCCACCTCGACGAGGCTCATGTGGCGCACTCCGAGTCGCCCGTCTCCGCCACGTAGGGACCCGTCTCGTCGTAGTCGACGTAGTAGTCGGGACCCTCGTCGGGAAGGGGGAACACGTCGAGGTCCTTGAGGTCCTCGGCGATGACCTTGGCGCCCCCGGCACGATCCATCCAGGAGCGGAAGGCCTCGCCGGCCTCGCGCTCGTCGTTGAAGCGACGGACCACCCGGACGGCGGCCTCTGGGGCGTTCTTGGCCGGCAGACGCAGCGCCTTCTCCCCGAAGTGGATCCGCTCCTGGCCCACGTAGCCGCCCAGGAGCATCTGGTAGCCCGGCGCCGATCGGCCGTGGGCCCGGCGCTCGGCGCCGAAGAACCCGATGTCGGAGATGTGGTGCTGCCCGCAGCTGTTGGTGCAGCCGGAGATGTTGGTGCGGATGCCGCCCACCTCGGCCAGGCCGGCCTCGTCGAGGGCGGCACCGATGGCGTCGGCCAGGCCCCGGCTCTGCGTGACGGCCAGGTTGCAGGTGTCGGCACCCGGGCAGGCCACCACGTCGCGGGCCAGCTCGGCGCCCGGCTCGGCCATGCCGATGGCCGACAGGCGCTGGTGGAGGATCGGGAGCTGGCTCTCGGAGAGCCCCCGGAACACCAGGTTCTGGCGATTCGTGACGCGGACCTCGGCTCCCAGCTCACGCTGGATCGAGGCCAGGGCCCGGAACTGCTCGGTGGTGATGTCGCCGAGGCGGGAGTAGGCCAGGGCGGAGACGGTGCCCTTGGCCACGCCGCGCACCACGTTGGCGTCGTCCCAGGCCTGGAAGGGGTCGCTCCGGCGCAGGGTGACGGGGGTGCCCTGACCCAGCGGGGTGGGCACGGCGCCATGGCCGAGGCCCGCCGGTGCGTCGCCGGCCTTGTGCACCGCCTCGGGGATGCCGCCGGGCCAGCTGGAGGAGGCGACGAGGAACTTGCGCTCCTTGAGCACACGAGCCTGCAGCTCTTCCCAGCCCATGGTGTCGACCAGCCACTTCATCCGGGCGCGCAGCTTGTTGTCGCGGTTGCCGTGGTTGGAGAACACCCGGAGGATGGCTTCGAGGGTGGCGAGGAGGTCCTCGCGCGTCGTGAACTCCTCGAGGGCGAGGGCCGGGTGGGGGTTGGCCCCGAGCCCGCCGGCCACGAACACCCGGAACCCCGCCTCCCGGCCGCCGTCGGGCAGCTGCGCGGGTGGTGGCGATCACGCCGACGTCGTTGAACATGGCCTGGCCGCAGTCCGTCTCGCAGCCCGAGAAGTTGATCTTGAACTTCCGGGGGAGCCGCTGGGCGAGGGGGTGGTGGAGGAAGTGCTGGAAGGCCGCCTCGGCCCACGGGCTGATGTCGAGGGCCTCGTAGGGGCAGGCGCCGGCCAGGTGGCAGCCCATCACGTTGCGGACGGTGTCGCCGCACGCCTCCCGGGAGGTGAGGCCCACCGAAGCCATCTCCCGCAGGAGCGCCGGCACCTGCTCGAGCTGCACGAAGTGGAACTGGACGTTCTGCCGCGTGGTGAGGTGCCCCCACCCGCGGCTGTACGTCTCGGCGAGGTGCCCGAACATGTCGAGCTGCTCCGGGGTGAGGGAGCCGTAGGGGACCTTCACCCGCACCATCTGGTTGTGGCCGCCCTGCCGCTGGCCGTAGATGCCGTTGTTGAGCCGGAACACCCGGAAGGCGTCCTCCTCCAGATCCCCGCTCAGGTAGCGGGCCAGCTGCACCTCGAACTTCTCGATGTCCGCACGGATCTCAGGATCGATCTCTCGCTGCTGCAGCATGGGGCCCCCGTGGGAATCCTGACTAGACGACTCAACAATGCTGTCAAACCCGAGTCACCCGGTCAACATTCCCTGTTGTCGCATGCTTCGGCTGTGTCTTCGCATGCTCCGGCTTCGCCTCCGCATGACAGTCGGGCCGACGCTGGCGCTTCCCGGCCCGACGTTGGTGTACGCGAGCCGACCGAGGTGCTGCGCGCTCGGTCGGCTAGTTCTTGAGGAGCTCGGCTACTCGGAAGGCTAGATCTAGGCTCTGGCGACCGTTGAGGCGGGGGTCGCACATGGTCTCGTAGCGGGCGTCGAGGTCGGCATCGAGGATCTCCTCGGCCCCGCCCAGGCACTCGGTGACATCGTCGCTGGTGAGCTCGACATGGACCCCGCCGGGCCAGGTGCCCTCGGCACGGTGGGCGGCGAAGAACCCGGCGATCTCCTGGAGGATGGCGTCGAGGTGGCGGGTCTTGCGACCGCCCGCGGAGGTGAAGGTGTTGCCGTGCATGGGGTCGCAGGCCCACACCACCGGGTGACCGGCGTCGCGCACCGCCGCGAGGAGCGGTCGGAGGCGGTCCTCCACAGCATCTGCGCCCATCCGGCTGATCAGCGTGAGCCGTCCGGGCGTCCGCTGCGGGTTGAGGGCCTCGCAGAGGTCGAGCACCTCCTCGGCGGTGGCGGCCGGACCCACCTTGCAACCGAGGGGGTTGTCGACGCCCCGGAGGAACTCCACGTGGGCGCCTTCGAGCTGGCGGGTGCGCTCCCCGATCCAGAGCATGTGGGCCGAGCAGTCGTACCAGTCGTCGGTGAGGCTGTCCTGGCGGGTGAGGGCCTCCTCGTAACCCAGGATCAGCGCCTCGTGGCTGGTGAAGAAGTCCACCTCGTGGAGGTTCGGCTGTGTCTCCGAGTCGATCCCGCAGGCCCGCATGAACCGCAGGGCCCGGTCGATCTCGTCGGCCAGCCGCTCGTAGCGCTGCCCCTCCCGGCTGGACGCCACGAAGCGCTGGTTCCACTCGTGGACGCGGGAGAGGTCGGCGAAGCCGCCCTTCACGAAGGCCCGCAGCAGGTTCAGCGTGGAGGCCGACTGGTGGTACGCCTGGAGCAGCCGCTCCGGGTTGGGCACCCGCGCTGCGGCCGTCGGGAGGATGTCGTTGACGATGTGCCCGCGGAACGACGGGATCTCGAGGTCGCCGATCACCTCGGAGTCGGCGGAGCGGGGCTTGGCGAACTGGCCGGCGATGCGGCCGACCTTCACGATGGGCACGCCCGACGAGTAGCTCAGCACGATGGCCATCTGCAGGATGACCTGTAGCCGGTCGCGGATGCCGTCGGCCGAGAAGCTGTCGAACGACTCGGCGCAGTCTCCCGCCTGGAGCAGGAAGGCCCGGCCGTCGGCCACCTGGCCCAGCGCGGTCGTGAGGGCGCGAGCCTCACCGGCGAAGACCAACGGCGGGAGGCTGGCCAGCTGCTTGAGCGTGGCTTCCAGAGCACCGTCGTCAGGCCACGCCGGCTGCTGCACGGCCGGGCGGTCGCGCCACGACGACGGGGCCCAGGTCTCGCTCACGAGCTCAAGCGTGGCCGGTCAGCCCGCTGCAGGCAAAGCCAGTTCCGCGCCGGAGGCAAAACGTCGATCGGCCGCCCCAGGCGGGCGGGGCGGCCGATCGGACAGGAAGCCGGGCGAGCGGGCAGTGCCACGGCTTCGAAGCAGGGGCGGTGGGTGTGCCCCTGCGATCTGCCCATCTTGTACCTCTTCTGGGCCGGTCCGCCACCGAAAGTTCCGGTTCGATGGACCGCTCACCAGGAAATCCTCAGGCGGCGTCGCTCCGGGCGAGCGCTTCCTCACGGACAGCGGTCACGGCACGCTTCACGAGCCGACGAGCGGCCTCAGCGGTGACGCCGAGCGTCTCGCCGACCTCCCGGTAGCTGCGCTTGCGACCGTCGGTGAGGCCGAAGCGCTGCTCCACCGCCGAGCGGGCCCGCTCGTCGAGCACCCCGAGCAGGTCGCCCACGAGGGCCTGCTCCTCGTTGTGGACGAGGATGGCCTCCGGGCTGGGCTTGTCGTCGGCGATGAGGTCGATGAGCTCGCTGCCGTCGTCGTCGCCCACCGTGCGGTCGAGGCTGGTGGGGGTGGTGAGCCGGTACAGGCGGGCGTTCTCGTCGTCGAGCTCGTCGCCGTCGCCTGACACCTGCCGAAGGGCGGCGCGGAGGCTGGCAGAGCGGTCGCCGGGGAGGCGCACCAGCGACGCCTTCTGGTCGAGGGCCCGGCCGATGGCCTGGCGGATCCAGAAGGTGGCGTAGGTGGAGAACTTGAACCCCTTGCGCCAGTCGAACTTGTCGACGGCGTGCTCCAGGCCCAGGTTGCCCTCCTGCACGAGATCGAGGAGCTCCATGGCCGGCGGGAGGGGGTAGCGCCGGGCCACCGACACCACCAGGCGGAGGTTGGCCCGGATGAACCGGTCCTTGGCCTCGGCGCCCTTGCGGGCCAGTCGGCGGTTCTCCGGCGTGTCCTCGCCGGCCTCGATGGCCTCGCGGGCCTTCACACCCGCCTCCACGGTCTGGGAGAGCTCGCGCTCCTCCGTGGCGGTGAGCAGGGGCACGAGCCCGATCTCGTTGAGGTACTGACCTACGGAATCTGTCATGGCAACACTCCTCAACGATTGCTAGCCCGGGCATCTTCCCCACGGAAGCGGATTTCCAACACCGACATAGGGAAAATTGGTCAACCCGGGCACTTCGGGCCCTGGATTCCCCGATCTGGGGTGACCCTTGTCACCGTTCGGCACGAATAGGTTGCCTGGATGCCGCGCGAGCGCCTTGGGGTCTTCGGAGGGACCTTCGACCCGCCCCACGTCGGCCATCTGGTGACGGCTGTCAACGTCCGCCACGACCTGGGCCTCGATCGAGTCCTCCTGGTCGTGAACAACCTGCCGTGGCAGAAGGTGGGCTCCCGGGAGATCTCCGCCGCCGAGGACCGGTTCGGCATGGTGGCCGCCGCCGTGGCCGACGTCGATGGGCTCGAGCCCAGCCGGCTGGAGATCGACGCCGGCGGGCCGTCCTACACCGCCGACACGCTGCAGGCCCTCCTGGCCGACGACCCCGAGCGTGAGCTCTTCGTGATCCTGGGAGCCGATGCGGCGGCTGGGGTGCTCACCTGGGAGCGGTTCGAGGCGGTGCGAGACCTGGCCACGGTGGTGGTGGTGGAACGACCGGGCGCGCCGCCGGCGGAGCCGCCCGAAGGCTGGCGCTGGATGCACCTGGAGGTGCCGTCGGTGGAGGTCTCCAGCACGGACCTCCGCGCCCGAGTGGGGGACGGACGTCCCCTCGACTACCTCGTCACCCACGAGGTGGTCGACTGGATCGAGGGCCACGGGCTCTACCGCCGCCAGCCGTGAGGCTCGCCTCGTCGGTCTGATCGGTGCCACCATCTGTGCCACCGCGACGAGGAGCGACCCACCTGGCCGAACAGCTGACCGACGATGAGGAGACCCGGACCTGGGCCGTGACGGCGGCCCGGGCGGCCGACGCCAAGCAGGCTCGAGAGGTCGTGGTGCTCGACGTGGGCGACGTGCTGGCCCTGTGCGGCTGGTTCGTGATCGCCAGCGGCGCCAACCAGCGCCAGGTCAAGGCCATCTGTGACGAGGTCGAGCAGCAGGTCCACCAGTCGGGCGGTCCCAAGCCCCGCCGCATCGAAGGCCTGCAGGACCGGCAGTGGGTCCTCATGGACTACGGCGACGTCGTGGTCCACGTGTTCCAGCAAGAGCAGCGGGAGTTCTACGACCTCGAGCGCCTCTGGGCCGACGTCCCCCGGATCGACTGGGCCGAGCCGGCCGCCTGAACGACGAAGGCCCGCCGACGCCGGCGGGCCTTCCCTGTGGAGCTAAGGAGAATCGAACTCCTGACCTCTTCCATGCCATGGAAGCGCTCTACCAACTGAGCTATAGCCCCGTGGGATCGACAACCCTACGGCACGGCTGTCTCGGCCCGCCAATGTCTCCGGTCGCTAGCCGAGGACGAAGTTGACGAGCTTGTCGGGGACGGCGATGGCCTTGCGGACGGTGGCGCCGTGGAGCAGGTCGGCCACCCTGGTGTCGGCCCTGGCGGCCGCCTCCAGGTCGGTGGCGGAGAGGCCGGAGGGCACCGTCAGACGGGCTCGCACCTTGCCGTTCACCTGCACCGGGACCTCGATCGTCTCGTCGACGAGCAGGGCGGGGTCGGCCTCGGGGAAGGCCGCCCAGGCCAGGCTCTCGCGGTGGCCGAGACGGCCCCAGAGCTCCTCGGCGGCGTGGGGGGCCAGCGGGGCCAGCATCAGCACCAGCGGCTCGGCCACCTCCCGGGGCACAGCCCCGGTCGGGGAACCGGGCGGTGAGGTGGTTGTTCAGCTCCGTGATGCGGGCGATCGAGGTGTTGAAGCGGAGGGTCTCCATCCCGTCGCGCACCGCAGCGATGGACTTGTGGAGGACGCGACGGGTCTCCTCGTCGGCGGGGACGTCGGCCACGCGCAGCGTCGCCGGTCTCCTCGTCGAGGACGGTGCGCCAGATCCGCTGGAGCAGGCGGAACACCCCGACCACCGCCTTGGTCTCCCAGGGCCGGCTCTGGTCGAGCGGGACCGGTGAACATCTCGTAGAGCCGCAGGGTGTCGGCCCCGAACTCGGCGATCAGGTCGTCCGGGGTGATCATGTTCTTCAGGCTCTTGCCGATCTTCCCGTACTCCCGGTGCACCGGCTGGCCGCCGTGGAAGAACCGGCCCCCTTCCTCAGTGACCTCGCTGGCTTCCACGTAGAAGCCCCGGTCGTCGGTGTAGGCGGCGGCCTGGATGTAGCCCTGGTTGACCAGCCGACGGAAGGGCTCGCTCGAGCTGACGTGGCCGAGGTCGTGGAGGACCTTGTGCCAGAACCGGGCGTAGAGCAGATGCAGCACCGCGTGCTCCACGCCGCCGACGTAGAGGTCGACCCCGCCGACGTCGCCCTCGTGCTGGGGCCCCATCCAGTAGCGCTCCACCGCTGGGTCCACGATGGCGTCTTCGTTGGTGGGATCGAGGTAGCGGAGCTCGTACCAGCACGACCCGGCCCAGTTGGGCATCGTCGAGAGCTCCCGGCGGTAGGTGCGGGGCCCGTCGCCGAGGTCGAGCTCCACCTCCACCCAGTCCTCGGCCCGTCCGAGAGGCGGCTCCGGATCGGAGGTGACGTCGTCCTCGGCGAAGGTGCGCGGGGAGTAGTCGTCGACCTCAGGGAGCAGCACGGGGAGCTCGTCCTCGAGGCACGGCCCGCGGGAGGTCGTGCTCGTCGAAGACGATGGGGAACGGCTCGCCCCAGTACCGCTGTCGTGAGAAGAGCCAGTCCCGCAGCTTGTAGGTGACGGTGCGGGTGCCGGCGCCCCGCTCCTCCAGCCAGTCCAGGATGGCGGCCTTGGCCTCCGCCATCCCCAAGCCGTCGAGGAACGAGGAGTTGATGGTGCGGCCCTCGCCGGTGAAGGGACGGTCCCCCCAGTCCTCGGGGGGCTGCACGGTGCGGACGATCGGGAGGCCGAAGGCGGTGGCGAAGTCCCAGTCGCGCTCGTCCTCGGCGGGCACGGCCATGATGGCCCCGGTGCCGTAGCCCATGAGCACGTAGTCGGCCACGAACACCGGGATGGGCTGGTCGTTCACCGGGTTGGTGGCGAAGGCACCGAGGAACACGCCGGTCTTCTCTCGGGCGTCGCTCTGGCGGTCGATCTCGCTCTTGCGGGCGGCCTGGGTGCGGTAGGCGTCCACGGCGCTGGCCGGGCGTGGCGGCGCCACCGGTCCAGCGCTCGTCCACGCCGTCGGGCCAGGCATCGGCCACCAGGTGGTCCACCAGCGGGTGCTCCGGCGCCAGCACCATGTAGGTGGCGCCGAAGAGCGTGTCGGGCCGGGTGGTGAACACGCGTGATCGGGTCGGTGCCCCCGTCGGTGGCGAAGGTGACCTCCGCTCCCTCGCTCCGGCCGATCCAGTTCCGCTGCATCAGCTTGATGGAGTCGCTCCACTCCAGCTTGTCGAGGTCGGCGAGCAGTCGATCGGCGTAGGCGGTGATCCGCATCATCCACTGCTTCAGGGGGCGTCGGTACACGGGGAAGTTGCCCCGCTCCGATCGACCGTCGGCGGTGACCTCCTCGTTGGCCAGCACCGTGCCCGAGGCCCGGGCACCAGTTCACCGGCGCCTCGTGGAGGTAGGCCAGGCGGTGGGCGTCCACCACTCGGCGCCGCTCGAGGTCATCCAGCTCGGCCCACGGGCGACCGGACGGGTTGGTGCCCTCGGTCGGCTCCCGCACCCCCGCGCTCGAGCTCGTCCACCAGCTCCGCGATGGGGCGGGCTCGATCGGCGTCGTAGTCGTACCAGGAGCCGAAGACCTGCAGGAAGATCCACTGGGTCCACCGGTAGAAGGCAACGTCGGTGGTGGCCACGCCCCGCCGATCGTCGTGGGCCAGACCCAGGCGGCGCAGCTGGCGCCGGATGATCTCGATGTTTGCCTCGGTGGTGACCCGGGGGTGCGTGCCCGTCTGCACCGCGTACTGCTCGGCCGGCAGCCCAAAAGCGTCGTA
Organism: uncultured Microthrixaceae bacterium; assembly: GCA_963795165.1. GTDB lineage: Bacteria > Actinomycetota > Acidimicrobiia > Acidimicrobiales > VFJN01 > VFJN01. The sequence continues at coordinate 74,955 of CAWCGT010000002.1, read as the reverse complement.
GCCCAGGGTGTGCAGGACGTTGCGGCCCGCCATCCGGTGGTAGCGGGCGAACACGTCGGTGCCGATGTAGCCCAAGGGGTGGCCCACGTGGAGGCCCGCCCCCGAGGGGTACGGGAACATGTCGAGGACGTAGAGCTTCTCCCGATCGGCCACCCGCTCGAACCCATCGGCGAGGGGCCCGATGGGGTTGGGGGCGTGGAAGGTGCCCTCGGCCTCCCACCGGTCCTGCCAGGCGACCTCGATCTGCCCCGCCAGCGCCGCCGTGTACCGGTGGGCGGGCACGCGGCCGTCCTGACCGGGGGTCGGCTCCGAAGGCTCCTCTGACATGGGCCGCACGGTAGCGGTGAAGCCCCGGTCCGCCAGAACCCGATGTGCCCTGTAACGGCCGGTCCCCCGAGGAGGTCTGAGTCCCGATGCTGACCCTGAGCGAACGAGTCGAGGCGGGCGCCTCCCGAGGGCATGCCCTCACCTTCGTCGTCGGCGGCGAACCTGTCGCTGTCACCTACGAACAGCTGCACCAGGAGGCGCGCGGCTACGCCGCCAACCTCCAGGCGTTGGGCGTGGGACCTGGCTCGCACGTGGCCCTGCTGGGCCCCACCTCTCGACCGCTGGTCACCGCCATCCAGGCCATCTGGCTGGCCGGGGCCACGGTGGTCGTCCTCCCGCTGCCGATGCGGTTGTCCTCCATCGAGGAGTTCGTGGCGCAGACCCGCACCCGGATCGCCAACGCCGACGTCTCCCTGGTGCTCGTCGACCCGGAGCTGGCCCCCTTCATCGAGCCAGTGGACGGCGATGCGGCGATGGTGGGCTGGGACGCCCTCCAGCCGGGCCCCGGACGAGCCCTTGCATCCGCCTGGGAGCGTCCGGTCGAGGACCTGGACCGGCTGGCGATCCTGCAGTTCACCAGCGGTTCGACGTCAGACCCGAAGGGCGTGATGCTGCCCGCACCGCACCGTGGGCGCCAACCTCGATGCCATCGCCCACGCCACCTCGCTCGACCCCGACGACGACGTGCTCGTGTCGTGGCTGCCGCTCTACCACGACATGGGGCTGGTCGGGCTGTTCTGCCTCTCGCTCACCACCGGCACCCCACTGGTCCTCGGTGCCCCCACCGACTTCATGGCCGGCCCCGGTCGCTGGATGGAGTGGATCTCCACCTACGGCGGCACCGCCACCGCTGGCCCCAACTTCAGCTACGTCCTGGCCGCCCGGGCCCTGCGACGGGGACCCGAGCTCGACCTGTCCAGGCTGCGCATCGCCCTCAACGGCGCCGAGCCGGTCGACCCCGGCACCGTGGCGGCCTTCGTCGCGGCCGGCGAGCGCCACGGCTTGCGGCCTGGTGCTGTCTTCCCCGCCTTCGGCATGGCCGAGGTGGCCATCGCCGGCACGTTCCCCGAGCCCATGTCGGGCCTCCGCACCGACCCCGTCGAGCGCCGTGTCCTCGAAGCGGAGCGCTATGCCGCCCCGGTCGACCCCGATGCCCCCGGGGTGCGCCACCTCGCCATCCTCGGTCGGCCGGTCCAGGGGCTGGAGGTGCGGGTGGTCGATCCCACCTCCGGCGACGTGCTGACCGAGCGGGAGGTCGGTGAGCTCGAGATCCGCGGCACCTCGGTGACCCCGGGCTACTACAAGCGCCCCGACGCCAACGCCGAGCTGTTCCACGACGGGTGGCTCCGCACCGGCGACCTCGCCTACCTGCTCGACGGCGAGATGGTGATGTGCGGCCGCATCAAGGACATGATCATCGTCGGCGGTCGCAACGTCTTCCCCGAGGACATCGAGCGGGCCCTGTCGGACGTCGACGGCGTGCGGGCCGGCAACGTGATCGCCTTCGGCGTCGACGATGCCCAGGGCAAGGAAGGCCTCGTCGTGGTGCTGGAGTCGAAGTCCGACGACCTGCCCGAGGTGCGCCGATCGGTCGCCGAGCGGGTGCGCAATGCTGTGGGCCTGCCCGCCAAGGACATCGTGCTCGTGCTCCCCGGCAGCCTCCCCAAGACCAGCAGCGGCAAGCTCCAACGCAGCCTCTGCAAGCTCCGCTACCTCGGCGCCGAGCTCAACCCGGCGTAGTCGCGCCCGGCGCCTCCCTAAGAGCCTGCGCGTCAGACCTGCGCGCGCCGATGTGGACCGCGATGCCACCGATGTCGTCACCGCGGAGCTCGATCTCACCGGTGTGCACGCCGGCTCGCAGGCCGAGCCGGTGGCCAGCACCCGGTCGGGCTCCTCGACCGGCGCCCTACGCGATGGCGAGGTCGGCGCTGTGGGACCACAGGCCGATGCACAGCAGGATGTCCGGGGGGCCCAGCCCCCAGGCCTGGTAGGCGATGTGGACGTCGTCAGGTGTCTTGGCGTACCGGGTGGTGGGGACGTCCGCCACGACGGCTGCTACACCTTGTGCAGGTCGTCCATGACGGCGCGCCAGCGGTCGGGGTCGCTGGCGTAGGGGGCGTAGAAGCTGAGCCGCTGGACGATGTCGCCATAGCGGGCGCGGATGCCCTCGGCGAGCTTCTCGGGCTCCGCCACCACCGCGAAGGTCTCGAGGATGTCGTCGGTGATGAGCTCGCCCATCTCCTTCCACTTCCCCTCCTTCGACATCCGGTTGAGGTCGGCCTGGAGGTCGCCCCACCCGTGGAGGTCGAGGACGCCCCTTGTAGGCCGGGGTGGAGCCGTAGAAGGCGATCTGCTGCTTGGTGCCCTGCACCGACCGCTCCATCTCCTCGTCGGTCCCGCCGGTGACCACGAAGGCGGGGCCGGAGATCTCGACGTCGCTGACCGACCGGCCGGCCTTGGCGGCCCCCCGCTCCAAGGCGGGGAGGGTGACCTCCCGCAGGTAGCGCTCGGTGGTGAAGCCGTGGCAGAGGAACCCGTCGCACACCTCGCCGGCCACCTCGGTCATCAGCTCGCCCACCCCGGCCAGGAAGATCTTGGCGTTGCCGTGCGGGTTCGGCCCGGGGTCGAAGAACGGCGTCATCAGGGTGTGCGTGTAGAACTCGCCCTGGAAGTCGAGCTTGGTGCCGTCGTTCCAGCTGGCCCAGATGGCGCGGATGGCCAGGATCATCTCGCGCATCCGTGCCGCGGGGTGCGACCAGGGCATCGAGAACCGCTTGGTGATGTGGGGCTTGATCTGGCTGCCCAGGCCGAGGAGGAACCGGCCCTCAGAGGCGGCCTGCAGGTCCCACGCGATCTGGGCCAGGTTCATCGGGTTGCGGGCGAAGGCCACGGCGATCCCGGTGGCCAGCTCGACGGTCTTGGTCTCCTGCGACGCCAGCAGCAACGGGAAGAAGGGGTCGTGGGCCGTCTCAGCCGTCCACAGCCCGTCGTAGCCCTGCGCCTCCTGCGCCGCCGCGGCCGCGCCGGCCGCCCGCAGATCTCCGCCAAGTCCCCCATCGACCTTCATGCCTGCGGACCCTACCCGCAGGGTCTGCGGGTCCTGTCGTTCAGCCCTGCTCGCGCAGGAAGCGCTCGAGCTCGGCGGCCAGCTCGTCGCCGCTGGTGGCAGAGAGCGCCGTGCTGGTGGCCTGCTGGTCGGCCTGGGACTCCAGCTGCTGGAGCATGGCGGCGTGCTCGGGGTTCTGGGCGATGAGCTCGTCGATGCGGCTCCGGCTGGCTTCGGCCCGCTCCGCCAGGTCGAGCACGGGGAGGTCCAGGCCGGCCACCCGGTTGACCCCCTGCAGCAGGGACAACGTGGCCGCCGGGTAGGGCATGGCGGCGACGTAGTGGGGCACCTGGGCCCACAAGCCGAGGGCGGGCAGGCCCCGCAGGGCGGCCCGTCGCTCGATCATCCCCTGCACGCCGGTGGGCACCTCCACCGAGTTCCGCAGCAGGCCTTGGGCCAGCTCGTCGCTGGAGGCGGAGGCGGCCAGGAGGGAGGGCCGGGTGTGGGGGACCGGCGTGGGGTAGGCGCCCAGCCCCACGACCAGCCTGGTGCCCAGGTCGAGGGCCAGGTCGACCACCTGCTCCGAGAACGACAGCCAGGCGTGGTCGGGTTCGTTCCCCAGCAGCAGGAGGACGTCTTGGCCGCTGGCGTCCTTGGCCCACGACAGCTCCGTCTCCTCCCAGGCCAGCTGGGTGTTCACGCCGTCGACGAGTCGCATGGTGGGTCGCCGGGCTCGCCAGTCGAGGAGGGCGTCGGCATCGAACCGGGCGATGGTTCGGCGCTCGAGGTGCTCGGTCAGCACCTCCGCGGCCCCGTCGGCGGCCAGCCCCGCGTCGATCCAGCCCTTGAGGACCATCAGCAGCACCGGCGACTCCAGGTCCGGCTGCTCCACCATGGCGTAGAGGCTGCTCATCGCGGGGCCTTCATCGTGCCCGCCCCAGGGATTCGGCGGCCGCTTCGGCGCAGCGGTCCACCTGCACCTTGAACCCCTCGAACGCCGAGGGGTCGTTGCTGCCCATCGACCCTCCCAGGTACCGGGCGTACACGCCTTCCACGATGCAGGCCAGCTTCCAGTACCCGAAGGCGGTGTAGTAGTCGATCTGGCGGAGGTCCCGTCCGCTGGCGGCCGCGTAGCGGTCGAGGACCTGGGCGCGCGACAGGAAGCCGGGTTGGGCGGTGGGGGCGGTGAGGAGCATGGGGACGGCGTCGTCGGCCTCCGTCCAATACACCATGAGCAGGCCGACGTCGGCCAGCGGGTCGCCCAGCGTGCAGATCTCCCAGTCGAGCACTGCGATGACGCTGCCGTGGTCGTCGGTCATGCAGTTGTCGAGCCGGTAGTCGCCGTGGACGATGGTGGCCGGGCCTTGGTCGGGGACGGTGGCCAGCAGCTCGTCGTGCACCTGGTCGATGATGGCGAGCTCGCGCGTCTTGGACTTCTCCCACTGTCCGTACCACCGCTTCAGCTGGCGGGGGATGTAGTCCTCCTTCTTGCCGAGGTCGCCGAGGCCGACGGCGTCGGGGTCCACCGCGTGGATGCGGGCCAGGGTGTCGGCCACCGACTCGCTGGCCCGGGCGCGGGCGGCTTCGTCGACCTGTTGGGCGGCGGGTCCGTCCCGCAGGACCCGACCCTCCACGTACGACATGACGTAGAAGGGCGCGCCGTTCACGGCGTCGTCGGTGCACAGGCCCAGTGCCGGGGCTACGGGCACATCGGTGGGGCCGAGCGCCGAGATGATCTTGTGCTCGCGCCCCATGTCGTGGGCCGTGGCCAGCACCTGTCCCAGCGGGGGCCGCCGCAGCACGAAGCGATGTCCGTCGGCGTCGTCCACCCGGTAGGTGAGGTTGGAGTGGCCACCGGCGATCAGGTCGAAGGTGAGGGGACCGCGAGCACCGGGGATGTGGGCCTCGAACCACTCGGTGACGCTGGCCACGTCCACGCCCTTGATGGTCTCGCTCATCACCCGTCCTCGATCGTCGGAGCCGTCGTTGCCCCGGTGGGCGAGGGTACTGCCGGCGGTAGGTTGGCACGCATGTCGATCGACGTCACCGATGCCACCTTCAGCACCGAGGTCGTGGAGCGCTCCAAGCAGGTTCCCGTGGTGGTCGACCTGTGGGCGGAGTGGTGCGGTCCCTGCAAGACCCTCGGTCCCATCCTCGAGAAGGTCATCGATGAGACCGACGGGAAGGTCGTCCTGGTCAAGGTCGATGTGGACGCCAACCCCCAGGTCGCCGGGGCCTTCCAGGTGCAGAGCATCCCCGCCGTGTACGTCCTCAAGGACGGCAAGGTCGTCACCGGGTTCGTCGGCGCGCAGCCGGAGGCCAACGTCCGCGAGTTCGTCGACGGCCTGCTTCCCACAGCCGAGGACGATGCCCTCGCCTCGCTGCTGGCCGCTGGCGACGAGCTGTCGCTTCGGCAGGTCCTCGCCACGGATCCGGGCCACGAGCAGGCGGTGCTGGCCCTGGCCGAGCTGCTCGTGGGTCAGGACGACGAGGCGTCCAAGGCTGAGGCCTTGGCCCTCCTCGAGCGCATCCCGGAGTCGCCCGAGACGCGCCGGGTGGCCGCCCTCGCCCGGATCGGCGCCGAGACCAAGGACGACGTGACCGACGAGCTCGACGGCCTCCTCGACAGCGTCAAGGACGACGAAGCCGCTCGCCAGCGCTACATCGACCTCCTCGAGGTGATGGGCCCCGACGATCCCCGTACGGCGCCGTACCGCAAGCAGCTCACCGCCCGGCTCTTCTGAGTCTGAGCAGGGCGCCCAGGTGCGCATCGAGCGGCGCGACGGGGCGGTGCTGGTGATCTCGCGGTGGGCGGCCCCCGGTGCCAGCGCCACCACCCTGGGTCGGTTCGTGTTCGTGCGGGAGGCGGCGTCCGGTTCGGAGCGGCTGCTGCGCCACGAGCTGGAGCACGTGGCCCAGTGGCGCCGGCTGGGCGTGGCCGGGTTCGGCCGGCGCTACCTGGGTGCCTACCTGCGATGGCGTCTGCGCCGGTATCCCCACTGGGCCGCCTACCGGCGGATCCCACTCGAGATCGAGGCCGACTGGGAGGCCCGCCGACCCACGAAGTAGCCGTATCGCCGGGCCGGCTGCCTCGGTACCATCGCAGGCACCTTCCCCGTGGTCGCCCGCTGCGCGCCCCGGGAGGGCCCGTGCCAGAACCCACCGAGCCGAACCCCTCGCCCGACAGCGACGGGCCGCTCCGCCGGCCCCCGCCGCCGCAGACGTGGCGGGAGCGGATCGAGGGCCTCGCCGACGCCACGGGGACCACACCCGCTCGGCTGGCTGTCGGCGTGGTGGGGTCGGCCGTCCTCGTGGCGGTGGGGCTCTGGGTGCTCCGCCCCCCGCCCGCACCCCCGGAGGTGTCGCTCCCGTACGCCAGCACCACCTCGAGCCTGCCGTCGACGACCGAACCCGTCGGTCTCGTGGTCCACGTCGCCGGAGCGGTGGCCGCTCCGGGCGTGCACGAGCTCCCGGCGGACGCGCGCGTCGTGGACGCTGTCGAGGCGGCGGGCGGGCTGGCGACAGACGCCGATCCCGCCCGGCTCAACCTCGCCGCCCCACTCAGCGACGGCGAGCGGGTCTACGTGCTCGCCCGGGGAGAGGAGGCGCCGCCGACCGCGCCGGGGACGGCCACCGTGGGACCGAGCAGCAGTGGCACGGGCCCGGTCGACCTCAACACTGCCGACGCAGCCGCGCTCGACACGCTCCCAGGGGTAGGTCCCGCCACCGCCGCCGCCATCATCGAGCACCGGGCGAAGGTTGGTCGCTTCTCCTCCGTCGACCAGCTCCTCGACGTGCCCGGCATCGGCGAGGCGAAGCTGGAGGCGCTCCGCGACCTGGTGACGGTGTGACCGACCGTTGGCTCCTCGTCACCGCGGCCGCCGCCACCTTGGGGGCGGTCATGCCGTGGGGGCCGGGCCTGGCCCTCGGCGCGCTGTTGGTTCTGCTGCCGCGCGGGCTCCGGCATCCGTGTCGTCTCGTCCTGGCGGCGGGACTCCTGGCGAGCGGACTGGCCCAGCGCTCGCTGGACGGGCTCGACGGGCTGGAGGAGCGCATGGTGGTCGGGGAGGTGGCGCTCCTCACCGATCCTCGGCCGTCGTTCGGTGGTCTTCGAGTCGACGTGCGGGTCGGCGGGCGTCGTTTGGAGGGCCGGGCCCACGGCCTGGCTGCAGACGCGCTCTCCACGCGCTTGGCGGGCGACAAGGTGCAGGTGCGCGGCACCGCCGCGCCCCTCGAGGACCCGCCGCCCTGGCTGTTGGCCCGTCACGTCAGTGGCCGGCTGACGATCCACGCAGTCGAGGGGGAGCGGGCCGGCGGCCCGGTGGCCCGGGTCGCCAACGGTCTGCGGCGCACCCTCTCCGAAGGCGCCGCGTCCCTCCCGCCACGGCAGCGAGCGCTGTTCACCGGCCTGGTGATCGGCGACGACCGCCATCAGCCCGCCGACCTCGCCGACGACTTCCTCGGTGCGGGGCTCACCCACCTCCTGGCGGTGTCCGGGCAGAACGTCGCCTTCGTCCTGGCCCTCAGCGCTCCGCTCCTGCGCGCCCTTCGGCTGTGGCCTCGCCTGGCGGCCACCCTCGGGGTCATCTTCCTGTTCGGGGTGGTGACCCGCTTCGAGCCCTCGGTGCTTCGGGCCTCGGCGATGGCAGGGCTGGCCGCTACCGTGGCCATGGCCGGGCGCCCCACAGCTCGGTTGCGCATCGTGGCCCTCGCCGTCACCGGTCTGCTGCTCGTCGACCCGCTGCTGGTGCACTCCGTGGGGTTTCGGCTGTCCGTGGCGGCATCGATCGCCATCGTGGTGCTGGCCCCTCGCCTGGCGGCGGCGCTCCCCGGGCCCGCACCGCTGCGCGAGTCCCTCGGCGTGACGATCGCCGCCCAGCTGGGGGTGGCCCCGGTGCTGCTGGCGACGTTCGGGCCGGTGCCGGTCGCCTCGCTGCCCGCCAACCTCCTCGCCGTCCCAGTGGCGGGGTTGGTCATGGTGTGGGGGCTCACCGCGGGGATGTTCGCTGGTCTCGTGGGCGGGGGTCTGGCCGGCGCCGTGCACCTCCCGACCCGGCTGGGCGTGGGGTGGCTCGAGCTGGTCGCACACCGGGCGGCCAGGGCCCGGCTGGGCGAGCTCGGGGCCGTCCACGTCCTCGTGGCCACCGTGGGCCTGGGGATGGTGCTGGTGGCCACCCATCGCCCGGCCGTGCGTCGGACTGGGTGGCTGCTGGCCACCGGTGCGGTGGTCGTAGCGCTGACGGTGGCCAACGGGCCGACGCCCCTGCGCACCGTGGCGGCGCCCGGTGTGGTCCGCTGGCGGCACGGCCCCACCGAGGTGGTGGTGCTCGGCGGCATGGGTGGCGGGCGCGCTCTCGGCGTGTCGGCTGCGCTGGAAGCTCTGCGACGAGCGGGCGTGCGCAGCATCGATCTCCTCGTGGTGGCCGACCCGGCCGTCTCGGCCCACCTCGTCGATGCGGTCGAGCTGGCCTACCCGGTCGGGACCGTGGTGGCCCACCGTGAGGCGGTGCTCGACGCGGGGCCCACCGCGGTGTCCCGACCCCCACCGGGCACGAGCGAGGTGGTCCTCGACCGGCTGGTGGTCCGCACCGTGGCCCTGGCCGATCGCTTGGTGGTGGAGGCGTGGCCCCGTTCGCCGCCCGATGGGCACCGGGCGACTGCGCAGTAGGTTCGGCCGCCGTGGACGGGACACCCTGGACGATCGTGTGGGAGCTGCCCTGCCCCCACCTGGAGCTGGGCCCCCACCTGTTCGACATCCGGCACCGAGCGGTGGTGATGGGCATCCTCAACCGCACGCCCGACTCGTTCTTCGATGGCGGGCAGTACTACGACTTCGACGGGTTCCTGGCCAAGGCCGACCAGCTGGTGGCCGAGGGGGCCGACCTCCTCGACGTGGGCGGCGTGAAGGCCGGGCCCGGACCCGAGGTGGGCGAGGACGAGGAGCTCGGGCGTGTCATCCCCGCCATCGAGGCCCTCCATGCTCGCTTCGACGTGCCCCTCTCCGTGGACACCTGGCGGGCGGGAGTCCTGCAGGAGGCACTGGCAGCCGGGGCGGTGGTGGGCAACGACATCAGCGGCTTTGCCGACCCCGACTACCTCGCCGTGGCCGCGGCCGGCGGGGCGTCGGTGGTGGCCACCCACATTCGCATCGGGCCCCGGGTGCCGGATCCCGACCCCGTCTACGACCAGCCCGTCGTGGACGCCGTGGCGTCGTTCCTGCGCGAGCGCGCGGAGGCGGCCGAGGCGGCCGGGATCCCCCGCCAGCGGGTGATGGTGGACGCGGGGCTCGACCTCGGCAAGACCGAGCTGCAGTCGCTGGAGCTGCTCCGGGCGCACCACCGGCTGGCCGCACTCGGTTGGCCACTCTTCCTGTCGGCGTCCAACAAGCGGTTCCTGGGGCACCTGGTGGGGACCACCGTCGACGACCGACGGGAGGCGTCCCATGCGGCCCATGCGCTCGGGATCGCCCTCGGCAGCCGCATCCTGCGGGCGCACGACGTGCAGGGCGCCCGCAGGACCGCCGACGTGATGGCCGCCGTCCTCGAAGCGCGGGAGGACCGAGTCGGATGAGCAGCACGGTTCCGGTCACCCTGCTCAAGGGCGACGACGAGGTGGTGCTGCGCGACGCCGTGCGCCAGATGGTCGAGGAGCTGGTGGGAGAGGAGGACCGGTCCATCGCCCTCGAGGAGGTCGCGGTGGCCCTCCCCGACGGTGACGCCGGCCACGACCCGCTGCTGGCGCTGGTCGACGCCGCCCAGACGCCACCGTTCCTCACCGAGTTCCGAGTGGTCCTAGGGCGCTTCACCGACAAGCGCGAGCGCAACGACCTCGTGCAACCCCTCCTCGACTACCTCGTCGACCCGCTGCCCTCGACCCGTCTGGTGCTCGAGTGGGGAGCCGGCGGCCGGGTGCCCAAGGCCCTCCTCGAGGCCATCACCAGGGTTGGTGGCGCCCAGGTGGACACCAGCCCAGGGCGGAAGGTGGCCGAGTTCGTGGCCGAGCACCTCTCAGAGGCCGGGCTCACGGTCGACGTCGACGGCAAGCGCCGGCTGGTCACCTGGCTGGGGGACGAGCCCAGCCGCCTCCTGGGGCTGATCGATCTGCTCCGGTCGACCTTCGGGTCTGGGGCCAAGGTCACCGCCGCTGAGATCGAGCCCTTCCTCGGCGACGACGGCGGGGTGCCGCCGTGGGACCTCACCGACGCCATCGATCGCGGCGACCGTGCCGGGGCGCTCGAGCTGCTGCACCGGATGGTGGGGCAGGGCGAGCGCCACCCGTTCCAGCTGCTGGCGACCCTCCACACCCACTACGCCCGGATGTTGCGACTCGACGGGGCCGACGTCACCGGTGAGAAGCAGGCCGCCGAGCTGCTGGGGATGAAGGGGTCGACCTTCCCGGCCAAGAAGGCCCTCGGGCAGACCCGTCGGCTGGGTCACGAGCGGATCGTGCGGGCCATCGACCTTCTGGCCCAGGCCGACCTCGATCTCCGAGGCGGCAAGGCGTGGCCCGATGCGCTGGTCCTCGAGGTGCTGGTGGCCCGTCTGGCCACCCTGTCCAAGTAGCGACGCCGACGGCGTCAGCTGTCGCCGGCGGCCTTGTTGAGGCGCTTGGCCAGGCGGGACTTGCGTCGCGCCGCAGCGTTCTTGTGGATCACGCCCTTGGTGGCAGCCATGTCGAGGCGCTTCTGGGCGATGCGGGTGAGCTCGGCGGCGTTGTCGGCGCCGGCGTCGACGGCCTCCAGGACGGCCTTGGTGCGCGTCTTCAGCTCGCTGCGGACGGCCTTGTTGCGCTCGGTGCGCTTGATCGTCTGCCGGTTCCGCTTGATCTGGCTCTTGATGTTGGCCATGTCCTCTGTCGCCCCTCCTCGGGGCTCCGGGCTTCGCCCATCTGGGTCTCGTCGTCGGTGCTGCTCCGCCTGGCGGCTGCGCAGCGTCACCATCCCAGCGCGGCGCGAGCCACGTGGGAACCCGGTAGAGAGTAGCGGTCGCTTCCGATTCTCGTCACATCTGGGGGCACCGGTAGCGTTGAGGGTTCCCTCTATGGACCTCAGCCGCCTCCGCAACCTGTCGATCGTGGCCCACGTCGACCACGGCAAGAGCACGCTCGCGGACCGGCTCCTCGAGCTGTGCGGCGCCGTGGACCCTCGGGACATGCGTGCCCAGTACCTCGACTCGATGGACATCGAGCGCGAGCGGGGGATCACCATCAAGCTCCAGTCGGTGCGGCTCGACTACGCCGACCACGTCATCAACCTCATCGACACGCCGGGCCACGTGGACTTCGGCTACGAGGTTTCGCGGTCCCTGGCGGCCTGCGAGGGCGTCATCCTGCTCGTCGACGCCGCCCAGGGCATCGAGGCCCAGACGCTGGCCAACTGCTACCTGGCCCTGGAGAACGACCTCGAGATCGTTGCCTGCCTCAACAAGCTCGACCTGCCCGCCGCCGACCCCGACCGGTGCGCCGGCGAGATCGAGCAGGTGCTGGGCATCCCCGCCTCGGACGTCCTGCGCATCAGCGCCAAGACAGGCGACGGCGTCACGGACCTGCTCGACGCCGTCATCGACCGCATCCCCGCCCCCACCGGCGACCCCACCGCCCCCCTGCAGGCGCTGATCTTCGACTCCTACTACGACAGCTACCGCGGGGTGGTGTCGTCGGTGCGGGTGATGACGGGCACCCTCAAGACCGGCAGCCGGCTCCGCTTCATGCAGGCCAAGGCCGTGCACGACGCCGACGAGATCGGTGTCCGCCGACCCGACCACACCCCGGTGGCGGCCCTCGGTCCGGGTGAGACGGGCTACATCATCGCCGGCATCAAGGACGTGAGAGAGGCCCGCTCCGGTGAGACCGTCACCGACGCCCTCCACCCGGCCGCCGAGCCGCTCGACGGCTACCGCGAGCCGAAGCCGATGGTGTTCTGCGGGCTGTACCCGATCGACGGTGACCAGTTCTCCGACCTCCGCGATGCCCTCGAGAAGCTCCGCCTCAACGACGGCTCCTACACCTACGAGCCGGAGACCTCCGGCGCCCTGGGGTTTGGGTTCCGCTGCGGGTTCCTCGGCCTGCTCCACATGGAGATCATCCGTGAGCGGTTGGTGCGCGAGTTCAACCTCGACCTGATCGCCACCGCGCCGTCCGTCGCCTACCTCGTGCACAAGACCGACGGCGGGGAGGTGGAGGTGTCGAACCCTTCGGCGCTGCCCCCGATGACGGAGATCGACCACATCGAGGAGCCGATGCTCACCTGCACGATCCTCACGCCCAAGGACTACACCGGCACGATCATGGAGCTCTGCCAGAACCGGCGAGGCGACATGACCAAGCTGGAGTACCTGTCCCCGGAGCGCGTCGAGCTGATCTACCGGATCCCGCTGGCCGAGGTGGTGCGCGACTTCTTCGATCAGCTCAAGAGCCGCACGCAAGGCTACGCGTCGCTCGACTACGAGCCTGCGGGCTACGAGGCGGCCGACCTGGTGAAGGTGGACGTGCTCCTCAACGGCGTGCCCGCAGATGCCTTCTCCAACATCCTCCACAAGGACAAGGCCCAGGACTACGGCCGGCGGATGTCCGAGAAGCTCAAGGACCTCATCCCGCGGCAGATGTTCGACGTCCCGATCCAGGCCGCCGTCGGCGGAAAGATCATCAGCCGGGAGACGGTGAAGGCCAAGCGCAAGGACGTGCTGGCGAAGTGCTACGGCGGCGACATCACCCGCAAGCGCAAGCTGTTGGAGAAGCAGAAGGAGGGCAAGAAGCGCATGAAGAACATCGGCAGCGTCGAGGTCCCCCAGGAAGCCTTCATCTCCGCCCTCCGCCTCGACGACTGACGGCCTCGGGAGCCGGACCAGGCCGCCCCATGGGTTGAGGCGCCATCCAGGTCGGCGCAGGGATCCGTAGGACTGCCGGACCCTCCGACCGGCGGGCCGCACGGACACATGGAGGATACGGATGTCGAAGAAGCGCGCCGCGGTGGTTGCCGCCGCTGGACTGTCCCTCGGACTGGTCCTCGGACCAATCCAGGGGGCCTTGGCCGGCCACACCAACCGAGTCGTCGAGGCTGATCTCGACGGCCGACAAGAGGTGGCCAACGGCGCCAAGAGCAAGAAGATCGTCGGTGACCCCAACGGCGTAGGCGAGGCGTACGTGTTCGGCATCGACAACCTGCGCGAGAGCGACGGCGCTGGTGGCATCGTGACCGAGGACAACACCGACACCCTGTGCTACATCCTCGAGGTCGACCAGGTGAGCGGCACGGAGAACGCCCCGGGTGCTCCCTTCGTGGCCCACATCCACCGCGGCGAGCCGGGCGCCAACGGCCCCGTGGTCGTCAGCCTGGCCTTCCCCACGGGGGGCGACGCAGCTGACTGCGTCACCGAGACCCGAGTGGGGCCGGCGCCCACCAACAGCCCGGTGTTCGCCCGGGATGCTCAGGGCAACCTGCTCGTCACCGCCCAGGAGATCCTCGCTCACCCCGAGGAGTACTACGTGAACGTCCACAACGCCGAGTACCCGAACGGTGCTCTGCGCGGCCAGCTCGAGGGCGACGCGCACTGATCCCCAGAGGGTGGGGCGGCGGCGGGCGCCGCCCCACCCTCCCCGCGCCGGCTCGGCTGGCTAGAACAGTGCTGTGCGGGACCTCATCGACCTCAGCCACCCGATCGCCGATGGCACCATCACCTACCCGGGCCTGCCGGGACCGGTGATCAGCGATCACCTGAGCCGGGAAGCGTCACGGGAGCGCTACGCACCCGGCTACGAGTTCCAGATCGGCCGCATCGACATGGTGGCCAACACCGGCACCTACCTCGACACACCGTTCCACCGATTCGCCGACGGACATGACCTGGCCGGGCTGGACCTGGCCAGGGTGATGGATGTTCCCGGCATCGTCGTCGACGCCACGGAGTGGCAGGCCGCCGGTCCGCACCTGATCGAGGGGCGAGAGCTGGGCGGGCGAGCCGTGTTGTTCCGCACGGGGTGGGACCAGCACTGGGGGACCGAGCGCTACGGCCAGCCCGGCCACCCGTACCTGGCGGAGCGGACGGCCCAGCGCCTCGTGGAGGCCGGAGCGCTGCTGGTGGGCATCGACTCGGTCAACATCGACGACACCCGCACGGGTGAGCGACCGATCCACTCGGCGTTGCTGGGTGCTGGGATCCCGATCGTGGAGCACCTACGGGGCCTCGACCGCCTGGACGACCGCCACTTCACCTTCACCGCCCTGCCCCCGGCCATCGTGGGGATGGGCACCTTCCCGGTGCGGGCGGTGGCGGCACTCCGCTGACGGCGGCTCAGCGCTCGCTCAGCCGTAGGAGGCGATGGCAGCCTCTGCCGCCCCGATGTAGCTGCCGGCGAACTTGATGGCGTGCACGACGAGCGGCGCGACCTGGTGCAGCGCCACCCGGTCCTCCCAGCCCTCGACCAGCGGGTGGGCCTCGTCGTAGGCGGCGAAGCAGGCAGGGCCGAAGCCGCCGAACAGGCGCATCATGGCGAGGTCGAACTCCCGGTGGCCGCCGTGAGCGGCCGGGTCGATCAGCCAGCTGCGCCCCGATCGGTCGACGAGCCGGTTGCCGGCCCACAGGTCGCCGTGGAGCCGGGCGGGAGGCTCGTCGGCTCCACCCAGGTCGCGCAGGCGGACGGTTCGGCCAACCCCTCGAGGCGACGGATCCAGCGAGGTGAGCAGGGCCGACCCGTCCCGCGCCAGCCGGGCCAAGGGCAGGAGCCGCTGGGTGGCGTAGAACTCGGCCCAGGACGACGCACGGCTCGTTGGGCAGGCCGCGGCTCCCCGTGGTTCGGCGGTCCTCCCGGCCGAAGTCGAGGCGCCTCGGCCCGATGGAGGTCGGCGAGGGCGCGGCCGAGGTCGGCTTCGGTGCTCTCGACGGCTGATCCGACGTCGATCCACTGGAGCACCAGGAACGGCGGCCCCGGATCACCGTCGGAGACCGCCAAGCACCTCGGGCACCCGCGACGGCCGAGGCGTCGGCGAGCCACCGGAGCCCGCTGGCCTCAGTGGTGAAGAAGCCACGGTGGGGGTGCGGCGTGCGTCTTGGCGAACACCCGGCGGCCGTCGGCCAGGTCCATCCGATGCGAGCGAGCCACGTCGCCTCCGTGCACGGGAACGCTCTGGACGACGGTGCTGCCCATGGCCTGGGTGACGGCAGCCTCGAGGTCCGGCACCGCGGCGATGCTACGACGCCGCGGCTGGTGGCTCGGCGGCGTCGGGTAGGAACAGGCGGTGCCCACCACGGTCCTCTGGTTCCGGCGAGATCTGCGCCTCTCTGATCATCCGGCTCTCGTCGAGGCCATCCGGGCAGCCGGCCCAGAGGGCCAGGTGGTGCCCTTCTTCTGCGTGGACGATCGCCTCTGGAACGCGAGCGGCGAGAACCGTCGCGCCTTCCTCGCCGGCTGCCTGCGTGCGCTCGACGACGACCTGGATGGCCGCCTGGTGGTTCGTCGTGGCAACCCCACGTCAGTCGTCCCCAAGCTGGCCGCCGAGGTGGAGGCGAGCCGCGTGGTGGTGTCGGCCGACTTCGGACCCTACGGCGCGGCCCGAGACGCGGCGGTGGACGTCGCCTTGATCGCCACTGGCCGAAGCCTGGAGCGGGTCGGCTCTCCCTACGCCATCGATCCGGGGGAGGTGCGCAACCGGGCCGGCGATCCCTACAAGGTGTTCACCCCGTTCTCGCGAGCGTGGGTCGACCACGGCTGGCCGGCCCCCAACCGGGCGCCGGCCCGTCCGCCGTGGGTCGAGGGGGTCCGCAGTGAGCCGCTGCCCTCAATCGAGACGGGGGGCGTGTCGCTGCCCGATCCTGGGGAGGCGGCGGCCAGGCGGGCGGCCCGACGGTTCTGGGCGGGCGACCTCGCCCGCTACGACCAGCGAGCGCGACGACCCCGGTGCCGACGCCACCTCTCGCCTGTCGCCCTACCTGAAGTGGGGGTGCCTCCATCCGCGGCAGCTCTTGGCCAAGCTGGGGTCGAGCACGGCCCATCGCACCTTTCGCAGCGAGCTGTGCTGGCGGGAGTTCTACGCCGACGTGCTCTACCACCGTCCCGACACCGCCCGTCGGTCGCTGCAGGACGGGATGCGGGCGATCGAGGTCGATGGGCGGGGTACCGCCTCGCGGTTCGACGCCTGGTGCGAGGGCCGCACCGGCTACCCCATCATCGATGCCGGCATGCGCCAGCTGGTGGGGGAGGGGTGGGTCCACAACCGAGTCCGGATGCTCGTCGCCAGCTTCCTCGTGAAGGACCTGCACCTCGACTGGACACGCGGCGCCCGGTTCTTCATGCAGCACCTCGTCGACGGCGATCTGCCGTCGAACCAACACGGGTGGCAGTGGGTGGCCGGGACGGGCACCGACGCCTCCCCCTACTTCCGGGTCTTCAACCCGGTCACGCAGGGTCAGCGGTTCGACCCCGGCGGGACCTACGTGCGCCGATGGGTGCCGGAGCTGGCGAGGCTGCCGGATCGGTACGTGCATCGGCCCTGGGACGACCCGTCCGGCCCGCCCGAGGGCTACCCACCTCCGATGGTCGACCATGCCGAGGAACGCGAGGAGGCGCTGCGGCGCTACGCGGCCGTTCGCAACCCGGGATGAGTTCGACGGGCCTCAGCCGAGCCGAGCACGGAGGTCCTCCTCGGTGAGCGAACCCGGCGCGGCGCCCGATCGCGCCAGCTCGTTGGCCACCCGTTGGAGCATCTGGTTCACCGGTGTGTCGATGCCGAGCAGCCGTCCCAGCAGCACGATCTCTCCGTTGAGCAGATCCGCCTCGGTGCTCCCCGTGCCCCTGGCCAGGCTCTGCCAGGTCGATCCGCCACCCCGCCGCTCCCCGGCGATCGGTCGGAGCGAGATGAGGGCACCGCGGCGCGTCGCTTCCTCCTCGGCTGACGCGCAGTCGACTCCGGCCGCCTCCAGCACCGCCTCCGCCTCCGCCCGGGCCTCCGCGTAGAGGTCGCCGCCCCGGCCGATCGGGCCAACGGCCGCCTCCAGCGCGTTGCCGAGGTTGAGCAGCAGCTTCGACCACTTGAAGCGCATCACGGCCGGGTCGGGCACCGATGAGAAGCTGGAGGCGGCGAAGGCCGAGGACAGCGCGGCGGCCCGGTCGTCCACCCCGGAGGGGTACCGACCGACGTCGAGGATCCCGGTGACCGGCGCCGACGACGCGTCGACCTCGCCGGGAACCAGGTAGGTCGCCGGCAGCATCACCGGCACGGCGTAGGTGTTCGGGGTGCGCCGGAGGACCTGGCGCTCGTTGTCGACGCCGTTCTGGAGGCAGGCGATGGCGATGTCCGACGGTGCGCCAACCAGTGCTTCGAGGGCCGTCCGGGTGTCCTGGCCCTTGACGCAGAGCAGCACCACGTCGTCGTCACGCCAGGTGATCTCCCCCGGGTGACCGACCACGGCCACCGAGACCCGCACCTCGTCGTCGGGTGATCGCACCAGGAGGCCATCCCGGGCGATCGCCTCCCGATGGTCGCCCCGCGCCACCAGCAGCACGTCGTGGCCATGCTGGGCCAGGCGCCCACCGACCACGCCGCCGACCGCCCCAGCTCCCATCACGATGCAGCGCACGCACCACCTTCGCATCCGGGGACCTGCCCTGCCGGGCTGGCACTCGGTAGCATCGAGTGCCAGGACCACTCGATGCTCGACGAACGCAAGGCCGCCATCCTCCGGGCCGTCGTGGAGGAGTACATCGACACCGCCCAGCCGGTGGGGTCGGCGCACGTGGTGAAGTCCTCCGGTGTCGCAGGTGAGCTCGGCGACCGTGCGCAACGACATGGCCACCTTGGAGCACGAGGGCTACCTCCGGCAGCCCCACACCAGCGCCGGCCGGATCCCCACCGAGAAGGGGTACCGCTTCTTCGTCGACAACCTCGGGCAGCCGGCGGCGCTGCGCCGCACCGATGCGGTGCAGGTGCGCTCGTTCTTCGAGCAGGCGCACGGCGAGCTCGAACAGATGCTGCAGGACACCTCGCGCCTGCTCGGCGACCTGACCAGCTACGCCGGCGTGGTGGTGGGCCCCGCCCCGAGCGAGACCACCATCCGCTCCGTGCAGGTGGTCAGCATCACCCCGTCGACCGCCCTGGTGGTGGTGGTGCTCTCCAACGGCACGGTGGAGAAGCACACCGTGGAGCTGGCCGGCGAGCGTGGGGGAGGAGCGGATCGGCGCCGCCACCGCCCACCTCGCCGCTCACCTGACCGGTTCAGGTCGCAGTGGTCTGTCCCCTCTGCCGGCGACCGGAGACCACGCCGTCGACGACGTCTGCGGCCGGGCGGTGACCTCCTTGCAGCGGGAACGAGGCGAGGACCCGGACCAGGTGTTCGTGGGGGGCACCTCACAGGTGGCGCGGGCCTTCGACGCCATCGAGACCGTCCGCGAGGTGCTCGGCATCCTCGAGCAGCAGTACGTGGTCGTCACCCTCCTGCGCGATGTCCTCGACCGGGGGCTCCAGGTGGCCATCGGCACAGAGACCGGGATGGCCCCGCTGGCCGAGTGCGCGCTCATCGTGGCGCCCTACGAGGTGGAGGGCGAGCCGGCCGGCTCCATCGGGGTGCTCGGGCCCAGCCGGATGGACTACCCGCAGGCGATGGCTGCGGTGGCCGTGGTGAGCCACCGGCTCTCCACTCGCCTCACCGAGGGCTGACGGTGGCCGACGACTACTACGCGCTCCTCGGGATCCCCCGCGACGCGTCGGCCGAGGACATCAAGCGGGCCTACCGGCGGCTGGCGCGGGAGCTGCACCCCGACACCAACGCCGATCCGGCGCGCCGAGGCTCGCTTCAAGGAGGTCGCCCAGGCCTACGAGGTGCTGTCCGATCCAGAGAAGCGTCAGCGCTACGACCGCTACGGGCCCGAAGGGCGTGGCGGCAGGCGACCCCTTCGGCTTCAGCGGCGGCGGCATCAACGACATCTTCGACACCTTCTTCGGCGGGAACAGCCCCTTCGGCGGCGGCCGGCGGGGTGCCGTCGGGCCCCCGCGGGGCGTCGACCTCGAGGTGGTCGCCGATCTCGCCTTCGAGGACGCCGTGTTCGGCACGCGTCAGCGCCGTGGAGGTTCGCACCGCCGTGGCCTGCGAGGCGTGCGAGGCCACTGGCGCCAGCCCGGCACCAGCCCATCACCTGCTTGGAGTGCGCGGGGGCCGGTCAGGTGCAGCGGGTCCGCCAGTCGCTTCCTCGGCCAGATGGTCACCAACTCGATGTGCCCGCGCTGCAACGGGCAGGGACAGGTGATCAGCGACCCGTGCGATGCCTGCGCCGGGCGAGGGTCGCACGGTGGAGGAGCGGACCTACACCGTCGACATCCCCGCCGGCGTCGACACCGGCTCCACGCTGCGCCTCACCGGTCGCGGCGCGGCTGGCCCACGCGGCGGCGGCGCATGGCGACCTCTACGTCCACGTCCGGGTGCGGCCCCACGACACGCTTCACCCGCGACGGCCTCGACCTCCGCTGCGACCTTCCCGTCTCCTTCGCCCAGGCCGCCCTCGGCGTCCACCTCGAGTTCGAGACCCTCGACGGGGCCGAGGACCTGGTCGATCCCCGCGGCACCGCGTCGGGTCGCGAGTTCCGCCTCAAGGGGCGCGGCGTGCCCCACCTCGAGCGGCGCCAGCGAGGCGACCTCATCGTGCGGATCCTGGTCGAGGTCCCGGACGACCTCTCCCCCGAGCAGGAGGAGCTGCTGCGACGCTTCGCCGAGGCCGAGGGGTGACGAGGTGGCGCCCGCCGACGCCGGCTTCCTCTCGCGCATCCGCTCGGCGTTCCGCTAGTCGCGGTGGCTGATCACCCCGCCGACCTGCCGGGGCCGTTCGTGCTGGTCGACGACCTCGACGCGTCCGCGCGTCGCCGACGATGATCTCCACCACCTGGCGCGCGTGCTCCGCCGGCCGCGATCGGCGACCCTCTGGTGATCGGCGACGGGCGCGGGTCGTGGCGGGCGGCGCGCTTCGGCAGCCCGCCGGTGATCGCCGGTCCGGTCGAGGCTGTCCCGGCGCCGTCGCCGGTGGCGGTCGGGTTCGCGCTGGTGAAGGGCGGCCGGCCGGAGCTGGTGGTGCAGAAGCTCACCGAGCTCGGCATCGACCGCATCGTGCCCGTTCCGGGCCGAGCGCTCCGTGGTGCGGTGGGACGAGACGAAGGCGACCAGCGCGCTCGACCCGCCTCGTGGCGGTGGCGCGGCGCGCCACGATGCAGTGTCACCGGCCGTGGTTGCCGCTCGTCGAGCCGGTGCGAGACTTCGACGACCTGCTCGCCGAGCCGGGGGTGGCGCTGGCCGACCGCGGCGCCGGCCCGTCGAGCGCCGCGCACCGGCTCGTGCTGGTGGGCCCCGAGGGCGGGTGGTCCACCGGCGAGCGGGAGCGCGGCGAGCGGGCGAGCGCCCCTTCGTGGCGTGGGCCCCCATGTGCTGCGTGCCGAGACCGGCCGCGCTGACCGCTCGGTGCGCTTCTGGCAGCGCTCCGAGCGGAGCATCGGGACACTTCGGGCACATTCCCGAAAGAGAGTCACGGAGGGTGATTGCCTCCGACTACTCCCCGCGCGTAGATTGTGGCGCATGAGCACCCGGCGACGTGGTGGGCGTGCCCCCGAACGGGGCGTCCTGGGAGGACACAGGCAACTGAGCGAGAACGACGAAGCCGACGATGTCGGCGCGTACGCCGGGAAGGTCGGTGTCCGGCTGCGGGCCATCCGGCAGGCAGAAGCGGCTCTCGCTCCAGGACGTCGAGGCCGCGTCGAACCAGGAGTTCAAGGCGTCGGTGCTCGGCGCCTACGAGCGTGGCGAGCGGGCCATCTCCGTGCCCCGGCTCCAGCGCCTGGCCCGCTTCTACCACGTGCCCGTCGATCAGCTGCTGCCGGGCGACGACGGCCCCGACTTCGGCCCTCGACCCGGCGACAGCGACGTGGTCATCGACCTCACCGACGGGCGGGCGCCGCGGCGACGAGCGCAGGTCAAGATCGACCTCACCGCCATCGAGCGCTCGACGGCACCGAGCCGAGATGCTCACGCCGGTACCTCCGCATGATCCAGGTGCAGCGCCAGCGACTTCAACGGCCGGGTGCTCACCGTCCGGCGCGACGACCTGCGGGCCATCGCCTGCATCCTCGACGTCACCCCCGACCTCGCGGTCGGCCGCCTCGAGGGCCTCGGCGTGATGTACGTCGGCACGCCCACCGAGCCCGCCCTCTCCGACCCACCGAGGGCGCGATCGGCCTCCACCCGGCACCATGGGGCAGTGACCGAGCCCTTCGGCGTCTACCTCCACGTCCCGTTCTGCGCGGCGCGCTGCGACTACTGCGGGTTCGCCACCTGGACCGATCGGCACCACCTCACCGACGCCTACCTGGCGGCGTGCCGTGCCGACGCTGACCAGCTGGTGGCCGGCGGGATGCCCGCCGGCCACCTCGGTCTTCGTGGGGGGCGGCACGCCATCGCATGGTGCCGCCGCGCGGATCTGGTGCTCCTGCTCGGCCGGATCCCGCTGGCTCCGGGTGCCGAGGTGACCGTCGAGTGCAACCCCGACGACGTCACCCTCGAGCTGCTCGACGACCTACCGCGCCGGCGGCGTCAACCGGGTGTCGCTCGGCGTGCAGTCGACCTCGGCCCACGTGCTGGCGGCCCTCGGTCGCACTCACGACCAGGCGAACGTGGAGCAGGCGGTGGCCACGGTGCGGTCGGTGGGCTTCGACTCGTTCAACCTCGACCTCATCTACGGCGGCGCCGGCGAGACGCTCGAGGACTGGTGCCGCACCCTCGACGACGTCATCGCCCTCGACCCACCGCACGTGTCGGCCTACGCCCTCACCGTGGAGGCGGGCACGCCGCTGGCGCTCGACCCCGCCCGGCATCCCGACGACGACGACCAGGCCGACAAGTACCTGGCCGCCACCGAGCGGCTCGGGGCGGCCGGGCTCGACTGGTACGAGATCTCGAACTGGAGCCGGCCCGGGCACGAGTGCCGCCACAACCTCCTCTACTGGACGATGGGGGAGTACCAGGGCATCGGCTGCGCGGCGCACTCGCACCGCGACGGCCGCCGCTTCTGGAACCTGCGCACCCCCGATCGCTACATCGACGCTGTCGCCGGCGGTCAGTCGGTGGAGGCGGCCGATGAGCGGTTGGACGAGGAGGACCGTCGCCTCGAGGCGTGGCAGCTCAGCCTGCGCACCCTCCACGGGGTGCCCGCTGAGGCCCTGGACCCTGCGGGGCTGCCCGAGGGGCTGGTGGTCACCCATCCGGCCCACCCGGACCGCCTCGTCCTCACTGTCCGGGGTCGCCTGCTCGCCAACGAGGTGGCCCTCCGCCTCCGCCCCCACTGACCGGCCGCGCTCCACCCCGAGCGCTCCAACCCCCCGCAACACCCCCCCCGCAATCCCCGTTAACCCCCGTTAACCCCCGCAACTTGTGGTGATTCCGTGCGATTCCGGAACGGAATCGCCACAGGCTGGGCTGGGGGTGCTGGGCTGGGCTGGGCGGGGGTGCTGGGCTGGGCTGGGCTGCTGGGGTCGGATCGTGAGCCCGTGATCTCGAGCGCTGGTGATTGTGACCCACGCCCAATTGCGCATCGGGCGGAGCGGGCGCATGCTCGACGATGGCAACGAGGGACAGGAGGCGAACGACATGTTCGTGCAGATCATCGAAGGCCGGACCAGCGACGCGAAGGCACTGGTCGAGCGGGGCAAGGGCTGGGAGAAGGAGCTGCGGCCAGGGGCCACGGGCTTCTTGGGCTCCACGTCGGGGGTGACGGCCGACGGCCGAGCCGTGACGATCGTCCGGTTCGACTCGGAGGCGGCCGCCAAGGCCAACAGCGACCGGCCCGAGCAAGGGGCCTGGTGGGAGGAGACCGTGAAGCTCTACGACGGTGACCCCACGTTCGCGGAGTCGAGCGACGTCTCGGAGTGGTTGGGAGGTGGGTCCAACACCGCCGGGTTCGTGCAGATCATGAAGTCGAGCGGCGTCGAGCGGGGTCAGATCGAGCGGTTGGACGCCGCCTTCGAGCCCCACGCTGAGAACCGCCCGGAGATCATCGGCGGCTACAGGGTCTGGACCGCTGCGGACCAGTGCCTGGAGGTCGTCTACTTCACCAGTGAGGCTGCCGCCCGCGAAGGCGAGCGCAGCGAGCCCCCCGCCGAGATGAAGGCGCTCATGGAGGAGTTCCAGGAGGCCATGGAGGGCACCGACGTACCTGGACCTGGTGGACCCCTCGCTCTTCTGATGCCGGGGTGGTACCACCCCCGGCCACAAGGGTGCTCGCCGGATGGCCGACGGTGCCCGATGGGCAGAAGGTGAAGGCGTGGGGCGGATCGTCACCTATCGGCTCAGGGCCGACCTTCGTCGGCGACGGTCACCCTCACCGAGGGGCGGGCGGCTCGGGGTCCTGACGAGATCGTGCTGGGCGGGGTCATCCTGGACCGCCTCGGCGTCGCCGTGGGCGACACCGTCGAGGTCGACAGCGGCCAGGGCCCCACGTCGGCCCGGGTGGTCGGCGAGGGAGTGTTCCCGCGGCTGGGCCAGGGCTCCTTCTCCACCACGGGCCTGGGGGTCGGGGCGCTGGTGGTCACTGACGACCCGATCGGCTTCAACCCGTTCAGCCCCGACGACGTGCCCCCGGACTACAGCCACGAGGGCCAGGTGTATGCCTTCGCCACCATCGACGTGGCCGGGGACGGGTCCGCCCTCGATGAGGTGCCTGCGGCCCTCGAGCAGGAAGTGCTCAACGAGGGCGCCCACATGGGCATCCGGAGCGAGCAGCCGCCCACCAAGGTGCGGGATCTCGACCGGGTCCGGTCGGTGCCCACCGCGATGGCAGCCGTGCTGGCGCTGGTGGTGGGCGTGGCCCTGGCGATCGGGGTGCCGGCGGGGATCGTGGCCGGACGGCTGGTGTGGCAGTGGTTCGCCGACGGGCTCCACGCCGCTGCCCCCGCCGAGACCCCCTGGGTCTGGGCCGCCCTCATCGCGCCGGCCGCCATGGTCGTGGCGCAGGCCGTGGCCGCCGTCCCCGGCCGCCGCGCCGCCGCTACCCACCCCGCTATCGCTCCGCGAGGAGTAGCCCGCCCGCGACGACGTGACGAGCGTCGCCGATCGGCCCCTTGTCTGGCGGCACCCGGCGTGCTTCGATCGATCAGGCACCGCGCTCGGGGGCGATGGCTGACCGCGACGAGCTGGATCTCGACCCGTTGGAGGCGATCGAGCGAGCCGTGCAGGAGCGCGCCAAGGACCTCGCGCTCGACATGTCCGGCGACGGCCGGGAGAAGCTCCGGGGGCTCATCGCCGACGAGGTGGCCCGCTGGTCGTTGGACCACCGCCGGGGGATGCGGCCCTACGACCTGAGCGAGCCGGCGCTCGTCGCCGAGCGGGCCTACCGCAACCTGGCCGGCTTCGGGCCCCTGGAGCCACTTCTGGCCGACGACGATGTCTGGGAGATCATGGTGAACGCCCCGGACGCCATCTTCGTGAAGCGCCATCGGGGCACGTCGGGCTATCACGACGAGGTCTTCCACGACGACGACCACGTGCTGCGAACGCTGACGAAGATCCTCGACGAGGCCTCGGCGTCGCATCGCAAGCTGGACCCGGCCGAGGGCCTGCAGGATGCGCAGCTCGACGACGGCGCCCGCGTCCACATCGTGCACGGGGACCTCAGCCGCGGCGGCCACGTGATGGTGAACATCCGGCGCTTCACCGGAGTCGCGTACACGCGGCTCGACCAGCTGGTGGAGCGCGAGCATGCTCTCGGGAGCCGCGGCCGCGGTTCCTCGCCACGTGCGTCCGGGCCCGTCAGACCATCGTGTTCGCGGGAGCGCCAGGCTCGGGGAAGACGACGTTGCTGTCCTGCTGTGCGGCGGAGGTCGATCCCTCGCTTCGCGTGGTGGTGGCAGAGGAGGTGTTCGAGGCGGACGTGCCCGTCCCGAACGTAGCCAGCATGCAAACCCGGGCGGCCCGCCCCGATCGCCCGGCCGTGGATCTCCGCAAGCTGGTAGCCGGGTTCCTCCGCATGGCTCCCGACGTTGCCATCGTCGGTGAGGTGCGCGATCGGGAGGCACTGCCCTTGCTGCTCACCCTGTCATCGGGAGTGAAGGGCTTCACCACGATCCACGCCGGCTCCGCTCGCCAGGCCCTCACGCGCCTGCGTTTCATCTGCCAGCTCTCCGATGCGGCCACCCACATCCCGCTGGCGGCGCTCAACACGCTCGTGAGCGAGAGCATCGACGTGGTCGTGCACTGCGCGCGATCCACAAGCGGGCCCATCGTGACCGAGATCGTGGCTGTGGAGGATCTGGCCGCTGGACCGGACGCCGCACAGTTCACCGTCACGCAGCTGTTCAGTCGAACCGCCATCGACGCCCCGCTGCAGTGGGCGGGTCATCTCCCTGTGCGGCTCGGCCGAAGCCTGGCCGAGCTCGGGTGCTCGATGCAGGAGCTCGTCGACCGACCGCCGTTGGACGCGACGATCCAGGCCGCCGGATGACTGGCCTGGTCCTGGCCCTCCTGGCCGGTGCCGGTGCGCACCTGCTCTACACGGGCGCCGTCCTGGGGTGGCGCGGCGTGCAAGGTCCAACGGCTGGCCGGTCCACCGCCGTCGGCGCGCAGGCGCCGGGACTGGCTGGTCCAGGGTGGGCTGGGGGAGGTACCCGTTCGTCAGCTGATCAGCGTGGTGGGCGCCCTCGCCACCATCGGCGGGCTGGCGGCCTACGCCGTGTTCGGAGGACTCCTCCCGGCTCTGGCCACAGCGGCGTTCGCAGCCACGTTCCCCCTGGCGTCCCATCGCGTCCGCCGCACCGCTCGACGGGCCGCGGCGATGGATGCCTGGCCCCGCCTCCTCGAGGAGCTCCGGCTGCGAACTGCCTCCCTCGGGCGCAGCATCCCGCAGGCCCTGTTCGAGGTCGGTCGACGGGCGCCTGAGGAGCTTCGCCCGGCCTTCTCGGCCGCCCACCGCGAGTGGCTGCTTTCCACCGACTTCCCTCGAACCCTCCAGGTGCTGAAGGCCCGACTGGCCGATCCGACGGCGGATGCCGTGTGCGAGACGTTGCTCGTTGCCCACGAGGTGGGTGGTGCGGACCTGGATCGACGGCTGGCCGCCCTGATCGACGATCGCGTGCAGGACGCCCAGGGTCGCAAGGACGCTCGGGCCAAGCAGGCCGGGGCCCGCTTCGCGAGGCGGTTCGTCCTCATCGTGCCCGCGGGGATGGCCCTGGCCGGCATGTCCGTGGGGACGGGGCGATCGGCCTACCAGACCCCCACCGGCCAGCTCCTGGTGGTGGTGGCCATCGGCCTGGTGGTGGGGTGCTGGGTGTGGGCGGGGCGGATCATGACGCTCCCCGAGGAGCAGCGGGTGTTCGATGCCTAGGCTCCTCGTCCCGTCGGCGGCGCTGCTGGCCGTGGGCGCCACGCTGGTGCTGTCCGAGGTGCGCTGGTTCAGCCGAACGCCTCTTGTGGACCGGCTGCTGCCCTACAACCGGGCGGGTGGTCATCGCCGGGGGAGCGGTGGGTCCATCCTGTCAGCGTCGTCGTTCCGGCAGGTGGTCGGACCGCTAGCGCGCTCGTTGGGCGAGTGGCTGGCGGCCGTGCTCGGAGTGAGCGAGGACACCGAGACCCGCCTGCGACGGGTCCACGCCGGGGTCGATGCCACAGCGTTCAGGGTTCGACAGGTCGGCTGGGCGGCCTCGGGCCTGGCTGCCGGGGCGCTGACGACCGCCGCCGCCCGGCCGCCGTTGGCCATCGCGCTCCTCCTGGTGGTCGGGTCGCCCCTGCTTGCCTTCCTGCTGGTGGAACAGGACCTCGCCCGGCGGTCGGAGCGCTGGCAGCGACGTACCTTCCTCGAGCTGCCGGTGCTGAGCGAGCAGCTGGGGATGCTGCTCGGGGCGGGGTTCTCCCTGGGGTCGGCCCTGAGCCGCCTGGCCGCGCGCGGGAACGGGAACTGTGCGCGCGACCTGCGCGTGGTGTGCGGTCGCATCCGCCAGGGTCTCAGCGAGGTGGCGGCCCTTCGGCGAGTGGGCCGAGCTGGCGGGAGTCGATGCTCTCGACCGCCTGGTGGCCGTCCTGGCGCTGAACTCGCAGGCCGGGGACCTCGGCCGCCTCGTCAGCGACGAGGCGCGAGCCATCCGACGCGAGGTCCAACGAGAGCTGATCGAACAGATCGAGCGGCGGGCGCAGCAGGTCTGGGTGCCGGTGACGGTCGCCACCCTCGTCCCTGGAGCGGTGCTGCTCGCCGTCCCGTTCATCGAGGCCCTGCGCCTGTTCTCCAGCACGTGATCGTCGCCGGCCCCCGGCGAGGAAGGAGCATCATGACCGCCACGCTGACCGGGCAGTACCGACGCTTCGTCGTTTGGTGGACCGTCGCCCCCGAACGGGCGAGCGGCGACAGGGGGGAGGGCGTGATCTCCGCCGCCATCGCCGTGCTCATCATGGCGGGGATCGGCGCGCTGATGTGGGTGGGGTTCAAGACCATCTGGGAGGACACGGAGGACAACACCAGGGACAAGGTGACCGAGATCGGCGAGTGACCGTGGCGTCGTTCCGGCTCGCTGAGCGGGGGGCGGGCCTGCTGAGCACCGCGGCGGGAGTCGTGGTGTTCCTCGTGTTCCTGCTCTTCGCCGTGCAGCTCCTCTTTGGGCTCTACGCGGCGTCCACGATCACAGCGGTCGCCAACGACGCCGCTGCTCGGGCCGCCAGCGCGCGACGCGCCGCCGGTGGAGATCATTGAGCGCGAGGCTCGCGCCGGCTTGGGTGAGGTAGGCCGGACGGCCTCGTTCCGCTGGGGCCTGGATGACACGGACGGTGATGGAGGCCCCGACACCGTGGTGCTCGAGGTGGTCGCGGTGCCGCCTCGCTTCATCCCACGGTCCATCGGTGGCGCGATCGGCCTTGACGAGGTCCGGAGAACGGTGCGAGTCCGCCGAGAGGAGGTGGACGCATGATCGCCCGGTGTCGTGGCGATCGAGGGCAGGTGGGGGGCATCGAAGCCATCCCGTTCGGGCTGCTGATCTTCGTGGTCGGCTCCCTGCTGATCGCCAACGCCTGGGCCGTCGTCGACGCCAAGTTCGCCACCGACGCCGCCGCCCGGCAGGCCGTGCGAACCTTCGTGGAGGCGGACGACCCGGTGGCCGCTGAGCGGGATGCACAGCGAGCGGCGGACGCTGCCATCGAGGCCCACGGGCGCGACCCGGCCCGGGCCCTGGTGCGCTCTGTCGGTCCCGTCTCCCTGAACCGCTGCAGCCGGGTCACCATCGAGGTCGAGTACACGGTGCCCGCCCTGTCCATCCCGTTCATCGGCGGCTACGGATCGGCCCCGTTCCGGGTCCGTTCACGTCACAGCGAGCTCGTCGACCCCTTCCGAGCCGGACTCACCGGGACAGCGGAGGGCTGCCCGTGACCGCACGGCGGCGCGAGCGGGGGAGCGTGCTCATGCTCATGCCCGCCGGTGTGCTGGTTGTGCTGCTCCTGGGGGCCATCGCCTTCGACCTCTCGCTCGTGTTCCTGCGGCAGCGACAGGCCAGCTCGCTGGCCGTGGACGTCGCCAACGACATCGCGACTGCGGCCCTGGACGAGCCAGCCTTTCGGGCCAGCGGTACCTATCGACTCGACCCGAAGGAGGCGACCCGGCTCGGGCGAGAAGCGGCTCTGGCGAGCCATCTCGCTCCCGAGCTGGTCGACGTCGACATCACCGTGGTGGGTGACGCTGCAGTGGAGGTACGGGTGGTGCTCGCCGTCGACTACGTGTTCGCCCGGGCCATCCCCGGCGCGGCCGACGGCACAACGGTGACGGCGGCCGCCTCGGCTGTCGCAGAAGTACCCTAGACATCTTTCGTGTTGTTTCAGTATGTTCCAGAGGTGGCAGTAACCACGCGAGTCGATGCCTCGACGGATGGAGCTGTGGTGGTGAAGCAGGCCACCTCGGGCGATGCCGAACGCCTTCGACGGGAGGGCGAGCGGCTGCGCCGCGGTGCGCACCCCGGCGTGGTCCAGCTCCTGCGGAGTGCACCGGCCGGTGACGGGTGGGAGCTGCGCATGGCGCACGGTGGCCGCCCCCTCGCGGCGGCATCGCTCGACACCGAGCACGCGGGAGCTCTGGTGACGGCACTAGCCACCACGGTGGCCGACCTCCACGACCTGGGCGTCGTGCACGGCCGCATCGACCCCGCCCACGTCCTGGTGGGGGAGGTCGGCCGGGGCATCCTGTGCGGCTTCGGCCCGGGCGACCGGCACGCCCGCCCGGAGGACGACGTGGCGGCTCTCGGCCGAATCCTCACGAGCCTGATGGGCGCTGAAGAGCATCCCGAGCCCATCCCCGAGCGGTGGTGGGGGCGTCGGTCGCCCCGCTTGGGGTGGGAGCGTCGGGCCCTCTTGTCGATCGCCGACCAGGCCACCGCCGACGCCGTCGAGGGGCGCCCGTCCGCTCGCCGTCTGGCCGCGCTGCTCGCGGCCGCGGTGCCGGCCACCGAGCACGGTGCTGCCAGCCCATCGGTCGCGACCCTCGATCCTCTGGAGGACCTGCGCGCCACCATCGCACCGGAGGGCCAGGGGCGGCGGTGGTGGCCGGTGGCGCTGCTGGGCGGCGGCGTGCTCCTTCTCGTGTTGGCGGGCGCCATCCGCGGTGGTCGGGGCGCGGAGTCGGCGGTGCGAGGCGGCGCCGTTGCGTCGACGACAGCTGCGGAAGACCAGGGCAGCGTGAGCCGTTCGACGGCGCTGCCCGACTTGGAGGTGGAGGCAGGTGGACGTCGGTACCGCGTGGGCCAAGCCGGCGATCGGGTGCTGGTCGGCGACTGGCGGTGTGACGGCGACCCCGAGCCGGCGCTGCTGCGCCCGAGCACCGGGGAGGTCTTCGTGTTCCGTGGCTGGATCACGCGAGGGCGGGCGGCTGTTCCGCCCGTGGTCACCGTGGTCGGTGCCAGCGACCTGGTGAGCCGACTCCCTGCTGCAGGCTGCCCCAGTCTCGAGGTGGTGACGGCTCAGGGCACCCGCGTCCCGGTTCTGGGGCCGACGCCGTGAGAGCCCGTCGGCTGAGCGTCCTCGTGGGAGCCATCACCGTCTTGCTGGTGTCGCTGGCGGGACTGCAGCGAGCCGGAGCGTGGCTCCCCGCCCCGCCCATCGCCTCGTGGACCGCCGCGGAGGAGTGGTACCGGGACACACCCCCTGCTCCTGCCGTGCTGGCTGGCCTCCGGATCCTCGCCATGGGTGGCGTGGCGTGGCTCGCCGCCTCGGCCATCCTCCAGGTGGTGGCGTCGTGCACGCTGCGCCCCGCCGTCCGGGCGATGGCCGACGCGCTCAGCCCGGCCCTGCTCCGGCGCGTCGCCGGCAGTGCCACCAGCTTGTCGGTGGTGGCGGGCCTCTCCGTGCCCGTCGGGCCAAGCGGCGACCCGCCCGGGCTCGCGGTCATGGAGGTGGTCGAGGCAGCGAACGAGCCGTCCACGACGACGACCGTTGCCGAGCCCCGGCCGGTGCCAGAAGGCGTCGCCCCGCCAGCGAAGGAGGAGGTGGTCGTGGCGCCCGGGGAGTCCTTCTGGTCCCTGGCCGTGGAGGTGCTCACCGACGCCGGTGGGGGGCCGCCGACGCCGGCCGAGGTGCACCCGTACTGGCAGCGGCTCGTCGCCGACAACCGGGACCGGCTCGTCGACCCCGCCAACCCCGACCTGCTCTACCCCGCCCAGGTGCTGCGCCTGCCGGCGCCCTAGCGTCGATCAGGTGACGAGCGACCCGCGTGATGGGCCCACAGCCGTCGCCAACACTCACGCCTGGTTCGAAGACAACAGCGGTTGGGCGCCGCCCGACGAGGACACGCTGGCCGACTGGCTGGCTGAGGGGATGTGCCGCGCCCCCGACGACTGCGTGGTGGCCCCCGACGGCTGGTGCCGACACGGCCTGGCCAGCTGGAAGCTGGTCCTCGACGCTCTCTGAGCATCGCCCGATAGCGTCGACCGGCCATGCCGATCGCCGCCACCCCCCAGACCCCGGTGGCGCGCCGTCTGGCCACCCTGCTGGCGGGCTTGGTCCTGGTGGCGGGGGGCGTGGCGCTCACCATCCGGGGCGAGGTCGGCGTGGCGCCCTACGACGTCCTCACCACCGGCCTGGCCGAGCGGACGGGGATGCCGCTCGGCCTGGCTGCCATGGTGCTGCCGCTGGCCTTCGTGGTCCTGGGCTGGCTCCTGGGTCGGCCCCCGGGTCCGGGGACGCTGCTGGCCGTCCTGCTCGTGGGGCCCACCCTCGCGCTGGTGATCGATCGCGTGCCGTCACAGGAGGCGATGATCCCCCGCCTAGCCCTCTTCGGGGTGGGGTTCGTGGTGCTCGCCCTGGGGATCACCGCGGTGGTGGTGGCCGAGATCGGTGCCGGTCCGGCCGAGATCGTGATGCTGGCCATCCACGACAAGGGCTACCCCCTCGCCCCGGTCCGCACCGGCATCGAGCTCAGCTGCGTAGCCCTCGGGTGGGCCATGGGTGGCCAGGTGGGCGTGGGCACCGTCGTGTTCGCCGCCGCCATCGGCGTCACCTTGCGCTGGATGCTCGTGGCGGCCGGCTACCCGTCGGCCAAGGCTGCCGAGGCCAGCGACGCGGCATCCCCGGGTGCCTGACCCCACCGGTAGCGTCGGTCTGATGCCCAACGACGTGTCCGCTGCCCTCGACCGGGTGGTGGCGGAGCTGCCCGGCGGCGGCGAGGTGCGGGAGGGCCAGCGGGAGATGGCCGAGGCCGTGCGTCGCGGGATCGCCGAACGCAAGCACGTCGCCGTGCAGGCCGGCACCGGCACGGGCAAGACGCTCGCCTACCTGGTGCCCGCCATCCTGTCGGGCCGGACCACCGTGGTGGCCACCGCCACCAAGGCCCTGCAGGACCAGCTGGCAGGCAAGGACCTGCCCTTCCTGACCGCCCATCTGGACCACCCCTTCGCCTGGGCAGTGCTGAAGGGCCGGTCCAACTACATCTGCATGCAGCGCCTCACGGAGCTCGGGGCGGCGGCCGGTCAGGGCGCTGAGCAGCTGGCCCTCGACGGCGTGGCCGACGCGGGTCCCGGCCGACGACATCGTGGCGCTCACACGATGGGCGGCCACCAGCGCCACCGGCGATCGGGCCGAGCTCCCGGCTGAGCCGTCCGATCTGGCCTGGGCGGCGGTCAGCGTCTCGCGCCCGGGAGTGCCCGGGCGCCAGCCGGTGTCCGAGCGGGGGCGAGTGCTTCGCCGAGGCGGCCCGGCAGAAGGCGGGGCAAGCCGACGTGGTCGTGGCCAACCTCCACCTCTACGGCTTCGACCTGGCGGCCGACGGCATGATCCTCCCCGAGCACGACCTGGCGATCATCGACGAGGCCCACCAGCTCGAGGACATCGTGTCGGCCACCAGCGGGGTGGAGCTCACCGGCTTCCGCTTCGTCGACCTGGCTCGCCGCACCCGCGGCGTGATCGCCGACGACAACCTCCCCGCCGGCGTGGACGACGCCGGGCGCCTCGTGATCGATGCCCTGCGCACCCACCGGGACCAGCGTCTGAAGGCCGGGCTCCCCGACGACCTGGCCGGCGCCCTCACCGTCGCCCGCGGGCGGGTGGAGGCGGTGCTGGCGGCGGCGCGCAACGTGCCGGCCGACGCTCCCGAGGAGACCCGCAGCCGCGCCACCCGGTTGGTGCAGAGCGCCTCGGCGCTCCTCGACGACATCGGTCTGGCCGAACGGGTCACCCCGGACCAGGTGGTGTGGGTGGAGGGCACGGACGCCAACCCGACCCTCCGGGTGGCGCCCCTCGACGTGGCCCCCGTCCTGCGCGACGGGCTGTGGGGGCGGCGCACCGCAGTCCTCACCAGCGCCACCCTGCCGGCTCGCCTTCCCGCCCGGCTCGGCGTCGACAGCGTGCAGATCACCGAGCTCGACGTCGGCAGCCCCTTCGACTACCAGGCCCACGCGCTCCTCTACTGCGCCGCCCACCTGCCCGACCCCCGCAGCCCTGGCTACGTGGGTGCCCTCACCGACGAGCTGGGCGATCTCATCGAGGCGGCCGGCGGTCGCACCCTGGCCCTCTTCACCAGCTTCCGGGTGCTCGACGAGGCCGCCGCTGCCCTCCAGCTCCGCCTCCCCGATCTGCGCGATCCTCACCCAGCGGCGAGCTGCCGAAGGCCGCGTCTGCTGGAGGCCTTCGCGGCCGACGAGGCCACCTGCCTGTTCGCCACCATGGGGTTCTGGCAGGGCGTCGACGTGCCCGGGGCGTCGCTGAGCCTCGTCACCATCGACCGCATCCCGTTCCCGCGGCCCGACGAGCCGCTGCTGCAGGCCCGCCGGGAGCGGGCCGGCCGCGAGGCCTTTGGGCTCATCGACCTGCCCCGGGCCGCCACGCTGCTGGCCCAGGGCGCCGGCCGGCTGATCCGCACGGCCACCGACCGTGGGGTGGTGGCCGTCCTCGACCCCCGACTGGCCAAGGCGGGCTACCGCTGGGACATGGTGAGCGCCCTGCCACCGATGCGGCGAACCAAGGATCCCGCCGAGACCCGTCGGGTGCTGGAGGCCATCCGCGACGGGTCCGGCTGAGGGATCACATGTCGATGGCCTCGCACACCTCCACCGTGCCGCCCCCGTCGAGGATCGGACAGCCCTTGGCCAGGTCCGCCGCCGCATCGATGGAATCGGCCTGCACGACCGTGTAGCCCGTGGCGGGGTTGTCGCCTCCGCCGTTCGACGTGCCACCCGAGCCCACCGTGCGGTTCTGGGCGAAGGGGTTGCCCGGCTCGATGACGGCCTCGCCCATCTGCCCGAACCACGCCCCCCACGCGGCCATCACCTCTTCCTGCTCGGCCTCGGTCTCGGCCATCGTCCCGCCGTGGAACACGAACACGAACTTGGTCATCGAGATCTCCCCCTGGCGGCGGCGCCGCGCTGTCCCCGGCATCGTTGCACGGCCCAGCCCGCGCCGCCGGGCCGAGTGCACCGGGGCCGAGGCGGGGTAGACCTGCTGCCATGCCCGCCCCCACTGCTCCCCCCGAGAGCGCCGGCCCGCTTCCGCTCTCACCGAGCGCTGAGCGCAAGCGTCGCCAGCTCGTCGTCACCCGTCGCCGCGCCACGCTGCTGCTCGTCGCGGTGACCGGGGTCTTCCTCGCGACGGTGGTGGCCGGAGCGGACGACGGCTCGGCCATGGGCTATCTCCAGGCCACGGCTGAGGCATCGATGGTCGGGGGTCTCGCCGACTGGTTCGCGGTCGTGGCCCTCTTCCGTCATCCGCTGGGGGTGCCGATCCCCCACACCGCCATCATCACCGAGCGCAAGGAGCAGTTCGGCGAGACGCTCGGCGAGTTCATCCAGTCCAGCTTCCTCACCCCTGACGCGGTGGCCGAGCGCGTGCGGAACGCCCACGTCGGGGAGCGTCTGGCGGCCTGGTTGGCCGACCCCGCCAACGCCGAGAAGCTGGCCGGCCACCTCGCTCGGCGGGGCGGTCGAGGTGATCGACCTGGTCGAGGACGAGGCCGTCCACGACGTGATCGAGCGGCTGGTGCGGGATCGCCTCGAGTCGGCGTCGATCGTGCCGATGGCCGGTCGAGCCCTCGGCGCCCTCACCGAGGAGGGGCGCCACCAGGAGGTGGTCGACGCCGCGCTGAAGGGGCTCGACCGCTACCTCGACGAGCACCGCGTCGACCTGCAGGCCCGGTTCCGCGACCAGGCCCCGTGGTGGCTGCCGGGTGCCGTGGAGGACCGGATCTTCGAGCGGCTGCTCGACGGCGTGCGCCGGTGCTCGACGACATGGCCCACGACCGGGGCCACGGCCTGCGCCGGCAGCTCGACGAGCGCATCCTGCGGTTCGTCGACGAGCTCCAGACGTCGCCGCACCTCCGGGCCCGGGGCGAGCAGCTCACCCGCGACCTGCTCGAGCGACCGGAGCTGCGCGCCTGGGTGGCATCGGTGTGGGCCGACGCCAAGGCGCAGCTGCGCGCCCAGGCCGGCGACCCGGCGTCCGAGCTCCACCGCCAGCTGGCGGCGGCGATCACCTCGGCGTGGTGAGCGCCTCCAGACGAGCCGGCGTTGGCCGCCAAGGTGGACGACGCCGCCGAGACCGCCGCCCGCTACGTGGTGGACCACTTCGGCGGGGAGATCACCGACCTGGTGTCGACCACCATCGCCCGCTGGGACGGCGCCGAGACCTCCGACCGCCTCGAGCTGCTGCTCGGGCCCGACCTCCAGTTCATCCGCATCAACGGCACGGTGGTGGGAGGCCTGGCGGGCTTCGCCCTCCACGGCATCGCGCAGGCCTTGGGCTGACCGCGAGGCTGGGCCGGTGCCGTCACGCATCCGCACCGCCACCGAGGCCGACCTGCCCGTCCTGCAAGACATCGAGGTGGCGGCCGGCGCGCTCTTCCGAGCGGCCGGGATGCCGGAGATCGCGAACCACCCACCCCCGGCCCTGCCGGAGCTGGCCGACGCCGAGGCCCTCCTGGTGGCAGTCGACGATGCCGACCACCCCCTCGGGTACGCCTGGGTCGAGCTGGTGGACGGGCACGCCCACCTCGAGCAGCTCTCGGTCCACCCCGACCACGGGCGGCGAGGAGTCGGCACAGCGCTCCTGGCTGCCGTGGTCGACTGGGCCCGCGGCGCGGGGACGCCGAGGTCACCCTGACCACCTTCACCGACGTGGCCTTCAACGCCCCGCTCTACGCCAAGCGCGGCTTCCAGGTGGTGCCCGAGGGCGCCTGGACCCCGGGCCTCCGTGCGCTGGTGGCGGAGGAGGCTGCCCATGGCCTCGACCCCACCCGCCGCGTGGTGATGCACCAGACGCTCCCCTGAGCAGCGTCAGTACCCGAAGCGCTCCATGGCCTTGGGGCGGCGCTGCCAGTCCTTGTCGACCTTCACCAGCAGCTCGAGGTAGGTGCCCTCGGGCAGCTGCTCCCGCACCGGCGTGCCGACCTCCTTGAGCACCTGGCCCTTGCTTGCCGATCACGATGCCCTTCTGGCGACTCGCGCTCGACGAGGATCTCGCAGCGGATGCGGGGCCAGTCCCACTCGGTGACCCGGGTGGCGATCGAGTGGGGCAGCTCGTCGTGGGTGCGGCGCAGCAGCTGCTCGCGCACCAGCTCGGCCACCCAGAACGCCTCGGGCACGTCGGTGACCATGTCCTCGGGGAAGTACTGCGGGCCCTCGGGCAGCCGGGCGACGAGGTGGTCGACGAGCGCGTCGACCCCGTCGCCGGTCTGGGCCGACACCGGGAAGTACTCGCTCGAGCGCCGAGCTCGCCGGCGGCCCGCCAGCTGCTGGGCCAGCACCGCGCTTCGGACGGCAGCGTCGATCTTGTTGACGACGCACACTGCGTCGCGTCGGGCACCAGCTCGGCGACCCACTGGTCGCCCCGGCCGAGGGGCTGCGTGGCGTCGACCACGAAGCACACCACGTCGACGTCGCCGATGGTGCCTCTGGGCGGTGGCGTTGAGCCGGGTGCCCAGCGCGGTGCGCGGCTTGTGGATGCCCGGGGTGTCGACGAACACGACCTGGGCGTCGGGCGGTTCGAGCACCCCGCATGATCCGGGTGCGGGTGGTCTGGGGCTTGTCGGAGGTGATGGCCACCTTGGTGCCGAGGATCCGGTTGAGCAGGGTGGACTTGCCCACGTTGGGGCGGCCCACGAGCGTCACGAAGCCGGAGCGCATCAGTCGGCCGCCCGGTCGTCGGCGTCGTCGGCGCGGCGGGTCGAACGGCGTGCAGCCGGTGGATGCGCACCCGCCCGATGCGGCGACCCTACGACCCGCTGGGCGGTCAGCTGCCAGCCGTCGACCTCGACGCGCCTCGCCCTCGGCGGGCACGTGCCCGAGCTGCCGACAGGAGCAGGCCGCCGATGGTGTCCCAGTCGCCCTCGGGCAGGTCGGCCGCGGAGCAGGTCGTTGACCTCGTCGACCGCCATGCGGGCGTTCACCCGGACGTCGCCGCCGGGCAGCGGCTCGATCATCGGGTCCTCGACGTCGAACTCGTCGACGATCTCGCCGACCAGCTCCTCGATGATGTCCTCGAGGGTGACCAGGCCGGCGGTGCCGCCGTACTCGTCGACCACGATGGCCATGTGGAACTGCTCGGTCTGCATCTCCCGCAGCAGCTCGGCCACGCCGCTTGGTCTCGGGCACGAAGGCGGCCGGCCGGGCCAGCTCGCCGACCGGCTCGTCGCTCCGTGGCCGTCGCGCTCGGCCCGCATGAGGTCCTTGGCGTAGACGATGCCGACGATGTCGTCGATGCCCTCCCCGCAGGCCGGGATGCGGCTGTAGCCGTTGAGGATGACGACCTCCATGGCGTCGGCCACCCGGAAGTCGGCCGTGACCGTCACCATGTCGGTGCGGGGCACCATCACCTCGCGCACCACCGTGTCGCCGAACTCGATGACCGACTCGATGAGCTGCCGCTCCTCCGCCTCGATCACGGCCTCCTCGACCGCGAGGTCGGCCACCGCCAGCAGCTCCTCCTCCGAGGTGTACGGGCCCCGCTTCAGGCCCTTGCCCGGCAGGATCACGTTGGTGAGCCCGATGAGGCCGCGCGACAGCAGCCGCAGCGGGCCCCACCCGGCCAGCGCCTTGACCGGTCGGGCCGCAGCCAGGGCGGCGCGATCGGTGTGCTGGATGGCCCAGGTCTTGGGGGCCACCTCGGCGACCACGAAGAACAGCGTGACGTTGACCAAGGTGCGCCACCGCCACCCCCCAGCCGCCGAAGAGCCGGCTGGCCAGCACGCCGAGCAGCGTCGACTGCACCAGCTGGGCGGTCAGCACCACGAGCAGGGTCGGGTTGAGCCACTCCTGGTGCTCGACGAGCGACAGCAGGATCTCTCCCCGTCGACCGGTCGTCTCGGCGAGGGCCTGCGCCTTGGGCTTCGACACGCGGGTGAGGGCGGTCTCGGCCACGGCCAGCACGATCGACAGCAGGAACAGGACGACGATCGCCGCGGCGATGTACCAGTCGGCGGAGCTCATCGACGCGGCCAGCACTGCGGTACTTGGAGGCATCGATCCCATCATCGCCGGTGGTGGTAGCGGTCGAGGAGCTCGCGCTCGCGTGCCTGCATGGCAGCCGTCTCCTCGGGGTCGGCGTGGTCCATCCCGAGGACGTGGAGCACGCCGTGGACCACCAGCAGCGCCATCTCGTCGTCGTAGCTGCCGGCGTGCTCGGGGGCCTGGCGGGCCGCCACCGCCGGGCACACCACCACGTCGCCGAGCAGCAGCGGGAGCTCGTTGACCTCCGGCGGGTCGCGGTCCGGACCGGTGCTGCCCGAGTCGGGCCAGCGACCGCTGTCGATGGGGTCGTCGATGGGGAAGGCCAGGACGTCGGTGGGGCCGGTGGCCCCCATGTGACGCTGGTTCAGCTCGGCCATCACCTCCTCGTCCACGAACAGCAGGGACAGCTCGGCCTCGCCCCGCACCCCAGAGTCGTGGAGGACCTGGGTGGCCAGATCGACCCAGCGCGCCAGCTCGACGGGCTCGGCCGCCTGCTCGTCCACCCCGAACACGTCGACCTCGCCTTCCGACGGTGGCCGTCGTC
This sequence comes from uncultured Microthrixaceae bacterium, assembly GCA_963795165.1. GTDB lineage: Bacteria > Actinomycetota > Acidimicrobiia > Acidimicrobiales > VFJN01 > VFJN01. The sequence goes on along the minus strand of CAWCGT010000002.1, from coordinate 36,132 downwards.
GGCGGTTCATCATCGGCAGCGGTGGGAGGTCGTCGGGTTCGATCCCCGCCGGCAGGTCGGCGGGGTCGGGCTTGTCGGGTCCCTCCGGGGGTTCGACGGGCATCAGCTTGGGGACGCGGCTGCGCGCGCTCGTAGGCGTTGACGATGTCCTGCACGATCCGGTGACGCACGACATCGCTGCTGGTGAGGTGGATCCAACCCAGCCCGTCGATGTCGCCGAGGATCCGCTCGAGTCCCGCCAGGCCGCTGCGACCGCCGCCCACGTCGACCTGGGTGGTGTCGCCGGTGACGACGGCCTTGGACCCGAACCCGATCCGGGTGAGGAACATCTTCATCTGCTCGGGCGTGGTGTTCTGGGCCTCGTCGAGGATGATGAAGCTCGAGTTGAGCGTGCGACCTCGCATGAAGGCCAGCGGGGCCACCTCCACGGCGCCGCGCTCCAGCAGCTTCCCGGCGTTCTCCGTGCCCACCATGTCGTGCAGGGCGTCCCACAGCGGGCGCAGGTAGGGGTCGACCTTGGCCATCAGGTCGCCGGGGAGGAACCCGAGGCGCTCGCCCGCCTCCACCGCCGGTCGGGTGAGGATGATCCGGTCGACCTCCTTGGCCTGGAGGGCCTGGACGGCCATGGCCACCGCCAGCCAGCTCTTGCCGGTCCCCGCCGGCCCGACCCCGAAGGTGACCACGTTGCCGCGGATCGCATCGACGTAGCGCTTCTGGCCGCTCGACTTGGGGCGCACGGGACGTCCTCGCGGGGGCCGCAGCACCTCGGTGCTGAGCACCTCGGCCGGGCGTTCGTCGGCCCGCACCATCTCGACGCTGCGCCGGACCGTGCCGGCGTCGAGGCGGTGCCCCTGCTCGACCAGGACCACCAGGTCCTCGAGGAGTCGGGCCACCCGTTCCACGTCGGCGTCGCCATCGAGAGCGATCTCGTTGCCCCGCACGTGGATGGTCACCGACGGGAAGGACGCCTCGACGGCGCGGAGGACCTCGTCTCGCTCACCCAGGAGCAACGGCATCAGGTGGTTGCTGGGGACGGAGATCTTGACCTGGGTGCTCGACACGACGCCGACAGGGTACTGCCCGCACCTCGCAGAGCCGCCGGGAGAACCCAAGCCCGAGATCTTCCGTCGCGTCGTACGATCCGAGGGTGGACGACGCCATCGGCGATGGGATCGTCACCGGCGACCAGGGCAGCCTCACCGCTCGCCTGCACCAGTGGCTCTCGGACGCCCGAACGGAGGGTTCGGCGGCGGCGCGCAGCCGGGAGCGGTGGCTGCATCGCGCCGCTCAGGAAGGCGCCACGGTCGTGGGGATCCTGCTGGACCTGGCCGAGCGCGGAGCGCCGGTGGCCATCAGCGTGGCCGGCGGTCGGCGCCACCACGGCACGGTGCAGGCACTGGGCCGCGACTTCGTGGCCCTCCGGGCACCGTCGGGCAGCGAGGTGCTCTTGGTCGTGTCGGCGATGGTGGTGGTCCGCCCTGCTCCACAGGTCGACGTCGCCCTCGGCGAACGGGTTCTCACCACCGACCTCCGGCTCGCCGACGTGCTGAGCGAGCTGGCCGGTGAGCGGGCTCGCCTCCTGGTCGTCAGCGGGGACGGGTCCGACGCGGTGGCGGGCGAAGCCCAGGCTGTCGGCCGCGACGTGATGGTCCTGCAAGGGGACGGCCCCTTCCGGGGCGTCGCCTACGTGCCGCTCGCGGCCATCACCGAGGTGACCCTCGCGTGAGGCTCGAGTCAGCGCTTGGGGGACGTGTCGGGGTAGAGGTGCTCGAGGGTGCCCGGCTCGATGCGGGAGGCCTCGATGAAGGTGTCGACGTCGGTTGCCTTGACCCGGATCACCCGGCCCATGCGGTAGGCGGGCAGGTCACCTTGGTCGACGAACCGGTAGAGCGTCCGCGTGGTGATCCCGAGGCGCCGGGCGGCCTCCTGGGTGGAGAGCCATTCGATGTCAGCGCTCGATCCCATGCCGAGAGATTAGCGCGAACTGTCATGTAGTCTCATGGTGCTTCAGACCGGTGCTGGGGGCACGATGGAGATCGACCGACAGCGAAGCCTTCCGGGCGGGAGGGCGGTGCTCGGCGGGGTGCTGATGGCGGTGGCGGCCGTCGGGGTGTTCGTGGCGTGGGAGCAGGCCAGCCGGCGACCCACCGACCCGGCCGTGGTGGCCAGCCGCGACCTCCGGGTGGGTGAGGTGCTGGACGCCGACGACCTGCGGCTGATCGAGGTGGACCTGCCCGTGCCCACCCACGAGCGGGTCTTCGGTGCCACCGAGGAGCTCGTCGGCCACGTGGTGCTGGGCCCCGTCGCCGAGGGTGAGCTGGTGCAGGTGGGCTCGGTCACCGACGATCGGGTGGGGGCGCGGCCCACGAGGTGGCCGTGGCCCTGCCCCGCGACCAGATCGCCGTGGGCCGCCTCAAGCAGGGCGAGCGGGTCGACGTCTTCGTCACCTACGACGCCCAGACGCGCACGGTCGTTCGGGGCGCCGAGGTGGTGCAGATCGGCGCGGAGGACGACGGGTCCCTCACCAGCGATCGCGAGGTGACGCTGGTGGTCGCCGTCGCCTCCGGCGACGACGTGGCGGCCCTCGTCCACGCCCTGCGAACCGGGGAGGTCACCGTGGTTCGCTCCACCCTCGCCGCCGACGGCGATGGGCGTCCGCTCGAGCACACCGACGGGGAGGCCCCGCCCGCGAGCTCGTCCACCACCACGGCAGCCGGCTGATGGCTCCCGATCGCTTTGTCGTCCTGGGAGTAGCCCAGGTGCGGTCAGCGTGGTTCCGCGACCTCAGCCGTTGGGCCACCAGCGCCACCGTCCCGGTGGAGTTCGTGAAGGCCATGTCGACCGAGGAGGTCCGGGTGCGGCTGCGGTCCGGCCGGGGCTACTCGGCTCTCCTGGTCGATGACGCGCTGCCCGGCCTGGACCGCGACCTCGTAGAGGCGGCCGGCGAGGCGGGCTGCGCGGTGGTGGTCGTGGACAGCGGTCGCACGCGACGGGCGTGGGGTGACCTCGGGGCGTCGGCCGTCCTCCCCGCCGTGTTCGGGCGCGACGAGCTCATGCAGGTGCTCACGCAGGTGGCCACGCCCATCGCACGGCGCGACCCCGCCGCCATGCGGCGAGACGGACCGCCGGACGAGGGGTACCGGGGTCGGTTGCTGGCGGTCACCGGGGCGGGGGGCACCGGGGCCTCCACGGTGGCCGCCGGGCTGGCCCAGGGCCTGGCCGCCGATGCCCGCTACCGAGGGACCGTGTGCCTCGCCGACCTGGCCCTGCATGCCGACCAGGCGATGCTCCACGGTGCCGGCGATGTGGTGCCGGGGGTGGTCGATCTGGTGGAGGCCCACCGCACCGGCTCCCCGTCGATCGACGAGGTGCGCAAGCTCACGTGGCCGGTCCGCCCGCGTGGGTACAACCTGCTGCTCGGGCTCCGACGCCACCGCGACTGGACCACCGTCCGCCCGCGCGCCTTCGCGGCAGCCCTCGACAGCCTCCGCCGGAGCTTCCGCGGCGTGGTGGCCGACGTCGACCCGGACGTGGAGGGGGAGCAGGCCACCGGCTCGGTCGACGTGGAGGAGCGCAACACGATGGCTCGGATCGCGCTGCGACAGGCCGACCTCGTGGTGCTGGTGGGCCTGCCGGGCATGAAGGGCCTCCACAGCCTGGTGCGGGGCGCCCACGATCTGCTCGAGCTCGGCGTCACCGGCCCCCGTCTGCTCCCGGTGGTGAACCGCGCCCCCAAGAGCCCTCGCGCCCGAGCCGAGATCACCGCTGCGTTCGGTCCGCTGCTCGACGGCCCGGGGTCGGGCACGGTGCCGTCGCCCACCATGGTGGCGGAGCGCCGCCACCTCGACGACGTGCAGCGTGACGGCGCTCGTCTTCCCGATGCGTGGCTGGCGCCGCTCGTCAGCAGCGTGCTGGCCCTGCTCGATGTCGGGGCCGACGCTCACCCGGCGGCCGAGCCCGGACCCCAGCGGGTGGCTCCCGGTTCGCTCGGCACCTGGGCCGACGACCCCGGCTGACGATCAGGCGGTGACGAGCTCCTGGCCGTCGCGCACCAGCCGCTCGACGTCGGCCATGGCGGCCGCGAGGTCGTCCAGCTCCCGCTCCACCGCACCGGAGGGGGTGAGGAACAAGAAGACCACCCGCGTCACCGGCTCGCCGGTGGCGGCCCCCACCGCCACCGCGTAGGCGGCACCCTGGAGGCGGTAGCCCTGCACGCGGCGATCGAGCTCGGCGGGCTCGGCGGTGGCGGCCGTCTTGTGGTCGACCACCACCAGCCCGTCGGCGCCACGGTAGAGGAGGTCGACGTAGCCCTCCAGCAGCCGGTCGCCCAGCGGGGTGCAGGCGTAGATCTCCCGCCAGTGGGGGGCGGCCGCCGCCTCCTGCACCACCGAGGCCCCGAGGGCGTCCTGGACCAGGCGCCGGACGTCGTCGGCCCGGTCGGGGACGGCCTCGGCCTGGCACTGGGCGGCCACCGCGGCATCGAGCCCCTCCCCGGTGGCGAGGTCGATGGTCTGCAGCACGCCGTGGACGGCTCGTCCCACCGAGGTGCCGTAGCGCCCCTTCAGCCACGGCGGCAGGTCGAGGTCGCGCGGCCGCTTCTGCAGCCCCGGATCCACCACCTCCCCCGCAGCCTGTGGCGAATCCGTGTCGTTTTGATCCAGATCCATCACAAGTTGCGTGGGGTGGACGGAGGTGGGCGTGGGGTGGGTGGAGGTGGGCGTGGGGTGGGTGGGCGCGGGGCGGTCGGGGCCTTGGTCTGGGGTGCCCTCGTCGGTGAGGGCGGTGGCCGCCACGGCCACCGGACGGGAGGCCGAACGCACGGCCGCCTCGCGGGTGGCCTCCCACTCCTCGAAGGGGGGCGGCGCCGTGGGGGCGGCGTGGGGGTCGGCGGTCAGCGGATCGGCGAGGCCCCCGACGTCGGGGAGCCCGGCGAGGACGTCTTCGCCCATGCCCGCCAGCAGGGTCTCGGCGTTGGTCCGGCGGTTGGGGAGCGGCGCCTTGCGCTCGGTCCGGTGCAGCGACACCACCAGGTGGTCGCAGGCCCGGGTGCACGCCACGTAGAGCAGGCGGATGCGCTCGTCGTGGCCCATCTGCTCGTCGATGGGCTTCCACTCGTCGAACTCCTCGGTGGTCACCCCGGCGCCCAGCTTGTAGCCGACCGTGTCGGTGCCGCGTGGGAAGACCACCTCCACCACCCGTTGCCGCCCATGGCCTGGGTCGTCATGCCCGAGACGATGGTGATGGGGAACTCGAGGCCCTTGGCCGCGTGGATGGTCATGATGCGCACGGCGTCGTCGTCGGTCTCGGGGAGGACGGCCTCGGTGACCCTGGCGCCCTCGACGGTCTGCTGGTCGACCCATCGCAGGTAGGCGCGGAGGTTGCCCCCGGCCGCCTCGCTCCAGGCCCGGGCCTGATCGATGACGAACCGCAGCCGTCGCCACACGTCGCGGGGACGACCGTCGGCGAACCCGAGCTCGAGGGCGCGGCGGTCGCGGGACGATCCGATCGAGCAGCTCGGCCGGCGACCGCCAATGGCGCTCCTCGTGCAGGCTGCCGGAGGAACCCCAGGCCGGCGGCGACCGGCCCGGCGGTGGGGTCGGGTGGCTCAGGGGTGTTGTAGCTCCAGCTGCCGTGCTGCTCCACCTTGTAGCGGAAGAGGTCGTCGTCGCCGCAGGCCAGGAGCGGGGTGCGCAGCGCCGACACGATGCTTGAGCTGGTCGGTGGGGTCGTCGGCGGCCCGCAGCACCATCAGCAGGTCGCGCACGGCCCGGCTGGCGTAGACGAGCGAGCTCGACTCGGTCCGGAAGGGGATGCCCGCCGTCTCCAGCGCGTCCTCCAGGAACGGCAGCGACGTGCGAGCCGGGACCAGGATGGTGATGTCGCCGAGGGTGGGGTGACGCCAGCCGTCGCCGCCCTCGCCGCACCGGCCACCGCTCCGCCATGGCGACCGTGATGGCGTGGGCGACGTCGCGTGCCTCGGCCTCTCGAAGCGGCTCGGCGCGGGTGCCGGTGGGGTGGGGGTGGGTCCCCACCACGGCCACCGGGGGACCGGTGGCCGGCGCTCGCTCGCTCGGCGTCGAGACGGGCGTAGCTCGGGCTGGGAGGGCACCGGGACCTCGGTGTCGGGGGGCTCCGACATGAGCATCCCGAAGGTGTCGTTCACCCAGTCGATGATCGGGGCGACCGTCCGGAAGTTGGCCGACAGGTCGATGGGGCCGCCCGCCTCCGCCCCGAAGCGTCGCTCCGCCTCGAGGAAGGTGCCGATGTCGGCCCGACGGAACCGGTAGATCGACTGCTTCGGGTCGCCGACCACGAACAGGCGGCCCGGCTCGACCGGCACGTCGACCCACGCCGTCTGCGTCGGCGGTGGCGGGGTCGGCGCCGGCGATGCGCACGGCCAGCTCGATCTGGATGGGGTCGGTGTCCTGGAACTCGTCGAGCAGCAGCCGCTGGTAGCGGTCGTGCAGGGCGCCCCGCACGGTGGCCCCGTGCTCGGGGTGGCGCAGGACCTGCCGGGCCAGCACGAGGAGGTCGTGGAACTCCAGCTGCCCGCGGCCCGCCGCGCCTCGGCGGCCGACCAGCGTGAGGGTGCGCACTGCGGCGGCGAGGTGGTGGGCACAGGCCTCGCAGACGTTGCCCGCGACCTCGCCGACGGCCGCTTCCGACGTCGAGCATCAGCTCGATCACCTCGGGCTTGCACCGACGCCCACGACCCTTGCCGCCCGGCCGTCTTGGCGGAACTTGGGGCAGCCGTCGGTGAGCAGCTCGATGCGGTCGAGATCGTCGAGGCCGGGGCGCTGCAGGGCCTCTCCGAAGCTGGCGATCTGGTCGAGGCGCCAGGAGGAGCTCGTCGTCGGGATCGCGTGCAGTCGACGGCGCGCTGGCGACAGCGCGCGGATCCGGGCGAGCACGTCGGGGCAGGAACCCGGAGATCGCCGGTGGGTCGGGCGCGTCCGACGGGACCCGGTCGTCGACCAGGTCCCAGTTGACGGTCGAAGGCCAGAGCCAGGGCCCGCAGCTTGGCCGGGGTCACCCGCACGGCGACGAGCAGCAGGAGGGTGCGCTCGAGGGCGGGGTCGGCGAGGAGCTCGTCGAGGAAGTCGCCCCAGCGCCGGTCGAACTCGATCCCCGACGTCACCTCGTCGAGCACCTCGACCCGGGGCGGGAGGCCGGCCTCGATGGGGTGCTCGGTCAGGATGCGCTGGGCGAAGGCGTGCAGCGTGCCGATGGCGGCCCCGTCGAGCTGGTCGAGGGCCTGGCGGCAGCGGGCGGCCTCGTCGGCGTCGGTGCTCGGGCGTGGCGCTGCCGCTGCTCGAGCGCCTGGCGCAGCCGGTCGCGCAGCTCGGCGCCGGCCTTCTCGGTGAAGGTGATGGCGGCGATGCTGGCGCAGGTCGACGCCCGGAGGCGACCAGCGCCACCACGCGGTCGACGAGGGCGGTGGTCTTGCCCGAGCCGGCGCCGGCCTCGACGAACAGCGTGGTGTCGAGGTCGGTGCGGATGCGGTCGCGGGCCGCCTGGTCGACCGGGTCGGTGGTCGGTCACGCCGCCCCCTCCTCGTCGAGCCGGCTCGGCCAGGGCGGCAGCTAGGCAGCCATGGCGGGGTCGTGGCGCTTGCGCTCCCACTGCGCCGCGCAGCTCGACGGTGCCGAGGCCGTCGGGGTCGCAGACCTCGCACGACACCCAGAAGGAGTGTGCTGGCCGCGTCGGGGTGGGGCGGGAACACGCCGGCCTCGATGCCCGTCGACGATGGCGCCGAGCGGTGGCGGCGGTGGTCGGCCAGCACGTCGTCGGTGACGTCGTAGCCGATGCGCTTGAAGTCGCCCCGGGTGGTGGCGAACCAGTACTCGGCGCGCACCGGAGCGTCGGGGTCGCCCGTCGGCGAGGCGGGCGGCCAGCCCGTAGACGGGCAGCTGGAGCTGGGTGCCGCCCTGCACCGGGTCGTCCTCGCGAGAGGCCCTTGTAGGAGCTGGCCTTGCCGGTCTTGTAGTCGACGACGTGGAGGGTGCCGTCGGCGGCGCGGTCGACGCGGTCGGCCTGGCCCGCGCACCCGGAGCGTCGCGGCCGTCGGGCAGGCGGAGGGCACGACGCCGGGCTCGCGACCGTCGAACCCGAAGGCGAGCTCGGCCGCCACGGGGCGCGTGCCGATGGCGGCCCGGTTGTCGGAGTCGTGCTGGAGGAAGCGGTCGAGGTCGGCGAGGATGCGGCGGCGGTCGCGCCGCCAGAAGATCGGCCGACCGGTGAGCCCGGCCGCCTCGGCCTGCGTCGCAGCGCGGCGACGCCGATCTCCTGCAGCCGCGCGTGGTCGGCGGGCGTCCAGGGTTGCCTGCGGGCCGGGCTGCGCGTCCGCGGGGCGCTCGAGGACCTCGCGGAAGAAGTCCTCGAGGATCTCGTGGACGAGGTTGCCCTTGTCGAGGGCGGTGATCGGCAGCTCGTCCTCGGGGTTCTCGACCGGGCGACGCCCGCAGGATGTCGTGCACGAAGTAGGCGTGCGGGCAGCCGGCCCAGCGCTCGAGGCGGGTGGGCGAGGTGGGCGGGTCGACGGGCGAGGGCACCGCCAGGCCGGCCAGGTTGCCGTCGAAGCGGGTGAAGGCGTCGGCTGCGCCGGGCGGCGATGACCTGCGGCGCCGGCCGCGGTGGTGGCGTCGGCGGTGGCGTCGAGCGCGGCCGTCCGGTGGCCAGCAGGGACCGCAGGCGGTGCTCCTGGTCGGTGGCGGGGACGGCGAGGTCGCGCAGGCCGGCGTCGAAGGAGGCCACGTGGCTGCACCCAGGGCTCGTCGGCCGCTGTGCAGGTCGGCGCCCCACCAGCGGCGTACCGCCGCCCGGCGAGGTGGGCGCGATGTCGAGGACCCAGCGGGACGGCACCCGCTCGGTGCTGCGGCGCAGGTCGCCCCGGGGGACGCAGAGCACCTGGTGGCCGGCGCCGGCCAGGGCGGCCAGCAGCTGGCGGTGCTGGCGCTCGACCCGTCGGCCCGCAAGGGCAGCTCGCCCGCGCTGCGCGGCCCGCTCGTGGTCGGGCAGGAGCGAGTCGTCGCGGACCGTGGACGGGAAGGATGCCCTCGGCCAGGCCGAGCACCACCACGAGGTCGAGGTCGAGCCCGATCCCCATCTCGACCGAGCCCACCAGCACGCCGTCGCCGAAGCGGCCCACCCGGCCGAGGTCGGCCTCCAGCTCCACGGTCGAGGGTGCGGGTGAACACCTCGAGGCTCACCGGGCCTTCCACGGCGTCGAGGGCGCCCAGGCGGTCGAGGGCCAGCTCGACCCGCTCGGCCGCCTTGCGCTCCGTCGCTCGGCCAGCCGCTCCCGCCGGGCCGCGCCGCCGAGCAGGTCGCTGCGAGCCGGCGCTCGGGCCCAGGCGGCGTGCTCGCTCCACGAGCGGGGCCCGTGCCGCGGCCGCGGCCAGGTCGTCGATCAGCGCCGAGGACGAAGGCCCGCAGCCGCCGGGCCCGCTCGGCCTGCTCGCGCGACCGGTCGGGCCGCCAGTCGGGCACGTCGTCGTCGGCCTCGGCGGTGGCGGCCCGCTCCTCGAGCTGGTGGGCGAGCTGGGCCAGGAGCTCGTCCCAGTCGGCGCGGCCGGCCACCACGGCGGCCTCGCGGGAGAGCCGCTCCCACGCCGTGGTGGGCGCCCAGCGGCCCGGCGTGGAGGATCGGGGCCGGCGGCCAGCCAGGCGAACACGTCCTGGCGGCGGAAGCCGCCGGCGGGGAGGGCCAGCAGCTCGAGGAGGGTGCGGCCGGCCACCCGGGCGGCCAGGGGGACGACGGCGGCGCCGTTGGTGGGGATCGCCGGCGGCCCGGAGCTGCTCGTGGGCCAGGCGGGCGTAGGGCTCGGGGCTGGCGTGGAGCACGGCGATGCGGTCGAGGCGGGTGCCGGCCCGGACGGCGTCGACCACGGCCCGCACGGCGGCCCGCACCTCGTCGTCGGCGTCGGAGGCGGTGACGCACCACGGTGCGCTCGGCGGTCACGGGAGTGGGGTCGCCGGTGCGGGCCGGCGCCGGCGGGGTCGCCGCCCAGCCGAGCCACCGAGGTGCGGCCACCTCGGCGTCGGCGTCGCGCGATGCCCGCGCAGTCCGGCCACGACGGTGGTGGGCAGGTGCTCGGCCAGCGCCGCCAGGAGCCGGGCGCCGTGCTGGGTGAGCGCGCTGGGGCAGGTGGACCACGAGGGCGCCCAGGTCGGCGGCGGCGGGCGGACCCGGCCAGGGTGGCAGCGGCGTCGAGCAGGTCCTCCTCGTCGGACCAGCTGCGGCTCGAGGCGGGCCCGGGCCGCCCGGTGCAGGCGCACCACCTCGGCGGCCCGGGCGCTGGTGGCGGCGAGGGCGTCGAGGGCGCCCGGGGAGAGGTCGCGCAGCTCTCGGTAGGTGGCCACCAGGGCGGACTCGGTGGCCGGGTGCTCGGCGACCGGGGCGAACAGCCCGGCGCCGGCGGCCAGCTCGGCCCGCACCGCCGCGGCCAGCACCGGCGTGGACACCGGGCGCCGTCCGGCGGCCGCCAGCACGCCGGCGCCCAGGAGCTCGGCCAGCCGGTAGGTGGTGAGGAAGGTGACCGCCGCCAGCCCGACGCCCGCGCCCGGCCACCGGCGCGAGGGCCCCCGAGGCCAGCAGCCGGCGGGCGGCCACGCCGACGTGGTTGGACGGCACCACCACCGTGACCGGGGCGAGCGGGTCGCCGTCCTTGGCCGTCGCCACGGCGTCGCGCAGGGCCGTGGCGGCGTCGCGCCCGTACCCCGTCCACTCCACCAGCAACGCCATGACCGGAGAGGGTAGGCAGCGGCTGTGACAGCGGCCGCCGATAGGGTCCGGCCCATGCACGGAGAGGTGAGCGTCCACATGGCTGCGTCCCCCGAGCGGATCTGGGATCTGGTGAGCGACGTCACCAAGATCGGCCGCTTCAGTCCCGAGACCTTCGAGGCCGAGTGGCTCGACGGTGCCACCGGTCCCGCCGTGGGCGTCCGCTTCCGCGGGCACGTGAAGCGCAACGGACGAGGCCCCACCTACTGGACGCCGTGCACCATCGTCGCCAGCGATCCCGGCCGGGAGTTCGCCTTCACCGTGGGTTCGATGGGGCGGGCCGTGAACACCTGGCGCTACCGACTGGAGCCCACGGCGGACGGCACCACCGTCACCGAGTCGTTCGAGCTCGCGCCCGCCCTTCCCCTGCGCCTCTACTGGGCGTTGGCCGGTCGGGCGCGGGGTCGCACCAACCACGACGGCATGCGCGCCACCCTCGAGCGGGTGAAGGCCGAGGTGGAGGGCACCCCCGCCTGACCCCGCTGTTTCAGTTGTTTCAATCATGTCGCCGGGCCGGTAGGGTGGCGCCATGGGACCTGCCCGCTGATGCGCTCGCCCGCCGGGCCCGAGAGCGCGCCACCCGCGAGCCGGCCTTCGCCACGGTGCTCGAGGCCATCCTCGATGCGCCCACGCAGGGGGCGGCCGAGCTCACCCACGTGGCGGCGTCGGAGGTCAACGACGCCCGACGCCGGCAGGCCCTGGAGGAGTTCCGGGCCGGCGCCCTGTCCACGGCCGACGTGCAGGCGCGGCTGGGCCGGGCCAGCGCCCAGTCGGTCCACGTGCTGCGCAGCCGGGGCCAGCTCCTGGGCCGCACCATCGGCAACGCCACCTGGTTCCCGGCCTGGCAGCTCGACGGGGGCGCCGTGCGCGACGACCTGCCTCGGCTCCTCGAGCTGCTGGGCCGGTTCGTCGATGACGCGGTGGCCGCCGACCGCGTGATGCGGCTCCGCCGCGACGAGCTGGGCGGTCGGAGCCTGGTCGAAGCCCTCGACGATCCCAAGCGGGCCGCCACCGCCTGGAACCTGGTGGGCGCTCTGGGCCTCGGCGGCTGACCGGTGCCGCTGGCGCTGCCGGACGACCGGCCGGAGGGGCTCGGCCTCCTTGGCCTGCCCACCGGCACCCGCCTCTGGCGCATCGACGCCGAGGCGCCGGAGGCCTGGACGTGGGAGGGGTTCCCCCAGCCCCGTCACCGGTTCGACCCGGCCGACGGCAGCTTCCGCACCCGCTACTGCAGCACCCGGTTCTACGGAGCCGCCCGAGAGCGATACCTCGACACCGGTCGCTACGTCCCCGCCTCGCACGCCGAGCACCACGTGGTGGAGCTGACCGCCACCCGACCCATCCGGGTGCTCGACCTCCGCAACGAGGTCAAGCTCGACCTCCTCGGGCTCGACGACCGCATCAGCACCAGCCACGAGCCTGCGGTGTGGGCGGCCGCCCAGGCGCTGGCGGAGCGAGCCCCGCGCTGGTGGGACCGGGTCGACGGCATCGCCTACCGCGCCCGCACCACGCCGTCGTCCACCGCCAACGTGGCCCTCTGGTCGCTGGAGGGGTGCACCGCCACCTCGCGGCTGCTGCGGCAGTGCGGGGAGGAGCTCGACGACCTGGTGCTGCGTCGCGACTTCACCGTCGACTTCTCCTGGTGAGGTGGCAGCCGCCCCGTAGGCTCCGGCCTCGATGACATCGGAACCGTTCAGCTTCTTGGCCGCTCCTGCCGCCACGCCGGCGGTCCAGGGGCTGGCCGACGACGACCTGGCCGACCTCGGCTACGTGATGAACGCCACCCGCCTCTGGGGCTACCAGCCCGCCAGCCGGGAGAGCATCAGCGACCTGCAGGTGCAGTCCGCCGAAGCGGGGGCGCTCACCATCCGTCAGCGCGCGGTGCTGGTGGCCGCCTGCGCCTCGGCCTTGGGCGACTCCTACTGCTCGCTGGCCTGGGGCAAGCGGCTGGCGGAGCACACCTCGCCAGCGACGGCGGCAGCTGTCCTGGAGGGCGTCGACGGGTCGCTGGACGACGAGGGGCGGGCCTTGGCCCGGTGGGCCCGTCTGGTGGCTCGGGATCCCAACGGCGCCACTGCGGCCGACGTGGACGCCCTCCGCCAGGTGGGCTTCGACGACGCCCAGATCTTCGCCATCACCTGCTTCGTCGCCGCCCGCCTGGCCTTCTCCACCGTCAACGACGCCCTGGGCGCCCGCCCTGACCCGGAGCTCGTCGAGACGGTCCCCGCCGAGGTGCGTGGAGCCGTCACCTTCGGGCGTCCGGTGGCGGAGGACGGCTCGCCCTAGCCGGCGGTCAGGCCCGGCGGTGGGTCACGTACACGGAGTCGAGCGGGTCGCCGGGCGTCTCGTGGACGGTGGTGTCGACGAAGCCCGCCGCGGCCAGCATCTCCAGGGCCAGCTCCTCGCCCCAGGCCGTGCCGAGCCCCGCGCCGTCGCTCGCCAGCGAGACGGTGAGGCAGTGCAGCGTGCTGATCCCGTAGAGCATCGGGGCCATCGGGTTGCCCACGTTGTGCTCCAGGTGGCTGGAGGCCCGGATGTCGAACATGACGAACGTCCCACCCGGGACCAGCGCCTCCTGCACGCGGGCGAGCACGGTGGCGGGGGCGGCCTGGTCGTGGATGGCGTCGAAGGCGAAGACGGCGCCGAAGGGCGGATCAGCGGGCAGCTCGGTCACGTCGAGCACCTCGAAGGCGCAGTTGGTCAGCCCCCACTCGGCGGCCTCCGCTCGGGCGGAGGCGATGGCGTCCTCGGCCAGGTCGTAGCCCACGAAGGTGGAGGCGGGGAAGGCCCGAGCCAGCACGGTGGTGGAGTGGCCGGTGCCGCAGCCGATGTCGGCCACCCGGATGCCCGCGGTCAGCCGCTCGCCCAGGTCGCCGGCGAGGGGGACGATCCCGTCTACCAGCACACCGTCGAAGAGGGGCCGGTTGAGGCCGTCCATCACGTCGGTGAACCCGGGCCGGTAGGCGGAGTAGGGCACGCCGCCGCCGTCGCGGAAGGCCTGGGCCACCGGCTCGATGAAGTGGGCTAGGTGGCCGGCGAGGAGGCTGAGCGGGGCCAGGTTGGTCTCCTGGTCGCCGGTGAGGCACCGGAGGTGCTCGGGCGGGAAGGTGCACGTGGCGGTGTCCGGGTCGTAGCTGGCGATGCCCGCCGTGACGATGGCGCCCAGCCACTCGCGCACGTAGCGCTCTTGGAGCCCGGCCCGTTCGGCCAGCTCGGTGCTGGTGGCGGGGCCCTGCGCGGCGGCGTCGAAGAGCCCGGTGCGGTGGCCGAGGTCGATCATGGAGGTGACGAAGCCGGCGGTGTAGGTGCCCAGGAGCGTCTCGGCGAAGGCCTCGACCTTGGTCTCGTCGAGCACCGGGGTGGGGTCGGTGGTGGTGGTCATGGCGCTGGTCCTCCCTGCGGTGGTGCCGGTTGCACCGCCTCGGAGCGACCGTACGGATCCGAGCGCCCCGCCGACTTCGGCCGAATCGTGCAATCCGCGACGGCCGGCATGGTCAGGACTATGCAGACGGTGGGACCAGCCCGTGGTCGTGAGCGAAGGCGGCGGCGGCGGTGCGGGAGGTCACGCCCAGCTTGGTGAACACGTTGGCGAGGTGGCGGGCCACGGTCCGCTCGCTGAGGACCAGGAGCGCAGCCACCTCCCGGTTGGACAGCCCACGGGCCACCAGACCCAGCACCTCCACCTCCCGCACGGTGAGGCCGCCCGGTCGGGCCTGGCCGCCCGTCGCCCCGGGCGGGGCCGCCCCCAGCTCGGCCAGCTCGGCGGTGGCGGTCGAGCGCTCCTGCTCTGCTCGCCGGGGGGTCCCCAGGTGATCGTGAGCCGCCGCCAGCAGGAGGCGGATCTGGGCCACCAAGGGACGGGCTCCGAGGCTCTGCCACTGGCGTCGCCCTGCCTCGAGGGCCTCCACCGCTCCGGCGCCGTCACCGCCCGCCAGACGCACCCGACCGTGTGCCACCGCGGCGGCGGCGGCCAGACCAGGGCTGGCGAAGGCGGCCGCCGCACCGTCGAGCTCGTCCGCCGCCCGTTCGGCCTCCTCCAGGGCGCCGGCCGCCACCGCCACCTCCGCCAGGGCCACCCAGATCCGGGTTCGCGCCAGGCGCTCGGCGGTGGCCGACTCGGCGGCCTGGAGGGCTCCGAGCGCCTCGGCCACCCGGCCCTGGGCCAGCCGCACCAAGGCGAGGCCGGGCTGGGAATCGCAGCCGTGCTGGTGGGCCTGGGCGTAGGCCGCCTCGGCACCCGTCAGGTCGCCCCGGCCGCGCCGCACCTCGCCCAGCTCGTAGAGCGCCATCCCCACCGCCACGACGTTCATGGCGGCCAGGTCCTCGCACACCCGCTGCACCTCAGCCTCCGCCGCCGCCCACTCGCCTCGCACCTGGAGGAGCTGGGCCCGATGCACCCGGCACACCCCCATGAACATCACGGCCGAGCCGAACCCCTCGCACCATCGGGCGGTGGCATCGGTCCAGTGCTGGGCCCGACGCAGGTCGGCCAGCTCGTGGCAGATGCTCATCAGCTGGCAGTAGATGTTGCCGGCGAAGGTCGGCCGCACCCGGCCGGCCACCACCGGCAGCATGGCCTCATCGAGGACAGCCAACCCGGCGCCGATGCTGCCCTGCTTCACCCGGGCGATCCCCTCGCCGACGAGGGCCAGGGCCTCGAGGGTCTCGTCGCCGTGCTCGGCCGCCACGGCCGCCACTGAGCGGGCCACCCCGATGGCCGCCGCGTAGTCGCCCCGCACCAGCGCCTCTTCGATGCCCACCGACTGCAGGTACCCGTGCTCGACGCAGGGAGGCTCGTCCTCGAGCAGGCGCTGGGCTCGGCTCATCCACCCCGATCCCATGGCCTCTTCTCCGCGCAGGAACCAGGAGAAGGCGATGTCGAGGGCCAGCATGGCGGCTGCCGGCGGGTCGGGTTCGGGGGCGGCGAGGTGCGACCGGTAGGCCGCCTCCATGACGGCGAGGGCCTCGTCGATGTCGCCCTCCCACCAGACAGCGTCGGCCAGGGCCGAGAGGTCCTCCACTGCCAGCTCCTCCACGGCGCGAGCGGCCAGGAACCCAGCGCGGGCGTCGGCCCACTGGTGGCGAGCGTGCGCTTGGCGGGCCGCCTCCAGCCCGGCGCCGGAGAGGCTGCCGGTCATCCCCGAGGTGTCCTCGGGGGCTCAGCCATGGCCACCGTCGTGCAGCCAGGCGATGAGCTCGTCGTCCTGGGTGCTGGCGCGCAGGGCAGCCTCGTAGCGGGGGAGCTGGCTCTCCGGCACGACATCGCGCCACTCGCCGCTGCGGGCCTTGTCGAAGAACTGCTGGCGGCTCTGCCAGAAGTCGGTGTCGGAGTTCGGCACCAGGGCGTCGGAGCGCGAGCGCATGTGCTCGAAGGACGCCGCCTCCACCAGCTCGGGAGTCGGCGGGTCGACCCCGAGGATCCCGGCCAGCCTCGTCATCTGTCCGGCAGGATCGGCTCGCATGTCCGCGTAGTGGAAGAGGTGCACGTTGGGCCGGTCGCGCACCGTCCAGAAGCTGTCGGCCAGGTGGACGAGCCGGTCGAGGTGCGCCACTGCGCCCGGCTCGCCGGTGCCCTCCACCCAGGTCCAGAACCGCTCGACCGGATCAGGCGGTGGCGGCGGGGGTGGCGCGTCCATGCCCAGCTCGGCCAGGTCGTCGAGCCCCACGGCGGCAGCCCGGGCGGCGACGAAGCGGTCGAAGTCCATGTTGGACATGTGGTTGTCCCACGACAGTGCGGCGTCGCGGGGGTCACGGACCACGCAGAGGTAGGTGACGGTGTCGTGCCAGGGGATGCCGCCAAGGGCGGTGTGGGTCTTGATGAAGCGGCGGTGGGTCTGGGCGTCGAGGTCGGCCACCACCTCGTCCAAGGGACGGGTGTTCATCTCCAGCCACGGCGACAGGGCCGCCAGCGGGGCGGGGAGATCAGGGGTGCGGAACAGCAGCAGGGCCACCTGCATCTGCATCCAGGTGGTGCCGCACTTGGGCGGCGTGCTGATGACGATGTCGTCGTCGCGCAGCTGGAACCCGTCCCATCGGGCGCTGTTCCAGACGAAGTTCCGGTACCGGGAGTCCACCCCGGGTGGCTGTGCCATGGCCGCCCCTCCTGATCGGCGGCGAGCCTAGACCCGGCGCCTCAACCGAAGTCGGGCATGACCTCTCGGGCGAAGGCCTCCACCTGGGCTCGGCCGGCGCCGGGCCAGCCGCACACGAGGTAGCCGAAGCCAGCGTCGCGCCACTTGCCGGCATGCTTGCGGGCGGTGTCGAGGTCGTCGAGCGACAGCGAGGCCGCCCGCATGATGTCCGACGGCTTCCGGCCCGCCGCCTCGGCCAGCTCGTCGACGCGGGCCGACGACTCGGCCAGCGAGTTGGGGGTGCCGTAGGTGTGCCACACGTCGGCGTACCGGGCCACCAGCGGCAGGGTGCGCTTGGGGCCGTTGCCCCCGATCCAGATGGGCGGGTGGGGCGCCTGCACCGGCCGGGGGAGCACCTGAGCGTCCTGCAGCGACACCCGCTTGCCCTCGTAGGACACCACCTCGCCGGTCATGAGCCGGGTGGCGATCTCCAGCGAGTCCTCCAGCAGGTCGAAGCGCTGGCCGGTGGACGGGAAGGGGATGCCCAGCTCGGTGTGCTCCTTGTCGTGCCAGGCCGCCCCGAACGACATCTCCAGCCTCCCGCCGGAGGCGTGGTCGACGGTGACCATCTGGGTGGCGTAGATCGACGGGTGCCGGTAGGTCATCCCGGTGACCAGCAGCCCCAGCCGGATCCGCTCGGTCACCCCGCTCAGGGCGGCCAGCGTGGTGACCCCGTCGAAGGCCTCGCCGGGCCCCTCGCCGTACATGGGCTGGAAGTGGTCGAACCCCCAGGCGCCGTCGAAGCCGAGCTCCTCCGCCAGCTGCACCCGCCCCACCACCTCGCTCCAGGGCATCCGCTGCTGAGCCACGTCGAGTCCGAATCGCATGCGGGCGACCGTATCCGCGCGTCGTCAGCAGCGGTGCGATCGGCTGCTCAGCTCACGGTGAGCGTGGATGCCCGGTTCGGGCTGTGTGGCGATCCAGACGTCGTGGTGGTCGAACATCACCCGCAGCCGGAGCATCCGGCCGGCGGCCAGCGTGTGCGACACCGACCCCGCCACGATCTCTCTGTGGACCCAGGTGGTGGCGCCGCCGTTCCACGCGTCCACGTGGACGTCCACCGCGTCTGGCCAACGTGACGCAGCCGGTGCCGTTGCCGGCGCAGTCGAGCAGCCAGACGGAGTAGTCGACGTCGTCCTTCGGGTCGAAGTCGGCCGCCGTGCTCCAAAGCCCCAGCCGCACCTGGCCCTGCAGCCTCAGCGCGGTGGCGGTGGTGAGCTCCCACTGCTGGTACTCGAGGACGTCGGTGTTGGTGAGCTTTTCGTTGCCCTTCTCAACCGTGAGCCCAGGGTTGCCGTCGCCGTCGACGTCGGGGCCGGGGTCGGGCGATGGGGTGGTGCGCAGGGCCCAGTCGTCCGGACCGTTGCCGCTGGCCGCCAGGAACCACCTCGACGGCGGCGGTGCCGGGGCGGTGGTGGTGGTGGAGGTGGAGCGGGCGGCCGGGTGGTGGAGGGCGACGATGGGCCCACGACGGCTCCCGCAGGCGGGGCCGCGGGCGCTCCGGCGGCGTGCGTCCGGGTGGTCGTGGTGGTGCTACCGGTGCGGTCGCTGGTGGCGGCCGGCCGTCCTGGTCCGTCGGCGGTCGCACGCTCGCGTGGGACAGGTCGCCACGGACGGTCCTCTGACCCGACCGTCTGGATGGCGAGATTGGCGGTGGCCGTTGCCGGGTCGACCGGGGCGTCGGACGGCTCCAGCACGCCTCCGAAGAGGAGGGCGCCGGCCGTCACCAACCCGGTGGCGGCCGTCCCCAGGCCTGCGGCGGGGATGTGCAAGCGGCTCGGCAGGTGAGCCAGCGACGCCAGCGGTCCCATGGCGAGGCGGAGGCGGCCGAGGGAGATGGACAGAAAGGCTCGCACCATCCGGGCGTCGAACTGGGTGCCGGAGCAGCGCACCAGCTCCTCGCGGGCCCGGGTCACCGACACCGGCTGCTGGTAGGAGCGTGCGCTGGTCATCACGTCGAAGACGTCGGCCACCGAGACGATGCGGGCGGACAGCGCGATGTCGTCGCCGGCCAGCCCCCTCGGGTAGCCCGCTCCGTCCCATCGTTCGTGGTGCTGCGCGACGGCGTCGACCCAGTCGCCGAGCCACCCTCGCAGTGGCTCGCACAGCTCGGCCCCCCAACCGGGGTGCTGCTTCACGATCTCGAACTCGTCGGAGGTGAGCTGGCCGGGCTTGTTCAGGATCTCCTCGGGCACGAAGAGCTTGCCCACGTCGTGCAGGAGGCCGGCCCAGTGGAGCTTCTCCAGGTCGTCGCCGCTCAGACCCAGCTCCTCTCCGATCATGCGGCTGTAGGCGCGCACCCGTTCGGCGTGCCCGCGGGTGATCCGGTCGTGGACGCCGAGCGCCGCCACCAGCTCGAGGAGCTGTCCGGCAGCCTCCGTCCGGTCGTCGGACAGTCCCTGCTGCTTGATCGCCGCCACCTGCTCCTCGAGCTGATGGGTGGTGCCGGTGCGCAGCGCCAGCCCGAAGCGCGACGGTGCCCGTCGGGGAACACCAGGGAAAGCTTGAGAAGGGCGGCCAGCGGAAGGAGCTTCCTCGCCGCCCGGTCGGCGAAGAGCAGGGTGACCGTGGCCACGGCGGTCAGCGCGAGAAAGCCCACCAGCTGACTGCTGCAGCTCTGAAGCGGGGGGCAGCCACCGGCTCGACCAGCAGCGCCGCGCCCACGCTGATGACGACCGGGACGACCCACGCCACCACCCGGATCAGCCGGGCCCACCCCGGGCGCGCCCGCCACGCCCCACGCGTGGTGTCCACAACCGCCGCCCCGGTCAGCATGCTGCCTCCTCCGGAGCGGGGATCGGCACGATCGGCCAGGCGACTCGAGCGCGTCGGGCGCTCGCCGTCGGGCCGGTCGGTAGCGTCGCGCCGTGTGACCCCGCTGTTCGAGCTCGACGGCGTGCAGGTGGTGCTCGATGGCCGGGTGGTGCTCGACATCCCGTCGCTGGCTCTGCCCGATCGAGGGGTGTCGGTGCTGCTGGGCCCGTCGGGCTGCGGGAAGTCCACCCTGCTGCGGCTCTGCAACCGATTGGAGGTGCCGTCGGCGGGGGTGGTGCGCTTCCGGGGCCACGACGTCGCTGCCCTCGACCCGCTGGTGCACCGCCGGTGCGCAGGCATGGTGTTCCAGCGCCCGGCCCCGTTCCCGGGCACGGTGCGCGACAACCTGGCCGTGGCCCTCGGCGCACGTCGACGACGTCGCCTTCGCTCAGGCGCTCTGACCCGGGCCGGCCTCGACCGTCGACTTCCTCGGCCGCCGGGCCGACGACCTCTCCGGCGGGGAGGCCCAGCGCATGTGCCTGGCCCGCACCCTGGTAACCGGTCCGAACGTGCTGCTGCTCGACGAGCCCACCTCCGCCCTCGACGGCGCCGCCACCCGGCTGCTGGAGCGCCACGCCCGGGCGGTGGCCGACGACGGCGTGCCGGTGGTGTGGGTGACCCACGACCTCCAGCAGGCGGAGCGCCTGGCCGACGAGGTGGTCGTGCTGTGGGACGGTCACGTGGCCGACGACGACGAGCGCCACCGCTTCCTCTCCGGCCCGACGGCCGACGAGCCGGCCACGACCGCGAGGACGCTGACGAGTCCGGGGGCCGGTGGGGTGGCGGCCTCGCTCGTGCTGGTGGCGGTGGCGGTGGTCCTCTCGGTGCGCCAGGGGCTCGGCGTGGAGCGCACCATCCTCTGGGCCGCCGCCCGGGCGTTGGTGCAGCTGCTCATCGTGGGCTCGGCCCTCACCCTGGTGCTCGACGACGACGCCCCCGTCGCCCTGGCCGTGCTGTGGGTGGTGGCCATGGTGGCCATCGCGTCGGTGACCATCCACCGGCGGGCCCCGGAGGTCGCCCCGCCTCGCTGCCGGTGGGCGTGGTGGCGGTGGGCACCGCCACCGTCGTGTCGCTGACGGTGCTCTTCGGCCTCGGGATCTTCCCCTTCGAGCCCATCGCCATCGTGCCCCTCGCCGGCATGGTGGTGGGCAACTCGCTGGCCGCCACCGTCACGGCCTCCCGGCGGGTGGTGGCCGAGCTGGCCGGCAACCGCATCGAGGTGGAGGCCCGCCTCGCGCTCGGCCAGCCCTGGCCGGAGGCCAGCCGCCCCTACGTGCGCGCGGCCGTGCGCACCGCCCTCACCGCCCAGATCGAGTCGACCAAGACCGTGGGCCTCATCGCCCTCCCGGGCGCCATGACGGGCCTCATCCTCGCCGGCGTGGAGCCGGTGGACGCCGTGCTCGTGCAGGTGGTGGTGATGTACCTGATCCTCGGGGCGGCCGCCACGTCGACCGCCATCGTGGGCGCGGGCGTCACCCGCCGCCTGTTCACCCCGGACCACCGCCTGCGGCCCGTCGCCCGCGTCTCCGAGTAGCCGTCGCCTCGTCCTCGGTCAGGGCGGCCACCAGCACGGCCGGCGTGGTGGGGTCGTCCCGGGTGGGTGCCACCAGATCCGCCACCTCCAGCTCTGTCTCCATGCGCCGGAGGACCCGAGCCGCCACCGCTACGGCCTGGTCGAAGAGCCCGTCGCGCGACGGTGACCGCATCGTCCGGGGCGTCGAGCTCCTCCACCAGCACGGTGGCGGAGGCAGCCGCGAGGTTGGTCTCGATCGCCTGCTGGACGGCGAGGAGGTCGCCTGCGTCGGACTCGGGCGCGGAGCGCCGGGTGTGCAGCTCCAGCAGCGCCGGCGACTCGCGGAGCCACACCACCAGCGGCGGGGCCGAGTGCAGGGCCATGGCCTCGATGGGGGCGTAGGGCTCCAGCGGCGACGGGCGGCCGTCGGCCTCGACCACCGGGAGACCGAAGCTGGCTCCACACCGTGCGCCGCTGCAGCGACGGGTCGCGGACGATGGCCAGGCCCGCCCGGTTGCGGGCCTCGTTGAGCTCCGCGGGCCCGGCCGCCCCGCTCGAGGTGAGCGTGCGCGCCTCCCGGGTGGAGCCGAAGCCGTAGCGCAGCCCCGCCGCCAGCAGGGACCCCACGTCGTTCGGTCCGGCCGCCAGCGTCACCGAGAACACGAGCACCCACGACGGGAGGCCGGGGGCGCGAGGCAGCGAGGACGGCGGACGCATGGCGGTGTGGGTGGGGATCGACCAGAGCTCGTAGTCGGTGATCCCGTCGGGGCGGAGGTGGGCGATGTCGGCGTCGGCTGCGGCGCTGAACGGGGGCGGACGCCGCCCTCGAGCCGCACTCGATCGGCGACCGCCAGCGGCACCGGGCCACCGTCGACGGGAACCAGCGAGAGGCGGTCGCCGGTGGAGAGCTGCCCGTACCGAGACCCCTCCCGTCCGGGCCAGATGCCGATGGCACAGTCGTGCTGGAGGGCGGTCTCGATGACCGGACCGAGGCGGTGGTGGGCCGCCCCCGCCAGTCGCTCGTTGGCCTCTCGGAGCTCGCCTGCCGCAGCCGCCCCACCTCCAACGAGGCGCTCGCCCCGTCCTCGCTGAGCAACCCGAGGGTCACGAGCATCGTCTGGCGGTCGGCGCCCACCGCGTCGGCCAGCGGCCCGAGCAGCTCGAGTGGGGGGCGGTGGTGCGGTTGAGGTAGTTGCGCACGGCGTCGGGGGTGACGCCGACGCCCACCTGGTCGGCGATCTGGGCGAACGACGTGCCGCACGCCGCCCGGGCCTCCCGCATCGCCGCTCGCCACGCCGCCAACCCCGGTCGCACCACCTCGTCACGCATCGGCAGATCCTACCGCAAAGGAGTTGTAACACGCCCGTGACAGCGGTAGATCGCTCCGCCATGGTGGGTGACGAGCCGCCTGGCTCGATCCACGACCAACGAGGAGGAGCCATGCCCCGATCGTCACCGACGACCGGTCGCCGCCGGATCCAGGGTGCGCTGCTGACCCTGCTGATCGCGGCCACCCTGCTGGCGGACACCACGCCCGCCGCCGCCCACGGCGACGGGTCCACCGTCGGCGTCTACAACCCGATCATCGACTTGGACAGCGTCCACAACGACGTGTCGGCCTACTACGCGTGGGGTGCCGACACGGCTCCCGCCGGCCACCACATCGTGTACCGCAACTGGGGGTACCGGAACGACTTCGCCGAGGACGTGTTCGCCCGAGCTGCCGGCAAGGCGATCGTGACGCCGTTCGGGTCGCGCACCAACACCGGGCACCCCGTGCAGTCGAAGGTGGTGAGCGTGCGCCTCGGCTGCGCCTCAGGCCGGTATGCCGACGGCGGCTACGTCGTCACCGTGGAGGCGCGCGACACCACCACCGGGGCGGTGCTCGGCCGGGCCGACCTGATGCACGTGGCCAACCTGCAGGTGGGCGTGGGCCGGGTGCTCGGGCCCTGGACCCACATCGGGTACACCAGCGCCTTCCGCTACAACGGCTGCTACCAGGTGTCGGTGGCAAGCGGAATCCACCTGCATCTCGAGGTGATCAACTTCCATCGGTATGCGTGCTACACGCCCTACGCCTACAACCAGGCGCTCACCGAGGTGACCCGCCTCGGCACCGTGGGCAGCCACAGCTACGGCAGTCAGCGGGCCCGCTGCTAGCTGCGCCGCCGTCACCGCTGAGCGGCCGGAGCGATCCGGCCCCCTCAGCCGGTGCCGTAGAGGAGCCGCTTGTGGGCGGCGATCACCGAGCGGTTCCCCCCGGCGTGGGCGGCGGCTACCGCCACGGCCCGCTCCAGCACCTGGTCCTCCGGTGCCACCTCCTGCACGATCCCCCGGGCCAGCGCGTCGGGGCCGGCGTAGCGGCGACCGGTGAGGGCGGCGTCGGCCAGGGCGGCGCGGGGCAGGTGGGCGTCGAGCACCTCGAACATCTCGTCGGTGAGCGGCAGGCCCAGGTCCACCTCGGGGAGGCACCAGTAGCCGCGGTCCTCCCGCATGATCCGGTGGTCGTGACCGGTGGCCAGCATGGCGCCGCCGGCGAAGGCGTGGCCGTTGACGGCGGCCACCGTGTAGAGGTCGAGGCGCAGCACCCGCAGCAGCATGCGGTGCACGTCGCCGATGAAGGCGGTGTCGGCGCTGCCCTCCGCGTTCATCCAGTCGAGGTCGAGGCCGTTGGAGAAGAACTTCCCCTCGCCCACGGTGACGAGGGCCACCGGCCCCTCGACGGCGGCCACCTCGTCCAGGGCGGCGTGCACGGCGTCCACGAAGGGGCGGTTGAAGCGGTTCTCCCCGTCGCGCATGCGCAGGATGCGGACGTCGCCCTCGGACTCCAGCTCGATCATGGGACGGACGCTAGGGCGCCGCCCGCTCCAGGAAGTGGTCCCGCTCCTCGGCGCTCTCGAAGCTCACCACGCACCACGCCTCGGTGGCGCCGGTGCGGCGCAGGCCCTCCACCCGGTGGTTGCCGTCCTCCAGCACCAGCTGGTCGTCGCGGAAGGTGACCACCATGGGCGGCGGCTCCCAGCCCTCCTCCACCTTCTCCTCCAGGTCGTCGACGTCGTCGCGCCACTCGTCCTCGTCGACCGGGCACAGGACGGGGTGGTCGGGCGGGCCGGCCAGGCGGTGGAGCTGGTCGAGCCGCAGCCGCACGGGCCCGATCCAGGTGCGGGGCGGATGGGTGAGGGCGTGGGCCAGGGCGGCGTTGTCGCTGCCGGGGCTGGCCAGGAACTGGGCCACCCAGTCGCCCAGCTCGTCTCGCTCGGCGGCCTGCCGGGCCGCCTCCACCGTGAGCTCGCGGGTCGCCGCTCATCGGGCGCAGCGGCCACCAGGTGACCGGCCTCGTTGAAGGAGTGCAGCGTCCAGCGGTCGAGCACGGGGTCGTGCTCCCACTCGGTGAGCCCGGTGTTGGTCGGCCGCAGCTGGGTGCCCTGGCTGGTGTGCGGGCATCCCGAGCAGGCCGCGCATCGACGCCATGATCACCCCGGCGTGGCACACCGCCACCACGGTCTCGTCGGGGTGGTCGGCGGCGAGGCGCTGCGAGCATCCCCTGCACCCGCTCGTGGAAGCTGTTCCAGCTCTCGCCCTCGGGTGCGAACACCCGGTCGGGCTCGGCCTCCATGTCGAAGGACCCGTAGCGCACCTGGTACTCCTCCCACGCCAGCCCGTCGGCCTCGCCGGTGTGGACCTCGCAGAGGTCGCACTCGTGGCCGGCGATCTCCAGGCCCAGCGCCGGGGGCGATGATCTCGGCCGTCTCGATGGCGCGGGGGATGACGCTCACCAGCAGCCGGTCGGCCGTCACCCGTCCCGACGCCTGCAGGTGGTCGCGCAGCGCCTCCGCCTGCCGGCGCCCGAGGTCGGTGAGCCCGGCGCACCCGGTGGGCCCGCCGATCACGCCGCTGAACCCGGCGTGGGCATCCCCGTGGCGGACGAGCACCAATCGCATGGAGGCCCCCGGTACCCAGCCGGCCGCGAGATCAGTCGCCACCACCTACCCTGGGCAGCACCCGATGTGAGGGGGCGGCATGTACATCACCCAGGGCCTGCAGCGGTCGCTGCTGCAGACGCCGGACCGGATCGCCACGATCTGTGGCGACCGCCAGCGCACGCTTCGCCGAGCTCGGTGATCGCATCGCCCGGTTGGCCAGCGCGCCTCCAGGGCATCGGCGTGGCCAGCGGCGACCGCGTCGCCATCCTGTCGCTCAACAGCGACCGCTACCTCGAGTACCTGTTCGCGGTGCCGTGGGCCGACGCCGTCCTCAACCCGATCAACACGCGTTGGAGCGCCCAGGAGGTGGCCTACTGCCTCAACGACTCCGACTCCCGGGTGCTGCTGGTCGACGACGCCCTCGCCCCGATGGTGCCCGACGCTGCGCGAGGCACTGCCCGCAGCTCCAGACCGTCATCCACGCCGGCGATGGCCCCACGCCCGACGGCCTGCTGTCCTATGAGGACCTCGTGGCAGCGGCCACGCCCATCCCCGACTGCCGTCGCGGCGGCGACGACCTGGCCGGCCTCTTCTACACGGGCGGCACCACCGGCTTCTCCAAGGGCGTGATGCTCAGCCACCGCAACCTGGTCACCTCGGCGATGGGCTGCACGGCCACCGGCGAGTTCGTGTCGCGGCGGCGGCACCTACCTGCACGCGGCGCCGATGTTCCACGCCGCCGACCAGGCCGGCGGCTTCGGCGGCTCGCTGGTGGGCGTCACCCACGTCATCGTCCCCGGCTTCGACCCGAAGGTGGTGCTCGACGCCATCTCGGTGCACGGCGTCACCGACACGCTGCTGGTGCCCACGATGATCCAGGTCCTCGTCGACCACCCCGACCTCTCGCAGTACGACCTGAGCAGCTTCCGCAACCTCGCCTACGGCGGCTCCGCCATCGCCGAGGCCGTGCTGGAGCGCACCAAGAAGACCCTGCCCAACGTGCGGCTCATGCAGGCCTACGGCATGACCGAGCTGTCGCCGGTCACCACGCTGCTGCGCTTCGCCGACCACGAGGGCGCCCACATCCGCTCAGCCGGCCAGGCGGCGCCGCACAGCGAGGTGCGCATCCTCGACGCCGACGACAACGAGGTGCCCCGCGGCACGGTGGGGGAGATCTGCTCCTACGGCGGTCACGTGATGCTCGGCTACTGGAACAAGCCCGAGGAGACGGCCGCCGCCATCCGCGACGGCTGGATGCACAGCGGCGACGGTGGCTACATGGACGACGACGGCTTCGTGTTCGTGGTCGACCGCATCAAGGACATGATCGTCACCGGCGGCGAGAACGTGTACTCCGCCGAGGTGGAGCAAGCCGTGGCCCTGCACCCGGCGGTGGCAGCCTGTGCCGTGATCGGCATCCCCGATCCCGAGTGGGGCGAGCGCGGTCCACGCCGTGGTGGTGCTCGCCCCCGGCGCCACCGTCACGCCCGAGGAGCTGCGCGAGCACTGCAAGGCCCACATCGCCGGCTACAAGGCGCCGAGGTCAGCGGAGTTCGTCGACGCACTCCCCGTCAACGGCGCCGGCAAGGTGCTCAAGCGCGACCTGCGCGCCCCCTACTGGGAGGGCATCGACCGCAACGTGGGCTGACGGTGCCTAGGCGACCACCCGGAGCTCCACGCCCTCCACCTGGAGCACCGCTGGCCACGCTCGGGTCAGCCCCAGGAACTGCCAGACTGCGACCGTGGGCTGGAGATCCCGCCTGGGGGCGGCGCTGGTGGTGGTGGCGACCGCGGTGCTGGCCGTCTCACCGGCGGCGGCCGACCCGCCCATCGAGCCCATCAAGATCGAGGTCACCCCACCGGTGGAGGGCGCCCCCGACTTCCTCGACCCGCCGGTCGCTCGTCGGCCCCGACCCCGACCTGGTGGCCCTGCCCGTCCCCGCCGAGCACCCCTGGATGCTCTTCGACGCCGGCGAGCTGCCGGCCTTGCGGGCTCGGGTCCTCGGGGCGCCGGCCGGCTCCGTGGTCGCCGACGCCTGGGACCGGCTGCTGCGCGATCATCGGCGACCCCTCCTTCACCGACCAGGACAGCTACCTGGCCGGCCTGGAGGACCCCACCTCGCGCCGGTGGGGGCGCGACGACCTGCTGCTGGTCGCCGTCGCCTGGCGCATCACCGGCGACGACGCCTACCTCGACCAGGCCCGCGCGCTGCTGCAGTACGCCGTCACCATCACGCCCGACTACGGGGCGCCGATCGAGCCAGGCGTCGACGAGTACTACATCCAGCGGGCCCACCGCCTGAACGGCTTCGCCCTCGCCTACGACCTGCTCCACGACGCCCTCGACCCCGCCGAGCTGCTGCAGCTGCGGGCCATCGTCGAGGCGCTCGGCAGCCAGCACTTCCTCCACGCCAACACGGCGTGGTGGGGGACTGGCTGTCGCAGGGCTCGAACATCGGCGGCAACAACGCCGCCGCGCTCGGCACCGCCGCCCTGGCCCTCTGGCACGACGACCCCGACGCACCCGGGCGTGGCTGGTGCGGGCCGAGCAGATCGTGCGGGGCTACTTCACGGAGGGCTTCGATCCCGAGGGCGCCGGCATCGAGGGCGATGCTCTACGGCAACTACGGGATGCGCATCCCCACCTTCCTCGGGCCACGCCCTCGCGCCGGGCCGGTCACCCCGAGCCGTTCGGGGCCGGCGGCCTTCCCGGTCAGCAGCGCTGGTTCGCCCACGAGGTGCTGCCCGGCGGCGGCGCCGTCAACCCGCTCAACGACGCCCGCTACTACGAGATCAACCCCACCTTCACCACCTGGCAGAGCTCCTTCGGCGCCGACCCCCAGCTCTCGCGCTGGCTGTTCGACGAGATGACCCGCAAGATCCCGGGCGACGAGCCACAGCCTCGGCGAGCTGCTCGCCACCCTGCTCTGGTACGAGCCGTCCGACCCCGGCTTCGACCCGGCCACCCGCTGCCCGCTGGCCGAGGACTACGAGGACCTCGGCCTCGTCCTCGTCCGCAGCGGCTGGGCACCCGGACGACCTGCTGGCCAGCTTCCACGTGCGCCAGACCGACTGGGGCGAGGGCGTGCACCAGAACCACGACGTCGGCCAGGTCACCCTCTACAGCGACGGCGCCAAGCTCATCACCGACAGCCGCTACGCCAACTGGCTCGACAAGACCGTGGCCGGCGACGCCGACGCTGCCCGCCACCAGCGAGTGCGAGGGCCACAACCTGGTGGTGGCCGACGGGCGCTCGCAGGACTTCTTCGGCAAGGGCGACCTCGTCGGCTTCGCCACCACCGCCTCGGTGGGCCGTCCCGGGCACCGTCGACCTCGCGGTGGCCGACCTCCGCCTGGCCTGGCTGACCCGACCAGCCGGCCCGGGCCGACCGCTTCTTCCTCCACGTGCGGGCCCGGCCCGGGACGCCCGACTACGTGGTGGTGGCCGACCGCTTCGCGCAGGGCGGCGGGCCGCACACCTACACCTCGTACCTGCACACCGACTGGCGCAACGACGGCGACGGTGGCCGGCGGCGACCCGGGCTCGGTGCGGATCGACTCGGGCGAGGTGCCCGGCGTCGGTCTCGACGTCGACGTCCACGCCGCCGCGCCCATCGCCACCGGCATCGGCATCGTTCACCCCCGACGACGCCCAGGACTGGGCCCGGCTCGGCCAGGACGGCCGCAAGGCCAACGACCGCATCGAGACCACCTCGACGGCCCCGGCCTACGAGGCCATCGCCGTGCTGGCCCCCACCGCCGCCGGCGAGACCAGCCCGCCGGTGCGCCGCCTGCCTGCCACCGGCGGCATCGCCGACGTGGTCGACGTGGCCCCCGGCATCACCGACACCATCCTGCTGGCCACCGGCGACGCCACCACGGTGTCGGCCCGCGGCATCCGCACCGACGCCCCGTTCGCTGTCGGTGCGCCGCGGACGGCGACGCCGTCGACGCTACCTGGCCATGGCCGAGGGCACCTACGTGGACGTCGACGGCGTGCGCATCCTCACCGTGGACGGTGGTCGGGCGACGGTGGCCGCCGACGGCGAGCGGGTCGACGTGAGCCGCCCCGGCGACCTGTCGACTCCCGACGCCGCCTGCCCCGGCCCCGGCGCCCACTGCCAGCGACGGCACGCTGCCGGCCACCGGCGGCGCCGGCGCGTCCCCGTGGCTGCTGGCGCTGCTGCTGGCGCTGGCCGGCGGGCGGGCTCTCGGCCGTGCCCGGTCGGGGCCACGGCAGGGCAGGTAGCCGGGCGGCGGGAGCGGCTAGGCCTCGCCCAGCTGGGTAGGGCGCGACCCATGACTGACGCCAATCGCAACGACGACGAGCCGATCGCCGACGTGGTGCGCTCCACCGTCGACGACACCGACGACGAGAGCCGCAGCGAGGAGGGCGCCGACGTCTCGGTGAGCGAGCTGGTCGACGCCCCCGCCGCTGGCGTCATCGAGGACCAGGACGACCCACCGGAGCCCAGCGAGCCCGGCTGAGGTCAGCGGGTCATCTGGATGAACTGCTGGATCAGGGCGATGACGGCCTCGGGCGCGTCCTCCTGGAGGAAGTGACCGACGCCGGGGAGGGTGACGACGGGGCCGTCGGGCCAGGTGCTGCGGAAGGACCCGACGGCGAAGTCGGTGGGGATGGCCCGGTCGGCTTCGCCGTGGATGTACATGGCGGGCTTGGCGGCCAGGGCCGGCAGGTTGTCCATGTGCTCGAGCAGCACCTCGAGGGTCTCGTGGTTGGCGATGCACTGCGGGAACACCAGCGCACCCTTGCAGTCGGCGGTGGTGGGGAAGGCCGCGGCGTAGGCCCGGATCCAGGTCTCGTCGACGTGGTCGGTGCGCTCGAAGCCGATGCGCTTGAGCACCGACAGGATGGTGGAGCCGAGGTGTGACGAGCACCGCCTCGCTGTCGGGGCCCTGGACCCACTGGTACCAGGGCCAGTCGACGACGGTGGGCACGCCGGCGGGCGGGGCGCCGGGCGGGCCGGTGTTCATGAGGACGATGCGCTTCACCCGGTCGGGGTGGCGCAGCGCCCAGGCGCAGCCGATGGGGCCGCCCCAGTCCTGGCCGACGATGGTGACGTCGTGCACGGCGAGGTGGTCGAGCAGGCCCTCGAGGTTGTCGACGTGCTCGCGGATCTTGTAGCTGCGGTCCTGCGGGGTCTCGCTCTTCCCGAAGCCCATGTGGTCGGGCACGATCACGGTGCCGAACGGCACCAGCGCCGGGATGAACTTGCCGGTACAGGTAGCCCCACGTCGGCTCGCCGTGCAGCAGCAGGATCGGGTCGCCGGGCCCGGCCTCGATCACGTAGTGCTGCTTGAACCCGCCCCCGCCGAAGTAGTGCGGCGCGAACGGCCAGGTCCCGTCGAAGGTCTCGTCCTCGTCGATCACGGGCCGGAGGCTAGGGGAGCAGGGTTGGGGCAGGCTGGCGGGATGGGTGATCGCTTCAGGGCCGAGCTGTGGGAGTGGGACGCCAAGGGCGGGTGGTACTTCGTGACCCTGCCCGGGGAGGTGGCCGACGACATCCGGGCCCGCACCGACGACGGGTTGCGGCGCGGGTTCGGGTCGGTGCGGGTGGAGGTCACCATCGGCTCGAGCACCTGGCGCACGTCGGTGTTCCCCGAGAGCGGGGGCGGCTCGTTCGTGCTGCCGGTGAAGAAGCCGGTGCGCGTCGCCGAGGGCCTCGACGCCGGCGACCAGGTGGAGGTGTCGCTCGTCGTCGAGCCGTAGCGCCCCCGCGCAGAACCTCAGGCGGCGAGGGGGCCGGCCCGGCTCTGGAGGATGCGGCCGTAGGGGCTGGTGATCGTGATCTCACCATCGGCGTCGCCGGTGGCGTTCCAGCCGCCCTCGTGCAGCAGGTGGTGGTGGTGCCAGCAGACGCCCATGAGGTTGCAGGCGTCGGTGGCACCGTCCTTGGTCCAGTGCTGCATGTGGTGGAGGTGGCGGATCGCCCGGCCGCAGCCGGGCCATCGACATCGCCGGTGATCCCGACCGATCACCCGACGGCGCAGCCACGGGGGTGGGGTGCGGGTCGCCCAGCCCGATGCCGACGGTGCGGCCCTCGGGCGTGTCGTAGTGCACCTCGATGCGGGCATCGCAGAGGAACCGGCGCAGCACGTCGGAGGTGATGGGGGCGCCGTTGATGGTGGCGCTGCGCTCCGTCGTGGCGTCGTCGAGGAGCTCGGCGGGGGCGTGGATGACCACCATGGCCGAGTCGGGCTCGAGCCCCTCGGCGGCGGCCCGCCCCAGGTCCTCGGCGCACAGGTCGCGCAGGGCCCCGGCCCGCCGCACGTCTTGCGGTGCCCACAGCCCGGTCTCGGCGTCGGGCCCGGCGGCCTCGGCCCGGCGGTCGAGGGCGGCGCCGATGATGGCGGCGTCGTCGTTGGCGAGGAAGCCGGTGAGGTGCACGCCGGCGCCGGAGCGGTCGGGCCGCAGCCGCACGTGGGTGCGACGGCGGGCCTCGTCGTGCTCGGCGCGGCGGGCCCGACGGCGCTGGACGGCCATGACCTCGATCTCGGCGCAGCTCAGCGAGGGCAGCAGCCGGGCGAGGTGGGCGTCGTCGGCCGGCTCGGCGAAGGCGAGGGCGTGGCGGACCTGGTCGAAGCTCAGCTCCCCGGCCACGAACCGGGCCCGGATCTGCGGCAGGTCCTCCAGGGCGGCGGCGGCCCGCACCCACTGGCGGGCGGTGGCGCGGGACACCTGGTGGCGGTAGGCGAGCCAGTCGGCCATCGACAGCGCCCCGTCGGCCTTGTAGTCCTCGAGGGCGTCGGCGGCCAGGATCACCCGGAAGGCTTCGTCGAGCAGGGCGTTGCGCTGGGCGAGGAGGTGATCGAGCACGACCTCGCGCTCATCGGGCGTGCACTGCTCGTAGGGGAGCGGCGCTTCGGCCATGGTTCACCTCCGGGACACGTCGCCTCGACTTGTCGGGGACCCTCAGATCACAACCCGGGTCCCGAAGGGATGCCGTCAGATTACACCCCTGTAGTTCGCGCCGCAACGGGGCAGTTCGACGGTGCGCTCAGGCGGGGGAGGCGGTGCGCAGCTTCAGGGCCCGAGCGGCGGCCGCCATGCGGGCGTCGTAGGTGATGAGGGTGCCGACGTCCTGGCGCAGGTGCACGACGGTGGCGAGGTGGATGGCCTCGAGCGAGCGGATCTCGGGAGGGAGCAGGGCTCCGGCCTCCCGGAGGATCGGGTCGTTGAGGCGGACTCCCGTTCCTCGATCACCAGCTTCACCAGCGCCGAGGAGTCGACGTAGGTGGCGGTCATCAGCGCTCGTCGCGTCGTAGGCGAGCGAGGGTTGTCGAGGGCAGCTCGTCGACGGTTGGGGCGAGCGGAGGGGGCAGCTCGGCGAGCGTGCCCTGAGCGGGCTCGACCTCGCCAGCGGCACGCAGCTGCTCGATGGGCGGGACCTCGATGGCGCCGTCGCCGACGACGACCGCGTCGCCGCCCACCAGCACGGCCGACACCTCCGCCCCCTCGTGGTCGAGGGCGACGCGCAGCTCGCTGGGGCGGCCCATCTCCACGCCCTGCTCGATGACCCACCGCAGCGGGCCCTGGCGCGCAGCTGGCGGCTGGCGGCGAGGAGGCCGGCCGCCGCGGCGGCCGCCGCTCCGGTGGCGGGGTCCTCGGCGATCCCGAGGCCGGGGGCGAACATGCGGGCGCGCCAGCGGTGGAGGCCGTCGTCGAGCGGGGCGATCGGGAAGAGCTGGGCGGCGTCGGTGTGCTCGAGGTGCTCGGCCCACACGGTCGGCTCCAGGTGGGCGCGGGCCAGGGCGGCGGTGTCACGCAGGGGAACGACGCAGAACGGCACGCCGCACGACCACACGCCGGCGGCCAGGTCGCGGTGGAGGTCGGCCGACTCCACGCCGAGGGCCCGGGCCAGCACGTCACGGTCGGGGGCCTCGGCGAACGTGGGGGCGACGGCGGTGCGCAGGGTGGCCGCCCAGCCGCCCGGACGCGCCTCGATGGCCACGTCGATGTCGCCCACCGGCTCGGCCAGCACCACCCGGTCCGGTGCCAGGCCGAGCTCGGCGAGCAGCACCGCCGTGCCGACGGTGGGGTGGCCGGCGAAGGGCAGCTCAGCGCCCGGCGTGAAGATCCGCGTCGGCCACGCCGCCCCGTCGCCACCCACGTGCACGAACACGGATCTCCGACAGGTTCAGCTCGCGGGCGATGGCCTGCATCTGCGCGGTGCTGAGCTCGGGCGGGTCGACGAACACCGCCAGCGGGTTGCCGGCGAAGGGCTGGTCGGTGAACACGTCGAGCAGGTGGTAGCGGGCACGGGACATGAGGCGCCCTTGCTACCGGGCCGATGTCGGCCTGGCGAGCAGGTTGCGCGTGCCGCGGGACCCGAGCGGACGGGACGAGGAGTCAGCGGCGCGGGAAGCCGGCGGCGTAGCGATCCTCGAAGGGGTCGCCGACGGTGATGGCGTCGAAGCGGCGGAGGTCGCGGTCGCGGCTCCAGATGTGGTGGACGCCGTGGGTGCGCATGAGCGCGACGACCTGGGCGTCGGGGACGAGGTTCCCCCGGACGGGGACCTCGGCGGTGACGAGGCCGAAGGCGCGCCAGAACTCCGTCGTCTCGCCGGCGGCTCGGATGTGGGGGAGCGAGGAGCGCGTCGACGTTGGCGCGGGCCACGTCGAAGGGCAGCGGTGCGTCGCAGATCGAGGGGTGCGTGACGATGCGCAGGTAGCCCAGCAGCGTCGGCCAGAGGAGGACGACGAGATCCGGCCCCGCCGCCAGGTGCTCGAGGAGCGCCCGGGCTCGCTCGTGCTCGGGCGCGCCGCTGTCGGACGCGTAGACGAGGACGTTGGTGTCGACCGTCGTGGTCATCGCTCGTCGAGGGCGCGCCAGAGGGCGTCCTTGTCCTCCAGGTCGACGCGGAGCTCGAGCGACTGCGATGCCCACACGAAGTCGGGCCGACCCTGGCGGCTGGGACGCCAGCGCCTGCCGGAGCAGCTCCGACGCGATGGCCCCCATCGGCTTGCCCTCCGCCGCTCGCCGCCGCTTCAGCTCCGCCAGCACCGCCGGATCCAGGTCGAGGGTCGTGCGCATGCACCTGATGCTAGTCGCCGCCGCATCAGATGCGGCCACCACGAGTGGGGTGCGCTAGCGGAACTCGAGGCCCTCGAAGTCGCCGCTGGTGCGCCAGGCCTCGAGGTAGCGGAAGTACTCGGTGGGCCCGGCCGGGTAGCCCACGAAGTTCGACCAGCCTTCGGTGTCGGGCTGGCCCTCGTTGTTGTAGTAGCCGGGGGTGCAGTCGGGGCTGCCGAGGATGCCCATGCGGATGCCGGTGCTCGAGCAGGTCGAGCCAGGCCTGCTCGGCCTCGGCGGTCACCTCCACCTGCTCGGCGCCGCGGTCGAGGGCGTGCGCGGATCGACCGTGGCGATGGCGTCGCCGCTCTCGGTGAGGTTGTGGGGCACGTTGGAGATGAGGTTGGCGGCCTGGGTGAACTGCTGGATCATGAAGGGTTCGGGAACCCGTGCACGTGGATGCCGTGCAGGGTGCGCATGCCGTCGGCCCAGTGCTCGGAGAGCGTCACGCCGTCGCGGCCGGTGGGGTCGTAGCCGTTGCGCTGCTCGGTGGGCGGTGCCCACCTCGAAGCCGGTGGCGTAGATGATGCAGTCGACCGCGTACTCCACGCCGGCCACCACCACGCCGCGTCTCGGTGATGCGCTCGACGCCCTGGCCGTCGGTGTCGACGAGGGTGACGCCGGGCTCGTTGAAGGCCTGCAGGTACTCGTCGTGGAAGCAGGGCCGCTTGCAGAGCTGGCGGTACCAGGCCTTGAGGTTCTCGGCGGTGTCGGGGTCGGCGACGATCTCGTTCGACCCGGGCCCGGATCTCGCTCATCTTCTCGAAGTCGGAGTCCTCGAAGGCCGCCATCATCCCCTCGGGGGTGAACTGGTCGGGCGGGAGGCCGACAGATCTTGTCCTTGATGCGACGGGCGAGGTCGGTCCAGCCGTCCATCACCAGGTCGATCGTCGGTGATGCCGCCGGTCTGGTTCAGGGTGAAGTTCTCCAGCCACTCCTTCTGCCAGCCCGGCTTGTTGATGGTGGCGAACCACTCCGGGTCGGTGGGCGCGTTGTCGCGGACGTCGACCGACGACGGGCGTGCGCTGGAACACGTAGAGCTCGCCGCAGGCCTTGGCCAGGTGCGGGATGCACTGCACCGACGTGGCGCCGGTGCCGATGATGGCCACCCGCTTGTCGGCGAGCTTGTCCATCGGCGCGCCGTCGGGGACGCCGCCGGTGTAGGCGTAGTCCCAGCGGCTGGTGTGGAAGGCGTGGCCCTGCGAAGTCCTCGATGCCGGGGATGCCCGGCAGCTTCGGCACGTGCAGCGGCCCGGTGCCCATGACGAGGAACTGGGCGGTGAACGCGGTCGCCGCGGTTGGTGCGAGATGATCCAGCGGGAGGCGTCGTCGTCCCAGGTCGAGGTCGGTGACCTCGGTGTGGAACAGGGCGTTGTCGTAGAGGCCGTACTGGCTGGCCGATGCGCCGGCAGTGCTCGTAGGATCTCGGGGCCGTGGGCGTACTTCTCCGTCGGCATGTGCCCGGTCTCCTCGAGCAGCGGCATGTACACGAAGCGTGGCCGTGTCGCACTGGGCGCCGGGGTAGCGGTTCCAGTACCAGGTGCCGCCGAAGTCGCCGCCCTTCTCGATGATGCGGACGTCGGTGATGCCCGGCCTCCACCAGCCGGGCCCCGGTGACGAGCCCGGCGAACCCGCCGCCGATGAAGGCGACCGTGACGTGGTCGGTCAGCGGCTCGCGCTCCTGCACCGGCAGGTACGGGTCGTCGGCGTAGTGGGCGAACCGCCCCGTCAGCCGCTGGTACTGCGCGTTCCCGTCCTCCCGCAGCCGCTTGTCCCGCTCCTCGGCGTACTTCTGCTTCGAGCGCGTCCTTGTCGATCTCGGTGACCCCCATCCGCAGGACAGTAACGGGCCACTTGACCGCCCGGTCAAGT
>CAWCGT010000001.1:0-3135481 GCA_963795165.1 uncultured Microthrixaceae bacterium | reverse complement strand
GGTGACGGCGTGGACGGCGGCGTGGACGAACGCCGCGATCGGGTCGAGGGCGGGCAGCGCCTGGCCGCCGACCTGCACCGAGGTTGGCGGACGCTGCCAGAGCGGGTCGGGTGGGGCCACGGCCCCGAAGGGGCCGCTGGCCAGGATCCGGTGCAGGTCCACCTCCACCGAGGCCACCGAGCCGGAGGGTCACGGACTTGCCGTAGCGGGCGTCGAAGCCGGGGATCAGCTCGGGTTCCGGGCGCGTGTGGTCGGCGGCCAAGAGGGCCGCAACCGCGGCGTCCAGGTCGTGGCCCCGCACCAGCACGTCGACATCGCGGAAGGGACGCAGGCCGGGGTGGGCGTAGAAGCGGTGGGCGACGGTGGGGCCCTTGAGGAACCGGTGTTCGATCCCGGCCGCCTCCAGCAGGTCGTGGACCACCAAGTGGTGGCGCTCCACCA
Source organism: uncultured Microthrixaceae bacterium (assembly GCA_963795165.1). Lineage (GTDB taxonomy): Bacteria > Actinomycetota > Acidimicrobiia > Acidimicrobiales > VFJN01 > VFJN01. Next base: position 3,135,040 of record CAWCGT010000001.1, on the reverse strand, counting down.
GCAGGGTCCAGGCCTGGGTGGCCACCGCCTCCTCCCCCACTGCCGTGGTGGTCGCTTCGTCGGCGGTGAGGGCCCCGTCGGCCAGGGCCTGGTCGAGGAGGCCGATCAGGCGCTCCTCCCGGGCCCGTTGGAGCACCTGGGGCAGGTCATCAGGGGTGAGGGCGAGGGGCGGGCCGGGTGGGGCCAGCCCGTGGGAGGCCACCGCCCGGATGATCGCCTCGGTGGTCACGGCTCGGTGGTGACGAGGCCGGCGTCGGTCAGGTGGGCGAGGGCCTCGTCGATCCCGGTGGCGGAGCCCACCAGGTCGGCGGCCTGGGCGGCCAGGGCGGCTTGGTCGAGGGGCTCGTCGAGGAGCTCCCACACCACCGCGGCCATCCCGCCCAGCCGGTCGGGCTGCTCGTGGTGAGGGGCGAGCACCACCGGCCCGCGGGAGGTGGAGCGCCAGAGGACCTGCGGGTTCCGGGCGTAGCGCACGCCCGGGTGGTGCTCGGTCAGGCGGTGGCGCTGGCGCGCCGGCGCCGGGCCACCAGCACGAAGGCGGTGCCGGCCAGCAGGGCCACCGCGGCGGCCACCAGGAGGGGCTCCACGTCGTTGCCGGTGCGGGGGATGGGCTGGCCGCCGATGCCGCTGTCGGTGGTGCCGCCGGTGCCGCCGGGCGGGGTGACGCTGTCGGCCGACACCTCCACGTCGGTGGCGCTCACGTTGCCGTCGGCATCGCACACGGCGGTGATGGTGTGATCACCGCGGTGGCGTCGTCGGGGATCTGCACCTGCGTCTCGAAGGAGCCGTTCTCGTCGGTGGTGACGGTGCCCACCACCTCGGTGACGCTGTTGAACTCGATGGTGGTCTCGAAGTTCGGCTCCAGGCCGGTGCCGGTGACGGTGACGGTGTCGCCGGGGCCGAAGGTGGACGGGTCGACGGTGACCACGCAGTCGGCGTAGTCGGCAGGGCCGCCGCCGGCGCTCGCCGGGGTGGCGGGGCCGACCAGGGCCAGGACCCCGAGCAGCAAGGCAGCGCTCGTCAGCAGCTTGCGGATCATCCGGTTCCCATCCCTCTTGCGCCGCCCGTCGGACACGTAGACCCCGGCATTCTTCCACATCGGGGCCGCGGAGCCACCCCCCTCAGCGCTTCAGACGCCCGGTGAAGGCGGTCTCGGTCTCCTCGGCCAGGGTGGCCGTCCCGCCACCGGGGGCGGTGACGACCCAGCCCGGGGCGCCTTCCAGGGCCACGTCCACCTGGTCGGGGACCACCGCGGGCTGGCGGCCCACGCGCAGGTGGTAGGTGCCGTCGGTGGGCCACAGGGTGCCCTCGAAGCGCACCTCCACGGTGGCGCTGGCGCCGGAGGGGATCTCCAGCAGCACGGTGACGGCGTAGAGGCCGTTCTCCCGGCCCAGGTTCACCGGCAGCCGGTCGCCGTCGGCGTCGAAGGCCCCCAGGGGGCGGTGGGGGCTGTAGAGGGTGAGGCGCAGCTCGTTCTCCCCCACGGCGGTGGGGCCGGTCTCCTCGCCCAGGATGTAGGTGGACACGCCGGTGGTGGGGGCGGTGTTGGTGAGGGTGACGGTGGCGGTGGCGGTGAGGTCGCCGGTGCGGGGGTCGACGGTGGGGGCGTAGGTGAGGGTGCGGCGCAGGAACCAGTCGATCTTGCTCTCGCTGGCGCTCTGGGTGATGAGCTGCACGAAGTCGGTGCCGTCCCTCGGGGCACGCAGGGCGCCGTCGGCGCCGATGCGCTCGAAGAGGGCCTGCGGGTCGGGGTCGGGGCTCCAGAGCCGCAGGTGCCCGCCGGCCACCGCGTCGGTGAGGGCGGCGGCGATCGTGGACGGCGGGGGCAGGGTGCCGTCGGTGAGAGCGTCGACCACCGCTTCGATCACGTCGGACTGGAAGGTGTCGATCTGGGTCTCGGTGAGCCGGTCGTAGTGCTCGAAGAGCAGCACCCGGGCGGCGTTGTCGACGGTGAGGGGCTCGGGCCAGTTCGGGACGCTCACGGGGCCCGTCACCTCGAGGAGGGCGGCGATGCCGTAGGGGTCGATGGTGATCACGCCGTCGACGGGGCCGCCTCCGTCGGGTGAGCGGGTAGCCCGCGGCGATGGCCTGGGCGAAGGTGGGCACGTCGGGGGTGGCGGGCAGGTTCTGCCAGAGCTGGGCGGGCCGGAAGCCCTCGTAGCGGTCGCGGTACACGGCGGGGAGGGCGGGGCGCAGGGTGGCGGGGTCGCTGGCGCCGTTCATCTCGGAGGCGGGGATGCTGCGGACGAGCGACACCGTCCCGCCGTCGGTCCGCAGCTCGGCGTAGTCGCCGGCCAGGCCGCCCGCCCCCCGCTGCTCGCTGGGGGTGAGCACGGCCAGCATCCAGCGGCGGGGGCCGTTGGCGCCCAGCAGCTCGGGGGCCAGGCGGGTGGCCTCGGCGGCCACCTCGATGCTCTCGGTGGCGTCGGCCACCCGGTCCTCCACCTCGGCGGTGCCGTCGCGCACCTCGTCGAGCAGGTAGGGCGAGTCGGCCCGGTCCAGGCGGTGGGTGGCCTGCTGCAGGGTGTCGAGGGCCCGGTTGAGCTCCAGGCTCACCTCCTGGGCCGCCTCCACGGGGAAGCGGCCGTCCACCACCTGGAGGTCATCCGCGCCGGCCCGCTCGGCCACCGCCACCGCGGTGCTGGAGAGGTCCTGGCCCACCTCGGCGAGGGTGCGGGCGTTGCGGAGGTTGGGGCCGAGGCCGGGCACCACCAGGCCGAGGCGCACGGCCGGGTGGTCGAGGGAGCCGGCGGCGGCCCGGAAGGCCCGGTCGGCGGTGGCGAAGCGCTCCTGGGCGGTGGCCAGGTCGCCGTCGCTCGCGGCGTCGAGGCCGGCGGTGGCGAACTCCCGGCCGCGCTCCATGTCGCGGCGGGCGTCGAGGAGGACCAGGCCGGCCACGGCGGCGACGGCGCCGGCGACCAGCACGGCCAGGGTGCCGAGGGCCAGGGTGCGGCCCCGGTGGGGCTCCCGGCCCTCCGGGCGACGGCGAGGGGTGCTCAGCCCGATGAGGGCCAGGGCCGCCACCGGTGCCAGGGCCAGGGCGGCGGCCACGGCGGGCTCGACGGCTTCCCGGGCCAGGCCGTCGGCGGCCACGGCCCCGGCGGCGGCCGCCAGCGCCAGGGTGGGCCGGGGCGGGAGGCGTCTCGCGGCCAGGCGCCGGTCCCACTGGGGGACGACGGCGGCGGCGGTGATCACGGCGAGGGCGCAGACGGGCACGAGGGCGCTGCGGGGGGCGGCCACGTCGGGCGACAGGTCCACCGCGGTGGCGGCCAGGGCCGCCCCCAGGACGGTGGGGCCGATGGTGCCGATGCGCACGGTGGCGGGGGGCCAGGCCACGGCGGCGAGGGCGCCGCACGCGCCGAGGAGAGCGGCCGCGGCCGGTGCCACCGGGTCGCCGGCCCGCACGGCCACCAGGAGCAGCCCGGCCGAGGCGATCCCGGCCACGAGGGGGGCGGTGGCGTCGGTGCGCTCCAGCGAGGCCAGTCCGGCCATGAGGCCGAGGGCCAGGAGGGCGGTGAGGACGGCGTCGGCAGCGGTGGAGCCGGTGAGCCCGGCCCGGATGCCCACGGCGGGGACGGCGGCGGCGGCACCGAGGCGACCGAGGCGGACCAGCCACGGCGAGCCCTTGCCCTGCTCGGCTCGGATCCCGCTGACCGTGGCGATCACGGCGGCGGCCGCGATGGCCTGGGCCACCGGCTGGGTGGGCCCGGCCAGGGCGGCGCCGGCGGCCAGGGCCACCGCGGTCACCAGACCGCCGTGGGTGGGCCGGCGCTGGGAGCGGGAGCGGCGGGTCTGGCTGCTGCGCTCGAACCAGCCGGCCTTGAAGGCCCGTCGCTGCCCGGCGGGGGTGGCCACGAGGGTGATCACGCTGCCGAGCGAGAGCGCGATGATCCAGCGGGCCACGGGGGCCGACGTTAGGTGCCGGGGGCTAGCGGTCGGCGCGCAGGGCGGCGCGGGCCCTCACGGCTGGGTGACGGCTCGCCCCCCAACTGTCGGTATGATGCCTGGTATGACCAGGGCCAAGATCGCGGTGAGCCTCCCTCCGGAGCTGGTGGCCCAGGCCAATCGCGCGGTCGACGAGGGGCGAGCCGGCAGCGTGAGCGCCTATGTGGCTGCCGCGCTCGAAGAGAAGGCCAAGCTCGACGACCTCTCCTCGCTGCTCACTGCGATGTTGACGGAGACCGGCGGCCCGCTCAGCGCTGACGAGCGCCGCCAAGCCGACCGAGCGCTCGGCCGTTGACCGGCATCGTCCTCGACACCGGCGCGCTGATCGGCTTCGAGCGCAACGATCGGCGGGTGGTCGCCATCCTGGCGCGCGCCCTCGAGCACGACGACCCCGTGCTGGTGCCAGCCGCAGTGGTGGCCCAGGCCTGGCGGGACGGGCGCACCCAGGCGCGGCTGGCGCGGCTGCTGGGCTCCCCTGCCTGCCACGTCGTGACCCTCGACGATCATGCCGCCCGCGCCGCCGGTCAGCTCTGCGGCGCCAGGGGCACGGACGACGTCGTCGACGCCTCCATGGTGCGGCTGGCCCAGGAACGGTCGCTGGGGATCGTCACGTCGGACCCCGCCGACCTCCGACGCCTCGACCCGCACCTCCGACTGGTGGCCCTGTGACCGAACCCGACCCTGGGGACCGTGCGCGGTTGCCATCGCAGTCGCTCGGGGTGCTGGCCGCTCCCCTCGGTCCCCTCACCGTGCTCTACGACCTGGTGACCGAGACCGTGCACGTGCTCAACGAGTCGGCCGGGCTGCTGTGGGCGGCCTGCGACGGGGTGAGCGACCGCCTCGATCTGGCCCAGGACCTGGCCGGCGTCACCTTCGCCGACCTCGATGACGTGCGGAGCGGGCTCGACGCCGGCCTGGCCGAGATGTCCGGCGCCGGCCTGGTGGGCCGCACAGAGGCCGCCCCGCAGCCACCGGCGGTCGAGATCACCGAGGTGGTCGGCGCCTCGGCCACGGCGGTGTTCGCGGTGCTCGACGAGGGCGTGGTGCTGCGCGGCGACGACCTCGCGGCTGCTGGGCGAGGTCGACACCTTGCTGGCCTCGATGGCCGCCGACCGACTCGCGACGGTGGCGCTGGGTGTGGCGGAGACCGACGACGGAAGCGTCCGGGTCGCCGGACACGGCCCGGAGCGCACCTACGCGTCGGTGGAGGCGTTCCTCGACACACTGCCCACCGCCCTCAACCAGATCGCCGCCACGTCCTCGTCGTGCATCGCCCTGCACGCCGGATGCGTCCGCTCGCCGAGTGGCGAGGTGCTGCTGCTCCCGGCCGTGTCGGGATCGGGCAAGACCACCCTCACCGCCGCCCTCGTGCAGGCAGGCTGGGACTACGGCACCGACGAGGCAGTGGGGGTGCGCGAGGGGGGCCTGGAGGCCGTCACCTATCCCAAGCCGCTGGTGCTCGACTCGAGCAGCCGCCTGGTGCTGGGTCTCGGGCCGTCGCGCTCGCCCAATGCGGCGCCGGCGGAGCTGCGGGCCGACGTAGAGGTGCTGGTCGACTCGGCTGGTCCGGTGGGCCGGGTGGTGCTCCCCCGCTACGAGGAGGGCGCCACCGCCGTGCTGTCGGACCCCCTCGATCCCCAGGAGGCGGTGGTCGCGCTGCTCGAGCACGCCCTCAACCTGGCGCCGGGTGGGCCAGCCGGGCCTGGCGGCGCTGTGCCAGCTGGCCGAGCGGGTGCCGGTGCAGCGCCTCGTCCATGGCGGCGTGGACCAGGCCGTGGACCTGCTGTCACCCCGCCCGTGAGCGCGTCACGGGGTCACCCGCACGCGCATCCCGTCGGGAACGAAGGGCAGCTGGTTCACGCCACCAAGAGGTCCCGCACCGGTACCCCCAGGCGCTCGAGCTCGGCCCAAGGTGCAGGCGGGAGGAACTCCATCAGGACACCCGCCGGGGCCTCGCCGATCACCTCGATGAGCTTGTTGTGCAGCTGGTAGCGCCTCGGACTGCACTCCCCCACGGCGTCGAGGACCTCGGGGCGGTACCAGTGCTGTGCGGCGATGGCCTCGCGCCACGGGCGCTTCGGCAACAGCTCGTCGAACGCACTGAGGATCTCTGCCCCCATGATCGGCTCGAACGCCTCGAGCATCGTCGCCCTGGCGGTCACCCAATCGGTCATGACGCAACGGTAGGTACCGCTCGCTGCCTCAGCAACGGGGTCATTCGGTCTCGCAGCCCTGGGTCTTGTGGCGTTTCGTCAGGAAGACCTGAACAACGCGACACAAGACTTCGCTAGAGGCGTTCGACGTTGGCGGCTCGAGGGAGGCGGCCCTTGGTGTCGAGCACGTAGCGGGCGTGGGCCACGATGTCGTCGGGGTCGAAGGCGTCGTGGTCGACCAGCAGGACCACGGCGTCGGCGGCGGCCAGCTCCTCGGCGGTGCAGGGCACCGGCGCGGCGCCGTCGGGGAACCGGTCGGGGGCCACGTGCGGGTCGGCGGCCACGCAGGTCGGCGCCGAGGTCGGCCAGCAGGTGGGCGACCCGGTGGCTGGGCGCTCTCGCGCCAGTCGCCCACGTTGGCCTTGAAGGAGATGCCGAGCAGCAGGATGCGGCTGCCCTTGATCGGCCTTGCCCTGCTCGTTGAGGGCGCTGAAGAGCCGCCGCACCACGTAGTCGGGCATGTGCTCGTTGACGTCGTTGGCCAGCTCGACGAACCGGAAGCTCTGCCCGAGTCGCCGCTTCACCTGCCACGACAGGTAGCTCGGGTCGACGGGCAGGCAGTGGCCGCCGACGCCGGGCCCGGGGGTGAAGCGCATGTAGCCGAACGGCTTGGTGGAGGCGGCGTCGATGGCCTCCCACACGTCGATGCCGAGGTCGTGCGGCGAACATGGCCAGCTCGTTGACCAGCGCGATGTTCACGTGCCGGAAGGTGTTCTCCAGCAGCTTGGTGAGCTCGGCCTCCTTGGGCGGTGGACACGGGCACCGTGGTGTCGACGATCTGGTCGTAGAAGCCCTGCACCGCGGCCAGGCTGGCGGCGTCGATGCCGGTCACCACCTTGGGGGTGTTCACCAGCGTCCAGGTCGGGTTGCCGGGGTCGATGCGCTCGGGGCTGTAGCCGAGGTGGAAGTCGGCGCCCGCCCGCAGGCCCGAGCCGGCCTCCAGGATCGGGGCCAGGCGCTCCTCGGTGGTGCCCGGGTAGGTGGTGGTCTCCAGCACCACGGTGGCGCCGGCGGTGAGGAGCGGGGCCAGCTGCTCGCCGGCCCGGTCGATGAAGGTGAGGTCGGGGATGCCCTCGCGCAGCGGGGTGGGCACGGTGATCACGGCGATGTCGAAGCGCTCGCACGTCGGCCAGCGTGGCGGTGCAGCGGTAGCGGCCGGTGGCCAGGGCCGTCGGCCACGTCGGCGTCGCTGACGTCCTCCACGAAGGAGGTGCCGGCGGCCAGCGCCTTGGCGCGGTGCTCGTCGACGTCGTAGCCCACCACGTCGTAGCCGGCCTCCACCGCCCGCATGGCCAGCGGCAGGCCCACGTAGCCCTGGCCCACCACGACGGCGATCTCGGCGCTCATCTGCCCATTCTGGTCGCTCTACGCTGCGGCCATGGTCGAGCTCCTCACCTATCAGCACGATGGCCTCAGCTTCGACGTCGACGACAGCGGCGGCGATGGCGACGTGGTCATCCTCCTGCACGGCTTCCCGCAGACGAAGTCGTCGTGGCATCGCGTCACGCCCGCCCTCACCGAGTTCGGCTACCGGGTGCTGGCGCCCGACCAGCGGGGCTACTCCCCCGGCGCCCGGCCGCCGCGCCGGCGCGACTACACCCTCGACAAGCTCGCTGGCGACGTGGTGGCCCTGGCCGACGCAGCGGGCGCCCCCCGCTTCCACGTGGTGGGCCACGACTGGGGCGGGGCGGTGGCCTGGGGCCTCGGCGCCCTGGTGCCCGAGCGGCTGGCCAGCCTCACCTCGCTGTCCACCCCCCACGTGCGGGCCATGGCCGGGGCCATGGTGCGCAGCACCCAGCTCCTCAAGTCCTGGTACATGCTCGCCTTCCAGCTCCCCGGCCTGCCCGAGCGGGCCATGGCGTCCGGAGACGGGGCCCGCATCCGCAAGCAGCTGGCCGACTCGGGCCTGGCCGGCGCCCAGCTCGACGAGAGCGTGGCGCTGATGACGGGCGAGGGCGCCCGCGGGGCCCTCAACTGGTACCGGGCCATGCCGCTGAGCCCGCCGAAGCTGGCGGCGCCCATCAGCGTGCCCACCCTCTACGTGTACGGCACGGCCGACTTCGCCCTGGGCCGCAAGGCCGCCGACCTCACCGGCAAGCACGTCACCGGGCCCTACCGCTACGAGGTGCTCGACGGCGTCGGCCACTGGATCCCCGAGGAGGCGTCCGACAAGGTCAACGCCCTCCTGCTGGAGCACCTGGCCGCCCACCCCGTCTGACGGCCAGCGATGTGACATCCGTCGTCCAGCCGCCACCGGCGGGACGACAGGTGGTAGACCACACGGAGACGGGCGGACACAGCTGTTGGGGACGGCGGTCCACGAACACTCCGGGCGGTTGCATGGCCACTCCCGAGTCGAGCGGTGCGGGCACTGAGCGCGGCGCGCCCGCCGAGCCAGCGGCACCCACCTCCGACGCGTCGACCCAGCGCGGCCTGGGCATCCCACGCCACATCATCGACCTGCGCGACGAGACGCCCCTCGACCTCCACGCCGTGCGCCGGCTCCTCGACCAGGCCGTCGACCGGCTGATCGGGGTGGAGGCGCAGATCGCCGACGCCGTGCAGCACTCGGCTGACGCCGACGCCCGATCGGCGGAGCTGCTGGCAGCGGTGCGCGACCTGGAGCGGAGCCTTCGCGTGCTGGCCGGCAACGACGACGCCCGCCAGGAGCTGCGGGAGGCGCTGGAGCGCTTCCGGGCCCGGCTGGAGGAGCCCCCCGGCCCGGCCTAGGGCGTCTCGCCGCGCGTGTTGTAGCGGTTCATGGCTCGCTCCGGACCGTCGGTGAGGATCAGCTCCACTGCGTCGGCTGCCTCCTGCACCACCACGTCGAGCTCGGCTCGCGGTCGCTCTTGCCGGGGCGCTTGAGGACGTGGTCGGCCCCCTGCGCCTTGCCGTCGGGCTTGCCGATCCCGATGCGCACCCGCACGAAGTCGTCGGTGTGCAGGTGGGCCTTCACGGACTTGAGGCCGTTGTTCCCGGCCAGTCCCCCACCCACCTTCACCTTCAGCTTCCCCACCGGCAGGTCGAGCTCGTCGTGCACGATCACCAGGCGGCGGGGGTCGTCGATGCCGTGGCGCCGGACAAGGGGGGCCACCGCCTCGCCGGAGAGGTTCATGTAGGTGAGCGGGATGGCGAGAGCCAGGCGCTTGCCCCCGAGGGTGGCCACCGGCACCTCGTCGACCATGGCCCGTTCCTTGCCCTTGCGCAGGGTGGCGCCGTGGCGGGTGGCCAGCAGCCGCACCACCTCGGCGCCCACGTTGTGGCGGGTGCCCTCGTACTCGGCGCCGGGGTTGCCGAGGCCCACCACCAGCAGGTCAGCAGGGGTGCCCCGGCGCTCCGGCTGCTCCCGGCGGCGACGCCCGAACATCAGGCGGCGCGCCGGAGAGCCCGCAGCGCGCGGCCAGCTCGCGTCGCCACCGTCGCCGTCGCCGGCGTCGCTGCCGCCGTCACCGTCGCTGGTGTCTCCACCCTCGCCCTCGGCGGCCTCGCCGTCCTCGCCCTCGGCAGCCTCGCCCTCGGCAGCCTCGCCCTCTTCGCCCTCCACCGGCTCCTCGATCTCGATGATCTGGTGGCTGGCGGTGACGACGGGATCCTCGAGGTCGACGTGGGTGGTGACGCCGTCGGGAAGGGTGATGTCGCCCACTCGCAGGGCGCTGCCGATCTCCAGACCGGAGATGTCCACGGTGAGCCCGGAGGGGATGTCGGCCGGCTTGGCCGAGATGAGCAGGGCGGTGATGATCTGGTCGATCACGCCGCCTTCCTGGCTGACAGCCTCGGCCTCGCCCTCGAGGTGGACGGGCACCTCCACCTCGACGGGCTTGTCGAGGTCGACCCGGATGAAGTCGACGTGGAGGATGTTGCGCCGCACCGGGTGGCGCTGCATGTCCTTCACCAGCGTGGGGGTGCGATCGCCCTCCACCTCGAGGTGGATGACGGCGTTCACGCCCTGCTCGGTGACCAGGGCCGCTCGCAGCTCTCGCCACTCCACCGTGAGGGTGATCGGGTCGGTGCCGAGGCCGTAGACCACGCCGGGGATCTTGCCCTCGTTGCGGAGGCGGCGGGCCGGTCGGGTGCCCTGCGGGGGGCGCGGGGTGGCTTGGAGGATGATCTCGGCCATCAGAGGAGGCTCCTACGTCTGAGATCGCGCCGGAGCGCAACGTCGTTCGGTTGTGGACCGTGCGAGGCTATCGGCCCACCCGAACCGGGAGCCAACCGTCCATGACCGATCCGCTCGTGCGCTACCGCAGCCTGGTGTACGACAGCCTCCGCTGGGAAGGCGTCGACCTCCGGCCTGGCGACATCATCATCTCCACCCCGCCCAAGTGCGGCACCACCTGGACGCAGATGATCTGCGCCCTGCTGATCCTCCAGACACCCGAGCTCCCCGCCCGGGTGTCGGACCTGTCGCCGTGGGTGGACCAGGAGAACCGATCCCGCGCCGCCCTGCGGAGCCTGCTGGAGGCCCAGGAGCACCGGCGGTTCCTGAAGACCCACACACCGCTCGACGGTCTGCCCCGCCGCGACGACGTCACCTACCTCTGCGTGGGGCGGGACCCGCGCGACGTGGCCCTGTCGTGGGACCACCACCTGTCCATCCTGCAGATCGAGCAGTTCCTCGCCCTGCGGGCCGAGGCGGCCGCCGAAGACGGCATCGAGCTCCCGCCGGTCATCCCGCCCCCGGAGCGTCCCGAGGACCCCGTGGAGCGCTTCTGGTTCTGGGTGGACAACGACAACCCGTCCACCGCCACCGGTTCGTCCCTGCGGCGCACCCTCGAGCACCTCGACACCTTCTGGACCACCCCCGACCTCGACGTGGTGCTGCTGCACTACGACGACCTCCAGGCCGACCTGGGTGGCGAGATGCGGCGGCTGGCCGAGCGGCTGGGCATCGACGTGCCCGAGCGGGCCTGGCCGCCTCTGGTGGAGGCCGCCACCTTCGCAGCCATGCGCGACAACGCCGAGGTCACCGCCCCCTCCGGCGGCGGCGGGCAGTGGAGCGACGACAAGGCCTTCTTCCACAAGGGCACCAGCGGGCAGTGGCGGGAGATCCTGTCCGACCCTGCCTCGCTGGCCCGCTACCGCGACCGGGTCGACGGGCTGTCCAGCACCGGGCTGGCCGCCTGGACCCACGGAGGCTGGCCACCCTGAGCGGTGGATGCGCGCCGGCGAGCCGACCTGCTGCTGGTCTCGACCAGGCCCGCCCGGGAGCTCACCCGACCGGTGCCGGTCCTTCGGTGGACGACAGCCACCGGTCCTGGCCCCGCGACGGCAGCCCGGAGCCGGCGGCTGTGGCCGGCCGAGCGCGATCGGCGTGTCGGCGTGGCCACTCATCGACGACTGGCTCGCACCTCCCGCCTCGGTGGGAGCGCCTGTCGGCCGGCGATCGTGGCCCTCGTCCGCCGGCGCAGCTGGTGAGCCCCGCCCCGCGCTGCTGCCTGCCCTACGTGCAGCTCCCGGTGCACGCTCGAGCATCGACCTCGGCGTCGTTCGGCCTCGCCCTGGCCGGCGGCCCGCCACGCTCGCGCACGTCGGCGAGCTCCCGCACCTCGGGTTCGTCACCGCCCAGGTGCTCACCGTCGACCTGGAGACGGGGGAGGCGGTCGTCCACACCGCCGGCCACCCCCCGCCCGTCCTGCTCCGCACCAAGCGGGCGGCCGCCGACGTGGCGGTGCGGCCGGGGCGGCCCCTGGGCCTCGGTCCCACCGAGTACGAGCCTTCGCAGGTGTCACTGGCACCCGGTGACGCCCTGCTCCTCCTGTCCGACGGGGTCTACGAGGCCCCGGCAGCCGACACCGGGGAGATGTACGGGCGCGACCGGATGGCCGCGCTGGCGGCCCGGCTCTTCGACGACGGGGTGCGGCCCGCCGAGCTGCTGCGCCTGATGATCCGTGACGCCCTCGACCACCAGGGCGACAACGTGCGCGACGACGGCACCCTGGCCATGGTCCGCTGGCGTCCCGAGGCCGTCGAGTGGCCCAACGCCCCGCGGCGCGCCGCCGCGTCATCGAGTGACGCCGGCGGGGGCGCTCAGTTCTGGTTGGCCCCGCCGAAGATCTCGCTGACGGAGTTGTCCTCGAAGACGGCGTCGATGGTCTCGGCCAGCACCTTGGCCACCGAGAGCACCTCGATCTTGTCGATCTGCTTCTCCGGGGGCAGGGGCAGCGTGTTGGTGACCACCAGCCGGTTGATGGACGAGTTCTTGATGCGGTCGATGGCCGGCCCCGACAGCACACCGTGGGTGGCGAGGGCGTAGATCTCTGCGGCGCCCCGCTGCTTGAGCTGCTCGGCCCCGGCGCAGAGGGTGGCGGCCGTGTCGATCATGTCGTCGATGATCACGCAGGTGCGCCCGTCGACGTCGCCCACGATCTCGATGGCCTCGACGGAGTTCTTCTCGCCCTTCACCCGGCGCTTGTGCACGATGGCCAGGTCGGCGTGGAGCACGTTGGTGTAGCGCTCCGCCACCTTCACCCGGCCGGCGTCGGGCGACACCACCACCAGGTCCTCGGGCAGGTTGGCCTTGATGTAGTCGACCAGCACCGGCATGGCCGTGAGGTGGTCGACGGGGCCGTCGAAGAACCCCTGGATCTGCCCGGAGTGCAGGTCGACCGACATCAGCCGGTTGGCGCCGACAGCTGCGAACATGTTGGCCACCAGCTTGGCGGTGATGGGCTCGCGGCCCTCGGCCTTGCGGTCCTGGCGGGCGTAGCCGTAGTTGGGGATGACGGCCGTGATCCGCTTGGCCGAGGCCCGGCGGGCGGCGTCGATCATGATCAGCTGCTCCATGATCACGTCGTTCACCGACATGTCCTCGGTGGCGCCGTGGGTCTGGATGATGAACACGTCGGCTCCGCGGACGTTCTCGCCCAGCCGAGCGTGGATCTCGCCGTTGGCGAACTCCACCAGGTTGGGGTGCCCGAGCTCCACGCCGAGGCAGTCGGCGATCTCCGTGGCCAACGGGAGGTTCGACCGCCCCGCCAGCAGGTGCAGCCTCTTCTTCGTGACCAGCTCCATGGGTCCCCTCTGACCGGAGTGAGCGGATGTGAGCGAGGCGATCAGCCGTCGTCGAGCGCCGCCTCCGCACCTGCAGTGTAGAACGGCCCGGTGCGGGTCCCTGACGCAATGATCGAACCGGGCTCGAGGGCGGCGTAGGGACCCACCGCGCAGTCGGCGCCGATGTCGGCCAGGCGGGCCACCGTGTGCTCGAGCATGGTGTGCTCGCCCACCGTGCAGTCGACCAAGCGGCAGCCCGGACCGATCTCCACCCCCTCGCCGATGGTGGTGCGGCCCTGGAGGATGGTGCCGGGGAAGAGGGTGACGTCGGCGGCCAGCGACACGGTGGTGTCGATGTAGGTGGCAGCGGGGTCGACCATGGTGACGCCCTCGGCCAGCCAGCTGGCGTTGGTGCGGGCCCGGAGCTCGGCCTCGGCCCGGGCCAGCTGCGCGCGGTCGTTGATGCCGTGGGTCTCGTCGGGGTCGGCGGCCACCACGCTCACCACCCGGTGGCCGGCCTCGGCCAGCACCTCCACGACGTCGGTGAGGTAGTACTCGCCCTGGGCGTTGTCGGGGTGCACCATCCGCAGGGCGGGGGCCAGCAGGCTGCGGCGGAAGCAGAAGATGCCGGTGTTGATCTCGTCGATCTCCAGCTCGTCGGGGGCGGCGTCGCGATGCTCCACGATGCGGGCGATGCGGTCGTCGTTGCCCACCCGCACGATGCGGCCGTAGCCAGTCGGGTCCTTCAGCCGGGCTGTCAGCACCGTGCACGCCGCCCCGGAGAGGCGGTGCTCGGCCACCAGCTCGGCGATCGTCTCCTTGCGCAGCAGCGGCGTGTCACCTGGGAGCACCAGCACGTCGAGGTCGTCGTCGAGGTCGTCGTCGGGGAGCCCGGTGAGGCCCACGGCCAGCGCGTCGCCGGTGCCCCGCTGCACGGCCTGCTCCACGAACTCGAGCTGCAGCCCGCCTCCGTCCTCGGTGAGCTTCTTGGTCACCCGCTCGGCCCCGTGGCCCACCACCACCACGGCCCGGTCGATCTCCGGCGCCGGGAGGGCGTCGAGCACGTAGAGCACCATGGCCCGCCCGCACAGGAGGTGCAGGGGCTTGGGTCGGGCGGACCGCATCCGAGAACCCTCGCCCGCCGCCAGGACCACCGCAGACAGATGACGCTCGGTCATGAGGACAGGTCTACCGCGCCGACGACCCAGCCATGCGCGCGGGTCGACGACGGTCGTCAGGGGACGAGCATCTCGGCATCGACGTCGCCGTCGACCACCTCCACGTAGAAGCGCCCCTCGATGCCCTCGGCCACCACGGTGTCGACCTCCAGCACCGTCCCGTCCTCCAGGCCCACCCGCACCGAGGTGGCGTCGCTGGCCGCCCGCCCGAACACCACGGTCTGATCGCCGTAGGTGACGTCCTGCGGGGTGGTGGTGCAGGCCCCGTTGAGCTGCTCGCCGTCCTCGTAGAGGAAGGCGCACACGTCGCCCTCCACGTCGCGCGCAGCCTCCACCCGCCAGTCGGTGCCGGCCAGGGTGCCCTCCCGGAGGGTGACCGACCGGGTGTCGTTCGGACTGTCCTCGTCGTTGAGCACCGTGCCGATCACGAGACCGGCGATGATCACCACCGGCAGCAGGAGCAGGCCCACCAGGCAGCCAGGACCGGAGCGCTCGCGGGGCGGGGGCGTGGCGGCAGGAGGGGTGGCCATGGCTCGGGGGGGAGGGCTCGAACCTCCAACAGCCGGCTCCAAAGGCCGGTGTTCTACCAGTTGAACTACCCCCGATCGGGTGCCGCTCAGGTTACGCCGGTGGGCTGTTCACACTTTGGGTCCGATCCGCCCCTGGGGGGGTGGTGCAGGATGCGACGGTGGAACTCGACGCTGGGGTTGAGCGGGTGCGGGCGGCCTACGAGGCCGTCCACCAGCCGCTGTGGCGGGCGGTGCTGGCCTACAGCGGCTCCCGCGACGTGGCCGACGAGGCGGTGGCCGAGGCCTTCGCCCAGCTGCTCCGGCGCGGCGACGGGGTGGCCGACCCGGCCGCCTGGGCGTGGCGCTCCGCCTTCCGCATCGCGGCGGGGGAGCTGCAGCGACGGGGCCAGCGGCCGGTGCCCGTGGACACGGTCCCCGACGTCGGCGTCGCCCTCCCCGAACCCGCGGTCGACCTGATCGCCGCCCTGCGCCACCTCACCGACCAGCAGCGTGCGTGCGTGGTCCTCTGCGATCTGGCCGGTCACGACGCTCCGAGCGCCGCCCGTCTGCTGGGCACTACGGGGGCGACCGTGCGGGTGCAGCTGATGCGCTCTCGTCGCCGCTTGCGCGACCTCCTGGAGGACCACGATGGCTGACCGCTACGACGATGCCCGCCGGGCCCTGGAGGGCACCGGCCCCGACCGCGACCTCTGGGCGGAGGCGGAGCAGCGGGCGGCGGGCGGCGGCGCGGTGGTCGCTTCCGACTCCGAGCCGCCCGGGCGGCGAACGCTGCGCTGGGTGGCGGCGGCCGCGGTGCTGGCGCTCCTGGCCGGGACCGTCGGCGTCCTCGCTGGCGACGACGGCGACCCGGGGGTGGAGACCGGGCCGGGGTCGCCGGGCGCCGGCGGCCGCCAGGAGATCTCGCTGGTGCCCGGTGAGGCGGGCGCCTGCACCTTCGGCGTGAGTGGGGACCCCATCGTGCTGGCGCCCGGTCCCGCCGACCCGCCGCTGACGGGCCGGGGCGACGTCGAGCCCGGCCAGACGGTCGCCCACGCGGCGCTGGGCCAGCAGCAGGCCGAGATCCACGTGCCCGCCCTGGCGGTCATCGACCTCGTCGGCGAGCGAGG
Organism: uncultured Microthrixaceae bacterium; assembly: GCA_963795165.1. Taxonomy (GTDB): domain Bacteria; phylum Actinomycetota; class Acidimicrobiia; order Acidimicrobiales; family VFJN01; genus VFJN01. Next base: position 3,119,078 of record CAWCGT010000001.1, on the reverse strand, counting down.
TGGAGGACGTGGTGCTCCAGCGCGGCGGCGCGCTGGTGTGGTTCGCGCCCGACTTCGTGCAGGTGCGCTGGTTCTGGGGCGGTCACGGGAACGACCCGTGCGGCAGCTTCTCCGCCACCGTGGCCGGCGGCACCCGGGACGGCAACCGGCACGCGGCGGTCGACCTGGCCGAGCGGATCCTGCTCCCGAGGGACCTGGGCCGGGACGAGCTGGTCGGCACGAGCTGGGCGCTGGAGCGCTCGACGGTCGAGGGGGTGCCTACGACCGGAGACGGGTCCACCTTCGCCTTCACGCAGACCGACGTCTCCTGGAGCGACGGGTGCAACGCCTTCGGGGGTGTCTACGAGCTCGTCGGCGACCGCCTTCGGGTGCGGGACGTGACAAGCACCCAGGCCGCCTGCGAGCCCAACCCCACCAGCGACGCCATCAACGCCGTGATGGGCGCCCAGTCGGTCGTTGCCACCAGGGAGGGGGACCTGCTCCGCTTGCGAGCCGGCGGGACGGAGCTCCTGCTGCGGCGGGCCGCCGAGCCCCGGCCCCTCGACGACGATCCGAGGGTGGCGGCCTACGGGATCTGGCCGGTGACGGCCCCGGAGTCCGTGCTCGGCTACCGGCCCGAGGCCACCGGGACCGCCACTGAGGTGGCCCTGGCCTTCGCCCGGGACGTGCTGGGCTGGGCCGACGCCGTCGCTGGTGCGGGCGAGCCGCCGCACGATGGCAAGGGGGTGCTGGACCTGCCCGTGCGCAGCCCGTCCGCCGATGCCGAGGTGGTGATCAGCGTGGCCCAGGGGGACGCTCCGGAGCACCACGTGGTGTACCGGGTCGACACCCCCTCCCGTGCGTCGAACCCCGACGCCTACGCCCGGGTGGCGGTGCAGGGGTCGCGCCTGACGGCCGACGCCGGCCCCGCGCCGGCAGGGGCCCGGTCGCTCGTGCGGTTCACCTACGGCGAGAACGTCGCCGAGGGCGACCCGGGCGAGCCCATCGAGCGGTACTGGGACGAGCGGGTGCCGGGCGCGGTGCTGATCCTGTTCAGCGACGCCGACGGCACCATCGTGGGCGCCTGGGGCCAGACCCTCCCGGCCACCGACGGCGCCAGCGGGTGACGGTGTGAGCCCGGGCTTGGCGCCGAGCGGTGGCGCCCCGGTAGCGTGGCCAGCCTCATGGGTTCACTGATCAAGAAGCGCCGCAAGCGCATGCGCAAGAAGAAGCACAAGAAGATGCTGAAGCGCACGCGTTGGCAGCGCCGGGCTGCCGGCAAGTAGCCGGTCCGCCCCACCGCACAACCAGTCTCGGCGAGCGACCGCCCCCAACGGGGCGGTCGTCGCGCGTCAGACGTCGAGCGGCACCACCGCCACGTCGGTTCGCCGGAAGTCGTCGCCGACGCAGAGCACCGGGAGACCCTCCTCCACCGCTAGGCCGTAGGTGAAGCAGTCGCCCAGGTTGAGGCCCGCCGGATGACGCCCCTTCCCGAACCGACGCCAGCCCTCGATGGCCCGCAGGGCGTGGGCGGGATGGAGGGCCACCACCTCGACCCCGCCCTCCCGGGCGAACCGCTCCGCCAGTCCCCGCCCCGGCTCGCCCAGCCGGCTCTCCACCACCAGCGCCAGCTCGACCAGCGACGCCGCCGACATCAGCCGCAGCTCGGCCGCGTCCAACAGGTCGAGGACGGCGGCGGCGCCCGGCTCGGAGAGCAGCACCGCGGTGGCGGCAGAGGTGTCGACCACGAGGGCCGTCACGCCGGCAGCCCGCGCTCGTCGTAGCCGAGGAGCTCATCGGCGGTCCGGTCGTCGAGCACGGGAAGCTCGGCCACCTCCTCGGCCAAGCGGCGCAGCCGGTCGCCCACCCCCAGCTGGCGCCGGAGCTCCTCCCGCTGCAGGCGCTCCCGAAGGGCGACCAGCACCGCGTCGGTGAGCGACTCCCCGGTGACGGCCACGAGCGCCCGGGCCAGGCGATCGGCCTCGTCGTTCTTGATGTTGAACGCCACGGAACCCGAGTCTAGAACCTCACCGGCTGTTCTAGACAGGGTGGGCGGCGGGGACGGCGTGGGCCACCACCAGCCCGTCGCCCTCGTGGGCGCCGTCGACGAACCAGGTGCTGCCGCTGCCCGCCAGCACCGGGGTCTGCCCCGTGGCGTCGCCCAGGCGGTCCCGCCAGCGCGCCAGCTCCGGGGCCACGGCCAGGGCGGCCGGCTCCAGGTCGTTGGGGCCGTCGGCGGTGGGGCCGCCCTGGCGGTCCCACTCGGCGTAGACGGCGGGGGTGCTGCAGTGCACCGGCGGGGTGAGGAGGGTGACCGTGAGCGGCTCGAACGGCAGCGGCTCGACGTGCTCGCCCACGCCGGTCACCCGGGCCCGGCCACCCACCAGGCAGAAGGGCACGTCGGCGCCGAGGCGGCTGGCCAGGGTGAGATCGGTGACGCCGGCCCAGCGGAGGACGGCGGCGGCGTCGGCCGATCCCCCGCCCAGGCCCGCGCCGGAGGGGATGCGCTTGTCGACGGTCACGTGGGCGGTGCGGCCGACGAGGGCCAGGGCGCGGCGCACCAGGTTGTCGTCACCCGCCGGCACGTCGGCGCCCGCATCGAGCAGCTCCAGGCCGTCGCCCTCGGCGAAGGTGAGGGTGTCGGCCAGGTCGAGGCTCACCATCTCGGCGTCGAGCAGGTGGTAGCCGTCGTCGCGCACGCCCGTGATGCGCAGCGAGCGGGTGAGCTTGGCGGGGGCCGCTACGACGTCGGGCATCGGCGGCGAGGGTAGCGACCCCCGGTGGCTAGGCCAGGCGCCGCAGGGCCAGGGCCAGCACCACCAGCCCGAGGCCGGCGGCCACCGGCACCTCGGCGCCCGTGGCGGGGAGGCGGGTGGTGCCGCCGGCGGCCACTGGGGTCCGGGTGGTGGGCGGGGGCTGCGGCTGGGGCTCGGGTTCGGGCTCGGGCGGGGGTGGCGGGTTCGGGTCCTCCTCGGTGACGAGGATGGTCACCTCGTCGGTGTCGGAGAGGCCGTTGCGATCGGTGACCGTGAGCCGCACCACGTGGGAGCCCGGGTCGTCGAAGGTGGCCGAGGCCGTGGCGCCCTGGGCGTCGTCGGTGCCGTCGCCGTCGGTGTCCCACGCGTAGGTGAGCTGCCCGGGGACGTCCCGGTCGTCGAAGCTGCGCGACCCGTCGAGGGGCACCGCCACCCCCACGGGGGCGTCGGCGAACTTGGCCTGGGCCACCGCGGTGGGGGCTCGGTTCTCTCCCCCGCCTCGCCCGTAGTCGAAGTCGGCACAGCCGTCGGAGACGTCGACGTCGAGGTCGCCGGTGAGGTTGCCGGGGCTCGTCTCCGGGCCAACGTCCTGGCCGCTCATCTGGGTGACGTCGAAGCTGAGGCAGTCGAAGTCGAAGAGGAACGGGTCCACCACGTGGGCCAGCACCGGGTTGTCGCAGTCGGCCACGCAGGTGGGCTCGCGGCGGGGGTCCTCGTAGTTGTCGATCCAGGCCTTGTCGTCGAAGTGCGAGTCGTCGGCGGCGGCGGTGAAGGTGGCGTCGCTGAGGTCGGGGGCGGCTTCGCCTGGCTCGGGCTGGGAGTCGAGCGGGGTCTGGGCGGGCGGGTCGTCCACGCCGTTGTTGCCGATGCCGTGGGCCTCGTCGGTGTAGACGAGCAGCAGGCCGGGGTCGAAGTCGATGGGGTCGCGGTCGTTCTCGTCGCGGCCCTGGAGGTCGAACGACGACCGGTCACGCATCTCCAGGTAGTAGCCGTGGTCGGCGGCCGAGCCCGACTCGGTGTCCACGAACTGCCAGCCCTTGGTGCAGCGGGTGCCGAGGCCCTCCTGGCAGCCACCGTTGAAGATCCGGGGATCGTCGGGGTCGCCCTCGGTCTCGAACTGGGTCACGAAGAGGTCCTGGTTGCCCGCCGTCACCGACAGGTCGTCGATGAACCAGCCCGGCCGGGCCAGCGCCGGGTCGGTGGCGTAGGAGAACCGGATGACCACCTCCTGGCCGGCGTAGGGCGTGAGGTCGTAGCTGTCGGCCACGAACGACGGGTCGCCGTAGATGCCGAGCACCCGGTCCACCGGCGCCGTGCCACCGTCGTAGGCGCCACCGGTGCCGGTGACGCCGTTCCCGTAGGTGGCCTGGCAGAGGTTGGCGTTGGGGTTCTGGGCCGCCGGCGTGGTGTAGCCGTTCTCCGAGGCGAGGGAGGTGAAGGTCTCACCGCCGTCGGTGGACACCATCACGAACCCGTAGTCGTAGTCCCACTCGATGTCGAAGTAGCTCCGGAAGTCGAGCGATGTGGCCGTGCCCTCGGCCAGCGTGGCCATCTCCGGGACGTAGATGTCCAGGTTGCGTCCGCCGGTGGGGGTGCAACCGAAGTCGTTGCCCGACGTCGACCACCACACGTGGCTGGCCGAGGCTTGGGTGTCGACGAAATCGGCGTCGATGATCTTCCGGGGGGGCAGCTTGGCCATCCAGGCCGGTCCGTTGTGCACGCCGGGGCCCGACAGCGTGTACGGCGTGCCGTCGGGGGTCTGCCAGTCGATGCGGTGGAGGTCGGTGTCGCTCTCGGGGAGGTCGGCGTAGGTGCCGTCGGCCAGCGGGGTGGGCACGATCCAGCCCAGCTCCTGGCGGCTGTACACGTCCATGCCCTGCGACTTGTCGGTGGCCATGAGGTTGAAGTCGCCGTAGGTGGTGCGGCCGCCGGTGGAGTAGAAGTCGGGCAGGCCCAGGCTGTGGCCGTACTCGTGGGAGATCACGCTGGCCTTCTCGATGGCCGACTCGGGGTTCACGTTGTAGGGGCCCACCCGCACGAAGACGGGCAGGGTGTCGTCGCCCAGCCCGCCGTTGGCGGCGCAGTCGTCCTGGGCGAGGTAGTCGGCGGTCTGCCAGCACTGCGGCACGCCCTCGAGGCTGCGCAGCTGGTCGTCGGTCATGTAGCCACCGAGGCCGGTCACCGGGTCGCGGTAGGAGAGCTCGAGGCTGCTGGAGTGCGGCCAGATGTTGTCGTAGGGCGGCACGCCCTCGAGCTGCGAGTCGCCGTTCCCACCCAGACCGGTGAACACCATCATGAAGAAGTCGACGACGCCGTCCTTGTCGGTGTCGAAGTCGTCGTAGTCGATCTCGGGATCGGCGATCTGGGCGGCATCGAACACGCCCTTGCCGATGTCGCCGCAGCCCTGGTCGATCACCTGCAGAGCGGCCACGCCGGTGAGCGCGCCCGTGAGGGCGGTGCCGTTGGCGTCGGCGCCGTAGTAGGCGGTGTTGCCGGGCAGCCGGTACCAGCCGTCGACGATGCGCTCGTCGTAGAAGGGGTTCATGCCGATCTGATCGGGGACGTTGCCCCAGGTGAACCCGCCCGCGCAGGTGTTCACGTCGTCACCGATCTGGGTGAACTCGAAGCCGGGCGCGTAGCTGAGGAAGTCGGCGGTGGCGATCCCGGACGAGGGGATCGACGCCTGGGGGAAGAGCTGCCCGTAGGACAGCTCCTGGTAGAGGTTGAAGGTCGAGCCGGGCGTGGCCGGGTCGTTGAGCTTCTCGGCCAGTCGCTCCGCCGTGCTGTCGGGACCAGGTTCCCGGTCGAAGTACTGCACCGGCACCACGGGGAAGGGACGGTCGCCGAAGCGGGCGGTGTCGTAGGCAGGGTCGTCGGGGATGACCTTGGGCCCGTGGGTGGTCGACACCAATGGCCCGTCGACGAGGCCGGTGTAGGTGAGCGCAGCGCTCGAGGAGATGTCCTGCCACACGATGGTGGGCTCCTCGACGAGGCTCTTGCTGCGGGCGCCGATCACCAGGGTGCGGGTGGCGGGAGCCTCGGCGGAGCCGGCGGCCAAGTCGCCAGGGGTCCACACGATCTCGTTGGGGGTGAGGGCGACGTTGGCGGGGTCGTTGGTCTCGATGAGCACCGCCCCCGGAGGGGCTGTGATGGTGACGGAGACGCCCTGCAGCGTGTTGGCCCCGCTGTTGCGCAGGATCACCCGGAAGGGGTAGCCCTCGCCCGGCTTCACCCAGCCCAGCGCCGACACGAAGCTGGCTTCCACCTGGGCCGTGTCGCCCACAGCGGTGGTGTTGGGCTGCGTGCCCGACGCCACGATCGGCGCCGCCGCCGACCCGATCTCAGCTCGGCTGGGCACGACCACCAGGGCCGAGCCCACCACGAACGTGCCCGCCAGTGCAGCGACGACCGATCGACGCATCCGGCTTGTCCTCCTAGACGTCGACCCGCCCAACGCGGGCCGAAGCCGACGACGCTAGCGGCTCCGCCGATTCGTCCCGAAACGTCCCATTTCTTGCGACGATCCGCCCCCAAATCGGGGACGATCTGTCGCAAGTTGCCGGAGGGGGGCAACCCCAGCGCAACTTGCGACGGTGCGCACCCGAAACGGGGAGGGATTGTCGCAAGTTGCCGGGGGGGACAACCCCCAGCGCAACTTGCGACCGTTCGCACCCGAAACGGGGACCTTCTGTCGCAAGTTGTCGAAGGGGGGCGGGGTCAGGTGAGGCGGAGCCAGTCGGTGAGGGTGAGCTCCTCGGCGCGGGCTTGGGGACGGATGTCGGCGGCCTCCAGCTGGTCGGGGGTGACCAGGCCGGCCAGGGAGCGACGGAGCATCTTGCGACGTTGGCCGAAGCCGGCCTCCACCAGGGCGAACACCGCCGCCCGCTGGGCATCGTCGCCGGGGGGTGGGCGCCGGCGGATGGCGACGAGCGCCGACTCCACCCGGGGCTGCGGCACGAAGACGGTGGGCGGCACCTTGCCCACCACCTCGGCCTCCGCCCACCAGGCTCGCTTGAGCGACGGGATGCCGTAGGCCTTGGTCCCGGGGACCGCAGCCAGCCGCTCCCCCACCTCGAGCTGCACCATGACCAGCATCCGGGTCACCGCAGGCACGCCCGCCAGCAGGTCGAGGACCAGGGGGGTGGCGATGTTGTAGGGGAGGTTGGCCACCAACGCCCACGGGCGGTCGGGGATGGGGGGCCCGAGCAGCGCCGCCCAGTCGAGGCGCATGGCGTCGGCCTCCACCACCGTGGCCTGCTCGCCCACCACCGCACGCAGGACGGGCACCAGGTGCCGATCGACCTCGACGGCGGTCACCTCGGCCCCGGCCTCCACCAGCGCCAGGGTGAGCGAGCCGAGCCCGGCCCCCACCTCCACCACCCGGTCGCCGGATCCCACGCCGGCCAGGCGGACGATCCGCCGCACGGTGTTGGCGTCGGCCACGAAGTTCTGCCCCAGCGCCCGCGACGGATCGAGCCCGTGCTCGGCCAGCAGCGCTCGGATGGCGGTCGGCGAGTGGGTCACGGGGGCGAGCCTGCCACCGTCCTCCCGCCGCGGGCGGATCAGCGGGTCAGCGGTACCCGAGCTCGCTCGAGCAGTGGGGCCACTGACCCCAGCCGTAGCGAGCCTGGAGGATCTTGCCCCGGTGGATCTGTTCGGCCTTGCTGGCCTGGTGCGGGTAGCCGGCGCCGCCGACCTCCCGCCACGTGGGCAGCGAGAACTGGAGCCCGCCGTAGTAGCCGTTCCCGGTGTTGAGGTCCCACCGGCCGTGGCTCTCGCACTGAGCCAGGCGCTCCCAGGTGGCCGGGTCGTTCGGGTCGCCGGCTGAAGACGACGGCTCCGGGTCGGGCGGCGGGGCCGGGGCCGCCGTGGGGGGCGGCTCGGTGGGGGTGGGGGCCTGCGCCGCCTGGACGACGGGGGCGGCGGTGGTGACTGGCGCCTCCGTGGTGGTGGGCGCTGCCGTGGTGGTGGGGGCGGCCGTGGTGCTGGTGGTGCTGGGGACGGTGGTCTCGCTGGTGGGCAGCTGGGAGGACTCCGACGAGGAGCTCTCGGCGGCCGTGGAGGAGACCTCGACGCGGGCGTCGTTGCCCTCGGCGTTGGCGGGCAGGTTGTCGAGCACGAGCAGGGGCAGGGCCGCCATGGTGACGGCCACCGCGAAGGCCAGACGGCTCCGCTCGACGCGGGCCGCAGGGGCCACCTCACCGGTCTCGGGGTCGACCACGGGCGCCTCCGCCGGCATCGGCGGGCGGTGCTCGGCGGTCGCCAGATGGCGAGGGGCCGAGCGCCTCCGGGTCGCTGAGAACATTCCGGTGACGTTACGCAGACCCGTAACGCAAATGCAAACAACAGGCTTGTGATTTGACGAACGCTGAGGGGTCAGCCAGTCCCGGCCAGCTGGTAGGTGGCCTCAGCCGTCGCCCATGTTGCGATCGCGAGATCGTCGAGATCCTCGCCACGCACCTCGGCCAGGGCCCGGGCCACGTCGACCACCCAGGCGGGCTGGTTCTTCTTGCCTCTGTGGGGGACGGGGGCGAGATAGGGGCTGTCGGTCTCCACCAGCAGGCGATCAAGCGGGCAGATGCGAGCGGCGTCGTGCAGGTCGGTGGCCGACGGGAAGCTCACGATGCCGCTGAAGGACAGCACGGCGCCGAGGTCGAGGCAGCGCCTGGCCTCGTCGGGACCGCCGGAGAAGCAGTGGAACACCGTCCGCTCGGGGACGCCCTCGGCGGCCAGGATGTCGAAGGTCTCGGGCCAGGCCTCACGGGTGTGGATCACCAGGGCCAGGTCGTGCTGGTGGGCCAGGGCGATCTGAGCGGCGAAGACCTCCGCCTGCTGGGCGCGGGGCGAGTGGTCGTAGTGGAAGTCGAGGCCGCACTCCCCCACCGCCACCACCTCGGGCTCGCCGAGGAGGGCCTCCAACCCGCCGATGCCGCCCTTGGCGTCGTGGGGGTGGACACCAGCGGTGGCCCAGACCACGTCGGGGTGCCGCCGGGCGATGTCGATGTAGTCGGCCGACTGGCCCACGTCGCAGCCCACGGTGATCAGCCGCTCCACCCCTGCCGCCCTGGCCGTCGCCACCTGCTCGTCGGCGACGGCCACGTCGCGGTGCAGGTGGCAGTGGTCGTCGATCCAGCGGGTCACGCATCCGACCGTACCTGCGGGGCCCCTCGCATAGCCTCGCCGGATGGCCATCGACACCACCGCGGTCGCGTCGCTGCTAGACGCCGTCCAGCGGCTCGGCGCATCCGATCTCCACCTGCTCCCCGGCCTTCCCCCGCTCGTGCGTGTCAACGGGCAGCTGGTGCCCATCGAGGGCGAGTCGGTCCTCATGGGTGGCGACGTCCAAGCGATGGCGGCCGGGCTGCTCGACGAGCGGGTCGACCGCCTCGACGTGGACGGCGACGTGGACTTCTCCTTCAGCTGGCGCGACCACAGCCGCTTCCGCGGCAACGCCTACCGCCACAGCGACTCCGTGGCCCTGGCCCTCCGCGCCATCCCCCTGCAGATCCCCAGCTTGGACGAGCTCGGCGTGCCCGCCGTCGTCCGGTCCTTCCTGAGCGGCCCCAGCGGCCTGGTGATCGTCACCGGGCCCACGGGCGCCGGGAAGTCCACCACCCTCGCCAGCATGATCGACCGCATCAACGCCGAGCGGGCCGCCCACATCCTCACGCTCGAGGACCCGATCGAGTACGTGTTCCAGCATCGGCGGTCGGTGGTGACCCAGCGGGAGGTGGGCGCCGACGTCCCCAGCTTCGAACGGGGCCTGCGAGCCGCGCTGCGGGAGGACCCCGACGTGGTGTTCGTGGGCGAGATGCGCGACGTGGAGAGCATCCAGGCCACCCTCACCATCGCCGAGACCGGCCACCTCGTGCTGGCCTCCCTCCACACCAACGACACCGCCCAGGCCGTCGATCGGATCGTCGACGTGTTCCCCGCCGAGCGGCGTCCCCAGATCCAGCTCCAGCTGGCCTCCACGCTGCAGGGCATCGTGTTCCAGCGGCTCCTGCCCCGTGTGGACGGCACCCGCCAGGTGGCGGCGTTCGAGGTGCTGGTGGCCAACCATGCCGTCCGGAACCTGGTGCGGGAGGGCCGGAGCCGGCAGCTGCGGAACGTGGTGGCCACCGGTCAGGCCGACGGGATGCAGACGCTCGAGCAGTCGCTGTCCGCCCTGGTGGAGTCGGGTGCGGTGGCGCAGGAGACGGCGGTGGCCGCCAGCCTGCACCCGAAGGAGATCTCCGCCGGCCGGCGTCGGGGCTGATGGGGCCCCGACGCAGGCCGGGCCCGGAGCTGCCCTATCGGGTGCTGGCCGGCGTGGTGCCGTGCAGCGGCGGCTGGCTGGCCGTCACGGGCAAGCTCCAGGGGGTCACGCTGCTCCCGGAGGGTGGCCAGGTGCTGGAGACGCTGGTCGAGGTGCTCGACTACCGGCCGTCGTTCGACGTGGTGGCCATCCACGCCCCGATCGGGCTGCTGGGCGACCCGGTCACCGGGGGTCGGGCCTGCGACAGAGCCGCTCGAGCGGTGCTCGGTCAGCCCAGGGCCGGTGCCGTGTTCACGCCCCCGAGCCGTCGCCTGCTCGCGTCCGAGGATTGGACGGCCACCACAGAGCGCCTGAGCGCGGTGACCTGGCAGATGGTGCCGCACATCGAGGAGGTGGCCCGCGAGATCGGGTCCTACCACCAGCGGACCGTCTACGAGATCCATCCCGAGCTGAGCTTCTTCCAGCTCAACGACGACCAGCCGTTGCGCCACTCGAAGCGGTTGGTGGCCGGTCAGCGGGAGCGGCGCGCCCTGCTCGAGGCCCGGCTCCCGGGGATCGAGCGGGTCCTCGACGACCCGCCCCATGCGCCCTACGGGCGGATCCTCGAGGCGTCAGCCGCCCTTTGGACCGCCCGGCGCATCGCCGCTCGAGCGGTCACCCGGATCCCGGAGGACCCCGAGTGGGACGACGAGGGGATTCGCATGGAGATCGTGCGCTGAGCCCGGACGCGACTCGGGGAGGGCCGAAGCCCTCCCCGAGGTCGCACAGGAAGCCGAATCGGTGCCCGCCTAGGAGCGGATGAACACCTCTCGACGCAGCAGGAGACTGAAGCCGCCGATCAGGATGAACGCCCCTCCCAGCAGAGCCAGGGAGAGGTCATCCTCGCCGGTGGCGGGGAGGGTGCGGGGGAGGACATTGCCAGCCACCGCTTGATCAGTGGAGCCATCGGTGTTGGCGCTGTCGGTGGCGCCGATCGAGTCGGTGGCCCCAGTGGTGGGGTCGTCCGTGCCACCGCTGGTGGTGGGGTCGTCGGTGCCGCCATCGTCGGTGGGGCCGTCGTCGTTCACGCTGTCGGTGCCGAGCACGTCATCGGTGGTGCCGCCGTCGGTGGTCGTCCCATCGGTGGTCGTCCCATCGGTGGTCGTCCCATCGGTGGTCGTCCCATCGGTGGTCGTCCCATCGGTGGTCGTCCCATCGGTGGTCGTCCCATCGGTGGTCGTCCCATCGGTGGTCGTCCCATCGGTGGTCGTCCCATCGGTGGTCGTCCCATCGGTGGTCGTCCCGTCCGTGGTCGTCCCATCGGTGGTCGTCCCATCGGTGGTCGTCCCGTCGGTGGTCGTCCCATCGGTGGTCGTCCCGTCCGTGGTCGTCCCGTCCGTGGTCGTCCCGTCATCCGTCGTGCCACCGTCGTGCGGGCCGAAGCAGAAGTTGATGTGACTGATGGAGTCCTTCGGCGAGTACAGCCCGGTGTCCGAGCTGGCGGCCGGGTCGTAGGTCCACATGTTGGCGCCAGGGCCGGCCTTCACCAGGACCCGATCGATCAGGAACGGATCCCGGTCGGTATCGGCGTCGTCGCCATCGGCCACGGTGGCCGACCAGTCGAAGGTGACCGTCCCGCCGCCCGAGACCAGGTTGCTGATCACGATCTCCAGGCTGGCCGGCACGGGCTCGTCGAGCTCGGCCTCGCTGGTGTCCCAGGTGCTGTCGCCGGCCGGAGGCTGCTCGTCGATCTTGAAGTCCGACGGGAAGCTGCCCACCTCGGCATCCCCACACTTGGGGTTGCTGTCGTAGTCGAGATGGGTCGGGTTGACGATGACGGCGTCGGCGCTCGACGTGGCGAGGCCGATCGCCAGGAGGGTTGCCCCGAGTGTGAGAGAGGCAGCCGCGAATCGCTGACGGCCTGACAGGGTGCGTTGCATGGGGTTGCGTTGCTCCTTCAGAGGGCCCAAGGGCGCTCGGTGATGTTTCTGAAGGGGCCGGTTTCGCCCTAGCTCCCCACCCGACTCGGCGACCAACTAAGCGCCGGGAGGTTCATCGCTTCCCCGTGAACTGGCGAGAACGCTACCACTCTCCGTGACAGAACGTCCAGAGGTCACTACGAAGAGGAGCCGGGCGCCCGCCGCCCGGCTCCTCTCGGCATGGCCGGATGATCAGTCGCAGTCACCCGGGCTGACGGGCACCACCGCGTAGTCGTCAGCAGAGAGGGTGATGTTGTGCTTGGTGGACTGGGCCTGGATGAAGTCCGCCGTCACGAGCTCAGCCTCGGTGGCGTAGCCCTCCTCCTGGGCGTAGTACGCCTCCTCGGCCACCACGAGCGTCTGCCGATCAGCGTCACAGGCGCTGTCGTCGCCGCGGTCCGTGATGCCGTTCACCGCGAAGACGACCACGCCGGCGAGGATGCCGATGATCACGATGACCACCAGGAGCTCGATGAGGGTGAAGCCGCCCTCGTCCTGGTTCTTCTCTCGCAGCTTCTTGAGCATCGCCTGCATCGATGGGTCCTTTCGTGGGCGACTGTCGAGTCCAGGCATCGTCGACGCGGCATCTCACCGCCGGCGCAACCGCAACCCAACGCTGTCCCAACGCTGGCGACGGCATCCGTTGGGTACCTGTTGGGTTGGCGTTGCGGACCCCGTGAGATGGCCCGCTGAGGATGGGGCGGTGCGCAGCCCGCTCTCGAGGAAGAAGGACGACCCACCCGCTGGGCACCTGGCCACGGGCGCCGACAGCACCGAGGACACCGCCCCGGCAGCGCCCACGGCACCGCCGGTGAGCGTTCCGGGACGACCCCGCCTGGGCGAGCTGCTGGTTCGGCGGGGCGCCATCGATGCCGAGTCCCTTCGCCAGGCCCTCACCGCCCAGGACGGCTCCGGCCATCGCCTGGGCAGCCAGCTCCTGGCAGCCGGCGCCATCGACGAGGCCACGCTCGCCGCCGTGCTCAGCGAGCAGCTCGGCGTGCCCCTGGTGTCGCTCCGCGACATCGCTCCCGACCCCGAGGCCCTGGACAAGCTGGCCGAGCCGGTGGCCCGCTCGCACAAGGCGCTCCCCCTGCGGATCGACGGGGACGTGCTCGAGGTGGTGGTGGCCGACCCCACCGACGAGGCCACGCAGGAGCTGTCTGCCGCCGCCGGCATGCCCGTGCGCCTTGTCCTGGGCACCGAGTCGGAGCTCCTCCGGCTGATCGACAGCGCCTACCGGGTGCTGGGAGGCGTGGACCGGTTCGTCAAGGCCTTCGAGAGCGACGCAGCACGCATCTCCGAGAGCGCCGCCGATGGCCCCACCGGCGTCGATGGCGACGCCCCCGTGGTGCAGGTGGTCAACCTCCTGCTCACCCAGGCCCTGCGCGATCGCGCGTCCGACGTCCACATCGAGCCGCAGGACACGCGGATCCGCGTCCGCTTCCGCATCGACGGAGCGCTCCACGACGCCCTCGAGCTGCCGGCGTCGATGGCCCCGGCGCTGTCGAGCCGCCTCAAGATCATGGCCACGCTCAACATCGTCGAGCGACGTCGTCCGCAGGACGGGCAGTTCTCCCTGGAGATCGACGGTCGCCCCATCGACATGCGGCTCTCCGTGCTCCCCACCATCTGGGGAGAGAAGGCGGTCATCCGGATCCTCGACACCCGCCGATCGGCCCTGCGGCTCCACGAGCTGGGCATGCCGCCGGACACCTTCGACACCTTCGAGCGGATCGTCCACTCCCCGTTCGGCATGGTGCTGTGCGCGGGGCCGACGGGCAGCGGCAAGACCACCACCCTCTACGGCGCCCTCCGGGAGATCAACGAGGCCCACCGCAACATCACGACCATCGAAGACCCCGTCGAGTACGTGTTTCCGTCGATCAACCAGATCCAGACCAACGACCAAGCCGGGATGACCTTCGCCACCGGGCTCAAGTCGATCCTCCGCCAAGACCCCGACGTGATCCTGGTCGGTGAGATCCGCGATGCGGAGACCGCCCGCATCGCCACCCAGTCCGCCCTCACCGGCCACCTGGTGCTCTCGACGCTGCACGGCACCGATGCCGTCGCCGCCCTCCACCGGCTGCTCGACATGGGCATCGAATCGTTTCTGATCGCATCGTCGGTGGTGGCGGTGGTGGGCCAGCGCCTGGTGCGGCGCATCTGCCCCGCCTGCACCGAGGCCTACACGCCCACCCCCGAGGAGCTGGCGTTCTTCCTGGAGAGCGGCGGCTCCGCCAAGGATCGGTTCGTGCGCGGAGCCGGGTGCACCTACTGCGCCGACACCGGCTACCAGGACCGCATCGGGATCTACGAGCTCCTCAAGGTGACGCCCGAGATCAAGCGCCTGGTGGTGGGCTGGGCCACCCAGGACGAGCTCCGCCGCATGGCCGTGCAGCAAGGCATGCGCACCCTCGCCCAGGAGGCCATCGGCCTCGTCGAGGCCGACGTCACCACCATCTCCGAAGTCATCCGCAGCATCTACGGGCTCTAAGAGGATCCATGCCGAAGTTCGCCTACACCGCCATCGACACCGCCGGGACCACCGTCAAGGGCGTCGAGAGCGCCGACTCGATGGGGGCGGCCCACGCCGCCATCAGCGACCGCGACCTGCATCCCGTCTCCGTGAAGGAGATGCGGAGCATCCTGCAGATGGAGCTGACCAAGACCAAGCTGAAGCGCAAGGACCTGATGCACTTCAGCCGGCAGCTGGCCGTGTTCGTACGGGCCGGCATCCCGATCCTCGAGGGACTCGACGTGATCGGGGAAGAGGCCTCCAGCAAGGTGCTGGGCGAGGTGCTGCAGGACATGAAGGCTCGTCTCCAGGCCGGCGAGACCTTCGCCGACGCCGCCGCCGCCAATCCGCACGCCTTCCCCCCCTTCTTCGTGAGCGTCCTACGCTCGGCAGAGCTCACGGGCAACCTCGACGTGGTGCTCGACCAGCTGGCCGAGTACATCGAGCGCGACGTGGACGCCCGCCAGAAGGTCACCTCGGCGCTGGTGTACCCCGCCGTCATCTTCGTGATGGCCATCGTCACCGCCGTGGTGCTCACCATCTTCGTCATCCCCAAGTTCGAGACGTTCTTCGAGTCGCTCGACGCCAAGCTGCCCGCCATCACCCGGGCCCTGCTGGCCGTGTCGGGCTTCATGGGCGACTACGGCCTCCTCGTCGGCGCCGGCCTCGTGGCGCTCGTCATCGTCATGGTGATCGCCTATCGCACCCCCGGCGGCCGGGCCGTGTACGACCGCGTCATCCTGCGACTCCCTGGCCTCGGACCGGTGGTGCGGGAGGCCATCCTGGAGCGCTTCTGCCGGGTGCTGGCCTCGATGGTGAGCGCGGGCGTCCCGCTCCCCGACGCCCTCGCGGTCACCGCGGACGCCACCAACAACGACGTGTACCGCCGAGGACTCATCACGGCTCGCGAGGCCATGCTCCGCGGCGAGGGGCTGGCCCGACCGCTGGCGGCGACCAAGCTCTTCCCGGGCGCCGCCCGACAGATGTTCCGAGTCGGCGAGGACACCGGAACCCTCGACACCCAGCTGGTCACTGCGGCCGCCTACTTCGACCGGGAGCTCGAGTACAAGATCAAGCGATTCACGGCCCTCTTCGAGCCGGCGGTGATCGTCTTCATGGGGGTGGTGGTGGGCTTCGTGGCCATCGCCATGGTCTCGGCCATGTACGGCATCTTCAACCAGGTCAACAGCGTCTGACGATGACCGACGCTCCTGTGGACCGCGGCGCCGGCGACGCCGGGACGACCCTCATCGAGGTGCTGATGGCGGTCATCCTGGTGGGCACCGCCTTCGTCGCGCTTCTGAGCGGCTTCGGCACCGTGGCCATCGGCTCCAACATCCACCGCCAGCAGGCTGACGCCGAGGTGGTCCTGACCAGCGCCGTCGAGCGCCTCAAGGACCCAGCCGTCGAGCACGTCCCGTGCGCCGACGCCGGCACCACCACGTACCTCGACGCCGTGCGCTCGGCCACCGTTCCCACTGGATGGGTCCCGGCTGCCACCATCACCATCCCGTCGGTGGCCTACTGGGACGGCACCGGCTTCACACCCACGTGCCACGACACGCCGGCCCTGGGCCACGTCCTCACGCTGCAGGAGATCACGGTGGAGGTGGTCTCCCCCGACGGGCGGGCCACCGAGTCGGTCTCCATCGTGAAGGGTCCGGTCAAGGTGGCCTCACCGTGAGCCGCCCTCGTCGGATGGTGGGCGACGACGGGCTCACCCTGCCCGAGGTGCTGATGACGGTGATCATGCTCGGGGTGATCATGTCGGCCATCGCCGGAGCCCTGCTGGTCACCATCGGACCCGATCAGCAGGCCACCGATCGCCTGGTGGCCTCGCACGACGGCCAGCTCCTCGCCCTGCACCTGCCCCAGGACCTGCAGAGCGCCGATCCCACCGTGGCCGACACGGCGCCGGGGGTCACCATCGCCTGCAGTGGCACGGTGGCCGGCACCAACGTCCTGCGCCTCTCCTGGAACCAGCAGACCACCTCCTACGCCGTGTCGTACCGGACCGTTCCGGTCGACGACAAGTGGCAGCTCGTCCGCTACGCCTGCACCAACGCCGGCCCGGTCAGCCGCCTGGTGGTGGCTCACGACCTGGCCGACGGCACGAGCGCCAGCGCCTTCGCCGCCATCGACGGCGCCGTGGTCAGCATCACGGTGGTGGGCCGCACCGGGCGGGAGTTCACCGTGTCGGGCTCCCGGCGCACACCGGACAACGAGTGCCGCGTCACCGACCTCTCCCTCGCCTACACCGAGCTGGCCCAGGAGGACCCGGCCGGCCATCTGATCGCGGATGTGCTGACCACGGTCGAGCTCGAGGGCCCCTGTAGCGGCATCCAGCTGCTGGTGCGCTTCTCACCGACGAGCGCCGTGCAGACGCTCTCCCTCGGGTCGAGCGGGACACCCCGCACGGCGACCATCGGCAAGGACACCTTCACCTGGTCCGTGGGCGACAAGTCCTTCGACGTGGTGCGGGCGGACGGGCAGCCCCTCACCGGCCCGCCGCCTGCCGTGCTCACCATCACCCCGTACGTCGAGCCGTGCACGGTCACCTCGATCACCCCCAACCCCTCGTCCGTGATGCTCGACGGCGCCAGCAACCTGGCCCAGGACGTGGCCGTCAGCGTCGCCACCACGGGAGCCTGCGCCGAGCTCGAGCTGGTGTTCGATGACGGGAACCCGGCCGACGGCACCGACGAGCCTCCCCTGGCGCTCGGAGCCGCCGCCCCCTACGGCGCCACCATCGCGCGCACCGCCCACACCTGGGCTGCCGGCACCCGCACCCTGCGCGTCCGTGAGGTGGCCACCGGCACCGAGCTCGGCTCGGTCAACCTCACCGTGCAGCCCTACGTCTGCTCGGTCCAACAAGTGCAAGCGAACCCCAACCCCGTGGGAACCACTGGTCAAGGAGCCTCGACCCGGCTGGCGGGGAACGTCGTGGTCACGGTGACCACGACCGGACCGTGCAGCGGGCTGCAGCTCCGGTACCGGCCTCGGAACAGCGACGTGACCGTTGCCCTCACGGGCGGCCCCACGAGCTGGACCGCCACCATTCCCGGGGGCGGATCGGTGCGCTGGGACGCAGGCGATCACGTCCTGACCGTGCTCATCGGCGGAAGCCCTACCACCCCCACCGCCACGCTGGTCGTCACATGAGCACCCCCGAGCGGTCTCGCGACGAGGGATCGGCGCTGTTGATGGCGCTGGTGTTCGTGCTCGTGATCGGGCTGGTGATCAGCGCCCTGCTCACCCAGACCACGACGAGCCTCAAGACCACCCAGGTGGTGCGCGACAACGCCGACAAGGTGTACGCCGCCGACTCGGGGCTCGAGCACGCCCTGGAGAGCCTCAGGCTCGACCGCACCTACTGCCCCGCGCCGGGCGACGCTGAGAGCCTCCCCTCGATCACCTCCAACGGGCACACCGTGGAGCTGCAGTGCTCCAACGAGGGCGGTGGATCCTCATCGGGGGCCGAGGGGTGGGCCGTGATCATCACGGGCACCACGTCGGACTCGTTCACGACGCAGGGGTCAGACGAGCGAAAGATCGACGGGCCCGTGTTCGGCGCCAACCTGGGCGATCCCGCTCGCCTCGTGAAGGTGACCAACGGATCCGTGCTGGAGAAGCAGTCGGCGTCGTCGTGCTCCACCGATGCCGACAAGCCGGCCAACATCTCCATCTCGCCGAGCCCGCCGTTCCGCTACCGGTGCACCACCGCCGCCGTCCCGGACCCAGCCCACAACCTGCCCGGCAGCGTCCCCACCCCCACCAACCCTCCGACCACCACGTCGGGCACCTGTCAGGTCTTCCGCCCCGGCACCTACACCACCGTGGCCCTGGCCAGCGACAACTACTTCCAGTCGGGCACCTACTACTTCCGCGACGTGGTGCTCGACATCAACCAGACCGTGGTCGGCGGCCGGCGTGATCCCGCCGAGAGCAGCATCGTGGTCTCCGACCCATGCGTGGCGGCCCAGGCCGCTGACCCCGGCTCGGGCACCGGCATCAAGTGGATCCTCGGTGGCTCCTCCCGCCTCTCGGTGGGCCCCCACGGACAGCTGGAGCTCTTTGCCCGGCAGGGCGGCGGCAGCGGGGAAGGGCAGATGGGCATCAGCCTGCAGACGGCCACCAGCACCAACGGCTTCGCAGCGAGCACCGTCCCCCTGTCGACCTCGTTGGTCGCCGTCGGCAACGGGGCGACGCCGAAGCTGGTGGTGCACGGGATGCTGTACGCCCCCAACGGCTACCTCGAGACCTTCGCCACCAACGAGTCTCAGGCCAACTTCCAGGGCGGGCTGGTGATCCGCAAGCTCCACCTCCAGTCGAGCGCCAGCGCCAGCGGGCTGGTGGTGGCGGTGTCGAGCGCCCCCGGCAGCCGGGACATGGTGGTCACCGCCACCGCCAAGGGGCAGTCGTCGTCCCGTGACGTCACCGCCACGGCCGTCCTGGAGCTCGACAACAACGCAGCCCGCACCTTCAAGGTGGTGTCGTGGCGGGTGGAGTGACCAACCGGGTCCGCACCGCCACCAGCCGGATCGCTCTGGTCTACCTCCTCTTCGGCGTCTCGTTCATCGCCGTCACCGAAGTGCTCCTGGCCTCCAACGAGTCCGACCAGCTGCGCATCGCCCTGCGGCTGCTGTTCGTGGCCACGAGTGGGGCGCTGCTCCTCTTCCTCGTCCGCCGGGAGCTGGTGGGGCGGCAGGAGATGGAGGACCGGCTCATCCAGGCCCAGCACAGCCAGTCGCTGGCCCGCCTGGCCGGTGGGGTGGCGCACGACTTCAACAACCTGCTCACCGTCATCCTGGGCTACACCGACATCGTCCTCGACGACCTGGGGCCCGACCACCCCTCCGCCGGCGACCTCGGCGCAGTGCGCCGCTCGGGCGAGCAGGCCCGACTGCTGGTGGACCAGCTCCTCACCCTCAGCCGGCAGCGGGTGGCTCAGCCCGACCCCATCGACCCCACCGCCGCCATCGCCTCGCTACGGGAGGTGCTGCTCCGCCTGCTGGGACCGGACGTAGAGCTCGACATCCTTCCCTTCGAGGTGCCCAACGTGCTGGTGGACCGGAGCCAGCTCGACCAGGTGCTGCTGAACCTGGTGATCAACGCCCGTGACGCCCTGCCCGAGGGCGGCCGGGTGATCATCGCCACCGCCAACGGGCGACTGCCCAATGGGCGCCGCTCGGTGGATCTGCGCGTCACCGACAACGGGGTGGGCATGGACCCATCCGTGGCGGCCCAGTGCTTCGAGCCCTTCTTCACCACCAAGGCCCGGAGCGAGGGCACCGGGCTGGGGCTGGCCACCGTCGCCGCCGTGGTGGCCCAGGCCGGAGGGGAGGTCAGCGTCGATTCCGCGCCGGGGCGTGGAACCACCTTCCTCGTGCAGCTGCCGGCCGAGCTCGACGCCGCCGACGGGCCGCCGGCAGCCGTCATCGACGTTCGGGGCGGCCGCGAGCGGGTGCTGGTGGTGGAGGACGACGATCACGTGCGTCACTTCACCCGGCGGGTGCTGACCGACGGCGGCTACCAGGTGACCGAGGCGCCCTCAGGCGCGGCGGCGCTGGTGCTCGTCCGGGCGGGGGAGGTGCCCGATCTGGTGATCACCGACGTGCTGATGCCCGTCATGGGGGGCGTGGAGCTGGCCGAGCGGCTTCGAGAGGTGGCACCCCAAGTGCCCGTCCTGTTCATCTCCGGCTACGCGGAGGACCCCGGTCTTCAGCGCATGGCCGGTGAGGTCCCGTTCCTGCCCAAGCCCTTCACCCCGCCCGACCTTCTGGGTGCGGTGCGTCGGGCGCTCGAGCCGGCGTCGGACACCGGCTCGGCTCAGGGCTCGAACCGGTAGCCCACTCCCCGCACGGTGACCACCCAGCGGGGGTGGTCGGGGTCGGGCTCGATCTTGCGTCGCACCCGTCGCACGTGCTCGGTGACGGTGGCGTCGTCCTGCCACTCCGTCGAGGACTCCCAGACCTGGCGCAGCAGCTGCTCGCGGGTGAAGACCTGTCGGGGGGAGGCGGCCAGGAACGCCAGCAGGTCGAACTCTCGGGCCGTGACCGGAACCGAGCGGCCGGCCACCCGCACCTCGCGAGATGCGTGGTCGACCTCCAGGCCGTCGTAGACGAGCTGGCCGTTGGCCGGCATCCGGGCGGCGGGGGCCCGGGGCGCCGCCCGACGCAGCACCGTCTCCACCCGCGCCACCAGCTCCCCCGGCGAGAACGGCTTCATCACGTAGTCGTCGGCTCCGCTGCGCAACCCCTCGATCCGGTCGGCCTCCTCCACCCGACCGGTGAGCATGATCACGGGCACCTGGCTCTTGCTGCGGATGCGACGCAGGAGGTCCATCCCGTTCACTCCTGGCAGCCCCACGTCGAGCACCACCAGGTCAGGAGGGCAGTCGGCACCCAGGTGCTCCACGGCACCGAGGGCGTCGTCGGCCTCCAGCACGACATGGCCAGCTCCGGTCAGCACTCGAGCCACCAGGGCGCGCACCGCGTCGTCGTCGTCCACGACGAGGACGCACCTGCCCGTTGCGCTGGCTCCCGTCACCGGCGGAGACGCTACCGGGGTGGCGGGCCGCCGTGGCCCGTTGGTGCCGTTGGCGGCCGGCCGGCGGTGCTCGGCCCTCAGCTGGCCTTGCGCAGGATCGTGCGCTCCACCGCCTTGCGGACGGTGGTGACGGCGCGGTCGGCGATGGCGATCGGCAGCCCGAGGATCACGTTGAAGGGCGGCTGGTCGGGGCTCAGCGGGTGAGGTCGGGAGGGCCCGGCCTTGCGGATCAGGGCGGCTCGCTCCGCCATGGCCTCGAGGTCCTGCTCCTTGAGCGTCTGGCGGGCCAGGGCGAAGATGCCGTCGTCGCCCTCTTCCTCTTCGACGTGGTGGCGGACGTTCTCGATGGCCACCTGCATCTTGGCCCTGAACCGCTCGGCGGTGGGCGCCATCCGCTCCAGCTCGGCCAGGACGGCCTTCACGGCGTGATGCTCCTCGAGAGACTCGAGGACGGCGTCGTCGGCCTTCTCGGGGGCCGCCTTGCGCAGCGCCGGGTAGAGGGTCTCCTCTTCGATCTGGGCGTGCACGGCGAGGTGCTCGAGGATCTGGTCCCGCAGGTGGGCGAGGGTCTCGGCGTCGTCGGGGTCGGCCTGCTCGAAGCGGGAGAACAGGGCGTCGACGTTGCGGTGGTCGGTGGTGAGCTCGGAGAGGATGTGCATGCCTCGGCCTCTACCCATCCGCCCACGACCTATCCCGCCTCGGGGACGCTCCCACGGGCGGACGTCGCCGGTGGCGCGCCGGAGGGCCTCGCCCTCGCCGTCGCCCAGGGCGGCGGCGGCTCGGGCAGGCCGCGGCGGGCGCGCAGGTCCTCGATGCGGTCGAGCTGGCGCTCGAGCTGGCGGCGCCGGGGACCGGTGACCTCCTCGAGGCCGCGCTGGGCGGTGTCGAAGCGCTTCACGACCATGTCGAGCGACTCGGAGAACTTGGTCCACTGCTGGCCGAACCCGGCCAGGCACTGGAGGATCTCGTCGGATGGTGCGGGTGAGGCGGGTCTGCTCCACCGCCTGGCGGATCACGGCCAGCACGGCGAAGAGGCTCACCGGCGAGCACAGCACCACCTTCTGGCGCGAGGGCGACGTCGATGAGCTCCGGGTCGCTGCTCGTGGATGAAGGCCCACACGCTCTCGTTGGGGATGAACAGCAGCACCTCGTCGAGCGTGGCGTCGGGGTCGATGTAGCCGCGGGTGGACAGCTCCTTCACCCGCCCGCGCACGTCGCGGAGGAAGGCCTTGGCGGTGGTCTCGCGCTCGGCGTCGGTGTCGGCCTCGAGGTGGCGCAGGTAGTTGTCGACCGGGAACTTCACGTCCATGTGGAGCTCGCGGCCGCCGGGGAGCATGAAGGTGACGTCGGGGATGGCGCCCGCCGGCGATGGCCGTCTGCTTGCGGTAGGTGACGCCCTCGACCATGCCGGCCAGGCGCAGCACGTCGTCGGCCATGCGCTCGCCCCACTGGCCGCGGGCCTTGGGGCTGGCCAGGGCCTCGCGGAGGTGGCCGGTGGTCTCGGCCAGCACGCGGCCGGTGGACGGTGGCCTGCTCGGAGGCCGCTGACCAGCTGGCCGTGCTGCTGGGCGCTGTCCTGCTGGAGCTTCGCCACGACGTCGCCGAGGCGCTCGAGCTGGGTGGTGAGGCCCTCGACCCGCTTCTCGAAGGCGGTGGTGCGCAGGTCGAGCTGGCGGGTGCCGCTCGTCATCGAGTCGCCCAGCTTCTCGCCGGCCATCTTGGCGGCCATGTCGGCGGCGGCGGTGACGGTGTGCTCGCGCTCCATGCCCAGCCGGGCCTCGAGCTGGGCGGCCTGCTGGGCCAGCAGGGCGGCCTGCTGCTCGAGGGCCGCGGTGACCCGCTCGTCGGCGGCGAGCGTCGCCGGCGCGGGCGGCCCGGGTGCCGATGAGGTAGGCGAGGACGAGGACGGCGGCCGCCCCGAGGGCGGCGAGGACGACGTTGATGACCATGCGAAGAGTGTGCGCAGGGGGTGTGACAGTCGCCGCGGATCCCGCGCGAACGCCCTGGTCAGAGCCGCATTAGCCTCGCCTGCGATGAGCACCTGGATCCTGCGCCTCGACGAGCCCGGCACCGGCCCCCGGGTGGCCATCAAGGACCTGATCGACGTGGCGGGCACGCCCACCACGGCCGGCGTGCCGCGGTGCTGGCCGACCTCGCCGAGCCGGCGGCCGCCGACGCCGCCTGCCTGGCGCCGGCTGCGGGCCGCCGACGTGCGCCATCGTGGGCAAGGCCAACCTGCACGAGCTGGCCTGCGGCGGCACCGGCGTCAACCCGCACTTCGGCACGCCCGGTCAACCCGCTCGACCCGGCCTGCATCCCGGGCGGCAGCTCCAGCGGCAACGCGGTGGCCGTGGCCGACGGGCGAGGTCGACATCGCCATCGGCAGCGACACGGCCGGGTCGATCCGCACCCCGTCGGCCTGCTGCGGCACCGTGGGGCTGAAGACGACGTGGGGCCGGATCCCGCTCGACGGCGTGTGGCCGCTGGCGCCGTCGCTCGACACGCTCGGGCCCATGGCCCGCGACGTGGCCGGGCGTCGATCGACGGGCATGGCGCTGCTCGAGCCCGGGTTCGTCGGCGGCCGACTCGCCGGCGCCCGGTGATCGGCCGGGTGCGGCTGCCCGACGTCGACCCCGCCATCGACGCGGCCGTCGACGAGCCTGCTGGCCGCCGCCGAGGCTCGAGGTGGTCGACGTGGCGCTGCCCGGGCTGGGACGCCGCCGACGACGCCGGGTGGGCGGTGATGTTCCACGAGGTGCTGGGCCGTCGACGGCCACCTCTACGAGCGCGACCGCGGCAGGCCTCGGGCGCCGACATCGTGCGAGCGCCTGGAGCAGGGCCGCGACGTCGCCGGCGCGCGGCCTACGAGGCCGGCCTCGCCCAGCGGGCCGTGTGGCGGGCCGAGCTGGCGGCGGCCTTCGAGCGGGCGCCGGTGCTGGCCTGGCCGACCATCGCCATGTTCCCCGCCCGCCTCGACGAGCCGCCGCCTGTCACCCGCCGCACCAACCTCGCCGATCAACCACGCCGGGCACCCGAGCCTGGCCCTGCCGGTGCCCACCGGCGGCCCGCTCCCCGCCAGCGTCCAGCTGGTCGGCCCCGACGGCAGCGAGGCGTTGCTCTGCGCCACGGGTCTGGTCCTGGAGGCCGCCGCCGCCACCCGCTGACCCGCCGCAGTTCGGGGCACCACAGTCCGCCAGCCGGCCCTCCATGCCCCCAACCTCGTAGCCCCGGGCCGTTCGGGGCACCACGGTCCGCCAGCCGGTCGTCCCTGCCCCCAACCTCGTAGCCCCGGGCCGTTCGGGGCACCACGGTCCGCCAGCCGGTCGTCCATGCCCCCAACCTCGTAGCCCCGGGCCGTTCGGGGCACCACGGTCCGCCAGCCGGTCGTCCATGCCCCCAACCCGGGTCAGGGGTCGGCCAGGTGCTCCGACAGGCGAGCGAGGTTGCCGCGCCAGATGCGGCGCAGGATGGGCTTGGCCACCATGGCCCCCACGGGGCCCCCGAGCCACCACGGGAACCGCAGGCGCTCACGCCACTCGAGCTGGGTGCGGCCGCCGCGGGCCTTGCGGAGCGTGAAGCGCCCTTCGCCCTGCACGATCCCAGTGTGGCGGACGCCCATGACCTTGCCGGGCACCCAGTCGGTGATCTCCATCACGTCGGTCATCCGGATGGGTCCCACCTTGGTGTCGCACTCGAAGGTGGTGCCCACGCCCCGATGCCGGTCGGTGACGAACCGGATGGCGACGGCGTCGGCCATCCAGTCGACGTGGCTGGGGATGGCCTCCAGGCTCCGCCACACCACCTCTCGGGGCGCGGGCAGGATCGCGCTCACCCGGATCCTCGCCATCGGACCAGCCTAGGGACCGAGGGTGGTTCGGGGCGTGACGAGTCGCCTGCCGGTCCGTCATGCCCCCAACCTCGGTGCAGCGGCCACGTTGGGGGCACCAGGGGCCGGAAAGCGGTGGCTCATGCCCCCAACCTCCGCAGTGCCGGACCGGGGGTCAGGCGACGAGGACGGCCGATCCGGCCACGACGACGCCGAGGATGGCGACGGCAGCGGTGACCAGCGACGGGTCCTTGAGGTGGCGAGGGCCGAGGTCGGTGAGGATCGTCCCGGCGACGAACCCGAGGATCAGACCGCCCACGTGCCCGCCGATGGAGATCCCCGGGATGGTGAAGGTGAAGAGCAGGTTGAGCATGATCATCCCGGCCGAGCGGGCTGTCCAGGATGTTGCCGATGCCGCGAGAGCGGAAGACGGCCACCGCCGCGCCCATCAGGCCGAACACCGCACCGGAGGCGCCCACG
Source organism: uncultured Microthrixaceae bacterium (assembly GCA_963795165.1). GTDB lineage: Bacteria > Actinomycetota > Acidimicrobiia > Acidimicrobiales > VFJN01 > VFJN01. The sequence continues at coordinate 3,093,754 of CAWCGT010000001.1, read as the reverse complement.
GTGAAGGCGCTGGGGTCGAGCAGCATGACGCCCAGCGAGCCGCCCAGCATCGACACCAGGTACACCAGCCCGAAGTGGACCCGCCCGAGCGCCGGCTCGATCAGCTGCCCCAGCCGGTACAGGACGAACATGTTGAAGCCCAGGTGGATGATGTCGGCGTGGAGGAAGCCCGACGTCACGAGGCGCCACCACTGCCCCTCGCTCACCCCCACCACGGCGTTGGCGGTGGGATCGAAGGCCCGTCCCACCAGGCCACCGTCGAGGATGAAGCGGCCCTTGGTCTCCATGCCGGGGCCGATCCCGGCCACGAAGATGGCGGCGTTCACGGCCATGAGCACCTGGGTGACGATGGGCCGCAGCAGCTGGTTGGGTCGCACCACCTTCTGGGCGCCCGATCGGGTGCACTCGGGGCAGTGGAACCCCACCGACGCCTGCCGCATGCAGTCCGGGCAGATGGGCCGGTCGCAGCGCTGGCAGACGACCCCGGCGCGCCGGTCGTTGTGCCGATAACAGGTCTGCATGGCGGTCTCCACGACCACGGAGGCTATCGGCCCGAAGATCTGTGGACGGATTCGCTCGCTATGCGGACGAATCCGTCCACAGATCTCGGGGGGTGGTGCCGGGGACGTTGCTCTCGGCCTCGGCGAGGACCTCCAGGAAGGCGTCGACTGGGGGGTGCTCGCCCAGCTGGCGGTGCAGGTCGACCGAGCGGGCGGCGTAGCGGAGGACCTGGACCGTCTCGATGCCGGTGACGTCGTGGAAGAACCAGCCGCAGGACGTGTACATGAGCAGGGCGTTGCGCTGGGCGTCGAGGAGGACGCCGGCCTGGTGGCCGTCTCCACGGATGTGAGCGGCGGAGAAGTCGTCCCAGGAGACGGCGCCCAGGAGCAGCGACAGGTAGGCGTCCCGGGCCGCCCACGGGTCGCGCAGGAGCTCGCCCCCGCGCGCTCGAACACCTCGATCCCCCAGTCGCGCAGCAGGTCGAGGGCCTGGCGCAGCGGGGCCCGCCAGCGCTGGTGCCACCCGTGGTCGCCGCCGGTGTGGCAGCCGCAGTCGGCCTTCCAGCGGTCGACGCCGTGGGCACACGACCAGGCGCTGGTCCGCACCCGTGCCTCGTGGGTGGGCGGGCCCTCGGCGAGGACGTCGGCCAACCGGGGGACCTCCACGCCCTGCTCGTCCGCCACCACCGTGAGGGCCCGGTGCAGCACCTCGTCAGCGCCCGCGTGGTGGTGGCCGAAGGTCTCCCCGTCGGTGGCGGCCACCACGAGCCCGCCGCGGGCGACGGCCGCCTCGACGATGGCGGCGCTGGAGGGCGCGGCGAAGGCCAGCGAGTGGCTGAGGCCCCCGTCGTACACGAACAGGTCGACGTGCCGGCCCGACCCGTCGGGGTGGCACCACCGCAGCGGCCGGTCGATGGGCACCGCTGGATCGCCGTCGGCGCCGTGCGAGGTCCACCCGCTCCCGTCGCCCGAGCGCCGGGTGGCCGCCACCTGACCGGGGGCGAGGATCGTGAAGGCGATGCCCTCCTCGGCGAGGACGGCCAGGGTGGGGTCGTCGACCGCCGTCTCCGGCAGCCACATCCCCTCGGGTCGCCGGCCGAAGCGGTGCTCGAAGTCGATGAGCCCCCAGCGCACGTGGGTGCGCAGATCCCGGTCGTTGCACAGGGGGAGGATGGCGTGCCCGTAGGCCTGGGCGATGGCCCGGCCGGTGCGGCGGTCGGCCGCCACGATCCGCTCGTACACGTCGTCGTGGTGCCCCTGCAGCCACGACAGCAGCGTGGGGCCCACGTTGAAGGACAGGTGCTCGAAGGTGCCCCGCTCGGCCATGGGCCGGTAGCACTCGGCGGTGATGCGCTCGTTCCAGTCGTGGAAGGGGGCGGCGTCGGGCTGCTCGGGGACCTCCCCCGTCCAGGGGTCCTCCCGCGGCGGTTGGTAGAAGTGGCCGTGGACGACGAGCGTCACGGGCCGGGCACGAGGTAGATCACCGTGAGCGGCGCCAGGTCGAGCACCACCGACTGCTCTCGACCCTGCCAGGGGATGTCGACGGTGGGCAGGTGGGGCACCCAGCTCCCGGCGCCCACGAAGCGCTCCTCGTCGGTGGAGAGCAAGCCTTGCCAGGTGCCGGCCCGCGGGACGCCGAGGCGGTAGCCGGTGTTGGCTTCGCCCGACAGGTTGGCCACGCACACGAGCACGTCGTCGGTGCCGGGCACCCGTCGCTCGAAGGCCAGGACGCTGTGGTCGGTGTCGTCGACTGACAGCCAGGCGAACCCGGCGGGGTCGGCGTCGGCGACGTGCAGCTCGGGTCGGTCGGCTTGGGCCTGGTTGAGCGCGGCGACCAGCCGCTGCACCCCAGCGTGTCGGTCGTCGTCGAGCAGCTCCCAGTCGAGGCTGCGGTCGTGGGTCCACTCGCGCGGTCTCGGCGATCTCGCCGCCCATGAAGAACAGCTGCTTGCCGGGGTGGGCCCACATCCAGGCGTAGAGGGCCCGGAGGTTGGCGAAGCGCTCGTGGTCGTCGGTGCCGGGCATCTTGCCCAGCAGGGGCTTCTTGAGGTGCACCACCTCGTCGTGGCTGAGCGGCAGCACGAAGTGCTCGGCCCAGGCGTAGGTGAGACCGAAGGTGAGCTCGTGGTGGTGCCACGACCGCCACAGCGGATCGGTCGACCAGTAGCCGAGGGTGTCGTGCATCCAGCCCATGTTCCACTTGTGGGTGAAGCCGAGGCCGCCGTCGTGGACGGGTCGGCTCACGCCCTCCCACGCCGTGCGACTCCTCGGCGATGGTGAGCACGCCGGGATGCACGCGGTGGACCACGGTGTTCAGCTCCTGCAGGAACGCCACCGCCTCGAGGTCCTCGTTGCCGCCGTGGACGTTCGGCGTCCACTCGCCGTGCTCCCGGGAGTAGTCGAGGTAGAGCATCGAGGCCACCGCGTCGACCCGCAGGCCGTCGACGTGGAGCTCGCCCAGCCAGTAGAGGGCGTTGGCGACGAGGAAGTTGCGCACCTCGGTGCGGCCGTGGTCGAACACGAGGGTGCCCCAGTCGGGGTGCTCGCCGCGCTGGGGGTCGGCGTGCTCGTAGAGCGGGCTGCCGTCGAAGCGGGCCAGCGCGCCGGCGTCGCGGGGGAAGTGGGCCGGCACCCAGTCGACGATCACGCCGATCCCGCGCTGGTGGAGGTGATCGACGAACCAGCGGAAGTCGTCGGGGTCGCCGAAGCGGGAGGTCGGCGCGTAGAACCCCGTGACCTGGTAGCCCCACGACGGCTCGTAGGGGTGCTCGGCCACCGGCATCAGCTCCACGTGGGTGAACCCGAGCTGGCGCACGTGATCGGCGAGCAGCGGGGCCAGCTCGCGGTAGGTCAGGAAGCGCGCCGTCGTCGTGGCGACGCCACGACCCGAGGTGCACCTCGTAGAGCGCTCAGCCGGTCACGGACGGGGTCGACGTCGGTCGCGTCGGGCCATCCACTCGTCGTCGCCCCACTCGTGCTGGCTCTGCGAAGACGACGCTGGCCATCCCGCCGGAGTGCTCGGCGAACTGGGCCATCGGATCGGCTGCGCTGGGAGGTGGTGCCCGTCGGCGCCGACGATCTCGTACTTGTAGGGGGTGCGGGACCCGACGCCGCGCCACGAACCCGGCCCACACGCCAGCGGCCGAGCCGCTGCAGCGGGTGGTCATGGCCGCTCCAGTCGTTCCACGGACCGGCCACCGCCACGTGGCGGGCGTTGGGGGCCCAGACCGCGAAGGTCGTGCCGTCGACGTCACCGATGCGCGTGGGATGGGCGCCGAGCACGTCCCAGAGCCGCTCGTGACGGCCCTCGCCGAAGAGGTAGAGGTCGAAGTCCGAGGGGCAGGCCGGGGGCCCGGTCGAGGTCGGTCATGCGGTCGGCCGGGCCTGCACGAGGCGGCTGATGCCCGCGAGGGGGATGCCCACCTTGTCCGGGCGGTGGGCCAGCTCGTAGCCGAGCTCGTACACGGCCTTGTCGAGCTCGAAGGCGGCCAGCATGGCATCTCGATCGACGGCGGAGGCGGGGAGGAGCACGGCGATGCCGTCGTGGGCGAGGTAGCCGGCCGATGAAGGCGTCGCGGTTCCGCTGCTCCCATGCCGCCAGCAGAGCGCGTGAGCTCGTCGTCGCCCTCGTCCCACTCAGCCAGCCCGGAGGCGGCGGCGTAGTGGAACGACCGGAGGATGCCGGCCACGTCGCGCAGCGGCGACGAGGTGGTGAAGCGCTCGGCTCGGCGATGCGGGCCGGCTCGCCCTCGAAGTCGAGCACCATCCAACCCGGCGTCGACCCGGATCACCTGGGCGAGGTGGAGGTCGCCGTGGATCCGGATGCTCGTGGCCGGCGTCGGTGATGCCGCGGGCGGTCTCCAGCCGCTGGCGGACGAGCGTCCGGGGCGAAGTCGGGTCCGATCCAGGCGAGGCGGCGTCGCCGGCCGCCAGCTCCGTCGAGCTGACGCGCACATCTCGTCGACCCACCGACCGGCGTCGCCGGGGGCGTGGCCCCACGCCTCGGCCATGGCCAGGTGGAGGCCGGCGACGGCGGTGCCGAGGCGCTCCGATGTCCGGCGCGAAGTCGCCGCCGCTCTCCTCGGGCGGGAGCCGCGACGCGAGCAGGTCGCGCACCGACGTGCGGGCCAGCTGCCAGCCCTCGGTGGCGCCCACGAGGAACGTCGCAGCACGGCGAGGTCGGTGTCGTCCCGTCGCGAGCTCGGCCAGTGGCGGCAGCACGTGCTCGTAGCCCGTGCTCGGCCAGCGACGCGGGTGATCTCCACGTCGGGGTTCGGGCCCGGCTCGACCTTGCGGAAGACCTTGAGGATCGATGGACTCGTCGAACACGACCGAGCTGTTGGAGTGCTCGAGCACGATGGGGCGCCGCACCTCCACCTCCGCGTCGGGGGCGGCCAGGTGCAGGACGGCGATGGCCAGATCGGGGTCGACCAGCGCGTCGTAGAGGACGACGTCGCCCGCCGTCGCCGGGCACCACAGCCAGGAGCTCGCGCTCCTTGCCGTGCAGGAAGTCGGCAGCGGGTCGGCGGCGCCGGCCGCCGACGAAGCAGCTGGTAGTGGCTGGCGGCCCCCGTCGGCGAAGGTGCACTCGACCAGCGCCCAGACCAGCAGCGGGCTCGTCGGTCGGCACCAGCTCGAGCCAGTCGAGGCGCACGGCCCCGATGGCCGACGCTCGTGGGCCCCGGACCAGCGCTGGCGCGCCAGGTGGGCGGGCAGGTGCTCGACGAGCAGCGTCGCGAGCCGGTCGGGGTCGATCACGGCGGGTCGTCCTCCTCCGGCGGTCCGCAGGCTGAACCAGTAGAAGCCGTGGGGGGCCAGGGTGACGAAGTACGGCAGCTCGCCGATGGGCGGGAAGGGCACCCGCCCGGTCAGCTCCACCGGCACCTGGCCGGCGTGCTGCTCCAGCATGAGCTCGCAGGGCTGCGGGAAGCGGCTGAGGTTGTTCACGCACAGGACGGTGTCTGGTCCGTCGTCGGCTGCGGAGGTAGGCGAGCACCGACGGGTTGTCGGCGTGGAGCACCTCGAAGGTGCCGGTGCCGAACACGGGGTGCTCCTTGCGCACCTGGAGCAGGCGCCGCAGCCAGTGCAGGAACGACGACGGGTTGCGCTGCTCGCGCCTCCACGTTGACGGCCTGGAAGCCGTACACCGGGTCCATCAGCGGCGGCAGGTAGAGCTGGGCGAAGTCGGCGGTGGAGAACCCGCCGTTGCGGTCGGGGGTCCACTGCATCGGGGTGCGCACGCCGTCGCGGTCGCCGAGGTAGATGTTGTCGCCCATCCCGATCTCGTCGCCGTAGTAGAGGACGGGGCTGCCCGGCATCGAGAACAGCATGGCGTGGAAGAGCTCGCACCACGTCCTGGTCGTTGTCGAGCAGCGGGAAGAGCCGGCGGGAGATGCCGATGTTGCGCCGCATGCGCGGGTCCGTGGCGTACTCCGCGTACATGTAGTCGCGCTCCTCGTCGGTGACCATCTCGAGCGTCAGCTCGTCGTGGTTGCGCAGGAAGATCCCCCACTGGCAGCCGTCGGGGATCGGCGGGCGTCTGGGCCAGGATCTCGGTGATCGGGTGGCGCTGCTCCCGGCGCACGGCCATGAACATGCGCGGCATGAGCGGGAAGTGGAAGCACATGTGGCACTCGTCGCCGTCGGCCCGAAGTAGTCGACGACGTCCTCCGGCCACTGGTTGGCCTCGGCGAGCAGCACCGTGCCGGGGTACTCGGCGTCGACCGTCTTGCGGACCCGCCGGAGGTACTCGTGGGTCTCGGGGAGGTTCTCGCCGTTGGTGCCGTCGCGCTCGAACAGGTACGGCACGGCGTCGAGGCGGAAGCCGTCGAGGCCGAGGTCGAGCCAGAAGCGCACCACGTCGAGCATGGCCTCGGCCACCTCGGGGTTGTCGTAGTTGAGGTCGGGCTGGTGGTGGAAGAACCGGTGCCAGAAGTACTGGCCGCGCTCCGGGTCGTAGGTCCAGTTCGACGGCTCGGTGTCGACGAAGATCACCCGGGCCTCGGACCAGCGCTGGTCGTCGTCGCCCCACACGTACCAGTCGGCCTTCGGGTTGGTGCGGTCCTGTCGGCTCTCCTGGAACCACGGGTGCTGGTCGGACGTGTGGTTCATCACCATGTCGGCGATGACCCGGATGCCCCGGCGGTGGGCCTCGCTCGATCAGGTCCGGGCGTCCTCGATGTCGCCGTACTCCGGGAGCACGGAGAAGAAGTCGCTGATGTCGTAGCCGCCGTCGCGCAGGGGCGACTCGTAGAAGGGCAGCAGCCAGAGGCAGTCGACGCCGAGCCACTGGAGGTAGTCGAGCTTCTCGGTGAGGCCCTTCGAGGTCGCCGGTGCCGTCGTTGGTGGAGTCGTAGAAGCCCCGGACCAGCACCTCGTAGAAGACGGCGCGCTGGAACCAGCGGGTGTCGGTCGGGCGATCGAGTCACGGGCCGGCGTGCCACCGTCGGGTGACGTGGAAGAGGTGGGCGACCTGGCGGGTGGCCGGGTCGAGCCGCACGTAGCCGCCTCGCCGGCCCACGCGTAGCGCTCGCCGGTGAGCTCGTCGTGCAGCCGGTAGTGGCCGCCGTCGCCGAGGCCCGAGCGGCGCCGAGGTCGAGGTGCACGCTGGTCTCCTGGGCGTGGTGGGGGTCGAGGTTGACGACGCACAGCAGCAGGTCGTCGTCGACGTGGCCGCGGGTGTAGACGAGGATCTGCTCGTTGTCGCTGTGGTGGAAGCGGACGTCGCGCAGCGCTCCACACGGCCGGGATGGCGGCGGCGGATCTCGTTGACCGCGCGTGATGAACGGCGCCAGCGAGCCGGGGTCGTCGTAGTCGCGGGTCCGCAGCTCGTACTTCTCCGAGTGCCAGGTACTCCGTGTTGGTCGACGCTGGCCGGCTCGTTCTCGCCCAGCTCGTAGCCCGAGTAGATGCCGTAGAGGGGCACCAGCGTGGCGGCCAGCACCAGGCGCACGCGCGAAGGCGCTGGGCGGGCGCGTGGCGCAGGGTGCCGGCGAGGATGTCGGGCGTGTTGGGCCAGAAGGAGGGCCGCATGTAGTCGGCCGACGGCGAGCGTGGTGAGCTCGGTGACGTACTCCCGCAGCTCCCAGGCGTCGTGGCGCCAGGTGAAGTACGTGTAGCTCTGGGTGAACCCGACCTCGGCCAGCTTGGCCATCATCGCCGGGGCGGTGAAGGCCTCGGCGAGGAAGAGCACGTCGGGGTGCCGCGGCGTGCACGTCGGCGATCACCCACTGCCCAGAACGCCAACGGCTTGGTGTGGGGGTTGTCGACCCGGAAGATGCGCACGCCGTGGGCGATCCAGTGCTCGAGCACGTCGCGGCAGGCGTCCCACAGCGCCACCCGGTCGGCTTCCTCGGCGGGCCAGAAGTCGATCGGGTGGATGTCCTGGTACTTCTTGGGCGGGTTCTCGGCGTAGCGGATCGAGCCGTCGGGCCGGCTGCTGGAACCACTCGGGGTGGTCGCGCACCCAGGGGTGGTCGGGGGTGCACTGCAGGGCGTAGTCGAGCGCCACCTCGATGCCCAGGTCCTCGGCCGCGCGCCACGAAGGCGTCGAAGTCGGCCAGCGTGCCGAGGTCGGGGTGGATGGCGTCGTGGCCGCCCTCGGCCGCGCCGATGGCCCACGGGCTGCCGGGATCGTCGGGGCCGGCGCCGAGGGTGTTGTCCTGGCCCTTGCGGTGGGTGGCGCCGATCGGGTGGATCGGCGGCAGGTAGACGACGTCGAAGCCCAGGTCGGCCACGTAGGGCAGGTGCTCGGCCGCGCCCCTTGAGGCCGCCGTAGGAGCGGGGGAACAGCTCGTACCAGGCGGCGTGCCCGGCCCGCGGCCGGTCGACCCAGAGCGGGTGCTTGGGCGACGAGGAGAACCGGGCGTCAGGGACCCCGGCGACGAGCGCGGCCACCTGCGTCCGTCGAGCCGGCGGCCAGGCGGACCTCGGTGGTGCAGCTGGTGCGACGCAGGGCCGGCGGCCGCCTCCCGAACCTGCTTCTTGGCCTTGGCGCCGGGGACGCTCGTCGGCCAGGTCGTCGAGGATCCGGGCCCCCTCCTCCAGCTCCAGCTCCACGTCCTGGCCGGCCTCGACCTTGAGCTCCACCTCGTGGCGCCAGGTGGCGTAGCGGTCGGTCCAGGCGTCGACCACGAGCTCGTGCCGCCCGATCGCCGACGGGGAGATGGTGCCCTCCCAGCGGCTGTGGTGGCGTCTCCCGCAACGGGCTGCTCTCCCAGGCCCGGTCCCCGGTCCGACGCCAGCGAACCCGTGCGCCCAGGAGGTCGTGCCCGTCGGCCACGATCGTCCGCCGAGACCGGGGTGGGCTCACCCCCGACCGCCTTGGCGGGGTGCCCGCCGGGGGTCCGGGGGCGGACGTCGTCGATCACGATCGGCGTCAGCACGGCACCCACCCTAGGAGGACAGGCAAGGTTCGCACGCCAGGCACGGCAGGGCGCCTACCCACCACGGGCGTGGGGAACCCGCCACTGTGAACGCCGTCTGGCGCTCGGGGGCGGCGGAGACCATCGCGCCTGGTGGTCACTAGGGTCGACGTCGATGAAGGCCCTCCGCAGCTTCACCGTCCGCCCGTCCCTCCCCCCGGAGCTGGCCGCGCTCGAAGAGCTGGCCATGAACCTGCGGTGGTCGTGGGACAGCCAGACCCGCGACCTGTTCCGGTGGGTCGACCCCGACGCGTGGGACGCCTCGGTGCACGATCCGGTGCGCCTGCTGGGCCTCGTGCTCCCGGGAGCGGCTCGACGCCCTGGTGGAGGACGCCGGGCTTCATGCGCTTCCTCGCCGAGGTCCGCGACGACCTCCAGCGCTACCTCGACGGCGGACCGCTGGTTCCAGGCCCGCAGCAGCACGCCCGCTGCGATCGGTCGCCTACTTCTCCCCCGAGTTCGGCATCGCCGAGGCGCTGCCCGCAGTACTCGGGCGGCCTCGGGCGTGCTGGCCGGCGACCACCTCAAGGCGGCCAGCGACCTCGGCGTGCCGCTGGTCGGCATCGGCCTCTTCTACCGCCACGGCTACTTCCGCCAGTCGCTCTCGGCCGACGGCTGGCAGCAGGAGCGCTACCCCGACCTCGATCCCGCACGCCATGGCGCTCACCCTGTGCGACGGCGTGCGGGTCGAGGTCGACCTGGCCGGCTCGCACCGCTGGTCGCCCAGGTGTGGCGGGCCGACGTCGGCCGGGTGCCGCTCTACCTGCTCGACGCCGACGTCGACGAGAACCCGCCCGACCTGCGCGAGCATCACCGACCGCCTCTACGGCGGCGACACCGAGCACCGCCTGCGCCAGGAGATCCTCCTCGGCATCGGCGGCGTCCGGGCGCTCGACGCCCTCGGCATCGACGCCAGGTGTTCCACACCAACGAGGGCCACGCCGGCTTCCTCGGCCTCGAGCGGATCCGCCAGCTCGTGAAGGACCCGGGCTCTCCTTCGGCGAGGCGATCGAGGCGGTGCGGGCCGGCTGCATCTTCACCACCCACACGCCGGTGCCGGCCGGCATCGACCGCTTCCCCCGGGAGCTGATCGAGCGCTACTTCACCGCCTGGGCCGGCGAGGTCGGCATCACCCTCGACGAGCTGATGGCCCTCGGCCACCGGCCGGGCGACGCCCCCGACGAGCGCTTCAACATGGCGGTGATGGGCCTGCGCCTGGCCGGGCGGTCCAACGCCGTGGCCAAGCTCCACGGCGAGGTCAGCCGCGAGATGTTCGCCGACCTGTGGCCCGACGTGCCCGTCGAGGAGGTGCCGATCGCCTCGGTCACCAACGGCGTGCACGCCCACACCTGGGTGGCGCCCGAGATGGCCGACCTGCTCACCCGCCACGTGCTCCCCGAGTGGCACGAGGCCGGCAGCGATCGCTGGGAGCGGCTCGCCGACGCCCGCGACGACGAGCTGTGGCGGGCGCGGGAGCAGGGCCGGGAGGCGCTGGTGGCCTTCGTGCGCCAGCGCCTGCGCGCACCAGCTGATGGCGCGGGGGCTGTCGTCGAGCGACGTGGAGTGGACCGAGGCCGTGCTCGACCCCAAGGCCCTCACCATCGGCTTCGCCCGCCGCTTCGCCACCTACAAGCGGGCCACCCTGCTGCTGTCGCAGCCCGAGCGGCTGAAGGCGCTGCTCCTCTCGGGCGACCGGCCGGTGCAGTTCGTGTTCGCCGGCAAGTCCCACCCGGCCGACGACTCCGGCAAGGAGCTGATCCGCCAGATCAGCGCCTTCGCCGCCGACCCGGAGGTGCGCCACCGGTTCGTGTTCGTCGACGACTACGACATCGCCGTGGCCCGGGCCCTGCTGCAGGGCGCCGACGTGTGGCTGAACAACCCCCGGCGCCCCCAGGAGGCCTGCGGCACCTCCGGCATGAAGGCGGCCCTCAACGGCGGCCTCAACCTGTCGATCCTCGACGGCTGGTGGGACGAGTGCTTCGACGGCGAGAACGGCTGGGCCATCTCGTCGGCCGAGCACGTCGACGACCTCGAGCGGCGCGACGAGGTCGAGGCCGGCTCGCTCTTCGAGCTGCTCGAGCGCCAGGTCGTCCCGCTCTTCTACGAGCGCTGGCAGGGCCCGGTGCCCCGCAAGTGGGTGCAGCGGGTGAAGCGCTCGCTGATCACCCTCGGCCCGTTCGTCACCGCCGCCCGCATGGTGCGCGACTACACCGAGCAGCTCTACGAGCCCACCGCGGCCCAGGGCGATGCCCTCGCCGGCCGACGGCCACGCCCGCGGCCCGCGGCCTGGCGGCGTGGAAGGCCGACGGTGCTGAGCGGGTGGCCCGGGCGTGCACGTCGACCACGTCGAGCTCGACGACGCCGTGCGCCGACCTCGGCGTGGAGCGCACGGTCGAGGCGGTCGTGTCCCTCGGCGACCTCGCGCCCGACGACGTCGAGGTGCAGCTCCTCCACGGCCCGGCCGGGCAGGGCGAGGAGATCTCCTCGCACACCGTCGTGGCCATGGCGCAGGTCGGGCCCGGCCGACGACGGCCACCTCCGCTACGCCGGCACCTTCACCTGCGACCAGGCCGGCCGCTACGGCATCACCGTGCGGGTCGTCCCCCACCACCCCGACCTCGTGACCCCCGCCGAGCTCGGCCTCATCGCCATCGCCTGAGGCGGCCTCGGGCCGCCGGCTGGCGCGCTGTCAGGCCGGGCGGAGGGGGCGGCGGCGGTCCGCTCGCCGCCGGTGGCGGCGGCGGTGGCGGCGGCGGCGGAGGCGGAGGCGGTGGAGGAGGACGGAGGCGCGCGCCGATGCCCGGCGGCGGGGGCGGGGGCGGCGTGCCCCACCCCGGCGGGGGCGGCGCCGCGGCGGGCGGAAGCGGCCCCGGACTCCACGGCGGCGAAGGCAGCCGCCTGGCGCCTGGTGAGGCGAGCGCACCATCAGCAGACCGAGGACGCCGGCGAAGGCGAGGACGACCAGTGCCCGTCCCCCGCGGTCCGGTCGCTGTCGGCCAGGTCTTCCACGTCCTGAGGTGAGTCGCACCGCCACGTTGCCGTCGTCGTCGCTGGGGACCAGAGCGCCACCCGCCGCCGAGCAGCACGCGACGCCGACGCGCGAAGACGACGGCCCACAGCGACGACGATGCGCGCCGCCCTTCGGGGCCTGGCCCTCCTGGCGGGCGGCCACGTCGGACGCCTGGCTGCTCTGGAAGAGCTGCAGCGGCCGGGAGCACGAAGTTGGCGAAGCGGGACGAACCAGCCGCCGATGGCCCACCCGGGGCCGAGGCCGCCGCGGGCTACCGAGCACCTCGGCGTTCTTGGCGTGACGGAACTGCCAGATGATGAACACCACGCCGGTCGCGATCACGGCCAGCAGCGAGGTGCAGCGACGGTCGTGGCCGCCACGGCGTCGTCGGCGTCGGCGAGCTCCTGGGCGGTGACGTCGCGAAGGGCGAGGCGACGAAGTCGTCGATCTGACCGGCCCGGTTGAAGCGAGCGCCGGCGGCCGACCGCATCCACCAGCGTGAGCAGCAGGAAGCAGCACGAGCAGGCCGTCGCCAGGCCCTCGAGCGGCCCACGGGCAACGGCATCGACGATCGGTGGCGTACGGCCCGATCGGCGTCAGCCACCGGCGTCACCGGCGGCCGAGGCGGGGATCGCTCATGGCCGGTTCACCTCCCGGTGAAGGTGGCGTGGCCCGGGCCGTGCTCGAGGAACGACTGCACGCCGATGCGGGCGTCGTCGGTGGCGAAGACCTCGGCGAAGAGCTGCTGCTCGAGGTCGAGGCCGCCGTTCAGCGTGATGTCGAGGCCGCGGTCGATGGCCCGCTTGGCCAGGCCCTGGGCCACGGTGGCGCCGGCGGCCAGCGCGGCGGCCCGGTCGAGCGCCCGGTCGAGCACGCTCGTCGGCGGGCACCACCTCGTCGACCAGGCCCGATGGCCAGCGCCTCGTCGGCCCGCACCTGCCGGCCGGTGAAGATCAGGTCCTTGGCCCGGGCCGGGCCGACGAGGCGGGCCAGGCGCTGGGTGCCGCCGCCGCCGGGGATGATGCCGAGCAGGATCTCGGGCTGGCCGAGCTTGGCCTTCTCGCTGGCGATGCGGAAGTCGCAGGCCAGGGCCAGCTCGCAGCCGCCGCCGAGGGCGAACCCGGAGATGGCGGCGATGGTGGCCCGCGGGATGTCGGCCACCGCGTTGAGCGCCCGCAGGAACAGCTGGCCGAGGTGCTCGGCCTCCGCCCGGGTGATCACCTCGGCGGGGTCCTCCGTGGAGCGGAACTCGGAGATCTCGGCGCCGGCCGCGAAGATGCGGTCGCCGCCGGTGACCACGACCGCGCCGGGCGGGTCGTCGCGCAGGCCGTCGGCCGCCGCCGTCGAGCTGCGCGCAGCACGCTCGGTCGGAGAGCGCGTTCACCTTCGGGTTGTCGAGGCGGACGACGGCGACGCCGTCGTCCGGCGTTCGACGTGCACGAGGGGCGCCGACATGGCCGGGGACGCTACGTCCGGTCGGAGGAGCTGCTCGGCGGCCGCTCCACGGGTCGAGGGCGCGGGCGGCCACCTGGCGCGGCCAGGTCGTCGAGCTCGGGGCCGCCGGCCGGCCATGCGCCCGCTCCCGCAGCAGGGCGGCGACGATCCGCGCCAGCTCCTCGCCCACCCGCGCTGCGCCGGCGCTGCTCGAGCTCGCCGCTGTCGTCCAGGTGTCGCCGGTGGGCGTCGATCGCCGCCCACAGCTCCTCGACGCCCTCGCCCGTGGTCGCCGCGGTGGCCACCACCGGCGGCCGCCAGCCGTCGGCGCCGGTGAGGTCGAGCATCCGCTCGAGGTCGCGGCGGGTCTCGTCGGCGCCGGGCCGGTCGGCCTTGTTGATCACGAACACGTCGGCGATCTCCAGCAGACCGGCCTTGTTGGCCTGCACGGCGTCGCCCCAACCGGGGTTCACCACCACGACGGTGGTGTCGGCGGCGCCGGCGACCTCCACCTCGACCTGGCCGACGCCGACCGTCTCGACCAGCACCCACGGCCAGCCGGTGGCGTCGAGCACCCGGACGGCCTCGAGGGTGGCCAGCGACAGCCCGCCGAGGTGGCCGCGGGTGGCCATCGACCGGATGAACACGCCGTCGTCGATGGCGTGGTCGGCCATCCGCACCCGGTCGCCGAGGATGGCGCCGCCGGTGAACGGCGACGACGGGTCGATGGCCAGCACGGCCACCGCGGTCGCCGTCGGCCCGGATGCGGCGGACCAGGGCGTTGGTGAGCGTCGACTTGCCGGCGCCCGGCGCCCCGGTGATGCCGACCGTGTAGGCCTGCCCGCCGACGGGGTGGGTGAGGCGGCCGACCGCCCGGGCCTCGGGCCCGCCGCGCTCGACCAGCGACGAGCAGCCGGGCCAGCGCGGCCCGGTCGCCGGCGCGGGCGCGCGGCGAGCAGGCTCGGCGGGGTCGCTCGGCCATGCCTGGCGGACGGTTACCGGCGGGTCAGAGCGAGACGGGGGTGCCGTCGAGCAGCGTCTCCCCGACGTTGACGACCTCGGTGACGCCCTCGACCCGGTCCTTGAGGATCCGCTCGATGCCGGCCTTGAGGGTGACGGTGGACGCCGGGCAGCTCACGCAGGCCCCGACCAGCTCGACCTGGACGACGCCGGTGTCCTCGTCGACGCCGCGGAGGAAGATGTCGCCGCCGTCGGCCTGGATGGCCGGACGGATCGCCTCGATCGTGGTCTTGACCTTGCTCCTCCAGCACGGACCCGTGCTCCTCGGGTGGGGGGTCCATGGTCGCACCGGACGGTCGCCGTCACCAACCTCACGGTCCAACACCGTGGGCCGATCTGTGTTCCCAGAGGTCGGCCCCTACGATCGCGCCACATGTTCGCCCACGCCGTCGGAGGCGGGGCCCTCCCCGCCCCGCCTGGCTGCTCAGCCTACCTCGGGGTGGCTGTCGTGCTGGCGCCACCGCCGTGGCCTTGCGAGCCACCTGGCTGACCGCCCGGCTGGCACCGGCCGCCGGCGACCCGGGCGAGGCCCCCGGCCTGGATCTCCGCCCGGCACAGGCGCTGGGCCTGCTCCTGCTGGTCGGCACGTTCGTGCGCTGCCGTGGTGGGGCCCGACTCGGCGGCGGCCAACATCGCGCCGGTCGCCGTCCTGGTGGTCTGGTGGGTCGGCCTGCCGCTCGCTGTGCCTGCTGGTCGGCGACGTGATGCGCCGCCGTCAACCCCTTCGCCCCCGTGGTGGCCGTCCTGCGTCGAGGGCGCGGGCGGCTCGGTGGCGACCGGCAGCCCCCTCGTGGACCGCCGCCGCCTTCCTCGCCGCCTTCGCCTGGTACTTCCTCGCCTACCACCGCCCCGGCTCGCCCCGCGCGCTGGCCATCTTCCTCGCCGCCTACGCGCTGGCGGCCGTGGCCGGCGGCGTGCGATGGGGGGCGGGCTGGCTGGCCGACACGGCGAGGGCTTCGGGGCCCTCTCGGCAGCGGTGGCCGGCGTGGGGCTGCGCAGCGGCCCGCGCCCTGCTCCGGCTGGGCACCCTGCCGCTCATGGTGGTGTGGCTGGGCGGCACGGCCTTCGACGCCTTCGCCAACACCCGTTCTGGGTCGGACGTGCTCGGCAGCAGCCGGGGCTGGACCCGGACGCTGGTCAACACCGTGGGGCTCGTGTGGCTGACGGCCATCGTGGCGGGCGCGGTGCTGCTGGTGGCCCGCACCGGCGAACGGGGCCAGCCAGTGGGCGACCCCGCTCCCTCCGCCGACTCCGGCAGCGACACCGTCCTCGTCCGCACCGCCCCCGGCTCGGTGACCCTCGCGCTCGGTCGGGCGCTGGTGCCGCTGGCCGCCGGCTGGTTCCTCGCCCACGACCTCACGCTGCTGCTCTTCGAGGGCCAGAACTTCTACGCCCTGCTGTCCGACCCGCTCGGCCGAGGGTGGGACCTCTTCGGCACCCTCAACCACACCATCGACTTCAGCCTCGTGCGGGCCGGGTGGGTGCGGTGGTCGCAGCTGGCCCTGCTGGTGGTCGGGCACGTCGGCGCCCTGGTGCTGCTGCACGACCGGATGCTGACCCTGGTGCGGCCGCCGGCCGGCCGTGCGAACCACCTGGACCATGGCGGCCGTCGCCGCCGCCTCCATCGCCGCCGCCGCCCTCCTGGTGCTGGCGTGACCCTCCCCTCGGTCCTGGCCCACCAGGGCGGGTGGGACGAGATCCTCTTCGTCCTCGTGCCGATCGGGCTGTTCGCCGGGCTGCTGGCGCTGGCCAACCGCCGGGCCGGACAGCGCGCCCAGGACGGCGACGGCGACACCACCGGCGACCCCGACTGACATGCCCACCATCGTCCAGACCCACGACGGCGAGCTCGCCACCCTCGCCGCCACACCGCGCTGCGACGTGGTGGTGGAGGAGCAGGTGGCGCCGGACCGGTTCACGGCCAGCGATGGCCCCTTCGCCCGCTACGAGCGGACGCTGGCGCCCGACCCCGACGGCGGGGTGGTCGAGACCATCCGCTACCAGCTAGCGCCGATGATGTGGCCGGTGCCCTTCGCCGGGCTCTACCGGCAGGCCCTGGCTCGGCGGCGGATCGACGGAGGCCGACCGTGGTGGTCACCCCCGGAGACGCCCGACGCGCCGCGGCGCCACCGCCATCGGCTCGCTCTGCGCCCTCGCGGTGATCTTCGGCTTCACGGGCACCCTGCTCACCCAGACCATCACCTTCGCCGCCGACGAGCTCGTCGGCCAGCAAGGCCGACCAGGGCGCCACCCTCGCCGCCGTGCGAATCGGCGTCCTGGGCGCCCTGGTCCTCACCGCGCTGGCCGACCGTGCGCGGTCGCCGCCAGGTGCTGATCGGGTGCGCGGCGGCCGTCTGCGTCATCGCCGCCGTGAGCGGCCTGGCCCCGGACATGATCTCGCTGGGCGTGGGACAGACGCTCGTCCGTGGTCTGGCCACCGCTGGCGCGGTGCTGGTGGTGATCGTGGCAGCCGAGGAGATGCCGGCCGGATCCCGGGCGTTCGCCATCAGCCTCATCACCGCCGCCGGTGCGCTCGGGGCCGGCCTGTGCCTGATGGCTGCTGCCGTTGGCCGACACGGGCGACCGCGGCTGGCGGCTGGTGCTGGGGGCGTCGCTGCTGCTCCTCCCGCTGGTCCGCCTGGTGGCCCGCCACCTGCCGGAGAGCCGGCGCTACGACGCCACCCACCTCGACGTCCGCATGGCCGGCCACGGCCGACGGTTCTGGCTGCTGGCGGCCTCGGCCCTGCTGCTCAACCTGTTCACTGCTCCCGCCTCGCAGCTCCTCAACGAGTTCCTCCGGGACGAGCAGGGGTTCTCGGCCACCCGCATCACCATCTTCAGCATCCTCACCAACACCCCCGGGGGGATCGGCCTCGTCGTCGGCGGGCGGCTGGCCGACACGCGCGGGCGACGACTGGTCGGGGCGGTCGGGGTGATCGGCGGGACCGTGCTCACGGTGGCCATGGTGATGTTGGGCGGCTGGCCCATGTGGGCCTTGTCCATGGCCGCGGCGGTGATGGGCGCCATGGTGGTGCCGGCGTTGGGCGTGTACGGACCTGAGCTGTTCCCCACGTCGCTCCGCGGCCGGGCCAACGGCATCATCGCCATCCTCGGGGTCACCGGCAGCGTCATCGGCCTGGGAACGGCCGGCCTCCTCTCCGAGCGATGGGACGGGCTCGGACCGGCGTTGGCCCTGCTCTCGGTCGGGCCGCTGCTCATGGCCGTGCTGGTGCTGGTGGCCTACCCCGAGACCGCTCATCGGGAGCTGGAGGAGCTCAACCCGGAGGACCAGCTGGCGGCCCTGGGCGACCGCGGCTCCCTGGCCTGGCCGGCCCACCGATAGATTGACCGCCGTGCCTGAGCCCTCCCCCCGGCCGCGCCGCGTCATCGCGGCCGCCCTCATCGCCCTCGCCATCGTCGTCTCTGCCTGCACCGGCGAGCGTCCGGAGCTGGCCGAGCCGACCACCACCACCACGACGGAGGCGACCACCACCACGGAGGCCGCCCCCCCTGGTGAGGGGGTGGCGACCGCCAAGGAGCCCTCGATCGACGTGTACGCCAGCGCCGAGGCCACGGAACCGGAGCGCCAGATCGTCTCGGGGGTGGACACCTCCGTCGACACCATCCCGATCGTGTTCCTGGTGAAGGACCTCGACGGAGGGCGACCGGATCGAGGTCTACCTCCCGGTCCGGCCCAACGGCAGCATCGGGTGGGTGGACACCGCCGACGTGGTGGTCTCCCGCGTCACCCACCGCATCGAGGTGCGGCTCAGCGAGCACCGCCTCCGTGTGTTCGACGGCGACAAGGTGGTGGTCGACGAGGCGGTGGGCGTGGGCCGCACCGATCGCCCCACCCCCGGCGGGGTCTACTACCTCAAGGAGTTGCTGCAGCCCCCCAACCCGAACGGCGTCTACGGCTCCTACGCCTACGGCCTGTCCGGCTTCTCCAACGTGCTCC
Source organism: uncultured Microthrixaceae bacterium (assembly GCA_963795165.1). Classification (GTDB taxonomy): domain Bacteria; phylum Actinomycetota; class Acidimicrobiia; order Acidimicrobiales; family VFJN01; genus VFJN01. The sequence continues at coordinate 3,075,409 of CAWCGT010000001.1, read as the reverse complement.
AGGAGTTCAACGGCGGCACCGGGGTCATCGGCATCCACGGCACCAACGATCCGGGAGCCATCGGCGGTGACGTGTCGAGCGGCTGCATCCGCCTGGAGAACGACGGCCATCGAGCGCTTGGTGAACGAGATCGGCCTCCCCCTCGGCACCCCGGTGGAGATCCTGGCGTGACCCGGCTGCGGCGGGCCGTCGCCGCCGGGGCGATGGCCCTGGTGCTGCTGGCCGCGTGCGGGAGCGACGACGGAGCCGCCACCCCCGAGACCACCACCACCACGACCAGTCGGCGCCGGCTGACGCGCTCCCCCGCCCGGCGCCCTCGACCTGGAGGCGGATCTACGAGGCGGCGCTGGCGGAGCTCGGGCTGAAGCTCACCGACCGGGGTGGGCTGATCGACCGCAGCGGCGGCGGCTACCGCCCCTCGCCCACCGGCCGGCACCTGGCCCTGTACGTCGAGCCCATCGGCGAGCGCACGGTGCCGCGAGTACCTCGACGGGATCCGCGACGTGGCCGTCGTGTTCGCCGACGTCTTCGAGCGCTGGCCGGACCTCGAGTCCTACGACGTGTGCCAGGAGCCCAACGCCGATGGCGTCGCCGACACCGACGAGCCGCTCCCCGTCACCCAGATCGAGCTCACCAAGGCGGAGAACGCGGCCATCGACTGGGACTCGGTCACCGTCGTCGACCTGGTGCGGCAGCTCGCTGGCCGATCCCCCCGGCCTGGCGCTGCGGGTGAGCAGCCGCATCGCCCGCGACCCGGCCTACGTCGCCATCGTCGCCGAAGCCACCTAGCCCCGGAGGGCCGACAGCCAGGCGGCCACCTCCTCGGCCAACCGATCGTCGCACCCCTTGAGGTCGTGGCCCTTGCCGTCGAGCCACACGTGGCGTGACCGGCCCGGGGATGGCGGCGGTGTGGGCCTCCAGCTCGGCGGGGGTGCCGAAGGCGTCGCGGGTGCCCGAGATGAACAGGCACGGGACCTCGATGGCCGGGAGGTGCTCGATGCGGAGCTTGTCCGGGCTTGCCCGGCGGGTGCAGCGGATAGGAGATGAGCACGAGGCCGGCGGCGGGCAGGCCGTCGGCCACCGCCATCGAGCACATGCGGCCGCCCATCGATCGGCCGCCGAGCACGACAGCGCTCGGGGCGAACGCCGGCTCGCTCCGCCAGGGCCGCCGCCTCCTCCACCACGCAGGCCAGGAGCTTCGGGCGCCCGGTCGGGGGCCTTGCGGCCCTCCCGCCGGTAGGGGAAGTCGGCCCGGGCGACCGGGAGCGGGGCGACGGCGCCGCTCGATGGCCACCAGGCTCGGGTGGCTCGACGCGCTGCCGGCCCCGGGGAACAGCAGGAGGGCGCCCGGGGAGGCGGACCGTCCGGGGCGCTTCGGGCTCACGGGGCGAGCAGGATGCGGCGGGCCTCGGTGAGGTCGGCGATCCGCTGGGCGGCGTCGTCGGTGTCGCCGCCGTGGTCGGGGTGGGCCTCGCGCAGCAGGTCGCGGAACTGGCGCTGGACGTCGCACGCGACCGGGAACGGCGGCCGTCCCGTCCTCGCTGAGGCCAGCACGCCCGAGGGCCCACTGCACGGGGTCGCGGAAGGCGGCCGTCGACCAGTCGCGGCCCCGGTCGAGCCCGGAGAGGTGCGACACGAAGCCGTGGTCGAGCGGGCCGGACCACCGCATCCCCTTGCGGATGGTGTCCATCACCCGGGCCCGGGCACGTGAGCGGGCAGCTGCCCGGCCGCGTAGACGGCGGCCAGGATGTGCTGGGCCGGCGGCGCCCTTGTCCTCGAACTCGAAGGCCAGGTCCTCGCCCTCGCCCACTCAGCCGGTGGACGCTGCGGGTGAGGCCGATGCGGTCCTGCTTGGAAGCGGTGCCGCAGGCGGGGCTGCGGCGACCCGCTGGCCCTCCTGGAGCTGGAGCGTGAGGCGGTGCAGGTCGTCGAAGAGCTCGGGGTCGAGCTCCTCGATGTGGCCGGCCACGATGCCCGCCGAGGAGGATGCCGCCGAAGCCGGGGGCGGGGGTGACCGGGAGGTTGACCCGGCCGAGGGCCACCCGCCGGGTGGGCGCGATCGGGCGCGAGTGGAACACCTCGAGCTCGGCCAGGATCACCGGGTCACGCTACGGCGAGTGCGCGGCCCAGCGGGTCAGATGACGGGCCGCAGCGCGTCCCGCAGCGCCGCCGGCCACCTCGGCGACGTGCTCCGGGTCGGGGTCGAGGGTGACTCGACCAGGTCGGCCAGGGCCGCCGGCGCGGGCCACCACGCCGTCCCACCACGCCGCGTCCATGCCGTAGGGGGCGCTGGCTCCGGTCGGCGGCGCCGGCGGTGGCGACGAGCGGCGGCGACGGCGTCCCGTGTCGTCGGGGTCGCTGGGCCAGCGCGATCGCTGGCCACGAAGAGCTCGCTCATCACCTCGAAGCTGGCCGGGCCCCCCGACGGTGAGGGTGCCACCCGGGGTGGTGAGCGCGCTCGACGATCTCGTCGACCCGGCGCTCGTCGGCGCGAGGCGATGAGCAGCTCGTCGTCGGCGAGGCCGTAGGGGATCGGCTTCGGCGGTGAGCAGCGTCGAGCAAGCGGCATGCAGCTGTCGTCGTCCCACTCGGAGAGGTCGTAGGCCACCTGCTCGTCGGCGTCGTCGTCCTCCTCGGCGGCGGTGGACGAGGTCCTCGTCGACCTGGTCCATGATGCGCTCCACCCACGCCTCGTCGGCGGCCGCCACCACGAGGGTGGTGCCCTCCCAGCTGTGGGGGACGCCGAGCGTGCGCGAGCCGGTCGGGAGCACGGCGCGATCGGCGCCGCTCCACTCGTCGAGCTCGAAGAGTGATCTCGTCGGCGTTCGGCGCCGTCGAGGTCGCTCGAGCCCGGCAGAGTGAGCGATCCGGCCTCGCTCCTCGTCGTCCTCCTCCTCGGAGGTGTCAGCAGCCCCATGGGGCCACAGCCTCGCGCACGTGGCCGGCCGTCGGGGCGCCCGCAGGTGGCGAAGTACCCTCGTGGCCCATGACCGACGAAGCAGCGTCCCGACCGCAACCTCGCCCTGGAGCTGGTCCGCATCACCGAGGCCGCGGCGCTGGCCGCCGCGCCGCTGGATGGGCCGGGGCGACAAGAACGGGGCCGACGGCGCCGCCGTCGACGCCATGCGCGTCGTGCTCGACACCGTGCCGATGGACGGCATCGTGATCATCGGCGAGGGCGAGAAGGACGAGGCGCCGATGCTCTTCAACGGCGAGCGCATCGGCGACGGCACCCCGATGCTCACCGACATCGCCGTCGACCCGATCGACGGCACCACGCTCACCGCGCTCGGGCCGGGGCGGCGCCATCGCCGTCATCGCCGTGTCCGAGCGGGGCACGATGTTCGACCCCGGGCCCTGCGTCTACATGGAGAAGATCGCCGTCGGGCCCGAGTGCGTCGGGCGTCATCGACCTCAACGAGTCGGTCACCGAGAACCTCGCAGGCGGTGGCCAAGGCCAAGGGCGAGAGCGTCCGCGACGTCACCGCCGTGATCCTCGACCGCCCCCGCCACGAGCGAGCTCATCGCCGAGGTGCGCGAGGCCGGCGCCCGCATCCGGCTCATCCCCGACGGCGACGTCGCCGGCGCCATCTCCACCGCCTGGCCCGACTCCGGCGCCGACATCCTGCTCGGCATCGGCGGCACGCCCGAGGGCGTCATCACCGCCGCCGCCCTCAAGTGCATGGGCGGCGAGCAGCAGGGCCGGCTGTGGCCCCGCGACGACGACGAGCGCGCCGCCGCCATCGCCGCCGGCTACGACCTCGACCAGGTGCTCACCACCGACGACCTCGTGGCCGGCGACAACTGCTTCTTCGCCGCCACCGGCATCACCGACGGCGAGCTGCTCAAGGGCGTCCACTACGACGCCCGGGGCGCCACCACCCAGTCGCTCGTCATGCGCTCCAAGTCCGGCACCGTCCGCCTGGTCAACGCCCGCCACCGCCTCACCAAGCTCAAGGACTACGCCGCCATCGACTTCGAGTAGCCCCGCCCGGCCGTTGCGGCCCACCCCCGCAGCACCCCCGCAACTTGTGGCGATTTCAGCTCGTTTCCGCACGGATTCGCCACAAGTTGACCGGGGTGACGGGACCCTTCTCAGCCTGTGGCGATTCCGTGCGGTTTTGGAACGGAATCGCCACAAGTTGCGGTGGGGGCGGCGCTCGCTGGTCGGGTCAGACGTCGGTGATGACGGCCTGGCGCTGCTCGACCGGTGGTGCTGGTGGACGCTGAGGCCGACGGCAGGTTCGGCAGCGTGAGCCAGGGACCGCCGTCGACCCGGTACTCCGGGACGCAGGGCGATGACGGCGGTGACGGTGAAGGTGCCATCGCGCTGGTGGACGTGGCGCACGGTCGACTCCGCCGGGTAGGCCCGCCGAGGTCGCCGTCGATGCGTCGTCGCCGTCGCCGAAGTCCCAGGTGACGGTGCCCGACGACATGCGCACGTCGATGGTGAGACCGAAGGCGCGTGATCGGTGGCGCCGTGACCGAGCCGCCGAAGCCGTCGACCCAGAACCACGACCGCAGGCCCGACCAGCCCCTGGTGCCGCCGGGTTCACCCCGATGCGCACGACCGGGCACGAGCACGTCCTCGACGTAGCGCTGCGCCTCGTCGCGGGCCAGCGCATCGAGGTCGACGATGTCGGCCGGCGCCACCCAGATCGGCCCGCACGATCTGCCCGTCGCACAGCAGCAGCGCGAACCGAGCATCCGGGTGCGGCTTCGGGCCCGGCGATGTGCCGTACGGGCGCGTCCTCCAGATCGGGCGCGAACACCACCGACCAGGTGCACCCCTGCTCCGCGCCGGTCGACCCGCCCGACACCGACCTGCACCCGGTGCTCCCCGCCGATCTTCACCACCGTCACCCGAACCGCATCCTCGATGGTGCTCGGCGTCGCCATCCGACGTCGCTCGCCGTCCGCTCAGCGCCGGCAGCGAGCACGACACAGGCACGAGCACGATCACGATGACCACGAGCAGCCGCGTCTGCATCATCGAGTCCGACTCCTTCGATGAGCGACCCGCCACGCGCCGCCGATCAGCTTCAGCGTGACGACGTCGATCGACCGTCTCGTCCGGATCGTGCCTCGATCGGCTCCTTGTGATCGGGATCGATCAGCACCTGGTGGTTCTGATAGCGGTCGATGACGATGGCGGTCGTGCTCGTCGATCAGCTCGATCGTGTAGTCGTGGTCGACACGGACAGCGCTGCCCGGCCGCTCGTCGATGCGGCGCTGCGATCTCATTCGCGCTTCGTCTCGAGGTGCTCGCCCGCGTAGACCTCGGCTAGGGCGTGTTCGTCTAGCTCGAGGTGGTAGACGGCGTCGGCGTAGACGTCCCAGCTCTTCAGGTAGGCGGCCTCGACCTGGCCCTCGACGGTGGCGGGGTCGAAGGCGGTGGTGGTGGTGCTGGCGGGGCGCTCGGGGACCGTGCGTGGTGCGTGGTGGTGCCCGTCGTCCTGGGTGGTGGTGGGGGACGACGACGGCTCGTCGTCGCGTGCAGGCGGACGCCGTCAGCGGCCAGCGCCAAGCAGAGTCGTGACCCCCCAGGTCGTCACGCTGTCGACGCTAGCGATGGCCCCCGGGTGCCGCAACGGGGTCGTTCACGGCGTCTCGACCGCCGCGCCAGGTCTCGTTCTGGCAGCGGGCGTTGATCGGCCGCACGCTGCGGTGGCAGCGTCGCTGGCGGCCGGTCGGGCCACGGGCCCGCGCTCGCGGTCGTCGAGGCGACAGCGCACGTCGGTGAGCAGCGGGCCGGCGGTCAGACCGAGGTCGACGCTGGCCGGACCGCGGCGTCGTCGATCGGTCGGGAGCGGCGAGCGTCGTGCCGACCACCCCGCCCGATCAGCTGGGCGGCCACCAGCGCCACCAGCCAGCGCTGGGTGACCGGCGGCGACGCGCCACGCAGCAGCGCCACGCACGCCACCACCGGCAGCAGGTGCAGGGGCTTGAACGGGAAGCGGAGGAAGAGCAGCTCGCTGAGCACGATGGCGAGCACGGCGAACCGCACCACGGTCGATGCCGCCACCGGGCGAAGCGCTCGCCAGCACCCGGCGGATCCCGGCGATGAGCACGACGCCCGCGGGATCACGCCGATGACGGCCACGTTCTTCACCGTCCAGCGACCGAGGTGCACGCGGAGCCCGACGAAGTCCAGCTCGTTGTCGAGGAAGCCGAACGACCGCCCGGCGTCGAGCCACGGCGGCACGAAGCACAGCGACAGCCACCGCCAGCGTCACGACGGCCGTCACCGCCGATGGCCCGCCGCGCCGGGCGCCACGTCTCCGCCACCCGTGCGCTCGGCGAGGAGCCAGGCCACCACGAGGAGCCCGGACGACGCCCGACACCCGATCGAGAGCCCGAAGAGCAGGCCAGCCACGATCCGGTGGTCGCGGTGAGCCGCCACGGCTCCGGCGAGCACTAGGCCGAGCGCCCACACGAAGTCGCCGAGCGACGTGGCAGCGATCCAGAACCAGGGGTTCGTCGCCACCACCAGCGTCGCCCACGCGGCCACCGCCCCCCGTCCCGCTGCACGAGGTCGTGCACGGCACCACAGCGCCAGCGTCGCGAACAGCGACGCTGGCCAGGTTGACCAGCGACCGACCCACCCACTCGGTCGAGCAGACCCGTGCCCACCTCGTGGACCACGGCAGCCCGGGCCGCGCGAGAGCTCGTAGTCGCCGTCGTCGAGCGACGCCCGGCCGGATCGGAGGACGTTGGCCACGTCGATGTCGGTGCCGAAGCCGAGCAGCGTGAACGGCAGGTACACCAGGGCGCACGCGCCCACCACCAGCTCGGGTCGCTTGCGCCAGCTGGCGGACGGGGCCGCCCTCACCCGCCGGCCTCGGGGTCAACCGGCGCCCAGGTGCCGCTCCCATCGTCGTGGGGCGGCGGAAGGTCGCCCATCGGGCGCGTCGACCACCCGGAATCCGGCAGCGGCCAGCAGCCCCGTTGCCCCGCCGGTGACCGCGGTCGCCCCCAGGATGGTGCAACCCCGGGAGCGTGCGAGATCCTCGACACCCGCCAGCACGTGGCGGCCGACCCCCTGTCCCCGGTGCTCAGGAGCCACCGCCAGATCGGCCAGCTCGAGCGCCGGGCCCGCCGACCAGCCCCAGGCCGCGCCGATCACGGCGTCGTCGCGCCGGGCCGTGACGGCGAAGGGGAGCCCGGCGAGGGTCGCCGTCGATCGAGAGGAGCGCGGCCGCCTCGACATCGGGTCGACCGGAGGTGGTCAGCTCGAGCGGAAGGCTGCCCCGACCCACCACGGCCGGCCCCTGGCCCAGGGGGGCGTCGGCGATGGCCCGCCACAGCCGGCCGGGGTGCTCGGCCAGCACGTGCACGCGGTCGATGGTGACATCCGCGGTGAACGACGACAGCGCTGTCTCGGCCGATTCGAGCCGGCGCTCGGGCAGGTCGTCGGCCACGGTGACGTGGGGGACGAAGCTCGTGGTCGCTGGAACGGGTCGAGCGGCCCGGCGTGGCATCCGACCCGCAGCTGCTCGAGGGCGGCGAGGGCGTCCTCGTCGCCTCCGACCCGGAGGTAGGCCACCGGGTTGACCGGGGCGAAGGTGTCCACGGGACCGAGGCGCAGGGCGAGCGGTGAGCAGACGGCTGCGGCGGCCCGCACGACCGCGAAGGCCGCGGGCAGGTCCCGGTCGGCGACGTTCACCGGGGGCACGAGCGTGATGTGCGGATCGATCCGGCCGAGGGCGCCGTCGCCGAGGGCCCGGCGCACCCCGTCGACCTGCGTGGCCAGCGGCTGCGGCACCAGGAGGACGACTCCGAGCCGCTGCCGAGCCATCGCCGAACCCTACCGGCCCCACACCCACCCCCCGTCGAGGCAATGACTGCCGTTCCGACGCGGGCGAGGCAATGACTGCCGCATGTGGCAGTCATTGCCTCGACTGCCGGGAAACGGCAGTCATTGCCTCGAGATGGGGTGGGGTCAGCGGGAGGAGGTGAGGCTGCCGGTGGCGGCCTCGAGGCGGACGCTGGGCCCGGCGCAGGGCCGCCTCGGCCTCGACGTCGTGCTCGCCGCGGAGCTGGCGACTCGGCCCGCTCGGCCGCGGCCCGGGCCCGCTCGACGTCGATCTGGCTGGCCACCTCGGCCACGTCGGACAGGATCGTGACGCGGTCGTGGCTGACCTCCACGAACCCGCCGTGCACGGCGATGACCTCGTCGGAGCCGTCTTCGCTGTGGACCCGGACCGTGCCGATGTCGAGGGCGCCGACGAAGGGGGCGTGGCCGGTGAGGAAGGCGATCTCGCCGCCGCCGACGGTGCGGGCGATCACCGATCGGCCTCACCCGTCCAGAGGATCCGCTCCGGCGAGACGACCTCGACGTGCAGGGTCATCTACTTCGGCAGCTCGGCGGCCTTGGCCCGGGCCGAGTCGGCGCCGCCGACGTTGAGGAAGGCCTGCTCGGGCAGGTCGTCGAGGTCGCCGTTGACGAGCTGCTCGAAGCTGTCGACCGTCTCCTCCACGGGGGTGAACACGCCGTCGAGGCCGGTGAAGTTCTTGGCCACGAACATCGGCTGGGACAGGAACCGCTGGATCTTGCGGGCCCGGGCCACCGTGATGCGGTCCTCCTCGGAGAGCTCGTCGAGGCCGAGGATGGCGATGATGTCCTGCAGCTCCTTGTAGCGCTGGAGGATCTCCTGCACGCGACGGGCCACGTTGTAGTGGCGCTCGCCCACGACCTCGGGGGCGAGGATGGTGGAGGTGGAGGCCAGCGGGTCCACGGCGGGGTAGATGCCGAGGGCGGCGATGTCGCGGGACAGCTCGGTGGTGGCGTCGAGGTGCGTGAAGGTGGTGAACGGCGCCGGGTCGGTGTAGTCGTCGGCGGGCACGTACACGGCCTGCAGCGAGGTGATCGACCGGCCCCGGGTGGAGGTGATGCGCTCCTGCAGCTCGCCCATCTCGTCGGCCAGGGTGGGCTGGTAGCCCACGGCCGAGGGCATGCGGCCGAGGAGGGTGGACACCTCGGAGCCGGCCTGCACGAAGCGGAAGATGTTGTCGACGAAGAGCAGCACGTCCTGGTTCTTCACGTCACGGAAGTACTCGGCGATGGTGAGCGCGGACAGGGCGACCCGGAGGCGCACGCCCGGCGGCTCGTCCATCTGGCCGAACACGAGGGCGGCCTTGTCGAGGACGCGGGTGACGCCGTCACCCATGATCGTCTCGCCCATCTCGAGGAAGAGGTCGGTGCCCTCACGGGTGCGCTCGCCCACGCCGGCGAACACGGACACGCCGCCGAACTGGGACGGCCACCCGGTTGATCATCTCGGTGATGAGCACGGTCTTGCCCACGCCGGCGCCGCCGAACAGGCCGATCTTGCCGCCCTGGAGGTACGGGGTGAGCAGGTCGATGACCTTGATGCCCGTGGGGAACACGATCTTCTGCGGCTCGAGCGAGTCGAAGTCGGGGGCGTGGCGGTGGATGTCCCAGTGGTCGTCGATCTTGCTGGCGTCGAGCTCAGCGACGTCGAGGGGCTCGCCGATCACGTTGACCACGTGGCCGAGCACGGCGTCGCCGACCGGCATCTGCATGCCGCCGCCGGTGTTCTTCACGATCGTGCCGCGGATCAGGCCGTCGGTGGGCCGCAGGCAGATGGCCCGCACGCGGGCGTCGCCGATCTGCTGGGCCACCTCGGCCTTCACCGGCTGGGGCTTGCCGTCGATGGTGATGTCGAAGGCGAGCAGCGTGTTGATCTGCGGCACGGCGTCGGGCGGGAACTCGACGTCGATCACCGGGCCGGCGATGGCGACGACGCGGCCGTCCTTCAAGGTGGGCTGGCTGTCGGTCACGGTCATGTCGTGTCTCCGGATCAAGCGGTGCGGGTGTGGGGGTGGCGACCGGACGAGGTCGACCACGTTCGAGGGCGTTGTCGGCGAGGAGGTCGGTCGCCGCCGGATTGGCCGCCGCGCAGCGCCTCGGCGCCGCTCACGATCTCCATGATCTCGGTGGTGATGGTGTCCTGGCGGGCCCGGTTCATCACCCGGCTGAGCTTGGTGATGAGCTCGTCGGCGTTGTCGGTGGCCGACTTCATGGCCCGCTGCTGGGCGGCGAAGATCGAGGCGGCGCCGTCGAGCAGGGCGGCGAAGAGGCGGGCCTCGACGTAGCGAGGCAGGAGTCGGTCGAGGATCTCGCCGGGATCGGGCTCGAACTCGTAGTCGGCGGTGGGGCCGTCGGACTTCGCCGTCGGCGTCGAGCACGTCGGTCTCGAGCGGCACGAACTGGCGTGACGGTGACCCGCTGGACGCCCGCCGAGATGAACTGCGTGTAGACGAGCTCGACCTCGTCGTACTCGCCGGCCTCGAAGCAGCTCGACTCACGGCCTCGGCGACGCCGCGGGCGTCCTCGTAGGTGGGCTCGTCGGAGAAGCCGGTGAAGCTCGTCGTCGATGTCGGTAGCCGCGGAACTTGAAGTAGCCGGTGGCCTTCTTGCCGACGGTGACGAGGCGGGTCGTCCTGTCCGTCGCTGCGTCGAGCCGGGCCATCTCGCGCTCGGCGGCGCGGATGACGTTGGTGTTGTAGCCGCCGCACAGGCCACGGTCACCGGTGATCACGACGAGGGCGACCGTGCGGACGTCGGCGGCGGGGCGGAGCAGCGGGTGGTCGGACACGCCGCCGGCCGGGCCAGGTTGCGGATCACCCGGTGATCTGCTCGCTGTAGGGCCGGGCCGCGTTGCACCCGCTGCTGGGCCTTGAGGATCGCGGGTGGCGGCGATCAGCTCCATCGCCTTGGTGATCTTCTTCGTCGACTGCACCGACTTGATGCGTCGACGCAGGACGCGCTCGGTCCCACCGGCCATCTACTGCTCCTCGCCGTCTTCCCGGGTGATCTCGTCCTCGGCGAGGATCGCCTCGGCGCGCCCGCCGGCTTGGGTGCGCGCCTCGTCGCCCTGCGCCTCGGCCCCGGGCTCGTCGGGCCGTCCCCGGTGGGCTCGAACGCGTCGGCGAAGCCCTTGAGGGCGGCGTCGAAGGCGTCCACGTCGGCGATGTCGCCGGAGCTCTTGATGCCGTCGAGGATGTCGCCGTGGCGGGTGCGGAACCACTCGATGAGCTCTTGCTCGAAGCGGGTCACGTCCTCCACCGGGACCGGGTCGAGGTAGCCGTTGGTGGCGGCGTAGAGCGAGACGACCTGCTCCTGCACCGGCATCGGGCTGTTGAGCGGCTGCTTGAGCAGCTCGACGAGCCGGTAGCCGCGGTCGAGGGCGGCCTGGGACACCTTGTCGAGCTCGGAGCCGAAGGCGGCGAAGGCCTCGAGCTCGCGGAACTGCGACAGGTCGCCCTTGAGCGTGCCCACGGCCTTCTTCATGGCCTTGATCTGTGCGGCGCCGCCGACGCGGGACACCGACTGGCCGGTGTCGAAGGCGGGCCGCACGCCCGACTTGAACAGGTCGTCCTGGAGGAAGACCTGGCCGTCGGTGATCGAGATCACGTTGGTGGGGATGTAGGCCGAGATGTCGCCGGCCTTGGTCTCGATGATCGGCAGGGCGGTGAGGGAGCCGGCGCCGTTGTCGTCGGAGAGCTTGGCGGCCCGCTCGAGGAGGCGGCTGTGCAGGTAGAACACGTCGCCCGGGTAGGCCTCGCGGCCCGGCGGGCGGCGGAGCAGCAGCGACACCTGGCGGTAGGCCTCGGCCTGCTTGGAGAGGTCGTCGTAGACGATCAGGCCGTGCTCGCCGTTCTCCATCCAGTGCTGGCCCATGGCGCAGCCGGCGTAGGGGGCGAGGTACTTGAACGGGGCGGGGTCGGACGCGCCGGCGACCACCACGACCGTGAAGTCCATGGCGCCGTGCTGCTCGAGCGTGGCGACGGTGTTGGCGACCGTGGACTCCTTGAGCCCGATGGCCACGTAGATGCACTTCACGCCCAGGCCGCGCTGGTTGATGATCGTGTCGATCGCGACCGTGGTCTTGCCGGTCTTGCGGTCGCCGATGATCAGCTCGCGCTGGCCCCGGCCGATCGGGGTCATCGAGTCGATGGCCTTGATGCCGGTCTGGAGCGGCTCGTGCACCGGCTTGCGGCCGATGATGCCGGGCGCCTGCAGCTCCATGCGCCGGTCCTGCACGTTGGTGAGCGGGCCCTTGCCGTCGATCGGGTTGCCGAGGGCGTCGACGACCCGGCCGAGGAGGCCGTCGCCGACGGGCACGGAGAGGATCTGGGCGGTGGCCTTGACGGACGTGCCCTCGCTCACGGCGCCGCCGTCGCCGAGGATCACGGCGCCGATCGAGTCCTCGTCGAGGTTCAGGGCCAGGCCCCGGATCGCCGCCCTCGAACTCGAGGAGCTCGTTGACGCCCACGCCGGGGAGCCCGGAGACGGTGGCGATGCCGTCGCCCACCTCGATCACGCGGCCGACCTGCGCGGCCTCGGTGCTGGGCGTGAAGCCCTCGAGGTTCTTCTTGAGCGCTGCGGCGATGTCAGCGGTGTTGATGGTCAGCTCTGCCATCTTCGTGGGTCTCTTCCTTGTGTCGAGTTCAGAACGCGGTCTGGAGCTGCTGGAGGCGGGTCTTCACAGAGCCGTCGATCACCGTGTCGCCCACCTGGGCGACGAGACCGCCGAGCACGGTCGGGTCGATGATCACCTTGAGCTCCACCTTCTTGCCGGTCTTGGCTTCGAGGGCGGCGGCCAGGCGCTGCTTCTGGTCGTCGGTGAGCTCGACGGCCGAGCGGACCTCGGCCACCTCCTTGTTGCCCTCAGCGGCGCTGAGCTTCACCAGCTCGTCGACGATGGCCGGCAGGTCGCGGGCCCGGCCGGTGCCGACCACCATGGACACCAGCGCCGTGGTGGTGGGGTTGGCCCGCCCGCCGAGGAGGTCCTCCACGATCTGCTGGCGCCGGCTGACCGGGAGCTGCATGTCGGTGAGGGTGGTGCGGAGCTCGTCGTTGGTCTCGAGCGACCGGGCGAAGCGGAAGAGCTCGTCTTCCACCTCGGCCAGGTTGCCCTCGGAGCGGGCGACCGCGAGCAGAGCCTCGGCGTAGGCGTGCGAGCGGTCGTCGGTCATGAGCGGGTGCCCACCGAGCTGATGTAGTCCTCGATGAGCTGCGTCTGGGCGGCCGGGTCGAGGTTCTTGTTCACGACAGCCGAGGCGGCACCGACGGCCAGCTGGGCGAGCTCGCCCCGCAGGTCGGCGGTGGCCTGGGCCTTGGCGGCCTCGATGTCGGCAGCCGCGCGGGCCCGAGCGTCGGCCAGCTCCGTCTGGAGCCGGGCCTCCTGGTCCTTCTTGAGGGCGTCGGCGGCCTGCCGGGCCTCCTCGATGATGCGAGCAGCCTCGGCCTTGGCGTCGGCCAGCTGGGCCTTGTAGCCGTCGAGCACGCCGACGGCCTCGGACTTGGCCTGCTCGGCGGCGTCGAGGTCGCCACGGATGCGCTCCGTGCGGGCGTTCATGCCCTTCTTGACGGCCGGGAAGGCGAACTTCCACATGAGCCCGAGCAGGAGAACGAAGGAGATCGACCCCCACACCAGCTCGTCGGTGGCCGGCAGGATCGGGCTGGGTGCCTCGTGGCAGTCGTCGACCGAACCTCCCTCGACGAGGATCGGGATGCACTCGGCGTCGAAGTGAGTGCCGCCGTTCTCCTCGGCGATCACCTCGGCCTCGTGGATGATCTCCTCGACCTGCTCCTCGGTGAACTCGGGCGCGTCGCCCTCCTCCTCCGCCGAGGCGGGCGGAGCGAAGGCCATGAGCCCGGCGACGAGCAGTCCGCTCGCCACGAGTGTGCGTGTGCGGTTTCGCACGGGTAGGCCTCCTCAGCCAGCGATGATGAACGAGAGCACGAAGCCGAACAGGGCGAGGGCTTCGGTGAAGGCGATGCCGAGGAACATGGTGGTGCGCACCATGCCGGCGGCCTCGGGCTGGCGGGCCATCGCCGTGATGGCGTTGCCCACCACGATGCCGATGCCGATGCCGGGGCCGATGGCAGCGCCGCCGTAGACGATGCCTCGACCGACGGCGGTAAGGCCGGCCTCGAGCTCGCCCGGGTCCTGCTGTGCGAGAAGTTGCAGCACGGTGTGGTTCTCCTTGGTCTTTCTCTTAGTGCTCGGGGTGCATGGCACCGCCGATGTACACGGCGGCGAGGATGGTGAAGATGTACGCCTGGAGGAAGGCCACCAGGATCTCGAAGGCGCTGAGGAAGAGCAGCAGCGCGAACGGAGCGATCGCCCCCACCACGGTGGCCTCGAAGAGGGCCTGGCAGAGGACGGCGAAGGTCACCAGCAGCAGGTGGCCGGCGATCATGTTGGCGAAGAGCCGGACCGCCAGCGACAGCGGGCGGGTGACCAGGATCCCCATCAGCTCGATGAGGAACACCAGCGGCAGGATCGCCTTGGGCACGCCCGGCGGGATGGTGGCCGACTTGAAGTACTTGATCGGGCCCTGCGAGACGATGCCGGTGATGTGGTAGATCGCCCACACCAGGATGGCCATGAAGGCCGGGAGGGCGATGCGGGCGTTCACGGGCATCTGGATGCCGGGGATGAGCCCCCAGATGTTGCACGTGAGGATGAAGGTGAACAGGGTGAGCAGGAAGGGCGTGAACTTGAGCCCGTCGGGACCCATCGTCTCCAGGACGATGCCGTCCTCGATGAAGCCCACGGCCGACTCGGCCACGTTCTGGACGCCGGTCGGCACCAGCTCCTGCTTGCGGCCGCCCAGGAACATCACGCCGAAGGCGAGGGCCGCCGACACCCACATGAGGATGATGACCTTGTTCACTGCGAACGGTCCGTCGCCGAACATCGTCGGCCACTCCACGACGTGGGCGATGGGCGGGAACTCCAACCCGAGGATCACGAGAGGACAGCCTCCTTGTCGGCAGCGGGGGGCTTCAGGCCGGGGAAGGCCAGCGAAGCGGACACGTAGCGGAGCTCCCAGAAGAGGAGCCCGAGGTGGGTCACGAGCACCGTGACCCCGAGGGCGGTGAGGTCGATCCACGTGGCGTCACGCACCGCGAACAGCACGGCGGTGACGAGACCCATGCGCACGGCGAAGCCGCCGAGCGCCACGGCCATGATGGCCGTGAGAGACACCTTGGCGGCCCACGACAGGGCGAGAGCGGCCAGGACGAGGTTCACGCACACCAGGGCGATGGCGACGCCGGCGGAGCGCCAGACCCTCGGTGCCCCACACCGCCGCGCCCAACAGGAGCACGACTGGAGCCAGCCACACGCCACGCTTGAGCATGTCGAAGGCCAGCTCGCGCTCCACCTCGGGCGAGGGCGGCACCGGCGCCCGGCGGTCGGCGGCGCTCACAGGCTCGACCGATCGGGCTTGGAGCCGAGCAGCTGCTGCTCGTGACGGGCCATCGAGCCCTGGTAGGCGGTGTACTGCTTCCACACCACGTACCCGAGCGTGAAGGCGGCGAAGACGGCGAGGAAGAGCGGCGATGTGCCGAGCCAGTCGTCGATCTTCCAGCCGATGAGCGCCATGAGCGCCGGGGTCACCACCAGCTCGACGGCCGCGTTCAGCGCGTAGCCGAAGCCGTTGTTGAGCTCACGCTTGGCGGACAGATCGAACACGGTCGTCCCGGACCTCAGAACCCCTCGTGCCCGTCTCGAGACGGGCGCTTGTGAATACATTCGCAATCTAGAACCCGGGGCGCGGGACCGGCAAATCCATCCCCTCCGTGGGCCAGCGGGGCACCTTAGCGGAGTCGCGACTCGGAGTTCGAAGCCTCGCGAGCCTGTTCGTCCTCCGGTTCGGCGTCGCCGTTGCGCCGCGACCGGATGCCGGGACCGAACATGGTGAACAGGATCAGGGCGGCGGCCGCTATGGCCATCGGCACGTAGGCGTCGAGCCGACCCCGCGTGTAGGTGGGGTAGAGCGCGATGGCCGAGAGGAGCACCGTCCAGGTCCAGAGGATGAGGACGCTGCGGCGCTGGCCATGGCCGAGGCGCATGAGGCGGTGGTGCAGGTGGTCCTTGTCGGCCACCGTCACGTTCCCGCCACGGCGGGCCCGCCGGATGATCGAGAAGACGGCGTCGATGATCGGCACGCCCAGGATCACGAGCGGAATGAACAGCGGGGCGAAGAAGAAGAAGGTCTGGCCCGAGAAGGGCCGGTCGGTGTTGCCGCCGACGGCGATGGTGGCGGCGGCCATGAGCAACCCCAGCAGCAGCGCACCGGCGTCGCCCATGAAGATCCGGGCGGGGTGGAAGTTGTGCGGGAGGAAGCCGATGCAGGCCCCCAGCACGGCGGCGGCCACCAACGGACCGGCGTTGTCCTCGCCGATGGCGCCCACCCCCTCCAGGCGCTCGCAGTAGAGCAGCAAGGCGGCGGCCGCGATGGCGACGATGCCCGCCGCCAGGCCGTCGAGCCCGTCGATGTAGTTGATGGCCGTGGTCATCCCGATCACCCACACCACCGTGAGCAGCGCCGACATGTCGGGGGACAGCGAGATGAGGCCGGCGAAGGGGATGCGGAAGAAGAGGATGGTGACCCCGGCGATCGACAGGACGCTTCCGGCCAGCACCGTGCCGGCCACCTTGGCGGGCGGAGACACCTCACGCAGGTCGTCGACCTGGCCCACCACGTACATCACCACGGCGCCGAGGGCCACGCCGAGCGGGACGGAGCTGGCGATGAACACCGGGTCGAAGCCGTCTCCGGTCCAGGCCGTCGCCAGACCGGCCAGGAAGCCGAGGAGGATGGCGGCCCCACCCAGCACGGGGGTGGGGCGGGTGTGGACACGCCGCTCGTCGGGCGCCTGCACGGCGCCCACCCGGAACGACAGCCACCCGAAGAAGGGGGTGGTCACCAGGGTCACCAGCGCGGCGACCCCGATCACGGGGAGGAACTCCCCGAGGTAGTCGCTCACGGGCGGGCTAGGCGCCGCTCGGGTAGGGGGCGAACTTCGAGCACAGGGCCGCCACCTCGTCCTTGACGGCGGCCACCTCGGCGTCGTCGTCGCGACCCACGAGCACGCGGTGGATGAGCCCGGCGATGGTGGCCATCTCCGCCTCGGTCATCCCCTGGGTGGTGACGGCGGGCGTGCCGATGCGCAGACCCGACGTGATGTACGGCGGGCGGGGATCGTCGGGCACGGTGTTCTCGTTGAGGCTGATGCCGGCTCGATCGAGGGCCAGGCGGGCCTTCTTGCCCGAGAGGTCGGGGTCGAAGGTGCGGAGGTCGACGAGCATGAGGTGGTTGTCGGTGCCGCCGGAGACGAGCCGGAGGCCATGCCCGGCCAGCGCCTTGGCGAGCGCCGCCGCGTTGCGCACGACCTGGACGGCGTAGTCGCGGAACTCCGGGGTGGCGGCCTCGGCGAACGCGAGCGCCTTCGCGGCGATGACGTGGTCGAGGGGTCCGCCCTGCAGCCCGGGGAAGACCGACTTGTCGATGACCTCGGCCAGCTCCGGCGTGCAGCAGGATGGCGCCTCCCCGCGGGCCCCGCAGGGTCTTGTGGGTGGTGAAGGTCATGATGTCGGCGCCGTGGTCCATCGGGTTCGGGTGCTGCCCCGCCGGCGATGAGCCCGGCGATGTGGGCGGCGTCGAACATGAACAGGGCGCCCACCTCGTCGGCGATGGCCCGGAACGGCGCTGGGTCGATGATCCGCGGGTAGGCGGTGGCGCCGGTGACGATGATCTTGGGGCGGTGCTCGAGGGCCGCATCGCGCACCTGGTCGAGGTCGATGCGCTCGTCGCTGGGGCGTGACCCCGTAGGAGACGAAGTCGTACAGCTTGCCGCTGGCGTTGACCGGCGAGCCGTGGGTGAGGTGGCCGCCCTGGTCGAGCCGGAGGCCGAGCACCGTGTCGCCCGGCTGCAGCAGGGCCAGGTAGACGGCCATGTTGGCGTTGGCACCGGCGTGGGGCTGCACGTTGGCGTGCGGGGCGTTGAAGAGCTCCTTGGCCCGCTCCCGGGCCACGTCCTCGACCTCGTCGATCACCTCGTTGCCGCCGTAGTAGCGCTTGCCGGGATAGCCCTCGCTGTACTTGTTGGTGAGGACCGAGCCGGTGGCCCGCAGCACCGCCGGCGAGGTGAAGTTCTCGCTGGCGATCAGCTGGAGCGTGGTGTTCTGCCGGTCGACCTCACGGTCGATCAGGGTCAGGACCTCGTCGTCGGCGTTGCTCGGCCATCCCATCGGATCAGCCCTCCTCGGTCTCGATGTCGGTGATCTGGGCGACCCGGCGCTCGTGGCGACCGCCCTCGAAGTCAGTGCCCAGCCACAGCTCGAGGATCTCCGAGGCCAGGCCGACGCCGACGATGCGTCCGCCCATCGCCAGCACGTTGGCGTCGTTGTGCTCGCGGCTGAGCCGGGCCGTGTAGAGGTCGTTGCAGAGGGCCGCCGCGCACGCCGTGCACCTTGTTGGCGGCGATCTGCTCGCCCTGGCCGGACCCTCCGAGCACGATCCCCCGGTCGGCCTCGCCCGACGCCACCGCCCGGCCCACGGCGGCGCAGATGGGCGGGTAGTCGACCGAGTCGGTGCTGTGGGTGCCGAGATCGATGGGGTCGTGGCCCAGCCGCTCGAGCTCGGCCACCAGGTGGGCCTTGAGGTCCACGCCGGCGTGATCGGCTCCGATGGCCACCCTCAGCGCGGCACGGCTGGCCCGCGTCGCGGGGAAGGCCCGGTGCGACGATCTGGCCCAGCAGGTCGTCGAGGAGGCTCGGCGGTGGTCTCGTAGTCCGTCCGGCCCCGGCCCACCGGGTCGGCGACGTCGAGGGCATCGTCGTGGCCGACGCCCACCAGCGTTCGCCGGTCACGCTCGTGAGACGACCCGGGCCAGCCACGCGGCGAAGGCCTCTTCGGCGCTGCCGCGGGCCGAGGCGGCCACCATGCGTGCCAGCTCCTTCAGGGTGAACGTCCGGTCGAGCACCTCGGGGTCGAGCACCGCGGCCTCCCGCACGTGCTCCCGGCTCATGCCCGACCACCAGGTCGGCGTGCTCCAGCATCTCGGTGGTCGACGCGGCGGCTGCGGTGGCTGTCGAGGTCGAGGCCACGGTCGGCCATGGCCGCGACGCCGTGGGCGGTCGCCGGGGCCCCGCCCTCGTAGAGGCCGGCGCGGAGACACCGAGGCGTCGACGCCCGGCCTTGGCCAGGTGGCGTCGCAGGAGGACCTCCGCCATCGGCGAGCGGCACTGGTTCGCGGTGCAGAGGAGGAGGACGTCGATGGGCGGATTGTAGGTGCGTCACGGGCGCTCCCTAGAGTTGACCGGGCAGTCAAGTTCTCGTCTCGACGTTGGAGGAGCCGTGGTCGACCCCCGCACGCCCGTGCTGATCGGTGCCGGTCAGCTCAGCAACCGCGTCGACCAGGGGGCCGAGGTCCTGGAGCCGGTCGACCTGATCGCCGAGGCCCTTCGCCGGGCCGGCGAGGACAGCGGGGTCGGGGCTGTGGCGCTCGCTGGCGCCGACACGGTGCACATCGTGGGGATGCTGTCGTGGCGCTACCGCGATCCGGGCCGCCTGGTGGCCGAGCGGCTGGGCGCCGACCCGACCGTCACCACCGTCACCGGCATGGGCGGCAACAGCCCGCAGTCGCTCGTGAACCTCGCCTGCCTCGCCATCCAGGCCGGCGAGGCCGACCTCGTGCTGCTGGGCGGCGCCGAGGCCTGGCGGTACCCGCACCGGGTCGCGCAAGGCCGGCCAGGAGCTGACCTGGACCGACGCAGGGCGACGACGTGCCGCTGGCTGCCCAGTCGATCCCCGAGGTGCCGATGACGGCGCCCGGCGAGCAGGCGCGGGGCCTGCTCATGCCCGTGCAGGTGTACCCGCTGTTCGAGCAGGCGCATCGGGTCCGCCTCGGCCGCGACCTCGATGAGCACCTGGTCGCGATGTCGGAGCTGTGGGCCGGGTTCAGCGAGGTGGCGGCCACCAACCCGCACGCCTGGATCCAGCAGGCCTACACCGCCGAGGAGATCCGCACGCCGACGCCCGACAACCGGATGATCGGGTTCCCGTACACGAAGCGCATGAACTCCAACAACGCGGTGGAGCAGGGCGCCGGCGTCATCCTCTGCTCGGCGGAGCGGGCCGAGTCGCTGGGGGTGCCGCGTGACCGCTGGGTGTTCCCGCACAGCGGCACCGACGCCCACGACCACTACTACGTCACGGAGCGCGACGACCTGGGCTCCTCCCCGGCCATCCGCCTGGCCGGTCGAGCCGCCTTCGAGCTGGCCGGCGTCGGGGTCGACGACCTGGCTCACGTCGACCTGTACTCGTGCTTCCCGTCTGCGGTGGAGATCGCCGCCGACGGAGCTCGGGCTCGCCCACCGACCGCCCGCTGACCGTCACCGGTGGCCTGTCGTTCGCCGGCGGGCCGTGGAACAACTACGTGATGCACTCCATCGCCACGATGGCTGGGCGTGCTGCGCGACGACCCCGGGGCGCATCGGCCTGGTGACCGGCCAACGGCGGCTACATCACCAAGCACGCCTTCGGCGTCTACAGCACCGAGCCGCCGGCGAAGGGCTTCCGGCACGCCGACCTGCAGGACCGAGGTGGACGCCCTCCCCCGCCGGGTCCTGTGCGAGGAACCCGACGGCGAGATGACCATCGAGACCTGGACGGCCATGCACGACCGCGACGGGCTCGCCGGAGACCGGCTTCGTCGTCGGGCTGCTCGACGACGGCCGGCGCGCCCTCGGCACCACGACCGACGCCGACCTGCTCAAGGTGCTGGTCACCGAGGACCTGGCTGGGCGCCGGGCCCGCATCGCGCCCGACGGCGCCACCGACCTGCTCTAGTCGCGGCGGTCACTGCCGCTGCTCGGTTGGCGGCGGCGCGCGCCTCGAGGAGCTTCACGATCACCTCTTGGGCGCCGGGCATCTCGTTCGAGCAGCTTCTTGAACGCGGCGATGTTGAAGGAGAGCAGCCGCATCGGCGTCTCAGCCACCACGCTGGCGTTGCGGGGCTTGTGGCCGATCGAGGGCCATCTCGCCGACGATCGAACCGGGTCCGATGGTGGCGACGTGCTGCCCGGCGCTGCGCACCGCTGCCTCGCCCGTCGAGCACGAAGAAGCACTCGGTGCCCACGTCGCCCTGGTCGATGAGCAGGGCCCCGACCTCGGCGTCCACGATCTCGCCCAGGGCGGCGATCTTCTGGACGTCGGCTTGGTGCACGTTGGCCAGGAGCGGGAGGCGGCGGAGATCGTCGACGACCGACTGATCGACCTTGCGTGACGACATGCTGCGATCCCCCTGTTGCTGGTGTGACGGCCGTCGTGGCCCGGGGGCAACCTACCCTTCAGAAGCCGTCGACCGGCGGGCGTCGGCCGCGATCTCGAGCACCTCGGCGCCTGCGATCGGCCCCTCGCGTAGCACCACGAACGGCCAGGAGGTGGCGTCGACCACCGTGGAGGCCCGGTCGGCGAGCCGGCCGCCGTCGACCACCAGGTCCACGGGCCGGCCAGCGAGGCAGCGGCCTCGGCGGCCGTGGCCGGCGGTGGGGTGGCCGTGGCGGTTGGCGCTGGTCACGGCCACCGGTCCCACCTGCTGGGCCAGCGCCCGTACGAGGTCGTGATCGGGGACGCGCAGGCCGACGGTGTGCTCGGGCTCCCCGAGGTGGAGGTCGCACCCCGGACCGGCGCGGGAGCACCAGCGTGAGGGGCCCGGGCCAGCAGCGGGCCGCCACCGCCGTCGCGACCCTCCACCCCCGCCACCGGCTCGGCAGGGCGAGGGCCTGGTCTGGGCTGGCACAGAGCACCGCGACCGGGACCTCCGCGCTCCGCCCCTTGAGGGCGAAGAGTCGGTCGATGGCCGCGGCGTCGGTCGGCAGAGCGGCCAGGCCGTAGACGGTGTCGGTGGGCAGCACCACGACGCCGCCGCCGACCAGTGCGGCGGCCACGTCGTCGAGATCGGGTGGTCGTGGGCGGCACAGCCCGACGCTACCGAAGGGCGACGGACCCTCAGCGGGACGCGACGAGGACTCGGTCGCGGCCGGCCAGGTCCGGCGCGATCGCGAGCGCCGGTGAGGCCAGCGCCTCGGGCGAGCGCCAGGGCGCGCGGGCCCTGGGTCTCGCCGATCTCCACCACCACGGTGCCGTCGGCGGCCAGCCACCGAGCGTGCCTGCGCGACGATGTGCTCGATGGCCTCGAGGCCCGTCGGCCCGGGCACGAGCGCCCGGCGGGGCTCCCACGCCGACCACCTCGGCCGGCAGCTGCTCGTCGGTCGGCGACGTACGGCGGGTTGGAGACGACCACGTCGACCCGCCCCTCGAGGTCGGCCGGGCAGGGCCTCGAACCAGTCGCCCTCGACCAGGCGCACCACCGCCGGCCCGGCGGCCGAGGCCGGCCAGGTTGGCCCGGGCCACGGCGAGGGCGTCGGCGACGACGTCGGTGGCCCACACCTCGCACGTCGGGCCACCGCTCGGCGGCGAGCGACAGGGCGATGGCGCCGGAGCCGGTGCCGAGGTCGACGCCACGCCCGGCTCGGCCCAGCCCGGCGAGCGGCGTCGACCGCGAGGCCGGCCACCACCTCGGTCTCGGGCCGGGGGATCAGCACCCGTCGGTCGACGAAGAGGTCGAGGGTGCGGAACCCCCAGCGGCCGAGCACGTACTGCAGCGGCTCGCCGGCCGCGCGGCGGGCGACCATGCGGTCGACGCGCCGTGCCTCGCGCCGGGTGAGCACCGGATCGTCGAGGGCGGCGGCCTGCTCGGCGGCCGCCGAGGCCGCTGGCCCGCTCGACGATCCAGCGGAGCTCCTGCTCGGGGTCGTCGACGCCGCCGACGCCGCAGCGACTCGAGGCTGGCGTCGCGCACCTGGCGCCAGGCAGGTGGTCACGCCGATTCGCTGAGCCGCCGCGTCTGCTCGTCCGCGACCAGCGCGTCGATCACCTCGTCGAGCTCGCCGGCCAGCACCTTGTCGAGCTTGTAGAGCGTGAGCCCGATGCGGTGGTCGGTGACCCGGTTCTCCTTGAAGTTGTAGGTGCGGATCTTCTCGGAGCGGCCGCCGCCGCCGACCTGGCCCTTGCGCTCGGCCGACAGCTCGGCGGCCTGGCGGTCCTGCTCCAGCTTGAGCAGCCGGGACCGGAGCACCGACCATGGCCTTGGCCCGGTTCTGGATCTGGCTCTTCTCGTCCTGCATCGCCACCACCAGGCCGGTGGGCTTGTGGGTGATGCGCACGGCCGAGTCGGTGGTGTTGACCGACTGCCCGCCCGGGCCCGACGACCGGTAGACGTCGATCTGGAGGTCGTTGGGGTCGATGTCGACGTCGACCTCCTCGGCCTCGGGCAGCACGGTGACCGTGGCCGACGACGTGTGGATGCGGCCCTGGCTCTCGGTGACCGGCACCCGCTGCACCCGGTGCGGGCCGCCCTCGTGCTTCATGCGGGTCCACACGCCGTCGCCCTTGAGCAGGAAGGTGATCTCGTTGAAGCCGCCCATGTCGCGACGGGTCGGAGCCGAGCACCTCGAGCTTCCAGCCCATGCCGGCCGGCGTAGCCCTGGTACATCTCGAAGAGGTCGCGGGCGAAGAGGTTGGCCTCCTCGCCGCCCTCGGCGCCGCGGATCTCGACGATGACGTTCTTGCCCTCGTTGGGGTCCTTCGGGCAGCAGCAGCAGCGCGCAGCTCGGCCTCGAGGCGCTCGATGTCGGCCTCGGCCTCGTCGACCTCGGCCCGCATCATCTCGCGGTCGTCGCCGTCGAGGCTCGGTGAGCATCTCCCGGGCGGCGTCGAGGTCGCTCGGTGCGCTCGCCGCAGCGCGCTGGGCCGCGCTCGACGATCGGCTTCGAGCTCGCTGTAGCGGCGGGCCACGCTCCTGGTAGCGGGCCTGGTCGGCGATGCAGCTCGGGGTCGGCGAGGCGCGCCTCGACGTCGACGAACTCCCGCTCCAGGCCTCGCAGCCGGTCGAGCACGCGTCGAGGCTACGGCCACCGGCCGCGCACCCACGCGTTCGGGCCGACGGCGCCTGGCGGTCAGGTCAGGCGCCAGTCGGCGTCGAGCGGCGACGACGCTCGGCCGGGGCGGCCAGGCGCTGCGGCGAGGGCGCGGGTGACGGGGTGGGCGTCGCGCTCGGGCACGGCGAGGACGCAGGCGGGCGTCGGGGGCCAGTGCGAGCGCGGGCGTCGGCGGCGGCGGGCACGAGGTCGAGGTCGATGCCGACCGAGCAGGCGACGACCACGACCGCGGCCGTCGGCGTCGGCGCCGACCGCCATGGCGACGGCGCGGGTCGCGCAGGTTCGGGCGGGGCACGGCGGGCCGAGCGGGGCGCAGCGCGGCCAGCCCGACCAGCGCCGGGTCGGCGATCAGCCGGGCGCGCAGCCAGCGCTCGGGCGCCAGCTGGTTGAGCGGGTGCCGCTCGGCGCCCCGGACGACGGTGCCGGCGGACGATCGTCGACCACCCGGGCCAGCGCGTCGGCCGGCGGCAGGTCGCCGTGCACGCAGCGCGGTGAGCCTCGCGGTCGGCGCGGCCGACGCCGACCTCGAGCACCGGCGCGTCGATCGGCGTGCCGGCGGTCGTGGTGCCGTGGACGACCCGGGCCACCTCGAGCCCGAGCACCTCGCCGCGGACGATGCCGTCCTCGACGACCACCTCGAGGCCGGCGTCGACCAGCAGCTCGGCGAGCGCCGGCGCCGGCGGGGCCGGCGGCGGCGGCGCGCCAGCGGGGCCGGCTGCGGCGCGGCACGAGCGTCGGTGCCCGTCGCACCGCCCACACCGTCGGCGCGGACGGCGAACAGCGCCGGCCCGGCGGGCCACGCACCGCCGGCGTCGGCCGTCGACGAGCAGGTGCAGCTCGGCGACGCCCGCGGCGGTCGGCCCACGACCAGGGCGGGGCCGAGCGACGCCAGCGGCGGTCGGCGTCGAGCAGCACCCACGCCGGTCGACGCCGGCGACCGAGCGCGGCGCCGCCCGGGAAGGCGGCCGGCGCTCGGCGTCGACGTCGCCCCAGGGCGCGGCCGACGCAGCGGCGCGGCAGCTTGGCCGGCGAGGAGGCCGGCCGCGGTCGGGCTCGAGCCCAGCGGCTCGGTCACGCGGCGACGAGGGCTCAGGCAGCGCCGGACTCGGCACTTGCCGGCGCTTGCCGTAGCGGCGCTCGAAGCGGTCGATGCGGCCGCCGGTGTCCACCAGCTTCTGCTTGCCCGTGTAGAAGGGGTGGCACTCGCTGCAGAGCTCGGAGCGTGAGGGTCGCCTTGGTGGAGCGGGTCGTGAAGGTGTTGCCGCAGGAGCAGTTGACGGTGGCGACCACGTAGTCGGGGTGGATGTCGGCCTGCATGGCGATCTCCGTGACGGGTCTCGTGCTAGGGGCCTGGGCAAGGCTACCGGGCGCACCGGCGGATCGCAACCGGCTACGGCCGGCGGCCTTGGCGATCTCGGCCAGGAACTCGTCGTTGGTCTTGAAGGTCTTCATCCGGTCGATCAGCAGCTCGAGGCCGGCCGCCGCCGCTGCCGCTCGTGCGGCCATGCCCGACAGCACCCGGCGCAGCTTCCAGACCTGCTGGAGCTGCGTGCGCGTCGAACAGGAGCTCCTCGTGGCGGGTGGACGAGGCGTCGACGTCGATGGCCGGGTAGATCCGCCGCTCGGCCAGGCGGCGGTCGAGGCGCAGCTCCATGTTCCCGGTGCCCTTGAACTCCTCGAAGATCACCTCGTCCATCGCGGCTGCCGGTCTCGACGAGGGCGGTGGCGAGGATGGTGAGCGAGCCGCCCTCCTCGACGTTGCGGGCGGCGCCGAAGAACTTCTTGGGCGGGTAGAGCGCGCCGGTGTCGATGCCGCCGGACATGATGCGGCCGGTGGCCGGCGCGGCCAGGTTGTAGGCCCGGGCCAGGCGGGTGATGCCGTCGAGGATGATGACGACGTCCTTGCCCGTCCTCGACCAGGCGCTTGGCCCGCTCGATGGTGAGCTCGGCGACGTGGGTGTGCTCCTCGGCGGGCCGGTCGAAGGTGGAGGCGACGACCTCGCCGTCTCGTTCGAGCCACCGCCGCATGTCGGTGACCTCCTCGGGCCGCTCGTCGACGAGCAGCACGATGAGGTGGACCTCGGGGTTGTTGACCTCGATCGACCGGGCGATCTGCTTCATGATCGTGGTCTTGCCCGCCTTGGGCGGCGACACGATCAGGCCGCGCTGGCCCTTGCCGATCGGGCGAGATGAGGTCGATGATCCGGGCCGTCATGTTGGACGGGTCGTCGGCGGTCTCGAGCGTGAGGCGCTCGTCGGGGAACAGCGGGGTGAGGTCCTCGAAGCGGGGCCGGTCGCGGGCCTGCTCGGGGTCGTCGCCGTTGACGGTGTCGATCCGCAGCAGCGCCGGGTTCTTCTCGTTGCGGCTGGCCGGGCGGCTGGCGCCCGTGACGGTGGTCGCCCTTGCGCAGGCCGAACTGGCGGACCTGCTTCACCGAGACGTAGACGTCGTCGCGGGACGGGCAGGTAGCCGCTGCACGCGGAGGAAGCCGTAGCCCTCGTCGCGGAGGTCGAGGAAGCCCGCGACGTCGACGGGCTCGCCGGTGAACTCCTCCGGCTGGCCGCCGCCCTGGCGCTGCCCTGGCCCTGGTCGCCCGGCGCGCTCGCGGTTGCGGCCCCGGCGACGCCGGCGGCGGTTGCCGCCCTCGTCGTCGTCGCCCTGGCCGCCGCGCCTGCCGCCTTGGTCCTGGCCCGCCTGGTCGCCGCCGTTGCCGTCGGCTCGCCCCGTTGCCCTGGCCGCCGCCGTTGCCCTGGTTGCCGTTGCCGCCGTTGCCGTTGCCGCCGGTCTGGCCGCCGCGGTCCTGGCGGCCCTGCTGGCCGTTCTGGCCGCCGGGGACGATCCTGCCGCGCTCGCTGGCCGTCCGGGCTCGCCGGCGCCGTCGGCGTCGTCCTCGGTCGGCGGCGGCCGGCCGTCGGCCTCCCACTGCGGCCGGGGGCTCGTCGGCCGCGCGGCCTCCTCGGCGGCTCGACTCGGCGGGCGCCGTGCGACTGCGGGCGGCGCGGAGCCTGGCTCGGGCTGGCCGCAGACGCCTCGACGCTCGGGGGCCTCGGGCGTCGCCGGGGCGGCGCCTCGCCGTCGCCGGGCACGCCGGTGAGCTCGAGGATCAGGTCGACGATGTCGGCCTTCTTGGCCCGGGCCGGCGGCTTGCCGCCGAGCGCCTTGGCGATGGTCAGCAGCTCGTCGCGGTCCTTGCGCTCCAGGGTGGAGCGTTCGAGGGCGGTGGAGTCCACGCTCATGTCGAGGGGTACCTCAGGTTTCGAGAGACGGGGAAGGGTGCCGACGCGGGGCGACGTGCGCGTCCGCATCCGAGGGCCGCTGGGGCCGCCGGTGCCGGCGGACGGACCCGGCCGGTGGTCGGCTCGCACGTCGCGCCCACCCGGCGTCTGCGATCGACTCGTAGCGCGAGGACCCGGTCGTCGCCGGCCGACGGACACGACCCGGCCGAGCGCAGCGGGTCAGGCGCGGCGGCGACCAGGCGCGGCCATCAGTTCGTGGCCGGCGCACGGCCGGGCAGGTCGGCCGTGGCCGGCCTCGGTGTAGGTGCCGCCGGGGCCGTCGACGGCCGGAGTCGACCAGCAGGTAGGGCACCGGGTCGGTGGTGTGGGTCTTGAGCTCGCACCGGGCGTGGGGTGGTCGGGCAGCAGCAGCATGCGCCACGGGCCCATGGCGTCGAGGCCGGCGACGAGGTCGGCGAGGATGCGGCGGTCCCAGGCTCTCGAGCGCCTTGACCTTCTCCTCGACGTTGCCGGCGTGGCCGGCCTCGTCGGTGGCCTCGACGTGGATGACGAAGAGGTCGGCGCCGGCCGCCAGCGCGCGCGAGGGCGGCGTCGCGCTTGCCCTCGTAGTCGGTGTCGTACCAGCCGGTGGCGCCCGGCACCTCGACGACGTCGATGTCGGTGAGCACGCCGAGGCCGCGGACCAGGTCGACGGCGGTGACCAGGCCGCCTGGCAGCCGGTCTGGTCGGCGAACGGTCGGCATCTGCGGCTGGAAGCCCTGGCCCCACAGCCAGACCTGGTTGGCGCCGCAGGCCGAAGCCGCCGACGATCTCGCGGCTGGCGTCCATCACCGCCTGCAGCTTGGCGGCGGCCGGGCCGGTCGGCCAGACCGCCGGCTTGTCGGTCAGGTCGTGGGGCGGGGTGCACTCGGCGTCGGCCCAGTCGGCGGGCGCCACCAGGATGTGGCGGTACTGCACCCCGGGGTGGAACTCGATGTCAGCGCCCGCGCCGCGCCCGAGCTGCGGCGTCGAGCGCCTCGATCACCTCGGCGGCCTCCTCGGTGGTCGGGTGGCCGCCGGCGAAGTCGACCATCGTGCCGTCGTCGCCGACGGTGACGAGGTTGCAGCGGTAGGCCACCTGGTCGGGGCGGCAGCCGGAGGCCGAGGGCGGCGGCCTCGATCGGGGCCCGGCCGGTGTGGAAGCGGGCCGGGTCGTAGCCGAGGATCGACATGTTGCCGACGTCGCTGCCCGGCGGCATCCCGTCGGGGATCACCGCGGCCCGGCCGACCTCGCCGCGGGCGGCGAGCCGCGCCAGGGTGGGCATCGACGCCACCTCGAGCGGCGTCTGCCCGTCGAGGGCGGCCACGGGGAGTCGGCGCAGCCGTCCGGGACGCAGACCACGTACTTCACCGGCCCAGTCTGGCAGAGCCCTCCCGGGCCTCGGCACCGGGTTGCGCTCAGACGCCGAGCGGCAGCTGGTTGGGGTTGAAGGCGGACCGTGCCCTGCGGCCAGCGTCACACCCGTGAAGCCCTTGCTCGGCGGCGTAGTAGACGGCGCCTGGCTGAGGTCGCTGAAGCCGTTGCTGCGCCGGCAGCGGGTGTGATGCGCGACGGTGGAGAGCACGCCGGCGGCCCGACCGCTGCGCGTCGAGCAGCGCCGAACCGGAGTCGCCGGGGATGCCCGGCGTGACCGTGTAGGCGGCGTGCGACCAGCCGCTCGCCCTGGGTGCCGAGGCTCATGCCCGATCTTCGGCGAGCAGGGCCGCGAGGCCCTGGCGGCAGGCCCGAGTTGCCGTACGTGTACACGGAGCTGCCGCCGCCGGCGCCCTGGTGGTGTTGGGCCCGTTCGGCCCGCCCCAGTGCGGGCATCGACGGGTTCACGCGGCGCGACGTCGGCGGGGTCGATCTGGACCAGCGCGAAGTCGTTGCCGGCGCAGGCGTCGATGCTCGCGCTCGTGGACGCCTTCTGCATCGCCAGCCACGACGAGTAGACGAGCGGTGCCCGGCGGGTGGCCCCTCGGATCGTCACCTTGGTCCCGAGCGGCAGGCTCCCGGTGGTGCACCCGTTCGTGTCCGTGGACTCGCCCTTGCCGGCGCAGTGGGCGGCGGTAGCCGAGGAGGACGTCAGCGCCGCGGGTGAAGACGAAGTTGGAGGTGCACTGTGCGCCCGCCGTGACCATCTGCACGCCCGGATGGATCGTCGCCGTGGACGGCCGGCGCCCACACGTGGCCCGGGGCTCGCGTGCGGTGTCAGTCCGAACCCGCATCGCGCTGCACCGCGACCACCAGCACCACGCGCCCGCATGTAGTCCGACGTCATGCCGCATAGCGTTCGACCCAGAGCGCACGGAATCACCTGGACGCCAGAGGAGGGGACCGTTCATTGGGCCCCTCCCGCCCTGGCAGGCGACTCGCTAGACGCCGAGCGGCAGCTTGCTGCCGTCGAAGGCGACGGTGCCGTTCTCGAGCGTTCAGAGCCGCTCTGGCCGTGGTCCGCGGGCGTAGACCAGCGCCGTGGTTCGAGGTCGCTGAAGTTGTTGCTGCAGCGGCAGCGGCGGCGATGGCGAGGGTCGACAGGACGCCGCTCGCCCGGCCCTGCGCGTCGAGGCAGCGCCGAGCCCGGAGTCGCCCGGGATGCCCGGGCGTCACCGTGTACGTCGGGTGGGTCCAGCCGCCGCCGGTGGTGCCCAGGCTCACGCCGGTCTTGGGCGACAGCTGCGTGAGGCCGAGGCGCAGGCTCGAGTTGCCGTAGGTGTAGACGCGGGCCAGCGCCGGGTTGCCGCTGGTGTTGAGTCCGGTCGGACCGCCCCAGTGCGGGATCGACGGGTTGACCTTGGCCTACGTCGGCCGGGTCGATCTTCACGAGGGCGAAGTCGTTGTAGGCGCAGGTGTCGGCGTCGGTCTCGCCGACCGCCTGCATGGCGACCCACGACGAGTACACGAGGGTGCCCGGCTCGCGACGGCGCCATCGATCTCCACGGGGGTGCCGAGCGGCGAGGGTCCGGGCGGTGCAGCCGTTGGTGTCGGTGGCCGCGCCGGTGCCGGCGCAGTGGGCGGCGTAGCCGATGAGCACCTCGGTGCCGTCGGTGAAGATGAAGTTGGCGGTGCACTGGGCGCCGTCGGTGAACATCTGCACGCCGGGGTGGATGGTGGCGGTGCGCGGCCGGTGCCCAACCGCCCGGGGGCGGGGCCGAGCCCGGCGACGGTGGCCGGGAGCGACGGTGGCCACCACGGCTGGCCACGGACGAGTGCGGTGACGGCGCAGATCCGCCGAACGAGGTGGCGCTCGCACGTGGAGAGCTCCTGCCATGTGTTCGGGCCCGCCGAAGGCGGAGCGTTGCCCGTCGTCGGCCGGATCTGCCGCCAGGTCGGAGTCGTCAGGCCGACGGCCGCGACCACGTGGGCGCGCACGGCGCCGAGCGTCGTTGGGGAGCACGTCGTAGCGCTCCTCGCGCTCGAGCAGGTCGGCCAGGCGCTCGGGCAGCGGCGGGCCGGATGCCGGTGGCCTGCTCGACGGCGTCGGGGAACTTGGCCGGGTGGGCGGTGGCCAGCGCCACCATCGGCGCGTCGCCGCGGCGTCGCACGCGCGGGCCGCGCCGATGCCGACGGCGGTGTGCGGGTCGACGAGCACGCCGGTGCGCGTCGTGGACGTCGCGGATCGCGGCGAGGGTGGCGGCGTCGTCGAGGCTGGCGGCGTCGAAGCGATCGGTTGTGCGGCGCCTCCACCGACGCCGATGCCCGCGGAAGCGCGTCGAGCAGCTCGGCCGTGCGGGCGCCGTCGCGCCCGGACAGCTCGAACAGCAGCCGCTCGAGGTTGGACGACACCTGGATGTCCATGGACGGGCTGAAGGTGGGCACGACCGGCTCGGCCACCAGCGACCCGTCGGCGACCCAGCGGGTGAGGATGTCGTTGCTGTTCGAGCGCGATCACGAGCTGGTCGATCGGGGAGCCCCATCCGCTCGGCGATCCAGCCGGCGAAGACGTTGCCGAAGTTGCCGGTGGGCACCGAGAACGAGCAGCGGCCCGAGCCGGGCCGACGGTGGTGACGTAGTAGACGACCTGGGCCATCACCCGGGCCCAGTTGATCGAGTTCATGGCCGACAGCCGCACCTGGTCGCGGAAGCGCGACGTCGGCGAACAGCGCCTTCACGAGGTCCTGGCAGTCGTCGAAGGTGCCCTCGACGGCGACGTTGTGCACGTTGGGCGCGTCCACCGTGGTCATCTGGCGGCGCTGCACGTCGCTCACCCGGCCGGCCGGGTGGAGCACGACGATGTCGAGGCGTGGCCCGGCCCACGCAGGCCTCGATGGCGGCCGAGCCGGTGTCGCCCGAGGTGGCCACGACGATGGTGGCCCGCTCGCCGCGGGCGCGGCAGCTCGTGGTCGAACAGCCGGCCGACCAGCTGCAGGGCCACGTCCTTGAAGGCCAGCGTCGGGCCGTAGAACAGCTCGAGCAGGTGCAGGTCGCCGAGCTCGACCACGGGGCACGACGTCGGGGTGGTCGAAGGTCGGCGTAGGCCTCGGCGACCATGCGCGGCGAACGCGTCGCGGTCGAGCGAGCCCGCCACGAAGGGCCACATCACCTCGACGGCGACCTCGGCGTACGGGCCGCACCTCGGACCACACCGTCGGCGGTCGAGGCGGGGCCACGCCTCGGGCACGTAGAGCCCGCCGTCGGCGGCCAGGCCGGCGAGCAGCACGTCGCCGAAGCCGAGCACCGGGGCGGCGCCCCGGGTGGACGACGTACCGTCATCAGGCGCTCGTCGCCGATGACCCGCAGCACCGAGCCGATCCGGTCGACGGCGTCGAGCGCGCGCAGAGGTCGGCGAGGGTGGCCTGCACGTCGGCCTCGCGGGCCCGGTGGGTGATGAAGATGAGCCGGGCCTCGTCGCCCAGGCCCTCCTGCTCCATCGAGCGGATCGACACGCCGTGGTCGCCGAACACGCCGGCCACCTGGGCCAGCACGCCGGGCCGGTCGAGCACCTCGAGGTTGAGGTAGTAGGCCGACTCGACGTCGTCGATGGGGCGGAGCGGGCCGTGCCGAGCTGGCCGACGCGAGGCGTGCGAGCCCTTGTGGCGGTTGACGGCGGCGTCGATGAGGTCGCCGAGCACGGCGCTGGCGGTGGGCGCGCCGCCGGCGCCGCGGCCGTAGAACATGAGGTCGCCGACGGCGGCGCCCTCGACGAACACGGCGTTGAAGCTCTCGCGCACCGCGGCCAGCGGGTGGTCGAGCGGGCACCATGGCCGGGTGCACCCGCACGCCGATGGCGCCGGTCGTCGGTCTGCTCGGCGACGGCCAGCAGCTTGATGACGTAGCCCAGGCGCCGGGCGAAGGCGATGTCGGTGGCGGTGATCGCCGGGATGCCCTCGTGGTAGACGTCGCCGGCGATGACGGCGGCGCCGAAGGCGATGGTGGCGAGGATGGCGGCCTTGGCGCCGGCGTCGTAGCCCTCGACGTCGGCGGTGGGGTCGGGCTCGGCGTAGCCCAGGTCCTGGGCCTCGGCCAGGGCCTCGGCGTAGGAGGCGCCCGCCTCGGTCATGCGGGTGAGGATGTAGTTGGTGGTGCCGTTGACGATGCCCATCACCCGGGTGATGCGCTCGCCCACCAGCGACTCGCGCAGCGGGCGGATGATCGGGATGCCGCCGGCCACGGCCGCCTCGAAGAGCAGGTCGACCCCGGCGGCCTCGGCGGCCTGGAAGAGCTCGGCGCCGTGGTTGGCCAGCAGCTCCTTGTTGGCGGTGACCACCGGCTTGCCCGCCTTGAGGGCGGCCAGGATGAGCTCGCGGGCCGGCTCGATGCCGCCGATGAGCTCGACGACGAGGTCGATGTCGGGGTCGTCGACGACGCGAGCCGGCGTCGGTGGTGAGCAGCGTCGGCGGGCAGCGAGATCGGCCGGGGCTTGGCGAGGTCGCGCACGGCGACGCGGGTGACCTCGAGGCGCAGGCCGGTGCGGGCCTCGATGGTGGGGCCCTGGGCGGCGATCAGCGCGACCAGGGGCGCGCCGACGTTGCCGCAGCCCAGCACGCCCACGCGCGCACCGGTCGCACGCGCCTGTGCGCGATCCGGGATCGGGGTCGGTCACGGCGGCCATCGGGTAGGGGCGACTGTCCCGCGGCAGGCCCGCCGGAATCGACGTTGCGCGCTCGGACGAGCGCAGGTCGTCGTGGCGCAGCAGGTCGTCGAGCGGTCTCCCGGCGCACGCACCTCGCGGGCCTCGCCCGTCGGCCACGAACACCACGGCCGGGCGGAGCACCTTGTTGTAGTTGGAGCCCATCGAGTGGCCGTAGGCGCCGGTGACCGGGGTGGCCAGCACGTCGCCGACGGCGAGGTCGGCCGGCACCTGGGCGTCGCGCACGAGCACGTCGCCCGACTCGCAGTGCTTGCCCACCACCGTCACCGGCCGGGGCCGGGCGGCATCGACGGCGCCGGGGCAGGAACGCCTCGTAGCCGCTGCCGTAGAGCACGGGGCGGGGGTTGTCGCTCATGCCGCCGTCGACCGACACGTAGGTGCGGATGCCGGGCACGTCCTTGATCGGTGCCGACCGTGTAGAGGGTGACGGCGGCCTGGGCGACGATGGACCGGCCGGGCTCGGCCGAGACGCGTGGCGGCGATGCCGGCGTCGCGGCAGGCCGACACGATGGCCGTCGCCCCACTCGGTGATGGTCGGCGCCTCCTCGCCCTCGACGTAGGCCACGCCGAGGCCGCCGCCGATCGACAGCTCGGGCAGGCCCAGCTCGCGGACCCAGCGGCGCCACCACCTCGACCGCCTGGTGGAAGAAGTCGGCCACGAACACCTGGCTGCCGATGTGCACGTGCAGGCCGACGAGCTCGACGGCCGGGCGAGTCCTGGGCCCGGGCCACCGCGCGGGCGGCGTCGCCCGACGGCGACGCCGAAGCCGAACTTGGAGTCGACCTGGCCGGTCCGGACGAACTCGTGGGTGTGGGCCTCGACCCCCGGGGTGACCCGGATCAGGACCTTCGGGCGCCAGGCCGTCCTCCGCGTGGAGGGCGGCGAGGCGGTCGAGCTCGTCGAAGCTGTCGACCACGATGCGGCCGACGCCGGCGGCGCGGGCCGCGCGCAGCTCGGCGAGCGACTTGTTGTTGCCGTGCAGCACGAGGCGCTCGGCGGGGACGCCGGCCGCCAGCGCCACGTGGAGCTCGCCGCCGGTGGCCACGTCGAGGTGCATGCCCTCCTCGTGGCACGAGGCGGGCCATGGCCAGGCAGAGGAAGGCCTTGGACGCGTAGGCGACGCCGTCGCCGAAGGCGGCCACGGCCTCGCGGCAGCGGGCCGCGCAGGTGGCGCCTCGTCGTAGACGAACAGCGGCGTGCCGAACCGCTCGGCCAGCTCCGAGCACGTCGCACCCGCCGATGCGCAGGCGACCGTCGGCGCCGACCGATGGCGGTGTCGGGCAGCAGGTCGGCGCGGCAGCGGCCCGCCATGCGCTCACATCGCCTCGGGGGCGGACACCCCGAGCAGGTCGAGGCCGATGGCCAGGCCGATGCGGGCGGCCTCGACCAGCCACAGGCGGGCCTGGGTGAGCTCGGGCGGCACGTCACCGATCACGTAGCAGTCGTGGTAGAAGCCGTGGAACCGGTCGGCCAGCTCGCGCACCCAGGTGGTGACCTTGTGCGGGGCCCGGTCGGCGCAGGCGAGGGCCAGCACCTCGGGCAGCTCGGCGAGCTTGCGCAGCAGGTCGAGCTCGCGCTCGTGGACGAGCAGCGACAGGTCGACGTCGGCCAGCGGGTCGCGGGCCGATCCCCGGCCTCGGCGACCTTGCGCCCGATCGAGTGGATGCGGGCGTGGGCGTACTGCACGTAGAACACCGGGTTCTCGTTCGACTGCGACGTGATGAGGTCGAGGTCGATGGTCTGGCGGGTGTCGATCGACTGCAGCAGGAAGGTGAGCCGGGCGACGTCGGGGCCGACCTCGTCGACGAGGTCGTCGAGCAGCACGATGGTGCCGGCCCGCTTCGACAGCCGCACCTCCTCGCCGTCCCGCACCAGGTGCACGAGCTGGCCGAGGATGATCTCGAGCTCGTCGGCGTCGTGGCCGAGGGCCTGCACGCCGGCCTTCAGCCGGCGCGACGTAGCCGTGGTGGTCGGCGCCCCAGACGTCGATCAGCAGCTCGAAGGCCGCGGGCGAACTTGTTGCGGTGGTAGGCGATGTCGGGGAGCAGGTAGGTGGGCTCGCCGTCGGACTTGACGAGCACCCGGTCCTTGTCGTCGCCGAAGTCGGTGGTGCGCAGCCAGGTGGCGCCGTCGTCCTCGAAGACGACGCCGCGGTCGCGCAGGTCGGCGAGGGCGGCGTCGACTCGCCCGAGTCGGCCAGGCACTGCTCGCTCGAACCAGGTGTCGAAGTCGACGCCGATGCCGCGCCAGGCTGTCGCGCAGGTCGCTGCTTCACCCGGTCGTAGCCCCACGCGGCCGGGTCGGCGTCGTCGGGCATCTCGGCCGCCCACTCGCTGATGTACTCGCCCGGGTAGCCGTCCTCGGGGAGGTCGGTTCCGGCCTTGCGGGCGGCGAGCGAGGCGCCGAAGAGCCCCATCTGCACGCCGCGGTCGTTGAGGTAGTACTCGCGGTGCACCGCGTGGCCGGTCGCGCTCGAGGATCCGGCAGAGCGAGTCGCCGTAGGCGGCCCAGCGGCCGTCGCCGGCGTGGAGCGGGCCGGTGGGGTTGGCGGAGACGAACTCGACGTTGACCTTCGTGCCGTCGCCGAGGTCGAGGCGGGCGTAGCCGTCCTCCCCCGCCGCCAGGACCTCGCCGAGCACGTCGTGGAGCCAGGTCTCGCGCAGGTGGAAGTTGACGAAGCCGGGGCCGGCGATCTCGGCCCGGTCCACGTGGGCCGGCGGGGCGGCGTTGAGGCGCTCGACGAGCTCGCCGGCCAGGTCGCGGGGCACGCGTCCGTTGGCCTTGGCGGTGGCCATGGCCACGTTGGACGACCAGTCGCCGTGCTCGCGCCGCGCCGGCCGCTCGAGGTGGATCTCGGCGGCGCGGCTCGATGCCGACGTCGACCAGGGCAGCGCGGCAGGCGGCGGCGAGGTCGTCGCGGATCACGGGGCCTTCTATCGGGTGAGCAGCACGTTGACCCGCTCGACCAGGTCGAGGGGCTCGAAGGGCTTGGTGACGTAGTCGTCGGCGCCGGCGTCCATGCCGGTCTTGAGGTCGCTGGTCTGGGCCTTGGCCGACAGCAGGATGATCGGGATGCCCTTGGTGGCGTCATCGCCCTTGAGCGCCGCCACCAGCTCCAGACCGGAGGTCTTCGGCATCATGATGTCGCTGATGATGACGTCGGGCTTGCTCAGCCCGGGCCAGCGCGATCCCCTCGACGCCGTCGTGGGCCAGCAGCACGCCGAAGCCCTCGAGCTCGAAGTTCACCTCGAGCAGCCGCAGGATGACCGGGTCGTCCTCGACGACGAGCACCGTGGGGGACGGCATCGGCGCATGTTACGCACCCACCAGCGTCGCCCCGAAGGCGGTTGGGGCCGTTGGGGGCCGCGAACGGCCTCGGCTACGCTCACGCACCCACGCCCTCGTAGCTCAGCGGATAGAGCATCGGCCTCCGGAGCCGTGTGCGCAGGTTCGAGTCCTGCCGAGGGCGCGCTGTAAGCGCCACTTCCACGCGTCCGAGAACGAGCCATGTGGGTTCGGCCCCACTCCGGGCACCGACATCGCCACGACAGCGCTCAGCAGACCGGCTTCGGGGCGCCTCCAGCGCACCAGGGGCAGGGGATGTCCAGGCCGACCATCTCGGCCATCGAGTCGGCGGGGTCGAAGGCGCTCTCCTTGGCGATCCTGGTGCGCGCGTTGACTCCGCCGAGCTTGCCGAAGGCGGCATCCTTGGCGATGTCCCATGCGAGGTCCTTGAGGATCTCGTTCGGATCTCCCTTGTCGGGCACCGGCCCGGCCTGGAGTGTGCGCCCCGCTCGTGCGTAGATGCGGGCGCACGCCTTCCCGACCGCCGCGTACACGCCTCCGCCGAGCGCGCCCAGGGCGTTGAACGCCTGGTCGCTCAGCTGGTCGTCACACGGTGCTGCCCAGCGCGCCGACCGACCGCCACCGGACCCGTCGTCGAGGACACCGAGCAACGTGCCGGTCTGTTGGTCGACCGCCCAGAAGGCGATCGGATCGCCTGCGGTGGGGACGACCTTGTCCCACCCCGCGTAGTCATCGAGCAGGTCCGGCCAGACGTCCCGGCCAGCGGCGGGGAGCGCCGCAAGAGCGGCAGGCGACCAGCGGCCGTCCGCGAGCATCACGAGGTCGACGTCGTCGAGCCGATCGGCGGCGCTGTCCTCGAAGACGGTCTGCTCTCCTACCGCCAGGCGGGCGGACTGCCGCAGTGTCCGGTCGTAGGCTGCGGTGCGGTCGGAGCCCAGCGTGTCGAACCGCGTGACCGGAAGGATGTCGCCGCGCCGGGACCCGGACCGATCGACGAGGACCGCTACCCGTAGGAGGCGCTCGTAGGTCAGCGGTTCCCCGTCCTCGGGCAGCAACGGTGCGTGCAGCCCGGCCAGCTCCCAGGGCAGGGCGGTGACGCCGGCGACGAGGGCATCGTGCATGGCGTCGCCGTCGTCTTGGTCAGCCGCCTCCCACAGCGCGCGGCCAGACAGCCGCCCGGTGAGGTCGTCGTCGAGCCAGGTCATCAGCGAGGGTGCGGCACCCTCCACCGACACGACGACCGTGTCGAACAGGGCTCGTCGGACGGCGCCGGTCTCCTCTGGTGTCATGGTCGGACCGGTGGCACCCGCGGGCAGGGGTCTTAGGCCGGCGAGGACGCGCTTCACCGGCGGGTCCGTGCCGACGGTGACCGTGAGGTACAGCCCCCGAAGCCCTGGAGCCGTCGTGCGCTCGGCCGGCGGCGGTGGACTGTAGGTGGTCTGGCCCGTGACACCCCCGACGGCGACGACGACCGTGCGAGGCCCACTGCCCTCCAGGGGCGCGTCGTAGGTGAGGCGGTAGGGGTCGAGGACGGCGGCGGCGAGCTTGGCCCGCACCGCGTCGACGATCGGCGTGACGTCGCCGGGCGCTGTGGTGGTCACGTGTGCACCGCGGGAGAGCACGGCGATGTCATCCAAGGTCGGCTCGTCGACGTCGCCGATCCCGACCACGACCACAGGCGCACCGCGGGCGACCGCAGCACGGAGGCGCGGGAGGTCTGTGCGGTCCGTCTCATCGCTCACGCCGTCGGTGACGAGCACGATCACCGCCGGGTGGCCGGCCTCGGCGCCCGCTACGGCCGTCCAGACCGCCGAGCCCACCGGCACGGCCCGGGCGAGGGCCGTGGTCAGCGCGGTCGTGTCGAGCGGCACCCACCCGTCCGGGCGCGGCTGCTCCGAGCCGGTGCCGATCACCTGCACCTCCGCGTGTGGGACGGCGTCGGCCAGCTGTGGGGCGAGCGCCTTGGCAAAGGCCGCCCGGCCGCTCGGGCTCGCGTACGTGGGATCGATGCTCAGCGAGCTGTCGACGATGAGGAGCACGCGTGGCGGAGGGGCCTGGTTTCGCGTAGCGAAGGCGGCAACGGGGGTCGCGTCCTCGGTGACGACGAAGGCGGACGCAGGGATCGCGGCGACAGGATCGCCGGCGCGTCCGAGGGCGGACACCCGTAGGCCCACCGCTGGGAAGCCCAGCGCATCCACCTCCACTGTCACCGAGGCCACCTCGGCTCCGGCGTCCCGGTTCTCGGTCGCCGGCTCGACGGCGATCCCACCCACCGCGACACCGTCGTCGGTCTCCTCGACGACCAGCCCGCTCACGGTGATGGCCTGACCGGTGATGATGTTTCGCTCGAGGGTGCGCTGATCGTCTCCGGGACGTCGCAGGCTGAGGGTCCCCACCAGAAGATGGACGTCCTGAGCGCGGAGCGTGAGCCGCTCGCGCAGGCTGAGGGGCGGGACCAGCTGCGCCACCACCTGCCGCCCGACGATGTCGTCGGACGACCACTCGTGGCCGACGAGCTCGATCTCGTCAGAGGGCGCCTGCGTCGAGGTCATCGACAGCGCGACACGGACCAACGGAGCCGGGCCGGCGGCGGGTGCGTCCGAGGCGGGGTGGGCGAGCCGGTCGGTGAGCGCTGCCCCTGGCACCGGGAGGGCGAAGCGTGCCACGCCGTCAACCATCACCCGCACCATCGGCGCCAGGGCCACTGGCCACTCCGCGCGGCTCGCCTCGGCGGCGCGTCCGGGAAGCAGCTCGGTGAGGTCGGCGGCGATCCTCGCGCTCGTTGCGCCACCGTCGTCGAACGGCCTGACCGACGTCGGCTCTGCCGCCCACCCTGCGCGCTCGCGCCAGCGGGCGAGGTCGCCCTCGTCGACCTGCGGATCCGTCACACGAACCCGCTCGGTGAACACGTCGAGCGCCGTGGCGCTGGCGAGGTCCTCCGGGACCGGCCCGACGACAACCGTGGCCACGAACCCGGCCCGGTCGTACAGCTCTCGGAGGACATCGGCCTTCTCGCGCAACGTCCCCGCGCCGCCGCGCAGGGTCGCATCGGTGCCCCACCGGATCGCGGTGGCGGGGTCGTAGGCCCCCGGAGGTGGGGGGTAGAGGCTGATCTGATCTCGGACGAAGGCGAAGATCGCTTCGGGATCCTTCGACGCGACGGCCCGGTTCGCGGCTCCTCGAACGTGGTCGGGACTTGACCGTGCCGCCGTGCGGAGGCCCTCCCACATGTCGAACGGGAAGCCGGCGAGACCCCCGGCAGGCCCATCGGTGCCCTTCCCGCCTCCGCTGCAGCCGAGGAAGGCGAGCGCGGCGGTGGCCGCGCTCGCCTGTAGGAAGGCCCGCCTCGTGAGCGCGCCGCCCACGGGGGCCCAGGT
Organism: uncultured Microthrixaceae bacterium; assembly: GCA_963795165.1. GTDB lineage: Bacteria > Actinomycetota > Acidimicrobiia > Acidimicrobiales > VFJN01 > VFJN01. Next base: position 3,035,547 of record CAWCGT010000001.1, on the reverse strand, counting down.
CACGACAGGCGGTCGAGCACGTCGTGGGCGACGGTCTCAGCGTCTTCGAGTCCGGAGGGGACTCCATCCTTGACCACCTGCACTTGCAAGGCGCTCTCGCCGTCGAGGACGAGCAGGAAGCCCGCGGTCTCGAGGAACGCGGCCTCCTCACCCAACCCGTCTACCGAGGTGGCACCCTCCTCCTGGGCAGCACCCAGCAACGCCGCACCCGCGGACGCGGGGTAGACGGCCACGCTGACGTACGACGAGTCGGCCGGGTCTTCCTGGCGAACGGTCCCCTTGATGCAGCCGACGATCTTGTTCGCCTTGTCCTCGTGGGGCTCCCGCCGATCGACGTCGATCCCGAGCACCTGGCTCACCACCGCGTCCGAGACCAGGTCGCAGCCGTCGCCGGAGCCTGTGTCGTCGCCCGCTCCGGCGTCCGTGGGCATCGTCGAGGTGGTCTCGTCGCCCGTCGATGCGGTGGTGGTGGTCTCATCGGGGTCGGCGGCGTCGTCATCCGATCCGCAGCCCGAGGCGAGGACGGAACCCGCCAGCAGGGCCAGGGCGACGATTCGCGTGGCTCGTCGGGCGATCACAGCTTCTCTCCGAGCGAGTCGTAGCTGAAGGTGGCGCCGTCGGCGGCGTGCCACCGACCGCGGCGTGGTCCTGGCGCAGTGCGCGTGGGCTCGGATTGGGTGGTCATCGTTGGCTCCTCGGGTTGCTGAGCACGGTCGTGCCCGGTGGGCATGGGGGCGGTGACCAGGTGGTCAACGTCCAGGGTTCGCACGGCGGGCGCGCTCGTGAGCGGGTCGAACGCGCGCTCGAGCCGGGGGCGGTGGCGCTGCCACGCCGCCTCGGAGCTCCACACGTCGATGGTCCGAAAGCCCTCGTCCGTCGGACCGGCGGCGTGCAGGAGCAGATCGGCCCCGGTCTGGGGGAGGGCCGCTCGCACCCGGCCGTAGTCGGCCCAGCTGGCGGCAACGTCGTGGACGACGGCGAAGGCCCGGTCGCTCGGCTGGTCATCCATGGCGCCCACTCTGCGACGGCGCGGTTCAGGACCGGTATAGGCGGTTTGCGCGACTTCTCTCGCTCGGCCGGGCCCGCCGCAGGATACTGGGGTGGTGCTCGACTACCGGGTCCTCGGCGACCTGCAGGTGCTGGACGACGGCCGCGAGGTCCAGATCACTGCCCCGAAGGCTCGCGCTGCCCTGCTACTGCTGCTCCTGCACGCTCGCAAGGTCGTCTCCGCGGACCGAATGATCGACGCGCTGTGGCCGGAGGATCCCCCTGCGTCGGCCCGCAAGCTGGTGCAGGTGTACGTCTCCCAGCTCCGGTCGGCATTGGGACCCGAAGCCATCGAGACCGTGAGCCCCGGCTACCGGTTGCCGGTCGCAGCAGACGCCCTCGATGTGGAGCGATTCGAAGGGCTTCGCCGCGCTGCTCACCACGCCGCGGGTGACGGCAACGCAGAGCTGGCGCTGGCGCTCGCCGGACGGGCGCTCCTGCAGTGGCGCGGACCGGCCCTTGCGGAGGTCGCCAGCGAACCGTTTGCGTCAGCATCCGCGGCACGGCTCGAGGAGGGCCGGCTCGACTGCATCGAGGACCGGCTGCAGGCGGAAGTAGAACTCGGACACCACGAGGACGTGTTGGGTGAGCTGTTCAGCTTCTGCCACGAGCACCCGTTGCGCGAGCAGGCGAGGGAGCGTCTCGCCCTCGCCCTGTACCGCTCCGACCGCCAAAGCGAGGCGCTTGCCCAGCTGGCCGATGGAGGCCGGGTGCTCCGCGACGAGCTCGGCCTCGAGCCGTCGCCGAACCACCGCTCCTTGGAGCAGGCGATCCTCCACCACGATCCGCTCCTCGCCGTTGCCGTGCGGTCCTCGGCGGGGACCACCGTCCCGAGCGCGAGCTCACCGCTGGTGGGGCGGCTCGGCGAGCTGTCCCAGCTCGCCGGGCTGGTGGCTCGACCCGACAGGCGCGTCGTCACCATCACCGGCGCCGGGGGAAGCGGGAAGACGAGGGTCGCCCTAGAGGTGGCCCGCTCGATGGGTCCGCACTTCGCCAACGGGGCCGCGTTCGTGGAGCTGGCCGCCGTGCGCGAGCCAAGCCGGGTGCTCGCTGCGATCGCGCAGGCGCTCGGCGTGCCGGAGACACCCGATGCCGACCCTGGCCGGGCCCTGGCTGCCTGGCTGCAGCACCGAGACCTGCTCCTTGTCGTCGACAACCTTGAGCAGGTCATCGAGGCCGCGGCCGAACTCGGAGCCCTGGTGCAGGCCGCTCCCAACCTGACCCTCCTGGTGACGAGCCGCAGGGTGCTGCACATCGCCGGCGAGCACGTGTTCCCGCTGAGCCCGCTACCGCTCGACGACGCCGTGCAGCTCTTCTCGGACCGGGCGGTCGCCCGCGACCCAGGGTTCGAGCGGTCCGACCAGCTGGACGTCATCCGTGCGATCTGCGCCCGCCTCGACTGCCTTCCACTTGCGCTCGAGCTCGCCGCCGCTCGCACGTCGATGGTCTCGCCCCGAGTCCTGTTCGAGCGGCTCTCGAGCTCGGTCGCTGCGTTGGGCGCTGGTCCCCGCGACGCCCCCGCCCGGCAGCAGACCCTCGCCGACACGCTTCGCTGGAGCACTGACCTGCTCGGCGACCGGCAGAGGCAGACGCTGGCACGACTCGCCTCGTTCGCCGGGGGTTGCACGCTCGAGGCGGCGGAGACTGTCTGCGAGGTCGACATCGAGGACCTTGCCGCCCTGGTGGATTCGAGCCTCCTGCAACGCACGGTAGTGGCGGGCGTCGACCGTCTGGTGATGCTCGAGACCGTGCGCGAGCACGCCGAGGCGCTCCTCGCCGCATCCGGCGACGAGCTGACTGCGATCAGACTTCACCTGGCCCACCATCGCTCGATCGCAGAGCGATGCGAGCTGAAGGGGCCCGGACAGGCATCAGGGCTCGCCGAGGTCGACGCCGACCTGGAGAACCTGCGCCTCGCCTTCGATCGCGCCGAAGCGCTCGGCGACGACGAGTCCGCCTTGCGCATCGCTGTCGCGCTGTACCGCTACTGGTACCTGCGAGGGAGGTTCCGGGAGGGATGCGATCGGATCGGCGGCCCCCTCGGGCGCGGGGCCGGGACACCCGAGCTGCAGTCGTTGGCACTGCGGGCGTTGGCCGGCCTGCAGTTCATGCTCGGTGACCTGGACGCGGCGAGCACGACCGCGCTCCGCGGGGTGCAGGTCGCTCGGGCGGCGAGAGCGGAGTCCTGCCTGATGGCCTGCCACACGGTTCTCAGCCACATCGCCCGCGAGCGGGGCCACTACGAGGACGCGGTGGCACACCTTGAGCAGAGCGAGACACTGGCCGAGAGTCTGGCGCTCTCCGAAGACGTCATGGTGGCCAACACGAACCTCGGTGAGCTGGCGCTGGCCACGGGGGACCTCGACGAAGCCAGGCGACGCTGGGAGCGCACGCTCGCGTTCTACGAAGGTCACGACCAGGAGAACACGACCTTCGCCCACCTGGGCTTGGGCGCAGTTGCTCACCGCCAGCGGCGGTTCGAAGAATCAGCTGGGCACTTCGCGGTCGCGTTCGCGCTCGCCGAGGCCTCGGGCTTCTGGCACAACGCCGCCATGGCGTCGATCGGGCTCGCTGGCGTTGCCGCGGAGGTAGGTGATCACGAAGAGGCAGCGGTCTCGCTTGGCCGGGCATCCGGACTGCTACAAGCCACCGGCGGCGACCTCACCCTCGCCGATCAAGCGGTTCGCGCCCAGGCCGTGGCATCGGTCTCGGCCGCGCTGGGCGACGAGCGAATGCTCGAGCTGCTCGGGGTCGGAGCCGGCCAGACTCCCGATCGAGCGATCGACGGCTCGCGCAGGCCAGCGCTGCCATAGGTTCGAGCACCACCTCGACGTTCGCACTCGTCAGATCGCTCATGAACGCGCCAAGACCTGTCGATTCCCGGCGGCAAGCGCCGACACCGATTCCGCCTTCCTCGCTGGTCAGGTAGCACCTAGCGACAACCCCCGGCGAGCTCGGGGCGAGAAGCCCGGTCCCTGCGGCCCGTCGCACCCGGGTTCGATTGCTCAGCCGCAGTCGACGCCGTCGGGGGGATCGCCGGTGGAGTAGCCGATGACCGTGGTGGTGGTCGTGGGGACGGTGGTCGTGGTGGTGGGCTCACTGGCCGGCGGGGCGGTGGTGGCCACCGTCGACGTCGTGGTGCGGAGATCGTCCCGCGAGCCTTCGGGCGCCGGCTGGTCGTGGATGGTGGTGAAGTCGGACCCGATCACCACCACCACCTCCGTCGATCCCGAGCGCGTCCGAGGGGACCAGGGCGGCGCCTCCCGTGATGTGGGCGGCCACCCGGCGAGCCCCCGCTTCGCCCAGCGGGGCGTAGAGGACGGTGGTGCGCGTGACGTCGCTGGTCTCATAGGAGTCGACGTCGGCGATCGTGAACCCGATCGCCTCGAGGGCACCGGCGGCGTCGGTGGCCATGCCGTCGGTGGGCGTACCGTTCAGCACACGGACGTCGAGGCTCTCGGGGCTGATGGTGCCCGGCGGGAGCCCGCGGAACACGTTGAGCATCGTCTGCGCCTGGCGCATGAGCGGGACGCTCCACCTGCGCCCCACCCGAGGTGCGGAACGGCTCGCTGGGGATGCTGTAGGTGACCAGGTCGTCGCTATCGAACTCGGTGAAGGCCCGACCGATGCTCAGCAGGTCGCCGGCGCTGAGCAGCTTGTCCAGGCTGACGTTGGCGACGCCGGCTGACACCAGCTCGTTGAGGGTCACCGGGTTGCTGAGCCCCTTGCTGACCGCCTTGGCGACGGCTCGCCGGATGAACACCTGCTGGCGCGTGATGCGACCGAGATCGGCCGTGGGATCGGAGCGCCAGTCGCCGTCCTCGTCCAGGTACTGGAGGTGCCGGGACCGAACGAACTTGCGGGCCTGCTCGCCGTCGAGGACCTGGCACTCCGCCACCGGGGACGTCGAGGCCGGTGTGGGTGTCGCGCACGGGGGCGTCGAACCACAGCGGTACGCCGCCGACGGCGTCGACCAGGCGCTGGAAGCCCACGAAGTCGATCTCCACGTAGTGGTTGATGGGGATGTCGAAGTTGTCCTGGATGGTGTCGATCAGCGTCTGCGCCCCGTGGGCATGGGCGGTGTTGATGCGCGACGACGACCCCCGTCCCAGCGATCGGCAGGAACAGGTCGCGGGGGAACGACAGCAGGTAGGCCTCCTGGGCCTCCGGGTCGACCCGCAGGACCATGATCGTGTCGGTGCAGTTGCACCCGTTGTCGCCGAGGAAGGCTCCAGCGTCGGGATCGTTCGGGTCGATGCCCTGACGGCTGTCGGTGCCCACCAGCAAGAAGTTGGCTGGCTCCCCCGCCACCCGACCCTGCAGGGTGATGTCGCTCACCCGGTCGATCTGCCCGAACCGCACGCCGAGGTAGCCCGCCACCGTGGCGGAGCCGATGCACATCGACGACGACCAGGCACCCCAGCGCGAGCACGGCGCGCTGGGGCCAGGTACGGCCACGAGGTCGGAGCGGAGGGGCGGCCGGCATGGTCGAGCCACGCTACCGGGGGCACCCAGGCCGCGGACAGTCACCCGTGGCCCGGGTGATCAGGCCGGCTTGGGCTCCTTGGGGAGGCCGAGCACCCGCTCGCCCACGATGTTGCGCTGGATCTGGGACGTGCCGCCCCAGATGGTCTCGGAGCGGCTGAAGAAGAAGGTGGAGAGCATCGGGCTCACCTTGTAGGTGCCCTTGCCCGAGCCGCGCAGGGCGGCCGGCCACGAGCCCGACGCCGGGCCGGCGTCGGCCAGCATGCGAGCGGGCTCCGAAGATGTCGAGCGCCAGCTCCATGGCCTCCTTGTGCATCTCCGACCAGAACATCTTGTTGGTGGCGCCCAAGGCGGCGACGGAGGGGTCCTTGCGACCGGTGTAGCGTGGCCGTGAGGGTGCGCAGGCCGTTGATCCGGATGATCTGGATCTTGGTGAAGTACGCGGCCAGCCGCTGGCGGATGAGCGGGTCGTGCGATGCGCCCCGTTCGGCGGGCCTCGGCCACCATCTGGTTCCACTCCTCCTGGAAGCGGCGGTAGCCGGTGGTGGCCGACTGGCCCCGCTCGAAGCCGAGGGTGGTGTTGGTGACGGCCCAGCCGTTGTTGAGCCCGCCGACCACGTTGTCCGCGGGCAGCGGGCGTCGGCGAAGAACACCTCGTTGAACTCGGCCGTGCCGTCGGGCTGGGTGATGGGCCGGACCTCCACGCCGGGCTGCTGCATGGGCACGAGCAGGTAGGAGATGCCGGCGTGCTTGCGGGCGTCGGGGTCGGTGCGGGCCAGCAGGAAGCAGTAGTCGGCGAACTGGGCCTGGGTGGTCCACACCTTCTGCCCGTTGATCACCCACTCGTTGCCGTCGAGCACGGCGGTGGTCTTCAGCGAGGCGAGGTCGGAGCCGGAGTCGGGCTCGCTGAAGCCCTGGCACCAGCGGACCGTCCCCTGCATGATCTGGGGCAGGAACTCCTGCTTCTGCTCCTCGGTCCCCCACTGGAGGATGGTGGGGCCCACCAGGGTGTCGCCGAAGAAGTCGGCCCGCAGCGGCGCCTTGGCCCGAGCGAACTCCTCGGCCAGCACCACGCCCTGCATGAGCGAGAGGCCCTTGCCGCCGTACTCCTCGGGCCAGGTGGCGCAGATCCAGCCGCCGGCGTAGAGCTTGCGCCGCCCACTCGCTCGTTGAAGCGGGCCCGTTCCTCGCCGCTCAGCTCGAAGCCCTCGTCGAACCACCCCTCCGGCAGGTTCTCCTCGAGCCAGGCCCGGATCTCGGTGCGGAACGCCTCGGCCTCGGGCGGGTAGGTCAGGTCCATCCCGTCATGGTGACGCAGCCGCCCACCCCACGGCCAGCGGCCACGGGGTGGGCGGCGAGCATCAGCTGCCGACGGGCTGAAGCACCCCACAGGCGTAGCGGCCGCCGGCGTCGCCAGCCGCGTTGGTGGCGGCGTTGGGGCCGGGGACCCCGCCGCTCTCGTAGGTGGCGGGGATGTTGGCGAAGTTGTCGCGCCCGGCGTGGAGGACCACGGCCGACCCGTCCGCGTCGAAGAGCTGGCCGACGTCGAAGCGATCGATGTCGAAGCCGCTCGCCGCCGTCCCGTCGGCGTTGATGTGGAGGCTGGGGAGGTCACCGGCATGGCTGCCGTGGTGGACCCCGGCAGGGTTCCAGTGGCCGCCCGCCGATCCGAACGGCACCGGTGTGGGCGAGCCCATTGGCTGGGGGTTGCACACCCCGGTGGTGTGGATGTGGAAGCCGTGGAAGTCACGAGGTGCAGGCACCCCGGGGGCGTTCAGGGCCACCTGCACCTGGGTGGCATGGCGCCCGTGCCCCTTGATCACCACCGTGCCCACCTCACGGCCGCTCTGGTCGAGGAGCACTGCCCGGGCCAGCGGCTGGGCGGCGCCCGACGCTCCGCTGGCAGTCAGCACCACGGCGCTCCCGCCGGCCACCACCGCCACCGCGCCCGCTGCCACCCATCGTCTCAGGTTCATCCCCATCGTCGTTCCCTCCCGGCCCGAAGCCGCCTGACACCATCGCGTCCGGTTTGGGCGCGCACGAGTCTGTCGCGGCTGCACCGCCCCGCGGTTCACGGCGCTCGTCGACCGGTCGCCCCGGCCCTACGCTGCGGGCATGACCACCGTGGAGGACGCCGCCTCGGCCGCCCCGTACGCGCTGTCGGCGGGCAAGAAGGAGCGCTGGCAGCTGCAGTGGAAGGAGCTCTACGACGAGGTCATCACCTCGGGGCTCTGCACCGGCTGCGCCGGCTGCGTGATCGCCTGCCCCCACGACGTCATCGGCTACGAGCACGCCCCGGGCGCCTACAAGCCGTTCCACCTCGAGGAGGAGCTCGGCCTCGACGACTGCATCCACGGCCAGAAGGGCTGCACCTCCTGCACCCGGGCCTGCCCCCGCTTCCGCGCCTGGGAGCCCGAGGCCGACGAGCACCTCTTCGCCCGCGTCCGCCAGCCCGACGAGCCGTCGGGCATCTACCAGGACATCCTGCTCACCCGGGCCAGCGACGACATGGTCCACCAGATGGGCCAGGACGGCGGGCTCGTGTCGGCCCTGCTGATCTGGGCGCTCGACAAGGGCTACATCGACGCCGCGCTCACCTCCTACCTCGAGGCGGGCCGAGGCGGGCACCAGCAGCTGGAAGGCGATGCCCGGCGTGGCCACCACCAAGGAGGAGGTCCTCGCCGGCGCCGGCTCCCGCTACACCTACTCGGCCAACACGCTCGCCCTGCCCGAGGCGCTCGAGCGCGGGTTCTCGAAGCTGGCCCTGGTGGGCATGAGCTGCCAGTCGTCGGTGCCGCCGGTGATGTGGAGCCGCAAGATCGGCAAGATCGGCAAGCCGATCGTCTTCAACATCGGGCTGCTCTGCTCGAAGACCTTCGACGACTCCATCTTCGAGGAGCTCTTCTGGACCAAGTACGGCCTGGCCAAGGAAGAGATGATGAAGATGAACATCAAGGGCGTCTTCCAGATCTGGATGCGCGACGGCAGCTACCACGAGATCAACCTCAAGGAGTGCCACGCCTGGACCCGCGAGGGCTGCATCCACTGCCCCGACTTCGCCGCCGAGCACGCCGACATCTCCACCGGCGGCATCGGCAAGTACAACGACTGGACGCTCACCATCGTCCGCACCGACCTCGGCCGCGAGATCATCAGCCGCATGATCGCCGACGGCTCCATCGAGGCCCGCCCGGGCGACGACGACCCGGGCGCCATCGCCCTGATGCACAAGCTGTCGGCCAAGAGCCGCGAGCGCTGGCCCGAGACCGCCGTCGACTTCCCCAAGAACCCGCGGAAGGTGCCCGCTGGCTGACGGGCGCAGGAGCGGGGTCGGCTAGACCTCCTCCGATGGACGTGGGCCCGCTGCGCGATGTGCTCACGGTCGTGCTCGGTGTCGCCACCGGGATCCTGTCGGGCTTGTTCGGCGTGGGCGGGGGCGTGATCTCCCAGCCCGGCATGCGGCTCCTCGGGCTGGAGCCGCTCATCGTGATCGGGACGGCCCTGCCCGTGATCATCCCCGGGGCGACCGCCGGCGCGGTGCGGTACGTCCGCGAGGGGCTGATCCGCTGGCCGGCCGTGCGAGCCACCGTCCCGCTCGGTCTGGCTGCAGCCGTGGTGGGCAGCTCGCTGGTGGAGCGAGTGCCCGGCGACGGCCACCTCCTCCAGCTGGCCACCGCCGGGCTGCTCGGCCTGTCGTCCTACCGCATGGGCACGGGCCCCGGCCCCGCTGCCGCCCGACGAGCCGCTGGCCGAGACCGATGCCCCCGAAGCGCCCACCGGCACCACGGGTGCCAACGCCGGCGAACCGTCCGCCTCGAACGCCGGTTCGCCGCCATCGGTGCGGTGGCGGGCTGCCTGTCGGGGCTGCTCGGCATCGGCGGCGGCGTGATCATGGTGCCCGCCTTCGTGCAGCTGGCCCGGATGGAGGTGAAGACCGGCCATCGCCACCTCGCTCGTGTGCGTCGGCGCCTTCGCCGTACCCGGCACGATCACCCACGCCCTGCTCGACCACATCGACGGGCGGGTGGCGGTCGCCCTGGTCGTCGGCGTCGTCCCCGGCGCCCGGCTCGGCGCCGCCCTCACCATCCGCGCCACCGACCGCCGCCTCCGCGTCACCGTCGCCAGCTTCCTCGGGCTCACCGCCGTCCTCTACGCCGCCGGCGAGCTGCGCTCCCTGCTCACCTGACCCGCCAAGAGCCGGTTCGGGGCACCAGCAACCGCCCTGCGACCGCCGATGCCCCCAACCTCGATCGGCGGGGGGTTTCAGAGGGCGGCGAGGGTGCGAGCGCGGAGGAAGACGGCGTCGAGCATGGGCTCGGTGAGCTTGCCCGGTGAAGGTGTTCTGCTGGCTGACGTGGTAGCTGCCGAGCGATCCAGCGGCCGTCCGCCAGCGTCGCACCTCGACCCCGTGGCCGAACGCGGGGACGGGGCCGCACGCCGAGGAGGCGGCAGAGGCCCGTCGTAGGCGAAGCCGCCGAGCGGCACGAGCACCCGCACCGTCGAGCAGGGCCAGCTCGCGCTCGAGGAACGGACGGCAGGTGTCGCGCTCGGCGGGGTCGGGCTTGTTGGCCGGCGGCGCGCACCGCACGGGCGCGGTGATCCACGCGCCCGTGAGCGCGAGGCCGTCGTCGCGATGGACGCTGGTCGGGCTGGTTGGCGAAGCCGGTGCGGTGCAGGGCGGCGTAGAGGAAGTCGCCCGAGCGGTCGCCGGTGAACATGCGGCCGGTGCGGTTGGCGCCGTGGGCGGCGGGGGCCAGGCCGACGATGACCACCCGGGCGGCCGGGATCGCCGAACGCCGGGCACCGGTCGACCCCAGTACGTCCTCGTCGCGGAACGGCGGCCCGCTTCTCCGTCGGCCACCTGCTCGCGCCAGGCCACCAGCCGGGGGCAGGCCGCGCAGCCGACGACCTCCGCCTGCACCTGCTCGAGCGCTCGCACACGGGCCGGATCCACGACGGGCAACGATAGGTTGGCGCCCGACCATGGCCCGTGCGACCACCGCCCCGCCGCCCACCCTCGTGCTGCTCGTGCGCCACGGGCAGACGCCCACCACCGGCAAGGTCCTCCCGGGCCGGGCGCCGGGGCCTGCACCTCGCCGACAAGGGCCGAGCCCAGGCCGAGGCGGTGGCCGCAGCGCATCGCCTCGCTGCAGACCGACAAGCGCAAGGTGGCGGCGGTCTACGCCTCCCCGCTGGAGCGCACCCAGGAGACGGCCGCGCCGATCGCCAAGGCCTCGGGCTCCGGGTGCGGACGCAACCAGGGCCTGCTCGAGGCCGACTTCGGCGAGTGGACCGGCGCCGAGCTCAAGAAGCTCTACAAGCTCCCGGAGTGGCGCACCGTGCAGCGCAACCCCAGCGGCTTCCGGTTCCCGGGCGGCGAGTCCTTCACCGAGATGCAGACCCGGATCTGCGGCGCCGTCGACCGACCTCCGCGCCGCCCACCCCGGCGAGACGGTCGTCGCCGTGTCCCACGCCGACCCGATCAAGGCGGCCGTCGCCCACGCCATGGGCACCCACCTCGACCTGTTCCAGCGCATCGTCGTGTCCCCGTGCTCGGTCTCCGCCGTGCTCTACGGCGTCGACGGTCCCGTGGTGCTCGCCGTCAACTCCACCGGCGACCTCTCGGCCCTCGCCCCGTCGTGAGCTCGCTTCGACCTGCCCGCGCCCCGACGTGTTCACCACGGGCACCGTCGGCCCGCCCGGCCAGCGGGTCTTCTACCTGCAGGCCCGCGACGGCGACCTGGTGGTCACGGTGCGCTGCGAGAAGCAGCAGGTGGCGGCGCTGGCCGAGTACTTCGCCGGGCTCCTCGACGACCTCGAGCCCGCCCCGTACGGCGTGGCCACCAGCGACCTCGAGCTGGCGGAGCCGATCCAGGAGCTCTGGACGGTCGGCCCGATCGGGGTGGCCTACGACGAGCCCGGCGACCGGATCGTGGTGGTGCTCGAGGAGCTGCGTGGAGGAGGACGCCGAGGAGGGCGGCGTCGGTCAAGGTCGCGCCTCAACCGGGCGCAGGTGTCGGCGTTCGTCGCGCCACGCCCAGCAGCTGGTGGCGGCGGGTCGGCCGCCGTGCCGCTTCTGCGGTCTGCCGGTCGACCCCGAGGGCCACGCCTGCCCCCGGATGAACTGAGCGGCCGACGATGGACGACGTCACGGTCGCCAACATCCTGCAGCATGGCGAGGTGGAGGTGCTGGGCCGCATGCCCTGGAGCTCGAACGCCACCTACCTCGGCGAGGTGACGCTGCGGCGACGACGTGCGTCCGTGCCATCTACAAGCCCCGCCGGGGCGAGCGCCCGCTGTGGGACTTCCCGTCGGGGCTCGACCACCGAGAGGTGGCGGCCTACGAGCTGTCGGAGGCGCTCGGCTGGGACCTGGTGCCGCTCACGATCCTGCGCGACGGACCGCTCGGGGTGGGATCGCTGCAGCGCTTCGTCGATGCCGACTTCGAACAGCACTACTTCACGCTCTACGAGGACGAGGCCAACCACGCCCAGCTGCGGGCCATGTGCGCGTTCGACCTCGTGGGCAACAACACCGACCGCAAGAGCGGTCACTGCCTGCTCGGCGCTCGACGGCCGCATCCAGGGGATCGACCACGGCCTGATGTTCCACCACGAGTTCAAGCTGCGCACGGTGATCTGGGAGTTCGGCGGCGAGCCCGTGCCCGATGACCTGCTGGCCGCCGTCGACCGCGCTGGCGGAGGCCGACCTGCCGGAGCCCCTCGCCGAGCCTGCTCGACCCCTTCGAGCGGGACGCCGTGCGAGCCCGGGCTCGGGCCCTGGTGCGGGCGGGCCACTTCCCGATCGACGAGACCGGCCGACGCTACCCCTGGCCGCTGGTCTGACGCTAGGTGGCGGAGTCGTCGCCCGACGCCGTGCGCCGGGCCTCCCGGTCGAAGGGGATGACCTCGTCGCCGTGGTCGATGCGGCGCACCGGCTGACGGGCCAGCCACGCGGTGAACTGGCTCGGCGGGGAGCGGGCGGCTGAAGAGGTAGCCCTGCGCCTCGTCGCAGCCGTAGTCCCGGAGCATCTGGGCCGCATCGGGGCTCTCCACGCCCTCCGCCACGGTGCGCAGCCCCAGGCTCCGCCCGAGGTCGACCAGCGTGCGCACGATGACGGCGTCCTGGTCGTTCACCGTCATCGTCATCACGAACGACTTGTCGATCTTGAGCTCGGTCACCGGGAGCCGGCGAAGGTGCGTCAGCGACGAGTACCCGGTGCCGAAGTCGTCCACCGACAGGCGGACCCCGAGCTCGCTGCAGGCCCTCCAGCACCGCCATCGAGCGGCTGTGACTCGCCCATCACCGTCGACTCCGTGAGCTCCAAGGTGAGGACGGAGGCCGGCACTCCCGCCTCCGCGATGGCCTCACCGATGTCCTCGACCAGGTGGGAGTCGAACAGGTTCCGGCCGGAGAGGTTCACCGAGATGTTGAGGTCGAGCCCGGCCTCCCGCCACGTCGCGGCACTGGGCCGAGCGCCCCGCGCACCACGTAGGTGGTGAGCTGGCGGATCACCCCGGTGTGCTCGGCCGCCGGGATGAACTGGTCGGGGGTCAGCGGGCCGATGCCGTGGATGTGTCCAGCGAACGAGCGCCTCGGCGCCGACGACGGTCCCGTCGACCAGCGACAGCTTGGGCTGGACGTAGACGTCGACCTCGTCGCGCTCGAGCGCTTCCCGCAGATCGGCGGCGAGGGCCAGGCGACGGGGAGCGTAGGGATCGGTCTCGGCCGCGTAGACCTCGATGCCCGAGCCCTCCTGGCGAGCGCGGTAGGTGGCGGCATCGGCCCGCTGGAGCAGGAGCTCGGCGGTGGCGGCGTGCTCCGGGTAGAGGGCGACACCGATGTCGGCGCCGAGGACCAGAGAGACGTCGCCGGCCGTGAAGGGCGTGTCGAACCCGGCCACGATCCGCTCGGCCAGCTGCATGACCGTGTCCGCCTCGCACCACCCCGGTCACCAGCACCGCGAACTGGTCGCCGGTGAACCGGGCCGAGCTGCGCCTCGGCCGGCAGCAGCGCGAGGATCCGATCTCGCACCTCCACGAGCAGCCGGTCAGCCGGTGGCGATGCCCGAGGGTGTCGTTGACCTCCTTGAAGGTCACCAGGTCGACGAACAGGAGAGCTACGCCGTCGTTCGGCCTCCCGCGACTCGGCGATGGCTGCGACCAGCCGCTCCTGGAGCATCTGCCGGTTGGGCAGCCCGGTGACCGGGTCGTGGAGCGCCTGGTACGCCTTCTCGCGGGCGTCGTGCTGGAGGGTGGCCACCAGCCGGCCGTTGGCGAGGGCGACGTTGGCGTGGTTGGCCAGCGTCTCGAACAGGCGGAGGTCGTCCTCCACGAAGGAGCTGACCTCAGTCAGGCGGTTGGCCACCACCATGGCCCCCACGGTGACGCCGTCGACCGACGAGCGGCGACGATGGCGGCGTCCTTCACGCCGACCTCGCCGAGCCACCCTGGGAGCGGCTGGCCGGCCTCGAACAGCCGGGCCTCGTTGTTGGGCAGGAGCAGGGAGAGGTCGGCCGCCAGCTCCGTCGGCGAGATGTCGTTGCGCTCGATGTGGTCCCCGCGGGTCCTGACCCGGGCCGCTGGCACACCCTCACGCACGGGCGGCAGCAGGAGGGCGCCGTGCTCCCCGCGCAGGATCTCCCTCGCTCCGACGAGCACGTTCCGCTCCAGCTCCTCCAGGTCCGACCCCCCGAGCGACCGAGTGAAGTCGTGCAACGTCGACAAGTTCTTGTGGCGCTCACTGAGCCGCGTGTACGCGCGGTACAGCGAGGAACAGGACGACGGCAATGACGCCAGGATGAGCAGACCCGCTGTAGGACTTGTCCCAGATGGACGCCACGAGCGGCAAGCCCGATGGCTGTGTTCGCCATCGCGGTGAGGGTCCCGAACACGGACACCTGGTGGACGAGCTCACCGGACGGTCGCCCGCTGTAGATCGTGATCGCCGACAGTGACTGCAGCGAAGTCGAGCAGTTGCGCCGCCAGGAGGGCGGCGAAGACGCCCGGCCACCAGCCGGACTCGACGGGGGACCTCGTGCCACCGATCGAGTCGAGAACGAGCACCGCGGTGCCCACCTCGGCCGCGAAGAGCGCCAGATTGAACGCCAGCTTGTGCAGGACTGCCGCCGAACAGAGCCAGCACGACGACTCCGCCGACCAGCCGCGCCGACGAGGAGCGTCCGCGGGGGCCGCAAGCAGAAGCGCCGCGACGAACGGCATCTCCGAGAACGTGATGGCGTGAGCCTCGTCCCGTGACTCGAGCGTGCAGGAAACCACCTCAGTCACCGCGAACGCAGCGATGAAGCACCCAGCAACGGGAGTCAATCGGAGCTCCGCGGAGCGGACCGTCGCTCCAGAGACTGACAGAGCGAAGCCCGCGCCGACAAGCCGGCGAGCGATGGACAGCAGCAGCGAGCAGACCGCAGCGGCGCTCGGCGTCGCTCAGCGCTGCCCATCCACCTGCCGTCCACTGAGTTCCCTGACGCCATCACCGGAGTGAAGGGAACCGCAGCCCACTCCGGCGTCAAGCCGGACAAGAACAAACGACCCGGCTTTCGCCAGGGTCGTTCGTAAGAACTGGGTCTGTCAGCTGGATGGACTAGCGGAGGCTGTTGCCCCGGAGGCCGACGCCACGCAGGCTCGTGCCACGGAGGCCGACGCCCCGGAGACTCGTCACCACGGCCGCCCCACTCGACTCCTCGGCCACCCCACTCAACGCCGGTCTTCTTCATTTCAAGATCCTCCAAGATCAAGTCCCGCTGCTTGTATTTGTTGACCACGACGAGTGACCTTGGCGGTAATCCACCATGATCCTTTCGCCGAGATCAGCGACTCACTGCGGGTGACAATACGACGACGGAGCGGCTGTGACAACCGACATTTCCCCAGGTCAGAGCATACGACGGACCGTGTGAGCGCCACCACGGAACGTGATCATTCGCCCAAATGGCGGAGCGTGAAGTGACCACCACAGAGAGTGGTATTCAGCCGCGCAGGAGCCCAATAGCGCTACGGAAAGGGGCGGGGGCCTTACGTCACGCGGTGACGGGGCCGAGCACGCGCTCGAGGTACTGGTTCGAGAACCGGCCCTCGGCGTCGAGACGGCGACGCACCGCCTGGAACTCGTCCCAGCGCGGGTAGCGCTCGGCGAGCACCTCGTGACGCTGGAAGTGCATCTTCCCCCAGTGGGGGCGGCCCCCGTAGCCGTCCATGATCCGCTCCACGCCTTGGAAGTAGGCGTCGTACGGCGTGCCCTTGTAGACGTGGACTGCGATGTACCCGGTGGCCCGGCCCTCTGCGGTCGACAGGGGGATGTCGTCGGGCGCCACCACCCGCACCTCCACCGGGAAGCTCAGCTGGATCCCGGCCTCGTCGACCAGTCGACGGACGCGGTGCAGCGCCTCGGGGACGGCCTCGCGAGGGATGGCGTACTCCATCTCGTAGAACCGCACCTTGCGGGGGCTTGTGAACACCCGGTCGCTCCGGTCCGTGTACTCGACCCGCCCGGTGGACGGCAGCACCTTCGCCATGCGCGGGATCCACGACGGCTTGGCCCGACCGATCCGGCACAGCGCCCCAAAGGCGACGTTCGGGAGCAGCACGTCGTCGACCAGCTCCTTGACCCGGCCGCGGGGCTGGGCCGGCTCGTCGGTGCGCCGGTTCCGCTTGGTCAGAGCCCAGGCGGTGTGAGGCACCCAGTAGAACTCGACGTGGTCGGTGGCCGCCATGTAGCCATCGAAGTCCTCCAGGATCTCATCGATCCGCAGCGGCTCCTCGATGGCGTGGAGGCGGAAGGCCGGAACAGCCTCGATCGTCACGGTGGACACGATGCCCAAGGCCCCGACCCCCACTCGGGCGGCGGCCAGCACCTCGGGGTTCTCCTCCGCGGTGGCCACCACGATCTGTCCGTCGCCGTCGATGAGGCGCAGGCCGACGATCCGGCTGGAGATGTTGCGGAACTCCCACCCGGTGCCATGGGTGGCGGTCGCCGTGGCCCCGGCGATCGACTGGTAGGCGATGTCGCCCATGTTCTCGAGCGCCAACCCCCGCCGATCGAGCTCGTCGGACAGCGCGCTGAGGGTGATCCCGGCCTCCACTGTGACGGTGCGAGCCACCGGGTCGTGCTCGAGAAGGCGGCCGTAGCCGGACAGGTCGACGAGCACCCCGTCGGTGCAGGCGATCGGCGTGAAGCTGTGGCCAGCCCCCACGCACTTCACCCGCTGGCCGGCGGCGGCTGCGCCCTGCACGATCGCCACCAGCTCGGCCTCGGAGGTGGGACGGCGGATGGCGGTCGGGGCGCAGGACTGGTTGCCGGCCCAGTTGGTCCACGACGTGCGGTCCTTCATGCTCACCGTCGCAACCTACGCTGCCTCCGTGGTCAAGTTCCGGAACCGCGGTGGCGGTCTCAGCCGAAACCTGGAGGACCGCCGCGGCATCGGAGGCAGAGGGGTCGCCGCCGGCGGTGGGGTGGTGGGGCTCATCGTGGTGGTCGTGATGTCCCTGCTCGGCGGGGGAGACGGTGGCACTGGCGTCGACATCACCGACATCTTCGGGCAGATCCAGGCCGGCGGCGGGTCTCCCGGGACGGTCGACCCGGCCGACGAGCCGCTGGTGCAGGAGATGTCCGACGCGCTCGACGACATCCAGGCGTTCTGGGCCACCGGCGAGGCTCTCGGGCCCGACTACCAGGACGCCCGGCTGGTGCTGTTCACCGACGGGGTCAGCACCGACGGCTGCGGCAACGCGCCCTCGTCGGTGGGGCCCTTCTACTGCCCCGCCGATCAGAAGGCCTACATCGACCTGGCCTTCTTCAAGGAGCTCGCCCGCCGGTTCGGGGCCCCAGGCGACTTCGCCCGCGTCTACGTGCTGGCCCACGAGATCGGCCATCACGTCCAGAACCTCGACGGCACCAACGCCGCCGTGCGCGAGGAGCAGCAGCGCGACCCTGACGCCGCCAACGACCTCTCCGTCCGGATGGAGCTGCAGGCCGACTGCTACGCGGGCGTGTGGGGGTCCTCGGCCCAAGACCGGGGGCTCATCGAGCCGGGCGACATCGACGAGGGGCTAGCCGCCGCGTCGGCCGTCGGAGACGACGCCCTCGGCAACCCGAACCAGGAGTCGTGGACCCACGGATCCTCGGAGGCTCGCCAGCGCTGGTTCCGAGCCGGCTTCGACAGCGGCGACGTGGCCCGTTGCGACACCTTCTCAGTGCCCGCCAGCCAGCTCTAGCGCCCCGGCGCGTGTGGCCGGTGTTGCCCGTGTTTTTGGTGGGGCTGGTGGGGCAGATGAGGCGAGAAAACCCTGGTCAGAACCCATTTCGGGGGTTCCGATCGGCATCGAACTGGTGTACGTTCGACGTATGGGTGATGACCTGCGCAACTCGATCGAGACCCTCGTCATCGCCCCGCAGATCGACGCCGTGGCCGAGGTCGCCCAGTCCCATTCGGCTCTCACCGCCAAGCTCACCACGGCCCTCGGCGCCCTCGAGACGTCCGGCGACTGGGCCCTCGACGGGTCGGCATCGATGACCGCGTGGTGTCGCACCCGGCTGGGCTGGAGCAACCAGACGGCAGCCCGCGTGCTCCGCACGGCCCGGCGGCTCCGCTCGCTACCGGCCACCGACGTCTGCCTGGGTGGAGGGTGCGCTGAGCGACGGGCAGGTCGAGGTGATCGTGGCGTGCGTCACCGACCGCCGAGCCCCGCTGTGGGCCGAGCACGAGGCGGCCATCATCCCCCTGCTCGAGCCCCTCGACGTGATCGACACCAACCGGGCCATGCGCGACTGGGCCTCCAAGGCCGATGCGGTGCTCACCGAGCCGCCCCCGCCCGAGGAGCCGCCTGCCCAGGCGATGCTGGTCACCACCCTCGATGGTCGCGGCTACCTCAAGGGCACCTTCGACGCCGAGCACACCGAGGTCCTCGGCACGGCCCTGCGGCTCGCCGGTTCGTCCGATCTCGACATCCCCCTCGGCACCCGGCAGGGCCAGGCCCTGGCGGACGTGTGCCGGTTCTTCCTCGACCACCAGCACCAGAAGCTGGGTGGCCGCCACCGCCCCCACCTCAACGTGGTCGTCGAGGAGCCGGCCCTTCGCGACGGGAAGCCGGGCCGCACCCTCGCTGGGGTTCCGCTGCCGGGGTCCACCATCCGCAAGATCGCCTGCGACGCCAACCTGCACCGAGTCATCACCGACGGGCGCCTCGTCGATCCTCGACTACGGGCGGGCCGTCCGCACCATCCCCCCGGCCGTGTACACCTCGCTGGTGGTGCGCGACTGGGGCTGCCGGTTCCCGGGCTGCGACCGACCCGCCGAGTGGAGCGAAGGCCACCACATCCTGCACTGGGAAGACGGCGGACCCACCTGCCTCTCGAACCTCGTGCTCTTGTGCTCGAAGCACCACCACGTGGTGCACCTACGTGGCTGGCACATCCGCCTCGACCCCACCGGCACGGTTGAGGTCACCGACCCGAACGGCCGGCGCCGCACCAGCGACCCACCGGGTGCCGCCGCGGTGGCCTGACCCGCTGCGGCTCCTCGCACATGGGTCCGAGCGCGCAACGACCGGGGCCGAAGCCCCGGTCGCGTCGCAGTGCAGATCAGGCGCTACTGGACGTAGGCCGTGATGTCGATGATGACGTGGGTGGAACCCGTCTGGGCACCACTCTTGCGGGGACCGACGCTGATCTTGCCGGCGTTGCCGCCCGCGGTGCCGAGACCGACGAAGAAGAAGTTGGCCACGGTCTGATCCGGATGTGAAGTTGATCGCCGACACGACCGGCTCGGTCACGCCGGCCGGCCAGAGGTTGAGCCAGCCGGCGAAGTTGGGCCCGGTGACCGTGAGGTTGCCGAAGATGGCGATGGCGTCGTCGGGGATGTTGGCATGGCCGCGCACGTCGTAGGTGGCGGTCGGCCGACGTTGAGCTTGGTGCCGCTCGGTCCGACGTTGCGGGTGTCGAGCGAACCGGAACGGCGCGAAGGCCGTGCCGTTGCCGTTGGGGTTGTCGACGCGCACGGCGTTGATCCGCTTCCAAGTGGGATCCGAGCTGAAGATCCCACCCAAGCCAGACCACAGGGCACCGGTGTCGGACTTCACGAGGTCGTTCAGACCGGGGTTGTACGAGGGCTGCGCGTTGCCGCTGACCGACGCCACCATGCCGAGACGCCCGGTACCGCTCATCTTGACATCGATGCCGGTATCGCTGATGGCCTGGATGGCGTTGCCACCCTCGCCGGTGGGGCCGACCGCCAGGCTCGCCGTACCGGCGGACGTGTTGAGGGCCGTGGTGTTCGTCGCGGTGTTCTGCTGGCCGAGGATGAAGTTGCCACCGTTGGCAGCTCCAGCCGGGTTGGCACCGACGATGGCCATGCCGGCCCCGCCCACGGCCGCCGCCCCGGCCAAGCGGAGGAGCTGACGCCGGCTCCGCGGCTGCTGTGCGATCTCGAGCTCCTCGGAGCCCCCCGCGGTGTCCTGCACGTCCGTCATCTCAGTACCTCCCGGCATCCGCCGTCACTTGTTGGGTCGTAGCGGCGGCAACGTATCACCGCCGGTCGGTCCTTGCCGGGATTGTGCGCTCTGGCCCCGTTGCCGTGCCCCGGCTCCGTCGAGCGAACACCCGGCCCAAGATCGACTCGGCAGTCGGGCGATCCAGCGAAAACACCAGCACGTCCCAGAACCGCCCAGCCACGTAGGCGTGCGAGCGCAGCCGGGCCGTGGGTTCGAGGCCCATGCCCCGGAGGGCGCGCTGGATGGGTCGGTTCATCTCCAGGACCTCGTGGTGCACGATGCGCGTGCCGGTCTGGAACAAGTGCAGCACCAGGCGGCCGTAAGCCTCCAGGGCGAGGCCGGAGCCCGCCCGATCGCCGTCGGTGAAGATGCTCACGTTGGTCACGCCCTGGTAGCCGGGAAGGGGGCGGGCATCGAGCACACCGACCAGCTCACCTGTGCGAACCGCGCGCACCACATAGCCGTCGGCACCGGGCGCCCGAGGGCCAGCCAGCGGTCCCGCCATCACCGGGTGGAGGGACCGCAACCAGTCGAGCGATCGGAGGGCGTCAGCATGCACGGCAGCAATGGGTTCGAGCACGACGGTGGTGCCGATGATGGCGGGCGAGCCGCCGGGCGGCGGCGGGACCTCGGTCACCGCAGCGCCAGGCGCGGCTCGTGCTCCGCGCACCAGGCTTCGAAGTCGCCCCGCAGCAACCCGAGGGCGACGGTGTCGAAGGTCTGGCCCCCGATCACGGAGTGATCGACCAGGCGTCCCTCCACCGTGAAGCCGACCGACTCAAGGAGATCGACGTACTCCCGGGTGAGGTCGAGCGAAGGAACCTGTGTGTGCACCCGATGCAGCGGGAAGCTCCAGAACAGCTGGCGCAGGTACATGGCGAGGGGCAACCGCGCCGACGCCGGATCCACGAAGAGGGCGGTCACGCTGGCGTGGAGGGCACGGAGGTTGGGAAGGGCCGTGGTGGCAAACCCCGCCAACGCCCCGTCCGACACCATCGCGGCTGGGAGCGCCCAGGCCTGCTTCCCGACCTCTTCGAGCACGAGCTTGAGCACCTCGGCATCGGCGGGGAGGTCGAGCAGGTAGCGATGGCCACGTTGGCCGAGGAGATCCACCAGGAGCTCCGCCTCATCTGGACTGAAGGCTTCGAGCGACCAACCGTCGAGCTCGACGATCGCCGGGGTGGCGTCGGTGGGGCGGGGCTCAGGCAAGGCGGCGACTGTACCGGGCTCGGTGGTCATCCGAGATCGAAGCCCAGGTCGAGCTCGATGTCGAGCAGGTCCTCGGGCAGCTCGGCCTCGCCGCGGGCGACGGCAGCCAAGAACGCGGCCAAGTCAGCGACCGTGGTGTGCTCCCAGAAGACCACCGGGGACACGGGCTGGCCCATGACCACCGAGAGCTCGTCGACGAGCAGCACGGCATCGGACGAGGCCAGGCCGTAGTCCTCCATCGAGGCGTCGGCGTCGATCTCCAGCGGCTCGAGGTCGAGCAGCACGGCGAGGCGCTCGCGCAGCCAGGTGGCGAGTCCAGCCTCGTCCCTGGCCAGACCGTCGGGTGCGGGGGTGCTGTCCATCGCCACGTGCTAGCAGACCGACCAGCAGCGGCCGCACGGGCGGGTACCGTGCGCCGATCGACACGCGAGCTCTGGACGACGAGGTGCGGCGGCTCCCCGGCCTGCTCGATCGCGCGGGTGGTGGGTGATCGCTACGACCTGGTGGCCTCCCCGACCTCCACGCCCCTCTACCGCCACCTGGAGGCCTGCGCCGCGGATCTCCCCCTCTGGTCGCTCCCCGACGGGTCGGCCGTGGCGGGCATCAACGGCCACGAGCTCGCCTACATGGTGTGGGAGCAGGACGACTGCGACACCTACCGGCTGGGCGACCTCGACCGCGACGACGCCGTGATCGTCGACGCCGGAGCCAACATCGGCCTGTTCGCGCTCACGGCTGCGTCTCGCTCGCCGTCCACTCGGGTGGTCTGCGTGGAACCCATGCCGCCTGTCGCCGACGTGCTCCGCGCCAACGTCGCCCTGCACGGCCTCGGCGACCAGGTGGCGATCCAGCAGGTGGGGCTGGGCCCGGAGCCGGGGACCGCCACCTTCCGCTTCGCCCCGTTCTTCTCCGCGCTCTCCAGCCGCCACCAGGCCGAGCGGGCCGACATCTGCAGGCGGCTGGCCCTGGGCATCCGGTTCCTGCTCCCGTCGGCAGCCAAGGGAACCGACCTTGACCTCGGGCAGGCGAAGGCCTGGATCAACGAGCAGGTGAAGGAGACACCACACGAGGTGGAGATCGCCACCCTCTCGGACGTCTTCCGACGCGAGCAGCTCGACCGCATCGACCTCCTGAAGGTCGACGTGGAGGGCAGCGAGCTGGAGATCCTCCACGGGATCGCCGACGAGGACTGGCCGCGCATCGAGCGCCTGGCCATCGAGGTGAACGACGTCGACGGCCGGCTCGGCGCCATCCGGGCCCTCCTGAGCGCCCAGGGATTCATGGTCACCGTCGAAGACGATCCCAGCGCCAGCCGGGTGGTGCCCGTGCGCATCGCCATCGTCCACGCCTCAAGGCGCCCGCTCGGCGATCGTCGGCCAGGGCCAGGTCGGCAGCTGGTGACCGAGGCGTCGGTGGTCGCCGAGGCCGAGGCCATCCTCGCGCCGGCCCGCCAGCTGCTCGACCAGCACGGCGCCAACGGGGTGGCCCTCCGCTTGTGCGCAGCGACCGCCGCCGGTCGCCCCAGCGAGCGACCTGGCGCCGACCTCCTCGACGCCGTCACCGGCCCCCTGGCCACCCTGCTCAGCGTCGACCCCGTCCGGTTGTCGGCAGGGTGGCGCCACCACGGCCTGATCACGCACCCCGAGGTACGTCCCTGATGGATCCCACCACCGATCTGCTGGACCTGCTCGCCGACGGCACCCACCCCGGCAGCCGCGTCCGGTTCCTCGACCACTCCGAAGCCCCCGCCATGCCACTGGAGCAGGTGTGGGCGTCGTCCGAGACGGCGGCGGGCTGGATCCGCCGCCACCACGGCGAGCAGCCGGTGGTGGCGGCCACCTTGACGGCCAGCCACCCGAGCCTGTCGTGCCTCCTCGGGACGTGGCGGGCCGGCGGACGGCTGGTGTCGATCCCGGCCCGCGCCCGCGGGCAGTCGGCGGAGGACTACCGGGCGCAGGTGGAGGGCTGCTGCGGCGCGGCCCAGGCCACCGTCCTGCTGACCGGGGACCCAGCACACCCGGACCTGGCCGGGCTGACCGTCCCGGTGGCCTCCTTCGAGGCGGCCCTCGACGGCCCGAGGTTCTCCGAGCGGGTGGGTGGCGGCGACCTGGTGCAGTTCTCGTCCGGCACGACAGGGTCCCCCAAGGGCGTCGTGCTCGATCAGGCCGCCATCGCCGCCAACGTGCGGGGCATCCTGGGCCGCCTGGACATCCGAGAGCCCGGCGCGTTCGTGCTCGTGGCTCCCGCTGTCCCACGACATGGGCCTCATCGGCATGTGCCTGGTGCCGTGGGCCGCCTTCGGCCCCGCCTTCGGCACGGGCGGGGAGATGATCCTCATTCCCACCGAGTCGTTCGCCAAGAACCCAGCCATCTGGATGCGGGCCTGCTCGGACCACCGCGCCGCGGTCACCACCGCTCCCACCTTCGCCTACGAGATGGTGGCTCGACGCCTCTCCCCGGGGAAGCCGCTCGACCTGAGCGCCCTGCGCGCCTGCATCGTGGGGGCGGAGCCGATCCGGGCGGAGACCCTTCGGGGCTTCGCCGAGGCGGGCGCCGCCCTACGGGCTCGACCCAACGTCTCTCTGCCCGGCCTACGGGATGGCCGAGGCGGTGCTGGCCGTGAGCCTCCACCCGCCCGGGACCCCTTGGACGACGGCGACCGTCGACGGGACCGAGCAGGTGGCCTGCGGGCCCCCGCTCGACGGCATGGAGGTGCGCGTCGATCCGGAGCAGGGCACCTTCGCCGTGCGCGGGCCGTCGCTGTTCCGTGGCTACCTGGGCGACGCCGACCGCTCATCCGACTGGTTCGAGACCCGAGACCTCGGCGCCGTGATCGACGGGGCCGTCCACGTCCAGGGCCGGGTGGACGACCTGCTGTTCATCGCCGGGACCAAGGTCTCGGCCATCGAGATCGAGCGGGCGGCCGCCGACGCGGAGGGGGCTCGACCCGAGTGCGCCGCCGCCGTACAGGCCACCGCCACGTCCTACGTGGTGGTGGTGGAGCGCCGGGTGGGGGGCCGCGCTCGCGCCGCCGCCGAGACGCTGGGCCGGTCCGTGCGGGAGCAGATCATGGCCCGCCAGGGCCGAGGCCCCACGGAGGTGCTGGTGGTGGAGCCGGGGTCGCTCCCCCGCACCCCCAGCGGCAAGATCCAGCGCCACCTCGTCCGGTCGCTGCGCGAGACCGGCGCCCTGCAGGTCGACGCCCAGGTGGTCTTCCGGGCCGCCCGCCCCGAGGGGACCTCGCCTCAGGCGGAGAAGACCGAGGCGTAGAGCTCCCGGATCGTCATCTCGTCGTCGACGGCCTGCAGGGCCTCTTCGTCGATCTCCAGGCCGTGCTCCTCCACCAGGGTGTAGAGCCACTCGAGCAGGTCCATCGAATCGATGTCGAGGTCGCCCATCGGCACGTCGAGGTCGATCTCGGCGCTCGGGAACATGGTGGTGAGCGAGGCGCGTATGTCGTCGAGGGTGGGGGTGGGCACGCCGCATTCTGGCCCACGCAGCCTCCCAGCCCGACCACAGGCCGCCTGTAGGGTTCGCCCGTGCAGCACGTCGAGGCGGCCGATGGGCGCTGCCTGCCCCGCACCCGAGCCGCTCTGCAGGCCGGGGTCGACCGTGGGCTCCACCGGGCGGCCCATGTGCACGTCGCGCAGGGCGATCGGCAGTGGTCGTGCGGTGTCGGGGCCACCCGCAACGGCCGGGCTGTCGACGCCGACACCATCTTCGCCTGGACCTGCGCCACCAAGCCGATCCTCGCCATGGGGCTCGGCGTGCTGTGCGACCGGGGCGACCTCGACCTCTGGGCCCCCGTCACCACCTGGCTGCCCGAGGCCCCCAGCGCCTGGGCGGCCATCACCCCCGTCCACCTCCTCACCCACACCGTGGGCTGGGAGGGTGAGCCGGGCGCCCGAGCCGCCCACCAGACCTGGGACGAGGCGTTGCACGACCTCCTGGCCGGGGCGCCCCTGCAACCGGGTTGGGACCACGGGCGCCGAGCCGCCTACAGCGTGTGGACCAGCTGGCTGATCCTTGGGGAGATCGCCGGGCGCCTCGCCGGCCGACCGGCCGGGGAGTGGTTGGAGGACACCGTCTTGGCCGCCGCGGGAACAGCCGGGGCGTCCATCACGCTCTCGGGCGAGGCCTACGACGAGCTCGAGCCGCGGCTGGCGCACCTCCACCACGTCGGCCCCGAGGACACCCCCTACCTGCTCGACCAACGACCCTGGTGCAGCCGCGGCTGGCCCGGGCTCGGTGGTCGGGGCACCACCGCCGACCTGGCGGCCGTCTTCCGGCTGCTCCTCGACGAGTGCACCGGCGCCGGGCCCGGGCTCCTCCGGCCCGAGACAGCCCGCGCCTTGGTCACCCCGTGGCGGGTGGGTCTCCTCGACGAAGCCACCGGCACCGACTTCTCGTGGGGGCTGGGCATCACCGTCGACCGACGGGCCGTGCACCCCAAGGCATCGGAGGACACCTTCAGCCACGCAGGGCTCGCCAGCTCCACGCTCGTCTTCGCCGACCCCCGCCTCGGCCTGGTGGTGGCCATCTCGACCGACGGCATCCCCGGTGGCCTCGGGGCCATGGCGCGTCGCTTCGGCGTCACCCAGGCTGTGCTGCGCGACGTCCTCCCGCTGCTCGAGGACGCCTGATGCCCAGAACCCCGTTCTTCTCGAGCCGGCTCCGGCGTCACCCCTACGACGTGTACGACGCGGTCCGGGCCGACCCGGAGCTCCACCACAGCCCAACGGGCCTCTGGGTGGCCACGCAGCGGGACCACGTCCGGACCCTGCTCACGTCGTCGGACGTCAGCAGCGGCGGTGGGATCGGTCAACCGGGGGAGGACCCCAAACGAGCCCTCTTCGGGCGCCGTCGCCACGGGCACGGCAGCGCCAGGGCCGACGAGCTGATGCGCCCCTGGCTGATCTTCGCCGATCCGCCTGCGCACACCCGCCTCCGTCGAACCCTCGGCCCGGCCATCGCCAGCCGGGTGGCGAACAGCGTGGAGCCCCGCGTGGGCGTGCTGGTGGCCGAGGTGGTCGACGGGCTCCCGGTGGGGCCGACGGTGGACCTGGTGCCATCGTTCGCCCGAGCCATCTCCCAGCGTGTGGCGGCCGCCCTGGTCGGCATCCCGGAGGATGACCACGAGGCGGTGGGGCGATGGTCGACGTCGGTGGGCCTGGCCCTCGAGCCCTTCCTCGACCGTCCGACGTCGGAGCAGGTGGCCGCGGACCTCTCTGCCCTCGGCACCTACGTGGACGAGCTCGTCGCCCGCCGTGCTGGGGCACCGGGCGACGACCTGGTGAGCGACCTGCTGGGCGCAGTCGATGCAGGCGAGATCGAGCGGGACGAGGTCTCGTCCCTCACCCTGCTCGTCATCGCCGCCAGCCAGGAGACCACCGCGTCCCTGCTGGCGTCGGCCGCCCTGCTGCTGCTCACCCATCCTGGGGACCTCGACGAGGTGCGAGCGAAGGGCACCTGGGGTGAGGTGGTGGAGGAGGCCCTCCGTCTCGAGAGCCCAATCCAGATGGTGCTGCGCACCACTGTTCGCCCGATGGCCGTCGGCAGCACCGACCTCCCGACCGAGTCGCAGGTGCTGGCCGTGATGGGAGCGGCCAACCGGGACGACGCTGCTCACGCCGACCCACATCGCTTCGAACCCGGTCGAGCCGGGCCCCGCAACCTGTCCTTCGGCGCCGGCCCCCACACCTGCCCCGGCGCGGGCCTGGCCACGGCGGAGACGACCATCGGCCTCCGGACCCTGTTCGAGCGGCACCCCGCCATCGCGCTCGACGGCGTGCCCGAGTGGTCGCCCTTCGTGGCCGTCCGGTCGCTGCGGTCGCTCCCTGTGCGCCTGGGGCCGTCGTGAGCCGCGTGGTGCTGGCAGCTCCCGGCTCGGGTGGCGACGTCTTCCCCCTCGTGCCCATCGCCCTCGAGCTGCAGCGCCGCGGCCACGAGTGCACGCTGGCGGCGCCTCCCGCCGTGGTCCACGTCCTCCGAGGCTGTGGTGTGCCCCTCCGCGCCCACGGACCCTTCGTGGGGCGAAACAAGGCGACGACCTCGGGCATGTTCGATCCTCGCCTTCGGGGCTACGTGGGGTTCGACCGGTTCTGGCGGGTCCTGATCGAGGCGCTCCCCCGCACGGTCAAAGACCTTCGGCCCGTCGTGCGCGGGGCCGATCTCGTGGTCAGCCATGCCTTCCACCCTGCGGCGGTCGCCGCCGCCGAGCTGGAGGGGGTGCGATGGGCCACGGCCGCCCTCCACCCGTGCTTCCTGCCCACGACGCACGAGCCGCCGCCGGGGCTGCCGGCACTTGGGCCCGCCAACCGTCTCTCGTGGGCGCTGCTGCGGGCCGCCTGGCGTCACCGCATCGATCCCCTCGTGAACGCCGCCCGGCGCACACGCGGGGCTGCCCCCGCGCCGTGACGCCGCTCTGCTCGGCGGCCTGTCGCCCGAGCTGTGCCTCACGTTGGCCCACGAGCGCTACACCCCCACGTGCCCCGACTGGCCCGTGGCGACGACGCCGGTCGGCTACCCCCTGTGGGACGCGCTGCCTGCTCTGGGGAGCGATGAGCCAGACGACGAGCTCGACGGCTTCCTCGACGCCGGAGACCCGCCCGTGGTGTTCACCCTCGGCACCGCTCGACCCATGGCGCCCGGCTCCTTCTACGCCACCGTGACGACCACCATGGAGGCCCTGCCCGAACGCCGGGCGCTCGTCCTCGGTGGCCCCGCCGGTCAGGTGCGCGCCCCCCTGGAGGGTCGGGTGCTCCTGCGCCCGTACGCGCCGCTCACCAGGTTGCTGCCCCGCGCCCGGGTCGTCGTCCACCACGGCGGGGCCGGGACCACCCAGGCGGCCCTGGCCGCCGGCTGCCCGGCGGTCGTGCTGCCCCAGGTCTTCGACCAGTGGTACCACGCCCGACGGGTGCGCGAGCTGGGGGCCGGCACGTGGCTCCCACCCCGGTCGGTGTCCCCGGCTCGGCTGGCGGCGGCGATCACCTCGATGGACTGCCACCCCGTCCGGGAGGCCGCCAGACTGGCCGGGGACCCGCCCACCGCCCCCCCGGCCGTGCGGGCCGCGGACGCCATCGAGAAGACCCTGACCACCTGATGCCCGACGCCCCCCTCGCCCCCAACGCCCTCCTGCGGCGGACGCCTGAGGGTCCCGTCGCCATCCTCGACGCCATCGGCGAACGCACCACCCCAGTGGACGACCCGGCGGCCCTGGTCGTCCTGGAGGCGGTGGCCCATCACGCCGACCTCGACGCCGCCCGCGTCGCGGCCCTCGCGAGCCTCCAGAGGACCGACGCGGAGCGAACCGCCCTGGCCGGGGACGGCCGGTTCCAGCGGGGACGGGACGCGCTGGACGCCGGCCTGGTGCTGGTGTCGCCCCGAGGCATCCGGGTGCTCCCTCACGGGCTCGAAGGCCATGAGGCCCTCACCCTCACCCGCCTCAGCCGGCGGGTCGGCGGGGTCCTCCCCGGACTCTTCGGCCAGCCCCTCCCGCCCGCCGATGCCCTCGAGCCGGCGGCGTTCTCGACCGCCGTGGCGGCCCTCGTCGACCTGGGTCTCCTCGTGCCTCCCCCGGGGACCCTCGACTGGGGCGACCTGCGCCGGCGGGAGCCCCTGTGCCAGGTGTTCGGCCTCGGTCGGGGCACGCCGATCGATCGCCACTACCTGGAGCGGTTCGTGGAGAGCTCCCGACCGCTGATCAGCGGCGACGTGGTGGACGTCGGGGGCGATCCGGCCGATCGCGTGCGCTTCCGGCTCGACGGCCTCAGCTCCTTCCGGGTGCTCGACGTGGCCGACCGAGCCGGCGTCGACGTCGTGGCCGACGTCCACGACGCCGCCGCCCTGCCCGAGGGGTCCGTCGACACCGTGCTCCTCTTCAACGTGCTCGAGCACGTCCGCGATCCGAGGACCGTCGCCGCCAACGTGCACCGGTGGCTCCGGCCCGGGGGACGGTGCCTGGTGATGGTGCCGAACGCCCAGCGCCTGCACCATGCAGCCGAGGACCACTGGCGCTTCAGCGCCACCGGGCTGGCGCTGGTGTTCGACTGCTTCGCGTCAACCGAGCCGCGCAGCTACGGGAGCCTCACCACCGTGCTGGCCAGCTTCACCGGCGCGGCAGCCGAGGAGCTCACCGCCGCCGAGCTGGCCGAGCACCAAGCCGATCACCCGGTGGCCACCTGCTTGGTGGCCACCAAGTAGGTCGGTCAGCGGGCCTGCAGGGCCTCGATCAGCTTGGGCAGGACCTTGTGGACGTCGCCCACGATGCCGAGGTCGGCCACCGAGAAGATCGGGGCCTCGGGGTCCTTGTTGATGGCGATGATGTTCTTGGAGCCCTTCATGCCCACCAAGTGCTGGGTGGCACCGGAGATGCCGGCCGCGATGTACACGGTGGGCTTCACGACCTTGCCTGTCTGGCCCACCTGGTAGCTGTAGGGCACCCAGCCGGCGTCGACGATGGCGCGAGAGGCGCCCGGCGCGGCCTTGAGCAGCTTGGCCAGAGTCTCGATCATCTCGTACTTGTCGGCCTCGCCCAGGCCGCGACCACCGGAGACGACGACGTTGGCCTCGTCGAGCTTGGGCCCGGTGGCCTCCTCGACGTGGTGGTTGGTGACCTTGGCCGTGCCGGCGTCGGTGACCTCGAGTGAGGCCACCTCGGCGGCGCCGCCGCCGGCCTCTGACGCCTCGAAGGACTTCGGCCGGAACAGCGCGATGTGCGGGCCCACCGGCGGTGAACTTGGTCTTCACCAGCTTGGTGCCGCCGAACACGGGCTCGGTGACGACGACGTCGTCGCCGGACACCTCGAGATCGACGTTGTTGGTGATGACCGGCTTGTCGATGGCCACCGACAGACGAGCGGCGATGTCGCGCCCGTCGTAGGTGGTGCCGAGCATGAGCAGGTCGGGGCCGTTCCCGTCGCCGATGGCCTTCGCGATGGCGGAGGCCACGGGCACACCGGGCAGCGAGCCAGCGAGGTCGCCGGTGCTGTGGACGGTGGTGGCGCCGTGGGCCCCGAGCGAGCCAGCGACAGCGTCGGCGTCCCCGCCGGCGTAGACGGCCTCGACGGTGCCGCCGAGCGTGCGGGCCTTGGCCAGCAGCTCGAGTGTGAGGGGGCTGACCGTGCCGTCGGCGGCTTCGGCGTACACCCAGATGCGGTTCAGAGCCATGTGCGTTCTCCTCGTTCGATCCGGGTGCTCAGATGACCTTGAGGCCGTCCAGGAAGGCCACGATCTTGCCGAAGGCCTCGCCGTCGTCCTCGATGATCTCGCCGGCCTCGCGGGCCGGGGCGTCCTCCACGGCAACGATCTCCTGGCCGGCGCCGGCCGAGCCCACGCTGCCGACGTCGAGGCCGAGGTCGGCCACCGTCTTCTCCTCCACCGGCTTGCTCTTGGCGGCCATGATCCCCTTGAAGGAGGGGTAGCGGGGCTCGACCACGCCAGCGGTCACCGACACCAGGGCCGGCATCGGGCAGGTGACCTCGTCGTAGCCCGCCTCGGTCTGGCGCTTGACGCTGACCGTCTCGCCCTCGAGGTGGATCTCCTTGGCGAAGGTGATCGACGGGAGGCCCAGGAGGGCGGCGATCTGCTCGGGGACGGTGCCCGTGTAGCCGTCGCTCGACTCGGTGGCGGCCAGGACCAGGTCGGGCTCGGCCGTCTTGATGGCGGCGGCCAGCACCTTGGCGGTGTCGAGGGCGCCGGCGCCCGAGAGGGCGTCGTCGGAGACGAGGATGGCCTTGGCCGCCCCCATGGCCAGCGCGGTGCGGAGCCCGCTGGTCTCGTTGTTCGGGGCCATGGACACGAGGGTGACCTCGCCACCGCCGGCCTTGTCGACCAGCTGGAGGGCCATCTCGACGCCGTAGCTGTCGGACTCGTCGAGGATGAGCTTTCCGCTGCGGTCCAGCGTGTTGTCACCTTCGAGCTTGCCGGGCTCGGCGGGGTCGGGGATCTGCTTCACGCAGACGACGACGTGCATGGCGGGCATCGTCGCACGATCGTCGCCGCCGCTTCCAACCGGCCGCTCCCGCCGTTCGAGCGGCGGGTAGGTTCACCGGCGCCATGAAGGTGCTCCTGCTCGTGAACTCGTCGGCGTCGTCGGTCACGGCGCGGAGCCGGGTCGTGATCCAGAAGGCGCTGTCGGCCGACCACGACGTGACGGTGGCCGAGACCAGCCGCCGCGGCCACGCCACCCGCCTGGCCCAGGGCGCGGCGGCCATCGGCACCGAGGTGGTGGTCGTGCTCGGCGGCGACGGCACCCTCAACGAGGCCGCCAACGGCCTGGCCGGCTCCTCCTGCGCGCTGGCGCCGCTGCCCGGGCGGCTCCACCAACGTGTTCGCCCGCACCATCGGCCTGCCCAACGACCCGATCGAGGCCACCGGCGACCTGCTCGACGCCCTCGCCGCCGGCAGCATCCGACGGGTCGGGCTCGGGCTCGGTCAACGGCCGCTACTTCCTCTTCCACGTCGGCATGGGCTTCGACGCCGCCGTGGTGGCCCAGGTCGAGCGGCGGGCCGGCCTCAAGCGCTACGCCGGCCACCCGCTGTTCGTCTACGCCGGGTTCGACACCTGGATCCGCCACTACGACCGGAGCCGGCCCCGCTTCTCGGTGCGGTTCGCCGACGGCTCCGTGGTCGACGACGGCTACCTCGGCGATCTGCCTCAACACCAACCCCTACACCTACCTGGGCAACCGGCCCCTGAACCTGGCCCCCGAGGCCACCCTCGACCGGGGCCTGGCCATGGTCACCCTGCGCACCCTGGCCTTCGGTCGCACGATGCGGATCATCGGCTCGGCGCTGGGCAACGGCCGCCACCTCCGATCCTCCCGGTGGACCGACCACCGCACCGACCTCACCGGCGATGGTGGTCACCGGGCACGGCCCGTTCCCGTACCAGGTGGACGGCGACCACCTCGGCGACACCGAGCGCCTCGAGCTCCCCCACGTCCCCGACGTGCTCGACCTCGTGATGCCCTCCTAGCCCGTCCGGTCCCCCGCCCCGACCCAGCCCGAGGCAATGACTGCCGCTTCGGCACGGTCGAGTCCTCCACTGCCACATGCGGCAGTCATCGCCTCGAGCGGTGGAAAACGGCAGTCATCGCCTCGAGCCGGGGTGGGCGTGACGGCCGAGGGCCTGCAGGGCCGTGTCGGGGCGTTGGTGACCACGGCGTCGACGCCGAGGTCGGCCAGCTAGCGGATGCGGTCCGGGTCGTCGCAGGTCCAGGTGTTCACGGCCAGGCCGGCGGCGTGGGCGCGGGCCACGAAGGCCTCGTCGACGAAGGGGTGGTGGGGGTGCACGGCCACGTGGCCGTGCTCGGCGGCTCTGTCGATCAGCTGCCCCGGATCTCGATCCGGCCCGAGCAGCCACGCCGTGGGCAGGTCCGGGGCCAGCTCGTGGACCCGATCGACGGTGGGCAGGTGGAAGCACGAGATGAGGTGTGCGGCCGTCCTCGAGCTCGCCTCGCTGGGCCAGCAGGGCCACCACCTGGGCGGCCAGCCACCCGCTGTGCGTCGAAGTCGCTGTCATCGGGCCAGTTCTTGATCTCGATGTTCACCACCGCCAGCGGGGCGCAGACGTCGAGGGCCCGGGGCAGGTCGATGACGTGGTCCGGCAGGTCGGCGAAGGCGGTGTCGACCAGGACGCGTGCCGTCGGCGAGGGTGTCGTCGTGGCTCAGGGCCAGCCGCCCGTCGGCGGTGCGGCGCACGTCGAGCTCCACGCCGTCGGCCCCCTGGGCGACCGCCCCCTCGAACGCTTCGAGCGTGTTGTCGCGGTAATGCGGCAGACGCGCCTCGGTGGGCGATCACGAGCATGGCAAATGTCACCTTCGATGCCACAAAAAGTGCTTGCAGGCGGTTAGCGCATCGGCGCTACCGTTGTCCAACGCAGCCGCACACGTTCTCCTAGTGCTACCACCGTAGCGTGGCGGCATGTGAAACTCGTCACGAACCCCGTCGTGACGCCGCAACCGCCGCGGAGGATCCTCGTGGCCCTCGCTGAACGCCGCCCCCTGCAACTCACCATCGAACGCGACGACTGGCGCGATGTCGCGCTGTGCCGCGACACCGACCCCGACCTGTTCTTCCCGGTCGGCACCACTGGCCCGGCCATCGAGCAGATCGAGAACGCCAAGGCCGTCTGCCAGCAGTGCGAGGCCCAGGCCCCGTGCCTCGAGTACGCCCTCGCCACCAACCAGGACTCCGGTGTGTGGGGCGGCACCTCCGAGGAGGAGCGCCGCCAGCTGCGCAAGCAGTACGTCGCTCGCCAGCGCCGCACCGCCTAGCTCTCCCGCTTCCTGTCCAACGGCCTCCTGCCCCGGCAGGAGGTCGGTGCGCGTCCGGGGCCGGATCGACCGCCTCACGTGCGCTCGGTCGCCGGGACGTCGATGTGGACGACCGTTCCGGGTCGGTCTTCTCCCCCGTCTCCTCGCTCGAGGGAGATCGTGCCCATCAGCTCAGAGGTGACCAGCGTGCGCACGATCGACAGCCCGAGCCCGGTGACCCGTCGAGCGAGAAGTCCTCGGGCAGCCCGACGCCGTCGTCGATCACCGACGCCTGCAGCCGGTCCCCGTCGTTGGCGAGCCGCACCACGACGCGCCCGGGCTGGGCCTGCAGGTCGAGGGGCGGCGGGAAGGCGTGGTCGAGGGTGTTCTGCAGGAGCTCGTTGAGCACGACCGACAGCGGCGTGGCGACGGTGGCGGGCAGGAACCCGGCATCGCCCTCCACGCTGAAGCGCACGGGGTGGTCCTCCGACGACATGCCCTCCTCCACCATGCGGGCCAGGGGCCGCACGATCTCCACGAAGGCGACGTCGTCGCCGGCCTCGCGGGACAGGGTCTCGTGCACCAGCGCGATCGCCCGGATGCGACGCACCGACTCCTCGATGGCCGTCTTGGCCTCCGGCGACGTCGAAGCGGCGGCCCTGCAGCCGCAGCAGCGACGAGATCGTCTGCAGGTTGTTCTTCACCCGGTGGTGGATCTCCCGGATGGTGGCGTCCTTGGAGAGCAGCAGCCGGTCCCGGCGCCGCAGCTCCGAGACGTCGCGGGTGAGCACCACGGCTCCGGACACCGCGTCGTGGTCGATCAGCGGGATGCACCGGATGAGCACCGACACGTCGCCTGGACCCTCGAGCTCCTCGGTGACCGGTGCGCCGATCGAGAAGGCCGTCTGCACGAGGCTGTCGTCGAGCCCGAGCTCGCCGAACCGGAGCCCCTCGGTGTTGGCGTGCACACCGATGCGGTGCAGTGCCGACACACCGTTGGGGGACGTGTACTCCACCCGGGCCGCCGCATCCAGGAGGATCACGCCGTCGCCGACCCGAGGGGCCTCCTCGGTCTCGGCGTCCTGGGCGTCGAACGGGAAGTCGCCGGCGGCGATCATGCGGGCGAACCGGTTGAAGATGTCGACGTAGGTGCGCTCGAGCTCGCCCGGCTGACGGCCGAACGACGGGGCCGACTCCCGGGTGAGGACGCCGATGACCTCGCCCTGGCAGCGGACGGGGATGCAGCAGCACCCGCACCCGCTCCTTGAGAGCGGCGATGGTGATCTCGCCCTCGATGATCTCGCCGAGCCGGAAGGCCCGCGCCACCAGCGGCCGCTCCTCCTCGTCGACGA
Organism: uncultured Microthrixaceae bacterium; assembly: GCA_963795165.1. Lineage (GTDB taxonomy): Bacteria > Actinomycetota > Acidimicrobiia > Acidimicrobiales > VFJN01 > VFJN01. The sequence continues at coordinate 3,000,692 of CAWCGT010000001.1, read as the reverse complement.
TGGTGCCGATCCAGTCGGCCCGGTACACGGTCTGGGAGGTGGAGGGCCGCACCTGGGAGAGCACCATGAAGCGCTCGGCGTCGTGGGCGTCGACCGTGGGCGCGAACAGCAGCAGGTCGGCGAAGCAGAAGTCGGCGAGGAGGCCCCAGCCTGCCACCAGCCGCTGCAGGTGGTTGACGACCGCGCCCGTCGAGCGTGGTGTGGAACCGAGCGAGCTCGGTGAGGGTGGCCATGGCCGGCTCAGGCTACGGCCCGACCGGGACTCAGGCGGTGAAGGCCTCGGTCGGGTCGTCGGCGGCGAGCTCGGCCTTGCTCACCTCGTACTTCGTGAAGCACTCGACGCAGTGCAGGAACATGACCTCGCGGTACGGGTCGATGTGGTCGAGGTAACCGCGGCCGTGGCACGACGGGCAGGGCACCGGCGAGCCCCACTGCGGCTTGCTGGTGGGCTCCGGGTCCCGCAGGTCGATGACCTGCTGCGGCTCTGGCTGCTTGCGGCTGAACAGTCCCATGTCGCCTCCTCCAACGCTGGGCTCAGCATAGGACCGATGACCTATGTGGACGCGGCACCCATCGCCGCTGATCCACCGCGACGGGGGTCGGCGGCGGCGGCCTGCCCAGGGACGACCGCGTGCACCCCTCCGAAGTAGAGATCGCGCTGCTCCCAGCGGGTGACCGGCCAGCGGGCCTCCAGGGCGGCCATGACCTCGGGGGCCCATCCGGGCTCCACGTGGACCCGGGCCCCGTCCCAGTGCAGCCGCGAGGCGTCCACGGCCTCGCGGAGCGGGCGCCCCTGGTCGACCACGGCCGACAGCACCTGGGCGAGGGCGGTCCGGATGCGCTTGCTGCCGCCGCTGCCGGCCACCACCTCCACCGTCCCGTCGGCCCCCACCACCAGGGTCGGTGCCATCATCGACGCCACCCGCTCGCCGGGTGGCGCCAGGTGGAAGCCGCCGGGGTGCAGGTCGTCCTCCCCCAGCATGTTGTTGGCCATCACACCGGTGCCCGGGAGCATCCAGCCCGACCCCTCGCCGTTGGAGGTCGTCATGCTGGCCGCGTTGCCGTCCTCGTCGCCGACGCTCACGTGCGTCGTCCCGCCGCTGGCTCGGCGACGCCGGAGCGCCGACGCCACCTCGCCTGCCGAGCGGACGTCCTCCGTGGCGACCATGGCGGCCACCAGCGACCGAGCGTGCTCGATCGAGCCGGGGTCGGCGGGCCACCCCGGCTCCGTCCTCGAGGTCGCAGCAGGCTGAGGGCCACCAGCTCGCCGCCGAAGGCCGGCGCCGGGTTGGTGAGGAGTCGGTGCCCCCGCCAGGACACCTCGAGCGGGGCGCGCTCCACGACCTCGTAGGCCTGGAGGTCGGACGCGGTGAGGAGCCCGCCGTGGCGGGTCATGGCGTCGCCGACCGCTTGAGCCAGGGCGGGGGCGGCGAAGCCCCGATCGTCCAGCTGGGCCGAGGAAGGCGGCCAGGGGCGGGTTGGACAGGCGCTCGCCCGCCTGCAGGAGGCGGCCTCCCGGGGCGACCAGCGCAGCGGCCTCCGGCGTGCGGGTGAGGATCGGCTCCAGGATGCGCAGCAGGTACGCCTGCTGGTCGTTGACCTCCACCCCGACCTCGGCCAGACGGCGAGCTGGCTCCGTCACCTCCTCCAGCGGGAGGCGGCCGAGGCGGCGGTGCACGTGGAGCCATCCGGCGAGGCAGCCGGGCGTGGCCACCGACGCCAGGCCCACGTGGAAGGCCTGGTCGGCGCCGGTGAAGCGCACCACCACCTCCTCGAAGTCGAGCTCCCGGGCCGGTGCTGGCCCGTCACGGCCAGGGGTGTCGACGAAGAAGTCGAAGAGCACCTCCTCGCCCTGCGGCGGTTCGAGCCAGGAGGAACCCGCCGCCGGCCAGGCTCGTGAGGGTCGGCTCGGCCACGGCGGCGGCGAGCCCAGCTGCTACGCAGGCGTCGAAGGCGTTGCCGCCCGCCTGCAACACCTCGACGGCGCAGGCCGTGGTGGCCGGGTGGCCGGAGGCCACCGTCCACGACGGTGCGCCACGTCACCGCCAGATCTGCTGGCCGAGCGCGAGGAGCCCGGCGAGGTCGGTGATGTCGTGGTCGAAGTACGGCACGGACGCCACCACCTCGGGAGCGGCGCTCGAGCTCGGCCCGGATCTCCGCCTCGCGCTTGGCCACCACCTGGAAGTTGAGGAAGCTCTCGCCCACCTCCTGGAGCACGCGCGCCACCTGGTCCGGCGGCCCGATCGTCGTCGGGCAGCTCGGCGGCCAGCTCGTCGGCTCGGGCGCAGAGCGCCTGGGCGGCACCGGTGGCCGCCCGGTCGAGGAACCACTCCGGCAGCACCTTGTTGAGCACCACGGCGCCGAGGTGGAGGCTCGCGATCGTCGAGGGCGTCGATGAAGAACTCGGCCTCCCGCACGGGCGCCGACTCGAGCGTGGACACCACCACGAAGGTGGTGCGCTTGTCGGCGAGCGTGCGGGTGACGGCGTCGGCCCGCTCGACGAAGCCGTCGTACATCGTCTGGAAGAGGAGGAAGAACTCGGCGATGTCCTCGAGGAACTTCGAGCCGAGGATGCGATCGGCCACCGAGTAGAACGGCTTGGACGCCATGTTGAGCACCCGGCTCCGTGCCGGGACGGTGAGCCAGCGCAGCAGCCGGCTGGAGAAGAAGTCGGCCATGCGCTCCGGCGCCTCGAGGAAGTCGATGGCGTTCCGGGTGGGCGGCGTGTCCACCACGATCAGGTCGTAGGTGCCGGAGGCGTGGATCTCGTAGAGCCGCTCCATGGCGATGTAGTCGTGGCTCTGCACGAACCGGCCGGTGATGTTCTGGTAGAGCGGGTTGGCGAGGATCGCGTCGCGGGTGGCGGCGTCGGGGGCGTGGCGGCGCACCAGGTCGTCCCAGCTCTGCTTGGTGTCGAGCATGGCGGCCCAGAGCTCGCCGCGGGGCTCGACGCCCGCCGCCGCGAACGCCTCGCGGGGCACCTGCGTCTCGACGTTGCCGAACGCCTCGAGGCCGAGGGCGTTGGCCAGCCGCCGGGCCGGGTCGACGGTGAGCACCAGCACCTTGCCGCCGTGGTGCACGGCGGCCATGGCCGCCGCAGCGGCCGCGGTCGTCGTCTTGCCCACCCCGCCGGAGCCGCAGTGGATCACGATCTCCTTGGCCGCCAGCAGCTGCTCGAGCGACCCGGTCGTCGCCGGCCTGCCTTCGTTCGCGGGCCATCAGTAACCCGAGCTCCTCGGCCAGGTGCTCGGCCACCTGCTTGGTGGCCCGAGCGCCGTGGCTGCGCTGGAACAGGTAGGGGACGTAGAGCAGCGGCGTGCCGGCGGGGAGCTCGTCGCGCAGGCGGGCGAGGTGGGCGCCCCGGGTGCGGCGCAGGGTGACGGCCAGCTCGGCGCCGTCGAGGATCGGACGCACCGGCCCGCCGACGGCGTCGCTCAGGCGCTGCGGCGTTGCTCGGGCTCGTCGAGCCGCTCGAACACCTCCTCCTCGCCCCGGCCGAACAGCTCGGGCAGCACCCGGTTGGCGACGACGGCGGCCAGGTCGACGACGGTCTCGGCGGCCAGCCGGTCGACCAGCTCGAGCGTCTCGTTGACCGGCATCTCCTCGGGGGCCGCCACGATCACGACGCCGGTCTGGGCCGGGTCGCCGAGGATGTCGAGCATCCAGCCGGTCTGGTCGCGCACCATGCCCACCTGCACGAGCTCCTGGATGGCCTGCGGCGCGGCCAGCTGGCCGACGATGTGGCCGGTGGCGACGGCGTCGACGACGACGAGGTCGTAGTGGCGCTCCCGCACCTCCCACAGGAACTTGCCGACGGTGAGGATCTCCTTCACCCCGGGCGCGGCGTTGGCGACGAAGTCGAAGGTGCGGGCCAGCGGGCCGATGCGGGCCAGCAGCGGGATCTTGAGCTGGAGGCTCAGGTACTCCTTGAGCGACTCCTCGGTGTCCATCGACATGGCGAAGAGGCCCGGGCGAGACCTCCCGCTCCTGGAACGACGGTGCGGCCCGACCTCGAAGAAGTCGGCCAGGTTGCCCTTGGCGTCGACCTCGCCGACGAGCGTGCGCTTGCCCTGCTGGGCGGCGAGCAGGGCGAGCGCCGCCGCGATGGTGGTCTTGCCGACGCCACCCTTGCCGGTGACGAACAGCAGCTTGCGGTCGAGCAGGTCGACGGACATCGCCAGCCTGGCGGCCCGGGCGGGGGCGGCTCAGCCCCCGAAGCCGATGCGGCGGGCGTCGTCGGGGCTGCCGATCTCGACGTAGGCCAGCTTGGCGGCCGGCACGCCCACCTGTCGGCCCTTGCGGTCGGTGAGCCAGAGGGTGCTGCCGTCGGCCAGGGCGGCGTCGACCTGCTTGCGGAGGGCGGCGGCGTCGGCGTCGTCGTCGAGCTGGACCTCGAGCTCCTTGGGGGTCTGGGTCAGGCCGATGCGGACGTCCACGGGGTCTCCTCGCGGGTGGGTGCGGCGGTCAGTGTAGGGAGGATTCGGCTCCGTGCGGCTCCTGCACCTCGCTCCACCACCGTGGGTGGAGGCGCTCGGCGTGGGCCGCGGCACGGTGCCCCGCAGGCATGGCCCGCATGGCGATGGGGTCGGCCAGCGCCTTGCCGATGTGGCCGACGATGGCGGCGAGGAGGGCGAGGGCCACCCAGTCGTGCACGAAGGTGGCGCCGGTGCGCCAGGCGAGCGGGAACGGGTCGAACCAGCGCATGATCCCCCCGGTCGCCGAGCATCACCGGGATGCGAGCCGGCCACGAAGATGGCGTTGAGCTTCTGGCCGGCGTTGAACTTGCCCATCCGGGCTCGACCCCGCCGTCCGAGGCTGGTGAGCCACCGCCGGTCGTCGAGCGACCACCGGGCCAGCCGGCGGACGTCGCGGCGCACGGCCGTCCCGCCAGCGCCCGGCGTAGGCCAGGAGGAGCGGTACGGGCAGGAGCAGTCCGCTGTACACGTGGATGTCCTTGACCAGGACCCGGCGGCCCACCAGCCGCGACAGCGCCGGCACGTAGAGGGTCATGCCCGTGACCAGCAGCACGAGGAAGAGGGTGGCGTTGGCCCAGTGGAGCCAGCGCTCGGCGCGGTCGAAGCGCACCACCCGATCGCCGAGCACCGCGTCGACGGGCGCAGCCGACTCGGTCACGTGGGGGCGTCGTCGAGGCCGTTGGAGCGACCGACCCACGCGTCCACGTCGTAGCCGAAGCCCTCCCAGTAGCCCGGGTCGGTCGGCTCGTCGAGGCCGGCGGTCACCTCGATGCGGTCGAGCCACTTGAGCGACTTGTAGCCGTACATCGGGGCGACGTAGAGCCGCACCGGGCCGCCGTGCTCGCGGGTGACCGGCTTCCCCAGCATGTCGGTGGGCGACGAGCACGTCGTCGCGTCGGGCCTGCTCGAGCGTGAGCGTCTCGGTGTAGGTGCCGTCGAAGGACCAGAACCGCACGTGGGTGGCGCCCGGTCGCACGCCGGCCTCCTCGAGGAGGTCGGCCAGGCGCACCCCGTCCCACGGCACGTCGGCCACCCGCCAACCGGTGACGCACTGGAAGTCGCGGGTGAGGGAGGTCTGGCGGAGGCGCTCGCGGAGGTCGGTGAGATCGAGGGTCGTCGGTCGGTCGACCTCGCCGTCGACGGCCAGCCGATACTCGGCGTCGCTCCGGCTGGGGAGGGTGCCGGTGACGGTGTAGATGCGGAATCGTCCCGACGAGGGCAGGAAGGACGACAGGCCGGTCTGGTCCTTGGTGGTGAGGGGACGCAGGACCGACTCCATGCGCTCCTGCACCTTGGCGCCCCACAGGACCCCGGCCGCCCCCAGCCCGAGCATCCCGAGCACCGCCCGCCGCCCACCGGCCGATCCTCGGGCGGAAACTCCGCGGGCGCCGGGTCAGGGTTCCACCACCCGAGGGTACGGCCCGCCCCGGCGGCGCGGATGGCGGCACGCAGACCTCTTCACCCCGTCGTAAGGTGCCTCTAGATGGACAGCGCCCCTGCACACGACGACGTCGAGGCCGCGCTGGGGGCTCTGGACCGAGCGCGCCGACGCTTCGTCAACGTGGTGGGCCACGAGCTGCGCACCCCCGTCACCACCCTGCGGGGGCTCAGCGAGCAGCTCCTCACCGCCGACGACGACGAGGTCCGCGAGCTGGCCCCGGCCATCGCCCGGAACGCCCGACGCGTCGAGCTGCTCCTCGACGATCTGCTGCTGGCCACCGACATCACCACCGCCCTTCCCGTCGGCGATCCCGAGGCGGTCGATCTGGTGGCCACGGCCCAGGCCACCTGGGACGCGCTCGAGCGGGGCCGACCAGCTGGACCTCCACGGTGACCGGGACGGCCGTAGCCGTCCTGCGGCCCGGTGCCGCCGACACCATGCTGGAGCGGGTGCTCGACAACGCCCGCCGGTACGGCGACCCGCCGTTCGCGCTGGAGGCGACGCTGCCGACGGGTCGGCCGTGCGGCTCAAGGTGTCCAGCGGCGGCGCCGACCTCACCCAGGATGATGTGCACCTGGCGTTCGAGCTCTTCTACCGGGGCGAGGGAGCGGTCACCTCGGCACCGGGCTTCGGCCTGGGCCTCCCGGTGGCTCGAGCGCTCGCCCGTCAGCACGACGGCGACCTGCACGTCGAGCCTCGACCGGGGGGCGGGCTCGACGTGATCATCGACCCTCCCCACCGTCGAGTGACCGGCGCCTACCGAGCGGAGCGCCGCTCCACTTCGGGTGCTGGTGGCCGACGACGAGCCCGACGTGCGCCTGCTGCTGCGCCTCGGGCTTCGCCACCACGACATCGTCGGTGGTCGGCGAGGCGGCCGACGGCGCGAGGTGCTCGCCACCTGTGGCGACCAGCCGGTCGACGCCATCGTGCTCGACCTCCTCATGCCGCGGATGAACGGCTTCGAGGTGATCCCCGAGCTCCGACGCGACCACCCGCACGTCGGCATCGTCGCCTACACGGCGGTGGCCGGCGACTTCGTGCGGCGGGAGATGGCCCGGTTGCGCGTCCCCCTGCTGCTCAAGAGCGGCGACGCCGGCCCCCTCGCCGATGCGTTGCACCGCGCCGCGGCTCTGGCCATCGACGGCGGCGAACCACCCGCGGCTACAGGACCTTGAGCTCCTTGCGGTAGCGCCGGGTGGGCGCCAGCTCGACCTCGATGCGCTCGGCGATCCGAGCGAAGCCTTGGGCGGCGTCGCCGTCGGGCTCGGTCGAGCACGATCGGCCGGCCGGCGTCGCCGCCGGCGCGCAGCTCGGTGACGAGCGGGATCTGGCCGAGCAGCGGCACGCCGAGGCGCTCGGCCAGCTCGTCGCCGCCACCGGCGCCGAACAGCTCGTAGCGCTTGCCGTCGTCGCCGGTGAACCAGCTCATGTTCTCGATGACGCCCTTCACCTCGAGGTTGACCTTCTGGGCCATGAACCCGGCCCGCTGCGCCACCTCGCTGGGCGGCCGGCTGCGGGGTGGTGACCACGTAGACCTCCGCTCGGGGGAGGAACTGAGCGAGCGACAGCGCGATGTCGCCCGTGCCCGGCGGCAGGTCGACGAGCAGGAAGTCCGGGTCGTCCCAGAAGACGTCGGTGAGGAACTGCTCCAGGGCCTTGTGGAGCATCGGGCCCCGCCAGATGACCGGCTGGTCCTCCTTGGCGAAGAAGCCCATGGAGATGCAACGAACCCCGCCGGCGCCGGTAGGGGGCACGAGCATCGAGTCGATGACTGCCGGCGGATGCTCGACGCCGAGCATGCGCGGGATGGAGAAGCCCCACACGTCGGCATCGATGACCGCCACGCTCTTGCCCCGCTGGGCCAGCGCCACCGCCAGGTTGGTGGTGACCGAGGACTTGCCCACCCCGCCCTTGCCGGAAGCGATGAGCAGGACCCGCGTGGTGCTCTCGGGGTCGGCGAAGGGGATGGCTCGGCCTTCGGCGTGACCGTGGGCCGCCTGGCTGCCCGCGGTGGCCGATGGGTCGCCGTGGAGCTTCTCGCGGAGCGCAGCCCGCTGCTCGTCGGTCATCACACCGAAGGAGAGGTCGACCGCCGTCGCCCCGATCCCGGTGAGCGCGGTGGTGACGCGCTCCTGGATCTCGTTGCGCAGCGGGCAGCCGGCCACCGTGAGGGTGACCTCGAGCGCCACCGCCTGCCCGTCGACCCGCACATCGCGGACCATGTCGAGGTCGACGATCGACCGGTGGAGCTCCGGGTCCTCGACAGGTCGGAGGGCAGCGATGACGTCGTCGACGGTGACGGGCATGGGGGAGGGGGCTCCGGGTTCGGGGGTATTTGCACTACGGCCGTAGGTAGAATACCGGCCGATGTCGTCAGGCCTCACCCCGACGGAGTTCTCGTCCGCCGTCACGGCGATCACCTCCGCCTTCGGCGACCCGACTCGCCGGGAGATCTACCTCTTCGTGCACGAGCAGTGCGAGGCGACCGAGGATGGCGTCGAGGCGGCTCCAGGCGTGACCGCAGCCGCGGTCGCCGAGCAGTTCGCCCTCCACCCGAACGTCGCTCGCCACCACCTCGACAAGCTGGCCGGTGGGGGGTACGTGGAGGTGGCCACCGGACGCACCGGTGCAGGAGCGGGTCGTCCCTCCAAGCGCTATCGCGTGTCGTCCCCTGAGATGACCCTCGAGCTGCCGGTGCGCCACGACGACCTCCTCGTGACGCTGCTGGGCAAGGCGCTGTCCCTGCTCCCCGACGACGCTGCCGAGAGCATGGCCGAGGAAGTGGGCCTGAAGTACGGCGAGGCCATGGCCGCAGCCATGGGCGGGCCCCGTCCCACCGACGATCCCACCACCAGCGCCGTGCAGCGCTCGTTCCGCACGGCGCTGCACGCGGTGGCCGACGCCCTGACCGCCCACGGGTTCGCCGCCCACGCCGAGCGGCACGGCGACAGCCTGCGGATCGTCTCGGAGCACTGCCCGTTCGGGGGCGCCGCCATCGAGCACCCCGTGATCTGCGCTGTCGACCGGGGGCTGGTCCGGGGGATGCTGGGCGCCCTCTACGGCGATGCCGCCGCCTCGACCTCGCAGAGCCGCCCGATGGGTGACGATCGCTGCATCACGGACCTGGTCTCGTCGTCGCAGCCGAGCTTGCTTGACCACCAGGAGGTGACGCCCTCGGCCCCGGACCGGCGTCTTCGGGTCCTCCCGTGACACGGCACTACCTGGATCACGCGTCCACGTCACCCGCCCGTCCAGAGGTGGTGAGGGCGGTGACGGAGTGGCTGGCCCACCCCGGTGGCGATCCTGGGCGCATCCACGCGGAGGGCCTCGAAGCCCGGGTCGCCGTGGAAGTGGCCCGCGACGACGTGGCGACCCTGCTGGGGGCTCGACCTCGGTCGGTCGTCTTCACCAGCGGGGCCACCGAGGCCATCGCCTCGGCCTGCTGGGGGGCCGCGGAGCGGGGGGGCCACCAGGTCCTGGCTGCGGTGGAGCACTCGGCCGTGCGCCTGGCGGCGGCGGCCCACGGCGAGGTCAGCGTCATCGGGGTCGACGGGCAGGGCCGGCTCGACCCAGAGGCGCTGCTGGACGCCATCCGTCCCGACACCGCGCTGGTCCACGTCCAGTGGGGCAACCACGAGGTGGGCACCCGGCAACCGGTGGAGCACATCGTGGCCGAGTGCCGAGCGTGGGGTGTCCTCGTCCACGTGGACGCCGCCCAGGCGGTGGGCCACGATCGGATCGCCTTCGACGACCTCGGCGCGGATCTGCTGTCGGTGTCGGCCCACAAGCTGGGCGGCCCGACCGGCATCGGTGCCCTGCTCGTCCGCCGTGGCTTGCGGCTCCGGAGCCTCCTGGTGGGCGGCGATCAGGAGCGGGCCCGGCGGGCGGGGCTCGAGCCCGTGGCCGCCATCGCCGGCTTCGGTGCCGCCGCTCGGGTCCTGGCAGGCGGCGCCGTCGACCAGGAGGCCGTGTCCCAGCGAGCGCTGACCGAACGGATCCTGGCTGCCGTCGGGGACCTCGCCGGCGTTCGCGTCTACGGCGATCCGATCGAGCGCCTCCCCCACCTGGTGTGCCTGGGCATCGACGGCATCGAGCCCCAGGCCGTGCTGCTCGGGCTCGATCGGGCCGGGGTGGCGGCCCACTCCGGGTCGGCCTGCTCCTCCGAGGCCCTGGAGCCCTCGCCGGTGCTCGACGCCATGGGCGTCGACGCCCATCGGAGCCTTCGGCTGTCGGTGGGGTGGAGCAGCACGTCGGCCGACGTGGACGCCGCCCTCGACGCCCTGCCCCCGATCCTCGAGCACCTGCGCTCCCTGGGGCGCTGAGCGGCGAGACGAGCGGCGAGCGGGGTCGCGCGCGCCACTATCGTGTCGCCGTGGTCCAGCTCTTCGTCGTCCGCCACGCCGACGCCGGCCACCGCGACGGAGGGACCGGACCCGACGACCAGCGCCCGCTGTCCGACCCGCGGACGGCGACAGGCCGAGGGGGTCCGCGCCGAGCTGCAGGACGCCGGGGTGAAGCGTCTGATCGCCAGCCCGTTCCTGCGCTGCGTGCAGACGCTGGAGCCGTTGGGCCTGGCCCTCGGGCTCCCGGTGGAGCCCGACCGGCGTCTGGCCGAGGGGCGGGGGCGGCCGGCCCGCTTGGCGATCGCCGAGGAGGTACGGCGGCAGCACGCGCCGTCCTCTGCAGCCACGGGGATGTGATCCCCGACCTGCTCGAGGCGCTCCTGGCCAACGGCACCCGGTTCAAGGACGAGCTCCGGTGGCAGAAGGCCTCCACCTGGGTGCTCACCTGGGACGGCGACCACCTCGCCAAGGGCCGGTACCGTCCGCCCCCCGGGTGACCCGTGGTTGGCCGCCGGGTCAGGGCGCCTGGGCGAGGGCGGCATCCACCTGGGCGCGGAGGGCTCGGCGAGCTGCACGAACCTCCGGGAGGCGGGTCGAGGGCGTCGAGCCGGTCGAGCTCGCGATCGGCTTGCTCCACCAGCCCGCTGCGGAAGAAGACCACGGCCAGGAAGGCGTGGACGTCGGGGTAGTCCGGGTTGGCGGTGGCGGCGTCGAGGAGCGACGACGAGGCCGGCCTCTGCGTCGCCGAGCAGCGTGTACAGCGCCCACCCCTTGTAGGTGAGGGCCTCGGCGTTGGTGGGCTGGTCGGACAGCACCTCGTCGTAGAGCGCCACGGCCTCGGCCGCCTCTCCCTCGCTGAAGAGTCGACCGGCCTCGTTGAGCTGCTCGGTGACCGACGGCGGATGTCCCCCGACCCGAGCTCGCCGGCGTCCCGCCGCCCCGACGCCTGCGCCACGAGCAGCCCGGCCAGCCCGGCGAAGGCCAACACGCCCAGCGCCACCAGCACCCGACGCCCCCCGCTCCCCTGGGCCACCGACCCGGGTGCGAGGGGCCACGGGACCGCGCCCGTCGCACCCGGGTTCGTCGGCGGGTGCTCGATCTGGCGGAGGACGGCGGCGGCGCGAGCGGTGTAGTCGTCGCTTGAGGGCTCGGTAGTCGAGCTCGTCGACGTCGCCGGCCGCTTGCTCCCGCTCCAGATCCTCGAGGGACCGCAGCAGGAAGTCGCGCTGCGTCCTGGAGCGCGGCCTCCGCGCACCGGGCGGTCATCGGTGCTCCAGGGCCTCGTCGACCAGGGCTCGGTCGTCGTCGGTCGCCGTGCGGCCCGGCAGTCGACGCCACCGAGCGAAGCGCGGCCGACAGCGCGGCCAGGGCCACGACGAGGGCGACCACCGGCAGGATCCACACCAGCCCGGCGAACCCGGTGGCGCGGCGGGGTGAGCTGCACGTCCTCGCCGTAGGTGATCGGCGATCGATGTCGCGGATCTGGTCGCCGCTGCGACCGTCCTCCACCAGGCGGGCGATCTCCAAGCGGATGGCCCGGGCGGCCGCCACGTCGGAGTCGGCCACCGACTGGCTGCGGCACACCGGGCACTTCATGCGTGCTGGCGATGGCCCGCACCTGCTCCTCGGTGGTGCGGGGCGGCCCGTCGTCGAAGGCGGCCCGACCCAGCGACACCACCACGACGGCGGCGATCACGACCCAGCTCCACCGGCGGAAGCGGCCGGCCCGGGACGGCGCGGTCACGCCGGCGTCCTCGTAGGCGGCGATGACACGCTCGAGATCGGCACGGGTGACGGCGCCGGCGAAGCGCTGCACCACGGTGCCGTTGGGCGCGATCACGAACGTCTCCGGCACCTGGGCCACGCCGTAGGCCACCCCGATGCTGTTCTCGGGGTCGTCGATCACCGGCCAGTCGCCGCCGTCGCTCGTCGAAGAACTGGCGAGCGTCGTCGGCGGTGTCGTCGAAGGTGACGCCGATGAGCACGGCGTCGCCCTCGGCTCGGTGGGCGGCGTCGAAGGCGGCCAGCTCGGGGTGCTCGGTGCTGCACGGGATGCACCAGCTGGCGAAGAAGTTCACCATCACCCACCGACCGCGGTAGTCGTCGATCGACACCTCGTCGCCGTCGAGGGTGATGCCCTCTGTGGCCGGGGCCAGCGACCGATGAGCGGGCTCTGGGTGGCGCGCGTCGGTGCTCGGATCGCGGGTGGCCAGCACCGCCACGAGAAGGGCGACGACCACCGCGATCACGACAGCGGCCACCAGGACGGCGCGCGGACCGCCGCCGCCGGCACCAGCTCGGCGTCCGGCTCGGACGAGGCGTCGGTCACGTGCGCCCCCGACCGGTTGCGAGGCAGGCGTCATCGGGCCGGTCGCCAGCGCCTCCGCTCCCGACACCGATGGCGCGGACACGGGGTCGGTGGGACGACGTCGACGCCGACCCGGCCAGGCCGCCAGCACGGTGCCGACGGCCATCACCCCGCCGCCGACCCAGAGCCAGAGCGCCATCGGCTGGATGATCACCCGCAGCGTCACCTCGTCGCTCCCCTCGCGCGGCAGGCGGGTGACCGTGAGGTACACGTCCTCCCGGAGCCCGGTCTTCACCGACGGCGTGCCGATCAGCGAGCCGAACCCGGCGTACTGCGAGAGGGCGGGCTGGTACACCTGCCCGCCGTCGACCTGCACGCTGACCTTGGTGGCGGTGCGGTTGCGCTCCTCCACCACGTCGGTGCCGCAGGTAGGTGATCTCGTGGCCGTCCGACGACGCGGGTCTGCCCGGGCTCGTAGCGGGCCTCCACCTCGCGCAGGTAGTGGCCGTTGGTGGCGATGGCCACCGCGACGATCACCACGCCGAGGTGCACGACCATCCCGCCGTTGGTGCGACCGACCAGCCCCCGCCAGCCCTGCCGGCGGGTGGCCAGCACCACCTGGCGGAGGGCGGCGCCGCCGGCGAAGGCGCCGAGGCCGAAGGTGAGCACCGTGCCGAGCCCGCGGGCCCCGAGGGCCACGGTGACGGCCACGGCGAGCGGCCGCCGCCCAGGCCGGCCAGAGCAGCCGCTGCGACAGCAGCTCGCCGGACGCCTTCCGCCAGGGCAGCACCGGGGCCACGGCCATGAGGAACAGCAGGGCGATCCCGATCGGGCACCGTCATGCGGTTGAAGTACGGCGGGCCCACCGTGACGGGCCGGTCGTTGAGCGCCTCGGCCACCAGCGGGAACACCGTGCCGAGCAGCACCACGAAGGCGAACCCGGCGAAGAGCACGTTGTTGGCGAGGAACGAGCCCTCCCGGGACAGCGGCGAGTCGATGCGACCCGGGGCGCGGAGCCGGTCGCCCCGCCAGCCGATGAGGCCGAGGGTGACGGCCACGATCAGCCCGAAGAACGACAGGAGCCAGAGCGCCGATGTCGCTGTCGCTGAAGGCGTGGACCGACTCGAGCACGCCGGAGCGGGTGAGGAAGGTGCCGAGGATGGTGAGGCTGAAGGTGGCGCACAGCAGCGACAGGTTCCACACGCGGAGCATCCCGCGGCGCTCCTGCACCATCACCGAGTGCAGGTAGGCGGTGCCGGTGAGCCACGGGCAGGAGCGAGGCGTTCTCGACCGGGTCCCAGCCCCAGTAGCCACCCCAGCCGAGCACCTCGTAGCTCCACCACGCCCCGAGGATGATGCCGACGGTGAGGAACCCCCACGCCAGCAGGGTGGCCCGGCGGGTCTCCACCAGCCAGCCCTCGCCGAGCCGGCCGGTGGCCAGCGCGGCGATGGCGAAGGCGAACGGCACCGTGAAGCCCGACGTAGCCCAGGTAGAGCATCGGCGGGTGGACGGCCATGAGGATGTGCTCCTGCAGGAGCGGGTTGGGACCCGGGCCGTCGTAGCCCGGCGGGCACGGCGACGGTGCGGAACGGGTTGGCCGGCCCGAGCATCAGCAGGAAGAAGAAGCAGGCAGACCACCAGCATGGTGAGCAGGGCCATGCCCACCAGCGGGTCGGTGAGGCGCTGGCGGAACTTGCGGGCCACGTGGACCGTGAAGCCCGCCAGGATCAGCGCCCACAGCAGGATCGACCCCTCGAGGGCCGACCACATGGTCGCCACGTTGAACAGCGGCGGGGTGCGGCTGGAGCCGTTGTCGTGCACGAAGCCCACGGAGAAGTCGCGGGTGATGAGCGCCCGCTGCATGGCCACGACGGCGACGACCGCGCCGAGCAGGACCAGGAGGCTGTAGCTCCACCCGGTCTGGAGGAGCTGCGGGCGGCCCCGGCGAAGCCCGACGGCGAGGGTGACGATCCCGAGCGCGGACGCGGCGACGCCGAGGACGACGCCGACGGTGCCGAGCGTGGCGTTCACGGGGACGAGTCGTCGACGTCGGCGTCCTGGGCGTCGGCGAGCCGGTCGCCGTTGTCGGCCTCGTACTGCTCCGAGTGCTTCACGAGGATGCGGTCGCTCTCGAACACGGCGCCGCTGGCCGACCAGCGGCCCTCGAGCACCACGGGGATGCCCGGCTGGAACAGCTCGGCGGGTCGCCGTCGTGCCGAACGGCCACAGCGCACGTCGTTGAACTTCACCGTGAAGGCCACGCCGTCGTCGGTGGTCGCGGACGTCGTCGAGCACGGAGCCCTGCAGGCGGAAGCGCCGGTCGGCCAGGTCGGCGCGCTGCTCCACCGCCTCGTCGGCGTTGTAGAAGTACAGCGAGGCCGACGTGAGCCCCTGGTACGCCACCACCCCGACGCCGAGGACGACCACGCGACCAGCACGAGCGTAGGCCCAGGGGCTCGCGGCGACGCTGGGCGCACCGGCCCCGGGCCACCGGGCGCGGTGCGGGGCGTCAGCTCCACCGGCGCTCCTCGGGCGGCACCTGGGCGGCGAGGCGACGGCCGCGGCGGACGGTGCGCAGCGCGTAGCCGCCGAGGGTGACGAGGGCGATCCCCCAGCCGGCGGCGACGTAGCCGACGTGGGTCATGGCGATCACCATCAGACCGACCCTCCTGCCACGGGCACCCCGGCCTCGGCCGGCGCTCGACGAGGGCCTGGTCGAGGCCCGGTGGCGCCGGCTCGCTCCTCCAGCCAGCCCACCCGGAAGCGGTGCACGAGCAACCAGGCGAACACCAGGCCGAACACGACGATGCCGAGCATGAGGGTGAAGAGCATGGTGCCCTCGATGGTGGGGTCGAGCCGGGTGATGGTGGCCGTCTGGTGCAGGGAGCGCCACCAGTCGACCGAGTAGTGGACGATCACCACGTTCGGGAAGAGCAGGAGCCCGACGATGGCGCCCCGCATCCCCCGCTGAGCGGCGTCGCCCGCCTCGTTGTCGATGCGGCGCAGGGCCAGGTAGCCGACCAGCAGGATGAACAGCAGCGTGGTGGAGGTGATCCGCGGGTCCCAGTCCCAGTAGGTGCCCCAGGTGGGGCGCCCCCAGATCGACGCCGGTGGCCAGGCGTGATGCCGGTGAACACGAGCCCGACCTCGGCGGCCGCTCCGCCGAGCACCCACCAGCCCTCGCTGCGACGCCGCAGCCACATGGCCGATGCCAGCGTGGTGACGAAGCAGGCGGTGAAGGCGAGGATCGCGGTGGGCACGTGGACGTACATCAGGCGCACGGAGTCGCTGCTGGACGACGTCGGGTGGGCTCCACACCAGCGCGTAGCGCCAGCAGGAGGCCCAGCCCGCCGAGCGCGAGGGCGCCGAGCACGCGGGTGCCGCGGGAGGCGGTGGTGGGGGGGCGGTCACGGATGCACCTCACGGGAGCGACGGGGGGATGGAGTCGGGGGGCGCATGGTCACGACTCCTCCAGGAGGGTGCCGAAGGCGAGGGTGCCGAAGGCGGTGTAGAGCAGGGCGAAGGTGACGAGCAGGCCGCACCACGGCCAGCCGTCGGCGGCCGCGCCCCCGAGCGCGGCCTCGAAGCGCCTTGGTGGCGCCGATGAGCACCGGGGCGAGCACCGGCAGCAGCAGGATCGGGAGCAGCGTCTCCCGGACGCGGAGACCGGCGGCGAGCACGCCGTACAGCGTGCCAGCGGCGGACAGCCCCGCGGTCGCGGCCACGCAGGTGGCCAGGAGCAGCGGCACGCCGGTCGACCTCGGTGCCGTACATGACGACCACGCCGACCGCGAGCACCACCTCGAGGGCGACCAGCTGCACGAAGATGGCGCCGGCCTTGCCGAGGAAGATGCCCGGCCGGGTCGAGGCCCGACAGCCGCAGGGCGTCGCGGCCGCCGTCGGCGGCCTCGATGGTGAAGGCCCGCTGGATGGCGAGCAGGGCTGCAGAACAGCACCGCCACCCAGAACAGGCCGGCGCTGGCCCGGGTGAGGATCCCGCGGTCGGGGTCGAGGGCGACGCCGAAGAGGATCAGCACGAGGATGGCGAACGGCGCCACCTGCTGGGTGGTGACCTGCGAGCGCAGCTCCACCCGGAGGTCCTTGCCGGCCACCAGGGCGGCGTCACGGAACAAGGAGGGCCTCCGAGGCCGATCCGGCGAGCGGGGTCCCCGGTGCCGTGGATGGTGCCGCCGACCATGGTCACCGACCCGGTGGGCGAGGGCGGCGGCGCGGTCGAGCTCGTGGGACGACGAGCAGCACCGTGGCGCCGGATGCGACCGCCTGCCGCACGAGCCCGTCGAGGAGGTCGCGACCGTCCTGGTCGAGCCCGGCGTGGGGCTCGTCGAGCAGCCACAGCTCCGGGCGACGGGCCACCAGGCAGGCCAGCGAGGTGCGGCGGCGCTGCCCGGCCGACAGGCGGGCGACGGCGAGATCGGCCAGTCGACCGTCGAGGCCGCAGGCGCGGAGCGCCGCCTCGATGTCGCTCGGGTCCGCCCCGGCTGCCCGGCCCCAGAAGCGCACGTTGTCGGCGACCGTGAGCTCGTCGTAGAGCCCGGTGGCGTGGCCGAGCAGGCCGACCCGCGGCGCACGGCCCGGGCCTGGCGCCGGTCGCTCAGGTCGTGGCCGAGCACCCGGCCGCTCCCCTCGCCACCGGCAGCAGCCCGGCGCACAGGCGCAGCAGGGTGGTCTTCCCGGCGCCGTTCGGCCCGCGGAGCAGCACGATCTCGCCGGCAGCGACCTCCAGGTCGATCCCGGCCAGTGCGGGGAACCGGCCCAGGAGCGTCACCGCGCCGTGGAGCTGGACGACGGGTTCCATGGGAGCCTGGGAAGTCTACGGACGCCCTCCGGGAGGTGACCAAGGCGGCCCGGCGGCGCCCGGTTAGCCTCCCCCGATGCGCTGGCCAAGGTCCTCGGGGCGGTGGGACGAACCTGCATCACCGCGGGCACGCTCATCCTGCTCTTCGTCGTCTACCAGCTCTGGGGCACCGGCATCCGGGAGGCCCAGGCGCAGGACCAGCTGGAGGACGAGTTCGCCGAGGTCCTCGACGAGGCCGGACGCCCCGATCACCACGACCCCCCGACGACCCTCCCCGGAGACCCGGAGCCAGCCCCGCCCATCGACCCGGTGCCCGAGGGCGAGGCGACGGCCCACATCCGGATCCCCGACATCGGCGTCGACAAGATCGTGGTGGAGGGCGTGTCGCTGCGTGACCTCAAGAAGGGCCCGGGGCACTACCCGGAGACGCCGCTGCCCGGCCAGGAGGGCAACGCCGCCATCGCCGGGCACCGCACCACCTACGGTGCCCCGTTCCACCGCATCGACGAGCTCGAGCCAGGCGACGAGATCATCGTCGAGACCATCCAGGGCGAGTTCACCTACCTCGTGACCGAGCAGCTGATCGTGTCGCCGAGCCAGGTGGAGGTGCTCGAGGACAAGGGCGACAACCGGCTCACCCTCACGGCGTGCCACCCGAAGTACAGCGCCCGCCAGCGCATCGTGGTGGTGGCCGAGCTGGCACCGGGCCAGGTAGCCCTTCCGCCGGCCCGCTCCGGGGCGACGAGACGCCCGCGTCCCTCGACGACATCGACGGCGAAGGGGCCCCGGCGCTCCCAGCCATCCTGCTCGGCGTGCTCTGCGCCGTGATCTGGCTGGCCGCCTGGCTGGCTCGGGCGACGCTGGCGCAAGTGGCCCGCCTACGCCGTCGGCTTCCCGTTCTTCATGGTGACGCTGTTCTTCTTCTTCGAGGAGTTCAGCCGGCTGCTGCCATCCAGCTACTAGCTCAGCGTCAGCGGCCGTGGAAGACGGGCCGGCGCCGCTCGCGGAAGGCGGCCACCCCCTCCTGCAGGTCCTCGCTCCCCCACGCCCGATCCCAGGCGGCCCGCACCGCCGGGTCGTCACCCTGACCCACGGGCATCTCGAGGGTGTTCAGCGCCACCTTCATGGCCGGCCAGGGTGAGCGGGGCGAGGGCGGCGATCTCGTCGGCCCAGCCCAAGGCCACCTCCAGATCCCCGAGTCGTTGCACGAAGCCCAGGGCCGCCGCCTCCTCACCGCCATAGGTCTCCGCCCCCAGGAGCATGGCCCGGGCCGGGCCCGCCCCGGCGAGGAGGGCGAGCCGCTGCACCGTCCAGTGGTCGACCATCAGCCCCAGGCGCGCGGCCGGCACGCCGAAGCGTGCGCCGGGAGTGGCCACCCGAAGGTCGCAGGCGACCGCCAGCTGGGTACCGGCGCCGAGGGCCGCGCCGTCGACGGCGGCCAGCACGGGGCGAGGATCGTCGCGGAAGACGGCCAGCACCTGGCGGAGGAGGTCGGTGAACCCCTCGTCCTCCACCCCCGTGAGGTCCGCCCCAGCGCAGAAGTGGCCCCCGGCGCCGGTGAGCACCAGGACCCGGGCGCCGCGGCTGGCGGCGTGGGCGGCCAGCAGCCCCTCCGAGGGCCTCACGGTCGAGGGCGTTCCGCCGCTGCGGTCGGTCGATCGTCAGCAGGGAGACCGGGCCCCGGTCGTCGAGGTGGATCATGGACCCCGAACCTACGCCCCCTATGCTCGTCCCCGGTCCTGCTCCGATCCCGGACCGGAAGGCGGACACCCCACATGCGACGAACCCCGCTCACCGCGGCTGCCGGGCTCCTGCTCGGCCTGGCCCTGGCCGGCTGCTCCGGAGGCGAGGACGACAAGACCGAGGCCGAGCTGGTGGACGACCTGTCCGCCGTGATCGAGTCCGACGAGCGCTTCGACGCCGACGCGGCCGACTGCCTGGCTCAGATCGTCGTCGACGAGGTCGGCGTCGACGAGCTCCAGGATCTCGACCTGGCCGACGACGAGCCCTCAGCGGAGGTCGGCGAGGCGATCGCAGCCGCCGCCCAGCGGGCGGCCGACGAGTGCGACATCACCCCCACGACGACAGCAGGCGAGGAGACGCCATGAGCGACGGACCGGCCAGCTGGAAGCCCGATCCCACGGGACGGCACGACCACCGCTACTGGGACGGCTCGACGTGGACCGACAACGTGTCCGACGCCGGAGTCGCCAGCAGCGACCCCTTCGACGCAGTCGCCGCTGCCGACGCCGGAGCGGCGACGGAGGTCACCGCGGCCTTCCCGGTCCCCGCTGCCAGCACCGACGTCACCGCCGCCTTCCCGGCCGCCGACGCCGAGGCGGAGGCGACCCCCGGGCCTTCCGAGGCCACCCCTGCTGGGCCCGAGCCGGCCGACGTCACGGCCGCCTTCGCAGCCGCGCCCAGCGGCCCCGACGCTCCGGCCACCCCGCCGCCCTACGTCCCCGGACCCAACGACCCGACGGGTTCGGGTGGAGGAGACGACGGCGCGAGGAAGCGGATGCTGATCGGGGGCGGGATCCTCGCTGTCGTGGTCATCGCCGTCCTGGCCTTCCTGGCCCTCGGCGGCGACGACGACCCGTCGGTGCGCGCCGAGCTGGCCTCCAGGCTCCGGGACGACGCCGGCCTGTCGGGCGGCGACGCCGAGTGCGTGGCCGACCGGATCGTCGACTCGGTCGGCGAGGACACCTTTGCCGGCGTCGACTGGGATGCCGACGAGGCCCCGCCGGCGCTGGAGGCAGCCGTCGGCTCAGCGGCCGCCGAGGCTGCGGAGTCGTGCGACGTCTCCGGCTCGGCCTTCGGCGATCCGGGCTCGGCTGAGAACGGCGACCTGCGCGACAGCTGTGCCGAGGGCGACTTCGCCGCCTGCGATGAGCTCTACTACGCCGCCGACTTCGGGTCCGACGACGAGGAGTTCGCCAGCTCGTGCGGCGGCGCCGCCGAGGAGCCCCAGGAGGGAAGCTGCGAGAGCACCAACGGCGGCCGCGACAGCGGCGGGGCCGGGGGCCTCACCGACGGGTTCACCGACAGGGGCGACCTCCCCGAGAACTTCGAGGAGATCCTCGCCGACACCTACGAGACGAGCCTGGGCCTGGATCGCGACAAGGCGGAGTGCCTGGCCGGGGAGCTCCGCGAAGCCATCGAGGGCGGTGAGCTCGAGGAGGACGAGGCCTTCGCTGGGTTCATGGACTACCTCGACAAGTGCGACATCAGCCTGGAAGAGCTCGGCGGTCAGTAGTGGCAGCGGCGCGGGCGGCGGCTCCGGCTGCGGCCCTCGTCGTCTTGGCCGTGGCGGCCGGGTCGGCCGCCTTCGCGGTGGTCCGCGAGGATCCGCCGCCTCCCACGACCACCACCACCACGACCACGACCATCCCCGTCGATCAGCAGCTGGCGGCGGCCATCGTGACGACGCTCCAGCGCGACCTCGCAGTGCCCCTCACCGACATCGAAGCCCGATGCGTGGCGGAGGGCCTTGTGGCGCAGGTGAGCCTGCCCCGCCTGGAGGAGCTCAGCGGCAACGTCGCTGCCCTCACCGAGGCCGAGCGCAGCGGCTTCGTGCGGACGGTGGTGGGCTGCGTCACGGAGGAGAAGGCTGCGGCGCTCCTGCAGTCGGCACCCAGCACCACCATCGTGGTGCAGCTCCCCGACGAGGGGCTCTGATCAGCGCCCCGTCCAGCGAGGCTCCCGGCCCTCGGTGAACGCGGCGATCCCCTCCGCCGCGTCGTCGGTGCTGGCACTCACCGTGAGCAGAGCGTGCAGGAGCTCGAGGCTGCTCTCGACGTCGCGGTCCCAGACGGCATAGAACGAGTCGCGGCCGTGGCGGAGGGCCAGCGGGGAGCGGGCCGCCAGACCGGCTGCCAGCTCCGCGACGGCGTCGTCGAGCTGCTCTGGGGGGACCACGGTGGTCACGAACCCGATCCGCTCGGCCTCGACCACATCGACGCGGCGACCGGTGAGCATGAGCTCGAGGGCCCGCTTGGCAGGCATGGCGCGTATCAGCGGGACGGTGATCATGTGGGGCCAGAGCCCCACCCCTATCTCCGGGGTGCCGAACACGGCGTCGTCGGCGGCCACGAGCAGGTCGCAGGCCAACGCCAGGCCGAACCCGCCGGCCAGGGCGAAGCCCTGCACTCGGGCGATGGTGGGCTTGCCGAGGGCGTAGAGGTCGCGAAAGAGCTCGGCCAGCTGGCCTCGACCGTCGTGGAGATCGCTGAACGCGGCACCACCCGACATCCCGTCGAGGTCGGCGCCGGCGCAGAAGGCCTTGGTGCCCGCCCCTGTGAGCACGACCACCCGCACGGCGTCGTCGGCCTTGGCGAGGGCCACGGCGCTGCGCAGCTCGCCGATGACCGCCCAGGACAGGGCGTTGCGCCGCTCTTCGCGATCGATGGTGACGCGCGCGACAGCGCCGTCCACCTCGTAGCGCACCGACTCGAAGGCCGTGTCCGTCATGGTCCGGAACCTACCCGCAGCCCGGCCCGTCGACGACGGCCGCCAGGGCGGCCCAGGTCTGGGGGACGGCTCCGAGTGGTGCGCCCGAGCCAGGGTCCCAGTGCTCCGCGAAGCCGGAGGTCACCGCCCCCGCCTGCAGCGCTCGGCCGAGGGCGTCCGCTTCCCGGGCCCCCTCCCGTCGGGCCGCCACCCAGAGCAGGTAGGTGAGCTGCGGCCAGGACGAGCCGCGCCAGTACGTGCCCGGCTGGTAGGTCGGCTCGGCGGCGTGCACGCCCCGAGGCCCGAACGGCGCCCCGAAGGCCCCCGGGTCGACCAGCGCGCCGAGCGCCTCGGGGCGGGGCCGAACCAGGAGCGGGAGCATGGCGTCGAGCGTGCGGATGCGACCCGACCCGCGCTCGGTGGGACCGTCGTCCACCCAGGTCAGCGCGGTGGGGTCCCACCGTTGGTCGACGGCCTCGGCCAGCTCCTGGGCCTGCTGCGCCAGGTCGGCGTCGCCGATGGCGCCGGCCAGCTCGGTGGCGTTCCACGCCACCAAGGCCGTGAAGCCGGCGGAGCCGACCGGGAACACCGGGTTGTGCAGGGGCGCGCCACCGGGGGTCCGCTCGATGGCACCCACGAGCTAGCCCTTGAGGGCGTACCAGGCCCCCGGCGTTCGCGCCCCAGGGATGGTGCTGTCCCAGCGAGGGCTGTCGTCGCAACCCGACTCCCACGGGTGGCAGAGCTCCACCAAGCCTGCCGGCGACCGGCGGCGGCGGTCGAGCAGGAACCGCAGCCCACGGCGGGCTCCCTGCACCACCTGCTCGGGCACGTCGAGGCCCAGCCGCACGAGCTCGGCCACCGCGTGGCCGTACATCGGCGGCTGGGTGATCGTGGAGGCATCAGCTCGGCCCCACAGCTCCGGTGAGCAGGGGTGCCGAGCCGTACCGAAGATGAGGCACGAAGCCGTCGGCGTCCTGGGCGGACAGCGCCGAGGCCAGCTCCAGCCCCGCCCGCTCGTCGCCGAGGTGCGCCCACACCACCGCGTGGAAGCAGCTGTCCCAGAGCCACTGCCACGGGTAGGTGGCCTGGTTGGGGACGCAGAAGCCGCCGCCGCGGCCTCGGAGCGCCACGCGGCCTCGAGCAGGCGGCGGGCGCTGGAGGTCAGATCGGCAGCCGTGGGTAGCGTGCCGCCGTGCCCACCGTCGCCTTCGTGTCGTTCCGGCTCGGACGTCACGACGGCGTGTCCGTGGTGGCGGCCACGTGGGCGACGGCGTTCCGGGCGCTGGGCTGGTCGGTGCGCACCGTGGCCGGAGACGGGCCCGTCGACCACCGGGTGGCGGGCCTGGGCATCGCAGAGGCCGGTCCCGACCCGGCAGCGGTGGAGGCGGCCCTGGCGGCCGCCGACCTCGTGGTGGTGGAGAACCTCTGCACGATCCCGCTGAACCTACCGGCGGCCCGGGTGGTGGCGGCTGCCCTCCGAGGGCGGCCGGCCGTGCTCCACCACCACGATCCACCGTGGCAGCGGGCGGCGTGGGCCCACGTGGTCGAGCTCCCGCCTACCGACCCGGCGTGGCGGCACGTCACCATCAACCGGCTCACCGAGGCGCAGATGGCCGAGCGCGGCATCGTCGCCACCACGATCTACAACGGCTTCGACGTGGACGAGCCCGCCGGCGACCGACCGGGCACCCGCGGCGCCCTTGGCGTACGCCCCGACGAGCGACTGGTGGCCCACCCGGTGCGGGCCATCCCGCGCAAGGACGTGCCCGCCGCCATCCGTCTGGCTGAGGCCCTCGGGGCCACCTACTGGCTCGTGGGCCCGGCCGAGGACGGCTACGGCCCGGAGCTCGAGCGGCACTGGCGGGCGCCCGCTGCGCGACCATCCACCGACCGTCGCCGGGGTCGATGGCCGACGCCTACGCCGCCTGCGACGTGGTCGCCTTCCCGTCGACGTGGGAGGGGTTCGGCAACCCGCCCATCGAAGCCGCCATCCACCGGCGGCCGGTCGCGGTCGGCCCCTACCCGGTGGCCGACGAGCTCCGAGCCCTCGGGTTCCGGTGGTTCGACCCGCACGACGCCGCCGCCCTCGACGCAGCTCCTCCGGCATCCAGATCCCGACCTCCACGACCACAACGCGGCGATCGCCCGGGCCCACTTCGGGCTCGACCGGCTGACCGGCGACATCCGACGGCTGCTCGATGAGGCAGGCTGGACGGCATGAGCGAGGCCGCACCCCCCGACCCCGTCCGGGTGCGCCGGGCCCGCATCGCCCGGCTCGGTCGGGCCGGGCCAGGCGACGGGCTACGGGCTCTTCGCCCTGGCCATCGTCCTGTTCGTGGTCGGCTTCGCCGCCGGGTTCGACGGCCTGGTGGGCATCGACGATCGTCGGCTGCCTGGTGGTCGGCTCGATCGTGCTGGCCCCCGCCATCGTGTTCGGATACGCCGTCAAGGCCGCCGAGCGAGAGGACCGCGAGCGGGGCCTCTAGGACCGCCGAGACCGCCGGAGGTCGGCGGGGTTTGGCCGGCGCCGGGCGGCAGTGGCACGCTCGATCACACTCGTTATCGACCCAGGGGGAGACCAATGGTCACCGCAGCAGTCCTGAAGGGCGTCGGCGAGGACGTCCACGTCCACGACGACATCGAGATCGCGCCGCCCGGGCCCGGGTGAGGCCAAGGTGAAGATCGTCGCCTCCGGCGTGTGCCACTCCGACCTGTCCGTCCAGAACGGCACCATCCCGCTGCCCACCCCCATCGTGCTGGGCCACGAGGGCGCCGGGCATCGTGGAGGAGATCGGCGAGGGCGTCACGTCGCGTGCAAGCCCGGCGACCACGTCGTGCTGTCCTTCGTGCCCGCCTGCGGGTCCTGCTTCTACTGCGACCGCGGCCAGGGCTTCCTGTGCGAGAAGAGCGCCATGGCAGGCCGCCGGCGGGATGCTCGACGGCTCCACCCGGCTCACCCTCGGCGGCGAGCCGCTCCGCCAGATGGCCATGTGCGGCACCTTCGGCAACTACGCCATCGTGCCGGAGATGTCGCTGGTGAAGATCGACGACGACGTCGACCTGCGCTACGCCGCCCTCATCGGCTGCGGCGTGCTCACCGGCGTCGGCGCCGCCCTCAACACCGCCAACATCCGCCCGGGCGACTCGGTGGCGGTCGTGGGCTGCGGCGGCGTGGGCCTCAACGTCATCCAGGGCGCCAAGATCGCCGGCGCCGAGCGGATCATCGCCGTCGACATGTTCGAGTCGAAGCTCAAGATGGCCGAGCAGTTCGGCGCCACCGACCTGGTGAAGGCCGACGAGGGCGACGCCGGTCACCAACGTCACCCAGCTCACCGGCGGCCGCGGCGTCGACGTGGCCTTCGAGGTGATCGGCCTCGGTCCCACCATCGAGCAGACCATCAACATGACCCGCAACGGCGGCGAGGCGATCCTCGTCGGCGTCCCGCGCATGGACGTCATGCTCAACCTCAACGCCGCCTTCACCTTCCTCTACCTGGCCAAGACGGTGAAGGGCTGCTGGTACGGCTCGTCCAACGTCCGCGAGGACGTCCCGAAGCTGATCCAGCTCTACAAGGACGGCCAGCTCAAGCTCGAGGAGCTGGTCTCCCGCGAGATCGGCGTGGACGGCGTGAACGAGGCGTTCGCCGCCATGCAGCAGGGCGAGGTCGCCAGGAGCCTCATCATCCACAGCCACGACTGACCCTGGACGCGAAGGAGGACCGGCCCCCAGCGGCCGGTCCTCCTTCGCGACAGGAAGGCTCAGCCCGGGGGGCTACCAGCCTCCGCTCTCTCCCGCACGAGGCGGGAGGGAGCTCGAGTAGCGACGCCGGCGGGCCTGCACCGACAGGAGGCTGACGCCGAGCTTGCGTGCCGGGAGCGGCCGGAACGGCTCCGGCGGGCGCCTCGCCGTCGTCGCAGGGGTCTGCTTCGGGGGTCGCACGAGGAGGGGTTCCACACGCATGGGCCGGTCTCCTGCTCGGACCCTCCGGTTACGCTCCCTCCGTGTCGACCCGCCCGCCCGCCGCCCGTCTGCCGGCGGCGCGGCGCCGCCAGCAGCTCCTGGACGTGGCCCTCGAGGTGTTCGGCGACCAGGGCTTCCACCCCACCTCGATGAACGACGTGGCCGAGGCCGCGGGCGTGACCAAACCGGTGCTCTACCAGCACTTCCGCTCGAAGCGCGATCTCTACCGCGAGGTGCTCACCGACGTCGGCGCCCAGCTGCTCGACGCCATCACCAAGGCCACCACCGCCGCGTCAGTCGCCCCACGAGCAGGTGGAGCTCGGGTTCATCGCCTACTTCCGGTTCGTCGAGGCCAACGAGGCCGCCTTCCGCGTGCTCTTCGGTGGCGGCACCCGCCGCGATGAGGAGTTCGCGGCGCAGGTGGCGGAGGTGGAGGGCGCCATCGCCGAGGCCATCGCCACCCTCATCGACGTCGAGGGCCTCACCGAGGCGCAGCGACGACAGCTCGCCCACGGGCTGGTTGGCCTGGCCGAGGGCACCGGGCGGCTCTGGATGGCCGAAGGCGCTGAGGAGCCAGCCGAGGAGCTGGCCCGCCTGGTGGCCGACCTGGCCTGGCGGGGCCTGCGCGGCATCCGCGGCGTCTGACCGGGCAGCCCGGTCGGTGCCCGCGGTCAGCCGTGGCCGACGAGGACCTCCTGCCACCGCTTGGGGCTGACGAGGGCCGGCTTGGTGCTGGCAAGGAAGTCGCGCAGGAGCCGGTCGAGGAGCTCCGGTCGCTCGATGGGCAGGAAGTGCCCGGCACCCTCGACCACCTCGAGGCGGCTGCCGGGCATGAGCTCGTGCGCGATGTGGGCGTGGTCGACCGGGATGACCTGGTCGCGGTCGCCCCACACGATCAGCGTGGGGATCTCGTTGGCCAGGTAGAGCCGGTCGCGAGCGCTGACCCGCTGCCCGGCGACGTCGATCACCGCCCGGATGGTGTGGATGAACGCCCGCTGTGCTCGGAGGTCGGTGAGCCGGCTCCAGGCGTTCCACACCTCCCCAAGGAAGGGGTCGGCCCGGACGCCCACGCGGCCCAGCACGGTGCCGACCCGTCCGACCACTGCGTGGAGCTGGGGGGCGAGGACGGCCGGGAGCACGTACTCGGTGCCCGGGAGGCTGAGCGCCCTGAGCAGGGGGCTCACCTCCTTGCCCAGGCCACCGCTGGCCACCAGCACGAGCCGCTCGGCCATCTGCGGGAACTGGTAGGCGAACTGCATCGCGATGCCGCCACCCAGGCTGTGACCCACGATGGTGGCCCGCTCGTGGCCGAGGACGCCGAGGAGGTCGCGGATCCCCGAGGCGTAGGCGCCGAGGCTGTAGTCGCCCCGGGGCTTGGCCGACTCACCGTGGCCGAGGAGATCCGGGGCGATCACGGTGTAGCGCTCGGCCAGCAGCGGCATCACAGGCACCCAGGTGCCGGAGCTGCCCGCGATGCCGTGGATCATGACCAGCACCGGGCCCTCCCCGGCCTGGCGGTAGGCGACGTCGTGGCCGTGGACCTTGGCCCACCGGGTGACGGTGGCCTCGCGAGCAAGCTCGGAGTGGGTGGCGCCGAGGCCAGGGAGCGGCAGGACCTTGGCCGGTGGACGGTCGTCGGTGGTGCGTCGAGAGCGGCTGCTGACCATCTTTGGAGGCTATTGGGGCGGCGGCGACGGACCCCAACCCTGGGCGCGTGACACCGGGCACCTTGCCGAAACGTTAGGTGTACCTACTAGATTCTGAGGGGTGACCTTGCTCCACCCTGCGGCTCGACGCCCGGCGAGCTTCGCCGACAGCCTGGAGGTCCACGGCGACCGGCTGGCTGTGGCGGCCGGGGAGGTCGAGCTCTCCTATCGGGAGCTGGCGGCACGGGCCGACGCGGTGGCCGCCCAGCTGGGCGAGCAGCCTCGGCTGGTGCTGGTCGCCGGAGCCAACCACCTCGATGCCTTCGTCACCTACCTCGCAGCGCTGCGAGGGGGCCACGTCGTCCTGCTGGCCCCCGGGAGCGACGCCGGCCACGTGGCCGGCCTCATCGAGGCCTTCGACCCCGACGTGGTGGCGGCCGACGAGGGCTCGGGGTGGTCCCTCCTCGAGCGGCGCCCCGGCACCGCCCACACGCTCCACCCTGAGCTGGCGCTGCTCCTGAGCACCTCGGGGTCCACCGGGTCGCCGCGGCTGGTGCGGCTGTCGACCACCAACCTGCAGGCCAACGCCGCCGCCATCGCCGAGTACCTCGGGCTCACGCCGGACGACCGGGCCGTCACCTCCCTCCCGCTGCACTACTGCTACGGGCTGTCGGTCATCAACAGCCACCTGGCCGTGGGGGCCGGCATCGTGCTGACCGACCTCTCGGTGGTCGACCGGTGCTTCTGGGACGCCTTCCGCCGCCACGGTGCCACCTCGCTGGCCGGGGTGCCGCACACCTTCGAGCTGCTCGACCGAGCCGGGTTCGAGTCGATGGACCTGCCGACGCTGCGGTACGTCACCCAGGCCGGCGGGCGGATGGCGGCGGGCCAGGTCCGCCGATGGGCCCAGGTGGGACGGGAGGCCGGGTGGGACCTGTTCGTGATGTACGGGCAGACCGAGGCCACCGCCCGCATCGCCTACCTGCCGCCCGACTTGGCCGTGGAGCGCCCCGGCACCATCGGCGTCCCCATCCCGGGAGGGTCGTTGGCCCTCGACCTCGGCGCCGGGGCGGGTGACGGCGTCGGCGAGCTGGTCTACCGCGGCGCCAACGTGATGCTCGGCTACGCCGATCACCCGGGCGATCTGTCCGAGGGGGCCACGGTGGCCGAGCTGCGCACGGGCGACCTGGCTCGCCGCGCCGACGACGGCCTCTACGAGATCGTGGGCCGCACCAGCCGCTTCGCCAAGGTGTTCGGTCTGCGCATCGACCTCGAGCACCTCGAGGGGCGGCTGGCCGACGAGGGGATCGCGGCCGTGTGCACGAGCGACGACCGGCGCATCCTGGTGGGCGTCACCGACGCGTCGCAGCGCCCCGTCGCCGCGCGGCTGGTCCGGCGCATCACCGGGCTCCCACCCTCGCGGCTGGAGGTGCGTCACCTGCCCGACGTTCCCCGTCTGCCCAACGGGAAGCCCGACTACCTGGCGCTCTGCCAGCCGGTTGATGAGGCGGGGGCCTCCCCGGACCCCGACCTCGCTGCCGAGCAGGTCGACGGCGTCCACCCAGCCGTGCGGGCCTGCGTCGCCCGGATCCTCCAGCGCACCGACGTGACGGCAACCGACACCTTCGTCGACCTCGGCGGCGACTCGCTCTCCTACGTTGAGATGTCGATCGCCCTGGAGGAGGTGCTCGGCGACCTCCCCGACGGCTGGCAGACCGCTCCGCTGGGCCGGCTGGTGCCCGCCGTCCGCGGCCGACGCACCCGTGTGGAGACCTCGGTGGTCCTGCGGGCCGTCGGCATCGTCCTGGTGGTGGGCACCCACAGCAAGCTCTTCGATGTGCTCGGCGGGGCGGCGATCCTCCTGGCGGTGGCTGGGTTCAACTTCGCCCGCTTCCAAGCCGGCCCTGGCCGCGTGGCCCGCAGCGCCGCTCGCATCGCCGTGCCCAGCGCGATGTGGCTCGGGGGCGTGGCACTCACCGATCCGCGCGTCGACTGGACGCATGTCGCCCTGGTGAACGGCTTCGTCGGCCACGACCGCGGGCATGGCGGCTACTGGTTCATCGAGGCCATCGTCCAGATCCTGGTGGTGGTGGGGCTGGTGCTGGCGGTGCCCGCCGTGCGAAGAGCTGAGCAGCGCGCTCCCTTCGAGGCGGCCCTGGCTGCGCTGGCGGCCGGGTTGGCCGTGCGGTTCCACCTCATCGACCTCCCCACCGTCGAGCCGCACGACATCCGCCCCCACGACATCTTCTGGCTCTTCGCGGTGGGCTGGGCGGCAGCGCGGGCCACCACCGCCCAGCAGCGGCTCCTGGTGTCGCTGGTGCTGGCGGCCGCCCTGCCCGGGTACTTCGGCGAGCCGTGGCGGGAGCTGGTGGTGCTCGCTGGCGGGATGCTGCTGATCTGGGTCCCGACGCTCCGGGTGCCACGGCGCGCCACGCGCCCCCTCGGGGCGGTGGCGGCCGCCTCCCTCTACGTGTACCTGACCCACTGGCAGGTGTTCCCACCCGTGCGCGATCGGTTCGGCGCCGGAGCGGCTCTTGGCGCGAGCCTCCTTGCCGGGGTGGCGGCGTGGTCTCTCAGCCGTCGCGTGGAGGGGCGGCTGACGGGCCGTCGGCGCCGACCACGGTCGGTCAGCGGGTCAGGCGGCCGGCGTGCCGATGTCGAGGCTGATGCCGGTCTCCCGTTCTGAGAGCGCCCACAGCCGACCGATCTGGCGGCCGAGCAGCGGATGGTGCACCACCGGCAAACGGGTGGCTGGGCCGTTGCTGATGAACCGAGGGCCGTAGAGCCACCCACCCCTGGCCTTGGGGTCGGTGGCCGCCCGAAGCTGGGGCCGCGCCCCGCGACCGGCGCCATGCCCACGAACCGGGCCATGGCGTGGAAGAAGGGGCCGAGGATGCTCCCACCACCGCCCTCCTCGACCGTGGTGGCCTGGAGGTCGGTGTTCGACAGCCCGGGGTGAGCCGCCAAGCTGCGGGCAGCCACCCCCGCGGCCCGGAGGCGCTGGTCGAGCCCGATGGCGAAGTGGTAGTTCGCTTTCTTGGCCTGTCCGTAGGCCTTCCACGGCTTGTAGTGACCGTGCAGGTGGGGATCGTCGAGGTCGGGTGGTCCGGAGAGATGACGGGCGGTGCTGGTCACGGTGACCACACGGGCGGCCTCGGCCCGGAGGAGGGCGGGGAGCAGATGGGCGGTGAGGGCCCAGTGCCCGAGGTGGTTGACCCCGATCTGCGTCTCGAAGCCGTCGGCCGTGCGCCCCTCCGGCATGGCCATGAGGCCGGCGTTGTTCACGAGCAGGTCGATCGCCTCGTGGCGGTCGACGATGGCGTCGGCGGCCGTCCGGACCGAGGCCAGCGAGGCCAGGTCGAGCTCGACCAGCTCCAGCGACGCCTCGGGGTGCTGGGCCCGGATCTCGTCGAGGGCGCTGGCGGCCTTGGCCTGGTTGCGGGCCGCCATCACCACGTGGGCTCCGGCCCCCGCCAGGGCCCGTGCGGTCTCGAGCCCCAGGCCGCCGTTGGCCCCGGTGACCACGGCCACCGTTCCGTTCAGATCACCGATGTCTGCCGCTGTCCACGCCATGCGCGCCCCATCCCTCGTCGTCGGCGGCCAGTCTGGCCCCCCGCCGCCATCTGACCCACTCAGGGGGTGGGGATGTGGATGGTGCGGATGAGGCGGGGGACGACCTTGTCGGCGCCATGGCACGGTGGCGCGGTGGCGACGCCCGACGGGGCGGGGACGTCCTGCCATGTGGAGCCGGTGGACTCCAGGCCGATGACCCGCACCACCAGACCGGTGTCGTCGATGCGCATCCGGAGGAAGTGCTTGTAGCCCTCGTGGTGGAAGGCGCTGAACGCCTCGTTGTCGTGCATGCGGAAGAGCAGGTTGGTCAGCCCGAGGTAGAGCCCCACCAGCACCCCACTGGCCAGGCCGCCCAGGAGCGAGATGGCCAGCAGGAAGCTGAGGGTGAACAGCGATGGCTGGTCGATGGTGTCGAGGGCACCGGAGACATATCGGATCAGGTAGAGGGCGACGGCCACGTGAAGGGCGCCGTGGACGACGCCCAGGAGCCGGTACGCCCTGGCTCCCTCCCGTGGCGGCTTGGCAAAGGCCGTGAAGCCCGCCACCACCGAAGCGGCCAGCAGCACGGCCACCGGGTTGCGGACGAACCCGGCCCACACGGCGCCGATGGTGGGGCGACCCAGCACCTCCGCGAGGGACTCGTCGTCGTCGCGCATCCCGAGGTGGACGGCCCACGAGAGGGCGAAGTGGAGGGTGGCGGTGAAGAGCAGGAACGACGGGTTGTAGCGGGGGAAGAGCAGCAGCCGCCCGAGCAGCCGTCGGGAGCGGCGCCGGTCCGGCCAAGGATCGCCCTGGAGGGTCAGCTGGATGGGAGGCGGCCCGTCGGGGTCCGCGAGGGTGATGCGCTCTTGCAGGTGATGGGTGGGGTGCAGGAACGCCCCACCACCGCCAGCGGTGACCCAGTGCACCTCGGCGTCGTCGGACCGGTAGTGGGCGAAGTGGTGGCTGTCACCGCTCAGGTACAGCGGCACCACCGCTTGGTGGTGGCGGGTGACCACCTCGTCCACGAACCGGCCCAGAAGCCGCGAGTCGCCGGGTCGGTTGGGGACGTGCGTCCACGCGGGGGTGGACCAGCAGAGGATCACCCGGTCGCCGGGCTCCATGGCCAGGCGCTCGAAGTAGGCCTTCTGTGGTGTGTCGATGTGGCCGCCGAGGCCCGAGTCCACCGCCCAGAGCCACCACCGGTTCGGGAGCTGGATGGCGAAGTAGCTGCGTCCCTGGGAGAGGTGCCAGCCGCCGATCTCGGAGGCGGTGCAGAACTGCTGGAGGAAGCTGCTCAGCCCGTCGTACCAGTCGTGGTTCCCAGGAAGGGCCAGCATCTGAGGACGGCGGCCGTCGGCCGGGGGCTCCGGAAAGGCAGCGCCGTAGGGCCCGACGGTCTGGTTGCGGTAGCGCTCCCGGCTGGGGGCGGGGTACACCTCGTCGCCTCCCATCACGAGGAACTCGCCGCGAGGCAGCTCCAGGTCAGTTCCGTCGTCGTCGGTCAGTGCCACCGAGCCGCTGGCGAGATGCCACGCGATGGCGTAGGTGGGATCGAAGGCATCCCCCACGTCGGCCACGTAGTCGATGCCCACGAAGGGCTCATCGGCAACCGACCGAACCTCGACGTTGGCATCGAGCAGCGACTCGATCTCCCGCTTGTCGAGATAGGTACCGAACACCTCGGCCACTGCCGCCTGCCAGCCGGTGAGAGCGAGGATGCGCGGATCGAACCAGCCCACCATCCGGGCCCGTTTCGTGAAGTCAGGGCTGGGACCTCTGTCGATGGTCACCGCTGCGCCTCCCCATGGACGGCGTGGCCTCGGCTTCGGCCACCGTAGGCGGCGCAGCGCCGGCGCGACCCGTCAGATGGGGTCGGCGTGGGCTCGGAACCCCCGCAACCGCAAGCTGTTGGTCACCACGAAGACGCTGGAGAACGCCATGGCGGCACCGGCGATCAGCGGGTTGAGCAGGCCGGCGGCGGCCAGCGGCAGGGCAGCGACGTTGTAGGCGAAGGCCCAGAACAGGTTGCCCTTGATCGTCGACAACGTGCGCCGGGACAGACGGATGGCGTCGGCCGCGGCTCGTAGGTCGCCGCGCACGAGCGTGATGTCGGACGCTTCGATGGCCACGTCGGTGCCGGTCCCCATGGCGATGCCGAGATCACCTTGCGCCAGGGCGGGGGCGTCGTTGACGCCGTCTCCGACCATGGCCACGACGCAGCCCTCCTCCTGCAGGCGGCGGACGACGTCGAGCTTCTCCGATGGGAGCACGTCGGCGATGACCTCGTCGATCCCGACCTCGCGGGCCACTGCCGATGCGGCGGCTGCGTTGTCTCCGGTCAGGAGGATCGGTCGCATCCCCAGCGCTCGAAGCTCCTGCACCGCGGCGGCCGAGGATGTCTTGATGGTGTCGGAGACCACGAGCACGGCCGTGGGCACACCGTCCCAGCCCACCATCACCGGCGTCCGGCCCGACGCCTCGGCCTCCGCCTTGGCCGCGGCCAGCGCCTCGGGCAGGTGCAGGCCCCAGTCGCTCAGGAACCGCTCACGACCGACGACCACGGCGTGGCCGTCGACCACCCCCTGGACCCCGAGCCCCTCGGTGTTGGTGAAGGCCTCGACGGCAGGGAGCGACCCAACCCGGTCGCGAGCGGCACGGGCGATGGCTTGCGCGATCGGGTGCTCCGAGGCGTCCTCGACAGCGCCGGCCAGCCGCAGCACCTCGTCGTCGGTGACGCCGGGGGCGGGATGGACCTCGACCAGGGCCATCTGCCCCATGGTCACGGTGCCCGTCTTGTCGAGCACGATCGTGTCGACGCGCCGGGTGGACTCCAGCACCTCGGGACCCCTGATCAGGATTCCCAGCTGGGCGCCCCGGCCGGTCCCCACCAGGATCGCCGTTGGGGTGGCCAGGCCCAGGGCGCAGGGGCAGGCGATGATGAGCACGGCGACGGCCGCGGTGAACGCGGTGGCGGCTGACTCGTCCGCCCCCAGCCAGAACCCCAGGGTGCCGACGGCAAGGGCGATCACGATCGGGACGAACACTGCCGACACCCGGTCGGCGAGTCGCTGGATGGGCGCCTTGCCCATCTGCGCCTCGGTGACCAGTCGAGCCATCTGGGCCAGCTGCGTGTCGGACCCCACCCGCGTGGCTCGGACCTCGAGGCGGCCACCGGCGTTCACCGTGGCGCCCGTGACGGGATCGCCGACCGTCACATCGACGGGGACGCTCTCCCCCGTCAGCAGCGAGGCGTCGATGGCGGAGGTGCCCGACTCGACCACCCCGTCGGTGGCCACCTTCTCCCCGGGGCGGACCACGAAGCGGTCCCCCACCAGGAGGTCGTCGATCGAGATGCGCTCCTCGACGCCATCCCGGAGGACGGCCACCTCCTTGGCCCCCAGCTCCATCAGGGCTCGAAGGGCGGCCCCTGAACGGCGCTTGGCACGAGCTTCGAGATAGCGCCCCGTCAGGATGAACACGGTGACGGCGCTGGCCACCTCGAGATAGATGTCGTTGGTTCCGCTGCCGCGCTCGACGTCGAGGCTGAAGCTCATCGTCATGCCGGGACGGCCCGCCTCCCCGATGAACAGCGCCCACAAGGACCACCCGAGCGCGGCCAGGACGCCCACCGAGATGAGGGTGTCCATGGTGGCCACGCCGTGGCGGGCGTTGGCCCACGCGACCCGGTGGAACGGCCAGGCGCCCCAGAGGACCACTGGCGATGCCAACGTCAGCGCCAGCCACTGCCAGCTCTCGAACTGCAGAGCCGGGATCATCGACACGACCACCACGGGCAGCGCGAGCGCAGCCGTCAGGAGGACGCGGTGGCGAAGGCCATCCACCTCATCGTCGGGCGCTCCGGCATCGGCTTGCTGGTCTCCCCGACGGGGATCGGGAACGCTTGCCGTGTAGCCAGCCGCTTCCACCTGGGCGATGAGGTCAGCGGGATCCACCCCAGCCACGGCGGTGGCGCGGGCCTGTCCGGTTGCGTAGTTGACCGTTGCCGTCACGCCGTCGAGCTTGTTCAGGCGCTTCTCGATCCGCGTCGCGCACGACGCGCACGTCATGCCCCCGATGTCGAGCTCGACCTGGCGCGGCTCGGGGGGGGTGGACACGGTCATCGGCCCAGCTCCATCCCTGGGTGGGGTGCGTGCGGTGTGGCGTCCTCGAAGGGGCCGACGGTCGTACCGAGGGCATAGCCGGCGCCGAAGACGAGGACCAACGCCAGCAGGAACGACGCCAGCTTGCGGGGAGCGGTCACGATCGCAGCTCGTACCCGGCCTCTTCGACCGCGGCCTGCACCGCCGAGGTGTCGAGGTCGTGGTCGCTGATGACCGTGACCCCGCCGGAGGCCAGGTCGATCT
Organism: uncultured Microthrixaceae bacterium; assembly: GCA_963795165.1. Classification (GTDB taxonomy): domain Bacteria; phylum Actinomycetota; class Acidimicrobiia; order Acidimicrobiales; family VFJN01; genus VFJN01. The sequence goes on along the minus strand of CAWCGT010000001.1, from coordinate 2,965,333 downwards.
CCACCTCGGCGACCCCCGGGATCTGCTCGACCTCGGCGGTCACGGCGCGCACGCAGTGGTCACAGGTCATCCCCTCGACGGCGTAGGTGGCGGTGGTGCGCATGGTGGAGGGCTCCTCGCTCGACAGGTACCCTATGGGGGTATTCGGCAACTATACCCCCATGGGGTATAGTTGGCAAGAGCGTGGAGGAGCGATCTCATGACAGCACCCACACGGGGCTACAGCGCCGACAAGGAGCAGCTCGCCAAGCGCCTGGCGCGGGTGGAGGGCCAGGTCCGGGGCGTGGCACGGATGGTCGACGAGGACCGGTACTGCATCGACGTGCTCACCCAGATCAGCGCCATCCAGGCGGCCCTCGACAAGGTGGCGCTGGGACTGCTGGACGGCCATGCCCGCCACTGCCTGGCCGACGGAGGCGGAGGGCCGACCGACCCGAGCGAGCGGGTCACGGAGCTGATGGGCGCGGTCGGGCGGCTGCTAGAGCGCTGAGCCTCTGCGGCGCCAGCGCCATGAGCACCGGTGATCTCATCCACCCGAACGAGTCCAACGACCCGTTCGACCAGGCCGCGATTCTCGTCGACAACGCTTCGCGCCGGTGGCGGACACGAGGAGACCAGCCATGGGAGTGAGGCGACCTCGCGTTCCCCCAGAGCTCCCGGACCTTGAGGCCATGATGAGCCGCGTCATCGACCGCGCCTCCATCCCCGGTCGGCACCGCGAGCCGCAGCTAGCAGTGCAGCTGGCCGACATCGAGCGAGTCGGAGTCGCCACACCTCACGGCACCGTCGCTGCCTGGCGGGTGGGGAGAGGCCCGGCGGTCTTGCTGGTGCACGGCTGGCGTGACAGCGCCCGCCTGTGGGACCCGCTCATGGCCCACCTCCGAACTCGCGGGCGATCCTTCGTCGTCATGGACCTGCCCGGGCACGGGTTCTCCGAAGGGGAACGCTGCCTCACCGCTGAGGTCCCTGACGCAGTGCTGGCTGTCGCCGCCGTGCTCGGGCCCATCAACGCCGCCGTCGCGCACTCCTTCGCCTCCTCGGGCACGGCCCTCGCCGTCGACGAGGGTGCAGGCGTCGAACGACTTGTGCTCATCGCACCGCCGCTGGCCTACCGGATGTCGGGCGACGCTGCGGGGGCTGCTTCGGATGCGGGCCACCAACGCTGGCGGCGGATCGCCACCGAGCTCGGCTTCGAACCGACCGTCGGAGATCGAGCGATCGAGAAGTACCTCGCCGGCCTCGGTGCGTCACGCGCCCGATGGCACCTGACAAGCAATCTCGTCGGGCTCGCCACGGACGTTCTGATCGTGGCTTCCGTCGATGACGAGCGCTTCGACATCGCTGCAGCGCGAGCTCTAGCCGAGCAGCTGCCCCGTGGTGCCCTCCTCGAGCTGGCCGGTCTCGACCACCGGGCCTCCGCGCGTGACGCATCCGCCGTCGAGGCCATCGTCGCCTACCTTCAGCACGGCCGCACCGCCCACTGAACAGTGATCCGACCTCGTACAACGCAGGAGCCGTGTCGGACCTGCACAGTCGCAGATCAGCTGATCGATGCGCGCTCCGGAGATCGCAGGGCTGATCCCGAGCTGGTGGCTCCGCCCACTGCCTTCGAGGATGTCCATGCGCTTGGCCCTGGAGCGCTGAGCGTCCGCTGTGCCAGCGCCAGCCCTATTGCATCTCGGCCAGGCGACGCTCCATCTCCTCCTCGGGGACGTCCTCAGTGTGGCTGGCGACGGTCCACTCGTGGCCCCACGGGTCCTTGAACATGCCGGAGCGGTCGCCGTAGAACTTGTCCTCGACGGCTTGGATCTCGGTGGCACCGGCCGCCAAGGCGGCGCTGTAGGTGGCGTCGGCGTCCTCGACGTAGACCATGAGCGTCACCGGCGTGCCACCGAGGGTGCCGGGGCTCTTGTTGCCGACCTCCGGGCTCTCGTCCGCCAGCATGATCACCGAACCGCCGAGGTCGAGCTCCGCGTGCCCGATGGTGCCGTCGGGGCCGCCCATCCGCATGCGCTCGCTGGCACCGAGGACCTTGCAGTAGAAGTCGATGGCGTCGGCGGCGCCGGCGATGTTCAGGTACGGGGTGACCCGTGGGTAGCCCTCAGGGATCGGTTGCACAGCCATGGCGGGACCTCCTGGTCGTCAGGGTGGTCATGCTCGCGCCGTTCCCTGACACCTGCTGACAGTGATGGGCGTTGACTCCACGGGTGCGTCGGTGGCCCAGCCGCCTCCATGACGACGCTCCGGTCAGTCCAAGGTCTTCTCGAGGACCTGCAGGCAGAGGTCCCGCAGCTCCGCTTCGGTCGAGCCCGTGCCGTCCGCGACGACATCGGCGGCATGGAGATCGTCGCCGAGGAAGGCCACGGCACTGGCGCGACCCGACTCGAACGAGCCGAACGCCTCGTCGCCGTAGCCTTCGAGCTGCTCGTACCCGGCCGGGACCGAAAAGCTGGCGCGCCCGCCGGTGACGATGGCGACATCGATGCCGCGCGGACCACCCTCGTCCCACGTGAAGTTGCACCGACCTGCATCCGGCGTCGAGTTCTCCGTCACGCCGCTCGACGGCGGCAGCAGCGCCTGCACCTCCTCGAGGGTGACCCCGCAGCCCAGGTCATCGACTTTCTCCGTCGTTGTCGTCGACGACGTGGCGTCGGCGGCCTCGGTCGTGCTCTGCGTCGATGCCACATCTGCGGGGCCGTCGTCGCCTCCACAGGCGATGAGCGCGACGGCCACGAACGCAGCGGTCGCCATCCGTGCCGGGGTGAGCTGACTCACGCGGGCTCCTCCACGCTCGATTCCAGTCGGTGCAGCATCGCGCCCGGGCGCAGCCGCTCTCGGCGAAGCGATCCCAGTCGGGTGCATACTGGAGCGAACGCCCTGCGTGGTCAAGAGGCCTCATGGGGATGCTGGCCAACGTCCAGTGTCGGCCAGCGTCGGACCACCGACGACGGTCAGAGGCCGACGATGTCTGCGAGCAGATCCATCGAGCGGAGCCAGGCGTCGATGTCCTTCTGCCACGGCGCCGCCACCATGTGTTGCACGCCGGCCGCCTCGAATGCGTCGCGCTCCTCGCGGATGACGCCGGGATCCATCCCCTGCGGGTCCCAGCCGGTGCGAGCCGAGACCGTGAAGCCCGGCTCCGGGCGGTCACGGCGGAGGCGCTCGACGATGGGCACGAGCTCCGGCGGCCTCAGGCCAACCACGTGGAACCCGTCGCCCTTGTCGACACCACGCCGGAAGGCCGCCTCCACCCCGCCGCCGACCCAGATCGGGATCTCGTGCGCCGGCTTGGGCAGGAAGCGGATGTCGGTCAGCGGGTAGCGCTCGCCATCGAAGGTCACCGGGTCGTCCCGCCAGGCCGCCCGCAGGAGGTCGAGGATCTCGTCCATCCGCTGTCCGCGGTCGTGGAAGCCCTGACCGAGCGCCTCGTACTCGCGCTCGCTCCAGCCGACCCCGACACCGACGACGAGGCGACCGCCGCTCATCTGGTCGACGGTGGCCAGGTGGTTGGCCAGCCACACCGGGTTGTGCTGCGGCACCACCAGGACGCTGGTCCCGAGACGAACCCGCTCGGTCACCGCCGCCGCCCAGCTGAGCGTGGCGAACGGATCGAGCAGGAACGGCGAGGGGTAGGTCTGCTCGGCCGGGTGCACGATGTGGTCGCTCACCCACACGTCAGCGAACCCGAGCTGCTCCGCGTGCCGGGCCGCACGAGTGATCGCCTCTCCCGAGGCGACACGCCCGTACTGGGGCAGATGGATTCCATAGGTCATGGCCATGGATCGAGCATGCCCCAGACCTCAGCCTCAGACGAGCTGCTGACAGGGTGAGCGCTACTCGACGCGCAATCTGGAGATCGCCCGGGAGATCACCGTGGACCTCGTCGTCGTGCGGCGGTCAGGCGATCGCCGTCAGCGGTGCGCACGGTTCTCTCGTTGATGGGCCTGGACGAACGCCTCGTCGGGCAGCTCCAGTGGAACGGTGTAGAAGCGGACCACATGGCCGTCGGGATCGTGGACCCCGAGCAGGACCCAGCCCACCGGGGTGCGCTGCACGCCCTCGTGGACGACTCCTAGGTCCGTCAGGCGGGCGGCGAGCGCTTCGATGGGCTCGTGGCCAGGCACCCCGATGGCGAAGTAGTCGAAGCCAGCGGCGGCACGCGCTCGGTCGGGATCCCAGCGCAAGGCAAGGTCCGGACCGCCGTTGGGGTGGGTCAGGGCCACGCCCATGCGGACGCCCTCTTCGACGAACTCGGTCATCACCCCATAGCCGAGGTTGTCCTGATACCACGCCAGTGACCGGTCGAGGTCGGTCACGGGAAGCTTGAGGTGGTGGATGCCGTCGAGGACGGGCGCGGTGCTCATGTCGCTCCTAGATGCAGAGTTCATGTATTGGTGCAGTTATACTGCACATCATGGATGAGGACGTCAAGACCGATCGGCGCGCGCGGCGACGAGCCGAGACCGAGCGCCGCCTGGTCGACTCGGCTACCGCCCTGTTCATCGAGCGGGGCTACGCCGCCACCACCCTCGCCGACGTGGCCGAACGCGCCGACGTCGCGTCGCGCACGTTGTACCTGCACTTCGCTACCAAGGCGGAGCTGCTCTTGCGGTGCGTTGCGGTCGCCATCGCCGGCGATGCCGAACCGATCGCGTTCCCTGATCGGCCGGCCCTGGCTGAGACCATGGCCGCCGCCACCCTCGACGAGCGGCTGCGCCTGATGGCGTCGCTGACCGCATCGCTCATGGAGCGGACCGGGCCGCTGCTCGACGTGGCCTACCAGGCTGCCCCCTCCGAGCCGTCTATCGCGGCGGCGGCCGCAGCGGGTCGCGCGGCCACGAGCCAGACGCTTCGAGAGTTCTGGCACCGCATCCACGACGACGGTCTGCTACCGCCATCGGCCGATCTCGAGTGGCTCACCGAGACGGCCACACTCGTCGCCCACGCCGAGACCTACCTCCTGATTGGCCATACCACCGGCTGGGACAGCGACACCTACCGCGGTTGGCTCGACACGACGTGGCACCGGCTCGCGGCGAGCAGCGCCCTGAGCACCTGACCAAGCGAGCCCGGCACAGACCGCGCGCATCTTCGACGGCGCCGATCTCCGGGCTTGGTCCTCGAAGGCGGCCACTCCCTTTTCTTCGAAGGCATCCCGGACGGTCTGGACCGACGCCGCGATCTCGTCGGGCGCGACCTCGAGGAGGGCGTCGATGTCGGCGAGGATCTCATCGCTGACTGCTTCCTCGCCGGGTGTGATCCTCGCGAGGATTTGGCAGGACGCGGCGACGTCGCCCCCACCGTCGTCGGCACCGTCGGAGAACACGCCGAGGGCAACTGCGCGACCGTGGTGAGCATCTCGGCAAGTACCGCTCGATCGAAGCCTCCGTCGATCCGTGCCGCGACATCCAGGAGGTGCTCGAGGTCGACTTGGAAGACAGCGCTATGACGTCCACGAAATCACGAGCCGCAGCACGGTCGAAGAGCGCGAGCAGCTTGCGGGCAGCGAGCTCGTCTGGCGGATAGGTCGGTCCATACTCGGTCGAGACGGGAGTGCCCTCTGGCGCCGAGTCCACGGCCAGATCGACGAGAAGGTCCTGGTCGCCAGCGTGCACGACGAGTCGCCTGAACGTCGGCGAGTCCTGAATCCGCGTGACGGACCAGCCCCGATCGACGCACGCTGTCTCAAGGGCATCCGCCGCGGCAGTGACGTCGCTCGCGACACCGCCGGCGAACAGATCGAGATCGCGGGTTGGGCGGTCGCTCAGTCCACTCGCGATCAGTGCTGCGCCGCCCGCCAGCACGAAGCCGTCCGATTCCGCGGCAAGAAGAACAGGCGGAGGACCCGCTCTTGGAGGTCCGTGAGCGCACTATGGGGCAGTGGATCCTCGTGCCGCGTCGATCAGGGGCTGCCAAGCGGCTCGCAGTCGTCGCGGGAGCACGAGCTCATCCCACAGGTCCACGAGCATGGCCCCATCGATGATGGCCTCGATGTCGGCCGGTCGACCCTCTCGGAGTACGACCTCGTACGCGCGAGCGCGTGCCCGGCGGCTAGCCAGGTCCACTGTTCGGTCCTGCCGCGACCACTCCAGATGAAGCGGCAGGACCACTGAGCGCAGCGCCCACTCGATCGACAGGTCTGGCAGGCGGTCAGGGACGGCGGCACGTCGTGCACGGGCGACGGGAACATGTCGCCAATGGATGATCGGGGTGAGCGTCAAGCGCTGCCCCGCGGCCGCCAAGATCCGCTCCGCGGTCTCCAGCGTCGGCGACACTCGGCCATGCTCGTAGGCCGACAGCGTCGGCCGTGACGTGCCCGCGCGCTCGGCCAGCTCAGCCTTGGACAGCCCGGCCGCCTCCCGAGCTCGCGTGATGAGATCTGACGTCACGCCGCCGAGCGTATCAGATCCAATACGCTCCGGACAGAAGCGAGCGTCTACTCCACGGACTCGGCGCGTAGTGCTCCCGACGGGCACTGGGCGACTTGCGAGATCACTTCCTCCGGGGTCGCACCGTCGGGATTGATCCAGGGCTACTTGTCGGCGTCGAAGACGGACGCGAGCCCGTTGACGCACTTGCCGGAGTGCTCGCATACGTCTGGATCGAAGCTGACGGTCACAACCGCACCTGTGAATGTCCTGCGGCTCACCGCGGACCTCCTTGGATCGGTCGAAGTAGCCAGCGTCGCGCATCCGGGCCGGCGGAGGTGCACTGAAACGCCGGGTCGGGGGCGAGATGCAGAGCATCTTCGAGGCCCGCCGTCCGGGCGCCCGGCGCCGAGGTCAAACCCAGCAATGACGGGCGTCGAGGAGCGGGACCAGGACGCCAATTCGCTCGTTCGACAACGAAAACGAGTACTGGGCAGTACAAGGCGATCGGCCGGGAGCGAAGGCCTCAACGGCCGGGCGCCGCCGACACGGCGCGTTTGCCCAGGTCAGCTACTCGATGCGGAGGCCGCTGATCGCTCTTGAGATGACCAGCTGCTGGATCTGCTCGGTTCGTGCTCGACCGGCCAGCGCCTCGCTCGCCTGAGGCTCGTTCCCAAGCAGGATGTCGTCTTGACAAAGGAGTCGCTTCACGCCTCCGGGGGTGGGATCGCCTACACCAAGTCACCGTTCGCGTACCGCCTCGACCGAGTCGCCTGACCATCCCTGAGGTCCCTGCACAGATCGAGCATTGCATGACCACCTCCGGAACGTCCCGGGACCGCGGGAGAATGGCCCGAACTCGGAGACGGCCGATCGCGATGTTCGGGGGCGCGACATCCGCCACGAGCGCGTCCGCGACCCAGCGATCAGGGACTGGGAGTCACGCGAAGGTTGTCGTCGCGGGCGGGGCCGATCGACGAGCGGCATCGGGCTCGCTCATGAAGCCGACGCAAACGGGTCCCGGTGCGACAACGACGGAGTAGCGAGCCCCCCAGACGCATCCCACGGCATCTTCAGCTCCCGGGCCCCTAGCTCGATGGCTTGTCGGTGAAGTCGGTCGACGTCGTCTCGAGCGTCAACGCGCAGGTTGCACTGTCGAGGTCTGCGTCCACTCGGAGACGTCCGCCTCGAAGCTGCGGTGGTGCGATGCCCAGTTGGGCAGCGTGGGCTCGAGCTCGAGTCCGAGCGCGGCGAGGAACGCTGCGCAAGCGCTGACGTCAGCGACGATGACATTGACGGACCCGAATCGTGGCGCGGTCATCTGCCAAGCATGCCGATCGGTCGCGCCCCTCGCCGAGAGCTCGTTGCTCCTGAGGGCCGTTCCATAGGCGCCGTTTGAGGGGAGCGCTCGATCTGCTCGAGCAGCGTTGGTGGGGAGGAGCGGTGACGAGGCGCTACCTCGCGATGGTTACCCACGCTGCGGCATGCGACCAGGACGAGCGCGCCCCACAGGGCGGCCTGAGAGCCGTATCACCGCGGGACACTCGATCCTGCGATAGGCGTAGGTGAGAACGCGCAACGACGATGACCTCCCCCGAGATCCGCGTCCACGGTCGAGCGGACGCCTGACGAGGCGCACTCCCTTCCAGCGGAATCGAGGTCGCGCCGACCTCAAACGCCGCGGTCAGTCGGATCGGTTGCCGCTGAGCGGTGCGTCAGGCGAGGAAGCGGTGGAGGAGGCCGGCGAGGAGGTCGGGATGTTCCATCGGGAAGGCGTGGTCGGTGCCTGGGATGATCGCGAGCTGGGCGTCCGGGATGGCTCTGGCCACGGCGGCGAGGTGTTCGGTTGTGGGCATGTCGTGGTCGGCACCAACGACGAGCGTCGGGGCCCGCAGTGCGGTGAGCTCGCTGAGCTCGAGGTTGGGCGCCACCTTCCAGTCGGCCGTGAGCTTTTGGAACACGACGTCGAAGTGCTCGGGCGGATCGGGTGAGACAGCGGCGTAGAGGTCGCGGAGTGCCGGGGGAAGCATTGATGCGTCGAGCCCGCCGTCGAGGGCCGCGCGGAGCTCGGGTGGCAGCCCGTCGAGGTTGACCTGGGCGCCGACCATGACGAGGCGCTTGACGAGATCGGGGCGCCAGAGGGCGACGAGAACGCCGATGATGCCGCCGTCGCTCCACCCGACTAGGTCGACGGGTCCGAGGGCCATGGCCTCGAGGAAGCCGATGGTGTCGGTGGCCATGAGTTCGTAGGTGATCGGCCCGTCGACATCGCCGGTGCGCCCGTGGCCTCGGCGCTCGGGGGCGTAGACCCGGAACGACGAGGTGAGCTGGGGGACGAGCCCGGCCCATGTCTCGATGGGGCACATGCCGCCGTGGAGGAGCACCAGCGGCGGGCCGTCACCGACGGCCTCGTAGTAGGTGTGAACGCCGTCGAGGTCGAGGTAGGCCTGGACGGGTCCGGAGTCGGTGGTCTTGGTCATGGCCGCACCGTCGCACGGGTCGGCGACGCTGCCATCCGGAGAACTCCCTACGCCGTCTTCCAGTCCGGTAGGAGCCCGTGGCGCATGGCGAACATCGCCGCCTCGGCCCGGGATGACACGCCGATCTTCTGGTAGATGCGCTCGATGTGGGTGCCGGCGGTCTTGGGGGCGATGCCCAGGGACGCCGCGATCGCCTTGGTGGTGAGGCCGCGGGCCGCCAGGCCGAGTACCTCGACCTCGCGGGGCGTGAGGCCGGCGGGGGCCTCCGGGGTGCGGCGGACGTGGTGGCCGGCGGCGGCGAGCACGGCGTCGACGGCGGCGGGATCGAGGGTGCCGAGCGCGGGCCTCGTCGCGGAGCTCGGTCGCGGCGGCGGCGCGGGTGAGGGCGGGCCGGTGGGGTCGGTCCTCGATCATGGCGTGGTAGGTGTCTGCGGCCGCGAGCACCCGGGCCAGCAACGGCGCAGTGCTACCGACCGCCTTCGGGTAGCCGGTGCCGTCGTGACGCTCATGCGCCGCCGACGCGATCGACGACAGCAGCGTCAGGCGACCGGCGCGGTGCAGAACCCGGTCGGTGTAGTAGGCGTGAAGACGCACCTTCTCGAACTCCGCTGCGGTGAGCATCGCCGGCTTGTCCCACAAGTGATTGGGCACTCCCGTGCGGCCGATGTCGTGGAGGAGGCCGGCGCGGCGCACCGTGGTCTGGTCCGCCCCGGGCAGACCGAGCTCCTTGGCGGCGGCGACCGCTAGCGAGGCGACGGCCCGTGAGTGGCCGGTGAACCACGGCGACTTCAGGTCGGCGAAGTCGGCCAGAAGCTCGAGGGCGTCGTCGAGCTGCGCGGTGGTGAGCACGGTGTGACCGGGCGAGCGGACGCCGACGACCTCATCCCACGACGACTCGGCGTCGGCGGCCGCGAGGATCTCCTCGGCCACGCCCTCCCAGGCCCCGACGACGGCCGGCGAGAGCTCACGGCCGCTCAGCTCGGCCGTCAGAGCGCAGGAGGCCTGCCAGCCAGCGGTGCGATCGCGCGCTTCGACGACGTTGGCGAGGTTGGCGATCTTGATCGGGAGGAGGATCTCGTCGTCGGTGAGTCGGTTGGGCATGCCCTTGCCGTCGGGTTGCTCGAAGGTCTGCAGGAGTGACTGCACCACGAGGTCGCCGAGCCCGAGGCGCCGCGCCATCTCGGCGCTCACCGCGCAGTGGGCGAGGAAGATGCGCATGAACTTGTCGAACCCGCTGACAAGGAACCCAGCCTTGGTCCTCAGCCGGGACGGGAGCGGGCGGTCGCCGCCCGCCTTACCGAGGATGTACCGCAGCCGGTCGACGTTCGACGTCCCGACCTCGTACATGTCGGAGCGGAACTCGATGTCGTCGCCGAACACGGCCGAGATCTCGAAGCTCACACCGATGCAGCCGGCGGTGAAGAACAGCGTCGTCCAGTAAGTCGCGTCCTGCTCCTCGGGCGTGGCGCCCAGGTGCTCGGCGAACCGGGTGGCGATCACGGTCGAGCGCAGCACGTGCTCCAGTGGCTGGCCGAGGCCGAGGTCGGTCGCGATGGCGATGGAGCCCACGACCTCCGCCAGCCGAACGCCCGAGCTCGCCGTGCCGTCATCCACCACGCGAGCAGGCTAAGCGCCCCCATCGTCGGGGTGGGTAGCAACCCGCGACGGCGAGGGGCTTCCGCTCCCGCCCACGCCCACGCATACGCGGGCGTTGGCGTTGGCGAACGGGACGCCCGCGACGCCCATCGGAAGCCGCAACATCCGGGCGATCTTTGAAGGTCGAGCGACAGCGCCCGGCGGTGAGCTCAACGCCAACAACGGCGGGGCTCGCCCGACCGTCGATGCGCCCGCCCTGACCAAGTCGGGACGGAAAAGTAGTACCGGACTAGTACCTGCAGATACTTCGGCGGCAACGGCCGACTGTTCCGTGCGTCCCCCGCGGGGCGCGTTTGCCCAGGTCAGCTACTCAATTCTCAGCCCGCTGATGGCCCTCGAGATCACGAGCTGCTGGATCTGCTCGGTGCCTTCGAAGATGTCCATGATCTTGGCGTCGCGGTGGAAGCGCTCCACCGGGTACTCGCGGACGTAGCCGTAGCCGCCGAGGATCTGGATGGCCCGCTCGGTGACCCAGGTGGCGGTGCGGCCGGCCTTGAGCTTGCACATGCTGCCCTCGGCGTTGGTGTAGCCGCCGTTGTTGGCCAGCCAGGCTGCCCGCCACACCAGCAGCCGGGAGGCGTCGATCTCGGTCGCCATGTCCGCCAGCATGAAGGCGATGGCCTGGTTCATGATGATCGGCTTGCCGAACGCCTCCCGCTCCTTGGCGTAGTCGAGGGCGTACTCGTAGGCGGCCCGGGCGATGCCCACGGCCATGGCGGCCACGGCCGGGCGGGTCGACTCGAAGGTGGACATGGCCGGCTGCTTCTCACCGGTGCGCAGGCCCTCGCGGGCCTTGGCCAGCTTGGCGTCGAGCTTCTCCTTGCCGCCGAGGAGGCAGGAGCCGGGCACCCGCACGTCCTCGAGCACCACCTCGGCGGTGTGGGAGGCGCGGATGCCGTGCTTCTTGTACTTCTGGCCCTGCGAGAGCCCGGGGGTGTCGGGCGGGACGATGAAGCGACGCCTGGCCCCGACCCTTCAGCTCGGGGTCGACGGAGGCCACCACGACGTGGATGTTGGCGATGCCGCCGTTGGTGATCCACGCCTTGGTGCCGTTCAGCACCCACTCGTCCTTGGCCTCGTCGTACACGGCTCGGGTGCGCAGCGAGCTCACGTCGGACCCGGCGTCGGGCTCGGACACGCAGTAGGCGCCCAGCTTCACGTCGTCGGCGTCGCCGTAGCACTGCGGCACCCACTCGAAGACCTGCTCAGGGGTGCCGGTGCCGGCGATGCCCGCCGCCGCCAGGCCCGAGCCGAAGATCGACAGCGCGATGCCGGCGTCGCCCCAGAACAGCTCCTCCATGGTGACTGGGAGGGTGAGGCCGGTCGTGTCGCCCATCAAGGCGTTGGCCATGAAGTCCATCCCGTAGAGGCCGATCTTGGCGGCCTCCTGGATGATCGGCCACGGGGTCTCCTCCCGCTCGTCCCACTCCTCACCTGCGGGGCGGACGACGGTGCTGGCGAACTCGTGGACCCAGTCTCTGGAGCTGGAGCTGGTCGTCGTTGAGCTGGAGGGAGAACTCGGCCATGGTGCACCTCGGTCCGGGGCGGCAAGTTACCGATCGGTAACAACCTGTTCACGATATCCACTCAGGCTGCAGCCCATCCAAGTCGAAGCAGGAACTGTGCGCGAAAGGGACGAACCAGACAGGATGATGGGCATGCGGGCAGACGGAGCGGACACCGAGCGGGCGTTGGTCGATCAGGCGGTTCGGGGCGATCGGGGGGCCTTCGACGCCCTCTTCGCCACCCACGCCGAGCCGGCGTGGCGCCTGGCCATGGCCATCGGCGGCCGGCCCGACGAGGCCGAGACAGCCGTCGCCGAGTCCTTCGGGTGGGTGCTCGCCCAACCTGACAAGGTGGGGGCCACCCGGAAGCCCGTGGGGGGCCAGCTCCTGCTCGCCACCCGCCACGCCATGGTGGAGCGCGAGGGCCCCACCGGTCCCGCCCTGCACTCGGTGCGCACACGACCCGCCCCCCACCTGGCCGACGCCCCCGACGATCCTGTGCTGGACGCCTTCCGGCGCCTGCCGGCTCGGTGGCGCACGGCTGTCTGGCTGTCCGACGTCGAGGGCCGTGAGCTGGTGGAGGTGGCGGCCGTCCTCGGGTTGTCGCCCCGCGGCGCCACCCAGCTCGCCAGCCGAGCACGCGCCGGCCTCCGGGAGCAGCACGCCCAGGCCCAGCTCGCCGAGGCCACCACCGCGGACTGCCAGCGCACCACCCTTCGGCTGAGCGGGTACGTCAGCGGCACCCTTGCCGGGCGGGACCCGGTGCGCGTCCGGCGTCACCTCGACCGCTGCGCCGAGTGCCGAGCCCGCCTCGACGAGGTCGACGACCTCGCGGCGCGCCTGGGGCGGTTCGCTCCGCCCGTGCCCAGCACCCTCCACGACGCCGCCGTGACGGCATGGGTCGCACGCCTCAAGCCGGCCGGCGGGCCACTCGGCCTCACCCTGCCGGGGGGACGTCCGGTGCCCGCCTGGGCCGAGCGCAGCCTGGCTGGGGCCACCGCAGCCGTGGTCGCCCTCGGGATCATGGGCGCAGTCATCGCAGGCGGTCGGGGCAAGGACCGCAGTGTGCCGGTGGCCGGCACCGACTCCTCGATCGGCGCCGCTGACGGCGAGAGCGCCCTGGGCGACGATGGCTACGGCGCCGTGAGCGACGAGTTCCCCTCCTACGACGAGCTGCTCGCCATGCGTGACGCCTCAGCCGCGGCGGATGCCGGGAGCGGCAGCAGCGGGACCGGCACGGCCGCAGGCGGCCCCTCGTCGCCCTCACCCGCCGCGCCGACCTCCCCGGGGGACCTGCCCCGCGGCCCGTCCTCCCCCGCGCCCCCGGTCACGCCCGACGGCCCTGGCCCCAGCACACCGCCAACAACTCCCCCGCCCGCCGAGGCCCCCCCGCTGATCTCGGTGCGCCTGGACGACGACACCGCCGTGAGCGTCGGCGGCGCTTGCACGGGCGCCGAGGTGCTCGGCCAGGTCGTCGGATGCGAGCCCGCCGCCGCCGCTGCCCTCGGCGGTGCCGGTCCATCGCCGCTGGCACCGGTCACCAAGGCCCTCTCCCTCTGACACCCCGGCGGCCGTCGGTGTCGCCCACGGATACCGCTCAGCTCCCGCCTGGCGCCTCCAGGCGGTGCCCTCGGCGGTGTCCACCAGCTCGACGCCCTCAGCTGCCAGCTCGTCGCGGATCCGGTCCGACGTGGCGAAGTCCTTGGCCTGCCGCGCTGCGTCGCGCTCGGCCACGAGGGCGTCGATCCGCGGGTCAGAGCCGGTGGCATCCGAGTGGGGCGCTTCGGCCTCGGCGAGGCTCGAGCCCCAGGGCCCGGTCGGCGTCGAGCGAGGACGGCCCAACGGTCGGCGGGCGAGAGGTCGTCGGCGCGCACGGCGTCCCACACAGCGGCCAGGGCCTGGGGGGCGTTGAGGTCGTCGGCCAGCGCCGACCAGAAGCGCAGGAGGTGGGGCGCCACCACGGCCGGATCGGCCACGCCCCCGGCGTCCCGCGCCGCGATGGCGTGGCCCATCAAGCGCCGCAGGGCCGTGGCGGCGGCTTCCAGGGCCGCCCACGTGAAGGACTGCTGCTGGCGGTAGTGGGCCTGGAGGAAGAAGTAGCGGAAGGCCAGCGGGTCGATGCCCCGATCCACGATCGAGCCGACCGTGAGCACGTGCCCCTTGGACTTCGAGACCTTCTCACCGCCGAGGTCGAGGAACTCGTTGTGCATCCAGGTGACCACCCACGGGTGGACGTCGAGGACGGCCTCGCTCTGGGCCACCTCGTTGGTGTGGTGGATCCGCACGTGGTCGATCCCCCCGGTGTGGATGTCGAAGCGCTCGCCCAGGTACTTGGTGGCCATGGCTGAGCACTCGATGTGCCAGCCGGGGAAGCCCCGCCCCCACGGCGAGTCCCACTCCTGCTGCCGTTGCACCCCAGGCGGGGTGAGCTTCCAGAGGGCGAAGTCGGCAGGGTGGCGCTTGGCGTCCACGTGCTCGACCCGGCCGCTGGTGGCCAGCTCGTCGAGGTCGAGGCCCGCGAACTCGGCGTAGCGAGGGAAGGTGGAGACGTCGAAGTACACGCCATCGTCGATGACGTAGGTGTGGCCTCGCTCCTCCAACGCCTGCACCATGGCGATCTGCTCGTCGATGTGGGCGGCGGCTCGCGGCACCCCGTCGGGCTCCAGGCAGCCGAGACGGCGCCGATCGGCTTCCCACTCGGCCGTGTAGCGCTCGGCGATCTCGGACGCCGACTCCCCCGTTCGGGCCGCCGCCGCCTCCAGCTTGTCGTCGCCCTCGTCGGCGTCCGAGACGAGGTGGCCCACGTCGGTGACGTTGGTGACGAAGGTGACCTCGTAGCCGCCGGCCAGCAGCACGCGGCGCAGCAGATCCGGGAAGAGCTGGCTGCGCATGTTGCCCAGGTGCTGCGGCGCGTAGACCGTGGGTCCACACGTGTAGATCGCGACGGCCGGCGGTCGCAGCGGGGTGAAGGGCACCAGCGATCGCGTTCGCGTGTCGTACAGCCGCAGCTGCTCGAGGCCCGGCGCAGGGGGTTCGGTCACACGTCGATCATGGCCGATCCCAAGATCGGAAGGGGTCAGGCGCGGACGGCGACGGAGCGGTAGCCGCGCAGCACGAAGTGCTCGCGGTGCTCGGGCTCGGCCGCCAGCTCCAGGCTCGGGAACCGCTGGGTCAGCGCCTTGAACACCTCTTGACCCTCCAGGCGGGCCAGCGCCGCGCCCAAGCAGTAGTGGATGCCGTGGCTGAAGGTGAGGTGCTGGTTGTCGGACCGGGTGATGTCCAGGCGGTCTGGGTCGGGGAAGCGCTCCGGGTCGCGGTTGGCGGCTGCGAGGAGGGTGAGCACTCCCTGCCCCACCTCCACGTCGAACTCGCCGACGCGAGCGGGGGCGGTGGCGGTGCGACCGGTGAGGTGGACCGGCCCGTCGAAGCGCAGGCACTCCTCCACCGCCCCTGGGGCGAGGGAGGGGTCGGCAACCAGGCGCTCCCACTGGTCGCGCTGGCGGAGCATGGCGACGGTGCCGTTGCCGATGAGGTTCATGGTCGTCTCGTGGCCTGCCACGAACAGCAGCACCACGGTGGAGCGCAGCTCCTCCTCGGAGAGCTTGTCGCCCGCCTCCTCGGCCGCCAGCAGCGCCGAGAGGAGGTCGTCGCGGGGGTTGGCTCGGCGCTCCTCGAAGATGCCGTTGAGGTAGTTGATGAGCGACATGAAGGCGAACATCCCCTTCTGGATGGTCGCGTCGTCGAGGTCTCCGTCGAGCATGCGGGAGGCGTCGGAGCTCCAGGGCCCGAACAGGTGCCGATCCTCGGTGGGCACGCCGAGCAGCTCGCAGATGACGGTGACCGGGAGCGGGTAGCCCAGCCCGGCGATCAGATCGAAGCCCGACGGATCAGCGTCGTCGAGCATCTCCTCCACCAGCTCGGCGACGTGGGGCCGGAGCTGCTCGACGGTGCGCGGGGTGAAGGCCTTGCTCACCAGCTTGCGGAGCCGGGTGTGGTCGGGCGGGTCCATCATCAGCATCGACCTCGGCCGCTCCATCCCCTCGCCGAGCTCCATGAATGGGGTCTCGATCCGTCGATGGACCGGGTCGGAGCTCATGGTGGGGTCGCGCAGGACCCGCTCGCAGTCCTCCCATCGGGTGAGCACGTACTCGTCCCACTCGGGGACCCACATGATGGGCGTCTCGGTGCGCATCTGGTGGTAGTGCGGATGCGGGTCGGGCCAGAGCTCGGCCGGCACGAGATCGCGTGCGGAGGGCCGAGCCGGCGTGGTCGAGTCGATGGTCTCTCCCATCCCGCGGACGCTACTCCCGGTACGGACTTCGGACCCTCCCGGGGGCGCCACTACCCTGCGCGCCGTGACCCCCATCCCGGAGAAGCCGTCGCTCGACGGCCTCGAGGCCAAGTGGCGCGCCCGGTGGGACGCCGACGGCACCTACCGCTTCGACCGCACGAAGACCCGCGCCGAGGTCTTCTCGATCGACACGCCGCCGCCGACGGTGAGCGGCTCGCTGCACCCAGGTCACGTGTTCAGCTACACGCACACCGACCTCGTCGCCCGCTACCAGCGGATGCGGGGCAAGGAGGTCTTCTACCCGATGGGGTGGGACGACAACGGCCTCAACGTCGAGCGCCGCGTCCAGCTGCTCACCGGGACCATCGTCGACCCCACCCTGCCCTACGACCCCGACTTCCAGCGACCCGAGAAGGTCAACCCCAAGGACCGGCCGGTTCCCGTGAGCCGACCCAACTTCATCGAGCTGTGCGAAGCCGTGGTGCCGGAGTTCGAGCGGGAGTACCACGACCTCTGGGCCACAGTCGGCCTGTCGGTCGACTGGGACCACACCTACACCACCATCGGCCCGAAGGCGGTCCGGACCAGCCAGCGCGGCTTCCTGCGCCTGGTGCACCGCGACCTCGCCTACCGCAGCGAGTCCCCCACGCTGTGGGACGTCGACATGCGGACGTCGGTGGCCCAGGCCGAGCTCACCGACAAGGAGCTGCCCGGGGCGTACCACAAGCTCGTCTTCACCGGTCCCGACGGCTCGCCGCTGCTCATCGACACCACCCGCCCCGAGCTGCTGCCGGCCTGCGTGGCGGTGGTCGCCCACCCCGACGACGAGCGCTACCAGCCGCTGTTCGGCCAGCAGGCCACCACGCCCGCTGTTCGGCGTGTCGGTGCCGATCGTCGCCCACGAGCTGGCCGACCCCGAGAAGGGCACCGGCATCGCCATGATCTGCACGTTCGGCGACACCACCGACGTCACCTGGTGGCGCGAGCTGTCGCTGCCGGTCCGGGCCATCGTGCAGCGCGACGGTCGGCTGCGCCCAGTCACCTGGGGCGAGCCGGGCTGGGAGTCGGTCGATCCCGCCGCCGCCCAGGCCGCCTACGACGAGCTGGCCGGCAAGACCGTCAAGCAGGCCCAGAAGCGGCATCGTCGAGCTGCTGCAGCGAGCCGAGGCGATCGACGGCGACATCCGGCCGATCACCCACCCGGTGAAGTTCTGGGAGAACGGCACCCGCCCGCTCGAGATCGTCACCAGCCAGCAGTGGTTCATCCGCTACCCGCCCAAGGACGAGATGCTGGCCCGGGGCAAGGAGCTGGACCTGGTGGCCCGACTTCATGCGGGTCCGCTTCGAGAACTGGGTGAACGGCCTCATCGGCGACTGGAACATCACCCGCCAGCGGTTCTTCGGCGTGCCGTTCCCGGTCTGGTACCCGATCGACGGCGACGGCGTCACCGACTTCCTGTCGCCGATCCTGGCCGACGAGGCGTCGCTGCCCGCTCGACCCCACCACCGCCGTCCCGCCCGGCTACGACGAGTCGCAGCGCAACCAGCCCGGCGGGTTCGCCGCCGACCCCGACGTGATGGACACCTGGGCCACCTCGTCGCTCATCGCCGCAGATCGTGTGCGGCTGGGAGGACGACCCCGACCTGTTCGAGCGCACCTTCCCGATGGACCTGCGCCCGCAGGCCCACGAGATCATCCGCACCTGGCTGTTCTCCTCCGTGGTGCGCAGCCACTACGAGCACGACTGCTCTGCCGTGGGCCAACGCCGCCATCTCCGGGCTTCATCGTCGACCCCGACCGCAAGAAGCTCTCCAAGTCGGCGGGCAACGCCGACGACCCGGTCGCCGCTGCTCGAGCAGCTACGGCGCCGACGCCGTCCGCTACTGGGCGGCCAACGGCCGGCCCGGCATGGACATGGCCTTCGACGAGGGCCAGATGAAGATCGGCCGCCGCCTGGCCATCAAGCTGCTCAACGCCTCGAAGTTCGCCCTCGGCTTCGGCGCCGGCCGACGGCGACGGTCACCGAGCCGCTCGACCGGGCCATGCTCGTCGAGCTGGCCGACCTGGTCGACGAGGCCACCGGGCCTTCGACCGCTTCGACTACGCCCGGGCCCTCGAGCGCACCGAGACGCACTTCTGGTCCTTCTGCGACGACTACCTCGAGCTGGTGAAGAACCGGGCCTACGGCGACGGCGCCGGCGCCGCGTCGGCCAAGGCGGCGCTCGGGCTGGCGCTCGAGACGCTGCTCAAGCTGTTCGCCCCGTTCCTCCCCTACGTCACCGAAGAGGTGTGGTCGTGGTGGCAGGACGGCAGCATCCACCGCTCGGCCTGGCCCGACGCCGCGCCGCCTGCGGACTGCGCGGCGACGCCGACGCCACGACGCTGCAGGTGGCCGCCGACGTGCTCACCGAGGTCCGCCGGGCCAAGTCCGAGGCCAAGCGCTCGATGCGCGCCGAGGTGGACACCGTGGTGGTGCACGACACCGCCGAGCGGCTCGCCGCCCTGGCCCGGGTGGTCGACGACGTGGTGGCCGCCGGCGTGGTCACCGCCCTCACCACCACCGAGTCCCCCACCTTCGAGGTCACCGTCACCCTCCCCTGACGAGATCTGTGGACGTTTTCGTCCGCATAGCGAACGTAGACGTTCACAGATCCTGGGAGGGGTCGCGTGCGGACCCACACCGTGCGCTGGGGGAAGGGGATCTCCACCCCGGCGGCGTCGAGGGCCAGCTTGATCCGGCTGCGGAGCTCGCGGAGCACCTGGAACTGCTCGGCCGGCTTGGTCTTCACGACCAGGCGGATGGTGACGCCGTCAGCGCCCAGGTCCTCCACGCCCCACACCTCGGGCTCCTCGAGGACCCGCTGGCTCCAGTCCGGGTCCTGCCACACCTCGTCGGCCACCCGCTTGATCACCGCCTGGGCCTCGCTCGATGTCGGCGGCGTAGCCCACCGAGATGTCGAGCAGGGCTCGGGCCCACTGCTGGCTCATGTTGCCCACCCGCAGGATGGTGCCGTTGGGGACGTGCCACACCGTGCCGTCCACCGATCGCAGGCGGGTGGCCCGCAGCGACACCGACTCCACGGTCCCCGCTACGGCGCGGCCGCCGTCCTCGCCCACATCGATGATGTCGCCGACGCCGTACTGGTCCTCCACGATGACGAAGATCCCGGCCAGGAAGTCCTTCACCAGGCTCTGGGCTCC
Organism: uncultured Microthrixaceae bacterium; assembly: GCA_963795165.1. GTDB lineage: Bacteria > Actinomycetota > Acidimicrobiia > Acidimicrobiales > VFJN01 > VFJN01. The sequence continues at coordinate 2,945,831 of CAWCGT010000001.1, read as the reverse complement.
GAAGCCGAGGGCCACGCCGGCGATGCCGGCGCCGGCCACCAGCGGACCGAGGTTGATGCCGACCTCGCCGAGGATGGTGAGCGCCGCCATCGACCACACGATGAACGCCGACACGGAGCGGAGCACGTGGCCCAACGTCTCGGCTCGGGCGGCGGCGCGGATCGACACCTGGCCGGTGTCGAGCATCCCGCCCGACAGGTTGTTCAGCGGTGTGCGCCGGAGGGTTCGCTTGAGCCGCTGGGTGGGCTGCCCCTGACCAGCCAGCCCTCGCACGAACCGGTCGATCACCCGACGCAGGAGACGCACCACCACCCACGCCACCACCACGACGATGGCGATCTTCAAGGGTCGGGCGAAGAGGATGTCCGCCGCCTCGGCCAGGCCACGGGAGTCCGTGCGCTCCAGCACCTCTCGGCAGATGAACGACGGATCGTCGCCGCACACGGCCTGCAGGGCATCGGGATCGATGGGTCCGGTCAGCACGGCGTTCGACCCTACCGACATCGAGGGTGCAGCCCACGGCCGAGCCGCCCCGTTGTCAGGCTCGCCGGGCCCCGCCTAGGCTCCGCGCCGATGTCCATCGAGGTCGACCCGACCCCCGCGGAGACGCACCACCAGCCCCCCGAGCCGGTTCCCGTCGAGACCGGGGTACCGATGCCCCCCGACAGCCTCGGCTACCGGCTGAAGCACAAGCTCCTGGGCCAGCCCCTGCACAGCGACGAGCTCGAGGACCAGCGCCTGGGCAAGCCGACGGCGCTCGCCGTCTTCGCCAGCGACAACCTCTCCTCCAGCGCCTACGCCACCGAGGAGATCCTCCACGCCCTGGTGCCAGCCGTGGGCCTGCTGGCGTTCTCGTTGGTGATGCCGATCACCGGGGCCCTGCTGGTGATGCTGGCCCTGCTGATCCTCTCCTACCGGCAGACCATCAAGGCCTATCCCGGCGCAGGCGGCGCCTACCTGGTGACCCGAGACAACTTCGGCCTGGTGCCAGCCCAGGTGGCCGGCGCGGCGCTGCTGGTGGGCTACATCCTCACCGTGTCGGTGTCGGTGTCCGCCGGCACCGCCGCTCTCATCTCGTCGTTCGAGTCGCTGAGCGCCTACCGGGTGCCCATCTCTCTCGGGTTCATCGCCATCGTGATGTTCGGCAACCTTCGGGGCGTGAAGGAGAGCGGCAAGGTCTTCGCCGTTCCCACCTACTTCTTCATGCTGAACATGGGCGTGCTGCTGGCCTACGGGCTGGTGAAGTACCTGGGCGGCGACCTGACCACCGTCACCACCTACACCGAAGGGGTCATCCACGGACCCGAGGAGCTCGTCCGCTCCGGCGATGGGCTGGTCTACGGCGCCACCGCCTACATCCTGGCCAAGGCCTTCGCGTCCGGCGGTGCCGCCGTCACCGGCGTGGAAGCCATCTCCAACGGCGTCCCGGCCTTCCGAGAGCCGGCGTGGAAGAACGCCCGCCAGACCCTTGTGGTCATGGGCATGGGCCTCGGGGTGATGTTCCTGGGCCTGTCGGCGCTGGCCAGCAAGATCAAGGTGCTCCCGTTCGAGGGGGGCACGCCGACTGTCCTGGCCCAGATCGGCGAGGTCGTCTACGGCACGGGCACCGGCGGGGAGATCCTCGGCTACTCCCTGCAGGCCGCCACCATGCTCATCCTGGTCCTGGCGGCCAACACCGGCTTCGCCGACTTCCCCCGCCTGGCCAGCTTCCAGGCCGGCGACAGCTTCCTGCCCCGCCAGCTCACCAAGCGGGGCCACCGTCTGGTGTTCTCCAACGGCATCATCGCCCTGGCCGGTACGGCCGGGCTCCTCGTGGTCATCACCAACGCCGAGGTCACCAGGCTGATCCCGCTCTACGCCATCGGCGTGTTCGTGGGCTTCACCCTCTCGCAGGCCGGCATGACCAAGCACCATCTGCGCCACCGAGAGCTCGGGTGGCGAGGGGGCCTGCTGATCAACGGCATCGGCGCCGCCCTGTCCGTGTTCGTGGTGGTGATCGTGCTCATCACCCGGTTCGAAGACGCCTGGATCATGCTCGTGGTCATGCCGGTGTTCGTGCTCATGCTGCTGCGCCTTCACGGGCAGTACGACCGGGAGGCCCACCTCCTCCAGCACGATGTCCCGGCGGCCGCCACGGCACCGATCCTCCGGCGCCACGTCGTGCTGGTCTTCGTCGACCGGCTCGACATGGCCTCGGCACGGGCAATCCAGTACGCCCGATCCCTCACACCCGACGAGATGCGAGCCGTGCACTTCGTGATCGACGAGGCCGTCGCCGAGGAGCTGGCGACGGAGTGGTCGAACACGGGTCTGCAGCGCGTGCCCCTCGAGCTGGTCGAGTGCCCTGACCGGCGGCTCACCCGGGCGGCGGTGGAGTGCGTGGTGCGCGAGCTGGGCGACGGCGAGACCGAGGTGTCCGTGCTGCTCCCCGACCGCAAGTACAAGGGTCTGTGGCACCGGGTGCTCCACGACAAGACCGCGGACGCCATCCTCCAGCAGGTCTCCCGACTCCCGCACGCCAACGTCACCACGGTGCCGTTCCACCTCGACTCGATCGATGACGCCGTGCCGCTCTCGGCCATCGTGGCCACCCGCCCGCGTCACGACGGCGCAGGCCGCGCGGTGGCCACGCCGGCACCCAGCGATCTCGGCGCCGGCTCGGGGGAGGAAGGCGTCCTTGGGTGCTCACCGATCATCGAGGCACGGTGGCGGCGGCGCGTCACCATCGCCGGCCGGGTGCGCTCGGTGCGGGTGGCCCCACAGCACGATGCCCCGACCCTCGAGCTGATCATCGTGGATCACTCGGGGTCCATCTCCGTGGTCTTCCTGGGTCGCCGGTCGCTGGCCGGGGTGGGCGTGGGCACCCGCCTGATGGCCGAGGGGACCGTTGGGATCCACAAGGCCCGCCTGGCCATCCTGAACCCCACCTACCACCTGCTCGACTGAGCGGCCGAGCCGACCGGCCTAGGGTCAAGGCGATGAGCACCGGGGCGGAGCCGACCGCGGCGCCGCCGCATGAGTACCGGGCACCCGAACCGGCGCCCCTCGAGTCGGGCGTGGCGCTGCCGCCCGACCGGCTGAGCTACCGAGTCAAGCGTCGCCTCCTCGGGCGACCCCTGCACAGCGACACCCTCGACGAGCAGCGGCTGGGCAAACCGACCGCCCTCGCCATCTTCGCGTCGGACAACCTCTCCTCCAGCGCCTACGCCACCGAGGAGATCCTGCACGTGCTCGTGCCGGTGGTGGGCCTGGCCGCCTTCTCGCTGGTGATGCCCATCACCGGGGCCCTCCTGGTGATGCTCACCCTCCTGATCCTGTCCTACCGGGAGACGATCAAGCAGTACCCCTCCGCCGGCGGCGCCTACCTCGTCACCCGCGACAACTTTGGCATCGTGCCCGCCCAGGTGGCCGGAGCCGCGCTCCTGGCTGGCTACCTGCTCACCGTCGCCGTCTCCGTGTCGGCCGGCACCGCCGCGCTGATCTCGTCATTTGAGGTGCTGAGCTCGCTGCGGGTGCCCATCTCCTTGGGGTTCATCGTGCTCGTGATGTACGGCAACCTGGTCGGCGTCAAGGAGTCGGGCCGACTCTTCGCGCTCCCCACGTACTTCTTCATGGTGAACATGGGGCTGTTGCTGGTGTACGGCCTGGTTCGGTTCATGCGCGACGAGCTGCTGGTGCTGGGCGAGATCCAGGAGGGCAGCATCGAGATCGGCGAGGCCACCGCCGGCGGCGTGTACTTGGGGGCCACGGCCTACGTGCTGGCCAAGGCGTTCGCATCCGGGGGCGCTGCCGTCACCGGTGTGGAGGCCATCTCCAACGGTGTGCCCGCGTTCCGTGAGCCGGCTTGGCGCAATGCCCGCCAGACGCTCGTCTACATGGGCGCGGGCCTGGGCGTCATGTTCCTGGGCCTGTCGCTCCTGGCCAGCAAGATCAAGGTGATCCCCTTCGAAGCGGGCACGCCCACCGTGCTCGCCCAGATCGGGGAAGCCGTCTACGGCAACGGCGTGCTCGGCGAGGGGCTGGGCTACTCCCTCCAGGCGGCCACCACCCTGATCCTCGTGCTCGCCGCCAACACCGGGTTCGCCGGGTTCCCCCGGCTGGCCAGCGTGCAGGCCGCAGACAGCTTCCTGCCCCGCCAGCTCACCAAGCGAGGCCACCGCCTGGTGTTCTCCAACGGCATCATCGCCCTGGCCGGATCGGCCGCCTTGCTCGTGATCGTCACCGACGCCGAGGTGACCCGGCTCATCCCGCTCTACGCCATCGGCGTGTTCGTCGGCTTCACCCTCTCGCAGGCGGGCATGACCAAGCACCACCTGCGGCACAAGGACCCCGGCTGGCCCCGCGGAGTGGTCGTGAACGGGGTCGGGGCGGTGGTGTCAGCCGCCGTGGTGGTCGTGGTCTCCGTCACCCGGTTCACAGATGCCTGGGTGATGCTCGTGATCATGCCTGTGTTCGTGTGGCTCCTGCTCCGGCTCAACGGGCAGTACCAGCGAGAGGAGCGGCAGCTCGAGGAAGACGTGCCCGCCGCCGCCACCGCCCCGATCCTGCGCCGCCACGTGGTGCTGGTGTTCGTCGACCGGCTCGACATGGCCTCGGCCCGGGCCATCCAGTACGCCCGCTCGCTCACCCCCGACGACCTGCGGGCCGTGCACTTCGTGATCGACGACGTGAAGGCGCGCGACCTCCGCCAGCAGTGGGCGCGCACTGGCCTGCGGCGCGTGCCCCTCGAGCTGGTGGAGTGCCCGGACCGGCGCCTGCTGCGCGCCGCGGTGGAGTGCGTGGTGCGCGAGCTCGGCGACGGCGAGACCGAGGTGTCGGTGCTGCTCCCCGACCGGAAGTACAAGGGCATCTGGCACCGGGTGCTCCACGACCGGACGGCCGACGCCATCCTCCAGCAGGTCTCCCGGCTCCCCCACGCCAACGTCACCACCGTCCCCTTCCACCTCGACGTCGATCAGGACCGGGTTCCGCTCTCGGCGATCTTGCGAAGCACCCCGACACCAGACGGGAGGGGGCGGGGCGCTGACGGGCCCCTCCCCTCCTCGCTGGACGCCGACGCCTCCGTGCCCGCCCTCGCCGGGACCACGCCGATCATCGAAGCTCGCTGGCGGCGGCGCGTCACCGTTGCTGGCCGGGTCCGGTCGGTGCGGGTAGCCCCGCAGCACGACGCCCCCACGCTCGAGCTGGTGCTGGTGGACACCACGGGGTCCCTGTCGGTGATCTTCCTGGGGCGCCGCGAGCTGGCCGGAGTGGACGTGGGCACCCGCATGGCGGTGGAGGGCACCGTGGGCGTGCACAAGACGCGCCTGGCCATCCTCAACCCCAGCTACCTCCTCCTCGACTGATCAGCCGGCGACCGAGGGTCGGCCCATGGATGTCGAGGTGTGGAGTCGGCGGCGGCTGCGTTCGTCAGTCGGCTACCCGACGAGCGTCTTCCACCAGGTTGATCTCGTAGAGGACCTCGTCGAGCTTGTCGCCGGCCTCGATGGCACCGAAGCGCTGCGGGTTGTCGGGACCGCAGCACGACGGCAGCGGCGACAGGATCGTCCACGGCGTCGGGTGGCAGAACTGCACCACGCTGTAGCGCTCACCGGTGAACGCGGGATCCGAGACCACCCGGTGCACCCCGGGGGGGATCATCCCGTTGGAGAGCACCTCGAGCATCATCCCCGTGTTGATGATGACCTTGCCCTCGGGTGCCACGGCGTCCACCCAGCCGTCGTCGGTCTTCACCTGGAGACCGGGGGCGGTGGCGCGCGGCAGGGCGGTGATGAGGTTGATGTCGGCGTGCTCGCCGGCCCAGACGTGCTCCGAGCCTGCGGGAGCCTCCGGCATCGGCGGATAGCGAATGGCCCGGGTGAGGGTGGACCCGTTGGGCAGCATCGACTCGAAGTAGTCCTCGTGGGCGCCGAGCCCCACGGCGATGACGCGCAGGAAGCGGCGCTGGAGATCGTAGATGCGCCGGTGGAAGAGCATCAGCACCTCGGTGATCCCGGGAACGGCGGCCTCGGGGAGCACCTGGTCCATGTAGCGGTGCGGGTACTTGCGCCGGAGGGGGTGACCGGGCGGCGGCTCGTCGCTCCAGTTCAGCATCTCCTTCCAGTCGGGCACCTCGGCCGACGCCGCCGTCTCCACGAGCAGGCCCGTGTAGCCGGTCTGCCCGTGGGAGCCCGGAGCGACGAACTGCTCCTTGACCGCCTGCTCCAGCGAGAAGAACTCCGACAGCCCGGCGTAGGCGGCGTCGATGACCTCCTCGGGCAGGTCGTGGCTGGTGTACACGAACCCGGTGGCGAGGCTGCGGCGGACACCGTCCACCACGGCGCTCCGGGCGGCGGCGTCGCCCTGCTCGAAGCGGAGGAGGTCGACCTCGAGGATCTCGGCCATGGGCCGCAACCTACCCCCGGCGACTCGGGAGGGACCCCGTCACGTCCCAGAGGTGGTGCTCGATGTCGTGGAGGTAGTAGCGGGCGATGGACTCGACGGTGAAGCCGGCCCCGTCGCTACGCCGACCGCGGCGCTGCCAACCCTCGTCGGTCACCGCCCCGAAGATCGTCGCCAGCTCGGATCCGGCCTGGGCCAGCTCCTGCGCCACCTGCGCTGGGTCCTGCTCGCCGTACCGCTCCGCCACCGCGGTGGCGTCCTGGTCCCAGTTCTCGTAGTACGGGTCCTCCTCGGCGAGCATCCGTCGCACCCGCCCGGCGTACACGCGGTGGACGTCGCGCACGTGACATGCGTACTCGAGGGGCGACCAGGTGCGCTCGTCCGGGCGACCCCGGGCCGCCGGGCCGGCCAGGACGTCGGTCCAGGCCACGGTGGTGACGGCGATGCGCTCGGCCAGCTGGGCGGTGTCGATCGTGGCGGTGTCGAAGCCGCACTCCGGACACGCCCGGTCCAGGACCCACGTCCAATCCTTGGCATCGGGGACGATCGGCATGGGTGGCACCGTAGCGAGGGCCAGGACTCGGCTGGAGGCCGGTTTCGCCCTACCCTCAGGTCATGCGCAGCCCGGACCTCCACGTGCCTGGGCACCCGGTGCGGGTCGTGACGGCGGCCAGCCTGTTCGACGGGCACGACGCCGCCATCAACATCATGCGGCGGATCCTCCAGGCCCAGGGCTGTGAGGTGATCCACCTGGGCCACAACCGATCGGTGGAGGAGATCGTCACCGCGGTGGTCCAGGAGGACGCCCAGGCGGTGGCCGTCTCGTCCTACCAGGGCGGCCACGAGGAGTTCTTCCGCTACCTGGTCGACCGGCTGCGGGCCGAGGGCTGCGGTCACGTGCGCGTGTACGGCGGCGGCGGCGGGGTGATCGTGCCCGTCGGAGATCGCCGCCCTGCGAGGCCTACGGCGTCACCAAGATCTTCTCCCCCGACGACGGCCAGCGGCTGGGGCTGGCGGCCATGATCAACACCATCGTCGCCGCCTGCGACGTCGATCCCGCCGCCCCGCCGCTCACGTCGCTCGAGGATCTGTTCGCCGGCCACCACCGGACGGTGGCACGGGTGATCACGGCCCTCGAGGCGGACCGGCTGGACGTCGCCCTTCTGGAGCAGCTGCGGTCGGTCGCCGGGGCGCGCACCGTCCCCGTGCTGGGGATCACCGGCACCGGCGGCTCGGGGAAGTCGTCGCTCACCGACGAGCTGGTGCGGCGCCTGCGGCTCGACCAGGAGGACAAGCTGCGGGTGGCGGTGCTGGCCGTCGACCCCACCCGGCGGCGGGGTGGTGGCGCCCTGCTGGGCGACCGCATCCGCATGAACGCCATCGAGCCGCCCCAGGTGCTGTTCCGCTCGATGGCCACCCGCGGCAGCAGCGAGGTCCCCGAGGCGCTCCCCGATGCCATCGCCGCCTGCCAGGCCGGCGGCTTCGATCTGGTGATCGTGGAGACGCCCGGGATCGGGCAGGGCGACGCCGGCATCGTCGAGCACGCCGATGTCGCGCTCTACGTGATGACCCCGGAGTTCGGCGCCGCCAGCCAGCTGGAGAAGATCGACATGCTCGACTTCGCCGACGTCGTGGCCATCAACAAGTTCGAGCGGCGCGGCGCCGAGGACGCCCTCCGCGACGTGCGCCGGCAGATGGCGCGCAACCGGGAGGCCTTCGACGTCGATGTGGCCACCCTCCCGGTGTTCGGCACCATCGCCTCCCGCTTCAACGACGACGGCGTCACGGCGCTGTACCAGCACCTGCGCGATGCGCTGGCCGCCCACGGCCTGGTGGTCGACCGCGGCCGCCTGCCGGCGGTCGAGGGGCGAGCCAGCACCAAGGTGGCGGCCATCGTGCCGCCGGAGCGCACTCGCTACCTGGCCGAGGTGGCTGAGACGGTGCGGGCACACCACGCAACCACAGAGGAGCAGGCGCTGGCTGCTCGCCGGGTTGAGCAGCTGCAGGCAGCCCGCGACGTGCTGGCCGAGCGAGGGGCGGAGACCGGCGATCTGTCGGCGGCGATCGCCGACGCCAGCGCCGCAGTCAGCGGCGAGACACGCCAGCTCCTGGACGACTGGCCGTCGCTCGTGGAGGAGCTGACGGGAGACACCCACCCCAGCGGAGCCCCGCTCACCCGAGCGTCTCTGTCTGGCACCGCCGTCCCTCGCGTGGCCCTTCCCCGACTCGACGACGCCGGCGCCCTCGTGCGGTTCCTCCGGGCCGAGAACCTGCCCGGGCGGTATCCGTTCACGGCCGGCGTGTTCCCGCTCAAGCGCGACGGCGAGGACCCGGCCCGCATGTTCGCGGGCGAGGGCGACGCCTTCCGCACCAACCGCCGCTTCCACCTGCTGGCCGAGGGCCAGCCGGCCACCCGCCTGTCCACCGCCTTCGACTCGGTGACCCTCTACGGGTTCGACCCCGACGAGCGGCCCGACATCTACGGCAAGGTCGGCAACTCCGGGGTGTCGATCGCCACCCTCGACGACATGCAGGCCCTCTACGACGGCTTCGACCTGTGTGACCCCACCACGTCGGTGTCGATGACCATCAACGGCCCGGCCCCCACCATCCTGGCCATGTTCCTCAACACGGCGATCGCCCAGCACCCCGAGCTAGAGCCCACCGAGGTCCTGCGCCGGGTCCGGGGCACCGTGCAGGCCGACATCCTCAAGGAGGACCAGGGCCAGAACACGTGCATCTTCTCCACCGAGTTCAGCCTGGGCGTGATGGCCGACATCCAGGAGTGGTTCGTGGAGCACGAGGTGCGCAGCTTCTACTCCGTGTCCATCTCCGGCTACCACATCGCCGAAGCCGGCGCGAACCCGATCAGCCAGCTCGCCTTCACCCTCGCCAACGGGTTCACCTACGTGGAGAGCTACCTGGCCCGGGGCCTGGACATCGACGACTTCGCCCCCAACCTCTCGTTCTTCTTCTCGAACGGCATGGACCCGGAGTACGCGGTGCTGGGCCGGGTGGCTCGCCGCATCTGGGCGGTGGCCATGCGCGATCGCTACGGCGCCAACGAGCGCAGCCAGAAGCTGAAGTACCACGTGCAGACCTCAGGGCGCTCCTTGCACGCCCAGGAGATGGACTTCAACGACATCCGCACCACCCTGCAGGCCCTGATCGCCCTGTACGACAACGCCAACAGCCTGCACACCAACGCCTACGACGAGGCGGTCACGACCCCCACGGCCGAGTCGGTGCGCCGGGCCCTCGCCATCCAGCTGGTGATCAACCGGGAGTGGGGCCTGTCGATGAACGAGAACCCCAACCAGGGGAGCTTCATCATCGAGGAGCTCACCGACCTGCTGGAGGAAGCCGTGCTCCAGGAGCTGGAGCGCATCTCCGAGCGGGGCGGGGTGCTGGGGGCCATGGAGACCGGCTACCAGCGGGGTCGCATCCAGGACGAGTCGATGCGCTACGAGCAGCGCAAGCACGACGGCTCGCTCCCCCTGATCGGTGTGAACACCTTCCTCAACCCGGCCGGACCGACGGAGGATCCGCCCGTGGTGGCGCTGGCCCGCTCCACCGAAGCGGAGAAGCAGAGCCAGATCGCCCGCCTGCGCGCCTTCCAGGAGCGCCATGCGCCGGATCGTCCGGCGGCCCTGGAGCGGCTTCGAGCGGCTGCCCTGGCCGGCGAAAACCTCTTCGCGGTGCTGATGGACGTGGTGCGGGTGTGCTCGCTCGGTGAGATCACCAGCACGCTGTTCGAGGTGGGCGGCCGCTACCGCCGCAACGTCTGACCCAGCGCTCCTGGCGTGGGGAGGTCAGTCGACGGAGATGCGGGCCATGAGGTCCGCCTTCTGCTCCTCGAAGTCCTCGAAGCTGATCTTCTTGTCGTCGAAGAGCCGGTGGATCTCCTCCACCCGCTTGAGCAGCTCAGCGGCTGACAGCTCCGTGCCGGGCTCGGCGGGGGCCATCGGCTCCAGCTCCTCGGGCTCGGTATCGCTGTTCTTCTCCAGGCGCTTCTCGCGCTTGGCGGCCTGCTTGGCCTTCTTGGCTCGGTCGCGCTGGAGCTTCTCGAAGCTGGTGCGTTGTGCGGCCATAGGGCCCTTCCTTTCCTCTGACCCCGCGGGCTGAGACGTGGGTGGGGTCGACGGCCGGCCACTGATCTCGTGCTGGCGGCGGCTGACCAGACCACCAGCATGACGGAGCCGCCGGCACGGATGCCGGCGGCTCCGATCACTGCGGTTTCGGGTCTAGATGACCCGGACGTTCTGGGCTTCCTCGCCCTTGCGGCCCGGGGCCACGTCGAACTCGACGCGCTGACCCTCGTCGAGGGTCTTGTACCCGGATCCCTGGATGTTGGAGAAGTGGACGAACACGTCGTCGCCTTGCTCACGGGAGATGAAGCCGAAGCCCTTCTCGTTGTTGAAGAACTTCACGGTTCCAGTTGCCACGTTGATCTACCTATCTGCATTGCAAGCAAGTCCGACTGACTTCCCTGTTCAGGGGCCAAGCCTAGAGCGTGAGGGGCCAGATGGCGACATTCGGGCTGGCAGACTGCCGCCCATGATCGAGCCGGGCCCGTTGCTTCGCACCCGCGGGCTGACCAAGCGATATGGGTCGGTGACGGCCATCGACGGCCTCGAGGTGGAGGTCCCGCGTGGCCGCGTGGGGCTGGTAGGGGCCAACGGAGCCGGCAAGACCACGCTGTTCCGGATGATGCTGGGCCTCAGCCATCCCACGGCCGGTTCCCTGGAGGTGTGCGGGATCGACGTACGGGCTGACCCGATCGGGGTGCGGGGCCGCCTGGGCTACATGCCTGAGCACGACTGCCTCCCGCTCGACCAGTCGGCGGCTGACGTGGTGGCCACCTTTGGCGAGCTGAGCGGGCTCCCCGCCCGAGCCGCCCGGCAGCGGGCCTCCGATGTCCTGGACCTCGTGGGGCTCGACGAGGCGCGGTTCCGCCCCATCGGCGGGTTCTCCACCGGCATGCGCCAGCGGGCCAAGCTGGCCCAGGCACTGGTGGGCGACCCGCAGCTGGTGCTGCTCGACGAGCCCACGGCCGGGCTCGACCCGATGGGTCGTGAGGAGATGCTCTCCCTGGTGGCCCGACTCGGTTCGCTGGGGATCTCTGCTCTGCTCGCCACCCACCTGCTCGACGACGTGCAGCAGGTGTGCGACCACGTGGTGATGCTCGACGGCGGTCGCCTCGTGGTGGCGGGGGCCACGGGGTCGCTCCTGGAGCGCACGGGCCTCCTCAGCGTCGACGTCGGGCTCGACCACAGCCCGCTGGTGGCGCACCTCGCGTCGCGGGGTCTCCGGGCCACGACCTCGGAGTCCTCCCCGCTCGTTGAGGTGGAGATCCGCACCGAGGACGATCTCGACATCGTTCGCGACACCATCGCCGATCTCGGTCTCCCCCTCCTGCGCATGAGCTCCCGGCTCACCTCGCTCGATGAGGTCTTCCTCGACCGGTCCCGTCCCCCGGAGGCCGTCTGATGGTCGGGGCGGTCTACGACCGGGGCTACCGGCCGTTCGAGGGGACGAAGGGCGGACGCAGAGCCACTCGCGCCGCGCTGGTGAGAGCGTCGATCCGCCGGGCGCTCGGCTTGCGACGACCGTGGCGTCAGAAGGTGGCCCCCGCCGTGCTGCTGGGGATCGCAGTCGTACCAGCGATCGTGAACGTGGGGGTGAGCTACCTCACCCGCGACACCCTGGGATCCCGGATCGAGCTCATCACGTACCGCGACTACGTGGGCGTCTCCAACGCCCTCCTGGTGTTCGTGGCCCTGACCGCGCCCGACATCATGTGCCCCGACCGTCGCCAGCGCGTCCTGCCGCTGCTGTTCGCCCGGCCCTTGACCGGCCTCGACTACGTCATGGCCAAGGTCGGCGCCATGTTCAGCATCCTCTTCGCCTTCTCGTTCCTCCCCCAGGTGGTCCTCTTCGCCGGCCAGATGCTCGTGAGCGAGGACGGGGCCCTCACCTACGCCCGCGACAACGCTGAGGTCCTCTGGCAGGTCCCGGTGGCGGTGGCCCTGCTGTCGATCTTCTACGCGTCGATCGGCGTGGCGGTGGCCTCGCTCAGCTCCCGGCGGATCATCGCCGGGGCCTCGATCATCGGCTTGTTCCTCGTGTCCTCGATCGTCTCCGCGGTCCTCACCGGCCCCGAGTACTCCCAGGAGCCCACGGGGTTCATCGTGCGCCAGCCGCCCACGGCCGCTCCGCTCCTCGATCTCCTCTCCCTGCCCCTCGTGCTCCGCGACCTGGTGTTCCTCGGGCACATCAGCGTCCAGCACCCGATGTCGGGGCTCGCGCACGGCGGCCTCTACGCCATCGGGGTGTTCACCGCCGCAGTGGCGGCGTCGTGGGTCGTGCTGCGGGCCCGCTACGACGAGGTGGACCGATGACCGACGCCGCAGCGCCGCTCGACCCTGCCTTCGCTCGGGGAGCCACCGTCGAGGCCACCGACGTGTCGGTCTGGTTCGGGCCGAAGGTGGCCCTCTCGGAGCTCAGCTGCTCCTTCGGGCCAGGCGTCACCGGGCTGCTGGGCCCGAACGGGGCGGGCAAGACCACGCTGATGCGGGCCATCACCGGCCTCATCCCGGTGAACCAGGGACGGATCACGGTCACCGGCCTCTCCCCCCGGCGCCACCGGGGGGTCCACCGCAGCCTGGCCCTCGTGCCCGAGGACGAGGCGGTGCCGGCCGGGCTCACCCCCCGACAGCTCTGTGCCTACGTGGCCGACCTCCACGGGATCCGCGAGCGGTCCACCATCGACTGGGCCCTCCACACCGTCGACATGGTCGAGGCCGCCGATCGCCGCATGGACGGCTTCAGCAAGGGAATGCGCCAGCGCAGCAAGGTGGCCGCGGCCCTGGTGAAGAACCCGCTCGTCCTGGTGCTCGACGAGCCCCTGAACGGCGCCGACCCGGTGCAGCGGCTGCGCCTCATCGAGCTGTTCCGACGGCTCGGCGCCGAAGGGCGCACAGTGATCGTCAGCTCCCACGTCCTCAACGAGGTGGAGGCGATGGCCGACCGGGTGATCGTGGTGGTGCGAGGCCGGTTGGCCGCGGCCGGCGGGCACCGGGCGATCCGGGACGCGATGGACGACGTGCCCCGCCACGTGCTGGTCCGGGCACCGGGCGGACGGCGGCTGGCCGCGGCTCTGATGGCCAGCGACGCGGTGGGCGGCATCACCGTGGACGGCGACGACCTGGTCATCTCGACCCAGCGATCCAGAGAGCTCTCGGTGCTCCTGCCCCGAGCGGCTCGCGACCTCGGTGTGCGCATCACCGAGGTGCGACCGCTCGACGACTCCCTCGAGAGCCTCTTCCGCGAGCTGGTCCGATGATCACTCGCCCGTCCCGGCGCCGGCCGGCCCTCCTGGCAGTGGTCCTGTACACCCTGCGGCTCCTTCCCGGTCGCCGATGGATCGGGGTCCTCGTCCCAGCGGCGGCGTCGGTCCTGTTCGGGGTGATCGCCGCCGGCGCCGGCGACGTGGCGGAGGAGGAGTTCGCCCAGGTGGCCGCCACCGCCTTGTTCGGGCTCGTGCTCCCCGTGACCTCCCTCGTGGTGGGCGACGCGGTGCTCGGCGCTGAGGTGCGGTCGGGGTCCTTCGCCTTCACCTGGTTGTCCCCCGTCCCCACCTGGATGATCGCGGTCGGCCGGTGGATCGGTGGCACCGTGGTGGCGGCCGGTTGCCTCGGTGCGGCCTTCGCCCTGGCGGCGGTGGTGGCGGGAGCGCCGGAGAGCGCCGGGACCGTCGCCCTCGCCGGAGCGGCGGGGGCGGCCGCCTATGTGGCGGTGTTCCTGGCCATCGGGTGCATCACCCGGCGGGCTGCGGTGTGGTCCCTGGCCTTTGTGTTCCTGGTGGAGCGGCTGCTGGGGGCCGCGCTGAGCGGCATCGCCCAGCTCTCACCGTCCTGGGAGGCCCGAGCCACCTTCGTGGGCCTCTCCGGCGCGCCGGAGGACCTCGTTCGGGACGGGATCCCGCACGGCGAGGAGGCGCTGGTCCGTCTGGCGCTGATCACCGTCGTGGCCCTCGCCCTGGCCACTGCTCGGCTCCGCCACCTCCACCTCACAGGTGCCGCCGACTAGGTCGTCGACTCCCGTCGGCTGGCCAGCACGGCACCGGTGATGACGAGGGCCACGCCGGCGAGGGCCGGGAGCGCGACGTGGTCGTCTCGGAAGGCCACGCCGAGCACCAGCGACACCACGGGGATGAGGTAGGTGATGAACGAGGATCGGGTGGGGCCGACCCGGCTGACCAGCAGCCCCATGAGGAGGTAGGCCACGCCGGTGCCGGCCACCCCGAGCACGAGCACCGCCAGCACCGGACCGAGCTCCATCCGCGATCCTTCCACGCCCACAAGGCCGAAGGGCAGGGTCCACACGGTGCCGAGCGCCAGCATCCGGGCCATCACCGGGCGCGACCCGTAGCGGGCCTGGAGCGGCGCGGCCGTGTTGATGGAGAGGCCGTAGCAGACGGTCGCAGCGAGGACCATCACCACCCCCAGGGTCTGAGACGCCCCCTCGTTGACGCTGGGGAGGCTGATGAACACGACGCCGACGAAGCCGACACCGAGGCCGAGGAGCTGCGGTCCGGTGGTCCGGCGCCGGAACAGCAGCAGGGCGAAGCCCGCCGTGAACATCGGGGTCCCGCCGTTGAGCAGGCCGGCCACCGCGGAGTTGATGTGCTGCTCGGCGAGGGGGAACAACGTGAAGGGGATGGCCACCCAGGTCACCGACAGCGCCACCATCCGCACCCGGTCCTCGGGGAGCAACCGCATCCGGCTGCCGGGGAGGACCCTGAGAGTGGCGGCGCCGAGGGCCACTCGGAGCAGGGTGATGACTCCGGGCTCGAGGCTCTCGAGGCCGACGGCGATGAACAGGAACGAAGCGCCCCACACCCCGCCGATGGCGGCGAAGATGACCCAGTCCGACCTCGAGAAGGCCGCCGTGGTGGTCGGGGCCGGCTCGGGGACAGGCGGGGCAGAGGTCACGGGTGCATCTCCGCGGTCGGCGCTGGGATCGCCGCGGCTATCGACGGTCGTCGGCGAGGACCGCCCGGACCACGGAGCCCACGGTGGAGCGGGCACGAGGGGTGCTCAGCCGCTGGGCCGAGCGGAGCTGGTCCCACGCCTCGAAGGACAGGGCCAGCTCCAGACCGGCCGCCGCGGTGTCGCGCCCACGGAGCTCGGCCGCGAACACCCGCTCGACCTCCGCCCGCACCCACCCGCGGGCCCGTGCCAGCTGCTCACGCAGGGCCGCCGATTCCGGCGCCGCCCGGAGGGCTGCTCGTCGGATGGGGGCGATCTCCTCGTAGAGGCGGCTGTTGATGGCCACCACGGCGTCGACTCGCGAATCCAGCGAACCCGAGGCGGCGACGTCGACGAACAGGTGTCGCACGCGTCCCACCTGCCGGGCCGCCGCGGCCGCATACAGCGACTCCACATCGTCGAAGATCCGGAAGATGGACCGCAGCGACACGCTGGATCGCTCCGCCACCTGCAGGGCAGTGGGGCGCAGGACACCCTCGCCCAGCAGGTCGAGGAAGGCGTCGATCGCCAGGTCACGGCTGCGTTGTCGCCGGGCGCGCCGACCGTCTTCGCGGGGCAGGGGGTTCGATTGGACCGCCGTCACCCGGGCGACGATAGCCCCACCCCGAGGGCCGCCGAGCACCCGCGAACCCCGGGGGGACTCACACGGGGACAGGAGGGGTAAGGGGTCATGCATGGTCCCCCCGGCCTCACCCGGTAGTCTGCGCGGCATCCAGCGTGGGCGCCGATTCGATCCAGACCCGCCGAGCGTGCGGATGGCCCGTGATTTCGTCGCGTCCGCCCTCGACATGGCCGGGTTCACGGGAGACACCGACACCGTGCTCCTCCTCGTCAGCGAGCTGGTCACCAACGCCGTCCGCCACGCCGCCACCCCGTTCGAGATCCTGGTCGACGTCCAGAGGGACGAGGTGCGCATCGCCGTCACCGACGAGGACGTCACCCACGGCCCCACGATCAAGGATCCCTCACCGGAGGACACCAACGGTCGGGGCCTCCTCATCGTCGACCGGCTGGCCTCGGGCTGGGGAACCGAGCAGATCGACCAGCACAGCAAGTCGGTGTGGTTCACCCTGAACTGACGGGGTTCGGACCACCACTTGCCCACCACTACCCTGACCACCCTGCAAGACGCCAAGAGCGAGGTCGAGACGACGCGGATGGCAGAGGACGATCGGGAGAACGAGCAAGCCGCCTTCACCGAGCTTCGGCGCAACGGCGACCGCGCCCTGCGCGACCGCCTCGTGGAGGACAACCTCTGGCTGGCTCGGCACTGCGCCCGACGCTTCAGCGGTCGGGGGGAGTCGCACGACGATCTCCTCCAGGTGGCCAACATGGCGCTGGTCAAGGCGGTCGACCGCTTCGATCCCGAGTTCAAGGTCCGCTTCGCGACCTTTGCGGTGCCCACCATCGTCGGCGAGCTGCGACGGCACTTTCGCGACCGCACCTGGTCGATGCGAGTCAGCCGACGCCTGAAGGACCTGCACCTCGAGCTGAAGGCGGCGTCCGAGCACCTCTCCCACGACCTGGGCCGGGCTCCGACGGTCGACGAGCTGGCCGACGCCCTCGAGTGCACCCCGGAGGACGTGCTCGAGGCCCTCGAGGCCGGCGCGGCATACCGGACCACCTCCCTCAGCGCCGGCTTCGGGTTCGAGGACGGCGACGAGATCATCCCCGGCGAGGACGACGCCGACCTCGAGGACACCGACGCCCGCGTGATGCTGAAGCAGGCGCTCAGCTCGCTTCCCGAGCGGGAGCGGCGGGTCGTCTACCTGCGGTTCTACCTCGGGCTCACCCAGAGCGAGATCGCCGAGGAGATCGGCGTCAGCCAGGTGCACGTCTCACGGATCCTGCGCGCCACCCTTGCCCAGCTCGGCGATGAGCTCGGCGAGGAGGGGGCAGCGCTACTCGAACCCGGGTGACCATCACGGTCTGCCGATGCGGCCCGCCGGGTAGGGGCGGGGGGACGGCGACGCAGGGAGATGCCGACCATGGCCGTAGGCCGCGAGGGCGCCACGACCCGCAGATCGACCCGTGTAGCCTCATCGCTGCCGCGGCGTCGTGGCTCCAACCGAATCGTCACCGGAGGGCTGACACCATGGCAACGCCGCAGGGCTTCGCAGTCGAGATCGGAGAACCGAGCGACGGCACCCTCTCGATCACCGTCAAGGGCGAGCTCGACATGAGCGCCGCTCCCGGGCTGAGCGAGGCCATCTCCGAGGCGGCCGGCGAGGGCGCCACCGTCGTCCTCGACCTCCAGGCCGTCACCTTCCTCGACTCGTCGGCCATCGGCGCCCTGGTAGCGGCGGGCCGTGAGCTGAGCGGGCGCGACGGCCGCCTGCAGGTGGGCCCCCGTTCTGCCATCGTGTCGAAGGTGCTCGAGATCACCGGCCTGGCCGACAGCTCCGAAGCCTTCGACGTGCTGCCCGAGGAGAGCTGAGCGTGGCCGACGAACCCACCACGCTCCAGCTGGTGCTCCCTCCCGATCCTCGTCTGCTCAGGATCCTGCGGCTGGTGGCCAGCGGGGTGGCGTCCTTGGGAGAGTTCGACCTCGGTTCGGTGGAGGAGGTCCGGGTGGCCGTCGACGAGCTCGGCTCCACCCTCATCAACGGCGGGAACGGATCGGACATCGAGGTCACCTTCGAGCTGATCGGCTCCACCCTGCGCGTCGACGGTCGCACCGCGCTCGCCGGCTCGACGGACCTCGAGGTGGATCCGCTCACCGACCGCATCCTCGACGTGGTGGCCACCACCCACACCTGGGCCAGCACCGACGGCGTGGCGCACGGTCACATCGAGAAGGAAGCCCTCCCGGCCGCTGCCGTCTGAGGACGACTCAGCCGTAGGCGGTGCGGGCGAGCGACACGCCCTCCGGCACCCGGTCGAGGAAGTCGAGCGTGCCTGCGTCGAGGAGCTCGCGGGCGGCGTCGGCCACCGCCGCCACGCCCACATAGCTCAACGACCCGCCCACCGAGATGCGCTTGACACCCGCGGCGGCCAGCTCGGCCACCGTCGGTCCGCCACGGCGCACGATGACGTTCAGCGGTCGGTCCACGGAGCGCACCACAACCTCGATCTCGGCCAGCTCGTGCAAGCCGGGAGCGAAGAGCACATCGGCTCCGGCCTCCTGGAACGCCTGCAACCGGGCGATGGTGTCGCCCAGATCGAGTCGGCCGTACAGCAGGTTCTCGGCCCGAGCGGTCAGCACGAAGCCTCCCTCCGCGGATCGGGCGGCTTCGGCCGCCGCCGCCACCCGATCGCGGGCGAGCGACGGCTCGTACACCGGCTCCTCGAGGTGTCGGCAGGCATCCTCGATGGACCCACCGGCCAGCCCGCTCGTCGCAGCGAGGGTGATGGTCTCGGCTACCTCCGCGGGGTCGTGCCCGAAGCCGTGCTCGAGGTCGGCGCTCACCGGCACCTCGACGGCATCGGCGAGGGCCGCTCCGTGAGCGAGAGCCTCATCGCGCGTCACCCAGCCGTCGAGCCGGCCCAAGGTGCTCGCGAACCCGCTGCTGGTGGTGGCTAGGGCGCGGAACCCCAGGCTGGCCAGCAGCTTGGCCGAGCCGACGTCCCACGGGTTCGGCATCAGGAGGGGGGCGTCGCCTTCGTGCAGCTCGCGGAAGGCGGCCACCCGTTCGGCTCGGGCGGTCATGACGATCCCCTAGCTCGTCCCGCCGCTTCCCACCATGACTCGCTCGCGCCTTCCAGCCGGAACGCCGGCGGCTTGTCGTCGGGCGTCAGCACCGAGGTCTCCAGCCACAGCCGCTTGAGGTGGCGCACCCGGCCCGAGGGGCGATCGTCGGTGTACGCGCTGCGGGCGTGGAGCACGTGGTAGTTGTTCACGAACTGCATGTCTCCGGGCTGGAGGGCCATCGACAGGTGGTTGGCGGGATCGGCGCAGAGCTCGTCGACCCGATCCATGGCGGCGGTCGCCGCGGCCGTGGGACGGGGGGCGTCCGGGTGCCGCTGGGCGGCCTGGATGTAGGGCCGGATGTACCGGACGAAGAGGCGATGGGCCCGTCGGGTGAACACGGGCACCAGGTACCACGGTCGTTGGCCTGGGCCTTGCTCGCCACGGAAGTCGTAGGCGAAGGGCTGGTAGAGCTCAGCGGCCAGCTCCGGCGAGGTCCTCACCAGCTCGTTGTGCACGGTGACGGCGTTGGCCACCAGGCTGGCCCCGCCGGCGGCACCGGCGTCCAGGCAGCACAACCCCACGAGGTCGGAGCCGTCGGAGTGGTACGGGAAGGCCACCCCGCCGATCTCGTTGCCCCGGCTGGTGGGGTCGCTGCCCTGCTTCCCCTGATCGGTGACGTCGCCGAGGAGGTGCCCCTTGGCGTTCTGGGGCCACGGCCGTCCGAGATGGCGACCGATCCCCCAGTAGATGGCCGAGGCGCGATCAGGTCCGTAGCGGTCGACCTCCAGACCGCGGATCAGGACGACCCCCCGCCCGTCGATCAGCTCCGTGGCGGCGACGGCCAAGCGGGGCCCAAGCGCCGGGAGCGGGAAGTCGTCGCGGGTGATGTCGAGCGTGGTCGCCCGGCGCGCCTCGGCATGCCGGAGGGCTGCGTCGAGCTCGGCGCGGTCGTCGTCGGTGAGCTCCCACACATACGAGTCGGCCACCTCCGCGCTCCGCCACTCGCAGTGCTCCTCCAGGGGGACCAGGGCGGCGGCATCGGTGATGGTCATCGGCTCGGAGCCGGGCGAGCGCCCCGGATGAGCCGGCCGGGGAGCGCATCGGTGGGTCTCCCGTGCTCGTAGGTCACCTGGCCGCCGGCGATGGTGGCGACGTAGCCGTCGGCGGGCTGCACCAGCCGCCGGCCGCCGGCCGGGAGGTCGTGGCGCATCTCGGGTCGGCGGGCCTGCAGCCGGTCGAAGTCGATGAGGTTCACGTCGGCTCGATAGCCCGGGGCCAGCACGCCACGGTCCAGGAGCCCAACGGTGCCGGCGGTGCCGCTGGTGTGGCGCTGCACCAGGAACGGGACGGCCAGCCGCCCCCGCTCCCGGTCGCGTCCCCAGGTGGTGAGCAAGGTGGTGGGGAAGCTGGCGTCGCAGATCGTGCCGACGTGGGCGCCACCGTCGGACAGGCCGGGCACCGTGTGCTCGTGGGCCAGCATCTCGCCGACGGCGTCGAGGTTGCCGTCGAACCAGTTGATGATCGGCATGTAGAGGAAGGTGCGACCCTGGTCCTGGCGGAGGAGGTCGTAGGCGAGCTCCAGAGGGTCGCGGCCTTCCCGCTGGGCCCGGGCCTCGATGCTGGTGGACGCGTCGGGCTCGTAGTCGGGAGGGTCACCGAGCTCGAACACCCGGCTGAAGTCGGCCAGGAACCCGCGGCCCTCAGCGTCGGCGGCGGCGAGGACGCGCTCCTTGACGGTGGGGTCGGCCATCGCGGTCGCCAGCTCCGGGACGGAGAGACCGGCCAGCTCGCGGAACGCCGAGTTGGTCATCAGCGGGTTGAGGGTGCACTGGAGGCCCAGGAGGATGCCGATGGCGCGAGCCGCCGCCTGTCCCCGCATGACCACCCCCTCGGCGTTCGCCTGCTCGAGGAGCTCCAGCTGGCGGCGCCACCGCTCGCCGCGCACGTCGGCGAGGGAGAAGGACAGCGGCCGGCCCGAGGCCTCGGCCATGGTGCGAAAGAGCCTGAACTCGGCGTCCACGTCGTCGAAGTCGGACACAGCCTGGAGCACGCCGGTGCCGGTTCGGCCGATCTCCCTGGCGATGCCCACCAGCTCGTCCTCGGCGGCGGTGAGGGTGGGCGTGAGCTCACCGTTGCTGCTGCGGTGGTTGCGGGTGCGGGAGGTGCTGAACCCGAGGGCTCCGGCCTCGATCCCCTGCCGGGCCAGGCCTGCCATGGCGTCGATGTCCTGCGGGGTGGCTGGTTCCCGGGCTGCCCCACGCTCGCCCATCACGTGGAGTCGGAGGGCGCCGTGAGGCACCTGGGTGGCCAGGTCGACGTCGTAGCGACGGCCGTCGAGAGCATCGAGGAACTCGGGGAACGACCGCCAGGTCCAGGGCAGGCCTTCGTGGAGGGCGGCGCCGGGGATGTCCTCGACACCTTCCATCAGCTGGATGAGCCGGTCGTGGTCGTCGGGCCGGACCGGGGCGAACCCCACGCCGCAGTTGCCCGCCACCACCGTGGTGACGCCATGCCAGGCCGAGGGGACGAGGCGCTCGTCCCAGGTGGCCTGGCCGTCGTAGTGGACGTGGATGTCGACGAACCCGGGCGTCACCAGCAGGCCGTCGGCGTCGAGCTCCTGCGAGCAGGATCCGTCTATCCGGCCCACCTCGCTGATGACCCCACCGCTGATCGCCACGTCGGCGGTTCGGGCGTCCACCCCGGTCCCGTCGACGACGGTCCCACCACGGATGATCAGGTCGTGCTGTGCCAACGGTCCCCCAGGTGGTCGATGGGCAGGGTGTCAGACCAGGATTCGCTCGTCGGGAGCCCTCACGCCGACCACGGCCAGGGCCCGTCCGAGACCGAGGAACATGCCGCAGCAGATGACGAGGTCGGCGATCTCGTCATCGCTGAACGCCTCGTGCAGGCGGGCCCAGAAGGCGTCGTCCATCGCCTGGTGATCGAGCGCGAAGCGCTGAGCGAACTCGGCCGCCATCTTTTCGCGGATCGTGAGGTGCTCGGTCGTGGCCCATGCGGCAACCTCAACGTAGAAGCCCTCGTCGATCGAATGCTCAGCCGCGTCTTTGGCACGGGTGTCCTGGCACACCACGCAGTCGTTGATCAGGGCGATGGTCCATCGAGCGGCCTCGCGCTCGCGCACTCCGAGCTCGGTGCTGCCGTAGACGGCCGCGGAGAAGGAACCCATGCCGCTGGCCATCTCCGTGCGGTGCAGTGCCCAGTCGACGTGCTCTCCCAGCCCGGACTCCGCGGGAGCGGTGATGCGTGCGGCCATGTCGATCACCTTAGGGCCGTCCGAGACCCGGCAGCAGGTGGGATCGGACCCCACGAGGCCAGCCTTGGGGGGACCCGCCCGTCAGACGGTGGCCAGCTCCCGCTCCGGCTCGTCGTCGGGGTCCTCGATCTCGCCCACGTCGTCGGGGGTCCCCTCTACGTCGATGTTGGGGAGGAGCCGGTCGAGCCAGCGCGGCAGCCACCAGTTCTTCTCCCCGAGGAGCTCCATGGTGGCGGGCACGAGGAGCATCCGGACGATGGTGGCATCGAGGAAGATGGCGGTGGCCAGCCCGACGCCGAACAGCTTGAAGGTGCGGTCGTTCTCCAGGATGAACGACCCGAAGACGACCACCATGATGGCGGCGGCGGCTGTGATGACGCGGGCGGTGGTGGCCAAGCCGTTGGCGACGGACAGGTGGCTGTCGCCGGTGCGGTGCCACTCCTCGCGCACGCGGGAGAGCAGGAACACCTCGTAGTCCATCGAGAGGCCGAAGACGATGGCGAAGAACATCATCGGGGCGAAGGTCTCGATGGGCCCGGGCGTCAGGCCGCTGAGATCGCTCAGCCACCCCCACTGCACGATGGCCACCGTGATGCCGTAGGCGGCACCGATCGACAGCAGGTTCATGATCACGGCCTTCAGGGGCACCAGGACGGATCGGAACACGGTCATCAGGAGCAGGAACGACAGCACCAGCACCGCGGCGAAGAAGAACGGCATGCGACCGCTGAGGAACCGGGAGAAGTCGACGGTGGTGGGCAGCTGGCCGGTGACGGCGATCTCCGAACCCAAGGCCTCCTCCCCGGTCACCAGCACCTCGTTGCGGAGGCGGTCGACGAGCTGATAGGTGACCTCGTCCTGGGGGGCGCTCTCCGGAACGATCTTCCACAGGTACGCCGACAGCTGGCGGGACGGATCGATGAGGTCGTTGCCGATGGCCGGGGACACGAAGGCCACCTCCGGATCGGCCGCTACCGCCTCGGTGATGCCCGTCAGCACGGCCGGGTCGGCCGGACCATCGACGCGGGCGGCGAGGTAGAAGGGACCGTTGTGGCCGGCACCGAACCCGTCGGCCAGCAGCTCGTAGGCCTTGCGAGTGGTGGTGTCCTCCTGGAAGTTGCTCTCGTCGGAGAACCCGAGGCGCAGGCCGAGGACCGGTAGGGCCAGGATCACGAGCACCGCGCTGCCAGCGAGGGCGGCCGGCCAGGGGTGGTGCTGGATGAGGCGGCTCCACCGGTAGGCGAACGTCTCCCGGATGGGCTTGGGCTCCCGACGCGGCACCTGCTTCTTCAGGGGGCTGAGCACGAACCCGAAGAGCAGCACCAGGATGGCGAGCGGGAACCCGACGGCCAGCACAGCGATCCCCAGCCCCGCCCCCAGCAGACCAATCGCCACGAAGCCCGTCGCCAGCACGCCGCGCCAGCGGGTGACCTCCACCCGGGTGCCGGCGAACCCGAGGAGGGCGGGCAGGAGCGTGAGGGAGGCGAGGACCGTCATGAGGACCACGACGGCTGCGCTGACAGCCAAGCCCTGGATGAACGACACGCCCATCACGATCATCCCCAAGAAGGAGATCACCACGGTGATCCCCGCGAAGGCGACCGCTCGACCAGCGGTGTCGATGGCGATCGACGTGGCCTCTTCGGGCGTGTGGCCGTGGTGGAGGTTCTCCCGATACCGGGTGACGATGAAGAGCGCGTAGTCGATGCCCACGCCGAGGCCGATCATCAGACCGAGGAAGGGCGCGAACTCAGGCATGGTGAGGGCGTTGGAGAGGATGGTGACGATCACCGACCCGGCGGCGATGCCCGCCAGGGCCACCCCGATCGGAAGGCCCATCGCCAGGACCGAGCCGAAGGCGACCACCAGGATCACCACCGCGAACGCCAGGCCGATGGCCTCGGACTCGGGCTCCTGGAACTCACCCAGAGCCTGTCCTCCGATCTCCACCTGGAGGCCGTCGACCCGTGGGCGCAGCTCCTCGAGGGTCCTTCCGATGGCGCCGCTGCTCTCCCAGTCGTCCCCTTGGATCTCGATGGCAGCGAAGGCAACCCGTCCGGCCTCCTCGCCCTCGAAGGAGATCTGCGGCTCGGGACCGGGCTGGTAGGGGCTCAGCAGCGTCATGCCCGCCCAGTTGCTCAGATCGGCATCCTCGAGGACCCGCAGCTGGGCGTCCGTGAGGTCGGCGAAGGCGGGGTGGGTGCGGACGTCGACGTCAGGGTCGGCCGAGATGGCGGCGATCTGCGCGAAGAGCTGCTCCATCTCGGCCTTGACGGTGGGATCGTCGACACCCTGCCCGGCGCGGAACACGATGGACCCGGGCATCCCGGTGCCCAGACCGCCGACCTCCTCCTCCAGCGTGTCGAGCCCGCGGGCCGACTCGAAGCCCGGGGGGTTGAAGTCCTGGCCGAAGTTGCCCCCAACGGCGCCTGACACCGCGCCGACCACGACGATGCCGATCACCCACAGGATCGCCACCGTGCCGCGCTTGCGAAAGCACCAGGAGCCGAGACGAGCGAACACGAGACCTCCAAAGCCGGGGGGAGGCCACCCGCCGCAGGCGACCTGGCCGTCAGCGTACGACGCTGCCCTCGCCCCCCGACAATGGGGGATCACCCTGATGTGACGCATGTCATCCCGGGTGGCGACGGGCCGTGCCGTGCCAGGATGCCTCGATGATCCAGGATCGCTTCCGCCTCGACGACAAGGTGGCCATCGTGACCGGGGCGGGTCGAGGCATCGGCGCCGCGTCGGCGGTGGCCCTGGCCGAGGCGGGCGCTGATGTCGTCATCTCCTCCCGCACCGAGGAGCAGCTGCGCGCCGTCGCCGCCAAGGTGGAGGCGCTGGGTCGACGGGCCGTGGTGGTCCCGGCCGACCTCAGCGACCTCGAGGCGGTGGCCGAGCTGGCTGCAGTGGCCAAGCGGGAGCTGGGCCGACTCGACGTGGTCGTGAACAACGTCGGCGGCACCATGCCCCGCCCCTTCCTCGACACGTCGCCGGGTCGGCTGGTCCGTGAGTTCTCATGGAACGTCGGGACCGCCCACGCGCTCACCCGGGCCGCCGTCCCGGTGATGCTTGAGGGCGGCGGCGGCTCGGTGGTGGGGATCTCCTCGATGATGGGCCGGACGGCGGGACGGGGCTTCGTGGCGTACGGCACCGCCAAGGCCGGGCTGTCGCACTGGACCCGGTTGGCCGCCCAGGACCTGGCGCCGCGGATCCGGGTGAACGCCATCGCCGTGGGCTCGATCGCCACCTCCGCCCTGGAGGTGGTGCTGGAGGACGAGAGCCTCCGAACGACGATGGAGCAAGGCACGCCGCTCCGGCGCATCGGCGACCCGGAGGAGATCGCGGCCACGGTGCTGTTCCTGGCCTCGCCGGCGGGCGGCTACATCACGGGCAAGATCGTGGAGGTCGACGGCGGGATCGAGCAGCCGAACCTCGACATGGGCCTGCCCGACCTCTGATCCGCCGTCGCTCGTAGGCTGGGCCGGCGATGGACCGCTTCCAGTACCTCCTGCTGATGGGCGCCTGCGTGCTCGTGACGCTGCCGCTGGAGCTGGTCTTGGGGTCTCGGGTGTGGCGGCAACCGCGACGGCTGGGGCTGGCGTTGCTGCCGGCGTTCGGGCTGTTCGTCGTCTGGGACGTGTGGGCGACGTCCACGGGTACGTGGGACTTCAACCCTGACTACACCGTGGGCCTGACGCTGCCCGGCGGGATGGCCATCGAGGAGCTGGTGTTCTTCACCATCATCCCCATCTGCGGGCTCCTCACCCTGGAGACGGTCCGGTCGATCTTGGGGCGGCGAGGCTGATGCCCATCTACCCGACCCTGGCCGTCACCGCCGCCGTGGCCGTGGTGGTGCTCGAGCTGCGGGTGCTCCGATCCGGGCTGTTCCGCCAACCTGCGTACTGGATCTCGATGGCCATCTGCTACTCGTTCATGATCCCCGTCGACGGCTGGCTCACGAAGCAGTCGGCACCAATCGTCCTGTACCGGCCGGAGGACACCAGCGGCATCTACCCGATCTGGGACATCCCCCTCGAGGAGTACGCCTACGCCTTCGCGCTGCTCACGCTGGTGATGCTCACCTGGGACCGCCTGGGCGCGTCGGACGTCGCTGCACGGGGTCGGGAGGAGGTGGCGGCATGAGCGCGCTCGTGCTGGTCGTCGGGGCCTTCGTGGCCATGGAGGGCGTGAGCTACGCCGCCCATCGATGGGTGATGCACGGGTTCGCGATGGCGTGGCACCGCAGCCACCACGCGCCAGCCCAGAACCGCTTCGAACGCAACGACCTGTTCCCGGTGTGCTTCTCGGCCGTCGGCGTGCTGCTGTTCGCGCTCGGGTCGCTGGGCCTCGACGCCATGTGGTGGGTGGGGGTGGGCGTGACCGCCTACGGGACGGCCTATCTGTTCGTCCACGAGGTGTACATCCACCACCGGCTGCCGGTCGCCGTGCCCCACCTGCGCTACCTGGAGTGGCTGCGCGACGCCCACCGCGGTGCATCACCAGACCAGCGCTGAGCCCTACGGCATGCTGCTCCCGCTCGTGCGCGGCACTGCGCCCGCCCATCAGGTGAGCCGCGACCCGCTGGACCGACGCGCCAGAGCCTGACCCGCCCCGCCCTGGTCAGCGCCGGCGGGCGAGGACCCGTTGGGCGCGCTGTCGGTTGTAGCGCTGGACGACGATGAACGGGCCGTTGGCGACGACGCCGTAGGCGGTCATCAGGAACAGACCGCTCGGGGGGTTCCAGAGGGCGAACAGCGGGCCGCCGCACAGGGCCAGCCAGTGGCCCCGCTCGGCCCGGCGGGTCTCGGCCACGAAGCGCTCGAGGTCGGCTCGAGCCACGGTGCGCTTGCTGAGGCCCCGGCGAAACAACGCCCCCGCCTCGGGCAGCCGGTCCTTCCAACGACCGACGCGCAGCGCGCGCTCGTAGGCGCGCCCGACGTCCTCCCACACCCGTGGGCGGAGGACGGGACCGTCGTGCTGCAGGCGATGGACGGGCAGGCGGTGCACCGCGTACCCGGTTCCTGCGTGGATGGCCGCCCAGGCGGCGATGTTCAGGCCCAGCGTGGCCTCGAACGACAGACTGACCAGCAGCGGCACTACCGAGCCTCGATGCGGCGGCCGCGCCAGCGCACCGGACGACGCGCCAGCCGGGCGATGGCCGACCGGGCGAACAGGGCCACGAAGGCCACGGTGGGGAGCGGGAAGAGGACAGCCGAGAGCCAGTGGAACGATCCCACCCGTCGGAGCATCCACCACAGCTGGATGGCGAAGGCCACCCACGCAGCTGCCACGGCCACCGACGGGTCGGTGAGGGCGTCCACCAGCACCGAGAGCAGGGCGGTGATCCACAGGGCGGTTCCGAGCAGGGCCAGCGGGGCCACCCGCAGCGCGCCGCCGGCCAGGTTCTTGGTCCATCCCTCGATGAGCGACACCAGCCCGTCGGGGTACATGCGAAAGCCCACCGTGGCCCCTCCGCCCAGACAGCGCACCGGGCGACCGGTGGCGCGATAGGCGTGGGCGAGGGCAGCGTCTTCCACCAGCTCGCCCCGCACCCCGTCGAACCCCCCGACGGCGGCCAGGGCATCGGGACTCGTCAGCAGGCAGGGCCCGAAGGCCACCGGCGTCGACCGTGCCCCCGGCGCAGCCAGGCCACTGGCCAGGACGGGCACCACGTTGCACAGAGCCGACAGGTGCTCGTAGGGACGTTGGACGTGGTGGTAGGGCTGCACCGACAGGAGACCGTCGGAAGCCGAGCTGGCGTGCGCAACCACCAGGCGCTGCAGCCCGTCGGGCGCCAGCCAGGTGTCGGCGTCAAGGAAGAGCAGGAGATCGCCGGAGGCCGCCGCCACCCCCTGCGAGCAGGCCCAGGGCTTGCCGAGCCACCCGGGTGGAGGTGGCGGAGGGGTGAGCACGCCGACGCCGCCGGCCCGGGCGACGGCAGCCGTGCCATCGGTGGAGCCGTCGTCGACCACCAGCACCTCCAGCGGAGGGTCGACCTGGGCCCCCAGCGATGCCAGCAGCCGGGGCAGGTTGCCCTCCTCGTTGCGGGCGGGGATCACCACCGACACCCGGCCGACCGCTCCCGGGCGCATCAGGGCGGGGCCAAGGGTGGGGAGGCGCCAGAGGAGGAAGGTGCCGGCCAGCCAACCGGCCACCACCACGACGGTGGAGGTGGAGGTCACCCGCCCCGAGCGAGCATCATCCGGCCGGCCAAGGTGGCCTTGCGCCAGGTGGGCACCGTGGCCCGCGAGCCGAAGACGTCGTAGCCCGAGGCCTCGATGCGATCGAGGATCTCGGAGTACAGCGTTCGGGCCGAGCCGATGCACCGCGCCGACGATGGCGGGAGGAGGGCCGTGCCCTTGTCGGCGGACCGGTAGAGCTCGCGGCAGCGGGCCACCTCGAAGGCCATCAGCTGCCGCCATGGCTCGTCGACGACTCGCCGGGCTGGATCGGCGCCGAAGCGCCGAAGGTCCTCCTGGGGCAGGTACACGCGGCCCCGGTCGAGGTCCTCGCTGACGTCGCGGAGGAAGTTGGTGAGCTGGAAGGCGTTGCCCAGGTCGCGCGCCGGCTGCAGGGCGGAGGGGTCCGTGGGCTCCAGGATGGGCAGCATCATCTCGCCGATGACGGCGGCCGACCCGTCCATGTACACGAGGAGGTCCTCCCAGGTCTCATAGCGGTCGATGGTCAGGTCCATGGCCATCGAGCGCAGGAACCGACGGAAGCAGTCGGGGTCGATGTCGAAGGCCCGGATGGTGTGCACCACCGCCTTGAGGACGGGATCGTCGGAGCCGCCGGCCGCCAAGTCCGTGAAGAGGCGCTCGCCCAGGTCGGTGAGGGCCTTCTCGCGCACCTCCACCGACGCGGGGCCGAGGTCGTCCACGATGTCGTCGGCATGGCGGCAGAAGGCGTAGAGGGCCCACACGTGGTGGCGCTTGACCCGCGGCAGCACGAAGGTGGACCAGTAGTAGGTGGTGCCGTACCGCTTGTTCAGGGCTCGGCACCGCTCGTAGCTCTCGTCGAGCGTGATGGTCATGGGGCCCCCATCGCAGCGACCCGCTGCGCAGCGAGCATGCCTGAGATCAGCACCATCGGCACGCCGACCCCCGGCACGGTGCCCGATCCGGTGAACACCAGGCCCGGCGCTCGTCGCTCCAGGTTCCCGGGGCGGAAGGGACCCGTCTGGCGGAACCGGTGCGAGAGGGCGAAGGGGGTGCCGCGCTCCATCCCCTGCGCCTCCCAGCCGAGCGGGTCGACCAGCTCCTCCACCTCGATGTCGGTGGGGTAGCCGAGGCGGTCCAGGTGACCGAGCAGCTGCTGGCGGGCTCGGGGCCGCTCCGCCACCCAGTCGACGCGGCCATCGAGGTTCGGCGTGGGCTCCAGGACGTAGAGCGCGTGGGTGCCGGGGGCGGCCATGGTGGGCTCGTGCAGGGAGGGGACGCTGACCAGCAAGGAGGGGTCGGGCATCCGAACGCCGTCCTTGAGGATGGCGCGGAAGGCGCCGTCCCAATCGCGCCCGAAGTGGATGTTGTGGTGCTCGGTGCCGGGCGGGAGCTCGCCGCGCACACCGACGTGCCACACCAGCGCTGACGGTGAGTAGTGCCCGCGACGGGCCGCTCGCGGCACCGGTGTCCCGGGGAGAAGCGATCGGTAGGCCACAGGCAGGTCGGGGTTGGCCACCACCGCGTCGGCGGGCAGCACCTCGCCTCCGCCCAGTCGGACGCCCGTGACGGGCCCGCTGGTCCCTGCTCGGAGAAGGATTCGCTCAGCGGGGGTCTCGTAGCGGATCTCCGCGCCGGCCTGCTCGGCGGCCGCCGCCAAGGCCACCGGGAGCGCGTGCATGCCACCGTCGGGGACGAACACGCCGTTGACCGTGTCCATGTAGGTGATGACGGCATAGATGGCGAGGGCTTCGTAGGGCGCCAGGCCGGCGTACATGCTCTGGAAGCTGAAGATCCGCTGGAGCCGCTCGTCGTCGAAGCGGCTGCTCACCACCTTGGCCAGTCGCCGGAAGCCTCCGAGGCGGACGAGGTCGATGGCCGGGCGGAGCGGGTGGGTCAGGTCGAGCGGCGAGTCGAAGCTGCGCTCGATGAAGCTGGGCATCTCCAGGTCGTAGAGGCGCTGGAGCCAGTCGCAGAAGGATCCGAACGCATCGGCCTCCTTCGACCCGCAGACGGCGCGGATCTCGTCGGTCATGGCGCCCCGACCGTGGCGCACCCGCAGCTCGCTCCCGTCGGCGTAGACCGCCCGATACATCGGATCGACCGGCCGCAGGGTGAGGAGCGCCGAGCCGTCGACCCCGGCCGCTGCGAAGCACCGGTCGATGAGGTGGGGCATGGTGAGCACCGTCGGCCCGGTGTCGAACCGGTAGCCGCCGCGCTCGAGGGTGCCGGCCCGTCCGCCCGGGACCGAGGCGGCCTCCACCACGGTCACCTGGTGGCCGGCACCGGCCAGGTGGCAGGCCGCCGCCAGCCCTCCAAGCCCCGCACCCACGACGACGACGCGACGATTGGGCACCATGCCAGAGTACGGACCCGGCTCTGGGTTCAGATGGCGCGGGCGCTGTACACCGGGAGGTCGAGCATGCTGAGCACCCCGGGCTCGGCTCGCACCACGTGGGGGATGGCGTTCACGACGTGCATGGCCGTGGCCAGGCAGCCGGCGTGGTTGTGGTCGCCCACGTCGGAGCTGAGCTCCAGCTCGATCTTCACGTGGGGCTCGCCCTCCACCTCGATGCGGTAGCCGCTGCCCTGGGGCCAGTCCGGGGCGTCACCGTCGCGCAGGCGGGTCACGTGCTCGACCACGATCCGAGGCTCCCCATCGACCAGTCCGAGGATCTCGAAGCGCATGCCGGAGATCGTCCCCTTCTCCACCGTGCCCGACGCGATGGTGATGTCGTCCTCGGCGTGGATGATCTCGTGGGTCTCGGCCACCTCGTCGAGCTGCAGGCCGATGGCGGTGGCCACCAGGTGCAGCACCGGCCCCCACGCCAGCGCGGTGGACCCAGGGGAGAGCAGCAGCGATTGCGACGGGTCCTGCTTCCCGAACCCCATGATCTGGAACATGGTGAAGGGGTTGTCCCACGTGGCGTAGTTGACGATCTCCAGCATGCGGACCCGGCGCACCTCCTTGCAGAGGGCGAGGGCGTGGATGGTGATCCCGGCGTTGCCGAACCCGGGGTCGATGCCGGATGTGTAGAGGCTGGCGCCGCCCTCTTGGCAGGCCGCCTCCAGCTTCTCCCGCACTCCAGGTCCGGCGGCGGAGGGGAACAGCAGCGGCACGTAGGAGGTGTTCACCACGTTCTTGCCGGCGGCCAGCATCCGGCACAGGTCGTCGACCACGCCGCCAGGTCGCAGGTCGGAGTTGGCGGTGTAGCAGATGCAGTCGGCGTCGAGAGCGCAGCAGCTCGTCGGCGTCCTGGGTGGCGGTGACTCCCACGGGGGCGCCGCCGCACACCTCACCGGCGTCGCGTCCCGCCTTGCTGTCGGAGTGCACCCAGAGGCCGGCCAGCTCCAGCTCAGGATGGGCGACGATGGCCGGGACGGCGTGCACGCCGACCGTGCCGGTGGCCCACTGGATCACTCGGTAGGTCATGCCCGGCAACCTATCTCCGCCCCCGAACCCCCCGCAGCCCCCGAGCCCCCGCAGCTTGTGGTGACTTCGTGCAGTTCTGGCACGGAATCACCACAAGCTGGGGGTGGGGAGCGCCAGGGGGGCGTCAGGGGGTGCGGCCGGGGGTGGTGAGGACGGGGGCGGGCAGGTCGGTGGGCTGACCTGCGTCCTGGATCGGGGCGCCGGGCACCAGGCGGAGCGGGACCACGCCAGCCCAGACCGGCAGGCTGAGGTCGTCGTCGTCGTCGATGGGGCCGCCGGAGCGCACCTTGGCCGACCCCTCCGTGATGGGGAGGCGGAGCACCAACGTCTGGCGCAGCTCGGAGTCGTTGGCGGCGCGGGCCGTCTCGGTGCGCCCAGGGAGCACGTGCTCCACGATGACGTCGAACGCGCGCCGCTTCTCGTCGGGGTCGTCCACCTTGTCGCGCGCGGCCCAGGAGCACGACCGACCGGTAGTTCATCGAGTGGTGAAAGGCCGAGCGGGCCAGCACCAGGCCGTCGAGCAGGGTGATGGTGACGCACACCTCGGCGTCGGCCGAGGCCCGGAGCATGGCGTTGCCCACCGCCCCGTGGAGGTACAGCACGTCGCCGTCGCGGCCGTACGTCATCGGCAGGACCCGCGGCTGGCCGTCGATCACGAACCCGACGTGGGCGAGGTACGCCTCGTCGATGACCGAGTGCACGAGGGCTCGGTCGTAGCGGCCCCGGTCGGGAAGGCGACGGACCCGCGAGCGGTCGGTGGGGGTGAGCGCATCGGCCATGGCGTCATCGTGGCAGCCCCGACCCTCGCGGCCCCGATGGTTTCGACTAGGAACTCCCGTCATGACCATCCTCGTCACCGGCACCATCGATTTCGACCCCAGCAAGCGCGACGACACGATCGCCGCCGTCACCGAGTGCATGCAGGCCACCCGAGCCGAAGAGGGGTGCGAGGGCTACGTGTTCTCCGCCGACCTGCAGGACCCGGGCCGCGTGCACGTGTCCGAGCAGTGGTCCTCGCAGGAGACCATGGACGCCCACATGGCGTCACCCCACCTGGCCGCCCTCATGGGCAAGATGGGCGACCTGGGGGTGACCGGCGCCAGCCTCACCAAGTGGGACGGCGCCACCGGCTCCAAGCTGATGTAGGCACCGGGAGCGTCATCCGACGCAGAGCTCGTTGCCCTCCGGGTCGGCCAAGGTCACCCACGTCTGCGGTCCGAGCTGGCCATCCCAGAGCTTCTCGGCGCCCAGGCCGAGGAGCTGGGCCACCTTGCCTTCGCGCACCCCGGGGCCGAGGTGGAGGTCGAGGTGCACCCGGTTCTTGCCCGACTTCGCCCGCGGCACCCGCTGGAACAGCAGCCGAGGTCCGTCATCGGGGCTGACCACGGCCGCGAAGTCGCGCCAGGCTCGCCGCCCGTCGCGCACGAGCACCTCCTCGGAGTCAGGATCCACGAACCCGCCGCCGATGGCCTGGCTCACCACCTCGTCGTGGTCCTCCACCACCCCGTCGGTGGCGGCGGCCCAGAACCGCGCCTGGGCGTGGGGGTCGGTGCAGTCGAAGGTGATCTGGATGGACATGCCCGCAGCCTGCCTCCCGATCCCTGACAGCGCTCGTCAGCGGGCGGTGGACCGCCACAGACCCGACAGTGCGCCATTACCTTGGAGGTAGGCGCTGGGCGGCGGAACGGTCGGTACGGTCGAGGCCATGAGCCCGCTCGTTGCCCCGGCCGGCGTCGGACCCCTGCTGCGCGACTGGCGCCAGCGCCGGCGGATGAGCCAGCTCGACCTGTCGAACTCCGCCGCCGTGTCGGCCCGTCACCTGAGCTTCGTGGAGACGGGCCGGTCCCGCCCGAGCCGGGAGCTGGTGCTGCACCTGGCCGAGCACCTCGACGTGCCGCTCCGGGAGCGCAACTCGCTGCTGATGGCTGCCGGCTTCGCGCCCGTGTACCGGGAGCGATCGTTGGACGACGAGGGCATGGATCCGGTGCGGCAAGCCCTCGACATGATCATCAAGGGCCAGCAGCCGTTCCCCGCCGTGATCGTGGACCGGATGTGGAACCTGGTCACCGCCAACGACGCCGCGCTCGGGCTGTTCACCTTCGGGGTGTCCCCCGCGCTCTTGGAGCCCCCCGTCAACGTCGTGCGGCTCGGTGTCCACCCTGACGGCCTCGGGCCTCGCGTGAAGAACCTGGCCGAGTTCAGCGAGCACCTGCTGGTGCGGCTCCAGCGCCAGCTGGCGGTGTCGCCCGATCCGGAGCTGATGGAGCTCTACGACGAGGTCCGGACCTACCCGGGGGTGGTGCAGAGCAGCCCGGCGGTCACCGACCCCACGCAGCTGCTCTTCGTCCCCATGGTCTTCGATGGGCCCGGCGGCCGGGAGCTGTCGCTCTTCAGCACGCTGGCCACCTTCGGGACGGCGCTCGACATCACCCTGGCTGAGCTCTCCATCGAGTCCTTCTTCCCGGCCGACCCCGCCACCGAGGCCTTCTTCAGGGGACGTTGACCCTTACGCAGCGCTGAACGTCCTCGCATGCGGGGAGCGAAGCCCGGCCGAGGGGAGTAGCAATCTGGACATGACCGAGCTCACCGAACGAGAGGCCCAGCTGTGCGAGGACAGCACCTGGGACTTCAGCGATCTCTCCGCCCTCTTCATCAGCTGCACGCTCAAGCGCTGCGCCAGAGATCTCCAACACCGAGGGCCTGGCCGAGATCTCCATGGAGATCATGCGCCGCAACGGCGTGTCGGTGGAGCTCATCCGCGCCGTCGACCAGGACATCGCCACTGGCGTCTACCCCGACATGACCGAGCACGGCTGGCCGACCGACGACTGGCCCGGGATCTTCGAGAAGGTGATGGCAGCCGACATCCTGGTGCTGCTGACCCCGATCTGGCTGGGCGAGAAGTCGTCGGTGTGCACCCAGGTGATCGAGCGGCTCTACGGCAACTCCAGCCAGCTCAACGACGCAGGGTCAGTACGCCTACTACGGGCGGGTGGGCGGGTGCCTGGTCACCGGCAACGAGGACGGCATCAAGCACTGCGCCATGAACATCCTCTACTCCCTTCAGCACCTGGGCTACGTGATCCCGCCGCAGGCCGACGCGGGATGGATCGGTGAGGCCGGCCCGGGGCCGTCGTACCTCGACGAGGGCAGCGGCGGACGAGAGAACGACTTCACCAACCGGAACACCACCTTCATGACCTGGAACCTGCTGCACGTGGCTCGCATGCTCAAGGAGGGCGGCGGCCTGCCCGCCCACGGCAACCAGCGGGCCGGCTGGGACGCCGGCTGTCGCTACGACTTCGCCAACCCCGAGCACCGCTAGGTTCCCCGGCACCGGCGCCAGAGGGCGCCGCGCGTCGTCCCCTGGGAGGGCCCGTGCCGCGTCTTCGCCAAGTACCCCGAGCCGAGGTCACCGACCCGGTCACCCTCGCCATGTACGACCTCATGTTCGGCGACCGCGACCCGGTGGCCGAACCCGGGACGCCCACCGGCACCACCGGCGACTGGTGGACCGTCTTCGCGGCCGTGCCCGAGATCATGCGCCACTGCGTGAGCGGCTTCGCCCTCTACCGCAACCCGGAGCGGGCGCTCGATCCGCACCTCCGGGAGCTCGGCCAGACCCGTGTGGGGTGGGCGAGGGCCAGCCGGTTCGTGTTCTCCCAGCACTGCAAGTCGTGCCGGGCCCTCGGGATGGAGGAGGCCAAGATCCAAGCCATCCCTCACTGGCAGACGGCCGAGGTCTTCAGCCCCGCGGAGCGCGCCGTGCTGGCCTACACCGACGCGCTGGTCTACGACGGTGGTCGGGTGGCGGACGGCGTGTTCGAGGCGCTGCGCTCCCACCTCGGCGAGGCGGAGATCCTCGAGCTCACCTACATCACCTGCATGTACGACATGCACGCCGTCATGTCCCGAGCGCTCCGGACCGAGCAGGACGACCACGACGACCCCATCGTCGAAGACCCGGGCGACCACACCTCGCTCGGTCCCACGTTGGGGACCTGACGGGACGGGCTGACGTCAGTAGCTCCGAGGGAGGCCGAGGACGTGCTCGGCCACGTAGTTGAGCACCATCTCCTGGGGCACCGGCGCCAGCCGCATCAGGCGGGCTTCCTTCCAGTACCGCTCGATGTCGTACTCGGTGGAGTACCCGAAGCCGCCGTGGGTCTGCATGGCGCGGTCGGCGGCGCTGAAGGCGGCGTCGGCTGCCAGCAGCTTCGCCAGGTTGGCCTGCTCGCCGCAGGGCAGGCCCTGGTCGTAGCGCCAGCCGGCCTCCCGCACCACGAGGGAGGCGGCGTGAAGGTGCGCGTAGGCCTCGGCGAGCGGGAAGGCGATGCCCTGGTTCTGGCCGATGGGGCGCTCATACACCACCCGCTGGTTGGCGTAGGCCACCGCTCGGTCGATGGCGACACGGCCGATGCCGAGCGCCTCGGCGGCGATGAGGATGCGCTCGGGGTTCAGGCCGTCGAGGAGGTAGGTGAAGCCGCGGCCCTCCTCCCCCACCCGGTGGTCGACGGGCACCTCGAGGTCGTCGAAGGACACCTCGCACGACACCACTGCGTTGCGGCCCAGCTTGGCGATGGGGGTGATGGTGACCTCGGGCACCTGGAGGTCGGCCAGCAGCAGGGTGAGACCGTCGGTCTTGCGCTCCACCTCGTCGCGCGGCGTGGTGCGCACCAGGAGCAGAACCTTCTGGCAGTGGGGCGCCTTGGTCATCCAGACCTTGCGCCCGCGCACCAGGTAGCGGTCGCCGTCGCGCGTGGCTCGGGTGGTGATGCGAGTGGTGTCAGTGCCGGCGTCGGGCTCGGTGACCCCGAAGGCCACGTGGAGCCGGCCCGCCACCACCTCGGGCAAGTAGGTGGACCGCAGGTGGTCGCTCCCGTGCTTGACGACCGGGTGCATGCCGAAGATGGAGGTGTGCAGAGCGCTGCACCCGTTCATCGCCGCCCCGGAGGCGGCCACCTCCTCGACCACGATGGACGCCTCGGTGATGCCCAGCCCGCCCCCGCCGTAGGCCTCCGGCATGGCCACACCGATCCAGCCTCCCTCGGCCATGGCGTCGTAGAACTCCCAGGGGAACTCGTGGCGGGCGTCGAGGTCGCGCCAGTAGGCGTCGGGGAACCGGGCGCACACCCGGCGCACGCCGTCGCGCAGGTCCCGATGGGTCTCGTCCTCGTCGAAGCGCACGAGGGGAGCCTGTCAGGTCAGCGGACCCCGTCGTGGTGGGCGCCGCAGATGAACACGGCCATCACCGCCGGCTCCCGGCCCGCGTTGCTCCACCGGTGACGGGTGCCGTTCTGGACCACGGTGTCGCCTGGGTGCAGCGTCCACCGTCGCCCCATCGTCGAGCTCGAGCGTGACGGAGCCGGACAGCACCACCTCGAAGTCGATGGTGGCGGTGGTGTGCATGCCGGGCGCCTCGGGCTCCATGTGCGAGGCCAACCCGGGGAGCTGTCGCCTCGAGGTCTGCCATGGCCGCCTCGAAGTCGAGGTCAGGCGGGGCACCGGCACCGCCGTCGGGCGGGATGGTGAACAAGCCGAAGCGGAACCCGCCCACTCCAGGGAAGTACGACCGATCGTCGGGTCGGGCTCCGTCGTCCGGGAAGCGGGGGGCCTCGTCGCCGCCCCAGAGCCGGTGGAACTCGTTGCCCGGCAGCAGGTCGAGCACGACCGGCGGCACCACCTCGTCGCTCACGAACACCGCCTTGCCGGCTGCGTCGTGCCCTGTGACCACCCTCCGCACGTCCATCTCGTCCCCTCTCGGCTGGATGGCCGACCCTAGGACGAACGCCTTGACGAGGCGCTCGATGTTTTGTATCAATGCATTGACACATTGATACGTAACGAGCTGGGGGTGCACATGAGCAGGTGGCAGGAGATCGGGATCCCGGTGGTGGGTCTGCTGGTCATCATCGGGTTCGGGGTGGTCGTGACCATGCGAGACGTTCGGCGGTGGGGCGGCCGGAGCGGTCTGGAGCTGGGGCCGACCGAGGTGCCCGTGGTCCGGCGGTCCATCCGGTCCACCCGCCTCAGCGGGCTGGTGGGGGGGCTCATCGGCTTCCTGGCGGTCCCGCTGGCCGTGGGCGCCCCCATCGGGTCGCTCACCAGCTGGCTCACGGCCGCGGGGGCGATGGTGGCCATGACTGTGGTGGGAGAGCTCCGCACCCACCGACCGTCCGGGGCGGTTCGGTCGGCCAGCCTCGCCCAACGAGATGTGGCCGGCTACTCGCCTCCCCGCGTCGGCGAGGTGTCGAGGGCGGCCGCCCTGGCCGCCATGGTGCTGGTGGCCATCGCTTCCCTGGTGCCCGGCATAACAGTGGCCACCGACTCCCAGCCCGACGGCCTGCGGGTCCTCGCCATCCTCCTGGCCGCGCCGCTCACCGTGGTCCTCATCGAGTGGGCGCAGCGCTGGATCGCGGCCCGGCCCCAGCCGGCGGGAGACGAGCGGTCCACCCGCCTCGACGATGCCATCCGAGCCCGGTCGATCCACGTCCTCGCCGGCGCCGAGCTGTTCTTGGAGCTACAGCTCCTCGCCGTTGCCCTGTGGGCGGTGGGGTTCCGCCGCCAGTGGACTGCGGTCGCCGTGGTGGCCGGGGCCATCGCCGTTGTCGGCCTGGTGGCGAGCGTCCGGGTGTCCAACCGCCAGTGGACGGGCCGGGTGGCGGTGACCTCGTGATCGTCACCGTCGAGGCCGGCTCCCCAGTGCCGCCCTACGAGCAGCTGCGAGAGCAGCTCACCACGATGATCCGCTCGCAGGTGCTGGCACCGGGCACCCGGCTGCCACCGATCCGCCAGCTGGCGGGCGACCTGGCCCTCGCCACCGGCACGGTGGCCCGCGCCTACCGAGAGCTGGAGTCCGATGGGCTGGTCTCGTCGAACGGCCGGCGGGGCACCGTGGTCGCAGCACCCACCGACGCACTGGCTCGTCAGGACGTGGACCAAGAGCTGCGGTCGGCGGCCGAGGCGTTCGCTCTGCGAGTACGGCACCTCGGGATCCCCCACGACCGAGCGATGGCGGCGGCGACGACGGCCCTGTCCGCCGAATGACCCCTGGCCCGCTGGTGACCCGGGCCTAGCGTCGGGGCGTGAGCCAGCCGCCCGAGACCTACACCCACGGACACGCCGACAGCGTCCTGCGCTCGCATCGGTGGCGCACCGCCGAGAACTCGGCTGGGTACCTGCTCCCCCACCTCCGCGCCGGCGACGTCGTCCTGGACGTGGGATGCGGACCCGGCACCATCACCGTCGACCTCGCGGCCCGGGTGGCCCCCGGGCGGGTCATCGGCGTCGACCCCGCGCCCGACGCGGTGGCGGCGGCCGAGACCGCCAGGGTGGAGGCCAAGGTCGACAACCTGACGGTCACCACCGGCGACGTGTACGCCCTCGACCACCCCGACGGCGCCTTCGACGTGGTCCATGCCCACCAGGTGCTCCAGCACCTCGGCGACCCGGTGCGGGCGCTGCGGGAGATGCGGCGCGTGTGTCGGACCGACGGCGTGGTGGCGGCTCGCGACTGCGTGTACCGCGCCATGAGCTGGTTCCCAGCCTCCCCGGGGATCGATCGCTGGCTGGACGTGTACTGCGCCGTCGCCCAGGCCAACAACGGGGAACCCGACGCGGGCAGCCGGCTGCGCCACTGGTGCCGGGAGGCCGGCTTCTCGGCGGTGGATGCCACCGCCTCAGCCTGGTGCTACGCCAGCGACGAGGAGCGGGCCTGGTGGGGCGGGCTGTGGGCCGACCGCATTGCGACCAGCGCGCTCGGCGAGCGGGCGGTGGAGCTGGGGCTGGCCTCGCGCGCGGGGCTCGACGAGATGGCGTCGGCGTGGAGGGAGTGGGCAGCGGCACCTGAGGGGTGGTTCGCCGTCCTGCACGGGGAGGTCCTGGCCCGGCCGTGAGGGGTCAGCCGTCGGGCAGCCACACGCGCGACGGGCCCCGCTGATCGGTACCGTCGAGGCATGGCGTGGATGCACCTCATCGTGGAGGAAGCCGACCCGGTCACCCGGATCACCCTCAACCGTCCCGACCGACGCAACGCGCTGTCTCTCGACCTCATGGT
Source organism: uncultured Microthrixaceae bacterium (assembly GCA_963795165.1). Classification (GTDB taxonomy): domain Bacteria; phylum Actinomycetota; class Acidimicrobiia; order Acidimicrobiales; family VFJN01; genus VFJN01. The sequence goes on along the minus strand of CAWCGT010000001.1, from coordinate 2,905,839 downwards.
GGAGCTGCGGGCGGCGCTGGAGTCCGCCTCCGGACGGGTGGTGGTGATCGCCGGCGCCGGACCGGCCTTCTCCGCCGGGCACGATCTCAGTGAGCTCACCGCCTGCGAGGGCGACGACGCCGCCGAGCTGTTCGACACCTGCTGCGCGCTCATGACGACGGTGCAGTCCATCCCGCAACCGGTCATCGCCCGCGTCCACGGCGTGGCCACCGCCGCCGGATGCCAGCTGGTGGCCAGCTGCGATCTCGCTCTGGCCGAGGAAGGGGCTCGCTTCGCCACCCCGGGCGTCCGCATCGGCCTCTTCTGCTCCACGCCCATGGTGCCACTCACCCGGTCCATCGGTCCCAAGCGCTCGATGCAGATGTTGCTCACGGGCGACATGATCGATGCGGCGACGGCAGTGGAGTGGGGTCTGGTGAACGATGCCGTGCCCGCCGACGAGCTGGACGCTGCGGTGGCCGCGCTCGCGACGCGCATCGCCGAGGCCAGTCCGGCCGTGCTCGCCCTCGGCAAGCGGACGTTCTACGAGCAGGCCGGTCTCCCGCAGGCCGATGCCTACGCCATCGCCGGCCCGGTGATGGCACGCAACGCTGCCCTCGCCGACGCCCACGAGGGCATCGGGGCCTTCCTCGACAAGCGCACCCCCACCTGGCCGAGCCGCTGATGGTGGGGCTGCGGCCGTACCAGCCCACCGACCTCGATCAGCTCTACGAGATCTGCCTTCGCACCGGCGCGTCGGGCGACGACGCCACACCGCTGGTGGCAGAGCGCCGGCTCTTCGGCGCCGTCTACGCCGCCCCGTACGGCGAGCTGGAGCCGGAGCGGGCGCTGGTGGTCGACGACGGCACCGGGCGAGCCGTCGGGTACTGCCTGGCCGCCGTCGACACCCGGGGCTTCGAGGATCGCTGCGAGCGGGAGTGGTGGCCGCCGCTCCGAAGGCAGCACCCGGTGGGCTCGGGTGGCAACGATCTCGACGAGCTCCTGATCGCGATGATCCACCACCCGCACCTCGCCGACGACGAGGTGGTGGCGCAGTTCCCGTCGCACCTGCACATCGACCTCCTGCCGGAGGTCCAGGGCGCAGGCTGGGGAGGGCGCCTGATGGACGCGATGCACGCCATCCTCCAGGCAGCCGGCTCTCCCGGCGTCCACCTCGGGGTGAGCGCTCAGAACCAACGTGCGCTCGCCTTCTACGACCACCTCGGCTACCAGAGCCTCTCCGACAACCCGGTCAACCACACCCTCGCCCACCACCTCTGAGCGTCCCCACCCCCCGCAACTTGTGGCGATTCCGTGCGCTTTCGGCATGGATTCTCCACAAGCTGGAGCGGGCGGCGGGAGGCAAGAGGAAGTTGTGGTGATTCCGTGGCGTTTCGGCACGGAATCACCACAAGCTGCGGGGGTGGTGAGGTGTCAGGGCAGGGCCGGTCGGGGCCGGGCGAGGGAGTCGAGGAGGGGGAGGTAGGTGGGGAGGCGGGGGGTGGGAAGGTCGGGGACCTTGGCAAGGTCGTCCCAGCGGCGCAGCGCCACGGCCGCCTCCCAGCCGGGGTTCTGCTCGAAGGCACCGGCCTCGGCGGGTGACAGCGGTCCGCCCTGGCGCGCCAGGCTGGCCACGGAGCCAGGCGACAACCCGCTGGCGTAGGACGGGTCGACCGCGCACAGGTAGCGCTTGGCCCGAACGTGGAGGGCCACGGGGGCGGTGACTGCCGGCGGGAGGAGCCCAGCGAGCCAGGCCGCGCCGCGGTCCTCGTGCCGCTGGTCGACCGCTCGGTCGCGCGCCGCGACGTCCGCCAGCTCGAGGAGGTGGCCCACGTCGTGGAGGAGGGCGGCGGCCACGAGGGCCGAGGAGGCGCCAGCGGCGGTGGCCTGCGCGGCGGTCTGCTCGGCGTGGGCGAGCTGCGAGAGCTCTTCGTCGTAGTGCACGGCGCCGAAGCGCTCGAAGAGCGCCAACACCTCGTCCACCGACCGTGCGGTCACACCGGCCGCCCTTGGAAGTCACCGATCAACGAGACCGCCGCCGACCCGGCCAGCTCCGCGGCCTTCTGCTCGTAGTACGCCGCTCGAAGGTCGCCCTCCGACAGGGCGTTGTAGGTCGGGTACAGGGCTCGGCGGGGAGATGGCCCGGGGTTGGGACCGCTGCGATGTGGCGTGCGCGAGTGGAACCACAGCGCCTCCCCGGCCCGCACCTCCACCGGCTCCCACCGAAGGGCAGCGGCCACATCGGCCCGGATGCACCCAGTCGAGTCGAGCGGGAGCAGCTCGTGGTGATGCCCGGAGACGACCTCGAGGCACCCGTTGCCGAGCACCGCGTCGTCCACCGCCACCATGCACGACACATGGGACTCGACGAACCGGTAGGCCGGGGCGTCCTGATGGGGGGCATACCCGGCACCCCCGGGGAGCTTGTAGTTGATCTTCTCCTTGTAGAGCACCGCGGGCTCACCCAGCAGCGCTGTCGCGGTGGCCAGCAACCGGCCGCCGGTGAGCAGGGAGCGCAACCCGTCGTGGTAGGGCACGAAGCCCTCGGTGCGGCACAGCTGGGGGCCGTGATCGGTGCCCTCCCGATGGTGCAGCCAGGCCCCGGAGCGGTCCGGCCAGGCCGCCACCTCGTCGACCCATCCCGCCACCTCGACAGGGTTGGCGCCGCCAGGGGTGAGCAGCCACCCGTGCTCGAGGAAGTGCTCGACGTCGTCAGCCGGCACCGCGGTTGCCATCACGACAAGACGGTACCGGCCCCCTCGTCACCGACCCACACCAGCGTCGACGACACCGTTCCGTCGTCGTGGAGCGTGATCAGCCGAGCCCCCACCGGTGTGGCGTGGCGGTTGTGGTCGGCCAGCGGGTGCTCGTGCCGGAGCTGCAGGGCCGTCGACGGTGAGAGGAGGTAGCGCACGTCCCCCCGCCGGAGCTCGTGGGTGACGTGCAGGTGGCCGCTGGCGACGGCGCGCACGCGCGGGTGACGATCGATCACGGCCAACAGGGCCTCGGCGGCGACCAGCTGGCAGTACGGGTCCGGGCAGGTCGAGATGGGCGGGTGGTGCAGGCCCACCAGGACCGGGCCGGAGGCGGAGCCGAGCGTCTCGTCGAGGGCTTGGAGGGCGGCAGGATCCAGGTCCCCGTGCTCGCGGCCCAGGCCGCTCGTGTCAATGGCAATGACCTGCCACGGCGCCAGGTCGACGGCGCGCACCGGGGCGTCGACGTGCCCGAACACCTCAGCCACCACGTCGGAGCGGTCGTGGTTGCCGGGCACCACGACGACGGGCACGTCGAGGGACGCCAACGCGTCGCGGAGCTGCTCGGTGCTGGCCCGGGTGCCGTCGTCGGTGCCGTCCCCGGTGTGCAGGACCAGGTCGGGTCGAAACCCCTGGGCGAGCACCTCGTCGATCACGAGGCCCAGCAGCTCGGTGACGGGGCGCCCCTGCAGCTCGGCCACCACAGCGGTGAACGACCGGCGGTCCTGGGGTGGGTCCTCGGCCACCAGGTGCGTGTCCGTGAGGTGGAGGACCTGCCGCATCGACGCAGTTTGGCCCACAGCCCCAGGTCGGCCGTGCACTGCGGGATCCCGTAGCCTCGCCGCATGGCCAAGGACCCCCGTCGCGTTGCCCGCCGGACGGCCGAAGCCAAGCAGCTGGGCATCACCGAGGACGAGCTGCGACGCCAGCGGGCGGCCGAGGACGACGCCAACCTCCAGCGCAAGGCCGAGGAGGCGGGCGTCCCGGTGGAGCGCTACCTGGCCGAGCGGCGACGGCGGCGCAACCAGCGTCGCCGCACGCGCTGACGCCTCAGGCTCGAGAGCGCATCCCTCGCAGAGCGCCCAAGAGGAGCATCGCACCGGCCAGCCCGGTGGCGACGAAGGGCAGCGGGACGTCCCCTCCGGTGGCCGGGAGCGACCCGACCTCGCTGTCGGGAGCGGTCGAGCCGCCCCCGGGCCCCGGCGCCTCCGGCGCGGTCGGGGACCCTTCGGTCGGCTGGGCCGGCGTGGACGCGGTACGGAAGGGCCAGACGCCGTTGGTCACCCGCACGGCGAAGAACCCGGAGAAGCCGTCGGAGTACCAGATCTCCCCCCGCTCCGGCACGAAGGCGGGGGCGGACATGGCGAAGTTGGTCCCGGCGATCCCGGGGCGCAACGGCACCGGAGCGTTGAAGTAGGCGATCTCCTTCGGCCGGTGCGGGTCCCGGATGTCGAACACCCGGAGGCCCGAGCCGATCATCGAGCAGGCCACGATCCCTGGTTCGTGGCGCCGGGGGACGCTGCAGTAGTGCCCGGCATAGGCCAGGGGCGCCGACCGGTCGTCCTGGATGGCCGAGAAGTGCTCAGGCTGGTGCACATCGAGCCGCAGGTTCGACACCACCTTCGGCTTGGTCTCGTCACCGATGTCGATGATCCGCCCGGCCCCCACGCCGTAGCCGGAGCCGAACTCGTCGATCTCGACCAGGTAGGGGTGGCCGTCGATGGTCACGGGCTCGGTCGTCTGCGGGATGCTGATCGAGCCCCATCGCAGGTGGGCGATCTCGGTCACCTCGGGGAGGGGCACCCGAGCCTGGACCTCGGACACGTCGAGGATCCGGAGCCCGTCGAGGGCGGCCAGGTAGAGGCGGTTCCCGTCATCGCTCACCGACAGGCCGTGGGAGCGATAGTCGACGCTCGTCCACACCGGCGTCATCACGGGGAGGGCGTCGAAGCTGACGGCCTGGATGGTGGAGGTGACGACGGACGCCGAGTAGAAGGTGCGCCCGTCCGGTGACAGGGCCGCCTCGTGGCCGAAGACGCCGAGGGGGGTGCTGGACACCAGCCGCGGGTGCAGGCAGTCGGCGTTCACGTCGTACACGTCGATCACCCCGACGTTCGTGGTCAGGTTGCCGGCCACGGCCGCCAGGAGCCCGGTGGGCTGGTTGAGGACCAGCGACTCGTGTGGCGTCACCATGGCGGGGGTGAGGAGGGTGTCGGTGACCACGGGGTGGGCCGGGTCGCTCATGTCCAGCACCGACACCCCGGTCTCGGCGTCGACCAGGTCCGAGGGGAAGAGCAGGGTGGTGTCGTAGAACCCGCACTCCTGGCCCTGCTCGTCGATGAAGCGCAGGACCTTGAACCCCCCGTAGGTCCCCATCGGGGTGGGCTCCACGATCGAGCCGATCACCTCGGTGTTGCAGGTGTAGCCCTCGGCTGCCCGTCCGCTGTCCTGGTCGGCCGCGCTCACCTGGCCTTGCAGCCCCGTCTCGGGCCTCGACCCGGCGCCGCAGGGTCCCGACGGCGTCGCCTCCAGCGGGATCTCCTCGACGGCCATGGAGGCCGAGGCCACCCCGAGGGTCACCGACGACGCCGTGAGGACGGCCAGGACGGCGATCCAGCGGAGGTCGGAGCGCGAACGCATCTGGGCTGCTTCCACGCTGGGAGGTCAGATCCCTGGTGATCTAGGTTCAACGCCTGGATCACCCCGGGGGAGGATGAGATGGCCCAAGGCCAGCGCGAGGTCGACGTGGTGGTGGTGGGGGCCGGGTTCGCCGGCCTCTACATGCTCCACAAGCTGCGCGGCCTGGGGCGATCGGTGCGGGTCTTCGAGGCCGGCGACGGCGTCGGCGGCACCTGGTACTGGAACCGGTACCCGGGGGCTCGATGCGACGTGGAGAGCATGGAGTACTCCTACGGCTTCGACGAGGACCTGCAGCAGGAGTGGGAGTGGACGGAGCGCTACGCGCCCCAGCCGGAGATCCTCGACTATGCCAACCACGTCGCCGAACGCTTCGACCTCCGCCGCGACATCCAGCTGGAGACCCGTGTCACGTCCGCCACCTTCGACGAGGACACCGCATCCTGGGTGGTGGAGACCGACCAGGGTGACCGGGTGACCGCACGGCACCTCGTGATGGCGACGGGGTGCCTCAGCTCCGCCAACATCCCAGAGATCGAGGGCGCCGACTCGTTCCAGGGTCCGAGCTACCACACCGGTCGGTGGCCCCACGACGGCGTCGACTTCACCGGGCAGCGGGTCGGGGTGATCGGCACGGGGTCCTCGGCCATCCAGTCGATCCCGATCATCGCCGAAGAGGCGGCCGAGCTCACCGTCTTCCAGCGCACCGCCAGCTTCACCGTCCCTGCGTGGAACCAGCCGCTCGATCCCGTGGCGGTGAAGGAGATCAAGGCCGAGTACGCCGAGTTCCGGGCCGCCAACCGGCAGATGCCCACCGGCTTCGGTGCCCGCACCGAGCGCCGAGATGCTTCGGCCCTCGAGGTCACCGAGGACGAGCGACGGGCCGAGCTCGAGCGGCGCTGGGCCAACGGGGGATTGGCCTTCCTGGCCGCCTACAACGACCTCCTCATCTCGAAGGAGGCCAACGACATGGCCGCCGAGTTCGTCAGGGGGAAGCTGGCCGAGATCGTCGAGGACCCGGAGATGGTTCGGAAGCTCACGCCCGACCAGGTGATCGGGTGCAAGCGGCTGTGCGTCGACACGGGCTACTGGGCCACCTTCAACCGGCCCAACGTGCACCTCGTCGACCTCCGCGAGGCACCGATCGAGGCCATCACGCCGACTGGGATCCGCACTGCCGCTGGACACCACGACCTGGACGCCATCGTGTACGCCACCGGGTTCGACGCCATGACCGGGGCCCTGCTGCGCATCGACGTGCGCGGACGGGGCGGGCGCACGCTCCAGGACGCCTGGGCCGCCGGGCCCCGCACCTACCTGGGCCTCGGCATCCACGGGTTCCCGAACCTCTTCACGATCACCGGTCCGGGCAGCCCGTCGGTCCTCACGAACATGATGGTGAGCATCCAGCAGCACGTCGAGTGGATCGCGGACTGCATCGAGCACCTCGACGCCGAGGGGCACCGCACCATCGAGGCCACGGCGGAGGCCCAGGACGCCTGGGTCGACTACGTGAACACGGTGGCCGGGTTCACCTTGTTCCCCACCTGCAACTCCTGGTACCTGGGGGCCAACGTGCCCGGCAAGACCCGGGTGTTCATGCCCCTGCCGGGCTTCCCGCCGTACGCCGAGCAGTGCGACCACGTGGCGGCCAGCGGCTACTCCGGGTTCGAGCTGGCCGGCTGAAGCCCGGACGCGCACGAGCCCACCCCGAAGGGTGGGCTCGTGACGGACCCAGCGCTGGTGGACAGGAAGCCAGCGTCGGGTGCGGTCTACCTGCGGGTCAGGCCCTTCGGCCCCTGCCGATCTGGTAGCCCCCGGGCCCGATGAGGGCGGCGGCGACGAAGAGGAGCAGGGCGAACAGCAGCTGGCCTTGCAAGAGCTGGACGATGCCGATGATGACGAGGACGACTGCGAGTAGCCAGAGCATGGGTTCGGGACCTCCTGGGGTGCCGTGGTGGGCCGTGCGGACTGCGCCCCATGTACCCGACCCCATCGATCGGCAAACCGCCGGACCCGGAGGCGGGTTCACCCAGCGGCGGCGACGCCTCCACTCGAGGTCGAGGCGGCCTGGGCCCTGACCTCTTGTATGGCCGCCACGATCGCCTCAGGGGCCTCCAAGGGGAGCATGTGACCGACCCTCGGCAGGATGCGCAGCACTGACCCGTCGATGCCGGCCTCGAGCACCCGGGCTCGCCGCACCGGCGTGAGCGAGTCGCGGCTGCCGACGAGGATGCGAGTGGGCACCCCGGCGATGGTGGCCCCCGCCGGGCGCAGATCCATGCCGGCCATCGCGACCAAGAACCCGGCGCGAGCGGCCGCGGTGGTGGTCACGATGCCGTGCAGCGTGAGGTCGAGGTGCTCGCGCTGCGGGTCGCGCCCCACGGCCCCGCGGACCATCCGCCGGCCGATGAGCCCCTGGCGCGACCAGCCACCCGGCCGGTCGCCCATCAGCCGCTCCACGACAGCGGACGGGAGCGGGCGCCCGAGCACCCGGGCCGCCGTGGAGGCCAAGACCACGCCCCGCACCCGTTGAGCGAAGTCATCGGGGTGCTCGGCCGCGTAGGCCTGGACCGTCATCCCACCCATGGAGTGGCCAGCCAGGACGAGGTCGCTGGCGTCCGTGGCGGCCAGGACGGCGGCCAGGTCGTGGCCGAGGATCTCCACCGACGGGGGCAGCTCACCCATCGTGGAGGTCCCGTGGCCGCGCTGGTCGTAGAAGACCACCCGGTGACCGGTGTCGACCAGCTGCCGCGCCACGGGAGCCCAGATCGCCCGGAGGCCCATCCAACAGTGCGGGAGGACCACCAGCGGACCGTCGTCGGGCCCGGCCACCGTCACCTCGAGGCGGGCCCCGTCAGCGGTCTCGACCACGAGGTCACGCTCCCCGGGGAGCGGGTCAAGGGCAGGAACGAAGGGCTCCTCTTGCATCGAGCGGTGCTGCGCGACCACCACGGCCACCGTGCCTGCCGCCGCTGCCCCCAGCCCGACCTTCAGCACCTTGCCCACGGATCCTCCTCGTCGCTCCTCCGGCGACGGTAGCGACCCTCACCCCGGGTCGGCACCTCCGCGTTGGGTGACTAGTCCGGATCGGCGGTCGAAATGGCCCGTTCCGGCCATTCCGGATCTGCCGGTTCGGGGCTTACGGTGCGTCGAGTCGGGCGAGCGGGATGTCCGAGCGGACCCACGAGCACCGGCGGGCGGGGCTCGTGGGCCGCTCGCGTCAGGGGTTGGACCCGTCGTCGAGCTGGCTGAGGTCGCCGGGCACGTCGACCGCATGCTGGCGGAGCGCCTCCAACGGGACGATCTCCAGCGCTCGGACGTGGGTCGACGCCAGCACCACCGGCGCCGCGCAGCCGTCGCCATGGGCCCGCAGCCAGTTCACAGCGGTGACGCACCAGCGGTCGCCCGGAACGAGGCCAGGAAAGGCGTACTGGGGCATCGGGGTGCTGAGGTCGTTGCCGATGGTCCGCTGGTGGTCGAGGAACTCGGCCGTCACCACCGCGCAGATCGTGTGGCTGCCCAGGTCCTCAGGACCCGTCGAGCAGCACCCGTCCCGATAGAAGCCGGTGAGCGGATCGGTGCCGCACGGCTCCAGATCGCTTCCGAGGACGTTGAGCTCGGTCATGGGACCAGTCTGCCGCCTCCTGCAGACTGGTCCCATGACCGACCCCCCGACCACGGCTCGCCAGCGTCGCCAGCCGCCGCCGTTCCGGGTGGCGGCCGTGGTGCGGTCGCGGTCCAGATCGCCTCGTCTGGTGCGCGTCACCTTGGGCGGCCCGGAGCTGGCTGGCCTCGATCCCGGCCTGCCCGCCGCCAGCGTGCGGCTCCTCCTCCCGACGGGACCTGACCTCGTGATGCCCGAGTGGGACGGCAACGAGTTCCGGCACCACGACGGCAGCCGACCGACGATCCGCACGGTGACCCCCGTGCTGGTGGACGAGGAGGCCCACGAGCTCGACGTCGAGGTGGTGCTCCACGGCGCGGGTCCGTTGGCCCGGTGGGCGACGACGGCCGGCCCGGGGGACCCGGTTGCGGTGAGCGGCACCGGTCGGGGCCACGACGTCGACCGGACGGCCAGTGGGTACCTGCTGGCGGGGGACGAGACTGCCCTTCCGGCCATCGGGGTCCTTCTCGACGCCCTGCCGCCGGACATCGACCGGCAGGTCATCGTGGAGACCGACACCGCTGCGTCCCGCATCGACCTCCCAGGAGCCCCCCCGACCCGCTGGCTGGTGCGCCAGCCAGGCTCGCAGCCGGGAGACGGGCTGGTGGACGCCATCGCCGACACCGCCATCGATCCGCGCAGCCACGTGTGGGTGGCCGGCGAGGCGGCTGCCGTGCAGCGCGTCCGGCGCCTGCTCCTCGACGAGCGCGGTCTCGACCGCTCCCACACCACGATCCGTGGCTACTGGAAGGTGGAGCGGAGCGGGCAGGCGGGGTCCGACTGAGGCACACGCGGTGCCGGGACGGTTCGGTCGCGACGAGGCCCCCAGGCCTGGCACACTGGCGCACCGTCGGGCGGCGCGAGACCGCTCGCGCTCCACGAGGGAGGGGAAGCTGCGTTCGTGGAGCCGAGCACCAACGACGAACTCCCACGGCTCTTGGGCCGGACCCGCTGAGGACATGACACGGCGACGCCCGTCTCGTGCGGGTGCCGGCGGCCCCATGCGGCCATGGCGCGTGATCCTCATCGCGGTCGTGGCCATCACGGGAGCGGCCGCCACGGTCACGACCTGGCAGCAGGCTCACGACGAGGCGGCGGCCCGTGAGGAGGCGCTGACCGGAGAGATCGCGGTGCTGGTCGGTGGGGCCGCCGACGGCGCCATCTCGGCGCTGGCCGGCGGCGGGGGCCTGGTGTCGGCGACGGGCACCGTGGACCTCGAGGCGTTCGAGGCCTTCGCCCGAGAGATCATCCGCCTCTCCGCCATCGAGATGCTGGCCTACGTCGACGTGGTCCTTGACTCCGAGCGGCCCGCCTTCGAGGCAGCCCTGGGCCGCCCGATCGGTGACGCCGACGCCACCGACCTCGAGCCGGCGCCCCGCCGCGACCGGTACTACGCCGTTCGAGCCATCATGCCCCTGACCCACGCCTTCGAGGCGGTCCTCGGCTACGACGTGCTGGCCGACCCGGTGCGGGGTTCCGCAGCTGTCCGGGCCCGTGACACCGGTCGGACCGTGCTCACCGAGCCGGTGATCGCCCAGGGCACCGGCAACCTGTCCTTGTTCCTGAGCAAGCCGCTCTACCGGACCGGCGTCCCCCTCGACACCCCGGCCCAGCGGCGATCAGCGCACGTCGGGTTCCTCAGCACGGTGGTAGCCGGCGAGGCGCTGGCGGCGCCGATCGTACGGGCCCTGCCCGAGGGCAGCCGGTTCGCCGTGCACGACGGCGGCGTCGAGCTGGCGGCCAGCTCCTCGCCGCCCGCGGGCGGGGCGACTCGCACCATCGCCGTCCAGTCGCGCGAGTGGCAGCTGGTGGTGGAGGACGGACGCGACCCCGATCTCGCGACGGCCGGCACGTTGGGGGTGTCCACCCTCCTTCTGGTGGGCGGGCTGCTCCTGTTCGTCCGCCGCGCCGAGGCCCACGACGCGGCCCTGGTCCGCTCTCGCACCGTGATGGCGCGAACCGCCGACGTCGCCCAGGCGCTGGCCGGGGCGCAGACGGTCGGCGAGGTGGAGGACGTGGTCCACACCATGGTGGCCTCGGTCCTAGACGCGGCCGCCACCGGGCTGGCGATCGTCGACCGCGACAGCCGGGTGGTCCGGACCGCCCCCTCGCCGTCCGTCGACCCCGAGATCAGCGGTCGGTACACGGAGGTCCCGCTCTCCGTCCGCACCCCTGTCACCGAGGTGGTGGAGTCGGGCGAGGTTCTCCTGCTGCGCACCGAGGAAGAGCTGGCCGCCCACACCGACCCCGCTGTCATGGCCGACATCCGTCTAGCCGGGTTGGAATCCGTGGCCTGCCTCCCGCTGGAGGACCGACACGGCACGGTGGCCGCCGCCCTCTCCCTGGCCTGGAGCCACCCCCTCGACGACGACCCGCTCACGCGAGACACCATCCGCACGCTCGCTGAGCTCTGCGAGTACACGCTCGACCGCGCCCGCACCACCGATCAGGCGGGCGTCCAAGCGTCCCAGCTGGCCGAGCTGGCCGGACGGCTGGCGGTGGCCGTGACCACTGCCGACGTCCTCGAGACCATCACGGCCTCGGCCAGCAGCCCCGTCGGCGCCACCGCCACGAGCGTCGGTCTGGTCGATCGCGAGGCAGGGGTGCTGCGTACCCACCACGGGCCGTCGGTCGGAGACCCTGTCCGCGCCCAGTTCAGCGACCCGCCGCTCGACGCCCACCTGGCCTTCACGGAAGCCGCCCGCACCGGCTCGCTGGTGCTGCTGGAGGACAACGCCGCGTTCGTGGCGCGGTACCCAGACAGCGCCACCACCACGTCCGCCCTGGGGATCGGAGCTCGCGCCGCCCTCCCCATCCGGGACAGCGACGGCGAGGTCGTGGGGTCGATGGTCTTCGCATGGCCGGGCCCCCGGGTCTTCCACGATGCGTTCGTGTCGACGCTGCTCACCATCGCCGAGCTCTCCGGGCAGGCCCTCGAGCGGGCGGGCCTGACCGAGGCGGAGCATCGCCTGGTCTCCACGCTGCAGGACAGCGTGCTGGTCCCCCTCCCCGACTCGCCCCACCTGGATGTCGCCGCCTGGTACCTGCCCGCCGCCCACCAGGTGGGCATGGGCGGCGATTGGTACGAGGGGATCGCCCTCGACGACCACCGCTACGCCCTCATCGTCGGCGATGTCGCCGGCCACGGGATCACCGCGGTGGGCGACATGGCGCAGCTTCGCGCGGTGGTCGGTGCGCTGGTTCGCCTCGGGACCCCGCTGACCGAGGTCTTCTCCCGATCCACGGAGCTCCTGCACGCGGCCGCCCACCACCCCACCGCGTCCGCGCTCCTGGCGGTGGTCGACACCGAGGCGGGACAGGTCACCTATGCCACCGCGGGGCACCCCCCGCCCGTGGTGCGGCTCCCGAGCGGCGACGCGGTGCTCCTCGACGAGGGTCGGCAGCCGATCCTCGGCATCCCCGTCGCCGATGGCACCACCGCCACGTTCGACTTCCCACAGGGATCAGCCCTGATCGCCTACACCGATGGCCTCATCGAGCGACGCGACGAGGCCATCGACAGCTCCATCGAACGGCTGCGGCGAGCTGTGGCCGAATCCAGTGACGTCGCCGCCCGACCCCTCGCTCGCCACGTCCTCGAGGCTTGCCTGGGGGGCCAGGAGCCGGAGGACGACGTGGCGCTGATCGTCATCTCGCGCCCGGTCGGCTCGTCGGCCGAGGACGTCACGGGACTGGTCCCCGGTCAGCTGCCCTGGTAGCGGCGGTCGTCGAGGGCTTTGAGCACCGTCGCGTCGGCTGGGCCCGCCTCCGGCCCGAACCGCACCACGGCCGTGCCTCGAGCCCCACAGTGGGGACACGTGATCGCCAGGACGGCAGCCATGTCGGCTGGGTCCGACGCGCCCTCCACTCGTCGGAGGCGATCGAGCGAGAGGTCCTCTGGCGCGGTCTCCACACGACACGACCCGCAACGGACCCGGCCCTCGTCCGTCACGAACAGGTCGCCTGTGAAGCCGTCGCGTCCGAGGCCGTCGAGGACGGCGACCAACGTGGTGTTGTCGGAGGGGGCGCCGGCGACGGGCAGATCGATGGGATCAGGCATGGTGCCCTCCTTACCCCCGAATCGCCGTTCGAGCATCAGGCGGGGTTCGCCGGGAGGCGGCGTCGTCGCTGCCGTCGTCGGCCGGGAGCACCAACAGGTCGGCGGCGGCGGCCAGCGCGGTGGCCAGGCCAGCGGCCCGCTCCGCCACCGCCACCAGGTAGGCCTCGGCCATGTCGCTGCGAGCCCGCAGGGGTGGCACACCGATGCTGCGCAGCAGGGCGGTGGGGTCGGGGGCCGGCACGATCGGGTCCGGTGGGGGGAGCGGCGGCACCGGACGCCAGAGGTCGACGGGCTTGGCCTTGGCGGCCGCCGCCCCGCTTCCGTCCGGATCGCTTGCGGGTGGGGCTCACAGGTCGTCCTCCGCGAGGAGCTGATCGGCGCGCAGACCAAGGGCACTGCGCAGCTGCTCCGGGTCCAGGTCGGCGAGGGAGCTGCTCTTCGGCAGCACGAGGTCGGCGATGCGGCGCTTGCCGCCGACCACCTCCTCCACCCGCTCGTCGACGGTGCCGGGGCACACGAGGCGGTGGGACAGCACGGTGCGGGTCTGGCCGATCCGCCACGCTCGATCGCGGGCCTGGTCCTCGACCGCGGGGTTCCACCAGCGGTCGTAGAGCACGACGTGGTTGGCGGCCGTGAGGTTGAGGCCGGTGCCACCCGCCTTCAGCGACAAGACGATCGCTCCTGCCCCGGTGCCCCCCTGGAAGTCGGCTTGATCATGGTGTCGCGAGCCCCGCGGGCCAACCCGCCGTGGTAGCAGCTGATCGGCTGGCCGGTGAGCTCGGTGAGGTGCTCGGCCAGGCGAACGCCCCAGGTGGCGAACTGGGTGAAGATCGAGGATCCGCTCCCCAGCCGAGAAGACCTGGTCGACCACCTCCTCGAGCCGGTTGAGCTTGCCGGACCGACCCGCCAGAGGCTTGTCGTCCTGCCTGGTAGTTCCACGGGTGGTTGCAGATCTGCTTGAGGGCGGTGATGGCCGCGAGGATCGCCCCCTGCTTGACGTCCCGCTCGGCGCCCTCGGCCTGCACCACCAGCCCGTCGAGCACCGCTTGGTAGAGACCGATCTGCTCGGCCGTCATCGTGCAGTGGTCGAGCTCGTCGATGCGATCCGGGCAGCTCGGCGGCCACGCCGGCTCGGTCTTGGTGCGGCGGAACACGAGGATCCCGTTGAGCGCCCGCAGGGCCGCCTCGCCCTCGCCGGACAGCTGGGCGATGAAGGTGGTGCGGGCGCCGACCAGCCCGGGGTTGGTGAAGTCGAGGATCGACCAGAGGTCGCCGAGGCCGTTCTCGATCGGCGTGCCGGTGAGGGCCAGGCGGGTGCGGGCGCCGATGCGACGGAGCTCGCTGAGACGTCTCGTTGGTGTGGTTCTTGATGGCCTGGGCCTCGTCGAGCACGAGGCGGTCCCAGTCGTGCTGCTCGAGGGCGTCGACGTCGCGGACGGCGGTGCCGTAGGTGGTGATGACGACGTCGGCGTCGGCCACCTCGGCCTCGAGCTCCTCGGCCGACGCCCGCGACGCGCCGTGGTGGACGACCACCTTGCAGACCGGGGGTGAACCGGGCCGCCTCGGCCGCCCAGTTGCCCACCACGGCGGGAGGGGCGATCACCAGAGCCGGGCCGTTGCCCGGCGGTCCGGGCCAGGTGGGCGAGCACGGTGGGCGTCTTGCCGAGACCCATGTCGAGGGCCAGGCAGCCACCCAGCTCCACGGCGTCGAGGAAGCCCGAGCCAGCCGAGCGCCTCGGCCTGGTACGAGCGCAGCTCCCCGACGAACCCCTCTGGCTTCGTGATCGCGGCGGTGGCCGGGCGTCCCGTGGCCTTGGCTCGAGGAGGTCGGTGACCCAGCCGCTGCCCTCGACGGTGAGCCCGGCGCCGAAGGGCGTGCCCTCCAGCCCGACGACGTGGCGGAGGATCTCGGCACCGGTGAGCTGGTCGGCGTCCCGCCCGCTCGGCGAGGGCGGCCGCCGCCTCCTTGAGGTCGACGCGGTCGAGCTCCACCCACTTGCCGTGCGAGCTGCACGAGGGGCCGGGCCTCGGCGGCCAGGCGGGCGACGTCGGCGGCCGTCAGCTCGACGTCGTCGAACACCGCCGACCAGCGGACGTCGCTGAGCTGGTGGGCGCCCACCACCCGCTCCCCGTGGGCTCCACGAACAGGCGCAGCGCGGGCGCTGGGCTTGCGGCGTGACAGCGCGGGCACCCGCACCTCGAAGCCGGCCGCCTCGAGGGCACGGGCCGGTGACCGTCATGAGCTCCCACGCCTCGTCCTGGCTCAGGTACACCTGGCCCCGCCGGAGGCCACCGGCGCGGCCGAGCTTGTCGTAGATGCGCTCGAGGCGGACGATCTCGTCGGCCAGGTGCTGGGTGCGCTTGCTGTCGGTGAGGGCCTGCTCGATCGGCAGCAGACCGCCCTCGGCGCCGCGGCCGAGCACCGACAGGAACCAGGCGTCGCCGCGGTCGGGCGGGTCGAGCTGCACCACGAGGGTGGTCTTGGCCACGCCGGTCACCTGGCTGGGCCCACTGGTCGAGCCGCTTGGACACCTCGGCACCGGCCGGGATGGGGGCCGTGAACGATGAGCCGTCGAGGCGGGCCACGAAGGCCTCGCCCACGTCGGCGGCGTTGCGGATGACCGGGGGGGTGGCCGGGCCGCTCGAGCTTCTCGCCGGCCTCCAGGGCGATGGCGTCGACCACGGCGCCGATCACCTCGAGGGTGACGGCGCGGGCGTCCTTGCGGGACAGCACGGCGACACCGGCCCCGGCATGGCGCCGGCCAGCCGGTCGATCTCGGCGTCGTCGACACGGGCCGGCGACCAGCGCACGTTGAGGTCCATGACCTTGCCCTCCGGAGTGGCGCTGGGTGCGGAGGCTCGGGCACGATCCGGCCTTGGGCCACGAGGCCGACCGCGGCGACAGCCACCCGGCCCAGCCAGCGGACGCTGGCGCCCACCCCGTCCTCCTCGCCCTGGCCGCCACCGACGGCCACGACCAGCCAGCCGAGGGCCTCCTCCACCGGGATGGACAGGGCAGCCGCCTTGAGGCCGTTCGGCAGGGCGACGTCGGCGTGGACGGCCCACCCCAGCTTCGGTCCGCCGAGTGCCTCGAGCCGGTCGGCCAGGTCGGCGTTCTTGTGGGCCACGATGTCGGGTCCGCCGGCCCAGACCACGATGGACCCGTTGGCCCACGACGCCTGGAGCCGCACCTCGCCGGTGGGGTCGGCGGTGGGGATCAGCACCTCGGAGCCCGATGCGGGTCGAGCCGAGCAGCAGGTCGTAGGCCGCCTCGAGGCGGTCGAGGTCGGCCTCGATGTCGCTCACCACCTGGGCGCGCTCAGGACCCTCGATGCCGCTGACCGAGTCGAGGTTGTCCTCGGTCTCGTCCATCAGCCGCTCGAGGATCAAGCGCCATGCGACGGGATCGGCTTCGAGCAACGCCCGCTGCTCAGCGGTAGCGATGCCCTCGGCTGCTGCCCACGCCGCGGCTTCGAGAGCACGGGAGAGGTCTGGCATGCAGGTGGTCGGCGCCGTTCGGCGCCGAAGGCCCTGCCGACGAGGATAGGCCCACCGGACCCCGCTCCCCCCAATTCGGGCGGTCTCGGCTCAGGCCGGGCGGGGGGTGGCCAGAGCCATGGCGTTGTCGTGGAGCACCGCTCGGCGATCCTCCGGCGACAGCGGCTTGGTCTCAGGCAGGTAGTCGAGCGGGTGCGGCAGGGCCTCGATGTGGGGCCAGTCGGACCCGAAGATCACCCGGTCGGCTCCCATCAGCTCCACCACCGTCGCCAGGTCGTCCTCCCAGAACGGGTTGATCCACACATGACGCCGGAACTGCTCGACCGGGTCCTCGCCGAACCACCCCGGCATCTTCTTGTCCTGCGACCGGAGCTTTCGGAACAGGTCGGGGAGGAACTCGGCCCCGTTCTCCACGGAGGCCACCCGGAGGTTGGGGAACTGCTTGAAGTGGCCGGCGAGGGTCATCGACAGGAGGTAGTCGTGGACGGCCTCCTCGATGTTGAAGCTCTTGATGCGTGGGGCGCGGGTCGGTCTGGCGGAAGCTGGCGGCGAACCCGTCGACGGCGTAGCCGTTGGAGGACTGACCGCTGTCGCCGGCGTGGACCACCACCGTGATGCCGGCCTCGTCCACCCGGGCCCAGAACGGGATCGAAGGAGGCGTCGAAGGGGCTGCGTCGACCGGTCACCGTCGTGGGAGCACCGGCGCGCATCACGATGAGCCGAGCGCCGTTGGTCGAGGGCCCACTCCAGCTCCTCGATGGCCCAGTCGTCGTCGGCGAGGGTGAGGTACGGAGCCGTGAGGATGCGGCCCTCGTAGTCGAAGGTCCAGTCGTCGAGCGAGCCAACGGTTGAAGGCCCGGAACGTGAGGCAGACGGCTTCGGGGTCCTCTTGCAGCGGCTCCTCGTAGATCATCCCGAGGGTCGGGAAGAGGAAGCACCCGGCCAGGCCTTGCTCGTCGAGCACCGCCACCCGGGCCGCCGGATCGCGGTACTCGCGCTCGGATCGGCTCGTGGTCGCGCAGCAGCTCGAGCGGGTTCACCTGGTTGGGGTTGCCCCGGAAGAACTCGCTGCAGGCAGCCCGGCTTGGAGATGGGGTCGAAGGTGGCGTTGGTGACGGCCCGGCTGACCTTGCCGCCGAGCACGTGGTACTGCCGCCCGTCGATGGTGGCCCACTGCACGGTGCGGGGGCCGAGCGCCGGGTCGAGGTGGCGGGTGAAGGCGTCGAGCGCCTCGTAGTAGTGGTTGTCGGCGTCCCAGACGGGGTGCTCCACAGCGTCCATCCCGTGCAGGGTAGGTGTCGGACCTGGACCGAGGGGGAACGGAACGGCGCCATGCCCATCGAACCGCGAGCCGCTCGGAGAGCGGCTCCTGTCCCCCGCCGAGGTCCGCACCACGATCCCTGCGCCGCCCGAGGACGTCTTCGACGTCTTGGCCGACCCTGACACCTACCCGGAGTGGCTGGCGGGGGCCAAGCGCATCCGTGCCATCGACCCGGCCTTCCCGCAGCCGGGGGCACGGTTCCACCACGAGGTGGGCCCGGCCGAGGCCGTGACCGTGAAGGACGACTCGAGGTCGCTCGCCGCCGAGCGCCCGCATCACCTTCGGCTCGAGGTCCACGTGGGACCCCTCACCGGGATCGTCGACTTCCGGCTCCGTCCCACCGGCGGGGGCACTGAGGTGGTGTTCCAGGAGGTCTTCAGCGGTCCGGCACGACGTCGCCATGCCGCTCTTGCGCCCCTTCGTCTACGGACGCAATCGGGCGTCCTTGGAGCGCCTCCGGAAGCGCTTCGAACCGCTGGTCGTCGGGCTCTGAGGCTCGGCGTCGGGGCTCACCAGCGCATCACGGTGGAGAGGACCTCGTCGGCGATGCCGAGGCCCCCGAGGTGGCTCTCGCCGTCCCGCACGTGCAGTACGGCTCCCGGGATCCGCGGCACCAGGTGCCAGGCGTGCTCGAGGGGCACGATGTTGTCGGCGTCTCCGTGCCACCACGTGAGCGGAACGCCGATGGCACTGGGCAGGAACCCCCAGTCGCGCGTGAAGAGGATCCCGTCGTAGACGACCGACCGGAGCCCTCGGCTGCCGTTGGTGGTGAGGTCGTCCAGGAACATCTCCTTGATGTCAGGTCGGCGCAGGACCTCTCGATCGCCGGGTGGAGACAGCCGGGCGTACAGGTCGAGCCCCTGTGACCCGATCGGCCGGGCCACCCGCACCAGCGTGGTGAGCGCCAGCCCGGCCGGTTCGCGCACCAGCGGGAGCAGCCCGCGGAAGCGATGGGCGAAGCCCACCAGCCCGCCCGGCGCGGCGTCGGCGCCGACGCTGGGCACCACCCCGCCCAGCACGCCGACCGAGGCCACCCGGTCGGGAAGGCGCGCGGCGGCCGCCATCGCGTACGGAGCGCCGCCCGAGAGCCCGATGGTGGAGAACCGTCCGATGCCGAGCTGGTCGGCCACCAGCTCGAGGTCGGGCACGAAGTCGGCCACCGAGTCGTAGAGGTGCGCGGTGGAGAACCCGACGCCGGGCCGGTCGATGCCGACGATGCGCAGGCCGCGGCTGCCTTGGCCAGCCGTCGGGCCTCGTCGGGGATCTGGCGCCGAGCCCCTGGCGTGCCGTGGAGCCAGAAGACCGCCTGCCCGTCGGGGGTGCCGAACTCGGCCACCCCGAGCTTGCGGCCCTTGCGAACGGGCACGGTCCCCTCGAAGCGCGCCGCGGTGATCTTGCCCATCGGCCGGCTGAACCTACCGGACCAGTCGTGGCAGGCTGCCACGCATGGTGGAGCGCGTGGCCTACGACGAGTTCGGGCTCTTCCACGAGAACGCGGCCGAGTTCGGGCTGCCCTACGACGGCCCGCCCGTGGTCCGGCGCGAGGACGTCGACCTGGCGGACGGACGCCACCTCGAGCGCCCTGGTGTGGGGCGACGACCGCACCCGAGCTGGTGCTGCTCCACGGCGGGGCCCAGAACGCCCACACCTGGGACACCGTGGCGCTGGCCCTGGGCCGGCCGCTGGTCGCCATCGACCTGCCGGGACACGGCCACTCCGACGCCCCCGCTGAGGGGAGCCTCGACCTGCGCTCCAACGCCGGTCGACGTCGCCGCGGCCATCCGGGCGCTGGCGCCTGACGCGCTGCGGCGTGGTCGGCATGTCGCTGGGCGGCCTCACCGCCCTGGCCGTTGCCGACGCCCACCCGGACCTGGTCCGGTCGCTCGTGCTGGTCGACGTCACCCCTCAGGTCGACGGCCCGGGAGCCGCCGCCATCGTGGCGTTCGTCGACGGTCCGGAGAGCTTCGCCGACTTCGACGAGCTGCTGGCCCGCACCATCGAGTTCAACCCGACCCGCTCCGAGTCGTCGCTGCGGCGGGGCATCCTCCACAACGCCCTGCAGCGCGACGACGGCAGCTGGGTGTGGCGCTATCGGCGCTTCACCGGCGACGGCGAGCGCTCGTTGCCCGCCGACGACCTGTGGGATGCCCTCGGTCGGATCGGCGGCGCCGGTGCTGCTGGTGCGAGGCATGCGCCCCGGCTCGGTGGTCGACGACGACGCCGAGGCCGAGGTGCGCAAGCGCCTTCCCCATGCGCAGGTCGATCACGTGGCCGAGGCCGGCCACAGCGTGCAGGGCGACGATCCGCTTGCCCTGGCCCGGCTGCTGATCGACTTCGTGCCAGCCTCATAGCGCGCGGCCCGCTGGCCATCGCTGTCCCCAAGGTCCAAGGAGGACCCGTTGCCCCGACGTGCCCTGACCCTCGCCGCCGCCCTCACGGCCGTGGCGGCCTGCTCCACCGCGCTGGCTGCCATCAGCCTCCCGGCGTCGGCGACACCGTCCGGGATGCCCCGGTCTCCGCGCCGACGTTGTCGCTGCCGCCCGACGGTGCCAAGGGCTTCGCGCTCTGGGACAGCTACGCCGATCTCGCTCCGCTCGGCTACGAGGAACAGGAGTACTTCGTGTCGGGCACGGCGTCGATGCCGCAGGCACGCCGGCGCCCTACACCACGCGCATCGTCGTCTTCCGACCCATCGACCCTGCGGCCTTCAACGGGACGGTCGTGCTCGACTGGGTCAACGTCAGCGCCCAGTTCGAGAACGCCGTGACCTCGCTCGAGGCCCGACCCGATGCTGCTGCGTGACGGGTATCGCGTTCGTCCACGTCAGCGTCCAGCGAGCTGGGCTGTGCTGCACCCCGCTCACCCCGAAGATCTGGGATCCCGTCCGCTACGCCGGCCTCGACCACCCCGGCGACGCCTGGGCCGACGACATCTTCTCGCAGATCGCCCAGGCCTTCCGGTCACCGGCGGGCGACCGCAGCCTCGACCCCATGGGCGGCCTCGGGGCGGCGGCGGTGGAGCACGTGCTCGCCGCGGGACAGTCCCAGTCGGCGCTACGGCTGCGATCGCACCTGGCCAGCTGGCTGCCGTCGCATCCGGCCTCGGTGGGGCTCATCGACGGGTTCCTGGTGCACGGCGACGTGCTGGCCAGCAAGCCCTTCTCCAAGCCCCTCCCGGGCAAGGTCATCAACCTCCTGAGCGACTTCGAGGCCTACGACGACGGCTTCGACCCGGCCCAGGACTCTGACCCGCACTACCGGCTCTGGGAGGTGGCCGGCACCGGGCACAGCGACTACTTCATCGGCCACCAGTCTGTCGCCGGCCACGGTCCCCGAGTGATGTTCAACGCAGCCAAGCAGACGCCGGCGCAGCACGAGCCACCCTGCTGGCGGCCGGCAACTACGGCGAGCGGCTCGAGCCCGAGCTGGCCGTGTGCACGGTGGCCGGTGTCGCCATGCCGATGCGGTACGTGGTGTCCAGCGCCATCCACCAGCTTCGCCGCTGGGTGGACGGGGGGCCGGCGCCGGATCACGGGCCGCGGTTCGAGTTCGAGGCCGGCGCGCTGGCCAAGGACGAGCACGGCAACGCGCGTCGGCGGCATCCGCTTGCCGCCGATCGAGGTGCCGGTGGCCCGGTACGAGTCCACCAGCTGTGGCCTCGGCGGCATCACCATCCCCTTCACGGACACCCAGCTGGCCGAGCAGTACGGGACCCACGCCACGTACTACGAGCAGATGGCAGCCGCCACCGACGAGGCCGTGGCCGGCGGCTGGGTCCTCCCCGCTGACGCGATCGACCAGATGGAGCGGGCCTGCGCCGCCCGCATCCGCTTTCCCGATGCCGACCGCACCTGTCCCACCTACAGCCCCCCGGCCTACGACGAGCCGCTATCCCGTCCGGCCGCCCCGCCGTCCCCTCCTCGACCGCCGACGTCGGCGGGACCCTCGTCGCCCAGCACTCCGACCGGGGTCGGGACCCTACCGGCCACCGGCACGGCCGTCCCCGTCGCCCTGGCGCTGGCCACCGTCGCCGTCGCCCTCGCCCTGCGCCCCCGCCGCCCAGAGCGCGGCAGGTGACGGGTCAGGGCCAGGGGTAGGTGACGCCGGTGAGCTCCTCGCTCCGAGCCCAGAGCCGGGCGGCCGCTTCCGCGGACAGGGCCCGGCCGCTGCGGCCCACCCTCGTGGGATGGCCCCGCATCTCCCGCAGGCCGTCGGGCCCCCAGTAGTCGTCGGGGAGCACGTCGGGCATGGTGGCGCCATAGAGCTGCGGCAGCGCCCCCAGGGCGTCGGGCTGCCCCACGAGGCGGTCGCTCAGCGCCAGGACCGGACCGAGCAGCGACGCGCCCGCTGCGGGCCCCGACGTGAGGTTGGTGGCGGCGTAGCCCGGGTGGGCGGTCACGGCGGTGAGCGTCGTGCGGTGCTCCACGGCGCGGCGCTGCAGCTCGCTGCTGAAGAGGAGGTTGGCCAGCTTCGACTGCCCGTAGGCCCGCCAGCGGGAGTAGCGCCGGCGCTCGAAGAACAGATCCTCGAAGTGCATCCGCCCGAACCGGTGGGCGTTGGACGAGACCGTCACCACGCGCGGCTCGGCGGCGGCCAGCAGCCTGGGGAGGAGCAGGCCCGTCAGGGCGAAGTGCCCGAGGTGATTGGTCCCCAGCTGCAGCTCGAAGCCGTCGGCGGTTCGCCCCTCCGGGACGGCCATGATCCCGGCGTTGTTGAGCAGCACGTCGAGGTGGTCGAGCTCGCCGACCAGACCGGCCGCGCACGCCCGCACGGACTCGAGCGAGGAGAGGTCCAGCGAACGGACCTCGGGCTCGGCGCCAGTGGCCACGGCCCGAACGGCGTCGAGCGCCGCCGCCGCTCGCGCCGGGTTCCGGCAGGCCAGGAGCACGCGGGCCCCCTTGGCTGCCAGAGCCTCGGCCGACCGCAGGCCCAACCCGCTGTTGGCGCCGGTGACCACCACGGTGCGATCCGTCTGGTCCGGGATGTCGACGGCGTTCCACGTCCCCATGGCCGCATCCTGACATCCCACCCCGGGCCGGACCCGAATCGCAGCGCCCCACCGAGCGATCAGGTGCCCCGACGGGCATGATGCACCCATGCGCATCGGCCTCAACGGTTCCAGCCAGATTGCCAGCGGTGCCGCCCTTGGGCAGCTGCGAGAGCACGCCGCCCAAGCGGAGGCCGACGGGTTCTCCTCCTACTGGCTGGCCCAGCTGGGCGTGCCCGACGCGCTGACGGCCATCGCCACCATGGGCGCCGCTACGAGCACCATCGAGCTCGGCACCGCGGTGATCCCGACGTGGCCGCGCCACCCGCTGATGCTGGCCGCCCAGGCCTCCACGGTCGTCGAAGCCATCGGCGCCGGTCGATTGATCCTCGGCATCGGCCTGGCCCACAAGATGACGGTGGAGGGGACCCTCAAGATCCCCTTCGCCACACCGGCCAAGCACATGGAGGAGTACCTGGACGTGCTGCTGCCCGTCCTCGCCGACCGCAAGGTGTCCGTCACCGGCGACATCTGGTCGGCTGCGACCGACGGCATCGGCGGCACCGCCAGTGGAGCCGCCCACCGTGATGCTGGCGGCCATGGGCCCGCGCATGCTGCGCCTGGCCGGCGGCCGGACGGCGGGCACGATCCTGTGGCTCAGCGGACCGAAGGCCATCGCCGAACAGATCAAGCCGACGCTCGACGCCGCCGCCGCCGACGCGGGCCATCCGACGCCCCGGATCATGGCGTCGGTGCCGCTGTGCGTCACGAACCACCCCGACGAGGTGCGCGGCTTCGTGTCCGCCGCCCTCGCCGGCTACAACGACCTGCCCTCCTACCGGGGCGTGATGGACGCGAAGGGCGCCGGCGGTCCGGCCGACGTGTCCCTCATCGGGACCGAGGACGAGGTCCGGCCGGGCGTCCAGGCCTTCGACGCCGCCGGCGTCACCGACTTCGCGCCCGTCGAGCTCACCCTCCGCCCCGACGACGCCGCCGCCACCCGAGCGCTGCTCAAGGAGCTCGCCGCCGCCGGCTCCTGACGCCGAGCGAGGGTGGGAATGGGCCCGAAGCTCCGTAGGTTGTGGTCACTTGCACATCGCAAGTAACTGCACGGAGGTGCCTGGTGCCCCAGTCGCTCGAGTCCAACACCCTCCCCGCCCTGCCCCTTCCCGATGGCGTGATCCTGCCTGGGATGGTGGTGACCATCGCCGTCGAGTCCGACGAGGCCCAGGCTGCGGCCGCCGCCGCTGCCGACGCTGACGGCCAGCTGCTCCTCGTACCCAAGGTGGGCGATCGCTTCGCTCGCGTGGGTGCCGTGGCCCGGGTGGAGTCCACGGGCGTCCTCCCCGGCGGCACCCAGGCCCTGGTGGTGCGGGCCACCGGGCGAGCCCGCCTCGGCGCGGGCGTGGTGGGGACCGGCGCCGGGCTCTGGGTGACCGCCGAAGCCGTCGAGGAGTCGCCCGCGTCGGACGAAGCGAAGGCGCTCGGCGCCGAGCTCCGCGCCACGCTGCGGGCACTGTTCGAGCAGTTCGGCGATCGACAGGTGCGCGGCATCCTGCGCGGCGTCGACGCCGACGACCCAGGGGGCCTGGCCGACCTGGTGGGGTGGTGGCCCGAGCTCCCGAACCAGCGCAAGATCGAGCTGCTGGAGGCCACCGACGTGACCGAGCGCGTCCGCCTCGTCCTGGGCTGGGCCAAGGAGGCCCTGGCCGAGCAGGAGCTCACCGAGCAGATCGCCACCGAGGTCCGCGAGGGCCTGGACCAGCAGCAGCGCGAGCACCTCCTGCGTCGTCAGATGGATGCCATTCGCAAGGAGCTGGGCGACGACGCGGAGGGCGCCTCCGCCGACGACTACCGCCAGCGCATCGACGCCCTGGAGGCGGCCGGGGTGGCCGAGGACGTCGTCCGGGCCCTGCGCACGGAGATCGGCCGGTTCGAGAAGATGCCGGAGCAGAACATGGAGCGCGGTTGGATCCAGGGGTGGCTCGACACGGTCCTGGGTCTTCCCTGGACCGAGCGCAGCACCGACGAGCTCGACGTCGACGTGGCCCGGGCCACCCTCGATGCCGACCACACCGGCCTCGACGAGGTGAAGGAGCGGATCGTCGAGCTGCTGGCGGTCCGGAAGCTGCGGGCGGAGCGCGGCATCGACGAACCCGGCACCGCTCGGCGGCGGCCGGGGGCCATCGTGGCCCTGGTGGGCCCGCCCGGAGTGGGCAAGACGTCGCTCGGCGAGTCGGTGGCTCGTGCGCTGGGCCGGCGCTTCGTGCGCGTGGCCCTCGGCGGCGTCCGCGACGAAGCCGAGATCCGGGGCCATCGGCGCACCTACGTCGGTGCCCAGGCCGGTCGCATCGCCAAGGCTCTGACCGAGGCTGGGACCATGAACCCCGTCCTCCTGCTCGATGAGGTCGACAAGCTGGGCAGCGACTTCCGCGGCGACCCGTCGGCGGCTCTGCTCGAGGTGCTCGACCCGGCCCAGAACCACACCTTCCGGGATCACTACCTGGAGGTCGACCTCGACCTCTCCGATGTGCTCTTCGTCGCCACCGCCAACGTGCTGGAGACGGTGCCCGGCCCGCTCCTCGACCGTCTGGAGGTGATTCGGCTGGACGGCTACACGGAGGACGAGAAGGTCGCCATCGCTCGCGACCACCTCCTCCAGCGCCAGATCACCGCCAACGGCCTGCACGCCGACGAGGTCGAGGTGGCGGACAGCGCCCTGCGCGACATCGTGTCGGGCTACACACGAGAAGCCGGCGTCCGTGAGCTCGAGCGACAGCTCGGCAAGGCACTGCGGAAGGTGGCCGTCAGGGTGGCGGCTGGATCGCCCACCCCGGTGGCGGTCGACGGGGCCCGCCTCGTCGACCTCCTGGGCCGAGCCCGGTTCCACGCCGAGGACCTGGCCGAGCGGGTCTCGGTCCCTGGCGTCGCCACCGGCCTGGCGGTGACGGGTGCGGGCGGTGACGTGCTGTTCGTGGAGGCCACGGCCATGGACGGGGAACCGAGCCTTCAGGTCACCGGACAGCTCGGCGACGTGATGCAGGAGTCGGCCCAGATCGCGCTCTCGTGGGTTCGGAGCCATCGCGACGACGTCGCTGTCTCCAGCGAGGCCCTCGATCGACGCTTCCACGTGCACTTCCCGGCGGGCGCGGTGCCAAAGGACGGTCCGTCAGCGGGGATCACCATGACGACAGCGCTGGTGTCGCTCCTCACCGGACGGCCGGTGCGCCCCGAGGTGGGCATGACCGGCGAGGTGACGCTCTCGGGCCGGGTGCTGCCCGATCGGCGGGGTGAAGCAGAAGGTGCTGGCCGCCCACCGGGCCGGCCTCACCGAGGTGATCCTGCCGGCTCGCAACGGTCCCGACCTCGACGACCTCCCCGACGCCGTGCGGGATGCCATGACCGTGCACCTGGTGGACGACGTCGGCCAGGTGCTCGACCTGGCCCTCGCCGCGTAGGCCGCCACCTGCTCAGTCGCGACCCTGCCAGGTGCACAGGCAGGCCTCGTTGCCCTCGGGGTCGGCCACCACCCAGAAGGCCGGCGCCTCCGCATCGGACACCAGGGTCCCGCCGGCAGCCAGGGCGGCCGCCAGCCGGTCCGGCATCTCGTCGTGGGGGACGACGATGTCGAGGTGGATGCGGTTCCGCTGAGGTCGGGGGGCGTCCATCTGCTGGAACCAGAAGGCAGGGCTGAGGCCATGGGGGTCGCGCAAGGCGCGCACCTGCCCACCCTCCTCCGGCTCGTCCACATAGCCGAGGACGGCCGCCCAGAAGGGCCGCACAGCGTCGATGTCGAGGGCGTCGATGGCCACCTCCAAGCGGGTGGCGCGGCGGGGCACGGCGACCAGCCCACCCGTTGCCGCCAGCTCGGAGATCCGGCTGGCCAGGCGGGCATCTCTGTCGGTGAGCCCGTGGGCGTCATGGCTGGTCAGCAGGACGTGCACCCGCCGGTAGCGGAGGTCGATGTCGGGGTGGTGGTCGACGTCGTCGGCCGCCGCCGCCACCGCAGCCACGAACGCCGCCCCGGCGGCGTAGTCCGGAGCGTCGAACCACGCCTCGACGGCTTGGAGGAGCACCCGCCAGTCCCGCAGGTCGTGGCGTGCCATGAACGCTGCGGGACGGATGGGGGCTGCCACTGACCGCACGGTACCCGCGGCATCCGGGCCCCAGGGATGCGGGAGGGCCCTGGCGGGGACAAGGGCCGAGGTGCCTGACGCCTTGCCGCCCACCATCCGCCGACGGCTCGATCCCGTGCAGCGCTATGGGGTCCGGCTGAGCCTCTTCGGCCTGGCCCTCCTGCTGGTGGCCGTGCCCTTCGGGATCCTCCTGGCCCAGGTCGTGACCGACGGACCGGCCACCCGCTGGGATGTCGACGCAGCCGAGCGCCTGCACGAGGTGGTGGCCGATCGCCCGGCCTGGGTCAGCGCCCTCGAGGTGGTGAGCTTTCTCGGCAAGCCGATCTGGCTCGGCGCGATGATCGGCGGTCCGACGCTGTGGCTCCTCCACCGCCACCGCTGGCACCTCTCGCTCTTCCTCGTCGTGACAGCCCTCGGAGGCGGAGTGGTCGACACGGTGGTGAAGGTCGTCGTCGCCCGTCCTCGGCCGCTGCTCGATGATCCGGTGGCCACGGCCCGCGGCAAGAGCTTCCCCTCTGGCCACTCGATGTCCGCGGCGGTCTGCTACGGCGCTCTGCTGCTCGCCTTCGGGGTGCTCCTCTCGCCGTCCGCTCGACGCTGGGCCATGGGTGCCGTGGTGGCGCTCGTCGGTGCCATCGCCGCCTCCCGGCTGGCGTTGGGAGTCCACTACGTCACCGACGTCGTCGGCGGGGTGGTGCTGGGGGTGGCGTGGCTCCTGGCCTCCGTGGCGGCCTGGGAGATCTGGCGGGAGGAGCGGGGCCTGGAGCGGACCGAGCCGCTGGCGGAGGGGGTGGAGCCGGAGGATCCCGAAGCGGCGACGACGCCGTAGCCTCGCACATGGTGCTCTTCCTCCGTCAGTACGACCTCGCGTGCCTGTCGCTCTACAGCTACCTGGTGGGCGACACCGCCACCGGACGGGCGGTCGTGGTGGACCCGCAGCGGGACGTCAGCGAGTACCTGCAGGATGCGGCAACGGAGGGCCTGCGGATCGAGCGGGTGATCGAGACCCACTTCCATGCCGACTTCGTCTCCGGTCACCTCGAGCTGGCCCAGGCGACGGGAGCGGTCATCTCCTACGGCGACGTGGCCACCACCGACTTCCCGATGGAGCCGCTGGCCCACGGGCAGCGCCTGGACCTGGGCGACGTCAGCCTGGAGGTGCGGCACACCCCTGGCCACACCCCGGAGGCCATCTCCCTCGTGGTGCGCGAGCGACCCGGTGGCGATCCGGTGGCGGTGCTCACCGGCGACACGCTGTTCATCGGGGATGTGGGCCGACCGGACCTCCTCACCTCGGTCGGCCGCACCGCCGAGAGCCTGGCCCTCGACCTCCATCGCTCCCTGCACGAGCAGCTCATGACGCTCCCCGACGCCACCCTGGTGTACCCCGCTCACGGGGCCGGCTCGGCCTGCGGCAAGCACCTGTCGAGTGCCGCGTCATCCACCATCGGCGAGCAGCGGGAGACCAACTACGCCCTGCGTCCCATGCTGCCCGAGGAGTTCGTCGACGTGGTCACCGAAGGGCAGGGGGTGGCGCCGCTCTACTTCGCCTTCGCGGCCGACGCCAACCGCCGCCAGCACGAGCTGCTCGACGACCAAGCACCACCTCCCACGCTGTCCCTCGACGAGGTGCTGGCTCGCGCAGGCGAGGGCGCGGTGCTCCTCGACACTCGGTCACCGGAGTCCTTCGCGTCAGGGCACCTCCGCGGGTCGGTGAACGTGGGTCTCGACGGGCGCTTCGCTGAGTACGCCGGCGACGTGATCCGGCCCGGCCAGGCCGTCGTGCTGCTCGCCGACGAGGGCCGGTCCACCGAGGCCAGGGTCCGCCTGGCGCGCATCGGCTTCGACGGTGTGGTGGGCCAGCTGAGTGGGGTGGAGGCCGTGCTGGCTGACCACCCCGACCTGGCCCAGTCGGCTCGTCGCGTACCCGCATCCGAAGCGGCCACGTGGATGGTCGAGGAACCCCAGCTGCAGGTGGTCGATGTGCGCAACCCGGGAGAGGCCGCGGTGGGCGGCATGCTCCCCGGCGCGCGGAACCTTCCGCTTCCCCAGCTGCTGACCACCCTGGCAGAGCTGGATCCCGACACCCCGACGCTCGTGTACTGCGCGGGCGGCTACCGGTCGTCCGTGGCCGCGTCCACGCTGCGAGCCCACGGCTTCACGACCGTGGCCGACCTCATCGGCGGCTACGGGGCCTGGGCCGCCGCCAGCTGACCGCTCAGCCGCCGCGCACCGTCAGCCGCGCCACGGTGCCGACCTCCGAGGACCGGAGCTGCACCAGGTCGCACAGCAGGTGGACGAGCGCCAGGCCGTGGAGGGGGCGACCACCGATCGGCGGCAGGTCCCGGCCCACCAGCGGATCGGAGATCCGGCCCCCGTCGCGGCACTCGATGACCACGTCTGAGTCGTCGTGCCATGCGCGGAGACGGCCGCGGCCGCCGCCATGGCGGATGGTGTTGTCGGTTACCTCGCGGCAGGCCCGGACCAGCCGATCGACCTGCGCAGCGTCGAGCCTGGCTGCCGCTGTGCGGACGAAGGCGGGCACGTCGCCGATCGACCCGCGGTCGACCTCCATCTCCTCGATCGGTCCGGTCGGTTCGGGGAGCGAGCCGTGCAGCACCGCGCCGTAGGGGGAGGCTGGGTAGGACTCGCTGGCGAAGCCGGACCCGTCGCGGCGGATGCGCGGGTGGGTGTGGCAGGCGCCGTCGAGGACGTCGTCGTCGAGAGTGTTCGTGTCGTAGGGGCAGAGCAGCTGCCAGGAGCGCCCTGCGTCGAAGGCGGCGTTGAGGAGCAGCTCGTGGTTTCGGCACTCCTCGAGCTCGGCGGGGGACCGTCCCGGCCACACCGGCTCCCCGATGCCACGGAGGCTGGGCTCCTCGGGGTGGTCGGCCACGAAGCGCCGCCAGGCGGGGATGATGCGGGCGGGGTTGGCACCCAGTGGGCCCATCTCCACGAAGTCCACCCAGTGGCGGTCCCACCCGAGGTTGGCCTGCAGGAGGTCGATCTTGCGGGCGCTGACGGCCACCATCACCGGCTCGTGGCGCGCCACCCCCTCGACGATGAAGGGGACGGTGCGCTCGAGGAACTCGCGCTCCCCCCCGTAGAGCACAGCCTCGTGCTCGAACCCTGTGGCTGCGCTGTTGATGGTGGTCATGGCTTCGCCCTCATGGCCTATCCGCTCTCGCACCGTACCTGCCCACGGCCCAACTAGGACAACCTCCTCCTATCGGAGCGCCACCGCCAGGCCCAGCCCGAGCGCCAAGCCGGTGGCGGCGACCGTGAGGAGCCCCACGATCCGGGCCGCCAGAGGGTGGACGACGTCGTCCCGCGCCGGAGGGGGCCGTGGAGGTCGTCGTAGCGGATCCCTGCCCACACCAGCAGCCCGGCGCCCGACGCGGTCAGGACCAATCCCGCCCCGGCGAACCCCCAGAGCTGCTTCACCGCGGACAGCCGAACGAGCACGAGCCCTGCCACCATCACCGAGATGGCCGTCCGCTCCCAGGCCAGCACGGTCCGCTCGTGCTGCAGCTCCGGGGCGAAGGACTCGTTCGGTCGTCCCGGAGGGCTCACGCTCGATCGAGGACGAAGAGGACGGCCGCGCCCAGGGCCGCCGCCGCGGTGCCGAGGGCCATGACCAGCGGGAACCGGGAGTGCGGCAGCGGGGTGCCCAGCCGCATCGATCGCTCGTTGAGGGCCCACCGGCGATAGGCGGCGGCGGCGGTGAGCAGGCTCAGCCCCAGCAGGCCGAGTCCCAGCACCTCCGAGCCAGGGAGGTCCGGAAGAAGCCCGATGGCGCCGAGCCCTCCGGCGGTCAGGGCGAGCGCGGTGCGGACCCAGGCGAGAAAGGTCCGCTCGTTGGCGAGGGTGAACCGGTAGTCGGGCTCCCCCCCGGCCGCTCGAGGGTCGTCGGGGGTCAGACGACTCCTGATCCCCTCTCGTCGACCCGGCTCCCCCACCCGCCGATCCTGCCACAGGCGGTCGGCGGCCTCACTGGTGGCGCATGATCCTCTGGACCTCGGCGTCGAGGTCGAACGGAGGCGGGGGGCCGACGTCGATGCGGACCTCGAGCAACGCTGGCCGGTGCAGGACACGGCGGCTCGTAGTCGTCGCACACCGGGAAGGGCCGGGCGTAGCCGACGGTGAGGAAGGCGCCATCAGGGGCGATGGCGGCCGGGAAGGCGGTGGGGAGCACGGCGCTGGCCAGCGGGCGGTCGTCGGCGCTCAGCACCAGGTCGAAGCCCGCCCTCGCCTCGAGGTCGGGCCTCCATCAGCAAGACGTGGGCCGGGCCATCGAGGGCGGGCGGCCACCCGATGCTCCTCCCCGCTCCAGCTGAGGATCCAGGTGAGCTGGCCGTCGCGGAGGAACCACGCCCAGCCCGCCATCCAGTCGCCCTGTTCGCAGAGCACACCTGAGGACTCCGGTCGCGAGGCGGTTCGCCGAAGCCAGCCACCATGCGGAACCCGCCCATGAGCAGCGGGGCGTGCGACTCGTGGACCTTGTCGCCCGGGCGCAGGACGTGCGACGCCTGGAAGTGCAGCCAGGGCAGGTGGAGCTGGGCGACGCGGTTGTCGCGGCCGTCGTCGAGCGGGCAGCACGCCGTTGCGCTCGGCCTCCTGGTGCCAGAGCGCTATCGAGCTCGGCCAGCCTTCTCGGGGTGCTCGGCGGCGAGGTCGTGTGCACTCGGTGAAGTCGGTGCGGGTGTCGTAGAGGAGCCACCGGTCGTCGGCGAACGTCGAGGACCCCTCGATGGCGTCGCGCTCGGCAGCGGTGAGCTGGTTGACGTGGTTGGTGACCGCCTTCCAGCCGTCGGCGTAGATGGCCCGGCTGCCCCAGCACTCGAAGTACTGGCTGGTGCGGACCTCGGGCGCCGCCGGCGTCCTCGAGGAGCGTTCGCGAAGCGACACGCCGTCGAGCGACAGCTGTGGCACGCCATCGCAGCTCCGCCGGTGCCGTCGACGCCGAGCAGGTCGAGCACCGTCGGCAGCAGGTCGACCGCGTGGCAGTACTGGTGGCGCAGGCCGCCCGGATCGGCGAGGTGCCCGGCCACGAGATGATCAACGGGTCGCGCACGCCGCCCTCGAACGTGTATCGCTTCCACCGCTGGAACGGCGTGTTGCCGGCCAGCGCCCAGCCCCAGGGGTAGTGGCCGCTGGAGCGGAAGCCGCCGAGGTCGTCGAGGTGGGCCAGCTCGTCGTCGAGGTCGTCGGCCTCGTCGTTCAGATGTAGTGGCCGAGCTGGTTCCAGCTGCCGTTGGGGCCGCCCTCGGCCGAGCAGCCGTTGTCGGAGAGCAGCACGACGACGGTGTCGTCGAGCCTGGCCGGTCGCCTCGATCTCGTCGAGCACCCGGCCGATCTGGTGGTCGGCGTGGCTGAGGAAGCCGGCGAACACCTCCATCATGCGGGTGTAGAGCCGTCGACGGTCGGCGTCGACGTCGTCCCAGGCCTCGACCCAGGTCGGGCCGATCGGAGAGCAGCGGTGTCGGCGGGGACGACGCCGAGCTGCCTGCTGGCGATCGAGGGTGCGCTCGCGCCACACGTCCCAGCCGTCGTCGAAGCGCCCGCGGTACCGGTCGATCCACTCCGGCGGCGCCTGGTGGGGGGCGTGGGGCGCGCGCGGTGGCGTACCAGAGGAAGAACGGACGGTCGGGTTGTGCAGCCGCAGGTCGCGCAGCTGGCGGATCGGCCTCGTCGGCCAGGTCGGCGTCGAGGTGGTAGCCCTCGTCGGGCGTCGGCCGGGGGCTCGACGTGGGTACTGATCGCGGACCAGGTTCGGCGTCCACTGGTTGGTCTCGCCGTTGAGGAAGCCGTAGTAGCGCTCGAAGCCGAGGCCGGTCGGCCACATGTGGAACGGGCCGGTGGCGCGCTGGTCGCGGGGCACGAGGTGCCACTTGCCGACCGCCGTCGTCGACCAGCCCTCGGCCAGGAGGATCTGGGCCAGCGTCCCCGCCGACCGGGAGGCACCTGCCGGTGTACCCGGGGTAGTTGACCGGCAGGTCGGGCAGCATCCCCATGCCCACGCGGTGGTGGTTGCGCCCGGTCAGCAGGCAGGCCCGGGTGGGCGAGCACACCGCGGTGGTGTGGAAGTTGGTGAGCCGCAGGCCGCGTGCCGCCAACCGGTCGATGTTCGGGCGTGTCGAGGTCGGAGCCGAAGCAGCCGAGCTGGCCGAAGCCCAGGTCGTCGAGCACGATGACGACCACGTTGGGACCGCCCGGGCGGTACGGCACCTGGGCCGGTGGTGCAGTGCTGTCCCGCAGTGCCAGGTTGATCGCGGGTCGCCGCTCGGTTGTCATGGCGGGGGTTGTACCAGGCCCGGGAGGAACCCGGAGGCTCACCTCCGGTACCGTGGCTCCCGAAAGTCCCCGGGAGGACCACATGTCGCTCATCGATGCCGCCCCCACCGCGATCCACCGAGGCGAGGACGACCTGCCGTTCGTCGACACCGGCGACGGCAACCACCTGCAGCTCCTGCAGGTCGACCTGGCCAACGGGGTCTGGGTGGTGCGCAACCGCTTCGATCCAGGCACCACCCTGCAGATCCACAAGCACACCGGGCACGTCTACGCCTTCACGCTGAGCGGGTCCTGGCACTACCTCGAGAGCCCTGAGTCGGTGAACACGGCGGGCTCCTACCTGTACGAGCCAGCCGGGTCGGTCCACACCCTGCACGTGCCCCCGAGCAACGAGGGGCTCACCGACGTCTGGTTCGCCATCCATGGGGCCAACCTCAACCTGGACGCCGACGGCAACGTCGAGATGGTCATCGACGCGGCGGCCATCCTGGCCGTCTACCGAGCCTTCTGCTCCGGGCTGGGCATCGAGGACCCGCCTGTGGTCATCCTCGGCAAGGACGTCGGCTAGGCGGCTTCAGGCCTGGGTACCCCCCTGCCGGCTCGATCGCCGGATCACCTTGGGAGGCACCTTGAGCGATGCACACGGGAGCGCCACGCCCTCCCTCGACACGCTGGAGCCCGTCCTCGACCCGGCATCGCCGGAGGCCCGATCGAACCGACGGGCGCGACGCGTCCTCTACCTCGCCACCACGGTCGCGCTCACCATCGTGATGGCGCTGGCCCTTACCGACGCCCTCGGGGTCACCCAGGCCTACGGCGTGCGGGCTGCCGACGCCCGGGCCTCGGGCGGCGGCTACGAGCTGGCGGTGCGCCATCCCGCCGTGAGCCGACCCGCCCTGGCCAGCCCGTTCGAGATCGAGGTGCGCCGCCCCGGTGGCTTCGACGGCCCGGTCACCATCGGCGTGGAGCGGTCCTACATCGCGCTCTGGGACGAGAACGGCCTGTACCCGGCACCCTCAGCGGAGACGGCCGTAGGGCCTTGGATCCTCTGGGAGTTCGATCCGCCACCCTCGGGTGATCTGCTCCTCGTGTACTACGACGCCCGGATCGAGCCGGCCGCCCAGCGGGGCCGGTCGGGCCGGGTGGCTGTCTTCGAGGGGGCGGCGCGCCTCGTGACGGTCGACTTCACCACCCGGCTGATGCCATGAGGAGGACCTGATGGAGATCGTGCTGCGCGCCAGCGTGGTGTTCGCCTTCCTGCTGTTGCTCACGCGCGGGTTGAAGCGCCGGACGCTGGCCGACATGGCCCCCTTCGAGATGCTCCTGCTCGTCACCGTGGGCGACATCGTGCAGCAGGGCATCACCCAGGAGGACTACTCGCTCACCGGCGCGGTGCTGGCTGCGTCCACCTTCGGCTTCTGGGTGACGGTCCTGTCGTACCTGTCGTGGCGGTCACGGCGGGTGGCGGCGTTGGTGGACGGGAAGCCGCTGGTCATCGTCCAGGACGGCCGGCCCTTGATCGACGCCCTCGCCGTCGAGCGGATGCCGGTGGACGAGGTGCTGGAGGCGGCCCGTCAGCAGGGGATCGACAGGCTCGACAAGGTGCGGCTGGCGGTGTTGGAGCCAAGCGGACGGATCTCCTTCATCCGGCACGACGACCGCTGACGCGACCGCTCAGCGGCGGCGCTGCCGCTGGCGGGCGCCGACCGCGATCACCCGCTGGTGCACGCCAGCGGGAAGGCGGCTGATGAGGTCGAGGACCTTGGCGTCGGGGCCGAGGAGGGCTCGGCGCCGATTGCGCTCGACGGCCTTGAGGATCTGGCTGGACGCCTTCTCAGGACTGGTCCGCGCGATCTGGTCGAAGCCCTCGTGCGCCTCTTCGACGCTGCCGGCCATGGCGATGGCGCTGGGGTCCATGCGGGCGTTGCGAGCGATGTTGGTCTTGATGCCGCCAGGGTGGATCGTGGTGCAAGACACCCCCACCCGGGCGATGTCCAGCTCGATGCGCAGGGCATCGGTGAAGCCCCGAACGGCGAACTTGGCGGCGTTGTAGGCCGACTGCGACGGGATGCTGAGGAGCCCGAACACGCTGGAGATGTTGACGATGTGACCCTCACCCGCTGCCAGCAGGTGGGGCAGGAAGGCCTTGGTGCCGTGGACGACGCCCCAGAAGTTGATGTCCATGAGCCAGGTGAAGTCCTCGTAGGACATCGACTCGATGGTGGCGCCCAGCGCCACACCGGCGTTGTTGACGACGAGGTGGACGGCGCCGTGGTCGGCCACCACCCGGTCGGCCCAGGCGTGAACGGCAGCCCGATCGGCGACGTCGAGGCGTTGCGAGGTGACCTTCACGCCCGACCCCTCGCACAGCGCGACGGTCTCGGCCAGGCCAACCTCGTCGACGTCGCTCACGGCGAGGTGGAGACCTCGCCCGGCCAAGTCGACGGCGAGCGCCCGGCCGATGCCGGATGCCGCTCCGGTGATGGCGGCCACCTGGCCCTTGGTGATCTTCACGTGGGTCGTCTCCTTCAGGCCGGGACCGGCTCGGCGGTCTCGGTGCGGGGGGCGGGGTTGGAGAACACCATGGCGTCGTCGACGATCCCGCTCACCTTCAGGGCGCGGTAGTCGTGGAGGTAGCTCTGGTGGACCTGCCAGGGGAACCGGGAGCCCTGCTTGGGGAAGCGGTGGGCGGCGCGCTGGACGTACCCGGAGGTGAGGCCGAGCAGCGGCGCTTCGGTGACCGCTGGAGTCGGCGTTGACCGGCGGTGGCCTGGCGGAGGCCCGTCGGCGTGGAGGTGGTCGAGCAGCCGGGTGACGTACTCGCAGGTGAGGTCGCACTTCAGCGTCCACGAGGCGTTCGTGTAGCCGATGGCCAGGGCCAGGTTTGGCACGCCCTCGAGCATCATCCCCTTGTAGGTGAGCCGGCTCGGCAGGTCGACCACCTCGCCGTCCACGGACAGCTCGATGCCGCCGATGAACAGCAGCTCGAGGCCGGTGGCCGTGACGACGATGTCGGCGTCGAGCTGGTCGCCGGACGCGAGTCGGATGCCGTTCGCGGTGAACGTGTCGACGGTGTCGGTCACCACCGACGCCGTCGCCCGCCTTGATGGCCTTGAACAGGTCGCCGTTGGGCACCACGCAGAGCCGCTGGTCCCACGGGTCGTACCGGGGGGTGAAGTGGGTGTCGACGTCGTAGCCCTTCGGGAGCTGCAGCTCGACGCCCTTGCGCAGCAGCCACTTGACGAGGCCGGGGCGGCGGCGGCTGAGCTGGTAGGAGCCCTGGGTGGTGAGCGCCTTGAACCAGCGGATGGCCGGGCCGGACGCACGCGGTCGGGGAGCACCCGGCGCAGGACGGTGGCCAGCGGGTCCTTGGCCGGCAGCGTGGCGATGTAGCTGGGCGAGCGCTGCAGCATCGTGACGTGCGCGGCCTCCTGCGGCCATCGACGGGATCAGCGTGACGGCGGTGGCGCCGCTGCCGATCACCACCACCCGCTTGCCGGCGTAGTCGAGGTCCTCCGGCCACTGCTGCGGGTGGACGATCGGTCCCCGCGAAGTCGTCCATGCCCGGGAAGTCGGGCTGGTAGCCCTGGTCGTAGCGGTAGTAGCCGCTGCAGGAGAAGAGGAAGCCAGCAGGTGAGCTCGACCGTCTCCCCGGTGTCGGTCCGCTCCGCCGTGACCTGCCAGCGGGCGTCGGCGGTCGACCAGTCGGCGCCGGACGATGCGGTGGTGGAAGCGGATCTGCTCGTCGATCCCCTCCTCCGCCGCGGTGTCCTTGATGTACTGGAGGATCGACTCGCCGTCGGCGATCGACTTCTCGCCCTCCCAGGGGCGGAACGAGTAGCCGAGCGTGAACATGTCGGAGTCGGAGCGGATCCCCGGGTACCGGAACAGGTCCCACGTGCCGCCGATCGCGTCGCGCGCCTCGAAGATGGCGTAGCTGGCCCACGGGCAGTCGGTCTGGATGTAGTGCCCGGCGCCGATGCCGGAGAGGCCGGCGCCGACGATGAGGACGTCGAGGTGCTCGGTCATGGCGTCGTCAGGCGGCCGAGGTGGCCAGCTTGTCGTTGAGCGTGCCCTGCTCGCCGAAGAGCTCGATGCGCCACTGCTCCACCAGTGCGTTGGTGTCGCGGTCGTCCGGGTGGAAGTCGGGTCGGTTGTAGTCCTTGAGCTGCTCCCACAGCTCGCGGCTGGCACGATCGGGCGACTGCCGGAAGCGTGCGCCAGCTGCGGCGGAGCTTGCCGCGGTTGTAGGTGGCCCGGTCGAAGAGCATCGAGGCCAGCACCTGCACGACCATGCCGAGGACGAAGCCGTAGCGCAGGAAGTTCATCGTCCACACCCGCATGCGCTCGGTGCCGCCGACGGCCTTGTACACGTCGAAGGCCACCGCCTTGTGCTCGGACTCCTCCAGGGCGTGCCACACGAAGAGGTTGCGGACCTCCTGCGTGCCCGAACAGGTCGCGGGTCTCCTCGCTGGTGAGCACCAGCTCGGCGAGCGTGGCGGTGAAGTGCTCGAGCGCGGCGGTGGCGGCCAGGTTGGCCTTGGCCGGCGCGATCCGCTCCCGGAGCTCGAGGCCCGAGCGGGTGATCCGCTCCACCATGCTTGGTGGGGTAGCCGAGCTCGGCGAGGCGGTCGTTGAAGGCCCGGTGCTCGCGGCCGTGCATGGCCTCCTGGCCGATGAAGCCGTTGACCTGGCGCTTCAGCTCCGGGTCGGTGATCTCGTTGCGGAAGTGGCGCACCGAGCGGACGAAGAAGTCCTCGCCGTCGGGGAACACGGCCGACAGGCCGGCGGCCACGTGGCTGGCGATGAGGTCGCCGTCGGCGGCGAAGTGCTTCGGCAGGATCCTGCAGCGACTCCTCGAAGGAGATGCGGCGGGTGGGGACCGTGCGGTCGGGGTTGCTGGTCTGCGTCATCGGTTACCGACCGTAGCATGAACTGAGAGATTTACTCAAGTCCTCACTTCGTGTAGCATCGGTCACATGGCGAGCACCAAGGGCGAGCGACACGCGTCAGACCGATCCTCGACGCCGCCATCGTGCGCTTCGGGCGCGAGGGGTTCCGCGCCACCTCGGTGGCGGACATCGCCCGCGACGCCGGCGTCGGCGGCACGGTGCCCTACACCTACTTCGCCGACAAGGAGGCCCTCTTCCTCGCCGCCATCGACGAGGACGCCGCGGCGGTCATCGACGAGGGCCTCGCCGACGCCTTCGACCGGCCGGACCTGCCGCGACTGGCGCCGAGACGCTCCTCTTCACGCTCGCTCGCCGCCGTCGACCGCACCACCCGCTGGCCCAGCGCCTGCTGGCCGGCCTCGAGCCCGAGGTCACCGTGCGGGTCCTCGAGATCCCGGCCCTCGCCGAGCTGCGCAAGGTCTGCGCCGAGCGGCTGCGCGCCGAGCAGCTGGCCGGGCATCGGTCCGCGCCGACATCGACCCGCCACGATGGCCAACGGGATGGTCGCCATCATGCTCTCCCTGCTGATGTCGGTGGTGCAGCTCGGCACCGAGCCGTGGCCGGCGCCTACGCCGACGACGTGGCGGCCGTGTTCGAGGCCGCCATCGACCGGGCTCCTACCTCGATCCTGACGTCAGCGGAGGTAGGCGGGATCGAGCGCTGAGGCGTCCACGCCCGTGGCGTCCACGGCCTGGGCCGAGCCGAGGATCACGAAGGTGGCCGTGGCCTCGGCGCACACGGCGCCGTCACCGTCTCGCACCACTGCCGCCGCCGCCAGGCGGTCCTCCGTCCGACTGGTGAGATGCGCCTCCACCACGTAGGGGCGACCCACCCGCACCGGTCCGGTGAACTGAGTGGTCGTCTCGGCGGTGACGGCGAACTTGTGGGCCACGGCGATGGCTGCCCACGCCATGGCCTCGTCGAGCACCGCCAGCACGATGCCTCCGTGCACGTAGGTGGGTGCGCCGGAGAAGGCGTTCCCCAGGTTGAACGAGCCCACCACCACGTCGCGACCGGTGTCGTGGTGGAAGGGGATCTGCAGGCCGGCGTCGTTGCGAGGCTCGCAGACGAAGCAGCTCGACTCGAACCCCCAGTCCTCGTTGTGCAGTCGCAGCAGGGACGGGCTGGGGTCGGTGGCCATGGGACGGCAACCCCCTGACCATCCTCGGGAATTCCCGAGTGCCTCAGGCGGGGGCGTACGTCTCCCTGGCCGCCTGGGTGCGGACGGCCCGGACCTTGGCCTCCAGGGCGCCGGTGTCGCCGGACAAGCGGAAGCCCGTGTAGGTCACCCGCCGCTCCGAGTGCTGCGGAGGCGTGGCGCAGTGGAGCGTGCAGCTCAGGTGGACGGTGACGTCGCCAGGTTCGGTGCTGAGGTAGAGGACCGGCAGGTCGAGGTCAGGAGCCAGGTCCATCAGGGGGATGTTCACCCGATGGGATCCTGCCACCACCCCCAGCTGCCCGTTGTCGGGTCCGGACGCGGTCACCGACACGCCGCAGGTGATGCTCTGGCACGCATAGCTGTGCATCCCCAGGGCGCAGTCCTTGTGCCAGGGGAGGTCAGAGATCCCTTCGGTCACGCCGACCGGCTTGACCAGGAGGTCGGAGGTCTTGGCCTGATGCCCTCCACCGATCGGCGCCACGATCGGGGCCAGCCGCTCGGGGAGCGGGAACCGGAGCCCGTCGCTCACGCCCGAGACGCGGACGCACACCTGCTCGTCGTCGACGGTCGCCATCCAGGTCCCGTCGTCGTCGGGGTCGGCCTGGTCGCGCCAGCGGTCGATCTCCGCGCTCAGCGCCTCCACCTCCTCTGGTTCGAACACGCCGCGGACGTGGAGGAAGCCCGCCTCAGCGAGGAAGTGGGTGCGCTCCGCAGCGTCGTCGTCGAGTGTGAAGGAGCGTGCCAAGTCGAGGGGCTGCCCGCCCTGGTCCAGGAACGTCACGGCGCCCGGTTCGTAGGCCGGACGACCATCGGTGAGGGCCCGGAGCACCGGCTCCCAGGCGATGAGGTGGGTGATGTTGCCGCGTGCCATGACGGGCACCGCGGCGATCATGAGGGCGACGGTGCTTCTCACGTCGTTGACGATGTCGTTGAACCACTCGCGACCGAGGTCGGCCCGGGCCCGGCCGTGGTCGCCCGCCACCACCTCCAACCGACCGCCGCCGTCGGCGAGCCGCCACGTGTAGGCGGCACCGTCGACCGCCACGACGATCGACTCGAGGCCGGAGGCCCGGAAAGCCCGCGTGGCGAGGTCGCCGTGAGCAGCCAGGAGCTCCGGCACCGCGTGGCAGTGGAACTCGTCCACATCGATGTCGCGGACGTCGTCGATCGTCCGGCTGCGCACGTCGAAGCTCATGGGACCTCCCCCAGGTGGGCTGCCGCATCCTGCCACGCTCGGTCCCCAGGGGCACGGCTGCCGCTACCGGTAGCGCTCTCCCAGGGCGACGGTGCCGGCCGCCTTGGCGACAGCGTCGTCGACCTCGCCGACGGTGACGAGCTCCTCCCGACCCGCTCCGCCGGAGATGCCAAGAGCCAGGACCAGGCCCACCCCGGGGGCGTAGAGCTTGAACTCGAGGACGTCGGGCTCGATGGTGATCGTGTCCTTCGTGAGAACCAGGTCGTTGAAGTGCCCGAAGGGGACCTCGGCCTGCTCCGCTGTGCTGAGGACCTCGCCGTTGTCCTCGGCCTCACCCTCGTAGAACTCCTGGCGGTACCGCATCCCGTCGCGCGGGTCGGCCGGCATGATGATCCCGGGCAGGGCGCCGTCGACGCCCGCCTCGAACGAGCCGGCTCGGGTCGGTGAGCTCGCCGTCCTCGAACTCGGCCGTGTCCTCCCCCAGGTACCAGACGTTGCCCTCTGCGTCCTGGGCGTACCAGTCGAACGTGTCCTCGATGAGCTCGCCGTCCTGGGTGACGGTGTCGCGCACGATCCGCGCCGTGATGCCGTTGGCGATGCGCTTGGTCTCCGTGCTCACCGTCACCACCACCTCCAGCTCGTGGCCCTCCTCGTCGATCTCCCGATACGTCCACTGCGTGCCCGGCTGGAGCGGCCAGTAGGGGTTGTCCGACGTCGGTCGTGAAGGTCGCCGGGTCGAGGTCCACGGGCTCCGAGCCCTGCGGGAGCGCCCCGCCCGGTTCGGACGGAGCCTCGGTGGTGAAGGTGTCGGCGGCGGTGCCGCCATCGTCCCCGCAGCCGGCGCCAGCCACCAGAGCCACGACGAGGGCGGCAGCGGTGCGGCAGACGATCGTTCCGGCCATGGCGAGGACTCCTCAGGTGGGGAGGGGGACGGCCCCCTCGGTGCGAGCCCCGTGATGGTGCGGGTCCGGGCCTGAAGCACCCCTGAACGCCAGCGGGGTGGCGGCGGAGCCCTCGGCCGCCACCCCGCCGCCGGTCACGCTGCGGGTGCCGCCAGGACCTGGCCCACCAGCTCGTCGAGCAGCTCCTGGCCGGGCGCGGGGATGATCGGCTGGCCGGCGAGGTCGCGCACCAGGTCGAACGCCTCGTGGATGGCGTCACCGGTCATGATCGGTCCGTGCGCCGACGCCACCGCGAGCACGCCGATGCCCTCCACCTCGTCGACGTGGCGGCGGTACACCGCCGGGTCGAGCCACTGGTGCCACGGCGACACGAGGCTGTTCATGGCCGGCATGCTCTCGTCCACGAGCTCGCGGGGCGAGGTCCTCGATGTGGTACGTCGGCGCCGGGCATCGGGCAGGCGAACGTGTCGACGATCCACATCGCCGCCGTCTTGGCGTCGTACAGGCCTCGCGTGGTCGGGCCGTCGAAGATCGGCGGCTTGAACAGGTGCAGCGTGCGATCACCGACGTCGAAGCTGCCGCCCTCGTCGATCCAGCGCATCCGCTCGAGCGGAAGGGCCGGCTTCTCGAGCGCGCAGTCGCTCCACGCTGAAGAAGTTGGTGACCAGCGTCGCGTTGCGGGCACCGCTCCAGGGCGTCGAGCAGGCCGCCGGTGTGGTCGCCGTCGTCGTGCGACAGGAAGATCCACCGCACGTCCTCGGGCTCGACGACCGAGAACACCTTCTCGAGCCACAGCTCCCGGTGCACGGGTGCGCCCGGTGTCGACGATCACGGGCTCGGCGGCCACGGATGACCATCGAGTTGACCGGGACCTGAACAGGTCGTCGGCCGGCCGGGAGCGAGGTTCGGGATCAGCCAGGTCTCGGGTGCGATGAGCTGCGGGGTGGTGGTGGGGACGGGTGCGTCCATGACGGTTCGCTCCTTCGGTGGAGCTGGGTTGGGTGCCGCTCACGATGACGGATCCGACGGCCCGGCTCGGGTATCCCGCCGTCGGGTGGTCGCGCGCGCCTGAACCCCCCCGATTGAGGGGTGTCCGCGTCGGCACCGTGCGGACGGTTACCGTTTGCCTGCCCACGGGCGTGGAACCCGGGTGAAGCGAGGTCGATCGACGCCGTCGAGCGCGCGGTCACCGACCGCGGACGAGCGCCGACGATCTGCTGGAGGTCGGTGGCCGCCAGAGCTCCACGGGCTGGTCCCGCACGACGCCACGGGCTGGTTCGGTGTCGATCCGGTGACCGATGCTGGCGACGGCGCCGAGTCGGGTCGAGTGCCTCGACGCCGGCCTACTGCGACACCTTCTGGCACCTCGAGTTCCACGAGCAGGACACCGGCGTTGTTCACCGATCTCGCCCGGGGCGAGGGGGCCGCGGCGCTGCGCATCTCGCTCGACGATCGCCCCAACCGCAGCATCCGCTACCGCGACTTCATGCAGCCGCAGGGCTACGAGGACGAGCTGCGCGCCGTGTTCCGCACAGGTGACAGCACGTGGGGCGTCGTGGGCCTGTACCGCGACAGTGCGCAGCACCCGTTCGACGAGCGACGACGTCGCGGTCATGAAGGGCATCAGCGGGGTGGTCGCCACCGCCCTGCGCTCCCACGTCCGCGCCGCCACCCCGTGGCTCGGGCAGCCGTCGGCGCCTGGTCTCGTGGTGATTGATCGCGAGGGCCGAGGCTGTCTCGGCCAACGCCGACGCCATGGGCTGGTTGCGAGAG
This sequence comes from uncultured Microthrixaceae bacterium, assembly GCA_963795165.1. Taxonomy (GTDB): domain Bacteria; phylum Actinomycetota; class Acidimicrobiia; order Acidimicrobiales; family VFJN01; genus VFJN01. The sequence continues at coordinate 2,862,530 of CAWCGT010000001.1, read as the reverse complement.
CTCTGGCCGCACGACGAGACCATGACCGACGCTCGACGCCTGCGAGCATCGCGCGACATCTTCACCCTGCGGGACCGCGACCTGGCGGTCCCGACTCCCCTCTTCGCGCTGGTCGCAACGGGCGCAGGCAGTCGCTGAAGGTCGGGAGCGGGTTCCCGCTCGGCTGCGGCTACGCGACCGCCGGGGGCGATGGCTGGTGCTGCACGCCTCGGCGATGAGCGGCCACGGATCAGGCCGGCGAGGGCTCCGTGGCCGATGGTCATCGAGGCGGCCAAGAGCGCCGAGATCGCACCGATCATCATCGAGGCCTTCTCGCTCACCACCCGAGAGCGCGACGTGCTCGGCCGCCATCGCCCGCGGCGGCTCCACCGGCGAGATCGCCGCCGAGCTGTTCCTCTCTCCGCACACCGTGCGCGACCACGTCAAGACGGTGTTCGAGAAGGTCGGGGTGTCGAGTCGCGGCGAGCTGGTGGCCCGCCTGTTCGGTGAGCACTACGCCGACCGCCTCCACGAGACGATGGTTCACGTCGACTAGCGAGACAACACGCTCAGGCTGGTCGACCACCCACGAGCTTCTCTGCACGAGCCAGCAGGTCACTGACCTGGGGATAGTCGCCCAGCATGCGGCCCTCGTAGGTCCAGAGCACCTCGAGGTCGGGGCTGAGCAGCGCAACCCCCGGGGCGCGCACGGTGTCGCGAGTGACCTTCTGGGGGCGGAGCCCTCTCCGCATGGCACGGGCGTAGTTGGCTGCGCCGCGAGCCGAGAGGAGCTGACGCAGACGGAGGTTCCCGAGCCCGACCAGCCGGCGCACCCGCTGGTCTGGGTCGAGGAGGAGGGGCATCCTCACGCCTTGGCTGTCGCGCAGCCAGCGAGCCTGGAAGTCGGCCGAGCCACCCACCGCGATCACACGGGCGCCCGCCGGGAGCTGGTCGGCCACCTGGTCGACATCCGCCAGGAACGCCTGACAGGGGAGGCACCCGAAGTACCGGACCAGGACCACCACCAGCGGATCCGCAGCCAGGTCGACGAGCCGCACCGGTGACCCTTCGGGGTCGGCCAGCACGATGTCCCGAGGGCCGGTCAGATCGGCGGGAGGCGACATCGGGTCACCGTATCGGCGACGGCCCCGGTCAGACTGGGCGGCCGAGGATGAGAGCGCTGGTGGGCACCCCGGTGCCAGCGGTGACCAGCACGTGCTCGACGTCGTCGACCTGGTTGCACGAGGTGCCGCGGATCTGTCGGACCGACTCGGCGATGCCGTTCATGCCGTGGATGTAGGCCTCACCGAGGAGACCACCGCTCGTGTTGATCGGCAGGCTCCCGCCTCGGGTGAGGTTCTCGACGGTGGCGAAGTCCTTGGCCTCCCCCGGCCCGCAGAAGCCGAGCGCCTCCAGCTGCATCAGGACGAACGGCGTGAAGTGGTCGTAGAGGAAGGCGGTGCTGATGTCGGCCGGCGTGAGATCGGCTGCCTGCCAGAGCTGCCCGGCGACCCGCTGCATGTCCGGAAGGCCTGTGAGGTCGTCTCGGTAGTAGCTGGTCATCATCTCGGCGTCGCCCGCCGCCCCTTGCGCCGCCGCCGTGATGAGCGCAGGCGTCTGGCGAAGGTCGCGGGCTCGCTCGGCCGACGTGACCACGATGGCCACGCCTCCATCGCTCTCCTGGCAGCAGTCGAGCAGGCGCAGCACCGGCTCGATGATCCACCGCGACTGCTGGTGGTCCTCCAGGGTGATGGGTCGCTCGTAGAACCAGGCGTCGGGGTTGGTGGCGGCGTGCAGGCGATCGACCACGGCGACGGCGCCGAAGTGCTCGTTGGTGACCCCGTACTCGTGCATGTAGCGGTGGGCGTGCAGGGCCACCCAAGACGCGGGGGTGAGCAGCCCGTACGGCGCGTACCAGGACAGCCAGAGGGGCAGGCCGTCGGTGGCTCCGCCGGTGCCGCTGCCGAACCGGAACCCCGAGCGCTCGTTGAAGGCTCGGTAGCAGACGACCACGTCGGCCACCCCGGTGGCCACGGCCATGGCGGCGTGCAGCACGGTCGCCGCCGACGCTCCCCCGCCGTAGCCCACCCGGCTGAACATCGAGAGGTGCTCGATGCCGACGTTTCGGGCTACCTCCATCTCCTCGTTGCTCTCCATGGTGAAGGTCACCAGCCCGTCCACCTCGGCAGGGGTGAGCCCGGCGTCGTCGAGGGCGGCCACCACCGCCTCGCAGGCGAGCTGGAGCTCGGTGCGTCCCGACGCCTTGGAGAACTCGGTCTGGCCGATGCCGACGATGGCCGTCCGGTCCTTGAGCCAGCCCGTCACGGTTCAGGGCCGACGATCGGGAGGGTGAGCGACGCCCGCCCAGTCACGTGGTCGCCCAGGTCGGTGCCGGCCCGGAGGTCGAGCTCGATGGCGCCCTCGTCGCCCCGTCGCTCCGTGCCGGTGACCACGCCGCTGAAGAGCAGGGTGGTCCCCGGGAAGGCGGGTACGCCGAGGCGGATGGCGAGGCGACGGACCATCGCCTCGGGGCCTGCCCAATCGGTCAGGTAGCGGCTGCAGTGGGCTGTGCTGGAGAGGATGTTCATGAAGATGTCCGGCGCCCCTTGCGACTGGGCGTAGTCGCGGTCGTGGTGGACGGGCATGAAGTCCCGGCTGGCGATGGCGCCGGCCACGATCTCGGTGGCGGTGAGCGGGACGGCCAGGGTGGGGAGCACGTCGCCGACCGACACCTCCTCCCAGGGCAGGGGCTGGGTGGGGTCAAGGCTGGGCATGGCCACCCTCCGTCGGACGGAACAGCGGCAGCGTGACGTCGCCGTCGAACGTCTCGTACACGACCTCCACGGCCATCCCGAAGGAGAGGTGGTCGATGGCCACGTCGACCAGGTTCGTGACCAGACGGGTGCCCTCCTCCAGCTCGACCAGGGCCACCACGTGCGGGTCGCCGAAGCCCGGCAGCTCCGGGTGCCGGGGCAGGACCCAGCTGAACAGCGTGCCTCGCCCGCGAGGACTCCACCGCCTCCCAACCCAGGTCCTGGCACGACGGGCACATGGGGCGAGGAGGGTGCCGGAGCCGACCGCACCCGGTGCAGCGCTGGATCAGCAGCCGGTGCTGGGCGGCGCCCTCCCAGAAGAAGGCGGTGTCCGGCGAGGCCGACGGCTCCGGGCGTCGGGTCACCCGGCCCCTTCCGGCCGGAACTTCAGGATGCGGAACAGCTGCCGTCCCACCGCCACCCCCGAGTCGTCCGTGTAGGTGGTGACCCACGTGACGAAGTGCCCCGGCTCCCAGCCGGGTCTGCTTCTCGTCGGAGATCGATTCGATCACTGTCGTGGACCGCACCACCTCACCGAGGCGGAGGTAGCGCTCGATCTCGAACTCCGAGTTCGAGGCCAGCGTCCCGACGAACCCGGCGTCGTCGAGCACCGACAGCGGTCCGTCGCCCTCCACCGGCACCGGGGAGCCGCCTCGTTCGGCGATCCCGGCCAGCATCGGTGACGGCATCGTCCACGTCTGGAGCATCAGCGGCGGTGCCACCACCTCCCCGTGGCGGGTGGCGCCGGCCGCCTCGGGGTCGGTGTAGACGGGGTTGCGATCGTCGAAGGCGGCAGCCCAGTGACGGATCATCGGCTGGTTCACCGGGTCCGGTCCCACCGACGGACCTCCCGAGCCCGGCGGCTGGCCCACCAGCTCGTCCAACCGCGCTCGCAGCTCCTGTCCGTCCAGCACTCGGGCGGAAGGTAGCAGGCCACCCCGGCCCGGCCGCCGGCTCAGCGCCGGGGGGTGACCAGGTCGTGCTCGAAGGCGAAGGCGGTGGCCGCCGCGCGCGAGGTCACGCCGATCTTCGTGAAGATGTTCGAGAGGTGGCGCGACACCGTCTTGACGCTGAGGTAGAGCTCGCCGGCGATCTCGTTGTTGGTCATCCCGGCTGCGATCAGTCGCAGCACCTCGACCTCCCGGTCGGTGAGCCCGGCCGGGCGGAGCCGCGGTCCGGTCGTCGTCGACGAGGCCCGCCTCGCATCGAGGCTGCGCACCGATCTGGTCGAACAGCTGCGTGGCCGCTGCGAACGACGCCGCCGCGCCGGTCTCGTCGCCGGTCTCCCGCAGCGCCTGGCCGAGCAGCGTGCGGGCGGTGGCCACCTCGTAGGGCACGCCGAGCGCCTGCCACCGGTCGACGGCGTCCTGCAGGGTGCCGCAGGCGGCGGCGGCGTCGCCCCGGGCCAGCTCGAGCCGGCCACGGGTCGACAGGACGCTGGCCTGCAGCGCCGGCGGTGCCGAACGTCTGCGGCGATCTCCTCGAGCTCGGCCAGCGCGTCGGTCGCGGTGATCAGGTCCCCGGCGGCGACGGCGACGTGGACGAGCACCGGCAGCAGCTCGGCCCGGGCCAGCCGGCTGGCCGCTGCGCTCGCGGAGGCACTCCGGTGATCACCGACAGCGCGGCGTCCACCCGGCCCTGGGCCAGGCGCAGCAGGGCCAGCCCGCCGCACGGTCGGCCGCGACAGCTCCTGGGCCCGCTCGAAGGCCGCCTGCGACCGGTCGAGCTCGCCGAGCCGGCGGCAGATGTCGCCCACCTCGGCGAAGGCCGCGGCGCTGTTGCCGACATGGCTGCCGATGAGCTCCTCGCAGGCCCGCGCCGCCTCGCGCTCGGCCTCGACGAGCGAGCCGCGGCGCTTCAGCACCACCGCCCGGTGGACACGGCAGATCCCGGGGAAGATGGCGAACGGGTGCTGCTGCGCCCAGCGCAGCGTCGCCTCGGTCCACTCGGCCGCCCGGTCGAGGTCGCCGAGCTGCTCGCAGGCGCTGATGAGGCTGCAGTACACCTTGCCGGTCGAGTACGGGCCCGAGCCGGCCCTCCACGGCGAAGAGCATCGCCTCGTCGAGATGGCCCATGCCCGTCGGCGACCTCGCCCTGGTCGATCAGCACCCGGCCGACCGTCTGCAGGGCCTCGGCCTCGAGGTTCGGCCGACCGCGAGGCGACGGGCCAGGGTCAACGACCTCGCGGCGCCAGGGCCAGCGCCTGGTCCAGGTCCCCACCGCCGTGGGCCGTCTCGGCCTCGCGGAGGACGCAGGGCGCCGTAGCTCGACGCACGTCGGCGTCGTCCTCGAGGGCTCGGCGGGCCCGGCGCAGCCACCCGCCGGCCATGGCCGGGTGCCCACGCATCGCGTGGTGCTCCCAGAGCCCGACGGCGCAGCGGCCGGCCGCCGGCGCTCGCCCCGAGCTCGTCGAAGAGGCGGTAGGCCTGCTCCCGCGCCTCGATGCACGTCCTCGAGGCGGCCCAGCCACCAGGCCGCCTCGGCCGCGCAGGTCCGCCCGGTCGGCCTCGTCCGGCGCGAGTGCCGAGGCGAGCCGCTGGCGGTGGCCGCGTCGAGCCGGCCTCCCAGTCGTGGCGGCTCCAGAGCGTTCCCGCACCGCGCTCAGCGGCGTCAGCGTCCACGGTGCGGGAACCTAGCCAGCCGCGACCCGGTCGCACGGCGGCCGATCAGGAGGCGGGCGAGCTGGGCGCCGAGGTGGTCGAGCACCGGCTGGATCTCGGCGGCCGGGCTGAACTCCACGAACTTCACGCCCTCGTCGGTCCACGCCATGTGGCCGCCCGGCCAGTAGTAGAGGTCGCCGGCCGTGCTCGTCTCCTCGGTGCCGTCGCGCGTAGCGGAGGGTGATCGACCCCTCGAGCACGTAGCCCCAGTGCGGGCAGGCGCACCGGTCGCCCGGCAGACCGGCCAGCAGCGGACGGAGGTCGGCACCGGCCGGCAGGTCGATGTTGCGCACCGACAGGTCACCCCACTCCTCGCCGCGGGTGTGGATGTCGCCCACCTCGAGCTCCACGGCCATCTCGTCCCAGCTTGCTCGCATGTCGTCTCCTTGGATCTGCGGGCTGCCGGGTCGCTCCCGGATGCCGTGGGCCATCGTCTGCTCGGCGGGCCCGCCGGGGCATCGGCCGGGTGCCCCAACCTGCGCACAGCGACCGAGCGGCAGGTCGTGGGGTGTTCGTCCCATCCGGACGCCACCCGGTCCGGCCGCAAGATGGGGCTGCCGCCCGACGCAGCGGGCCGCCCGGATGAGCGACGATGGCGTCGTGGCCGACGCCCGAACGCCCGACACGGTGAACCAGCTCATCGAAGCCGGTCGGGACCGCGAGGCTGCCCAGCAGGGCGCCCTCGCGCACCGGCGACGCCCGACACCGCACCGCCCCCGATGGAGGACCCATGGATCCCTCGACCCAGCTCGACCAGCTCGGCCCCGCCCTCGGCGAGGTCGTCGCCGGCATCACGCCCGACCGAGCTCGACCGCCCGACGCCCTGCGCCGACTTCACCGTGCGCGGCGTGCTCGAGCACATGATCGGCGGGGCCACCGCCTTCGCGGCCGCCTACCGGGGCGAGGCCCCCGCCGAGCCCGACATGAGCGACCCGCTCGCCGGCTTCGGCCCGGCCCTCGAGGATCTGTTCGCCGCCATCGCACGCCCCGGGGGCCCTCGACCAGACGGTCGCGGCTCCCTTCGGCGAGGTGCCCGGCGAGACGTTCGCCCGCTTCGTCGTGCTCGACGGCATCGTCCACGGCTGGGACATGGCCACGGCCACCGGTCAGCCCTACGACCCGTCCGACGAGCTCGTGGCCGCCGTCGACGGGTTCGCCCACCGGCGCCCTCGACCCGCTGCGCGACGGCCAGACCTTCGCCGACGCCGTCGAGCCCGGCGCCGACGCCACCCCCATCGAGCGGCTGGCCGCCTACACCGGCCGGCGGCCCCTGAACGAAGCGGGGACGTGAGCAGCCCGGCCGTGCCCTCGGAGGACCTCGAGGTGGTGGCCACCCGCCGGTGAGCGGGCCACCACCCAAGGCGGCGGACAGCGGAAGGGCCCGGTGCGGCGGCGCCGGGCCCTTCTCGCGCTGGTGTCAGAACCTCAGAACGGGACCGGTCGGGCCAGCAGACCGGATCCCTCGGCGCGCCCGGCGAGGATCCGACACAGCTCGACGGCGTCCAGCTCGATCCGCTCGCCACCACCCCCGGTGGTGAACTCTCCCCCCGCAGGCCCGCTGAGGGACAGGGAGAAGGGCTGACCGTGGCGGCGTGCCCACTCGGCCACGACGTCGGCCACGATACGACCGTCGTGCTCTGGGGTGAGCACCAGGTCGCGGCCGGTGGCTCGCGCGATGTCGACCCGGTGCATCCACGGGTCGCGCGTGAGGATGGTGTCGAGCAGGTAGCCGATGCGCCACGTCTCGATCTGGCCGTCGACCTCCTCCTTCATCGGCATCTTCCGGAAAAGCCACGGCGCCTTGGTCCGCCATCGCGCCGCCCGCGGTCCCGTCTCCTCGGCACGAGCGATGAGCTCGTCGGTGCTGAGGTGGGCGTTGTCGGCCACCTGCATCTCCGTCATCGAGTCGATCTGCTGCCCACCAGCCGCCTTGGCGGCCTTCCCCGCGGCCCCGAGGCGGCGGAACAGCCGACGGAACGAGGTGAAGTCCGACGCCATCCCGACGCTGTGGCCAGCCATGGCTCGCACGTCCCACAGCTCGCAGTCGGTGGGCCGCGTCCAGTCCTCCGGTGCCAGGGAGCGGAGCTGCTGCACCATGCGCTCGTACTCGGTGGCCGCCAGCCGCGCCGCCTCGGCTCGCGTGACCGGTGGGATGTCCGTCACCGCAGTGGCAGTGGTCATGCTCGTGTCTCCTTGGTTCGAACGCCGGAGCGCTTCGTGATGTGGTCGTAGAACATCTCCGCCGCCTCGTCGACGAGGCGGATCCACCGGTCGCCGCCCGGGTCGTTGGAGATCTGCTGGTCGGCCAGCCCGGTGCCGAGGGCCGTGAGGAGATCGACACCCGCCTCGTCGGCCACGCCGTAGGTCCGTAGCCGGGCGCCGAGGCGGGTCAGGCTCTCCTGAGAGATGGCAAAGGACTCCGGCGAGGGCTCGAAGCCCGGGATGGTTCGCTGGAACAGCAGCTGGTAGCGGGCCACGTCCTCGGCGCAGAAGCGCACGAAGTAGTGCACCATGGCCTGCAGGCCCTCGAGGGGGCCTTCCACCTCCTCGGTCGGCTCACCGTCGGCGAACTGCTGGGCCGCTTGGGCGAACATGGCGTCGAAGATGGCGTGCTTCGAGTCGAAGTAGCCGTAGAGCGACGGGGCTCGAAGCCCCACCCGGTCGGCGATGTCGCGAACGGAGACCGCTGCCAGCCCCTCGGCACGAGCGATGTCCCAGGCGGCCGCGAGGATCTCCGTTCGTGTCGCCTCACGACGTTCAGCCCGCCGATCACGCTTCGGAATTTCTAACATCGTTCGAATATTGGAACAGTCGTAGGCAATTGTCAAGCGGGTCGTCCGCCCGCTGGGGCGCCTGCCCCACGTCCCACGGGGCGTCGAGTCCGCGAGATGGGGCGGATGGCCGACGACGACGAGCGACAAAGGGCCGAAGATCGACCCATGACCGATCTGCTGCAGGTGCAGGAGCACTGGGGCGACTTCGACGGGGACGACCCGCTCGCCGCCTATGCCTCGCTACGGGACGAGCGAGCCGTCCACCGGGTGGTGCTGCGAGATGGGCACCCGGCCTGGGTGATCACGCGCTACGAGGAAGCCAAGGCGGCCCTGAACGACCCGCGACTGTCGAAGGACATGCACGCCGCCCTTGCCACCGGTCCGGAGGTCGTGGACGAGGGGCTCCCGGGCCCCGCCTTCGCCCGACACATGCTGGGGGTCGACCCTCCCGATCACACACGGCTTCGCCACCTGGTGGCCGGACGGTTCACCCAGCGGGCCCTCGCCGAGCTCCAACCGCGGGTGCTCCAGATCATCGATGGCCTTCTCGACCGGATCGCCGGCCAGGGGACCACCGCGGTGGTCGACTTCATGGAGGCGTTCGCCTTCCCCATGCCCTTCACGGTGATCTGCGAGATGCTCGGCATCCCGGCCGACCACCGAGATCCGCTGGGTGTCGACCTCTCCCTCATCCTGCGACCCCTCGCCACGGACGCCGAGGTGGACGAGGCTCGGCAGGCGTCGGCTCGCCTCGCTGCCACCTTTGCCACGATCATCGACGGCAAGGAGGCGGAGCCGGGCGACGACCTGATCAGCGATCTGGTGGCCGCCTCCCATGACGGTCACCTCGACCGCGTCGAGCTGCAGTCGACGGTGTTCAACCTCATCGTGGCCGGCCACGAGACCACCACCAACCTCCTCGGCTCAGCGGTGTTGACCCTCTTCCTGCATCCGGAGCTGCGGGCCGCCCTCAACGCTGACCGCTCCTTGATCCCAGCGGCCCTCGAGGAGCTGGTCCGCCACAGCGGCCCGGTGCACCACGCCACCTTCCGCTTCGCTGCCGAACCCGTGGAGCTGGGTGGCGTGACCATCCCGGCTGGCGGACAGGTGCTGGTGTGCGTGGCCGCGGCCAACCGCGACGAGCGTCGGTACGAGGACCCCGACATCCTCGACATCCACCGTGACGAGGGCCGACACCTCGCCTTCGGTCACGGGATCCATCACTGCCTGGGCGCTGGTCTGGCTCGCCTGGAGGCCACGCTCGCCATCGGGGCGCTGCTCGATCGGCTCCCCGCCCTGTGCCCCGCCGCTCCGCTGGAGGGCCTCCGCTGGGATCGAGGCGACGGGATCGTCCTGCGGGGGCTCAGCACCCTGCCCATCCACCCCGGCCCCGACGCCGGCTCCACTCGCCACTGAGGAGCACAGGCGGCGCTGGCCATCTGGCCCCGCGCCCCTCCACCAGACCAGGATCTGGGGCGATGACGGCGCAAGGCCCGAGCTCCCCGAGGGTCGAGGTCACGCGGGTGGCAGACGTCGCGCTCAGCTGGGGCGAGAGCCTGCGCTGGGACGACCAACGGTCCCGGCTCTACTTCGTCGACTGCGCGCGCCAGCGGCTGCACTGGCTGGACGACGGGGAGGAGGAGCCGGTCTCGATGGACACCGGATCCCTCCCGACCGGCGTGGCGCTGACCGACGACGGGCGCCTGGTCGTCGCGCTCGACGATGGGCTCCACGTGGTGGACCCGGATTCGCGATCGTCATCTCTGCTGGCCGCCTACCCCGACGATCTCGGCGGTCGGGCCAACGACATGACCGCCGACCTCGACGGAAACCTGGTCACAGGCACCCTCGGCCTCTCCCCGGGCCCAGGCTCCTACTGGTGGTACTCCGCTTCCGAGGGGTGGCGGCAGCTCGACGACGGCATCGGCAACGCCAACGGGCCCGCCGTGCTCCACGTCGACGACCAGCCCACCCTCCTCTTCGCCGACACCCCCGCCGCGGCCATCTACGCCTACCGCTACGACGGAGCCTCCGGGACCGTCGGCCCGCGTCGGACCTTCGCCGACGTCACCGCCCTGGGTGGCATGCCCGACGGCGCCTGCCTCGACTCGGCGGGCGGCCTGTGGTCCTGCGTGCTCGGACGTGGGGCGCTGGTCCGGCTCACCGGCGACGGCCCCACGGGTGTGGTGGCGTGCGGGGTGGAGCTGCCGAGCGACGCCACCTTCGGCGGGCCGGGGCTCGATCGCCTCTACTTCGTGTCGATCGCCGTACCGCTTCCTGGGGTGGAGATCACCTCGCCCGACGCCGGCCGACTGATGGTCGTCGACGGCACGGGCAGCACAGGTGTCCCCGAAAGACGGTTCTCCCTCCGGTGACCGCTGGGCGGACACGCCACAGCGTCCGCTGCTCCCTGGGCCGAGGACGTGGGGTGGGCTCCACACCGATCGAGTCTCAGGCGCGCGGCCGCAGCTCGATGTAGGCCGGCGAGTCCTCGAGCGCCCGTCCGAGCCGCTCGGCCAGCCGACGGCCCCCGCCATAGGCATTCGCCAAGGCCCGCTCGGCCTCCGACCACTGTTCGGCCTGCAACAGCCGGCCCACCACACGGATGGCGGGGCCGAGGGGCGCGCCCCAACGATCCGACGGGGCCAACAGAGCACGAGGGTCGCGTCGCAGTCGAACTACCTTGCCCGACCGCTGGGCCGTCTTCACATACACGGATCCCGCCGGGCTCACGGCCAACCAGACCGGAGAGGGTACGGGTGCTCCGCCGCTGCGGAAGGTGACGAGGACGGCATAGGGGTGCCCAGCCAGCCCCCTCAGATCGCCGTGCACGGCCGCCTCCTCCGTGAGCGCGAAGGCGGCAGGGCTGCGCAAGCGGTCGAAGGCCCGGTCGGTCAGCCCCGCCAGCCGCTGTCTCGGTCGTGGACCGGTCATCGAGCGCGTCCTCCTCGGGAGACAGGCCAAACGGTAGGACGTCCGCCGTCCCCGTCGTCACTACGGTGGCCACGATGCAGGGGGCCGGGTGACCACCATCGATGCGCTCTTCGACGAGGCGCGCGCACAGGTCGACGCCGGGCTGACTCCCGCCTGCCAGCTGGCCGTGGGCCACGGCGGCGAGGTCGTGGCCTCCGCCACCTTCGGCGACGCCACGGACGAGACGCGGTTCTGCATCTTCTCGGCCACCAAGCCCCTCGTGGCCTCGGTGATCTGGCTGCTCCTCGCCGAGGGCCACCTCGATCCAGCAGCACCCCTCGGGGACCTCGTGCCCGAGCTCGGGGCCGGCGGCCTCGGGGCGGTGACGCTCGATGAGGTGCTGCTGCACACCAGCGGGTTCCCGAACGCACCGATGACCGAGATCGAGGGCGCAGACCCCACCTTGCGGCGGGCCAGGTTCGCCAGCTGGCGGCTCGAGTGGGCTCCCGGATCCCGGTTCGAGTACCACCCGGGCAGCGCCCACTGGGTGCTGGCCGATCTCATCGAGCGCTGCACCGGCGAGGACCACCGCGACGTCCTCGAGCGCCGGGTGTGCCAGCCCTTGGGCCTGCCTCGGGTCCTGGGCCTGGCGCCGTCGGCGCACGGTGACCTGGCCCCCGTGGTCCCGGTCGACGCTGCGTCCGACGGAGACGGCACGCTGCGGATGAACGATCCTGCTGTTCGGCAGGCCGGCGGGCCCGGCGGCGGCGCCTTCATGACTGCGGCCGACCTGGCCCGCTTCTACCAGGGGCTTCTGTACAACCCCGGCGGGCTCTGGGACAGCGAGGTGCTCCGCGATGCGACCACGCGGGTGCGCTGCACCTTCGATGATCCGCTCCTCGGTGTCCCGGTCAACCGCACCCGCGGGCTGGTGGTGGCCGGCGACGATGGCCAGCACGAGCTCCGGTACGCCATCTTCGGGAAGGCCTGCTCGCCCGGGTCCTTCGGGCACGCCGGCGCTCACGGCCAGGTCGCCTGGGCGGACCCTGCCAGCGGGCTGTCCTTCGCCTACCTGACCAGCGCGGTGGACGCCGACCCGATGCGATCGGGCATCCGGGCCAACCGGCTGGCCTCCCTGGCCGCCCAGCTCGATCTCTGAGGTCGTCTCAGCAGCGGTAGATGCGCTCGGCGTTGGCGGCGAAGAGCTTGTCGCGAGCCATGTCGTCGAGACCCTCGGTGAGGGTGGCGTAGCAGGTGTACAGCTCGTCGAAGGTGCCGTGCATCCCGTCCACGGGGAAGTTGCTGGCGAAGAGGCACCGGTCGACGCCGAAGGCTTCGATGGCGGGCTCGATCCACGGGGCGAAGGCATCGGGGGTCATTGCCCCGAGGGGCATGGCCAGGCCAGAGAGCTTGCAGACGACGTGGTCGCCGAGGTCAGCCAGCGCCGCCATCCCAGCCGCCCAGAGGGCTCTCTCGTCCGTGGCGCTGGAACGCGGCCAACCGGTGTGCTCGACGACGACCACCAGCTCCTCGTGGGCCTGGAGCCCTACCGCCGCCGCCGCCAGCTGGTCGGGATGGGCCATCAGCTCGAACAGGAGCCCCCGCTCGTGCAGGGCGCGCAGCACGTCATCGTGCGGAAGGGGGCCGTCGAGGCCTCCCATCGGTCGCACCCCGCGGAAGCGAGCGGCCGCCATCTGCCGGTCGAGGAGCCCCACGGCCTCTGCCACCGACCCTGTGGCCGGGAGCCCGCCGATGATGGCGTCGGGGTGCCCGTCGGCCTCGGCCCGTTGATCCAGCTCGAGGGTCTCGTCGATGGAGTGGGGCCCCGTGGCGGCGGCCACGTTGATGATCTTCTGCACGTTCCACCCGGCTGCCTCGTCCAGGTAGGTCGGCACATCGAAGCGCCGAGCCATGCCGGTGACGTCGCCCATGTTCAGCTGCTGGCGCCCCGACAGGTAGGGATACCAGTCGGTGCGGGCCGGGTCCCACAGGTGCACGTGGGCATCCACCACCCGATCGGGCTTCGTGGTCATCGGACCTCCTCGTCGTGCCGTTGCGCACCGACGACGGCGCGCAGCGCCTCGTCGAACCAGGCCGGGAGGGGCGCCCCACCCACCGTGAGGCTGCCACCCGGTCGGGGGTGACTCCGCAGACCGATCCATCCCGCCGCGGCCACCAGCTCTGCGCCCGAGAGATCCACTGCGGACGGGCTGCACAGCAGGTGGGCGGTCAGCTCCCCGATGGCTTGGGTGGCGTCGCTCGTCTCGAGGCTCACGGCGAAGGCTGCCACGAGGTCACCGGTGGCGCGGCGAGCGGCACGGGCGAGCTGGGCCGAGGCCTGGGCGCGGCTTCGTCCACCGGCGGTGACGGCATCGGTGAGGGTCACCAGCCGGAGGGGGTGGTCGGCCGTGGAGGCGTGGTCGGCAACGGCTCGCGCCCACGCCGCGTCGGTGTGGACCTCGCCCATGATCCCGCGGTGGGTGGCCAGCACCTGCTCCCACGGGCGGCTGGGGGCCGGCGGCGCTGAGGGGCCGGCTAGGGCCACCACGACGGCGTCCAGGGGACCGCTCTCGGCGGCCGACGCCAGGGCTGCCCGCGCCCCAGCGAAGCCGGGGGCCGTCTCGCCCACCGGCACCGTCGAGCAGACGACCCCCCGCTGCTCCAGCGCGGCACTGACGACGGCGACGAGCTCGGGCCGATCAGACACCAGGGCACAGGACCGCGCCACCGCGGGCGGGAGGTCGTCCGGCGCAGGGTCGTCGAAGGCCGACGGGAACCGGGGGTTGCTCCCGCCCGGGCTGGCTTGGGCCGACTCGGCCGGGACCAACGCGCCCGCGGTGACCGCCTCGAGCAGGTGGGGCAGCGACCCGGCACCGTCGGTGCGGATTACCTCGAGGAGCCGGGGCGGGTCGATCCTCGCCACCTCCGACCCGCCAGCGAAGAAGACCTGCCCGGTGCACCAGCCGATGGCGTCGCTGGCCAAGTGGGCTCCGAAGGGCCCGATGTCCTCGGGTGCCGGCATCGAGCCGAGCGAGAGGCCTCCGGTGGCGCTGCCGGCCCCGCCGGCCGCCGCCTTCCCCTGGGCGGCGCTCAGCGCTGCGGTCACCATCCGGGTGACGGCGATGGGAGACATGGCGTTGACCACCACGCCCGCAGGGGCGGTGGCGCCGAGCTGCCAGGTGAGCGACGCCACCGCCCGCTTGGCGCAGCTGTAGGCCCCGGCGTCGGCCTGCCGCCACCCTGAGCCCGACGTGACGCCCACGATGCGCCCGCGTCCAGCGGCCGCCATGATCGGCAGGGCTGCCTCGATGACGTTGCGGTAGCCGTCGAGGTGCACGGAGAGCACGCTGGCCCAGTCCTCCTCGGTGCCCTTGGCGAACCCGGTGGGCCGCGAGATCCCGGCCACGTTCACCACGGCATCGAGGGAGCCGTGCTCCTCGGCGAGGCCAGTGAAGAGCTCTCGCACCGCTTCGGCATCGGTGACGGAGACCGACGATGCCCGGGCCGCTCCACCGGCGGCGGCGATCCGCCCGGCGGTGGTCTCCTCAGGGTCAGGCAGCGACTCCGAGCCGTCGAGGGACACCAGGGGGTCGACGGTGACCACGAACCACCCGCCGCGGCCGAGCTCCTCTGCCACGGCGGCACCGATGCCTCCGCCGCCGCCCGTCACGACGACGACGGGACGGTTATGGCCCGACGTCGACTCGGTCATCGGACCTCGAGGCCGTCGAGGTCGCCCTCGTCGAGCCACTGCTCCAGCCGCTCCCGATACCCGAAGTAGTCGCCGAGGCCGCGGCCGTAGTTGCCGTTGCGGGGGTTGATGCCGGCCGGGTCGCCCTCGTTGTTGATCCGCGAGGGCGTGCAGGCTGACAGCACCGAGCTGCCGTCGACGAAGGAGTCGAGGATGCTCTGCACCCACCCCTCCTCAGCTTCGGCGCTGACGTCGAACAGCTTCACACCGCGGTCCTCCAGCAGGCCCACTGTGCGCCCCACGAACTGGGCGCCCAGCACGGCGAGCTGGGTGTAGTTGACGGTGACGACCGCTTGCTGGCCCGGCGCCGGCATCACGAACAGGTTGGGGAACCCCCGGCTCATCATCCCGAACAGGCTGGCGGCGCCGTCGACCCACTTCTCCGCCAGGGTGACGCCTCCCCGTCCGATGATCTCGTGGCCAGCCCGGCGGTAGAGGGGGGTGAGCTCGGCCTCGAAGCCCGTGCCGTAGACGAGGCAGTCGACGTCGTAGGGCTGCCCGTCCACCACCGGTCCATCCGCCGTGACCCGCTCCATGCCACCCGGACAGTCGACGAGGGTGACGTTGGCGCGGTTGAACGCGTCCAGGTACTCGTCGTGGAAGCACGGGCGCTTGCAGAGGTAGCGGTAGTACGGCTTGAGCGCCTCGGCGCACCGGGTGTCGGACACCACCGCCTCGACCCGGCGCCGGTGCTCCTCCATGATCCCGTAGTCGAGCTCCTCGCCCCCGCGGATGTACTCCTCGATGCTCATGCCCTTCCAGCGAGGTGGGTGGTGCACGGGCGCGAAGTGGTGGGTCCACCCATCGTCGGTGAGGTCCTCGTCCACCTTCTTGCCGAGCATGATGGCCTGGAAGTTGTCCATCCGCGCCTTCTGCCAACCGGGCTCGAGGCGACGGGCGAAGTCGGGGTCCGTGGGGCAGTTGCCCCGCACCCCGACGGCGGACGGGGTGCGCTGGAACACGTAGACCTGCTTGGCGGCGGCGGCCAGCGGGGGGAGGCACTGGATGCCGGTGGCCCCGGTGCCGACCAGGCCGACCACCTTGTCGGCCAGGTTGGTGAGGGGCTGCCCTGGACCCCCGCCCGTGTACTCGTAGTCCCAACGAGCGGTGTGGAAGGCGCGCCCTCGGAAGTCCTCCATGCCGGGGATGGCCGGGAGCTTCATGAGGTTGAGGATGCCGACGGCCAGCACGTAGTAGCGGCACGTCACCTCGTCGTCGCGATCGGTGAAGACCCGCCACCGAGCCGCCTCCTCGTCCCACTCGGCGGTGGTGACACCCGTGTGGAAGAGAGCATCGTCGACGAGATCGAACCGCTCGGCCACGGCCTGCAGGTGCTGCCGGATCTCCTCGCCGGAGGCGTACCGGTCGCGGGGGACGTAGCCGAGCTCCTCGAGCATCGGTAGGTAGATGTACGACTCCACGTCGCACATCACGCCCGGGTAGCGATTCCAGTACCAGGTGCCGCCGATCCCCCCCGCCTGGTCGACGATGCGGATGCGCTCGACCCCCGCCCGCCGGAGCTCGGCCCCGGCCAGCACCCCGGCGATCCCACCGCCGACGACCACCACGTCGACGTCGTCGTGGAGCGGAGCGCGCGCGGCCACCGGGGTGAACGGGTCGGCGCGGTAGCGGGCAAAGTGCTCGTCGGTGGCAAGGTCTCGGATCTCGGCGCGACCGGGGATCAGCCGCTTGTCCCGCTCGGCCAGGTACTTCGCATGGACGGCTTCGGGTTCGAACTCCCCGTCCCCACCGTCTCGCACCATCGGTCCCCTCTCACGCGGCAGATGACGCCGGTGTTAGATCCTAGCCCGCGCCGTCCCGTGGCTCCGAGCCGACGTCGCGGCGCGCCGCGGTCGGGTCGCCGCCACCCTCTAGCTGGCGCGCTCCGAGAAGCGCGCTCACCGGTAACGTGCGCCGATGGTTGGGACCCGCAGGTACGACCTGATCGTGGTGGGAGGCGGTCCCGCAGGCGAGAAGGCCGCCGCCCAGGCCGCCTACTGGGGCAAGCGGGTGGCCCTCGTGGACCGCCTGCCCGTGCTCGGCGGGACGATGGTGGGGGGGGCCGTGTCCAGCAAGACCATGCGCGAGGCGGCGCTCTACCTCACCGGGTTCCAGAGCCGCGATGCCTACGACATCGGTCTCGATCTGCCTGCCGCCGCCGCCATGGCCCGCCTGCGCACCCGCACCGACCACGTCGTGAGCCTGATGGCTCGCACCGCCGAGGCCAACATGGCCCGCCACGAGGTCGACGTCGTGGTGGGCCATGCCCGACTCGGGCCGGGGCGCACGGTGGAGGTGACCGATGACGACGGCACGGTCGCCCTCCTCCAGGCAGATGTCGTGCTCCTCGCCCCCGGATCCCGACCGTTCCACCCTCCCGGCATCCCGTTCGACGATCCCGACGTGCTGGATGCAGACGCCGCTGCCCTGGTCGCCAACCCGCTCGGTCGTGTCACCGTGGTGGGCGGCGGGGCGGTTGGTTGCGAGTTCGCATCGATCTTCCTCGCCCTGGGCTCCCCGGTGACGCTGATCGACAGCGGCCCGCAGCTCCTGCCCTTCATGGACGCCGAGCTCTCAGACCTGCTGGCGACCACCTTCCGAAGTGCGGGGATGCGGGTGCTGCAGAGCGCTGGGCGGGCCACCGTGGCCCGAGAGAAGGGCGAGCTCCAGGTCACCCTCGCCGGCGGAGAGCGCTTGCCCACGGACCAGGTGATCTTCGCCACTGGGCGGGAGGGGAACACCGACGACCTCTTCCTCGAAGGGGCGGACGTGGTGCTCGATGACCGTGGCCGCATCGTCGTCGACGACCACTTCCGGACCTCCGCGGAGGGCGTCTACGCCGCTGGGGACGTGATCGGCCCGCCTGCCCTGGCGTCGGTGTCGATGGAGCAGGCCAGGGTGGCGATGTGCTGGGCCTTCGACTTCCCGCTCAAGCGACAGGTCGGCGGCCTGGCCCCGTTCGGGGTGTACTCGATCCCCGAGGTGGCCATGGTGGGGATGACCGAGCAGGCGGCCGCCGACGCCGGCGAGCCCTGCGTCGTGGGGCGGGCCCGGCTGCAGGAGAACACCAAGGCCACCATCGAGGGGACCGCGGAGGGCCTGCTCAAGCTGGTGATCCACCGCGACGACCGCCGCCTCCTGGGCGTCCATGCCCTCGGTCCCGCGGCCACCGAGCTCGTCCACCAAGGTCAGGCCGTCATGCACTTCGGTGGAACGGTGGAGTACTTCATCCAGGCGACGTTCAACGTGCCGACCCTGAGCGAGGCCTACAAGTACGCCGCCTACGACGGCCTCGGGCGCCTCGGCTCCTGAGCTGCCAGAGCCCATCCCGTCCCGGGCTCAACCCACGCTGGCCGTTCGCCGCGGGCAGGATTCGTGGCTGATGCCCCCGACGCCGACCTGTCACCCATGACCAACGACGAGCCGTGGGCTGCCTACCTGGATGAGTTCCACGAGGTGCATCCGGGCATCACGGAGGACGTCCTGCGCCAGGCCCACGACGACGGCGCTACCCCGTACCGGTGGCTCGCCGACGCCACACCGCGCCAGCCCGGGCGCGAGGAGGTGCTCCTTGACCTCGCCTGCGGCAGTGGCCCGTTGCGCGAGGCGCTGGTCGACGCCAGGTGGGTGGGCCTCGACCGATCGCGGGCCGAGCTGCGCCGGGCTGCCACCCTCGGCGGGCCGCTCATCGCGGGCGACGCAGGGGCCATCCCGATCCGCAGCCAGACGATCGACGCGGTGCTGTGCTCGATGGCCTTGATGATCATCGAGCCGCTGGAGCCACTGGTGGCGGAGGTGGCGAGGGTGCTGCGCCCTGGCGGCGCTCTGGTGGCGCTGGTGCCCGGTGAAGCACCGCTCACCCTTCTCGACCGACTGCGGTACCTCCGCCTGTTGGCCGCCGTCCGTCGCCGGCGCCTCGACTACCCGAACCGAGTGGAGCTCGAGGACCCGGCCCGTCTGTTCGCCGCTCATGGTCTCCGTCTCCACAGCGATGAGCGCCGCCGGTTTGCCTACCCGACCGGCGGGGATGCGGCCGAGCTTCTCGTGCGCTCGCTCTACCTGCCTGGAACACCCGAGGCGCAGCGCGATCGGGCGATGCAGATGGCCCGGTCCTGGCGCGGCAGCGACATCGGCATCCCGTTGCGTCGCCTCGTCTGGCGCCGTGGGCCCGTTGTGCCCTGAGCGGCCGCACTGACTGTCGCAGCGCTCTCGCTCCGATCAGTGGTCGAACGACACTCTTGGAAGGCGACGGTCGAGCCACGCTGGGAGCGCCCAGGCCCGTTCCCCGAGCATGCCGAGCAGGGATGGGACGAGCATCATGCGGATGACCGTGGCATCGAGCAGGACGGCGAGGGCGAGGGTGACTCCGAGCTCGGTGGGCGGGATCGGACCGGTGACGCCAAAGGCAACGAAGACCACGATCATGATCAGCGCTGCGTTGGTGATCGGCCTTCCGGTGCGAACGACCCCCTCGCGCACCGCCAGCCGGGCGTCGCCGGTGAGGTCATGACGCTCCTTGATGGCCGCAAGGAGAAACAGCTGGTAGTCCATCGACAAGCCGAAGAGCAGGGCGAAGAAGAACAGCGGCGCCCAGGCATTTACGAAGCCCTGGTGCTCGATCCCTAGGAGTGACGCCCCGTAGCCGTGCTGGAACACCAGGGTTGCGAACCCGAAGCTGGCGGCGACGCCGATGAGGTTGAACACGATCGACGTCACGGCGATGAGCGGGCTGCGGAACACCACCAGGAGCAGCAGGAACGCCACGGCCATGATCAAGGCGATCGCCGCCGGGGCGCTGCTGGTCAGCGCGGCGGTCAGGTCGGTGTTCTGGCTGCCCGCACCGCCCAGGCGGGCGTCGGGAACCTCGTCGTCCAGCTGCGAGCGGAGTCGGTGCACCAGCCTCGAGGTCTCCTCCGAGTCGACGGAGGTCGACGGAGAGACGCGAACCACGGTGCGGCCTGATGGGGCCGGACCGGTGACCACCGCTGCGGCCACCACGCCAGGATCGTCAGCGGCGATGCTCACGACCCGTTGGGCCTCCAGGGCCGGGACCGATACGAACAGAGGAGCGGGGGCGCCCGGTCCGAAGGCATCCACGACGGCGTCGTAGCCATCACGGCTCTGCTCGCCACGGTCGACCACGCCCGCAGCAGGCATGCCGAGGCGCATCCCGAGTGCCGGTGCCGCAAGCAGGAGCAGCAGGCCGATGCCGGCGGCGAGGGTGGCACCGGGACGGCGCATGGCGGCGACGGTCCAGCGAGCCCATCGGGTCTCTGCGGCGCGGTCTGGGTTCTGGCTGCCGCGGGTCACCAGCACCCGGTCCCCCAGGGCGACGAGGACCGCCGGCAGCAGCGTCAGGGACGCTGCGGCGGTGGCGACGACCGACAGGATCATGCCGAGGGCCATGGCCCGGAACACCATGACGGGGACCACGAAGATCGCAGCGAGGGACAGCACGACCGTGAAGGCGGAGAGGAAGACAGCCTTGCCAGCGGTGGAGAGGGTGGTGGCCACCGCGTCGAGCGCGTCGCGGCCGTCGCTGCGCTCCTCCCGGTAGCGGGACACGATGAACAGGCTGTAGTCGATGCCGACGGCAAGGCCGATCATCATGGAGAAGTTCATCGACCACACCGACAGCGGCGTGATGCCCGTGGCCAGGTTCAGCACCGCGAACCCCACCGCGATGCCGGCGATGGCGAGCAGCAGTGGGAGCCCGGCGGCGGTGGCGGAGCCGAAGGCGATGAAGAGGAGGATGACGGTCGGGAGTCCGGAGAGCAGCTCGGCCTTGTGCAGGGCCTCTTCGTTGCTCTCGTTGAAGTCGTGCCAGACGGCCCACTCTCCGGTGGCGTCGGCCTCGGCTCCGTCGGGCAGTGGGATCGCCGCCACGGTCGACATCAGCTCCCCCGCCGCTTCTGGCAGCTCCGCGTCCTCGGCGGCAGCGAGCGAGACTGGTACCAGCGCCACTCGACCATCACCGCTGATGAGCCCGGCCTCCACCGGCGCGGCCAACGGGTCGACGACCGTGTCCGTACCAGGGCTCCCCATCAATGCATCGACGAGCAGCCGGAGACCCGAGGGGTCATCCGCGATGGGGAGATCTTGGCGGTAGGCGACGATCGCTGCCTCGGCCCCTAGCTGCGGGAAGTCGCGGCGCAGCTCGTCCCGCACTGCCTGGGCATCGGATCCCTGCGCCTCCCAGCCTGCGCCCGACAGAGCGCCTGTGAGCGTGACCGCCAACGGCGCCGCGGCAAGGACCACGAGGGCCCAGACGGCCAGCGTGCGGCGAGGTCGGGTGGCGGCCGCTCTGCCGATTCGGGCCAGAAGGCCATCGGCGCGAGGGGCGGCTCCGGCGGCAGGGGGTGTTTGTCGATCGAGGACGGACATGGCACTCGTTTCAGGTCGGAACGCGACGGGCGGGGGGCGGGCCGCACCTGAGGCGCGACGGGACGGCATGGGCGGTGGTCCGCCGATGATCAGGCCAGCTTGGTGAACATCTTCTGGACGTCGGCCAGCTCGTAGCCCTCGGCGGCGGAGCGCTCCGGGTCCTCGAGGCACCAGGTCAGGCCAGCTGCCACGATGGCGAAGCCAGCCTGCTCGAGCGCCTTGTTCGCCGCCGACAGCTGCGTCACGATCTCACGGCAGTCACGGGCGTCGGCCAGCATCTGCTGCAAGCCACGAACCTGGCCTTCGATCCTTCGCAGTCGGCGGGTCACGTCGGCAACCGTCTCCTCCGGAAGCTCCATGACGACGTACCCTACCGATACCCCCGGGGGTATACAACACAAGTGGCGACCAGCCCGCCCGAACCGCACCGCACAGAGGGCCGATGAGTTCCTAGCGTTGGGTCCGTCCAAGTGGTTGACCGTCAGCCCAACCCGAAGGAGCCCACGTTGTCCCTGCACCCCTACCTGTTCTTCACCGGCACCTGCCGTGAGGCCATGACCCGGTACCACGAGATCCTCGGCGGTGACCTCGAGATCATGACGGCCGCCGACATGCCCCCGGGCGAGGAGCCACCGCCCGGGCCGCCCAACCCCGACATGGTCATCCACGCGGCCCTGACCTTTGGCGACGGCGACCTGCTCATGGCGTCTGACGATCCCACCGGCGATGGCAGCGGGATGAAGGGCATGGCGGTGAACCTCACCCTGACCGACGCCAAGGAGGCCAAGCGGGTCTTCGAGTCGTTGGCTGACGCCGGCGAGATCTACATGCCGCTGGCGGAGACGTTCTGGTCGCCGCTGTTCGGCTCGTGCGCCGACCGCTTCGGCACCTCGTGGATGGTCAACGTCGAAGCGAGCGAAGGCTGACCATGCCTCGCATCGTCCCGAACCTGTGGTTCGACACCGAGGCGCTCGAAGCCGCCGAGTTCTACTGCAGCATCTTCCCGGGCTCCGAGGTGACGAACGTGACCCACTACACCGACGCCGGCCCCGGAGAGCCCGGCACGGTGCTGACCGTCGACTTCACGCTCGACGGGCAGCGCTTCACGGCCATCAACGGCGGCCCGCAGTTCCCCTTCACCGAGGCCGTGTCGCTGCTCGTCGACTGCACCGACCAGGCCGAGGTCGATCGCTACTGGGACGCCCTCCGGGACGGTGGCGAGGAGGTTCAGTGCGGCTGGCTGAAAGACCGCTACGGGTTGTCGTGGCAGGTGTGCCCGGCCGACCTCGGTGGCGTGCTCGGGGACCCCGACCCCGAACGGGCCGACCGAGCCATCCGGGCCATGCTCGGCATGGTCAAGCTCGACATCGCTGCCATTCGAGCTGCGGCTGACGGGTGACCGCCGTGGGGGCCCCGGCACGCCCGGATCTCGAAGCAGTCGACGAGCTGTGCCGCCTCGCCATGGCCGCCCGCCGGCTCGGCTGCCGGGTCGTCGACATCGACGTCGATCCGCAGCTTCGCGAGCTCTGCGAGCTCGCCGGTGTCGAGCGTGCTGCTCGAACGAGCCCCCGAGCGACGGGATCTACCATGACGGCCGTGACCGTCGCCTCACCGACCCCGCTCGCCGAGCAGCTCGATCAGCACCGCCGAGACCTCACCGGCTTCTGCTACCGGATGCTCGGCTCCGGGGCCGAGGCCGAGGACGCCGTCCAGGAGACCTTCCTCAAGGCCTGGCAGGCCGCCGATCGGTTCGAGGGCCGCAGCAGCCTGCGCACGTGGCTGTTCCGCATCGCGTCGAACGTGTGCATCGACATGAGCCGCAGCCCGCAGCGCCGGGCGCGGCCGGTCGACCTGGGCCCCGTTCGCCCACCCGATCCCGTGCACCTCCGCGACGTGCTCCCTGAGGACCGGTGGATCACCCCGATCGCCGACGAGCGGGTGATCGATCTCGGCGGCGACCCCGCTCAGGTCGCCGCCTCCCGCGACACCATCCGGCTCGCCTTCGTCTCCGCGCTCCAGCACCTGCCCGCACGGCAGCGTGCCGCGCTCGTCCTCTGCGAGGTGCTGGCCTGGTCGGCGCGCGAGGTCGCCGAGCTGCTCGACACGTCTGTGCCTGCGATCAACAGCGCCCTCCAGCGGGCCCGCGCCACCTTGGCGTCCGCGCCGACCGCCGAGCCCTCGGGTCCGCTCACCCCGGGCCAGGAGGCGCTCCTCGTCCGGTACGTGGATGCCTTCGAGCGCTACGACATGGACGCCCTCGCCCGGCTGCTGCACGAGGACGCCATCCAGACCATGCCGCCCTATGCCATGTGGCTTCAGGGCCGGGACGACGTCCTCACCTGGTACACCGGCCCCGGTGCCGAGTGTGCAGGCTCGCGGCTGCTGGCCGGCCAGGCGAACGGCTGCCCTGCGTTCGCGCAGTACCGGGTGGATCTTGCGGGTGGGCACGCGCCCTGGGGGCTCCAAGTGCTCGAGCTGCGCGGCGACCGCATCGCCGGGCTCCACGCCTTCCTCGACACCGAGTGCTTCGAGCGGTTCGGGTTCCCACCCCACCTCCCACCGAGCTGACGGATCCCAGCTCGGCAGATCGGCGATTGTCCGGGGGCGGACAGCGGCGTAGACCTTCGGCGTGACCGGGGTGGTGCGACGCAGATGCCAGGACCTCTCGCTCGATGAACGGTCGCTGCGAACCGAGCTGCTCGAGGACCTACGGTCGCTGGTGCCGTTCGCGTTCCACGTCTGGGTCCTGATCGATCCCGAGTCCGAGGTGGCCACCGCTCCCTTGGCCACGGTGCCCGAGCGACTGGCAAACGGGCTGCCCGGGCTCATCCACCGTCGGTACCTGACGCCGTTGAACCGATGGGACACCATGTCCGCACCCGTCGACTCGCTCGATCGCGCTACCGGCGGGCGGCGAGACCAGAGCCGCCTACACCGAGAGGTGCTCACCGGGGGCGGCATCGGTGACGTGGCCTCGCTCGTCTTCCGCGATGGTCACGGCTGCTGGGGGTTCCTGGACCTGTGGCGCATGGCCGCCGATGCACCGTTCTCCGACCGTGAGCTGGGCCTGCTCGCTGAGGACGTCGATGTGATGACGGGTGCCCTTCGGCGGTGCCAGGCGCAGGCGTTCGAGGACCCCGTGAACAGCGCGGGGGCTGCAGGGCCGGCGGTGCTGTTCCTGTCGGCCGGCCTCGAGGTGCTCGGCCAGACCCCGGAGACCGACGGGTACCTCCGGGCGCTGTTGCCGACGGCCGCCGATCGGGCGCCCGTCCCCGCCGGCGCCTTCCACGTCGGCGCCGCCTTGCTCGGCGCGGAAGCCGGGTGCTTCGACCACCCCCCGATCGCCCGCGTTCGACCGGCGGGAGGCACCTGGTTGACGTTCCGCGCTGCCCGCATCGACGACGGGGCTCCTCTCGGGCGCGACATCGCCGTCACGATCACGGCCAGTGCCCCCGCCGAGCGCCGGTCGCTGTACGTGCGCGCCCACGGCCTGACGCCACGCGAGATCGACGTCGTGGAGCGGCTCGCGGAGGGAGCCGACACCCGCACGATCGCCGCCGCGCTGTTCGTGTCGGAGCACACGGTCCAGGACCACCTCAAGTCTGTCTTCGGTAAGACGGGAACCCGGAACCGTCGCACCCTCCTGGCCCGCCTGACCGGCGGGTGAGGTCGAGCCCCGGCCTGCACGAAACCCCAGGAACCTGGGATGGGCAACGCCGCCCTCGCTTCGTACGTTGCCCCCATGCCGACACTCCACATCGACCATGCCATCAGCGACCTCACCGTGTGGCGAGGCGCCTTCGATCCCCTGGGCGAGGTCCGCCGCCAAGCCGGGGTGACCCAGGAGGTGGTCCGCCAACCGGTTGATGACCCCCACCGCATCATCGTCGACCTCGACTTCGACACCCTCGAACACGCGGAGGCGTTTCTCGACTTCCTCCAGACGAGCATCTGGGCCGTGCCCGCGAACGCCCCGGCCCTCGTCGGTTCGCCCAGCGCCGTCATCCTCGAGACCGTGCTCGCTTCTGACCTGCTCGACGCTGCGGACTCAACCGCCGTCTGATCACCTGCCGGGTGGTGCTCCGGCGCCTCGAGTCTGGTTGCCGGAGTGCTCAGGCCCGAGCGGCGACGATGTGAGCACTGGCCTGGAGGTGGACGACGCCGTCGCGTTCGAACGGACGGAGCGCTTCTGTGATGGCGTCGAGCGCGGCCTCGCGTCGTCCGGGGTGCCGTAGCAGGCCTTCCACGATCGGCGGGCTGAACTCGACGACCACGCGAGCTACCGCGGAGGCGTCGCCGGCCGGATGCGCCTGGACGATGCTGAGCTCGTCGATGAGGACGTCGTTCCACCCGGCTTGGCCGAGGACATCAGCGATCGCCTGCGGTGATGCGAGGGAGAAGGGTCCTGGCTCGCCCGGCCCCGCCAAGGTCGGCGGGCCCAACACAGGGGTGGTCGCCATCACGGGCACGAGCATCCACTGGTTGTCAGCCGGCGGGGCCCAGCTGCAGAAGGCGAGTCGTGCGTCTGGACGACCCAGAGCTCTGAGGTGGGCGAACGCGGGAGCGGGGTCGGTGAAGAACATGACCCCGAAGCGGGAGAAGATCAGGTCGAAGGACGACGGACGGTCCAGCTCGAGGACGTCGCCGACCTCGAAGCGCGCATCGCCCTGGCCGTTCGCCGCTCGGGCCGCGGTGATCATGCGCACGCTGAGGTCCACGCCGAGCACGCTGCCGGCTCCCCCGGTGACGAGCTCGAAGGTCGTCGCCCCCGTGCCGCACCCGACATCCAGCACGTCAGCTCCATCGAGGGCCCCGAGGGCCTGCCTGGCTGCGGCACCAAAGGGGGCGGCCTGCTGATCGTGGAGGCTCTGGTGGCGCACCCACGCCTCGCCGACCAGGTCGTTCCACACCTCTTGCTGGGTCCGAGCGGGCGTCGTCTGGTTTGCCATGCTCGCCCTCCTTCGCTTGGCCACTATTGGATACATGCTTGCTGTAATGGACTCTTCAGTAGAGTAATGAAATGGGCGAGCCTGTCAAGAAGAAGCGGACCTACCGCTCGCCACGCCGCGAGCAGCAGGCCGCGGAGACCCGGCGGGCGATCCTCGACGGCGCCCAGCGGCGCTTCGAGCGTGACGGCTTCCCCGGCACGACCATGGACACCATCGCGAGCGAGGCGGCCGTGTCCCTGAAGACCGTCTATCTCGCGTTCGACACCAAGGGGCGGCTGCTGCGCGCCGTGTGGGACCGAGCCCTCAAGGGCGACGAGTCCGACGAACCGGTGGCGGTCCGGCCGTGGTACGTCGAGGTGCTCGAAGAGCGCGATCCGGAGCGCAAGCTGCGGCTCCTCGCCGCCAACGCCTGCGTCGTCAAGCAGCGCATCGGCGCGCTCCTCCGCGTCATCCGCGATGCGGCACCGAGCGATGCCGATGGCCGCGAGCTGTGGGAGCTCATCCAGTCGGACTTCTACGCCAACCAGCTGGCCATCGTGGAGAGCCTCGACCGCACCCACGACCTTGCACCGCACCTCGACGCGCGTCGCGCCGCCGACCTGCTCTGGACGCTCAACCATCCCGACCTGTGGCTGCTCCTCGTGGGCCAGCGAGGCTGGACACCCGAGCAGTTCGAGGCCTGGCTCGGTGACACCGCCTGCGCCCAGCTCCTCCCCGCCGCCCGGCGCCGACCGTCGGGCTGAGCTCCCGCCGTCGAGGACGGCTTCGCGCGAGCGCCGGGCGAATATGCTCCGGTGATGGCCGTGGCCCGATGCTGGTCGTTCCGCTGGCGGGCTGCACGGTGACCCCCACACGCGGGTCCGCCCGCAAGCTGTGGAAGGTGCTCAACCCCATCACGCGTCCGCTGGCCGGGTACGCGCCATGGTGGGTCCTCCTGGAGACCACGGGGAGGCGCAGCGGCCAGCGCCGGTTCACCCCCTTCGCCAACGGCCCGATCCGAGACGGCGCCCTGCGACTGATCGCCGTCCACGGAGACGCCTCGGGGTTCGCGCACAACATCCGTGCCCTCCCCGCCGTGCGGGTCAAGCGCCGAGGCCGGTGGCTCGACGGCACGGCCGAGCTGGTCGAGGTCACCCCTGAGCTGGTCGAGGGGTTCAGCCGGTACGCGAGGTCGGGTCTGCGCACCTTCGGCGACCAGCCACGGATCCTCCGCGTCGACCTCGCCACGCCACCGGGGAAGCCGGCCGAGGAGGGCGGCGCGTGACCGTCGACGTGCGCACCGAGATCGACATCGACCGCTCGGTCGCCGATGTCTCGGCCTACGCCGCCGATCCGGACAACGCGCCCGAGTGGTACGCCAACATCGACTCGGTGGAATGGGCGACCGATCCGGCGGTGGCGGTCGGCGCCTCGGTGGCGTTCGTGGCCCGCTTCCTCGGCCGCCGCCTCGCCTACACGTACGAGCTCGTCGAGGTCGTCCCTCAGGAGCGGCTCGTGATGCGCACCGCCGAGGGCCCGTTCCCGATGGAGACCACCTACACCTGGCAGCCAACCGATCGCGGCGGCACCCACATGACGCTGCGCAACTGCGGCCAGCCATCGGGGTTCTCCCGCCTCACCGTGCCGTTCATGGCCACAGCGATGCGGCGAGCCAACAAGAAGGACCTGGCGAGGCTCAAGGCGATCCTCGAGCATCGCTAGACGTCAGCCGTCAGCAGGCCCCGGTCCCCTCCTAGCTGCAGGTCGGACGCCGCTCTTCGTCACCGAAGGCGTCGCGCCACTCGTCATCGGTGAGGTCGCGCCCGGCGACCGCACAGGCGTGCGCCACCCAGGTGGCGGGGTCGGCGTCGAAGGAGAGCACGGTCCCGTCCCAGTAGCCAAGGAGGAGGGTGTGCCCGTCAGGTGCGAATCGGAGCCCAGCGGTGCTGCCCACCGGGCCAGGCACGAGCTGTGCCTGTGAGCGCGCGTCCGCGGCATCGGACAGGACCAGCACGCCGTCGAAGCCGATGCTCGTCAAGGTGGTGCCATCAGGCGAGAACGCCACCGAGGAGACCAGCCCGATGTGGACCGGGTCGGCGCGTCCCGACACCGCTCCGCTGGCGACGTCGACGACGCCCACCCGCCCATCGGCGCCGCCGTAGCCGAACCGGGTGCCGTCCTCGTTGAAGGCACCCAGGAGGCGGATGCTGCCGACCCGAACTTCCCGCTCGACTCGCAGCGCGTCCATGTCGGCGAACACGATCCTGGTCTCACCGCCCGCACCGCGCGGCGAGTAGGTGGCGGCCACGCGACCACCGGCGCCAGCGGTGAGCGTCTCGGGCTCAGCCTCGATGTCGAGGTCGAGCTCGCGACCGGTCGGCTTCAGCGTCTCGCTGTCGAGCTCGACCACCGCGCCGTCCGCGTCGGCTCGCAGGACGGTGGCGCCGTCGGGGCTGAACGCCACGGCGCCGTAGCTGCCCACCGGGTCGCGCGGGAAGTCCTCGGCCACGAGCTCGCCGTCGCTGACCCGCCAGAGCCGGGTGCGGCTGGTGTAGTCGACCGTCACGAACGTGCGGCTGTCGGGGCTGAAGGCGGCCCCGCCGAAGGAGCGCTCGTCCTCGTTCTCGAAGGTTCGCACGTCGCCGGTGCTGCTCCCCAGCAGCGTCACCCCTTCCTCCTCGTACACCAGCGCGAGGGTCTCTCCATCCGGGCTCACCTGGACGCTCTTGGCCCCCGTGTCGGAGATCCTCGCTCCGGCGAGGGACGGCGCCAGGGTGGACGGGTCGTCGAGATCCCACTCGATGACCGACCGGTCGGTGGCGCTGCTGAAGAGCCGGGCGCCGGAGTCATCGAACGTCACGTCGAGGATGGCGCCGGCGTGACCACGGAGGTCCAGGAGCCGCGTGCCGGCCTCGACGTCCCACACGGAGACGCTCTCGTCGTTGCTCGCCGTCGCGAGCCGGGACCCATCCGCCGTGAAGGCCGCCCCCGTGATCATGGCGTCGTGGCCGGAGAGCTTTGCCACCGTGGCACCCGTGGCGGTGTCCACGAGCCGCACCTCGTTCGATGCCGCACGCAACGCCAACAGGGAGCCGTCCGGGCTGAGCGCGAGCGCGCCCAACCCGTCGTAGATCGCGTCGGCCTTTCCGCTCGTCAGGTCGAGCGCGGTCACCGGACCAGAGCCGCTGGCGTAGAGGGTGTCGCCATCGGGCGAGAAGGCGACCCACGAGGGTGAGAACGGCGTGGGGATCGGACGCACGTCCGAGCCGATGTAGCGGGGCTTGAGGAGGTGGATGGGGGCGGCCGGCTCGTCGACCCGCCACACCCCGATCGAGTCCGTGTGCCCGAAGTGGAAGAAGGGCCCCGAGCCCACGAGGTAGCGGCCGTCGTCGGACCACGCCACGTGGGTGGTGGGCGGCAGCATCCCGCTGTACCCGGTCGGCGTGGCGTCGAGGTCGTCGGCGGCGAACACCTCGATCGTGACGCTCTTTCCGCCACAGGCGTGGAAGAAGCAATCACCGGTGAGGCTCGCCACTGCCAGCTGCGACGCGTCGGGGCTGAACGAGGGTGCGAAGTAGGCGCCGCCGGAAGGGTGGGCCAGGTGACCGATCTCCTTTCGCGTGGTGAGGTCATAGACCCGTACGGCGCCGGCGTCGTCGGCGACGGCGAGATGCGCTCCGTCGGAGGACACGGCGAGCTCGCTGGCCACCGCCCCGCCGGTGGGGAGCACGGCCTCGACCCTGGGGCTGCGCCCGATGGCGGTGAGCAGCGCGCCTTCGGTCTCTGCGCTGTCCCAACGACGAACGGCCTCGAGGGCGAGGAGCAAGGAGTGGTCGTAGCGCTTCGTCTCGAGCGCCTGGGCCGCCAGCCGGCGAGCCTGCGCCACGGTGGCCTGCTCGTCGGCCGCGTCGCGCTGGCGAACGGCGACGGCAGTGGCGACGAGGGCCGCCACGGCGAGCACCGCGACACCGGCGATGAGGCGTCGCAGGCGGCGCACGGTCCGGCGCTCCGCCTCGACCTGGACCTCCGCGGCGCGGAGCTGGGCTCGCTGGTGCTCGACCGACGCATCGAGGAACGCGGCCTCGGTCGCCGTGAGGTCCGGTTCCGCTCGCTCCTGCCACGCCAGGGCCCCGGCCAGCCGCTCACCTCGGTACAGCTCGCTGTCGGGACGACCCAGGGAGTCCCACCCCTCGGCGGTGGCGCTCAGGTGGCGGAGGATGCGCAGGCCCTCGATGTCCTCGTCGAGCCAGTCGCGGAAGCGCGGCCACGCGCGCGCGAGGGCCTCGTGGGCCAGCTCGACCCACTCGTCGTCGGTGGTGAGGAGCCGGGAGGCCACGAGCCGCTCGACGAGGCGCAGGTGGTCGGGATCGTCGGCAATCGTCCGCCGTGGCAGCCGAACCCGCGCCGGAGCCCCGTCCTCCACCGGGGTGACGAGGCGGAGGAGGAGCGTCCGCAGCTTCGACCGGGCGGCGTCGTCGATCTCGCTGAACACCGCCTCCGCCGACTGGGCGACGGCGCCCCGGATCCCTCCGGTCTCCGTGTAGCTGGCCACGGTGAGGGTGCGCCCCTCCCGACGAGCCCACGTCTGGGTCAGGGCGTGGGACATGAGCGGGAGGGCGCCCGGTTCGTCCAGCACATCGCGCACCACGAGGTCGACCAGGCCCGGCTCGAGGAGGAGCCCGGCGGCGCGTGCCGGGCTCTCGATCGCCTCCCGAAGGGCCCCCTCGTCCATCGGGGTGAGGAGGTACAGACCCCGTTCCACGAGGCGGGCGAAGCCGGGGTGCGCGCTGAGGTCGCCCAGGCGGTCAGCCCGCAGCGCGACCACGAGGCCCGCTCCACCGCTCCACTCGGCGTGCTCCACGAGCGCGTCGAAGAATCCGTCGCGCTGCTGGGGGTCATCGCAGACGGTCACGACCTCTTCGCACTGGTCGACGACCAGCACGCTGTCACCGATGGATCCACGACGGGTCAGGGCATCGAGGGGGGCGGTACCGGGGGTGATGACGGTCACGCGGGTGCCGTTCTGGGTCAGCCTCCCGGCGACCCCAGCCCGGATGAGGGAGGACTTCCCGCCGCCTGAGGGCCCGACCACCACGAGCACCCCCTCGGTCTCCAGCCGGGCGAGGCACGCGTCGATCTCCCGCTCGCGGCCGGCAAAGCCCTCGACGTCGTCGGTCGAGTAGGCGAGCAGCCCGGGCCACGGGCACGAGTCGGCGACCACACCCGGGATCGAGGGGCCTTGGAGGTCCTCGTCGTGGCGAAGGATGGCCTGCTCGAGCTCCACGAGGCCGGGCCCCGGATCGAGCCCGAGATCGAGCGCCAGCCGGCGACGCGCCTCCTGCAGCGTTCGGAGGGAGTCGGCCTGGCTGCCGGATCGGTACTGCGCCAGCGCCAGCAGCTCCCACCGCCGCTCCCGAGTCGGTGCGGCGTCCACCATGCCCCGGGCGGCGGCCAGCACCTCCCGATGGCGACCGGCACGCAGGGCAGCGTCGATGCGGAGCTCCTCCGCCTCGTGGCGCAGCTCCTCGATGCGAGCGGCCTCGATGCGGGCGTCATCCCAGCCCTCGACGTCGTCGAAGGGTCGGCCCCGCCACAGGGCGAGCGCTTCGCCGGCGGTCTGGAGGGCCCGGTCCGGGGCCTGCAGGGCCAGCTGCTCACGGGCTCGGCCGACCAGGCGCTCGAACCGGTGCAGGTCGACGTCGTCGGCGCCCAGCACGAGGCGATACCCGGTGGGGTGCGTCTCGATCGCTGCGGGGCCGAGCACCTTGCGGAGCCGGACGACGCAACCCTGCACGACCTTGGCGGCCGACGCCGGCGGGTCGTCGCCCCAGAGCGCATCGGCGAGCCGCTCGGTGCTGACCACCTGGCCGCCCTGCAGCACGAGGACGGCCAGGACCACACGATCCCGGGGGCTGAGCGACCCGTTGGCGCCGTCTACGACCAGTGGTCCAAGGATCCCGACCCGCATGAGAGGAGTGTTCGTGGCCGTGACCTGGGTGTCAATCGTGCTGATACCGGGCTGATACCGGGGCGCCGCCGGTCCGATACCGGGCCGTGGGACACCGGGGCCATGACCAACACCACCAACACCACCAACACCATCCCGACCAGCTCCACCCACCCGTCAGAGGCGCCTGTCGCCCGCCGAAGGGTCGTCCGCAGGGCCGCCCTGTCCGTCGGCGGTGTGGCCGCCGCCCTCGCCCTCGGCTGGGGGGCGGCCTCGGTTGCCTCGGACGACGATGGCCCTGCCGTCGTGCCTGCGGCCACGGTGGCCGCCCCAGCCCGTCCGGCCATGAGCCCCGACGCCATCAGCCGGTGGGCCGAGCACACCCCGGTTCGTCCGGCCATGAGCCCCGACGCCATCAGCCGGTGGGCCGAGCACACCCCGGCCCCCTCGGCGACCGTGAGCGCCGACGCGGCCGAGCGCCATGCCCTGGCCGAGGCGGAGCGCCAGCAGCAGGACGAGGACGCCGGGTGAGGTGCTGCCCCCCTCGACCGGAGGGGGGCAGTAGCTCGGGCGGGAGCTCGGCCAACGAGTGGCACCATGGCCCAGCCCGTCAGCCCCCACCCTCAACGAGCGGCGCGGCGATCACGCCGTGCTCGACGAGCGACCGAAGATGGTCGATCAGCGGCTGGCGGAGGGCGGCGAGCGCCTCGAGGTCGCCGGTGGCAAGCGGCACGGTCACGAGAGAGGAGACCGCCGCCACGTAGGCCTGGCAGGCGAAGCGACCGGCCGGCGTTCGAGCGCCGAGGAGCCGGGCCAGGCCGTCGACGACGGAGGCCTGGAGGTCGGCGCGCCGCTCCATCGCCACAGCACCGGCGGCGTGGACCTCGACGAGGTACAGCCGAGCGAAGGCGGGGCTGGCGATGATCGTCTCCAGGTACTGGGCCATGGCCCGCTCGGCCCGCTCGACGCCGGCGCCCGAGCGGCCCGGTCCGCTGGCCAGGCGCTCGGTCAGGACGGCGTCGACCAGGTCGAGGGCGTCGAGGAAGCAGGCGAGCTTGTCGTCGTAGAGCTGGTAGAAGGTCTCGCGCGACACGCCCGCCCGCCGGATGATCTCGGCCACCGAGGTCTTCACGTAGCCGTGCTCGAACATCGCTTCGGCCATGCCCACGGCGAGGCGGAGCCGCTGGGCATCGGTGACCTGGCGCCGGGTCAGGTTGTGGCGGCCCTTCGGCAGCCGGGCGTGGATCGTGTCGCTCACGCGCCCAGCCTAGCCGATCAATAGACAACACTGTTCGTAGAGTGCTACGGTGCCGCGATGGGCCGACGGTTGGGGGGATGGTTCGCCGCGTTCGTCGTGACGCTGCTGGTAGGGAGCGGGACGGGCCTGGTCCCGGTCTCCGCCGAGGCACCCCACGTGGTGTCGGGCCACGGCATCACGGTGAGCGGTTGGCGGTGGGTGTCGACACGGACGCTGGAGGTCGACATCTCGACCTCGGCGGTGGCCGCCAA
Source organism: uncultured Microthrixaceae bacterium (assembly GCA_963795165.1). Taxonomy (GTDB): domain Bacteria; phylum Actinomycetota; class Acidimicrobiia; order Acidimicrobiales; family VFJN01; genus VFJN01. The sequence continues at coordinate 2,828,872 of CAWCGT010000001.1, read as the reverse complement.
CGCCGTGAACGGCCCGCACCGTGTGCGCGTGACCCTGCCCGTGAGCTACTTCGACCAGCCGACCGAGCGGTTCCCCGTGCTGTACCTCCTTCACGGCGGCGCCGGCGGGAGCTCGGCGCAGTGGACGACCGGTGGCGGCGACACCGAGACCATCACGCGCGATGCCCAGCTCATCACCGTGATGCCCGACGGCGGCAAGGTCGGCTGGTACACCAACTGGGTCGACCAGTCCCGCGGTGCCCAGGACTGGCCCCGCTTCCACCTCTCGCAGCTGATCGCCTGGGTCGACGACAACCTCCGCACGGTCGCCACCAAGCAGGGGCGGGCCATCGCCGGCCTGTCCATGGGCGGCTTCGGCGCCATCCGCTACGCCCAGGATCGGCCCGACCTCTTCGCCTACGCCGCCAGCTTCTCGGGCGCCCTCGACCTCGACGACCCGAGGATCCGCGGCACCATCGGCGAGGAGGCGACGCGGAACGGGTACCGGTTCGACAGCCCGTTTGGGAACCCGTTCCCGCCGCTCGACGGGGGCTTCACGCAGCTCAACCCGATCATCCGTGCCGAGAACCTGCGCGGCGTCGGTGTCGGGCTCTACGCCGGTTCGGGCAACAACCCCTTCGATCAGCTCGAGGGGACCGTGATGCAGGCCACCGAGCGCATGCACGAGGCGCTCGACGCCGCAGGAGTGCCCCACTTCTACTGGATGTACGGCCGGCCGGGGCCGTCTGCCCCCTACGGCTGCGACGGTGGGCACAACTTCGGGTGCTGGAACTTCGCGCTCAAGGACGCGCTGCCGAGGATCATGGCGTCGCTCGACGCGCCACCGCCCCCTCCGCCGCCACCGCCGCCGTCCCTCGGTGTCGAAGCCGTCGCCAACCCCGGCTTCGAGGCGGCGACGAACGCGCCGTGGGCGTGCACCAGGACCTGCGGTGTGGACCGTGGCGCCGGCCTGGCCCGCTCGGGCGCCAACAACGGCTGGGTGCGCAACACCTCCGGGTGGAACGACATCCATCAGACCATCGCCGTGCGCCCCCACTCGACCTACGCGATCCGTGCGTGGGTGCGCACCTCCGCCAACAACAGCGCCGGCGCCTTCGGGCTGCGCGCCGCTGACGGCACCGTCCTCGGGCAGCGGACCTTCGGAGCGCTCGGTGCGTACACGCTGCTGAGCACCACTGTGAGCTCAGGTCCGCACACCAGCCTCCAGGTCTTCGCCGGGACCACGCCGAGCGGCGACACGTGGATGCAGGTCGACGACGTGTCCGTGGTCGGGCAGAAGCAACCCACGTCGACCGCACTGACGTCGTCGACGAACCCGGCGTCCGCCGACGAGGCCATCACCTTCACGGCCTCGGTGTCGCCGGCCCCGGCGCCCGGCGAGACCGTCCGGTTCTTCGACGACGGCACCGACCTCGGGACGGGGGCCACCGATGCGTCCGGAGCGGCGACGCTGACGACCTCATCGCTGCCCGCCGGCTCGCACGTGATCACCGCCGCGTACGGCGGCAACGCCTCGCTGGCCGGCTCCACCGCACCAGCCCTGGATCAGGTGGTGCGGCATGCCACGGGAACGGCTCTGGTGTCGTCCTCCAACCCCTCCGATGCCGGCGAGCCGGTGACCTTCACGGCATCGGTCTCGCCGGCGCCGGCGCCCGGTGAGACCGTCCGCTTCGTCGAGGGTGCGGTCGAGCTGGGGACCGGGTCCGCCGACGAGGCTGGGACGGCGACGTTCACGACCTCGTCGTTGCCAGTGGGCTCCCACGACGTGAGGGCCACCTATGACGGGAGCGAGACGATGGCCGGCTCGACGTCGCCGGTCGTCACCCAGGTCGTCCGCCAGCCGACACGCACCTCGATCGGCTCGTCCGCCAACCCGGCCACGGCGCCCGACGCCGTCACCTTCGCCGCCTCCGTGTCCCCTGCGCCCGAGGCAGGCGGGACGGTGGCGTTCTACGACGGCGCTGAGCTGCTCGGCACCGGGGCCACCGACGAGACCGGGTCGGCGACCTTCACGACGTCATCCCTCTCCGTGGGGGCGCACTCGATCACCGCCGTCTACGCAGGCGACGGGGTGACGACGCCCTCGACCTCGGAGGCCCTGCACCAGGTCGTGCGAGAGGCGACGGCGACGTCGCTGCTCTCGTCGCAGAACCCGTCGCTCCACGGTGAGGCCGTGACGTTCACGGCATGGGTCGCCCCTGCGCCGCTGCCCGGCGAACCGATCACGTTCCTCGATGGGGACACCGAGCTCGGGACGGCGACGACCGACGCCGACGGCGTGGCCACCCTCACCACCGCGTCGCTGGCCGTCGGCACCCACCAGATCACCGCCGTATACGGCGGTAGCGACACCTTGGGCGGCTCGGCGTCCGACGCCTTGGCCCACTCGGTGCGCCACCCGACGACCACGGCGCTCACGGCCTCACCGAGCCCGTCGGTGTCCGGTGAAGCGGTGACCTTCGTCGCGTCGCCGTCCCCGACCCCCTCGCAGGGCGAGGCGATCACCTTCTTCGATGGCGATGCAGCGCTGGGGACCGCCACCACCGGTCCGAACGGCGTCGCCACGCTCGTCACGTCATCTCTCTCCGTGGGCGGCCACACGATCACCGCCGTCTACGGCGGGAGCGCTGAGCTGGCGGGGTCCACCTCGCCGCCGCTGTCGCACACGGTGGGCAAGGCGTCGACGACCACGGCGAAGGTCACCTCCACGGCCAACCCCTCGTTCAAGGGCGATGCGGTCACGTTCTCGACCGTCGTCTCCGCCCTGGCACCTGGATCAGGGGCGCCCGAGGGGAGCGTCGCCTTCTTCAGCGACCAGAAGCACCTCGGCACGGCGACGTTGGTCCACGGCGTGGCCTCGCTGACCACGACCCGCCTGTCGACGGGGTCGTGGAGCATCTGGGCGGTGTACCTCAGTGATCCGACCTTCAAGGCGTCGCACTCAGGCACTGACCCCCTGGTCCAGAAGGTGAAGAGCCGACCGGACTGAAACGACCCCTTCCGCCTGCAGACCACGGCGATCCGGGAGGAGCGCATCCTCGGTGCTCTCGAACACGACCCGCAAGCGCCGCTCACCGCCGACGGCATCGCCAGCGCAGTGGGCGAAGCGTCCGCCTACCTCGCCACCTGCGAGTCCGGTGTGCCGAGCGCGATCCACTCTTCGGCGATCAGCCCGTCGTGTATCCGGTAGAAGTCCATGCCGCACGTCGTGACTGCCTCGTCCGACAGGGTCGCCCGAAAGGTCCAGCGGTTCGCAACGACGTCGCCGTCGGCAACGAGCGACTCGATCTCGCAGCGTCGATCGTCGAAGAGGAGCACGACCGAGCGGAGGTGCTCCTTCAGAGCCTGCAGGCCTTGCAGGGTCTGACCGTCATAGAGGTGGATGACCGCATCGGACGCCCAGACGGTGTCGAGATCATCGAAGGCGGCGTCGTTCCACGAGAGGCCGATGTGGCGGCGAACCAGATCCTTGTTCGCTTCCAGGTTCGCGGTTGGAGGGCTGGCCATGGCTCCACATTGGTGGAATCTGGCAGACGGCGCTACTGAGGCTGCATCTCGAACCCATGGGGACGACCCTCGACGAGCCATGCTGTGTCGTGACCGTTGGAGAGCTGGATTCACCGTACGTGAGGACGGCGTGACTGCACCGAAGGGTGACGTTCCGTTTGAATCGTCGCCGGAGCTGTGGCGGTCGGTCCGGAACGCGGTCATGGCGACGATCGTGGGCATCAACGTGGTGGGGTCGGCCTCCGTGGTGGTCCTGGCGACACTGGTGGTGCCGCTGCCGCCGGTGGAAGACCTGGGGCGCCTTCGCGTCCTGAACGTCGTCGCTGCAGGCTGCTACGTGGCCGTCGTCGTCCCGGTCGCAGCGTGGGCAGGAGTGCGCCATCTCCGACCGCTGCGGGAGTGGTCGACCGAGCAGCGACCTGCAACTGACCGTGAGAAGAGGATCCTGTTGCAGGCGCCGTTGCGGTTGTTCTGGTTGCAGCTGTCGTGTTGGGTCATCGCCGCCGGCGCCTTCGGAGCGCTCAACGTCGTGGCATCGGGGGCGTTGTCGGCGCTGCTCGTCGGGGCGACGGTTGCGATCACCGGGTCGACCACGGCGGCATGTGCGTACCTCGCGACCGAACTGCTGCTCCGGCATGCGGCGGCCCGAGCGCTCGCCGACGGTCTGCCGCAGGGCCAGGTGGTACCGGGCGTCGCGACGAGAGCGTTGCTGGCGTGGGCGCTGGGTACGGGCCTGCCGCTCCTCGGACTGGGAGCGATCGGTGCGCTGCACCTGACGGGTGTGAACGAGGCGTCTGCCGGCGACCTGGCGGTCGCCATCACCTGCCTGTGCGGGGTGGGTTTGACGGTCGGCCTGTTGGCGGTCACCCTGGCGGCTCGGGCGACGGCAACGCCCATCGAAGGGGTCCGTCGCGCCCTCGAGGACGTCCGACGCGGCGACTTCGGCCGACAGGTCGCGGTGTTCGACGGCACGGAGATCGGACAGCTTCAGGTCGGGTTCAACGTGATGTCCCTCGGTCTCGCCGAGCGCGAGCGCATCCGGGCGGCCTTTGGCGCGTATGTCGATCCTGCCGTCGCGGAACGGGTCGTACGGGAGGGGGACGTGCTCGACGGCGTCGACGTGGAGGTGAGCATCCTCTTCGTCGACATCCGAGGCTTCACGAGCTTCGCCGAACAGGTCGGGCCGCGCGACGTCGTCGCCACGCTCAACCGTCTCTTCGGAGCGATCGTTCCGGTGATCCACGACCAGGGCGGGCGAGTCGACAAGTTCATCGGTGACGGGCTGATGGCCGTCTTCGGGGCCCCTCAGCGGATCGATGGCCATGCCGATCGCGCCCTCGATGCCGCCCTTCGGATCGTGCAGCTTGTCAGCGCCGGCGCCGCCGGAGAGCTCGAGATCGGCGTCGGCATCAACTCAGGACCCGTGGTCGCCGGCACGATCGGCCCACCGGAGCGTCTCGAGTTCAGCGTGATCGGCGACACCGTCAACGTCGCAGCCCGAACCGAGGCAGAGACTCGCCGGACCGGCGACAGCATCCTGTTGACCGAACACACGTACCGACTCCTGTCCTCGGCCCGGGAGGAGCTCGTGGAGCGGGGCGTCGTGGCCTTGAAGGGAAAGACCGAGAGGATCCGGCTCTACGCCGCTGGACCCCTCGTCGCCGAGCCCCTCGACGTTTGAGAGGATGTTGAGGACCCCGCACAGCAGAAGGCCCCACTCCGAGAAGTGGGGCCTGACCTGCTGTTTCGCTGGTGGCGGGGGCAGGATTTGAACCTGCGACCTTCGGGTTATGAGATTGACGGTTGGCGTCTTCTCACGTCTGCTCCCGTGCGCTCTAGTCGCACTTCATCGCAGGTCAGGCGGGGACGTCTAGCCTCGTCGCTGTCCACACGTTGGCCCTCGTCTGCGGCCGTTGGCGAGAGTCGCCGTGACAACACGGTGACAAGAACCCGACGGTCACTGGGGCGATTGGGGTGGCTCGGGCCACTCGAGAGGGGCTCGTCCTTGGCCGGCTCCTACGTCCCAAGGCCCATCGCGCGCTCGGGGTGCTCAGGGCGGGCGCTGGCTGGCGTTGGGGCGACCGGCTTCGCGCCAGCGGTGGCCGTCGCCTCCGCCCACATTGGCACCGCAATGTCGAGAGGCCCGAGGTGCAGGCGGCCGGTCAGGCCATGCCCAGTGCCGTCGCCTCTGCTTCGGCTTCGGTGCGCGTGTTCTCGGCCGCGGGGTCTCCCTGCGCTTCGAGCACGTCGGCGAGGGCTCGCCGGCTCTTCACCATGAACGCCCCGAGGCCGAGGTCCTCGTGCACGGCGAGTCCCTGCCGGAGATGAACGACGGCTTGCTCGTGGTCGTCCGAGCACCGACTCGAGCAGCCCGAGGTGATGGGCGTGGGACCCGAAGTACAGGTAGCCGACGAACGTTGCACCGCGGTCGACATGGGGCTCGACCTGAGGGGCGAGCCACTCGGACAGGTCCCGGTCGTCGAGTGCGACTGCGAGCTCGGCCAAGAGCGCCACCTGGACGGACCATTCCATCAGACGCGGGAGCGGCGCAGACCGATCGATGGCCTGAGCGAGGCGAGCGCGGGCGCCGTCGTGATCACCGAGGGCGGCTCGGGCCAGGGCAGCCGCCGTGCGCCACGCCCGGTGTTCAGGGAGGACAGAGGTCTGCACGTCGAGTGCGTCCGCCAGGTCGCCGACGTCGCCCCGCAGCCACCGGAGGGCGGCGGTCTGTGCTCCGGCGACGGCGATCGCGGCAGTCGGGTTCTCGAGCAGGTAGTAGGTCTCGAGACTGCGCTGGGTGGCGGCGTCGGCGTCGGCGAAGCGGCCTTCGCCCATGCCCCACATCGCCTCGAGCAACAAGTCGAGGTTGTCGGCGAAGAGGATGCCGAGTGGCGCCACGAGCTCGTGGAAGCTCGACCACGCAGCCCGGGCGGCCGCCCCCTCGCCGAGGTGGAGGTGCGCCATCAGCTGCGCATAGCGCGCACCCGCATGGGCCCAGCCGTCGCCGGTTCGCTGAGCGACGTCGGCGAGCGCGGCGGCGTCGGAGCGAAGCGCCTCCGCAGAGCGCCACACCGCCGGGCGCATGGCGGCATAGGTCTGCACGTCGACGACCAGCCAGGGATCTCCGGTCTCGATCGCAGTGCGAAGAGCATGCTCCCCCGTTGCGTCGAGGGCCTCTTCGTCGAGGAGCATCGCGTCGGCAGACGCCTTCCGGGCCAACAGCCGGGCCCTGCAGCACCCGCGGCAGTGCATCAGCAGCCTCGATCACCTCGTCGAAGATCTCCCAGCGCCGCGTATCGACGCCCGGCATGCGGATGATCGCCCCGCTGAAGCTCAGGGCAGCTCGAGCGAGCAGCTCTGATGACCCCGCCTCCCGCGCCAGCTCCGCGGCTCGCACGCCGAGCTCCTGAGACATCTGGTGGCTGCCGATCCGATAGTGGGCGTCGGCCAGCTCCACGAGGATGACGGCCTCCAGATCCACGCTCTCGGTAGGGAGGTGCTCCAGCAGCTCGAGGGCCCGCTCCAGCCAGCCGACCGCGTCTTCGTAGGCGACCTGCCACACCGCCGTCCTGGCGGCGGCGCGAGCGAGCTCGATGGCGTGGGCGGGGTCGCCGGCGGCGCCGGCCTCGAACAGGTGGTGGGCAACCTCGGCCGGACCGGCGACCTGCCGCTCGAGCGCGGCGGCGACCGCGGCGTGGGTGCGCGCCCGCCGGCTGGCCGAGACTTCGGCGATGAGCGCGGCCTGGACGACGGCGTGCACGAACCGGAACCGGTCGAGGACGTCGGGCACCTCCACCAGCAATCCGAGCCCCGCCGCTCTCTCGATGTGCGCCAGAGCGGCGTCAGCGTCGAGGCCGGCTGCGGAGGCGACCACCGCTAGGTCGAACTCCTGGCCGGCCACGGCAGCGGTGGCAAGGAGCTGCTGGGCTACCTCGGGGAGCCGGTCGAGACGCTTGCCGACCACCTCGCGCACGCCCTGGGGGACGTCGCCGGCAGCCGACTTGGCGTCGCCGAGGTGGTCGGCCACGAGCACGGCGAAGAGGGCGTTGCCGTCGCTCTCCCGGTGCACCCGGGCGACGACCTCGTCGTCGACCTCAGGGCCGAGGCGGCGGCCGAGGAGCTCGGCGACGGCGTCGACGTCGAGCCCGCCGAGGTCGACGCGGGCGGTCGGCGTGGCCGCGCGGAGCTGGGGCAGCGAGGCCGCCAGCGGCAGGTCTCGGCCGAGGTCGGTGTCTCGATACGTCGTCACGACACGCAGATGGGCGAGCGGTCGTCGCTCACGATTCGCTCCAGCAAGAGCAGGGTGGCCCGGTCGGCCCAGTGGAGATCGTCGATGACGATCATGGTCGGGCGGGTGGCGAAGCGTCCTAGTGCGCCGACCACGGCATCGAAGATGCGCAGCCGCTCCAGCTCGCCCTCGACGAGGGGTGCATCGTCGGTGGCGACCTCGGGGAGCAGCCGACCCAGCGCGCCGTCGGTGCCCTCCGCGCCGGTCACCGCGAGGATGCTGCGGAGAACCTCGACGTAGGGCTGGAAAGGCACCAGCCCGTCGTCGGTGCAGTGGCCGTAGAGCACGGGCCAGCCCTGCTCGTCGAGGTGGTGGGCCAGCTCCGCACACAGGCGGGTCTTGCCGATCCCAGGCTCGCCGCTCACGAACGTCAGTCGGGTGCCCGCCTCGACGGCATCGCGCAGGGCTTCGAGCTCCGCGGCCCGCCCAGCCATCGGCTCGGAGCGGCGGAGGCGATGGGGCAGCGCTGGCCGGGTGGCCTCGGCGAGCGACTGCATCCCGAGGGCTCGCACGCGGGCCATGCCGATGCGGTCGGCGGTGGCGAGTGCCGCCGGCAGCAGCTCCAGAGCCCGCTGGCGGTCGCCGGGCGCGCCGCGGTGCAGGAGCGTCCGGGCCAGCTCCATCTCGGACTCGGCGGCGAGAGGCTCGTAGCCGGCGGCCCGGCACCGTTCGATCGACGTGGTGAAGTCGGCGACGCGCCTGTTCGATGTCGCCGGTGGCGCGAGCCATCAGCCCGAGGCCGTGGGCGACGGCGACGGGGAACACGACCCATCCCGCCGAGGTCACGACGAAGCGGGCATGCGGCCGGAGCACCCGGCTGAGGACCTCGCACGCCTCGCGATCTCCGGCCTCGCCGGCCACGCGGGCCAACATCGCTGCGCCGGTGATCTGCGGCCACGACGAGCTCGCCGTCGAGTTCGGCCACGAGCACGCCGAGGAGCTCGGCGGCCTCGCCGGTCGATCCGTCGAGCCAGCGCGCCAGGGCGCAGCCCTCCCGGGCGACCACGAGTCGGGGTCTCGCTCTGTGCCAGCGCCTCCAGGGCGGGCCGGATCCGCGGCAGGTCGCCTTCGATCATGGCGATGCCGCCCTCCAACGCGAGCAGGGCGATGGCGAGCGTTGGGGTCGCCGGCGTCGACCAGGAACTGGCCGGCCTCCTGGCCGAGGAGGCGGGCTCGGTCGAGGTCGCCGCGACATGCCGCGATGGCGGCCACCAGGTACGTCGACCGTGGCCATCGCCGCCGGTACCCGATCCGCCGACCGCTCGCGGATCGCGGCGAGTAGCTCATCGGCCTCCTCGAGCCTTCCCTCCTCCACCAGCGCCACTGCGGCGTAGTTCAGCCGGAACGGCAGCGGAACGGCGGTTGAGCCGCCGGCGCGTGCCAGCGCCAGGCACTCGTCGGCGGAGATCACCGTGGGCCCGAGCATCGGGTAGCAGTACGCCACCGCCCACCCGAGAGCGTCGGGGTCATCGCTGCCTTGGATCGCCGCCCAGGCCTCGGCGCTGAGGAGGACTCCACCCCCCACGGTGTCGGAGATGCCGATGCGGGCCAGCAGGCGGCTGCGGAGCGTGTCCTCCGGCGTCGAGCTCGGCGATGGCCCGGTCGAAGAGGCGCTGCGACGGTGCACCGGGACGGCGGAACCGCTCCCGGCCCTCGGCGTCGCCGGTCGGCACCCAGTCCTCACCGGTCAGGCCGGCGATCAGCGCCACCTCGGCATGCAGGCGGGGATCGTCGAGGTCGATGGCGAGGTCGATGGCGACGGCCAGCTCGCGCTTGCCCTCGTCCACCTGCCGATCCACAGCAGGTGGTGACCGATGCTGGTCCGCGGAGGCACTCGCGCTCCGCGATCACCCGCGGCCTGCACCAGTTCGAGGGCGCGACGCCGGTGGGCGATCGCCTCCTCCCAGGCGAAGACGAGCCGCCGCGGCGTCGGCGGCGAGCTCGGAGAACCGCACCGTCGGACCGTCGGCGGCATGCTCACCCGACGCCGCCCAGTGGCTGGCCAGCTCGGCGGCGACGGTGGCCAGCTCGTGGCGGTGCCGCTCCTCCAACAGCACAGCGACCTCGCGGTGGAACCGCGCCCGACGGGTGCTCGACAGCTCGCCGTCGAGGACGTCGCGCACGATCGCGTGGTCGAAGGCGAACCACCCCGGCGTCGATCTCCCGCAGGAGCCGGGCGGAGACGGCGGCCTCGGCTGCGGCCTCGGCTGCCCAGTCGTCGAGACCGGCGACGGCGGCCACGACCGCCAGCTCGAAGGTGACCCCGGCTACCGCCGAGGCAGCGAGCAGCGCTCCCACGTCATCGCCCAGCCGGCTCACACGGCTGCCGACGACCTGCTTGACGCTCTCGGGGAGCGGCCCGCCAGCCCCGCTCGTCTCGGCGAGATGCCGGGCGACCTCCACCACGAAGAACGGGTTGCCACCCGTGGCGTGGTGCACGCTCCGCGCCGGAGAGGGGCCATCACCGGCGGAGACGCTCGCCATGATCTCGGCCACCTCGGCCTCGGCGAGGCGACCCAGGTCGATCCGTTCGACCGGCGCGTCCGCGAGGTCGGCCAGCACCCCGGCCAGGGGCCGGTGCCGCCCCAGCTCGGTGGTGCGGTAGGTGCCGACGATGAGCACGGGCCGGTCGGCCGCGGCCCGCACGACGTGGCGGAGGAGGGCGAGCGACGGCTCGTCGGCCCAGTGGAGGTCATCGACGACGAGGAGCACCGGCGCCACCGTCGACAGCCGCCGTACCGCGCCGGTCACCGCCTCGAACAGCGCCCAGCGATCGCGCCGGCCGCCGTCAACCTGCCCGAGGCGGTCGGCGAGGCGCGGCAGCAGGGGTGCGAGGACCTGCGCGGTCGGGACCCACGACGCGGCGCAGCGTCGGCGTCGGCAGCTGGCTCACCGCGCGGTCCAGCGCCTCGACGAAGGGCTGGTAGGGCGTGAGCACGTCCTCGTCACACCGACCGAAGAGCACGGTGCCCCCGGCGGCGTACGCGTCGGCGGCGAGGGCAGCGGCCAAGCGCGTCTTGCCGATCCCGGGTTCGCCCCCGAGCAGCGCGACCCCGAGCTGGCCCGCCGTGCTGCGCTCCCAGGCGGAGCGCAGGTGACCGAGCGCCTCGGCGCGGCCGACGAAGGGTACGCCAGCCCGGTCGAGGGCGGATGGCAGGGTGAGGCGGAGGCTGCCGCCGGACGTTTCGGGCCGCCGAAGCCGGTCGTGGGCAAGGCCGAACACCCGCTCGGCACGCGTGAGGTCGCGGAGCTCGTGCTCGCCGAGGTCGACCAGCTGGGCCCCGTCGGGCAGATCGTCGCCGACCAAGCCGGCGGTGGTGGCGGAGAGCAGAGTGACGCCACCCGGTGCGAGGGCTCGCAGCCGGGCCGCCCGGTTCACCGCCCGGCCGTAGAAGTCCCCGTCGCGGTGCTGGACCTCACCGGTGTGGACGGCGACCCGCACGAGGAGCTCCTCGCCTCCGGGGCGGGCGAGGTCGACGAGCTCGAGCTGCAAGGCCAGCGCGAAGCGCACGGCGTCGCTGGCCCGGTCAAACACGCTGAAGGTGGAGTCGCCCTCGCCCCGGGCCTTGACGAGCGAGCCGCCTGACGCAAGAGCCAGGCTCGACGCCGCACCCTCGAGTGCCGCCACCGCCGATGCCATGCCGGGTGGGTCGAGCTCCCAGAGACGGGTGGAACCGTCGATGTCGGTCAGCACCAAGGTGACCGTCCGCGTCCCGGCGATGATCGCCCCACCGCCCGCGGCCGGCGGCGCCGGCGGGCCGTCCAGCGACGCGTCCTGGCGCAGGACGGCCGCTTCCAGCTGGCGCAGCTCCTCACCGGGCTCCACGCCGGCGCTCTCGATCAGAGATCGGCGCGCCTCCTGGAAGACCTGCAGCGCATCCGCCTGCCGGCCGCAGCGGTACAACGCCACCATGAGCAGGCCCCAGTACCGCTCGTGGGTAGGTTGCGCTCGTACCAGGCCCTGGAGCTCGGCGACGGCGGCATCAGGCTCGCCGAGATCGAGGTCAGCCTGCACCCGCTCCTCAAGGGCTTCGAGGCGGAGCTCCTCGAGGCGAACCGCCTCGACCAACGCGAAGGCGCAGTCGCGGATCTCGGCGAGCGGGTCCCCGCGCCAGAGGCCGAGGGCCTCGTCGAGCCGGCTTCGCGCCTCGTCGGGCCGCTGCTCCTTCCGCGCTCGTTGCGCGTCCCGGAGCAGGGTCTCGAATCGGCGCGCGTCGATCGCCTCCGGCGCGGTCGCCAGCCGGTACCCGGCGCCGGTGGTCTCGATGTCGACGGTCGGAAGGGCCCGCCGGAGGTGCGAGACGTAGGTCTGGATGGTCTTGGCCGCCGAGCGCGGCGGCGACTCGCCCCAGAGGTCGGTGGCCAGCTGCACCGAGGAGACCACCGAGCCGGCCCGCAGGAGGAGCGCCGCGAGGACGGCGCGCTCCTTCGGGCCGCCCACCGGAACTGGACCATCCGGCCCGGTCACCTCGATTGCCCCAAGCACCCCGAACCGCACGTCTACGACCATCCCTGATGTCTCGCCCCCCAGCAAGTGCTCTCCACCGGATCTCGACCGGACCTCAACCCATCGGGCCGACCATCGTGGCATGACGACGACACAGGTGACGGCCGCCGGCGAGCGCAACAGAGAGCTCATCCGATCCAACTTCGAGCGATTCGCGGCGGGCGACGTGGCCGCAGTGCTGGCCACCTGGGCCGAGCACGCCGTGTGGCACATCCTCGACTGCAACAGGTACGAGGGGGAGTACACGAAGCACGAGTACTTCGCGCTGCTCACGAATGCTTGGGTCGAGGACGTGAGCGGCTACGAGCTGCGGGTGCTCACCGTCCAGCCCTTCGGCGACCACCTCGTCGTCGTGCACGTCGAGAGCTCGGGGACAACCATCGACGGTCCGATCGACCCGGATGGTGGCCTCATGATCTACCGCCTCGAGGGCGGGCTTATCGTCGAGGGTTGGGCCGTCAGCAAGGGACAAGACGCGACCACAGCGTTCTGAACTGCTGCACTCGGTTGCGGGGGTCGAAGGGTGAGGGTGACGCGAGACGCCACGCCGTCCGGGTCGCCTCGTTGGTGATCCGCCCCGGCTTCGGTGACCGCTCCTCGGGTTGATGCCTTCATCGTCGAGGACGGGTGCATGGCCCTACATCGTGCAACGCAAGGACCGCTTCCACGTCGTCGACTACGACGGCATCGACCCGATCACGGAACGCGAACGTTGCCGGTGGCGGCTCGTCGGCAGTGACCGCACCCGGGCTGAGTAGCTCGCCGCCCGCCTCGAGTCCGAACGCGCCGACGCCGACCCGCCACGATCGCCGACCTCGCTGGGCATCCGGAGTACCGATCAAGGTCGTCACCGAACGCCTCGGCCATGCCCATCCGGCCTTCACCATGCACGCCTACCAACGCCTGCTGCCCGGCATGAGCGCCGAAGCGGCCTCCCACTTCGCCGGCCTGGTCGCCGCCGCCCGGTAGACGTCTACCGGCCGCCGCTCGGATCGCCGCAGGTCGATGACCCGGTGGCGGCCCGGCCGGTAGAGAGCCCGGTAGACAGCGTTCCGAGAACGACGAAGGCCCAGGTCGCTGACCTGGGCCTTCACATGGTGGCGGGGGTAGGATTTGAACCTACGACCTTCGGGTTATGAGCCCGACGAGCTACCTGACTGCTCCACCCCGCGTCGACTTGGTGTGGACGAGCGACTGTACCGGCGGCACCCGGCCCCGGCAACCTGGCTCAGACGGCGTCGGTGAGCGCCTTCAGCTCGTCCTCGGTGAGGCTGAGGCCGGCGGCCGCCATGTTCTCCTCGAGGTGGGCCACGGACCCGGTCCCCGGGATCGGGAGCATCACAGGGGAGCGGTGCAGGAGCCAGGACAGCGCCACCGCCCCGGGGGTGACGCCATGGTGGTTGGCGGCTTCGGCGAGCGGTCCTCCCGGCTCGGCCAGGTCCCCGGCGGCCAGGGGCGCCCACGGGATGAAGCCGATGCTGTTGGCCTCGCAGTGGGCGAGGACGTCTTCGGCCTGACGGTCAGTGAGGTTGTAGCGGTTCTGCACGGTGGCCACCGGCACGACGGCCTGAGCGGCTTCGATCTCCTCCACCGATACCTCGGAGAGCCCCACGTAGCGCACCTTGCCCTCGTCGATGGCGGCTCGCAGCATCCCGAACTGCTCCTCACGGGGCACCTTCGGGTCGATCCGGTGCAGCTGCCAGACGTCGATGGTGTCCACCTTCAGCCGACGCAGGCTCATCTCGAGGCACTGGCGGAGGTACTCAGGACGTCCCACCGGTGGCCACTGGCTGGGGCCGGTGCGGGTGAGCCCTGCCTTGGTGGCGATCACCAGGCCGTCGGGGTACGAGTGGAGGGCCTCGGCGATGAGGTCCTCGGACACGTAGGGGCCGTAGCTGTCGGCGGTGTCGATCAGGTCCACCCCCAGATCGACGCAGCGGCGGAGCACGGCAAGGGCCTCGTCGCGGTCGGCCGGCGGCCCCCAGATGCCGGGGCCGGTGATGCGCATGGCGCCGAAGCCAAGGCGATGGACCTCGAGCTCGCCACCGATCTTGAAGGTGCTGGACATCCGGTCGAACCTACCGGTCCAAGACGGGTCCACCGACCGCATCGGGGCCAGCAGTACCGTCGGCCTCATGCGTCTTCCCTTCCGCCGGCGACCGGTGGAGCCGTCGACGACCTCGGCGAACGGGCTTCCGGCCGTCCGCGCCGAACGGGCCCTCGTCGCCTTGGCGGTGCACGCTCAGCAGCTCGATGACCGGGTCGGGCAGATGGAACGCCGGTTGGAGGAGGTGGCAGCCAGCGACCCGGGGCTGGAGCTGCCGACCCACGATGACCTCCTCGAGGTGCGGCTCCACTCTGCACGCGTTTCGGCCGAGCTGTCCCGGGTGGCGGTCGAGCTCCAGGCCCGGATCGACGACCTCGCCGTGCAGATGCCCGTCGGTGGTCGCCGAGGACCGGCGCCTGCAGCGTGCCCGCACCCTCGCCGAGACGATCATCGACCTCAGCGACTCCCTCGACACCGCACCGGTCGACCTGACCGACGACGCCGGGCGACTGGGCCGCCACCGCCTGAGACGGTCCGGTCTCGACGAACCGCCGGGACTGACGACGGCCGCGTCGGCCTGCGCGGCTAGGCGGACGCTGGTTCGGTGGTGGTCGTGGTCGAGGCGGGCGGTGCCTCACCGGAAGCCTCGATGAGCCGCTCCGCCTGAGCGATCTTGGTGCGGGCCTGCTCGGTCTTGTCGGCGTAGGTCCCGAGGTCGCCTTCGCGCGAGGGCGGCGTCGGCCTCGTCGAACAGCGCGGAGGCCTCGGTGAGGAGACGGGCCACCTGCTCGGTGAGGGTGCCGGTCGGCTCGGGCTCAGGGTCGCCCGGATCGCTCGGTTCTCCTGTGGGGGGCTCCTCGAGCGTGGGCGGGGCGTCGCCGAAGACGGCAGCCAAGGCCTCCTGGAGGGTGTCGCGGATGGCCACCTCGCCCTCGAAGTACACGATCACCTGCTCGAGGCCCGGGATCTCCGTCTGGTCGGAGGTGACGTAGAACGGCCGCACGTACACCAGCCCACCGTCGATGGGGATGGCGGTGAGGCTCCCGAAGGACACGGTGGAGCCCGTACCCGACAGCAGCGTCTCCTGCTCGCGACACCTCCTCGTCGCTCTGGATCTCACCCTGCACGAGGGCGGGTCCGTCGGGCAGGTTGCCGCGCGGCATCACGAACACCTGCAGCTTGCCGTAGTCGTCGCCGTCGCTCTTGCCCACCATGAACGCGGTGAGCAGCTGGCTGTCGTCGCCCTTCGAGGTGGGCACGAACGGTCGCAGCAGGATGAACTCGGGCTCGTCGCTCGCCTGGGAGCTGGGTGAACAGGTAGTAGGGGTCGATGCGGGCGTCTCGCGGTCTCGACACCGTCTCGCCCTGCTGGTTGGTGACGCTGCGTGCCCGCGCCGGCCCCGGCGGTGCCCGGGTCGCGGGCGACGTCCCAGTAGTCGTTGCCGGCGTAGAAGCTCCCGGGCTCCGTCGACGTGGTAGCGGGCCCACATGTTGGTCTGCACCCGGAACAGGTCCTCCGGGTAGCGCAGGTGCGCCTCGAAGCTCCTCCGGCATGTCGTCGAAGTCCGTGAACAGGCTCGGGGAAGGCGTCGCGGTACGCCTCGATGATCGGGTCCTCGACCGGCATCACGTAGAAGTCGACGGTGCCGTCGTAGGCGTCGACGACCGCCTTCACCGAGTTGCGCACGTAGTTGAAGCCGTGGTCGAGGCCGCTGCCGCCGGTCGAGCTGGCTGGTGTCGGCCGGTCTCGCCGTACGGGTAGCGGTTGGTGGTCGTGTAGGCGTCGACGATCCACTGGATCCGGCCGTCGATGATCACCGGGTACGGGTCGGCGTCGAAGTGCAGGAACGGGGCCAGCGCCTCCACCCGCTCCCGGATGTCGCGGATGTAGAGGATCCGGGAGCTGCCGGTGAGCTGGTCGGAGATCAGCGGGTTGATGTCGCCGAAGCGCAGGGCGAAGGCGGCCCGCTTCAGCACGTTGTCGAGCGACACGCCGTCCTCGCCGTCGTAGGCCGCGAACTGCGTGCCCTCGTCGTCCTGGTAGTCGAGCTCCTGCTGGCTTGGTGCCGACCACGACGTACTGCGACAGCTTCTCGCCGAAGTAGACCGCCGGCTGGTCGAGCTGCGAGGTCCTTGGCCGTCGGTGGCGTACGGGCACGTCCTGGGCGACGAACGTTGGGCTCGCCGCTGGACTCCTTGGCGTTGGCCGGCGCCACGACCGCGCCGTAGCCGTGGGTGTAGGTGAGGTGCTTGGCCGCCCAGGTGTCGCGGGGGACGTTGGCGGTGTTCAGGTCGCGGACCGACAGCACCACCTGGGTGGGACTGCCGTCGAGCTCGTAGCGGTCGACGTCGACGTCGTTGATCCGGTAGTAGTCGCGCACGCGCTGGAGCTGCGGGAAGGTCTTGCCGAGCACGGCCGGCGAGGGGTCCCAGATGCGGATGTTCCGCACCGACGGCCTCGTTGGCCGTGAGGTCGATCTTGTCCTTGTCGGTCTCGAGGTCGAACGGGACCTCCTCGATCGTCCGTCGGCGCTGAGGCCGATCGCCGCCCGGGTGGCCTCGATGTTGCGCTGCGATGTACGGCGCGCTCCTTCTCGGGCTCGTTCGGGCGTCACCTGGACCCGCTGCACGAACTGCGGGTAGATGGCGCCGGCCACGACGGCGACGAGGGCCCACAGGCCCACGCCGAGGATCGGCAGCGTCCAGCCCCGCCGCCAGATGTTGACGATGAACAGCAGGAAGCTGGCGATCGAGATCAGCAGCAGCAGGTTGATGGCCGGCAGCTGGGCCTTGACGTCGGTGTAGCCGGCGCCGTCGACGAAGCCCCGCGACGACACGGTGAGCTCGAAGCGCTGCAGCCAGTAGCCCGCCGGCCTTCACCAGGGCGAGCAGCGCCGAGCAGCACCGACAGGTGGGCCTTCACCTGCGGGGTCACCCGGTTGTGCTGGGCGCTCATGCGGATGCCGCCGTTGAGGTAGTGGGCCACGGCGGTGACGATGAGGACGATCAGCAGGGCGGCGAACAGCCAGCCGACCAGGAAGCTCAGGAACGGCAGCTGGAAGACGTAGAAGCCGATGTCGGTGTCGAACTGCGGGTCCTCGATGCCGAAGTCCGGCTGTGGGTGAACAGGATCCACGAGTTCCACTCGCTCGACACGCCCGCCCCGGCGATCAGCGCCAGGAGCCCGGACGCCACCGCCCGCACCAGGCCCGACGCCGGCCGCCGACGAGCTCGTGGTAGCGCTCGATGAACTCCTCCTCGGGCCCGGCGGGCCGGAACGGCGGGGCCAGGCGGTCGGCGATGACCAGGTTCACCCACATCAGCACGAAGAACGCACCCGGTGAAGATGACGCGCCAGCGCGAGCTTGGCGCCGAGCACGCCCTGCCAGACCTCGGACTGACCCGAGCGAGTCGAACCAGAGGTAGTCGGTGTAGAAGCCGGCGATCCCCCGCAGCGACGTGATCAGGAAGAACAGGACGACGGCGCCGACGACGAGCCAGGTGCGGCCCCGGCCCGGGCCGGTCCGCGGACCGGGCGGCGGGGCATGTCGCTGGGTGCACGCATGGGACGGGAGGCTACTGGCGGGGCGGCTCGGCTCCAGATCGGCCGGTCCGACCGTTGGCGATCAGCCGCCGGAACCACCAGGCAGCGGCACCCCGGATGGGCCGGGGCGCACGGGTGGCCGGTGGGGAACTCGTCGCCCTTGGCGACAGCGCCGCCGAGCACGTTGTCGTCGCAGTCCGGGCACGGGCCGCCGGTGGGGTCGAGGACCCACCGCACGGGTGAGCCCTTGGTGCCAGGCCGTCGTAGGCGCCCGGGCGTAGGCCGCGGCGGTGTAGTGACGGGAGGTGTCGGCGAGGCGCTGGCCCTTCCACTCGCGGTAGAGGGCCCGCACCCGGTCGGCCACGTCGTCGAGGTTGCCGTCGGAGGCCACGAAGCTGCGGTCGATCCGCTCGCGCAGGGGTGCCGTGAGCGATCGCGCCAGCTCGTCGGCCAGGTCGGCGACCGACCCGGCGGTCCCGCCCACCGCAGCGGCGCCCGCGGCGGCGGCTGCCGTCGAGCGGCTCGTGGCCACCTCGGCCCATCGGGCCGCGTGGTCGTCGGCGGTCGGGCAGCAGGTCGTCGACGCCCATCGGGCTTGGCCCGTCGCAGCAGGTCGAGCACCTCGTTCTGCTCGTCGGCCAGAGCCCGCTTCGAGCCGCCGAGCCAGCTCCTTGTCGATGCCTTCCAGGGCTTCGTCGCGCTGCACAAAGGGCTGTGCGGCCACGTCGGGGACGTCGACGGTGGCCGGCTCCGGATCAGCGGAGCTGACAGGGATCTCGTCCTCCGAGTCCTCCTCGCCCTGCTCTTCCCCGCCCTCACCCTTCGCGACCTCGATCCTCCGCAACCGCCGTGTCGCCGGCCGGCTCCTGCTCGGCTCGCAGCCGGGCGAAGAGATCCTGCACTGAGGGGGCCTCGGCGTCGTCGGTGCCCTCGCTCGGCTCGACATCGTCCTCGCCGGGGCTCGGCTCGGCTGCGTCGCTCGTCTCGGTGGCATCGAGCTCGCTGGGTTCCGCCGGGTTCGCCGGGTTCGGCAAGGTCAGTCTCCGCATCAGCGTCGTCAACCTCGGGGGCGTCAGCGTCGTCAACCTCGGGGGCGTCAGCCTCCGCCTGCTCGGTCGCCGTCTCGTCGCTCGCCTCGACGCTGACCTCAGGCGCGCCGGCCGGCTCGGCGAGGATCCGGATCCCCTCCCCCTCCGCCGGCGGCTCGATCCGGGTGAGCTGGCCGGTGAGCCCCTCGAACGACTCCTTCTTGCGGCGGCCCCGCTTGGTCCGGCGCTCGCTGATGTCGACCGGCGGGGCGGGCGGCGGCACGTCCTCCACCCCCGGCACCGGGGCGGGAGCCTGCACGGCGGGCACCTCGCCGGAGAAGGGTCCGGGGGAGTCCTCGTCGTCGTGGTCGCCGTCGACGATCGGCGCCTCGACGATCTCGGCGATGGGCAGGTCGACCAGCCCGGCCGTCGACACCTCCTCATCGAGCTGCTCGATGGTGGGGTCAGGCTCCTCCTCGATGCGACGAGCCGCCGCCTCGGCCGCGAGGCGAGCATCGGAGAGCGACGTGGTGAGCTCTCCCGTGGCCTCGTCGATGTTTCGACGCACCACCTCGTAGGCCTCGAGCAGCCGCTCTCGGCCGGCGTTGAGCTTCTCGACCTGCTGACGGGCCTCGCTTGCGTCGGGCGGCGAGGTCGCGCAGCACCCGCTCCCGCACGGCCTGGGCCTCCGCCACCATCTCGACGGCCTTTCTCGCGGGCGGCCTCCAGCTCGGCTTCGGCGTCCTCACGGGCCCGGTCGAGGTCGCGCTGGCCCTCGTCACGCAGCGCTTGGGCCTGTGCGCTGGCCTCCTCGCGGATCCCCTGGGCTGCGGTCTCCGCCTCCGCCCGACGCCGGTCGAGCTCGCCGCGGGCCTCGGCGAGCACCGACTCGCTCTCAGTCGTTGCCTCGGCGCGCACCCGGTCGGCCTCCTGGATGGACGCGGCTCGGGCCGCAGACGTCTCGGCGGTGGCCTCGGCGATGATCCGTTCGGCCGCGGCCTCCGCCTTGGCCCGGATCTCCGCCGCTGCCTCCCGTGCCGAGGTGAGGACCCGTGTGGTCTCCTCGCCCAGCACCTCGAGCAGCATCGCCTCGTCGGGTTCGCCGGACAGTCCGAGGCGGGCTTCGGCCCGCTCGGCCCGCTCGCGGAAGCTCGGCGCCCTCCCGCTGGAGCCGGTCGACCAGCGACGAGACCTCGTGCAGGAACGCCCGCACCTCCTGCTGCTCGTAGCCTCGGCGGGAGACGTCGAAGGCCCGCCGGGCGATGGAGTGGCTGTCGAGCTCGTCGGCCATGGCTCCCCGATGCTACGACCGACCCCGGCAGGGGGCGCGGACGCCGATCAGCCGCCCGGGTCGAGGAGCCCTCCGAGCAAGCCACCCACCAGGTCGTTGACGGCGTCGACGGCCGGTTCGACCACCGGCGTGAGCGCCGGCGGCGGATCCGGGGTGGTGGGTGGGGTGACCGGGGGCGTGGTGGGCGGAGGCGACGACGGTGGGGGCGTGCTGGGCGGCCCGCTCGGCGGGCGGGGGGAGCCACCAGGCGGGGAGTCGGGATCGGTCGGGTCGGGGGGGTCCGGGGAGCCGGGGGCCTGGGGGTCGGCCGAGGGATCGGGCGAGGCACCGCCGGCGCTGGGACCCAGGGCCTCCTCGAACGACGAGTCGAGCGCCTGCTCCACGCTCCCGACGAGGGGCTCGGACCGAACGGCTTGGTCGAGGGCGACGATCCCCCACGCCGCCCCGGCGTCCCGGAACTCGAACACCGTCGTCCCACCGGGACGGGAAGTCACCCCGCTCGCCGAGATCGGAGATGGCGGCCCCGATCAGGTTCTCGCCCGGGGGCCGATCAAGGCGGGGTGCCAGGAGCGAGGCGGTGAAGTCCGGCTCGTCGTCGAGGCCGGGGAGGACGAGGCGGAAGAACCCGGGGGTGCGTCCTTCCCCCTCGGGGAGGAAGTTCACCAGGCCGTCGGCAAGGTCCTCGAGTCGGGCCCCCAGATCGATGGCGGTCCCCAGGTAGCGACGATCCCACGGATCTGGGTCGGCCTCGTCGTAGCGGATGGGCCGGGGCCGCTGGGGAGGTCGACCCAGGTCGGGCACCAGCATCTGGCGCAGCGCGGGCACGGCGCGCTCGACCCCTGCCGAGTCGAGCGCCACTCGGGCGTCGTAGGAGGCCACCGATCATGCCGAAGTCTCGTGCCAGGCGGGCGGCACCCTCGTCGACCGACACCCTCGTCCCGTCGACCTCGAGCGCCATCGCATCTGGCGTGCTGACGAGCAGGTCACCGGCCTCGAGCACCGGCACGCTCGCCCATCACCACCTGGGTGTCGGCGCGCCTCGCCGGCGACCGGCCCGGAGCTCGCAGCTCGGTGCCGCCCCGGAGCCGCATCACCCCGGATCCCTCCTCGAGAGCCACACGGTCGCCGCGGCCCAACGTCGGTGCCGTCGTCGATGATGTCGCGGGACGCCGTCGGCCCGCTCGACGACGGCCCGGCCCTCGACGTCGAGGCGGGCCTCGTCTGGCGTCGGGTCCATCGTCGGAGCACCGGCGGCGGCCGCCAGGACGAGGACGGCCACGAGGAGCCACCGACGGGTCGCGGCACCTCATCGCCGGCTCCGCTTGCGAGGCGGCGGGGCGGCCGCGGGCAGCACGATCGAGAACCGCGAGCCCTTGCCCACGGCCGACTCGCACGTGAGCTCGCCCCCGTGGGCACGGGCGATGCGGTGCACGAGCGCGAGCCCGAGGCCGAGACCACCGAATCGGCGCGTGGCCGACGCGTCGCCCTGGCTGAAGTCGTCGAAGATCGACTCCAGCCGATCGGCTGGGATGCCGAGCCCTGGTCGGTGACGGTGATCCGCACCTTGGAGTCATCGGCCTCGAGCGCGGCTGGCACTGAGGGTGATCTTGCCCGCCGGCCGGCGAGTACTTCACGGCGTTGTCGACCAGCTCGTCGAGCGACTGCACCAGGTAGCGACCGATCGGCGAGCACCGCCGGGGTGCCTGCCGATGACTCGGCGGATGATCTGGTGGCTGCCGTCCACCCGCTCGTCGCCAGCGGCCGACCACCTCGTCGAGGGCCGACCGCGCACCGGCACCGGCTGCGGGTCGAGGGCGAGCCGGCCACCGACGATGGTGGCGAAGTTCACCAGCTGGCCGATCACCCGCTCCATCTGGTTGGCCGCCACGTTGATCTCGTCGGCGAACCCCTTGGCCTTGCTCGCTGGGCAGCTCCCGGGTCTGGAGGATCGACGCGAAGCCCTTGATCGGCGTGAGCGGCGTGCGCAGCTCGTGGCTGATGTTGGCGAGGAACTCGGTCTTCATGCGCTCCAGCTCCCGCTCGCGACGTACGTCGCGGAGCACGAACACCGCTCCGGCCACGTCGTTGTCTGGGCCTCGAAGCGTACCGGCGGACACCACCACGGGCACCTCGCGCCCGCCGTCCTGGAGGAGGGTGCCCGGACTCGGTCCAGCCCTCGAGGACCGGTCGGCCGAAGCGCTCGGAGAGATCGACTCCCTCGTCGCTGACCACGCGCAGCACCTCGCTGACCGAACGGCCGCGCGCCCGCCGGGCGGGCAGGTCGCACAGCTCCTCGGCGGCGGCGTTGAAGTCGGTGATCCGACCCTCGCGCGTCGACGGCCACCAGCGCCTCGCCCATGCCGGCCACCACGGCCTCGAGCCGGCCGCGGAGCTCGGCCTCCTCCACGGCGGCGGTGCGCAGGTCGGCGGTCATCGTGCGGATCGACCCTGCCATGGCAGTCGAAGGTGGAGCCGAGGGCGCCGAGCTCGTCGTCGGTGGCGACCTCGGCGGTCACGTCGAGGTTGCCCTCCCGGATGGCGGTGGCGGCCGACGGTGAGCCGGCGCAGTCCGGCACCGATGCGCTCGCCGGACACCGCGGCCAGCGCGAGCGCGGCGGCGGCCGCCCCCATGGCGACCAGGAACAGCACCCGGTAGAGGTCCTCCCGAGCCGCCTCGAACTGCGCCGTGGGGGTGGACAGCACGAGCGCCATCGCGCGGCTCGACCTCGTTGCCCTCCACCGGTCGGGCCACGTAGAAGCGATCGCCGATGGTGCGGGACAGCTCGGCCTCGTCGTTCATGGCGGCGGTGGCGAGGCCCACCACGGTCTGCCTCTGGGCCCGGCGGTCCGGTCCGCGAGAGGACCGACTCCCGGTCGACCAGCGCCAACCCCACCCCGGCTTGCTCCTGCTCGATCGGGGCAGCCCGGAGGGCCAGGTAGCTGTCGTCGAGGCTGGCTGGTCACCACCACCACCCCGCGGAACGCATCCTGGTCGCCCAACGTGATCGGGGCCGCCGCGATGGCGAGGGCGCTGCCGCCGATGGGAGCGACGGACTGCACCGCCTCCTCGCTGGCGAGGCTTCGCTTCGACGACATCGGCGGCGCTCAGTGCTCGGCAGCCACCGAGCCGGTGGCGTCGATGACCGCCCGGATCTGCCCGTCGCCGAGCACGATGAGGAGCGGCCCGAACCGCGGGTCGGTGTCGGTCAGCAGGGTCAGGAACTCGTCGATCGCCCGCTCCACGTTGCGTCGGGCCTGGGCGACGTCGGCCGCCGACGCCGCCGGATCGGTGAGGGTGAGGAGGTCGGGAGCCTGCGCGGGGGTGTTGCTGAGGGCGGTGCCGAGCACGGTGGCCGACTGGAAGACCGCGCTCGCCCTGGTCGTGAGCCCCGTCGGCCTCGCTCTCGGCCCGCGCGCCGTAGCGGCGGATGGCCTCGTCCTCGACGTTGTCGGTGATCACGGCGGAGAGCGCCACGGCCAGCACGGTGATGACGAGGAACAGGATGGTGGCGGCCGACGCGGCGATCCGGGCCGAGATGGCTCGGGTGCTGGCCGCCACCAGTGACGCCCCGACAGCGAGGGCGCCACCCCTCGGCCGGCGTCGACCACCGCGGCCTCGGCGTCGACGATGGAGGGCCGACCTCGGCCGCGACCAGGGCGAGCGAGCCCGATCCAGAGCAAGCTGCGACCGCCGTGACCGGTCTGCCACCAGCGGGAGGACAGCAGGAGCAAGCCGATCCCTGCGACCCGGAGCGCGGTGACCAGGGCGATCGGTGGGATCGTCGACCACCAGCGCGCCGCTGAGGAAGGCCGCCGCCGCCAGCGCCGCGAACCCGGCGGCGGCACCAGGCGGGCCGGAGCTCGGACCGACGAGGAGGTCGGAGCGGAGGAAGGCGTACCCCAGCCCGGCAAGGGACACCAGGAAGAGCGCGAACTCCGCGGCGAACCGCAGCTGCACCTCCGTCGTCGACATGGTGTGGGCTTCGTGACCTGCCCTCGCTCGGTGGGAGCGCCCGGCCCGGGCTCAACCGGCGGCGAGGCCCCCGTTCGCTGCGAGCAGCGACCCGGCGTTCCCCCCGAGCGAGTCGAGCGCCTCCAGCGCCTCCACCAGGGTATCCACCGCGATGACCTGCGAGATCGTCTCCGACCGCCTCGCTGCACCTCCTCGAGCTCGTCCGAGGGCACCAGGAACACCTCGTAGCCGCCGTCGCGCACGGTGACAGCCTTCTGGGCGCCGCCTCCCACCGGGCCGACCGTGCCGTCGA
The DNA here is from genome assembly GCA_963795165.1 of uncultured Microthrixaceae bacterium. GTDB lineage: Bacteria > Actinomycetota > Acidimicrobiia > Acidimicrobiales > VFJN01 > VFJN01. Next base: position 2,804,395 of record CAWCGT010000001.1, on the reverse strand, counting down.
GTGCGATGGTGCCGGTGACCGCCACCCGTCGACCCCCTGTGAGCTCGCCGGGCGTGAGCACGTCGATCACGGCGAGGGTGAAGGCCAGGCCAGCCGACGGTCCGCCCACTCGGCCCGAGTCGATGGTGACGTCGATCGGGAAGTCGAAGCCCGCTGATGCGATCCTCGGGCGCGATGCCGACGATGGCTCGGTCGGGGTCGTCCGTCGGCGGCCACGGTGGTGATGTCCACCTCCACCCGCTGATCCGTGCCCGCCGGTCGCTCGACGGTGAGCGAGTGGGTGGTCCCGGGCCCGCCCGGCTGCAGGAGGGTGCCAACCTCAGCCGGCTCGTCGACCGCCTCGCCGTCCACGGCGACGATCACGTCGTCGAGCTGAGGCCCTCCGCCGCGGGAGACCCCTCGAGGATCCGCACGGACCACGCGCCCGTCGTGCGGATGTCGACGTCCTCGCCGAGGCGCTTCGAGGGCCACCGCGATGGCGACCAGCTTCGAGGTGTCCATGAGCTGGGCGTTGTAGCGCCGGTTCTCCTCCGCTGAGCGTCCGCCCCGCACCCGCTCCTCCGGCAGCACGTCGACGTCGTCGTCGAGCCAGCCGGCCAAGGCCTCGAGCACGGTGGTCCGGCCGATGCTCACCGTCGTGTAGGCGATCGACTCCTGGGGCGGGTAGCTGGGTACGCCCTCCACCAGCACCTGCTCGGTGACGGGCCGGACCGAGCCCGGGCGCAGGCTCACGTAGGGGATCTCGACCACTGCCGCCCCCACCACGGCTGACACCAGCAGGATCATGGCCACCGTTGCGGCGATCCAACGGCGAGAGCCACCGGCGGGGACGTCACCGACCCGGCAGGAGGGTGCGGGGTCGGCGATAGCATCGAGCCACAGCGTGGTCAGGGAGCGAGCGCGACTCAAGTCGGTCGAGCACCCGGCGCGGAGGAGGAGTGGGTGGCGGCTCGAATGAGCGACGTGTCAGCGCCCGAAGAGGCCGCGTCGAGCGGCGGCGCCCAAGTCGTCCGTCGCCTCCGACGGTTGCGGCAGCGACACGACGTCGGCGTTGCGTTCGGTGCCGTCGGGCGGGTCGGTGGCCGAGGTCGGGGCTTCGTCCGATGGCACGACGGCCTGGTCGTCGGTGACGGGGCTACGCCGCCCGGAGGTGCGCTCGACCGTGGCCCGGTCCGGCGCGCCCAGCTCCACCTTGTAGTAGGGACGGAAGGCGAAGTCGATCTCCTCCATCCGGTAGATGCGAACCTGGTCGATGCCCTCGCTGTTGCGAAGGCGCTCGACGAACAGCGCCGCCTCGTCGATGGCGTCGGACTGCTCGAAGCGCGAGCTCCCGTCCGCTGTGCGGTAGATGACCATGAACGGCATGGCTGCGCTCCCTGTCCGAGCCGGGCGGGCCCAGGAGAGGACCTATCGCCAGATGGGTCATCGGCCCGCGAACCGGAAGCCTTTAGCCAGTGGACCCACTGACAGGGGGGCCGGCGGACGCTGATCGCCGCCGGGCAGCCGCTGTGGCTGGCCACACCGGCGACGAGGGGGCCGCACGGGTGGCGCTGCGTGACCAGGACCCGAGTGTCCGGGCGACCGCCATCGGCGCTCTGGAGCGACTCAAGCGGCTCACCCCGAGGACCTGGAGACGGCCCTCCTCGATGCCGCCACCCCGGTGGTGCGACGGGCCTGTGAGGCCGCTACGGCGTTCCGGGGTGACGGTCCCCCGTCCCTGCTCGGACCGCTCCGTGCCACCGATGCCACCGTGGTGGAGGTGGCGGCCTGGGCGTCAGGCGAGCGTCAGCCCGCGGAGCCAGGAGTCGTCGACGTGCTGGTCCGCCTGGCTCGTCGAGCACGACGACGCGCTCGTCCGGGAGGCGGCCGTCGCCGCCCTGGGGGCGATCGGGGACGAGGACGGGCTGCCGGCGATCCTGGCTGCCCTCGACGACAAGGCCACCGTGCGGCGACGAGCCGTCTTCGCCCTGGCTCCGTTCGAGGGGGCCGAGGTGGATGCCGCCCTCCAGCGGGCCCGGGAGGATCGCGACTGGCAGGTTCGGCAGGCCGCAGAGGACCTCAGCAGCTGAGGCTCAGCGGTTGCTCCCCATGAACATCACCTTGAGGGAGTCGTAGGCCTCGATGCACCGGCCGGCGCCGAGGACCACGCACTCCAGAGGCGCATCAACCAGGTGGACGGGCACCTCGGTCTCGTTGGCCAGCCGCTGATCGAGGCCGGCCAACATCCCGCCCCCTCCCACCAGCTTCACCCCGTTGAGGATCAGGTCCTGGGCCAGCTCGGGCGGGCTCATCCCCAGACAGGCCACCACCGAGTCACAGATGGCCGACACCGGCTCGTCGATGGCCGTGCGGACCTCCGCGGGCGAGAGGATCACCGTCTTGGGCAGCCCGCTCATCAGGTCGCGCCCGCGGACCTCTGCGTTCACGTCGTCACGGACGGGCGACGCCGACCCGATCGCCATCTTGATCTCCTCGGCGGTGCGCTCCCCCACCGCGATCCCGTACTCCCGTCGGATGAAGGCGGTGATGGCGGCGTCGATGTCGAAGCTGCCCACCCGCACCGCCTTGAGCGCCACCACCCCGCCCAGGGAGATCAAGGCCGTCTCGGAGGTGCCGCCGCCCACGTCGACCACCATGTTGGCCACCGGTTCGTGGATGGGCAGAGCGGCCCCGATGGCGGCGGCCATCGGCTGCTCGATGAGCTGGGCATCGGCTGCCCCCGCTCGGCGCGCCGCTTCGGTGACCGCTCGGCGCTCCACTTCGGTGATGGCCGATGGCACGCAGATCACGACCCGGGGGCGGTTGAACCGGTTGACCCCCACCCGGTGAAGGAGCAGGCGGATCATGCGCTGGGTGATCTCGAAGTCGGTGATGGCACCCTGGCGAAGGGGCCGCACGGCCACGATGTAGCCCGGGGTGCGACCGATCATCTGCCAGGCCTCGTGCCCCATGGCCAGCACCTCTTGGGTGCGCTCGTTCAGGGCGATGACAGTGGGTTCGTTGAGGACGATCCCCCGTCCCCGCTCGTAGACGAGGGTGTTGGCGGTGCCGAGGTCGATGGCGAGGTCGCGGGCCACGTCAGGTGGTCTCGTCGGGCGGGCTCGCCGGTCGCGGCCTGGTGGGCCGCTTGGTGCGGCGCACCGGTGGCTCGTCGGTGGAGGGCGCCAGCGCCTCCATCTCCCGCTTGAACGCGTCGAGCCCGGACTCGAGCGTGGTGGGCTGCCGGTGCTGGAGCCACAGCACCACGCCCCCCACCGTCGACACGAGGACCACGATGAAGAGGAACAGGACCGCGGTCACGGGCCGACCTCGGTGAGGTGCTGCGCCTCGAGCCCCCAGCTCTCGCCACCGTCCCAGGCTTCCCGCTTCCAGATCGGCACGGTGCGCTTCAGCTCGTCGATGGCGAACCGAGCCGCCTCGAACGCCTCGGCCCGGTGGGGCGCCGACACCGACACCACCACGGCTGCCTCGCCCAGGTCGACCACACCCGTGCGGTGCAGCACCGCCACCCGGCCCAGCGCCGGCCAGCGACGTCGGCACTCCTCCACGAGGGCGGACAGGCGGGCGATGGCCGGGCGCTCGTAGGCCTCGTACTCGAGCCGGTGGACACCAGGGCGGCCGGGGGCGTGATCGCGGGCGGTCCCGGCAAAGGTGACCGTGGCACCGCAGTCGGGGCGAACCACCCAGGTCGAGACCGCCTCCCTGCGGGAGTGGCCCGGCGAGCAGCGCCACCCAGTCGTCGCCGCTCGGCGGCGCGGTGGCGTCGGCGCGATCCATCCCGGCCACCTTAGGTGCCCGCGGTCGTCTCGGCGGAGGTCGCCACTACCGTTGGACCCCATGCCCACGGACGACGACGCCGACGACGACGTCGGCGGCTTCGGCCCCCCGCTCCCGCCCGACGACCGCCTCTGGCGGCACCCGTCGGAGCTCTCGGCCGGCGGGGCGCCGAGGCCCGGCACGCCCGTCGAGCCCCGCCCGGAGGCGGCGAGCCGGGGAGCGATCTGGCCCATCGCGCTGGTGGCGGGACTCGTCGGGGCCGCCCTGTCCGGAGGGATCCTGGCCGTCACGGGGTCGCTGATCGAGCCGGCCGAGCGGCGGGTGGTGGAGAAGGTGGCGGTCACCCCTGTGGTGTCTTCGCCTGCCCTCGTCGGCGACCGGGGTGTGGTGGCCCTCACCGGTCGGGTGGGGCCGGCCGTGGCCGAGCTCGTCGTCACCAGCGACGAGGCGACGACCACCGCGTCCGGAGTCCTGTTCCGGGATGACGGGCTCCTGCTGGCCAGCGCCCACGACCTCGCCGGGGCCCGCGAGATCACGGTGGTGCTGCGCGACGGTCGGCGCTTCGATGCCGAGCTGGTGGGGTTGGACCCGCCGACCGACGTGGCCGTGGTCGCCATCGACGCCCGCCAGCTTCCGGTGGCGGTGCTCGGGTCGTCGGTGCAGCTGCGGGTGGGCGACACCACCATGGCCCTGGGTGCCGCCAGCGAACCCGATGGCGATCCGGCGCTCACCACCGGCGTGGTGAGCGCGGTGGACCGTCGTCTCGACGCTGATGGCCGGTCGCTGCACGGGTTGATCCAGACCGACGCCCCCATCGAGGCCGCCTGGTCCGGGGGACCGCTGGTGGATGCCACGGGGGCCGTGATCGGCATCAGCACGGGCCTGGCCGACGAGCGGGGTGGGTTCGGGTACGCCACACCGATCGAGCTGGCCCGGGAGGTGGCCGACCAGCTCATCGCCACAGGGCACTTCAGCCACGCCTGGCTCGGCATCGAGGGCGCAGATCTCAGCGAGGCGCTGGCTGAGGCGCTCGGCATCGACGGCGGGGCGGTGGTGCGGACCGTCGTGCCGGGCAGCCCCGCCGCGGGCGGCGGCCTCGCCCCAGACGACGTGATCACCGAGATCGGCGGGGAGCCCGTCCGGTCGAGCTCGGCCCTGGTGGTCGCCATGCGGCGCCACCGGCCCGGGGACCAGGTGAGCGTCGGCTACTGGCGCGCCGGCCGCCACGCCGAGGCCACCGTCACCTGCGACGAACGCCCCTGACCCGTTCGCCGCCGGGAGTCATCGTCGGCGGCGGCGGATGAGGGCGACGACGGCCACCACCCCGCCGACGATGCCCGCACCGGCCCCGGCGAGGGCCAGCTCCTGGCGACGTCGCGGGCTCAGCGTGGCCCACGGGCCAGCCCGATGAGCCGCGACGTAGGCCTCCTCGTTGGTGGAGACCGGCTTCCAGCCGTCGGCCCGCAAGCGGTCGTTGGCCACCACCCAGGGGTGAGCGGTGAGGGGAAGCAGGGCCGGAGGGGTCGGGGTCAGGCCCCATCGCCAGCGCAGGCCGGCCACTCGCAGCGCTAGCCGCTCAGGAAGCCGGACCCGCGGGGCGCCACCCGTCAGGGCTCGCACGGTGTCGCCGCTGATCCAGCCGTCGGGGGCGACGTTGCGGGGTCCGTCGAGCCGGGCCCGACGGGCCAGATCGACGGCGGCAGCCAGGTCGGCGACCTCCAGGAACTGCGCCGGGGGCTCCTCATCAGCCACCGGTAGCGGGTTGGCCCCGGCGAGCGCCCGTGCCAGCCACCCGTTGCCCTCCTCGGACACCGTCACGGCCGACCGCAGCGTGGTCACGGTCGACCCGGGATGGGCATCCCGCCACTCGGCCGCGCTGCGCTCCACCTCGGCCTTCTGCGACGCCAGGGCCACCCCGGGATTGGGCCGGAGCGGGGCATCCTCGGTGAGCGGCACCGGGTTGTTGGCCCAGGCGCCGTAGACAGTGGCGCTCGACAGCAGCACCACGTGCTGCGCCCCGACCGCCGACGCCGCCTCGAGCACGCGCTGCGCCAGCTCTCCGTCACCCATCTCGCCGTCGCCGTCCGGCGGGGCCTGGGCCAGGTGGACCACGGTCGTGGCACCTTCGAACACCGGTTTGAGATCCGCCGAGCCGAGGTCGAGCAGATGAGCCTGCGCGGAGGACGGCAGCCCGTGCAGCGGTCTCCGGTCGACGGCCACCACCCGTGCCACCGCAGGGTCGGCCGCCGTCAGGGCACAGACCCGGCGCCCCAGGGTTGACGCCGCGCCCGTCACGATCACGACCTGCGCCTCGAGGACCGGTTCCGATGCCATCGCCCTACGATGCCCCTGTGAGCGAGGAAGGTCCACTCGGCAACCCGTTCGAGGGCATGCCCATCTTCGGCGACATCGCCCGGATGCTGGGCCAGCAGGGCACGGCAGCCTGGGACGGCGCCCGGCAGCTGGCGGTCAGCGTGGCCACCAACGGCGCCAGCGAGGACAACGTCGACCCGATGGACCGCATCGGCATCGAGCAGCTAGCCCGCGTCGCCGACCTCCGCGTCGCTGACGTCACTGGTCTGTCCACCTCGGTCGGCGGCCGGGCTGTCAGCGTCCAGCCCGTCAACCGCACCCGCTGGGTGCTCGACACCCTCGATGCCTACCGTCCCCTGGTGGAGCGCCTGGCCCAGGCCCTCGGTCCGCCCGAAGAACCCGGTGACGCCGGCGATCCGGCCGGCGACGACCCCATGAGCGGCATGTTCTCCGGGATGCTGCAGATGTTCCAGCCGATGATCCTGGCCATGACAGCCGGGTCGATGGTGGGGCACCTCGCGCAGCGGACCTTCGGGCAGTACGACCTGCCGATCCCCCGCCCCATCAACGCAGCCGGCGCCGACGACCTCCTCCTGGTGGTGCCCAACCTCGACGCCTTCGGCGAGGAGTGGAGCCTCCCCCGGGACGAGCTCCGCCTGTGGGTCTGCGTGAACGAGGTGGCCCACCACGCCATCCTCGGGGTCCCCCATGTCCGCTCTCAGCTCGACGACCTCCTCACCCGCTACGTCTCCAGCTTCCGAAACGATCCGGCGGCCCTCGAGGAGCGCATCGGCGAGGTGGACATCACCGACCCCTCCGCCCTGGCCAACCTCCAAGACCTCCTGGGCTCCCCCGACCTCATCCTGGGCGCCATCACCTCCCCCGAGCAGGAGGCCATCCGGCCCCAGCTCGACGCCCTGATCGCCACCATCGTCGGCGTGGTGGATCACGTCGTGGACGTGGTGGGCGGTGAGCTCATCACCGGCTACCCGATGCTCACAGAGGCGCTCCGGCGACGGCGCGTGGAGGCCGGCGAGGGCGATCGGTTCGTCGAGCGCCTGTTCGGACTCGAGCTCACGCAGTCCACCTACGACCGCGGCAGCCGCTTCGTCGAGGGCGTCATCGAGCGGGCCGGCGACGACGGCTTGCGCCGGCTCTGGACCGACGCCGCTCACCTCCCCACCCCGCCGGAGGTCGACGCACCCGGTCTCTGGCTGGCTCGGATCGACCTGTAGCGCCGGCCGCTGCGTCAGCGATGGCCCGGGCGGGGGTCGACCTTGGTCCAATCGACCGTGGTCGGGTCGACCGTGGTCGGTTCGACCGGCGAGGGGTCGCCCAACGGGGGAGCCGGGGGCTGGCCGACATCCCGGGTGGAGGAGCCGGCCTCCTCGGAGGTGTCCGGCGGGATGCCCGGCCCGGCAGGGGGACGGTCGACGTGGGCCCGGTGGGCGGCCTTCTGACCAGCCGTGTACGAGAAGAGGGCAAAGGCGGCCACCCCGGCGATGACGAGGAACCCCGCCCGCTGCGGGATGGGGATGAGCACGGGGATCAGCGCCCCCACCACCCACACCAGCTGGAAGCGGAGCTCGAAGCTGGCGAAGGAGCGGCCCCGGTTGGCGTCCGGCGCGTCGCGCTGGACAAGCGAGTCGAAGGCAAGGCGTGCCGAGGTCGCCACGACGGCCACCGCGGCGGCCAGCGCCATGCTGGCGCCCAAGCCCCCCACCCACGCACTGACCAGCCCGGCAGCCACCGCGACGGCCAGGACGGCCATGATCATCCGCTCCTCGGTGAAGGACCGGCGCAGCGCTGGGGCCACGGCCGAGCCGAGCAGCGCACCGGCACCGGTGACCGCGAGCACGGCACCGAGGTGCCAGGTTGGGTTGTCGCGCAGGTCGAAGAGGAGCAGGAAGGTGAGGAAGCCGACCACACCCCGGACCAGACCCATCGCCGAGGCAGCCAGCAGCACGCCGATGCCCCGGAGCTCGGCCGCCTCGGCCTCGCTGGCCGGGGTGGCCGCCACCTGGGTGGCCGGGATGCGCGTGGCGGCCGCCGTGGCGGCGGCGTACACCGCCACAGCCAGGATGAGCACGCCCTCAGACCCGCCGATGACGAAGGCCAGGCCGGCAGGCGCTGCCACGAGGGGGACGGCGAGACCCGACAGGAGCTGCAGCTTGGAGTTGGCCTCCACCAGCTCGGCATCCGTGCGAACGACGGTAGGCACCACGGCACTCCGCGACACGCCGTAGGCCTTGCCCATGGCCAGCACCGTGAAGGCCTCGGGGAAGAGGAGCAGGCCCTGCAGGTCGTCGATCATCACCAGGCACACCAGAGCGCGGACGCAGTTGACCCCCACGATCATCCAGCGCCGCCCGCCCACCGACCGGTCAAGAACAGGGCCGATGAAGGGCGTGACGATGGCGAGCGGAGCCATCGTGAGCGCCAGGTAGAGGAACACCTTCCAGCGGGCGTCGTTGGGGTCGAGGTCGAAGAAGAGCGAGTTGGCCAGGGCGATCGTGACGAGAGCGTCTCCAGCCGCCGAGAGCACGTGGGCCCGGGCCAGCCTGGCGAACGGCGACAAGTGGAACGCATCGGCCCCCGCTCGCCGCTTTGGTGCGGCGAGGGGCTCCCAGCCAGCGGCGTCGGACATCCGGGCCATGGTACGACCCCTCGGCAGGGGGCCGACCCTCGGGTCAGACCTTGGGCGTCTCGTACTTGTAGCCGAGGCCCCGAATCGTCACGATCCGGGTCGGGGTCGACGGGTCAGGCTCCACCTTGGCCCGGAGGCGCTTCACGTGGACATCGAGCGTCTTGGTGTCACCGACGTAGTCGGTGCCCCACACCCGGTCGATCAGGGTCTCGCGGGGAAGCACCCGCCCCGCGTTGGCCAGCAGGAGCTCCAGCAGCTCGAACTCCTTGAGGGGCAACGACACCGCCTCACCCCGAATCAGCACCTCATGTCGATCCGGGTCGAGCGCCACGTCGCCCACGCGCAGAGCCTCCCCGGTGAGCTCAGGGCCACCGGACTCGGCCGCCCGCCGGCGCAGCACCGCCCGCATCCGAGCCACCAGCTCGCGCAGTCGGTAAGGCTTGGTGACGTAGTCGTCGGCGCCGACCTCCAGGCCCACCACGGTGTCGATCTCGCTGCCCTTTGCCGTGACCATGATGATCGGGACTTGGGACCGCCGCCGCAGCTCGCGGCAGACATCGATGCCCGACACCTTCGGGAGCATCACGTCCAGGAGCACCAGGTCGGGGCGCACGGCATCGAACACGGCCAGGGCCTCCGCGCCATCGCGCGCCACCCGGACCCGGAACCCCTCCCGCTTCAGACCCACGGTGAGCGCCTCGACGAAGGAGTCTTCATCCTCCACCACCAGGACCGTGGCATCGGGGGTTGTCATGGGCTCAGCCTGCCTCAGCAACCACGGCGGCGGGGCCGGCGCCCACCGGCAGGCGCAGGGTGAACGTCGATCCTTCACCTTCGAGCGACTCCACCCGAACCTCTCCGGCGTGGTTGCCGGCCACGTGGCGGACGATGGCCAACCCGAGGCCGGTGCCACCCGTCTCCCGACTGCGCGCCCGGTCCACTCGGTAGAACCGCTCGAACACCCGCTCGAGGTCGCGTCGAGGGATGCCGATGCCGTGGTCCTGGACGGTGATGTCGACGAACCGTCCGTCGGTGCGGGCACGAACCTGCACGCTGGAGCCCGGGTCGGAGTACTTCACCGCGTTCTCCAGCAGGTTGTAGGTGGCCGACACCAGCTGCCGACGATCGCCCGCCACGGTGAGGCGAGGCGGGGGTGCCTCCACCTCGATGGCGATCTCCTGCTGCTCGGCGGCGGGCTCCACCCGACCCACCGCCTCCGCCAGCACCTGACCGATGCCCACGTCGTCACGCTGGCTCTCCTCGTCGGCCTCGATGCGAGAGAGCTCGAGCAGGTCGTCGATGGTGCGGCCGACCCGGAAGGCCTCGGCCAGCATCCGCTCGGCCAGGCGTCGGGCCACGGCGGGGTCGTCCTCGGCCAGCAGGGTCTCCGCCAAGAGGGCGAGCGCGCCGACCGGGGTCTTCAGCTCGTGGCTGATGTTGGCCACGAAGTCGCGGCGCATGGCCTCCAGCCGGCGCCGGTCGGTGACATCGTCGATCACCACCAGCACCCCCACCGGACGCTCCTCCTGCCGGAGGGCGACGGCGGTGAGAACGAGCGTCCGTCGAGGCGGTCCGAAGAGGTCAACGGTGCGGGTGGGTCGGGGACCGTTGGGAGCTGCAGCAGCAACCTCCGCCAGCTCGGCGATGGCCTCCTCCACCAACGCCTCTCCATGGCGGGCGGCCAGGTACCCGGTGGCCACCTCGTTCCGGTAGCCGAGGGTGCCGTGCTCGTCGAAGACGACGACGCCCTGCGGGATCACCGCCAGCGCCCGGCTGAGGCGGGCCTCCACGATGCTCCCCTCGCCGCCGCGACGGACGGTGCGGACGATCGCGCGCTCCACCGCCGAGACCGCCGGAGCCAGACCGGGGCCATTCGGAACGACATCCTCGGAGAGGCGGCGGCTGGCGGCGGTGAGCCGAGCCGCCAGCCGCCGCTGGCCGATCACCACGGCGCCCAGCCCCCCCGCCAGCGCAAGGACGGTGAGGACCAAGGCCGCTGTCATCCCGAGCCTTCGGGCGGGCGTGGGGTGGAGGCCGTGCGGGCAGCCGCCCGCACGGCGCCCGTGTGCTCCGGGAGCCAGCCAGTGACCATGTAGCGGACCCGTTCCCCGATGTTGACGGCATGATCGCCGATCCGCTCGTAGTAGCGGCCGACCAGGGCCAGCTGGACGGCGGCCTGCACATCTCGCACGTCGGCGTGGATCTCGAGGATGGCCTGGATGTAGTCGCGGTGGAGCTGATCGAGCCGATCGTCCATGTCGTCGAGCGCCCCGGCAAGGTCGGCGTCGCGGTCGGCGTAGGCGTCCATGGCCAGGGTATACAGCCGAGTCGCCTGCTCCGACATGGCCCGCAGGAGGCTGTGCAGCGCCACCGGGATCTGGCTGCCGTAGAGGCGCCGGGTGGCCTTGGCCACGTTCACCACCAGGTCGCCCGACCGCTCGATCTCCGACGTCAGGCGGATGGCGGTAACCACCGCTCGCATGTCGCCGGCCATGGGCTGCTGCCGAGCCAGCACGGTGAAGCAGCGCTCCTCGATGTCAAGGGTCAGGGCGTCCAGCTCGTCGTCGCCGTCGATGAGCGCCTGAGCCTCGACGAGGTCGAGGGCGATGAGGGTCTCCGTGCCGCGCGTGATGGCCTCGGTGACGCGCGCGGCCGACCTCAGCAAATCACGCTGGATGTCGTCGAGCTGCTGGTGGAAGGTGGACCGGCTCTCGGGCATTGCTGGCTCCTCCTCTACCGGACCTCGGCGGCCAGGTGGGCGGGCTCGCCGGTGATGAGGTACCGCAGGCGCGACCCGATGATCGCGCTGTGATCGGCGATGCGCTCGAGCGCCCGTCCTGCGGCGAAGGCGGCCATGGCCATCCGCACCGCGTCCGGGCCGTCGAGGCGCTGCAGGTCGATGATCAGCCGCTCGTAGTACTGGTCGAGCCCTCGGCTCTGCGTGGCCACGCCCGTGGCCAGGTCGAGGTCTTGGGCCGACCAGGCGCGGAGAGCGACTCGATACATCTCCACCGCCTCGTCGCCCACGGTGACCAGGACGTCGAGCACGCCGGATCGGACCAGCAGCTCGTGCTGGGGGGCCAGCTTCACGACTCGCAGGGCGAGATCGCCCACCCGCTCCAGCTCGGAGACGATCCGGAGCACCGAGACGATGAAGCGCAGGTCGGACGCCACCGGTGACTCCCGGCTCAGCAGCAGGTAGCACCGCTCGGTGAGCGACACGTTCATGGCATCGATCTCGTTGTCGGCCTCGAGGGCCAGGGTCGCGAGAGCGCCGTCGCCGCTCCCGAGGACCTCCCGCATGCGCTCGAGGTTCTCGTCGACCCGAACGCCCATCAGCTCCACTTGGAGGCGCAGCTGGTCGAGCTCCTCACGGAAGCCATGCCGCATCGGTTCGATCGGCGGGGAGCTCACCACGTCACCCAAAGCGACCGGTGACGTAGTTCTCCGTCCGTTCGTCGCTGGGGTTGGAGAAGATGGTGTCGGTGGCGTCGACCTCCACCAGGAGCCCCGTGCGGGTGTCGCTCTCGTCGTTGACCTCGGTGGTGAAGAAGGCCGTCCGATCGCTCACCCGAGCCGCCTGCTGCATGTTGTGGGTGACGATGACGATCGTGTACTGGTCCTTGATCTCCTGCATGAGGTCCTCGATGCGGGCCGTGGCGATGGGGTCCAGGGCCGAGCACGGCTCGTCCATCAGCAGCACCTCGGGGTCGGTGGCGATGGCGCGGGCGATGCACAGGCGCTGCTGCTGACCGCCGGACAGGCTCATGCCGGAGGCCTTCAGGCGCGACTTCACCTCGTCCCAGAGGCCCGCACCGCGGAGGGCCCGCTCCACGGTGTCGTCCATGTTCCCCTTGGTCCCGGCGATCCGCGGCCCGTAGGCCACGTTGTCGTAGATGGACTTGGGGAAGGGGTTGGGCTTCTGGAACACCATGCCGATGCGTCGGCGCACCTCGACCGGGTTGACGGCCCGGTCGTAGAGGTTGACGCCGTGGTAGGTGATGGTGCCCTCGACACGCGCGGTGTCGATCAGGTCGTTCATGCGGTTGAAGCAGCGCAGCATGGTCGTCTTGCCGCAGCCCGACGGGCCGATGAACGCGGTGATCTCGTGCTTGTTGATCTGCACGCTCACGTTGCGCACGGCCCGGAAGTCGGCGTAGTACACGCTCACGTCCTGGACGTCGAACACCGTCTCCGGCTGCGGCTCCTCCCGGGCCGCAGACCCGCTTCCACGTCGGGACTGGCGATGAGGGGATCGTCCACACGCTCGGGCTCCGTGAGGTTGAGGTTGGCGTCGGCCATCGGGTCAGCTCCGCTTCTTCTCGTACCGGTTGCGCAGCAAGATGGCGACGGTGTTGGCGATCACCACGATCACCAGCATCACCACGATGGCAGCCGCCGCCACCTCCTCAAACCCCTCTCGGGGGTTCGTGGCCCAGTTGGTCACCACGATCGGCAGAGCCGTGAAGCGCTCTCGCAGCTGACCGACGTCGAGGAGCGACGGGTCGCTGGCCAAGCGACCGGTGGTGGCCCCCACCAGGATGAGCGGGGCCGCCTCGCCGAGGGCTCTGGCCAGAGACAGGATGAGCCCGGTGATGATGCCTGGCGCGGCGTAGGGCAGCACCTGCGTACGGGTGACCTCCCAGCGGGTCGCCCCCACGCCGTAGCCCGCCTCCCGGAGGGCGTTCGGGACGGCGCGGACGGCTTCGGATGCGGTGATGATCACGATTGGGAGCACGAGGATGGCCAAGGTCAGCCCCGCCGAGACGATCGTGCGGCCGTTGGCCGTGCCAGTGCTGGTGAGGTCGCGCAGGGCCTTGGTGAAGATCGTGAAGCCGAGGATCCCGTAGACGACCGACGGCACCCCGGCCAGGTTCCGGATGTTGACGTTCACGAACCGGTTGAACCGGGTGTCGGCCGCGTACTCCTCGAGGTAGAGGGCGGCGGCGATGCCCAGGGGAAAGGCCAGGATCACGACGAACACGCAGATCCAGAACGATCCGACGATGCCCTGGTAGATCCCGGCCTCATCGGCACGCGTGCGCAGCCTGCCGGACATGAAGTCACCGAAGCGCTCGCCGAACACCGGGGCGCTGGTGCCCACGACGTCGTAGATCAGGGTGGCGAGGATCAAGACCGAGAAGCCGAGGGACAGGAGCAGCAGCACGCGGAAGACGTTGCCGGCCCAATCGGTGCCGCCCCTGGTGAGCTGGTCGGCCACGGACCGCTCGGCGGCACGACCGCCGACCTGCGCAGGGGTGGTGAGGGCCACGATGGCTCCTAGTACCGCTGGCGCACGCGCCGCACGAAGCGGGACGCCACCACGTTGAGGACGAAGGTGATGAGGAACAGCACGGAGCCGACGAAGAAGAGGCTCTGGAAGGTGAGGGCCTCGCCGACCACCGCGTCGGTGCCGGTGGCCTGCGACGCCATGGCCGCGGTCATGGTGAGACCTGGCTCGAGGGGGTTGGTGTTGAACAGCGCCCCACCGCCGGAGCCGCCGGCGATGAACACGACCATCGTCTCGCCGATCGCCCGCGACACCGCCAGGATGAACGCGGCGACCAAGCCAGACACGGCGGCAGGGAGCACGACGCGAACTGTGGTGGTGATGCGCCGGGCACCCATCCCGTAGCTGGCCTCTCGAAGGGCAGACGGGCACGCTGCGCAGGGCGTCCTCCGACACCGATGCGATCAGCGGGATGGAGAGGATGCCCACCCCCAGCCCGGCCGCCATGAGGTTGAACAGGTCGGTGGCGCCGAAGAAGCGCTGCACGATCTCCGGGGAGAGGAAGCTGATGGCGAAGAAGCCGAGGACCACCGAAGGGATCCCAGCCAAGATCTCCAAGGTGGGCTTCAGGATCTTCCGCACCGTCGGACTGGCGTACTCGGAGAGGTAGATGGCCGAGCCGAGGCCCACGGGCACGGCGATCACCATGGCCACCGCCGTGACGATGAGGCTTCCCGTGAGCAGGGTGAGGATGTGGTACTCGCCCCGTCGCGGGAACCAGCCGTCCGAGGAGAGGACGGCGGCCCACTCCACCTCGGTGACGTACGTCCACGTCTCCCGCGCCAACGAGAACACGATCAGCGCGCTGATCAGGATCGAAGTGGCTGCGGCGGCGCGAAGAACGAGCTGGACGGCCTGCTCTGTACGGGTCCGCCGGCGGTCGCCGGCGAGATCCTCCAGGGTGATCGCCATCGGGCGCCTTCCTAGTGCATGGGACAGGGTGCTCGGTCCACCGCTGGATCAGCCGCTGTCGCGCGAGCCCGTCTCCCTGTCGGCCCACGCGGTACGGGTGGCCTCGAGGTCCTCATCGGTGAGGTCCACGTAGCCCACCTCGCTGACCGCCTCGAGGCCGGCATCGGACAAGTAGTAGTCGACATAGGCGGCAACGGCCTCGTTCTCCTCCGCCTGGGCCACGTCCACGTAGAGGTAGAGATCCCGGGCGATGGGGTACTCGGCGCTGGTGATCGTCTCCGCGGTGGGCTCGACGCAGTCGCCGCCCGGCTCGGCGGAGATGGCGATCTCCTTCACGCTGTCTCCAGCCTCCTCGGCGAAGGCGAAGCCCACCCACCCGAGGCTGGACGAAGACCCGTCGACCCCAGCGATGATGGCGTTGTCGTCGGACTGCGAGGAGTAGTCCTTGCGGGTCGACTCCACCTCGTCATCAGAGATCTTGCCCTCCTCGGCCCGGGCCTCGCCGACGTCGCCGAACACGATCTCCAGGAACGAGTCGTAGGTGCCCGACTCCTCACCGGGACCGGTGACGTCGAGAGGGGCATCGGGGAGGACGGTGTCGGACCCGAGCTCCTCGGCCAGGTCCTGGGCGTCGCTCCATCGGTCGAAGCCCTCCGACTCCGGGCCGATGAGCGCGTACAGGTCGGCGAAGTTGAGGCACTCCACGTCGTTGTCGACGCTGGTGAGCACCGAGATGCCATCGATGGCCACCTTGAGCTCCACGAACTCGATGCCGTTGTCAGCGCAGCGGCTGGCCTCCTCCTCCTTGATGGGGCGGGAGGCGTCGGAGATGTCCGTCTCACCAGCGCAGAACAGCTCGAAGCCGTCGCCGGTGCCGGGGCCGTCCACCGTGGCCAGCACGCCGGAGCCGCAGTCCTCCAGCAGCTCACCGACCCGCGCCGAGATGGGCTCGACGGTGGAGGAGCCGGAGACGATGACGTCGCCCTCCACCTCGGGGCAGTCGCCTGGCTCGGTGCCGTCAGCCCCGGACGTGCTCCCGGTGCCATCCTGGGAGTCATCGGAGCAGGCTGCGGCGGCCATGCCGAAGGCCAGGAGCAGCGACAGCCAGAGCAGAGGCTTCTTCTTGAGCACGGGTGCCCTCCTTGGGGGAGCAACAGGTGTCGTGGAGATGACGGGTCGTCGTCGGGCACCGTAGGGAACCCCGGTGGCCCCGCGGCATGAGGATGGTGAACGGAGGGTGAACTGGTCCCTAACCCTTGGGACGGGCGCCTAGGGGCGTCGGCGGACCCGAGCCCGAGCCAGCGCCTGGAGCCGCTCGTGGGTGTTGGAGCCCGTCGTGCCCGCCACCTTCGACCACCTGCCGTCGGAGCCCAGCGCCCAGGCCAGGGTGTCGTCGGCCAGGTTGACCTCCAGGATCTCGTCGAGCCGAGCCTGCAGCTCGGGATCCTCCACCGGCACCAGCGCCTCGACCCGCCGGTCCAGGTTGCGGGGCATCAGATCGGCCGACCCGATGAGGACATGGGAACGACCGGGGCCGGCGCCGTTGGCGAACCGGTAGATGCGGGAGTGCTCGAGGTACCGACCCACGATCGATCGCACGCGGATGTTGTCCGACAGGCCGGGGACGCCCGGCAGGAGGCAGCAGATGCCCCTGGATGATGAGGTCGACCTCGACGCCGGCCTGCGACGCCTCGTAGAGCAGGTCGATCGTCGGGGATGTCGACGAGGCTGTTCATCTTCAGGATGATGGCCGCCCGGCCCCCGGAGGAGGCCACGGCGATCTCGTCCCGGATGAGGGCTTCGATCCCGGCTCGCGTGGTGTGGGGGGACACCAAGCAGGGTCTGGTAGCGGACGTCGCGCCCGTACCCGGTGAGGTAGTTGAAGAGCTGCGTGAGGTCGGACCCGATGTCGGGATCGCTGGTGAGCAGGCCGACGTCCTCGTAGATCCGGGCCGTCCGAGAGTTGTAGTTGCCGGATCCCACGTGGCAGTAGCGGCGGATCCCGTCGGGCTCGTCGCGCACCACGAGGGCCGTCTTGGTGTGGACCTTCAGCCCGACCAGGCCGTAGACGACGTGCACCCCGGCCGTCTCGAGCGCCTTGGCCCACTCGATGTTGGCGCCCTCGTCGAAGCGGGCCTTCAGCTCCACCAGCACCGCCACCTGCTTGCCCCGCTCGGCCGCCCGGATCAGCGAGCGGACGATGGGGCTGTCGCCGGACGTGCGGTAGAGGGTCATCTTGATGGCCAGCACGTGGGGGTCGGTGGAGGCCTGCCGGATGAACTCCTCCACCGACGTGCGGAAGGAGTCGTAGGGATGGTGGACGAGGACGTCGCCCTCCCGCAGCGCCGCGAAGACGTCGGCACGCTCCTCCTCGCCGCTGTCGAGCCGGGCCGGGGTGACCCGCTGGTACGACGGGATCCTTCAGATCGGGCCGGTCGAGCCCGTGGACCGACCACAGGCCACCCAGGTCGAGCGGACCAGCCAGCGAGTAGGTGTCGTTCTCCCCGAGATCGAGCTCCCGCTGCAGGCAGCTCCCGCACCTCGGCGGTGATGGCGTCGCTGACCTCCAGGCGGACGGCGCGGCCGAACTGACGGCGGCGCAGCTCCACCTCCACGGCGGCCAGCAGGTCGTCGGCCTCCTCCTCCTCCAGCGTGAGGTCGGCGTTGCGGCTCACGCGGAAGGTGTCGGTGGCCTCCACCTCCATTCCCGGGAAGAGCTGGTCGAGGTGGGCGGCGATGACCTGCTCGAGCGGCACGAACCGCTCGCCGTCGGGCATGACCACGAAGCGGGGGAGCAGGTCGGGCACCTTCACCCGGGCGAAGCGCCGCTCTCCCGTCACCGGGTCGCGCAGCAGGACCGCCAGGTTGAGCGACAGGTTCGAGATGTAGGGGAAGGGGTGGCCCGGATCGACGGCCAAGGGGGTGAGCACCGGGAAGATCCGCTGCTCGAAGGTCTCGACGAGGAACTTCTCGTCGTCGTCGTCGAGGTCGTCCCAGCTGGACAGCCGGATCCCCGTGGCCGCGAGGGCGGGGGCCACCTCGTCGAGGAAGAGCGCCTGCTGCCGGCGCCACCAACCGCTCGCACTCGTTCCCGGAGCTCCAGCAGCTGCTGGCCAGGGGTGCGGCCGTCCGGCGAGAGCGGCCCGATGCCGGCGGTGACCTGCTCCTTGAGGCCGGCCACCCGCACCTGGAAGAACTCGTCCAGGTTCTGGCTGAAGATGGCGAGGAACTTGGCCCGCTCGAGCAGGGGGACCGACTCGTCGGCGGCCAGCGCCAGGACGCGCTCGTTGAAGTCGAGCCAGGAGAGCTCTCGGTTGAGGTAGCGCCGCGGATCCGGGGTGCGCTCGAGGAGGCCTCCGCTGGGCGCTGCGGCCTGGGCCATGGCCGAAGCGTATCCGAGCCCCCGGCGAGCGGCGGCTGGCGCGATGGCGAGATCCCTAGCTCTGCAGGGCGTCGTCCTCGGGCAGCCCGAGATCCCAGTCGAGCAGGATGTTCTCCCGCTCGGCGTCGCGGATCACCCGCTCCCGGTTGCGCCGGAACTGCGGATCGTGCGGCGGGAGGAGCACCAGCCGGGCCAGCACCCGGCCCCGGAACTCATCGATGATCTGCCGCTCGCCGAACTCGGAGTGGATCTCCCAGTGGGGCGCCACCGGGCCGAGGTACACGACCCGGGCGTGGGCACGGGGCGGTTCGAGCGGAGCGGCGGGGGCGTCAGACATGGGGGCCCACGATAGCGGGTGCCTCGACCCGGTCCCCTGGTCAGCCCAGCGTCGCCTCGGCGGCCCAGCTCGGCCCGCAGGGTGCGCTCGTCGCCGTTGCGGAGGATGGTCAGCGCCACCGTGTCGCCCGGCTCCTTCGTCAGGATTGCCTCCCGCACCGAGGAGGATTCGGTGACCTCCTCCCCGTCGACCGCCACGATGATGTCGCCGGGGCGGACACCAGCGTCCTCGGCCGCAGAGCCCGGGACCACCTCGGTGACGAAGGCACCCGTCTGGTCCTCGTCGATGTCGAACCGGGCTCGCACCTCGTCGGTGAGGTCGGCGATGCCCGTGCTGGACACCCCGAGGAAGGCCTGGTCCGGTGTGACCGTCACCCTCGCCCGCCCGGAGCTGCTCGATGATCGGGTCGGGCCCGATCGATGGCGATCGAGAACCCGAGGTTCTGGGCGTCGGCGACGATGGCCGTGTTCATCCCCACCACCTGCCCGGCCGCGTTGACGAGCGGGCCGCCCGAGTTGCCCGGGTTGATGGCGGCGTCGGTCTGGATCAGGCCCTCCAGGGAGACGCCCTCGGCCTGCAGGTCGCGATCCTTGGCCGACACGATGCCGCGGGTCACCGTGGGCTCTCCGCCCAGGTTGAGGGCGTTGCCGATGGCGATCACCTCGTCGCCGACGCGCAGGTCGTCGGAGGAACCGAGCTCGGCCGGCACCAGGTCGTCGACGTCCTCCACCTGGATGAGGGCCATGTCGTCGTCCGGGGAGCTGCCCACCAACGTGGCCGGGTGCTCGGTGCCGTCGGACAGCACCACCGTGATCTCGTTGAGGCTCCCCACCACGTGGGCGTTGGTGAGCACCAGGCCGTCCTCGGCGAGCACGATGCCAGAGCCCGCCCCCTGGAACACCTCGCGTGCCGCCTGGGAGCTGGTCTCGATGGCCACCACCGACGGCTCCACCTTGGAGAGGATTCCCTGGATGTCGAGGGCACCGGTGCCGGTGGTGACGGGCGTGACCACCGGTCGGTCGACCGAAGTGGCGGCATCGTCGTCGAGCGCCACGCTGATGCCGGTGGCCACGACGGCTGACACCAGCGCGCCGGCGACACCGCCGACCAGCGCCGCCCGCCGGGCGCTCGGGCCCCGCCCGCCGGCGGACGGTGACGCAGGCGCTGGGGGCACGGGCGGCCAGGCGGAGGGCGCCGACGGCTGGCTGCGGAGGGGCCGATCCTCCGTGCGCTCCTCAGGGGCGGACCACGACGGCCACGGGGCGGTGGGGGCGGTGGCGGGGTCGGGGGTGGAAGGCGGCTGGCTGCTGGGCGCGCCGGGCTCAGTGGTTCCCATGGGCCCATCCTTGCGGCTCGGACGGGGTTTGCCACCGCGCCGGCGGGGCAGGTTCTCAGCGTCGCCTCAGAAGTTCGGGAACCAAACGGGCGACGGCTCCGTAGAACAAGGGCCAACCTCGGAAAGGCAGGCTCGATGGACCAGCAGCACGCATGGATGGCTCGAGGGCTGTGCACGAACATCCCGCCGTCGACCTTCTTCCCGAGCGACGGTGCCGGCGTGGAGGTGGCCCGCAAGATCTGTGCCGACTGCCCGGTTCGCGGAGCAGTGTCTCGAGCACGCCCTCGAGCACCGGATCGATCACGGCGTGTGGGGTGGCTGCTCCGAGCGGGAGCGCCGTCGCATCCTCAAGCGGCGCCGACTGCAGCACGCTGCAGCATCCAACGCCGACGGCTGACCGCCGTCAAGAGCTGCGTCAGGCCGTGGGCGTGGTGTTGTCGTCTTCGTCGGGCGTTTCCTTCACGCCCTTCTTGAACTCGTTCTGGGCCTGTCCGAGGGACCGAGCCAGCTTGGGCAGCTTGGAGCCGCCGAACAGGACGAGGATGACGACGAGCACGATGAGCAGCTCTGGGGCGCCGAGGTTCACCCGGCCACCGTACCAGGGACCTCCTCGGACCCGGCACCGGGCCTGCGTCGCTCGCCGAGTGCGATGCTCGTGGAGTGCTGGAGTGCGTGGTCAACATCAGCGAGGGGCAGGACGACGACGTGCTCGCCCGCCTGCGAGAGGCGGCCGGGGCCGACCTCCTCGACCTCCACCGCGACCCCCATCACCACCGCTCCGTCCTCACCCTGGTCGGCGAAGAGGCGCCGCGAGCCGTGGCGACGGCCGCCTTGGCCGCCATCGACCTCCGGCGCCACCACGGGGCACACCCGCGGCTCGGCGTCGTCGACGTCGTCCCCTTCGTCGCCGCTCGAGGGCAGCGAGGTCGACGACGCCCTTCGAGCCCGCGACGCCTTCGCCGCCTGGCTGGGCGAGGCGCACGGGGTGCCGTGCTTCCTCTACGGCCCCGAGCGCACGCTCCCCGAGGTGCGCCGGAGCGCCTTCGGCGACCTGGCGCCCGATCGCGGCCCCGCCCAGCCCCACCCCACCGCAGGGGCCACGGCGGTCGGCGCCCGTCCCGTCCTGGTCGCCTACAACGTGTGGCTGAGTCGTGGGGACCTGAGCCTGGCACGGGAGGTCGCCAGGGAGGTGCGGGGCGACGGGGTGCGCGCCCTGGGCCTCCAGGTGGGCGACGCGCACCCAGGTGTCGATGAACCTCGTCGAGCCGCTGAGGGTGGGTCCGGACGTGGCCTACGACCGCGTGACGGTGGCGCTGCGGGCGGCCGGCGGAGAGGTGGCCGGGGCCGAGCTGGTCGGCCTCCTCCCCCAGCGAACGCTGGAGGCCATCGACCCCGGCCGGTGGGCGGAGCTCGACCTGGGACCGGATCGGACCATCGAGGCCCGGCGGGCAGGATCCGGGCGTTGAGCCCGGTAGGTCAGGCGGTGGACGCTCGGCGAGCCAGCGCGCGCTGACGGCGAAGACGACGGCGCTCCCGCTCGCTCATGCCGCCCCAGATACCGAACTTCTCGCCGTTGACGAGGGCGAACTCGAGGCAGTCCTCGCGGACGACGCAGCCGCGGCACACCTCCTTGGCCTCGCGCGTGGACGCCCCGCGCTCGGGGAAGAAGAGATCCGGGTCGACGCCCAGGCAGTTGGCGTAGTCCTGCCAGGACCGGTCGTCGGGTTCGATGGTGATGGGGATCTGCACGTGCCCTCCTTGGGATGGGACGGTGCAACTGGGTTCGGTCGGTGTGGTCGCCGCCCCCGGGCAACTACCACATCCTGTAATTACAACGGTGTGATCTTGGCCCGTCCTGGGGCGGAACGCAAGGGGCAGGCCCGGAAAACCGGGGTTCGTTGCCCTGGCCGCTCTGCTGCGGAACACTCACGATCGTCATGCCCGCGCACCTCCGACCCCGACCCAGCCGGACGCGACCCCTGGCTGCGGTCGGGCTGGCAGCCGGGGTCGGGCTGCTCATCGTCGCGGCCTTCGTGTCCGGGACCTCGGGCGACGGGGACGGGCCGCCCACCACGGCGCAGCGCGATGCCTCGGTGCTCGGCGCCGTGGTCACCCGGCCCACCCCGACCACCTCCACCCTCCCGCCGGCCTCGCCAGCATCGCCAGCCGCCGTCCCCACCACCGAGGCGCCCGGCGGTCCGCCCGCCACCGTCCCTCGGCGCCCGGCTCCGCCGGCGACCAGCCCCTCGCCTGGCCCGACGCTCGCGCCACCGGTGTCGATCACTGCGCCACCGGCGCGGTCCACCACCTCGACGACCACCACGACGACCTCGACGACCACCCCCGGGGACCCCGGAGGGACCACCGGTTGAGCACGGCCCGTCAGGCGCTTCGTCGGCCTCGCTCAGAGCGCATGGCCCGCTTCTGCTCGATGAAGTCGACGAGCACGTAGTCGCCCAGGGTCTCGGGGGTGGTGAAGAAGGCTCGGCCCCGGTTCATCTGGGTGAGCTTCTCCACGAAGGCTCGGAGGTACGGGGTGGCGTCGAGCATGAAGGTGTTGATGCGGATGTCGTCCTTGGTGCAGCGGGCCACCTCCCGCAGCGTGGCGTCGATCGTCTCCTGCACCGGCGGGTAGCTGAAGAACGGCTGCGCCATCCCCGTCTCGAAGTGGGCGGTGGGCTCGCCGTCGGTGATCATGATGATCTGCTTGGTGCCGGTCTGGCGGGCCAGCATCTGCCGGCTGAGCAGGAAGGCGTGCTGCATGTTGGTGCCGTAGACGAAGTCCCACGACACCTCGGGCAGCTGCTCCGGGGTGATGACCCGGGCCACCTCGCTGAACCCGACGATGCCGAGGTAGTCGCGAGGGAACTGCATCGAGATCAGCGAGTGCAGGGCCATGGCCACCTTCTTGGCGGCCAGGAAGTTGTCGCGCATGGGCATCGACAGCGACAGGTCGAGCATGAGCACGGTGGAGCTGCGCACCACCTGCTCGGTCTGCTCGACCTCGAAGTCGTCCGGGGTGAGGCGCACCGGGGTGCCGCCCCCGGTGCGACGGACGGCGTTGCGCACCGTGCGCTCGATGTGGAGGTTGAAGGGGTCGCCGAACTCGTAGGGCTTGGTGTCGTAGGTGCGCTCGTGGCCGATGCCGGTGCGCTCGATCTCGTGGCGGCCCAGCTTGTCCCGGGCCAGCTTGCTGAACAGGTCGCGAGAGGGCGTTCCGACCGATCTTGCGGAGGCCCTTGGGGGTGAGCTCGAGCTTGCCCTCCTTGTTGTCGATGAGGCCGGCCTCCTCGAGCATCTGGGCCAGCTTGGCCAGCTGCTCGAGGCTGCGGGCGGCATCGTCGCCGAGCAGCTCGCGGGCCCGGTCGATGTCGACCTCGGCCAGGGCCCCCGGGGCCGAGGCGCCGCGCAGCAGCTTCTCGAGCTGGTCGAGGTCGCCGAGCTCGTTGAGCATCTGGGCCGCCTCGGCGAAGCCCAGCGGGTCCTGGCCGGAGAAGTCGTAGCTGCGCTCCCAGCCCATCTGGGGGAAGAGCTGCTGCAGGTGCTGCCGAGCTGGTCCATCTGCCAGCGCAGGTCCATGTCCTCGAGCAGCGCTTCGGACAGCCCCTGCAGCTGGGCCCGCTGCTCGGGCGTCATCGAGTTGAGCATCGCCTGCATGGCCGCCATGCGCTGGGCCATCAGCTCGAGCAGCTCGTCGAGGGTCTGCGGGGTTCTCGGGGAAGAAGTCGCCGTAGCGCTGCATGAACTGCTCGAAGTCCGGCTGGGTGTCCTCGCCCGGCTCCTTGAGGGCCAGCAGGTCGTTGAGCTCGGCCAGCATGTCCTTCATGCGCTGCATGGCCTCGGGGGTCATCTCCTGCATGGCCCCGGACATCTGGTTGAAGTAGCTCTGGCACATCTCCTGGCGGAGCTGGTCCATCAGCTCGTCGAAGCGCTCCCGCGCCTCGGACGAGGTGAAGTCGTACTGCTGGAGCTGCTGCACCTTCCCGGCGAGGTCGGGGGGCAGCATGTCGAGCTCGAGGTTGCGCTCGGCCACCACCTGCTCGGTGATCTCCTGGCGGCGTTCGTCGCCGCTCTCGCGCGCCTCCCGGGCCAGCTCGTCGAGCCCCTCGCGCTCCATGTCGACGACCTCGCGCAGCGACTCGGCGATCTCGTCGTAGACGCCGCCGAGGTCGTAGCGCTCGAGCTGGTCGCGCCGGCGCCGGCGGAGCTTCTCCAGCAGCTCGCGGATGCCCATGACCTGCTCGTCGTTCCGGTCGCGGAAGCCCGGCTGCATCATCCGGCGCAGGGCGGCGTTCAGGTCGCCGTGGTAGAGCAGGTCGTCGGTGATCTCCTCGAGCACCGCCTCGGCGTCGAGCTCGAAGCCGACCTGGGTGCCGTCCCACTTGGAGTAGCGGAACCGGGGCGCAGCCATCGCGGCCCACCGTACCGGTCGTCGGGAAGCATCAGGCGGACGGCGCCGGTTGGCGATGACCATGCGGGTGGAGATCTGGAGCGACGTCGGCCTGCCCGTGGTGCTACGTGGGCGCGCCGTCGCTTCGACCGAGCGGTGGCCGAGACCGGGGTCGACGTCGAGGTCGTCGTACCGCTCCTTCGAGCTCGACCCGACCGTGCCCGCCGGCGACCAGAGCCCGCCGCTGGTGGAGTACCTGGCGCGCAAGTTCGGCGATCACAGCCGCGTCCAAGCGGCCCACGCCCGCCTCACCGACGCCGGCGTGGAGCTGGGCATCGACTTCCGCTGGGCCGGGATGCGACGGGCCAACACCTTCGACGCCCATCGGCTCCTGGCCTGGGCCCTGCACACCCGGGGAGCCACCGAGCAGCGGGCGTTGAAGGGCGGCTGCTGCGGGCCTACTTCACCGACGGCCGCGACGTCGCCGGACACGAGGTGCTGGCCGACCTGGCCGCTGAGACGGGCCTGAGCCGTGCCGACGCGCTGGCGCTGCTGCGCTCCGACGCCGAGGCGGACTTCGTGCGCGCCGAGCGCCACGAGGCCCATGCCAATGGGATCAACGCCGTCCCCACCTTCGTGGTGGCGGGCGAGTGGATGCTGCAAGGGGCCCTCGACACCGACAAGTGGGTCAAGGTCCTCACCCGCCACCAAGATCTGTGAACGATCGCGCTCGCATGGCGGTCGTAACGCTGCACAGATCCTGGGGAGTGGGCTAGGCGCGGGCGCGGTAGGTGGCGCGGGCGCCGATGCTGTCCTTGTTGAGGCGCTTGGAGAGGTGCAGGCCCTCGAGGAGGAACTCGATGGCCGCGGCCACGGAGGCGCCGACTCGTCGCCGCCGGTGAGGTCGGTGACCGCCTCTCGCAGGGCGGGCTGCTGCTCCAGCAGGGCGACGTACTCGGCGGAGGTGACGTCCTCGCCGGCGTGGATCACCGCCCCTCCTCGAACGCCGTCACGATGGGACGGAAGCGGTCGGGCGTGAACCGCTCCTTGAACACCGTGAGCACCGCCGCCTTCACGAGGTTCTCGGCGATCTGGGCGTCGCGGCCCTCCTCCAGCGACTCGATCTCGATCTTGCCCATCATCGAGGCCGGCAGGGCGTCGAGGTCGCTGACGCGGGGGGCGACGTCCGTCTCGCCGTGGCGCAGGGCCCGGCGGGCGGCGTTGGCCACCATCACCTCGTGGTTGGTGATCGTGAAGCGCACCGACACGCCCGGAGCGCTGGTTGATGTGCGGGCTGGACCGGGCCAGGTGCGACAGCGTGGCCACGATCTCGGTCATGTAGTCGGGCACCGTGACCCGCACGCCCTCGGCCTCGAGCGGCGGGGCCTCCTGCCAGGGCGATCTCCACCTCGGTGGACACCTCGAGCGGGTAGTGGGTGCGGATCTGCGAGCCGAAGCGGTCCTTCAGCGGGGTGATGATCCGGCCGCGGTTGGTGTAGTCCTCCGGGTTGGCCGAGGCGAAGAGCATCAGGTCGAGCGGGAGGTTGATCTTGTAGCCCCGCACCTGGATGTCGCGCTCCTCGAGCACGTTGAGCAGGCCCACCTGGATGCGCTCGGCGAGGTCGGGGAGCTCGTTGATGGCGAAGATGCCCCGGTTGGTGCGAGGCACCAGGCCGTAGTGCAGCGTGAGCTCGTCGGACAGGTAGCGGCCCTCGGCCACCTTGATCGGGTCGACCTCACCGATGAGGTCGGCGATCGACGTGTCGGGCGTGGCCAGCTTCTCGCCGTAGCGCTTGGACGCGGTGCACCCACTCGATCGGCGCGTCGTCGCCCTGCTCGGCCACCAGCTCCCGGGCGTGGCGCGACACCGGGGCGTAGGGGTCGTCGTTGATCTCCGAGCCGGCGACGATCGGCATCCACTCGTCGAGCAGCCCGGTGAGCGCACGGATCATGCGGGTCTTGGCCTGGCCCCGCTCCCCCAGGAAGATCACGTCGTGGCCGGCCAGCAGGGCGTTCTCCAGCTGCGGGCAGCACGGTGTCCTCGTAGCCGACCACCACGGGGAACAGCGGCTCGCCCGACCTGGATCCGGGCGATGGCGTTGCGTCGCAGCTCCTCCTTGACGGGCACCGACGCCCAGCCCGACTCGCGGAGCTGGCCGACCGTGGCGGGAGCAGGGTGCGTCAGAGGTCATGCGGCCAACCTATCGCCGCCCTGCGGCGTCGTCCCCGCGACAGCCGGTTGGCTCGCCAGCGCCTGCACCAGGCAGCCTGTCGGCCGTGCGGCTCCGCCGCTTCCTCGCGATGACCCTGATCCTGGGCGTCGTCGCTGGCGGCACGGCGTTGATCGCCGACCGGCTCGACGACGGCGGCCGGGGACGGCAGGCGACCAGGTGATCAGCGGCGGCCGCGGATCGACCAGCACCGAAGCACCGCGCCCCGGCTCGCCAACCAGGTGCGGGTGACCGGGACCGTCGACGGTCGTCCACCTCGAAGGGGCGGTGCTCGAGCCGCGGGAGGTAGCAGCCCCGCTTCACCATCACCGCCGGCCGGGGGTTCGGCAACGGGGGCGAGATCACCGGCAGTCGCAGGTGGACGAGCCACGCGGCATCGATCGTGTGGGACGGCGGACGGCCCCTGGTGGTGTCGGCGGGCGAGCGTCATGGTGCTCGACCCGGTGAACGCCGACCTCACACCCGAGGGGGTGACGCTCTGGCGCTCGGCGGCGGCGACGCACGCCCTGCGCGCCCGGCTCCTACCAGGTCGACACGCCGGTCGCGCGTGGGCACCAGCGGCGTCGCCGCGCGCCGCGGACGCTGTCCGCTTCGACGCCGGACCGGACGCCGCGCTTCGAGGCCATGCGGAGACGCCGCCCTGCTCCTCGCCGCGCGAACCGCTCGCCACCTGCTTGGGCCCGGGACGGTGCACCTCGAGGGCGACCTGGAGGTGACCGACGCCAACGGCACCCGCGCGTGAGCGTGGTGTCGGCGAAGGCAGTGGCCCGTTCGACGTCACCCTCACGCCGGTCGGACGGAGGCGGGTGGACCGTCGGTGGCATCCTCCAGGGGTCGACCAGCGCGAGCTGACCGGTACCCTCGGGCCCCCATGGAGCTGAGCGGGACCTGGCGGGCGGCCGTCGCCGACGACGACCTGCGCCGCACGTGGCACGAGGACGGCTTCGACGACAGCGGCTGGGAGGCGCTCGCCGTGCCGGGCCACTGGCGCTCGACGCCCGCCTTCGCCGACGCCGACGGGCCCGCTGCTCTACCGGCGCTCGTTCGACGGCGACGGCGCCCGGCGGACGGGCGGCGGGCCTGGCTCACCTTCGACGGCCTCTTCTACCAGGGCGACGTGTGGCTCGACGGCGCCTACCTCGGCGACACCGAGGGCTACTTCGCTCCTCACACCTTCGAGGTGACCGACGCGCTCCGGCGAGCGGCGGAGCACCACCTGGCGGTCGAGGTGACGTGCGATCGCCCCAGCCGACCTCACGGCCAAGCGCAACCTCACCGGCGTCTTCCAGCACTGGGACTGCCTCGACCCCGACTGGAACCCCGGCGGCATGTGGCGGCCCGGTGCGCATCACGCAGACCGGCCCGGTGCGCATCGCGCCGCCTGCGGGTGCTGTGCCGAGAGGCCAGCCCCGAGCGGGCGGTCCTCGTCGCTCCGGGCCACCCTCGACAGCGACGCGGTCGCGCACGGTGGCGCTGCGCACCACCCTCGGGGGGCTCGACCACGCGACGGATCAACCGCTCGCCGCGGGCGCCAACGAGGTGGAGTGGACGATCACCGTCGACCGCCCGGAGCTGTGGTGGCCGCGGGCCCTGGGCGAGCCGACGCTGCACGACCTGCACGTGCGCCGTGGTGCTCGACGCGGCCGAGGGCGGCGCCACGTCCGACGAGCGCCGGCTGCCGCACCGGGCTGCGCCAGGTCCGGATGCGAGCGTGGGTGGCCAGCGTCAACGGCGAGCGGCTGTTCCTCAAGGGCTCGAACCACGGACCGACCCGCATGGCCCTGGCCGAGGCCACCCCGGACGAGCTGGCCGGCGACGTGGCGCTGGCCGGCGAGGCCGGGCTCGACCTGCTGCGCGTCCATGCCCACATCACGCCGGCCCGAGCTGTACGACGCCGCCGACGAGGCCGGCCTGCTGCTCTGGCAGGACTTGCCGCTGCAGTGGGGCTACGCCCGCGGCGTCCGCAAGCAGGCAGTGCGCCAGGCCGACGGCGGCGGTCGACCTGCTCGGCCACCACCCGTCGATCGCCATCTGGTGCGGCCACAACGAGCCGATGGCCATCGAGAACGACCCCGCGATGTGGGGCGACGCCAAGGCCGCTGCGGCGCATGGCCGCCAAGGCGTTCGTGGCGCAGGAGCTGCCCACCTGGAACAAGACCGTCCTCGACCGGTCGGTGAAGCGGGCGCTGGAGAAGGCAGACGGCACCCGTCCGGTGATCGCCCACTCGGGCGTGCTCCCCCACCCGCCGCAGCTCGACGGCACCGACAGCCACCTCTACTTCGGCTGGTACCACGGCGCAGGAGCGCGACCTCCCGGCGTTCCTGCGCGCCGTGCCCCGCATGGCCCGCTTCGTCAGCGAGTTCGGCGCCCAGGCCGTGCCCGTCACCGCGGACTTCTGCGAGCCCGAACGCTGGCCCGACCTCGACTGGGACCGGCTCGGTCACACCCACGCGCTCCAGAAGCCGCTGTTCGATCGGTTCGTCCCCCCGGCTGAGCACGCGACCTTCGACGCGTGGCGCCAGGCCACCCAGGAGTACCAGGCCACCGTCGTGCGCCGGCACATCGAGGCGCTCCGGCGGATCAAGTACCGGCCCACCGGCGGCTTCGCCCAGTTCTGCTTCGCCGACGGTCACCCGGCGGTCACCTGGTCGGTGCTGGGCCACGACCGAGCCCCCAAGCTCGCCTTCGCGGCGCTGCAGGCCGCGTGCCGCCCGGTGATCGTGGTGGCCGATCGGCTCCCGGCTGTCGTCACGGCCGGCCAGGCGCTGGCGCTCGACGTGCACGTGGTGAGCGACCTGCGCGCCCCGCTCGACGGCGCCGTGGCCACCGCCGAGCTCAGGTGGCCTGGCGGCTCCCGCTCCTGGCGTTGGGAGGGCGACCTCCCCGCCGACTCCTGCCAGCGCGTGGGCACGGTCCAGATCGTGGTCCCCGACGCGACTGGACCGCTCACCCTCGACCTCACCTGCGACCACGGCGGCGCCGAGCCCGCCGTCAACCGCTACGAGAGCGTCATCAGCCACTGAACCAGCCCCCACCCCCGCAGCTTGTGGTGATTTCGTGCAGTTTCCGATCGGAATCGCCACAAGGTGCGGGGAGGGGGTCGGTTTCTGGGGGTCGTGGGGCGAGGACTAGGTTCCCTGCCAGACAGATCGAAGCGGCTCGTGGAGGCTGATCGAGCGATGGCGACGACGATGGAGCGGCCGGAGACCCCACCGGTGCACCCCCGTCCGACGCGGCGGGCGCCGTGGCCGGTCGAGTTCTACCGGTCGGCCATCGGCAAGAAGTGGGTGATGGCGCTCACCGGTCTGGCGATCATGGGGTTCGTCTTCTTCCACGCCCTCGGCAACCTGAAGGTGTACTTCGGCGCCGAGGACTTCAACCACTACGGCGAGTGGCTGCGCGAGCTCCTCGTGCCCTTCTTGCCCCGCACCGTCACGCTGTGGCTGCTGCGAGTCGGGCTGATCACTGCCTTCGCACTCCACATCCACGCCGCCTACAGCCTCACGAGGATGAACCACCGTGCCAACGCCGGCGGGTACCAGCAGCAGCGCGATTGGCAAGCCGCCACCGCCGCCAGCCGCTCGATGCGCTGGACCGGCGTGGTGTTCGGCCTGTTCCTGCTCTTCCACCTCGCCGACCTCACCTGGGGGACGGCCAACCCCGACTTCGTGCGAGGGGACGTGTACCGCAACTTCGTCGCCACCTTCGAACGTCCGGTGGTGGCCGCGATCTACATCGTCGCCAACCTCGCCCTGGGCCTGCACCTCTTCCACGGCGCCTGGTCGATGTTCCAGAGCCTTGGCCTGAACAACCCCCGATGGAACGCCTGGCGCCGAGGCTTCGCCGTGGGGTTCGCGGGTCTCATCGCCGTCGTGAACATCACCTTCCCGCTGGCGGTGCTCACCGGTGTGATCAGCGCCGACGACAACCCAGACTGTCGCACCGACGGCGACGTGATCGTGAGCTGCACCGAATACGAGCAGGAGGAGACAACCCCGTGATCGGCTCCGTCGGCAGCAACGTCCCGCCGGGTCCCCTGGGCGAGAAGTGGACCCAGCACAAGTTCGACATGAAGCTGGTGGCGCCCAACAACCGCCGCAAGTTCGAGGTGATCATCGTGGGCTCCGGCCTGGCCGGCGCGTCCGCCGCCGCCACGCTGGGCGAGCAGGGCTACAACGTCAAGGTCTTCACGTACCACGACTGCCCGCGGCGAGCGCACTCCATTGCCGCCCAGGGCGGGATCAACGCCGCCAAGAACTACAAGGGCGACGGCGACTCGGTGCAGCGCCTCTTCTACGACACCGTGAAGGGCGGCGACTTCCGCAGCCGGGAGGCCAACGTCCACCGGCTGGCCGAGGTGTCCGTCGACATCATCGATCAGATGGTGGCGCAGGGCGTCCCCTTCGCTCGCGAGTACGGCGGGCTCCTCGACAACCGGTCCTTCGGCGGCGCCCAGGTGTCCCGCACCTTCTACGCCCGCGGCCAGACCGGCCAGCAGCTCCTGCTGGGGGCCTACCAGCAGATGATGCACCAGGTGCAGGCGGGGACCGTCGAGCTGCACACCCGCTCCGAGATGCTCGACCTGGTGGTCAAGGACGGAGTGGCCAGCGGGATCATCGTGCGCGACCTGGTCACCGGCCAGGTCAGCCGCCACGCCGCCCACGCAGTGCTCCTGTGCACGGGCGGGTACGGCAACGTGTTCTTCCTCTCCACCAACGCCAAGTACTCCAACGCATCGGCCACCTGGCGGGCGCATCGACGCGGCGCCCTGTTCGCCAACCCCTGCTTCACCCAGATCCACCCCACGTGCATCCCGGCCTCCGACGAGTTCCAGTCGAAGCTCACCCTGATGTCGGAGTCACTCCGCAACGACGGACGCATCTGGGTGCCCCAGGACCCGGGCGAGCAGCGTTCGCCTGATCAGGTGCCCGAGGCGGATCGCGACTACTTCCTCGAGCGCAAGTACCCGAGCTTCGGGAACCTGGTGCCCCGCGATGTCGCCTCCCGGAACGCCAAGACCATGGTCGACCAGGGCAAGGGCGTGGGTCCGCTCAAGAACGGCGTCTACCTCGACTTCGGCGATGCCATCAGCCGGGTGGGTGCCGCCACGATCTACGAGCGCTACGGGAACCTCTTCGACATGTACCAGCGCATCACCGATGAGGACCCGATGCAGGTCCCGATGCGCATCTACCCGGCCGTGCACTACACGATGGGCGGCCTCTGGGTGGACTACCACCTCATGTCGAACGTGCCTGGCCTGTTCGTGCTCGGCGAGGCCAACTTCTCGGACCACGGTGCCAACCGCCTGGGCGCCTCGGCGCTGATGCAGGGTCTGGCCGACGGCTACTTCGTGATCAGCTACACCCTCGCCAACTACCTGGCCGACCTGCTCGGCACGGCGCCGGTGCCCGTCGACGACCCGGTGTTCGCCGAGGCCCAGCAGTCGGTCGACGACCGGGTGAAGCGGTTCCTGTCGATCGGGGGCACTCGCTCGGTCGACCACTACCACCGCGAGCTCGGCAAGATCATGTGGGAGCACTGCGGCATGGCTCGCAACCGGGCCGGCCTGGAGAAGGCGCTGTCAGAGATCCCCGCCCTGCGCGACGAGTTCTGGAAGGACGTCCGGGTGCTGGGCGACGGGCCCATGAACCAGAGCCTCGAGCGGGCCGGTCGGGTGGCGGACTTCTTCGAGCTGGGCGAGCTGATGGTGCGCGACGCCCTCGACCGCGAGGAGTCCTGCGGTGGGCACTTCCGAGAGGAGAGCCAGACCGAGGAAGGGGAGGCGCTGCGACGCGACGACCAGTACTCCTACGTCGCCGCCTGGGAGTGGGGGGGCGAGGGCAGCGCGCCGTCGCTGCACCGTGAGCCGCTCTCCTTCGAGAACGTCCATCTGACCCAGCGCTCCTACAAGTAAGGACTGCGATCACCCCATGCACGTGAAGCTCCACGTCTGGCGACAGGCCAGCCCCGATGCCGCCGGCGCCATGGAGACCTACGACGTCCCTGACATCAGCGAGGAGATGAGCTTCCTCGAGATGCTCGACGTCGTGAACGAGCGGCTCAACGCCGACGGTCGGGAGCCCATCGCGTTCGAGCACGACTGCCGTGAGGGCATCTGCGGCTCGTGCGGGATGATGATCAACGGCCAGGCCCACGGCCCCCAGAAGGGCACGGCGGCCTGCCAGCTCCACATGCGAAAGTTCTCCGACGGCGACGAGATCTTCATCGAGCCGTGGCGGGCCCAGGCCTTCCCCGTGCTGCGCGACCTCGTCGTGGACCGGTCAGCCTTCGATCGCATCATGGAGTCTGGCGGGTACATCTCCGCCCCCACCGGCGCGGCGCCGGATGCCAACCTCACCTTGGTCCCCAAGGAGGTGGCCGACGCCGCCATGGACGCCGCCGCGTGCATCGGCTGCGGCGCTTGCGTGGCCGCCTGCCCCAACAGCGCCGCCCAGCTCTTCACCGCCGCCAAGGTCAACCACCTGAACCTGCTCCCGCAAGGGCAGGCGGAGCGCTTCCAGCGGACGGCGGCCATGGTCGACACCATGGAGGCCTACTTCGGCTCGTGCACGAACCACGGTGAGTGCCAGGAGGCCTGCCCGAAGGAGATCTCGATCGACTTCATCGCCTACATGAACCGCGACTACGTGAAGGCACAGATCAAGAACCGCAAGCTCCTGTCGCAGGACTGACCCCCGAGGAGGTCAGAGCTTGCCGTCAGGGTGGATGGCCTCCTCGACCATGTCGTCGAGGTCGGGGTCGAGTAGGTCGTGGGCGACGTCGGCGGACACGCTGGCCCGGCGGTTGCGGCGCGATCGGATCACCTCCACGGCGATGGGCGCACAGCTCACCGCCACCACGACGAGGATGGCGATCTCGAGGTTGGCCTCCACCACCTCGATCTGACCGAGGAAGTAGCCCAGCAGCGTGACCCCGAAGGCCCAGATGGTGCCGCCGATCACGTTGAAGGTGACGAAGGTCCGGTAGTCCATCCGGCTGACCCCGGCAGTGATGGGGGTGAAGGTGCGCACGATGGGCACGAACCGGGCCAGGACGATGGCCTTGGCACCGTGCTTCTCGAAGAAGGCCTGGGCCTTGTCCACGTTGTCCTGCTTGAAGAATCGGGAGTCGGGACGCCGGAACAGAGCCGGACCGATCCGCTGCCCGAACAGGTACCCCACCTGGTCGCCGGCCACCGCCGCCACCCAGATGCCGAGGACCAGCGGGATCAGCGGAAGGTGCAGCTCCTCGGCCACGCTCGACGGCGAGGACGCCAGGAACCCGGCGGTGAACAGCAGCGAGTCGCCCGGTAGGAAGAACCCGATGAGCAAGCCGGACTCGGCAAAGACGATGAGGAAGATCCCGAGCAGCCCGAAGGTGTCGATCAGGGTCTCGGGGTCGAGGAACCCGCCGGCAGCCAGGACGGCAGCTCCGACGGTGGCGAGGGGGGCAGCGAGCACCGGACGAGGGTACTGAGGCGAACCCTGGGCGGTCAGATCGCCGGCGCCTACGGTCGTGCCATGGTGGAGCTGCTGGTGCGGTGGGCGACGGCCGATGCTCCCCTCGCCGCCGACGACCAGCTCACCGACGACGAGCGGGCACGCCTGCTCGCCCTACGACGCCCCGCCGACCGCGCTCGCTTCCGCAGCGCCCACCTGCTCGGACGGCTGGCGGTGGCCGAGGCCCTGGGTGTGGAGCTCGAGTCGGTTGTGATCGCTCAGCGATGCGCCCGGTGCGGCGGTCCTCATGGGATCCCCGTGGCCGTGGCTGCCGATCGACCGGCGCCCTACCTGAGCCTGGCCCACGCAGGGACGGTGGTGGCGGCGGCGGTGGCACGGGTGCCGGTGGGCCTGGACCTCGAGCAACCGGCCGGGGTGCGAGCTGGTGTGGCGGCCGCCGCCCTGACCCGCGGCGAGCGGGCGCAGCTCGATGCCCTCAGCCCCCAGGACCGCCCCGCCGCCCTCACGCGGTGGTGGGTCCGCAAGGAGGCGATCCTCAAGGCCACCGGGCACGGGCTGCGGATCGACCCGCGCCGGCTGGCGGTCGGGCCGCCCCACGAGGCTCCCAGACTGGTGGCCTGGGACGGTCCCGACCGACCGCGAGCGCTGCGCCTGGCGGATGTCGACCTGCCGGGCCAGGTTGCCAGCGTCGCTGCTCTCACCCTGGAGCCGATCGAGGTGCTCGCGGCCCGGATCGACCTCAACCCGGCGACGGGCTGACCCCCTCGGGCTGGTTCCACTCGGTCCAGCCGACGCCTCGGCGACCGTCGGCTGTCTCGAACCGGCACAGCGCTCGGGGGAACCGGGCGTGCCGCGGCCCCGAACCGTCGTCGTCGATGAGGTGCACGGGGCTGAAGAAGCGAGGCTCGACGGCGAGGTCGAGCGGTCCGCAGGTGACCTTCGCCGCTGTGGGGAAGCCGTTGCCGTCGACCTCCTCCTCGGCGGTGCACCGGTCGATCTGCTCCACCGGGCCATCGGGCGCCATCACATACCCGGGGGCGAAGGGCTCGAGGCCGGGGAGGCGGATGCGGGCGGTGTGGAACCGGGTGCCGTCGTCCAGCCCACCGGCCGTCCACACCCAGCCGAGGCTCCACCAGTCGCGCACGCCCCAGCTGTGGTCGCGCTGGCCGATGCCGTCGAAGGCGATCGTCTCGTCCCCCACGAGGATCTCACCGTGCACGTTGCAGGCCACCTCGTAGCGGGTGGTGCCGATCCAGGGGTAGAGCCCGCCGCGATCGGTCTCCCACTCCAGATCGAGGCCGAAGGGCACCCGGTCGCCCCGGAGGTCGCCGTACACCTCGGCGGGGTCGTCCACCCCCACCGCGAACGCCTCGCACCCGAGGGTCATGTGATCGAACGGGGTCTCCACCACGTGATCGGCCCACAGCCCGTCGGCCCGGATCTCCAGAGATGGCGCCTTGGGCAGCGCCACCTCATGGTCGATGACCGTGACGAGGGGACGGCCCTCCCCGACCAGGCAGGCCCAGTACCAGGCAACGCCCAGGTTCGGGTAGAGCCCGAGGCGGACGTAGCCGCCGAGGGTGCCGTCGCGATCGGTGAAGTCGAAGTACCACGACTCGCCCCACAGCCGTTCCTCGCCGGACGGGTGGGCGAGCTCGTCGGCGGGGCTGAGCTCCACCGCCGGGGGGTGCTGGGTCACGCAGGCTCCTCGGGGTAGGCGTCGTAGTAGTCGCCGTCCTCCGGTAGCGACGCGTTCTCGCCCTGGGTGGCGGACAGCAGCTCGTAGAGCGGCGCAGGGACGTCGCGAGGGACCGCCCAGTCGAGCTCGTCGACCACCCCGGCGATCTCGGCGAACGGGCGGAGGAAGCTGAAGTACACGTAGGCGCCGGCACGGATCTTCTCGTCGCGCGACATGGCGGCGATGTTGCGGTAGTGCTGGCCCTGGGCTCGGCGCACGGCGTCCACGATGCCCTCGTGCTCGTGGGCGGGCACCGGTCGCAGCTCACCAGGGGGCAGGCCGTCGGTGGTGTACAGGCCAAAGGCCACCAGCCGGTCGAGGTAGTCCTCGGGCGAGTGGTTGGAGGTCCCGAAGTCGGTGAAGGTGCTCCCCACGTCGTCGAGGACCAGAGCGGCGGTGAGGTGGTGGTAGGGCACGTCTCGCGCCACCTCGGACCAGGGGAAGTCGCCGTGGCCGAGGCGGTAGTAGTCGCGCACGAGCAGGGTGCGGCCGCCGTGGCCCGGGACGGGGTACGGGCCGGTGTCGCCGTAGCCGGCGCGGGTGTCGAAGTAGAGGAGGAAGAGGTGGTTGACCAGCGTGGCGTTGAAGCGCTTGACGCGACTTCGGTGGTCGTCTCCCTCGATGGGCGCCGCATCGGCCAGGAGGGCAGCGACGGTGGCGTCGTCGTAGATCCGTGAGGTCCCCGTGTCCCATGCTTGGCGGGTCCCGTCTCCCCGGTAGGCGAGGGCAGCCCGCTCCCAGAAGTCGAGGACGGCAGCGGTGTCGGCGGGGTCGTCGGCCTGCGGGTCGACCATCGCCATGATCTTCCGGCCCAGGAGGTGGAAGTTGGCGATCGACCAGAGGTAGCAGGGGTCGACCTGGCACCCTGGTCGGCGGGCTCGGCGGCCGATCTCCTCGGCCGGGAGAGCGGCGTCGATCGCCCGCACCATCGAGGGGTAGCGGAGGAAGGCCTCGCAGCAGGCCACCACGATGTAGGCGGTGACCGGGATCAAGGCGCTCTCCAAGGAGGTGCGCTCGGCGGTGAGCGCCTTGGAGATGGGCCCGTGGTAGGCCATCAGCCGGTTGGCCGTGGCGACGGGCACCTCGGCGTCAGCCACGGACCACGCCGTCGTCGCCCGTGCAGTCGATCTCCACCTCGGCGCCGGGCTCTGGCTCGGCTCCGACGAACGTGCACGCCATCACGCATGGCACCTGGAACTCCCGGCTCACGATGCCGATGTGGCTGCGCACGGTTCCGCTGGTGCAGATGATCGCCGTGAGCTCGTGGTAGATCGGAGCGAGGAACGTCGCCCCGGCGTCGCGCACCCGGGCCACCACGC
This sequence comes from uncultured Microthrixaceae bacterium, assembly GCA_963795165.1. GTDB lineage: Bacteria > Actinomycetota > Acidimicrobiia > Acidimicrobiales > VFJN01 > VFJN01. The sequence goes on along the minus strand of CAWCGT010000001.1, from coordinate 2,767,259 downwards.
CCTCGGCGCCGGTGTCCATGAGGGTCAAGACGTCGTCGGGACCCTCCATGGGACGGAACGAGCCCCGCACCGGGGCGGCATCGAACACCTTGGCCCCCCGTCCGATCTCCTGCATGCGCCGAACGTAGCGGCTGGGTGGTCAGGGCGGACGGTGGCGGCGGTAGCGTCGCGCCGGTGGCTGGGTTCCTGAGCGACACGTGGTTCGACGACCTGACGGCGGCCGCTCGCACCGCCCGTGGCCCCGACGGCGTGCGCCTGGTGGTGCAGCAGGTCGTCACCGACGGTGACGACGAGGTCGCCTACGCCCTCGAGCTTCGGGACGGCGCCATCGTGGTGCACCGAGGGCGGGTCGACCACCCCGACATCTCCTTCACCCAGGACCGAGCCACCGCCCTGGCCATCCACCGTGGGGAGCTGGCCGCCCAGGCTGCGTTCATGGACGGACGGCTGCGGCTCGGGGGCGACCTGCGCGCTGCCATGCAGGGGCTCGGCGCCCTGGCCGCCGTCGACGATCTCTTCGCCAGCACCCGTGCCTGAGCTCCCCGAGATCCAGGCCCACGCCGAGCGCCTCGACGCCGCCCTCGCAGGACAGGCCCTCGAGCGGTTCACGCCGCTGGCCTTCACCGCTCTCAAGACCGCCAGCCCCCCGCCCGAGGACGCCTACGGGCGCGAGCTGGTCTTCGTCGGCCGGCGGGGCAAGCACCTGCTGCTCGACTTCGGCTCGGTCACCTTCGTGGTCCACCTGATGCAGGGGGGCCGGCTCAAGCCCGACGAGAAGCAAGCGGCCAAGCCACGAGGTGGGCAGGCTCGGTGGCGCTTCGCCGACGGGCAGGCGCTCCTGCTCACCGAGGCCGGGCACGGAGCGGAAGGCCGGCGTGTGGGTGATCGAGGGTGACCCTGAGGAGCAATCACCGCTGGCCGGTCTGGGGCCCGAGGCCGACACGATCGACAAGGCCACGCTGGCCACGATCCTGGCCGGCCACCCCATGCGTCTTCATGGCTTCCTGCGCGACCAGCACCTCATCGCTGGCATGGGCCGGCTGCTGGCCAACGAGGTCTGCCATCGGGCCCGGCTGTCCCCGTTCGCCAGCACAGCCAAGCTCGACAGCGACGACGTCAACCAGCTCTGCGAGGCCATCCGGGTGTGCGTCAACGAGGGGTTGGCCTTCGAGCGCGGCCTCGATGCCAGATGAGCGGCTCGGCCGACCGCCCCTCGAACGTCCACAACCGGGCCGGCGAGGCCTGCCCGCAGTGCGGCGACACGGTGCGCACCGTCGAGTACTCCCGCTACACGGTCGCCTACTGCCCGACCTGCCAGACCGGCGGCAAGGTGCTGGCCGACAACACCACCAGCAAGTTCCTCAAGTAGCCAGTCCGACGAGACTCGGATGGGCGAAGCCCGGAGCCCCGAAGAGGGGCGACCAACAGCTCAGATCAGCCCGAGCTGGCGGACGGCGTCGCGCTCCTCCACCAGCTCCGCGGTGCTGGCGTCGATCCGGGCCCGGCTGAAGTCGTCGATGTCGAGGCCCTGGACGATCTGGTAGCGCGCCGTCGCCGCGCCGTGCACGGGAAGCTGGAGATGATGCCCTCTGGGGTGCCGTAGCAGCCGTCGCTGACCACGCCCATCGACACCCAGTCGCCGTCGTCGCGTGCCGAGCACCCACGAGCGGACGTGGTCGACGGCGGCGTTGGCCGCCGATGCGGCCGACGACGAGCCGCGGGCCTTGATGATGGCCGCCCCGCGCTGCTGGACGGTGGGGATGAAGTCCCCCTCCAGCCACGCCTGGTCCTGCCCGATGGCCTCGAAGGCAGGCGACCCGTCGACCTCGGCGTGGAACACGTCGGGGTACTGGGTGGCGGAGTGGTTGCCCCAGATCGTCATGCTTGGTGACCGCTGTGCTGTGGGCGCCCGCCTTGGCCGCCAGCTGGGCGATGGCCCGGTTGTGGTCGAGGCGCGTCATGGCCGTGAAGCGGCCTGGGTCGAGGTCCTTGGCGTTCTGCTGGGCGATGAGGCAGTTGGTGTTGGCCGGGTTGCCGACCACCAGCACCTTCACGTCGCGCTGCGCGCTCCGCGACAGCGCCTCGCCCTGCGGCTTGAAGATGCCCCCGTTGGCGCCCAGGAGGTCGGACCGCTCCATGCCGTCCTTGCGCGGCATGGCCCCCACCAGGAGGGCCACGTCCACGTCGCCGAACGCGGTGTCGGGGTCATCGGTCTTGACCATCCCGGCCAGCAGCGGGAAGGCGCAGTCCTCCAGCTCCATGGCCACCCCATCCAGAGCGCCCAGAGCCGGCGTGATCTCCAGCATCTGGAGGATCACCGGCTGGTCGGGGCCGAGCATCGACCCCGAGGCGATCCGGAACAGCAGCGAGTAGCCGATCTGGCCGGCGGCACCGGTGACAGCGACGCGGACGGGATCCTTGGGAGCAGCCATGGAGGGAGAACCTAGCCAGGCTGGGCGCCCGGCCGGAACGGCCTCAGAGCTGCATGGACTTGGTCTCGAGGAACTCCTCGAAGCCGAAGGTGCCGTACTCCCGGCCGTAACCCGACTGCTTGTAGCCGCCGAAGGGGGCGTTGGGGTTGAAGGCGCCGCCGTTGACCTCGATCTGCCCGGTGCGGATCTGGCGAGCGACCGCCTTGGCGCGCTCCTGGTCGCCACCCCAGACGCCGCCCGACAGCCCGTAGGGCGAGTCGTTGGCGATCTGGACGGCGTCGGCCTCGGACTCGTAGGGCAGGATCGAAAGGACCGGCCCGAAGATCTCCTCCTGGGCGATGGTCATGTCGTTGCGGACCTCGGAGAACACGGTGGGCTGCACGAAGTAGCCCTCCAGCCCCTCGGGCTTCTCCGGCCCGCCGGTGACCAGCTTGGCCCCCTCGTCGATGCCCTTCTGGATGTAGCTGGTGACACGGTCGACCTGGGCCTGGCTCGACAGCGGGCCGAGCATGGCGAAGTCGGCGAAGGGATCCTGGGGCTGGAACTTGGTCTCCACCTCGTCGGCGGCGATGCGCTCGGCGTCGGCCATCTTCCCGGCAGGGACGAGCATGCGGGTGAGGGCGGTGCAGGTCTGGCCGGAGTTGAGGTAGGCCTTGCCGACGCCGTCGCGCACGGCCTTCTCGAAGCCCTCGTCGTCGAGGTCGTCGAGGAGGATGTTGGCCGACTTGCCGCCCAGCTCCAGGGCCACCCGCTTGAGCGTCTCGGACGCGGCGGCGGCCACCGCCTTGCCGGCTCGCGTGGATCCGGTGAAGGACACCATGTCGATCTGCGGGTGCTTGGAGATCGCCTCGCCCACCTCGACGCCGGTGCCCGGCACGAGGTTGAACACCCCGGCGGGGAGGCCAGCGTCGTGGATCACCTCGGCGAGGATGAAGGCATCCAGAGGTGCCACCTCGCTGGGCTTCAGGACCACCGTGCAACCAGCAGCCATGGCGAAGGCCACCTTGGCGGCGATCTGGTGGAGGGGGTAGTTCCACGGCGTGATGCAGCCGACGACGCCCACCGGCTCCTTGACCACGAGGCTGTTGCCGAGGGTGGTCTCGTACTCGTAGCTCTCGGCCACCTGGGCGGCGGCGTTGAAGGAGTTGATGGGGAGGCCCGCCTGCACCATCAGGCTGAGCCACTTCGGCATCCCTGCCTCGCGGGTGACGACGGTGGCGATCTCGTCCATGCGAGCGCCGAGGCCCTCGGCGATCCGGGTGGAGAACTTGGCGCGCTCCTCAGGGCTCTTGGCCGCCCACTCGGGGAAGGCGGCACGGGCCGCCTTGACGGCGGCATCGACGTCGGCCGCCGTGCCGGACGGGATGCGCCCGAACACCTCGCCGTTGGTGGAGTCGTACACGTCGATGGTGTCGGTGCCCTGGGACGCGACCCACGCGCCGTCGATGTAGATCTTGTCGTGCTCCTGCACTGCGATGCCCCCTGTGGTGGATCGGGCCGCACCTGCGACCCCGTCAGTAACGAACGCTATCGCCCGCACGGTTACGGTCCGCACATGCCCAACGCCCACGATCCCGGCCAACCTGCCGACGAGGTCACCCTCCGCATCGCCGCCCCCCCCGAGCGCGTCTACGACATCGTCACCGACATCGCCGCCATGGGGCGGCTCAGCCCCGAGTGCACGGGCGGCCGCTGGCTCGGCGGCGCCACGGGGCCAGCGGTGGGAGCCCGGTTCCGGGGCACCAACAAGCGCGGTCTGGTCCGCTGGTGGACCACCAACGAGGTGGTGCAGGCCGATCCCGGGGCGGCGTTCGCGTTCGAGACCAAGCAGAGCGGCGTGCGATGGACCTACCGGCTGAAGGGCGACGGCGATGACACCGTCGTCACCGAGCGACGGGAGCGGTACAAGCCGCGCACCCAGGTCGCCACGGTGTTCACCACCCTGGCCCTGGGCGGCGTCGACGACCACGACGACGAGCTCCGAGAGGGCATGCGCCAGTCGCTCGAGCGCCTCAAGGCCCTGGCCGAGGCCCCCTGACCCCCAGGGGGGTTAGCGGAGGGGGACGTAGCCGGGGACGTGGTGGTGGGGGGTGTCCAGGTAGGCCTTGGCTTCGGGGGGCTTGCCGAAGCGGCCGTGGCTCCACCGGACCTCCACGTGGCCGTCGACGGCCTGCTCCTCGCCGGTGGCGCGGTGACGGATGACGGCCTGCCAGCGCACCTGGGGTTGGCCGGCGTCGTCGCCCCACACGTCGAACCGCTTGAGCTCGTGGGCCTGGCGCCAGTCCCAAGGGGTCATCACCCGGAGCCGGAGCGTGCGGTCGCGCTGAGCGCCGAGCACGAAGTACGGGGCGCTCCCGATCCGCAGCAGCCGCCAGAGCAGCGCCTCGGCCTGGGGACGTTTGGCGATGGCCCGGCGCCACCGGTCGGCCGACGCCTGACCGACGGCGAGGGCCAGACCCCGGTAGGCGGCTTGGGCGTCGGGTGACCAGCCGGCGTCGAGGTAGGCCCGTAGCTCCGCCCGGTGGGGCGGCGTGAGGTCGGCCGCGTGCGGTGGCAGCGAAGCCCGGGACCCGAGCTCCAACCGCACCTGGGCGTAGAGGGCCTGGTAGGCGTCGCGGGCGACCTCGGCGTACCAGTCGCCGGCGGTCTGAGTGGGTCCGCCGGCGAGGGCGCGGTCGAAGAGGCGGCCGGGAGCGGCGTTGGCGAGCACCTTGGAGAGGTACTTGCAGCTGACCAGCCACACGTGGTCGACGCGCAGGTCGGCCGGGACCACCTCATCGCCGGGCGCCTGGGTGGGTCCCTTCCACTCCACCAGGCGGGGCGGCCGCCCACGGAGCCCGTCGGCCGCGGCCAGGAAGGCCTGGCCGTTGGCCCAGGCCGCCGCGAACTCCTGGCGGTGCTCGCCGGCGCGGTGGAGGTTCGCCAGGCGATCCCACACGGCGGCGTCGACGTTGGCGACCGAGCGACTGGCCAGGGCCTCGGCCAGGTCCGCGCCGCCTGCGATGGCCAGCCCGGTGACGATCTCGGTGATCTCTGTCTTGGCCGACGGCATCAGGTCGCCGGCCGACGCCAGCCCGCCTGCGCATCGTCGCCTGACCGAGGAGGATCGGCGCGCGCGCCTCGCCAGCGGTGGACGGGCTGGACGCTCACGGCTCGAGGAGCAGGTCGCCTGCCGGCTCGCCCTGCCCAGCGGCATAGGCGGCCAGGCGTTCGCCGGCGCCAGGGGCCGGCAGGGCGATGACATCGACGAGCGAGGCGCCCCGAGCGTCGCGGACGGCGGCCAGGGCCGCTGACGCCCGTGCCGGGAGGTCGGTGGTGAGAACCAGCACCCGGTGCCCGGCGGTGGTGAGGACGGCCGCCTCTCCGAGGGTGCGGAAGAGCACGTCGGATCGGCGCAGGCCGCTGCGATGGACGGTGCTCGCCCCGGCCACCAGGACCAGCCACTCGGCTCCTGTGGCGTCGGTGGCGATGCAGTCGGCCTGGAGGCCACCTGCGAACCGCCGGCGCTTGGCGCTCTTGGCGTCGGCGAGGGTGAACCCGGCGGCCACCAGCAGGTCGTGCGCGGCGGCGGCGGCCTTGTCAGGCCGGGCCACGGGCGCCGACGTGGCCACGCGATCGACCTCGGCCGCCAGCCGCTCGCGAGCGGCCTTGGCGTAGCCCTCGTCGGTGTCGTAGCCGAGGTAGTGGCGGCCGGTGCGCACCGCCGCCACCGCGGTGGTGCCCGACCCCATGAACGGATCGAGGACGACGTCGCCGCGGAAGGTGTAGAGGTCGATCAGCCGCTGGGGAAGCTCCACCGGGAAGGGGGCAGGGTGGCCGACGCGAGTGGCGCTCTCGGGCGCCAGCTCCCACACGTCGAGGGTGGCGTCCATGAACTCGTCGGCGGTGGTGCTGGCCTCGTGCGGGAGGCCCTGCTGGGCCCGCTCCGGCGCCTTGAGGGCGCGGTCGAATCGACCCTTGCTGGCGATGACGACCCGCTCGGTGAGGTCTCGCAGCACGGGGTTGGCCGGCTGCTTGAAGGAGCCCCAGGCGCAGTTCCCGCCCGCCCCGCGGCCCTTTCGCCAGATCACCTCGCCGCGCAGCAGCAGACCGAGGCGGTCCTGCAGGATCCCGATCACGTCGGCGGACAGGGAGCGGTAGGGCTTGCGGCCGAGGTTGGCCACGTTCACGGCGATGCGTCCGCCGGACTCCAGCTTGGTGACGCACTCGGCGAAGACGTCCTCCAGCATGGTGAGGTACTCGACGTAGGTGGCCGGGATGTGGCCCTCCCCGAGGGCCTCCTCGTACGCCTTGCCGGCGAAGTACGGGGGCGAGGTGACCACCAGGGCCACCGACGACGCCCGCACGCGGTCCATCGACCGGGCATCGCCCACGTAGAGCTGGTCGACCACGCCGGGGGCCTCGACGGTGGCGTCGCCCGACAGCGTGGGGGCGGTGAACCGGGCGTAGAAGCTGCTGGCGTCGTGGTTCTCGCGCCGGGACACCCCGAAGGCGGAGGTGGACGTGGCTCGCTTGCGCTGTGGTTCTGGAGCCACCACGGCCAACCCTCTCGTGGATCTGGTCACACCACGGACCCTACGGAGGGGGTGTGACAGCAAGAACCTACGCGGTGGGGGGTGCGATGCTGGAGCCATGCCGGAGGTGGACGAGGCGGAGCAGGCAGCGGTGGCTCTGGCGCAGGTCGACGAGGCCTTCGCCCGGATGGACCTCGACCACGTCGTCGCCGGGCTGTCAGCCGCCATCCGCGGCTTCACGGCCGCCGGGGAGCCGTGCCAGGCCGCCATGGCGTGTACCCGCCTCGGCCAGGTGATGCAGAACTACATGGGCAACCCCACCGCCGGGCGCGCCTGGTTCGCCCGTGCGGAGCGGCTGGTGGCCGATCAGCCCCCCTGCCTGGAGCAGGGGTGGGTGGCGGTGGCGGCCATGGGGTGCGACGTCGAGGACCCCGCTGTGCTGCTGGAGCGGGCGGAGCTGGCCCTCGATCGGGCTCGGCGCTTCGGCGACCTGGACCTGGAGACGAAGGCGTTGGCCGACGGTGGGCTGGCCAGGGTGGAGGCGGGGAGGGTCGCCGAGGGGATGGCCATGCTGGACGAGGCGATGGCGCTGGCCTGCGGGCCCGCCCACGAGGACGCGGCGTCGGCCAGCGTGTGCTCGTTCTTCACCGCCTGCTACTTCGCCATGGACTTCGACCGGGCGGACACGTGGGCGGAGACGCTGCGGAGGCGGGGCCTCGTGGGCGAGCGCTCGGGCAGCGCCCGGTTCCTGTCCAACCACTGCGACAGCGTCCAGGCCACCCTCCTCCTGGAGCTGGGCCGGTGGACGGAGGCGGAGGCGCTCCTGCTCCAGGCCACCGCCAGCTTCGAGGCCGCCATGGGACCGGCCTGGCACTCCGACATCGCCCTCGCTGACCTGCGCACCCGCCAGGGCCGCCACACCGACGCCGAGGCGCTGCTGCTCGGCAAGGAGCACGCGCCCCAGGCCCTCCTGCCCGCCGCCCGCCTCCAGCTGGCTCGCGGGGACCACGAGCTGGCCCTGGCGGCCGCCCTCCGGGGTCTGCGCCTCCTGGGCGACGACCGCCTGCGGGCGGTGGAGCTCCTGACGGTGGCCGTGGAGGCTCACCTGGCCGGGGGCGACGTCGACGCGGCGGCCGCCGCCTGTCGCGATCTCGAGGTCCGGCTGCAGGACGTGAACGTGCCGGCCCTGACCGCACGACGCGATGCCGCCTGCGCTGCGGTGCTCGCGGCCCGAGGCGACCCGGCGACCGGGACCACCCTCCTGGAGGCAGCCATCGACGGGCTCGACCGAGCCCGTCTCCCCTGGCTGCGGGCCACGCTCCTCCTCCAGCTGTCCGACCTGCGTGAGCAGGCTGGCGACGCAACGGGCGCCGGAGCGGCTGCCCGCACCGCCGCACTCGAGCTCCAGGCCCTCGACGTGTCCCTGCCCGGTCTCGGCCAGGCGCCCCTCGCATCGCCCGCGGCCGATGCCTCGGTGGCCACCCTGCACCGCCAGGACGGCTGGTGGACGGCCACCAGCGGGGGCACGAGCGTCCGGCTGCGCGACAGCAAGGGCCTGCGCTACCTGGCCGAGCTGGTGGCCAGCCCCGGCGTAGAGCGCCACGCACTGGATCTGGTCGACCGCGTCGAGGGGGTGGGGCAGCGAGGCGAACCCGATCGCCGCGCCCTCGGGGATGCCGGCGAGCTGCTCGACACGGCGGCCCGGTCGGCCTACCGGCGCCGCATCGAGGCCCTCCGAGGTGAGATCGACGATGCGTTGGAGACCGAGCGCCTGGAGACGGCCGAGGCCCTCCAGACCGAGCTCGACCAGCTGGTGGCCCAGCTGGCGCAGGCCTTCGGGTTGGGGGGGCGCAGCCGGGTGGCCGCCTCGGCCGCCGAGCGGGCGCGCCTGAACGTCACGCGGGCGATTCGGTCGGCGCTGGCCCGCCTCGACGATGCCCTGCCCGGTGCCGGGGCGGCCCTCGATCGGCGGGTCCGCACCGGTCTCTACTGCACCTACGCCCCCGAGGACAGCGACACGATCCGCTGGATCGTTCAGCCGGCAGTGAACGGAACCCGTCCTGCCTGAACGCCTCCAGGGCATGGAACCACTCACCCCACGCATCGACGAGATCTCCGACGGCATCTTCCGGATCTCCACCTGGATCCCGGACGTGAGCCCCGAGGGCTTCACCTTCAACCAGTTCCTGGTCCGGGGCGACGAGCCCCTTCTCTTCCACACCGGTCCGAGGATGCTCTTCCCGCTCGTGGCCGAGGCGGTGGCCACCCTCATCCCCGTCGAATCCCTTCGGTGGATCAGCTTCGGGCACGTGGAGGCCGACGAGTGCGGCTCCATGAACATGTGGCTGGCCAGCGCCCCACAGAGCACGGTGGTGTTCGGCGCACTGGGCTGCGACGTGTCGCTGAACGACCTCTGCGACCGGCCCCCGCAGATCCTCGAGGACGACGTGCTGGACATCGGCGGAAAGCGGCTCCGCCAGATCGGCACCCCGCACGTCCCGCACGGCTGGGAGGCGCAGGTGCTGTTCGAGGAGACCACAGGCACGCTCCTGTGCGGCGACCTCTTCAGCCAGGTCGGTGGCCCGCCGGCGCTGAGCACCGAGGACCTCGTCGACCCGGCCATGGCCGCCGAGGCGATGTTCCACGCCACTGCGCTCACCCCGCACACCGCCGACACCCTGCGCAGCCTCGGCGACCTCGAGCCCACCACCCTCGCCGTGATGCACGGCTCCTCCTACCAGGGTGACGGCCGCAAGGCGCTCTACGAGCTGGCCGCCGGCTACGAGCGGCTCATCGCGGCCAGCTGAGCAGGTCCGGCGACGGCCTCCGGTCCTCGCCGGTACCGTCGGCCCGATGCGAGTCCTCATCACCGGTGCGGCCCGCGCCATCGGCGCCGCCACCGCCCAGGCGTTCCTCGACGACGGCTGGGAGGTGGTTGCGACGGCCCGTCGGGTCGACGCCCTCGCCGACGTGGCGGCCACGCACCGGGTCCCGCTCGACGTCACGGATCAGGCCTCCATCGACGCGTGCATGGACGAGGCCGGACCGGTGGACGTGCTCGTCAACAACGCGGCCATCTCCGAGGCCGGCCCGGTCGAGCGCTACCCCATCGAGCGGCTCCAAGCCGTGCTCGACACCAACGTCGTCGGCGCCGTGCGCATGGTGCAGGCCGTCGTCCCTGCGATGCGCGAGCGGGGCAGCGGGACCATCGTCAACATCGGATCGATCCAAGGACGGGTGTCGAGCCCCCTCGAATCGGCCTACGCAGCGAGCAAGTTCGCCCTCGAGGCGATCACCGAGTCCATGCACTACGAGCTGCGGCGCTTCGGGATCCGCACGGTGGTGGTGGAGCCCGGCTTCACGGCGCCTGGCATGAAGGACAGCCCCCGCTGGGGGCTCGACGCGCCCTACGACGAGCTGGCGGCTCAGTGGTTCGGGGCCGACGACGCCCTCCTCGGCGACGCCGGCCGGCCCGGGCCCGAGACGGTGGCGCAGGCCGTCCTGGAGGTCGCTACCGCCGACGACCCGCCCCTGCGCCGCCCGGTAGGGGACGACGCCGACCTCGTGCTGGCCACCCGCGCCGCCCTCGACGACGTCGCCTTCGAGGCGGCCATGCGGGACACGCTCGGCCTCACCTGGTAGCGCCGAACAGCCCGTCGTGCCCGGCCGGTAGCCTCGCCTCGATGCCGGACTCGACGATCATCTACACCTTCACCGACGAGGCACCCGCCCTCGCCACCTGCTCCCTCCTGCCGGTGATCCAGGCTTTCGCCAGCACGGCCGGCGTGGCGGTGGAGACCCGAGACATCTCCCTGGCCGGCCGCATCCTGGCCGCCTTCCCCGACCACCTCACCGATGCGCAGCGGGTGCCCGACGCGCTGGCCGAGCTCGGGCAGCTGGCCACCCGGCCCGAGGCCAACATCATCAAGCTGCCCAACATCAGCGCGTCGATCCCGCAGCTGAAGGCCGCCGTCGCCGAGCTCCAGGGCCAGGGCTACGCCGTGCCCGACTACCCCGAGGAGCCCGACGGCGACACCGAGCGTCGACATCCGGGCCCGCTACGACGCCATCAAGGGCAGCGCGGTGAATCCCGTCCTGCGCGAGGGCAACTCCGACCGCCGCGCCCCCGCGTCGGTGAAGCAGTACGTCCGCACCCACCCGCACTCCATGGGGGCGTGGTCCGCCGACTCCCGGACCCACGTCGCCACCATGAGCGACGACGACTTCCGCCACAACGAGCAGTCCACCACCGTGGCGGCCGACGGCTCGGTGCGCATCGAGCTGGTGGGCGACGACGGCGCCACCACCGTGCTCAAGGAGTCGGTGCCGGTGCTGGCCGGAGAGATCATCGACGCCACCGTCATGCGCACCCAGGCGCTGGTCGAGTTCCTCGGCGCCCAGATCGCCGACGCCAAAGCCGAGAACGTGCTGTTCTCGATCCACCTCAAGGCCACGATGATGAAGGTGTCGGACCCGATCATCTTCGGGCACGCCGTACGGGCCTTCCTGCCCGACCTCTTCGACGCGCACGGCGATGCCCTGGAGGCGGCCGGGGTCAGCGCCAACGACGGTCTGGCCGCCCTGCTCTCCGGGATCGAGTCGCTCCCGGCCGATCAGCGCACCGCCATCCAGGCCGCCGTCGAGACGGGTCTGGCCGCCGGGCCCGACCTGGCCATGGTCGACTCCGACCGGGGCATCACCAACCTCCACGTGCCCAGCGACGTCATCGTCGACGCGTCGATGCCGGCCATGATCCGCACCTCCGGCCAGATGTGGAACCCGGCCGGCGAGCCGCAGGACACCAAGGCCGTCATCCCCGACAGCAGCTACGCCGGCATCTACCAGGTCGTCATCGACGACTGCCGGGCCAACGGGGCCTACGACCCCGCCACCATGGGCTCGGTCCCCAACGTCGGCCTGATGGCCCAGAAGGCGGAGGAGTACGGCTCCCACGACAAGACCTTCGAGACCCCCGCCGCCGGCACCGTCCGAGTGGTGGACGGCTCGGGTGCTGTCCTCCTCGAGCACACCGTGGCCGTCGGCGACATCTGGCGCATGTGCCAGGTGAAGGACCTGCCGGTGCAGGACTGGGTGAAGCTGGCCGTGAGCCGGGCCCGCGCCAGCGGCGCCCCCGCCGTGTTCTGGCTCGACGCCGACCGGGCCCACGACGCCCAGGTGATCGCCAAGGTGCAGCGCTACCTCGCCGACCACGAGACCGACGGCTTGCAGATCGAGGTCATGGCACCCATCGATGCCATGCGGTTCTCGCTGGAGCGCATCCGTCGCGGCGAGGACACCATCTCGGTCACCGGCAACGTGCTGCGCGACTACCTCACCGACCTGTTCCCGATCATGGAGCTGGGCACCAGCGCCAAGATGCTCTCCATCGTGCCGCTCATGAACGGCGGCGGGCTGTTCGAGACCGGCGCCGGGGGCTCAGCGCCCAAGCACGTCCAGCAGCTGGTGAAGGAGAACTACCTCCGCTGGGACTCCCTCGGGGAGTTCCTGGCCCTGGCCGTGTCCTTCGAGCACCTGGCCGAGTCCACCGGCAACAAGCGAGCCCAGATCCTCGCCGACACCCTCGACCGGGCCACCGCCTCGCTGCTCGACAACGAGAAGTCACCCGCCCGCCGTCTCGGCCAGATCGACAACCGGGGCAGCCACGCCTGGCTGGCCCGCTACTGGGCCGAGGAGCTGGTCGCCCAGTCCGACGATGCCGAGCTGGCCGCCGCCTTCGGCCCCGTGGCCGAGCGACTGGTCGCCGACCAGGAGACCATCGACGGCGAGCTGCTCGCCGTGCAGGGCCAGCCCGCCGACATCGGCGGCTACTACCACCCGGACGTGGACCTGGCTACGGCGGTCATGCGCCCCAGCAAGACCTTCAACGCCGCCCTCGCCCTCCTCGGCTGACCGCCTCGGCGGCGCGTCAGCCCAGGCCGAGGTTGGCGTGGATCTGGCGGACGCTGTCGCTGCGGTTGAGGGCGTAGAGGTGCAGGCCGGGGGCGTCCTCGGCGAGGAGGGCGGCCCCGAGCTCGGTGGCCACCTCGACGCCGATCTTCCGGACCTCGTCGGGCTGGTCGGCCACCGCCTGCAGGCGCTCCAGCAGCGGAGCGGGGATGGCGGTTCCGTTCATGCCGGCCATGCGCACCACGCCGGCGACGGTGGCCACCGGCATCACACCCGGGAGCACCGGCTTGTCGCAGCCGAGGTCGGCCAGCTCGTCCACCAGGCGCAGGTACTCGTCGACGGAGAAGAAGAACTGGCTCATGGCGAAGTCGGCGGCCTCCAGCTTGGCGGCCAGGTGGCGGCGGTCGCTGTCGCGGTCCGGCGACCGTGGGTGGACCTCGGGATGCGCGGCCACGCCGACCGAGAACGCACCGGGGTGGGCACGCACCTGCTCCACCAGCTGGGAGGCGTGCTCGTAGTCGCCGCCCGGCTCGGACCCGTCGGCGGGCGGGTCGCCGCCGAGGGCCAGGATGTTCTCGATGCCGTGGGCGGTGTAGTGGTCGAGCAGGTCGGCGATGTCGGCCCGGGTGTGGCCCACGCAGGTGAGGTGGGGCATGGCCGGGAAGCGCTGCTCGGCGTTGATGCGGGTGACGACGTCGCGAGTGCGCTCGCGGGTGCTGCCGAGGGCGCCATAGGTGACAGACACGAACGACGGCTGCAGCTCAGCGAGCTCGACGACCGTCTTCTCGAGCTGGCGCTCCATCTCGTCGGTCTTCGGTGGGAAGAGCTCGAAGGAGAGCGTCGGCCCGGAGTCGAGCAAGTCCTTGATCCGCGCCATGAGCCAGCCACGCTAGAGCCTGCCCGGCGGACCGAGCCAGGGCGCTAGGCGGACGCCCGCTCCAGCACGCACCAGAGTCCCACGCCGGCCCGACTCTGCACACCGGTCCACTGCCCCGGCAGGGCGGCGACCACATCCTCAGGGGGGAGGTGGATGGGCGTGTCGGCGCCGCTGCTGTTGACCCACACGACCCGCCCGGCGGGCCCGAGGACCCGGTCGACCTCGGCGGGGAAGAGGAAGCAGTTGACCAGCACCACGGCATCGGTGCTGCCGTCGGCCAACGGCAGCCGAGCGCCGTCGGCCAGGATGCGGTGCCCGACCTCGCCTGGGGCCAGTCGCAGCATCTCCAGCGACACCTCCGTGGCCAGCACCCGTCGCCAGCGATCGGCCAACGCCGGCGTGTAGGCCCCGATGCCGCTGCCCAGCTCCACGCACAGGTCGCCTCCGTGCCCGCCCACCCCCCGCTCGAGGGCGTCGGCCACCACCGCGTCACGCTCGGGTGACGTCCGCGTGTGCCACTCAGGGGCCAACGTGTCGAAGAAGGCGGCCACCTCGTCGCGAGCGTGGTCGTCCCACGGCCCCGGGTGCAGCCCGGCCGCGCGCCGCGTCATGATCCGCATCGGGTGGTCGTCGGCCCCCACCCGAGAGGGCTCGTGCCCGGGGATCTCCACGGGCGCCAGCGTCGTCATCACCCCCGCCACGTCACCCTCCCCCCCCATTGCAGCCTGCGACAGATCGGACGCGCTTCGGGCGTGCGCTGTCGCTGGTTGCCCGGGCCGACGGACCCCACCACAACGTGCGACCGAGCAGCCCCGAAACGGGCGCGAATCGTCGCAAGTTGCCTTGGTGGTGGGGGCGGAGGACCATCCGACGAACCTGGCCGTTCAGCCCGATGCGGCGCGGCGCTCCGCGGCCTCGACGAGGTTCCGGAACAGCATGGCGATGGTTGTGGGACCCACCCCGCCGACCCGGGGGGTGATCCACCCGGCGACCTCCTCGCAGGCCTCGTCGACGTCGGGCAGGAGGCGCTTGCCCTCGTAGCGGACCCCAGCGCCCACCACCACGCCACCGGGCCGGACGTGCTCGGGCTGGATCATGCCGGGCACGCCAGCAGCGGCGATCAGGATGTCCGCCGCTCGGGTGTGGTCGGCCCAGTTGCGGACGCCGGTGTGGACGACCGTGACGGCGGCGTTGGCGGTCGGCCGCTTCTGCGACAGCAGGATGCTGAGCGGACGGCCGATGGTGACGCCTCGGCCCACCACCACCACATGGCGGCCGGCCACCGGCACGTCGTAGTGCGCCAGGATGGCCTCGATGCCCGCCGGGGTGCAGGAGACCGGCCCGGGGATGCCGAGGGCCAGGCGGCCGACGTTGGTGGGGTGCAGGCCGTCGACGTCCTTGTCGGGATCGATCGCCATCAGCACGGCATCGAAGTCGACGTGGTCCGGGGCCGGGTACTGGACGAGCATGGCGTCGACCGAATCGTCGTCGTTGAGGGCCCGGACGGCCTCGATGACGGCCTCGGTGGTCACGTCGGCTGGCAGGTGGACGTGGGGGCTGGTGCAGCCCAGCTCCTCGGCCTTGCGCATCTTCATGCCCACGTACCGGGCCGAGGGCTCGTCGTCGCCGATGAGCAGCGTGGCCAGCCCGGGTCGGTGGCCCCCGGCGATCAGCTTCTCGATCCGCGGCCCCAGATCGGCGAACACCGCCTCCGCCACCGGCCCCCCAGGCATCATCACAGCAGCCATCCGGCGACTCTAGGCCCCGCACCCAGCAGCTCAGCTCACCGCGCCGGGGAGCGCCGCCAGGCGCCCGGCGCACCTGCGGAGGCAGGAGCGAAGCGACGCCCGAAGCAGGCCAGCAGCTCAGACCCGCGCCGAGGAGCGCCGCCAGGCGCCCGGCGCACCTGCGGAGGCAGGAGCGAAGCGACGCCCGAAGCAGGCCAGCAGCTCAGACCCGCGCCGAGGAGCGCCGCCAGGCGCCCGGCGCACCTGCGGAGGCAGGAGCGAAGCGACGCCCGAAGCAGGCCAGCAGCTCAGACCCGCGCCGGGGAGCGCCGCCAGGCGCCCGGCGCACCTGCGGAGGCAGGAGCGGAGCGACGCCCGGAGCAGGCAGCAGCTCAGTGCAGGAAGTGGCGCTCGCCCGTGAAGACCATGGCCAGGCCGAGCTCGTCGGCCTTGGCGATGTTGTCGTCGTCCTTGACGGAGCCGCCGGGCTGGATGACGACCGCGACACCGGCATCGGCGGCCGCCTCGATGCCGTCGGGGAACGGGTAGAACGCATCGCTGGCGCAGGCGCCCCCCTTGGCCCGGCCCGCCGCCTTGGCGGCCGCGATCTGGCCGGCCTCCACCCGGTTCTGCTGGCCGGCGCCGATCCCCCAGGCCACCCCGTCGCTGCACCAGGACGATGGAGTTGCTCTTCACCCACCCGACCAGCCGCCAGGCCAGCTCGGCGTCGGCCCACTCGGCCTCGGTGGGCTGCCGGCTGGGTGACGACCCGCCAGTCGGCGCGGTGAGCGGCGAAGTGGTGGGCGTCCTGCACCAGCCAGGACCCGGTGAGCTGCCGGATCTGGTGGGCGTCGGGGACGGGCGCGGCCGCGGTGAGCAGCCGGGTGTTCTTGCGCTTCTTGGTGAGGGCGTCGATCACGCCGTCGGCGTAGCCGGGGGCGATCACGACGTCGGCCTGAGCCGCGGCCACCATCCGCTCGACGGTGGCGTCGTCGACGGTGTGGGAGAGGGCGACGATCCCGCCGAAGGCCGAGCGCTCGTCGCACTCGAAGGCCCGCTGGTAGGCGTCGGCCAGCGACGCCGGCCACCGCCGCACCGCAGGGGTTGGCGTGCTTGATGATGGCCACCGCCGGCCGCCCGAACGTGGCCGCGAGGTCGTTGGCCAGGCCCCAGGCGGCGTCGGCGTCGAAGAGGTTGAGGTAGCTCAGCGCCAGGCCGGCGTGCTGCTCGACGTCGTCCCACCAGGACGTGGTGCCCACCTCGCGGTAGCGGGCGCCGGTCTGGTGGGGGTTCTCGCCGTAGCGGAGGTCCTGCACCCGCTCGAGCGCCAGGTGGAGGGTGGGCGGCAGCGGATCGCCGGCCACGTCGTCGAACCAGCCGACGATGGCGGCGTCGTAGGCCGCGGTGTGGGCGAAGGCCGTGCGGGCCAGCTGGCGCTTGGTGGCGTCGCGACAGCACGCCGTCGGCCTTCAGCTCGTCGACCACCTGCGGGTAGTCCGAGGGGTGGGTGAGGATGCCGACGTCCCGTGAAGTTCTTGGCCGCCGCCCGGATCATCGCCGGACCGCCGATGTCGATGAGCTCCTCGGCCCGACTGGCCCCGTGCTCGAAGCTGTCGAGGCTGGCGCCGAAGGGGTAGAGGTTCGACACCACGAGGTCGATCGGGTCGATGCCGTACTCCTGCCATGTCGGCCTGGTGGTCGGGGTTGCGGCGGTCGGCGAGGATCCCGCCGTGGACCTTGGGGTGCAGGGTGACCACCCGGTGCCCGAGGATGGCGGGGAACCCGGTGAGGTCGGCGACGTCGGTGACGGCGAGGTCGGCCTCGCGCAGGGCGGCGGCCGTGCCCCCGCTGGAGATGAGGTCCCAGCCCAGCGCCCGTGAGGGCGCGGGCCAGGTCGACGATGCCGGTCTTGTCGTACACGGAGAGCAGGGCTCTCATGGGTGGGCCACTTCCTTGTCGAGGACAGACGGGTCGGCGAGGACGGCCCGGATGGTGTCGGGGTAGAGGCGGCGCTCGACCGCCTTGATGCGCTCGTGGAGGGAGGCCTCGTCGTCGTCGGGGAGGACCGGGACGGCCTCCTGGGCGAGGATCGGGCCGGCGTCGACCTCGAGGGTGGCGACGTGGACGGTGCAGCCGGTGACCTTCACGCCGTAGGCCAGGGCGTCGTCGCACGGCGTGCCAGCCCTTGAACGACGGGAGCAGCGCCGGGTGGGTGTTGAGGATCCGGTCGGGGAAGGCCTCGTGGATCGGCGCGCCGAAGATGGTGCCGAAGCCGGCCATCACCACCAGCTCGATGTCGTGCTCCTGGAGCGACGTCGACCACCTCGGCGGTGTAGGCGTCGCGGTCGAAGCCTGCGGCCGAAGTCGAGGCGCTCGACCAGCACGGCAGGCACCCCGTGCGGCTCGGCCACCCCCTGGGCCTTGGACGGGCCGGTCGACCACCACGAGGGCCACGGGGATGCCGTCGTCGAGGACGGCGTCGAGGAGGGTCCCGCTGCCGGAGGCCAGCACGGCGATGCGCACGAGCCCGAACCTACTCGGCCCCCGACGGTCCCCGTTCTGGCACATCCTCCATTCAGGGGGCGCCGTGCATTACCGTTCGCGGCGCTCCCACAACCCAGCCCCCGGAGGCGGAAACCCGTGGATCTGAACAAGCTCACAACCAGCGACAAGGTGATCGCCGGATCAGGCATCGTCCTGTTCATCGCCTACTTCCTTCCGTGGTTCAAGGTGGAGGCCTTCGGGGTCTCGGTCACCGCCAACGGGAGCGACGTCGGCTTCCTGTGGTCCACGCTCCCGATGCTGATCGGCCTCGTCATGGCCGGTGTGGTGATCGCCAGCAAGCTCTTCGACGTCAAGCTCCCGGAGATCCCGATCCCGTGGGGCCAGGCCCACCTGGCGCTCGGCGCCATCGCGGCGATCCTGGTCTTGCTCAAGCTCCTCATCGGTGAGGATCCCTCGGAGCTCGTCGACCGGGCCTTCGGGCTGTTCCTGGCGGCGCTGGCCGCCATCGGGCTGGCCGTCGGAGGGTTCCTGAAGTACCAGGAGGGCGAGGGTGCCACCGCCGGAGGGGGCACCGGCTCAGCACCGTTCTGATCCAGCTCTAGCGCTCCGACAGGGCCCCGGCGCACGCCGGGGCCCTGTCGCGTCCGGGGTCCCTGATCGCTGTCATGGCCCGCCGTACCGTCTGGCCATGACCGAACCTGTGGGGGATGCTGGTCCGAGCTCGTTCCTGGACTCGCTGGGGGCTCGCTCCCTGCGGCGGGCGGAGCCGCGGACGTCGATCGCTGTCGCCGGAGCCGGGTGCGCCCTGGGCATCCTCGGCGTCCTGGTCATCGCCGGCGACACCGGCATCGACGAGACCAGCGGGGACTTCAACCGGTTCCCCGGCATCATCCTCTCGGCCCTGGTGGTGGCGGCCGGCTACTTCGTGCTGGCCGCCATGCGCACCGGGGCGATCGCCACGGCCGGCTCGGTGGCGGCCTCGCTCGGCGTGCCACCCCTGCTGTTCTTCCTCACCTTCGACGAGGGCGCCTTCCCGCCCTACTCCACCGAGGGCATCCTCTTCGTCTCGACGGGGGTGTGGCTGGCGTCCTACGTCCTGGGCCCAGGGAGGGGCCGACCCTTCTTCCTCAGCGCCGGGCTCATCGGTCTCTGGTTCTCCGTCCTCGAGCTGGTGGAGAACCTGTTCGAGGCGCCGTTCAACGCCTTCGGCTTCTTCCTGGGCGCCTCGTCCTCCGGCAGCTACAACAGCGACGGCGAGAGCTTCGGAGGCTCGGGGGGCTTCGACGATGCGCCGTCCTTCGACGTCCCCGACCCCAGCACCATCGGCGTGCTCTCCCTGGCCTTCGGCGTGGGCTTCCTGCTGGCCGGCCGCTGGCTCGACCGGCGAGGTCACCGCGGGACGGCCACCCCCTTCGCCGTGGCGACGCTGCCGTGCCTGTTCGTCGGCGTCCTTACCCTCACCGAGGACCTCGAGCAGGCGGGGACGGGGCTGCTGGCGCTCCTGGTGGGCCTCGGGCTCGCCTACCACGGTGCCACCGTCTGGCGGCGACTCACCACCTGGCTGGGTGGCGCGGTGGCGGCCATCGGCGTGGCCACCTTCCTGGCCGACATGACCGACGACGCCAGCATCGGCGGCATGCTCTTCATCGCGGGCGGCATCGCCCTGATCTTCCTCGGCCACGCGGTCGCCGCCGCCATCGACGAGCCCGACGAGATGGCCGTCACACGGGGCCTGGCCACCGTGGGCAACGGTCCCATGCGCCAGGTGAGCACCCCGCCGGAGGAGCCGCCGACGGGCGCCCCGGAAGCCGCAGAGGAGACCACCTGGGCGCCCCCGGCGTCCCCACCCGTCCCGCCACCCCCTCCCGCGGCGCCCCCGGCGCCCCCAGTGCCGCCGCCGCCGCCGCCGGCCCCGGCCGAGGAGCCCCCCGGCGGGGAGCCCGACCCGCCGCCCCCGCCGCCGCCCGCCTAGGCGAGGGGCGGATCGACGCACCCGGTCGACCCGCCGCCTGGCCCGGCTGGGGTCGTCCGCGGGTAGGGCTCCACGAAACCGCTCCCCGGGTCGGGCGTCGTCACGAAGCGGACGACGGCGTCGGCGATGGCTTGGGCCTCGGCAGCCTGGAACTGCGGGTCGCGGCAGGAGGGCCTCCTCCGGCGCGTTCGAGATGAACGCGGCCTCGGACAGGACCGCCGGCACGCCCGCCGATCGGCTGAGGATGCCGTAGTAGTCGCCCCCATCGCGCCGGGGTCGGTACTTGGCTCCCGCGTCCCGGTCGGCCACCCACGGCACGTCGAAGGGTCGGAAGGCCCGCACCAGCTCCTCGTAGAGCAGGCCGGACGCCCGCTTCGACTCCGGCGAGGCGATCTGGAAGTAGGTCTCGGCACCCGGTCCCGCACGCGGGCCGTCGGGCTCGGCGTTGTGGTGGATGGAGATGAACACCTGCGGCTGGAGGCTGGTGGCGATGGCGGCGCGGCTGGCCAGCGTGATCCGGTAGTCGCCGGTCCGGGTGAGCACCACGGTGGCCCCCACCGCCTCGAGCCGTCGCTTGGCCTCCTCGGCGATCGCCAGGTTCACCGACTTCTCGGTGGTGCCGGCCGGGCCCACCGCTCCTGGCTCGTCACCACCGTGGCCCGGATCGAGCACCACGTGGGCGCCGGCGATCGGCGTGCCTCGGACGGTCACCTGTGCTCCGCACGGCGACCGGGCCAAGAACGAGCCGTCGCCGTTGGCCGCGAGCACGGCGAGGACCACGCCGTTGCCCGTCGTCACAGCGCCCGGGGACCCGACGGCCAGGGACGGCCAGGCGACGGGGGGCTCGGTGGTCGTGGTGGTGGGAGGTCGGGGTCGTGGTGGTGGTGCTGGTGGGTGACTCGACGGTGGTGGTCGTCGGCGCCGGGGTCACGGCCTCGCGATCGTCGTCGGCCCGGTTGGCAGCTAGTGCGACGCCGGCGAGCGCCAGCACCACCGGAACGACGACCAGCGATCGCCTCAGGCCCCTCATGGCGGCCAGGGTCGCACAGGCGTCGGCGAGGCGGGACGCGGGGCCGCTACAGGCCCTTGACGACCTCGACCATGAGCGTGCCGGCCTCGGTGGGGTTCTGGCCCACCCGCACGCCGGCAGCCTGCAGCGCCTCCTGCTTGGCCGCCGCGGTGCCCTTGCCACCCGAGACGATGGCGCCGGCGTGGCCCATCTTCTTGCCGGGAGGTGCGGTGACGCCGGCCACGTAGGACACCACGGGCTTGCTCATCTCGTCGGCGATGAAGGCAGCAGCCTCCTCTTCGGCGGACCCGCCGATCTCGCCGATCATCATCACGGCCTTGGTGTCGGGGTCGGCTTCGAAGGCTCGGAGGCAGTCGATGAAGCTGGTGCCCGGCACGGGGTCGCCACCGATCCCCACACAGGTGGTGACGCCGATGTCGTTGAGCTTCAGCTCGTAGAGGGCTTGGTAGGTGAGGGTCCCCGAGCGGCTCACGATGCCCACGTTGGGCTGTCCCTCCACCGGGGCCTTGGCGATGTGCCCCGCGGTGATGCCGATGTTGGCCTTCCCGGGGGAGATGATGCCCGGGCAGTTGGGGCCGAGCAGCTGCACGCCGGGGAAGTCGCGCTTGAGCTTGTTGAAGAACCACGCCTCGTCGTGGGCGGGGACGCCCTCGGTGATGGCCACGATGAAGGTGACGCCGCCCTCAGCCGCTTCGATCACCGCGTCGCGTACGCCGGGGGCGGGGATGAAGATGCACGAGGCGGTGGCACCGGTGGCCTCCACGGCCTGTCCGACGGAGGCGTAGACGGGGATGCCGTCCACGTCGGTGCCGGCCTTCTTGGGGTTGGTGCCGGCCACCACCTGGGTGCCGTAGTCGCGGTTGAGCATCCCGTAGAAGCGGCCCTGGGAGCCGGTGAGGCCCTGGTAGACCACCTTGGTCTTCTCGTCGACGAAGATCGCCATGGCGTCGCTCCTCAGTTCCCGGCGCCGGCGGCGGCGACTACGGCTTCGGCGGCGGCGACCATGGTGGCCTCCATCCGCAGCTGGTCGGACAGGTGGGGCTCCAGCAGCGCTCGGCCCTCGTCGGCGTTGGTGCCGTCGAGTCGGATGACGATGGGCACGGTGATGTCCACCCGCTCCATGGCGGTGATGATGCCGTTGGCCACCTCGTCGCCCTTGGTGATGCCGCCAAAGATGTTGATGAAGATCGACCGGACGTCCGGGTCGTTGGTGATGACCTCCAGCGCCCCCGCCATGACGTCGGCGTTGGCCCCCCCACCGATGTCCAGGAAGTTGGCCGGCTTGCCGCCCACCTGGTTGACGATGTCGACGGTGGACATGGCCAGGCCGGCGCCGTTGGCGATCACACCCACGTAGCCCTCGAGGCCCACGTACTGCAGGCCCTTCTCGTGGGCGGCCTGCTCGCGCTCGTCGCGCACCTGCGAGGCCTCGTACTGCTCGTACTCGGGGTGGCGAAAGGTGCTGTTGCCGTCGAGGGTGACCTTGGCGTCGAGGGCATGGACCTCCCCGGTGGGCTTGAGGATGAGCGGGTTGATCTCGCAGAGGTCGGCGTCGCCCTCCGTGTAGGCGGTGTACAGCTTGCGAAGGATGTCGACGGTTCCCTCGGTGGCAGCGGGGTTGAGATTGGCCTCGGCCACCCAGGCCCGGGCCGCCTCCTCGGTGAGGCCGTCGACGGGATCGATCCAGACCTTGGCGATGGCGTCGGGGTCGCTCTCGGCCACCGCCTCGATCTCCACCCCGCCCTGGGCGGACAGCATGCCGAGGTGCTTCTTGGCCGAGCGGTCGAGGGTGAAGGAGGCGTAGTACTCCTCAGCGATGTCGGAGGCCAGCTCGATCCAGACGACCTCCACCGTGTGGCCCTTGATGTCCATGCCGAGGATGTTGGTTGCATGCGTCCGGGTCTCGTCGGCGTCGTTGGCCAGCTTGATGCCGCCCGCCTTGCCCCGTCCGCCCACCTGCACCTGGGCCTTCACGACGACCGGGAAGCCGATGCGCTCCGCCGCGGCAACGGCGTCGTCGACGGTGGTCGCCGCCTCGCCGGGCGACACGGGGATGCCGTAGGTCGCGAAGAACTGCTTGCCCTGGTACTCGAAGAGGTCCATCCACTGCTCCCGGCCCGCGGGCCCTCGGTTTCCGACGTGACGTCAGGTCGGCCGATACTAGGGGCGTGCCGCCGACCCCCTGCCAGTCGAGCCGACCGAGCCCGTGCCGGTAGCCCAGAGCCGAGGCCACGCTGGGAAGGCGTTGGCCATCGCGGCCGTCGGGGTGGTGCTGGCCCTCGGGCTCGCCTTCCTGGTGGCGCAGGCGGCCAGCGCGGGGCGATGTCGACATCAAGCTGGGCGACGACCGGTTCGACGCCGGGCGCACCGGCCGGCTCGCCGATGCCATCGACGAGGGCGACGGCCTCCCGTTCCTCTACCAAGACCTGGTGAGCGGCGACCGCAACATCTTCGTGCAGCACCTCGGCGAGGATCCCGACACGGGGTGGGTGGCCTTCGGCGCCTTCGATCCCGACGAGCCGTCGTGCGCGGTGGAGATCGATCGGGAGGCCAAGGTGCTCGTCAACGCCTGCGACCGGGACCGCACCTACCCCCTCGGCGGCAAGGGCCTGCGCTTCTACCCCACCACCGTCGAGGACGGCCGGGTGATCGTCGACCTCAACGAGCTCACCACCGCCACCGAGACCCCCGGCTGACCGCCGCCACACCGCCACCCTCTGCAACGCCGCCACCCCCGCAGCTTGTGGTCCTGACGTGCCGTTTCGGCACGGAATCACCACAACTCTCCGCAACCCCGGCAACTTGTGGTCCTGACGTGCCGTTTCGGCACGGAATCGCCACAAGTTGCGGGGGTTTGCGGGGGTTGCGGGGTGGCGATCAGTCGAAGAGGGCCCGGAGCTCGGACTTCTGGACCTTGGTGGTGCCGGTTCGGGGGAGCTCGTCGACGGCCACAAACCGCTTCGGCACCTTGTAGTCGGAGAGGCGCTCCTGGGCGAAGGCGTCGAGCTTGGCCTTCTTGAGGGTCGCCCCCGAGGCCAGGCGGACGACGGCGACCGGCACCTCGCCGAGGCGCTCGTCGGGCAGCCCGATCACCGCCGCCTCCAGCACGTCGGGGTGCTGCTCGAGCGTCTGCTCCACCTCGAGGGCGTACACGCTGTAGCCGCCGTGCTTGATGACGTGCTTGCTCCGGCCCTCGAACACCAGCAGGCCGAGCGGCCCCTTGCGGGCCAGGTCGCCGGTGCGGAGCCACCCGTCGTCGGTGAGCACCGCCGCGGTGGCCTCCTCGTCGCCCCAGTAGGCCTTGAGCACCCCGGGGCCCTTCACCTGCAGCTCGCCGACCTCGCCCCCGTCGCACCTCAGCGCCCGTCGTCGTCGACCACCCGCATCTCGTAGCCCGGGAGCGCGAACCCGAGCGCCTCGCCCAGCGGCCCGGATCCGGTGCCGACGAACGGCGGCGACACCTTGGCCGCCACGCCCCCGCCCACCTCGACCATCCCGTAGCCCTCGGCGAAGACCGCCTCGCCGACGGCGCCCAGCAGCGGCATGGTGATGGTGGCCCCCATCTTCTTGAAGCGCTCGGCCAGCTCGGGCGGCATGGCGTCGGCACCGGAGGCCCACACCCGCACCGACGTGAGATCGCGCTCGGCGGCGCCCGCCTCGTCGAGCATCCGGTACATGGCCGGCACGCCCACGAACATCGTGGCTCGCCGCGCCTTCGATGGCGTCGAGGACCTTCACCGGGTTGAACTTGGGCAGCAGATAGGTGGGGATGCCGGCCACCCCGAGGCCCACCAGGACCGCGAACCCCATGATGTGGGCCACCGGCAGCGCGATCACTGCCTCGTCGCGGTGGAGCCGCGCCGGCCACAGGGCGGCGGTGGCCACCTGGCCGACCAGCGCCTGGTGCGAGAGGGCGGCACCCTTGGGCTTCCCGGTGGTGCCCGAGGTGTAGAAGAGGGCGGCGACGTCGTCAGGGGCGACGGCGACGGCGTCGGCGCTGGGCTGGGCGCCGTCGACCGAGACGGCCGAGCGGAGCACCAGGGTGGCGCCGGAGTCGGCGACGACGTGCGCGACCTCGTCCTTGCGCATCTCGGCGTTGACGGGGGCCGGGATGGCACCGGCGCGAGAGGCCGCGCAGCACAGCAGCAGCTGCTCGTAGCCGTTGGGGGTGGCCACCACCACCACGTCGCCGGGCTCGGTCTGAGCGGCGATGCCCGCCGACCACCGGCGCACCCGCCGGGCCGCCTGCTCGTAGGTGAGCACCAGGCCACCGTCGGCCTCGGTGACCAGCTGCCGGTCGCCATGGACGCGCTCCAGCCGGTCGAAGAGTGACCCGAGGGTCAGATCACGCTTGAGGACGAGCGCCGCCCGCTCGATCGACCTGGGGGACATGCCGATCCGGTCTAGCCCGGCGCAGCGGTGCGGAGCGAGCCACGGCCAAGCGCGAACCGCCCATCACAGGGCAAGAGCGAAGAACCGGGCCCCGTCGAGGGGGTTGTGGCGGTAGGACGAGACCTGTTGGAAGCCCAACCCCTCGTAGATGGCGATGGCCGGTGCCATCCACTCGACGGTGTCGAGCAGGAGCCGCTGATAGCCGAGCGAGCGGGCAGCGGTGACGGCCACCTCGGCCAGGGCCCGGCCGAGTCCCTCACCCCGGACGGCGGGGTCGAGGTACATGCGCTTGAGCTCGGCGTCCTCGTCGCTGAAGCGCCTCACTCCCACCACCCCGACCGCCGAGCCGTCGGCGTCACGCACCAAGAGGGCGGCGCCGGAGGGAAGGCCGTACTCGACGGGCAGCTCGGCCAGCTCGCGGTCCAGGTCCTGGAAGTCGATCTCGAAGGGCAGCTCGGCGAGGTAGGCGCGGATGAGCCGCTCCGCGTCGGCCCAGTCGCCCTGGGTGCGCGCCTGCACCACTCGCATGCTCAGACCTTCTTGATGGGCGCCCAGGAGAGGAGCAACCGCTTCTCCCCCACGCTGGGGAAGCGGATGACGACCTCCGCCTTGTCGCCCTGTCCCTCGATGTCGATGATGACGCCCTCCCCCCACTTGGCGTGGACCACGTCGTCGCCGGTGCGCAGCCCCAGCTCCTCGGCGCCGTGCTGGCGGCCCGGGCCGCTGGCGCGCATGGCCGCCTCCACGATGCGGTCCTTGTTGGCGTCGGAGCCGGCGCCGCGGGAGCCGTAGCCACCACTGCCGTAGGTGCGGCCTCCGCGGCTGGCTCGCCGCTGCTCGATGGCCTGGACGAGCCGCTCGGGGATCTCGTCGAGGAACCGGCTGGGCGGGTTGTACTGCGTGCCGCCGTAGAGGGTGCGGCTCCAGGCATGGCTGAGGTAGAGCCGCTCCTGGGCCCTGGTGATGGCGACGTAGGCGAGGCGTCGCTCCTCCTCCATCTCGTCGGGCTCGCCGATCGAGCGCAGGTGGGGGAACACGCCCTCCTCCAGGCCCATGATGAACACGGCCGGGAACTCGAGGCCCTTGGCAGCGTGCACCGTCATGAGCACGACCTGGCTGTCGTCGCCGTCGATCTCGTCTTGGTCGCTCACCAAGCTCACCTGCTCGAGGAACTGGTCGATGCTCTCGGCCTCCTCGGCCGACCCCACCAGCTCAGCCAGGTTCTCCAACCGGCCCTCGGCCTCGATGGTCCGCTCCTCCTGAAGCTCGATGAGGTAGCCCGACCGGTCGAGCAGCGCCTGCAGCAGCGGCGCCGGCTTGTCGTCGGCGACCAGGTCGCCCACGCCGTCGACCAGCTCGAGGAACCGGGCGATCCCCTTCACCGCCGGGCCGGACACCCCGGCGTCGTCAGCCCGCCGGAGGGCATCGATGAAGGACTGACCCCGTGCCGACGAGTAGGCGTCGAGCTTGCCGACCGTGGAGTCGCCGATGCCCCGCTTGGGGGTGTTGAGGACCCGCTTCACCGACACCTCGTCCTGCGGGTTGATCACCACCTTGAGGTAGGCCAGCGCGTCCTTGACCTCCCGCCGGTCGTAGAAGCGGGTGCCCCCGATCACCTTGTAGGGGACGCCCATGCGGGTGAGGTTCTCCTCCAGCACCCGGCTCTGGGCGTTGGTCCGGTAGAAGACGGCGACGTCGCTCCAGCGAAGGTCGCCGCCGTCGTGGAGCTTGGCGATCTCGCGGGTGACCCACTGCGCCTCGTCCACCTCGTCGTCGCCGTGGTAGCGCACGATCGGGTTGCCGTCGCCGCGATCGGTCCAGAGCTCCTTGGGCTTGCGGCTGAGGTTGTTGGCGATCACGGCGTTGGCGGCGTCGAGGATGGTCTGCGAGCTGCGGTAGTTCTGCTCCAGGACGACGATGGTGACGTCGGGGAAGGCCGTCTCGAACTCGAGGATGTTGCGCATGTCGGCGCCGCGGAACTTGTAGATCGACTGGTCGCCGTCGCCCACCACGCACACGTTGCGGTGCTCCTGGGTGAGGAGGAGGACCATCTCGTTCTGGACGGTGTTGGTGTCCTGGTACTCGTCG
The DNA here is from genome assembly GCA_963795165.1 of uncultured Microthrixaceae bacterium. GTDB lineage: Bacteria > Actinomycetota > Acidimicrobiia > Acidimicrobiales > VFJN01 > VFJN01. The sequence goes on along the minus strand of CAWCGT010000001.1, from coordinate 2,739,815 downwards.
ACGAGGACGTGCTTGAAGCGCCGTCGGTAGCTCTCCAGCACGTCGGGGTGGTTCCGGAAGAGGGTGACGGTCAGCCCCAGCAGGTCGTCGAAGTCCATGGCGCCGGCGCGCTGCAACCGGGCCTGGTACTCGCCGAAGATCTCGGCGATCTTGCGCTCGTAGATCACCTGGGCTCGGTCGGCGTACTGGCCGGCGCTGAGGCCGTCGTTCTTGGCCGCGCTGATCACGGCGTGGACGGTCCGAGGCGGGAACCGCTTCGGATCGAGGTTGAGGTCGCGGATGACGTACCCGGTGAGGCGGTTGGCGTCGGCTTGGTCGTAGATCGTGAAGGCCTTGGGGTAGCCGAGCCGGTCGGCGTCCCGCCGCAGGATCCGCACGCAGGCCGAGTGGAAGGTGGACACCCACATCTTCTCGGCCACCGGGCCCACCAGGGCACCCACCCGGTGCTTCATCTCGTCGGCTGCCTTGTTGGTGAAGGTGATGGCCAGGATCTCGAAGGGGCTGACGCCGTGCTCTCGGATCAGGTGGGCGATGCGGTGCGTGAGCACCCTCGTCTTGCCCGACCCGGCACCGGCCACGATCAGCAGGGGCCCGTCGGTGTGGGTGACGGCCTCGGCCTGGACGGGGTTGAGCCCCTCGAGGAGCGGGTCGTCGACAGCGGCCATGGCGCACCGAGGGTAGCGGCGCGAGGGGACCGGCCGGCCCGACCGGTGGATGGCGGCAATGCCGGATTCGGGGCGACGCCGGCGGCGCGACGGTGCGCTCACCAAACCCGAACCCTCGAAGGAGATCACCATGAAGCTCAAGGCACTGCTCGGCACCGCTGTCGCCAGCGCGGCGCTCCTGGCGTCCGCCCCCTCAGCCGGCGCCTCCCCGCCCCCGGATCGCAGCGGCGACCGCATCTCGTGGAGCAGCAGGATCCCCTGCAACGACGGCGCCGGCGGCACCGTCGTCGACACGAAGCCGCTGTACAACATGCCCTCCGCCGGCACCTACCGGTTCCGGATCGGGCTCTACCGCTCGAGCGACGATGCCCGCATGGCGCTCAACACGCTCGGCGAGTATCGGTCGAGCGGATCCGGCTGGGTGTACTTCACCCCGATGAACCACCGGTCGTCCTACACCGGCAACACCTACGTGGTGGCCTACGTGTTCAAGCTGCAGGCCGACGGCTCGTGGCCCGTCGTCGCCCGAGAGTGGGTGTCCTGCGTGTGAGCCCGAGGCAATGACTGCCGTTCCCGAAGGCTCGAGGCGATGACTGCCGCATGCGGCAGTCATCGCCTCAGCCTCGTCGGAACGGCAGTCATTGCCTCGGCTGGGAGGGGTGGGGTGGGCTAGAACCCATCTCGATGCAGGTCCACAAGCTCGCCTCCACCGACGGGTTCATCGTGTTCGACCTCGATGACGTCCCCGCCATCGGGATCGCCCGGCAGGCGCCGAAGGTGCTGCGCGACGGCGCTGAGCTGCTGGCCCGGTCCACCACCTACGCAGCGGCCAGCTTCGGGCTGCAGATCAGCGGGGGATCCGCCGGCCTCAACGCCAAGCCCGAGGGACGGGACGAGGCGCTGGCCGCCTTCCTCGACGAGGTGGCTCCGCTGGTGGAGAGCGGCCGGTGGCTCCCGGGCCCCGGCCTGGGCATCGCACCCGACGACCTGGCCGCCCTCCCCCGGGCCGACGTTCGTACCGCCGCCTTCGACCAGACCACCGCCGGCGAGAGCGCGGTGGCCGCGGCCCTCGGAGCCCTGGGCTCCCTCGACGGCAAGACCGTGGCGATCGTCGGCAACGGCCCGATCACCGAGGCGGCGGCGGCCTCAGCGGCCACCAACGGTGCGTCCCCGCTCCCCCAGGCGTCGATGGATGCCGAGTGCGACGCCCTGCTCGTCGCCGGCAAGGCCGGCGTCTTGGAGCACGACCTGGCCGCCACCGTGCGGGCCACCACCGTGGTGCCCCTCACCCCCGTCCCCGTCACCGCCCGGGCTCTAGCCGTGCTGGGCCGGGCGGGGGTCGTGGTGGTGCCCGACTTCCTCTCAACGGCTGGGTCGCTCCTCACCGCGCTCGACCCCGACGGCGGCGACCCCATGCTCCGGGTGCACGACGCCGTGGCGGCGCTGGCCGGCGAGAGCACCGGCCTCTGGATGGCCGCCGTCACAAAGGCCGAGGACCACCTGCGCACCTGGCAGCGACGAGCTCCCCTTCGGCCGCCCCCTGGCCTGAGCGCTCAGGCGACGAGCAGGCGGGTGCGGAACAGGTCGAGGACCTGCTCCAGCGCGTCGCGCGTCGGCTGACCGGGCTCGTCGAGGAGGTGCTCGGTGAGCACCGAGTGAGCGGCGCGGGGGTGCCCGTGGGGGTTTCCGGGCGACGAGTCGATCTCCACGCCCACGAAGCGGTCGCCCAGCGCCTCGCGCAGGTGGGCGAAGCGCTCACGCGGCACCAGGCGATCGTGGCTGAACCGCATCCCCAGCACGCAGAGCTCCGGCTCCTCGCGCAACCGCTCCTGCACCGCCGCCAGATCGCTGTCGCTCAGGTAGAGGCCCCGCTTGGCCTTGGCGCTGAAGCCCAGGGGAAGCGAGGGCTGGGACAAGACCGGTGCACGCACCGCCGGCTCCGGCAGCATGGCCAGGGCGAAGTTCCCGGTGAAGCACATCCCCACCACGCCCACGCCCGGACCCCCGCATCGCTCGTGCTCGTGGCGGGCCAGGGCCTTGCTCCACTGCACCACCGGGCTGGTCTTGCCGGTGGCCCAGGCGGAGAACTCCTTCGACACACACGCTGGGGCGACGGCCCGCACCGTCTTGCCGACGCTGGGCTCCGCCCCCGGCACCCCGAAGAGGTGTGGGAGCACGGCGGTGCACCCGAGGTCGACCACCCGATCAGCGAAGTCGATGACCTTGGGCGTGATGCCCGGGCATCTCGGCGAACACGAGCACCGCCGGCCCGTCCCCCCGTCGAAAGACGTCGCGCTCCTTGCCGTCGAAGGTGAACTGCTCCTTGTCGTACGCCCCTAGGTCGCCCATGGGCGGGCACCGTAGCCCTGCCAACGGGGCAGACTCCTCCGCCATGCACCCGTTCCGGTTCGGCCTCCAGTGCCGCGGGCCGGCCGACGCCCGGGGCTGGCCGGCCCTGGCCCGCCAGGTGGAGGACCTCGGCTGGTCCACCCTCACCGTCGCCGACCACCTCGACGACGCCCTCGCCCCCATCCCGGCGCTGATGGCGGCCGCCGACGCCACCACCACCCTCCGGGTGGGGACGATGGTGCTGGCCAACGACTACCGCCACCCCGTCGTGCTGGCCAAGGAGGCCGCCACCCTCGACGTCCTCACCGATGGTCGCTTCGACCTCGGGCATCGGCGCCGGGTGGATGGCCACCGACTACGACGGCCGCAGGCTTCCCCCTCGATCGGCCAGGCGTGCGGATCGATCGCCTGGAGGAGGCGCTGGCCATCCTCACCCGGCTCTGGGGGGACGGCCCGTGCACGGTCGCCGGTCGCCACTACCGCGTGCGAGGGGATGAGCGGTCACCCGCGGCCCGTCACGCCTGGCGGGCCGCCGATCGTGATCGGTGGAGGAGGCGAGCGGGTGCTGCGCCTGGCGGGTCAGCACGCCGACGTGGTGGGGCTCAACGTGAACCTCCGCGCCGGGGTGATCGACGAGCGGGCCTTCCCGGACGGCACCCCGACGCGCACCGACCAGAAGGTGGCGTGGGTGCGGGAGGCGGCCGCCGGCCGGCGCCAGCAACCGGAGCTCCAGGTGCGGGTGCACCTCGCGGCGGTGACCGCCGAGTCCACCGAGGCGGAGCGAATGATCGAGGAGCTGGCCCCCGGCTTCGGGCTGACTCCGGACGAGGCCCGGGAGACGCCCCACGCCCTGATCGGGTCGGTGGAGGCCCTCTGCGATCAGCTGGTGGAGCGGCGGGAGCGTTGGGGGATCTCCTACCTGGGGTTGAGCCAGGACCAGATGACGGCCTTCTCGCCAGTGGTCGCCCGTCTCGCGGGCACCTGAGCGACTACTCGCAGGTGGCGTCGAGGGCCAGGCCCACCAGGCCCTCATCGCCCGTCTCGGCCCCCGGCGGCCCGGCCAGGCCGCTGGCGGCGATGCCGTCGGCGCGCACCCGCAGCAGCACGCTCCTGGCTGAGGGGTCGCGGAGGTCGTTCACCTCGCCGTTCACCTCGAACCGTTGGGCCTGGAGGATGCGGGCCGTGTCGCTGTAGGTGACGGCGTCGGTGAAGGTCTCCGCCGCCCCGGAGTCGGCGGCGAAGCGCTGCACCTCGATGGTGAAGGGCACCCCTCCCGCGTCGTGCCGGCCCCCGCCACCGACACCAGCGTGGCGGTCCCGCCCGTCGGCGGGGAAGGAGCGAGGCGACACTCGGTGACGGCGAAGGAGCTGGAAGCACCTCCGATGACCACCACCCCGGTACCGGGCGGGGACACGGCCGGCGCCGGAGGGGCGGTGACCTCGGTGGGGGCGACCGTCTCGCCGAGCGAGGCGCCGTCGTCCTCGTCGCCCGACTCGCCGTCGGTGCACGCGGCGACGAGCATCACCACCGCGAGCAGGAGGGACGGGCGGACCATGACGGGGCGAGCGTACCGAGCCCGACCAGCGCGTCAGGTGCGGCGGCGGCGCTCCGCTTTGGCCGCTTCCATGCGCACGGTGCGCATCTCGTACTGACGGCGCAGCACGCGCCCGTCGCGCCAGAGGTAGGCGCGGAGGGTGGCCCACGACAGCACGTACAGGGCCACGAAGGTGGAGTCGACACCGAACAGGACGAGCACCAGCCCGATCACGGCGCCGGTGGCGAGGTTGTAGAGGAACGGTCGGCGGGCCTGGAGGTGGTCGAGCCGCTCGTTGAACCGTGGCTGGTCCGGGTCGCGCTCGGTCATTCCCACTCGATGGTGCCGGGCGGCTTGGACGTCACGTCGAGCACCACGCGGTTCACCTCGCGGACCTCGTTGGTGATGCGGGTGGAGATGGCGGCCAGCACCTCGTAGGGAACGCGGGTCCAGTCGGCCGTCATGGCGTCCTCGCTGGAGACGGGGCGCAGGACGACCGGGTGGCCGTAGGTCCGGCCGTCGCCCTGAACCCCCACGGAGCGCACGTCGGCCAGGAGGACCACGGGGCACTGCCAGATGTCGCGGTCGAGACCAGCCGCCGACAGCTCCTCGCGTGCGATGTGGTCGGCGTGGCGCAGCACGTCCAACCGCTCGCGGGTGACGGCGCCGACGATCCGGATGCCGAGACCCGGGCCCGGGAAGGGCTGGCGCCAGACGATGGCCTCGGGCAAGCCCAGCTCGAGGCCGACCCGCCGCACCTCGTCCTTGAAGAGGGAGCGCAGCGGCTCCACCAACGAGAACTGCAGGTCGTCGGGCAGCCCGCCGACGTTGTGGTGGCTCTTGATGTTGGCCGTGCCGGTGCCACCGCCGGACTCGACCACGTCGGGGTACAGGGTGCCCTGCACGAGGAAGTCGACCGTCTCGCCGTGGGTGCCGGCATCGGCCACCACCTCTCGCGCCGCGGCCTCGAACACCCGGATGAACTCGCGACCGATGATCTTGCGCTTCTCCTCCGGGTCGCTGACGCCCGCGAGTGCCTCCAGGAACCGGTCCTGGGCCTCGACCACCTTCAGCGACACCCCGGTGGCGGCCACGAAGTCGCGCTCCACCTGCTCGGGCTCGCCCGCCCGCAGCAGGCCGTGATCGACGAAGACGCACGTGAGCCGGTCGCCCACCGCCCGTTGGACGAGGGCGGCTGCCACGGCCGAGTCGACGCCGCCGGACAGGCCGCACAAGCACCCGCTTGTCCCCCACGGCGGCGCGGATGGCGGCCACCTGCTCCTCGATGACGTTGGTCATCGTCCAGGTGGGCTCCACCCCGGCGATCTCGTAGAGGAAGTGCTCGAGCACCGCTTGCCCGTGCTCGGTGTGCAGCACCTCGGGGTGGAACTGCACTCCGGCCATCTGTCGCTGCGAGGTGCTCGAAGGCCGCCACTGCCGCCCCCGCCGACCGGGCCGTGACCGCGAACCCCTCTGGTGCCACCGACACCGAGTCGCCGTGGCTCATCCAGACCGACTGCTCGACCGGCAGGCCGCGGAACAGGGTGGCATCGGGAGCGGTGATGGTGAGGGGCGTGCGGCCGAACTCGGCCAGTCCGGTGCGCTCCACCGTGCCGCCGAGGGCCAGCGCCATCGCCTGGAAGCCGTAGCAGATCCCGAAGGTGGGGACGCCGGCTCCGAACAGCGCAGGGTCGACGCCTCGGAGCTCCGTCGGCGTAGACCGACGACGGGCCCGCCCGAGAGGATGATGGCGACGGGCCGTCGGGCCAGCATCTCCTCGACGGGCATCGTGTGCGGGACGATCTCGCTGTAGACCCGCGCCTCCCGCACCCGGCGGGCGATGAGCTGGGCGTACTGCGCGCCGAAGTCGACCACCAGCACGGGTCGGTCGATGCCCGGCGTCATCGGATCGCCACCACCTCCGCCTTCTGGAAGTCCTTGAGGCTCTCGTAGCCGCACAGCGCCATCGATCGGCGCAGGGCACCGAGCAGGTTTCGCTGCCCGTCGGCCTCGTGGGCGGGACCGACGAGGATCTCCTCCAGCGTGCCCCGCGGCTCCACGGGGACGCGGTTGCCCCGCGGGAGGGTGGCGTGCACGGCCGTGGTGCCCCAGTGGTAGCCGCGCCCGGGCGCCTCCGATGGCGGCGGCCAGCGGGGTGCCGACCATGACGGCGTCGGCGCCGCACACGACGGCCTTGGCGATGTCGCCCCCGGTGGTCATGCCGCCGTCGGCGATCACGTGGACGTACACGCCGGTCTCGTCGAGGTGGCGCATGCGGGCCGCTCGGGCGTCGGCGATGGCGGTCGCCATCGGGATGCCCACGCCCGAGCACCCGCCGGGTGGTGCCGGCCGCCCCGGAGCCGGCGCCCACCAGCACCCCGGCGGCGCCGGTGCGCATGAGGTGCAGGGCGGCCTGGTAGGAGGTGCACCCCCCGACGATCACCGGGATCTCGTAGTGGCGGATGAAGTCCTTGAGGTTGAGCGGCTCGTCGCTCGTGCGAGACGTGCTCGGCGCTCACCACCGTGCCCTGGATGACGAGCAGGTCGGGTTCGGCGCGCCAGGATGTCTCGGTGCCAGGCCGAGGGTGCGCTGCGGCGTGCAGGCGACAGCCACGGTGTGCCCGGCGGCCTTGAGCTCGCTGATCCGCTGACCGACCAGGTCGGGCTGCACCGGCTCGGCGTACACCTCCTGCATGCGGCGGGTGGCCTTGTCGGCGGCCAGCCCGGCGATCTCCTCCAGCACCGGCTCGGGGTCGGCGTAGCGGGTCCACAGCCCCTCGAGGTGGAGCACGCCCAGCCCGCCGAGGCGGCCGAGCTCAGCGGCGACCGCGGGCGACACCACGCTGTCGGATGGCGAGGCCATCACCGGCAGCTCGAAGCGGAACGCGTCGATCTCCCAGGCGATGTCGACCTCCTCGGGGTCGCGGGTGCGCCGACTCGGGCACGATCGCGATGTCGTCGAAGCCGTAGGCACGGCGTCCGGACTTGCCGATGCCGATCTCGACGTCAGCCATGGCAGCGGGGCCCTCCGTCCCGTTTGGGGAAGGAGACAGCGTAGCCCGCCCGCCTCTGGGCCTCGACCGCTAGCATCACGCCGTCCCGGGCGGCGCACGAAGGCGGTGGCCGTGGCAACGGTGGTGGTGTGCGACGACGACACCGTGACGTCCGTGCGGCCATCTCTGCCATCTGCGAGGACGCCGGCCTGGAGGTGGTGGCCGAGACCGACAGCGGTGCCGACGCCGCCGAGATGGTGCGGCGCTTCGGCGTGGACATGCTGATCCTCGACCTCGCCCTGTCCGATGGATCGGGCGAGCAGATCCTCACCACGCTCGGCGAGGACGGGGTCGTCCGGTCGCCGTGGTGGTGTTCACCGCCTACGCCCGAGACCCGGGCAGGCTCATGCGCCTCGGCGCCCGGGACGTGGTCGAAAAGCCCGACTTCGACCGGCTCGCGACGTGATGGCCCGGTCTGGGCACCGCCGTCGACGAGGCCCCAGCCTCCACCGACGAGCGGCGGTCTGCTAGCCGGGACGTGGATCCAGCACCCTCGATGTGGTGCTCGCCCGCCGGGGTGCTGGCCCGAACCAGACCTGTCGCAGTCGCTCCTCACCCTCCTGCCGGGGGACGCGGCGCTGGCCGTCGCCGTGGTGGGCCTGGAGACCATGGAGGCTGAGGTCGGACCCTTGCTGGTGGCCGACTGCCGTCTCGCTGTGGCCGGGGCCTCTGCGCACCGAGCTGCGGGTGCAGGACCTCCTCCACGAGGCGCCGGAGATCGGCGGGTTCCTGGCCCTCCTCCGGGGCGGCGACGCCCGGGCCGCCGGGGCGGTGTGGTCTCGCCTCACCGCCAGCGTGCGCGAGATCGGGCCTCCCGGGGGAGATCAAGGCCGCAGCCAGCCGGGTCGACTCGGTGGGGGGCAAGGACGCCATGGCCCGGGCGATCGGGGCCCTCCAGGGCTCCTCGGTCGGCAGCCCGTCCTTCGTCAGCGTCTGAGGGCGTTCGAGGGTGGCGGGATCCCCGGATTCTGCCCGGAGGCGCCCGTCGTACGTTGCTCGCACACCACGACGAGAGGACGCACGATGACCACCTACACCGAGACCTGGACCGACACCGATACCACCACCGAGAGCGCCGCCGCCGGCGGATGCTGCTGCGGTCCCACGGCCGACGAGGCCCCCTACGGCACCTACAGCTCCGAGGACTTCGTCACGAACAGCCTCGACGACGCCGTCTACACCGAGCCCAGCAGCGTGTGGCTCGACGAGGAGCCGTCGTACACCCAGGACAGCGGCTACACCGAGCCGGCCAGCGTCATCCCCGCCGGCCAGCCCGGCGGCCCGGCCCTCCCGGCCCCCGCCGCCACCTTCGAGCCCACCACCTGGGCCTCGGCCCCGGCCTACGCCAGCACCCCGGACGCCTCCGCCAGCTTCGAGCCCACCACCTGGGCCTCCGCCCCCGCCTACGCCAGCACCCCGGACCCGGCGCCCGCCTTCGAGCCCACCACCTGGGCCTCCGCTCCTGCCTACTCCTCCTTTGTGGGCGGTAACGACTTCGGGGGCATCACCATCCTCGACGCCGCTGGCAACCCGGCTGACCTCGGCCCCAGCAGCATGGTGATCGGCCCGTCCGATCCCGGCTCAGCGGTGAACAGCCTGACCAGCATCTACGGGATCGCCGCCCAGAACGGCGACGTGATGAGCCAGATCCTCGTGCAGAAGGCGCTCGACAGCATGAACCGCAGCACGCTGATCTGGACGCTCTGACGCTCCGAGCAGCCAAGCGCTCCACGACGTTGGCGGGTTCCCCGGATACGGGGGACCCGCCTTCGCCGTACGGTTGCCGACACCACCAGTCGCACGGCCACCACGGCCCGGACGAGCCCTGAGGGGACGACATGGACCAACCCGACGACCCGGACCTCGACGCCCTCGGCGACCTCCCGGACCTCGACCTCCCGGACCCCGAGCCCGATCCGGTGGACTCACCGCTCGACCCCTACCCGACCGACCCTGGTCCCCTCGACCTGGGGGAGCTCCCCGACCTCCCCGACCACCGGCCCGAGGGCCGAGGCCCTGAGTCCCAGCCCGACCGAGACGATCGCCGTGGCGACGAGCGGGACCCCCGGCCCGACGACCGGGGGGGACCCGGGTCCCAAGAGCCCCCGGTGGCCCTGGACCTCGACGAGCCCATCACCCCGGCTCACACCGAGCCAGCCGCATCGGGGGCGGTCGACCTCTCTCTCGACGAGACGGCCACCGTGCCGGCTGACACGGTCGACGCACCCCATCAGGATGCGCCACCGGACGAGGACCCTGAGGCGGGCTCCGACGATCTGGTCGATCTGCCGCTCCACGCTGATGCGCTGACGCCCCTCGACGTGCCCGCCGGCAACGCCGCCCTGGCCGACGAGCTGGTGGCGGCGGGCCTGCTGGCCATCGGTGCCACCACGGCCGTGCTGCGCCGCACCCGCCGCTCCTCGCCTCCCGACCTCGTGGCCCATCTCGACGAGCTCGGGATCGACGCTCGAGTCGACCACCTCGACCTGACCGGCATCGAGGAGCTGCTCGCCGCCGGGCACACCGTGCTGCTCAGCACCGACGGTTCGGCCGGCGTCGACGCCGACGCCGTGGTGCAGGTCCGGTCCGTGGATCGGGCGGACGGGACGCTACAAGTCCTGGACGGTCGAGGCCGGCGGTCCACCGTGGGGCTCGATCGCTTCGAGCTGGCCTGGGCCGACTCGGCCAACCAGGTGGTGGTGGCCTCCGGCGCTGGCGGCGGCGTGGCCCTGGTCCCCGTCGTGCTCGGCGTCGGCGATCTCGCGCCGATGCGCTGACCACGCGCGCTGTGGGAAGATCCGCCAGTCGGTTGGCGGACATCCAGGATGTTCGGGCGGCGCGCCGACCATACGGTGCGGTGGTCCAACCAGGACCCCGACCAGAAGGGTGGGCGACATGAGCGACCAAGGTGACCCCGCAGGCCTCGATGACCCGGCGATGACCGACGCAACAGAACCGGACAGCTGGACCGAGGAGCCGGCCGACGATGGCTGGAGCCCCGTGATGGGGACCCCCCCGCCGGGTGCCGACCCGGTCGAGGGCCCCGTCGATCTCGTGCCCCCGCACGAGCAGGCCGACGACGGCCCCCCGCCCCCGCCGCCCGACGACCCAGGCGCCGGCCTTGGCGTCGCCCCGCCCCCGCCGCCCGCCACCGAGCTGCCGCCGGAGCTCCCCGATCCCATCGACCTCGGCACCGAGGGCGGCGAGGACCTCGGGGCGCCCATGCCCCCGGTGGCTGGCGACGTGGACACCGCACCACCTGCCCCGGGCGAGGTGACGCTCGGCGACGACGGCCCGCCGCAGGCCCCCACCGCCCCCGCCGACGGTGCGCCGACGAACGGTCAGACGCCGGTTCCACCCATGGGCGACCAGGGGCAGTCCCCGGTTCCACCCATGGGCGACCAGGGCCAGACCCCGGTTCCCCCCATGGGCGACCAGGGCCAGACCCCGGTTCCCCCCATGGGCGACCAGGGCCAGACCCCGGTCCCCGACATGGGTGGCACGCCGCCGGCTGAGGGCAACGCCGATCCCGGGACGGGCGACGTCGACCTGGGCGACGGAGGTCCGCCGATGCCGCCGGTCACCGGCGACACCGACACCGCTCCCCCTGGCACCCAGCCGGAGCCCGACGTGGACCTCCCCACCGACCCCGAACCGGCGCCGGCAACCACCGGCACCGACGACGAGGTGGTGATGACCGTGACGCCCGGCGACGAGCGCCTGTCGGCCGCCGCCATCACCGGCGCCTTCCTCGACGACATGGACGTCGACGACCCCGCTCGCGACCGGATGATCGGCCTGTTGGAGGGCTACGCCCAAGACGGCACCATCACCGCCGGCGAGCTCTTCAGCGCCTTCGAGCAGGCCGGCTTCACCGCCACCGACACCGACGGCACCGACCAGACCCTCGGCACGGTCCTCGACGAGGGACCTGCGGCCCGCACGGCCGTGGCCCGCGTGGAGGGCGAGGGCACGGGCGTGTTCCGGGTGCACCCGGCAGAGGGCGTCGTGGAGCTCGAGTCGGTGCGAACGGGCGCCGTCTACGCGGTCGAGCGCCCCGCGCTGGCCCAGGCGTGGCGCGACAGCGGCTCCCAGCTCGTCACCAGCCCTCCCGTCGAGGATGAGCCGGCCGCCGACCCGGCCGAGGCAGCCCCGGCGGCCGACGGCGACGACGGCGGCGGCAGCGGCCTCCGCAACGTGCTGGTGGCTGGTGCGGTGCTGCTGCCCCTCGCCGGCGGCGCCACCTACCTGGCCACGAGGAAGGTCCGCTGAGCCCCGCTCCCGGCCGGCGGGGGAACCCGCCGGCCGAGCGCCAGACGCCATGACGGGGCCGCTCTGCACGCGGATCGCCGAGGCGTGCGACCGGGTGGCCGGCACCCTCCCCGAAGGGCCCGGCCGCCAGCTGGTCGCTCGCGTCCGGACGGGGCTCGACGAACCGCTCAGGGTCGCGGTGGCCGGGCGAGTCAACGCCGGCAAGTCGACGCTCGTCAACGCGCTGCTCCGCCAGCGGGTGGCCCCGACCGACGTCAGCGAGTGCACCCGGTACGTCACCTGGTATCGGTACGGCGTCCCCGAGCGGCTGGAGGTGGTGGGTCGGGACGGCAGCCGTCACCCCACCGCCCTCCTGGCCGACGGCAGCCTCCCCCGGTCGCCGGCTCCTGCTTCCGTCGACGTGGAGCGCCTCGACGTGTTCCTGGCCCACGAGGGCCTGCGCGACCTGGTGCTCGTGGACACTCCCGGCCTGGGCTCGCTCAACAGCGAACTGAGCGAGGCGACCGTCGAGGTGCTGGGCCTCGATGGCGACTCCCGTCAAGCCGTGGCGCAGGCCGATGCGCTGGTGTTCGTCCTGACCGCCACCTTGCGCAGCGACGAGGCACTCGTGCTGCGCAGCTTCCGAGACGTGCTGGAGGGCACCACCGCCTCGTCGCTCAGCGCGCTGTGCGTCCTCAACAAGGCGGACCTGGTGAGCGATGGCGACGACCCCCTGGTGGCGGCCGAGGCGCTGGCCGATCAGTTCTCCGAGTCCCTCCGCGACGTGGTGGCCCTCGTCCGGCCGCTCCTGTCGCTGCTGGCCGAGTCGGTGGAGACAGGACGCTTCACCGAGGCCCACGCGGTGGCACTGCGAGCGGTCGCCTCATTGCCTGACGCCACCCGCCGGTCGCTGCTGCTGTCAGCCGACCGGTTCGTGTCGTCCGAGGTGCCGGTGGCGGCCTCCGACCGCAAGGAGCTGGTGGAAGTGCTGGGCCTCTATGGCATCGAGCTGGCGTTGGCACTGATCGGCGAGGGCCGGCACACCGCCGCCGAGCTGCGGCATGGCCTGCAGGTCCGGTCCGGTGTCGACCGGCTTCGCACGCTCCTGATGGGGAGCTTCGCTCGCAACGCCGACGCTTTGAAGGCCAGCGGCGCCCTGGCCGCCCTGGAGCGGCTCAGCTACGCCATGGCCGACCCGGCCCTGGCGGAGGCACGCCTCGAGCTGCACGACGAGATCGACGCCATCCGCATCGATCCGTCGATGCACCGCCTGCAGGAGCTGCGAGCCCTCCAGGAGTGCGCGACCGCACAGGTGCCGCTCCCCCCGGAGCTGGAGGCCGATCTACGACGGTTGGCCAACGGGACGACCAGCGCTGAACGCCTGGGCCTCCCCGAGAGCGCCAGCCCAGACGAGCTGCAGCGGGCCGCCGCCGCCGCCGCCGGCACCTGGAAGGCCTTTCGCAACGACGGGCGGGCCAGCACCCGCCAGCAGTGGGTGGCCGATGTGATGTCGCGCAGCTGCGAGCAGATCTGGGTGGAGGCCGGGGCGGGGGTGGCCCGGTGAGCGAACCGTCTGTCCCGCCGCCGGCCCAGCCGGGGCCGCCCCCGGTGAACGAGCGGGTGGCGGCGCTGGTCAACGATCTGATCCGCGCTGCCTCCGGCGCCGACACCGCCCACCTCGGGGACCGCCTCCGGGCTGAGGCGACGCGGTGGCGCAGCAAGGAGACCTCGGTGGTGGTGGCCGCCGAGCCCAACCGTGGCAAGAGCTCGCTCGTCAACGCCCTCCTGGGCGATGACGTCGTGCCGTCGGGCTCCACCACGGCCACCGGCGCTCACCTGGTGATCCGGCACGGGCCCGAACGCCGCGCCGCCGTCGTCCGCGACGGCGCCCCGCCGACACCGATCTCCATCGACGAGGTGGCCGGGCTGGCCACGGCCGGTCCCTCGGCGGGCGTGGAGGGCCTCGTCCTCGAGCTCGACCACCCGCTGCTGGCCACCGGCCTCGTACTGGTGGACACACCCGGTGTCGGCAGCTTGGCCCAGGCCCACGGCCGCATCACCCTGGCCGCCCTGGCCAAGGCCGACGCCCTCGTCTTCCTCCTCGACCCGGCCGAGCCGCTGTCGATGCCCGAGCTGCACCTTCCTCTCCCGGGCGGCGGAGCGCCTCGACCGAGTGGTGTTCGCCATGGTCCGCACCGACCGCTACCCGGGCTGGCGCACGGTGGCAGACGACGACCGCGCCCTGATCGATCGCCATGCCCCGCGCTTCACCGGGATGCCGATCGTTCCCACCAGCGCCAAGCTCGCCCTCCTGGCCGCGGGGCTCGAGGCCGCAGGCACCCCCGACGCCGACCTGCTGGTGGAGAGCGGCATCCCCACCCTCACCGACACCCTGCTGCGGGCGGTGGTGGGGCGGGTGGCCGCCATCCGGTTGGCCAACCTGCTGCGCCTAGCCGGCACCGTGCTCCAGGAGATGGAGGCGCCGTTGCATGCGGCCGCGGCCGCCGCGGAGGGTGCGTCGGAGGCCAAGGCGGTGGCGGCTCGGGAGCAGGCCGCCCACGACGAGCTCCGCGATGCCGCCGAGCGGCTCCAGGTGGAGGTCACCGACTCGTTCAACGCCCTGCGCGACGCCGCCAACGCTGACTTCACCCGGCTGGTGCGCGACCTGGCCGCTCGCTTCGACGCCGAGAAGGGCACGGCGGAGGCCACCGGCGACGAGCTGGTGGCCTTGGTGCACAGCGAGGTGCGCGCTGGCTGCGCCGAGCTCACCGAGCGGCTCGACACCGAGGTGTCGCGGATCGCCGAGGACATCGCCGCCGTGGTGGGCGACCTGGACGTTGACGTGAGCAGCCTGGAGCTGGCCACCGAGACCCTGGCCGCCACCGGCGACCTCGACGTGCCGCCCGGCGACCCGATGGCGCGCCTGCGGGTGGCCTCCGCGGTGGCCTCGGGTGGTACCGGCATAACCATGTTCGGCCGCTACGCAGCGGGCGACCCGATCCTGGCCGGGATGATGGGGGCGGGCGCCATCCTGGCCATCACGATGGGCGTGCTCAACGTGAAGATGATGCGCCGCCAGCGCGACATCCAAGGACTTCGCAAGCAGGTGCAGGCGGCGCTGGAGAGTGCCCGCACCGAGGTGACCCCGGCCCTGCGCCAGCAGATCCTGGCCGCCCAGCGGGAGCTGGAGCGGGCCATGAAGGCGGCCGTCCGCCAGCAATCCCGGGACCTCCAGACCCGGGTGGCCGAGGCCACCCAGCTGGCCCGGGCCGACGCCACCGAGCGCCAGGCGGCCAAGGCCGACGCCGAACGGCGCCTCGCCGCGCTCGCCCCCCTCCGTCAGCGGGTGGACGGCCTCCGCACCGAGGTCGACGCCCTCCTCACCGCCTGACCCTCAGCGCTCAGCAGTTGACGTAGATCTTGAGCCAGTACTTGGCCGACTCCCGTCGGCTCCCCGAGGGGTCGGTGGCCGTGAAAGTCAACCAGTCCGTGTAACAGGCAGCGTTCACTGAGCCGGCTGTAGGGGTGTACCTGATGCACCGCCGCCCGTTCGCGTCCCCGCAACCAGCGCCCGAGTCGAACGTCACGTACCCGTACTTGGCGTCCGCGTCATAGACCGAGTGGTAGTCCCAGCGGTCCCCTTGGGCATCGGAGAAGGCAGAGTTGGTCATCCAGATCAGGTAGTAGACCTGGTTGCACAGCCCTCCGCCGCAGAAGTCGTGGGTGTCAGGATTCGACTGGGTGTGACTGGGAACCGGGGGCGTGTTGGGCGGCGGAGGCGGCGAGGTGGTGCCACCCGTCGTCCCACCGGTGGTCCCTCCCGTGGTCCCTCCCGTCGTCCCCCCGGTGGTCCCTCCCGTCGTCCACCGGTGGTACCACCCGTGGTTCCGCCTGTCGTTCCCCCGCTGGTGCCCCCAGTCGTTCCACCGCCGCCGCCTCCGGTCGTTCCGCCCCCGCCTCCGCCGCCTCCTGGGTCCGGGGCAACCGGGCCCTCGGAGAGCACGAGGGTGACGGTGGAGCCCTTGGCGACCTGGTTCCCCGCAGCGGGGGTGACCTCGAGGACCATGTCCTTCTCGAAGTTGGACGCCCGCTTGGCACTGGTGACCTTCAGGCCCAGGTCCTCCAGGGCCTTCTTGGCCTCCGCCCCCGGACGGGAGACCAGACGGGGGATCTTCACCTTGTTCGAGGCGGTGGTCTCGGTGGAGCCCTCCGTGGTGGTGGTGGTCTCGCCGATGGCGGCAATCTCAGCACCGTCATTGCCGCCACGGGTGACGAGCACCAGGCCGGCGACGACCAACACCAGCGCCGCGGCAGCCCCACCCAGGGCCATCCGGCCAGGGACGGCGAGGCGGCGGCGGGGCTCCGGCACTGGGGCCACCTCGGCCGGCTGGAAGCCGATGAGCTCGGCCACGTCGGCGGGCACCTCGGCGCCCCCGACGGCCGCCACCGCGGCCAAGTCGCCCGTGCGGGGACCATCAGATCCGGTGGGCTGGTCGCTGGTGGGGACCTCGGCCGCCGCCGCGGCGAGGGCGGGCGGGGCGCCGGCGGCGGCCGACGCCCAGGCGGCGGGCGGGGCGGGGGCGACATCCTCGGGCTCGACGGCCGCCCGCACCTCGGCGGCCCATGCCCGCAGGTCGGCAGGCCGGTCGACGGCGCCCGCTGCGAAGGCTGCGGTGACGAGGGCGGCCAGGGCGGTGGGCACGTCGGCCACGAGGTCGGTGATGGGGGTGGCTTCGCCTCGGCGGACGGCGTCAAGGACTGCGAGGACGTTGGATCCGGCGTAGGGGAGCCGTCCGGTGAGGAGCTGGTAGCCCATCACGCCCAGCGCGTAGGTGTCGGCGGCAGGGGTGGGGGTCTCGTCGGCCAGGATCTCCGGGGCCGTGTAGGGGGCAGTGCCGAGCACGGACCGGGAGTTCGTGAGCCGGGACGAGTCGAGCATCGGCAGGGCCAGCCCGAAGTCGGCCAGGTAGGGGTCCCCGCCTTCGGAGAGGAGCACGTTGGAGGGCTTCACATCGCGGTGCAGGAACCCCTTGCCGTGGGTGGCGGCCAGAGCGGTGGCCACCGAGGCCAGCACCCCCGCCGCCGCTCCGGGCGACAGCGGGCCGTGGCGGTCGAGCACGTGCGAGACGGTGCCGCCCGGGAAGTAGGGCATCACCACGTGGGTGCCGCGCTCGTCGTTGCCCACGTCGATGACGGTGGCGATGTTGGGGTGCTGCAGCTCAGCCAGGATGGAGGCCTCGCGGCGGAGCCGATCGGTGAGGTTCGGGTCGACCACCGGCAGGGTCTTCACCGCCACCAGGCGGCCCACCGACGTCTGGCGGGCCAGGTACACCACACCCATGCCGCCTCGGCCGAGCTCGGCGATCACGTCGTAGCCGCCCACCTTCTCGGGCAGGGCGGCGACGGCCGGTGCTCGGAGCCGACCCCCGCCGGTGGCGAGGCTGGTGAGTCGGGTGGCCTTCACTGCCCCCAGAGCCACGGCCGCCTTGGGGTCGCCCCACGTCTGGGGGAGCTGGCCGAACCGCTCGGCCACCAGCCGGGTGACCAGCGGGATCCGCGAGGAGCCGCCAGCCAGGTTCACCGCCGTGAGGTCGTCCATCGAGATGCCTGCCCGCGTGACGGTGGCCTCCAGCTCGTCGACGGTGGCCACCACGTCGGCGTGGATGAGGGACTCGAGCTCGTCGCGGGTGATCAGCACGGTGGTGTCGACCGGGGACCCGACGTACACCGTGTACTCAGCGTTGGCCGACAGCGCCTCCTTGGCCCGACGGACCTCCATCCGCAGGTCGTGGCCCACCTTTCGCCACGACCGCTCGGTGGAGAACCGCAGGCTCTCCCAGGCGTCGGGCTGCTCCTCCGCGATCCGCTGGCCCACGTGGGTGAACAGGCGCTCGTCGAACACCTCGCCCCCGAGGTTCTCGTCGCCGCCCGGCAGGCCCACCACGTCGAAGCCGTCTCCGGTCCGGCGCAGCACGGCGGTGTCGAAGGTGCCACCGCCCAGGTCGTACACAGCCACATAGGCGCCCTCGTCGATCCGGTCGTCCACGAAGTGCACGGCCGCCGCCACCGGCTCGGGGACGAACACCGGCTCGGGCAGCCCAGCCAGCGCCGCCGCCTCGGCCAGCTTCTCCCGGCGCACCGACCCCCACCGGGCCGGGTGCGTGAGGCGCAGCTCGGACGGCTCGACGCCACCCTGGCGGCGGATGGCCTCGGCGGCCACTGCCCTGAGGACGGCGGCTACCGCCTCCACCGGGCGCACCGGACGGGGACCGAGGAGCATGACCTCGTCGCCCAGACGCCGCTTCGGGGTCCGCTCCGCTCGTTCTGGCGACAGCGCCACCTGCGCCTCGGCGGCCGCGCCCACGACGAGCTCACCGGAGTCCGTGGCCAGGACCACCGACGGCATGCGGGCCGCCCCGTCGATCTCTACGACGTCGGCACGATCACCCGTGCCCATCGCAGCCGACGTGGTCGTCGTCCCGAAGTCGATCGCCAGCACCCAGCCGCTCATCTCAAGCCCTCCGTCCGTGGTCGCCGTGCCCATCCTGGGCAGCGCCGACCGGCACCGCATCCCGAAAGCCCGCCGCCCCGGACGAAGAGCCGAGCGCCCGTCGCCCGGCCGATCCACCCTCTGGAGCGGGAACCCTAGCCGTCACCGGCCCGTGCCCGACAGGCAGCCTGCAGCGCTGTCGGCGACGAACGGGGACCTATAGAACGAGGAGGGCGAGGAGGGCGAACACCACCCCGAGGGCCACGAGGCCGACCGCCACCGTCATGCCGATCCGGGAGCGGTCCCATTCGGCTTCGGACTCCGGCGGATCCGGCGGGGGCGCCATCCCCGGGGCTTCCGCCGGAGGGGGCGCGAGCAGGGGCTCCGGATCTCGGCGTGGTTCGACGTCCGCAGGCAGCGGCACCTGCTCGGCGCCGGGGTCGACTGGCGCCGGCGGCGCCACGACGGATGGCGTTGGTGCCGGTGGCGGGGGACCGACACCCGAGGCAGGCGGGGCCGTCACGACCAGCGCGCCCAGGCTGACCGCCGCCTTGGGATCGCCCCAGGTGGTGGGGGGGCGTCCGATGGCCCGCTCGAGCGTGCGAGCGACGAGAGGCACCCGGGCACCGCCACCCACCATCACCA
Organism: uncultured Microthrixaceae bacterium; assembly: GCA_963795165.1. Lineage (GTDB taxonomy): Bacteria > Actinomycetota > Acidimicrobiia > Acidimicrobiales > VFJN01 > VFJN01. The sequence continues at coordinate 2,720,828 of CAWCGT010000001.1, read as the reverse complement.
CCGTGCGCAGGTGGTCGGGACGCAGGCCCGCCCGGCTGAGCGTGTCGAGGAGCGACCGGACGCTGGCCTCCACCGGCTCGCCGATGAGGGCTTCGAGGCGCTCGGCGGTGAGGGAGACCTCGGCATCGATGGGCACACCGAGGTACCAGCGGTGGCTCTGAGCCGACGAGAGCACCTCCTTGGCCACACGGGCACTGCGCCGCAGCTCGGCATGGGCCTGCAGCCAGGGACGTTCGCTCGAGCGGGTAAGCGCATCGACCACCGCCGGGTCGAGGCCGCGCCGCACCTCGTCCACCACCAGCCCGTCGAGGGCCTCGCCACCCAGGTCCTCGTCGCCGCCGGGCGGCCCGGCCACCTCGAAGCCGTCCGTGGTACGGCGGACGATGGCGACGTCGAGGGTCCCTCCCCCCAGGTCGTAGACGGCGAGGAGGTCACCCACCGCAGCCAGGTCGAGGGCCAGGAGGGCCGCCGCCGCCACCGGCTCCGGCACCAGGGCTGGCTCCGGCAGCCGGGCCCGTTGGGCGGCGTCACGCAGCTGATCGAGGCGGGCCCGGCCCCACCGGGCCGGATGGGTGAGCACGAGCCGGTCCGGTGCCGTTCCGCCCATGGGGCGAGCGGCAGCGGTGGCCACGTGCTCGAGGATGCTGGCCACCGCGTCGACGGGGTCCACGGCCCGGTCGCCGAGCAGCATCACCGGGTCGCCCAGCCGTCGCTTGGGGGTCCGCTCCACCCGGGCGGGATCGAGGGCGGCCTGCGCCTCAGCCGCCTCTCCCACCACCAGAGGGCCGGCCGGCGGGGCCAGCACGGTGGACGGCATCCGCGACCGGCCGTCGAGCTCCACCACCTGATGGTGCCCATCGATGGAGGTGGCGGCCGCGGTGGCGGTCGTGCCCACGTCGATGCTCAGAGCCCAGGCCACGACGGATCATCCTCGCGCAGGGGCCGTCAGGCCATGGTCAGCACGATGGCCTCGGCGGTCGTCCGCACCCCCAGCGCCTTGCGCGCCGCCGCCAGGCGACGTTCGGCGGTGCGAGGTGACAGGAACAGCTCGCCGGCGGCTTCGGCGATGGAGGCGCCGCCCGCCAGCGCCCGCAGCAGGGCCTGTTGGTCGTCGTCGAGCCCCGCGAGGGGGTCGGGGCCCCGCAACACCTCGGTGACGGCCCCGACGCGAGCGAGGTCGTCGACCAGGGTGGCCCGAAGCCCTGCGTCCGGGCAGCCCACAGCGACGCCTACCCCACGGGCTGCCGCCAGCACGGCGGCCCGGAGCTCGTCGTCGTCGCCCACCGACCCCGTCCGGAACCACCGGCGGTCGGTGAGGTCCCAGGGCTGCGGGGGAAGGGTGAACCCCTCCTCCACGGTCCAGCCGTCCAGGTCGAGGTCGGCCAGATCGGCCGCCGTCGGCCGGCTGCGGTCCACGACCACCAGCGGTGCCGTCACGACAGGCCCGCCACTGCGGCGGCGGCTTGGAGACGGGTCCGGGCCCCCAGCTTTCGCATGGCCGACTCCACCTGCGTCTCGACGGTGGAGGGGGCCACGCCGAGGCTCTGGGCCGCCTCCCCCGTGGTGAAGCCCAGCCGCACCAGCTCGAGCACCTCCAGCTCCCGGGCCGACAGCGGCCCTCGGCCGGCACCGCGGTGGGGGCGAGGGCGGACACCCACCGAGCGCAGCGAGGCCCGGATGCGGGCCACGAGGGGGCGCTGTCCCAGCTCCGCCACCTCGGGCTCGAGCGCTCGAAGACGGTCGACAGCCGCCTCACCGTCGGTGGCGCACAGGGCGTCGGCGGCCGCCCAGCGGCACCGCAGCTCCCCCCGCCGGTGCGAGGGGGCCCAGCGCTCGGCCGCGTCGTCGAAGGCAGCGGCGGCATCGGTGGCCGATCGCCCGCGCAGCGCGAGGGCCTCCATCTCGCAGGCCACGGCGGCCAGACCGGGCCACGGCGGTGCCGGAGGCGCGGGCGGCAGGTCGACCTCCGTCGGCGAGACGGCGACAGCCCAGGCTGCCGCCAGGTGGGCCAGGCTGGCCGCTGGGGCGGCCACGGAGCGGTCGATCTGCTCGGCGGCCGCCAGGGCCCGCACCAGTCGGCCTCCGGCCAGCTCCGCTTCGATGAGCGCCCAGAGCAGGAGGGTCCGGCCTGCCGGAGCGGGGTCGTCGCGCAGAGCCGTGCCGGCCACGTCGGCGGCTGCTGCCGTACGACCGCAGTCGGCCAGGGCGATGGCGAGGTGGGCCGCTGCCACCTGCCGGTCGATGGGCCGGGACAGCCGGTCGAGGAGCGGGGGCAGCAGCGCGGCGTCGGCGTCGCAGTCGGCCCGGAGGTGGGCCGTCACCACGACGGCGGCCAGGCCGGAACCGTTCGGGTCGCCGGCAACGGGCCGCCCGTCGAGCAGGTCGCCCCACCACTGGGTGGTGCGGCCAAGGGCAGCTCGGTCCTCTCTCCAACGCGGGTCACCGGCCACGAGGCGCACCACACCCCGGCTTCCTCGCACCCCCGGGGCGCCGTGGGCCAGTCGCTCGGCTTCGGCGACCGCGGCTTGGGCCTCCACGGGCTGCCAGAGCGGCCAGGCCAAGGAGTAGGCGACTGCGGCGGCCGCCCGCGCTCGAGCCTCCGCGGGGGCGTCGTCGGTGACGGCCCCAGCGGCGGCAAGGGCCGCGGCGGGGTCGCCATCTTGCGCCCTGGCCACCGCGACCAGCGCGGCGACGGTGGGGCTGTCGGGCTGTTCGACGAGCGCCGCCTCGGCGAGGGCCCGGCCGTGCGCCACCGCCTCGCCCTCGAGGGCGTCGTCGGCCGCCTCCACCAGCAGGCGCACCCGGTCGTCCCCCTCGGCGGCCTGGGAAGCCAGCTCCAGGAGCGAGGCCCGGCGACCCGGGGGGAGGGCGGCCGCAGCCTGTCGGGCGAGGGGCCCGGCCGCTGCCGCGTCGCCTGCCTCCAGCAGGTGGTGGGCGCGGGCGCCGTCGCCGTCGGCCAGGTCGGCCAGGCGGCGGTGCACCGCCCGACGGGCGTCATCAGGCAACCGGCCGAACGCCGTCTCCCCCACCAGCTGGTGGCGGAGCCGCAGGAAGCCGGCATCGGTCGTCACCAGATCGGCGGTCAGCAAGGAGTCGGCCGCGCCACCAATCGCCGCGATCGGCACTCCCTCGGGTCGCCCAGAGAGCAGGGCCAGAGCGGCTTGGCCCTCGTCGTCGAGCTGGTCGACGCACCAGGTGAGCGCCTCGGCCAGGCTGGTCGACACGCCGCCCACCACCGTGAGCTGCTCGGCCACCAGGGGGTTGCCCCCGGAGGCGGCGACGATCTTCGCCACAGCCTCCTCCCCGAGGTCCGGTCGCCGGTCGAGCACCAAGGACCGCACCTCGTCGTCGACGAGCGGGGCGAGGCGCACGAGCGTCCCGCCCGCCCCTGCCACAGCCGCCCGGGCGGTCGGTGCCCCTTCGTCTCCGGCGCGGATCCCCGCCAGGAGGGTGACGACGCCGGCCAGCTCTGAGAGGCGCACCAGGCTCGCGGGGTCGGCCCACTGGAGGTCGTCGAGGAGGAGCACGCCAGCGCCGACCCGATCCCTCGCCAGGGCCGGGAGCTCGTCGGGGCGGGCCCCGACGTCCTCGCCCAACGCCCGGTTGAGGAGCAGGTAGGGAACGGTCCGAAGGCTCCGCAAGCCGCCGCCTCGCGCCACGGTCCCACCGAGGCGGGCGGCGGCCCGTTGGAGCATCGTGGTGGTGCCGAGCCCGGCCTCCCCCACCACGGCCACGGGCCGACCGGGCGCCGCCAGCTCCCCGATCGAGCCGACCTGCGTCTCCCGTTCGTCTCCCACCGGGGCGAGAGGCTACCCGCCGATGATCTCGGCGACGGGTGGCGTGATCAGGGGATGTCCGGGCGTGAGGTGCGACCTAGGTTGTCAGCCAACCCGGGACCTCCCGGCAGCAGGAGGAGATGGCGCCGTGAGCGGTTACGACCCCGAGGACCCGATGGTGGACGACCTCGACGCCGCCCCACCCGCCGAGGAGCCCTGGGTGGAGGACGAGCCGACCCCGGCGTCCGACCTCGCTCACGTGGGAGCGGTGGTGGAGGACCTCGTCGCCGATCTGCACGCAGCACCACCCGATGCGCCGCCGGTGCCCGACGCCCCGCCCCCCGACACCGTCCCATCGGAGATCGATGGGACCCCGCCCGAGATCGAGCTGTCGGGCGGCAGCCCTGCGATCTCGCCGTCCCTCGACGAGGCTGCGCCGCCTGAGGTCGACCTCTCCATCGAGCTCCCTCCGGAGCCGCCCGAGCCCCCGCCGCTGTACGAGGAGGGCACGCTGGTCAGCCAGGTGCCGCCGAGCGACGACCTGGCCACGGTGGACATGGTGACGACCTCCGAGGTCTACGAGGCCTGGGTGGCTGGTGGCGACACCGGCGGCCCCGGAGCAGCCGTCGGCGGCTTCGAGCCGGGTTCCCCCTGGGACCGCCCCGGCATGGTGGGCGACGCCGGCGACGTGAACTTCTGGTTCCAGCAGAACTCGCAGTTCAGCTGCGGGCCGTCGTCCGCTGCCCAGATCATCAGCGACTTCACGGGCAACATCCAGGCCGACGAGTCGCTTCTGGCGGCTCGAGCCCTCGAGCAGGGCTGGTACGACCCCGCCTCCGGCATGACCGCCGACAACCTGGAGCGGCTCCTCGACGACCAGGGCGTGCCGTCGACCGTCCATCGCGACCAGGGCTTTGCCGACGTGGAGCAGTACCTCCGAGAGGGCCGAGCCGTGGTCATGTTCCTCGACGCCCGCGACGTGATGCCCACCACCGGGTTCGAGGACTACGTAGCCGCCGACCAGCCCGAGAACTCCGCCGAGGACACGGTGGACCACTTCGTGCGGGTCATCGGCATCGACCGTGCTGCCAACGTCGCCATCCTGGCCAACCCCGGCTACGCAGGCGCATCCCAGGTGGAGATCCCGCTCGACCAGCTCGAGGAGGCGTGGAACGACAACACGAACCGTCCTGGCTTCGCCGTGGACCGGGCCCACATCCTGATCGTCTCCGACGCCGCTGACACCACCCCCGACGACGCCGGCCTCGGTCAGCCGCAACCCCAACCGCAGCCCGGGCCCCAGCCGGAACCGCAGCCGCAGCCGCAGCCGCAGCCGGACCCTGGCGGCCAGCCCACCCCGGTTCCCCAACCCACGCCCGACGGCCAGCCCACTCCCCAACCCGTGCCCGACGGCCAACCCACCCCGCAGCCACAACCGCAGCCGGAGCCGACGGGCCAGCCCAGCGACCCGGTCCGCCCCGCTGCCCCTGGCACCCAGACGCCCGCTTCGCCGGGGGGCCCGAGCGGCGAGCCTGCGCCCAGCGCCCCCGATCGCAGCGACCCCGTCCCCGCCCGGGAGCGGGTGGCCGCGGCGGCGACGCCCACCGTGCTCAACCGGCCAGCACCATTGCCGGGCGACATCGAGCTGCCCGACGCGGTTGCGCCCGCCCCGGTGGCGGCTCCGGCTCCCTCCGACGACGGCGGTCTGTTCGGGGTCTCGGCGGGCTGGGTCCTGATCCCGGTCACCTTCGCCGCCGGGCGGGTGTCGGCAGCCCTGCGCCGGACCCGCTAGCCGTGGCTGGCGACGTCCTCCACCTCGGAATCAGCGCGGACGTCACCTTCCAGCGGGCCCTGGCCGCCGAGCCGGGCCGCCGGTCTCGGTCGAGCGGGTCCCTCCCGCTGCGGTGGACGGACGCTGCGGCCAGCCCGGCCGTGCTGGTGTCCGTGGCCCCCGGGGACGTCACGTGGCTGTCGCTGCGGGCCGTCGAGCCGGTGGCGTTGCAGATCGCCGTGGACGGGCACAACGCCCTCACGGGCGAGCCCCTGGCCTCCGCCCTGCAGTGGACGCCCCAGGACCACCTGGTGCTGCCCGAGCAGCGGTTCTTCGAGGGGCGGGCGTCGGGAGCCGGTGCGGCCGAACCCCTGCGGGGTCCTGCGGGGGTCGACGGGTCGACTGTTGTCGTGCTGGTGGCACGTCGCCTCCGGGCGGGGGCCTTCCGCCGCTGGTGGGGGGCTACCGGCCAGGACGATCGGCACAACCGGTTCGGCCACCCGCCCCAGGTGAGCGGTGGGGCGACGGCCGACCCGGAGCCGGTGCCCCAAGCGGTGTCACCCGACCCGTTCGGCCCCGATGATTGGGACCCCGACCCCTTCGCGGCAGTGGAGGTGCACCTCGTGCACCCTGACGCTCCTCCTTGGAACGCGGGGGCAGACGACTAGGCTCTCTCCATGGAGACCCCTCCCCGACCGTTCCCCGGTGATGAGGCTCCCGACGGCGACGGGTATCCCGCCCAAGTTCGCCAAGGAAGGGCTCACGTTCGACGACGTCCTGCTCCTCCCGGCGGAGTCCATCGGTGCTCCCCAACGAGGTCAGCACGTCCGCCCGCCTCACGCCGAAGATCCAGCTGGACATCCCCGTCGTGTCGGCCGCCATGGACACCGTCACCGAGGCGCCGCTGGCCATCGCCATGGCCCGGCACGGCGGCATCGGCATCATCCACCGCAACCTGTCCGTCGCCGACCAGGTCGCCGAGGTCGACCGGGTCAAGCGCAGCCAGAGCGGGATGATCACCGACCCGGTCACGCTCCCGCCCGACGCCCCGGTGCGAGCAGCCCTCGACCTGATGGCCCGCTACAAGATCTCGGGCATCCCGATCGTCGACGCCGGCGGCAAGCTCGTGGGCATCCTCACCAACCGCGACCTCCGCTTCGTCGAGGACCACGACCAGGTGATCGAGCGGGTGATGAAGGCGGCCCGCTGGTCACCGCCCCGGTCGGCACCACCCTCGAGCAGGCCAAGGACATCCTCTGGCAGCACCGCATCGAGAAGCTCCCGATCGTCGACGACACGGGCGCGCTGCGCGGGCTCATCACGGTCAAGGACATCAAGAAGCGCACCGAGTACCCCAACGCCACCCAGGACGAGCGAGGTCGGCTCCGGGTCGGTGCCGCCGTCGGCGTCGGCCCCGATGCCGTCGAGCGGGCCGAGGCGCTGGTCGCCGCCGGCGTCGACGTGCTGGTGGTCGACACCAGCCACGGCCACTCCCAGGGCGTCCTCGACGTCGTCAAGACGATCAAGGGCAGCTTCGACATCGAGGTCATCGGCGGCAACATCGTCACCGCCGAGGCCGTCGACGCCATGGTCGCCGCCGGAGCCGACGGCGTGAAGGTGGGGGTCGGACCGGGGTCGATCTGCACCACCCGGGTGGTGGCCGGGGTCGGGCGTGCCGCAGGTCACCGCCATCTACGACTGCGCCGTGGCCGCCCGGCGGCACGGCATCACGCTCATCGCCGACGGTGGCATCCAGCTCTCGGGCGACATCCCCAAGGCGCTGGCCGCCGGCGCCGACGTCGTGATGCTCGGCTCGCTGCTGGCCGGTGTCGACGAGTCCCCGGGCGAGGTCGTGCTCCACCAGGGCGAGCGCTTCAAGGAGTACCGCGGCATGGGCTCGATGGGCGCCATGAAGGCTCGGTCGTTCTCCAAGGACCGCTACTTCCAGGGCGACGTCGTCGACACCGAGAAGCTGGTGCCCGAGGGCATCGAGGGGCGGGTGGCCTACAAGGGCCCGCTCGGCAACGTGATCTTCCAGCTCGTCGGCGGCCTGCGGCAGGCCATGGGCTACTGCGGCACCGGCACGATCGCCGAGCTCCAGGAGCGGGGCCGGTTCGTGCGCATCACCGGTGCCGGCCTGCGCGAGAGCCACCCGCACGACATCACGATCACCAAGGAAGCCCCGAACTACTGGTGACCTCGGCCCCCGGCGAAAATCCCGCCGGACCCGGCCGGGCATCGCGCGCAGACTCGCCGGCCGTGACTGCCCTGCTCCAGGCCGACGGGCTGGTGAAGTCCTTCGACGACCTTCGGGCCGTCGACGGGGTCACCCTGCACGTGCAGCCGCGCGAGCGGGTGGCCATCGTGGGACCGAACGGCGCCGGGAAGACCACCACCTTGCTCATGGTGCTGGGGGCCATCGAGGCCGACGAGGGCTCCGTGGCCATCGCGGGCCACCCGCTTCCCGCCGAGCGCCACCTCGCCATGCGGTCGGTCGGCTTCGCGGCCGGCTACCTCCCCCTGCCTGACCGGCTCAAGGTGAGCGAGGCGTTGCGCTTCTTCGCTGATCTGTCGGAGGTCGACGACCCGGGAGCGGCCGTGGCCGACGCCATCGACGAGCTCGACATCGTCCACCTGCGCGACAAGCTCTGCATGCACCTGTCATCGGGGCAGCGGACCCTGGTGGGGATCGCCAAGGCCACCCTGCACCGGCCCCGGCTCCTGGTGCTCGACGAGCCCACCGCCTCGCTCGACCCCGACATCGCGCTTCCGGGTGCGCGACCGACTTGCTCAGATCAACGACCAGCACCACACCGCGCTGCTCCTCACGAGTCACGACATGCGGGAGGTGGAGACCCTCACCGAGCGGGTGGTGTTCCTCCGCGGAGGGCGGGTGGTGGCTGACGGTCCGCCGGCGCAGCGTGGCGGCCGACGGCGGCCACGCCTCCCTCGAGGCCCTCTTCCTCGCTGAGGCAGCCCGGCACCGGGAGGCCCAGCTGTGACCGCCGCTGTCGACCGCGACCTTCAGCTGGCGGCGGGTGTGGGCCGTCGTCCGCCGCCAGGGACTGGTGCAGTACCGCAACCCGGGCATGTGGTTCCTGCTGCTGGCCCTGCCCGTCGTCGACGTGGTGCTCTTCTCGTCGATCGGCGTGGCCTACGGCGAGGGCGACGGACCGGTGCGGATCCTCTTCACCGGCATCCTGCTGTTCCACCTGGTGTGGCAGCTCACCCTGGCCGGCTCGCTCGGCTTCCTCGAGGAGGTGTGGTCGCGCAACGTCCTCAACCTGCTCACCACCCCGGTGCGGGAGATCGAGTACGCCGTTTCCCTCGGCGTGGTCGGGCTGCTGCGCACCGCTCGTGGCCGTCGTGCTCATCGGTGTCGTGGGCGGCGGCCTCTACGCCATCGACCCGACGTCGGCCGGCTGGGTCCTGGCCCCGCCGCCGCAGTGCTCCTGCTGTTCGGCTGGGCGGTGGCGCTCCTGGTGGTGGGACTCACCCTGCAGTACGGCGACAGCGCCGAGGTGTTCTCCTGGGGCACGCTGGTGCTCCTGATGCCGCTGTCGGGCGTCTTCTACCCGGTGGAGGCCCTGCCCGGCTCGCTCCAGGCCGTGGCCCGAGTGATCCCGCTCACCCGCGCCTTCGACGCCGCCCGGGTGGGCATCGAAGGCGGCGGAGTGGCGGAGGGCGACCTGTTCATCGCGGCCGTCGGTTCGGTCGTGGCGGTGGGCCTGGCGTTCTGGTTCGTGCTCCGGCAGCTCCGACGCTTTCGACAGCTCGGCTGGGTCACCCGCTTCACCTGAGGCCGTAGCGGGCGGCCAGGTCGGTGAGGGTGGCGAGGCAGCCCGTCGCGCACTCCTCGATGATCTGTGCCACGGGCTTGATCTCGTCGATGCGGCCGGCCACCTGGCCGCTGAGGGCCACGGCCGCTTCCATGTCGCCGCCGAAGTACAGGTCCATGGCGCTCCCGAACAGGGCCATGGCGTTGGTGTCGGTGTCGAACTCGAGGGCGTTGGTGCGCTCCGTGCGCAGGGCCCGCAAGGCGGGGCTGGTGTGCTGGTTGAGGAACACCGTGTCGGTCTCGGCGGCCGCCAGCACCGCTTGCTTCCAGTTGTCGTGGATCGGCGACTCCAGGCTGGAGACCATGCGGGTGCCGAGCTGCACCCCCTCGGCGCCGAGGGCGAAGGCGGCAGCCATGGTGGGGCCGTCGACGAAGCCGCCCGCCGCGATCACCGGGACGTCGACCTTCGACACCACCAGGGGCAGCAGCACCATCGTCGACACCGGCCGGGGGCTCTTGAAGCCGCCGCCCTCGCCCCCCTCCACGATGAGGCCGTCGACCCCGGCGTCGACCGCCTTCAGCGCCCCCTTGAGGTCGGGCACCACGTGGAAGACGGTGAGCCCCGCCTCCTTGAGGGGCGCCGTGTACCTCATCGGGCTGCCCGCCGAGGTGGTCACGAAGGTCACGCCCTGCTCGGCCACGAACTCGACGATGGACGGGTCGCGGACGAACGCCTGAGCGATGTTCACCCCGAAGGGGCGGTCGGTGAGGTCGCGCATCTTGCGGATCTCGTCGCGGATGACGTCGAGCTCGCCGGAGGAGGTCTCGATGATTCCCATGGCCCCGGCGTTGGACACGGCGCTGGCCAGCTGGGACCGGGCGATCCACCCCATCGGCGCCTGGACGATCGGGATGTCGACGCCGAGCAGCTCGGTGACCCGGTTGGGGAAGGCGACGGTCATGGGGGCATCCTGCCCCGTCACACGTGGTCGAGCTGCCCGCGGCTGAGCGTGCCCGTCACCAGGCCGAGGAGCTGCCGCAACATGGCCCCGGTGGCGCCCCAGATCGTGTCGCCCACCACCTCGAAGAAGAAGATGGGTCGGTCCTCCGCCCAGGGGAACGTCCAGCGCTCCTCCCTGAAGATGGCGGGGTCGAGGAGGTCGGCCACGGGCACGTGGAGCACCGCGCTCACCTCCGTGGGGTTGGCGGTGGTGCGAGGCCGGCCATCGAGCGCGCCGACGTAGGGGACGATGAACGAGCGGCTGGTGACGGTGGCCAGGTGGTCGAGCTCCCCGATCGGCTCCACCGAGTCGGGGTCGAGGTCGATCTCCTCGTGGGCCTCTCGGAGGGCGGTGGCCCACAGGTCGGCGTCGTCGTCGTCCTGCCGACCGCCTGGGAAGCTGACCTCGCCGGAGTGGGAGCGCATCTGCCACGTGCGCCGGGTGAGGACCACGTGGAGCTCGCCGTCCGCTTCATAGAGCGGGGCCAGAACAGCAGCGGCGCGGTCGATGTCGGGGAGGCAGCTCCCGCTCCGACCGGTGGGCGGGACCGGCGACGGCCAGCGCCTGCCGGACCGAGTCGAGGGTGGGACGCCGGAGGGCCTCCGGGAGGTCAGCCCACGGGGCGGGGCGTCCGGGCCGGGCGTTCAGCGGCCGGGGGACCACCTGGTCTCCGCCTAGCCCTTCGGGGACCGGTGCGGTGGGCGGGGGGAAGTCCTCGCCAGGGCCGGGCCAGCCGGGCATCCCCTGGCGAGCGGCGTCCCGGGCCGACAGGACGGGCGGGTCGTAGCCGTCGATCGGGTCGGCGACGGCCTCCTCGAGCGGGTCGAACGCCTCCCGGTCAGGCGGGGGCACTGGAGGTCTGGGCGGCAGCCAACGACTCGAGGAGGTCGCGCATCCCGTGCGTCTTGAGGTTGCTGATCACCTTGCCAGGAGGAGTCTCGCCCTTCTCCCACTCCATCCAGTCGGCCAGGAGCTTGGAGGGGTCGGGGAGCAGCTTGTCCATGCCCTGAGGCTACCGGTGACGCCCTGGACACCGGGCGTAGCATCAGGCTGTGGCGAGCGTGACCGTGTTCGTGGACGATGCCGTGCGAGGGACCCTCCCCGGGGTGTGCGTCGAAGGACGGGGTGCCCACCACCGATCGGATCGGTCGTCCGCCAGGAGCTGGGCGACCGGGCCGGCCTCGGGGTGGCCTGGCTGCTGCTGCTGGCCGGTCCCCTGGGATGGCTCGGGCTCCTGCTGATCTCGGCGTCCCGCGAGCAGCCGTCGCGAGGTGCTCACGGTGCGAGATCCCCCTGTCCGACCAGGCCCACGGCCGGCTCCAGGCGGCTCGGCGCACCGCAGCGGCTGGCCCTGGGGGTGGCCGTGCTGGGCGGCCTCTTCACCTTCCTCGTCCTGATCCCCGGCCAACCTGGGGGACCTGGAGGGGCGGGGCTTGGCCCTGCTGGCCGGGATCGCCGTGGTCGGAGCCCTCGCCGCGCTCGTCGTGGCCGACGCGCGAGATCAAGGCCCGGTCGGTGCAGGTCGACCTCGACGCCTCCCGTCGGTGGGTGACCCTCAGTCGGGTGCACCCCGCCTTCGCGGCCGCCTGCCGGGCCCAGGAGCGATCAGCAGGTCCAACGGGCCTGACAGCCCGGTCGTCTGTCGACCACGCTGGAGGGATGTCCCCCCGTCGGCTCGTCCTCGCGTCAGCGTCGCCCGCACGCCTGCGGCTGCTCGCAAGACGCCGGGTTCGCGCCTGAGGTGATCGTGAGCGGCGTCGCCGAGGACGACGTCACCGGGCCCAGCTCGGCGTCGCGGTGACCCTGGCCGAGCGCAAGGCGGAGGCCGTGGCGGCCCGACCCGAGGCGGCCGGTGCGATCGTGCTGGGCTGCGACAGCGTCCTCGACGTCGACGGCGCCACCCGCGGGAAGCCGGCGTCGCTCGACCAGGCACGCCAGTGGTGGGCGTCGGTGGCCGGGCGGTCCGGGTCGCTGCGCTCGGGGCTCTGCGTCATCGACACCGAGCGGGACCGCAGGGCCAGCGGCGTGGCCATCGACGATCGTCCACTACGGGTGCCCCTCGGCGGCCGAGATGGACGCCTACCTCGCCACCGACGAGCCGTTGGCCGTGGCAGGCGGATTCACCATCGACGGGTACGCCGCCCCCTTCGTCGATCGCCTCGAGGGCGATCACGGCACCGTCCTGGGGCTGTCGCTCCCGCTGTTGCGCCGGCTCCTGGCCGAGATCGGCATCGAGATCACCGACCTCTGGGAACCCCGATGACCGCCGTCCGGGCGCCGGTGGTGGAACCGCTCCACATCGGTCCGCTGGCGGTCGACCCTCCCGTGGTGCTGGCGCCCATGGCCGGGGTGACCGACGCGCCGTTCCGCGGGCTGTGCTCCCAGTTCGGAGCCGGTCTGTACGTCTCGGAGATGATCACCGCCCGGGCGCTGGTGGAGCGCAACCCCCGCACCCTCGCCATGCTCCGCTTCGACGGCTCGGAGGCCACCCGCTCGGTCCAGCTCTACGGCACCCACCCGCGCACCCTCGGCCAGGCCGTCCGCTACCTCGTGGACGAGGTGGGGGTGGACCACGTCGACATGAACTTCGGCTGCCCGGTCCCCAAGGTCACCCGCAAGGGCGGCGGCTCCGCGCTCCCCGTGCACCGGGTGCTGCTGCGCGACATCGTGCGGGAGGCCGTGGCCAGGGCCGGCGATGTGCCCGTCACCATCAAGTTCCGCATGGGCGTCGACGACGAGGTGCTCACCTACCTGGAGACGGGGAGGATCGCCGAGGAGGAGGGGGTGGCCGCCGTCGCCCTCCACGCCGCGCACGGCGGAGCAGCTCTACAGCGGCCAGGCCCGCTGGGAGGCCATCGCCGCCCTCAAGGCCCACGTCACCAGCATCCCGGTGCTCGGCAACGGTGACCTCTGGGAGGCTCACGACGCCCTCGCCATGCTGGCCGAGACGGGGTGCGACGGCGTGGTGGTGGGGCGGGGGTGCCTGGGACGGCCCTGGCTCTTCCGCGACCTGGTCGACGCCTTCGCCGGCCGCCCCGTGCAGCCCGCCCCTCGGCTCGGTGAGGTGGCTGCCGTCATGCGCGACCACGCCCAGGCGCTGGTGGCGTGGAGCGGGGAGCCCGGCGGCATGAAGTCGTTCCGCAAGCACGCCGGCTGGTATCTCACCGGCTATCCGGTGGGGGGACAGATCCGCAAGGCCGCCAACGTGGTGGCCACCCTGGCCGAGCTGGAGGAGATCCTGGGCCGGCTCGACCCCGCGGCCGAGATCACGCCGAACGCCCTGCGAGCGGCCCGGGGCCACACCAACGGCCCGCGGAAGGTCCACCTGCCCGAGCACTGGTTGGCCACCGCCGACGACCCCACCCCACCCGAGGGCGCCGAGTCCCTCGTCAGCGGCGGCTGACCCACCCACCCCGACCCGAGGCAATGACTGCCGTTTCGGCGCTCCCGAGGCAATGACTGCCGCATGCGGCAGTCATTGCCTCGTCCTCGCCATGGCGGCAGTCATTGCCTCGGGTCGGTCCTAGGGCCCGGGACGCGACAGCGGCCGCCCGGAGGGCGGCCGCTGAGGTACATCGGGGAGGCGGGTTGCTACATCATCCCGCCCATGCCGCCCATGCCGCCCATGCCGCCGGGCATGCCGCCGCCGCCACCGGCGCCAGCGGGCTCCGGAGCGTCGGTGATCAGCACCTCGGTGGTGAGGATCATGGCGGCGATGGACGCTGCGTTCTGCAGCGCCGCTCGGGTGACCTTGGCGGGGTCGATGACGCCAGCCTTGACCAGGTCCTCGAACTCACCGGTGGCGGCGTTGAAGCCGGTAGAGCCCTCTTCGCGCTCCACCTGCTGCACCACGACGGCGCCTTCGTGTCCGGCGTTGGCGGCGATCAGCCGAGCCGGGGCCTCGAGGGCCTGCCACACGGAGCGAGCCCCGGTGGCCTCGTCGCCGCTGAGCTTCTTCACCGTCTTCTGCACGGCGCCACGGGCCCGGAGCAGGGCGGTGCCGCCGCCGGCGACGATGCCCTCCTCGATGGCTGCGCGGGTGGCCGACAAGGCGTCCTCGATGCGGTGCTTCTTCTCCTTGAGCTCCACCTCGGTGGCCGCCCCGACCTTCACCACAGCCACGCCGCCGGCCAGCTTGGCCAGCCGCTCCTGCAGCTTCTCGCGGTCCCAGTCGGAATCGGTGTCGTCGATCTCGCGCTTGATCTGGGCGATGCGACCCTTCACGTCGCCTTCGCTCGCCGCCACCTTCCACGATGGTGGTGTTGTCCTTGGTGATGACCACCTTGCGGGCCTTGCCCAGCAGGTCGAGGGTGGTGTTGTCGAGCTTGAGCCCGACCTCCTCGGCGATGACCTGGCCACCGGTGAGGATGGCCATGTCCTGCAGCATCGCCTTGCGGCGGTCACCGAAGCCGGGGGCCTTCACGGCCACCGAGTTGAACGTGCCGCGGATCTTGTTGACGACCAGGGTGGCCAGGGCCTCGCCCTCGACGTCCTCGGCCACGATCAGCAGCGGCTTGCCGCCCTGCATGACCTTCTCGAGCACGGGCAGCAGGTCCTGCACGGACGAGATCTTGCTGTTCACGAACAGGATGTAGGGATCCTCGAGGATCGCTTCCTGCCGCTCGGCGTCGGAGACGAAGTACGGCGACAGGTAGCCCTTGTCGAACTGCATGCCCTCGGTGAACTCGAGCTCCATGCCGAAGGTGTTCGACTCCTCGATGGTGACCACGCCGTCCTTGCCCACCTTGTCGATGGCGTCGGCGAGCACCTCGCCGATGGCGGGGTCGGCTGCGGAGATGGAGGCGACCTGGGCGATCTCCGACTTGTCGTCGATCTCCTTGGCCTGGCCCTCGATGTCCTTGACGGCCGCCGCCACGGCGGCCTCGATGCCCCGCTTCAGGCTCAGGGGGCTGGCCCCGGCGGCCACGTTGCGCAGACCCTCGCGCACCAGCGCCTGGGCCAGGACCGTGGCGGTGGTGGTGCCGTCACCGGCGATGTCGTTGGTCTTGGTGGCGACCTCCTTGACCAGCTGGGCCCCCATGTTCTCGAAGGGGTCCTCCAGCTCGACCTCACGGGCGATGGACACGCCGTCGTTGGTGATGGTGGGAGCGCCGAACTTCTTCTCGAGCACCACGTTGCGGCCCTTGGGGCCGATGGTGACCTTGACGGCGTCGGCCAGCGCGTTGACGCCGGCCTCGAGGGCGCGGCGGGCGTCCTCGTCGAACTTGAGCAGCTTCGGCATGGCGGGCCTACTTGACGATCGCGAGGACGTCGCGACCGTTCAGGATGAGGAGGTCGTCGCCGCCGTCGGTGATCTCGGTGCCGCCGTACTTGCTGTAGACGACCGTGTCGCCCACCTTGACGTCGAGCGGGATGATGTCGCCGGTCTGCTCAGAGCGGCGGCCGGGGCCGACGGCCAGGACCTCGCCCTGCTGGGGCTTCTCCTTGGCGGTGTCGGGGATGACCAGACCGCTGACGGTGGTCTCCTCGGCCTCGCCCGGCTTGACGATGATCCGATCCTCGAGGGGCTGCAGTGACATGTCTTGGCGCCTCCGTGACGCTTGCGATGAACTCCGACGGTTAGCACTCGTGTTGTGCGAGTGCTAACCCTACGCCCGCGTCGCCAGCACTCGCAACCGTCGAGTGCCAGAACGACCGCTGGCCGCCCGAAGGCGGCCAGCGAGTCGGTTCTGTGCGGTCGTTCAGCCCGTGAAGGTGGGCTGCCCCGGGACAGGGACGGCCGCCGCCGTCACGGTGAAGCCCAGCACCTGCGGCTCCGTGTCAGGGAGCGGCTGGCCGCCCTCGCCGAGGCACCAGGCCACGAACTGGTAGGTGCCGGCTGCCGTGCCCGTGGGCACCACAAAGGGCCCGGTGAAGGAGGCATCGGGACCGGTGACCTGGTAGTTCTCGATGTCCTCGTCGGAGGGGTCGAACGCAGGCACCGGTCCGGCGGGCATGAGCTTCACCGCCACCGAGGAACCCGATCCCGGCGAGCAGTTGATGCCGGTGAGCTGGACGGTGGTGCCAGCCGGACCCGATGCCTTGTCGGAGGTCACGTCGAACTCGTCCGGGGCAGGCGGGGGCGGCGGCTCCTCCCCTTCGATCACCTCGAACTCCTCAGGCTCGTAGTCCGCCAGCGTGAACACGCCCGCCGCCGACCGGCCAGCACGCGCCTGCCGCTCCACGTTCGGCTCAGCGATGCAGCTGGCCTCGAGGACGTACCCGCCCACGGCGAGGCCCGCCGTGTCGAGCTCCAGCTCCCAGCCGCCTGCTTCGTCGACCGGGACGGTGCCACCATCCTCGAGGTTGGCCTGGCCGTCGTAGAGCTCCCAGAACAGCTCCACGCCGCCCTGACCAGTGGGGCACTCGTTCTCCGGGTCGGGGGTGACGGTGATGATCTCCCCTGCCTCCACCTGAGTCTTGTCGAGCGACATGCTCAGCAACGGCCGTCCGGCCCCGGCCGGTCCGGTGAGCAGCAAGATCGCTCCGCCGACGAGGGAGAAGATCGCGGTAAGGGCTACGGAACGCCGAGGGCGCATCGGGAGTGCCTCCAGGAGGGGGGTCGTGGTCGGCCGACACGATACCGCCGCCGCCCCGACCCCGCCGAGGACCGTCAGACGGTGGGGATCCCGAGGTTGGGGAAGGCCCCGGTGTCGAGGGGCGAGGGGCCGTCGCTCTGCCAGCGGTACCAGGCGGCGCTGGCCACCATGGCGGCGTTGTCGGTGCACATGGCGCGGCTCGGGAGGAACCCGCGGATCCCGTCCTCGACGCAGGCGTCGAGGAACCGCTCGCGCAGCCGGGAGTTGGCCGCCACCCCCCCACCCAGGCACAGCCCCTTGGCGCCCGTCTGGCGCGCGGCAGCCTGGGCCTTGTGGACGAGCACGTCGACCACGGCCTCCTGGAACGACGCCGCCACGTCGGCCGTCTCCACGTCCGGGTTCTTGCGCACGTGGTTCACCACGGCGGTCTTGAGGCCGCTGAAGGAGAAGTCGCAGCTGCCGTCGCCCCGCATGGGGCGAGGGAAGGGGATGGCCTCGGGGTCGCCGTCGAGGGCCAGCCGATCGATGGCCGGGCCACCCGGGTAGCCCAGGCCGAGGTAGCGAGCCACCTTGTCGAAGGCCTCCCCGGCGGCGTCGTCGATCGTCGACCCGAGCACCTGGTAGCGACCGTGGCCCTCCATGAGCACGAGGAGGGTGTGGCCGCCCGACACCAGCAGCACCACCAGCGGCAGCTCGAGGTCGGGCTCCTCGAGGAGGGTGGCGTAGAGGTGGGCCTCGAGGTGGTTGACGGCGACGAAGGGCACGTCCCACGCCAGGGCGAGCGCCTTGGCCGCCGAGACCCCCACCAGCAGGGCGCCGACCAGACCCGGGGCCGTAGGTGGCGGCCACGGCGTCGACGTCGCAGGTCCCGCCGTCGACCGGGCGGTCCGACAGGCCGGCCTCCACGAAGGCCTGGGCCACCACCGGGACGATCAGGTCGACGTGGGCTCGGCTGGCGATCTCGGGGACGACCCCGCCGTAGCGGGCGTGCAGGTCGACCTGGCTGCTCACCACCGACGAGAGCACCGACGTGCCCGCCTCCACGATGGCGGCCGCCGTCTCGTCGCAGGAGGTCTCGATGCCGAGGATGCGACCCCGGCCGACGTCGATGGTCACGGGTCGAGCTCCTCGCGGTGGGTGGTGCCCGGCACCTCGGCGGCCAGCAGACCCAGCCGGAGGGCGTAGGCGGCGGTGTCCACGTCGTTGGCCCACATCACGATGGCGTCCTCCTTGGTCTCGGCGTAGTAGCCCTTCCGGATCCCGGCAGGGGCGAACCCGAACGCCCGGTACAGCTCCTGGGCGGCCCGGTTCCCGGCTCGCACCTCCAGGGTGAGGTTCTTGGCCCCCCGCTCCACTGCCGCCGAGGCAAGGGTGTGGAGCAGCCGGGTGCCGACCTTGTGCCGATGCCAGGCGGGGTCGACGGCAAGGGTGGTGATGTGGCCGTCGTCGGCCACCAGCATCAGCCCGCCGTAGCCCACCACCGTGCTGCCGACCCGCGCCACCACGTACACCCGGCTGCTCCCGAAGCCCAGCTCGCTCATGAACAGCCCCATCGACCACGGGCGCGGGTACACCTGCTGCTCGATGCGGAGCACGCCGCGCAGGTGCCGGCGGCGCATCGGTCCGACGGTGACCTCAGGCTCGTCGGGCAGCGGGAGGCGGGCGGCCATCACGCCCCCGCTCCGTCACGGGTGCTCCAGTTGATCTCGGCGTCGGGCTTGCGCAGGTAGATGGGGCTGAGCTCGGCCGGGCTCACGAACTCCTCGCGCAGGGCCCGGGCGTGGGCCAGCTGCACGAGCGAGCCGGCCAACGGGTAGGCCTCTCCGCGATCGGCCATCTCGACCCGCCGGAGGTCGACGAACGCGTCGTGGTAGCGCAGGGCCCCGTCGCCCGCCAGCAGCACCTCCTCGCCGAGGGCCTGGAGGTCCGACGCCAGGTCGGCGGGCGTGGCCACCTCGGGCGGGCTGACCCGCTGCACGCCCCCGGGCGACTGCCGGTAGCTGGCGTGGAAGAGCTCGCCGCGGCCGGCGTCGAGGGCGCAGACGATGCGGCGATGGGAGTGGCGCAGCGGGAAGGCCAAGCAGGTCGAGGCTGGTGACCCCGATCATCGGCAGCCGGCGCGCGTGGCGCGAGGGCCTTGCCCGCGGCCACCCCCACCCGGAGGCCGGTGAACATGCCCGGGCCCGAGGTCGACGGCGACGGCACCGATGTCGCCCAGCTCGACCCGCGTCTGGCGGCACAGGAACTCGATGGCCGGCGTGAGCGTCTCGGCGTGGCGTCGGCCCCGGCTGGAGTGGACGGCGCCCAGCACCCCTTCGTGCCCGCCGATGGCGCAGCCCACCTGGGCGGTGGAGGTGGTGATCCCGAGGATGAGCATCAGGCCGTCCCTGACCAGCGGCTCAGCACCGCCGGCGACGGCCTCGCGCGCGGGACGCCCACGCGGTCCCACCGTGCGGAGGGCGAGGTGGCGATCGTCGTCACCCGGACCGAAGGTGAGGCGCACCTCGAGGTAGTCGTGCGGCAGCACCGGGAGGATCGCCTCGCCCCACTCGATCAGCACCACGCCCCCGTCGTCGAGCATCTCCGGCAGCCCGAGGTCGAGCGCCTCGCTGAGCTGCTCGAGCCGGTAGACGTCGAGGTGGTGGACCGGCAGCCGCCCCTCGTAGACGTGGACCAGGGTGAAGGTGGGGCTGGTGATGCGCTCGGTGATGCCGAGACCCCGCCCGAAGCCCTGGACGAACGCCGTCTTGCCAGCGCCGAGGTCGCCGGCCAGCACCACGACGTCGCCAGGCCGCGCCAGCGGCGCCAGGGCTTCCGCGAGGTCGCGGGTCTGCTCGACGGAGCGGGTGGTGGCGACCAGGGTCACGTCGGTGCAGCCTACGGTCCGCCGTAGCGCCGCTCGACTCTGGGACCCACCCCGCACACCACCTCGTAGGCGATGGTGTCGAGCCGCTCCGCCCACTCGGTCGGGCTGACCCGCTCGTCGCCCTGCGACCCGAGGAGCACCGCCTCGTCCCCCGGCTCCACGTCGGACTGTCGGGCCCCACGTCCACCATCACCTGGTCCATGGTGACGGCCCCCACCATCGGGTGGCGACGTCCCCGGATCAGCACCTCCTGCCCGGTCAGCCCGAGACGCCGGGGCACCCCGTCGGCGTACCCGATGGGAAGGGTGGCCAGGACCGTCGGGCGCTCCGTCCGATGGTGGTGGCCGTACGACACCCCCTCCCCGGCGCCCACCGACTTCACGTAGGACACCGCGGTGGCCCAGCCGGAGGGCGGGCTCGAGGGCCACGGCGTCGGCGAGGGCGGGCGCCGGGGGCGATCCCGTACACGGCGATGCCACAGCGCACGAGGTCGTAGCGGCTGGCCGGGTGGGCGATGGCGGCCGCCGAGTTGGCCGCGTGCCGCAGGCGCACTGGCACGCCCGCCTCGGCGAGATCGGCGAGCACCGCCTCGTAGCGCTCGAGCTGGCGGGCCGTGAAGGGGTCGTCGGGCTCGTCGGCCACCGCGCAGTGGGTGTACACGCCGTCCAGCGACAGGGCGGGGTCGGCGGTGATGGCGCGGGCCAGGGCCACCGCATCGGCGGGTTCCGCTCCCACGCGGTGCATGCCGGTGTCGACCTTGAGGTGCACCGGCACCGGCAGGTCTCGGTGCGGCGGGCTCGTACTGCCAGGCGGCGCCACCAGGTCCGGCGAGTACACGGTCACCGCCACGCCGGCGGCCAAGGCCTCGTCGAGGTCGGCCGGGCTGCGGCTCGGCGAGGAGCAGGACGGGTGCAGCGATGCCCGCCGCCCGAAGCTCTGTGGCCTCGGCGACCTGGGCCACCGCCAGCCAGGTCGGCACCGGCCTCCACCGCCGCCTGGGCCACGGGCACCGCACCGTGGCCGTAGCCGTCGGCCTTGACCACGGCGCACACCTGCGCCGGCGCGCAGACAGCCCTGCAGGGTCTCGACGTTGGCGGCCACCGCCTCGAGCGACACGTCGGCCCAGGCCCGGGCCATCAGGAGGTGGCCTCGGCGAGGGCGAGGGGCAGCCGGTCGAGCAGGTCGCTCGCCACCAGCCCGAGGGCGGGGC
This sequence comes from uncultured Microthrixaceae bacterium, assembly GCA_963795165.1. Classification (GTDB taxonomy): domain Bacteria; phylum Actinomycetota; class Acidimicrobiia; order Acidimicrobiales; family VFJN01; genus VFJN01. Next base: position 2,699,887 of record CAWCGT010000001.1, on the reverse strand, counting down.
CGAGGCGGCCGGCCCGGCCGTGGAGCCACGCACCGGCAGCGGCGGCGTCGAAGGGGTCGGCCCCCGCCGCCAGCAGGGCAGCGATGACGCCGGTGAGCACGTCGCCGGTCCCGGCGGTGGCCAGTCGAGCGTCGCCGGTCGTCACCAGCCGGACGCGCCCGTCGGGCTGGGCGACGACCGTGGTGGACCCCTTGAGGAGCACCACCGTGCCGGCGGCGGTGGCCAGTCGGCGGGCGGCGGCGAGCCGGTCGGGTTCGGGTGGCCCTCCAGCGAGCCGGTCGAACTCTCCGTCGTGGGGGGTGAGGACGGTGGCGGGGCGACCCGACAGCACGTCCGCGACATCGGACCCGAGAGCCGTCAGGGCGTCGCCGTCCACCACGGCCGGGATCTGGCTGCCGGCGAGCAAGGCGCGGACCTGCGCCGACGTGCCGTCGCCGGTGCCGAGCCCCGGTCCCACGGCCAGGGCACCGAAGCGGTCCAGGGCGGCCAGCGCCACCTCCGCCCACCCGCCGGCGGGCAGGGCCAGGCCGGTGGCCTCGATGGGCCGGAGGGAGTCGTCGTCCAACCCCGGAGTCCCCAGACGGACCATCCCTGCGCCGGCCCGTTGGGCGGACGACGCAGTGAGGTGGGCGGCGCCGGTGAGCCCCGGCGAGCCCGCCACCACGAGCACCGCGGCCTGCCACTTGTGCGCCACTCGGGGCCGGGTGGGGATCCATCCCACCACGTCGGCCTTGGTCGACGAGCCCAGCGGCGGGACGGCCCAGGGCGAGGCCGATGTCGGCCACCACCACCTCGCCGGCCAAGGAGCGACCGGGCTCGAGGACGAGGCCCGGCTTGAGGGCGGCGAAGGTGACCGTCCGGGTCGCTTGCAGCGCCCGCCCGTGCTCCTCACCAGTGACGCCGTCCACACCGCTCGGGATGTCGACCGCCAGCACCGGCGCTTGGCCAGGGTCCGGGGCGTGGTGCTCGCCGTGGAACCCGGTGCCGTAGGCGGCGTCGACGACCAGGTCGACCGCGGGGAGGCGCTCGGCGCCTCCGCGGCGGCGATCACCGCGACATGGGCCCCGCGTCGACGCAACCGGCGGGCGGCGGCGCGACCGTCGGCCCCGTTGTTGCCCTTGCCGGCCAGCACGATCACCCGTCGGCCGTACCCACCGCCCAGCAGGTCGATGCAGTGGTGGGCCACCGCGGCCCCCGCGCGCTCGATGAGCACCTCGACGGGCTCCGGGGCGGCCGCGTCGACCGCCCCCATCTCCTCGGGGGTGAGGACCGGGATCACGACACGGGAGGCTACGGGTTCCTACAACGCGACGGCGATGGCCTCGGCCACCCGGTGGGTGTGGGTCATGGTGAGACGCCACTCGCGCGACGCCCAGCTTCTCGGCCAGGGCAAGCGCGCCGCCGTGGAGCCGCACCGAGGGGGCGCCGCTGCGAGCCTTGGCCACCTCGATCTCCCGCCACTTGCATGCCCCCACCCCCACGCCCATGGCCTTCATCACCGCTTCCTTGGCCGCGAAGCGGGCGGCGTACCGCTCGGTGGGGTCCTTGCGCCGGTCGCAGTAGGCCTGCTCGGCGTCGGTGAAGACGCGGCCCCGGAGGGTGGGCGTGCGCTGGAGGGCGGTGCGCATGCGGTCAACCTCGCAGAGGTCGACCCCGATGCCGATCACAGGGTGCGCCAGCGGTCAGCGAGCTCGCGAATCGGCTCCACCAGCAGGTCGGCCGCCGGGATCGCGGGTCAGCACGTCCTCGCGGAAGGTGGGCTCGGTCTCGAGAACGGCGTCGCGCAGGGCGGACCAGCGGTTGCGGTAGCCCTGCAGGGCGCCCCGGGCCGCCGGCACCGCGAGGTGGTCGTGGAAGCGGACGTGGAGCAACGTGATCCCGGTGGCGAGGTCGTCCTTGGTCTCGGGCACGATCACGAGGGTGCGGCCATCGTCGCGGCCCCGGGTGACGAACACCTGCCGCTCGACCGCCACGGTGTGCTTGGTGCCCCGCAGCACGCCGGATGCGCTCGGTACGGGACGGGATGTCGCGGGCGATGCCACCACGGTCGACGACAGCGGCCGGCACCTCGCCCGCCTCGGGATCGCCGTCGATGCTCGTAGCGGATCCAGCCCGTGACCTCGGCGACCGCCGGGTCGATGTCGGCGAGGGTGCGCAGCGTCTTGTAGGTGAGCCGATCGCGCGCCGCGCCGGCCGTCAGCACCGCTTGGACGAGCGCTGGCTGCAGGAGCGTCTCGTCGGTGCGGGAGATGCCGACCGTGACCGTCTTGGCCTGGTGCTTGATGGCGTCGACGGGACGGGTGAGCTCCTCGATGCCCTGGGTGAGGGCGGCGGTGAGGTCCTCCACCACCACGGCCGGGGTGCCGATGCGGCCCAGCTCGGCCTGGTAGGCGTCGAGCGGCGCCATGCCGATGGCGTAGCGGAACGACGAGGCCAGGCGCACGGCCGTGCTGGCCTCGAGGTTGCCGTCGTAGGCGCCGCTGCGGAGCCCGTCGAAGAACGTCGAGGACGACCGAAGCAGGGTCGGGTCGCAGCGACCGCAGCAGGATGTCGCCGTCGGCGACGGCGTGCTCGCCGACGGCGTCCTCGATCGCCGCCCGCGCCTCGCGGAGCGGGCGGGCCTGAGCGTCGATGGCCAGGCCGCCTCGTAGCCGAAGAGGTGACCGGCCACCGTGGTGAGCACGAAGCCGAGCTTCGGGTGGGTGGCGGGCACCGTGATGACGTGGAGGGCAGCAGCGAAGCGGGCCTGGCCGTCGGTGGCGACCACGATCGGGGTGGCCTTGTGGGCTCGGTAGATCGCCACCTCCTTGGCCACGTCGTCGGCGGTGGAACCTTCGAGGCCGGCCGCGCAGACCAGGATCAGCGGCTCGCAGGACAGGTCGATGTGCTTCTTGTCCTCGGTGGCGTCGCAGGCGATGGACTGGTAGCAGAGCTCGCTGAGCTTGATGCGCAGCTCCTCGGCGGCGATGCGGTTGGTGCCGTTGCCGACGATCGCCCAGTAGCGCTTGGAGGGGGCCAGCTGCTGAGCGGCCATGGCGATGTCGGCCCGACGGGCGACGGTGGCTTCCATGGCACCGGGGAGGTCGCGCAGCGCGGCGAGGAGACGCTGGTCGAGGGTCGCCGCCCACCTCCTCAGCGATGGCCCACGCCAGGAGGAACCCTGCTGCGATCTGGGCGTAGAAGGCCTTGGTGGAGGCAACGCTCATCTCCACGTCGCGCCCGTCGGAGGTGTAGAGCACGCCGTCGGCCTTGTCGGTGAGGTCGGAGCCGCGGCGGTTGACGATGGCGATCACCGTGGCGCCTCGGTCGCGGACGAGATCCACCGTGCGGTTGGTGTCGGTCGTCGTGCCCGACTGGCTGATGGCCACCACCAGGGTGTCGCGCATGTCGGGGCGGAGCCCGAACCCGGACAGCTCGGTGGCAGGGAGGGCCTCCACCCGGAGCCGCCCGTCCGCGATGGCTGTCGAGGAGGACGGCCGCCAGGCTCTGCCCGGCCACGTGCGGCCGTGCCCTGGCCGATGATCTGGACGCGGGTGATGGTCCCGTCGCGCAACGACGTCCGAACGGCCGCGGGCAGGGCATCGTCGCTGAGGGCGACCTGCAGCACGCCGTCGCGCTCGACCAGCTTGCCTCGCAGGGTCTTGCGGAAGCTGGTCGGCGACTCGCTGATCTCCTTCAGGAGGAAGTGCGGGAACGCGCCTCGATCGATGTCCCGGGTGGTGACCTGGGCGATCTGGAGGTCGTCGGCGCTGACCGGCAGCTCGGTGCCGTCGTAGGCCAGGCGGCGGATGCCCGTCGAGGCGACCGGCCTGCGACCCGTCGAGCACCACGATCTGGCCACGGCTGGCGTTCGGGTTCTCCGGGTTGGCCGGCGTCTCGCCATCGAGGCGCAGGTAGCGGCGGGTGAGCTCCACCAGGCCGTAGGGCTCCGAGGCCACCACGTAGCAGCCGTCGGCCAGGCCGACGTAGAGCGCCTGGCCGCTTCCCCGCAGCGCCAGGAGGAGGTGATCCGGGTGCGTGGCGGCGCTGGCGCCGATGGCCACCGAGCCCTCGAAGGCCGCCACCGTGTCGCGGAAGGCGTCGGCCAGGTCGGCCCCCTCTGCCAGTCGGTGGGAGATGAGGGTGGGGATCACCTTGGCGTCGGTGGTGATCTCGGCGGCCAGCCGGAGACCGTCGGCCGCCTTCAGGTCGGCGAAGTTGTCCACGTCGCCGTTCAGGGCGGCCGTCACGTACGGGCCGGGCGCGCCGTCCACCTCGAGGCTGTCGACCGGGTGGGCGTTGGGCTGGGAGATGATCCCGACGCTCGCCCACCGGGTGTGGCCCAGCACGACAGCCGAGGCACGGTCACCCGCCAGCGCCAAGCGGAGGAGGTCGTCGGCCTGCAGATCAGCCCGCATGGCAGCGGTGTTGTCGCCCAGCTCGCCGATCTCGGCGGCCGCCTTGTAGACGAAGCTGAGGTGGCCCTCCACCACGCGCACGGCGTTGGAGCGGAAGAGCTGGTCGTCGGCCCGGTCCGCCAGCAAGCGGGCCACAGGCGGGATCCTGGAGGTCGAGGCCGTGGTCGCGGACCAAGACCGTGATCCCGGCCGAGTCGCGCCCGCGCACCTCGAGCCGGTCGAGGGCGGAGAGGGCCTGCTGGATCGAGGTACCCACCTCGAGGGCGGACCAGGACGGCTCGGGGCCCACCAGCTCTCGCACGGCCGCGGCGGTGGGGAGCCGGTCGCGGGCCACTGCCCAGACCGCGTCCTTGAGGCGGAGGATGGCGGCGTTGGCCGCCTCCAGGGCGTGGTCGCCGACGTCCCCGTCGACGTCGAGACCAGCCTCCAGCTTCGCTACCCAATCCGTGACCGTGGACCCGCACGCGGCCACCCGAGTGCCGAGCTCACGATTTCGCACCAGCACGGCGATGCCGTCCAGGCTGCCGAGGAGGCCGTCGAGCTCCTCCAGGAGCGCGGCGGCGGAGTCGGCGGCGTCGATCGGGTCGAGACCACCCAGGGCGGCCCCGCACCGCGTCGAGACGACCGAGGACGTCGGCCGGGGGGAGATCGCGGCGCTCGCCGGGCCCGCGGAGGAGGGCGATGATGCCGCACACGGCGCACAGGCTACCGGTGCGTCGGGTCGCCCCCGAGGCCCTCGACGGCTGCGACCAGCCGATCGGCCGCCGACTCGGCGGCTTCGGAGCTGGGAGCCTCCACCATCACCCGCACCAGTGGCTCGGTGCCGCTGCCCCGAACGAGCACGCGCCCGTGGTCGCCGAGCTCCTCCTCCACGGCGGCGATGTCGCGCCGCCAGGGCGGCGCTGACGTCCGCGCCGGTGCGGTCCACCCGGACGTTGCGCAGCACCTGCGGGAGCCGGGTCATGGCCGCGTCGGCCAGGGCGGCGAGCGGCTGGCCCGCTCGACCGACCGCGTCGAGGAGCTGCACGGCGGTGAGCAGGCCGTCGCCGGTGGTGGAGAGGTCGCCGAAGATCACATGGCCGCTCTGCTCGCCGCCGAGGGTGAGGCCGTCCTGGGCCATGGCCTCGAGCACGTTGCGGTCGCCCACCGGGACCTCGAGCACCTCGATCCCGTGGTCGGCCATGCCGAGCCGGAAGCCGAGGTTGGTCATGACGGTGACCACGACGGTGTCGGCGGCCAGGAGACCCCGCTGGTGCCGATCGATGGCGGCGATGGCGATGATCTGGTCGCCGTCGACGAGGCGGCCGTCGGCATCGACGGCCAGCACCCGGTCGGCGTCGCCGTCGAAGGCCAGACCCAGGTCGGCCCCTTGCTCCACCACTGCTGCCTGGAGGCTGCCGGGGTGGGTGGACCCGCACCCAGCGTTGATGTTGGTGCCGTCGGGCTCGTCGTGGATGGTCGTGACCGACGCGCCGAGCGCGCTGCAGCACCTGCGGGGCGACCTCGCAGGCAGCCCCGTTGGCGCAGTCGACCACCACCCGGAGCCCGTCCAGACGGCGATCCTCGATCGACGCCAGCACCGAGGACGCCCATCGATCCACCGCAGCGGCGCCAGACACCGACGCGCCGACGGCGTCACCGGTGCGCACCTCGCCACCCGCCTCGTGGCGCAGCAGCCGGTGGAGCTCCGACTCCAGTGCCGCCTCCACCTCGTCGGACAGCTTGCTCGCCACCGGCGGCGAACAGCTTGACGCCGTTGTCGGCGAAGGGGTTGTGCGAGGCCGAGATCATGGCGCCGGCCACCCCGTCAGCGGCGGCCAGCCAGGCCACCGCGGGGGTGGGCGCCACGCCGAGTCGGGTGACCTCAACGCCCTCGGAGAGCAGCCCCGCCACCAAGGCCGACTCCAGGAGCGGGCCCGACAGTCGGGTGTCGCGGCCCACCACGAACTGCCATCCCCGCAGCACCCGAGCCGCGGCTCGGCCGAGGGCGAGCACCAGCTCAGGGGTGAGGTCGAGGTTGGCCACCCCACGGACGCCGTCGGTCCCGAACTTCAGCACGCCTCCACCATGCCAGAGCCACCGAGACCGGCGGCGCTCGGGCAGGTGCGCGGCGCCTGCGGGCCGAACTTGTACGGGTGGCCGAGGAGCGGTGGAGCGTGGCGTTCCCACAGCGGTGGTGGTACCCGGCGTGCATGGCCCACGACCTGCGGCGGGGGCCCGTGGCCGTCACCTTGATGGACCGGCCGCTCGTGCTGTTCCGCGACGGCGGCGGCCGAGCCCATGCCCTCGAGGACCGCTGCCCCCATCGCAACGTGCCCCTCTCCCTCGGCCGGGTCCGCCCGAGGGCACCCTCGAGTGCGGCTACCACGGGTGGCGCTTCGACGGGACGGGTCGCTGCCAAGCAGTCCCCGCCCTGGACCGCGACCTCGGTGCTGCGCCCTCACCGCGCGACGCCACCGCTCGGCCCGTCCAGGAGCTCGACGGCGTGATCTGGGTGTGGGGCTCCACAGAGGACCCGCCGGACCGCGAGCCCTACCGGCTGCCGTCGGTGGGTTCCGGCCACACGGTCGGCGAGGTGGTGTTCCAGCGCGACATCGACTGCACGATGCATGCCGCCCTCGAGAACGCCCTCGACGTGCCCCACACCGCCTTCCTGCACGGCGGCTTGTTCCGCAAGAGCGGCAAGGGCCCCCGGGTGGAGGCGGAGCGGACCGACCTGCCCGACGGCGTCGAGGTGCGCTTCGAGGGTGAGCCGGCTGCCTTCGGGCCGCTGCGGCTCCCCGACGCGACCTTCGACCACTGGGACCGCTTCTTCCTGCCGTCGGTGGCCCAGATCGAGTACCGCATCGGGGACGCTGTGCAGATCGTCAACAACATCCTCCACCTGCCGCTGTCGGCCCGCCGCACCCGGGCCTGGTTCGTCTTGCGGTTCCGGAGCCCGGTGCCCGCCCGAGTGCTGGCGCCCATCGTCCGCGCGCGGGGGAAGAAGATCCTCGAGCAGGACGTCGCCATGCTCGAGGCGCAGACGGCCAACGCCGTGCGCTTCGGCGGGGAGCGCTACGCCAGCACGGACCTGGACCTGCTCGGCAACGCCATCTGGCGCCTCCTGCGCAGGGCCGAGCGCGAGGAGCAGGGCCAGCCCGAGGAGCAGCCGGTGGAGATCGGCAGCAGCACGGTCACCCTGCAGCTGTAGGGGGCGCCGCCGTCCGGCGGCCGCCGACTAGCGCTTGGAGTACTGCGGGGCCTTGCGGGCCTTCTTGAGGCCGTACTTCTTCGACTCCTTCTCGCGAGCGTCGCGAGTGAGGAATCCGGCCTTCTTGAGGAGCGGTCGCAGCTCCGGGTCGAGCTCGATGAGGGCCCGGGCGATGCCGAGTCGGAGAGCGCCGGCCTGGCCGGTGGGTCCGCCCCCGGTGATGGTGGCGTCGATGTCGTAGGCCTCGGTGAGCTCGGTGCTGCGCAGCGGCTCGGTGAGGATCATCTGGTGGGTCTCCGACGGGAAGTAGTCGGCGAGGGGGCGCTGGTTGACGGTGATGGTGCCGTCGCCCTCTCCGGCGCTGGTGCGCACTCGCACGCGGGCGATGGCCTGCTTGCGGCGTCCGGTCGACTGCACGAGGGGCTGGGTCACGACGATCTCCTACGCGGTGCGCCGGGCGGCGGCGAGCTCGAGGGCCTCGGGCTTCTGCGCCGAGTGGGGATGGTTGGGGCCGGCGTACACCTTCAGCTTGGTGAGCATCTGGCGACCGAGACGGTTCTTGGGGAGCATTCCGCGCACCGCCCGGCGCACGGCCTCCTCGGGCTTGCGGGCCTGGGCGTCGGCGAAGGTGCGGGACTTGAGGCCACCGGGGTAGCCGGAGTGGCGGTAGACGAGCTTCTTCTCCGCCTTGTCGGACGTGAGCACGACCTTCTCGGCGTTGATGATGATCACGTGGTCACCGGTGTCCAAGTGCGGCGCGAACATCGGCTTGTGCTTGCCGCGCAGGATGCGGGCGGCCTCGGTGGAGAGCCGCCCGAGGACGAGGTCCTCGGCATCGATCACGAACCACTTGCGGGTGATCTCACTGGCCTTGGGGCTGTAGGTGCGCACGCGCGATGTCCTTGCGTTCTTCGATCGGTGTTCCAGGCGCGACCGCGCCGGAAGCGAAGGACGAGGCTACGGCCGGCGACCTCCCCCCCGCAACTCGCGCCGCGAGCCCCCACCCCCGCAACTTGTGGGGATTCCGTGCAGTTCTGGCATCGATTCGCCACAAGTTGCGGGGGTTGGAGTCAGTCAGGCAGGCAGTCGGTCAGTCGTAGGCGACGTGCCAGAGGCAGAGGCCTTGGGGGGGGCGAGGGGGCGGCCTGGGATCGGTCGCCGGATCGGAGGATGCCGCGGATGTCCCCGGCCCGAACCCGGGCGTGACCGGCGGCGACGACGGTGCCCACGATGCTGCGCACCATCTGGTGGCAGAAGGCGGTAGCCGTGATCTCGAAGCGCAGCACCTCCGTCGCCGAGGTCGGTCCAGCCGGCTCGTAGGACCCGTCGGACCAGCGAAGGTGGCTCCTCCCCCTTGGAGATCTTGGGGCGGCGGCAGAAGGCGCTGAAGTCGTGCTCGCCCAGGAACGGGTCGCACGCCAGGGTGAGCAGCTCGATGTCGAGGGGCTCGGGTACGTGCCAGGCCGTGTGCGGCGTGGAAGGGGCTCGGGAACGGGCTGTTCAGCACCGTGTAGCGGTAGGTGCGGGAGCGGGCCGAGAACCGCGCGTCGAAGCCGGGGGCGCCGCGCCCACCTCTCGGACCACGATCGCCGGACCGCAGAGCTTGATCAGCGACCGGTGCAGGCGCCTCGAGGTCCACCTCCTGGGACAGGTCGCAGCGACACCACCTGCCCCCAGGCGTGGACGCCGCTGTCGGTGCGACCGGCACAGGTGAGCTCCACGGGGTGACGTGCCACCTTCTCGATGGCCTCCCGCAGCGCGCCGGCGACCGTCCGGGGACCATCCTGCTCGGCGAAGCCGTGGAAGGCCGACCCGTCGTAGGCGACCAGCAGGCGCACCCGGCGCAACGGCCCCAGGGGCACCGGAGAGGGCGCCGGCGGGTCGAACAACGTCACGACGAGACGCTAGGCGGGCACGGGGTCAGGGGGCTCGGAGACGCGGCTCCGAGCGGACCTACACCAGCTCGATGCGCGCCATGGGGGCGTTGTCGCCCTGGCGGTTGCCGAGCTTCAGGATCCGCGTGTAGCCGCCGTTGCGGTCGGCGTAGCGCGGCCCGATCTCGTTGAACAGCTTGTGGGCCATCTCCTTGTCGCCGAGGTACGACACGACCTGGCGATGGTTGTGGAGGCCGCCCTTCTTGGCCTTGGTGATGACCTTCTCGGCCACCGGGCGCAGCGCCTTGGCCTTGGCCTCGGTGGTGACGATGCCCTCGGCCGCCACCAGCGAGGCCACCAGGTTGGCCATCATCAGCCGCTGGTGCTGCGAGCTGCCGCCGAAGCGACGGCCCTTCTTCGGGGTGGCAGGCATGGCGGTCCTAGTCCTTGGTGCGCAGCTGCAGGCCGCGCTCGTCGAGCTTCTGGATGACCTCGTCGAGCGACTTCTGGCCGAAGTTGGTGATGGCGAGCAGGTCGTCGTCGGTCTTGAGGAGCAGCTCGCCGATGGTGTTGACCTGGGCCCGCTTGAGGCAGTTGCGGGGGCGCTCCGAGAGATCGAGGTCCTCGATGGGCAGGTCGAGGTCCGGCGACCCGGCGGTGGTGGTGGCGACCTCGCCGAGCTCGAGGCCCTGGGGCTCGTCGCTCATCTCGGCCACCAGGCCCACCAGGGACCGGAGGGTGTCGCCGGCGGAGGCCAGCGCCTCGCGGGGCGAGATGGAGCCGTCGGTCTCGATGTCGAGCACCAGGCGGTCGTAGGCGGTGGACTGCTCGACGCGGGTGGGCTCGACCAGGAAGGTCACCCGGCGCACCGGCGAGAAGATCGAGTCGACCGGGATGACGCCGATCGTGCTGCTGCCCTTGTTGCGGTCGGCCGACACGTAGCCACGGCCCTTCGACACGGTGATGTCGACGGCGAGGCGAGCCGACTTGTTGAGGGTGGCGATGTGGAGACCCGGGTTCAGCATCGTCGACGTCGCTGTTGGCCGAGATGTCGCCGGCGGTGATCTCCGCCGCACCCTTCACGTCGAGGCGCAGGGTGACGGGCTCGTCGCTGTGGCAGACCAGCACGAGGTCCTTGAGGTTGAGGATGATGTCGGTGACGTCCTCGGTGACACCCTGGATCGTGTCGAACTCGTGCAGGGCGTCGTCGAATCGGAGCTGCGTGATGGCAGCACCGGGGATCGACGACAGGAGCGTGCGGCGCAGGGAGTTGCCCAGGGTGTGGCCGAAGCCAGGCTCCAGCGGGCTGATGGCGAAGGTCTGGCGGTTGCCCTGAGCTTCGCCGATCGCTTCGACGGTGGGTCGCTGGATGACGAGCATGATCTACCTCGGGGTGGGGGGCGGCGGGAAGGGGACTACTTCGAGTACAGCTCGACGATGAGCTGCTCTCGCACGGGGACGTCGATCTGCTCGCGCAGCGGAAGCTCGCGCACGGTGACCGACTTGCCACCGTCTCCTGACTCGAGCCACGCAGGGAGGCTTCCGTCGAGGGTGTCGATGTTGTGCTGGATGATGATCATCGCCTGGCTCTTGGCTCGGAGGGAGACGACGTCGCCCTTCTTCACCCGGTAGCTGGGGATGTCCACTCGGCGGCCGTTCACGTCGATGAGCCCGTGGTTGACGAACTGCCGGGCCTGCGGCCGGGTGCGAGCCCAGCCGGAGCGGAAGACGATGTTGTCGAGCCGCTGCTCCAGGAAGCGGAGCAGGTTCTCGCCGGTCACGCCCTTGGCCCGGGTGGCCTCCTTGTAGAGGTTCTCGAACTGGCGCTCCAGCAAGCCGTAGAAGTGCTTCGCCTTCTGCTTCTCCTGCAGCTGCATCGAGTACTCGGAGGGCTGCCGGCGGCGCGAGCGGCCGTGCTCGCCCGGCGGGTAGGGCCGCTTCTCGAGGGCCTTGCGGCCCTTCTCGTTCTCGAAGATGTTGACGCCGAGGCGCCGCGAGATCTTGACCTTGGGACCGGTGTAGCGAGCCATGGTTCCTACCGCTTCAGACCCGGCGCCGCTTGGGTGGGCGGCAGCCGTTGTGGGGGACAGGGGTGACGTCCTTGATGCCGGTGACCTCGATGCCGGTGCTCTGCAGCGAGCGGATGGCGGTCTCGCGACCGGATCCGGGGCCCTTCACCTGCACGTCGACCTTGCGGACGCCGTGCTCCATCGCCCCGCGGGCCGCCTTCTCGGCGGCCATCTGGGCGGCGTACGGGGTGCTCTTGCGAGAGCCCTTGAAGCCGACGTTGCCAGCCGAGGCCCAGGAGAGGACGTTGCCCTCCTGGTCGGTGATGGTGATGATCGTGTTGTTGAACGAGCTCTTGATGTGGGCGACGCCGTGGGAGACGTTCTTCTTCTCGCGCTTGCGCGGTCGCCGACCACCAGGCTTGGGCTTGGCCATCAGCTGGTCCTCCGAAGCGAAGCTTCGAAGGACCGCGCGCGGCGCCTTCGGCACTGAGTGCGTGAGTGATCACTTGCGGACCTTCTTCTTGCCGGCGACGGTCCGCTTGGGACCCTTGCGAGTGCGGGCGTTGGTCTGGGTGCGCTGACCGCGCACCGGGAGGCCCTTACGGTGCCGCAGACCCTGCCAGCAACCGATCTCCATCTTGCGGCGGATGTCCTGCTGGACCTCCCGCCGAAGGTCGCCCTCCACCTCGAGGTTCTGATCGACGTAGGCGCGGATCTTGTTGACCTCTTCGTCGGTGAGGTCGCGGACCCGGGTGTTCCGGTCGAGGCCGAGCTGGTCGCAGATGAGCTGCGAACGGCTCCGGCCGATGCCAAAGATGTAGGTGAGGCTGATCTCCAACCGCTTCTCGCGGGGGATGTCGACGCCGGCGATGCGTGCCATAGGTGCGGGTGCCTGTCTTCCTCTCTAGCCCTGGCGCTGCTTGTGCCGGGGGTTGGTGCAGATGACCTGGACACGCCCGTGGCGGCGGATCACCTTGCACTTCTCACAGATCGTCTTGACGCTGGGGCGGACCTTCATCGGGCGCTCTCGTTCACTTGTACCGGTAGGTGATCCGACCTCGGGTGAGGTCGTAGGGGGTGAGCTCCACCTGGACGCGGTCGCCGGGCAGGATCCGGATGTAGTGCATCCGCATCTTCCCGGAGATGTGGGCAAGCACCTTGTGGCCGTTCTCGAGCTCGACCCGGAACATGGCGTTCGGGAGGGGCTCGACCACCGTGCCTTCCAGCACGATCGCGTCTTCCTTGGGCTTGGCCAGCGGGGTGCTCCTGGATTGCAGAGGTGACGGGTCGGATCCGTCGGAGCACGGGCGCGTGCAGACGACGAGGTGGACCCAGGGCCGAAGGGTGATGCTAGCGCGGGCACGGCGGAGGTCCAACTCGACGCTCGTGCGCTCGACCCCCCACGGAAACCGGGGGTGGGAGCACCCTAGCGGCCGGGTCAGGGCCGGGTGAGGATCTCCGGTCCGTCGTCGGTGATGGCGATGGTGTGCTCGGTGTGGGCGGCCAGGCGCCCGTCCCTCGTCGCCACCGTCCACTGATCCTCGAGGAGCCGGGTCTCGGGACCACCGGCGCACACCATGGGCTCGACCGCGTAGGTCTGGCCGGCAGCCAGCCGCCGACCCTTCCCGGGGCGGCCCCAGTTCGGAATGTCCGGCGCCTCGTGCATGGCCATCCCGATCCCGTGGCCGGTGTACTCACGGACCACGCAGAACCCGGCGGCCTCGGCCACCGCCTGGACGGCCGCCCCGATGTCGGAGAGGCGCCCTCCGGGCCGCATCGCGTCGATGCCAGCGGCCAGCGACGCCTCCGTGGCGTCGATGAGGCGCTGAGCCTCCGGGTCGATCTCGCCCACGCCGACGGTGAAGGCAGCGTCGCCGTGCCATCCCTCCACGATCGCGCCGCAGTCGATCGACACGATGTCGCCATCCTCCAGGCGGCCGAGCACCGGGGATGCCGTGCACGATCACGTCGTTGGGCGAGGCGCAGATCACCCCTGGAAACGGCGGGTGGCCGTAGCCGAGGAAGTTGGAGCGGGCGCCTCGGCGATCGATGACCGACCGGCCGATGCTGTCGAGCTGGGCGGTGGTGACACCGGGGCGGATGGCCCGGCGGATCTCGGCGTGCATCTCCGCCACCACCTGTCCGGCCCGGCGCATCTTGGCCAGGTCGTCGGTCGATCGCTTCACCCCGTCAGGCTAGGGGCGGGCCCGCTCAAGCCGCCCGGCGGGCGTCGATGGCCGCCACGAGCCGGGAGGTCACATCGTCCGCCGGCCCGAGCCCATCGACCTCCGCCAGCAGCCCTCGGTCTCGGTACCAGGCGATCAGCGGCGTGGTCTCGCGCTCATAGAGGTCAAGGCGCTTCTGGATCGCCTCAGGAGTGTCGTCGGCGCGCTGCACCACGTCCCCGCCGCAGTTGTCGCACACCCAGCCGTACCGCGGGGGGTTGTCGACGGAGTAGTTGGTGGCGCAGTCGACGCACACCCGGCGGGCGGCCAGGCGCTCGAGCACCACACCGACGGGGACCACCAGGTCGATGACCAGGTCGAGGGGCTGCGCCTGGGTGATGACGGCCAGCATCTCGGCCTGGCCGACCGTGCGAGGGAACCCGTCGAGGACGTAGCCGCGGTTGTGGGTGTCATCGCTGGCCAGCCGCTCCTCGACCACGCCACCCATGACCTCGTCGGACACCAGCTCGCCGCGGTCCATGACCGCCTTGGCCTTCCGTCCGAACTCCGTCCCCTCCTTGACCGCCGACCGCAGCATGTCGCCGGTGGAGATGTGCGGGATCACGTAGTGGCGGGACAGGCGCACGCACTGGGTCCCCTTGCCGGCGCCCTGCCGGCCCAGCAGGACGAGCCGGGCGCCCGGGATCACGTCCCGGTCCCCACTGTCCCCGTCACTTCAGGAAGCCCTCGTAGTTGCGCATCATGAGCTGGCTGTCGATCTGCTTCATCGTCTCGAGGGCAACGCCCACGGCGATCAGGATCGAGGTGCCGGCGAACGGGAAGTTCTCCACGTTGGCGAAGGCCAGCAACATCGACGGCAGCAGCGCGATGAACGGCGATGAACAGCGCTCCCGGCAGGGTGATGCGCGAGAGGATCCGACCGAGGTAGCGCTCGGTCTGCGGGCCGGGACGGATGCCCGGGATGAACCCGCCCTGCTTGCGGATGTTCTCGGCCTGCTGGGCGGGATCGAAGGCGATGGCCGTGTAGAAGTACGCGAAGCCGATGATCAGCAGGCCGTAGGTGACCACGTAGAGGATCGAGTCGGGCTGCACGAGGTTGTCGCTGATGAACCGCTGGACGTCGGCCCCCCAGCCCGTCGGCGGGCAGGACGTTGGTGAGCAGGATCGGCAGGTAGAGCACCGAGCTGGCGAAGATGATCGGGATCACGCCCGACTGGTTCACCTTCAGCGGGATGTAGGTGCTCTGGCCGCCGTACATGCGACGGCCCACCACCCGCTTGGCGAACTGCACTGGGATGCGGCGCTGACCCTGCTCGATGAACACGATGGCCACCAGGAGCACGATCGCGAGCACCAGCAGGGCGGCGAGGAGCGGTGCTGCCCTTCTCGGCGTTGAGGCGGGCCCCGGCCCCCGGGAAGGAGCTGACCACCGAGGCGAAGATCAGCAACGACATGCCGTTGCCGATGCCGCGCTGGCTGATCAGCTCGCCCATCCACATGAGCAGGGCGGTGCCGGCGGTGAGGGTGAGCACCACGATGATCACCCGGAACGGGCGTGAACTCAGGCAGCACGTCGAGGCCGGTCGAGTTGCCCGCGCCGCCGAGGAGACCGCCGCCGCCGTTGTGGAACAGGAAGGCCAGGCCCGTCGACTGCAGCAGGGCGATGGTCACGGCCAGGTAGCGGGTCCACTGCGTGATCTTGCGCTGACCCACCGCCCCCATCTGCTGCCACTCCTCCAGCTTGGGGATCACCACCGTGAGGATCTGCATGATGATCGAGCTGGTGATGTACGGCATGATCCCGAGCGCGAACAGCGCGAACTGGGTGAGCGCGCCGCCCGAGAAGAGCTGCAGGAAGCCGACCACGCCGCCGCCGGTCTCGGCCTGCCGCTTCAGCTCCTCCACGGCGTCGAGGTCGATGCCCGGGCGCGGGGATGAAGGCCCCGACCCGGTACAGGGCGATGATCAGCAGGGTGAAGAGGATCTTCCCCCGCAGGTCGGGGACCCTGAACACGTTGCGGAGGCTGGACAGCACGGGCTGGGCTCCTGGTCAGCGGCGCTGCCGATGCGGCAGGCGGACGGTCTCGGTCAGCGGTTGGCGAACTGGTTGCCCTGCACCGGAGGACGGCGGTCGCCCCACGGCTTGGGCAGGATCTCGACGGTACCGCCGGCGGCGGTGATGGCCGCCTCGGCGGACTTGGAGAAGGCGTGGGCCTTCACCGTGACCTTGCGGGTGAGCTCGCCCCGACCCGAGCACCTTGACCAGGGCGCCCTTGTGGGCGAGGCCCTTGCCCTGGAGGGCGGCGGGATCGATCTCGTCGAGGCCGCTCGCCTCGAGGGTGTCGAGGTTGATGCCCGTGGTACTCCACCCGGAAGGGGTTGTTGAAGCCCTTGAGCTTCGGCAGCCGCATGTGCAGCGGCATCTGCCCGCCCTCGAAGCGGGCGGGGACGCTTGCTGCGCGCCTTCTGGCCCTTGGTGCCCCGGCCGGCGGTCTTGCCGCCCTTGCCGGCGATGCCCCGGGCCGACCCGCTTCTTGCGGCGGTTCGACCCGGCGGGGGGCTGCAGGTCGTGGATCTTGATGGTCATGCGGACGTCTCCTCCACCGAGACGAGGTGCGGGCACGCGGGCCACCATCCCTCGGATCTCGGGGCGATCGGGAAGGGTGTTCGACTTGCCGATGCGGCCCAGGCCGAGGGCCCGCGAGCGTGCCGCGCTGCTTGGGCTTGGTGCCGATGGCCGATCGGATCTGGGTGACGGTGATCGTTCCCTCGGCCATCACGCCACCTCTTCAGGAGCGCGGCGCCGGACCGCGCTCGCTCTCCCGGTAGGCGGCCAGCATGCCCTTGGGCACGAAGTCCTCGGGGTCGAGGCCACGGAGACGAGCGATCTCGTCGGGGCGCTTCAGCGACTTGAGGCCGTCGATGGTGGCCCGGGCCACGTTGATGTGGTTCGAGCTGCCCAGCGACTTGCAGAGCACGTCGTGCACGCCGGCCTCCTCGAGGATGGCGCGGGCGGCGCCGCCGGCGATCACGCCGGTGCCAGGAGCGGCCGGCTTGAGCAGCACCCGGCCGGCGCCCATGCGGCCGATGATGGTGTGGGTGACGGTGGAGCCGGCCAGGGGCACCTGGAAGAGGTTCTTGCGAGCCTCCTCGGTGCCCTTCTGGATGGCGAGGGGCACCTCCTTGGCCTTGCCGTAGCCGAGACCGACCCGGCCGTTGCCGTCGCCGATGACCACGAGGGCGGTGAAGCTGAACCGACGTCCGCCCTTCACGACCTTGGCCACCCGGTTGATGTTGATGACGCGGGACTCGCGCAGCGTCGTGTCCGTGGACTGCCGCGGGTTCTCGCGGTCGCTGCGCTCCCGGTCGCGGCGGGGTCCTGATCCGTTGGCCATCAGCTTCTTCCCTCAGTGTCGGAGCCGATCCGGCTCTGCCGCGTCGGCGGAGACGCCGCTAGTTCGCCGAGCAAGCTCGGCTTGCGAGTGCGAAACATGGTCACAGTTCCAATCCGTGCTCGCGAGCCGCCGCAGCGACTGCCGCGACTCGCCCGTGGTAGAGGTTGCCGCCTCGATCGAAGACGACCTTGGTGACGCCGGCGGCCTTGGCCCGCTCGGCCACGAGCTGGCCGACCTTGGTGGCGGCGTCCTTGTTGCCCGTGCTGCCGCCGCGGAGGTCGGGCTCCGTGGTGGAGGCGGCGGCGAGCGTGCGACCGGTGCGGTCGTCGATCACCTGGGCGGAGATGTGCTTGTTGGAGCGGAACACGGCGAGGCGCGGCCGCTCGGCCGAGCCCTGCACCTTCTTCCGCACCCGGCGGTGACGCCGGAGGCGGGCTTCCCGCTTGTGCTGTGCGCTGACGGTCATGTCGTGTCCTCTACTTGCCCGTCTTCCCGGCCTTCTTGGCGACGTGCTCGCCGAGGTACCGGACGCCCTTGCCCTTGTAGGGCTCGGGCTTGCGGATCTTGCGGATGTTGGCGGCCACCTGGCCGACCGCCTCCTTGTCGATGCCCTTCACGATGATGCGGTTCGGGGCGGGGGTCTCGAAGCTGATGCCCGTCCGGGGCGTCGACCGAGACGGGGTGGCTGAAGCCGAGAGCCAGGTCGAGCTTGCTGGTGCCCTGGGCGGCGGCTCGGTAGCCGACGCCGATGATCTCGAGCTCCTTGGTGAACTCCTCGTGGACGCCCACGACCATGTTGTTGACCAGGGATCGCACCAGGCCGTGGAGGGCCCGGTTCTGCCGCTCGTCGTCCTGGGCGCTCCACGATGCAGCTCCTCGCCGTCCTGCCGGACGGTGATGGCGCCGGGGATGTCGCGCTCGAGGGTGCCCTTGGGGCCCTTCACGGTGATGTGGGTCCCGGCGATCGTCACGTCGACGCCGCTGGGGACCGGGATGGGGGACTTTCCGATTCGGCTCATGGGTTCACCACACGAAGCAGAGGATCTCGCCGCCCACGTTGCGCTTGCGCGCCTCGCGGTCGGTCATGAGGCCCTGGCTGGTCGACAGGACGGCCACGCCCAGCCCGCCGAGGACCCGGGGGACCTTGGTGGACTGGCTGTAGACGCGCAGCCCGGGCTTGGACACTCGGCGCAGGCCCGAGATCACGCGAGCCCGCTCGGGCGAGTACTTCATCTTGATGGAGAGCACGCGCCCGGGTCGCTCGGTGTTGTCGGCCACGTCGTAGCCCTCGATGTAGCCCTCCTTGTGGAGGATCTCGGCGAGGGCCTCCTTCACCTTGGAGGAGGGCATGCGGACGTCGTCGTGCATCGCGATGTTGGCGTTGCGGATCCGGGTCAGCATGTCGGAGATGGGGTCGGTCATCGTCATCGTGCGCCTCCCCTCACCAGCTGGCCTTCGTCACACCGGGGATCTCCCCGGCATGGATCATTTCGCGCAGGCAGACCCGGCACAGGCCGAACTTGCGGTACACGGAGCGCGGTCGCCCGCACCTCTTGCATCGCGTGTAGGCGCGGACCTTGAACTTGGGGGTCCGCTGCTGCTTCTCGATGAGTGCCTTCTTGGCCATCAGTCCTGTCCCTCGCGCTTGAACGGGAAGCCGAAGGCGTCGAGGAGGGCTTTGCCTTCGGCATCGGTGTTGGCGGTCGTCACGATCGTGATGTCCATCCCTCGAGGGGCATCGATCGCGTCGTATTCGACCTCCGGGAAGATCAGCTGGTCGCTCACCCCGAACGTGTAGTTGCCGTGGCCGTCGAAGCTCCTGGGGTTGAGACCCCGGAAGTCGCGGATACGGGGGATGGCGAGGCTGATCAGACGATCGAGGAACTCCCACATGCGGGCGCCCCGGAGGGTCACCTTGGTGCCGATGGGGTTGTCCTCGCGAAGCTTGAAGTTGGCGATCGACTGCCGGGCCCGGGTGATCACGGGCTTCTGACCGGCGATCGTGGTGAGGTCCTTGACGGCCCCATCCAGCAGCGACGGCTGCGACACCGCAGCCCCCACGCCCATGTTGATCACGATCTTCTCCAGGCGGGGGACCTGCATGACGTTGGCGAGGCCCAGCTGCTCCTGGAGAGCAGCGCGGATCTCGTCGTCGTATCGGGTCCGGAGCCGGGGCACTGGAGTGGTCTCAGTGGTGGTGCTCACGGCATGTCACCTCCGCACTTCTTGCAGACGCGCACCTTGGTGCCGTCGGGTTCGACCTTGTAGCCGACTCGGGTGGCCTTGCCGCACGCCGGGCAGAGCAGGGCCACGTTGGCGACGGGGATCGGCATGTCCTTGTCGATGATCCCGCCCTGCATGGTGGCCTTGGTCGCCCGCTGGTGCTTCTTGGCCACGTTGACGCCGTCGACGATGACCTTGCCGGCATCCGGCAGCACGCGCGAGACCTCGCCTTCGGCGCCCCGGTCCTTGCCGGAGAGCACCTTCACACGGTCGCCCTTCTTGATCTTCAAGCCAGCCATCACAGGACCTCGGGAGCGAGGGAGACGATCTTCATGAACTTCTTGTCGCGGAGCTCACGGCCGACTGGGCCGAAGATGCGGGTGCCCCGCGGGTTGAGCTGGTCGTTGATGAGCACCGCGGCGTTCTCGTCGAAGCGGATGTAGCTGCCGTCGGGACGGCGCTTCTCCTTCTTGACGCGGACGACGACGCACTTCACGACCTCGCCCTTCTTCACCGCCGCGCCGGGGATGGCGTCCTTGACCGTGGCGACGAAGATGTCGCCGATGCTCGCGTAGCGGCGCTTGGTGCCGCCGAGCACGCGGATGCAGAGGACCTCCTTGGCCCCGCTGTTGTCCGCCACCCGAAGGCGGCTCTCCTGCTGGATCATCGGGCCCTCTCGATCACTTCGACGAGGCGCCAGCGCTTCAGCTTGGACAGCGGGCGGGTCTCCTGCACGCGGACCTTGTCGCCCACCTTGGCGTCGTTGGCCTCGTCGTGCACGTAGAGCTTCTTCGTCCGCACCATGGTCTTCTTGTAGAGCGGGTGCGGCTTCCGGGTGGTCACGGTGACCACGGCCGTCTTCTCCATGCCGGCGGAGGTGACGATGCCCTCCCGCAGCTTGCGGGCGTTGTGCCGAGTGGCGGTGTCGTCGGCCATCAGGCGTTCTCCCTCTGGGTCTCGAGCGCCTCGGCTGCCGCGATCTCGCGGGTCCGGAGCTCGGTGTTGATGCGGGCGACCTGCTTGCGGTGCTTCTTCAGCTCGCTCACGTTGTCGAGCTGTCCAGTGGCGTTCTGGAAGCGCAGCTTGAACAGGGCGTCCTTGATGTCAGCCAGCTCCTGCACCAGAGCAGCGTCGTCGAGGTCACGGTACGAACGGTCGGCGGCCACCTAGAGCACCTCCTCGCGGGCGACGAAGCGGGCCTTGATGGGCAGCTTCTGGATGGCCCGGTCGATGGCCTCGCGGGCCAGCTCGGGGTCAGGGTAGGAGAGCTCGAACAGGATCCGGCCGGGCTTGACCACCGCCACCCAGCGCTCCGGGTTGCCCTTGCCCGAGCCCATGCGGGTCTCAGCGGGCTTCTCGGTGACTGGCTTGTCGGGGAACACCGTGATCCAGACCTTGCCGCCGCGCCGCGTCTTGCGGGTCATCGCGATACGGGCAGCTTCGATCTGACGGGCCGTGATCCAACCCGGCTCGAGGGCCTGGACGCCGTAGTCACCGAAGGTGACCTCGGTGCCGCCCTTGCTGTTGCCCTTGAGGCGGCCGCGGTGCTGCTTGCGGTGCTTGACCTTCTTCGGCATCAACATTGGGTACCGCCCTCAGTGCGCAGGCCGATCCGGTTCATCCGGTCGGCCTGAGCGCCTCGTAGCTCGGCGAGCAAGCTCTGCTTGGGAGTCGAAACCGTCATCAGTCAGAGTCTCCCGGGTGGAACTTCGGGGTCTCGTGGTGGTCGAGCGTGCGGCGCTCGATCTCCTCCTCCTCGGCGAGGAGGCGCTCCAGCTCGGGATCGGCCTCCTTCACGAGGGGCTCGGCCTCGACCGGCGCATCGGTGTCGGGACCCGTGCCATCCGGCCGGCGGCGAGCAGCGGCCGAGCTGGACACGACGCGGCGGGGAGCAGCGGCACCGCCCGAGGTCTCGCCGACGGCCATGGCGGCCTCCCGGCTGATCTTGTCCTCGCTGGTGCTCTTGTACGGGAGGATGTCGCCCTTGTAGAGCCACACCTTCACGCCGATGCGACCAGCGGGGGTGCGGGCCTCACGGAAGCCGTAGTCGATGTCGGCCCGGAGGGTGTGCAGCGGCACCCGGCCCTCGCGGTACCACTCGGTGCGGCTCATCTCGGCGCCGCCGAGACGCCCGGAGCACTGCACGCGGATGCCGAGCGCGCCGGCCTTCTGGGCGTTCTGCACGGCCCGCTTCATGGCCCGGCGGAACGCCACGCGGCCGGCCAGCTGGTCGGCCACGCCCTGGGCGATCAGCGCAGCGTCGAGCTCGGGCTGCTTGATCTCCTGGATGTTGAGCTGCACCTTGTTGTTGCCGGTGATGGAGGTGAGCCCGGCACGAAGGCGGTCGGCCTCCGAGCCGCGACGGCCGATGACGATGCCCGGACGGGCGGTGTGGACGTCGACGCGCAGACGATCCCGAGTGCGCTCGATCTCGATGCGGCTGATGGCGGCGTGGGGCAGCTGGGTCATCAAGAAGTCGCGGATCTTCCAGTCTTCGATGACGAAGTTGCCGTAGTCCTTGCGGTCCGCGAACCAGCGTGACTTCCACTCGGTGGTGACGCCGAGCCGGAACCCGTAGGGGTTGACCTTCTGTCCCATTACTTCTGCTCCTCAGAGGCGTCGTCGGCCTCGCTGTCCTCGGCCTGCGCCTCTTCAGCCGCCTCTTCAACGGCCTCCATCACGGCGTCGGACGGTTCGCCCGGCACCTCGTTCTCTGCCGCGTCCTCCACCTCGTCGGTGAGGTCGGTGTCGTCGCCAGCAGCGTCGACGGCCTCCTCGGCCTGCTCGATGGTGGCCTCCGTGGGCTCGCCCGGGACCTCGGCGCTCTCATCGATCTCGGCGTCGCCGTGGTCGTGGCCCTCGTGGTCGTGGCCCTCGTGGTCGTGGCCCTCGTGATCGTGGTCGTGGCTGTCGGCGGCCGCCGCCCGGCTGCGGGCCACCCGGGCCCGGCGGGCCTCGGCGGCGTCGCGTCGAACGCCCCCACGGCCCACGGCGGCGTCGGCGCGGGCCTGGCGCTGCTCGAGCTTCTTCGGGTCCATGCGGCTCACGATGAGAGTGATGTGGCAGGTCCGCTTGCGGATCCGCGTGGCGCGGCCGCGCGCTCGGGGTCGCCAGCGCTTCAGCGTGGGGCCCTCGTCGGCGTAGCAGGCCGACACGAACAGCTCGTTGGGGTCGACGGAGTCGTTGTGCTCGGCGTTGGCCACTGCCGAGGCCAGCACCTTGCGGATCTCCGTCGCCACGGCGCGATCGGTGAACTCGAGGACGCCGTCGGCGTCGTCGACGTGGAGGCCCCGGATGAGGTTGAGGACCTCACGGGCCTTGTAGGGCGAGACCCGGAGGTACCGAACCTGGGCCCGCGTGCCCGGCCGCTCGTTGGTCTTGGTGCCGAAGGCCATCAGCGCCTACCTCGTGCTTGCTTCTCCATGCCGGCGTGGAACTTGAAGGTCCGCGTCGGGGAGAACTCGCCGAGCTTGTGGCCCACCATGGCCTCGGTGACGTACACCGGCACGTGCTTGCGCCCGTCGTGCACGGCGATGGTGTGGCCGACCATCTCGGGGATGATCGTGGAGCGTCGGCTCCAGGTCTTGACGACCTTCTTCTCGCCCTTCTCGTTGAGCGCGTCCACCTTCTTGAGCAGGTGGTCGTCGACGAAGGGACCCTTCTTGAGGCTGCGGGGCATGGCTTCCTACCTCCGACTGCCGCGCGTACGGCGCCGGCGGACGATGAGCTTCTGGGACGGCTTGTTCTTGTCTCGAGTTCGGCCCTCGGGCTGGCCCCACGGCGACACGGGGTGCCGGCCACCGGAGGTCTTGCCCTCGCCGCCACCCAGGGGGTGGTCGACGGGGTTCATGGCCACGCCACGGGTCTGGGGCTTGACGCCCTTCCAGCGGTTGCGGCCCGCCTTGCCCACCTTGATGAGCTCCGCCTCGGCGTTGCCCACCTCGCCGACGGTGGCGCGGCAGTCGATGGACACCCGGCGCATCTCGGTGCTCGGCAGGCGCAGGGTGGCGTAGTCGCCCTCCTTGGCCACCAGCTGGACCGACGTGCCGGCAGAGCGGCCCATCTTGGCGCCACCACCGGGGTAGAGCTCGATGGCGTGCACGGTGGTGCCCACCGGGATGTAGCGCAGGGGCAGGGCGTTGCCCGGCCGGATCTCCGAGCCCTGACCGCTCTGCAGCATGTCGCCGACCTTCACGTCGCGCGGGGCGAGGATGTAGCGCTTCTCACCGTCTAGGTAGTGGAGCAGGAGGATGCGGCAGTTGCGGTTGGGGTCGTACTCCACCGAGGCGACCTTGGCCGGCACGCCGTCCTTGGTGCGCTTGAAGTCGATGACGCGGTAGCGCTGCTTGTGGCCGCCGCCCTTGTGACGGGCGGTCTTGCGGCCGTAGCTGTTGCGACCGCCGGTGTTGTGCTTGGGCGCGAGGAGCGACTTCTCGGGCTTGTCGGTGGTCAGCTCGGAGAAGTCGGAGACGGTCTGGAACCGTCGTCCGGGGCTGGTGGGCTTGCGCTTGCGGAGAGCCATGGTGTGCCTATCCCTGGAAGAGGTCGATCGTCTCGCCGGCGGCGAGGGTGACGATCGCCCGCTTGGTGTCGGGTCGCTTGCCGTGCGTGAAGGTCTTGCGGTTGCGCTTCCGCTTGCCCTTCCGGTTGAGGGTGTTCACCTTGGCCACCTTCACACCGAAGATCGCCTCGACGGCATCGTGGATCTCGGGCTTGGAGGCGTCGGTGGCCACCTGGAACGTGTAGGCCGCTCCCTCGGAGAGGGCGTAGGACTTCTCGCTCACGATCGGGAGCGAGGATGACGTCGCGGGGGTTCTTGCTCACGAGGCCTCCTCGGTGGCGTGGCCGCCGCGGGTGATGGGACGGTCGGTGGGCAGGGTGTCGGGGGTGAAGACCACCCAGTCGCTCACCAGGACGTCGTAGGCGTTGAGCTCGCCCACGCCGCAGATGTGGACGTGGCCCAGGTTGCGAAGGCTCTTCCAGATGGCCTCGTCCTCGGGCCGCAGCACGGCCAGCACCCGACCCTCCACGCCGTTGGCGGCCAGGGCGGCGATGGCGCCCTTGGTGCTGGGGGCATCGAGACCCCAGTCGAGCACCAGGACCCGGCCGGAGGCGGCACGGTCGGACAGGGCCGACTTGAGCGCCAGGCGGATCATCTTCTTGGGGGTCCGCTGCGAGTAGTCGCGGGGCTTGGGGGCGTGGATCACGCCACCGCCCGTCCAGATCGGCGAGCGGCTGGAGCCGGCTCGGGCTCGGCCCGTGCCCTTCTGCTTCCAGGGCTTGGCGCCACCGCCGCGCACCTCGGCGCGGGTCTTGGTGGACTGCGTGCCTCGGCGACGGCCGGCCAGCTGGGCCGTGACCACCTGGTGCATGACCGCCAGGTTGGGCTCGATGCCGAACATGGCGTCATCCAGGTCGACGGAGCCGGCCTTCTTGCCGGCGGCGTCCACGGTGTCGAGGGTGGGCATCTCAGGCACCTGCCTTCACGGCGTCTCGGATGAGCACGAGCCCACCCTTGGGACCGGGGACGGAGCCCCGCACGAGGACGAGGTCGCGCTCGGCGTCGGCCGACACGACGGTGAGGTTGAGGGTGGTGACCTTCTCGCCGCCCATGCGGCCGGCCATCCGGGTGCCCCGGAACACGCGAGACGGGGTGGCACAGGCGCCGATGGCGCCGGGGGCACGGTGGACCCGGTGGGCACCGTGGCTGGCAGGCATGCCGCCGAAGCCGTGGCGCTTCATGGTGCCGGCGAAGCCCTTGCCCTTGCTCACGGCGGTCACGTCGATCTTGTCGCCGTCGGCCAGCAGGTCGGCCTTGAGCTCCTGGCCCACCGAGTAGTCCGACACGTCATCGAGCCGCAGCTCCACCAGACGGGGCCCCGGGTCGACGCCAGCCTTCTCGAAGTGGCCGAGCTTCGGCTTGGAGATCTTGGTGGCCTTCTTGGTGCCGAAGGTGACCTGGAGGGCCGAGTAGCCGTCGCGCTCGTCGGTCTTGACCTGCACGATCCGGCAGGGCTTGACGCGCAGGACCGTGACCGGGACGACGCGGTTGTCCTCGTCCCAGACCTGGGTCATCCCTACCTTCTCGCCAACGATTGCCTTGGTCGCCATGACGACGTGTCTCTCTCTTTGCTGCGGAGGAACCGGGATCAGGCCCCGGTTCACGCGAACGCTCCGCACGGACAGAGCCGGCGGAGCGTGATTGGGTTGTGCCAGGCGGTTCCTGCAGTGCGGGCCTGCCCGGACTTCGGTTTTCGTTCCTCGGCTTGCCAGGGAAGACCCTGGAAGCACGGAGTGAGCACGATAGCGGGGCTCGGGCCGCTCGTCCAAAGCCGATGGGCCCCAGGGGCTGGGCCTGTGCGGGGGGCGTAGCGTATGGGCGACTTCTCCCAGGAGGTGCATGCCATGTTCGATGTCGACGACTTCGTGGCCGGCTGCCGCTCCGCCCTCAGCGAGACCAGCGCTGCGCCAGCCGTGAAGGAGATCCTCGACCGCGCGCTGGCCGATCCATCGAGCATCGATGCGGCACTCGGTGGCCCCAAGCCTGGGGGGGTGTACCCACTGCACGTGGCCGAGGACCTGACGGTCCTGCAGATCGTGTGGCCTCCGCACGTGGAGCTGTTCCCGCACGACCACCGCATGTGGGCCGCCAACGGCATCTACCGGGGCCAGGAGGACAACACCTTCTTCCGGCGAGGCGACGACGGGGGTCTCGTGGCTTCCGGAGGCAAGGAGCTGGTCGATGGCGACTCCGTCGTGCTCGGCCGGGAGGTCATCCACTCGGTGACGAATCCGCGCGGCACCCACACGGCGGCAATCCACGTGTACGGCGGCGACTTCTTCGCCACCCCACGCAGCGAGTGGGACCCCGTGACGCTGGCGGAGCAGCCCTTCGACGTCGAGCACCTGAAAACGACGCTCGCCCAGGCCGAGGACGCTGCCGGGCGAGGTTGACTGTCACACCCCGTTCGTATGGTTTCGGTATGTTCCAGTCCGAGCTCGAGGGGCAGGTCGGCGATGTTGAGTCGTCGCTGGTCGCGGTGGTGGGGTCGATCGATCCGGACGTGGTTCCTGCGTCGGAGGCCACCCGGCTGGTGGCGCGGTTGGATCGGATCGCCCGGACCGCGTCGGCGGCTCGGACGCTGCTGGCGCGGCGGATGGCCGACTCGTTGGAGTGGCAGCGCAAGGGCTTCCGCTCCCCCGAGGAGCACCTGGCGGCGGTGGCGGGCACCTCGCTCTCGGCCGCCAAGACCGACCTGGCCACCTCGGAGGCGCTGCGGTCGCTGCCCGTGACTCGTTCGGGGATGCTCGATGGGTCGCTGTCGGCGGCACAGGGCAGCGTTATCGCGGGGCCGCGGCAACGCTCAACCCGGGGGCGGAACGGGACCTGATCCACAAGGCAGGGCGCACGAACCTGCGCGAGCTCCAAGAAGAGGCGGGCCGGGCACGTGCGGCGGCGGACCCAGATCCGGATGCCACCCACGCCCGGTTGCACCGCCGGCGGCGGCTGAGCCGCCACACCGACGGCGAGGGGATGGTCCACCTCCACGGCCAGGGCACGCCCGATGAGGCCGCGGTGATCCTTGCCGAGCTCGATCGGCTCACCGATGAGATCTTCCACGAACGACGGTCGCTCGGTGTCCGCGAAGGCCGCGACACCTACGAGTGGGACGCCCTCGTGCGCATGGCCCAGCGCAGCCGCGACGGCTCCGGATCCGGGTCCACGACGAAGCGGTCGCGGAACCCCAGGCACCTCGGCCTCCTACGTGTCGACGTCGAAGCCCTCCGGCGAGGCCAGGTGGCCGGAGAGGAGCTCTGCGAGATCACCGGCGTCGGCCCCGTCCCCGTCCGAGTCGCCCGCGACCTGCTCGGTGACGCCATCTTGAAGATGGTCATCACCAACGGCGTCGACGTGCTGAACGTCACCAGCCTCGGCCGCGGGCCCACGGCCGCCATGCGCACCGCACTGCTGTGGTCCTCACCCACCTGTGTCGTCGAAGGCTGCTCGCGCACCATCGTCGAGCACGACCACCGCACCGGCGCCGAGTTCAAGGACACCCACCACACGCGCCTCGACGAGATCGACGAGGTCTGCGGCGGCCACCACGACCTCCACACGACCCACGGCTGGGCGCTCGTCCACGGCAAGGGCAAGCGCGCCATGGTCCCCCCCGACGACCCCCGCCACCCCAGCCGAGGCTCCCCCGATCGCACACCAACCCTGGCCGGGTGCGACGCGAGGTGAGCTCGGCACCATGTGGACCTCCGTGAGGCGCCAGCTCGCGATGGCGGTCCGCACAGCTAGGGCTCTGCCCGTAGTCGGTGCAGCACCCAGGGGTGGTCGACGCCGGTGAGCTCGACGGGGCCGAGTGGCTCCCAGCCGTACGCCTCGGCTCCTTCCAGGACGGAGTTCGAGGCGATGGTGTCGCCTTCGTCACCGAGGCCAGCGATGCGAGCGGCCGTGTGCACGGTGAGCCCGGATATGTCGTCACCTCGTTGTTCGATGACCCCGAGGTGGGCCCCGGCACGAATCGGAACGCCGGCCTCCGCGAGCGAGTGGTGAAGCTCAGCGAGGGCGGCAAGGGCGGCGTCTGGGAGGGAGAACACGGCGAGGGCCCCATCGCCGGTGCTCTTGATGTACGACCCGCCGTGGCGCTCGATGGCCTGGCGGGTCAGCTCGTCGTGCCGGTCGAGGAGGTGCCGCCACGCGGCGGGGCCCGACGTGGTGGCCAGCTGCGTGGAGTCGACGATGTCCGTGAAGACCACGGTGGCGAGTCTCCGTTCGTTGGCCCGGGACGTGCGTCGGCCCGTCAGGAACTCCTCGATCGCGCTGGCCAACGTCGCCAGGTCGTCCTGGAGGTAGGGCTCCTGGTGGCCCTCTAGGTCGATGCGCGTGGCATCGGGGAGCTGGGCGACCAGCCAATCCGTCGTCCGGCGCGGCACGAGGCTCCGGTCGGTGCGTATGACCAGCGCCGGGTGACGCACCTGGGGCACGTATTCCCGCGCGTCGAGGGTGAACATCCAGCGGAGGTGCGCCATGTTGTTCCCTGGCGAGAGTCCCACGTCGCCGGGGCCGAGCGCACCGATCTCGAGGTGGTGCTCTGAGCGACCCTCCCTGAGCTGCAGGTCTTGTTCCTCGAGGTAGGCGTCGATGGCCTCGGGCGGGTAGCCGAACGGCCAGTCCTCGGTCGATGTGTACCGCGGCGTGGGGTTGTGCAGCACCACACGGTCGACTCGATGGGGATGCGTGGCGGCCAGCACGAGGGCCATGGGGAACGAGCCGACCGACAGCAGGGACGCCCGGTCGGTCCCCGTGGAGTCCAGCACCCGGCACAGGTCCTCGGCGATCGTCTCGAACGAGCCGGTCGCCGGACCCGGGTCTGACATCCCCATGTTCCGGCGATCGGTCACGATCACCCGACCGAACCCACCGAGCAGCTCGTAGAACCTGGACCGGCCGGGATGCTCCCAGTCGCGCGCGAGGTGCGTGAGGAACCCGCTGAAGGCGACGAGGATCGTCGCGTCACCTTCTCCGAACACCGAGTACGCCAGCGAGGTCCCGTCCTCAGCCTGTGCGTACTGCACCCTCGGGCGTTCAAGCACCCAAACCCACGACCTCAGCTCCTGCGTCCAGTAGCGGCTGCATCGCACGGTAGACCGACGAGCTGTCGGCCGCCTGGAGGCGCCGGGTCAGCCGACAGCCGCGCGGATCACGCCCACCGTGCGGGCCACGGCCTCGGGGTCGTGACCGTTGGCGGGCAGGTTGGCGGTGATGCCGTCAAGCCCGAGGGCGATGAGCTTCTGCACCTGCTCCCCTGCTTCGTCGGCGTCGCCCATGACGATGCGGGCGCTCACCATCGCCTTGGTGGCGTCGTCGAGCGTCTCGAAGTCGAGGCCGCGGGCCAGCAGGAACCCGTTGCGCATGGCGACGGCCTCCTCCATCGTCTCGCCGACCACCACCGAGCACAGCGGGGTCTTGTTGATGGTGTCGACGTCGCGGCCCACGTCGGCGCAGTGCTGGCGCAGCACGTCGAGCTTGTGGGGGAGCTCGTCGAACCCGGAGGTGAAGTTGGCCATCTCGGCGTGCTGGGCCATCAGCTGCAGCGTCTTCTTCTCTCCCTGGCCGCCGATCATGATCGGGGGACCCCCGGGGGTGACGGGCGCGGGGCTGTTGATGGCGTCCTTGACCGAGTAGTGCTTGCCGTCGATGGTGGGGCGCTCCCCGCGGAACATGGCCCGGCAGATGTGCAGGGCCTCCTCCAGCCGCTCGAACCGCTCCTTGACGGGCGGGAACGGCACCCCGAGGGCCTCGTGCTCGACGTCGAACCAGGCTGCTCCGATCCCGAGGAAGGCCCGCCCGGACGAGATGACGTCGAGGGTGGTGACGATCTTGGCCAGGATGGCCGGGTTGCGGTAGGTGACCCCGGTGACGAGCGTGCCCGAGCTTCACCGTCTTGGTGCGTGCGGCCAGCGCGCCCAGGAGGGTGTAGGCCTCGAACATCTCGTGCTCGACGGGCCGAGCATCGCCAGCTGGTAGAAGTGGTCCATCACCATGACGGTGTCGGCCCCGGCGTCCTCGGCGGCCACGGCGACCGCCGCCACCTTCTCGAACAGCTCGCCCGGTGCGGTGTCCGGATAGGTGAAGTTGGGGATCTGCAGCCCGACCTTGATCATCCGCCCAGGCTAGGCATCAGTTCACAGATCCTGGAGGCCGGCGCAGGCTTGGAGGCCCTTCCAGTAGGCGAGCTCGTTGGCGGCGGCGTCACCTTCGAGGGGCGCCGGGACGCTCCCGGAGATCCGGCCGGGGATCCACTGGTAGCCGTCGACGCGGCGGCCGGTGATGGTGACCGTGAAGACGCCGGTGCGGGCCCCCTCCGGCGCTGTTCTCCTTGAAGAGGAAGTTCCCCAGCCCGTAGTGGACGACCGCCTCGCCGAGCCGGCCTCCGCCCTGCAGCCGATGGGCGTGGCCCCCCACCACCACGTCGGCTCCGGCATCGACGAGGGTCTGGGCCAGCGTCTGCTGGTCGCCGGTGGGGCAGGTCTCCTTCTCCACGCCCCAGTGGAGGTACACGACCACCGTGTCGCTGGTGGCCCGCGCAGCGGCTACCTCCTGCGACGAGGCGATCAACCCGCTTGGCCGACGCCATGCCGGCGTGGTCGGCGGTGGCCGTCCAGGCCTCGATCAGGCTGCTGTCGAGCACCTGGGTGGCGGCGATGACGGCGATGCGCTGGCCCTTCACCTCGGTGGTGAAGGGGGCGTAGGCCTCGTCCTCGTCGCCGCCGATCCCGATGATGAACCCGTCGGGTTGGGCCCGCTTCGCTGTCAGCGTCTCGGCCAGCCCGTCCTGGCCGTAGTCGAGGCCGTGGTTGTTGGCCATGCTCACGGCGTCGAGCCCCGCCGCTCGCAGGGCGTCGATCGCCCGCGGCGGCGCCCGGAAGGCGAACTGCTTGCCGGAGCGGGTGCCGCCCTCGGCGATGGCCGTCTCCAGGTTTCCGATGGCCAGGTCGGCCCCCTGGAGGATCGGCGGCGAAGGGCCCGACGGCGCCGGCGGGATCGGCGTCCAGGCGGTTGCGGAGCACGCCCTCGAAGTACATGTCGCCGGCGAAGGCGATGGTGACGGCCTGACCTGACCCGAGCCCGCGCGTCGGCGGCCGTCGTGGTGGTCTCCGGCGCGGTCGTCGAGGGGGCGGCGGTGGCGGTGGGGCGGCCCTGGCCCCTCGTCTCCGTTGCGGCCTCGTCGCCCGGGCGACTGAAGGCGTAGGCCGCCGCGAGCAGGACGAGCGTCGAGCCGCCGAGGGCCAGGAGCGTGGTGCGCCGGCGGCGGGGGGTGGGCGCGAGGTGGCGGGGGGATCCGTCGATCCCGTCATCATGGCAGCGGCCCGGGCGCGACGAGGGCCAGCCCGGGGGCTGGCCCTGCGTCAGCGGCGGTGGCGAGCGCTACGCCGTCTGGATCTTGATCTCGATGTCGACGCCGGCGGGCAGCTCGATGCGCTGCAGCGAGTCGACGGTCTTGGGCGACGGCTCGAGGATGTCGAGCAGGCGCTTGTGGATCCGCATCTCGAAGTGCTCGCGGCTGTCCTTGTCCTTGTGCGGGCCCCGGATCACGGTGAAGCGGTGGTTCTCGGTGGGCAGCGGGATCGGTCCCCGCACGGTGGCCTGGGTGCGCAGGACCGTCTCGACGATCTTCTTCGTCGACTGGTCGATGACCTCATGGTCGTACGCCTTCAGGCGAATGCGGATCTTCTGCTTCTCAGCCACGTAGCTGCCTCACTTGTCAAAGAACGCTTGGGTGTCAGCGCCGCCGATGGCGGCACCCTGCTGCTCGAACCTACTTGATGATCTTGGTGACCCGGCCGGCGCCCACGGTACGGCCACCCTCACGGATGGCGAACCGCAGACCCTCGTCCATGGCGATCGGGTGGATCAGCTCCACGTGCATCGCCGTGTTGTCACCCGGCATGCACATCTCCGTGCCCTCCGGCAACGCCACCGTCCCCGTGATGTCCGTCGTCCGGAAGAAGAACTGCGGCCGATAGTTCGAGAAGAACGGCTTGTGCCGACCCCCCTCCGCCTGCGTCAACACATACACCTGACCCTCGAACTCGCTGTGCGGCGTGATCGAACCCGGCTTGCACAACACCTGACCCCGCTCCACCTCCTCCTTCTTCGTCCCCCGCAACAACGCACCGATGTTGTCCCCCGCCTGCCCCTGATCCAACAGCTTCCGGAACATCTCCACACCCGTACACGTCGTCTTCTGCGTCGGACGGATCCCCACGATCTCGATCTCATCACCCGTGTTGATCACACCCTGCTCGACCTTCCCGGTCACCACCGTCCCCCGACCCGTGATCGAGAACACATCCTCGATCGGCATCAAGAACGGCTTGTCCAGATCCCGCTCCGGCTCCGGCACGAACTCATCCACCGCCTCCATCAACTCCAACACCCCCGCCGCCGCCTCCGCATCACCCTCCAACGCCTTCAACGCCGACACCCGCACGATCGGCGTGTCATCCCCCGGGAACTCATACTCGCTCAACAGCTCCCGCACCTCGAGCTCCACCAGCTCCAACAGCTCCTCATCATCAACCTGATCAACCTTGTTCAACGCCACCACGATCGCCGGCACACCCACCTGCCGCGCCAACAACACATGCTCACGCGTCTGCGGCATCGGCCCATCCGTGGCCGCCACCACCAGAATCGCCCCATCCACCTGCGCCGCACCCGTGATCATGTTCTTGATGTAATCCGCATGCCCCGGCATATCCACATGCGCGTAATGACGGTTCGTCCGTCTCATACTCAACATGCGAGATGTTGATCGTGATCCCCCGCTGCTTCTCCTCCGGCGCCTTATCGATCTCATCAAACGCCATCACCTGCACGTTCCCGTTCGCCTCCGCCAACACCCGCGTGATCGCCGCCGTCAACGTCGTCTTCCCATGATCGATGTGACCCATCGTCCCCACATTCAAATGAGGCTTGTTCCGCTCGAACTTCTCCTTGGCCATGACTGGACTCCTTCAGGTTCTCTTCGTGGTGGTGGTGGTGGACGGTGGGCTGCGGGCTACTCGCCGCGGACCCGCGTGACGATCTCTTCCTGGACCGATGCGGGCGTCTGCTGGTAGCTGTCGAACTGCATCGTGTAGGTGGCCCGACCCTGGGTGCGCGAGCGCAGGTCGGTGGAGTACCCGAACATCTCCGACAGCGGGACGTGGGCCTGGACGACCTGGCTGTTGCCGCGCTGGTCCATGCCGCCGACCTGCCCGCGGCGGGAGTTGAGGTCGCCGATCACGTCGCCCATGTACTCCTCGGGCGTGACGACCTCGACCGACATGATCGGCTCGAGCAGCACGGGCTTGGCCCGGCGGAGGGCCTCCTTGAAGGCCATGGAGCCGGCGATCTTGAACGCCATCTCGGAGGAGTCGACGTCGTGGTACTTGCCGTCGGTGAGGACGGCCCGCACGTCGACGGTGGGGTAGCCGGCCAGCACGCCGGCGTCGAGCGACTGCTGGATGCCGGCGTCGACCGACGGGATGTACTCCTTCGGCACCCGGCCGCCGGTGATCTTGTCGACGAACTCGTAGCCGCCGCCGGGGCCGGTGGGCTCGAGGTCGATGGTGACCTCGGCGAACTGGCCCTTGCCGCCGGTCTGCTTCTTGTGCGTGTAGGTGTGCTTGATCGACCGGCTGGGTGATCGTCTCGCGGTAGGCCACCTGCGGCTTGCCGACGGTGGCGTCCACGCGTGAACTCGCGCAGCATGCGGTCGACGATCACCTCGAGGTGGAGCTCGCCCATGCCGGAGATGACCGTCTGGCCGGTCTCCTCGTCGGTGCGCACCTGGAAGGTGGGGTCTTCCTCCGACAGGGCGAAGAGGGCCTTGCCCATCTTGTCCTGGTCGACCTTGGTCTTGGGCTCGACGGCCACGTGGATCACCGGCTCGGGGAACTCGAGGTTCTCCAGCACGATCTCGAGCCCCGGGGGCGGAGAGGGAGTCGCCGGTGCGGGTGTTCTTGAAGCCGATGCCCGCCGCGATGTCGCCCGTGAAGACGGCGTCGATGTCCTCGCGGCTGTTGGCGTGCATCTGGAGGATGCGGCCGATGCGCTCCTTGTTGGCGTTGGTGGTGTTGACCACCGTGCCGCCCTTCTCGAGGGTGCCGGAGTACACGCGGAAGTAGACGAGCTTGCCGACGTGAGGGTCGGTCATGATCTTGAAGGCCAGCGCCGAGAACGGCTCCTTGTCGGAGGCCTGGCGCTCGAGCTCCTCGTCGCCCTTGAGGTTCATGCCCTTGGTGGGGGGCAGGTCGAGCGGGCTCGGGAGGAAGTCGACGATGGCGTCGAGCAGCGGCTGCACGCCCTTGTTCTTGAACGCGGTGCCGTTGAGGATCGGGACGATCTCGTTGGCGATGGTGCCGGACCGGATGGCGGAGCGCAGGTCGTCGGCGGTGATCTCCTCCTCGCCGACGTACTTCTCGAGGATGTTCTCGTCGAAGGCCGATAGCACGTCGATCAGCGCGTGGCGGTACTCGTCGGCCTGCGCCTGCAGCTCGGCGGGGATCTCGTTGATCGTCCCACTTGGCGCCCAGCTCCTCGTCGAGCCACTCGAGCGCCTTCATGTTGATGAGGTCGATGACGCCCCTGTAGTTGCCCTCGGCTCCGATCGGCAGCTGGAGCACGGCGACGTTGGCACCGAGGCGATCCTTGATGGAGTCGAGCGCGGCGAAGAAGTCGGCACCGAGTCGGTCCATCTTGTTGATGAAGCACATGCGGGGCACGCCGTACTTGTTGGCCTGGCGCCACACCGTCTCGGTCTGCGGCTCCACCCCGGCGACGCCGTCGAACACCGCCACCGCGCCGTCGAGCACCCGCAGGGAGCGCTCCACCTCCACGGTGAAGTCCACGTGACCGGGGGTGTCGATGATGTTGATGTTGTGGTCGCGCCACTGGCAGGTGGTGGCCGCGGAGGTGATGGTGATCCCCCGCTCCTGCTCCTGGGCCATCCAGTCCATGACGGCGGCGCCCTCGTGGACCTCGCCGATCTTGTAGCTCTTGCCCGTGTAGTAGAGGATCCGCTCGGTGGTGGTGGTCTTGCCCGCGTCGATGTGGGCCATGATCCCGATGTTGCGGACTCGCTCGAGGGGGTGACTTCGCTTGACGTCAGCCATGGGGGCTCTCTCGTGACAGGGAACGACCGGGCCGCTCTGGCCCGGTCGTCGAGGTTTCGGGGGGACCGGCCCGGACTACCAGCGGTAGTGGGCGAAGGCCTTGTTGGACTCAGCCATCTTGTGCATGTCCTCGCGCCGCTTGACCGACGCGCCGATGCCGTTGCTGGCATCCAGGATCTCGTTGGCCAGGCGCTCGGCCATGGTCTTCTCCCGCCGTTGCCGGGAGTAGCCGATGGCCCATCGGATGGCGAGGGTGTTGGCGCGGTTGCCCCGCACCTCCACCGGCACCTGGTAGGTGGCACCACCGACGCGGCGGCTCTTGACCTCGAGCTGCGGCTTGATGTTCTCGATGGCCCGCTTCAGGGTGGCGATCGGCTCGGCGCCGGTCTTCTCCTCGACGGTCGACAGCGCGGAGTAGACGATCTTCTCGGCCGTGGAGCGCTTGCCGTGCAGCAGCACCTTGTTCACGATCTGAGTCACCAGCAGCGACTGGTAGATCGGGTCGGGCATGAGGTCCCGGCGGGGGGCAGGTCCCTTGCGGGGCATTCCTAGGCCTCCCTCTTGGCGCCGTAGCGGCTGCGGGCCTGCTTGCGGTCCTTCACACCGGAGGTGTCGAGGGTGCCGCGGATGATCTTGTAGCGGACGCCGGGAAGGTCCTTCACCCGACCGCCTCGCACGAGCACGATCGAGTGCTCCTGCAGGTTGTGCCCCTCGCCGGGGATGTAGGCGGTGACCTCCTGGCCGCTGGAGAGGCGCACGCGGGCCACCTTCCGGAGGGCGGAGTTCGGCTTCTTGGGGGTGTGGGTGAACACCCGGGTGCACACGCCGCGCCGCTGGGGCGCGCCCTTCAAGGCAGGTGTCTTGGCCTTGACTGGCTTGGACTGCCGGCCCTTGCGGACCAGCTGCTGGATCGTGGGCACTCGAACCTCGCGCTCGATGAGGGATTTCAGGACTTCGGGAGGCACCACGGACCCGCAGGGCGCGTCAGTGCCGAGGGACAACTCTACGGGCCTGCCGGCGAGATCGGCAAACCCCGTCAGGTCAGGGTGGCCCGCAGGTCGTCGGCGGTGAGGGTAACGGGGGTGTTCGACGCCGAGCCCGACAGGTAGCCGTGCAACCCCACCGATCCCGGGCCCTGCAGCTGCGCCGACGAGTCCGACACCGCCACCTGCCAGTCGCCCGGCTCCCCATCGCCGTCGAACCACGCCTTCCCCGACAGCACAGACTCCCCCGACCCCACCACCGAGAACCGCAGGTGCAGCACCTGACCCGGCACGTAGGCGCCCCCCGGCAGGCTCAGCAACGCCAAGCGCGTCTCCGTGCCGCTCACCACCCGCAGCACCTGCAAGGTCCGGCTCGACGTCCGGAAGTGCACCCGCAACCGGTACTCCGAGGACCCCACCTTCCTCGCCACCAACGCCACCTGCGTCCCCGACCCCGTCGGGGCCTTGTCCAACCCCAGGTCCACCCGCACATCCACATCCGCCGCCGACACACCCCCCAACCACACCGCCCGGCTCGCCCCCGCCGACGGGAACACCATCCGCCCCACCCCACCCGCCACCGAGAAGCTCGACGCCGGCACCGCCCCCGACCACACCCCACCCACATCCGCCGAACCCCACGACCCCGACACCGACCGCCCGAACCCGTCCTCGGCCACCACCACGGCCCCGGGCGGTGCGGTGACGGTGACGTCCTGCGATGTCGAGCTGCTCTCGCCTCGATCGTCGGTGACGGTGAGCACGGTGGTGTACGTGCCGGAGGTGGCGTAGGTGTGCGAGGTGGTGGGGGACGGACCGCTGGCGGAGGTCCCATCGCCGAAGACCCACCCGTAGGTGGTGATGGAGCCATCGGGGTCGTCGGAGGCCGAGCCGTCGAAGCCGACGGTCAGCCCCGACGGGGAGGCCGAGAACGCCGCGACAGGCGGGTCGTTGGGCGTCGGGTCGGCGCCCGGGACGGTGGCCCGCAGGGCGTCGGCGGTGAGGGTAACGGGGGTGTTCGACGCCGAGCCCGACAGGTAGCCGTGCAACCCCACCGATCCCGGGCCCTGCAGCTGCGCCGACGAGTCCGACACCGCCACCTGCCAGTCGCCCGGCTCCCCATCGCCGTCGAACCACGCCTTCCCCGACAGCACAGACTCCCCCGACCCCACCACCGAGAACCGCAGGTGCAGCACCTGACCCGGCACGTAGGCGCCCCCCGGCAGGCTCAGCAACGCCAAGCGCGTCTCCGTGCCGCTCACCACCCGCAGCACCTGCAAGGTCCGGCTCGACGTCCGGAAGTGCACCCGCAACCGGTACTCCGAGGACCCCACCTTCCTCGCCACCAACGCCACCTGCGTCCCCGACCCCGTCGGGGCCTTGTCCAACCCCAGGTCCACCCGCACATCCACATCCGCCGCCGACACACCCCCCAACCACACCGCCCGGCTCGCCCCCGCCGACGGGAACACCATCCGCCCCACCCCACCCGCCACCGAGAAGCTCGACGCCGGCACCGCCCCCGACCACACCCCACCCACATCCGCCGAACCCCACGACCCCGACACCGACCGCCCGAACCCGTCCTCGGCCACCACCACGGGAGGAGGCGGGGGCGGAGGGGGCGGCCCCGCGGTGCGGAAGGGTCCGGTGATCTCGTAGGTGGACCCGTTGGTGCCGTCGGTCCCCCGCTGGGAGCTGAGGTAGAGGCGAGTCCCGTCGGCGGTGAACGCAGGACCGGTGACCTCAGAGGCACCATGTCCGACGAATCGGAGGAACGTCGCCACGGTGTCCTGGGGGTCGGCGGTGGTGATGAGGCACACCTCCATGTTCCCGCCGTCCTCTGCGACGAAGAGGTCGCCCGACGGCTCGTGCACCGTGATGTTGTCCACCCCGGTGAGCGGCGCCCCGCTGGTGGTCGAGTCGTCGTACAGGATCGTGAGCTGCTGGCTGTCGAGGGCCAGCTCCCAGACGCGCCCGTCGCCCTTGGTGGTGAACCAGAGCGTCCGACCGGCGATCCAGGCTCCCTCGCCGCCGTTGAAGGCCGTGGTGCCGGCGGCCCGGTCGGGCCCAGCCGTGCTGGTGGGGACCCAGGTGACCGACGTGCCCGACAGCTGGGCTGCGGCCAAGGAGCCAGCGGTGAGGTCACCAGGGGTGGCGGGTGTGAACCGGTAGAGGCGACCGGCAGGGTCGTCCTCGGTCAGGTAGACGTGGCCGGCCACGGGATCCACGGCCGCCGCCTCATGGGCGAAGGCACCCAGCTGCGGGCGGACGACGCCCTGGCCGGCCTGCTGCGGATCGCACTCGAAGACCCGCCCGGTTGCGCCCGCCTCCTCGCAGGAGAGCCACGACCCCCAGGGGGTGGGCCCCCCGGCACAGTTGCGGGTCGTCCCGGCGAGGATCCGGTAGGCCGACTGCACGCTCCCGTCGGGAGCGAACCGGATGGCGCTGGCCCCACCGTTGGACGCGCCGATCTCGGAGTTGGACGCGTAGACCCAGCCCCCACCGGCGACCGGGAAGCAGGCCCCGCCGTCTGGGGCGGCGTGCCAGGCGTAGCCCGTGGCCGCCACCGCCTGGCCCGAGGTGGCGATCAGGCGGCTGGAGAACCCGGCCGGCAGCTGGATGCCGTTCGCGTCGGCCGGCTGGAGTGGCCCGTACGGTCCCGAACCCGCCACCACGGCCCCGCCCGCGCTCGCTTGTCGCAGCAGGTCGGGTCCGACGATCGCCGCACCGGCCAGGGCCGCCAAGCGCCCCAAGAACGCCCGTCGATGCACACCCGCATCCTCCCACACCCCTGTCACGGCCGACAGCGGCCGCGACTGGATCCTCACCCCAGCGGCAGCCCGTAGCGGACGTCGATGATCCCGGCGGGTTCGTAGACCGTGCGCTCCTCGTCCGTCAGCGTCCAACCCAGCCGCTCGTACCACCACCGAGCCCGGTGGTTGCGCTCCAGCACCCAGAGGGTCGCGTCGACGAAGCCGGCGTGTGTCAGGTGATCGAGGGCGGCGCCGTGCAGTGCGACGCCGATCCCGGTCCCCCAGAGATCCGGAGCCACGTAGAGCCTGGAGACCAACCCGCGGCGCGGTGCCTGGCGATCAGGGCCCGCCAGGACCACGCCAACCGGCTGGCCGTCGAGCTCGGCCACGAAGCCGCGCTCGCCGTCGTCCGGCCCGAGCGAGGTCGACCAGGCCCGGGTGAGGTCCTCGACGGTCGGAGCGGGAGCCTCCCGCGGGAAGATCTCGGCGTAGGCGACCAGAGCGGTCGCCAGCTGCAGCCGAGCAAGCGCACCCGCCTCGTTCTGCTCCGCGTCCCGGATCGACACGCCCACGCGCGCATCATCGCGCTTCGGACGCGACGGTGCCCCGGGGAGACCCCGGGGCACCGTGGTGCTCGTCGCTGCAGACGATCTAGCCGGCCTGCTCACCATTCGCGGTTGCGTCCGCGGTGGGGAGGCCGAGGACCTCGGCCACCTCCTGGGAGCCGACGGTGGTGCTGTCGTAGCTCTGGCCGAGCCACTCGGCGATGTCCTCGTCGTCGTCCTCGGAGCTCCAGAAGTCCATCGGCTGGTAGTCGGGAGCCGACGTCTCGATGTCCTTGTACCCGGAGCTGCCGGTGCCGGCGGGGATGAGCTTGCCGATGATGATGTTCTCCTTGAGCCCGAGCAGGTTGTCGGACTTCGACTCGATGGCCGCTTCGGTGAGCACCCGCGTGGTCTCCTGGAAGGAGGCGGCGGACAGCCACGAATCGGTGGCCAAGCGAGGCCTTGGTGATGCCCATCATCTCGGGGCGACCCTCGGCGGGCACCTTGCCCTCCTGCACGAGCATGCGGTTGGTGTCGGCGTAGACCTTCTGGTCGACGCGCTCGCCGGGCAGGAAGGGGCTGTCGCCCGGCTCCTGGACCCCGACCCGCTTGGTCATCTGCCGCACGATCAGCTCGATGTGCTTGTCGTGGATCGACACGCCCTGGTCGCGGTACACCTTCTGCACCTCAGCCACGAGGTACTGCTGCGTCTCGCGGACGCCCTTGATCTCGATGAGCTCCTTGGGGTCCCGAGGCCCGTCGACGATGGCGTCGCCGGCCGTGATCTCCTGGCCCTCGGTGACCTGCAGGCGGGAGAGGCTGGGGACGG
Organism: uncultured Microthrixaceae bacterium; assembly: GCA_963795165.1. GTDB lineage: Bacteria > Actinomycetota > Acidimicrobiia > Acidimicrobiales > VFJN01 > VFJN01. The sequence continues at coordinate 2,659,825 of CAWCGT010000001.1, read as the reverse complement.
TGTAGGCGTCCTCATCACCGTCGTCGCCCACGATGGTGATGACCCGGCCCTTGCCCTCGTCGTCGGCGATGCGCACGACGCCGGAGGTGCGAGCCAGCGTGGCCTTGCCCTTGGGACTGCGAGCCTCGAAGAGCTCCACCACTCGGGGGAGACCACCAGCGATGTCGGTACCGGCGATGCCGCCCGTGTGGAAGGTCCGCATGGTGAGCTGGGTGCCGGGCTCACCGATGGACTGGGCGGCGATCACGCCGACCGCCTCGCCCATCTCGATGCCCTTGCCCGTGGCCAGCGATCGGCCGTAGCAGGCCGCGCAGACGCCGAGGTCGCTCTGACAGGTGAGCACGGAGCGCACCCGCACGCGGTCGACCTCGGGGTCGTCGCGCAGCGCATCGAGGTCGTCCTCGCTGATCTGGTTGCCCGCCTTGAGCACGGTGCCGTCGGAGAGCTTCACGTCGACGGCCAGGGTGCGGCCGAAGATGCGGGTCTCCAGGTAGCTGCGCTCGCCGGCGGTGTCGGGCACCACGCCCTCCACCCACAGCCCGCGCACCGGGTCGCCCTCGCGCTGGCAGTCGGGCTCGCGGATGATGAGCTCCTGGGCGACGTCGACGAGACGGCGCGTGAGGTAGCCCGAGTCGGCGGTCCGCAGGGCGGTGTCGACGAGGCCCTTACGAGCGCCAGGCGTGGCGATGAAGTACTCGAGCATCGAGAGCCCCTCGCGGAAGTTGCTCTTGATGGGTCGAGGGATCATGTCGCCTCGGGGGTTGGCCACGAGGCCTCGCATGCCCGCGATCTGGCGGACCTGCATCATGTTCCCTCGGGCACCCGAGCCGACCATCATGTCGATGGGGTTGAACTGCTTGGAGGAGAGGGCTGCTTCCATCGCCTCCCGCACTCGGTCGGTGGCGTTGGTCCAGATCTCCACCTCCTTCTGCCGGCGCTCGCCGTCGGTGATGATCCCCTTGCGGAACTGCTGCTCGACCTTGTCGGCTTCCTTCTCGTGCTCCTCCAGGATGCCCTTCTTCTCCGGTGGCGTGGTGACGTCGTCGATGGAGATGGTGAGGCCGGACCGGGCGGCGAAGGTGAAGCAGAGGTCCTTGATGCCGTCGAGGCTGGTGGCCACCTCGGCCTTGGTGTGATCGTTGGCCAACCGGTCGACGATCTCGCCCATCTGCTTCTTCTTCACCGTCTCGGTGATGTAGCCGAAGCCGGCGGGCAGGCACTCGTCGAAGAGGAAGCGCCCGAGGGTGCCATCGCGGCGGGTGGGGCTGCCCTCCTCCGCGGTGCGGTCACGCAGGCTGATGCGGGCGTGTAGCGAGATGTCGCCGGCTTCGTAGGCCTGCAGGGCCTCGGCCAGCTCGCCGAACGCCCGGCCCTCGCCCTTGTCGCCCTCCACCAGCTCGGTGAGGTAGTAGGCGCCGATGATCATGTCCTGGGTGGGCGTCACGAGCGGGCGCCCGTGGGCCGGCGACAGGATGTTGTTGGCGCTGAGCATGAGCACCCGAGACTCGGCCTGAGCCTCCGCGGACAGGGGCAGGTGCACGGCCATCTGGTCGCCGTCGAAGTCGGCGTTGAAGGCGGTGCAGACCAGCGGGTGGATCTGGATGGCCTTGCCCTCCACCAGCACCGGCTCGAAGGCCTGGATGCCGAGGCGGTGCAGCGTGGGAGCCCGGTTGAGGAGCACCGGGTGCTCCTTGATGACGTCCTCCAGGACGTCCCACACCTGCGGGCGGCGGCGCTCCACCATCCGCTTGGCCGACTTGATGTTCTGGGCCAGCTCCCGGTCGACGAGCGCCTTCATCACGAAGGGCTTGAAGAGCTCGAGCGCCATCAGCTTGGGCAGGCCGCACTGGTGGAGCTTCAGGGTGGGGCCGACCACGATGACCGAACGGCCGGAGTAGTCGACGCGCTTGCCGAGCAGGTTCTGACGGAACCGGCCCTGCTTGCCCTTGAGCATGTCGGAGAGCGACTTCAGCGGGCGGTTGCCCGGGCCCGTGACGGGCCGGCCGCGGCGGCCGTTGTCGAACAGCGCGTCGACGGCCTCCTGGAGCATCCGCTTCTCGTTGTTGACGATGATCTCGGGCGCACCGAGGTCGAGCAGCCGCTTGAGGCGGTTGTTCCGGTTGATCACCCGTCGGTAGAGGTCGTTGAGGTCGGACGTGGCGAAGCGGCCGCCGTCGAGCTGCACCATCGGGCGCAGCTCCGGCGGGATCACCGGCACGACATCGAGGATCATGGCGCCCGGGTCGTTGACCCGCTTGCCGGCGTCGTTGCGCTTGTTGAACGCGACGACGATCTTGAGGCGCTTGATGGCCTTCTGCTTGCGCTGGGCGCTGAGGGGCTTCTGGCCCTCCGGCGGGTCGACGGCGACCTTGAGCTTCTCTTCCTCCTCGTCGAGGTCGAGGCGGCCGATGAGCGACTTGAGCGCGTCGGCGCCCATGCCCCCCTCGAAGTACTCGCCGTAACGATCAGCCAGCTCGCGCCAGAGCATCTCGTCTTCGAGGATCTTCCGCGGGAACAGGTCGAGGAACTCGTCCCACACGCGTCCGAGCATGTCGAGCTCGGCCTCGTAGGTCTCCCGGATGCCGGCGATCTCCTTCTCGGCCGCCTTCTGGCGGGCCTTCACGTCGGCGTCCTTGGCCCCCTCCTTCTCCAGGGCCTCCACCTCGCCCTCGAGCTCGGCGAAGCGCTCGTTGATGCGCTGGTCGCGCTCCTTCTCGATCGCCTCCCGCTCGAGGAGCATCTCCTTCTCGAGGTTGGGGCGATCGGCGTCGCGACGCTCCTCGTCCACCCAGGTGACGAGGTTGGCGGCGAAGTAGATGACCTTCTCGAGCTGCTTGGCCTTGAGCTCCTCGCGGGGCTCGGTGCCCATCAGCAGGTAGGCCAGCCACGACCGGGTGCCGCGGAGGTACCAGATGTGCACGACCGGGGCGGCCAGCTCGATGTGGCCCATGCGCTCGCGCCGGACCTTGGAGCGGGTGACCTCCACGCCGCAGCGCTCGCAGATGATGCCCTTGAAGCGCACCCGCTTGTACTTGCCGCAGTAGCACTCCCAGTCCTTGGTGGGACCGAAGATCTTCTCGCAGAAGAGCCCGTCCTTCTCCGGCTTGAGGGTGCGGTAGTTGATGGTCTCCGGCTTCTTGACCTCGCCGTTGGACCAGGTGCGGATCGAGTCCGCGGTGGCCAGACCGATCCGGAGCTGGGAGAAGTTGTTGACGTCAAGCATTAGCGGGCTCCTTCACGGCGGCGCTCGTCTTCTTCGTCGGTGCCCCGCTCGGGCCGCGACAGGTCGATGCCGAGCTCCTCGGCGGTGCGGAAGATGTCTTCGTCGAGCTCTCGCATCTCGATCTCCTCGCCCGTCTGGGCGAGGACCTCGACGTTGAGGCAGAGGGCCTGCATCTCCTTGATGAGCACCTTGAAGCTCTCGGGGATGCCGGGCTCGGGGATGTTCTCGCCCTTGACGATGGCCTCGTAGACCTTCACGCGGCCGAGCACGTCGTCGGACTTGATGGTGAGCAGCTCCTGCAGGCAGTAGGCGGCGCCGTAGGCCTCGAGGGCCCACACCTCCATCTCCCCGAAGCGCTGGCCACCGAACTGCGCCTTACCGCCGAGCGGCTGCTGCGTGATCATCGAGTACGGACCCGTGGAGCGAGCGTGGATCTTGTCGTCCACGAGGTGGGCCAGCTTCAGGATGTAGACGTACCCGACGGTGATCGGGTTGTCGTAGGCCTCACCGGTGCGACCGTTGTACAGGGTGGTCTTGCCGTCGTTCTGGATGAGGCGACCACCGTCGCCGTACTCGGTGTGCTCCGTCTCGGGCGTGAGGTGCTCGAAGATCCGCTGGATGGTGGGGTGCTTCCCCGCCTGCTCCACCTCGTCCCAGTGGGCGCCGTCGAACACCGGCGTGGCCACCAGGGTGGACGCGGGGGTCTTGGTGCGGGTCTTGCCCTCGGTGCCGCGGTAGGGCTCGTCGCCGACCTTCTCGCCGTCGACCTCCCAGCCCCAGCGGGCGGCGTAGCCCAGGTGGGCCTCGAGGACCTGCCCCACGTTCATGCGGGACGGGACGCCGAGGGGGTTGAGGATGATGTCGACCGGGGTGCCGTCGGCCAGGAAGGGCAGATCCTCCACCGGGAGGATCTTGGAGATGACGCCCTTGTTGCCGTGGCGGCCGGCCAGCTTGTCCCCGACGCTGATCTTGCGCTTCTGGCCGACGTACACGCGGACCAGCTGGTTCACGCCGGGCGGGAGCTCGTGGCCGTCTTCCCGGGTGAACACCTTGACGTCGATGACCTTGCCCTCTTCGCCGTGGGGCACCTTGAGGCTGGTGTCGCGCACCTCGCGGGCCTTCTCACCGAAGATGGCGCGCAGCAGGCGCTCCTCGGGGGTGAGCTCGGTCTCGCCCTTGGGCGTGACCTTGCCCACCAGCACGTCGCCGGGGCCGACCTCGGCGCCCACCCTGATGATCCCCCGCTCGTCGAGATCGGCGAGGATCTCCTCGGAGAGGTTTGGGATGTCGCGGGTGATCTCCTCAGGTCCGAGCTTGGTGTCCCGGGCGTCGATCTCGTGCTCGTGGATGTGGATCGACGTGAGCACGTCGTCGCGCACCAGGCGCTCGGAGAGGATGATGGCGTCCTCGAAGTTGTAGCCCTCCCACGGCATGAAGGCCACGAGCAGGTTCTTGCCCAAGGCCAGCTCACCGTTGTCGGTGGAGGGGCCGTCGGCGAGGATCGCCCCCTTCTTGAAGGAGTCGCCCTCGGCCACGCGCGGCTTCTGGTTGATGCACGTGTCCTGGTTGGAGCGCTCGAACTTGAGGAGCTTGAAGACCTTCTTGCCCTGCGTCTTGTACTCGACGGTGATGGCGTCGCCGGAGCACTCCGTGACGCTGCCGTCCTCCTCGGCGACGATCATGTCGGCGGCGTCGCGAGCCGCACGCTCCTCGACGCCGGTGCCGATGTAGGGCGCCTCCGCCTTCACGAGCGGCACGGCCTGCTTCTGCATGTTGGCGCCCATGAGGGCTCGGTTGGCGTCGTCGTGCTCGAGGAAGGGGATGAGCGAGGCGCCGACCGAGACGATCTGCTTCGGCGAGACGTCCATGAGCTGCACCTCGGCCGGCGGCACGGCGGAGATCTCCGTCGTGGCGGCGAAGTACGTGTCGCGCTCGAGCTGCAGACGGAGGTTCTCGAGGGTGGCAGCCTGCGGCGACCGTCGCACGAGGATCCGCTCGTTCTTGAACTTGTGCTGCGGCGTGAGCGGCTCGTTGGCCTGGGCGACGACGTAGTCCTCTTCCTCATCGGCCGTGAGCCAGATGATGTCGTCGGTGACCTGGCCCTTGCGCACGTGGCGGTACGGCGACTCGATGAAGCCGAAGGCGTTCACTCGGGCGTAGGTGCAGAGGGCACCGATCAGGCCGATGTTGGGACCCTCTGGGGTCTCGATCGGACACATGCGGCCGTAGTGGGAGAAGTGGACGTCGCGGACCTCGAAGCCCGCTCGCTCGCGGGAGAGGCCGCCGGGGCCGAGCGCCGAGAGTCGGCGGCGGTGGGTCAGGCCCGACAGGGGGTTCACCTGGTCCATGAACTGGGAGAGCTGGCTGGTGCCGAAGAACTCCTTGATGGCGGCGACCACCGGCCGGATGTTGATGAGCGTCTGCGGCGTGATGGCCTCGACGTCCTGCGTGGTCATGCGCTCGCGCACCACCCGCTCCATCCGGGACAGGCCGATGCGCACCTGGTTCTGGATCAGCTCGCCGACCGAGCGGATGCGCCGGTTGGCGAAGTGGTCCTGGTCGTCGAGGCGGTAGCCCGGCTCGGCGTTGACGAGGTGGAGCAGGTACGAGCACGCGGCGAGGACCTCGCAGTGCGACAGCACCGGCTGCCCCTCCTCGGGGCGGTCGAGGAACGGCACGCCGTCCTCGTCGGCCCCGTTGAGCATCGGGAAGAGCTCGACCGAGGCGCTCGATCTCGTTCCGAAGCTTCTTGTCCAGCTTGTAGCGACCCACCCGGCTGAGGTCGTACCGGCGGTTCTGGAAGAAGGCGTTGTCGAAGTAGGCGCGGGCCGACTCCACCGACGGCGGCTCGCCGGGACGGGCGCGCTTGTAGATCTCGACCAGCGCCTCCTCGCGGGTGGGGGCGACCTCTCGGTCCTTCTCCCACTGGCCTTCGAGGAAGTCGAAGTGCCGGACGAAGGCCTCCATGAACCCGGGGCAACGGTCCTCGCCGTAGCCGAGGGCCCGCAGCAGGATGAAGATCGACAGGCGGCGCTTGCGGGCCACCCGGGTGCCGGCGGTGACGTCCTTGCCGGGCTTCTGCTCGACGTCGAACTCGATCCACTCGCCGCGGTAGGGGTGGACGGTGCCCTTCACGAGCTGGTGCTTGGTGAGGTTACGGAGGCGGTAGCGCTCGCCCGGCTCGAAGATGACGCCCGGGGACCGGACCAGCTGCGACACGACCACGCGCTCGGTGCCGTTGATCACGAAGGTGCCCTTGTCGGTCATCATCGGGAAGTCCCCCATGAAGACCGTCTGCTCCTTGATCTCGCCGGTGGCCGCGTTGATGAAGCGGGCCCGCACGAAGATCGGCGCGGAGTAGGTCATGTCCTTCTCCTTGCACTCCTCCACCGAGAACTTCGGCGGCGGGCGCAGGTCCTCGTCGTCAGGATCGAACTCGAGCTCCAGCTGGAGGGTCTCGGTGAAGTCCTTGATCGGCGAGATGTCGCGGAAGGTCTCCTTGAGACCCTCCTGCAAGAACCATTCGAAGCTGTCGCGCTGGACCGAGATCAGGTCCGGAAGGGACAGGGCTTCGTCGATGTTCGCGAACGAGTAGCGGTCGCGGATGGGCGTGCGTGTGGGCAACGCGTCTCCCTAGCTCAGGTGGTCGGCCGACCGGGCTGGGGCGCGCAGGGTCGCCACGAAGGGACGACAAAGCAAGACACCAGGGCCACGGCTCGGTCGATCCTAGGGCGGACGGCGACTGAGGGCAACCCGGCGCACAGCGGTGCTGCCGAGGAGGGCCCCTGGCTGGGTCGCACCGTACGACAGGCCCCCGCGGCGGTCAAGGATTTCCTGCGCTCTGGTAGATGTTCTGTAAGATCGATCTACCTACAGGAGCCTCAGGAGGTAGACGATGGCAACCAAGAAGACGGCTCTCCTCATCGATCCCGATCTGGTCGAGCAGGTGAAGGCGCTGCTGGGGACCCAGACCACCAGCGAGACGATCGCCGAGGCCATGCGCGAGGTGATCCGGGTGCAGGGCCGGGCCCGGCACTTCGAGCGCATGCGCCGCCGAGAGCTGGTCGAGTGATCCCCACCCACCTGGCCGACGCCAGCGCCTGGGCCCAGCTCTCCCGCAACGACGTGGCCGCTCGCCTGGTGCCGCTGCTCGTCGGGGGCGGCGCCGCCACGTGCGGCCTCATCGACCTCGAGGTGCTCAGCGGCTTCGACGACCCGCTCGAGCGGGCGGAGGCGGCGTTGGAGCGCTCGATGTTCCCGCGCATCGAGATCGACGATCGCGCTCTCGACCGGGCGGTGGAGGTGCAGTCGCTCGTCGCCGGCGTGTCGGTGACCGCCCTGATCGTGGCCGCCGCGGCGGAGCGGGCCGGGCTGATCCTCCTCCACCAGGACGAGGTCTTCGACCGGATCGCGGCGGTCACCGGGCAGCCCATAGAGGCGGTCTGACGCTGCGACGGACGCGACGGAGCCCGGCCTCTCGGCCGGGCTCCGGTCAGATCGCTTCAGCAGCGGTCGGCTACTTGAGCTCGACCTTGCCGCCGGCCTCCTCGAGGGACGCCTTGGCCTTCTCGGCGTCCTCCTTGGACACCTTCTCCAGCACAGGGCTGGGGGCACCGTCGACGAGGTCCTTGGCCTCCTTGAGACCGAGGTTCGTGAGGGCACGCACCTCCTTGATGACCTGGATCTTCTTGTCACCGGCCTCGGCGAGGATGACGTCGAACTCGTCCTTCTCCTCCTCCGCAGCAGCGTCGCCGCCACCACCGGTCGGGGCGGCCGCGGCCACAGCCACGGGCGCCGCAGCGGTGACGCCGAACTTCTCCTCGAACTCCTTGAGCAGCTCGGAGAGCTCCAGGACGGTCATGTTGGCGATGGACTCGAGAATGTCTTCCTTGGTGGGCATGTCGCTCACTCCTCCGTGGGGGTCTCGTCGGCGGCCGGCTCCTCAGCGGGAGCCTCCTCGGCCGTCGGCGTGGGGTCGTCAGTGGTGACCTCGGCGGCGGGCTCCTCAGCGGGGGCCTCGTCGGTCGGGGTCTCGGTATCGGCCGCAGGAGCGTCCTCGGCCACGGGGGCCTCGGTCGCCTCAGCGGCGTCGGGTGCGGCAGCAGGCTCGTCGGCCGGGGTTTCCGGCACACCGCCCTGCTGGTCGATGAGGGCCTGCAGTCCGTAGGCGAAGTTGCGGGGCAGGGCTTCGAGCAAGCCGGCGAACTGCACCATCGGTGCAGCCAGCGCGCCGGCCAGCTTGGCCAGCAGGACCTCGCGGGGCTCCACCTCGGCAAGCGCCTTGGCCTCGTCAGCGGTGAGCGGCTTCGTGCCCAGCACGCCACCCTTCACCACCAGGCTCGGGTTGCCCCGGGCGAAGTCGCGCAGGGCCTTGGCCACGTCGACCGCATCACCGGGGGAGCCGTCGGGCTTCTCGGTGATGAAGGCGATCGCGGTGGGGCCGGTGAGCAGCTCCTCCAGCTCGAGGCCGAGGTCACGAGCTGCGAAGCGAACAAGGGTGTTCTTGTAGATCTTGTACTCGCCCCCGACAGCCCGCAGCGCCCGGCGCAGCTCGCCGATCGCGGCCACGTCGAGCCCTCGGTACTCCGTGAGCAGCGCCGCGCTGGTGGAATCCAGGCGCTCACGCACCTCGTCCACCACCGCCACCTTCTCGGATCTGGGGTTCTCCATCGACACCTCCTCTCGTTGTCTCGGTGCTCGCGCCAGGCGCGGGCACACCGAGTGAGTCCTCGAGGTGTCCGCCTCGTCAGGCGGGACCGGGGTCCCTTTGAGCCCCAGGTGGGGCACCGGATGTCTTCGGCGAGCGTTCTTGTGGATTGCGGGGGACAGGGTACGGCCCCGACGGGACCGCGCACCAGCCGACAGATCAGACGTCGGCGTCGGCGCCCTTCAGCCGGGCGATGTCGATCTTCACGCTGGGGCCCATGGTGGGCGACAGGGAGATCTTCTTGATGTAGCGGCCCTTGGACGAGGCGGGCTTGGCTCGCTGGATCTCGTCGAGCACGGCGTTCAGGTTGGCTCGGAGGGCGGCGGTGTCGAAGCTGACCTTGCCGATCGGCACGTGGACGTTGCCGTAGCGGTCGGTGCGGTACTCCACCTTGCCGCCCTTGAACTCCTCGACGGCCTTGCCCACGTCGGTGGTGACCGTGCCCGTCTTCGGGTTGGGCATCAGACCGCGCGGCCCGAGGACCCGGCCGAGCTTGCCCACGAGGGGCATCAGGTCGGGGGTGGCGATGGCGACGTCGAAGTCGAGCATCCCGCCCTCCACCTGGGCGGCGAGGTCCTCGCCGCCCACGTGGTCGGCACCGGCGGCTCGAGCGGCCTCGGCGGCCTCGCCGTTGGCGAACACCGCCACCCGAACGTCCTTGCCGGTGCCGGACGGCAAGGCGACGGTGCCCCGCACGATCTGGTCGGCCTTGCGGGGGTCGACCCCGAGCCGCATGGCCAGCTCGACGGACTCGTCGAACTTGGCGGTGCCCAGACCCCGGACCAGCTCGACCGCCTCGGACGGTGTGAACAGCTGGTCGCGTGTCGAAGCGCTTGGCTGCGTCGGTGTACTTCTTGCCCTTGGCCATGGTGGCTCCTGTGTTGTCCGTGGTCCCTGTGCGGACCGCCCGCTTGGCGGGTCTGACTCCCTCGGGTGGTGCTGCTCCGCGTGGCGGCTTCGCAGCGTTCCGACCGGGCGAGGTCCTCCCGGCCGAGAACTCGGTGCGCTACCTGACCTTGATGCCCATGCTCCGGGCGGTGCCGGCGACCTGGAGCTTGGCGGCGTCGAGGTCGTTGGCGTTGAGGTCGGGCAGCTTGATCTGGGCGATCTCGGTGACCTGGGCGTCGGTGATGGTGGCCACCGTCTCCCGGCCGGGGTTCTCCGCCGCCTTGTCGAGGCCGGCCGCCTGGCGGATCAGCACCGGGGTGGGCGGTGTCTTGAGGACGAAGGTGAAGGACCGGTCCTCGAAGACGGTGATGTCGACGGGGACGATCGTGCCCCGCTGCGCCTCGGTGGCCGCGTTGTAGGCCTTGCAGAAGTCCATGATCGCCACGCCGTGGGGGCCGAGGGCGGTGCCCACGGGAGGCGCGGGGGTGGCCTGACCGGCCGGGATCTGGATCTTGACGACAGCCAGGACCTTCTTCTTGGCCATGAGGCCGACTCCTTCGAACGAACGGGGTTGAACAGTCTGCTACAGCTTGGCGACCTGGGAGAAGTCGAGCTCCACCGGGGTCTCCCGGCCGAAGATGTTGACCAGGACCTTGACCTTGAGCTGGTCCTCGTTGATCTCGATGACCTCGCCGGAGAAGTCGGCGAAGGGACCTTCCTTGACCCGCACGGTCTCGCCGATCTCGTACTGCGAGCGCGGGCTTGGCCCGCTGGGCCACCTCCTCGGGGGTCTCCGTGGAGACCGACAGGAAGCTCTCGACGTCCTTGCGGGGCAGCGGCGAGGGCTTGGCGCCCTGGCCCACGAAGCCGGTCACGCCGGGGGTGTTGCGGATCACGTACCAGCTGTCGTCGTCGAGCTCGCAGCGCACCAGCAGGTAGCCGGGGAACATCTTCTTCTGGACGACGACCTTCTTGCCGCCCTTGAACTCGACGACGTCCTCCATGGGGATGACGACCTCGTGGATCCGCTCCTCCATGTTCATGGAGGAGGTGCGCGCCTCGAGGTTCTGCTTGACCTTCTTCTCGTAGCCCGACTGCGTGTGGACCACGTACCAGCGGCCGGGTCGAAGTGAACGGCGAGTCGACCTTGGGTCGGGCCTCCTCCTCGAGCAGCTCCTCAGCGTCGACGGCAGGGGCTTGCGCCTCCGCCGTCTCCTCCTCCGCCGGCGGCGCCTCAGGGGCGGCCGCTTCGGGATCGGTGCCGGGGTCGGTGTCGGTCGTGTTGATGTCAGTCATCGTGAGAACAGCTTCAGTAGGACGTCGCCGAACCCGTAGTCGAGGGCGGCAACGTAGGCGGTCAGGACGACCACCGCGACGAGCACGATGATCGAGTAGTTGACGACCTCGGCCCGAGTGGGCCAGGCCACCTTGCGGAGCTCGCTGCGCACCTCGCGCACGAACTGGGGCGGGGTGGTGCGCTCCTCCTTGGGGCGAGGCGCCTGCGGGGCCGCCCGCTGGCGAGCGGCCGGCTCGCCGTCCGCGCCGAGCTGGCCCTGGCGCTGGAGCATGCGCTTCTGCTGTCGGTTCATCGCCATGGACGTGGGCGTTCCTGAGGAGGGGGAAGTGCAGGGCAGGAGGGACTCGAACCCCCAACCTGCGGTTTTGGAGACCGCTGCTCTGCCAGTTGAGCTACTGCCCTTTGGGGGTTGCGGGTTGCCAGCGTAGGCCAGCCCTCGTTGGATCCGCCAGGCGTGACCGGGGCCCTCAGAGCAGCTCGGCCAGGTCGAGCTGGCCGACGGCACGGCTCGAAGCGCTCCATCATCATCGTCGGCCAGCCCCCGTTGCCGAGGGTCGGCGGCGTCCATCCCTCGCCAGGCCACCACCGGGTAGACGAGGCAGAACAGGGCTGCGCGGCCGGTAGTCGTCCCAGCGATCGGCCGAGGTCAGCCTCGGGTCGACCCCAGCTGCCCCGAAGGCCCCGCAGCCAGCGGTCGAACAGGGCTCGCTCGTGGTCGGCGGCGTCGGCGGCCGCCGAGGCTCTGGGTGACGAAGTACGCCAGGTCGTAGGCACCGCGACCGGTGCCGATGAGCTGGAAGTCGAGGGCGGCCACGGTGCCGTCGGCCTCGAAGAAGAGGTTGTCGGCCCGGTAGTCGCCGTGGATCATCGTGGTGGGCGCCTCCGCCAGGCCATCGAGGAGGCCGGGCATGGCCTCGGTCCACCGGGGACCCACCGCTGCCACGGGGCCCGGCACTGTCGAGCTCGGCGCCCAGCTTCTCCCAGCCCTCCGCGAACACCATCGGGAGGACCGCCTTGTAGATCTCGTCGCCGAGGCTCACGGTGAGCCCATCGGCTCGGCCAGGTCCTCGGCCCGCCCCCACCAGGTGGCGTGCCAGCGCGGCCAGGCCGTCGACGGCCGGCTCGGCGTCCGTCACCGCCATCCCCGCCACCTGGTCGACGGCGCGCAGGTCGCCGAGGTCCTCCATCACCAGCACGAACTGGCTGGTCTCAGGATCGACGCCCAGCGTGGTGGCACGCCGGCACCCGCACCGGCGCCTCGCTGGCCAGCTCGCGTGAAGAAGCCCTGCCTCGCGGAGGTACATGCGCAGCACGGTGGAGGTGAACACCGCCTCCTCGTCGAGCGCCGGGAGCTTCACCACCACCGTGGCCGGGCAGCCCGGCCCGCTGAGGCGGGCGCGGTACAGGGCGCTGCTGACCCCGATCCCCACGCCGATCTGCTCCGATCGTCGACGCTCAGCGACCTCGAGCCCGGTGGCCTCGGCCAGCCAGGCCGGCGGTGACCTCGTCGATCGTCGTCGGGATCCCGACCATCCGCGCTGCCCCCTCCCGCCCACGGCGCGGTCGCCGCCGGACCGGAGGAGGAGTAGGTGCTAGCTGGCGGCGCGGAGCTTGCGAGCCCGGTTGGCGAAGACGATGGCGCCGGCGGCGCCGGCGGCGGTGGCCGCGGCCAGACCGCCGAGGTAGGCGGCCCGGTGGCCCTGGATCAGCGAGCGGATGGCGCGGCGCTCGCCGGACGCCTCGAGGTTGGCCAGGATGTCGGCCAGCAGCCCGGGAGCCGGCTCGAGCACCTCGGTGCGCAGGGCCCGCATGGCCCGGAGGACCTTGCGGTACTGCACCAGCTCGGCCTGGCAGCGCAGGCACGTCTCGACGTGGCGGCGCTCGCTTCGCCCCAGCAGGACGGAGCCGTCGGCGGCGGCGGCCAGGTCGTCGGCGAGCGTCGTCACACCGCATCGGCGGCCTCCTCCACTCGCGGCGGGAACAGGTCCTCCCGCAGCTTCTTGCGCGCCCGGTGGAGGCGCACCTTGGCCGCCGTCTCGGAGATCCCGAGCTCGGCGGCGATGGCCTCGTGGGGCAGGTCGTAGATGTCGCGCAGCACCACCACCTGGCGGAGCTTGGGGGGCAGGTCCTCGAGGGCGACGGTGAGGCGGTCGCGCAGGGCGCTGGCGTCGGCCTGGAGCTGCGGGTCGAGCGACGGGTCGGTCGTCGGCGATCGGGTCGGCGTCGTCGAGCACCTCGTGGCGGTGCTTGTTGCGCTTGCCCAGGTGGGTGTTGGCGCAGTTGGCGGTGATCCGGTACATCCACGTGGAGAACTGGGCGTCGCCGCGGAAGCGGCTCGAGGCCCCGGAAGGCTCGGAGGTAGGCCTCCTGCACCACGTCCCGCGCGTCCTCCTCGTTGCCGGTGAGCCGGAGCGCGAGCGTGTACGTGTCGGCGTACGTCGCCCGGACCAGCTCGTCGAATGCCTGCCGGTCACCCGTCGCGAGCGGCGGTGACCAGGTCGGCCACGTCGTGTGGCATCAGGCCCGTTCGACCTCCCTGCCGGTGCTGCCGTTACGTGACGATCGCGCGACGAGACGACACGGGCCCGGTGGACGGGCTAGCGGGTCTCCTTGTGCACCGTGTGGGTGCGGTCCCACCGGCAGTACTTCTTCATCTCGATGCGCTCGCGGTCGTTCACCTTGTTCTTGGTGGTGATGTAGTTGCGGCGCTTGCACGTCGGTGCACTCGAGGGTGACCGCGATGCGCTTCTCGTTGGCCTTGGCCATGGCTGCTCTCGTCCTCTACTTGATGATCTTGGTGACGCGGCCGGCGCCGACGGTGCGGCCACCCTCGCGGATGGCGAACCGCAGACCCTCGTCCATGGCGATCGGGTGGATCAGCTCCACGTTCATCGCCGTGTTGTCACCCGGCATGCACATCTCCGTGCCCTCCGGCAACGCGATCGTCCCCGTGATGTCCGTCGTCCGGAAGAAGAACTGCGGCCGATAGTTCGTGAAGAACGGCTTGTGACGACCACCCTCCTCCTTCGTCAACACGTACACCTGACCCTCGAACTCGGTGTGCGGCGTGATCGAGCCCGGCTTGCACAGCACCTGACCCCGCTCCACCTCCTCCTTCTTCGTCCCCCGCAACAACGCACCGATGTTGTCGCCCGCCTGGCCCTGATCGAGCAGCTTGCGGAACATCTCCACACCCGTGCACGTCGTCTTCTGCGTCGGACGGATCCCCACGATCTCGATCTCATCACCCGTGTGGATCGACACCCTGCTCCACCTTGCCCGGTCACCACCGTCCCCCGACCCGTGATCGAGAACACATCCTCGATCGGCATCAAGAACGGCTTGTCCAGATCACGCTCCGGCTCCGGCACGAACGCATCCACCGCCTCCATCAACTCCAACACCTGCGCCGCCGCGTCCGCATCACCCTCCAACGCCTTCAACGCCGACACCCGCACCATCGGCGTGTCATCACCCGGGAACTCGTACTCGGTCAACAGCTCCCGAACCTCGAGCTCCACCAGCTCCAACAGCTCCTCGTCATCGACCATGTCGACCTTGTTCAACGCCACCACGATCGACGGCACACCCACCTGACGAGCCAACAACACATGCTCACGCGTCTGCGGCATCGGACCATCCGTGGCCGCCACCACCAGGATCGCCCCATCCACCTGCGCCGCACCCGTGATCATGTTCTTGATGTAATCCGCATGCCCCGGCATATCCACATGCGCGTAATGACGGTTCGTCCGTCTCATACTCCACATGCGAGATGTTGATCGTGATCCCCCGCTGCTTCTCCTCCGGCGCCTTGTCGATCTGATCGAACGCCGTCACCTGAACGTTCCCGTTCGCCTCCGCCAACATCTTCGTGATCGCCGCCGTCAACGTCGTCTTCCCATGGTCGATGTGACCCATCGTCCCGACGTTCAGGTGCGGCTTGTTCCGCTCGAACTTCTCCTTGGCCATGGCCTTGCTCTCTTCTCTCTGCGTTGACTGTTGGGGGCGGTGCGCTTGGTGGCGGCGGCCGGACTCGAACCGGGGACAACTCGATTATGAGCCGAGTGCTCTAACCAACTGAGCTACGCCGCCTCGACGTGCGCTGGACCGAGCCCTCTGTGGGGATTGAACCCACGACCCCTTCCTTACCATGGAAGTGCTCTACCGACTGAGCTAAGAGGGCGCCTGCGAAACCGCCCCACCCGAGGGTGGAGCGACCCGCGAGACTACAGGTCGCCGCCGACGCGCTCCAATGGCGTCCCCGGCGTCGGACGGCGCGGCCGCTCCTCGGCCATCTGTCCCCTTCCGACGGTCCGTGAGGCCGTTCGGCCCATGAAATCGCTTCAGATCGGCCGAGCGGGCGGCCGATCTGCTCATGCGCGTGGAACGGCTGGTGATCGAGGCAGGGGACAACACCCTGACCCTCGACCTGCACCCCCGGCTGACCGTCGTCGCCGGCATGGGCCGGGTCGAGCGGGAGAGCCTCGTCGGCGAGCTGCTCGGCGCGCTCGGCGGCAGCCGCCCGGGCGTCCACGTCGAGCTCGAGGAGCGCAGCGGCCGGCACCTGGCCGTGTTCCGCCCCCGGCCGGTCGTCACCGCATCGTCGACGTCGACCGAGCCGCCGACGTCACCGCCGAGTTCGCGGGCGCCGACGGCGACTGCAACCTGCTCGCACGCCCTCGGCCTCGACTCCCGAGTCGGCCCGACAGGTCATGCGCTTCGGCGCTGCCGACCTAGCCGCCAGCAGCCACCGAGGCCAGGCCGTCGAGGTGCTCGCCGGCCTCGACCAGCGACGGGTGTGGTCAGCCGCAGAGGCCGCTGCAGCAGCGCCGAGGGCGACCTGACCACCGAGGCGGAGGCCATCGGTTCGGCTCCCGAGGACGCCGCCATGATCGACGAGGTCGAGGCCCGCCACATCGCCCTGGAGCGGGCGGCCGATCACCTCGAGAGCACTCCGGCAAGCGCACGTTCTGGATCGGTGGCGTCTCGCGCTCTGGCCGCCATCCCCGGCTCCATGCTCGTGCCGGCACCGTCGGCTGCTCTTCGCGGCGGTGGCGGCGGCCAGCGTGGTCGCCTCGCTCCTCGCCCGGGCCAACGTCGAACGGGCCGCCAAGGCCGAGGAGCGGGCGCTCGCCGAAGCCGGGGCCAACAGCTACCTGGGGTTCCAGCTCCAGCGGGTCAACGGGCTCCTGGCCAACGACAAGAGCCGCAAGGCGCTCATGGACGTGGCCGGGGCGCGGCGCCTGGCGCTGGGCGACTGGCAGCAGCTGGCCGGTGACATCCCGGTCGACTGGGCCTTGGCCAACCGCGAGGAGATCGAGGCGTCGGCCCGGCTGCGCCGCGAGGTCGACGTGCTCGGCTCGCTGTCTCCGCACCCCCCGAGGTGACCGAGGACGTCACCGGCGACCTCGCCCACGTGCTGGTGAGCCGGCTGGCCGAGGTCCGGTCGGTGGCTGGCGAGGGCGTGCCCTTGCTGCTCGACGATCCCTTCCAGCAGCTCGACCCCTCGGTCAAGCCGCTGCTCCTGGAGCTCCTCGGCCGTTCGGCCGGAGAGCCGCAGATCGTGTTCCTCACCGAGGACGAGGACGTGGCGTCCTGGGCGCGGCTCGAGGCCCTGACCGGCGAGGTGGCCGTCGTCGAGCCGGCTCCCGAGCACGACGACCGCCCCTCCCGCGCCACCGAGATCTCCCTCGAGCCCTGCGCCAGCCGCCCTCCGCTCCACGCCTGGAGACGGCCGCTTGGCTAGGTTGCGCCGATGGAGCTGCGGCTGGCGACGCTCGACGACGCCGAGGCCATCCGCGACGATCTACAACCTCGAGGTGCTCACCTCCACGGCCACCTTCGACCTCGTGCCCCGCTCGCTCGAGGACCAGCGGGCGTGGCAGGAGGAGCGATCGGGGGCCCGGGCCGTGCTGGTGGCCGTGCCTCGACGGTGCCGTGTGCGGCTTCGGCTCGCTGTCGCCCTGGCGAGACCGACCGGCGTACGCCACCACCGTGGAGGACTCGGTGTACGTGCACCGCGACCACCACGGCCAGGGCGATCGGCCGGGCGCTGCTGACCGAGCTGCTGGCCATCGCCACCGCCCACGGGTTCCACGCGTGCATCGCCCGCATCGTCGGGGGTCACGACGCCTCGATCGGCCTCCACCCGCCTGCGGCTTCGAGGTGGTCGGCACCGAGCGCGAGGTGGGCCGCAAGTTCAACCGTTGGCTCGACGTGGTCCTGATGCAGAGGATGCTGTGATGCCTGACACCTTCCCCCGCCAGAGCGCCCGCACGCAGCGGTTCACCCTGGGCGCCCCCCGGGACGTCACGGTGTCGCCCGACGGCGACCGACTGGCCTTCCTGCGCTCGGGTGGCCCGGAGGACCCCGTCACCTCCCTCTGGGCGCTCGACCTGCCCGACGGGGCCGAGCGGGTGGTGGCCGACCCAGCGCAGCTCCTCGACGGCCAGGCGGATCTACCCCCCGAGGAGCAGGCCCGACGGGAACGAGCGCGGGAGAGCGCGGCCGGGATCACCGCCTACGCCACCGACGACGGCCACCGGGTGGCTGCCATGGCCCTGGCCGGACAGCTGGTGGTGGCCGACCTCGTGGACGGGACGGCCCGCTGTGTGGCCACCCCCTCCACCGTGATCGACCCCCGCCCCGATCCCACTGGCCACCGGGTGGCATGGGTGGACGGGCGGGCCCTCTGGGTGGCCGAGCTCGACGACCCGGCTCAGCGCGGCTGGTGGCCGGGGACGACGACCCGGACGTGCGCTGGGCGGTGGCCGAGTTCGTGGCCGCCGAGGAGATGGACCGCTACCGCGGCTACTGGTGGTCGCCCGACGGGTCGGCCCTGCTGGTGGCCCGCGTCGACGACGCGCCGGTGGCACGCTGGTGGATCGCCGACCCGGCCCGTCCCGCAGCGGCCGCCGACCGAGGTCCGCTACCCGGCGGCCGGCGCCGACAACTCCGATGTCGAGCGTGTGGATCGTCACCCTCGGCGGGACGCAGATCGAGGTGATCTGGGACCGGGCGACGTGGCCGTACCTGGCCGCCGCCTCTTGGGACGACCACGGGCCGATGATCACGGTGATCACCCGCGACCAGGCGGCCCTCGAGGTGCTGTCGGTGCACCCGACCAGCGGGCGCACCGAGGTGGTCTGGGCCGACCGAGACGACGCCTGGGTGGAGCGGCTCTCCGGCACCCCGGCCCGGCTGGCCGACGGGCGGCTGGTGGTGGGCACGGACGACGTCACCCGTCGGCTGGTGGTCGATGGCCAGCCTGTCACCCCCGAGGACCTCAACGTGCGGGGCGTGGTCCACGTCGGCGCCGACGACGTCCTGGTCTCGGCCAACGCCGTCGACGACGCCACCGCCGTCGACGTGTGGCGGTGGTCGGACAGCGGCCTGGACCGGCTTACGGCCGGTGACGGCATGCACGGGGCCGCCGGCGGCGGACCCACCGTCGTGATCCGGCGGATGTCGCTGGAGGAGGTGGGCACCTCCACGCAGGTGCTGGGCGGGCCCACCGTCGCCTCCAGTGCCGCCGTCCCCCTCGTGGCGCCCCGGGTCGACATCCGCCACGTGGGCGCTCGACGCCTCCCCACCGCCGTGCTGCTGCCGGCGGACTGCCCGTCTGACACCCGTCTCCCGGTGCTGCTCGACCCCTACGGCGGCCCGCACGCCCAGCGGGTGGTACGGGCGCAGGCCGCCCACCTCACCTCACAGTGGTTCGCCGACCAGGGCTTCGCCGTGGTGGTGGTGGACGGACGAGGCACCCCGGGTCGGGGGGCCGACTGGGAGCGGGCCGTCCACCGCGACCTGGCCGGCCCCGTGCTGGAGGACCAGCTCGACGCCCTCACAGCCCTGGCGGAGGAGGAGCCTCGCCTGGACCTCTCGCGCGTGGCCATCCGCGGGTGGAGCTTCGGCGGCTACCTGGCGGCCCTGGCCGTCCTCCGGCGACCCGACGTGGTGCACGCCGCCATCGCCGGCGCACCGGTGACCGACTGGGCCCTCTACGACACCTTCTACACCGAGCGCTACCTGGGCCAGCCGGACACCGACGCCGACGCGTACGCCCAGAGCTCGATCCTGGACGAGGCGGCCGCGCTCCAACGACCGCTCCTCTTGATCCACGGGCTGGCCGACGACAACGTCGTCAGCGCCCACACCCTGCAGCTCTCCGTCGGCCCTGCTGGCGGCCGGCCGACCCCACCAGGTGCTCCCGCTGACCGGGGTCACCCACATGGCGTCGCAGGAGGACGTGGCCGAGAACCTGCTGCTGCTGCAGCTGGCGTTCCTGCGCCAGGCGCTGGGCGACGGCTGACCCCGACGCGACGATGCCCCGCCGGAGCGGGGCATCTCGCGTGGGCCCGGAAGGATTCGAACCTCCGTAGGCTATGCCGACTGGTTTACAGCCAGTTCCCTTTGGCCACTCGGGCACGGACCCAGGGCCGACGACGATAGCGGCGGGTAGCGTTCCCGGTCATGCCGAGCTTCGACGTCGTCTCCGAGATCGACCAGCAGGAGATCCGCAACGCGGTCGACCAGGTGGTCCGCGAGATCGCCACTCGCTACGACTTCAAGGGCACCGACAGCAGCGTGGAGCTGACGCCCACGGAGATCAAGCTGCACTCCTCGAGCGAGGACCGGCTTGCTGCTCTGCGGCAGGTGCTGGAGGAGAAGCTGGTGAAGCGGAAGGTCTCCCTGAAGGCCCTCGACTACCAGAAGGTGGAGGAAGCTTCAGGGGCCACCGCCCGCCAGGTGGTGAAGCTGGTGGCGGGCATCTCACGCGAGAAGGCCACCGACCTCAACAAGCACATCAAGGCCATGGGGCGCAAGGGCGTGCAGTCGCAGGTCCAGGGCGAGCAGCTGCGGGTCACGGGGAAGAAGCGCGACGACCTGCAGGCGGTGATCGCCGACCTGAAGGACCACGACTTCGGGATCCCGCTCCAGTTCACCAACTTCCGGGACTGAGCCCTACCCGCCGGAGATCGCCGCTCGCGCCTTCCAGTCGATGCGGGCCACGATGTCGTCGACGGCCACGTCGACGACCAGGCGGGGCCCGGTGACGGCGCTGGCGCCGGCGGCGTAGAGGACCTCGACGGGCCAGGCCCGTGCCCCGCCGGTGATGCGGTGGACGAGGTCGGTGCCCAGCATCGGGCGCAGCAGAGCCTCCTCCTGCGAGATGGTCACCCGTTCGCCCTCGGCGGGCGCCGCCACCGCCGGACGCGATCGCCGGTAGGCCTCGATGACCGCCGGCAGTCGGGTCTGCGCTTCGGTCAGGAACTGGTCGAGGATCGGCTTGGGGTCGATGGGCGGGCCGCCGTTGGGGTAGATCCCGATGTGCAGGTGGGGAGCGCCGCCCCGAGCGTTCCCGGAGTCTCCGACGTAGCCCACGACGTCGCCGGTGGCCACCCGCATCCCATCGACGAACCCCGGCGCCAGACCCGAAAGGTGGGCCAGGTAGAAGTAGGTGCCGTCCGGCATGTGGACCTTCACGGTCAGGCCCCCGAGACCGCCGTTGGCGCTGCGGGCCACCCCGTCCACCGGGGCCCGGACCGGTGTGCCCTGGGCGGCGAACACGTCCGTGCCGAGGTGGAACCGGAACCCGGGTCCGTAGCGAGGGAAGAGCCAGTCGTGGCTGTAGCGAGCCGGTCCGGCGATCGGGAACCGGCCCAGGCCCACCCGGAGCGCCTCCGCCTCGGAGAGCCCGAGGGCCTGCAGCTCGGTGAGGCGCGGCGATGAGCCCGCTGTTGTCGCTGGCGCCGCTGCGGCGCACCGAGGCGATGATGCGCCGGGCCTCCGGGGGCACCACGATGCCGCCGATCGGGGCGGCGGTGCCATCGCCCTGGGCGTCCTTGGCACCGGCGGGCGCCTCGGTCGGCCCCCTTCGACAGGTCAGATCCCGACGGCGGCTCCGATGTGGGGGTGGAAGCAGCGGCCGCCGTCGTCGTCGATGTGGTCGAGCCCACCAGCGGCGGGACCTGCGCCCGCCCCGCAGGGGCCAGCCCGACCGCCGCCACCGACGCGGCCGCGACGAGCGGCGACGCAGACGCACGGCGGGGGGATCGGGCCATCACGATGGGTTCGGCCTCCACCGATGGGTCTCCTGCCACCGGCCCACCCCACGGCCGGGCAGACTGGCGACCTGATGGGTGCGAAGGCCGCAAAGACCGTTATCTACGTGGAGGACGAACCGGCCGTCCAGCGCCTGGTCGCCTTCTGGTTGGAGGACGCCGGGTTCACGGTGCAGGTGGCGGGCGACGGCGTCGCTGGCCTCGACCTGATCCGCTCCACCCACCCCGACCTGGTGGTCACCGACGCTCTCATGCCGCTGCTCACTGGCGACGAGCTGGTGGAGAAGCTCCAGGCTGACCCGGACCTGCGCCACATCCCGATCATCATGGCCACCGCTGCCGCCAGCCCCCAACGGGTCAAGCGGATGCTGGCTCTGGGCTGTCGCGCGGTGGTCGCCAAGCCGATGGAGGAGGAGACGTTCCTCGAGGCCGTCCGGGCGGCCCTCGTCGAGGGTGATCACTCGTAGTACCCCGAGTGGATGTAGACGCACGGCACGCCTTCCCGGTGGAACATGTCGACGTTGCGGCGATCGTCCTCGAAGGCCAGGCGGACGTCGACGCCGCGATGCGCGCAGCTCGCGCACGGTCGACCGCTTGAAGTCGCTGGAGGTCCCGTGGTCGCCCCACTCTCGCATCACGAGGAGATCCCACCGCAGCTGGTGCTGGACCAGCCACGCCAGGGTCTGGGGCTGCACTCGGATGGGTCGGGCCGTCAGCAGCACGATGCAGAGCTCAGGGTCGAGCACCTCCAGGAGGCGTGCCGTCTCCGCGATCACCGGGTCCTCCCCCACTGCCGCGAAGAAGGCGTCCCAGTCGCGCCGCGGACGCTCCAGGTGGTGCTGGCGGCCGGCGGCGTCAGACGAGCACGCCGTCCATGTCGAACACCACGGCCGCTCCAGGAGCGACCGGCCCGTCCCGCCACCGCCAGTGGCCGGGGGTCTCCGTCAGCATGGGGCAGGCGCGGCGACCCGGTGACCAACCTCACTCCTCGGTGGGTGACTCAGCCGCCCGCCGCTTGATCTCCTCCACCACCGCTGGGTCGGCCAGGGTGGTGGTGTCGCCCAGCGAACGGCCCTCGGCAACGTCGCGAAGCAGGCGACGCATGATCTTCCCGGACCGGGTCTTGGGCAGCTCGTCGGTGAAGATGACCGTCTTGGGGCGGGCGATGGGTCCCGAGCTTGGTGGCCACGTGCTGGCGGACCTCCTCCCCCAGCTCCGGGCTGGTGGTGTGGGTGCCGCGTGCGATCACGTACGCCATGATGGCCTGCCCGGTGACGCTGTCGTTGGCACCCACCACCGCCGCCTCGGCCACTGCGGGGTGATCGACCAGGGCGCTCTCCACCTCGGTGGTGGAGATGCGGTGACCCGACACGTTCATCACGTCGTCGACCCGGCCCAGGAGCCAGAGGTAGCCATCGTCGTCGAGCTTGCACCCGTCGCCGGCGAAGTAGCGATCGGGGAAGCGGCTCCAGTAGGTCTCCCGGTAGCGGTCCGGGTCGCCATAGATGCCGCGGAGCATCGACGGCCATGGCCGGGTCAAGGTGAGGTAGCCACCCCCCCGCTCCACCCGGACGCCCTGGTCGTCGACAACCTCGGCCGCGATGCCGGGGAGCGGGAAGGTGGCCGATCCCGGCTTCAGGGTGGTGGCGCCCGGCAGCGGGCTGATCATGATCGCGCCGGTCTCCGTCTGCCACCAGGTGTCGACCACCGGGCACCGACCCCCACCGATGTGCTCGTGGTACCACATCCAGGCCTCGGGGTTGATGGGCTCGCCCACGCTCCCGAGCAGCCGCAGCTTGGAGAGGTCGTGCGCCGCCGGCTCCTCGGTGCCCCACTTCATGAAGGTCCGGATGGCCGTGGGAGCGGTGTAGAGGATGGTGACGCCGTAGCGCTCGGCGATGTCCCAGAGCCGGTCGCGACCCGGCGTGTCGGGGGTGCCCTCGTACATGACAGAGGTGGCCCCGTTGGTGAGGGGCCCGTAGACGATGTAGCTGTGGCCGGTCACCCAGCCGATGTCGGCTGCGCACCAGTACACGTCGGTGTCGGGGTGGAGGTCGAAGACGTACTTGTGCGTGAAGGCCACCTGGGTGAGGTAGCCCCCCGTGGTGTGCATGATGCCCTTCGGCTTGGCCGTCGTGCCCGAGGTGTAGAGGAGGTACAGCAGGTCTTCGCTGTCCATCGGCTCGCACGGGCACTCGTCCTCGGCCTCGGCCATCAGGTCGTGCCACCAGTGGTCGCGACCGTCCACCATCTCGACCGGCTCGTCGACCCGCTTGACCACGACGGTGTGCCGCACGCTCGGCGTCGACGCGAGGGCGGCGTCGACGTTCGGCTTGAGGAGCGATGGGGCGCCCCGTCGGTTCCCGCCGTCGGCGGTGACGACGACGGTGCACTCGGCATCGTTGATGCGGTCGATCAGGGAGTCGGGGCTGAACCCGCCGAACACCACGGAGTGGGGGGCGCCGATGCGGGCGCACGCCAGCATGGCCACCGGCAGCTCCGGGATCATGGGCATGTAGATGCACACCCGATCGCCCTTGGCCACACCGAGGCCCTTGAGCACGTTGGCGAACCGCTGCACGTCCCCGTGGAGGTCGGCGTAGGTGATGGTCCGGGTGTCCCCGGGCTCCCCCTCCCAGTGGAAGGCCACCTTGTCGCCCCGTCCCGCCAGGACGTGCCGGTCGACGGCGTTGTGGCACACGTTGAGCCTGCCGCCCACGAACCACTTCGCGAAGGGCAGGTCCCACTCCAGGATGGTGTGCCACTCCTGGTCCCAGTCGAGGAGCTCGGCCGCCTGCTGCGCCCAGAAGCCCTGCCAGTCCTCGTCGGCCTGGTCGTAGAGGAACGGCGAGGCGGCGAGGGTGTCCTTCTTGAAGGCCTCCGGCGGCGGGAAGGTGCGGTCCTCCACGAGGTAGTCCTCGATCGCGGCGCCCGTCGGCTGCTCGTCGGCCATCTGGCTGGTCCCCCTGTGTCTCGTGCGCGAAAGCGAGCCCACCCTACGCGGGTGGCCGCGACCCGATCCCACGGCCGACTCCGCCGAGTCCCCCCCCGAAGGAGGTTGGGGGCATGGGGTGTCGCTCAGCGGCCCCTCATGCCCCCGACGTCAGCGGGGTGGGGGGAGCCACTCGAGGACGCGGAAGGCGCCGAGGCCGGTGGGGTCGAGGAGAGCGTCGGCCTCGGAGGCGCGGCTGCGGGCTCGGACCGCCTCCAGGTCGCCGATGGAGGCCCGCTTCCGCCAGGTGGCGCGAGCGGCCTCGACCAGATCGTCGATGCCGTGGGCTCGGAGCCAGTCGGCCTGGGCGGTGTTCTGGCTCGGTCGCGGAAGCTGATCCATGGCCACCTCGCAGGTGATGTCCTGCTCGCCGAGGGCCTCCAGCGGGGGTGCGCCTCGGTGGTGCCCTCGGTAGGTGCGGACCCAGTCCGTCCAAGGTCGTTGGACCATGGCCTCGGTGGTCGAGGCGTAGTCGACGGCGACCACCCGGCCACCGGGTCCGGCCAGCTCCAGTGCATCGTGCACCCATGCGGCCGCCGCTGGCATCACCGGGCGGCGGGCCCCGATCCGGGCCGCGGTGGCCGGCTCGCCGGGAAGCGGGGCGAGCTCCTCGACCAGCCGGTCCTCGTGCAGCCCGACGCGGACCTCAGCCCAGCCGTCGGCGGTGCGCTCGTGGAGACCGAAGGGCAGGTTGTCGAGGAGCTCGTTTGCGAGGACCACGCAGGGCCCGCTCACCCGGGGGACGCCGGCCAGGCTGACGACGATGGGGCCGGCGGGCGGAGGGGGCGGGAGGGCATCGTCCTCGCCAGCAGGGGGCTGGACCCCGGCGAAGGCGGCCTCCGGTGCCTCGATGGCGAGGTGGGTGCGGTGGGCGCTCCGCTGGGCAGGCGAGCGCTCGACCAGGGCATAGCGGAGAGCGGGCGCGCAGGCGGGCTCCGCCGCCAGCACCGATCGGGCCAGGGCACCGGGCCCCGCCCCCACCTCGACCACGGTGAAGGTGGCCGGACGCCCAAGCTCGTCCCACCACCGGTCGAGCGCCCGGGCCACCACCGCCCCGAAGAGGAAGCCCACCTCGGGGCTGGTGAGGAAGTCGCCTCGCCGGCCCGCCCGTCCGCCCCCGGTGTAGAAGCCGCTGGGCCCGTAGAGGGCCAGCTCCACCACCTGGTCGAAGGGGAGCGGTCCGCGCCGGGCGATGGCGGCCCGCACCTCGGCCTCGGCCGGCGTCACGGTCGTCTCCTCGCCACGGCCGCATCCAAGCACAGCGGGGCGCCGGACAGCAGGGCTACTGCGGGATGAACAGGGCCAGGTCGCCGAAGCGGGTGGCCAGGTTGCTCACGCCGAAGGCGACCGTGATCACGATGGAGATGGTGAGGGCGGCCGAGAGGGAGAACGGGCACCCGCACCGGTGCGGTGTCGCCGTCGGGGACGGGCTTCATCCACATCTCCTTGGCGATGTTGGCGTAGTAGTAGAGCGCGATCACCGAGTTGACGGCGACGACCACCGCCAGGGCCACGCCGGCGGCCGTGGCGTCGGGCTGCAGGAGCGCCCGGAACACCACGAACTTGGCCAGCCACCCTCCGAGCGGCGGGATGCCCGGCCAGGCTGAAGAGGAACAGCGACATGAGCACCGTGAGGCCGGGGGCGTACTCGAACAGGCCACCCCAGCGTCTCGATCTCGGCGCTGCGGGTCTTGCGAGCCACGGCCAGCACCACTGCGAAGGCGCCGAGGTTCATGGCGGCGTAGATCAGCAGGTAGGTGATGACGGCCCGACCGGCGCCGATGGGGTTGCTGCCCACCACCGCGAGGGGCGCCAGCATGAACCCGGCCTGGGCCACGCCGGAGTAGGCGAGCAGGCGCACGATGTTGGTCTGGCGCAGCGCGATGAGGTTGCCGACCGTCATCGTGAGGGCGGCCAGCACCCACATCAGCGGCTCCACCACGTCGGGGCGGGCGGCGAAGGCGATGAGGATGAGCTGCAGGAGCGCGACGAACCCGGCCGTCTTCGAGCTCACGGCCAGGAAGGCGGTGATCGGCGTGGGGGCGCCCTCGTAGGTGTCGGGGGCCCACGTGTGGAACGGCACCGCCGACACCTTGAACGCGAACCCGATCACGACCAGGACGATCCCGAGGGTGATGAAGGGGGTGGTGTCGGGACGGGCGATGGCGGCCCCGATGTCGGTGAGCAGGGTGCTGCCGGTGAACCCGTAGAGCAGCGACATCCCGTAGAGCATCACCGCCGACGCGAACACGCCCATCAGGTAGTACTTCACGCCCGCCTCGTTGCCGTGGAGGTCGCGCTTGCGCCAGCCGGCCAGCATGTAGGCGGGGATCGACAGCAGCTCGAGGGCCACGAAGATCGACACCAGGTCGCGCGACGACGCCATCACGGTCATGCCGAGGATCGACGACAGCAGCAGGAAGTAGTACTCGCCCTCGGCGTAGTCGCCCTCGGCGATGTAGTTGGTGGACAGGAGCACCACCACGTAGCCCGCTAGCGAGGAACAGGGCCTTGAGCACCAGCGAGAAGTTGTCGACGGAGTAGGCGCCGTCGAACAGGATCCGGTCGACGCCGTCGACGGCGAGCGTGAGCACGGGGACCAGTGCGGCGAGCAGGCCGATGCCGGCGATCGAGGGCACGATGCCGCGAGCGCTCTCCGGGGTGAAGCAGGTCGGCCAGGAGCACCGCCACGATCGCACCGACCAGGACGATCTCCGGCGCGAAGGCGTGGAAGTCGACCGCCGGTCGGAGGAACGGGGTCCCCTGTTGCAGGAGGGAGGCCAGCACGGTCGGCTACTGGCCCAGCGCCTGGAAGGTCTCGCCCATGGCGGCCATCGCCGGGTCGGTGACCTGGAAGATGAGGTTCGGGTAGACGCCGAGCACCAGGATCAGCGCGAGCAGCGGCAGCCAGGCGATCCACTCGGTGACGTGCACGTCGTGGATGTCCTCGTCGGCGAACTCCTCGGCTGGGCGTCGCCGAAGGCCGTGCGCTGGAAGAGCCAGAGCAGGTACCCGGCCGCCAGGACGGTGCCGACGGCGGCGATCACCATGTAGGTGCGGAAGGTCTCCTCAGGGCAGCCCGGCACCCGGGTTGTAGGCGGAGAGGATGGCCGGGAACTCGCCCCAGAAGCCGGCCAGGCCGGGCAGGCCGAGCGAGGCCATGGTGCAGAAGCCGAGGATCCAGCCCAGGCGGGGCGCCTGCAGCAGGAGCCCGCCGAGCCGCTTGATCTCGAGGGTGTGGAACCGCTCCTTCACCGAGCCGGCCACGAAGAAGAGCATGCCGGTGATGAGGCCGTGGGCGACCATGCCGAAGACGGCGGCGTTGAGGCCGAAGTCGGTGAGGGTGGCGATGCCGAGCATCACGAAGCCCATGTGGGCCACCGACGAGAAGGCGATCAGCCGCTTCATGTCGGTCTGGGCCAGGCAGCCGAGGGCGCCGTAGATGATGCCGACCACGGCCAGCAGGCCGATCCAGGGCGCCCACTCGACGGCCGCCTCGGGGAGGATGAACAGCGCCACCCGGATGAACCCGTAGGTGCCCAGCTTCAGGAGCACGGCAGCCAGGATCACCGAGCCCTGGGTGGGGGCCTGGGTGTGGGCGTCGGGCAGCCAGGTGTGGAACGGGAACATCGGCACCTTGATGCCGAAGCCCATGAACATGCCGCCGAAGATGAGGACCTGGGTGCGAGAGCGCGAGGTCGCCGGCCGCGTTGCGATCGGCCACCCCCTGGGCCAGGTCGACCATGGAGAAGCTCTCGCCGCCGGTCACGAAGAACACCGCGAGGAAGCTCACGATCATGAGCGCCGACCCGAACAGCGTGTAGAGGAAGAACTTGATGGAGGCGTACTGGCGCTCCTCGCCGCCCCACACGCCGATCATGAAGTACATCGGCAGCAGCACGACCTCGAAGAAGACGAAGAACAGGATGAGGTCCTGGGCGACGAAGCTCCCGAGCATGCCGGTGTGCAGCACCAGGATCAGGATCAGGAACGCCTTGGGGTTGTGCGGTGTCGGGGAAGTGGTTCCAGCTGTAGATGATCACCAGCGGCGTGATGAGCAGGGTGAGGGCGACCAGCGGGCACCGAGAGCCCGTCGATCCCCACGATGTAGCGGGAGCTGATGACCTCGATCCACGACTTGTTGACGACGAACTGCAGCTTGTCGGCGTTGTCGTAGTCGAAGTCGGCCAGCACGGCCGACGCCGACGGCGGCCGAGGCCAGGCTCGACCCGAGGGCCACCACCTTGAGGAGCTGCTCCTCGACCTTGGGGATCAGCATCATCACGAGGGCGCCGGCCAGCGGCAGGAACACCATCAGGCTGAGGCCCCAGCTGGTGAGGAAGTCGTTGTTGTCCATGGTCCTGTTCGGTCCTGGTTCCCTTTAGATGACGATGATGAAGACGCCGGCCAGCACGGCGGTGGCGGCGAAGAGGAGGGCGGCGTACTGCTGCACGCGCCCGGTCTGGATCTGGCGCAGGCCCTGCCCGCTGCCTCCGGCGGCGGCGCCGGAGCCGTTGACGATGGTGTCGACGACGCCTTGGTCGATCTTGTCGTAGACGAAGCGACCGCCGCGCACCGCGGCTGGTGCCGGCGCCGTTGATGACCCCGTCGATGCCCTTCTGGTTGAACCAGTAGGCAGCCCGGGCGATCGGGCCCTTCACGGCCCCGACGATGATGTCGGTGTAGAGCCGGTCGAGGTAGTACTTCTCCACCAGGAACCGGTGGCCGGCCCGAGCCACCCTGTTGCGCTCGGTGATGCCGTGGGGGCCGAGGCCGCGGAAGTACCAGGCGTAGGCCAGTCCGATGCCGACCAGGCCGACCACGGTGGAGACGCACCGCGATGCCGAGGCTGAACTCGGGGTGGCTGAAGGTGTCGAGCACGGCCGGGAAGTAGGCGCCCTTGGGCTCGTAGTAGTGCTCGAAGCGCAGGGCCCAGCCCGTCGGGCACCCAGGAGAGCGCCCCGCTGTTGGGCAGGTTGGCGAAGCCGGCCACGATGGCCAGGCCGCTGAGGATGTAGAGCGGGCACCACGATGCGAGGGCCCGACTCGTGCGGCGGGTGCTCCACGTCGGCCGCGTGGCCGCGCGGCTCGCCGTGGAAGGTGAGGTAGACGCAGCGGGTCATGTAGGCGGCCGTCATGAGGGCGCCGAGGATGCCCACCACCAAGAAGGCGGTGTAGCTCCCGGTCCCGCCGAGCTGCTCGGCGCCGGCCAGGATCTCGTCCTTGGACCAGAACCCGGCCAGCGGGAACAGCCCGATGAGGGCACCGGTGCAGATCACGAACGTCCCGTAGGTCTTCGGCATGAACCGCTTCATGCCGCCCATGTGCTCCTTCATGTCGAAGGAGTGCACCGAGTGGGCGACCGATCCGGACCCGAGGAACAGGCCCGCCTTGAACATGGCGTGGGTGAAGAGGTGGAACAGGGCCGCCGTCCAGGCCCCGACGCCGAGGGCCATGGCCATGTAGCCGAGCTGGGAGACCGTGGAGTAGGCGAGCACCTTCTTGATGTCGCTCTGCACGAAGGCCAGGCCGGCCCCGCCGATGACGGTGAGGCCGCCGACCACCGCCAGCAGGTTGACGCTCGAGGTGCCGATCGACAGGCCCTGGAAGAACACCCCGTAGAGGCGGGCGACCATGAAGATGCCGGCCACGACCATGGTGGCGGCGTGGATGAGGGCGGACACCGGGGTGGGGCCGGCCATGGCGTCGGGCAGCCAGGTGTGCAGGACGAACTGGCCGGACTTCGACATCACCGCGGCCATCAGCGAGCACGACCCGACCAGGAGCACGAGGTGGCTGATCTCGCCGTTGACGGCCATCTCGTTGATGGTGAGGATGTCGAAGGTCTGGCCGGCGCCGAAGAACAGGACGATCACGCCGCAGATCAGCCCGACGTCGCCGACGCGGTTGGTGATGAAGGCCTTCAGGGCGGCGTCGGAGTTCGGCTTCTCCTCCCACCAGTGACCGATGAGCGCGAAGGAGCAGAGGCCCACCAGCTCCCAGCAGGTGAGGAGCTGCAGGGTGTTCTCGCTCATGATCAGGCCGAGCATCGAGGCGCTGAACAGGGACAGGAAGGCGAAGTAGTGGGTGTAGCGGCGGTCACCGCCGACGTAGTCGGTGCTGTAGATGTGCACCAGCAGCGAGATCAGGGTGACGACGAAGAGCATCATCACGCCGGGTCCGTCGAGGAGCATGCCGACGGTGAACTCGACGTCGCCGTTCGACCACCAGGTCCAGGTCTCGTGGACGGGCTCGACGTCGAACTCGAGGTGCTCCTCCTCGGCGGCGGGCACGGCCGACAGCCGCCGACTCGCCCTCGGCGAGGCCGTGCTCCTCTTCGCCGTGGCCGTCGCTCTCGACGGGTGCCTCCTCGCCGTGGCCGCTTCGCCGCCGTGGCCGCCGTCCTCGGCGTGGCCGCCCTCCTCGTGGGAGGCCTCGGCCTTGTGCTCGGCGTCGTTGACGTGGGTGCGCCACTGGACGTTGGTGGCCAGCGCCATGGCGAAGCAGACGGCCAGGGCGGCGATGCCGATCTCGGCGCCCTTCTTCGGCAGGCGCTTCCCGAAGAACAGGATGAGGAAGAACGAGGCCGCCGGGATGAGCGGGATCAGCCACGCGTGCTCGAGGAACCAGCCCATGCCACGTCAGCCCTTCATCTCCGCCAGGTCGTCGAGGTCGACGCTCCTGCGGTTGCGGTAGATGAGCAGGACGATGGCCAGGCCGACGCCGACCTCGGCAGCGGCGATGGCGATCACGAACAGGGCGAACACCGAGCCGGCCGACCGCGCCGTGCAGGGCGCCGAAGGCGACCAGGTTGATGTTCACGGCGTTGAGGATGAGCTCGATCGACATGAGCACGAGCACGGCGTTGCGGCGGGCGAGCACGCCGTAGACGCCGATGCAGAAGAGCACGGCGCCGAGCAGGAGGAACTGGTTGAGGAGCAGGTCGTCCACGATCAGTCCTTCCTGGCCAGACGATGGCGCCGACCAGGGCGGCGAGCAGCAGGACGGACACGACCTCGAACGGGCACGAGGTAGGTGGAGAAGATCGAGTCGCTCACGGTGGCGGTGTTGGACCCGTTGACGGTGATGACCCGAGGGTCGGCCGGCAGCGGGGTCTCGCTCCAGTCGTACTCGTCGAGCAAGCGCGTAGGCCATCACCCCGAACAGGAGCAGGGCGGTGGCGGCCCCACCCAGCCAGTGCTTGTTGGTGAGGTCCTGGTCGGCGCCCGATCTTGGCCCGGGTGAGCATGATGCCGAAGAGGAACAGCACGACGATGGCGCCGATGTAGACGAGCACCTGGGTGGCGGCCACGAACTCGGCGGCCAGCAGGATGTACTGGGCCGCCACCGACGCCAGCACCGCCACCAGGTGGAGGGCGGCGTGCACGACGTTGTTCGATGGTGACCACCCGGATGCCCGCTGTACACGATCACGGCGGCGATCGCGTAGAAGAAGATGTTCTGGGCGACCATCAGCGCGGCACCTTGCGGACCTTGGCGTCGGAGCCGGCCTCGTAGGGCTCGAAGTCCGGGCACCGTCTCCATCCACTCGTTGAGGCGGGCCTCGTCGTGGAGCAGGTCGGAGAGGCGAGGCTCGGAGTACTCGTACTCCGGGCTCCAGAACGAGCGCGTCGAACGGGCACACCTCGACGCAGATCCCGCAGTACATGCACAGCGCGTAGTCGATGTCGAAGCGGTCGAGCGCGCTGACCGTGCGCTCCTTGCCCCCGGGCCGCCGCGGCGGGGCCTTGGTCTTGTGGCCCTCGATGTAGATGCACCAGTCGGGGCAGCTGCGGGAGCAGAGCATGCAGACGGTGCAGTTCTCCGACTTGAGCGCGATGACGCCTCGGGCGCGCGGGGCGGGCGACTCGTTCTCGTGGGGGTACTGCACGGTGACGCGCCCGTGGACGGCGCCGGGATGAGCGTCTTGATCCCCCGCTTGGGGAACAGCGTCTTGAGCAGCTCGCCCAACGTGATCGTCAGACCGGTGAACAGGCCGGGGATGCTTCGGGCATCAGAAGGCCACCTTGAGGACCATGGTGGCCAGGATGTTGACCAGTGAGATCGGGATGAGGAACTTCCAGGCGAATGCCTGGAGCTGGTCCTCGCGGAACCGCGGGTACGTGAAGCGGACCCAGAAGATCAGGAAGCCGACCAGCATCATCTTGGCGAAGAGCACCAGCGGACCGGCCACGTTCATGACGTTGTCGTCGAGGTCGACGAACGGCACGGCCCAGCCGCCGAGGAACAGGGTGGCGGCGATGGCGGCGAAGGCGCCAGCGGTGGCGAACTCGCCGATGAAGAACAGGAGGAAGCGCAGGCCGGAGTACTCGGTCATGTAGCCGGTGACGATCTCCGACTCGGCCACCGGCATGTCGAACGGCGTCTGGGTGAGCTCGGCCTGGGTGGCGATGAGGAAGATCACGAAGCCGACGATCTGCGTGATGATGAACGGGTTGCCGATGCCGCCGAACCCGAAGATCTCGCCCTGGTGCTGGGCGGCCACGATGCCCTGCAGGTTCAGCGTGCCCGGCCTGGATCACCACGCCGACCACGGCCAGCACCATCGGCAGCTCGTAGGCGATCAGCTGGCCGGCGGCCCGCAGGCCGCCGATGAGGGAGTACTTGTTGGCCGACGCCCAGCCGGCGATGAGGATGCCGATCACCGACACCGACGACAGCCCGAGGGCCAGGAAGATGCCCGTGTCGAGGTTGGCGAAGTAGGCGTCGGGCCCGAAGGGCATCACCACGAGGAGCAGGAACGTGGAGGCCAGCACGATGTACGGGGCCATGAAGAACAGTCGCCGGTCGGCCTCGCTCGGGGACGATGTCCTCCTTCTGGAGGAACTTGCCCACCTCGGCGAGGAGCTGGATCGAGCCGTAGGGCCCGGCCTCCATGGGACCGAGCCGGCTCTGCATGAAGCTCATCATCTTGAACAGGAACACGTACACGAACCCGCCGGCGGGCAGGATCACCGCCACCAGCACGCCGAGGACGCGCAGGAGCGACTGCCTGCCAGTAGGACAGCTCGATGCCGAAGAGAAGCGCCTCCATCAGCGGTCGATGTCCCCGAGGATGAAGTAGAGGCTGGCGAGGATCGTGATGATGTCGGGCACGTAGACGCCCTGCAGCAGCCACGGCGCGATGGAGATGTTGTTGAAGCTGGCCGAGCGGATCTTCACCCGGAACGGGCCCGGTGTCGCCCTTGGAGACGACGTAGTAGCCCATGGCGCCGAGCGGGTTCTCGGTGGCCACGTAGGCCTCGCCCTCCGGCACCTTGATGATGCGGGGGACCTTGGCCATGATCGGCCCCGGCGGCAGGCCGTCGCAGAGCTGGTCGACGATCTTGGTGGCCTCCCGGACCTCCTGGAGGCGCACCCAGCAGCGCGAGAAGCTGTCGCCGTCGGGGTGGGTCCAGACCTTCCAGTCGAGCTGGTCGTAGGCGAGCCCGACGTTGGCGTCGCGCCGCAGGTCCCAGTCGACCCCCGAGCCGCGCAGGTTGGCGCCGGACAGCCCGTAGGACTGGGCCACGTGCGCCGGGATGATGCCGATGCCGCGGGTGCGGGTCTGGAAGATCTCGTTGCCGTAGACGAGGCCCTCCATCTCGTCGCAGAAGGCCCGGAGCCGCACCATGGCGGCCTTGGTCTCGGCGATCCAGCCCTTCGGGAGGTCGTCCTTGAGGCCGCCGATGCGGTCGAAGTTCGGGTGGAAGCGACCACCGGTGACCGACTCGATCTGGTTCAGCACGAACTCGCGGTCGCGGAAGGCGTAGAAGGCCGGCGTCTGGGCGCCGAGCTGCAGGGCCAGGTCGCCGATGAACAGGCTGACGTTGGCGATGCGGGAGAGCTCGAAGAGGATCGTGCGGATCCACTGGGCCCGCGGCGGGGCCTCGACCTCCATGAGCTGCTCGGCGGCCAGGATGAACGGCACCTCGTTGGCGAAGCTGCCGAGCCAGTCGATGCGGTTGATCAGCGTGGTGACCTGCGGGTACGACCGGACCTCGCAGAGCTTCTCGTAGCCGCGGTGCATGTAGCCGCACATCACGTCGGCCGAGGTGACCTGCTCGCCGTCGAGGCGGGCGACGAGGCGGAGCGTGCCGTGGGTGGCCGGGTGCTGCGGCCCCATGTTGAGCACCATGCCGTCGTCGGTCTCGAGCTCGACGTTGATCCGGCCGTCGGCGGCCTGAGCGTTGATGTAGCCGAGCTGCTGTGACTCGGTGAGCGTCATGCGTCGGCCCCCTCGTCGGTGGCTTCCTCGTCGCTCGGGGTCCTCGCCGGGCATCGGCTCCACGTCGACGATCCCGGGCCAGGGCTTCACGACGCGGGCGAGGAGCGGGAACTCCTTGCGGAGCGGGTGGCCCTCGAACTCGGTCGGCAGGTAGATGTGGCGCAGGTCGGCGTTGCCGTCGAAGTCGATGCCGAACATCTCGTGGGCCTCGCGCTCGTGCCACGCGGCACCCGCGTAGGTGCGGATCCAGGTGGCGATGCGAGGGTCGTCGTCGGGCACGTCGGCCTTGAGGAGCACGCGGTCGTCGGTGCCGGCCTTGGCCACCGACGCGAGCATCTGGATGCGGGCATCACCGCCGGCGTAGCCGGGCACGGCCGCCGAGCGCTCGGGCATCGGCGGCGGGAACGGGACGTCGACGGAGGAGTCCTCGTAGCGGCCGTAGGGCGACGGGCAGCCAGTCGATGGCGGAGAGGAAGTCGAAGAACGTGAGGCCCAGCCTTGCCGCTGGCCACCTCGGCGGTCTCGGCCCACGCCGTCGGTGGCGACCCGGATCCAGAGGCCCTGGCCGGGCTTGATGTGCGATGCCGACGACGGCGTCGCCGAGGTGCTCGGTGAAGACGGCGAGGAGGCGCTTCGCGGCGGTCGTCGGTGGCGACCTCGGGGGCGTCCTCGGTGGTCGGTGGCGGTGTCGTCAGCCAACGACGATCGGCTCCTGGCGGTCTTGGTCGCCCCTCCAGCGCTCGGCCATGTCCTCGTTGTGGATGCGCTCCTGGAGCAGCACGACGCCCTCGAGCAGCGCCTCGGGCCGCGGCGGGCAACCCGGCACGTAGACGTCGACCGGCACGATCTGATCGACGCCCTTGGTGACCGAGTAGCTGTCCCAGTACGGGCCGCCGCAGTTGGTGCAGCTGCCCATCGAGATCACGTACTTCGGGTCGGGCATCTGCTCGTAGAGCCGCCTGATGGCGGGCACGATCTTGTCGGTGACGGTGCCGGAGATGACCACGAGGTCGGCCTGGCGGGGGCTGGCGGGGAACGGGATCACCCCGAGTCGCATCACGTCGTAGCGAGGCGGACGCGAAGGCCGCCCCCATCTCGATGGCACAGCAGGCCAGACCCCACTGGTAGGCCCAGATGGAGTACTTGCGGCTGAGGTTGAGCAGCTTGGTGAGCGGCTTGGGGATCTTGCCGCTCTCGACGAGACCCATCAGCTGGCCGAACGCTCGGGGTCACACCCATCGGAGGACCTTCTTCTTCCAGGCGTAGAGCAGGCCGAGGGCGAGGATCACGATGAAGATCGCCATCTCGACGAGGCCGAACCACTCGTAGGCGTCGACACGGGTGGCGAACGGGAAGATGAACACGGCCTCGACGTCGAACATGACGAAGAGGAGGGCGAAGATGTAGTAGCGGACCTGGCTCTGACCCCAGCCGGAGCCCACCGGGTCGACGCCGGACTCGTAGTTGATGTACTTCTCGGCCTGCGGACGGGTGGGGCGCAGCAGGCTGCCGAGCGCCCAGGAGGAGGCCCACCAGGGCCGCTCCGGTGAGGCCGAAGATGCCCACCGTGAGGTAGTCGCGGAGGAGATCTGAGAATGACCCGGACACGACGGGGGAGCCTAGTGAAGGCTCGCGCGAGGGTCCAAGATGGCCGTCGTTTCGGCCGTTGGCGACGGAGTCAGGCGGCGTCGAAGAGCACTGAGGCGGCCGAGATCGAGGCTGCCGTCGGCGCCCAGGAACGCCACCGTCAGCGTGTGCTCGCCGGAGGTCATGCCCTCGGTCGGCAGGTAGCAGCACCGCTGTCCTGGCGCGTCGTCGAGGGCGGATCAGCTCGGTGCCGTCGGCCTCGCCGCACACGACCGTCGTCGCCGTCGTCGAGCCGCAGCACGGGCGCGTCGGCGTCGCTGGGCACGACGACCACGAGCGTCCTCGCCGGTGCCCACGGGCGGCCGTCACGTGGTCGGACGGCACGGCCTCAGGGACCACGACCTCGAGCGCGCCGGCCGAACGCGAAGGGCTCGAGCCGAGCCTCGCCGTCGACATCCGGACAGGGAAGGCGTCGGCCCGGTGCTGGGTGGCTCGCCCTCCTGAGCCACGGTGCCGACCAGGGTGACCACGGCGAGGGTGCCCTCGTCGTGGCGGGATCGGGGTGACGAGCACCTCGTCGGGGTCGGCCGCCGACCAGGCGCCGTAGCCCTCCGCCAGCGAGGTGAGCTCCTCGGCGAAGGCGGCCTGGGAGCCGAAGTGGGCCTGGGAGCGGGTCCCATGGCCGCCCAGGCCTGCGTCGCTGTCGCCCGTCGCGCAGGTCGCTCGCAGCCACGCCAGCACGCGTCCGGCCGAGGTGGCGTCCGCGCCGGCGACGGGCATCCGTGACCGGGCGTCGCCGACTCGGGTGAGCGTCCGTCACGAGGGCATCGAGCTGCGGACGCCGGGCGGTCGTCGTCGGAGGTGAGCCGGTCCGTGCCGTCGCCGTCCTCGAGGAGCAGTGTTCGCCGGCCAGCCACGACCACGACGGCGGCCGGGCGGCCACGGCGAGCAAGGCCACGTTCGACGTGCGTCGGAGGGCAACGGGCACGAGCGCCGGGACGGGTGGCGCTCGAGCAGGCGCGGGCCGCGCGGCGACGACGGCGGCCCGTGCGACTGCTGCCGTCCGGCGACGGCGGCCGGCCGGACCGGACGGCGTCGGCACCCCAGTCGGGTCCTCGGCGTCGAGGGCGCTCGTGAGGCGCGCCCAGAAGTCGTCCGCGATGGGCCGGGCACCGGCAGCAGCTGCGAGGGCGGTGCTGCACGATGGCGTCGGGTCCACGATCCGTGCTCGGTCACGACACCTCCTCCCCGAGCACCCGACGGAGGGCCGCCCGGGCCCGGTGGAGCCGGGAGGCCACGGTGCCCGGCGCCACCCCGAGGATCTTGGCCGCCTCTCGGTGGTCGAAGCCCTCGCCGTCGACGAGCACGACCGTGACCCGCTGATCGACCGGCAGCTCGGCCAGCGCCGAGCGGACCGTCTCGGCGGCGCTCACGATGCGCTCCGGGCCGGGACGACCTGACTCGGGGTCGATGGGGTCCTCGGTGGAGACCGGGGCCCGCTTGCGCTGGCGGAGCTCGTCGATGCAGGCGTTGTAGGTGATCCGGTACAGCCAGGTGCCGAAGTCGCTGCCGGCCCGGAACCGGGGCAGGGCCGCGAAAGGCCTTGAGGTAGGCCTCCTGGAGGGCGTCGTCCATGGCGTGCCGATCGGCCAGCAGCCGGTAGGCCAGCCCACGCATGCGGCTGTCGTGGCGGCGCAGGAGCTCGTCGAAGGCGACCGGTCGCCCTCGCGGGCGGCCTCGACCAGCTCGACGTCCGGAAGCGTGGGAGGGGACAGCATGAAGGGGGTGCGGCGGTGGCCACGGGGAGCGGGCACAGGCCGGAGCAACAGCCGCGCCGAGCATCGATGGTAGAGGCCAAGGTGGTCGGCTCGCACGCCCGGTGACCGCTCGAAGCGACCCGGGCCGTGCCCTCAGGGGCGGGGGGCTAGGGCGTCAGGGTGGGGGCGACGGGGTCGACCGGTGGCCCGGTGCGGCTCGAGGACCAAGGCCGGGGTGGCGTCCTTGGCCACGCTCGACAGGATGCCGGGGAAGAGCCCGATGCCGAGGGTGGCGACCACCGAGAGGGCCAGGGCGAGGCCGGCGGCGAAGGGGACGGGGATCGTGCGCGGCTCGCCGGCGTCCTCGACCGACATGTACATCGACACGATGATCCGCAGGTACAGGAAGGCGGCCGACCACGGCCGTGAGCATGGCGATCACCGCGAGCCACGTGGACCCGGCGTCGATGGCCGCGGTGATGACGTAGAACTTGGCGAAGAAGCCCGAGGTGAGCGGCACGCCGGCCTGAGCGAAGAGGAACAGGGCGAACACCAGGGCCAGGAGGGGGCGATCGCGGGAGAGGCCCCGGTAGTCGTCGAGGCTGTGGCCGATGTCGCCCTTGCGGCCGACGACGGTGACGACGCCGAAGCTGCCAGCGACCATGAAGGTGTAGGCCGCCAGGTAGAAGAGCGCCGCCTCGACGCCCCGCTCGGCTGGCTGCCTGCACGGCGACCAGGACGAACCCGGCGTGGTTGATCGACGAGTAGGCCAGCATCCGCTTCACGTCGGTCTGGACGATGGCCAGCACCGAGCCCACCACCATCGTGAGGGCCGCCACCGCGTAGACGATCGGCTGCCAGTCGAGGCGATAGGTGCCGAACGCGAGATAGAAGACCCGCAGCAAGCCCGCGAACCCCGCCACCTTCACGCCGGAGGCCATCCACGCCACGCTGGGGCTGGGCGCCCCCTGGTACACGTCGGGCGTCCAGAAGTGGAACGGAACGGCCGCCACCTTGAAGGCGAAGCCCACCAGGAGCAGCGCCAGGCCGGCCAGCAGCAGGCCGGTGCTCGGTGAGCACCGTGTCGGACAGGAAGGCCGAGATCTCGCACCAGGTTGGTGGACCCGGTGGCCCCGTAGACCATGGCGATGCCGTAGAGGAAGAAGGCCGAGGAGAAGGCGCCGAGCACGAAGTACTTCACGCCGGCCTCCTGCGAGGTGACCTTGCGGAGGTGCATGGCGGCCAGCACGTAGACAGCGATGGAGAGGATCTCCAGGCCGAGGAACATCACGATGAGGTCGTTGGCCGACGCCATCATCAGGCCGCCGGATGCCGACAGCATCATCAGCACGTAGGGCTCGGCCCCGTCCATCTCCTCGCGGCGCAGCCAGCCGTCGAGGAGGAGCGCGCCGAGGATGACGGCGGCGCAGATCGTGACGGTGGCGAACACCGAGAACCCGTCGACCCCGACCGCTTGGCCCAAGCGTGGAGAACGGGCCGCGCTCGACGTCCTGGACGCGGTGCCAGAGCGGGATGGCGGCCACGATGGCGGCGCCCGCCGTGACGGTGGTGAACAGGGCGTAGGCGCTCTTGAGCGGCGACCGGGCCGAGAGCGAGTCGGCGGCCAGCAGGAGCAGTGCGCCGCCCACGAGGACGAGGATCGGGGCGACCGCCGACCAGGCCACGTCCACGCTGCCGACCGGCACGGGGGCGTCCTCGATGGGTTGCAGGAGGGTGGCCAGCACTAGTGGTCCCCCTCGTCGTGGCCCTCGTCGGCATCGTCGTGCTCCGCCTGATCGCCGGAGCCGGCCGTGGCCACTGCCGGCTCCACGAAGTCGGAGTGCTCCTCGATGTGGGACACGAGGCGGGCCACCGACGGCTCGATGCGATCGAGCATCGGCTTCGGGTAGACGCCCAGGAACACGATCAGCCCGAGGAGGGGGGCCATGACCAGGCCTTCCCTCCAGGTCATCTCGGCGAAGTCGGCGTTCTCCTCGTCGGGCTCGCCGTGGAAGACGCGCTGGTAGGCCCAGAGCAGGTAGAGGGCAGCCAGGATCACCCCGGCTGCCGCCACCACCGTGAACCAGCGACGGGTGAGGAAGGAGCCGACCAGGATGAGGAACTCGCCCGCGAACCCGTTGAGGCCCGGCAGCCCGATGGAGCTGAGCATCACCACGGTGAACACGCCGGCCATGATCGGCGCGGACTTCTGCAGGCCCTTCAGGGCCGAGATCTCCCGCGTGTGGCGCCGGTCGTAGATCATCCCCACGAGGAGGAAGAGGGCGCCGGTGGAGATCCCGTGGTTCACCATCTGCACCACGCCGCCCTGGATGCCCTGGGTGGTGAGGGCGAACGTGCCGAGGACGATGAAGCCGAGGTGGGCCACCGACGAGTAGGCCACCAGGCGCTTCAGGTCCTTCTGCATGGTCGCCACCACGGCGCCGTAGATGATCCCGACCACGCCGAGCGTGACGAACGCCGGCGCGAACCAGACAGCGGCGTCGGGGAACAGGTAGAGCCCGAAGCGCACGAACCCGTACGTGCCGAGCTTCAGCATCACCC
This sequence comes from uncultured Microthrixaceae bacterium, assembly GCA_963795165.1. Lineage (GTDB taxonomy): Bacteria > Actinomycetota > Acidimicrobiia > Acidimicrobiales > VFJN01 > VFJN01. The sequence continues at coordinate 2,619,517 of CAWCGT010000001.1, read as the reverse complement.
CGGCCAGGATCACCGAGCCAGCGGTGGGGGCCTGGGTGTGGGCATCGGGGAGCCACGTGTGCAGCGGGAACAGCGGCACCTTCACGGCGAAGGCGATGGCAAAGGCGAGGAAGATCCAGCGGACGGCCGACCAGTCGAACGGGCTGGATCCGGTGGAGGTGTCGGTGACGTGCTGCGACTCGGCGATCTCCACGAGGTCGAAGTCGAGGGGCGGGTTGCGGAGGTCGTCGATCCGAGCGAGGTCCTGGTCGATGGCGGCCTGGGTGGCGGCGTCGATCCCGGTGCCCGACGCCGCTGCCTCCTGCTGGGTCTGGAGCACCAGCTCCTCGATGGCGGTCGCCTCGGCTTCGTTGTCGGCGGCCACGCCGTCGCGGTGGAGGAAGGCCAGGCCGACGATCCCGACGAGCATCAAGGCGCTGACCCGAGCATCGTGAAGATGAAGAACTTGAGCGCGGCGTACACCCGCTCCGCGTAGCCCCAGCCGCCGATGAGGAAGTACATCGGCACGAGGACGATCTCGAACATCACGAAGAACAGGAACAGGTCGAGGGCGCAGAACACGCCGATGCACCCGCCCTGCAGCACGAGCAGCCAGGCGTAGTACGGCTTGGGCTCGTGGTGAGGGGTGACGGCGACGATGGCCAGCGGGAACAGCAGGCCGGACAGCACGACGAGGAACAGCGAGATCCCGTCGATGCCGAGGTGCCAGGAGATCCCGAAGTCGGAGATCCAGGCTGCGGTTCACCTCGAACTGGAAGCCGGCGTCGGCGGTCTCGAAGGCGGCCAGGAGCCAGATGGTGACGGCCCCGCTGGCCGGTGGCGAAGAGCAGGGCCACCAACCGGTGCAGCTCGACCCGGGCCCGGGGGACCATCGACACGACGACCGCCCCGACGAGGGGCACGCACGATGGCGGCGGTGAGCGGCGAGGTGGCCACCGCGTGGCTGGTCTCGGCGGCGAGCAGGGAGGCGGCGGCGCCGGTCATCCGGAGATCCGGGTGAGGAAGTAGGCGAGGAGGCCGACGGCGCCGATGCCCACGCCGAGGGCGTAGCTGCGCACGAACCCGGATCTGGAGGACCCGCAGGCCGCGGCCGCTGCCCCGGACGACTCCGGCCACGCCGTTGACGGCGCCGTCGACCACCGTGCTGTCGAACGCGGCCACGGCCTCGAAGCCCTGCTGGCCCGGGCCGCCCACGAAGGCGGCGATGGAGCTGTCGTAGCGCCAGCCGTCGGCCAGGATCTGCGGCTCGACGGGCCGGGTGCGGCCAGGAGGTAGATGCGGGCGGCCAGCGCGATCCCGGCCAGGCCGACGAAGGTGGCGACCAGGGCCAGGCCCACCTTGGTGCCGGTGGCCACGTCGATCACCCGCTCGTTGCCCTCGAGCACCGGCTCCAGCCAGTGCCCGAGGAAGTGGAGATCGCTGGTGAAGGGCAGGTTGAGCCCGCCACCCACGATGGCCAGCCCGGCCAGCACCACGAGCGGGAGCGTCATGAGCCAGGGCGACTCGTGCGGCGTCGAGTGCTCCTCGCCTTGCTCCCGAGCGCGGGTCGCCGAAGAACACCATGAACACCTGGCGGCTCATGTAGAAGGCGGTCAGCAGGGCAGTGAGGAGGCCGACGGCCCAGAGGGCTGGGCTCTTGTCGTAGGCGAACAGCAGGATCTCGTCCTTCGACCAGAACCCGGCGAAGGGCGGCACGCCGGAGATGGCCAGCCAGCCGACGATGAACGTGGCGGCGGTGATCGGCATGAGCTTCCGCAGGCCGCCCATGCGGCGCATGTCCTGCTCGTCGTGCATCCCGTGGATCACCGAGCCCGAGCCGAGGAAGAGCAGGGCCTTGAAGAAGGCGTGGGTGACCATGTGGAAGATGGCGGCCACGTAGGCGCCCGACCCGACGGCCAGGAACATGTAGCCGAGCTGGCTGACCGTGGAGTAGGCCAGCACCTTCTTGATGTCGGTCTGGGCCACCGCGATGGTGGCGGCGAAGAGCGCCGTGATGACGCCCACCCAGGCCACCACCGTGGGAGCCCAGTCGTAGCCCTGGGCGAGGATCGGGTTGACCCGGGTCATCAGGTAGACGCCGGAGGTGACCATGGTGGCGGCGTGGATCAGCGCCGACACCGGAGTGGGACCGGCCATGGCGTCGGGCAGCCACACGAACAGCGGGAGCTGGGCCGACTTGCCGCACGCCCCCACGAAGAGGAGCAGGGCGATGGCGGTGGCGGTGACCGGCGCGATCTCGGGGGCTTGCTCGAGCACGACCGAGTAGTCGAGTGAGCCGACCATGGCGAAGGTGAGGAACATGGCCGTCATGAAGCCCCAGTCGCCGATGCGGTTGGTGACGAAGGCCTTCTTGCCGGCGGAGGCGTTGGCGTCCTTGGAGAACCAGAAGGAGATGAGGAAGTAGGAGCAGGCGCCCACGCCCTCCCAGCCCGAGGAAGGTCACGAGCATGTTGCTGCCGAGCACCAGCATGAGCATCGAGAAGACGAACAGGTTCAGGTACACGAAGAACTTCGAGAACTTCGGATCGCCGTGCATGTACCCGATGGAGTACAGGTGGATCAGGGTCCCGATGCCCGGTGATGAACAGGGCCATCGTGATCGACAGCGGGTCGGCGAGGAAGCCGACCTTGACACCTGAAGCCGCCAACGGGAGCCAGTCGAACAGGTCGTAGACGTGGCTGCGGTGCTCGTGGTCCTCGCCGAGCAGGGCGGCGAACACCACGAGGGTGGCGACGAAGGACCCGGCGCAGGCAGCGGTGGCCAGCCAGCCCGCCGCCGGCTCGCCGAAGCGGCGGCCGAGGACGAGCAGCACGAGGAAGCCGGCCAGCGGCAGGGCAGGGCACGAGCCAGACGAGGTCGAGGGTCTCCATCGCTCAGCCCCTCAGCACGTTGATGTCGTCGGCGGTGGCCGTCGGCTGCTTGCGGAGCAGGGCCACGATGATCCCGAGGCCCACCACGACCTCGGCGGCGGCCACCACGAGCACGAAGACGACGACCGTCTGGCCGTCGACGTCGTCGAGCATCCGGGAGAAGGTCACGAAGGTCAGGGTGACGGCGTTGAGCATCAGCTCCACGCACATGAACATCACCAGCGGGTTGCGGCGGACCAGGAGCCCGACCGCGCCGATGCTGAACAGGACCGACCCGAGCACGAGGTACCAGGCCGGGGTGACCTCGGCGACGGCGAGCATCAGGCGTCCACCTCCGCGGACTCGGGGTCGCGACGCTCGGACGGTCGGCCGGCCGGCCGTGGCCGGCACGAGCGGGTCGTCGACGAGGTCGGCGCGCTTGACCTTCCGGGCCAGGACGACGGCGCCGACGACCGCGATCACGAGCAGCACGCTGGTGACCTCGAAGGCGAACAGGTAGGTGGTGAACAGCGTCTCGCCGAGCTGGGCGACGTCGGCGACCCCCTCGGTCGAGGAGGTTGGTGTCGCCCGGTCTGGGCCGGCGGCGCCGGTGGCCTCGCCGTCGGTGGAGAGGAAGGCCACGACGGGCAGGGCGAGGATCGGCCAGGCCGACGACCACCGCCGACGATCCGCTGGCCGCCACCGAGGGGCTCGATCGACAGGTCCTCGGACCGGTCGACGCCGAGCAGCATGAGGACGAACAGGAACAGCACCACGATGGCGCCGGCGTAGACGATCACCTGCACCGCGGCGAGGAAGTTGGCCTCCTGGGCCACGAACAGCACCGCGATCCCGAAGAGCGTGCCCACCAGCGAGAGGGCCGCGTGCACCGGGTTGCGGTTGAGCACCACGCCGAGCGCGCCGGCGATGCAGGCACCGCCGGCCACGAGGAAGACGAAGAGCTCCATCAGTGGTGCCACCTCACGCGGTCGTCGGCGGCGGGTCCCTCGCGGGCGTCGGGCTCGGCTTCCGCGGCCGCGTCCTGCCCGTGCTCGGGCGCCTTCACCCCGAAGCCGAGCTCACCGGACCACGCCACCACGCCGTCGTAGTCGGCGTCGCCAGACGGCGCGGTGGCCCGCACCCACGCCGAGGTCTTGGCGGCCACCTCGTCGAGGTCGGACCAGTCCTCCCAGGGCAGCTGCTGCGGGAGGCCGTCGTCGTCGACCACCAGCTCGGCCTTCGTGTAGATGGCGTCCTGCCGGTTCGTGAAGGAGAACTCGAACAGCTTCGACTCCGTGATGGCCTCGGTGGGGCAGGCCTCCACGCAGAGGTCGCAGTGGATGCAGCGCAGGTAGTTGATCTCGTAGACGAAGCCGTAGCGCTCACCGGGGCGACCGGGTCGTCGGGTGGGTTGTCGGCGCCGCGCACGTAGATGCAGCGAGCCGGGCACACGCCGGCGCAGAGCTCGCAGCCGATGCACTTCTCCATGCCGTCCTCGTAGCGGTTGAGCACGTGGCGGCCGTGGATCCGCTCCGGCTTCTCCCGCTTCGGCCCGGAGTCCTTCACGTACGGGCACGGTGACCGTGCGGCCCGTCTCGGTGCCCTTGAAGAGCTTGTTGAAGGTGACCCGGAAGCCGTCGAGGTAGCCCATCAGGAGTCGGCTCCTTCCAAGTCGGCCTGCTCGCGACGGCGCTGGGCGGTGCGCATGGCGCCGGTGAGCAGCACGTAGCCGACAGACGATGGCGACGAACCCGACGGCCACCACCAGCGACGCTGTTCCAGTCCTGGTCTCGCGCGATGTTGAGGCTGGCCAGCAGGAGCAACCAGCCCGAGCGCCAGCGGGATGAGGACCTTCCACCCGAGGTCCATCAGCTGGTCGTAGCGGAACCGAGGGAGCGTGGCCCGGAGCCAGACGAACATGAACAGGAAGACCAAGAGCTTGGCCAGGAACCAGATCGGCCCCCACATCCAGTCGGGACCGAAGAAGGTGGGGCCGGCGGGTCCGCCCAGGAAGAGGGTGACGATGATGGCCGACATCGTGACCGTGTTCATGAACTCGGCGAGGAAGAAGAAGGCGAAGCGGATCGAGGAGTACTCGGTGTGGAACCCGCCGACCAGCTCCTGCTCGGCCTCCACCAGGTCGAACGGCGGGCGGTTGAGCTCGGCGGTGCCGGCGATCACGAAGATGACGAACGGGACCAACCCGGTGACCACCAGGTTCCAGCGGGGGATGATCCCGCCGAAGCCCTCGCCCGCCTGCGTCATCACGATGTCGTGGGTGGACAGCGACCCGGCGATCAGGACCACGGCCACCACCGAGAGCCCCAGGGCCGCCTCGTAGGACACCATCTGGGCCGATGCCCGGACGGAACCGAGCAGCGGGTACTTCGAGCCCGACGACCAGCCGGCCAGCATCACGCCGTAGACGGCGATCGAGGAGGCGGCCAGCACCAGCAGGATCCCGATGGGGGGATCAGCGAGCTGCAGGAAGGTGTCGTGGCCGAAGAGCCGCACGGTGCCCTGCTTCTCCGCGCGTGAACACACCGCCGATGGGGACGACGGAGAACACGAGGAAGGCCGGGACCAGCGACAAGAACGGGGCCAGGATGAACACCCGCTTGTCGGCCCGGTCGGGGAGCAGGTCCTCCTTGAAGAAGAACTTGACACCGTCAGCCAGCGTCTGGAGGATGCCGAAGGGACCGGCCCGGTTGGGGCCGAGCCGGTTGCTCATGTCGGCGTGGACCTTGCGCTCGAACCAGATCATGAACAGCACCGACACCAGCAGCAGCCCGAAGGTGACCAGCACCTTGAGCAGGACGATGAGCACCTCCGCCAGGCCGATGTCTCCGGCCAGGAGCGGGTCGACGGCCGAGCATCATGCGCTTCGTGACCCGCACCTCGGTGACCCGAGCGGTGGCGTCGATGAGCGAGCCCACCGACGGGCCGGGCTGGTGGAGGACCACGGCGGCCGCTCCTCGACTCACCTCCGGGTCGGGGTGGACGGGCAGCGTGACCGGCACCGCGAGCGGACGTGACGGTGACCGCCGTCCCGGCCGCCACGCCGAACCGATCGAAGTCGTGGGGGTGCAGTCGCAGGCCGTGCTGGCGGTGAGCCCGGCCAGCCCGGGCGAGTGCTGCACCTCGGTGCCCAGGTCGTAGAGCTTCCGAGTGACGAGCAGCCGCAGGGAGTAGGCGTCGACGGCCGGGGCGTCGGCGAGAGGACTGGGGGAGTAGGTGATGGTGGGCGGGGCAGCGGGCTGGGCCGCCACGGGTCCGGCGTCGGCGGGGGTGGCCTCGCTGGCCTCGGCCTGGGCGACGGTGGCCTCGGCCTCCGCAGCCTGGCGCTCGTCGTCGGTGTCGGCAGCATCGGCCTGGATGGCTGCCTCGGCCGCCGCAGGATCGGTCTCGGCCTCCTGACCAGGAGCGTCCGGGGCCCCGGCCAGGTCGTCCCCGGACGGCGCCACGGTGGCGGGGTCGAGACCGACGCCCACCACCACGCCGTCGCGGCGCTCGTGGCTGTCGAGCGTCGCGTGCGCGAGCCCGGCATGGCTGGGGGCGAGGGCGGCGATCTCGTCGAAGATCTGCGCCGTCGCCTCGAGTCCGAGGTCGGTGCCGAGCAGGCGGCTGAGCTCGGCTGCGAGCATCCAGTCGTCTCGTGCGGTTCCCGGGGGGGTGATCTTGCGGGCCACCGTGCTGATGCGACCCTCGATGTTGGTCGTGGTGCCATCGACCTCGGCGGGTCCGGCGGCGGCAAGGACCACGTCGGCCTGCTGGGCCGAGGCAGTCAGGAATCGATCGACAGCGACGACCGTGCGGGCACCTGCGAGGCCCGCGGGTGGCGAGATCGGTGTCCGGGAAGTCGGCCAGCGGATCGGCCCCGAGGAGCACCAGCACCTCGATCTTGCCGGCGGCGGCGGCCTCGAGGATCCCCGTGGCGTCCAGCCCGGTGGCCACCGGCACGGCGGGCCAACCTCCGTCGCGGAACCACTGGCCGGCGTCCTCCAGGCGCGTCCGGCCCGGGCAGCAGGCCGGGTGCCAGCCCCATGTCCAGCGCCCCGTGGACGTTCCCGCGCCGAAGGGCGCTGAGGAACCGCACCTCCGGGTGGGCCTCGTGGATGGCGGCGGCAGCCGCGACGGCGGCGTCGGGGCCCTCGGCCACGTTGGCCCGGCCGAGCACGACGGTGACAGGGCCTTCGGCGAGCAGCGCCCCGGCGGAGGCGATGGCAGCCGGCTCCACGCCTCCCACCTCTTGGGAGGCCGCGCCAGCCAGGAGCGCTCGCACCACCTCGCCCGCCGCGCCGGGACGGTGCAAGAGGGTGGTGGTGGCCAACGACGAGGCCGAGGTGCGCTGCGACGCCACCTCCACCACCCGCACGCCGTCACGAACCACCGCGTGGCGGAGACGGAGGAAGAGGACGGGCAGCTCCTCCTTCAGGTCGGGAGCCAGGAGCAGCACGGTGCCACCAGGGGCGCAGGCCTGGTCGATGGTGGCTCGGGGAAGCCCCAGCACCAGCTCGGCGGGCAGACCGTCACCGATCTGGGCGTCCACGTGGTCGGTGCCGATGACGCCCTTGGCCAGCTTGGCCCAGGCGTAGGCGCTCTCGTTCGTCAGCCGGGCGCCGCCGAGGACGGCCACCTTGTCCGGGGCGGCGCGACGGATGGCATCAGCCGCGGTGGAGAGGGCCGTCCCCCAGCTGACCTCTGCGAGCGCACCGGCCTCCCCGCGGGACAGCGGCCGCGTCAGCCGCTCGCCGCTGTTGACGGCCCCGAAGCCGAACCGTCCCTTGTCGCAGAGCCAACCCCAGTTGACCGGGTCGACGTCCACACCCTGGTAGCGGAGGACCTCGTTGCGGCTCGACTGCACGAGCGTGCGGCACCCCACCGAGCAGGTGGTGCAGGTGCTCTCGACTTGGTCGAGGTCCCAGGGGCGGGCCTTGAAGCGGTACGGCGTGGCGGTGAGCGCACCGACCGGGCAGATCTGCACCGTGTTCCCACTGAAGTAGCTGGCGAAGGGGTGATCGGGGAAGGTGTTGACCTGGGTCTGGTTCCCTCGGTCCTGGAAGTGGATGAGGGTGTCGCCAGCCACGTCGTCGGCGAAGCGGGTGCAGCGGTCGCAGAGGATGCAGCGCTCACGGTCGAGCGCCACGAGGTCGCTGATCATGATCGGCTTCTCGAAGTGGCGCTTCTCCTCCACGAACCGGCTCTCCCCCGGGCCGTAGGAGAGCGTCTGGTCCTGGAGCGGGCACTCGCCGCCCTTGTCGCACACGGGGCAGTCGAGCGGGTGGTTGATGAGCAGGAACTCGAGGACGCCGTCCTGCGCCTTCTTGGTCACCTCGCTCTCCGTGTGCACCACCATGTCCGGGGCGACCGGGATCATGCACGAGGGCTGGAGCGCCGGGCCCCGACCGGTGTCGATCTCGACGATGCACATCCGGCACATGCCCACCGGCTCCATCCGCGGGTGGTAGCAGAAGCGCGGGATGTAGGTGCCGTTGCGCTCGGCCACGTCGATCACCAGCTGGCCGGGTTCAGCTTCCACCTGCTTGCCGTTGATGGTGAGGATCACCGTCTCCGTGGCGGTCTGCTCAGACACCGGCCACCTCGCTCGGGGGACCGATGTAGGCCTTGCCGCCGATGGCCACCGGCGACTCGGCGGTGCCGCCGCAGTAGGCGATGAACTCGTCGCGGAAGCGAACGACCGCGGAGGCGATGGGTGACACCGCGCTGGGTCCCAACGGGCAGATCGTGGTCTGTCGGGGAGGCCAGGTGATGCCGGGGCTGATGTTGTCGCACACGTCGAGGAGGAGGGCGACGTCGTCGGGACGGCCGTGTCCGTCGAGGATGCGGCGCAGGACCTTCTCCAACCAGCTCGTGCCCTCGCGGCACGGTGTGCACTTCCCGCAGGACTCCCTGGCGAAGAAGCGCACCACCCGCCAGGCGGCCTTCACCGCATCGGTGGTGTGGTCCATGACCACCACTGCGCCGGAGCCGAGCATCGAGCCGGCCGCGCCGACGGCACCCGCCTCCAGAGGGAGGTCGAGGTGCTCCTCGAAGAACCACGGGGCCGACGCCCCGCCCGGGATGAAGGCCTTGAGGTCTCCGCCGTCACGGATGCCGCCGCCGTACACCGGCGCGTGGATCAGGTCGCGGAAGGTGGTGACGCCGAACTCCACCTCGAACACGCCGGGGTTGCGGACGTGGCCCGACACGGCGAAGAGGCGAGTGCCCCGACTGGTCTCGGCGCCGAGCTCCGCGAACTTGGCGCCGCTGTTCGTCAGGATCCACGGCAGGTTGGCCAGCGTCTCCACGTTGTTGACGACGGTCGGCTGGAGGTACAGGCCCTTGGCGGCCGGGAAGAACGGCGGCTTGAGCCGCGGCATCCCGCGGTTTCCCTCCAGCGACTCGATGAGGGCGGTCTCCTCGCCGACGATGTACGCCCCGGCGCCCCAGTGCAGCACCACGTCGACGGAGAAGTCCGACCCCAGGATGTTCTTGCCGACGTAGCCCGCTGCGTAGGCCTCGTTGAGGGCCTGGGCGATGCGCTCCTGGGCCAGGGCCATCTCGCCCCGCACGTAGAGGAAGGCCTGAGCGGCTCCGATGGCGTAGCTGGCGATGAGGACGCCCTCGATGAGCTGGTGGGGGTCCTTCTCCATGAGGAGCCGGTCCTTGTAGGTGCCCGGCTCGCTCTCGTCACCGTTCACCACCAGGTAGCGCGGCCACACACCGGGCGGGCAGAACCCCCACTTGGTGCCGGCGGGGAACCCGGCGCCGCCGCGGCCGAGCAGGCTGGCCGCCTTCACCTCGTCGCCCACTGCGGCGGGCGCCTTGGCCAGGGCGGCCTTCAGGCCCTCGTAGCCGCCGGTGGCCAGGTAGCGGTCGAGGGTGTGCCCGTCGTCCAGCCCGAAGCGCGTGCTGACGATCGGCGCGGCGTCGGAGACCGTCAAGCCTGTGCTCCAGCCTCTGTCGTGCGGAGCCACACGGGCTCTTCGCACTGGCCGGGCACGGCGTTGCCGGCACGACGGTCGTGCGGGAGCTGCTGGCGGGTGCGGGCGAGGACGCCGTGCTTGGGAACCTCGTGAGCCCGGCGACCGTGGCGCAGATCGTCGATGAGGGCGTCGGCGTCGTCTGGGGTGACCTTGTAGAAGTAGCGGTAGTTCACCTGCAGGCAGGGTGCCTCGGTGCAGGCCGCGATGCACTCCACGTCCTCGATGGTGAAGGTGCCGTCGGCGGTGGTGCTGCCTGAGGTGATGCCGAGCCGGTCCTCGAGGTGGCGAAGGAGCTCCTCCCCGCCCAGGAGCATGCAGGAGATGTTGGTGCACACGTTGACCACGTACTCCCCCACCGGCTCCCGCTTGAACATCTCGTAGAAGGAGCAGGTGCCGAGCACCTCGGCCGGGGTGACCTCGATGAGCTCCGCGATGTGGGCCATGGCGTCGTTGGCCACGTAGCCGTCCTGCTCCTGCGCGAGGTGCAGCAGCGGGATCAGCGCCGACTTCGGGCGCGGGTACCGGGCGATGATCTCGCGGGCGAGGATCGTGTTCTCGGCGGTGAACCGGGCCATGCGTTGTGAATCCTTGCACATGCCCCAGCGGGACGACCCGGTCGGGTCGGAGCACGAGCGGTCCGGACGTTAGCGGCCGACGTCTGAGGGAACGAACCGACGGTCGGTTCGGCCGCTACCGCCCCCTGTCGTGCCGAGAACGCGGCAGGTCACCCTGCCCCCCCTTCCGCAACGTGCGACAGAACGGCCCCGAAGCAGGCGCGAACGGTCGCCGGCTGCTGGGGGTGCCGCAACGTGCGACAGAACGGCCCCGAAGCAGGCGCGAACGGTCGCAGGCTGCCCCGGGGGGAGGTGTGAGGAACGAGCTGGCTAGCGGTCGACCTCGCCCATGATGGGGTCGACGCTGGAGATGACCGCCACGGCATCGGCGATCAGGCCGCCGCGCATCATGTGCGGAAGGGTCTGCAGGTTCACGAAGCTCGGACCCCGGATGTGCATGCGGTACGGCTTGGCGGACCCGTCGCTCACGATGTAGCAGCCGAGCTCGCCACGGGGGCTCTCCACCGCCATGTAGGCCTCGCCTTCGGGCACCTTGAAGCCCTCGGTGAAGATCTTGAAGTGGTGGATCAGCGCTTCCATCGACTCGTCGATGCGTGCGCGCGGCGGGGGGGTGACCTTCTTGTCCTGGATGCGGTAGTCGCCCGAGGGCAGCAGGTCGAGGACCTGTCGGATGATCTTGATCGACTCGCGGATCTCGTTGATGCGGATGGCGTAGCGGTCGAAGCAGTCGCCGTAGCTGCCCACCACCACGTCGAAGTCCACCTGCTCGTAGCGCAGGTACGGCATGTCGCGGCGCAGGTCCCACGGCACGCCAGTGGACCGCAGGATGGGGCCGGTGGCGCCGAGGGCGATGGCCTCCTGGGCGGTGATCACGCCGACCCCCTGCAAGCGCTCCCGGTAGATGGGCTGACCGGTGAGCAGCACGTCGTACTCGTCGAGGCTGGCAGGGACGGCATCGATGAAGGTCAGCACGGCGTCGCGCCAGCCATCGGGCAGGTCGGCCGCCACGCCGCCGGGGCGGATGTAGTTGTGGTTCATCCGCAGCCCCGTGATCATCTCGAGGAGCCGGAGGCCCTCCTCCCGGTCGCGCCAGCCGTAGAGCATCATCGACACCGCGCCGATGTCCATGCCGTTGGTGGCCAGGAACAGCAGGTTGCTGGTGATCCGGTTGATCTCGGTGAGGAGCATGCGGATCCACTGGGCCCGCTCCGGGATGTCCTCGTCGATGCCGAGCAGCCGCTCGGTGGTGAGGCTGAACACCAGCTCGTTGAAGAGCGGGCGCCGCGTAGTCCATGCGGGTGACGTTGGTGGGGCCCTGGAGGTAGGTGAGGTCCTCGCCGGTCTTCTCCATCCCGGTGTGGAGGTAGCCGACGATCGGCTTGGTGCGCAGCACCGTCTCGCCCTCCAGCTCGAGCATGAGGCGCAGCACACCGTGGGTGCTGGGGTGCTGGGGCCCCATGTTGATGATCATCGTCTGATCCTCAGAGGGGCCCTCCCCCACCAGGTCCTGGGCCTCGGCCTCGGACAGGCGCAGCGTGGCCCCCAGCTCGCGCAGGCAGCTCCGAGGCGCCGGCAGAGGACCGGTCGGTCATCTCCTGGGCGCCCTCGGAGGTGTCGATGCCGGAGCGGTGGTCGACGGTGGTCATCGGCTACCTCGCATCGACGGTCCCCTTGAACTGCACGGGGATGCGTCCGATCGCCTCGTCCTTGCGGAGCGGGTGGCCCACCCAGTCCTCAGGCATCAGGATGCGGGTGAGGTCGGGGTGGCCGTCGAAGGCGATGCCGAAGAGGTCGAACACCTCGCGCTCCATCGCCTCGGTACCGGGGTGCACGTCGAAGAGCGACGGGACGGTGGCGTCGTCCTCCGGCACCTGCACCCGCAGCCGCACGCGCTCACGGGCCGTGTGGGAGATCAGGGTGACGACCACCTCGAATCGCTCCGGGGCGACGCCGGCGGGCAGCCCGCGGTCGCCGCCGTAGCTGCAGGTAGTCGACGCCCGTGACGTCGAGGCACATGTTGAAGCCATCGTCGTCGCGCAGGGCCCGGACCACGTCGGGGCAGCTCCTGGCGCGACGGGTGCAGGACCCGCTGACCGGCGCTGGTGGTGACGGGAGCACCGTGGACCAGCTCCGGCTCCGACGCCGCCTCGGTGTCGGTCTCCGCCTCGGGCTCGTCGGTGGTGGGGTCGTCGGCCATGTCAGCCTCGGCTGCCGATGGCCACCGTCTGGGGCTCGGCCTGGCCGTCGCGCTGGTCGACGTGGAGACCCAGGCCTTCGCCCTTGCGGCGGGTGAGCTCGCCGTCGCGGATCTTCTCGTGGAGGGTGTTGATGGCGTGGATCAGCGTCTCCGGGCCGGGTGGGCACCCGGGGGCGTAGACGTCGACCGGGACGATCTGATCGACGCCCTGCACGAGGGCGTAGTTGTTGAACATCCCGCCGCTGCTGGCGCACACGCCCATGCTGATGACCCACTTGGGCTCCATCATCTGGTCGTAGATCTGGCGCAGCACCGGCGCCATCTTCTGGCTCACCCGGCCGGCCACGATCATGAGGTCGGCCTGGCGGGGCGAGGCTCGGAAGGTCTCCATGCCGAAGCGCGAGATGTCGTAGTGCGCGCCGCCGGCCCCCATCATCTCGATGGCGCAGCAGGCCAGGCCGAAGGTGGCCGGCATCACCGACATGCGGCGAGCCCACTTGACGAGGTCCTCGAGCTTGCCGGTGACGAAGTTGTGGTCGAGGCCCTCGAGGCCCTTGCTGACGTCCCACTGCATCAGGCTACGCCGCCTCTTCGTCGGTGGCCGGCGCCGCCCGGCCGTCGAGGCCGACCCGGCGCACCGTGGTGCCGGTGGTGCGGTCGGCCGAGACCATCGCGGACTGGCGGCGCCGCTGCTTGGCCGGGCCCCAGTCGAGGGCGCCGTTGCTCAGCAGGTAGACGAACGACACGAGCACGGCGACGGTGAACAGCAGGACCTCGGCAAGCCCGAAGGCCCCGAGGTTCCGGTAGATGACCGCCCACGGGTAGAGGAAGATGATCTCGATGTCGAAGACGATGAAGATCATCGCGATGAGGTAGAAGCGCACCGGGAAGCGCTCCAGGGGCTCTCGGCCGGGCACGATGCCGCACTCGTAGGGCGACCGCTTGGCGACGGTGGTCGCGCTGGGGGCCAGCAGCTGCGAGGCGACCCGGCTCAGGACCGCGAACAGCACGGCCAGGACGGCCAAGCGCCACGACCGGGAGGTACTGGCCCATTGCCGATCAGCCCTCGGTGGTGGCGGGGAGCAGGCCCCGCACCTCGGCGACCCGCAGGTCGCGGCGGTGGAGCATGCTCACGGTGACCGGCGAACATCAGCCCGGAGAAGATCGTGAGCATCGCCCCGGGAAAGCGGACGTCGCCGAGGTCGCGCTCCATGATCACCGACACCACCGGCTTGGTCGGGGTCGGGCTTCGGCGTGGGCGGAGCCTCGCCGGGAACAGTCTCCTGCTCGATCACCGGCTGCACCTGCACGATGGCGTACCTCGTGCGGGTGCTGGAGCTGCCAGAAGGTGGTCTTGAGCTTGGTGGTGATGCGGTCGAGCCGACTCGGGTCGGCGGGCAGGTCGTCCTTGCCGCCCCGCTCGAAGGAGTAGGCGGTGATGTAGTCGTCGGCCGACGCCAAGCCGAGGGTCTCGTCGGGGACGCTCAGCGAAGTGCTCGTCGACGGTGGCCTTGGCCTCACCGAAGCTCGGGTTCGACTCGGCGAGGAGCTTCCAGCCGCTCAGCGTGGGCTCCACCTCGGCCGACACCTCGTCCAGGGGCTCACCGTCGAGCTCCTTGAGCGCTTCGGGATCGGGCAGGGCCGACGGATCGAGCGCGCGGGCCTCTGTCGAGGCCGCTGTCCTCGAGGTCGGGTAGACGACCTCCGTGCACCTCCCAGCGGGGCGCTTCGCCGAGCATCCCGATGGTGCCGTAGACCCACCAGGTGAGCCCCATGATCGTGCACCAGCCGAAGAGGGCGCTCAGGGCGATGAGGAAGCCGAGGCGGGCGCCGATGTTGGTGCCGAGCAGCAGGTAGACCGAGCCCATGAGCACGACGACGCCCACCAGGACGGCGAGGAAGCCGCGGATCTGGGGGTCCCAGGCGATGCCGGCGAGGATGTGCAGCATCCCTCAGCCCTCCTCGGTGGCCGAGCCGCCGGCGGGCACGCCGGTGGGCTGGGTGGTGTCGGTGGACTCCTGGTCGGCGCCGGCGCTCTCCTCGACGGTGCCGTCGAGGCTGGCCTCGTAGAGGGCCACGGCCCGCAGCATGCCGTCGGTGAACATGCCGTCGTCGGGGCTCCTCGGTGCTCGGAGTTGTCGCCGAAGGCCGGCATGCGGCCGCTGCCCTGGCCCCGCTGGCCGTAGAGGATCCCGAACTCGGAGCCCTTGGTGAGGAAGTCGATGAGCTCGTCGAGCGTGAGGAACTGGCGGGGGACGACGTCGCCGGTGAGCGCGAAGCCGAAGGCGCCCGACCCGTCCGGGAAGCCCGGCGTAGTCGCTGAGGTCGGCGTCGGCCGGCTCGACGGCGCCCGTACCGGAACGAGGCGCCCTTGGTGTGGCAGCGGGCGCAGGAGTAGGCGCCGCCGGCGTCGCCGCTACTCGAGGCCCGAGGTTGAACAGCGCCTTGCCCACGGCGGGGTCGGTGTAGTCGATCGGCGCTCCGGCGGCGAGGCCGAGGTCCGTGACCGCAGGGCGGCCTTCCACCTCGGCCTTGGCCTCGTCGGAGGTGAGCTGGATCGAGTCGAGGTAGGCGATCAGCTCGTCGATCTGCTGGGTGGTGAGCGGACCGCCGCCGTCCTCGCCCCACGCCGGCATCGGCGTGCCCGGGCGGCCGTAGACGAGGATCTCCCGCACCTCCTCCTCGGCGAAGCGCAGGAGCACGGTGTTGAGCGCCGGGCGCCTGCCACGTGACCGTGGCGACGAACTCGCCGGCCGTCGTCGGTGAGGGTGTACGGCGGCGCCTGGCCGCCGACGCCGTCGGCGCCGTGGCAGCCGGCGCAGTTGAAGCCACCCTCGCCGGTGGGGGCGAAGAGGCGCGCGCCGCGGTTGACGAAGGTCTCGTCGAAGGTCTCGACGGCGCCGCTCTGCCGGCCCGGCTCGTTCAGCCAGTAGAGCGGGAGGCCGACGCGCGATGATGGCCAGCAGCACGAGGCCGCGTGCTGAGGGAGCGGGTGAGCCGGGGGCCCTCGAGCTCCTCGTCGTCGTAGTAGGGCTTGCGGTTGGCGGCCAGCTCGATCTCGGACGCGACCTCGGCCCGGCCGGCGCGGACGTTGATGACGACGTAGGTGACGAAGCCGATCCCGATGATGGACGGCGATGACGACGCCGACTGCCTTCACCGTGCTGGCGGCCAGCACGGCGCTGAGGAACAGACAGGTCATGTGTCAGTGCTCCCCGGCGCCGACGCAGTGCGGACCCTCGGCCTCCTGGCCGGTGGTGTTGGTGCCGATGGGCGGGCCCGGGATGATCGGTCGCCGGTGTCGACGGTGACGGTGCCGTTGGACGACCGTCGAGCGGGAAGCGGTCGAGGCCACGCGGGGCCGGGCCGCCCTTCTTCTCGCCGTTCCGGTTGTACTGCGAGCCGTGGCACGGGCACTCGAACCACTGCGAGGTCTTGCACTCCGGCACGCGGCAGCCGAGGTGCACGCACTTCTGGTAGAGCGCGGTGAACCCGGCCTCCATGCCGGTGAGCTCGGGCGGCGAGTAGACGGCCCGCGGCGGCGCCGAGCGCGGCGGCCGGGTACTCGGTGACCCACATGCGGCCCTCGGGGTAGTAGACGAAGCCGTGGCCCTCGGCGATCTTGCTGTCGACGTCGGCGATGCTGCCGACGGTGATCTCGGCGCCGAAGCCCACGCCGAGCTGCGGCCACAGGAAGGCGATGCAGGCGGCGCCGAAGCCGGAGAGGCCGAGGCCGAAGAACGTGACGATGCCCCGGTTGAAGAACTGGCGGCGGGTGACGCCGAGCGTCTCCGGGTCGGGCGGGACCCAGGCCACCGGCGCCGTGGCGCCGACGGTGGCCAGTGCCTTGGAGGCCTCGCGGCGCTCGAGCGCGGCGGCCCGCTCGACCTCGCGGCCGGTGACGGGCTCGCCGTCCTCGCTGGTCGAGCACGGCGACCGAGCCGCGGTCGCGCTTGCGGGTCTCGCGGGCCAGGGCGCCGATGGCCTCGCCGGTGTCGCGGCGACGAGCGGTGGCGAAGAGGAGCACGCCGGCCAGCACGACGAGGACCGGGATGGCGATGAGGAGTGCGGTGGTGGTTTCCATGGGGTCAGGTACCTACAGCTCGAAGAAGAGGCCGATGTTCCACGGGAAGATGAAGTTGAAGCCGGGGCCTCGGAAGAACGAGCCGATCATGACCAGCACGGCCCAGAACATCAGGAACATCGTCATCAGCGAGATGGCGAACTTGCGGTCCTCGGGCTTGTTGCTCGGGTTGCGGTCGGTGTACGGCGCCAGGATCAGGCCGAACAGGCCCATGCCCGGGATGGTCACGCCGGCCACCATCGGGTGGAACATCGTGAGCAGCTCCTGGAGGCCCAGGAAGTACCACGGCGCCTTCGACGGGTTCGGCGTCTGGTTGACGTTGGCCAGCTCGAGCAGCGGGGCGTTCACGAAGACCGAGAAGACGAGCAGGAACGCGGTGCACGCCAAGGCGGCCACGAACTCGACCACCAGCAGGTGCGGCCAGACGTGGACCTTGTCCTGCGGCAGGGCCTTCACGTCCTGGATCGAGCCCGACTTGACCACGGTGAGCAGGCGCTGGGTGTGCCCGCCGGGGCCGGTGGCGAGCGGGCGGGGGAGCCGTCGCCGTGGCCGTGGCCACGCCGCCGCCGCTGCGGTGGCCACCGCGGTGGAGGCCGCGGCCTCGCCGCCCTCGGCCTTGGCCTTGGCCGCCTTCGACCGCTCGAGCAGGTGCGCGGGGATCTTGCTGCTCGCGCCTCGGACGCGCCGGCGCATCAGCGGCCGGCGTCCGCGCGGCGCGGCGTCGCCGCTGGCCGGCGGCGGCCTTGGCGCGGGCCTCCTCGGCCCGCTTGCGGAGGTGCTCGGGGATCTCGGTCATCGCGCGGTTCACCTCGTGGGGCTCGTCACACCGGCCAGCGGAGCGAAGCGGAGAGCCGAGCGAGGCCATCTCAGAGCGGTCCACTGATGCCGCCGTCCTTGCGGACCCGCCAGAAGTGGATCGCCATGAAGATGACGATCACGAACGGGAGCATCAGGACGTGCAGCACGTACCAGCGCAAGAGCGTGTCGGTGCCGATCTCGGCGCCGCCCAGGAGCACGAAGCGCACCTCGTTCCCGAAGACCGGGGTGTAGCCCATCATGTTGGTGCCCACCGTCACCGCCCACAGGGCCAGCTGGTCCCACGGGCAGCAGGTAGCCGGTGAAGGACAGCAGCAGGGTGAGCAGCAGCAGCACCACGCCGATCACCCAGTTGAACTCCCGGGGCGGCTTGTAGGCGCCGTGGTAGAAGACGCGGGCCATGTGCAGGAACACCGACAGCACCATCAGGTGGGCCGCCCATCGGTGCATGTTCCGCACCAGCAGGCCGAAGGTGACCGACGTCTGCAGCGTGTAGATGTCGTCCCAGGCCTGGGCGGCGGTGGGCCGGTAGAAGAACATCAGGAAGATGCCGGTGACCGTCAGCAGGATGAAGAGGAAGAAGGACAGCCCGCCGAGGCAGAGCGTGTAGCTCACCTTCACGGCGTGGCGCTTCACCTTCACCGGGTGCAGGTGGTACAGCACCGAGTTCATGATCACGTAGGACCGGTTCCGGGGGGAGTCGGTGTAGCCCTTCCGGAAGATCGAGCCGGGGCGGAAGATCGAGTTCCACGCCTGGCTGCTCTGCACGTTGTCGGGGAGCTTCTTGAGCGCGTCGGCGATGCGCTCGCCGGTGCTCTTGCCGTCCATCGTGTCTGCCACGGTGCCTCTCCTACCCGAGCCGCATGCCGTAGCCGTAGCCGTGGGTGTTGGTGCGCTGGTGGGAGTCGCCGTCCGGGTCGGGGTCGCCGATCTTGCCCAGGATGATGACGCCGGTGGGGCAGCGGTCGACGCAGAGGGCGCAGCGGGTGCACACGTCGTCGTCGATCAGGAAGACCACGTGGTCGCTGGGGTCGAGCCCGGGCTGGTCGACGTCGACCGCCTCGTCGACGGCGTCGGTGGTCACCATGTGGATGCACTTCCACGGGCAGATGTCGACGCAGCCCTCGCACATGATGCACTCGGACTGGTCGATGTGGATGAACTGCTTGGGCTTGACCGCCTTGCCCAGCCAGGCCGCGTCGACCTCCTGGAGGACGTAGTCGTCCCGGAACTCCGGCATCGGCGGGTTGGCGTCGGTGCGGGCCATGGTGGGGTCGCTACGCCTTCCGGCGCCAGCGGGCGGCCGTAGGTGGTGGTGGGCACGATCTCGGGCTTGGGCTTGGCGCGGTTCTGCCACTGCGACCCAGTGGAAGACGTGCAGGCCCGAGGCCGACGCCGTAGATCAGGGTGACGACGATGTCGCGCAGCACCTGGTAGTGGATCGTGAAGGGCAGGAAGCGGTTCGGTTCGAGGATGTCGCCCGGGCCGAACAGGATCCGGTCGGAGCGCCAGCCCCACTCGTTGTCGGCCAGGTGATCCACTGGTGGGGCACCACGCCGTACCAGAGGTTGAACATGCAGGAAGGCGAAGGCGGACGCCAGCATCGCCTCGCCCCAGGTGAGGTAGCGACCGGGAGCGCGCCGCTTGCTGTACGCGATGATCGCGACGTTGCCCAGCAGGGCGAGCGACCAGAGCTGTGGCGAACGCGATCACTCGCGGCGGCTCCCTCGTGAATTCGCTCACATTGGTATCCGGGAGCGGTCGGGACGCAGCCCCGGCCTGAACGGTTCCGGTCTAGCACGGCGCTCGCTCCGCGGCACATCGGGCGACGGGCCGAGATGCCCGTCGTGGTTGGCTTGGAAGGGGGTGCAGAACGCGCCTAGGTTCGGCGCGACCACGCCCTGCCCGGTGGAGGACCCAGACCGCGTGACCGAGATCCCCGAGCACCTGCTCAAGCGCTCCAAGGAGCGTCGCGCCGCCATCGGCGGGCGAGGACGCGCCGGCCGACGACGCCGCTCCCGCCGGCGAGGCGGTCGAGGCGCGCTCCGGCGGCCGCCCGCCGCGGCCCGGCTGCCGCGGCCGCCGCGGTGCCCGGAGCCGGCCCCGGTGCCCGAGCCGGTGCGCCCCGAGGTGGCCGCCGCCCTGAGCCGCCGCAAGATCCCCTTCTGGGCCATGCCCGTGCTGGCTGGCCCTGCCCCTGTGGGCCTACGTGTACCAGGCCACCCTCGAGCCGGCCCCCACCGGCGAGCTCACCCCCCTCGAGGCCGGCGGCGAGGTGCTACATCTCCTCGGCGTGCGCGCGGCTGCCACGGCGCCGGCGGCGGCGGGCACCGCAGCGTCCCGGGCTTCGACGACGTCGCTCGAGGTGTGGCCCGACTTCCGCGACCACATGATGTGGGTGCGCATCGGCAACGCGGGCTGGCCGAGGCCTCCGGCGACGAGCACCTACGGCGCCACCGACAAGGCCTCCGACGCCGGGCACGATGCCCGCCCACCCCAGCCTCACCGACCAGGAGCTGGCCGAGGTCGTGCTCTACGAGCGGGTCGCAGTTCGGCGGCATGGAGGAGGAGGGCGAGGAGTACGAGCCGCTGCTCGCCATCGCCGAGGGCGAGATGACCTTCGCGGAGGCCGGCCTGGGCGAGCTCTCTCGGCAGCCGTCGGCATCGACGAAGCCAACCTCGCCGCCGGCTGAGCCGGCCCGCGATTGCCGCGGCCCGACTCCGACCGGCAGACTGACCGGGTGACCACGCCGCGCCACCGCCACGACGTCCTCGTGATCGGCGGCGGCCCGGCCGGCGCCGCCGCCGGCCACTGGCTGGCCCGAGCCGGCCACGACGTGGTCGTCGTCGAGAAGAAGACCTTCCCGCGGGAGAAGACCTGCGGTGACGGGCTCACCCCGCGGGCGGTGCACGCAGCTCCGGGCGATGGGCCTCGAGGAGAAGATCGCCGCCAACCACCACCGCTACGACGGGCTGCGGTGCATCGCCCACGGCATCACCCTCGAGATGCCGTGGCCCGCAGCACCCCGTCCACCCGAGCCACGGCTACGTGGTGCGCCGGCGCGACCTCGACACGCTGGTGGCGGCCGAGGCCGAGGCGCCGGGGCGCCACCCTGCTCCAGGGCACCGAGGCGCTGCCGCCCATCCTGCGCGACGGGCTCCTCACCGGCGCCGTGCGTCAAGGACAAGGCCACCGGCGAGGAGCGAGAGCTGCGGGCCCGCTACGTGGTGATCGCCGACGGCTCCCTGTCCCGCTTCGGGCGGGCCCTCGGCAACCAGCGCGACAAGCGCCTACCCGCAGGGGATGGCCATCCGGGGCTACTTCGAGAGCCCGCTGCACGCCGACCCGTGGATCGAGTCAGCGCCTCGACGTGCGCGACCGCAACGGCGACGCCATGCCCGGGCTACGGCTGGATCTTCCCGTGCGGCGACGGCACCATCAACGTCGGCATCGGGCTGCTGTCCACCTTCCGGGGCTGGCGGGAGATCAACACCTCGCACCTCATGCAGGAGTGGGCGGCCACGGCGCCCGCCCACTGGGGCATCGACCCCGACGCCATGCTGGGCGACGGCCACCGGCGGCCGCCTGCCCGATGGCCGGCTCGATCCACCCCAAGTCGGGCCCGACCTGGATCGTGATCGGCGACGCCGCCGGGTCGATCAACCCGTTCAACGGCGAGGGCATCGACTACGCCTACGAGACCGGCCGCATGGCCGCCGAGCTGCATCGACGAGGCCCTCGCCGACCGGGTCGGCCATGCCGCTGGCCCGCTACCCCGACCTGCTCGAGGCCGAGTACGGCCTCTACTTCCGGGTGGCCCGCGCCTTCGCCCACGTCATCGGCCAGCCCGCCCTCATGCAGCAGCTGACCCGGGTCGGCATGCAGTCGCAGTCGCTCATGGAGTGGGTGCTGCGGATCATGGCCAACCTGCTGCGCCCCGACGAGCTGGGCCCGGCCGAGGCCGCCTACAAGGCCGTGGCGGCGGTGGCCCGCATCGTGCCGGAGCGGATCCCCGCCTAGCCAACCGCCTCAGCGATCGTGCAGAGGCACCCGCGCGACCATCGGCGGCGGCGCCTCCTCGATGGCGTCGAGGTCGATCATGCTGACCTCGTCGTAGTTGATGTGGCGACGGGAGCGGAGCAGGTGCTTGGCGTCCACCGGCGTGGTGACCGCCGCCCACAGGCCGAAGGCAGTCGCGACCGTGAGCGCCCCGGCGACGGCCGTAGGCGGGTCGACGACGCTGGCCGCCAATCCGCCCAGCGCCGCGCCGAGGGCCTGGCTGCCCATCAGCACCCCCACCGCGATGCCCATGGCCGACGCTCGCGTGTCGCGCTGCAGGCGCATCCCGATCACGGTGTTGGTGGGGATGGACACCGCGAACATGCCGCCGGCGATGGCGAAGGCCACGAAGGCATAGACCGCCGCAGCCTCGAGCCAGAACAGAGGGCGCCGCGGCGGCGGCCGTGATCGCCGCGCACCACGCCGCGTTGCGCAGCAGGGTGTGGTGGTCCTTGGCCCCGCCGGCCATGCACGGCCGTCCCCACCAAGGTGCCGACCGGCACGGCGGCCGCCAGCAGGCCGAGCAGCCGTCGCCGAGCTCGACGTGCTTGGCATAGGGCACCACCAGCGCCTCGGCCGACGGTGCCCAGCGCGCCGGTGACCGCCACGATCGCCAGCGCCCGACGAACCATGCGGTCGCCGAAGAGGGCGGCCGCCCCGTCACCGAGCGAGCGGCTGACCGTGGAGCGGTGCTCGGCGGGCTGGGCCGGCCGGCGTGTGCCGCAGGCGGAGCAGCAGCGACGCGCCGAGACGAGGAAGGTGCAGGCGTTGATCGCGATGGCCGCCTCGGGGTCCACCACCGTGAGCAGCAGCACCGCCGAGGGCGTAGCCCGACGCACCAGCGACGACTGCACGGAGATGCCGGCCAGCGCGAGGGCGCTCGCCGTAGCGGTCCTCCGGCACGAGGTCGGGCAGCGCCGCCGAGCGGGCCGCCTCGAACGGCGGGGTGGCCAGGCCGGCGAGGAACGCCAGCACCAGCAGCCCCCCGACATGGCAGCGGCAGGAGCATGGCGAAGAACAGCGCCGCCCGGGCCACGTCGGCCACCAGCATCACCGCTGACCCGTCCGTAGCGGTCGGCGAGGGTCGCCAGCACCTGGCCGATGCCGACGAAGCCCAGCCAGGGAGACGGCGGTGACCGCGGCCGCCCACGCCGGCGAACCCGTGCGGTCGAGCACCAGCACGGTGAGGGCGAGGCGGCCGGCCCAGTCGCCCAGCAGGGAGATGACGTCGGCGAGCCAGAGCCGCCGGAAGTCGCGGATGGCCAGCGGCGACAGCAGGGCGACCGAGCGCCGCCGCAGCGCGCCTTGCTCGCATCGACCGCCATCGCGGCGACGGTACGGCCGGCCGCCGCACGGCGCAAGGACGCTCACGGAGCGTGGTCGGCGGCGTCAGGTGGCGTCGACGGCGTCGCCGGCTCGGCCGGCGGCTGCACGCCCACTGGCACGCCGTCGGCGACGATCCTGCGGAGCAGGCGGCCGGACCCGGAACCAGATCCAGGCGGCGGTGGGCAGGAGCGCCAGGCAGAGGTACTGGGCGCCGGTCAGCCCGAGCACCCGCTCGTCGTTCACGCGCAGGGTGTCGGAGAGCGAAGCGAGCCACGCCGTAGTACCCGCAGAAGATCGGCCATCGCGGTGCCGGGCATGGTGGCCGCTGGCGGCGCAGGTGCAGCAGGTACGTGAGCCCGACGAAGAGCACGAGCAGGTAGAGCAGCTCGTAGAGCGCGGTCTGGTGGAACACCAGGCCCTCGCGGAGCGGCATCGGTGCCGAGGGTGCCCTCCCGCACGCGACCCGCCCTCGTAGCGCACGCCGAGGACGAAGGTCGGTGACGCGAGCCGAAGTGCTCGCCCACCGAGTAGCAGCCGATCGCGACCGATGGCGAGGCCGATGGCCGAGCCCGTAGGCGTAGCCGTCGAGGCTGTGCCACCGGGTGAGCCGGTTCCAGTGCCGGTACACGGGATAGCCGGCGATGCACCGCGAACACGAAGCCGCCGGAGAACTGCAGGCCGCCCTGCCAGATGGCGAAGGCGTCGAACGGCGAGTCGAGCTCGCTCGAGTGTGCGAGAGCACCCAGGTGATGCGGGAGCCGATGACGCCAGCCAGCACCATCCGCATGGCCAGGCTGTAGGTGGTGTCGCGGGGGATGCCGTGGCTCCTCGCCGTAGCGGGCGGCCAGCCACGCGCCGAGCAGCACCCCGAGGGCCACCATGAGCCCGAAGGTCCGCAGCGAGAGCGGTCCCAGCTCGATGGTGGGGAAGGTGGTGTAGGGGATGGCGGCGAGCACGGTCGTCATCGTTGCCGCACTAGAGCGGCTCGTGCCAGCCACCCACGCCGGCGGCGAGGGTCTCGGCGGCGCTCGGGCCCCAGGTGCCCCGGTGGTAGAGGCTCACCGGGTGGGGGTCGGCGAGGGCCGGCTCGAAGATGCGCCACTGCTCGTCGAGCGCGTCGGCCCGACCGAAGCGTCGGGCGTCGCCGACCATGGCGTCCTCGAGCAGCCGCTGGTAGGCCTCCTGCCGCTCGCCGAACACCTCGTCGAAGGACACCTCGAGGTCGACCGGCCGGCTGGTCAGGTCGTCGCCCGGCGCCTTCGTCTGGAGGTGGAGCATCACCCCGTCGTCGTGCCCGAGCCGGAAGCGGAGGTGGTTGGGGTGGGGCGCGGGCG
Organism: uncultured Microthrixaceae bacterium; assembly: GCA_963795165.1. Lineage (GTDB taxonomy): Bacteria > Actinomycetota > Acidimicrobiia > Acidimicrobiales > VFJN01 > VFJN01. The sequence continues at coordinate 2,595,289 of CAWCGT010000001.1, read as the reverse complement.
CAGCCGGGCTTGGAGAACAGGAGGCGCGGCGGGGCGTTGAACTCCACCACCGCCTCGGTGGCGGTGACCGGCAGGTGCTTGCCGGTGCGGATGAGCCACGGCACCCCGGCCCACCGCCACGAGTCGATCTCCAGCTGCAGCGCCACGAAGGTCTCCACGTCGGAGTCCTCGGCCGACCCCGTCCTCGTCGAGGTAGCCCGCGGTACTGGCCGCGGACGACCGAGCCCGGCTCGAGGTGCGGATCTGCCGGAACAGCTTGCTGCGCTCGTCCTGCAGCGAGCAGGCGTCGGCAGCCGGCGGGCGGCTCCATGGCCAGCAGGGCGACGACCTGGAGGAGGTGGTTCTGGACGACGTCGCGGAGGGCGCCGACGGACTCGTAGAAGCGGCCCCGCCCGTCCACGCCGAAGTCCTCGGCCATCGTGATCTGCACGCTGGAGATGAAGTTGCGGTTCCACACCGGCTCGAGCATCGAGTTGGCGAAGCGGAAGACCAGCAGGTTCTCCACCGACTCCTTGCCCGAGGAAGTGGTCGATGCGGAAGACGTCCGACTCGGGGAAGGCCCGGTGGAGGATCTCGTTGAGCTCCGCGGCTGACGCCCGGTCGCGACCGAAGGGCTTCTCCACCACCACCCGGGCGCCCTGCGTTGAGCTGCTGGCTCTCCAGGCCGACGATGACGTCGTCGAACAGCGCGGGCGGGATGGCCAGGTAGAACAGCGGCCGCTCCACGCCGAGGTCACGGAGCGTGGTCGCCAGGAGCGGCGAAGGAGCCGGCGTCGCGGTAGTCGCCCTGCACGTAGGTGGTGCGCTCGGCGAGGTCGCGCCACAGCGCCTCGTCGACGTCGCCCTTGGCCTCGATGGCCTCGCGAGCGTGCTGCCGGAGGCGATCGTCGTCCCACTCCGAGGAGGCGAACCCGACGACCGGGACGTGGTCGCGCCCGTCCTCGGTCATCTCGTAGACGGCCGGGAAGATCTTCTTCTTGGCCAGGTCGCCGGTGGCGCCGAAGAGCACCAGCGCGTCGGACGGTGGGGAGGTCGGTCACTGGGCCCCCGGGTCGGCCCGCTGCACGCCGGTGTCGTCGCCTGGGGCGTCCTCGGGGAGGACGGCATGCCCGCCGAACTGCTCGCGGAGGGCGGCGATGGCCTTCATGGCGACGTTGTCGGTGTCCTGGCTCACGAACCGGGCGTAGAGGGCGGCGGTGATCACGGGGGTGGCCACGCCGCGCTCGATCGCCTCCTGCACCGTCCAGCGGCCCTCGCCCGGAGTCCTGGGCCACCGGCGCCAGGCCCTGAGGCCGGGCCGTTGCTCGAGGGCCCGCACGAACAGGTCGAGCAGCCAGGAGCGGACGACGCTCCCCTGCTCGCCAGGCGCCGAGCGCGCCCTTGGCGTCGATGTCGAGGCCAGATCGGGCGAGGAGCTCGTAGCCCTCGGCGTAGGCCTGCATGAGCCCGTACTCGATGCCGTTGTGGACCATCTTCGTGAAGTGGCCGGTGCCGGGCGGACCGGTGTGGACGAAGCCGCCCGGGGGGCGAGGGCGTCGAACACCGGCTGGGCGAAGGCGACGTGCTCGGCGTCGCCGCCGACCATGAGGCAGTAGCCCTCGGTCAGGCCCCAGACGCCGCCGCTGGTGCCGCGTCGACGAAGCCGATGCCGCTCGTGGCGAGCGACTCGGCCCGGCGGACGCTGTCGTGCCAGTTGGAGTTGCCGCCGTCGATCACCACGTCGCCGGCCGCCAGGCGGTCGCCGAGGCCGGCGACGGTGTCCTCGGTGGGCTCGCCGGCCGGCACCATCACCCAGACCACCCGCGGCGCGGGCGAGGGCGGCGACCAGCTCATCGAGGGAGCCGACCTCGGCTGGCGTCGCTGAAGGCGTCGTAGCCCACCACCTCGTGGCCGTGCTGGCGGAGGCGCTCCGCCATGTTGCCGCCCATCCGGCCGAGACCGACCATGCCGAGCCTCACGGCGCCGACCGCCAGCAGGTCGCGCCATGGGCGACCCGGCCGGCCCGGATGCCGCGGGCGTGGAGCGATGCGGAGGTCGCCGGCGGCCTGGGCCTGCTTGAGGTGCCCGAACCCGAAGGCGCGCCCGGGGATCGGGATGCTCGTGGGGGTCGTCGCCGACCACCTGGACGCACACGATGCTGGTCGGGCCGCCCTTGTGGAGCTGCCGGTGGAGTGCAGGAAGCGGGGCCCGAAGCCCGAGGGTGACCGCCACCCGGAGGCGGTCGCGCAGCGCGACCCGCACGGCCTCGAGCTCGCTGCGGCCGCGTGGCTCGCCGGGGTCGACGAAGGCCTGGAGCGCCAGGTGGTCGCCGGGCCGCACCTGGGCCAGCAGCTCGGCGAGCGGCGACCTGGCCGTGGCGGAGGCGTCGCCGCGAGTCGAGCACCTCGCTGGTGGCCGCCTTGGCCGCGGCCACGTCGGGCTGGTCGAAGGGCTGCACGCCGAGGGCGGCGCCGGCCAGCGCGGTGGCCAGCTCCATGGTCACCACGAGGTGGCCGACGTCGCGTGGGTGCCGACGTCGACGGCACGACGATGGACGGGATGGCCGGCGCTCGGCCAGCTCGTCGAGCGGCGTCGCTGGGCGAGGAAGAGCCGGTCGTCGCCGTAGACCTCCGGCGCGCCCGACGGCCTCGCCCACGATCGGGCACGACGCCGGTGCCGTCCTTGCCGAGCGACTCGGCCACCAGCTGCTCGATCCAGAGCCCGAGCGTCGCCACCTCGGGTCGAGCACGAAGGTGACCTTGTCGCGGCCGGACCGCACGCCGGCGGCCATGAGCGACGGCGAGCCGGAGGGCGGGGTTGTGGCCGGCGGACGCCTCGTGGCCCGCCGTCGGCCAGGGCGTCGCGACCGCCTTGGAGGAGCGCCGGCCACGTCGGCGCCCATGAGCAGCGCCGGCACCATGCCGAACAGAGACAGGGCCGAGTAGCGGCCGCCGATGTCGGGCCGGTTCTCGAACACCTCGGCGAACCCGCGCTCGCGGGCCAGGTCGGCGAGCTCCGAGCCGGGGTCGGTGATGACCGCGAAGCGACCGCTCCCGTCCGCCCGCTGCCCAGGCCCACTCGAGGTGGCTGCGCGTCTCGATGGTGGAGCCCGACTTCGACGACGCCAGGTGCAGCGTGCGCGCCGGTGGGCAGGAGTCGGCCACCCGGGCGATGGCGGCGGGATCGGTGGTGTCGAGCACGTGGAGCCGGGGGCGGCCGGGCCCGGGCTCGAAGGTGCGAGCCAGCACCTCCGGGAACAGGCTCGAGCCGCCCATGCCCATCACGACCACGTCGTCGATGTCGTCGACCAGCGCGTCGCAGCGCTCGGTCAGCGCCGGGAGGTCCGCCTCGCACCTCGTCGCACGACCGGGATCCAGCCGAGGCGGTCGGCGAGCTCGGTGGGGTCGTCCCGCCAGAGCGTGTGGTCGGCGGCGAAGAGGCGGCCGACGGCATCGCGCTCCACGAGGTCGGCGAGCACGGCGTCCTGGGCGTCGCTGAAGGCGGTCACCGCGCCCTGCCTACCCGGCCGCAGGAGCCTCATGCGATGGCGACCGCTGCGGCGCGGGCCGCAGCACCGATCTCGTCGATCACCTCGTCGGTGTGGGCCAGGCCCGGGGAACAGCACCTCGTAGGCGCCCGGGGCCAGGGCCACGCCGCGGTCGAGCATGGCGTGGAAGAAGGCGGCGTAGCGGGCGGTGTCGGTGCGCTGGGCGCTCGAGTAGTCGGTCGGGCGCGTCGGCGCCGAAGAACAGCCCGACGAGGCTGGCGACCTGCGAAACGACCGCGGGGAGGTCGGCGGCGGCGAAGGCGTCTCGGAGGTGCTGGGCCAGCCGCTCGGCGGCCGCGACCAGGGTGGCGGTAGGCGGCGGCGTCGAGGAGCTCGAGCGCGGCCAGGCCGGCGGCGGTGGCGAGCGGGTTCCCCGACAGCGTGCCCGCCTGGTACACGGGCCCGAGCGGGGCGACCTGGCGCATCACGTCGGCCGGCCGCCGTAGGCGCCGATGTTGAGGCCGCCGCCGATCACCTTGCCGAAGGTGGTGAGGTCGGGGGTGACGCCGAGCGCGTCCTGGGCGCCGCCGTAGGCGACGCGGAACCCGGTGATGACCTCGTCGAAGATCAGCAGGGCGCCGACCCGGTCGCACTCGGCTCGCAGGCCCTTCAGGAAGCCGTCGGCCGGCGGGACGAGGCCCATGTTGGCGGCGACCGGCTCGACGATCACGCAGGCGGTGTCCTCGTCGAGCTCGGGCACCTCGTTGTAGGGCGCCACGACGGTGTCGGCCACGGCGGCCGCGGTGACCCCGGCCGAGCCGGGCAGGCCGAGGGTGGCCAGGCCGCTGCCGGCCTCGGCGAGCAGGAGGTCGCCGTGGCCGTGGTAGTTGCCGGCGAACTTCACGACCGTGTCGCGACCGGTGTGGCCGCGGGCCACCCGGACGGCCGACATGGTGGCCTCGGTGCCCGACGACACCAGCCGCACCATGCTCCACGGACGGCACCCGCTCGCAGATGGCCTCGGCGAGCAGCACCTCGCGCTCGGTGGGCGCGCCGTACGACGTGCCGTCGGCGGCCGCCCGCTGCACGGCCTCGACGATGGCCGGGTGGGCGTGGCCGGCGATGATGGCGCCGTAGGACTGGACGAGATCGATGTACCGGGTGCCCTCGACGTCCCACACGTGGGCGCCCTCGGCCCGGGCCACGAAGTAGGGCGTGCCGCCGACGCTCCCGAACGCCCGCACGGGGCTGTTCACCCCGCCGGGGATCACCCGCTGGGCCCGGGCGAAGAGCGCCTCGTTGGTCAGCGTGTCGCCGGCTTCCCCGGCCACGCGGGCCGGCGAGGGGTCCGACGACCGCGCCGCCGCTTCCGCGGTGAGCGGGCTCGGCACCTCCAGCTCCAGTGCCGATCGACAGGCTCATCGGCCCACGAGCCGCTCGGCCACCTCGCGGGCGAAGTAGGTGAGGATGAGGTCGGCGCCGGCCCGCTTGATGGCGGTGAGGTGCTCGAGGGCCACGGCGTCGCCGTCGATCCAGCCGCGCTCGGCGGCCGCCTTGACCATCGAGTACTCGCCGGACACGTGGTAGGCGGCCACCGGCACGTCGACCGCGGCCCGGGCGGCGGCGATCACGTCGAGGTAGGCGAGGGCCGGCTTCACCATCACCATGTCGGCGCCCTCGGCGACGTCGGCGCGGATCTCCGCCAGGGCCTCCCGGGCGTTGCGCCGGGTCCTGCTGGTAGCCCTTGCGGTCGCCGCCGTCGGCGATGGTGACGTCGACGGCATCGCGGAACGGCCCGTAGAGCGCGGAGGCGTACTTGGCGGCGTAGGCGAGGATCGCCGTGGCGCGGGTGGCCGGCGCCGTCGAGCGCGGCGCGGATGGCGGCCACCTGGCCGTCCATCATCCCGCTCGGCGCGGCGACGTCGGCCCCGGCCTCGGCCTGGGCCACCGCGGCCCGCGCGTAGAGGCGCGAGGGTGGCGTCGTTGTCGACCTCGCCGTCGGCGGTCGAGGATGCCGCAGTGGCCGTGGTCGGTGTACTCGTCGACGCAGAGGTCGGCGATGAGCACGATGTCGTCGCCGACCTCGTGCGCGCAGGTCGCCGCAGGGCCAGCTGCACGATGCCCTCGGGGTCCCACGCCCCGGAGCCCTCGGCGTCCTTGCGTGGCGGGCACGCCGAAGAGGATCACGCCGGGCACGCCGAGGCCGGCCAGCTCGCTGCACCTCCTTGCGCAGCGACTCGCGGGTGTGCTGCACCACGCCGGGCAGGCTGGCGATGGGCTGCGGGCTCGTCGATGCCCTCCCGCACGAACAGCGGGCGCGACGAGGTCGTCGACCGACAGGCGGGTCTCGGCCACCAGGCGGCGCAGGGCCGGGGTGCGGCGGAGCCGGCGGAGCCGGCGCTGGGGGAAGGCCACCGCCGCAGGCTACCGCCCCGCCACCTTGTGGCGAATCCGTCCCCAAACGGCACCGCATCGACCACCTGCTGCGGGCGTCGGGGACGGGTTCAGGCGGGTCGGCTGGCGGGATCGACGCAGGCTCGTCGAGCGGCGGGTCAGACGGTGAGGTCGGCGACGGTGAGTCCGAGCGCGACGACAGGTCGGCGTGGGCGAAGTCGTTGAACCGGGTGATGCGGCTGGGCACGGCGACCGCGCGCCATGCCGGCCGCCTTGGCGGCGGTGACGCCGTGGGCGGAGTCCTCGAGGGCCACGCTGCGGGCGGGGTCGGCGCCGAGGTCGGCGCAGGCGCGGAGGTACACGTCGGGCGCGGGCTTGCCGACGCCCCCGACCAGGTCGGCCCGACGAGCGTGCCGAACCGGTCGAGCAGCCCAGCCGGCCGGGGTGGCGGTCGAGCCAGGCTCGGCTCGACGAGGACGCGATGCCCGAGCGGGCACGCCGGCGGCCGCGAGGCTCGTCGACGAGGACCGCCACCCCCGGGAGCAGCGGGAGCCGGTCGCGGTTCGATCGGTCCTGGGCGGCGTAGGCGGCGGCGAAGTCGGCCCGGTCGAAGCCCGTCGATGCCCGCGCGGCCGCGCAGAGCCGCGTCCACCAGGCCGTCGTCGTCGTCGTCGTTGATGCCGACGATCGTGGACCAGGCCTCCACCGTCAGCTCGTGGCCGTGGGCCGCGAAGGCGGCCCGCGCCGTCTCGTAGATCACCCACTCGCTGTCGATGATCAGCCCGTCGAAGTCGAACACCACCGCCTCGAGCGCCCGAGGCGATGACTGCCGTCTCGACGAGCCCGAGGCGATGACTGCCACATGCGGAACCTATTGCCTCGAGACGGTGGCTTCGGCAGCTATTGCCTCGGGTGGTCGGTGGCCCATGCGGCGAGGGCGGCGACGAGGCCGTCGATGGTGTGGACGCGGCCTCGACGTCGACGGCGAGGCCGTGCGGCGCGCGCGGTGGCGGCGGTGATCGGGCCGATGCAGGCCACCGATCGGCGGGAGCCGCGTCGGCGCCGAAGGCCGCCACGAAGTGGTCGACGGTGGACGACGAGGTGAACGTGATCGACGTCGGCGGCGGCCACCGCCGCCCGCTGCTCGTCGGTGACCGGCGCCGGGACGCGTGCGGTAGGCGTCGACGACGTCGACCTCCCAGCCCGCGGCCCGCAGGCCGTCGGGCAGGACGTCGCGCGCCACCGCGGCGCGGGCGAGGAGCACCCGCCCCGGCCCGTCCGGCAGCGCCTCGAGGAGGGCCTCGGCCACGAAGCGCTCGGGCACGCAGGTCGGCCCGGATGCCCCCGGCGCCAGCACCGCCGCCGTGCCCGGGCCGATGGCGGCCACCTTGGCCCGCCGAAGGCCCGCGCGTCGGGCACGGCGGCGAGGAGCCGCTGGGCGCCGTTGGGCGAGGTGACGACGACCCAGTCGTAGCGAGCCGAGCCGCGCCGGCGGCCGCCGCGAGCGCCGCGCCGCCGTCGGCCGGGTCGGCGATCTCGATCACCGGGCACCTCGATCGGGATCCGCCCCGAGCGTCGCGCAGCGCGGCGGTGAGCTGCGACGCCTGGTGGCGGGTGCGGGTGACGACGACCCTCCGGCCGAAGAGCGGCCGCCGCTCGAACCAGGCCAGGTCGACGGCGGCCACCTCGCCCGACCACGATCACCGACGGCGTCGCCAGGTCGGCTGGTCGGCGATCGTGGCGAGCGTGGCCCGCACGGTGCGCTGCTCGGGTCGGGTGCCCCACCGCACCGCGGCCACCGGCGTGTCGGGCGAGCAGCCCGCCGGCGATCAGCTCCTCGGCGATGCGCCGGATGCGCGCCACCCCCATCAGGATCACGATGGTGCCGCCCACCTGGGCCACGGCCTCGCCAGTCGACGGTGCCGTCCTCGCCCGCCGGCGGGTCCTCGTGGCCGGTGACGACCGTGAACGACGTGGACGAGTGGCGCAGCGTGACCGGGATCCCGGCGTAGGCCGGCACCGCGATGGCCGACGTGATGCCGGGCACCACCTCGAAGGGGACGCCGGCGGCGGCCAGGGCGGCGGCCTCCTCGCCGCCGCGGGCGAACACGAACGGGTCGCCGCCCTTGAGGCGCACCACGGTGGCGTGGTCCGCCGCCTTGCTCGACCAGCAGCGCGTTGATGTCCTCCTGCGGCATCGTCACCTGGCCCGGGCGCCTTGCCGACGCTGATCCGCTCGGCCCCGCCGGGGCCAGGTCGAGCAGCGCCTCCACCGACAGCCGGTCGTAGACGACGACGTCGGCGCGGCGCAGCACCTCGTCGCCGCGCACGGTGAGCAGGCCCGGATCACCGGGGCCGGCGCCCACCAGGTAGACGGTCATGCCGGTCGGAGCCTACGAGGCCGCGCTCGAGCGGAGCGATCGGAGGGCGTCGGCGGCGATCTCGCAGTGCCCGAGGTGCTGGAAGAGCTCCTCGATCACGTGCAGGACCAGGGACGGCGTCGGACTGGTCGCCGCCGGCCAGGAACTGGCGACCCTCGGCGAAGGTCGGCGCGGCGCCCCAGCGTCGAGGCGCTCCGAGGTCGGCGTCGACCTGGCGCATGGTGCCGGCGACCAGGTCGTGCAGCTCGGCCACCGTGGCGGTGGTGGAGAACTCCGCCGCCCGGTCGCGGTGGCTCTCGCGGCCCAGGCCCACGTGGCCCGAGCCAGAACTCCGCCACCCCGCAGCAGTGGACGACGAGGCCGCCACCGCGTTGGTCTGCGGGCCGATCGGTGCGCTCGTTGACCCGGTCGTCGCCCAGCCGGTCGGCCACCGCCAGCATCCTGTCGAACGCCAAGCGCACGTAGCCGCTGGCCGTGCTCGCCGGCGTGAGCTCCACCGGCCCAGCACGGTACACGCCGAGGTTCTGGCCCGCCGTTCTCAGAGACGGGTGGGGTTGGCCTCGAAGACCTCGAGGGTGGGGTGATCCACGACGAGGTCGCCCAGAGCGGCGACGAACTCCAGGGAGGCCGGCACCGCGACGTGGGTGGCCAGCGCATCACGATCCGACCAGTGCTCCACGAACACGACCCGGTTGGGATCCTCGACGTCCTGGTGGACCGTGTGCAGCAGGCAGCCTGCCTCGGCCCGGGACCGGTGGACGTGCTCCAGGCCGAGCGCGAGCACGGCGTCGAGGCGTCCCGGGAGCGCCTGAGCGCTCCCGGTGACGATCATCATCCGGTCGAGCGTAGGGTCAGGCCGGGAGCAGGGCGCGGCCGCCGGCGTCGAGCAGCGAGCGGGCCACCTCGGCGCCGACCGTGGGGCTGACGCCGGTCGCTCCGCCGGAGGTGGTCCGACCGTCGGGCGACGAGGAAGGCCCGCAGGCGCACCTGCCCGTCGGCGGTCGGCGTGGGCACCGGCGGGGAGCGAGCAGTCGCCGCCGAGCTCGGCCAGGAAGGCCCGCTCGGCGTCGACGCACCGGCGGCGTCGGGGCGTGCTCGATGCGAGCCGAGCCGGGCCGCGGAGCGTCGCTCGTCGACCGCGGCACTCGACGGCCAGCGCCGCCTGGCCACCTGCGGCACCATCGACGTCGACGGCCAGGCGCTCGGCGATCTGGTCGGCCAGGCCGAGACGATCGAGGGCGGTGGCCGCCACCACGACCGCGTCGTGGTCGGCGGCCTTGGCCAGCCGGGTCTGCATGTTGCCGCGCAGGCCCACGAAGCGGAGGTCCGGGCGGTGGCGCCGCAGCTCGACCTGACGGCGGAGCGAGCCGGTGGCCACCTCGGCGCCCTCCGGCAGGTCGGCGAGGGTCGAGCCCACCAGCGCGTCGCGGGGATCGCCGCGCTCGGGCACGGCGGCGAGCACGAGGCCCGGCACGGCCGCGACGGGAGGTCCTTGGCGCTGTGCACGGCGAGGTCGGCGCGGCCGTCGAGCACGGCGGCCTGCACCTCCTTGGCGAAGACGCCCTTGCCCCCGAGCTCCCAGATCGGCACGTCGAGGCGCCGATCGCCCTGGGTGTCGACGACGACCAGCTCGACCTGCGACGTCGGGGTCGCGCGGCCCGCAGCAGGGCGGCGACGTGCTCGGCCTGCCAGCGGGCCAGGGGGCTGCCCCGCGTGGCGGCCCGGAGGGTGCGCACGTCCGCTACGCAGGCGGGGCGGTGTCGTCGCCGTCGAGGGCGAACAGCTCTCGCAGGGCGGCGATCGAGGCGATCGCCGCGGGTCGATCCGGCGGCGTCCTTGAGGGCGACGACGGATCGTGGAGCAGCTTGCCGATGATGCCCCGGGTGAGGGCCTCGACGGCGTCGAGCTGCGCGGCGTCGAGGCTCGCCGAGGCGGGTGCGGAACCGGTCGACCTCGGCCTGGCGGACGGCTTCGGCCCGGTCGCGCAGCGCGACGATCATCGGGCGCGACCTCGCGGGCCGACGTGGCGCCGAGGTAGCGCTCGAGCTCCTCGTCGAGCAGCGAGCGCACGACGGCCACCTCGCCCTCGCGGGCCTGGGTGCCCGCCTCGGCGAAGGCCCGGAGGTCGTCCATGTCGAGCAGGGTGACGCCGGGCAGGTGCGCCGACCGCGGGGTCGATGTCGCGGGGCACGGCGATGTCGACGATCAGCAGCGGTCGATCCGCGGCGTGCGGCCACGACCCGCGCGATGTCGTCGACCTCGAGCAGCGGGGTCGGCGGCGCCGGTGGACGAGAGCAGCACGTCGACGTCGGCCAGCGCGTCGGTGAGGTCCGCGAGCGGGACGGCCCGGCCGCCGCACGCGAGCGGCCAGCTCGACGGCGGTGTCCCAGCGTGCGGTTGGCGATCGGCGAGCTTCGGTGCCGGCCTTGGCCAGGCCGAGGGCCATCGCCTCGCCCATCTCGCCGGCGCCGAGCACGAGCCCGCGTGCGGCCGCGCGAGCCCGCCGAGGCGCTCGGCGGCCATGGCCACCGCGGCCTGGGACACCGACGTGATGTCGCGGGCGATGCCGGTGTCGGTGCGGGCCCGCTTGCCGGCCTCGAGGGCGTGGCGGAACAGCAGGTTGAGCGCCGGGCCGGCGGTCGCCCTCCTGCCGGGCCCGCTCCCAGGCCGCCTTCACCTGGCCGAGGATCTCGCTCTCGCCGAGCACGGCGGAGTCGAGCCCGGCGGCCACCTCGAAGAGGTGGGCGACGGCGGGGGCGTCGTAGTGGACGTAGAGGTGGTCGCTGAAGTCCTCGGGGGCCAGGAAGGCGACCTCGGCGAGGAAGTTGCGGATGTCCTGGTAGGCGCCGTGGAACCGCTCGGCGACGGCGTAGACCTCGGTGCGGTTGCACGTGGACAGCACGACCGCCTCGGACACGTCGTCGCGGGAGACGAGGTCGTGCAGCGCCTTGGGCAGCCGCGGCGTCGCCGATGGTCATCCGCTCGAGCAGGTCGAGCGGGGTGGTCCGGTGGTTCAGACCGATGACGACGACGGACACGCAGCCGTCTCCTAGCGCAGGGGACCCGGGTGCGGCGGCTTCGGCGGGGGCGAGAGTGGCCTGGAGGAGCTCCCTCGCCTCGTCGAGGCGACCGGCCCGGACGAGGTCCAGCATCCCCGAATCGAGGGCCGTTCGCCAATCGGCTCCGAGGGTGGGACGGCCCTCGGCGGCCATGGCCGTGCGGGCCTCGGCGAGCAGGTCGATCAGGGTGTCGTACTCGGGGCCGAGCTGCTCGGCGAGGCGGTCGCGCAGCCAGCCGGCCAGGGCGGGGCTGTGGCCCGCGGTGGACACCGTGACCAGGAGCCGCCCTGCTGGTGGCCGGGCCGGGAGGGTGTAGGAGCAGTGGGCGGGGTCGTCGGCGGCGTTCACCCACACCCCGGCGGCCTCGCCGTCGTCGAACACCGCCTGGTTGACGGCCGGGTCGTCGGTGCACGCCACGGCCAGCCGGTAGCCGGCCACCTCGCCCGGCCCGGTAGGGGCGCTCGTCCCACGTGACGGCGAGCGCCCGGACGGCATCGGACGACGGCGGGGGCCACGACGTGCACGACGGGCGCCGGCGGCCAGCAGGCCGCCGGCCTTCTCGGCGGCCACCGCGCCGCCGCCCACCACGAGCACCGGCCGACCCGCCACCAGGAGGTTCACCGGGTAGGACGGCCCGTCGACCGGCATGGCTACGACGGTGGCGGCGACCGGGGGTCCGCCCGGCCTTGCGCTGCTGGTAGAAGCTGAGGATCTGCAGCTCGACGGCGAGGTCGACCTTGCGCAGCGACACGTCGTCGGGCACCGAGATCACGGTGGGGGCGAAGTTGAGGATCGAGGGCACCCCGGCGGCGACCAGCCGGTCGGCGACGTCCTGGGCCGCCGATGCGGGGGTGGCGATGATGCCGATGGCGATCCGGTGCTCGGCGACGATGTCGGGCAGGTCGTCGATCGAGCGCACCGCCACGCCGTGGACCTCGGTGCCGATCACGCGCGGGTCGGCGTCGCAGAGCGCGGCCACCGGGAAGCCGCGGTCGCCGAAGCCGCCGTAGTTGGCGAGCGCCTGGCCGAGGTTGCCGAGGCCGACGATGACGACGGGCCAGTCCTGGGTGAGGCCCAGCTCCCGGCTCATCTGGAACAGGAGGTACTCGACGTCGTAGCCGACGCCACGGGTGCCGTAGGACCCGAGGTACGACAGGTCCTTGCGGACCTTGGCGGCGTTCACGCCGGCCAGCTCGGCCAGCCGCTCCGAGGAGATCGTGGTCAGCCCGGCGTGCTGCCCCTCGAACAGGCTCCGCAGGTAGAGCGGCAGCCGGGCCACGGTGGCCTCGGGGATCTTGCGGCGGTTGGGCGCAGCCATGCCCGCCCAACCTACCGCCCTTGTTCACATGTTCACTTGACCGACCGGCGCCAGCCGCTGCGCAGCTCCTTGCGCAGGACCTTGCCGGTGGCGCTGCGGGGGATCTCGTCGACGAACATCACCTTCTGCGGGCACTTGTAGCGGGCCAGGTGGGCCTCGCAGTGGCGGATGATGTCGTCCTCCTCGACGCTGACGCCCGGCTCCACCACCACGTAGGCCTTCACGGCCTCGCCGGAGTGCGGGTGGGGCACGCCGACCACGGCCGCCTGCGCCGACCGCCGGGTGCTCGGCGAGCACCTCCTCGACCTCGGCCGGGTACACGTTGAAGCCCGACACGATGATCAGGTCCTTGGCCCGGTCGACCAGGAAGAGGTAGCCGTCGTCGTCGACCACGGCGATGTCGCCGGTGCGGAGCCAGCCGTCGGCGGTGAGGGCGGTCGGGGTGGCCTCGGGGTCGTTCCAGTAGCCGGTGAAGACGTTGGGCCCGCGCACCCAGAGCTCGCCGGCGTCGCCGACGAGGACGTCCTGCCGTCGGCGTCGACCAGGCGCACCTGCGAGGCCGGGGAGGGGCACGCCGATGCTGCCCGGCGGGCGCCTCGATGCCGATCGCCCGTGGTGACGACGGGCGAGGCCTCGGTGAGGCCGTAGCCCTCGGTGAGGTCGCAGCCCGAAGCGGTCGCGGATGGCAGCGGCGACCTCGGGGGCGAGCTTGGCGGCGCCGAGGCGGCGAGGCGCACGGTGGCGAAGGCGTCGGCGGGGCACCGGGCAGGGCGGCCCACGCCGCCCACATGGTGGGGGCGCCGCTGATGACGGTGACGCCGTGGTCGCGCGATCGACTCGAGCGCCGACTGCGGGTCGAAGCGCTCGACGAGCAGCACCGTGGCGCCGGCGGCGAGCGAGAGGCCCGAGCACGACGTTGAGCCCGAAGATGTGGAAGAGCGGCAGCACGCCGAGCACCACGTCGTCGGCCGTCTGCTGGCGTCCCGGGTGGTCCTGGCACTGCTCGAGGTTGGCCAGCAGGTTGCCGTGGGTGAGCATGGCGGCCTTCGGCGAGCCGGCGGTGCCGCTGGTGAACATCAGCACGGCGAGGTCGTCGTCGTCCCGGTCGACGGCCGGCGCCGGGGCGGCGGCGAGGAGGTCGTCGAGGCCGAGGCCGCCCTCGACGAGGTCGCCGCCCTCGCTGACGATCACGTGCTCGAGGGCGGGGAGGGCGGCGCGGTCGAGCGCGGCGACCGTCGGCCTGGCCGCGGGGCCCGGCGATCACGGCCGGGCGCCGATGGCGGCCAGCTCGCGCTGCACCTCCGGCGCCGGGCTCATCGGGTTGAGCGGCACGGCCACGGCACCCGGCCCCGAGCACGGCCAGGTAGGACACCACGAAGTACCAGTTGTTGGCGGCCACGATGCCCACCCGGTCGCCGGGCTCGAGGCCGAGGCCCGCCAGGCCGCCGCGCAGCCCGGCCACCTGGTCGCGCAGCTCGCCGTAGGTGGTGGTCCTGCCCGCGGGAGATCGACAGCGACGGCGTCGTCGGGGTGGGGATCGATGATCGAGGCCAGGTTCACGAGGGGGCAGTCCACCACAGGCCACGGCCCCGGCCGCGCCGAGCCTCGGCTCAAGCGATGACCGCTTCGTCCCGATCATCCTGGAGATGCCCGCTGCTCCCCACCGCGTCGGCCGCGCCGCTGGCTCCCCAGCCTCGCCCTCCTGGGCGCGGTGGCGATCGGGCTCGTCGGCACCGCCGGCGCACGCCGTCTCCGTCGGGTCGACCGGTCGCGGGCAGGCCTCCGCTCCCGCCGCCGACCCGGGCGTCGAAGCGCAGTTCGTGAGCCGGATCAACGGGCTGCGGGCCTCGAAGGGCCTGCGGCAGCTGCAGGTGTCCGGCGAGCTGGTGGGGGTGGCCCGCCGGTGGACCGACCGGATGGTCGGGCGCCGGCCAGATCTCCCACAACCCGAACCTCGGCTCGCAGGTCAGCGGCGGCTGGACGAAGCTGGGCGAGAACGTCGGCGTCGGCTACGACGTCGACGGGCTGATGCAGGCGTTCATCAACAGCCCCGCGCACTACCGCAACCTGGTGGACCCGGTGTGGACGCACGTTGGCGTGGGGGTCACCCACGCCGCCGACGGGCGGATCTACACCACCCACAACTTCATGGCCCTGCGGCGGCGCCCCCGCCCCCCCGCCGCCACCCCCGCCGCCCGCACCGGCGGTCACGCCCGCTCCGACCGCACCCGCGCCGCCGACCACCACGACGACCACCGCCCCGCCTCCGCCTCCCCCGGAGCCCCACCCCACCACCGAGCGGGTCACCGCGGTCCTCGACCCGCTGCGATCCCTCGAGGGGACCTGAGCGAGCCAGACTGCCTGCGATGCCAGCCGTCATCGAGACGCACGATCTGACGCGCTCCTTTCCGAGCGGCATCGCCCTCGACGGGCTGACCCTCGAGGTGGCACCGGGTGAGGTGCTGGCGCTCCTCGGGCCCAACGGCGCCGGCAAGACGACCACGGTCCGGCTCCTCAACGGGATCCTCCGCGCCGATCGCGGGCGGGCGTCGGTCCTGGGCCTCGACCCGGCCATCCACGGCGACGAGGTGCGGCGCCGCACGGGCGTCCTCACCGAGCACGCCGGGCTCGACGAGCGGCTCACCGCCCGCGAGAACCTCACGCTCACCGGACGGATGCGAGGCCTGGATCGGCGGTGGGTCGACCAGCGGACCGACGAGCTGCTCGAGCGCTTCGGCATGGCCGACCGCGCCCACCTCGCCGTCCAGGGCACCTCTACCGGGCAGCGCAAGCGGCTCGCCCTGGCCCGGGCCCTCCTGCACGACCCCGACGTGCTGTTCCTCGACGAGCCCACCTCCGGGCTCGACCCGGCTGCCACGCGCGACGTCATCGACCTGATCGGATCGCTGGCCACCGAGCACGGCCGCACCGTCGTGCTGGCCACCCACTTCCTCGGCGAGGCGGGCCGGCTGGCCAACCGGATGGCCGTGCTGCACCGGGGCGTCCTCCACGCCTTCGGGCGACCCGATGAGATCGCCGCCGAGCTGTGGCAGGGCACCGACGTGGAGCTCGACCTCGGCGGTCCGGCCGACCGGCGTCGTCGCCGATGCCCTCCGGACCGAACCCGGCGTGCTGGTGGTGGCCGACGCTCCGGACGGCCTGCTGGTGCGCGTGACCGAGCGCGACGGTCGTGCCGGCGCTGGTCCGCCACCTGGTGGACGGCCGGCGTCCCGGTCTACGGCGCCGTGGCCAAGGTGCCCTCCCTCGAGGACGTCTACTTCGCCGTCGAGGCCCGGATCGCCGCCGGCGCCGCGCCGTCGACCCCCTCCGTCCCCGACCCGGTGGTCGGGGCTCCGCTGGCGGCGACTCCGTGAGGTGGAGCGTGATGCGAGCGATCATCGCGAAGGACCTCATCGCGGTGCGCCGGTCGAAGGCCGTCGTCATCCCGATGCTGGCCGTGCCCGCCCTGCTGATGATCGTGCTGCCGCTCGTGATCGGGCTGGCGGCGCGCGGTCCGGACAACCCCGACGTCGGCCGGCTCCTCGACAGCATGCCCGGCGACCTGGCCCGGCCGATCCTCGACCTGCCCCAGCGCGAGCAGCTCATCGTGCTCGTGAACGGCTACCTGCTGGCTCCGCTCTTCCTCATCGTGCCGCTGATGGTCTCGGCCGTGCTGGCCGCCGACGCGTTCGCCGGGGAGAAGGAGCGCAAGACCCTCGAGTCGCTGCTGCACCTCCCGGTGGCCGACCGGGAGCTGTTCTTCGCCAAGCTCCTCACGGCCTTCATCCCCGCCATCGCCGTGTCGTGGGTCGGGTTCCTCTGCTTCTGCGTGGTCGCCAACAGCGTCGCCTGGCCGGTGATGCACCGGGTCTTCGTGCCCACCCGCCTCTGGATGGTGATGATCCTGTGGGTGGCTCCGGCCGTGGCCACGCTCGGGCTGGCCGTGATGGTGCGGGTGTCGGCACGCGCCCGCACCAGCCAGGAGGCCAACCAGCTCGGTGGCGCGGTGATCCTCCCGCTCATCTTCCTCGCCGTCGGCCAGTCGAGCGGGCTGCTGCTCCTGCCGCTGCCCGCGGCGGTGGCGGTCGGCGGGATCGTCTGGGTGGTTGCGCTCTTCCTCGTGCGCGGCGGCGCCAAGCGCTTCACCCGCGACCAGCTGGCGGCCCGCGTCTGACCGGGCGGTCAGCGCATGAAGAAGAGCTGCAGCGAGGCGGCGAGCAGGATCATGGCCAGCAGGATGCCGAGGACGAGGGTGGTGCCGGGCCTCACGATGCGGTGCTCCTCCGGGTCAGGGTGACGGGAGCGGGATCGCCACCGTCAGGGCGGTCGTCGGTGGGGGCCGAGAGGGTGACCTCGGTGCCGACGGGCATCGAGAGCTCCGCGGCAGCCGAGCGCCGGCCGAGGCACACCGAGAGCATCCCGTAGCTGTCGACCACCAGGCCGACCTGCCCGGGCGGAATGCCCTGGTAGGTGTCGGCCCGGTCGGCGGTGCGGACGTCGTCGCCCCAACGGATCTGCACCCGGGCCCCGAAGTCGGCGACCTCCTCCGGGTCGACGTTCAGCTGGCAGTTCCCGAAGCGGTCGACCCAGAGCACCTCGGCCACGAGGGTCCCCTCCTCCTCACGCGGGAGGGGAACGAGCCCCGGCAGCAGCGAGAGCGGGTCGACCGGTGCGCCGAAGCGCTCCAAGGGCACCCCGGCACAGAGGTGGGCGGCGGCGGGAGCGAACACGTCGCGACCGGCGAAGGTGGGCCCCGGGGCCTGCAGCTGGTACTCCGGGTTGGTGAGCTCGACCGCCGCGGTGGCGCCACCGCTCATCGCCACGGCACCGGCGAGCAGCCCGTTGTCGGGGCCGACCAGGTAGCTCTGGCCCCCGCCCACCTCGATCGCCACACCGCGACGCTCGGTGCCCACACCGGGGTCGACGACGGCCAGGACCACCCCGGGGACCAGGTACTGGGCCGCTCGCCCGAGGGTGAGGCCCCCGGCCCGCACGTCGTAGGGCGGGATGTCGTGGGTGAGGTCGATCACCGTCACCGCAGGGGCGATGGACCGGATCACCGACTTGACGACCCCGACGAACTCGTCGCCGGTGCCGTAGTCCGAGAGGAACGTGATGGTGTCGAACCGGGCGCCCATGGCGCTGGGCAGGGTACCGGCCGATGTGGCGCGATGGCCTACCCGGCGTCGCTGAAGCGGTCCTGGAGGTACGCGTCGACGTCGTCCTCGGTGATCCGGTACGAGCGCCCGATGCGAGCGGCCCGCAGCTCCCCCGCCTTGATGAGGCGGTAGACCGTCATGTTCGAGACGCGCAGCTGGTCGGCGACCTCGTTGGGCGTCAGCAGGCGCGGGCGCGTCGGTTTCTTTGCCACGAAGGCACCCCTCTCCAAAGGTGTGGCCGAAGCGTACGTGGCTGTGGCAGGAGTTGCTAGAGGGGCACTTGTGGACCGTGTGGGTCAGTCCGCACCCAGCTGACGGGCCCGCTGGCGGCGGCATCGACAGCGTCGAGGAAGGCCGCCCGGACCCCGCGCTGCTCGAGGACCCGCAGACCCGCTGCGGTGGTGCCGCCAGGCGAGGTGACCGCAGCCCGTAGGGCCTCGGGACCGCCGGCACCGTGCTCGTCGTCGGCGAGGAGCGTGGCCGCGCCGAGCAGGGTCTGCACGGCGAGGACCCGGCTCACGTCGCGCGGGAGCCCGGCCAGCACCCCCGCCTCGATCAGGGCCTCGGCCACCAGGAACACGTAGGCGGGGCCCGATCCCGACAGGCCCGTGACCGCGTCGAGCAGCGGCTCCTTCACCCGCACGACCGTGCCCACCGCACCCGAGCAGACCCTCAGCCCAGGCGAGGTCGTCGTCGGTGGCGGAGGTGCCGGCAGCGATGGCCGAGGCAGCGGCTCCCACGATGCGCCGGCGTGTTGGGCATGGCCCGCACCACGGCCGTGCCCGCCGGCAGCTCTGCCTCGAGGGCGGCGATGGTGACCCCGGCGGCGATCGACAGCACTCGACCGGGCGTGACCCCGGCCAGGGCCGGCGCACGCCGCCGGGACGTCGTCGGGCTTCACGGCCAGGACCGTGCCGTCGGCATCGCCGGGGGTGGCCACCACGTCGACGCCAGGGAAGGCCGCTGGAGGGCCGCCAGGCGGGCCGGGTCGGGCTCGACGACCCGCAGCGCGTCGAGGCGCTGCCCGCCGGCGGACAGCAGGCCGCCCACCAGGGCCTCGCCCATCCGTCCGCCGCCGATGACCTGGAGCGCCACCATGGGCCGCAACCTACCCGTCGACGCCGCCCCGGTCGGCGACGGGGACGGCCGCGGTCACCCCTTCCCCGATCGGGTGCTGCGCAGCCGCCCCCACCGCCACGGCCGACCGTATGCGTGACATCACATGAGATGCAATGGGCTACTTCGAGAACCGAGAGGCGAAGCCGATGCGCAGGGCGGGCCGGAAGAACTGCTCCACCCAGGCGTAGAGCGAGCCGAGCACCCGGTCGAGCTCGTCGGCGGTCACCGCGGCGTTGGCGAGCTGGCCGACCAGGAAGACGGCGTCCTCGTCGCCGATGGCGAAGGCGGCGCCGTAGAGCTTGCGGTTCCGGCGCAGCAGGTGCTCGAAGAACGCGGCGTGGTTCTCCTCCGGCGCCGGCATCACGTAGGTCTCGTAGTGCAGGGTGCGCTGCCGGAGGTGGAACCAGATCGTGAAGACGTCCTTCTCCTCGCCGGTGACCCGCACGAACCAGCGGCGGTCGCCCGACGCACGGTCGCGCTCGACAGCGGCCACCACCGGGTTCTCCGCCAGCTGGTCGGCGAGCCAGGCGTCGATCCGCGCCTCGAGGGCGTCGAGCTCGGCGGCCGAGGAGGGCGGGAGCATGGCGGGCAACCTACCGGCGGGCCCGCTCCGCGCCCTCAGGCGCAGTCGACCAGGGCGCGGGTGGTGAGGTCGCCGTAGATGCGGCGCAGCCGCCCGGCGGCCGTGGACCACGTGTAGCCCCGGGCCCGCTCGCGCGCTGCGTTGCGACAGCTGGCCCGCCAAGGCCGGCGATTCCAGCACCTGCTCGGTGAAGGCGGCGAACACGTCGGGATCGCGCCCCTCGACCAGGAACCCGGTGCGGCCGTGCTCGACCAGGGTGCGCAGCCCGCCGACGGCCGCCGCCACCACCGGCGTGCCGCACGCCGCCGCCTCGAGCGCCACCAGCCCGAAGGACTCCGAGCGGCTCGGGACCAGGACCACGTCGGCGGCCCGGTAGTAGGTGGAGAGCAGGTGGTGGGGCTCGGGGGCCACGATGCGGATCTGGTCGGCGACCCCGAGGTCCGCGGCCAAGTCGCGGATGCGTGCCACCTCGGCGGCGCCCTCGGCCCCGCTGGCTCCGCCGACCACCACGAAGCGGGCGTCGGGGTGGTCGAGCGCGGCCAGCGCTCGCACGGCCACGTCGAGGCCCTTGAGGGGCTGGATCCGGCCGACGAAGAGCAGCACCGGCCCGGCCCCGAGGTCGAGGTGAGCCAGCGCGGCGGCGCACCGGCGCGGTCGCCGGGCGAGAAGAAGGCGTGGTCGACGCCGGGCGCCACGATCTCGATGCGGGCCGGGTCGGCGCCGTAGAGCCGCTCCAGCTGATCGGCCTCGGCCGCGCAGGAGGCCAGGATGGCGTCGGAGCAGCCGATGACGTCGGCCTCGGCCCGGACCCGCCGGTCGGGCTCCGGGTCGCCGGTCTCGGCCTTCACCCGGGCCAGCGTGTGGAAGGTCGACACCAGCGGCAGGTCGAGCTCGTGCTTCAGGCGGTGGCCGGCCACGCCCGACAGCCAGTAGTTGGCGTGGAGGGCGTCGACGTCGCCGAGGCCCTCGAGGTGTGACCGCACGCCGTCGGTGAACGCGTCGACGACGTCGGGGAGGTGCTCCTTGGCCAGGTCCGGAGGGCCGGCCTCGACGTGGACGACCCGGAAGCCGGGCTCGACCTCGACCACCTCGGGACTGGCGTCGTCCCACCGGCGGGTGAACACGTCGGCCGGCACACCCGCCTGGGCCAGCGCCGAGACCAGCTCGCGGACGTACACGTTCATGCCGCCGCTGTCGCCCTGGCCGGGCTGGGCGAGCGGCGAGGTGTGGAGGGAGAGGACGGCGAGTCGGCGCATGCGGATGGGGTTGGGGACAGGTGCCCCCGCGGCTCAACGCTCGGGCGTCGGCTGGTTCTTCCTCGGTGCCGTCCCCACGGACCCGTCGCGGTCGGCGTTCTCGTGGCGGAACGAGTCGTAGATGCGGATCAGGGTCTTCTTCTGCTCCTCGGTGAGCTCCGGATCCCGGCGGATCTCGGCCACCAGATCGGCGCCCTCGCGCTCCTCGAGGATGCCGGCCCGGACGTAGAGCGTCTCGGAGGAGATCTCGAGGGCCCGGGCGATCTGCTGCAGGATCTCCGCCGACGGCTTCCGCAGGCCCCGCTCGATCTGGCTCAGGTAGGGGTTCGAGATGCCGGCCAGCTCGGAGAGCTTGCGCAGCGAGAGGTGCCCGACGCGGCGCTGGTCGCGGATGAACTCACCGAGGTCGCGCCAGCGATGCTCGAGGTCCTCCTTCACGACGAGCCAGGCTACGCGACCGCCGCGAGCAGGCGTTAGTCGAGCGCGAACGCCTACTGGAGGAGCGAGTCGACGGTGGCCTCGCCGGTCTTGTAGCGCCGGGTGATCTCGGCCTGCAGGGCATCGATGCGCTCGAAGAGGTCCTGGCGGTGCCCCGAGACCTTCTGCTCGAACGTCGACGAGCTGGTCGGCCATCGCGCGGAGGTTGTCGTCGGACACCGACGGGAGATCGGTCATGCCGCCGGCGCCGATGATCGCGTCGAGCTCGGCCTCCAGCTCGGCGGGCAGCTCGCCCGGCGCCATCATCTGCGGGAGGCGCCCGACGCCCAGGGGCATGGGTGCGATCGGACAGCACCTGCGGGAGCCGCGCGATGAGGTCGGGCAGGTCGGCCGGGTCGCCGCCCTCGGCGCGGCGAGCCAGCTCGAGGCCCACGATGTCGAGGCGGCCCTGCACCAGCCGCCGCAGGAGCGACAGGCCGGTCTCCACCTCCTGGCACTCGGCCCGCATGCGACGGACCTCGTCCATGGGGCGCGCCGGGAGGTCGCCGAGAGTAGCCCGGATCGAGGAGCTGCGCGAGGTCCGTGGCCATGGCGCGAGCGTACCCTCCGAGTTCCTGCGGCGGGGGCTGCGGCGATAGCGTGCCCGCCCATGCGACGCACCCACCATCGCCCTCGCCGCCGCCGCCGCTCCTCGGCGTGACCCTGGCGGGCTGCGGCGGCTCCGACGACGGGGCCAGCGGCTGCACCCCGCGGGCCCGAGCTCACCGTCGTGCGCTGAGGACTACCTCGTCGTTCGACGCCGACACCTACGACGTCGACGCCGGCTGCATCGAGGTCACCTACCGCAACGACGGCAGCATCGCCCACACCCTCCTGGTCAAGGGCAAGCAGGGCTTCAAGCTCGCGGTGGGCGAGACCGACGTGGGCACCCTCGACCTCGGGTCCGGGCACCTACGAGCTGTTCTGCGACGTCGCCGGCCACGAGTCGGCCGGCATGGTGGCCGACCTCGTCGTCACCTGATCTAGGGCAGCGAGCAGGAAGCTCCCAGCCCACGAAGTGCAGCACGATCGAGCAGCAGCGAAGCCGAGCCATGATCGTCTGCTTGTGCTTGTCGAAGGCCGCCTTGTTGAAGGCGCTGTCGATGCCGCCGATCAGGCCGAGGGCCGAGCCCTCGACGAAGGCCCACAGCACGAGCACGAGCACCCAGTAGCCGACGGTGCCGCCGATGCCGTCGAACCACACGGCGCCGTGGGCGGCGAACACCATGAACCACAGCATCGGGATCGAGAACAGCGTGTTGCAGCGCGAGGCGCGGGCGGCCCGCTTGGCCGCGGCCGGGGCCTCGGGGTTGGCCTCGCCGCCGCTGGCCACCGCTCTCGGCGTTGCCGATCACGATCTTCTGGTTTCGCCAGATCACGCCCCACACGTTGAGGAACATCGTGGTGCCGAAGAGCATGCCGGTGAGGATGGCCGTGCCGCCGACGCCGGAGAGGTAGAGGTCCATGTTCTCGCCGTCACCCTGGATGCTGAGCAGCAGCACGCCGAAGAGGAAGGTGAGCAGCGCGGCATAGCGGAACCACCAGAGCGCCCGGAAGGTGAGCTTGCGCAGCGCCTCGGACCGGGCGCCGTCGGAGAGCTCGGCGTAGGACGGGCACCTGCACGAAGTTGAAGAAGTACAGGAGGCCGATCCAGGTGACGCCGGCCAGGATGTGCGCTGAGCGGGTGAGGACCGAGAGCGGTCCGCCCGGGTCGGTGAAGTTCGGCTGTCGAAGATCTCCATGCGTCGCCCCTTGCTGGTCAGGTGCGCTGCGCAACCTACTGACGCAGGCGGTCACGCCTCAACCATCCTCGACTACGGTGCCCTGCCATGGCCGATGACCCAGCCGCTCGACCCCGCCGGGACCCCACCCGGGTGGACACCCGCGGCCTCCTGACCGACCCCACCCAGGCCATGCCTGCCGCGGTCGACGGCCCGCCGCCCGGCGGCCCCCCGCCGCTGGGCGAGCCGCCGGCCGAGCCGCCCGACCGGCGGCCGTGGATCATCGCGGGGATGCTGGTCGCTGATCCTGCTGGTCGGGCCTGGCCGCTCCTGCTCCTGGACGACGACGACGGACGGACCGCCGGTCGACGAGTCGACCACCACCACGGAGGAGACCACCACGACCACCGAGGCCACCACCACCACGGCGGCCCCCACCACGACCACGACGACAGCCCACCACCACCACGGCCCCGCCGTCCACGGTGGCCCCGGCCTGTGCCGCGTCGTCGGCCCCCGACGACCCCGACACCACCGCCCAGGTCGTGTACCAGGCCTACACGCTCGGCGATCGCGACTGCGCCGGCAACCTCGCCACCGCCGAGGCCGTCGACCAGCTGTTCTCCATCCCGGGCGGCGGCGGCGGCTGGGAGCTTCGCCGGGCTGCTTCGACGAGGAGGAGCCGGACCCGCACACCGCTGTGCTCCTTCACCTTCGAGGGCGGCTCCACCAGCTTCCGGATGGACTACAGCGACACCGAGGGCTGGACCGTGTACGAGGTGTTCCAGACCGCCGACTGAGCCCGTCGCCACGTTTCGTTCCGGCAACGTCCTGGGTACGTTGCCTCCCATGGCCTTCACCCTCCCCCCGCTGCCCTACGCCGCTCGACGCTCTGGCCCCCAAGCTGAGCCGGGAGACGCTCGAGCTCCACCACGGGAAGCACCACCAGAGCTACGTCGACAAGCTCAACGACGCGGTCGAGCGACGAGAGCAAGACCAACGACGACCTCGACGCCGTGATCCTGGGCAGCCGACGACCCCAGCGTGTTCAACCCGCCGCCCAGCACTGGAACCACAGCTTCTACTGGCAGTGCATGGCCCCCGACGGCGGCGGCGAGCCGTCCGGGCGAGCTGGCCGAGGCCATCGACCGTGACTTCGGCTCCTTCGACGACCTTCACCAAGGAGCTCAACGAGGAGGCCGCCACGCACTTCGGCGTCGGGCTGGGCCTGGCTCGTGCACGACGGCTCGAAGCTCCTCGTCACCAGCACCCACGACGCCGACCTGCCCCTGAAGCACGGCCAGAAGGCGCTGCTCACCATCGACGTGTGGGAGCACGCGTACTACGTCGACTACCGCAACGCGCCGGCCCGACTACCTCGACGCCTTCCTCGACGGCTTGGTGAACTGGGACTTCGTCGCCTCGCCAGCCTGCAGAACGCCTCAGAGCACCAGGCCGACGCCGACGCCCACACCGGGGCGGCGAGCAGCAGCGAGTCGAGGCGGCGCAGGGCAGAGGCCGGGGACGCCGGCGGTGGGCAGCAGCGCGCTGGCGAAGAGCTGCCCGACCGGGGCCAGGATCGCCGACCAGCCCGCCGAAGAGCCATGCCTCTCCGAAGCTGAGCGTCGAGATGGGCAGCGTCGACACGATGAAGGTGACCACCACGATCGCCGCCAGGCCCGGCGGCCGGGCCCTCGTAGGGGTTTCGGGCACCCGAGCCCACAGGTAGTCGCCCGGTCTCGTAGGCCGACACCAGCAGCAGCAGGGCGATGGCGGAGCCCTGGTCGAGCCGGGCCAGCAGCACCATCGACAGCGCCGCCAACCCCGGGAACAGCGCGCACTGGACGGTCCAGCCCGGCGTCGGTGAGCGACGGCGTTGGGCGACTTGGTGTCGCCGGTGGCGACCACGCAGGCCAGCGCCGTCCCGGCCAGGATGCCGAGCCCGGCCCCGCCCGCGCCGAGGCAGGCACCCAGCGTCATGGCACCGGCCATCCCGGCCGCCACGGCCTCGTTGGGCCGCTGCCGTGCGGCGGCGCCACACCCGGGCGCACTGCGCGCCGGCGATCGCCGGCCGCCGCGCCGTACACGGCGGCGGCGGGCAGCGGGCCGATCGCCAGTCCCGACCAGCGCCACGACGAACCACAGCGATGCCGAGGCGGACGCGCGGGCCCGTCGATGTCGTACACGACCGCGTATCGCCGCCGCAGCCGCTGGCTCCGCTTGGCCCGGGACGCGCGCATGCGCCCGCCGACGCTGCGGCGCTCCCGCTCGTCGACCTCCTGGTACACCGGCTTGCGCGCCGCGCTTGGGTCCCCGAGGGCGCCATCAGGCGCTCCCACCCGAGACCGGGGGCAGCACCGCCACCTCGTCGTCGTCGGTGACGGCGTCGGCGGGGTCGCACGGCTCGCCGTTGCGCCAGACCGCGCACGACGGCACCAGGGCCCCGAACGCCTCGCCGTACCGGGCGGCGGCCGCCTCGAGGACCGCACGCGACGGTGGCGCCGGGGACGGTCGTCGCGACCTGTGCCGGCGGCCTCGCGGGCCGCCGCGAACAGGCGCAGCAC
Source organism: uncultured Microthrixaceae bacterium (assembly GCA_963795165.1). Taxonomy (GTDB): domain Bacteria; phylum Actinomycetota; class Acidimicrobiia; order Acidimicrobiales; family VFJN01; genus VFJN01. The sequence continues at coordinate 2,569,792 of CAWCGT010000001.1, read as the reverse complement.
GGCCATCGACACCCACCTCCTCCGTCTCGTGCGCGAGCGAGCGTAGCGACGGCGCTCCGGCCGAGCCCATCTCGGCGGCAGCGTGGGCGAGCCGACGCGGTCGGTAGGTTCGGGCGCCATGACCCGCGTGCTGCTGATCCGCCACGGGCAGTCCGAGTGGAACGCTGACGGTCGTTGGCAGGGTCAGGCCGACCCGCCGCTCACCGACCTCGGGCGCCACCAGGCGCGCCACGCCGCCCGCAACCTCGGCGTGGTCGACGCCATCGTGGCGTCGGACCTCCAGCGGGCCTCGCGAGACGGCGCTGATCATCTCCGAGCGAGCTCGGGGTGGGGCCGCTGGTGCTCGAGCCCGGGCTTGCGGGAGCGCGACGCTGGCGAGTGGTCCGGCCTCACCCGCGCCGAGATCGAGCGCGATTGGCCCGGCTACCTCGATCCGCCGCCGGCCGATCGCCACGCTGCTTCGGCGGCGTCGCCCGGGAACGGGCCAGCCGTCGACGCCGCGGCGCAGCCGCCGGGCCGAACGACGTCGTCCGCCGAGCTGGGAGCCCGACGAGGTGCTCCTGGCCCGGGTGCGTGGGTGCGCTGGCCCGGATCCACGACCTGGCGCCTGACGGGGAGGTGATCGCCGTCACCCACGGCGGCGTCGTCTACGCGCTCGAAGCGCGAGATGGGGTCGCCCTTCGTGCGGCTCGCCAACCTGGGCGGCCGGTGGATCGAGGTGGGTCCCGGCGGGGAGCTCCGAGCCGCTCGGCGACCGGGTGGTGCTGATCGACCCCGACGAGCTCACGGTCCCCTCACAGATCTGATCCGGTCGCCGGGCTGTCACACCCCTCTCGGTAGGGTCGGCCCCATGGAGTCGCTGTGGTCGACGGACGAGTGGGAGGACGGCGCGGCTGGCCCGCGCGCCACCCTGGTCGAACCGACCGAGCCGTCGCAGCTGGGCGCCCCGGCGGTCGCCCGGATGGAGGTGGAGGTCATCCGGTCCGCCAAGCGCCGCAAGTCGGTGTCGGCCCGGGTCGTCGATGGCCGCATCGTGGTCCGGATGCCGCAGTGGATGACCAAGGCCCAGGAGGCCGAGTACGTCGAGTCGATGGTGGCGAAGCTGGCCCGCCAGCACACCGCCAAGAGGTCGACCTCCGCGGCCGGGCTGCGCGAGCTGGCCCGCCGGTACGACCTGCCCGAACCCCGATCGATCCGATTCGTCAGCAACCAGTCGAGCCGATGGGGTTCATGCTCACCGTCGAGCGGCGACATCCGCATCAGCGACCGCATCGCCGGGTTCCCGGGCTGGGTGCTCGACGCGGTGCTGGTCCACGAGCTGGCCCACCTGGTGGAGGCCAACCACAGCCCGGCCTTCCACGTCCTGGCCGACCGCTACCCCAGGCAGGAGCGGGCCTACGGGTTCCTGCTCGCGATGCAGCTCACCGACGACGACGTCGACGACTAGGCGGAGGCGACGGGAGGCGCAGGCGTCGCCGCCGGGGGGCCGGATCGTCGTCGAGGCCGGGGAAGCCCTCGTACACGCCCTCGTCGATCTGCTCGAGCGCCCGCTCCACCGCGCCAGCTCGCCTTCGATGCGCTCCAAGACGGCCAGGTCGGGCGGGGCGTCGGCGGTGGCAGCGGGGTCGTCCATCGCCACGACGCTACGCGAGGGTCGGGGTGTGGGGGTGGAGAGGCTCGAACTCTCGCACTTCGGCTTAAAAGGCCGCTGCTCTGCCAGCTGAGCTACACCCCCGGGCCGGAGCGTAACGGGACGCCTCAGCGCGGACGGTCGCCGATGACGGTGGCTCGCTCCATGACGCGGCGGGCCGGCCAGTAGTCGCTGGCGGCGTAGTGCTGCACCGCCCGGTTGTCCCAGAAGGCCACCGAGCCCGGCTCCCACCGGAACCGGCACTGGTACTCCACCACCTCCGCTCGGCGGCACAGCCGGTCGATGAGCGCGGCGCCCTGCTCGTCGGGGAGGCCCACGATGCTGCGGCCGAAGAACCGGTTGATGTACAGCAGGCGGCGGCCGGTCTCGGGGTGCGTGCGCACGACGGGGTGCTCCACCAGCGGGTACTTCTCGCGCATCTCGGCCGCCTGTTCGGGTTTGATCACCGCACCAAACACCTGGCTGTAGTCGTGGATGGCCACCAGCGGATCGATCTCTGCGCGGGTCGTGTCGTCGAGACCCTCATAGGCGGCGTACATGTCGGCGAAGAGGGTGTCGCCCCCGCTCGGGGGAACCTCGACGGCGCGAAGGATGGAGCCCATCGAGGGCTCGGCCCGCCAAGAGACATCGCTGTGCCAGCCGTTCTCGTACCCACCGATCTCCGGCGTCTTCTCGAAGCGGACCAGCTCGGGCAGCTCATCGTTGTTCTGGAGGAACGGATGGACCTCCAGCTCGCCGAAGCGCCGGGCGAAGGCGACGTGCTGCGCGGCGGTGATGTGCTGGTCGCGGAAGAACAGGACCTTGTAGTCGAGGAGGGCCTGGCGCACCTCTGCGACGACGTCGTCGGGCAGATCGGCGCCCAGGTCGATGCCGCTCACCTCTGCGCCGATGGTGGCCCCCAGAGGAGCGGCGTCGAAGTGCTCCCAGCGAAGCGTGGCCAGCCGCTCCCGCTCTCGCTGGAGGTGGGTGAGGGGGCCGGCCTCGGTGCCGTAGGCCCCGATGCGCACCCGCAGGTCGGCGCGGGGCGCGGCAGTGTCGGTCATGTCCGCAGGGTACGCCCCTTGGCGATTCGCAGCCCGGGGCGCGTCCGGTTGCGCGGTGGCCTAGGTTGCGCGACCGTGCCCGGCCGCCACGAACCGCTGACCGACGCGCTGCTCGACCCTGCGACCTACGCCAGCGATCTGCACGCCGTGCTCGGGGAGCTGCGGGACAGCGCCCCCATGGCGTGGAACGCCACCAAGGGCTTCTGGGCCGTCTCGAGGCACGCCGCAGTGAGCGAGGCGTCGAGCGACCCGAGCCGCTTCTGCTCGGGACGGGGGATCCTCCTCGACGAGATCGGGGTCTCCTACGACAGCCCGCCCACGATGATGCACGCCGACCCGCCCGACCACACCCGCTATCGGAAGCTGGTGCGACCGGGCTTCACCAACCAGGCGGTACGGGGGTTGGAGCCGCTGGTGCGGGAGCGCACGGGCCGGGCCCTCGACGACGTGGCGGCGGCCGCCGCCGGCGGCGCGGTGGTCGACGTCACGGCTCGTCTGGCCATGCCGCTGCCCATCCAGCTCATCGCCCAGCTGCTGGGTCTCCCGGCCGGCGACGAGGACCGCCTCTTCCGCTGGTCGGAGGCCGCCGTCCCCGGTGCCACCGACTGGCCCGAGGAGGAGCGCGGGACCCTGCTCGGCGAGATGACCACCGAGCTGCTGGCGCTGGCGACCGCCCGGCGGGCCGACCCGCGGGACGACGTGGTGTCGATGCTCGCCACCTACGAGGAGGACGGGGAGCAGCTCACCGACGGCGAGCTGGGGATGTTCCTGATCCAGCTGCTGGTGGCTGGCAACGAGACCACCCGCAACGCCATCTCCGGAGCGCTGGTGGCGCTGGCCGAGCACCCTGCACAGCTAGATGCCCTCGCCGCCGACCCGGGCTTGGTCGCGAGCGGGGTGGAGGAGGTGCTTCGCTGGACGACCCCGGTGACGTCGTTCATGCGCACAGCTGTCGCCGACACCGAGCTCGACGGCGTGCAGGTGGCCGGGGGCGACCCGCTGCTGCTCCTGTACGCATCGGCCAACCGCGACGAGGCGGAGTTCGGACCCACGGCCGGCACCTTCGACGTCGCCCGGTCCCCCAACCACCACGTGGCCCTCGGCCACGGCCCGCACTTCTGCCTGGGGGCGGCGCTGGCCCGGCTCGAGCTGGCCGTGGTGCTCGAGGGCATCGCCGAGCGCTTCCAGCGGCTCCACGTCGCCGGGCCGGTCGTCCGCAGCGGCTCCGCCGTCATCGCCGGCATCAGGTCCGCCCCCCTCACCCTCGACCCCCGATGACCCAGTCCCCACCCCCGCAACTTGTGGCGAATCGGTGCCATTTCGGCACGGAATCACCACAGGCTGCGACGTGGGATGGGGGCTGCCAGTCGTGACAGATGGGGCCGGGGACCTTCGGGGGCACCGGGTGGTGGTCACCGGGGGTGGCGCTGGCATCGGAGCCGCCACCGTCCGATTGCTGGCGCGACGCGGAGCTGCAGTGGCCGTGGTGGACCGAGCGGGGGCCGCCGCAACCGGGGTGGCCGCGGAGGTGGGCGGCCACGCCATCGAAGCGGACGTGGCTGACCCGGCTGCCACCACCGCCGCCATCGAGCGCGCTGCCTCCGCCATGGGCGGCCTGACCGATGTGGTCGCCAACGCCGGCACGGGGCTGAACAAGCCGCTGCACCGCTACACCGACGCCGAGTGGCGGATGGTGGTGGGCGTCAACTTGGACGGCACCTTCCACACCCTCCGTGCCGCCATCCCGATCCTGCTGGAGGGCGGAGGCGGCAGCATCGTGACGGTCGCATCGCTGAACGCCCGCCGGCCCCTCCAAGGCGAGGCCCCGTACAGCGCGGCCAAGGCGGGCATCGTGAACCTGACCGCGACCGCCGCCCTCGAGTACGCCCCCACGATCCGCGCCAACTGCGTGTCGCCCGGGATGATCGCCACCGAGCTCACCGCCATCATCACCGGCGACGCCGACTTCACCGCCACGGCCGAGCAGGGCACCCCGCTGCAGCGCATCGGCACGGCCGACGAGGTCGCCGAGGTGATCGCGTTCCTCTGCTCGCCCGCCGCCGCCTACATCACGGGCCAGGAGATCGTGGTCGACGGCGGCGCCGCCCTCCCCAACCTCCAAGCCGATGGCATCGTGCGCGCCGTGCGCGCCCGCTTCTCCTGACGACCAACGGTCCCGTTGCCGCTGGGCGCGGCACTACGAATCGTGCGATGATCCCTACGTGGCGATCGAGGCGGGCGCGGCGCTGCGGGCTCTCCGCGGACTCATCGAGGTGCACACCCGCGCCCTCGAGGCGGATCTCCCCGGCGCGCTGCAGGGCGTGGTGGAGCAGCTGGCCCGGGTCCTCGACGTCCGCGCAGTGGCCATCAACCTGCACCGCCCGGCGTGGGACGACTTCGAGATCGTCGCCATCCACGGTCCAGCCGACATCGTCGCCACCCTCCACGGCGGCACCGTCCCCCGCACCACCATCGAGCGCCTCCTCGACCCCGTCTACGACGTCGGCGGCGCCTACTTCATCCCGGCCGGCTCGATCGACGAGGCCGACCTGGGCGGGGTCAGCGCGGTCATCCGGCGAGACGACCGACCCGACCATCCTGACCGCTGGGAGGAGGAGGACGAGCTGATCATCCCCATCCGCTCTGCCGGCGGCGAGCTGATGGGGTTCGTGTCGATCGACGAGCCGCTGTCGGGCCTGCGCCCCGGGCCGCGGGAGATCGGCATCGCCGTCGCCGTCACGGAGGCCGCCGAGTCGGCCGTGCGAGGCGCCCATCGTGCCCTCGACGCCCGCCGCAACCGCGAGGCCCTCGAGCTCCTCTTCGAGCTGTCGACCTCGCTCATCAGCAACGAGGACATCGACCAGATCCTCCACGACTGCTGCGATGGGATCCGGCGAGCACTGGGCTTCGAGCGCATCACCATCGAGGTGGCCGACCCCGACACAGATCAGCTGCGGCTGCGCGCATCCGTCGGGTGGGAGGGCAGCCCGCCCGAGGGCATGCTCACGCTCGAGGAGGTGGCCGCCCTCTGCGACCCCGCCCACGAGGTGGAGGGCTGCTACCTCTGGCGCCCCGAGGAGGCCATGGCCGTGGTGGGTCCCCAGGCCCGCGCGTATCGCTCGCAGCGCAACGGGCGCGGCCCCCAGGCGTGGGATCGCCACTGGCTGGTGGTGCCCCTCATCGACGCCAACGGCCGGGTCGTCGGCTGGCTGTGGCCCGATGACCCCTCCGACCACCGCGTCCCCACGCCGGGCCAGCTGCGCATCCTCCGCACCTTTGCCAACCACGCCCTCGCCGCCATCACCGATGCCGTCCACGTCGACCAGCTCCAGAGGCTGGCGCAGATGGACGGGCTCACCGGCGCGCTCAACCGACGAGCGTTCTTCGAGCGCCTCGACGCCGACCTCCAGCGGGCCCGCCGATCGGGCGACCCACTCGCCGTGGTGCTCTACGACCTCGACCAGTTCAAGGCCCTCAACGACGACCACGGTCACCCGGCCGGCGACGCCGCGCTGCGCGCCTTCACGCGGATCCTCGAGCGCAGCGTCCGGTCCGCCGACACCGTGGGGCGGGTGGGCGGCGACGAGTTCGCGCTCATCCTGGTGGGCGCGGATGCCGGCGACACCGCTCGGGTGGTGGAGCGGATCCGCTCGGCCATGGAGGACGACCCGCCCGCGCCCAGCGAGGTGCGGGCGACCTTCGGGACGGCTCGCGCACCGGACGACGGCTGGACGATCGACGAGCTGGTGGAAGCGGCGGACCGTCGGCTCTACGAGCACAAGCGGCACCGGCCCACCCGCCACCCGCACATCACCCTCGTCGAGGACGCCTGAGCCACTCGCTCAGACGAAGTCGAGGTCCGGGGTCTCCTCGTCGTCGACCACCCGGGCGCACGTGCTGCACCACCACTGGGCCTCCACCGCTGTCCCGCAGCGCACGTGGTGCAGCGGGGCGGCCGGCGCACCCGATCGGGCAGCCCCCCACTGGGCGAGGAGCCGCAGCGCCCCGGCCAGCTCGGTGCCGCTGGCCGTGAGCACGTAGGTCACCCGGCGCGGCCGCTGCGAGTAGGGACGGGCGGCCAGCAGGCCCTCCGCCTCAAGCGCCTTCAACCGGCTCGACAGGATGTTGGGAGCCAAGCCGTCAAGGCCCTCGAGCAGCTCGCCGAAGCGCCGCGGACCGGTGAGGAGCGACTCAACGAGCAGGAGGCTCCAGCGATCCCCGACCCTGTGCAGGGCGGCGTCGAGGGCGCTGACCGGCGCCGATCGGCGAACAGGGGTTGGCATGTCCGATCGTCCTCCCTACAGTCACTTGCAGATCACAAGTTACCGGAGGAGCCCACCATGGCCGCATCCCCACCTGTCACCACCGCCCTGGGGGACGCCGCCCGTGCCGCCCTGGCGAGTGCCGACGCCTCGGTGGTGCGGATCGGGCGAGCCCCTGGTCGCGGCGGCGGGATCGTGGTCGCCGACGGACACGTCCTCACCAATGCCCACAACCTGCGCGACCGCACCACCGAGGTCACCTTCAGCGACGGGCGGGCCGAGCAGGGCGAGGTGGTGGCGGTCGACCCGGACGGCGACCTGGTGGTGCTGTCCGTCGACACCGCGGGCGCCCCTGCCCTCCCGTGGGCACCAGAGCCTGCCGGACTCGGCGACGTGGTCTTCGCCGTCAGTCGCAGCGGCGATGGGAGCCCGCGCGTGACCTTCGGGATGGTCAGCGGCACCGAGCGGGCCTTTCGGGGCCCGCGTGGCCGCCAGATCACCGGCAGCCTGGAGCACACCGCCCCGCTCGTGCGAGGCTCCTCGGGCACCCCGGTCCTGGACGCTGAGGGGCGGTTGCTCGGGCTCAGCACCGCCCGCTTGGCCGACGGCTTCTACCTGGCGCTGCCCGCCGACGATGCTCTCCGGGCTCGGGTCGACGGCCTGCTGCGCGGCGAGTCAGTGCGCCGCCTCGTCCTCGGCGTGGGCCTGGCCCCCGCCAACGTGGCCCGGCAGCTGCGGGCCTCCGTGGGCCTCCCCGAGGCCGAGGGCCTCCTCGTGCGCGTCGTCGAGCCGGACAGCCCGGCCGAGCGAGCCGGCCTCAAGGCCGGGGACCTCATCACCCACGCCGCCGGCGAGCCCACCACCACCGTCGATCACCTCCATCAGGCTCTCGACGCATCCGGGCCGGCCGGCACCCTGGCGCTCGCGATCCTCCGCGGCACCGACGCGCACAACCTCACCATCACCCTCGACGAACGCTGAACGGCGCTCGCCTCAGCGCCCGAGCTCCTCGATGGCCTGACGGACCAGCCCGCGGAGGTCCTCTGACCCCGTGAAGGGAGCGTCGTCCCGATCTGCGGCGGACAGCACGGCGTCGGCGGACGCCCCCGAGGCAAGCCCGGCAGCCACGTAGGCGACCACCGAGGAGCGGGGACCAGCGCGGCAGGTCACCGCAGTGGGCCGGGGCAGGCGCCCCAGGGCCTCGACCAGCTCCTGCACGGCCTCGAGGCCAAAGGCTCGTGGCGGGTCGGCGACGATGTTCTCCGACACGGTCACGGCGGACTGCACCTCGGCGTAGGCCATCCCCCCGTCCATGGCCGCGAACTCCTCGCCGCACATGAACAGCCAGGACTGAACCCCGGTGTCCTCGGCGAAGGCCCGAGCGTCGGCGATGGGACCCCGGTTGAACGAGAGGTCGCTCGGAAGGCGGAACTCCTCCATGTGGCGGAGGCTAGGCGGCCGAGGACGCCGCCGCAGCCGTGTCGCGGCGATCAGCGAAGCGCCGGCCGGCGCGGCCGATGCGCTCGATCCGCTTCAGGAGGGCGGCCCGGGCCTTCTCGGCCTCGGCGTCGAGCCCCTCGAGCTCCTCGATGCCCCAGTGGCGCACGACCACCGGCTGGAGGATCTGGTCGTGGTGGATGGAGAAGTCGTAGATGCCGGCCTTGGCGATGGCCTTGGCGTGCACCTCGTAGTCGAGGATGCCGGTGCCGGGCATCTCGAAGGTGCGCACCTGCCGCTCGATGGCGCACACCATCCCCGACGGGTCGACCTCGAGAGCGGCGCTGACCATGTCGCGGTAGAAGAGGTAGTGGCGGTTCTCGTCGCTGGCCACCTTCTTCATCACGTCGTAGCCGGCCTTGTCCTCGAGGAGCTTGCCCGTGTTGTGGTGGGCGATGCGGGTGGCCAGCTCCTGGAGCGCCACGTAGGCGAACCCGTCGTGGGGGGTCTCGGGCTCGGGCACCTCGCCGCACTCCACCTGGGCCATCCGGGCCCGCTCCAGCAGGACGGGATCGATGGCGCGGGTGATGGTGAGGTAGTCGCGGATGACGATGGAGTGACGGCCCTCCTCGGCCGTCCACCGACGGGCCCACGTGCCCCACACGGAGTCGGCGCCGAACATCCGCTCGATGGTGCGGAAGTAGTAGGGCAGGTTGTCCTCGGTGAGGAGGTTGACGAAGAGGGCGCTGCGGACCTCGTCGCTCAGCGACACCTCGTCGGGCGACCACTCGTAGCCCGCTTCGAAGTCGCGGCCCTGGCTCCACGGCACGAGCTCGTGGGGGAACCACTCCTTGGAGGTGCTGAGGTGGCGGTCGAGGAGCCGAGCCGCCGTCGGCTCGAGCTCGGCGAGGAGGGCGCCGCTGCTTGACGTCATGGCACCCAGCCTACCTACCGGTCGGTAGGGACGAAAGGCAGGCGCCCAGATTTCTCTACGGCCGGCCCTCGACAGCGTCGTCGCCGTAGACGGCCCGGGCCCAGTGCTCCACGTCGGGGCCGCGTCGAAGGGTGTGGCCACCGTCCACGGCGATGCACTGGCCGGTGATCCACGTCGACTCCGGCCCGCACAGGAAGCGGATGAGGTGGGCCACGTCGTCGACGGTGCCGGTGCGGCTGATGGGCATGTTGGCCAGGTAGTCGGCCAGCACCTGCGGATCCTCCTCGAGGGGAGCGGCCAGCTCGGTGGGCACGATGCTCGGGCGCACGGCGTTCACACGGACGTTGGCCCGGCCCAGCTCATCAGCAGCGTTGCGCACGAGGGCCTCCAAGCCGGCCTTCGAGACGCAGTAGGCGGCCATGAAGGGATGGGTGAGGGGTGCGGCGATCGACGACAGCCCCACGAAGGCGCCGCCGCCGGCGTGGGCCATGGCGGCCGCCGAGTGCTTCAGGGTGAAGAAGGCGCCCTTGAGGTTGCTGTCCATCACGCGATCCCACTCCTCAGCGGGGAGGGCGACGATGGGACCGAGGGCTCCGGTGCCCGCCGACGCCACGCAGTGCTGCAGCCCGCCGGTGACCTCGGTGGCGACGGCGACGGCACGGGCCACGTCGTCCTCGTTGGCGACGTCGCAGGCGACGGCTCGCACCTCAGCGCCCTTGGGAGCCTCGGCTCGCAGGTCGACCACGGCTGCGTCGAGCCGGTCCTGGCTGCGCCCGGCCAGCGTGACGGAGGCGCCGTCGCGGAGCAGGTGGCGGGCGGCAGCCAGCCCGATGCCGCTGCCCCCACCGGTGATCAGCGCCGCCGTTCCCGCCAGCACCCCGTCTGCCATGTCGTCCCCCTCGTGGTCGAGCCCGGCGTCACCCTACGGCGAGGGCAGCCAGCAGCCGGTCGAGGGCAGGGCCGGGCGCGGCCGAGAGCAGGTGGACGCCACCGGGCACCTCGACCACGAAGGAGGCCGGCGGACCGGTGGCCACCGACGTGGCCTGCACCTCGCTCACCGGCCAGGCGCCCACCGCGGCGCCGTCGGGATCAGACGCAGTCAGGGTCCCGTCGGCCACCACCAGGGTCAACCTCTCGGGCCAGGCCAGACCAGTGCCGCGGAGGTGCCGGACCTGGCCGGACAGCCGGCGGAACCGGGTCGGCAACGCCACCAAGCCGGTGTCGTGGGCCCGCCACGCCTCCACCCGCACCTCCGACACCCCCGTAGCCTGGCAGGGTGGGGACCGATCCGCTGCCACGCTCGCTGGTCCCCATGAAGGCCACCAACGGCGACCTGCCCGAGGGCGACGGCTGGACCTACGAGGTGAAGTGGGACGGCATGCGCGCCCTCTGCTTCGTCGACGGCGATCGGCTGAAGGTGCAGTCCTACAACGAGCGCGACGTCACGACCTCCTGGCCGGAGCTGGAGGGGCTTTCCGCAGCGCTGCCGGCCACCACCGCGCTGCTCGACGGGGAGCTGGTGGCCACCGACGAGCAGGGTCGGCCCAGCTTCGGGCTCCTGCAGCAGCGGATGCACGTGGCCAACCCGGTCGAAGCGAGGCGGCGGGCCGAGGAGGTGCCGGTGGCCTACGTGGTGTTCGACCTGCTGCACCTCGACGGACACGATCTCACCGGCCTCTCTCTCACCGACCGGCATCGGTTGCTGGAGCAGGTGGTGGAGCCGGGCCCGCGCTGGCGATGCTCGCCGTGGCACGACGACGGTCCAGCCCTCCTCGCCGCCGCCACCGAGCAGGGCCTGGAGGGGGTGGTGGCCAAGCGGCTGGAGTCGCGCTACGAGCCGGGCAAGCGCACCCGCAGCTGGCTCAAGGTGAAGGTCCGCCGACGCCAGGAGATGGTGGTGGGCGGGTGGCTCCCGGGCGAGGGCAACCGGGCGGGCCGCATCGGGGCGCTGCTGGTGGGCCACCACGACACACCCGCCGGCGGCCCCCTGCGGTTCGCGGGGCGGGTCGGCACCGGCTTCACGGAGGCCGAGCTCCAGCGCCTGGCCGCGCGCTTCGAGGGCTTGGCCAGCGACGACTGCCCGTTCGACCCGCCGCCGCCCCGAGCCGAGATCCTCCGGGGCCCGCAGTGGCTTCGCCCCGAGCTGGTGGCCGAGCTGGAGTACGGCGAGTGGACGGCCGAGGGCCGACTGCGCCACCCCAGCTACGTGGGGCTGCGCACCGACAAGCCTGCGACCGAGGTCACGAGGGATCCGTGAGAGAGTGCAGCGGTGGGCTCATCGCTCGACCATGACGTCGTCCGCCTGGCCGTGCCGGCCGACGATGCGCTGGTGCCGGTGGTCACCGAGACCGTGCGGGTGGTCGGCATCCGCTTCGGCCTGACCACCGACGACATCGACGCTGCGCAGCGGTGGAGCGCCGAGGCCTTCGCCGAGGTGCTGCCGGGGGCCAAGGACGGCCGGGTGGAGATCGAGCTGCGCGCCACCCCGGCGCTGGCCATCCAGGTGACCGCCGGCGACAGCGAGCGCGCCACCACCATCCCTGCGACCTGACCTGACCCCCCCCAAACCCCGCAGCTTGTGGTGATTCCATGCCGAAACTGCACGGATTCACCACAAGCTGGGGTGGTGGTCTGTCAGGGGGACGGGCCGTCGGGGTGTCGGGGTCGGGGTCCGTCGGGGTCGTCGGGGTCGTCGGGCTGGCAGCCACCCGAGTGGAGCCGAGCGATGACCGACTCGGCGGCCGCTACCCCGAGCACGGCGAGCAGCACGCCGGCCACGGCATCAGACGCCCAGTGGACACCGAGCCACACCCGGCTGGCGGCCACCAGCACCACGAGCGTCCAGACCCCGACGGCGGTGAGCCACCACAGCAGTCGGCGGCGCGTGTAGAGCGCCACGACCAGCGGCAGGAACCCCCAGCTGGCGGCGGCGGCGAAGGGATGGCCGCTGGGGAAGGAGGGTCCCCGACCAGGCACCAGGCGGTTCCCTGCCGGCCGATCGCGGTCGATGACCTCCTTGAGGGTGAACTCCACGAGCGGCCGGGCCAGGGCCAGCAGGACGATGGCGGCGGCCAGGGGCCGACAGCGGGGGAGGGCCAGGCCCGCGGCGAGGGCGGCCACGCTGAGGACGACCTGCGTGGACCCGAGCCGGGAGATGGCGGCGGCCACGTCGTCGCGGGTGTCGGTGCGCGGCGTCGATGGCAGCGTTGGTGATGGCCGGGTCCCACGAGAGCGTGTGGAGCACGGACCCCAGGGCCAGGACCCCGAACAAGGCACCGATCAGCCACAGGAGCGAGCTGTGGCGGGCCCGCACCCGGCGGAGGGTGATGGGCGGGTGCTCGTGGAGGTCGGTCACGGCGTGTGACGAAGCGAGGTCACGCGGCCGACGACGCGGTCGACGGTGAGATCCTCCAGGCACCCCACCACCCGGGCGTGGCCGTGCCGGCCGAGGGCCGGCTCGATGGTCACCCGCCAGCCGTCGTCGCCAGCGGCGAGGGGAACCGGCGTGATCTGGCCGCTCACGGTGGCTGCGCACACCGCCCAGAGCGCGGAGGCGGCAGCCTCCTCACCGCGTCGACGGGTGTGGGTGTCGACGGTGAACTCGATGGTGGTGCGGGATCCGTCGAGCACGGGGTCGGGCCGGTTCTGGGTGGCCTCCCGGAGGAGGAAGATGCCGCCGCCGAGCGCCAAGACCAGCGCCAGGACTGCGGCGGCACCTCTCACCGGACCGGGCCTCGGAGCACGGCCAACGGGTCGGCGCCGGCGTCGAGGAGCCCGCCGGCGGGGAGCTCGAGCGCCCCCAGGCGGCGGGCCAGCCCGCGCTCGGCCACGCGGCCCGCGGTCGCCCGCGAGAGCCGCTCCACCACCCAGGCCACCGCAGAGAGCAGGGCGCCGGCGCCGAGCAGCACCGGGATGAAGACGTTGAGCTGGTCCGGCCGGGCGAGCCACGCGAACCCGGCCCGGCCGGGGGGCGCGGAGTCACGGAGGGCCTGGAGCCGGCGCTGCTCTCCCTCGAGGGCGTTGCCGTCGAGCCGACGCTCCACCCGTCGCAACCGGTCCGCCAGCAGCCACCCGATGAGACCCACCTCGGCGGCGATGAAGATGGCCGCCGACATCTGTGCCCGGTTCCACTCCCACCGGTAGAGGTAGACGAACACGTAGCCGCCGGAGCCCACCAGGGTGGCCAGCACTCCAGCGAGCCCGATCTTTCGAGCGCTCATGGGGAACCTCCGATGCTGCTGAGGGTGGGATCGGTGCGGTCGACGACCTCGACGCGGCCGGTCTGCCCGTCCACCACCACCTGGTCGCCAGCGGAGAGGGTGGTGGTGGCATGGGCCAGCCCCACCACCACGGGCACACCGTGCTCGCGGGCAAGGATGGCCAGGTGGCTGAGCGGGTTGCCCGTCTCGGCTACCAGCCCGGCCAGACGAGGGACGATCCCGGCCAGGCGAGGATCGAGGTGGTCGACCACCAGCACGCTGCCGTCGGGCACGAGGGTGCCGGCGCGGTGGATGTGCACGGGACCGCCGCCGAGCCCGCCGCCGGCACCGAGCGGGCCAGCACCGGCGCGGCGACGGCGACGGCTGGCGCGGCCGGAGGAGGGCACTTCGACGGCGGTCAGGTCGTCGGTGAGCCGGAAGCGCAGCGGCAGCGCTCGACCACCAGGCTGTGGGCGGTGGGCCAGGTCGGTCGGGGCGGAGCGGCGCTGCACGGTGGCGTGGAGCTCGTCGAGCCGCAGCGATCGGACGGCCTCCTGGGTGGGGAGCACGCCCACGTCGACCAGGCGGCGGGCCAGCTCCCACGCAGCGCGCGCGCCGTGAGCTCCTGCACCCAACGGACTCGCAACCGCAGTGCCTCGCGAGCGACAGCGGAGGGGTCGGGCTCCGCGTCGTCGTGCCAGGCCGGCCCCGCGGGAGGAACGGCCGAGGCCAAGGCACCCAGCGCCGGGACAGCCCCAACGCGGGGCGGCAGCAGCGCCAGGACCACAGGGTCGCGCTCCACCAGGTCGGCCAGGGTGACGCCCTCGGCGCGGGCTTGGGCCAGGGCCGATAGGGCAAGGGAGGCTCCGGTGACGGTGGCGGCCGACGCCTCAGGGATCAGGACCCCGGCGAGGGCCTCGTGGCCGTGGAGGCTCACCAGGGTGGCGCGTCCGTTGCGCAGCACGGCGAGGAGCTGCTGGTTGGACAGCTCGCCGAGCGCGGGCACGCCGAGGAGGTCGGCGTCGACTTCCCGGACGAGGTCGGATGCCAGCCGCGGCAGGGCACTGCGCAGACGACCGACCCGCCACGCGGCGCGGAGCCGGCGGGCGGGCGGGCGGGGGTCGAGGCGACGGACCACCCCTCCGGGCTGGTCGGCGCCGATGGCCTGGAGGTCGACGGCGGCCATCCCGTCGACGGCGATCACCAGCGGCGTGCGGCGGAGGGCAGCGCGCCCGTGGGTCCCGGCCAGCAGCAGCGCCTCTCGGAGGCCGTCGCGGAGCGGGTCGAGCCAGAGGTCCTGCTCGAGGAGCGACAGCGCGTCCGGGAACGACTCGGCGGCGGGGCCGGGGCCGAAGATGACGCCGCTGGTCGGCGGCAAGGTGGTGATGGGCCGGGCCTGGAGGAGGACCACGCGGCCGTCGTGGTCGATCGCCCACTCCAGGTCCTGCGGGCCGTCGTAGGTGTCGGTGGCGGCCGCGGCAAGGCGGGCGAGCTGGCGCAGGGCCAAGCGGGAAGGTCGGGCCGCCGCGTCGGTGTCGGGGGTGCGGACCTCGCGCACGCGGGCCCGACGGTCGAGCACGGCGGTCCACCCGTCGACGGCTCCGCTGACGAGTGCGTCGGGTCCACCGCTCACGGAGGCCACCACCAGGCGATCGCGCCGCCCGGTGATCGGATCGGCGCCGAAGAGCACGCCGCCCCACCGCGGCTCGAGCATGGGCTGCACGAGGACGGCCATGGCCGCGTCGACCATCCCAGCTTCGCGGGCGGCGCGGGCCGACCCGAGCACGACCTCGATGGCGCGGTGCAGGGCGGGCTCGTCGCTCACCCCGAGGACCGACTCGAACACCCCGGCCATGGAGGACCGGGCACCGTCCTCGCCGGTGGACGAGCTGCGGACCACGACTGGGAGGCGACCACCGTCGGAGGCGGCGCGCCAGGCACGGACGGCGCTGGCTCGGTCCTGCGGCGACCAGGCGGTGGTGAGGACGGAGCCGGAGAGGGCGGGCAGGCCGGCTCGGCGGGCGTGGGCAAGGTTGGCGGCCTTGGCGCCAACGAGGGAAGGGTCCCGCGCCGCGTCGTCATCGAGGGTGACGACCATGGGGGTGGGTGGCGTGGACATCGCAACCTCCGGCCCGGCACGCGAGTGCCGATTGCACCTCGCTCAACAGCGCGCTGGGCCCGTTGGATTCCATCCCGAAGGGGCCGGAGGGGATGAAATCCGTCACGCGACGCGCCGAGGGTGGCGCTACCGCCACGGCTCCATGCGGTCGAGCACCGCTCCTTCAGGGGTGGGTGGCTCGAGGGTCGAAGCCGAAGGGGAGCTCGAGGCGGTGGGCGCGGAGGAGGGCGTCGTCGGCGAGGAGCTCGGGGGTGCGGCCGTCGGCGACGAGCTGGCCGTCGTCGAGGAGGACGGCGCGCTCGCACAGCTCGAGGGCGTAGGGCAGGTCGTGGGTGACGAGGAGGAGGGTGAGAGGGAGGCTGCGCACCAGGTCGGCCAGCTCGCGGCGGGCCAGGGGGTCGAGGTGGCTGGAGGGCTCGTCGAGGACGAGCACCTCAGGGTCCATGGCCAGCACGGTGGCCACCGCCACCCGGCGTCGCTCGCCGGCGCTGAGCTGGTGCGGCGGCCGGTCAGCGGCGTCGGCCATGCCCACCCGATCGAGGGCGGCAGCCACTCGGGCATCGAGGTCGGCGCCGCGGTAGCCGAGGTTGGCGGGCCCGAAGGCCACGTCGTCGCGGACGGTGGGCATGAACAGCTGGTCGTCGGGATCCTGGAACACCACCCCCACCCGTCGACGCACCTCCTGCAGGTGCGGCGCCGCCACCGGGAGTCCGCCCACCTCCACCGACCCGGCACCGGGGGTGAGGATCCCGTTGAGGTGGAGGACGAAGGTGGTCTTGCCGGCGCCATTGGGGCCCAGCACCGCCACCCGCTCCCCCGGCGCCACCTCGAGATCGATGCCGTAGAGGGCCTGGCGACCGCTGGGGTAGGCGTAGGCGAGACCCCGCACGACGACGCCGCCTGCCGGCATCAGAGGAGCCCCCAGGCCGCCGCGCTCGATGGTGGCGGCGACCAGCGGGACGAGCAGCACGGTCGTCCACTCGGGGAGGGCGGCGGCCGTCGATTCGGTGGTGAACGGGAGGGCGCCCGTGTAGCCCCGGGCCACCATGGCCAGGTGCACCCGCTCGCCCCGCTCGAAGGTGCGCACGAAGAGGGCACCGACCGTGCTGGCCATGGCGCCCGCCTGGCCGAGCCACCGCGGGTCGTGCCCGCGACTGATCCGGGCCACCTGGAGGCGCCGCAGCTCGGCGGCGATGACCTCCACGTAGCGCAGCATGAACGAGGCGATGGCGGTGAACACGGGTGGCACCTTGAGCCGCTCGAGGCCGCGGAGCAGGTCGACGGTGGGGGTGGTGGCGACGAGGACGAGGCTGGCCGCCAGCCCGAGGGTGCCCTTGGCGATGATCCCCCACGCCGCCCACAGCCCCTCGCGCGACACGGCGACGCCGAGCACGTCGATGCGAGCACCAGCGGCGAAGAAGGGCAGCAGGGCGGCGAAGGCCACGAAGGGCAGCTCGAGCACCAGGCGCCGAGCCATCACCCGGCCGGGTACGCCACCCACCCTGGCCAGGCCGGCGATCACGAGCGCATGGGCGGCGAACGCCCACACGGCTTCGCGCGGCGTCGACACGACCGCCAGGACGAACAGCAAGGTGGCCACCACCTTGGTGTGGGGGCAGAGGGCGTGGAGCGGGCTGGGCCCGGGGACCGACAGCGGGTGGAGGTGCCCGGCGCCCACGTCAGCCCGCGGGTCGGCGGCGGCGGACGAGCCAGAGGAGCCCGCCACCGAAGACGAGCGTGATGGCCACCCCGGCCACGCCGGCCAGACCGACCGGCAGTCGGTCGTCGCCGACACCGGACACGCCGTAGTCGGCCAGCGGACTCCCGGCGAGATCGTGCTCCTCGGCGGCGGCGTCGAGCCCGTGCTCGGCAGCCACCTTCTCGAGCCCGTCGGGCTGACCCGAGGCATAGGTGCTCCCGATGGCGGCGACGGCCACCACCACCAGCAGCCCCGCCAGCCAGAGCACCGGTCCGTGGGCGTCGATTCGACGTCGATTCGACGTCGTCGACGGGCTCATGAGGCCGCCACCGCCGAGGGGCGCAGCTCCAGGGGGGCAGTCAGTGGATCAGTGCCGTGCACCAGGTCGGGTCGGGCGGCCAGCACCGAGCCCAAGGCGAAGAAGGTGATGACGGCCTCGCCGATCCCGATCAGGGCGTGGGTGCCGACCATGGCGGCGGCCACGTCCCCCACCGCCACGCCGGTGGCGCCGCCGATCGCCAGCTCCACCGTGAGCGCAGCCGCCGCCAGCGGCACCGACGCCAGCGCAGCCACCGCGGCGGCGGCCGGGACTCGGCCCGGGACACGGGCCAGCGCCCGGCGCGCGACCAGGAACACCAGGTAGCCGCCGAGGCAGCCGACCACGGCCAGGTTGAGCACGTTCAGCCCGAGGGCGCTGAGCCCACCGTCGGCGAAGAGCAGGGCTTGCACCGACAGCACCACGGTGAGGCACACCACGCCCGTCCACGGCCCCACCAGCACGGCGGCCAGCACCCCGCCGAGGAGATGGCCGCTGGTGCCCCCGGCCACCGGGAAGGTCACCATCTGGGCGGCGAAGACGAAGGCGGCGGTGAGAGCGGCCAGCGGCACCTGCCGATCGCCCAGCACGTGATGGGTGCGGCGGACGGCCACCGCCAGCACCCCGGCCGACACCCCGGCGGCGGCCAGCGACGTCGGGGCGTCGACGAACCCGTCCGGGATGTGCATCGCTCGCCGACCGTAGTGCGAGCCGTTCGCAATTGCTAGGAGCTGGCGATGCGACTCAGCGTCCGGTGGACCCGAACCCGCCCCCGCGGCTCTCGCCCTCCAGCGCCTCCACGGGCGACCACTCCACCTGGGCCACCGCCTGCACCACCAGCTGGGCGATGCGCTCGCCCCGCCGCACTTCGAACGGCTCGCTGGGGTCGAGGTTGACCAGCAGCACCTTCAGCTCGTCGCGGTAGCCGGCGTCGATCAGGCCGGGCGTGTTGAGGCAGGTGACGCCGTGGCGGAGGGCCAGCCCGCTGCGGGGCTGCACGAACCCGGCGTAGCCCTCCGGGAGGGCGAGGGCGATGCCGGTGGGCACGAGGGCCCGCCCGCCGCCGGGGGCGAGGGTGACGTCCTCCCGGGCCAGCAGGTCGAGGCCGGCGTCGCCGGGGCGGGCGTAGGCGGGCAGGGGCAGGTCGGGGTCGAGCTGGACCACGGGGACCAGCAGGCGCTCGGGCATCGCCCGACGGTAGACGGGCTGTCGCACCCCTCCCACTAGCCTGCGCCGATGCTCGTCTGGATGGACCTCGAGATGACCGGCCTCGACCCGGCGCGGCACGTCATCGTCGAGATCGCCACCCTCGTCACCGACGACGAGCTGGAGATCGTGGCCGAGGGCCCCGACCTCGTCGTGCACCAGCCGCCGAGGCCCTGGAGGGCATGGAGCCGGTCGTGGTCGAGATGCACACGGCCAGCGGCCTGCTCGACGGCCATCGCGGCGTCCACCATCACCCTGGAGGAAGCCGGGCCGGGCCACCCTCGAGTTCATCCAGGAGCACGTCCCCGAGGCCCGCACCGTGCCCGCTGTGCGGCAACTCCATCGGCACCGACCGGCGCTTCCTGGCCGTGCTACCTGCCCGAGATCGAGGAGCACCTCCACTACCGCTCGGTCGACGTGTCCACCATCAAGGAGCTCACCCGCCGGTGGTACCCGGGGCGCCTCGAGGCCGTGCCCCGCAAGGCCACCGCCCACCGCGCCCTCGACGACATCCGGGAGTCGATCGACGAGCTCCGCTGGTACCGGGCCAACGTCTTCAAGCCGCCGGTCGACCCCGCCGGGTAGGCAGTTGACCGCGCGGTCAAGGTAGGTTCGGAACCGATGGCCGCACCGACCACGGAACGCCCCCGCCGGCAGGAGCAGGAGCCGGCCAGCCCGGAGGTCACCGAGGTGGCCCCGGGGATCCTGCGCTCGCAGCTGCCGATCTCCCTGCCCGGCCTCGGCCACGTGAACTGCTACCTGCTGGAGGACGAGCGCGGCGTGGCCGTGGTCGACCCGGGCCTGCCCGGCCCGCAGTCGTGGCGGGCGCTGGTCGACCGGCTCAAGCAGGCCGGCTACAAGCCCCGCAACGTCCACACGGTCATCGTCACCCACTCGCACCCCGACCACTTCGGCGGCGCGGGCCGCCTGCGCGACACCTACGGCGCCGAGGTGATCTCCCACCGCAGCTTCCGCACCTGGTTCGACCCGGCCGAGGACGAGACCCTCGACGACGACCCCGAGGGCGACGCCACCACGCCCGTGCCCACCCCGTTCGGACGGCAGATGCCCTGGCGCACCGACTCGACGTTCCGGCCGCCGCTGAACCGGCGTCTCAAGTTCGGGCTCTACCGCACCCTGCTGCGCCGGTTCGTGCGCACGCCGGCCCCCACCCGCCGGGTGGACGACGCCGAGATCGTCACCCTCGGCCCGCCGTGAGTGGGTGGCGCTGCACACGCCCGGCCACACCAACGACCACCTCTGCCTGTTCGACCCGGCCGGCGGGATCGTGCTCTCGGGCGACCACGTGCTGCCCACCATCACGCCGCACATCTCCGGGCTGGTGGCCGGCGCCGACCCGCTCACGGAGTTCTTCGGCTCGCTCGACAAGGTGGCGGGCCTCGAGGGCGTCACCCTCGCCCTCCCCGCCCACGGCCACCCCTTCGACGACCTGCGCCGGCCGGGCCCACGCCATCCGCGACCACCACGAGGAGCGCCTCGACACCCTCCGGGCCGCCGCCCGGGAGCTGGGCGATGCCACCGTCGAGGAGTACTCCCAGAAGCTGTTCAAGCCCGCGCTCGTGGGGCCAGATGGCCGAGAGCGAGACCTACGCCCACCTCGAGCACCTGCGCGAGACCGGCGAGATCACCAGCCGCGACGAGCGCGGCACCCTCCACTACGCCCTGGTGGAGTAGCCGCCGTCAGCCCGGAGTGATCCGGGCGGTGACGGCCACGGCGCCGTCGGCCTCCGCCCACAGCGCCAGGTCGTCGCCCCGCGCCACGGTGACGCGGACGGTCGCCCCGCGCTCGATGGCGGTGCGGTGCTGCACCTCGGCGCGCAGTGGGGCCCGCAGGTCGCGGTGGGCGGCCAGCGCCTCCTCCACGATCTGCCAGCAGGCGGCGTTGTTGACGTGGCCGAGCACGTCGAAGTCGCTGAAGCGCAACGGCCAGTCGAACCCGTCGGCGGCGCTCTCCGGCGGGTCGGGGTGGTCGAGGCGAGCCTTCACCGTGCGCCCGCCGGCCGCCTCGCCGTAGATCTCGTGAAAGCCCTTCGGGATGCGGCTGGGTCGCAGGGCCTCCCGGTCGATGTGCACCCAGATGGTGGCCGCCTCCACGGCAGCGCCTTCGGCGCCGACGATGCTGATGCGCCGCTCCGCCCAGTGGCTGCCCGTGCCCGAGCACCAGGTGGCCAAGGCCAACGACTCGAGGTAGCGCGGGAAGGCGGTCACCGCCACGACCGTCTTGCGCACCACCCACGCCTCGGCATCGGGCAAGGCGGCGTCGGCGGTGTCGTCAGCGGACACGTCCTGCAGGAACCGGGCCGTTGCGTCCAGGCGCAACCGCCCCGCCGGGCTCACATCCGCCAGCCGCACCCGCCGGGCCCCCTCGAACACTCGGCCCCGCTCCGGCCGCCCCACCAGATCCGACATGCCGGCAACCTACGCGCCGGGCTTGACCTGCACATCCGTCGGCCCCTGCGCAGGTGCTGGGGGGCGACCGGCAACCGGACCGACGACGAAATGTCGTAAATGCGGTTGACTCGTCATCTCCGGCGTGGTGCGATGCCTGCACCCGAGTCGCCGACCCGGGCCTGACCTCGCCCGAGGAGCACCCTCCCGATGACCACCGCGACGCCCACCACGGCAGGCCTCATGGCTTCCGCCGGTGCCGCGCGCCTCGGTGCGTCCGCCGCCGGGTGCCGGGCCACCACCGCTGCGCCGATCTATGGCTCGGCCGTGGTGCACCAGGCCTCCGGCACCCACCGGTTCTCCACCTGGACCCAGGGCGCCCTTGCCAAGCCGGCCACCTTCATGGTGCTCGACCGCAAGAACCGCCCCGCCCGGCCCCTCTCGGAGCTCTCGCCTTAGGTAGCAACAGCGAGACGCAGAAGCCCTCCGAGAGGCCGCCGGGATCCGACCCGGCGGCCTTTCTCGTTCTCCGGCCCCGGACCCACCTCCCACCGACACCCATCCCATCCACCGACCACCACCAACCGACATCCCGACCAAGGGGGCAGGGCGATGTTGCCCGAGCGCTACGAGTACGACATCCAGAGTCCGAGCGGGCCCGAGCCCGCCGAGGACCGAGACTGGTGGGCCGACGCCCGCTGCAACGACATGGCCGGCACCATGAGCGGCCTCTTCTTCAGCGAGGAGCTGCAGGACATCGCCAAGGCCAAGGAGATCTGCGCCTTGTGCCCGGTGATGTCGGAGTGCCTCGAAGGCGCCCTGGAACGGCGGGAGCCGTGGGGCGTCTGGGGCGGACAGCTGCTCCTGAACGGCAAGGTGCTCCAGTCGAAGCGCCGGCGGGGACGACCCCCGAAGGTGGCTCGCCCGGAGGACCAGCTGCCTGACATCCCGATCCCGGCGCACCTCCAGGACCGCGTGGTCTACAAGATCGCGTAGCCCGCCGGGACACCTTCACCCTCCGGGGACCGTGGCATGGACGGTCCCCGGAGGCGAGGTCACCGCAATCGGGCAGGCTGGGGCAACGGCCGCCGCTCCGCGCGATCCCCCCGTCGTGCGGGTCGTCGACGACCGACCCCCAGCCTGCCCGCGGTCGACCCCCTGACGTGTGGCGCCGGCAGACCCGGCGATACCGTCGCTGGCGATGCCCGACCCCCGCCGACCCTCGTGGCGCCTCCTGCTCGTGTCGACGGCTCTGGCCCTGGCCGCCGCCACCGGCACCTACGTGCTGCTGGCCGACGACGATCCGGTCGATCCCACCTCCAGCGGCAGCCTGGAGCTCACCCCGGAGGCCTCGCTCCCGGAGGCCGACGAGGCCCGCTTCACCACCTTCGACGGCGACGAGGTGGCCCTCAGCAGCCTCCGGGGCACGCCGATGGTCGTGAACTTCTTCGCCTCCACCTGCATCCCGTGCATCACCGAGATGCCGGCCTTCGAGGAGGTCCACCAGGAGCTGGGCGACCAGGTCACCTTCCTCGGCCTGGCGGTGGCCGACCGGCCTGAGGACGCCGAGGCCATGGTGGACCAGACCGGGGTGACCTACCGCACCGGCCAGGACCGCGACGGCGAGGTGATCAGCGCCCTCGGCGGGACCGTGCTGCCCACCACGGTGCTGCTCGGCGCTGACGGCGAGATCGTCGCCACCCGAGCCGGCGAGATCTCTGGCGGCGAGCTGCGCCGCCTGCTGGTCGACGAGCTGGGGATCGGTCCGTGATCGAGGCCCCGCTGGCGCTGGCCTTCGCCTCCGGGATGCTGGCCACCGTCAACCCCTGCGGGTTCGCCATGCTGCCTGCCTACCTGGCGTTCTTCCTCGGCATCGACGGGCGTGACCGTGACGTGCGGGCCAGCGTCGCGCCGGTCGCTCGGAGTGGGGCTGTCGGTGTCGGCCGGGTTCCTGCTGGTGTTCAGCGTGGTGGGGGTGGCCATCTACCACCTGTCGGCGTCGGTCGACCGGTGGACCCCGTGGGCCACCATCGTCATCGGCGTGGTGCTCGTGGCCCTCGGGGTCGCCATGGTGCGGGGCTATCGAGCCGGTGGTCAACCTGCCCAAGCTCCAGCGGGGCGGCCGCACCCGCGACGGGCAGTCGATGCTCGTCTTCGGCATCTCCTACGCCATCGCATCGATCTCCTGCGCCCTGCCGCTGTTCACGGGCGCGGTGGCGGGCACGTTCCGGCGGGAGAACCTGGTCTCCAGCCTGGCCGTGTTCGTCGGCCTACTCCCTCGGCATGACCCTCGTGCTCCTGGCCCTCACCGTGAGCATGGGCCTGGCCCGCCAGGGCCTGGTGCAGCGCCTTCGCCGGACCCTGCCCTACGTCACCGCGCGCCTCGGGGGTGCTGCTCGTCGTCGGCCGGCGCCTACGTCGCCCACTACGGCTGGTACGAGCGACGGGTCCGGGCGGGCGACGTGGGGGACGGATCACCGATCGTCGACACCGTCACCGGCTGGTCGGCCTCCGTGTCCCGTTGGGTCACAGAGGTGGGGCCCACCCGCCTTGGCTTCCTCCTCGCCCTGGCCTTGGCCATGGTGCTGACCGCCACCTTCGGCCTTCGGGCCCGGCGCCGCACCTGACCGCGTGGGCCGCTTCGCCGACCTCCTCGCGCACGACGGGGTGGAGGAGGACCTCCACCTCCGCTCCACCTTCGGGTTCATGGCCTTCCACGGCGGCAACCTGGAGGAGGGCACCGACGCGGTGGCGGCCGCCGCCGCCGAGCAGGCCGGGGCCTCGCTCTACGCAGTGCGACAGCCCACCACCCTGCGGTGGCACCTGCCCGTCATCGAGGTGAGCCCCGCCGACTCGCCCGCGCTGGCGGCCTTCCTCGACCACGTGGAGGTGGCGGTAGCCGTGCACGGCTACGGGCGGGACGGGCGGTGGACCACCGCTCCTGCTCGGCGGACGCAACCGCGCCCTGGCCGCCCACCTGGCCGGGCACCTCCGCGCAGCCATCGACGGCTGCTACACGGTGGTCGACGACCTCGAGGAGATCCCGCGCGACCTGCGGGGCGTCCATCCGCGCAACCCCGTGAACGGCTGCCGCCTCGGCGGTGTGCAGCTAGAGCTCCCTCCCCGGGTGCGCAGCCACGGACCGTTCTGGGCCGACCTCCCCGAGGGCGAGCCCATCCCCCACACCGCCGGGCTGGTCGACGGGCTAGCAGCCGCCGCCGCGCGCCTGGGTGCTGCCTAGGGGCTGAGCCGCACGATCCGCCAGCCGCTCGGGGCATCGTCGTGGCGCTCGTACCGCAGCCGGTCGTGCATCCGGTCAGGTCGGCCCTGCCAGAGCTCGACCTCGTCGGGCACCAGGCGGTAGCCGCCCCAGTACGGCGGGCACGGCACCGCTGCCCCGGCGAAGCGGGCCTCGGCGGCCGCGAAGCGGGCCTCCAGCTCGGCCCGATCGGCCAGCACGCTGGACTGGTGCGACGCCCACGCCGCCAGCTGGCTCCCGCGGGGCCGGGTGGCGAAGTAGGCCTCGCTCTCCTCCCGGGACACCTTGTCCATCGGACCCCGAAGGTGGACCTGACGCAGCACCGGCACCCAGCTGCAGCAGATGGCCCCGAAGGGGGTGGCAGCCAGCTCGGCGCCCTTGCGGCTGTCGTAGCTGGTGAAGATCGTGCAGCCACGGTCGTCGAAGCCGCGCATCAGCACCGTGCGGGCCGAGGGCCGGCCGTCGGCCCCGGCCGTGGCCAGCACCACTGCGGTGGGCTCGTTCGGCGCCACCTCCGCCCAGCCGTCCAGCCAGCGCTCCACCTGCACCACCGGATCAGGGTCGACGTCGCCGAGGTCCAGCCCGGCGGCTTGGTGCTGGGAGCGGACAGCGGCGAGGTCCATCGCCGAATGGTGGCAGGTCAGCGACGTTGGGAGACGGAGACGGCGTCGTTGATCACGTGCTCGAGGGCCTCGACGCCCTCCACCTTCTCCAGGTACCAGAGCCCCCGCCGCACCGCCTCCAGCTCGACCAGCGGGTCGAACAGGCTCGAGATCACCACCACCGGCCGATCGGCGTCGTCGTCGAGGAGCTCCTGGGCGGTGCTGAGGCCCACCGATCCCTCCATCACCAGGTCGAGGACCACCACGTCCGGGCGGTGGCGACGGGCGAGGGTCACCGTCTCCCCTGCGTCCCCCGCCTCGGCCACGACCAGGTAGCCATCGTCCTCGAGCAGCGACCGCACGATCCCCCGGAAGCGGGCGTCGTCGTCGGCCAGGAGCACGGAGGTGGGCTGCATCTCGCCGGTCGTACCCTCCACGCAGCCACCGTACCCACACCCTCCGTGGTCACCGGGTCGGGCGTGCGACCACCACTGCGGGGAACCGTTAGGGTCCCTGAGCATCAAGACCCAGCGCGCCCCACGGGTGGGGTGCTGTCGGCGGACATCCGGAGACCGTGTGGAACGGGGTGGATCCGCAAGCGGGGAGCGGGCGCTCCTCCACCGTCGCACGGCGCCGCCCAGGGGCGGGCTGTGACGGGCGCCAGCGCCATCGTGCTCGAGGGGTTGACCAAGACCTTTCCCGGGAGCGCGGCCCCGGCCGTCCGTTCGCTCGACTTGACCGTGCCCGGCGGCTCCATCGTGGTGCTCATCGGCCCGTCCGGCTGCGGAAAGACCACCACCCTGCGGATGATCAACCGCCTCATCGAACCCACCGGTGGAACCATCACCATCGACGGTCGCGACGTGCGGGAGCAGTCCGTCACCGAGCTGCGTCGGGGCATCGGCTACGTGATCCAGCAGGTGGGGCTCTTCCCCCATCGCACCATCGCCCAGAACATCGGCACCGTCCCCAAGGTGCTGGGATGGGAGAAGGCCCGCATCCGTGATCGGGTGGAGGAGCTCGTCGACTTGGTCGGCCTCGACCGGACCCTCCTGAGCCGGTACCCGCCGGAGCTCTCCGGCGGGCAGCAGCAGCGGGTCGGCGTGGCCCGAGCCCTGGCCGCCGATCCGCCCGTGCTGCTGATGGACGAGCCGTTCGGGGCCGTCGACCCCATCGTCCGCGGCCGGCTCCAGCGCGAGCTGCTGGACCTGCAGGCCAAGGTGCACAAGACCATCGTGCTGGTGACCCACGACATCGACGAGGCGGTGGCCCTCGGCGACCAGGTGGCGGTCCTGAACGTCGGCGGGGTGCTCGAGCAGTTCGACCGGCCCGATGCGCTCCTGGCCAACCCGGCCTCCGAGTTCGTGGCCTCCTTCCTTGGGGCCGAGCGGAGCATCAAGCGACTGTCGCTCAGCCGGGTGGGCGACCTCGACTTGCAGAGCGGCGCCTGGGTCGACGCGGCCGATGGCCTCGAGGTGCTGCGCGTCGCCGTCGAGGCGAGCCCGGCCGGGTGGGTGGGGCTGGTGAAGGACGACCGGTTCGCGGGGTGGGTCAGTGCCGACGGGGCGCAGGCTGTCACCAGCGTCGACGACCTCGACCCGTCCCCCCCTCGCGCGGCATCAGCCCGGACAGCAACCTGCGGGAGGCGCTGGAGGTCATCCTCACAGCGCGGACGGCCGCCGCTGTGGTGGAGGACGCCGGCGGCCGCTTCCTTGGGCTGGTGGAGCTGGAGGCCATCCGGCAGGGCTTGGCGACGTGACCCGCCGACGGGCCGTGCGATGGGGCGTGGTGGCGGCCGGGCTGCTGGTCGCAGCTGGGTGGGCCAAGCTCCGGATCGACGGGCTCAGCACCGACACCCAGGCCACCAACCCCATCGTGCGCTGGGAGTGGGTGTTCCTCCGCGAGGACACCCGCACCGAGCTGTGGGAGGCCACCGTCCAGCATCTCAAGCTCACCTTCGTGGCGGTGGGGGCCGGCACCGCCATCTCCGCCTTCCTGGCCGCCGTCGCCCTGCGCATGCGCTGGACCTTCGCCCCCATCACCGCTGTCACCGGCTTCCTCTACACGATCCCCAGCGTGGCCCTCTTCGGTGTGCTGCGCTCGCGCTATGGGAACTTCGTGGCCGCTGAGGTGGCCCTCACCAGCTACACGCTGCTGGTGCTCGTCCGGAACATGGTGGCTGGCATCGACGGGGTCCCGCGCGCGGTCACCGACGCCGCCGACGGGCTCGGTCTCACCCGCACCCGCCGCCTCCTCACGGTGGAGCTGCCCATCGCCCTGCCCGTGATCATCACCGGCATCCGGGTGGCCACGGTCACCACCGTCGGGCTGGTGGGGATCACCGCGATCATCCAGCTGGGCGGGCTGGGCCAGCTCATCTTCGACGGCTACGGCACGCAGTACTACACGAAGATCGTCGTGGGATCGGTGCTGTCGGTGGCCTTGGCCGTGGTGCTCGACTTCGCCTTCAACCGCCTCGAGGTCCTCCTCACCCCCTGGGCCCGCCGCCGGAGCCCGGCGCCGTGAGGGGGATCGTGGCCGGCGGTGACGGTGACCCGACCAACGTGATCGAGTGGTTCACCGACCTCGACAACCGGGCCGGGTCCGGCCCGATCACCGAGCAGGCGTGGCTCACCGTCTGGCACAGCGGGTTCGCCACCCTGGTGGTCGTGCTGCTTGCCGTCCCCCTGGCCATGGTGCTGGCCCACCATCGCAAGGCCGAGCTGGCGGCGGCCTGGGTGATCAACGTGGGCCGCGCCGTCCCCACCATCACGGTGCTGGGCCTGCTGGTGATCGTGTCGCTGCGCGCCGGGTGGGGCCTGGAGCCCTGGCCCATCATCGTGGCCCTCATCCTGCTCGGGCTCCCCCCCGCCTTTGCCAACACCTACGCGGGGGTGCGCGGCGTCGATGCGTCTGCGGTCGGCGCCGCCCGGGCCATGGGGCTGACCCACCGCCAGGTGATGCAGCGGGTGGAGCTGCCCCTCGCCCTCCCGGTGATCATGGCCGGAGTGCGCACGGCGGCAGTGCAGATCGTGGCCACGGAGCCCCTGGCCGCCTTCTTCGGGGCGGAGGGCCTGGGCGCCTACCTGCGGGCCGGCCTGGCCCGGCGCGACTTCGTGGCCGTCCAGGGCGGTGCCCTCCTGGTCGCGGGCGTCGCCATCCTCGTCGAGGTCGCCCTGATGACCGCGGCGTACCTGCTGACCCCCAAGGGTCTCCGGCGCTCCTCACAGCGCCGAGCCCAGCGCCGGCTGCGCGACGCCGGAGCACCGGCCACCACCTAGATCCGTCCTACCCACAACCAAACAAGGAAGCCAACACCATGCACACCACACGACGACGCTGGAAGGCACCGATTGCCCTCCTCCTCGCCCTCGGGCTCACCGCCGCGGCCTGCGGCGACGACGACGACTCCAGCTCAGAGGGGACGACCACCACGTCGGAGGCGGTGGACGGGTCGACCATCCGGTTCGCGCCCCAGGACTTCGCCGAGAGCAAGACCCTCACGGAGGTCTACGCCCAGTACCTCGAGGCCAAGGGCTTCGACGTGGAGGTCCAGCCCGCCAGCGGGTTCCGCGACCAGGTGTATCCGGGCTTGGGTGATGACTCGCTCGACATCATCATCGACTACACGGGCAGCGCCACCCGGTTCCTCGACCCGGATGCCGAACCGTCCTCGGACTCCGACGACACCTACGACGCCCTCACCGGGGTGCTCGCCGACGAGGACCTCGTCGCCTACGAGTACTCGCCCGCCGAGGACGCCAACGCGCTGGTGGCCCTCAAGTCGTGGGCCGAGGACAACGACGTCACCACCATCAGCGACCTGGCCGGCATCGACGGGGTGGTGCTCGGCGCCTCGGAGGACTGCCGGGAGCGAGCCGACTGCCTGCTCGGCTACGAAGGCCTGTACGGCCTCGACTTCTCCGACTTCAAGGCCCTGACCTACGGCCCGCCGCTCACCGAGGCCCTGGCCGCCGGTGAGGTCCAGGTGGCGCAGTACCAGACCACCGCGCCGCAGCTGGCCAGCGGTGACTTCCTGGAGCTCGAGGACGACAAGGGCCTGCTGTCGGCCGACAACATCGTGCCGGTGCTCCGGTCCGATCTGGCCGACGAGTACGGCAGCGCTCTGGCCGATGCCATCAACGAGCTCAGCGCCATGATCACCACCGAGGCCCTCATCGAGTGGAACGTGGCCACCGACATCGACAAGGAGGAGCCCTCCGACGTCGCCACCGCTTGGCTGGAGGACAAGGGCCTGCTCTAGCCCGCTCCCGTTTCCTCACGACCGGCACGGTGCCCCGCCCGCTCGGGCGGGGCACCGTCGCGTGGTGGCCCGTAGCCTGCGGGCGATGGTGCACGGGCCCGCGGCGCTGGAGATCGAGGACATCCTCGAGGTGGTGCGGGAGGCCGGCGGCCGGGTCACCTCGGCGCGGCGGGCCGTCATCACCGTCCTGCTGGCCGGGAGCCAGGAGCACCTCACGGCCGAGCACGTGGCTGAGCGGGTGCAGCGCGACCAGCCCGACGTCCACCTCTCGACCGTCTATCGCACGCTCGACGCCCTCGAGGAGCTCGGGGTGCTCACCCACGTGCACCTCGGTCACGGGCCGTCCACCTACCACCTGGCCAGCGACCCCCACCACCACGCCGTGTGCGACTCGTGCGGCGCCGTCGTCCACCTCCCCGCTGACGTCTTGGACCAGGTGGCCGCCCGGGTGCGGGCCGACACCGGCTTCGAGGTGGCGGCGCCGCACTTCTCGCTGCCGGGACGGTGCGCGGCGTGCGTCAAGGCCGAGCGGTGATGGCCTCCACGCCGAGGTAGGGCCGCAGGGACTCCACCACCTCCACCGAGCCGTCGGGCTGTCGGTGCGTCTCCAGATAGGCGGCGATGGTGCGGGGCCAACCCATGGCCGAGCCGTTGACGGTGTGGCACACCTCGGTGCCCTTCCCGCCGCCCGCTGGGCGGTAGCGGATGTTGGCCCGGCGGGCCTGGTAGTCGGCGAACCACGACACCGAGCTGACCTCCAGCCACATGTCACACCCGGGTGCGTAGGCCTCGATGTCCCAGGTGCGAGCGGCGGAGGCACCCAGGTCGCCGGTGCAGAGGTCGACGATGCGGTAGGCCAGGCCCAGCTCGGTGAGGAGTGCCTCGCTCCGGGCCAGGACGTCTTCCTGGCAGGCGATGGCCTGCTCGGCTCCGTCGGCCACGGCCAGCAGCTCCACCTTGTCGAACTCGTGGGAACGCAGCAGACCCCGGGTGTCGCGGCCGGCCGCCCCTGCCTCGCGCCGGAAGCAGGAGGTGTAGGCGATGTACCGGCGAGGCAGCTCGGCCTGCTCGAGCACCTCGTCGCGGTGGAGCGAGGTGAGCGGCACCTCGGCGGTGGGGATGGCCCAGAGGTCGTCGCGCTCCATGTGGTAGGCGTCCTCCTCGAACTTCGGGAGGTGCCCCGTGGCGACCATCGTGTCGGTGCGCACCAGGGTGGGCGGTCGGATCTCCTCGTAGGCGTCGGCGTTGCGATCGAGGCTGCGCTGCACCATGGCCCGCAGGAGGCGGGCGCCCCAACCGCGGTACATGGTGAACATCGATCCGGCGATCTTGGCCGCCCGCTCGCCGTCGAGGATCCCCAGCTGCGTGCCGATGTCCCAATGGGGCACCCGCTGGTGGTCGCCGTAGGCAGTGGGATCGTGGCCCTCGGTGCGGAGGACCACGTTGTCGGCCTCGCCCGTGCCGACGGGGCAGTCCTCAGCAGGGAGGTTGGGCGTGTGCAGGAGCAGGTCGCGCACCTCGTCGCCCAGGCGATCGGCTTCCGCGCCGAGGGTCTTCTCCTCATCGCCGAGGGCTCGGCTCTCGGCCATGAGCGCCTCGGCGGCTTCGGTGTCGCCCTGGCTCCGCAGGCGCCCGACGTCCTTGGACAGGGTCTTCACCCGGGCCCGGAGCTCGTCGCGCTGGGTGCCCAGGCCGCGCTGCTGGGCGTCGAGCTCGAGGATGCGGTCGACGTGCTCGGCGGCCTCGCCGCCGCGCCGGGACAGCCCGGCGCGCACGGCGTCGGGATCGTTCCGGAAGCGGCGGATGTCGAGCATCCCCAGACGGTAGTGGGACCACCCCCAGCGCCTGGCCCGGAAAGCGCACGCCAAAGGGACCGATCCCCACGCCAGAACGCGGGGTGGGGGCGGCTGGGTAGCGTCGACCGGATGGCTGCGGTGGAGGTGGAGGGGCTGGTGGTGCGCTACGGGGCCGTCACTGCGGTCGACGGAGCCACCTTCACGGCAGGCGCCGGGGAGATCACGGCCGTCCTGGGCCCCAACGGGGCCGGGAAGACCAGCACCCTCGAGGTGCTGGAGGGGTTTCGACACCCGCACGCCGGCCGAGTCGCCGTTCTCGGGCTCGACCCGCGCGCCCAGCACGCCGCCCTCACCCGCCGCATGGGGGTGATGCTCCAGTCGGGTGGGGTGGGGTCGGGGGTGCGGGTGGGCGAGGCACTGCGCCACGCCGCCGCCCTCTACGACGACAGCCTCCACCCGCCGGCGCTGCTCGACCGGGTGGGGCTGACCGGCAAGGACCGGCGGACCTGGCGACAGCTCTCCGGCGGTGAGCAGCGCCGGCTGGCCCTGGCCCTCGCCCTGGTGGGACGACCGCAGGTGGCGTTCCTCGACGAGCCCACCGCCGGCGTCGACCCGCACGGCCGGCAGGCCATCCGCGAGGTGGTGGCGGGCCTGCGCGACGACGGCGTCACCGTGCTGCTCACCAGCCACGACCTCGACGAGGTGGAGGCGCTGGCCGACCGCGTCGTGATCCTCGACCGGGGGCGGGTGGTGGCCGACGGCTCCACTGCCGAGCTGATGGCGGGAGCCGAGGTGCCGGAGGTGCGCTTCGGGGCGCCGCCCGGGCTCGATGTGGCCGCCCTCGGCGCCCGGGTGTCGGCCGCCGTGCGCGAGGTCGGCCTGGGCGAGTACCTGGTGACAGCGGCGGGCACCCCAGCGATGGTGGCGGCGCTCACCGCCTGGCTGGCCGAGCAGGACCTGGCGCTGGCGGACCTGCGGGCCGGTCGTCAGCGCCTGGAGGACGTCTTCCTCCGTCTCACCACCGACGAGCCACCCCCCGCAGCCCCGACCCGCGACCGACGAAGCGCCCGATGAGGCCGCTCGTCGCCCACCTGCGCCTGGAGCTGACCGTGCTGGCCCGCAACGGCGAGTCGCTCCTCCTCACCCTCGGGATCCCGGTCCTGCTGCTGGTGTTCTTCGCGAGCGTCGACGTGCTCCCGATCGACGGCGATCCCATCGACTTCCTGGCCCCGGGCGTGCTGGCCCTGGCCGTGCTCTCCACCGCGCTGGTGAACCTGGCCATCGGGACGGCCTTCGAGCGGGAGCACCTGGTGCTGAAGCGGCTGGGCGCCACGCCGCTCGGTCGCCCCCGCCTGCTGGGCGCCAAGGTGCTGGCCATCCTGGCGGTGGAGGGGGCGCAGGTGGCGGTGCTGTGGACGGTGGCGGTGGCCCTCGGGTGGGGTCCTTCGCCCGACGTGGCCGCCCTAGGTGCGCTGGCGCTGGGGACCGCCGCCTGCGCCGGGCTCGGGCTGTGCCTCGCCGGCCGGCTGGCGGCCCTGGTGGCGCTGGCTGCCGCCAACGCGCTGTACCTGGTGCTTCTGCTGCTCTCCGGGATGGTCGTGCCCCTCGGCGAGCTGCCCGGCCCGGTGGCGACCGTCGCCCGGGGGCTGCCCAGCACAGCGCTGGCGGAGGCCGCGCGCGGCACGCTTACCGCCGGCGTCGGGGTGCCGGGACGGGCCTGGCTGGTCCTGGTGGTGTGGGCGGTGCTGGCCCCGTTGGCGGCCGTCCGCCTCTTCCGGTGGGAATGACGTCCGGCGGGTAGCGTCGCCGGCGTGGCTGGGGAGGGCACGGGTGGGCTGCGACTGGGGATCCTCACGCCCGTCCTCACGCTGATCACAGACGGACACGCCCGGTGGGAGCAGGACGGGACCATCGGGGACGTGGCGCAGATCGCCCGGGCCGCCGAGGCCCTCGGCTACGACCACGTCACCTGCAGCGAGCACGTCGCCGTTCCCGAGTCAGCCGTGGCCACCCGCGGGGCCCGCTACTGGGACCCGCTGGCCACCTTCGGGTACCTGGCCGCCTGCACCGACCGGATCCGGTTCCTCACCGACGTGCTGGTGCTCGGCTACCACCACCCCCTCGAGATCGCCAAGCGCTACGGCACGCTCGACGTGGTGTCCGGGGGCCGACTCGTGCTGGGCCTCGGGGTGGGGTCCCTCGAGGAGGAGTTCGAGCTGCTGGGCGCGCCCTTCGCCGACCGGGGTGCGCGGGCCGACGACGCCCTCCGGGCGCTGCGCGCCTCGCTCTCTCAGCCCGTGCCGTCCTACGACGGGACCCACCATCGCTACTCGGGGCTGGTGATCGACCCCTGCGCCGTCCAGGAGCAGGTGCCGCTGTGGATCGGCGGGAGAACGGCACGATCGCTGCGGCGAGCGGTCGAGCTCGGTGACGGGTGGTGCCCCTTCGGCCTGCGTCCCGACGATGTCGCCGGCCTGCTCCAACGAGCCACCGCCACCGAGGCCTGGGTGGCCCGGGTCGACCCGTTGGAGGTGCTGCTCCAGAACCTGCGGCCCCTCGATCCTGCCGGCGACCCCGAGGCGGCGGCCGGCACCGCCCGCGCCCTGCAGGACGCCGGCGCCACCATGCTCAGCCTCCGCTTCGTCCACCACAGCGTCGGCCACTACTGCGAGCAGCTCGAGGCGATGGCCGACGTGGTCGCCCGCCTGTGAGCCACCCCCCTTCCCGCGACTCGGTGAGCGTGGGTCAGGGGAGGCGGGCGGCCCACTCGTAGGGGACGACGGCGGCGAAGGGCGCCGCCAGGCGCGGCGTGGTGCGACCGGCGCGCCAATGCTCCTGGACGACGGGGATGAGGCGCGCGCCCGACCTCGGCCGGCGCCTGGTCGAGGTACGCCACCGTGAGGCGGACGCCCTCCAGGGGAGCCAGGCGCTGGTGCAGCGACGACCGTCCCGCGAAGGCCCAGGCCCCGGCCACCCCCGGTACATCGACCAGTGCAGCCAGGGGGGTCGGGCTCGCCGTCCTCCACCAGGAGGTAGGCGCCCCGCATGGGCCGCCACGGGAGGACGTCGGCGCCCACCAGCGCGCTCGGCGCGGCCACCGCCCCCGTCCGCTCGTAGCCGCCCAGCTCCACCGGCGGGAGCCGCAGCGGCATGCGGCCCGCCTCCCGCAGCGCGGCGCCGAGGTCGAAGAACCCCGCCAGGGTGGCGGACACGGGATCGGCCATCAGGTAGGCGACGACGTGGTCCACCTCGTCGTAGGCGCCCTCGCTGGCCGCCCGCACCGCCCGACACGCCGGCGTGGACGCCCAACGGGTGCCCAGGCGCATCCCGGCGAGGCGGTGCTGCTCCGGGAGGTGGTCCAGACCATGCCACTCGAGGTACTCGGCGTCGCGCCCGTCGGGGTGCCGGGCCGACATCGACACCACGGCCACCCGCACGTCGGTGGTGCCTGCCGCCAGCACACCCGGAGCCCGCTCGCTGGGCGTCGCCTCGCTCATGGCGCCTGAGTCTCGCGCCCGGACGCGCCGAGGGGGACCAGCCGGAGCCGGTCCCCCTCGGTGCACTGCTGGGCCGATCAGACGAAGGCGCTGGCGAAGATCAGCGACACGATCGTCATCACCTTGATGAGGATGTTCATGGCCGGGCCGGAGGTGTCCTTGAACGGGTCGCCCACGGTGTCGCCGACGACGGCCGCCTTGTGGGGGTCGCTGCCCTTGCCGCCGTGGGCGCCGGCCTCGATGTACTTCTTGGCGTTGTCCCAGGCGCCGCCGGCGTTGGCCATGAAGATGGCCAGGCAGAAGCCGGTGACGAGCGCACCGGCCAGGAAGCCGCCGAGGGCGTCGACGTCGATGAAGCCGATGACCAGCGGCACGACGATGGCCAGGCCGCCGGGGATGAGCATCTCCTGGAGCGGCGGCCGTGGTGGAGATGTCGACGCACGTGGCGTAGTCGGGCTTGACGCCCTCCTTGCCCTCGCGCAGGCCCGGGATCTCCCGGAACTGGCGACGGACCTCCTCGATCATCTTGTTGGCGGCCCGGCCCACGGCGTCGATGGTGAGCGCGGCGAACAGGAACGGGAGCATGGCGCCGAGGAAGAGGCCGATGAACACCTCGACCTCGCCGACGTCGAGGCTGAGGACGTGGCCCTCCACGAGCAGCGACGCCTCGAAGGCCTTGAACAGGGCCAGGGCGGTGAGGGCCGCCGAGCCGACGGCGAAGCCCTTGGCCACGGCGGCCGTGGTGTTGCCGAGCGAGTCGAGGCTGTCGGTGACCTCGCGGACCTCCGGGGGCGAGGTGGGCCATCTCGGCGATGCCGCCGGCGTTGTCGGCGATCGGGCCGTAGGCGTCGACCGAGACGACGACGCCGGTGGTGGCCAGCATGCCGATGGCGGCCACGGCGATGCCGTAGATGCCGAGGCCCTCGGACGGCCTGCTCGCCGCCCCAGTAGGCGACGCCGATGCCGGCGACCGATGAGCACGACCGAGGCGGCGACCGACACCATGCCGGCGGAGATGCCGCCGAGGATGGTGGTGGCGGGGCCGGTCTCGGACTGCTGGGCGATCTTCTTCACCGGGCCGTACTGGTCGGAGGTCCAGATCTCGGCGACCTTGCCGATGGCGTAGCCGACGAGCGAGGCCGCCGACGACGGCGACGGGCAGGCCCCACCAGTTCTCGACCACGTCGCTGCCGTCGAGCATGGCGTAGGCGAGGGCCGACGACGCCGACGACGGTGATGGCGGCGGCGACGTTGGTGCCGCGGTGCAGCGCCTTGCCGAGGTCGTGGACGCTCGGTGCGAGCCCGACGACTTCACCATGAAGGCGCCGATGATCGAGGCCAGCATGCCGACGGCGGCGATGGCCAGCGGGAAGAGGAACAGCTCGGGCACGATCGAGGTCCGACGGGCACTGGATGACGTGCCGGTTGACGACGAGGCCCGGGAGGAAGGCGGCCAGGGCGATCGGGGCGATGATCGAGCCGGCGTAGCACTCGAAGAGGTCGGCGCCCATGCCGGCCACGTCGCCCACGTTGTCGCCCACGTTGTCGGCGATGGTGGCCGGGTTGCGGGGGTCGTCCTCGGGGATGCCGGCCTCGACCTTGCCGACCAGGTCGGCGCCGACGTCGGCGGCCTTGGTGTAGATGCCGCCGCCGACGCGGGAGAACAGGGCGATGGAGCTGGCGCCGAGCCCGAAGGTGGTGAGGACGCTGAAGGCGTCGTCGACCTCGAGCGACTCGACGTAGACGACGTAGCTGACGGCGAGGCCGAGCAGGGCCAGGCCGGCCACGGTGAAGCCCATGACGGCGCCGCCGCGGAAGGCGAGCGGCAGGGCCTTGCTGCGGCCGCCGGTCTGGGCGGCCTCGGCGGTGCGGGCGTTGGCCATGGTGGCCACGGTCATGCCGACGAAGCCGGCCAGGGCCGAGAGCACCGCGCCGGAGATGTAGGCGATGGCGCCCCACGGGCGGCCGTAGTCGAGGAAGGCGGCGATGAGCACGGTCATGATCACCACGAAGCCGGCCACCCAGGTGTACTCCCGGCGCAGGAAGGCCCGGGCGCCCTGCTGGATGGCGATCATCAGCTCGCACCATCCGGTCGTTGCCGGGATCGGCCTCCTTGACCTTGCCGTAGAAGTAGAAGGCAAGGGCCAGGCCGGCGAGGGCCGCCAGGGCGGCCAGATACGGGACTGCGTCCACGAAGTCAGGTCCTCTCGTCGTTCGTCATCCCAGGATCTGTGGACGTTTTCGTCCGCATACCGAACCAAAGCGTCCACAGAACCCGGAGGGGGGGCGTTGGCACGCTAGCGATTGGGTTCGCGAGGGCTCAAACTCGGGGTCGCGACCGACGCGAACCGGGACCTCAGCGGGGGGCGGGGTGCTCCTGGAACTCGCGTTCCACCGCGTCGAAGGTGAGGACGCCGGCCCGCTCCAGCCTCCTGGCGGCTGGCCCAGCGGAAGAAGACGACTGCGATCAGGACCCACAGGTAGGTGCCACCCACCAGCTTCATGAGGAGCCCGGCCACCTGCTGGTCGCTGGTGACGGAGATGCCCCACAGCCGGGTCGGGATGTCGTAGACGGAGTACACCGCACCGTCGGCGAAGGTGAGCCAGGCGCCGGGCACCGTGGGCACGATGGAGGCCACGAACAGGTAGATCATCTGGGCCGGTTCGGAGATGCGCAGCTCTGGGAACGGCCCGCAGACGGGGATCCAGAAGAGCAGGGCCGAGGTGACCATGGCGGTGTGGACGCCGTAGTGGAACAGGCCGTTCTCGGAGGCCGTGTTCACGAGCAGCTGCCAGTGGGTGAGCAGCGTCAGCCCGCTGAAGAGGGCACCAGCGGGCACCGGGCGGGCCAGGCGGCGGACCACCTGTTCCACGCGCCCCCGGCCGATGACCAGGCGGGCCAGCCACTCGGGCGTGCGCCAGCAGCATCACGGCGGGGACCACCAGGGTGAGCACCAGGTGCTGCGACATGTGCACGAAGTAGAGGTACTCGCTCCCCGATGTCGTGCACCGGCCAGTCCGCGGCGATCCAGAGCAGCACGATCCCGAAGGCGAACCAGCGCCGCTGGCGAGCGGGTGACGGCTGGCGTGCCGCTCGGCACCGCCTTGGGGCCGATCACCCGGCCGGCGTAGGCGTAGAGGCCGACCAGGCCGGCGACGAGGAGCCACACCTCCGGGTGCGGCACCCAGCGCCAGTAGTCGGCCGTCATGTCACGGGGTGAGGAACTTCAGAGTACTCGGAGGAGTAGAACTCCAAGGCGAACAAGGCGATGTTGAACACGATGACCGCCAGCACCAGGCCGAACACGAACACCCGCTTGAAGAGCGGGTTGTCGTACTTCAGGTGCATGAAGTAGAAGATCACCGTCACGAACTTGATGATCATCATCGGGAACAGCAGGACCACCAGCAGCGTGGTGCTGGCGTCCTCGATGAAGTAGGTGCCCACCTCGAGGGCGGTGAGGGCGGCGAGGAAGAGGGCGACCTTGACGTACAGGAGGTCGCTGGGGTGGTCGTCGTGGTGCTCGGCCTCGATGGCCCGGAGCGTGCTCGGTGGTGGTGCTCATCGCGTTCCAGCTTCCTCACGGGATCAGGTAGACGACGTGAAGATGAGGATCCACACGATGTCGACGAAGTGCCAGTACAGCCCGACGATCTCGACCGCCTCGGCCCGCTCGGGCCCGAGGTTGCCGCGGAGCGACATCACCAGCAGCGACATCAGCATCACGATGCCGACGCTCACGTGGACGCCGTGGAACCCGGTGAGGGTGTAGAAGGCCGACCCGAAGATGTTGGTGGTGTAGCCGAGGCCCTCTCGGTAGAAGGTCGTGAACTCGTAGACCTGGCCGCCGATGAACACGGCGCCGAGCATGGCGGTGGTGGCCAGCCAGGCCCGGTTGCGCTGGATGTCGCCTCGGGTGATGGACGCCACCGCCAGGGCCATGGTGAGCGAGCTCATGAGCAGCACGAACGAGCTCACCGACGTGAACGGGATGTCGAAGACGTCCTCGGGCTGCGGGCCCTCCACGCTGCGGTGCCGGAGCAGCAGGTAGGTGGAGATCAGGCTGCCGAAGAGCAGGCAGTCCGAGCCCGAGGTACACCCACATGGCGAGCTTGGTGTTGGACAGACCGGTTGCGGTGTGGTGGCCCTCGCCGATGTGATCGGGGGGCTCCGCCTCGGCGGCGTGGGGCACGGATGCGACGTCAGTCACCGACGGTCACCTCCTCGGGTGCGGCCTCGGCGGTGGGCTCGGGCTCCTCGACGGCGGCGCCACCGTCGTCGGGGTGGTCGTCGTGGCCATGGGGCGGCAGGTCCGCGTCGTCGGGCGGCTCGAGGGCCCAGCCGACCATGCCAGCCAGGAGCACGGCGCCGCCGACGGCGGCGACGGCCAGGTTGAAGATCAGGCCGTAGCCGATGAGCGGGAAGGCCAGCGACAGCACGAGGGGCCAGTACGACGGGGCCGGCAGGTGGGCGCGGGACGGGTCGCCGGGCATGGCGACCTCCTCGGCTCGTCGGCGATCCGCACCACCTGCCCCTGCTCGTCCTCGCCGTACTTGCGGTGCCAGAAGTCGTCGAGCTGGGTGACGACCGGGTCGTCGTCGAAGTTGTGCTCCGGGGTGGGCGACGGGATGCTCCACTCGAGGCTGCGGGCGTCCCACGGGTCGGGCCCGGGGGCCGGCTGCGAGGTGGGCCCGCCGCTTCGAGCGGACGATGTTGACGAAGAACACGCAGGATGCTGAGGGCGATGATGAAGGCGCCGACGGTGGCCACCATGTTCCAGAAGTTGAAGCCGTAGCCGTCGCGGTAGGTGTGGATCCGGCGGCTCATGCCCTGCAGGCCGAGGATGTGCATCGGGCCCGAAGGTGAGGTTGAACCCGATCAGCGTGAGCCAGAAGTGCACCTTGCCCGAGCTTCTCGTCGAGGAAGTAGCCGAACACCTTGGGCCACCAGAAGTAGAAGCCGCCGAGGAACCCGAACAGGGCGCCGCCGAAGATCACGTAGTGGAAGTGGGCGACGATGTAGTAGGTGTCGGTCTGCTGGGTGTCGGCCGGGCGCCACCGCGTGGGTCACGCCCGGAGAGCCCGCCGATGGTGAACATCGTGACCAGGCCGATGGAGAACAGCATCGGCGTGGTGAAGGTGATCTTCCCGCCCCACATCGTGGCCATCCAGTTGAGGATCTTCACGCCCGGTGGGCACGGCGATGAACATCGTCGACACCGAGAAGGCGGCCACCGAGATCGGCCCGAGGCCCGAGGCGAACATGTGGTGGGCCCACACGCCCCAGCCCATGAAGCCGATGGCGATGCCGGAGAAGACCATGAACGGGTAGCCGAAGATCGGCTTGCGGGAGAACACCGGGATGATCTCCGACACGATGCCGAAGGCCGGCAGGATCAGGATGTACACCTCGGGGTGGCCGAAGATCCAGAACAGGTGCTCCCACAGCAGCGGGTCGGCGCCGGCGCCACGTTGAAGAAGTTGGCGTCGAAGAGCCGGTCGAAGGTGAGCAGGAACAGCGCCACCGAGATGACCGGCATGGCGAACACCAGCAGCACCTGCACCACGAAGCTCATCCAGGTGAACACCGGCATCTTCATCAGCGTCATGCCCGGGCGCCCGCATGTTGAGCACGGTGACGACCAGGTTGACGCCACCGACCAGCGAGGCGATGCCGGTGATCTGCAGGCCGATGGCGTAGAAGTCCATGCCGTGGCTGGGCGAGAAGATCACGCCGGTGTTGGGGGCGTAGGCGAACCAGCCGCCGTCGGCGCCGCCGCCGAGGAACCACGACGAGTTGAGGAAGATCCCGCCGACGAGGAACGTCCAGAAGCTCAGGGCGTTGAGGCGCGGGAAGGCGACGTCGCGGGCGCCGATCTGCAGCGGGATCAGGTAGTTCATGAACGCCGCGCCCATCGGCATCACCACCAGGAAGATCATGGTGATGCCGTGCATCGTGAAGACCTGGTTGTAGAGGTCGGCCGACAGCAGCTTCTGGTCCGGGTGCGGCCAGCTGGGCCCGGATCATGCAGGGCCTCGACGCCGCCGATCACGAGGAAGAACAGCGACGAGGCGCCGTACATGATCCCGATCTTCTTGTGGTCGACGGTGCTGACCCAGGCCCGCCAGCCCGGTCTTGGCCCGGGGCCGGGCGAAGACGCCCAGCGGGTTCTGCGCGACCGGCGGCCGCCGGAGGGCAGGGCCAGCGCATCGGTGGGTCGTTCGACGATCGCCATGGACTGCTACTCCAGCGTCTCCAGGTAGGCGACGAGGGCATCGATCTGCGCCTCGGTGAGGTTGAGGTTGGGCATGCCGCGTGCTTCGTCCGGGGCCATCGGCTTCTCGCCGGGCGGGTTGCGGAGCCAGGCCTCGAGGTCGGCCACGTTGAGCTGCCTGCCGACGCTCGTCGGGGTCGATCTCGCCGTTGCCGTCGAGGTCGAGCCAGAGGTCGAACATGCCGCCGGCGAAGATGCCGCGGCTGGCGAAGTGGGTGAGGTTGGGGGCGGCGCCCGACACGAGGGCGGCGCCGTCGTGGAGGTCCTCGTTGCCGCCCTCGCCGGTCACCAGGTGGCACTGGGAGCAGGTGGTGCGGAAGGCGTCCATGCCAGCCGCGGCCAGGGCTCGTCGGCGGGTCGCGCTCGGCCCCTTCTTGCTGGTTGCCTCCCACTCGGCGTAGTCGGCCGGCGACAGGGCCACGACCCGCATGCGCATGTAGGCGTGCGACAGGCCGCAGAACTCGGTGCACTGGCCGCGGTAGACGCCGGGCTCGTCGGCCTCGAGGAGGAGCGGGTGCTCGCGGCCGGGGACGGCGTCGCGCTTGCCGTTGAGGGCCGGGATCCAGAAGGAGTGGATGACGTCGCGGGAGGTGATGGTGAGCGAGACCGGCTCCCCGGCCGGGATCACGAGGTCGTTGGCGGTGACGATGTCGTCCTCGCCGTCGCCGTCGACGTCGTAGCGGTACTCCCACCACCACTGCTGGCCGATGACGGTGACCTCGCTGGGCGTCGGCCGGATGGTCGTCGAGGTCGAGGAGGGTGAGCACCGACGCGCCCGCCCACCCCGGCGAGCAGGATGGCCGGGAGGATGGTCCAGCCGAGCTCGAGCTTGGTGTTGCCGTGGATCTGGGCCGGGAGGCTGCCGTCGTCGTCCTTGCGCCTGCGGAACTGCCACGCCAGCACCACGACGCCGACCTGCACGAGCACGAACACCACGCCGGCGATGACGAACACCGGGTCGACGAGCTTGTCGATCGTGCGGGCCTCGGGACCCTTGGGCTCGAGGGTGTCGAGCGGCGCGTTCTCGGCGCAGGCCGAGATGGCCAGGAGCAGCGGGACGAGCGAGGGCGAGGCGGTCAGCGGCGGAAGGTGGTGGTGCCCATCAGCCGTGGCCTCCGGCCTCGGTGGTGACGGTCACGGCGGACTTGGTGCCGGCGGGGATGTTGGGCTCGAGCCCGGCGGGCCCCTCCCCGTCGTGGTGCTCCTCGTCGTGGTGCTCGATGAACCGCTCGCCGCGGGCCCCGGACACCACGCCGGCGGTGACGATGCCGAGGGCGCACACCAGGAGGATCCCGGCGACGAGGTTGGGCGAGAGCCGGGGCTTGGCGGCGATGACCGCCCCGATGCCGAGGATGAGCACGCCGAGCACGGTGGCGACAGCGACCGCGCCCGAGCGAAGAGCTGGTGAGGAGCATGCGGGAGAAGGCGATCACGGCGCCGCCGACGACGAGGACGCCGGCGATCGGGACCTCGAAGGGGGCCATGAGGCGGTTGCGCACGAGGCGGTTGGTGTCGGGATCGCCGGTGGCCCGGTCGGACCAGGCCAGCACCATCCACTCGACCAGCACGGCGAGGAGGACGACCGAGGCCGACGATGAAGAGGACGTTGCTGACCACCAGGCCGAGGGCCACCAGGGCGGCCCCGAAGGCGCCGACGACCGGCCAGTAGGACGGGTGGGCGGGGGCGACGGCGGCCGGCGGCTCGTCCTCGGCGCCGACCAGCTCGGCGAGCGCCGAGGGGCTGGCGTCGCGGGTGGCCAGCGAGAGGATGCCGAGGAGGACGGCGGCCAGAGCCGACCGACACCAGCAGCGTGTAGCCGAGGTGGTCGCCGACGCCGCCCCAGTAGCCGGCGGTGACGGGCCCGAGCCGGGTCGCCGCCGGTGCTCCAGCCGTAGCGCGGCCGCGAGCACGAACGACGACGGCGCCGAGCCCGAAGAACCACTTGGATCCGGTGGTGAACATCGAAGGAGAAGGCCTCGCTACTTGGTGATGTAGATGCCGTAGTAGATGGCGGTGTACACGGCGACGGTGACGTACCAGTACAGCGCGGCGGCGCTCATGCCCTCCGCGTCGCGCCCGGTGAGCTGCCCGCCGAGGGACTGGAAGCCCATGTCAGCACGAAGACGAGCGCCGACCACCACCATGACGAGGTGGGTGCCGGTGACGATGTAGAGCAGGGCGCCGGTGGACGACGCCGTGAGGGGGAGCGGCAGCTGCTGGTAGAGGTAGACGGTGGTGTTCACGAAGGCCACGCCCGAGCAGAAGCGTGACGCCCGAGCGCCAGGTAGGCGTGCGGCCGGTCGTCGCGGCGCAGCGCCCACACCGCCCAGGACACGGTGACACAGGGACATGAGCCAGCGTGACCATGCCCATGCCGCCCGGGGTGAGCGGCAGCAGGGCGTCGTCGGGCAGGGCGGTGGCGCCGCTCGCGAGGAAGTCGCCCCGCACCTGCAGGTAGACGGCCAGCGTGGTGAGGACCACGAGCGCCGAGGCGACCGCAGCCGAAGGCGGCGCCGATGAACAGCACCCGCGGCCGGCGGGCGGGAGGCGGGCGGGGCGTCGACGAGCGGGCTGACCGCGGTGGTGGCCATCAGGCGTCGGCCTCCTCGGGCTGGTGGCGGGCGTCGTAGAGCGGCGCCTCGGAGGTGATGGTCGGGAGGCTGGCGAAGTTGCCGACGGGCGGCGGCGAGCTGGTGGCCCACTCGAGGGTGTGGCCGTCCCACGGGTCGTCGCCGGGCAGGTCGTGGCGCCGGGTGGAGCTGGACCACGCAGCGCGACGAAGCCGACGACCGCCGAGGGCGAGGAGCACGCCACCGACGGCCGAGACCGCGTTGAGGGCCTTGATGGTGTCGACGTTGTCGGCGATGGCGGCGCCCGGCACGGCGGGCTGGCCGAGCAGCCCGGAGACGACGTCGGGGAAGCTCCACAGCACGGTGCCGGCGAGGAGGAGCAGGGCGACCAGCCGCGGCGCCGGCCTCGGGCAGCTGCCGACCGAGGATCTTGGGCGCCCAGAACACGACGCCGCCGAGGGCGGCGATGGCGGCGGCCAGCACCACGTAGGAGGCCACCGACGTGGTGACGGTGGTGCCGTAGAGCGACGTGCCAGGGCCGTCGACGAGGGTCTTGATCGGCTCGATGGCCTGCACGGCGCCGAGCCAGGAGCCCGACGAGCAGCATGAGCGCCGGCGGCCACCCCGAACAGCAGCGGGCTGGCCAGCCGGGGCTGACCTGCGCGGGCGGTGA
Organism: uncultured Microthrixaceae bacterium; assembly: GCA_963795165.1. Classification (GTDB taxonomy): domain Bacteria; phylum Actinomycetota; class Acidimicrobiia; order Acidimicrobiales; family VFJN01; genus VFJN01. The sequence continues at coordinate 2,525,580 of CAWCGT010000001.1, read as the reverse complement.
GCGCCCAGAGGCCGAACAGGCCGAGCACCGGGCAGCAGGATGGCGAACGGAGACCGCCACCCACGGCGCCTCGTAGAGCCACGGGGCTCGCTCGGCGCCGAAGCCCGGGCATGGCCCACGCGCCGACGGAGAGCGCGCCGAACGCCCCGATGAGGCCCATGGCCACGCGGTGCTGCTGGTGGCGGGTGCTGGAGAACACCGGGACGACCGACGCCGAGCGAAGCCCGAGCACGGGGATGGCGAAGGCGTAGACCGTGGGCTGGCCGAACACCCAGGCGATGCGGACGTAGAGCGTCCGGCGCCGCCGCCGTCGATGAAGCCGGTGGCCCCGCCGTAGCGGAGGTCGATGTAGGCGACCACCACCACGCCGGCCAGCACCGGGCAGGATGAGCAGCCAGACGGTGGCCGCCACCAGCGATGACCAGGCGAACAGCGGCACCCGCCGCAGCGCCATGCCCGGGCGCCCGGAGGGCGATCGACCGTGGTGGCGACGCAGATCCAGGCCACCACCAGGGCGACGCAGCACCAGCAGGAAGGCGACCATGAACAGGCGCACGCCGTCGGTGTCGTCGCCGAGGGCCCGCCGTCGATGGCGTAGGCCCCGATGATGAGGCCCCCGCCGAGCAGGTAGGTCCACGCGGCGGCGGCGGCCGCCCGCGGGAAGGCGAGCGTGGGCGACCCCACCTGCAGCGGGCACGACGAGGGTGGCGAGTCCCGATGGTGAGCGGCAGCAGGAACAGGAAGGCGCCGCCGATCGAGCGGAAGGTGAAGGCCTGGACGAAGAAGTCGGGGGCGTCGGTGGCCAGGCCCTCGGGGTCGACGCGCAGGACGGCCACCCAGAGGGCGGCGGCGCCCGCCAGCACCAGGTGCACGAGGGAGGCGACCAGCCAGAGGCGGCCGACCACCTTGTGGTCGCCCGAGCCCAGCATCGAGGCCAGCCCGGCCGCGGCCGGGGCCGGGGGCGGCGGGCTCCGAGGACGCTGGCGCGGCGGCGGGAGCGTCTTCCGTGACGGTCATGCAGGCACCTGGGTGGACGGACGGGTGGTGCTCGGGAATCTAGTCACGTGCGCCGGTCCGCCTTCGAACCGTGGCCACGCGCCGGATCTCACCAGCCCGACCGCAGCAGCTGGTCGACGGCCATGGCCCCGAAGAGCAGCGTGATGTAGGTGATCGACCAGGTGAACAGGCGCATGGCCGTGGCGCGCACCGCCAGCTCGGCGGCGCCCCCGCGACGGCCAGCCCCAGCCCCGGATCGGGCATCCGCAGGAGCCGGACCGCGTACCAGGTGAAGACGGCCGCCGAGCACGATCGCCGAGCCCAGGTAGAGGTGGCCCATGCCGGCGACCGGGGAGAAGGCGAGCGTGAGGGCCCACAGCAGCAGCGTGTAGGCGAGGATCCGCGCGGACGTGCGGCGCAGGCTCGCCACCACGGGGAGCATCGGCACGTCGGCGGCGGCGTAGTCGTCCCGGTAGCGGATGGCGAGGGCCCAGAAGTGCGGCGGGGTCCAGTAGAAGATGATGGCGAAGAGCACGACCGGCGCCCAGTCGAGGCGTGTCGGTGACCGAGCTCCAGCCGATGAGCACGGGCACGGCGCCGGCGGCGCCGCCGATCACGATGTTGCTGGGTCGAGGTGCGCTTGAGCCACAGCGTGTACACGAACACGTAGAAGAGGCAGGCGGCGACGGCCAGCACCGCGCTGAGCAGGTTGACGGTGGCCCACAGGAAGGCGAAGGCGACGACCTCGAGGGCGATGGCGAAGGTGAGGGCCGCCCGCGGGGTCATCGCGCCGGTGACCAGGGGCCGGCCCTTGGTGCGCTCCATCAGGCGGTCGATGTCGCGGTCGACGTACATGTTGATGGCGTTGGCGCCGCCGGCCGCGAAGGTGCCGCCGAGCACGGTGCACAGCGATCAGCCACAGCGACGGGCAGGCCCCGCTCGGCCACGATCATCGTGGGCACGGTGGTGACGAGCAGCAGCTCGATGATCCGCGGCTTCGTGAGCGCCACGTAGGCCAGCGATGCGGGCGCGCGGCGGGTGCACGACGGCGGACACGACTCGGAGAGGCTAGGTCCGGCCCCGGCCGCGTGGCGAACCGGCCGGAGCCGGCGGTTGGAGCGGGTCGCCCGGCGGTCCGTAGCCTGCAGCGCGATGTCCCGCTCCCGAGCTCGCTGCGCCGCCTCTGGCGCGGCCCGATCGCGCCCGCGACCTACCGCGCCGATCACCGCCGTCGCGCTGGTGGCCCTGGGCGCCATCGTCGTGTCCGGCGCCGCCGTGCGGCTGACCGGCTCCGGGATGGGCTGCCCCACCTGGCCGAGCTGCGAGGACGGCTCGCTGGTGCCGCGGGGCGCGACGGGGGCCAACGGCTGGATCGAGTTCGTCAACCGCATCTTCACCGGCGCGGTCTCGGTGGCGGTGGTCCTGGCCGTGCTCGGCTCCGCGCCGGCGGCGCCCGCGCCGGCCCGGACCTCACCCGGTGGGCGTGGGGGCTGGTGGCCGGCGTGGCTGGCCCAGATCCTGCTCGGCGGGCTGGTGGTGATCCTGCACGTCGCGCCGGTGGCGGTGGCCGGGCACTACCTGCTGTCGGCGGTGCTCGTGGCCAACGCCGTGGTGCTGCACCACCAGGCCGGCGAGCCCGACGGCGCCGCGCCGCGCCCGGCGCCACGCCGGCGCTGCTGCGCGCGGTCCCGTGCGCTGGTCGGCCTGGCCGGGCTGCGGTGCTGGTCACCGGCACGCTCGTCACCGGGAGCGGGCCCCACAGCGGCGACGAGGCCGCCGACCGGCTGCCGTTCGCCGTCGTCACGGTCGCCCGGGTGCACAGCGTCGCGGTGTGGGCGTTCCTCGTGGCCGTCGCTGCTCGTGCTGCGCCGGGCCAGCCGGGGCGACGCCGCCGCCGAGCACGGTCGGGCGCGGGCGCCTGCTCGTCGGCCGCGATCGTCGCCCAGGGCGCGCTCGGCTACGTGCAGTACTTCACCGGCGTGCCCGGAGGCTCCTGGTGGGCGCCCACGTGCTCGGCTCGGTGCTGGTGTGGGTGGCGGTCCTGCGCTTCCACCTGGCCCTCGCCGAGCCGATCCCCGGCGCCGCCGAGCTCGAGCCGTCGCCGGCCCGACCGTCCGCGGCGCCGGTGGCGCCGCTGATGACCGCGCCCGCGCCCGCCCCGTCGAGGTCGACGAGCCGGTCGACGACACCGCGCACCGAGCCCGACGCGCCGTGGATCGTGCTGGTGTGGAACGACCCGATCAACCTCATGTCGTACGTCGACCTTCGTGCTCCAGAAGCTGTTCGGCTACCCGAAGGAGAAGGCCGACCGGCTGATGCTCCAGGTGCACACACGAGGGGCGGGCGGTCGTGTCCAACGGGCCGCGGGAGACGTGCGAGCTCCACGTGTTCCGCCTCCACGAGCACGGGCTGTGGGCCACCATGCAGCACGACACCTGATGGCCGACCGTCTTCCGCCGGCGCATCAGCCGGACCCGGCACGGCACCTACGCCCTGCGCCTCCCGGCCGCCGAGCGGGACCTGCTGGCCAACCTGGTCGACCAGCTCCGGGAGCTGCTCGAGGTCACCACCGACGACCCGAGCGTGCGCCGGCTCTTCCCCACCGCCTACCACGACGACCCCGAGCGCGACCGGGAGTACCAGCAGCTCGTGCGCGACGAGCTGCTGGAGCGCCGCCTGGCGGCCCTCGCCATGGTCGAGGCGACCGCGCGACGCCGACGAGCTCGACGAGGCGCAGCTCAGCGGCTGGCTGACCGCGCTCAACGACCTGCGCCTGGTGCTCGGCACCCGCCTCGACGTGTCCGAGGACCAGGACGACGCTCGACGAGGACGACCCCGACGCGCCGGCCATGGCCGTGTACGGCTACCTCAGCCTGCTGCTCAGCGAGGTCGTCGACGCGCTGGCCGAGGACCTGCCGCCGCCCGCCGAACCCGAGATGTGAGGCTCGGAGGGTCGCTGCTAGTGTCTCGCCCCTACCCACAACGGGGTCGAGCCCCCATCGTCTAGCGGCCTAGGACACCGGCCTTTCACGGCGGCAGCACGGGTTCGAATCCCGTTGGGGGTGCAGCAGTACAAGCTCACATGGTCCCGTGGTGCAGTTTGGAGTGCACGCCGGCCTGTCAAGCCGGAGGTCGCGGGTTCAAATCCCGTCGGGACCGCTCAAGATCAAGGTCGGGTAGCTCAGTTGGCAGAGCGCGCGCCTGAAAAGCGCGAGGTCACCGGATCGACGCCGGTCCCGACCACCAAGAACGCGAGCTCAGCGCTCTGGCCGGGTCTCACCGCTTGGGGGCGGCGTCCCCCGACCAGCACGGGCGGGGCCGGGATGTGAACGGGTGAGGAAGCGGCGTGCCGGGTCCTCGATCCAGCGGCGGCTGGCCTCGCCGGCCAGGTAGGCCACACCGATGGCGAGGGCCACGCCGGCGTAGGCGACCACGTCAGGGCCCTGGAGCATCGGTCGGACCAGGCGCAGGACCTGGACGTGCCACAGGTAGAAGCCGAACGACGCCACGCCGAGGGCGACCAGCACGGGCCGCTCCAGCCAGCGCGCCGTGGTGGTCCGCATCGCCAGCGGCAGCACGGCCAGCCCGGCTACGGCCACCTGCACGAAGGACTGGGTGCTGCGCTCGGCGCCGCGGGCCACCGCCGGGGTGGTGCGCTCGGCGGGCAGGAGCACGGCGAGGGCGACGAACGCACCGGCAGCCAGCCCGAAGCAGACCAGCGGGTGGGCGGCCAGCCGGCGGACCCCCGACAGGAGCGGGCGGCTCCATGCGTCCGCCGCGTCCAGCTCCGCCCCCGCGAACAGCATCCCGACGTCGAAGGACGTGAGGTACGGGGGCAGGATCCGCCAGGCCGGATCGGTTGTCTCGTAGGAGATCAGCACCATCGCCCACGCCCCGAACGCGAGACAGCCCCAGGCAGGCCACCACCCAGGCGTCGAGGACCGACGCCCGGCCCGGGCCACCACCCACCCCACGGGGAGCACGGCGGCGTAGAAGGCCACCTCCACCACGAGCGTCCACGACACCCGCAGACCGGTGCCGCCGCGGTCGTCGAACCACGTCTGGATGAGCAGGGCGTGCTTCGACGCACCCGCTCCACCCGTCGAGCTGGCCCACCCCGATCGCCAGGGCGCCCGCCATGGCCGCGAGGTACGCGGGCCAGATGCGGGCGAACCGCTTGCGCCAGAAGTCGAAGAAGCGGACCGGTCGCCCGCCGGCGGCGGCATGGGCCGACCAGCGGCCGGGCGACGAGGAACCCCGAGAGCACGAAGAACACCTCCACGCCGATGTCGAGGTGCCCGAGCGCCGGCGCCAGCGGGCGCAGGGCGGGCGTGCGCCAGAGCGGCGTGGTAGAGGAGGACGCCGACCGCCGCCAGGCCGCGCAGCCCGTCGAAGCCCGGCAGGTAGCCGGGCCGCGCTGACGCCGGCGGGGCGGGCGACATCGGCGCCGAGGCGGAGACCATCGGCCGAACGGTACCGGCGCGGCGCGCGACCGTGGGATGCTGCCGAGGTGGAGGCGCCGTGCGCCGGGTGATCGCCGTGGTGGGCCGCTTCGCCGCCAGCCTCCTCTTCCGGCGGGTGGAGGTGGCCGGGCGAGGAGCGCTACCCGCACGGGCGCCCGGTCCTCCTGGTGGCCAACCACTTCAACGGGTTCATCGACCCGGTCGTGATCACCGCGGCGCTCGGTCGCACGCCGCGGTTCATCGCCAAGGCGGCCCTCCGACGGGTGCCCGCTCGGCGGGTCGCTGCTGCGCGCCGGTGGGGTGGTGTTCGTGCGCCGGCAGACCGACGCCGGAGGCGCGGTGGGCAACGAGGACGCCTTCGTCGAGTGCCACCGGGCCCTGAGCGCCGGTGACGTGGTGGCCATCTTCCCGGAGGGCACCACCCATGACCGCCCCCGGATCGACCCGATCAAGACCGGCGCCGCCCGCATCGCCCTCGGCGCCCGGGCCACTGGTGCCGAGCGCGCTGGCCATCGTGCCGGTAGGGCCTCACCTTCCCCGACAAGGTGGCCCTGCGCTCCTCGGCCCTCGTGCAGTTCGGTCGTCCCGATCGACCTCGACGTCGCCAGCCCTGCGGCCGTCCGGGCCCGAGGACCCAGAGGCCGTCCGCCAGCTCACCGCGGTCATCGACCGCGGCCTGCGAGCGGTGAGCCCCGACTTCCCCGACATCGAGACGGCCGTCGCCCTCGAGCAGGCCGCCCAGCTGACCCTCAGCAGCCCCGACGACCCCGACCCGTCCCTGGCAGAGCGCTACGAGCTGGCCCGCCGACTGGGCCGGGCCGATCCCGAGGCCGAGCAGGCCGCCGTCCGGCGGGAGGTCGGGCGCTACACGACGATGCTCACACGGACTGCGCCTCACCGACGCCGACGTCATCCGCCCCACCAACCCCACCCGTCTGGTCCGATCCGCCCTCGGCATCGCGTTCCTGCTGGTGGTGCTTGGGCGGGGTGGTGGCCGCCACCTTCCTCGTGAACGTGTGGCCGGCCCTGCTCGTGGCCACTGGCCAGCCTGCTGGTGCAGACGCCCGTCTACCAAGGGCACGGTGCGAGCGCTGGTGGGCCTGGTGGCGTTCCCGACGGCGTGGATCACCGCCGCAGTGCTCACCGCCGACGGCCCGCTGCGGGTGTCGTTGGTGGTGCTCACCGGCGGCGGCGGGCGCGGTGGCGGCCGTCTGGCTGGTGGAGCGGGCCATGGCGCTGGCCCGCATGCTGCTGCGCTGGCAGGCGCAGCGGGAGCGGGTCGGCACGGTCGGCCCTGCCCTCGCCGTGCGGGCCGAGGTGGTCGACGCCGTGCGAGTCGGTGGCCGGGCGGTGACCGCCGTGCGCCCACGTGGCGGCGTCCGACTGCGAGTCGATCCGCCCGGGCCGGATCGGCCAGCCTGCCAACACGCTCAGCAGCCTGGCCTTCGTGGCCGCCGCCGTGCCCATCGCCCGGTCGGCTCGTCGGCGCGGACGGCCGGCGTGGCTGGCGGTGGCGGTGGCGACGGCCGTGGAGGGCCTGGGCAGCGTCGCCTACCACGGCCCGGGCGGACGCCGGGCGAAGCAGCTCCACGACGCTGGCATCGTCGCCCTCACCGCGGCGCTGGCTGGTGCCGTGGCAGCCGACGGTGCCGCGGCTGCGCCACCCGGAACGCCCCGTCCTCACCCACCCAGACCGCCCCGTCCTCACCCACCCAGACCGCCCGTCCTCACCCACCCGGGCCGGCGCACCGCTGCCCTGGCCGGGGCGGCTGTCGCCCTGCACGCCCTCAGCCGGACCGGCGGGCCGCTGTGCGCCTGTCGAAGCCCCCTGCAGGGTCACGCCGGGTTCCACCTCCTGGCCGCCGCCGCCCTGGCTTCGGCGGCTGCGGGCGCACTGACCGTCGTCCTACCGCTCGAACACGAGGAGCAGCTCGAGCTCGCCCACGTCGCCCACCGTGGCCGGTCCTCCGCTCGGATCGTCGATGCTCGTAGTCGGTGAACGTGACAGGGATGGTGGCGTTGGCGGCGAACGTGCTGCCGGTGCGCCGGGCGATCAGCTCGAAGGTGACCGAGCGGGTGACACCGTGGATGGTGAGGTCCCCGGTGGCGGTGCGCAGTGAGGTCCTCGCCGTCGGCCAGGCTCGCTCCCCAGATCGATCGGCTCGGTGAGCGCGAAGGTGGCCGTGGGGAACTCGGTCGGTCTCCATGATCCGACCCTGGAACTGTCGGTCCCGGCTGCGACTCGTCGCTCTCGAAGGTCGTCATGTCCACCTCCACCTCAGCCGCAGTCACCCGGGTTCCGGCGATGGTGACGCGAGCCCGCGACGCCCGTCGGCGGTGCCGGTGGCCTCGGCGTCCTGGCCGAAGAGCACCTCCTTCACCCGGTACTGCACCACGCTGTCTTCGGTGGTGGTCCAGGTGCCGTCGATGCCCCCGGCGGGCGCGGTGGAGTCGCGGCGGCAGGGTGGTGGGCGTCACGTCGTCGAGGCTGAGGCGCTCGGCGGGATCGGCCTTGATGAAGTTGATGTAGACGAACGGGCCGACCACGGTGACGGCTAGAACCACGGCGAGGGCGACCAGAAGCCAGCGGTAGCGGCGGAGCATGTGCGCCAGCCTTCCAGGCCCGCCTGGGAGATCGCCGTCAGGGCGTCCCAGCCCGCTCACAGGTCGACTCACAGCGAGCGGTGCGCATGCTCGTCCGCATGGCTGCGCCCGCCTCCTCCTCGTCGACGACGAGGACAACCTCCGCTCGATGCTCGAGGCGGCGCTCGCGTCACTCCGGCTTCGACGGTCCACCCGGTGGCCAACGGGCGCGACGCCCTCGACGCCGTGCCGGAGGTGCAGCCCGACCTGATCGTGCTCGACGTGATGCTGCCCGACCTCGACGGCTTCGACGTGTGCAAGCGCCTTCGCACCTCGGGCGACCGCACGCCGGTGCTGTTCCTGACGGCCCGCGATGCCACCGAGGACAAGGTGCGGGGCCTGACCCTCGGTGGGCGACGACTACCTCGTGAAGCCCTTCAGCCTCGAGGAGCTGGTGGCCCGCATCACCGCCGTCCTCCGCCGTGGCGGCATCGACCCGACCGCCCAGGAGCTCGCGGTGCGGCGACCTGGCGATGGACGACGACGCCCACCTGGTCACGAAGGCCGGCGCGGAGGTGGCCCTGTCGCCGACGGAGTACAACCTGCTCCGCTACCTGCTCACCAACCGCGGGCGGGTGGTGTCGAAGGCTCAGATCCTCGACCACGTGTGGGACTACGACTTCGGGGGCGACGGCGGTGTGGTGGAGACCTACATCGGCTACCTGCGCCGAAAGCTCGACCAGGCCGAACCTCGCCTCATCCAGACCATCCGGGGCGTGGGCTACACGCTGCGGGCCCCGCGGTAGGCCATGTCGCTGCGAGCTCGTCTCCTCGCGGGCATGGCGGTGATCGCCGTGGTGCTGGCGGTGGCGGCGGGAGCCATCGCCCGCACCACCCGCGACGACCTTGTCGGCCCAGGTCGACGCCCAGCTGCGAGGCGCGGGGGCCCAGCTCGGGACGACCCCGGGCGGTCCACCGGAGGGGCCTGGCGGGCCAGGACGGCGCCTCAGCGCTCTCTACGTGGGGTACGTCAGTCCCGCTGGGGCGCTCACCACGGTGGCCCCCGGACCTCGCCGGGGCGAGGCCCCAGTGCCGCGCCTCGAATCCGGCGACATCGAGCAGCTCCGCCGCGGCCGCACCATCACCGTCGCCACCGACCGCCCCGACGTGGACTACCGGATGCAGGCTCGGCTGGAACGACGCGGTGGTGGGCTGGCCGTCCTCGCCCTGCCCCTCGACGGCGTCGACCAGGCCGTCCGGCGCCTGGTGGTGGTGCAGGCTGCCGCGGTGGCCGCCGTGCTCGGCGTCCTGGGGCTGGTGACCTGGTGGGTCGTTCGCCTCGGGGTGCGGCCGCTGCGGCGCATGACGGCCACTGCCTCTGCCATCGCCGGCGGGCGACCTGTCGGCCCGGGTGCCAGAGGGGACCCCGGGCACCGAGGCCGGAGATCTCGGCGAGGCGCTCAACGGGATGCTCGGCCGCATCGAGGAGGCCTTCGACCAGCGCACGGCATCGGAGGCCCGGCTGCGCCAGTTCGTAGCTGACGCCTCGCACGAGCTGCGCACCCCTCTCGCCACCATCCGTGGGTATGCCGAGCTGTATCGGGCCGGCGCGCTCCGCGCCACCGACCAGCTCGATGACGCCATGCGCCGAACCGAGGAGGAGGCGCTCCGCATGGGTGCCTTGGTCGATGATCTGCTCCACCTGGCTCGGCTCGACCAGGGTCGCCCGCTCGAGCGAGCCGCCGTCGACCTCGTGCGGCTGGCGGGCGACGTGGTGCGCGACGCGCTGGCGGTCGAGCCCGACCGTCGCATCCGCACATCGACCCCAGCCCAGGTGACCGTGCTGGGCGATCAGGACCGCCTTCATCAGGTGATGGCCAACCTGGTGGCCAACGCGCTCGACCCATGCCCCCGACGCACCCATCGAGGTACGGGTTCGGGAAGAGGCGGGGCGGGCTGTGGTGGAGGTGGCCGACGAAGGCCCTGGGATGACGGAGGCAGATGCCGCCCGCGCCTTCGAGCGCTTCTACCGGGCTGACGCCGCGCGCACTCGCCACCAGGGCGGCAGCGGCCTGGGCCTCTCGATCGTGGAGGCGACCGTGCGGGCCCACGGCGGCATGGTGGCGCTCACCAGCCAGCCCGGCGTCGGCACGACGGTCCGTGTGGAGCTGCCGCTGCGGTCGCCCCTCGTGGCCGACCCCGCCTCAGCCGGTGACGTTCTCCATCGTCTCCTCCACCTTCTCCTTCACCTTCTCGAAGCGGGCCCGGAGCTTCCGGGTGAGCACCGCTTCGCGCCGGGGTGGCAGCAGGCCCTTGCGCTCCAGGTAGATGGCCTTGGCCGCTCCCATGAGCGGGGTGGCCACCAGGGCGCCGGGCACGCCCGCCGCCGCTCCGCCCACCAGCGCCGCCAGCATGGTGGCGGGCGGCGTGAGGTTCACCGCGCTGCCGACCACGGCGGGCTGGATGACGTTGTTCTCGAACTGCTGATAGGCGAGGAAGAGGCCGCCGGCGATCAACGCGGTCAGCGGGCTCTCGGTGAGCGCGAGCAGCACGAAGAAGGAACCGCCCAGGAACCCGCCGATCTGGGGGATGAAGTTGGTGAGGGTGGCCCACAGGGCGGCGACGGGAGCCAGCGGCACTCCCAGGGCGAGGCCGACGGTGAGGATCGTCAAGCCGTTGAGGACGGCCACGAGGAGGGAGCCGGCGAAGTAGCTGCCGAAGGCGTGGTAGACGATCTCGCCCATCTCGGCCGCCCGCTGCTGGCGAGACGGCGGGACCAGCGCCCGCATCCGCCGCACGAGGACCTCGCCGTCGACGAGGACGCCGAGCGCGGTGATCAATACCACCACAGTCGACAAGGCGCCGCCCAAGAGCCGCTCGCCGAGGTCGGCCAGCGTCTGGTCGTCGATCTGGGCGGGGAGATCGCGGATGCCCCGCTCGACCTCCCCCGCCGCGTCGGCCTCCTGCAGCCGGTCACCGAGGATGGGCCAGCTGTAGAGCTCGCGCACGGTGGCGGGCAGCTCGTCGCTGAACTTGCGGGCCTGCTCCACGGCGGCCGGGGCCACCAGGAGCACCACCACGCCGAAGAACAGCACCAGGCCCGATCCCACCACCGCCACCGCCGTCGTCCGGCCGCGGTGGAACCGACGCTGCACGGCGCTGACCAGCGGGGAGAGGGCCACCCCGAGCAGCATCCCCACCGCCGCACGGGTGAGCATGTCGGGCGCGATCGTGGCCACCGCCCAGGCCGCCGCGGCAACGGCTGCCACCCCTGCGAGCACGAGCACGGAGCCCGGTTCGACGTCCACCACCGTGCGTACCGGAGGGGGACCCTCCCCCGATGCCGTGCTCACCGTCGGTACGGTACGGCCCGATGGCGCAGGCGACGGGGACCGTCGAGCGACGCTCGCTGCGGCTCACCCCGGCCGCCGCCGTCACCATCGTCGGGACGGTGGTCGGCCTGGTGGTGGCCAAGCAGGTGTTCGTCGCCGCCCACCGACCGCTGTCCTGGGCGGCGGCCGCCATCGTGGCCGCGGTGGTCCTGGACCCGGTGGTGGATCGTCTGGCCACCTACATCCGCCGCGTCCCCGCCGTGCTCGTCACCTTCCTCGTGCTGGGGGCGGTCGGCGTAGGCACCACCTACCTGGTCTTCGACGAGATCCAGGGAGCGCTCGACCGGCTGCGCGTGGTGGCTCCCGACGCCGCAGCGTCGATCGAAGAGCGCGACGACGGGCTCGGCGACGTCGCCCGGGACTTCGATCTGAGCACGCGCGTGACCAGCCTGGTCGATGCCCTCGATGAGCGGGTCACCGGCGGGGACGACGTGCTGCGAACCACGGCCGGGACGGCGCCCACCTACCTGGTGTCGTCCATCCTCACGATCTTCCTCATGACCTACGGACCCCGGATGGCCCACGCCGCGCTCCAGCAGGACCCCGACGAGGCTCGCCGGGGTCGGGTGGCCGACATGGTGGGTCCCGCCGTCGCCAAGGCGAGGGCTGCGGTGCTCCTCACTGTGGGCCTCGCCGTCACCGCCGGGCTGCTCGGTGGCCTGACCGCCGCCGCCCTCGACCTGCCGGCGCCGTCTGCGGTGGGCTTCGCGGTGGCGGTGTTCACCATCCTCCCCCACGCCGGACTGGTGATCGGCTCCCTGCCCCTCCTGCTGCTCACCTTGGCGTTCCGCTCTGGGACGGCGGCCCTCGTGCTCCTCGTGGCCGTCCTGGGCCTGCAGGCCCTCGACTCCCTGGAGGTGCGGCCCTGGGTGGCCCGACGCAGCGTGGCCATCGGGTTGTTCATTCCGTGGGTGGTGGCCCTGATCGCCTACTCGGTCTACGGGGTCGGTGCGGCGGCCTACGGCCTGGCCTACGCGGTGTTCGGGCTGGCTCTGCTCGATCGCCTGGCGGAGCGGAACCCGGCGGTCCCCGACCGCTGACGCTGGCGCGCCCCGGCTGCGGGAGGTCCCGGGGGGTTCACAGGTGACGTGGAGGTTGGACCGGCAAGGTGCGGCCAGACCAACCGACAAGGAGCCTGAACATGCCCACCCAACGCACCCTCCTGGGGGCCGCCGCCTTCTCCCTCGCCCTCGCCGGCGGCGGGGTCGCCGGTGCGCTGCTCGGGACGCCGAACCTCTCCGGCGCCCAAGACGACGCCCAGGGCGACACCCCCGCCGTCGAAGCCACGGTCACTGAACGGGCGCCGCACGGCGGGGAGGGCTTGGCCACCGCCGCCGAGGCGCTCGGGCTCACCGAGGAGGAGCTCCGCGCCGCCCTGGCCGAAGGGCAGTCGATCGCCCAGGTGGCTGAGGCGGAAGGCGTGGACGTGCAGATCGTCATCGACGCCTTGGTGGCCCAGGCCACCGAGCACCTGGAGGAGGCCATCGACGACCTCCCCGAGCGGATGGAGGCACTGGTCAACCGCGAGGGCCTCCCTGATCGGGGACGAGGTGGCCCCGGTGGTGGGCACCACGGGCCGCGCGGCCCGATGGATGAGGGGCTGGATGCTGCTGCCGAGGCCATCGGCATCTCGGTGGACGAGCTCCGGGAGGCCGTGCGCGCGGGCGCCTCGTTGGCCGAGGTGGCCGAGGCCAACGACGTCGACCCCCAGGCCGTCATCGATGCCCTGGTGGCCGAGGCGACCGAGCGCATCGACGCCGCCGTGGCCGACGACCGGCTCAGCGCCGACCGAGCCGAGGCCATGCAGGCAGAGCTGGCTGAGCGGATCACCGCCCGGGTGAACGGCGACCACCCCGACCGACACGGAGACCCGACGGGACCCGACACGTCCGACGCCTGACCCGCCCGACTGCAGTGCGAGGGGCGCCCTTCGGGCGTCCCTCGTGCGCGCCTGGGGGGGGTTAGCCGAGGAGCTCGGCCACGTCGGTGGCGGCCAGCCAGAGCAGGGCCGCCACGATCACCGACGCCAGCACGGTGTAGTGCCACCGGTAGCGGTGCTCGGCCCGCCAGAAGCGCCGCACGGACGCGACGTTGGCGATGATGGCCACCACGCCGACCACCAGACCCACCACCGGCGTGACTCCGGTGGCCGCCCCCACTGCAGGCGCCACGAACGGCAGCACGATGTAGGTGAGGAGACAGCGGGTGGCGGAGATGACCAGCGAGCGCTCCACCAGCTGGCGAGCTGACGCCTCCGACGCCGTCGGAGCGCACGGGGACAGGCGGAGGAGGCGGCGCATCCGTCGGTCGGCCGGCGACCAGCTGGCAGCCGGTGCCGCGGGGACGTCGATGGTGGTCACGACGCACGACGCTAGCGGCACGTCTGCCCCCCACCCCAGCCATCCAAGAGAGGGGTCGCCGCCGAAGAGCGGGCATGGCGTTCGACCTCACCACCTACAAGCGCATCACCGGGCGCCTCGACCTCGACGGCATCGACTTCGACGGCTTCCGCGACCAGCCGCTCGCCCCCGAGCACCTCCGGTGCCTCCGCTACATGCACGACGTGGAGCAGCACACCACCTGCTACCTCCGCAACCTGCTCAACACCAAGGCCCACCACGACCCGGAGATCACCTCGTTCCTCACCATGTGGGGGTTCGAGGAGTACTGGCACGGGGAGGCCATCGGCCGGGTGCTGGAGGCCCACGACGAGCCCGGCGGCGACGTCCGGGTGGCGGCCATGCGGGCCCGCCTCGGGTGGAAGATCACGGCCAGCCCGGTCCTCTGGATGGCCTTCTCGGCCGCCACGCGGCACTTCCTCGCCGTCCACATGACCTTCGGGGTCATCAACGAGTGGACCACGCAGGGGGGCTACGCCCGGCTGCTGGCTCAGGCCGACCACCCCGTGCTCACCGACCTGCTCCGTCGGATCATGAAGCAGGAGGGTCGTCACATCGACTTCTACCGGACCGAGGCCATGGAGCGCCTCGAGGGGAGCCGGGGCGCGCAGCGCACCACCCGTACGATGGTGCGGCGGCTGTGGGAGCCGGTGGGAGCCCAGGTGATGCCTCGGCCCGAGACCGAGCACCTGGTGCAGACGCTCTTCGGGGACGTCGAGGGTCAGGTGGTGTCGGATCGCATCGACCGCCGCATCGACGCTCTGCCCGGCCTCGAGGGACTGCACCTCATGCGGGGAGCGCTGGAGGAGTACGGCACCTGCGCCTCGGCCCTCCCCGTCGCCGCCTGAGGGCGACAAGTCCGGCGGCCTCACGCTGCAGGCTTGGTGAACACCCCGATCAGGCTGTGCCCCACCGGCAGGTCCACGTGCCGAAGGAGGTGGCGCTCGCTGCCCATCACCCGAGCCAGGAGGTCGTTGATCCGTGACCGGGGCTGGAACGACAGGTTCGTGTGGTCGGGGTCGTCGAGACGACCGCGGCGCTCCTTGAGCTTGCCCGCCAGCACGGCGACGAGGATGGGCGGGAACAGGATCGAGTTGAAATAGCTGGAGCGGACGAGCTCGAAGCCGTTGTCGGTGACGACCCCCGTGAGGCGACGACGGGTGTAGCGGCGGCAGTGGCGGGCCACCCGGTCGTTGTTGGCGTAGAGGAACTGGTAGGCGGGCACCGAGAACCAGGCGATCCCCCCAGGCCGCAGCACGCGGTGGATCTCCTGCAGGGCGGCGCCCTCATCGGGAAGGTGCTCCAAGGTGTCGAACAGGCAGACGACGTCTAGCGACGCATCGGCGAAGGGGAGGGCGTAACCGTCGGCGCACACGGTGGGGGCGCCGCTGCTCTCTCGGCACACCTCGGCGATCTCGAGGTCGATCTCCACGCCTGCGGCTGGCCCGTAGGCGGAGAGCCGTCGCAGCATGCCCCCCGCACCGCACCCCAGCTCCATCACCCGCAACGTCCCGCGGTTGGCGAGCTGGCGGTCAAGGAGATCGAAGAAGATGGTGCGGCGCCCGCGGAACCAGAAATGATCCTGCTCGAGGCGCACGAACTGCTCGTAGGCGGCGCGCTCCACGATCAGCGCTCCGCCACGACGACCATCTCGTCGTGCAGGTTCACGTAGAGCGACACGTCGTCGAGCGGCGCCAGCGGGCGCAGAGCAAGCGCCACGCCTCGTCCGAGCCTGGCCGCCCGCTCGCGCACGAAGGCGATCGACACGTGCTTGCCGCCGTACTTGGGGGTGAGGCGCGTCACTCGCAGCCCGGCCCGGTCCAGGAGGGCCGCCACGGTGGCGGGGGTGAAGTGGTACAGGTGCTCCAGGTGCTTGAAGTGGTGCCAACGCGACCCGAGGAGCCGAGCGAACCGGCTGTCGATGTTCTGCGTCTCCAGGATCAGGATCCCGCCCGGCGCCAGGAGGGCGGCTGCGGCCTGCAGGGTGGCCACGGGGTCGGTGAGGTGCTCGACGACATCCCAGAGGGTGACGAGGTCGAAGGAGGCAGGCTCGAGCTCCGCCGACTCGAGGTCACCGATGTGGACGCGGTCGGCCCCGAGCCGCCGCCGCCCGTGCTCGGCGATCTCCGCCGATGGCTCCACCCCCATCACCTCCCAGCCCCGGTCGATGAGCACCTCGAGGAAGAACCCGGCCGCGCAGCCGATGTCCAAGGCCCGACCAGGGCCGGAAGTGTGGGCATCGACGAGCTCTGCCCGCTTCTCGAACGTCTTGCGGTAGTTCTGCTCCTGGCCCCGGTAGTCGGCGTAGCCACGCTCCTTCGGGCTGTCGCTGTCCCAGTAGTCGGCGGCGTAGACCTCCATCAGGTCGTCGTCAGACAGCCGAGGCGTCACGTAGCAGAGACCGCATGCGGTGCAGCGCACCACGCGGAACGGATCCTCCCGCACCCGCTCCTCGCTGCTCGTCCCACCGCAGAGCGCACAGCGCTCCACCTCGACGAGGTGTGACGGGTCGGCCCACGGACGGGTCACGGTCGACGCCGGGGAAGAGGGTCGACGTCGACCTCGCCGAGGGCGCCGTACTCGAACAGCTTCTTCTCCGTGGCCACCGACTCATGGTCGACGTCTCCGCCACGGGCGATGGCATCAGCCATGAGCCGGCCCATCTCGATCGACTGGTCCATGTTGTTGTAGCGGAACAGCCCCTGGCGCCCGCCAGTGCGGATGTTGTCGAGCCCGTGCACGAACTCCATGATGCGCTCGAGGTTGGCGGCGTACGTCAGGTCGTAGATGGGATAGGCGTACGGGATCCGCTTGGTGAAGCTGCCGATGACCTCGCCGGGCTGGAGGAGACCGGCCGACTCGAGGTCTCGCACAGCGATCTCGCGCAATGTCTCCGGATCGGCCTTCCAGATGCGGTCCCCGACTCGGCAGGTGATCTCCGCGCAGATGAGGGTCTTGTCGGCCGGGGCGCAGTGGGGGCTGAAGTTCTTGTACTCGGAGATCCGGTGGACGGTGAGGTGCTTCTCTGGGAGGTACACCCAGTTGTCCGGCGAGACCTGCGGCTTGGCCACCTTGAGGTACACGAACACGATGGCCACGTAGTCGAGCGCCCCGATGGCGTCCCGGACGTCTTGGGGGGCCGGCGGCGCGACGCTCTTGGCCATGGCGGTGACCGGGATCGTCGAGATGTAGTGGTCGCCCTCTATGAGCTTCTTGCCCTCCCCTCGGAGGCGGTACTCGACGCTCGTCACCGTCGTGCCCTCGCGATGGACCGTCACGGCCAACGCGTCGGTGAGCACGGTGCCCCCCATCTCCTCGATGCGTCGTCGGTACCCCCGTGCCAGCTCGCCGATGCCGCCGACCCGGGGGTAGATGAAGTCGGTCACCAAGGTGCGCGGGCCGCTCCCACGGGGCCGGAACAGGGCGCGCATCACCGTGTCGCGGAGGTTCAGCAGGGTGATGCGCTGACTGGCCCAGTCGGCGGAGATCTCGGTGGCCGGCATCCCCCACGCCTTCTCGGTGTACTCGACGAAGAACATCTGGGAGAGCACACGACCGAAGCGGCGCTCGGTCCACTCGGTGAAGTGGCGATCCTCGAAGCGCCGGAGCCGCGTCATGTCGGTGAGGCGTGTCCAGGCGTAGCTGAGGAGCACCACGACGATCCGCACCGGGGGCATGTTCCGGAGCACGTTCATGATGTCGATCGGGTACGAGTAGAACTTGCCGCGGATCAGGATCCGCGACAGGCGGGTGGCCCGAGTCTGGTTCTCGCCGAGGATCTCCTGGACGTGCTGGATCAGCTCGGTCTCCTCGGTGTGGAACCGATGGGGGCCATAGTCGTAGGACCAGTAGTCGGAACCCGGCTCTCCCGCCGTGGCCGGGTCGCCTTCGGTGAAGGAGTTGGCCATGCCCCCCACGTGGGGTTCTCGCTCCAGGATGGTGACCCGGACTCCGGCCTTGGCCATCTCGTAGCCACAGCTGAGCCCCGCGAGGCCACCTCCCAGCACGACGACGTGGGGGGCTTCTGCAGTCATGAGGAGTCACCTTGGGGTTGGGGGGCAAGCGATCTTGCCCGGTGGGGGGAGCGAAGGCGAGCGGGGAGCCAACCCACGGCGACCGTGCTGGCCAAGAGGATGACCCCCGGTTCGGCGGGCAGGCGGTAGCGGCTGGCCCCTCCCAGCAGCACCCCGAAGAGCGCGAAGGTGCCGAACAGCAGGGCGATCGGGGTCCATCGGACGGCGGCACCGGGGGTGCGCCGGATGCGCCAGGCCGCCACCGCGGCGAGGATGGCGGTGGGCCACCACAGCAACGGCGTCAGCACGTTCAGGAGGCGAGAGCTCCCCACCAGACCGGTGTCGATGCGCCGCTCCATGTCCCAGTAGGCGTCCGTGTAGCGGACAGCGCGCAGCCCCACGATCCTCATGGAGGTCACCGGGTTGTCGGTGATCCAGTCGACACCGACCTGTCGGCTCTGTCGGTCCCACTCGATCTCGTCCTCCACGCGGTGGAGGACCTCCAGGCTGGGACCGATGTCCCACCACCCCCACCGGTCGAAGGACAGATCGGCCACGTTGTCGTTGAAGTCGCCCGCCAGGACCGTGCCGGACTGGGTGGAGATGCCCACTGGGGTGCCGAAGCGGCTGGTCTGGTACGCGACGTAGGGCGCCACCACCGCGATGGCGGCCACCGCCATCACGGTGACCTGGCGGACGGCCGGGATCAGCTGGCGGCGGGCACGCCAGAGCAACCACGCAGCGAGGACCACCGCCACGCCCAGCCCGTTGGCGCGAACGAGGCCTAACAGCCCCAAGAGGAGGCCCACCACACCGGCCGTCCGCCACGAGGGCCGCTGCAGGTGGAGATCGAGGGCCAAGAGGGTTCCCACCACCACCAGCAGCAGGAGGCCCTCGGTCATCAGCTGCCGGCTGGCCTCGACGAACTGGGGCCACACGGCGGAACCCACCCCCGCCATCAGCCCCACGAGGGGCGAGTGGAGCCGTCGCCCCAGCACCACCACCAGGCCACAGGCACCCGAGGCGAGGAGCACGTTCCAGAGCCGCCCCACCGTGGGTGAGGGTCCGGTGACCACGTACGGGATGGCCTGGACCATCGGCCACAGCGGGGGTCGGAAGGCGGTTGGCACCACCTCTCCCTGCTGAGGTCCGGGGCCCGGGTAGGACCACGACATGAGATCGCCGTCGCTGATCCGAGCCGCCAGCTCGAAGTACGAGACGTTGTCGTGCTCCAGCTCGGCCTCGGTGAGCGCCAGCCCGCCGTCCACGCGCACGATGAAGAGCAACCGCACCACGACGGCGAGGAGCACGACGGCGCCGGGACCGATCCACCAGGGGCGCACGCGGGCCGACGGCGGAGCATCCATGGCGGAGGGGCTCAGGCGGTGGCCGTGCGGCAGACGCCCTCGGCCACCGCGGCCTCAGCGACGTACTCGGCGACGAGCGGGCCCACCCGCGTGTCGAAGACCGACGGGACGATGTAGTCGGGACGGACCTCGTCGCCCACCACCTCGGCGATGGCCCGGGCCGCGGCCAGCTTCATGCCCTCCGTGATCGACGTGGCCGCCACGTCGAGCGCCCCCCGGAAGATCCCGGGGAAGGCCAGCACGTTGTTGATCTGGTTCGGGTAGTCGCTGCGCCCGGTGGCGATCACCGCCGCCAGCCCGTCGGCGTCCTCGGGTCGGATCTCGGGATCGGGGTTGGCCATGGCGAACACGATCGGGTCAGTGGCCATCCGTCGCAGGTCGGACGCGTCGACGAGACCCGGGCCGGAGACGCCGATGAACACGTCGCCGCCGGGCAGCACCTCGCTCAGCGTGCCCTCCCGCCGATCCTGGTTGGTGTGCTCGGCGAACCAGAGCTTGGCCACGTTCAGATCGTCGCGGCCCTCCCAGATGGCGCCCTTGCGGTCGACGCCGATGATCTCGGCCACGCCGGCCTCGAGGAGGATCTTGCTGATGGCCACCCCGGCGGCCCCGACGCCGGCGATGACGACCTTCAGCGACGCACATCGGCTTGTCGACGATGCGCAGGGCGTTCTCGAGCGCGGCCAGCGCCACCACGGCCGTGCCGTGCTGGTCGTCGTGGAACACAGGGATGTCGAGGAGCTCCTTGAGGCGATCCTCGATCTCGAAGCACGCCGGGGCGGCGATGTCCTCGAGGTTGATGCCGCCGAACACCGGCGCGATGCGCACCACCGTCTCGACGATCTCGTCCGGGGTGGTGACGTCGAGGCAGATCGGGAAGGCGTCGACCCCGGCGAAGTTCTTGAACAGCAGGGCCTTGCCCTCCATCACCGGGAGGGCCGCGGCGGGGCCGATGTCGCCCAAGCCCGAGCACGGCGGTGCCGTCGGTGACGATGGCGACCGTGTTCTTCTTGATGGTGAGGCTGTGCACGAGGGCCGGCTCCTCCTGGATCGCCGTGCACACCCGGGCCACACCGGGCGTGTAGGCCATCGACAGGTCGTCGCGGTCGGCGATCGGCATGCGGGCCAGCACCTCGATCTTGCCGCCCTCGTGCATGGCGAAGGTGCGGTCCTCCACCTCGACGCAGCTCCACGCCGTCGACCGAGCGCACGGCGTCGGTCACCTTCGCGATGTGCGCCTCAGACGAGCAGTTGACCACCACGTCCTCGTCGAGGTGCGCCCCTCGCACGTCGAACCCGCCGATGGCGGTGATGTTGCCGCCGGCCTCGCCGATGGCTGTGGCCAGCCGACCCAGGGTGCCCGGCCGGTTGTCGAGCCGGACCCGGAGGTGGATGGAGTAGGCGGCGGTGGGGGTGGCCAAGGCGGGGGGTCCTGTCGGTGGTCGGGCGGGCGACCGACAGACCGCCCGTCAGGGGGCGACGGTACCCGACGCCCTCGCTGGCACGGAAACGCGCAACGGCGCCCGGGGCGGACCGGGCGCCGTGGCGAATGTGGTGGGCCGGAGGTGCCGGCCCGAAGATCAGCGGTCGCCGAGCGACGGCTCGTGCGACATCTCCTCGAGGCAGCGTCGGATCTCGGAGGCCTTGAACCGACGGTGCCCGCCGAGCGTCCGGATGGCTGTGAGCTTGCCGGATCGTGCCCAGCGGGTCACCGTCTTGGGGTTGACACGGAACAGTGCCGCCACCTCGCTGGGGGTGAGCAGGGCTTCGGGGGCGTCGATGTCGTCGTACTGCGTCATGGGTTCCTCGTTGCTGCGATTCCGGCAGCCACGCTCAGACGTGGCGGCATGTCCGTTTCGTCGACCAACGTACGGGTATGCCCGACCCGGGCCAATGGCCCGATCGGGTCATATCGACCGTCTCGGGTGACTAGTCACGCTGTCGTCGGGCTCGGGTCGACCCGACGGCAGGGTGGGTAGGTTGGGCGTGATGGACGGCCCGCTCTCGCTGATGGAGGCGGACGGCTTCGAGCAGGTGGTCTACGGCCACGACGAGGCCACGGGCCTCCGGGCCATCGTGGCCGTCCACTCCACCGTCCTGGGCCCGGCCCTGGGCGGCACGCGGTTCTGGCCCTTCCCGTCCGAGGTCGAGGCGCTGGTGGACGTGTGCCGGCTGGCCAGGGGCATGACCTACAAGCACGCCGCCGCCGGCCTCGACCAGGGCGGCGGCAAGGCCGTGATCCTCGGCGATCCGCGCACGGTCCGCACCGACGAGCTCGATCCTGGCCTACGCCCGGCTGCGTCGACGGCCTCGGCGGTCGCTACGTCACCGCTGAGGACGTGGGCACCACGCAGGCCGACATGGACCTGATCCGCTCGGTGACCCCCCACGTGGCAGGGATCAGCGAAGCCCTCGGCGGCTCCGGCGATCCGTCGCCGGCCACCGCGCTCGGGGTCCTCTGGGCCATGCGGGCGGTGGCCGAGCGCCTGTGGGGCAGCGCCGACCTGTCGGGTCGCCACGTGTGCATCAGCGGGGTGGGCAAGGTCGGCGCCGCCCTTGCCGACCACCTCCACGCCGAAGGCGCCCGGCTCACGGTGGCCGATGTGCGGCCCGAGGCCACCGCAGCGGCGACCGCCCGCACCGGTGCCGAGGTCGTGCCTCCCGAGAAGGCCCACGCTGTCCTCTGCGACGTGTTCGCGCCATGCGCCCTTGGCGGCGTGCTGTCTGTCGAGCACGATCCCCGAGCTCGGCGCGGCCGCAGTGGTCGGATCGGCCAACAACCAGCTGGCAACCGAGCAGGATGCCCAGCGAATCGCCGCATCGGGTGTGCTGTACGCGCCCGACTACGTGGTGAACGCGGGCGGAGTGATCAACATCGCCCAGGAGAAGGATGGCTACGATCGGGCTCGTGCCGAGGACCGCATCCGGGGGATCCACGACACGGTCCACCGAGTGCTCGACCTCGCCGAGGCCGAAGGCATCACCACCGCGGCCGCGGCCGACCTTCTCGCCGAGCGACGCATCGCCGAGGCACGGGGGATGACGACCAGGGGGACTTCGCAGACGTGACCGAGACCGAACCAACCACCCGCCACCGCGAGGGACCCGGTGCCCACCGCCGACGACCTGTCGGTCCTCCACCTCCACGATCGCCACACCGAGCTCGGGCCTGTCGGCCGAGGACCTGGTCGGCATGTACCGCACGATCCTCCTGGCCCGGGTGCTCGACCAGAAGATCTGGAGCCTCAACCGGATGGGCAAGGCGGCCTTCGTGGTGTCGGGCCAGGGCCACGAGGGCGCCCAGGTCGGCTCGGCCTGGGCGCTGCGAGGCCGGCCACGACATCGTGCTGCCCTACTACCGCGACACCGGCGTGATGCTCACCCTGGGCATGTCGGTCGAGCAGATCCTCCTGGCCGTGCTGGCCCGGGCCGACGACCCCAACAGCGGCGGCCGCCAGATGCCGAACCACTGGGGCTGGGCCGAGGCTGGCGTGATCACCGGCTCCTCGCCGATCGCCACCCAGCTCCCGCACGCCGCCGGGCTCGCCTACGCCGCCAAGCTCCGCCGGGACGACCAGGTGGCGGTCAGCTACTTCGGCGAGGGCGCCACCTCCAAGGGCGACTTCCACGAGGCGCTCAACTTCGCCGGCATCCACCAGCTCCCGATGGTCTTCGTCTGCGAGAACAACGGCTACGCCATCTCGGTGCCGATGTCGGCGGAGTCGGCCGTCGACGACGTCGCCGACCGCGCCCACGGCTACGGGTTCGGCGGGGTGATCGTCGACGGCAACGACCCGCTCGACGTGTACGCCGCCGTCCACTCGGCGCGTGCGCCGCGCCCGCGAGGGCGACGGCCCCACGCTCGTCGAGTGCAAGACCTACCGCTACCTCGCCCACACCTCCGACGACGACGACCGCACGTATCGCACGGCCGCAGGAGGTCGAGGCCTGGCGCAAGAAGGACCCGCTGCGGCGCATCACGCAGTACCTGCATCGAGCAGCGGCTGCTGTCCGAGGCCGACGAGGAGCGCATCGAGGCCGAGGTGCAAGACCGAGGTCGACGCGGCCGCCAAGACGGCCGAGGCCGCCGCCGCCAGCGACGCCGCGCACCGCCTACGCGCACGTGTTCGCGCAGCCGCTGCGGCCGGTGCCCGGCGCGCCCGACGGGGCCGAGCCGACCCCACCGATCCCCCGGTCCCTGGCCCGTCCCCGAGGGCGGCACCGAGCGCAACATCGTCGACACGGTGCGCTGGACCCAGCAGCGGCTGATGGCCGGCCGACGATCGCGTGGTCATCCTCGGTGAGGACGTCGGTCCGCGCGGCGGTGTGTTCCGCGCCACCGACGGGCTGGCCGCCGAGTTCGGCGACGACCGCGTCGTCGACACGCCGCTCGCGGAGACGCTCGATCATCGGCATCGGCATCGGGCTGGCCCTGGCCGGTCTCCGCCCGATCGCCGAGATCCAGTTCGCCGACTTCATCCACTCCGGCTTCGACCAGCTCGTGTCGCGAGGCGGCCCGCATCCACTACCGGTCCAACGGCGACTTCTCCGTGCCGCTCGTGGTCCGGGCGCCGTGGGGCGGCGGCGTGCACGGCGCGCTCTACCACTCGCAGTCGATCGAGGCGACCTACGCCCACATCCCCGGCCTCAAGGTGGTGGTGCCGTCGACCCCGGCCGACGTGTGCGGCATGCTGCGCGACCGCCATCGAGGACCCCGACCCCGTGCTCTTCCTCGAGCACAAGAAGACCTACCGGCTCATCACGGGCCTCGTCCCCGACGACGACGGCTGGCGCGTCCCGATCGGCCTGGCCGAGATCGCCCGGGACGGCGACGACCTCACGGTCGTCACCTACGGCCTGCACCGCCACCTGTGCCTCGAGGCGGCCGAGGCGGCTGGCCGACGAGGACGGCGCCTCGGTGGAGGTGGTCGACCTGCGCACGATCAGCCCCGCTCGACCGCGACACCGTGCTGGCGTCGGTGGCCAAGACCGGTCGGTGCCTGGTCGTCCACGAGGACAACATCAGCTTCGGCGTCGGCGCCGAGGTGGCGGCCATCGTCGCCGAGGAGGCCTTCTGGGACCTCGACGCACCGGTGCGCCGGCTGGCCACCGCCGACGTGCCCGAGCTACCCCTTCGCCGGCCCGCTCGAGGGCGAGCTGTTCGTCGACACCGCCAAGATCACAGCGGCGATCCGCCAGAGCCTGGCCGATTGACCCTCATCGGCTCGGCGCCCATCGTGCGAAACCGCTCCTTTCGCCGAAGGAACGGGCGCTCGATCACAGCCACGACACCTGCGTGGCCGCCGCCGTCAGCAGCAGACCAACCAGGGCTCGTATCGGGCGGCTGAACCCGTCGAGCGATCGGTTCACCAGGACGAGGCAAGGGAGGTGCCACAAGTAGAGCCCGTAGGAGACCTTGCCGATCTCTCGCAGCGGCCGCCACTTGAGCGCACGCGAGAGGCCCCCGCCGCCCGTGGCGAGAGCGACCACCACGATCCCGGTGGCCACTCCCACCAACGTGAAGCCGCCATAGAACATCACCTCGAGATCGGGGTCCCACAGGGCGATGGTGAGCAGGAGCGCGAAGGCAGCCACGGGGGCAGCTTCGAGCGGCGAGGCGATCTGAGATCACGCCCCATCTCCACGCAAGCGCAAACCAGGCTCCAGCGAGTAGCTCGTCGGCTCGCGCGTCGGTTCGCATGTATGCCGCCGGGTAGCCGGCTCCGTAGTGCCAGATCCACGCTCCGCGCTCAAGGAGGACATGAGGATCCCCGCCGCCAGCGCCATCAGCACAGCCTTGCGGTTGGGCAGCCGGCCCAGGAGCACGAGGAGCAACGCCGGCCACACGAGGTAGAACTGCTCCTCGACCGACAGAGACCACGTGTGCACGAGCTCGATGGGCATCTCGTAGTCCCACGCCTGGACCCAGTTCGAGGCGTAGAGGAGGATTGCGGCTTGGATCTGCAGCTCCTCGCCGAGACTGTCGCCACGCAGGACCGTGTACGACAGATGCGCCGCTAGGACCCCTATGAGCGCCGGAAGCAGTCGCAGGGCGCGGCGGATGTAGAACGACCGCATCGCCACGCGTCCCTGCCGGTCATTCTCAGCGACGAGCAGGGACGTGATCAGGAAGCCGCTGAGCACGAAGAAGATGTCCACGCCGAGGAACCCCCCCGGAGCGAGGCCCCCATCGTCCGGTTGGAGGACGAAGCCAACGTGGAGGGCCACGACGAACAGGACCGCGAGGCCCCGGAGCCCGTCCAGCGCCGGGACGTGACCAAGGTCGCGTACAGCCCAGCGTCCCCGGGCCCCGGGGACGCGTCAGTTGTGCCGCCGGCCCGGAGCGCCTCTCGCGGCCTGAGCTCGACCTCCGACCAGGGCCAGCAGCCTCACCCCTCGTACGAAAACCCGAGGTCGGGGGCCGTCACCAGCGCCCGCAGGGGGAGGCCGTGCTCGGCGGCCATGGCCTCGACCGTCCCGCCCCGGTCGACCACCGGGAGCAGCAGCACCGGCTCGGCGCCGCCCTCGCCGCGGACCACCTCGGCCGCCTCCAGCATCGACACGCCGCGGGTGACGGCGTCTTCGGTGATGACCACCTTGTCGCCGGGCTGGAGCGCCCCGGCGATGCGACCGCCGCCGCCATGGTCCTTCACCTCCTTGCGGACGCTGAAGCTCCGCAGCGAGCGGCCACGGGTGGCAGCGACGGCCGCGATCCCGAAGGCCACGGAGTCGGCCCCCATGGTGAGACCGCCGATGGCGGTGACGTCGTCGGGGATCACCTCCAGCGCGGCGTCGGCCACCAGCAGCATCCCGTCGGCCCGGCAGGTCGTCTGCTTGGCGTCGATGAACCACGAGCTCCGCTTGCCGCTCTTGAGCGTGAAGTCGCCCGTGCGGACGCTGTGCTCGAGCAGGTGGGCCACGAGGGCGGCGTGGGCATCGGTCACGGTTGCTCCTGCGGGTCGGGGTCGGGTGATCACGGCGACCGAGGATGGCCAGCGCCGACCACGAGGACGGCGGCCACCGTGAGCGGTGACGTTGCGACGCACCGCCCGGCGCAAGGGCAGGGTCCGTCGACGCCCGCGGCCGACGGCGTCGTACTCCGCCGTCGGAGAGCACGTAGGCGCTGCCGTCCTGGTTGCGGTCGTCGATGGAGACCGGCTGGGCGCCGTCGCGCGCCAGGACATACGATGGTCGACCGGGCGCGTCCCGCACCGTCGCTCGACCTGCCACACGGTCGATGGCTCCGCTGGGCCCGTGAGGTGTAGCGCTCCGCCGGCGGTCGGTCGTCGACCATCGGCCTCCACGCCGGCTGCCGCCAAGGCTCGTTCGGCCACGCCGACCGCCTCGGCGGCGGTGATCTCGGGCACGTCGTCGATCCACGCCAGTCCCGCCGTGGCGATGGCCGCCAGCGCCATGGCAAGGAGGCGCGACCGCCGACCCGTCCGGACCCGGCCGGCGGGGCGGCGACGGCTCCGGGGCGGGAGCGGTTCGGCCCGGAGGGGGCGCTCCCCCGACGGCTGCCGGCCCATCAGCTCCGCTGGGCGCGGGCGAGTCGGTGACGCCGGTACTCGTCTCGCTCGTCGGGTTCGACGAGGAGCACGGCATCGACGAGTCGGACCAGCCAGCCCGGGTCGAACGGCTTGGCGATCACGTCGAGGGCGCCCTGGGCGAGGAGCTCGACCACGTGCCGGTCGCCGTCGCTGGCCAGCGCGGTGATCACGACGATGGGCGGCGCCGTCTCGGGGTCGAGCGGCTTCCAGCACCCCCCACCCGTCGAGGACCGGCATCATGATGTCGAGCACCACGAGGTCGATGGGCTTCGGCCTTCGAGGGCGGCCAGGGCCTCGACCCCGTCGGCGGCCTCCAGGATCTGGTGGCCCTCGGCGGCCAGCTCCAACCGGAGCAGCAGCCGGATGTCGGCGTCGTCGTCGACGACGAGGATCGTGGGCATCGGGGATGCCTAGCCGAACCGGACCTGGCCGTGCCCGGTGACGACCTGGCCGATCTCGGTGGCCCGGTGGCCTTCGGTGCGCAGCAGGTCGAGCGTGCGGTGGACCTCGTCCTGCGCCACCACCACCACCATCCCGATGCCGAGGTTGAACACCTTGCGCATCTCGTCGTCGCTCACCTCGCCGAGGCGCTGGATCTCACCGAAGATCCGCGGAGGCTCCCAGGCGCCCAGGTCGACGTCGGCGTCGGCGCCCGCCGGGAGCACCCGCACGAGGTTGCCCGGCAGCCCGCCGCCCGTGATGTGGGCGACGGCCCGAACGTCGACGTGGCGGAGCAGGGCGCTGCATGGCGGGGGCGTACACGACCGAGGGCATCAGCAGCTCGTCGCCGAGGCTGTGGGGGGCGCCCCGGCCAGGCCGGGTCGTCGAGCGACCGACCCGCCGCCTCCGAGCAGGACCTTCCGAGCGAGCGAGTACCCGTTGGAGCGCAGGCCCGGTGAGGGCAGGCCGATGAGCGACGTCGCCTGCGCTGCACGTGCTCGCCGGTGATGAGGCGATCGCGCTCGGCGACCCCGACCGCGAAGCCGACCAGGTCGAACTCGCCGGGCTCCATGGCTCCCGGGTGCTCGGCCATCTCGCCGCCGATCAGCGCGCAGCCCGGCCTGCCGGCACCCGTGGGCGACGCCCTCGACGAGCTGCTCGATGTGGTCGGGATCGAGCTTGCCGACCGCGATGTAGTCGAGGAAGAAGAGCGGCTCGGCGCCCTGGCACACGATGTCGTCGACGCACATGGCGACCAGGTCGACGCCGATCGTGTCGAACCGGCCGGCGGCCTGCGCGATCAGCGCCTTGGTGCCGACGCCGTCGGTGGACGACACGAGCACCGGGTGGCGTGTAGCGGTGGCTGGCGAAGGCGAACAGCCCGCCGAAGCCGCCGATGTCGCCGATGACCTCCGGCCGGAAGGTGGACCGCACCTTCGACTTGATCCGCTCGACGGCCTCCTCGCCGGCCGAGATGCTCACGCCTGCGTCCTCGTAGCTGGTGCCCACGTGCGCTGCCTCAGTCGATCGCGTCTGGACGGGGGTGCCCGGGGGCGACCGGGCCGGTTCCTCGAGCACGTGCTTGCGCAGCGTGACCGGCACGGCCACCGGGTAGTAGCCGGTGAAGCAGGCGTCGCAGAAGCCGGCGCCGGGAGCGCCGGTGGAGGCGACGAGCCGATCGAGGCTCACGTAGGCGAGGCGTGTCGACGTTGAGGTACTCGCGGATCTCGTCCACGGTGAGCGAGGCGGCGAGGAGCTCGGTGCGGTCGCCGGTGTCGATGCCGTAGAAGCACGACCACTTCACGGGCGGTGAGGTGATGCGCAGGTGCACCTCGGTGGCCCCGGCCTCGCGGAGCATCCTGGTGAGCTGCTTCTGCGTGGTGCCGCGGACGATCGAGTCGTCGACGACGACGATCCGCTTGCCCGCCACGTTCTCCTTGCAGCGGGTTCAGCTTCATCCGCACCGCCCGCGCCCGCAGCTCCTGGCTGGGGGCGATGAAGCTGCGGCCGATGTAGCGGTTCTTCACCACGCCTTGGCCGAAGGGGATGCCGCTCCGGCGGGCGAACCCCTCGGCGGCGGGAACGCCCGACTCGGGCACGCCCATCACCATGTCGGCCTCGACCGGCGCCTGCTCGGCCAGCTGCTCGCCGATGCGGATGCGGGCCTGGTGGACGCTCTGCCTGTAGAGCCGGGTGTCGGGGCGGGCGAAGTACACGAACTCGAAGAGGCACAGAGCGTGGGTCGACGCGCTCGTCGGGGAAGGGCCGGAGCGAACGGGGGCCGGTGGCGTCGATGACGACCATCTCGCCGGGGTCGAGCTCCCGCACGAAGTGGGCGCCGACGATGTCGAGGGCCGGGCTCTCCGAGGCCAGCACCCAGCCGTGGTCGAGCTTGCCGAGGCAGAGGGGCCGGAAGCCGTTCGGGTCGCGGACGCCGATGACGCGGCTCTCGTCCATGACGCACGAGCGAGAAGGCGCCCTCCAGGCGAGGGCAGGACGGTGGCGAGAGCCCGTTCGAGGTCGCGCTCGTCGCTCGACTCCGTCGGGCAGCCGCGGCCAGCTCGTTGCCGATGAGCTCCGCGATGAGGTCGGTGTCGCTGGTGACGGTGCCGGGCAGCATCCCGGCCTCCGTCGGCCAGCGCCTCGGTGTTGGTGAGGTTGCCGTTGTGGCCGAGGGCGAAGTGCCGGGTCCCCGCGCCCCGGTAGGCCGGCTGGGCGTTGCGCCAGGTGGACGAGCCGGTGGTGGAGTAGCGGCAGTGGCCCGATGGCCAGGTGGCCGTCGAGGCCGGCCAGGGTGCGGTCGTCGAACACGGACGCCACCAGGCCCTGGTCCTTCACGACGGTGACGTCGTCGCCGTCGCTGACCGCCATGCCGGCCGACTCCTGGCCGCGGTGCTGCAGGGCGAAGAGGCCGAGGTAGGTCAGGTGGGCGACGGGCTGACCGGGGGCGTAGACGCCGAAGACGCCGCAGGCCTCCTTGGGACTGTCGTCGAGGGAGGGGTCGTCGAGCGCGTCGCCGGCCGGCACCCCGCTCAGTCTGCCAGGCCGAGTGAGGCGAGCGGCTACTCGGCGTGGGTGCCGAGGGACGCTCTCTCGGTGATCAGGTGCCGAGCTCGGGCTCGCTCATCGGCGTTACGCCGACGACGGGCGGCCGAGAGCAGGGCCCGGCCGACCAGCAGGAGGACGACGGCGAGGGCGAGGAGGAGCGCGATGTAGATGCCGGTCCGCGGGAGGGACCCGTCGCCGGGGCGGGCGGTCTCGTCGGAGGCGAGCACCTCGAAGGCGCCGTTCTCACCCGGCCCGCACGGGATGGTGAAGTCGGGGCCGACGGCGGTGGCGAGGTAGCTGCCCGGCTCGAGGTCGGGCACCGTGACGCCGATGTTGAGGGTGGTGGTCGCCGCTCCGGCGGGGAGGGCCGCCCCCCCGAAGAGGACGACGCCACCGGAGGACTGGGCCGGCAGCGGGGCTGTAGCGCTGCCGGACTCCTCGCCGCCGATGATGATGCGGACGGTGGCCCCGAAAGAGACGTTTTGCACGGTCGGCGGTGAGCGACGCTCCCGCCTCCGCCTCGCCTTCCGAGAGCTGGCACGAGGGATCCACGTCCGTGCCGTCGGTGGTGGAGGTTGGCCCGTAGGTGTCGTCCTGGGCCCCCGCCGACACCGGGGTCAGCAGGAGCAGGGCCAGCGCGCCAAGCACGAGAGCGGCGGCACGGGAGAGACGGCTCGACGGTTCGAAGCGCATGTTCACGGATCCTCGGGGGAGGCACTGACGGGGCGGGCTGAGACAGCCTACCGAACATCGGCAGGGGTGGAGGTCACCTGTAGGCGGGAGGGCGGCTGGGCACGGGTGCCCGGCCGGGCACCACGACCCATTCCCGGTTCAGTTCAACGCGACCAGCGAGCGCACCTGCCTCTGTGGCGATGTCGAGCGTGACGGTGGTGGGCCGGACGCGGGGGGCGGGCACGAGTCGCAGCTCGTAGCTCCGAGCTGTCCGTGGCGCCAGCTGAAGGCTCAGCTCCACCGTCCGAGCCTCCGATGCCGGAACGTCGATGATGAACGACGCGTAGGGCCGGCCGCCCTCGGTCCCGCTCGACGCCGGCTCGACCGTGGCGTCGCCCGCGGCACCCTCGAGACTCGATCCGAACGGCAGGTACAGGGTCACGACGCTGCGGAGCACCCCGGCGGGCACCGAGGTGGGGCTGACCCCGGGCCCGAAGATGTACCGGGGCTCCGTCACCCCTGCGGGCGCGGTGTTGGTGAGGGTGAGCGCGTGCCGTCATGGTGCCCAGCTGGCCCTGGGGCCGCTCGCCGGTGAGCTGGAGGTCGGTGTCGAGGTAGTAGTCGAGCTTGTTCCCAGCGAGGTTCTGGGCGGTGAGGGCCACGGTGTCCACCTCGTCGATCTGGGGATAGGCCCCATCGGCGCCGAACGCGGTGATGGCCTCCTCCACCGCTGCGGTGGCTGAGTGCATGACGAAGTGGCGACCGTCCACTGCTTCCACGATGCTCTCGGCCAAGGGGCGCAGGCTCGGGAAGTCGCCGTCCACCAACCGGCGGAACGCCGCTTCGGCGACGTCACCGAGCACGTCGGACCGCTCCTCGACGTCGGGGAACCGGAAGTAGGCCTCGTTGAGGGTCAGAGCCACCACGGTCTCGCTGGTGACCTCTCCGACCTCCGGGACGGTGACGGGGCCAACCGCCTCGAGGATGGCGGCGAGACCTTGCGGGTCCACCTGGATCACCCCGTCGACGGGTCGATCGGTGGCCGAGGTGTACATGGCCTCGAGGGTGGGTGCTACCAGGGTGAAGTCGCCAGCCAGGTTGGCCTGACGAAAGCGGGTACGAGCGTCGAAGCCCGCCCAGCGGGCGAGGTAGTCGGCCGGGAGCAGCTCCGGAGGCACCGGCCCCACCGGACCGAGCTCGTCGATGCGTCCGAAGTCGGTGAGGTCGATCGTGCCGTCCGCCCCTTCCAGCACCCCGTAGTTGAGGATCATGCCGCCCGTGCCACGCATCTCGGCCGTGTTGGACACCGCGAGGAGGTAGCGGCGAGGACCCTCGCCTCCCGCGAGGTGGCGAAGCAGCGCCAA
The DNA here is from genome assembly GCA_963795165.1 of uncultured Microthrixaceae bacterium. Classification (GTDB taxonomy): domain Bacteria; phylum Actinomycetota; class Acidimicrobiia; order Acidimicrobiales; family VFJN01; genus VFJN01. The sequence continues at coordinate 2,493,793 of CAWCGT010000001.1, read as the reverse complement.
GCCGCGGCCGAGCACCTCCAGCTGCTGGCTGCGGCTGACAGCCTCGTCGTGGACGGCGTCGCGCAGCCGCGCACCGGAGGCAGGAGCAACGGCGGCGCGTCCTTCCGGATCGCCGGCAGCAGGTGGGTGGACAGCTCGGAGATCCGCTGCTGCGCTGCCGCCACCGCCTCCAACGGCACCGTGCCGTCGGAGAGCGAGACCTTGAGCGTCCCCTCCGCGGACTGGAGGGGGTCGGACTCGCCCAGGATGCGAACGCCGCCGTGTATGACCGTGGCGGCCAGCTCCACCGACTCCTCGAGGGCGACGAGGTTCTGGTGGAAGCCTGGCACCCAGCCGACCAGATCCAGCTCGGGGGCGTCGCGGAGAGCCTCGTTGGCACCCAGCACCAGCCCCTCGGCTCGGTCGAGGGCTCGTGTGGCGTCGCGAAGGCGCCCGTCGACGAGGGCGGCGGAGGCATCGTCGACCAGGTTCTCGGCCTTTTGCAGGTCGCGCGCCACGAACGCGAGCCGGACGACCCCTCGGAGGCCCAGCAGTGCGAAGCCGGCGAGCAGGACGACCGCCAGGAGTCGACGTACGCGAAGCCGCCTCAACGGGCGAGCGCCCGACCGGGGAGAGGTCCGGCCGTCGGCTTGAGGTCGGGAGGCGGGGTCCCCGCGGCGGGGGCCTCTCTGTGGACACGGGCCACCGCCGCCACCAGGAAGAGGAGACCCGAGCCGATGTTCGGTATGACCAGGTTGTCGGACACCACCCCGTTCAAGAGGGCGAGGACGAAGAGGAGCGTGAGACAGAAGCCCCGCGACGAGGTCGCCCACAGACGGGACCGGACGATGTGGACCGTCACCTGGGCCAGGACGGCGAGGAGGATCAGGAGACCGATCAGGCCCAGGCTCACCAGCGCACCCAGGAAGGAGCTGTGGGCGGAGTGGGCCCAGTGGAAGTGCGGGACGAAGAGATCACGGGTCACCCCGAAGCCGTGACCCATCATCCAGTCGAACGTCGTGTCGAGGGTTCGGATGCCGTACCCCCAGAGCTCGATCCGACCGTTCCCGGAGAGGACCGTGTCCGAGTCGCTCTCTCGGAGCAGGTAGTTCCCCACCTCGGCGCCGCGGTAGCGCAGCACACCCACAGCACACGCAGCGACGAGAGGGCCGCCGACCCAGCGCACACGCGGCGAGAGCCGCCCAGCCAGGTTGAGACCCAGCACCAGGATGAACCCAAGGGCCAGCCAGGTCTGCCGAGAGTGGTTGGGGACCAGCGCTCCCGCGAAGGCCGCGGCCAGCCCGACGCGGACGTAGGGGTGCACGCGGAACGTGGTTGAGGGGGTGGTGGCGACGATGACGAGCGCGGAGCTGAGGATCATCCCGGCTCCGAGGGGATGAGCACCCACCCAGGTGAAGCGATCCAGGTTGGCTTCGCTCGCCGACACGTAGCGGGGCCCGAAGAGCACCCCGAGGCCCATCAGCACCGCTGTGATGCGCACGAACCATCGGAGGAAGGTGTCGACCATCTCACCGAGCGCCACACGGTTCTGGCGACCCAGTGCCACGGTCGCCCACGCCAGCACCGCGAACGTCACCAGCTGCGTGCCGCGCACGACGGCGAAGGGCCCCGTGGGGCTCCAGAGCGCCGAGACGATGGTCCAGATGGGCAGGAGGAACAGCAGCATCGGGGGGCGGGATCGATCGAGCGTCGGCTTAGTTCGAGGGAGCGAACGGCCCCGCTGGCCAGCAAGCCGACCCCGGCGATCACCAGCAGCTGGAGGAAGGCCTCCAGGTCGAGCGCCGGTCCGCCGCCGTCGAACCCGCCATGGGAGAAGGTGTGGACGGTGAGGAGGCTGACCACCAGCCAGCAGGCCGCCAGGGGGCCGACCGGCCAGGTGGGATCGGTGAAGGGCTGAGCCGGGCGCCGACCCAACCAGCCGACCAAGCCCGCGGAGCCCCCCACGAGGGCACCGGCCAGGACCAGCGGTGCGACCGCGCCCGCGAGATGGACCTGGCCCACCACCAGGGCGGCGAACGAGATGAGAGCCCAGGTTGAACGCCGTCCCACGGGGAGCGAGCGTACCCGTGCGGGGCCACCCCGCCGGGTGCGGCACCCAGGCAGGGCTCGGTCGGCGTAGCCTCGGCCGTCGCCGGGGTGCCGGCTTCGCCTCGCCATGCTCTCCAACCTCCCCGCCTCGCCGTCCCTGTCGCTGTCCACCTACCTCGGCGTGCTGCGCCGGCAGCGGCGGCTCATCGCCGTCGTCGCGATCCTCACCGCCATGCTCGGCATGCTCCCGGCTCTGCTGGAGGAGCCGGTCTACACGTCCACGGCCAGCGTCCGGGTGTCCACCTTGGACCAGGAAGGTGTGTTCCGATCCGGGGGCGGTGGCGACAACCTCCCCAGCGACCGAGCGCGGGAGCTGGCCACAGAGCTGGAGATCCTCCAGTCATCTCCCATCGAGTCCGCCGTCCTCGCCCGCCTTGGCGAGGACACGCCTGACTTCGAGCACCCGGTCGTCACCCAGGTCGGGTACAGCGAGATCATCGAGATCACCATCACGGCGGGGGACGCAGCAACTGCGGCCGACGTCGCCAACACGTTCGCCGAGGTCTTCATCCAGGATCGGCGCACCCGGTCGGTCGAAGGGCTGGTCGAGAAGGCGAACGAGCTGCAGGAGCAAGGGGCGGAAGCCACCGCCGAGCTGGAGGCGATCAGCCAGCAGCTGGCCAACCCGGAGCTGCCCCCCAACGAGGTGGCCAACCTCCAGGTTCGACAGACCACCCTTGCGTCCCAGGCCCAGGAGTTCAACCAGCGGGCCGACGAGCTCGGCGTCGAGGCCGCCCTGCGCGGCCGAGGCACTCAGGTGATCTCTCCCACGGAGCTCGAGCTGGAGCCGCTGAAGGGCAGCCCCATCGCCGCCGCCTTCCTCGGGCTGATCCTGGGGGCGCTGCTCGGCCTGGCCATCGCCGTGGTGGCCGACACGGCCCAGGACCAGCTGGGGAGCCGCGAGGACCTAGCCAGCGTGCGACCCGACGCGCCGGTGCTCGCCGCTGTCCCCCACGCCGACTTCCGTGGGCACGGCGGACGGGACGACTTCTCGGTGCAGGAGGCCTATCGCTACCTGCGTACCGGGATCCGGGTGTTCGGTCTCAACGCCGACCTGAAGTCCGTCATCGTCACCAGCGCTGTCAGCGCGGAGGGCAAGTCGACCACCGCGGTCAACCTGGCGCTGGCCATGGCCGAGGCGGGCGACCGCGTGGTCCTGGTCGACTGCGATCTCCGCCGACCCACGATCCACACGTTCTTCGACCTCGACAACGTCCACGGCCTGGCCTCGGTGGTGGTGGACGACGTGCCGCTCGAACGCGTCATCTCATTCGTGCAACCGAACCTGGCGATCGTCAGCGCCGGACCCTCGGTGCAGAACCCCACCGAGATGCTGGGGAGCCGACGGTTCGCCGCGGTGCTCGAAGCCATCGTGGCCCAGGCAGACTTCACCATCCTGGACTCGCCGCCGGTGCTTCCGGTGGCCGACGCGCTCATCGCTGGTCAGCTGGTCGACGGCGCCATCGTGGTGAGCCGCATCGGGGGCGTCCGCAGGCGTTCGATCCGGGACCTGCTCGGACGCTTGGAGGAGGCACGGATCCCGTTGGTGGGACTGGTGGCCAACGACGTCGCCGAGTCGACTCCCGAGAACTACTACACCTCCACCGCGGCGGGCACCCCACGGAGCCGGCGACCACCTAGCGCTGTCCGGTCAGTTGCCGCGGCCGCGCCGCCGTGCCGCTCGTACCACCCGGTCAGCTGCGACCGGCCGAATGGCGACGGCGATCGCCAACAGCGCTTTGAGCTGGCGGGGGTCGTGTCGCAGGGCCAGAGCGGCCCAGGCCAGCGCCTTCCGCCGGTGACCCGCGGCGGCCCACGAGAAGGCGGCTTGGGCTTCGATCCGTCCTCTGGCACGGCGGCTGGTCGCGAACCCGGGGTGCTTGGCCAGGAGGGCCTCCCAGGCCGCCGCGTAGGCCTCCCATTGACCGAGGAACTGCGACTGCCCCTTCCAGTCGACCGTCACCAGTGGCTGGTTCACGACCCGAACCGGACCCAGCTCAGCGGCCCGGAGGAGGAGGTCGTAGCCCTCCTCCTAGCTTCCGCTCCGCCCTCCGTCCCCGAGCCGCCGATCACCGAGCAGCGCCCCACGCGTAACGAGCTACCGTCCGGCCCCCCGACCCGGTTATCCATGGTACCCGCGTGCCTCACGGCGGCCCGCGGGACCCGGCACTCGGCGCTCCTGCCGCCGGCCTCCGTCGTCTTCCCCCTGCCCACTGCCACCGACTCCGGCCTCCGAGCCTCGACCTCTAACGGCTGCCCCGTCCTCCCTCTCGTCCACTCATCGTCGGTCGCCATCATCGAGAAAAGCTCCCAGCTCGTAGCCGACAGCCCGGATTCCCGAGCCCCGACCCCCGCGCGGGCCGCGCGGGCGTGACTTACTCCGTGCCCCGCCCGACCCGACCGCGGGCCGAGATTCGAGATCGCGGAGGCCCAGGTCGCAAACACCATGCTCACCTCTATCCCCCCCCCCCCCCCCGGCGGCCTGCCCCTCGCCGCCCCCCACCGAACGACGACAAGCCACCCTCGCCTGCTCGCCCCTACGCTCCTCGACGGGGATGCCCTCACGATCGCTGCGCCGAAACCGGGCCGACTCCACCCCGACCCCACCGGCACCCCCTCCGCGCCAACCCCTCGCCACCCCCGCCGACGCCACCCGCGCACCCCGAGAGCGACACTCTAAAACCGGATCCGCGAAGAAAGACCCCCGCGGAGCCGAGGACGGACCGGAAGGTCGAGCAGCCAACGGCCGGTCGACCAGGCGCTCGCGCAGAGCACCATCCAGAACAGCAGGTGCAGGCGGTAGGCCACGAACCGCATCGGGAAGACGGTCCGTGCGTCGGGGTTCGTGGCCACCAGCCGAACGACGTGCGACCAAGCGAAGCGGCGCCGCAAGTACTCGCCGAAGGACATGACCAGGATCCGATGATGGACCACGGCATCGCCGGTGAACGCCGTGTGGGCGCCCGCCCGCACCAGCCGGAGCCCGAGGTCGGTGTCCTCGCCGACGGGGTCAGGGAACGTCTCGTTGAAGCCCCCACCGCGGTCAGCGAGGACCTTCGCACCAAGAGGTTGCAGGTCTGGAACCGTCCGGACCAGGAGCTGACCTCCATGCTCCGCGTCAGCCAAGGCAGCCCGTGACGATCGACCGACGGGTCGGGGCGGGTGCGACCCTGGACCACATCGGCGTTCTCGGTGGCCGCCGCTTCGAGGAGGTTCTCCAGCCACCGTGGCTGGGCGATGCAGTCGTCATCAGAGAAGGCGACCCACTCCGAGTCGCCTCGACGCCGGCGTTCCACGCGGCGGCCGGCCCGCGGTTTGGCGTGGTCAGCACTCGGAACCGGGGATCTCCGTCGATCGCGTTCGCCGCCACCTCGGCGGTGGCGTCGCGGCTCCCGTCGTCCACGATGACCGCGGCGAAGTCCTCCAGGGTCTGAGCCTGCAGCGCACCCAGGACACGCCGGCAGGTAGCCGCTGCGGTCCTTGGTGGGTATGACGACCGTGACGATCGGTGGCACAAGCCCCGGACTCACGGTGCCACCTGACGCTCCGCCACCTGGGTGCGATCAACGGCCGGAACACGATCGCAGACGGTGAGCGTGGACTCCCGATGGGCGATGAGGATCACCGTGATGCGCCCTCGGAGGGCGGCCAGCGTGGAGCGAACGACAGCTTCTGGTCGAGCGTCGGCGAGGTGGGCTCGTCCATGACCAGGACGTCGGCGTTTCCGGCCAGCGCCACGATCAGCGATCGCTGCCGCTGCCGCCCGACGGCTCCCTCCCGCCCGCCCGATGCGCGCCCGACGTCCAGTGCGCCACCAGTTCGGCCCAGCCCACCTCCTCGATCGCCCTGTCGACCACCTCGTCGGAGATCTCCGGGCGCAGGAACCGAACGTGTCGCGCACGTCGCCGTCGATCAGCCGACATTCCTGGGCCACATAGGCGAAGCGGCTGTACCAGGAGTGCTCGTCGAACTCCTCCGCTGGAACACCGTCGATCAGATAGCTGCCGCGGGTGGGCCGCCGCAGGCCGAGGACCAGCTGAGCGATCGTGGACTTCCCGGCCCCGGAGGGTCCCGCCAACCCCAGGATCTCTCCCGAACGGATGGTGATGTCGAGGCCTTCGATCCCGACCTGTCCTGTGGGATAGGTGTACCCAGCTGTCGGAACTCCAGGACGCCGGCGCGCTCGAGTCGACGGGTGCCGAACTCCCCCGTGGTCGGGCGCCACTGCTGCAGGGCAGACTCGACCGCCTCGAGGTTCGGGACGACCTCGAGGGCCGCCTGCCAACCCGACTGCGCCTGCTGGCTGTAGCGCAGCGACCGCAGCAGGAACACGACGATGGCCCCGACCTGCTCGAGCTCGATGCGGCCTTGGGTGTCGGCGATGGCCAGGCCCACCAGGAGGAGCGCTGCGGTGGCTCCGAGGTAGAGGCGGGCGAGCACCCGCCCGCGGAACATCATGGGCCGGTACACGGCCACGGTCTTGGCGCTGATGGCATCCAGCCGTTCGGTGGCGGCTGCGCGAACGCCAAGCACACGGATCTCGGGCAGGACGCCGAAGGTGTCGGCCAGCTCGTCGATGTACTCGTGGTTCACCTCGACGTGGGCAGCGGATCGCTCCCGGATGCCGGTGACCAGAGGGCGGAAGAGCAAGGCCAGGGCCCCGACGATCTCGACCACCAGCACCCCGGCGGTGACGACGTCGAGGACTAGGGCGGCGGCGGCGAGGGCCAGCAGCCCAAGCACGTTGATCAAGAACCCAGTGAGGATGAGGACCAGGTTCCCCAAGCGGTACGTGTGGACCATGATGAGGTCCTGGAAGCGAGCCTCGACGATGCCGGCCTGTCGCTCCCAGCTGGCGCTCAGCAGCCCCCGGAACAACCGGCCCCGCAGGTTGGTGATGAGACGGGCGGCTAGCCGAGCCTCCAACCAGGCACTTCCGGTGGCCGTGGCCAGCAGCAGGGCGGTTATCACCAGGCCGACCAGCACGCCATCGCCTGTGGTCAAGGTGGCCGACACCGGTCCGAAGTCCAGGTCGAGGCCGCCCGGCATCGCTCGCCAGTCCTGCCGCGATCGCCAGCACCACCAGGATCAGGCCGGCCTCGAGGAAGCCCGTGAGCAGCCCCCCAGCCACCAGGGCCACCAGGGTCACCGGTCGGCCGGCCGCTCGGAGCAGCGCCAGGGCCCGACGGGCGCCGAAGCGTGGACTGCGACCGGCCGGAGGGACGGGGGTCGTGGCGATCTCAGCCATCGGACCCGCCGCTGAGACCGGAGTGCAGGAGTCGAGCGGCGGCTTCCAGGTCGGCCTCGTCGTCGATCTCCACCCAGTGGGGTGAGGGCACCGCGACCGGGGACGTAGGACCCACCCCCGGCGATGTGGCGCCCGATGGCGTGCTCGTACCAGTGGTCAACGGTGGCCGGGTCGTCGCGGAACGTGTGGAGCACGCTCTGGAGCTCCGCGGCGGCCGTTGCCGCCCACCCCGCCAGGCCCACGTACTCGCCGTCGGGGTCGGGGCACCCCGACCTTGCCGATGCCGGTGACCTGGCTGCCGTCGGGGGACGTCGCCACCTTCATCGCCTCGTCGTGACCGCCCCGCGTCGGGTCGACCGCCAGCGTCGCGGCACCGGGCGACCCCTTGACGCTGGCCAGGAGGTCGATGAACCAGTCGACTCCGGCAAAGAGGTCGGAGTTGACGACGACGACGTCGTTCCCCCCGGTCGCGAGCCATCGATCGAGGGCGAGGTGGAGGGAGTACCAGTTGTTGCGGTCATTGGCGTGCTCGTTCTGGACGAGCCTTGAGGTCGAGGCGGTCGAGCCACGGCTCCAGAGCAGTGGCGATGGCGGACGGCGACGGGGACGTGACCACCATGATGCGGCGGATGCCAGCGGCCTCGAACGCGCCGAGCTGCACCTCAGCGGGGCAGGACCCGCCCACGGGGGCCAGCCACGGGCTGGGAGGTGGCGCCGGCCAGGCGACGGCCCATGCCTGCCGCCAGCACGATCGCGTCCGTCATGGCCCCTCACCCTCGAGCGCTTGCCGGATGAGTGCAGCCGCCCCCTCTCCGGAGAGGTCGGCCGTGTCGAGGACCGTGCGCCGCCCTGGGCGGGTGGAGGGTGCCAGGCGGACGGCCTCGATCAGGGTGAGCTCGTCGATGCCCCACTCGCCGGGGCGGGCAGGCCGATGCGCTTGAAGAGCTGACGGATCCGAGTGGTGTGGGGGTTGCCCTGGAGCGCAGCCGTGATGAGCACCCCGAGGGCCACCTGCTCGCCGTGCAGACCGGCGCCGGGACCGCGCACCTGATCCAGGGCGTGGCTGATGAGGCGCTCCGCGCCCGGAACAGGGGCGACTGCTTCCCGCCACCTCCATGGCCAATCCGCTCATCACGAGCCCACGAGCCACCGAGGCGAGGTCGTCGCCGTGGAGGGGCCAGGACACGTCGAGCGCCGCTTTGGCGCCGAGGAGGGCGATGGACGCGGCGAACTCGTCGAACCCCTCGCGGTGGTCGGCCTGGGCGCGCCAGTCCTCCACGGCCGTCAAGTTGCTCGTGAGATCGCCGATACCGGCGCGCACGTAGCGCTCCGGAGCACCGCTCACCACGTCGAGGTCGATCACGACGCCGGCCGGCATGCGGGCGCCGACGCTGCGTCGCTCTCCATCCGAGCCCGTCAGCGAAGCCACCGGGGACGCCATGCCATCGTGCGACAGGATGGTGGGGACGGCCACCAAGGCGACGTCGGCGCGACAGGACGCCAGCTTGGCGACGTCGATGGGCTGACCGCCGCCGACGGCCACCATCAAGGAGCGCGGTGCCTCGTCCAGTCGTTCGAGCAACCGAGCGGCCTCGGCCAGGGTGCCGGTGAGTCCCGCCTGGAGCTCCACCGCCATCCCCGCCTGGTCGAGCTCGGAGACCACCCGCTCTCCGATGGCACGCGACACTGCGCCCCCGGTGGCCACCAGCACCCGAGACGGGATCGAAGTGCTCGCCCAGGGCCTCGACCAGCCCACCCATCGCCCCGGTGTCGACCTGCAGGAGCCGGGGCACGGTGATGGACCGGGAGCCGTCTTCAGCCCCTCATCCGGGCCTCACCACGGACAGAGGGGTGGATCCAGCGCTTACCCGCCGGTACACAGCGACTCGCTCAGCTGTCACGGCGGCAGCATCGCAGACGGCCTGCACCCGCTGACGCCCGGCCACGCCGATCTGCGCAGCGGCCTGCGGATCGAGCAAGAGCGGCCGGATGGCATCGGCGAGCGCCGGGGCGTCGTCGGGGGGGACCACCAGCCCCTGGAGGGCATCGTCGTACCAACTCCGACGCACCGACAGCGGTCGTCACGATGGCGGGCCGGGCGCTGGCCAGGGCCTTGAGGGCAACCATGGACAGGGTCTCGAACCGGCTGGGGACGACCACCACCCGGGCCATCGCATAGAGGTCGGCCATGGCCTCGGGGGGCGGGGGTCATAGACCTCGCAGTGCACCTTGAGAGCCTCCGCCCGCGACGTGAGCACGCGGTCGTAGGGGACCCCGTCGGCGTTGGAGAAGGCTCTCCCCACGAACACCCCTCGGAGGTCGGGGACCTCCGAGGCGAGGAGGCCCAGGGCCTCGAGCAGCACCTCGGGCGCCTTTCGGTGCTCCAGGTGCCCCACGAACAGGACCACCGGAGGAGCAGCAGGGGCCACGGTCGCCACGTGGGACCAGTCCTGGGGAACGATGGGCGGCGGCACACGGGTCACCTCGATGGAGGGGACCCAGCGATGCCCGTCCGGGCCCATGCTGCTGAGCTCGGAGGTGGCGGTCACGGCAGCGGCGTGGTCCACCGAACGGCGCTCGAGCCACTCGGCCAGTCGGACGCCGCGCCCCGGGGCCTCCTCCCGACCCCACCGGCGCACGAGCTCGTGAGCCAGGTGGAGGTGGACGATCACGGGCCCCTTGCGGCAGGCGGGCAGCAGCCATCCCTCGGCCTTCCACTCGGGAGCTTCGATCGCGTCGAAGGAGACGTCGAGGCGTCGAAGGGCGAGCCAAGCACTGACCGCGGCGTGCAGCCGGCTGGCGGGCGGGAAGGAGCACCCGTACAGGACCCGCCACAACCAGGAGGGCCCGGCCACGCCGAAGCGCTCCACTCGAACGCCGTCGACGACGGTCGTCGAGCGGGCCGCCCCCGGCGCCGCGGAGAGCACGGTGACGTCGTGGCCGGCGGCGACGAGCAGCGGGGCGAGTGCCCCCACGTAGGTCCCGATCCCCCCCACGCCGTGTGGAGGCAGCTGCCGGGTGACGAGCAGGATCCGCAGGCTGGTGGACGCTGGGTCGGGGAGGGCGTCCGCTGTCATGGCGAGCTGACCTCGACCCGGTCGCGCTCCATCGTGATCAGGAGCCCGGCCCCGGCCAGCCGGGCGGTCCGATAGGCGAAGTACGCCCCGACCACCCAGGCCATCCCGATGAGCGGGGCAGGGTCATCCACGATTGCCGCCACCACCGGGGCCAGCCCCAGCAGGGCGTGCTCGGCGTCGATCCGCGAGGGCAGGGGCCGCAACCTCCTCGTGGCCAGCTCACCCTGGTGGTACCCGGCTGGCAGGCGCTCCTCAGCCGGGCGGTCCCCCAGCCCAGCCGCCAGGGCTTCGGAGCGGCGGGCCTGGCTGGCGGTGATGTGGGCTAGGAAGGCGGCGGGCAGCGCCACCGCCGCCCAGGTGGGCAAGTCGTCGGCCCACGCCAGGTGGAGGGCCAGCCCGCTCAGGTTCGCGCCCACCACCAGAAAGTCGCCCACGTAGTCGAGGTACGACCCAGTGGCGCTCGACACTCCTCGCGCCCGAGCCAGCTTCCCGTCGGCACAGTCGAGGACGAAGCGCACCTCGAAGAGGGCCGCGGCTGGAACCAGCCACCCGGCGGCGAAGAGGGCCGCGGAGACCAGGCCGAGGAGGTGGGCAGCCACGGTGAGAGCGGTGGGGGTGACCCACCGGAGCGGATCGACGAGGCGTACCAGGCGTACCGCCAGCGGGTCGATCGCCAGCACCGTCCACCACGCGTCGAGACCCTTCGAACACCGGCTCCAGCTGTCCGTCTTCCGCCTCGTCGCTCGGCACTGCTGGGGCCCTCCGGGAGCGCTCGGCACGGGTGGCTCCCTCGGTTGCCTACGGTAGCGTCCGACCGATGGAGCTCCCTGGTCGTGGCGCAGGGTCCCGTGCGCACGGCGAGGTGACCAAGCCGCTGGATGCATGGTGGACGGTGCTGCTGGTCGACCCGGTCGCCACCCGGCTCGTGCCACCCCTGGCCCGACGTCCGTGGGTGTCTCCCACGGGCGTCACGACGCCGCCCATCTCCTCGGCGTGGTGTCGATCGTGCTGTTCGCGACCGGGCATCTCCTCGCCGGTGCGCTGGTGTTCGAGGTGCGGTTCGTCCTCGACTGCGTCGACGGAAAGCTGGCCCGTGCCACAGGTCGATCGTCGCTGTTCGGCGCCCTGCTCGACACCGTCGGAGACCGGGTGCTGCTCGTCGCCAACGTGGCGGCCCTCGGGTGGGGACGGGCGCCAGCAGCCGTGGCGTTGCTCGCGGCCGCGTACCCGCTCCAGTCCCACCTGATCGAGCTCCGCCTGGACCTCCACGATCGTGCGGGCGAGCACCTCCCGATCGACCGAGCGATGCAGCACCGCTGGGGAGCGGCCATGGTCCGACGCCGTCTCTACCCGTTCCCCACGTCGGTGGACGTCGAGCACGCCGTCCTCTTCCTCGGTCCGCTGGCGTGGGCGGCAGGGGTGGACCTGCTGCACCCCCTCCTATGGGTGGCCGCGTCGTTCTTCGCCCTCCAGACGGTGCGCTACGGCGTCGGGGCCCTCCGGGCCGCCCGGATCCTCGACCGCGCTGGTCAGCCGACCTAACGCCGCCACCGAGCCCGCAGGAGCAACAGCGGCTCGACGAGGTAGCGCCGAGCCAGCCGCCGAGGGTCGGACGCCAGCCGCCAGGCCCACTCCAGGCCGATCTGACCGACCCACCGGGGCGGAACGGAGCGCGTTTCGCGCCGCGATGCCGAGGAAGGAGCCGACGACGACGACGACGGGAGCGTCGAGCGAGTCGACGTGGTCGGCCAGCCAGCGCTCCTGCAGTGGGCTCCCCATGCCCACCAGCACCAGATCCGGTCGGGCCGCGTTGATGGCGGCGACCACTTCGTCCGAGTCGTCGTGCGGGAAGTACCCGTGGTGCACCTCCACGAGGAGCCCTGGGTGACGGGTACGCCAGACGTCGGCGCCACGCTCGATCCAGGCCGGGTCGCCGCCCAGGTGGAACACCCGCCAGCCCTCAGCCGCAGCGTGATCGAGGACGTCGGGCATCCAGTCGAGGACGGTCGCCCGGTGGGCTCGCGCCAGCGCTCGGCCCTTGAAGCGGGAGGCCGCCACCAGGCTCATCCCGTCCACGAACACGATGTCGGCCTGGTCGTACCACCGAGCCATGTGCGGGTCGTCCTGCACCAGGTAGGTGCTGTGGAGGTTGTGGTTGGCGATGCGCAGACGTCGCCGCTGGCGGACCGCATCGACGACGGCGGCGACCAGCTCGTCGCCCGTGATCCGATCGACCTCGACCCCGAGCAGCTCGACTCGTCCCCGCGCTGTCACCTCGCCGCTCCCGGCTCAGCTGGGGAACCACGTCGCCAGCCGCTCGGCCACTGCGGCAGCCAGGCGGTCGACATCGTGATCGGACAGCGGCTCCGAGTCGGCTGAGCCGCCGGCGCGGAGCGCGATGCGCCGCTTGAGCGACACGAGCTCCTCACGCACCAGCGCCAGCTCCCGCCGCCAGCGAGCCCGTGACGGCGGGGAGGTCGCCTCGGAGGCGTCCGATCTCCTCGACGAGCGGTGCCAGCAGCGTGACCGACGGGCCAGGTTGGGCCGAGCGCAAGCCGTCGGTCACGGCGTGTCCCAACGCCGCCAGCTCGCGGCGCAGGGCGCTCAGGTCGGATGTCACGGCGTCGATCCGAGGGTCGGGCGCAGGCGCCAGCGGAAGCCCGCTCAGGGTGGTGCTGAGCCGTCGAACCTCGTCGACCACCGCCGCCAGCTGGTCACCGGACTCGGCGGGCGGCACGCTGAGCCGGGAGGCGACCTCGGACATGTCGGCCCGAAGGGCGGTGATGTCCGCGCTGACGCGCTCGAGCTCCGGCCACTCGATGACCGCACGGCGCAGGCCGGCGACGTCGCTGCGCAGATCGTCCAGCGCGGAGCGCATCGACCGCAGCTGCACCCGGTCGCCCAAGTCGTCGACGGCTTGGCGGAGGGTCCCCAGCTCCGACCGGATCTCCGTGAGGTCGGCGTCCAGGTCCTCGTGGACGGCGCGCAGCCGCTGGAGGACCCGCTCGGCGAGCCGGTCGTAGGCCTCCACAACGGCGCGCCGCAGGGCTGAGCTCCCCCCAGCATCGACCTCGGCGGCCGGCACCAGTGAGCTGGGGCGGGTGAAGGGGGGCGGGACCGGGTCGACGGTCACCGGCTCGGGGTGCTCGGTCGCCGGTTCGGCGTCGGCGGGGGAGGGCCCCGTACCCGCATCTCGGGTGTCGCCGGGCCATGAGAGTCGGACCCGCGACGGGTCGCTCGTGGTTCGATCCGGTTCGGTGGTGCTCAAGGGACTCCTTGGTTGCGCGCCGCGTCAGACTAGTGGCACCCCCCGAAGGTCTCTGAGGTCGCGATGGGTGCTGCTACCGTCGCCGCCTTGTGAGCGCGCCGTCCCCGCAGGTCGCGGTGATCATCCCGGTGCGGAACCGACGGGACCTGCTCCGACGCGCCCTCGACGCCCTGGACGGTCAGGACGTGGATGGGTTCGAGGTCGTGGTGGTGGACGACGGATCAACTGACGGCGCCGACGCAGAGGCGGTGCGGGCACCGGTGGCCGGGCGGCCGGTCCGACTGGTTCGAAACGACGGGAGCGGGGCGGTGTCTGCTCGCCGTCGGGGGGTCGAGGCGACCGAGGCCACCGTGCTCGCCTTCACCGACAGCGACTGCATCCCGAGTCCGGACTGGCTGGGGCGGGCCCTTCGGCACATCGACGGCGGGGCGGTCCTGGTGCACGGCCAGACTCTGCCCGAGCGGCCGTACCGTCCGCTCGAGCGGAGCGTCACCGAGATCGACTTCGGGCTCTTCCCCACGTGCAACCTGGTGGTCACCCGGGCCGCCTACGAGGAGGTAGGCGGCTTCGACCAGTCGGCGGCCGTGCGGTGGCGGTATCGGTTGTCGGGGCGAGCCAAGGGGTTGGGGTTCGGTGAGGACACCATCTTCGGGTGGGCGGTCGCTCGTCGCCACAGCGCCGTGTACGACGAGGAGATGCTGGTCCGGCACCACGTCTTCCCCGCCGACTTCCGGGAGTGGCTGAGCCGCAGCTGGCAGTTCGGCGCCTTCCCTGCGTTGGTCCGGGAGGTTCCGGAGCTGCGCCAGACGCTCGTGCGCCGGCGGGTGCTCTGGGGCAAGCGGTCCCGGATCCCGGTGTACGTCACGGCGCTGACCGCCCTGAGCGGCCGTCCCGTCCTCACTGGAACGGCCCTCGCATGGTGGGCGCTGCACCGATTTCGCTACACCGCCCGCAGCCGGGATCTCACCCTGGCGGAGGAGCTCCAGGTGCTACCCAAGCAGATGGTCCTCGATGTGGTGCAAGCCGCCGCCCTGGTGTCCGGGAGCGTCAGGGCTCGAACCCTTCTGCTGTGACGCCGGCTCAGAGGCGCGGTCGAGCCAGCAGGGCCCGGTGGCAGGACCCCTTGGTGGGAGTCTCCCGTCAGCGCCCGCTTGGCCAGCATCGTCGGCGCCGTGCGGGGCCCCCAGCGGGCTTTGGGGTGCTCGCTGCCGTAGCGGTTGAGGAAGTAGGACGACCGATCGACGGTCTCGAACCCGGCCGAGTAGAGGATCTGCTGGTGACCAGCGCCGTTGTAGAGCCACCACTGGCACGTGCGACCGGTCCCCCGCAGCTTGGCCAGCGGCCGGCCCTTGCCGATGATCGACAGCCACACCTCGACCTGGTCGCAGGAGAACAGCTCCCCGGTGCACACCGACCGGACGGCCTCCAGAGCCTTGACGGGGCTCTGCAGGTGCACCAGCAGGGTGCCGACCACCACCACGTCGAAGGTTCCCAGAACCTCCGGGGACAGGTCGTAGATGTTGCACACCCGCCAGTCGACCGCTGCGCCGGTCAGCTCGGCCAGCAGGCGGAAGCCAGCTCCCTTGGGTGGCCCGGACATGCCCGGGTCGCGGATGGCTTGGGGACCGCCGGCTCGGGCGTCGGCGGGCCAGTCCCAGTCCTCGTGGTCGGCCACGTCGACCGCCACCACCTCGGCCGCCCCCCGCCGCGCCATCTCGAAGGCGTAGAAGCCGTCGAAGGTGCCCACATCGAGGCAGCGCTTGCCCCGCACGTCGGGGAAGGGGAGGTCGTCCAGCGCGTGCCGCAGGTCGAACCATCCGGGCGTCGTCACGCCCGGGGCGACGTCGATCGTGTGGTACCAGAACCCCAGATCCTCGACCCGGCGGCGAGCCTCCGCGACGGGCACGGTCAGCTGCTCGACGAGGGGGGGCATGGCGGCGCACGCTAGCAACGGTGTCCGACCGACCCCACCCTCACCGACGGCGGTCGCCGGTCCGCAGGCCGAGTCGTCCTCGCACCTGCAGGAGCCGCACGTAGAGCGTACGGCGCCAACGGGCCGGCAGCAGCCGGAGCGCCAGGGTGGCTGGAGTGACGTCCTCGTACGGCCACCCGGGGCCATGGGGTTTCCCGACGGTAGGCGCGGTAGAGACGTTGGGACGGGGGGTCGGCCAGTCGGTGCCACGGCTTGTTGATGGACGGACCCTCGAAGTGACGGATCGCTGGCCGGCGGCGAGCGTCCTCCACCGCCTCGGGTCCGAACACGCGCGACGCCTCCTCGAACTCCATCACGCTGTTCATGCAGTTCCAACGGGGGTGCAGTGCCACCCTGCCCTCCCCCATCACCACGTTGAGGGCGTCCTGGTCTCGCCAGAGGAGGTTCGGGGCGTTGGCGCGGGCGTAGTCGAGCACGGCGTCGGCCATGCCGTCGGTCCGCATCCGATCCAGGTCCACGAGCAGCACCCCAGCGTTGAAGTAGGCGTCGGGTCCGCGCAGCCCGAGCTGGGCGGGGCGGTGGACGTGCACCGGCTCGAAGACGTTGGTGACGGCGGCCAGGTAGCCCGCAGCCGAGCTCGACGTCGCGCAGGGGTCGCAGCGAGTCGAGCACGAGCAGGTCGGCGTCGAGGTAGAGCAGGCGGTCCACCTCAGGCAGCAGCTCGGGCAGGAAGATCGCGGTACCAGGAGGCCTTTGTGGTGAACCCATCGGTCGGAATGCCAGCCAGACGACTGTCGTCGACCCGGTGGGTCCGCAGCCGGAGATCGAACCCGGTCGCCATGTCCAGCGAAGGCCGCCAGATCCTCGGGGGGGAGCTGCCCATCGTGCAGGAGGTGGAGGTGGAGATCGGGCTCCTCCCCGTTGGCCACGAGCGACGCGACCATGGCGGCCGCGTGGGGGAGGTAGTCGCCGACCACCGCGACGGCGACGTGCAGCGGCCCGTTGGTCGTCACGGTGCCCTCGACGCCGGCGGGTTGCCAACGCGCCCACCGGCGGCGTAGAGGTGCCACTGCTCCATCACGTCGGTCAGGCGGTCGACGTCGAGCTCCTCGGCCGTCGCTCCCCCGCCCTCGACGAGCCGTCGGCGCAGCGCAGGGTCGGTGGCCAGCTGGCGCAGCCGGGCGGCCAGGGCCGCCGGGTCGCCGGGCGAGTACAGGAGGGCATTGCCGCCATCGACGAGGAACTCAGCCGAGCCTCCTACCCCGGTGGCCACCACCGGCACGCCGCAGGCCATGGCCTCCACCGGCACCAGACCGAAGGGCTCCGCCCACAAGGAGGGGAACACCATGACGTCGGCGCGCGGTAGGCGTCGGCCAGCTGCGGACGATCGAGCCCGCCCATGCGCACGCGGTCGGCGACCCCGACCTCCGCGGCCACCGACTGCAGGCGCTCCCGCTCTGCCTCGCCGCCACGCCCCCAGATCGAGAGGGTGGCTTCAGGTGGCAACAGCGGCAGGGCGCGGATGACGGTCTCGAAGCCCTTTCGCCGGTCGAAGCGCCCGGAGGTGACCAGGCGCCACGACCAATCTGGGCGACCGGGGCTCGCAGGCGCCCCGAAGATGGTCCGGTCAATGCCGCTCCACACCACGGACCGCACCTGCGGCCGAGACCGGGCGGTGGCCAGCGCCTTCTCCTCCATGGCGCGGGTGACGAACAGGTACGGCCCGAGGTCCCCGATGTCGGGCACGAGGCAGGGAACGCCCAGCACCCGCTCGAGCACGCCGCCGAGGGCGCGGCGGGCGGGGGAGCGGTCGAAGGCCCCGGCCCATGCATCGAGGCGGATCCCGTAGGTGAGCCAGTCGTCGCACACGGCGAACACCACCGGGAGGGCGGCACGGGCCAGCGTCGCCAGGAGCCCGTGGGAGACGCCGGCCATGTGCCACACCGACACCACATCGGGCCGGTGGGCTTCAAGGGCCCGGGCGAGCACAGCCTGGTTGTCCCGCTCGATGCGGAGGCGCTCCCGCCAGGGCGGGCGGAGGATCTCGGTGCCGTCGTGGTAGAGCCGGAGGGCTCGCTCCACCCGTGCTTCGTGGGCGGGGTATGGGGCGATCCGGTCTTCGCCGAAGCGGGTGTCCCCGCACAGCACCCGTACGTCGTGGCCGCGGCGCTCCAACCGGGTCATGACATCGAAGCACGAAAGCTCGTAGCCCCCCAGGTGGTGGGGCGGGTACCAGTTGGTGAGCACCAGGATCCGAGCCACGGGGCGACCGTACCGGTGCGTGCCCGCTCGCGGGGGACGGCGACAAGGATAGGTTCGCCGACCATGCTCCCGATGGACCACGCGCGCACCCAGCGCCAGCTCGACGACCTGCACTCGTATCACACAGTGGACGTCGCCCCCGGTCTCGCCACCAAGGGTTGGTTCGACCTTCGGCACGCGTTGCCGATGATCCCGTTCCCGGACGTGCGCGGCAAGCGCTGCCTCGACGTCGGGACCTGGGACGGGTTCTATGCGTTCGAGCTAGAGCGCCGCGGTGCCGCCGAGGTTGTGGCCCTCGACGTCGAGGACCTTGCCGACATCGACTATCCGCCTGCCGTTCGGGCCGACCCGGACATCGACCTGAGCCAGCGGGGTGGCCAGCCCCGCTCAGCTGGGTTTCAGCTGCTGCACCGTCTGCTGCAGTCGAGGGTGCAGTGGCGAGCTGGCAACATCTACGACCTCGACCCGGAAGAGCTCGGAACCTTCGACCTGGTCGTCGTAGGGAGCCTCCTGATCCATCTGCGTGACCCCGTCCGCGCCCTGGACGCCGTGCGCTCCGTGACCGCGAGGCGCCTTCCTCTCGATCGACTACCTCCATCCGCCCTTGAAGCTCCTACGCACCGGCCGCCGCCCGATCTTCGAGCTCCGCGGCGAGTCAGCGGACTTCCAGTGGTGGTTGGCAAGCGACGCTGGGCTGCGCCAGCTCCTCAAGGTCGGGGGGTTCCAGGTGGACGAAGCATCGCGCCCGTTCCTGCTTCGACCTGGCTGCTCGCGGATCCGTGGCCAAGTTCGACCGTGGGCTGCGAGGGCTGCCGAAGCGTGCCATCAACCGAGCGGTCGCCCGAGACGGGACAGCAGGCGGCCACCTCCACCGGGCCTACCTCACCCATTCGTCGGTTCTGAGGCTTGCCGGATCGCCATCACCCATCCCTACTCGTGGCCGGAGGTCCGGCGAGGTGCCGAGCGCATCATCGTGGAGTCCAGCCGGGCGCTCGCAGCGCGCGGCCACGACGTCACGGTGCTCACGTCGGGAGGGGCGGCATCCCGCATCCGGTCCGACGGGGTGCGGACCATCCGCTACCGGCGGCTGTTCGACGACCCCTACCGCCACGAGCACTGGTTCGGCCGGCGCGTCGCTCCGGCCCTCCTCGCCGGTCGGTACGACGTCGTGCACTCCTACATGCCCTGGGACGCGGTGTCGTCCATCGACGTAGCGCGAGTCACCGGTCACCGCACCATCTACCAGGAGCTGGGCAACCCGGTGCCGGGCCAAGGTCGAGCGGCACGCCGACCGCGCTCCACGGGAACGGGTGATACGAGACGTCGAGGTGTTCGCGTGCATGAGTGAGTTCTCCCGCCGGTTCTTAGAGCAGGACTGGGGGCGCTCGGGCACGATCATCCCGGGTGGGGTGCGGATGGGGCAGTTCACCCCGGGGGCCCGCAGCGACCGGCCCGCCATCCTCTTCGCCGGGGCGATGGAGCGCCCCGAGAAGGGTGTGCGAGAGCTACTGGCGGCGGTTGCCACAGTGGCCGAGCGTCGCCCGGATCTGGGCCTCCTCCTGTCGGGTCCAGGCGATCCGTCCGCGTTGCTGGCTGCCGCCCCCGAGGCGGCACGCAGGCGGACCGAGGTCCTGTCGATCGGCGACCCGCACTCGATGTCCACCCAGTACTCCTCTGCCTGGGCCACCTGCCTGCCCACCCTGTGGGACTCCTTTGGGCTGGTGGTCATCGAGTCGTTGGCGGCCGGCACACCCGTGGTGGTCGGCCCCAGCGGGGCTCCCCCGGAGGTGGTCACCCCGGCCATCGGGACCGTGGCGGTCTCGCTCGAACCGGACGACCTGGCGGCGGCCCTGGACCGCTCGCTCGCCTTGGCTGAGGACCCCAGCACCGCTGAGGCCTGCCGGGCCGTCGCGGGTCGCTTCGACTGGGACGACGCGATCGCCCCCCTGCTGGAGGACCTCTACGCCAGCGACGTCCGACGCTGAACCGAGGTCAGCCCCGTTGGCGGCCGACGTCCAGAAGGGCCTCCACCTCGTCGCTGGAGAGCAACGGGACCACAGCGACGATGTCCTCGATCGGCCAGTCCCACCACCGGAGCTCTTGCAGGGCCTGCACCTGCTCGTCGGTGAACCGACGTGAGACCTCCCGTGCCGGGTTGCCCGCCACGATGGCGTAGGGCCGGACGTCGCGGGTGACCACCGCTCCCGCCGCCACCACGGCTCCATCGCCGACGGTCACTCCCGACAGCACGCGTGCGCCGTGGGCGATCCAGACGTCGTTCCCGATCAGGATGTCTCCCTTGGTGGCCGGGTGCCCGTCCTCGAGCGCGCCTGGGAGCTTCAGCATCACGCGGAACGGATAGGTGGAGATCCAGTCCACCCGGTGGTTCCCGCCCGGGATGAGCTCCACGTCGTCGGCGATGGACGCGAAGGACCCGATCCGCACGACAGCTGTGTCTCCGAGGAAGCGCAGCACGGTCGGGTTCCCGTAGGAGTACCGCCCCATCTCCAGCGCCGACTGGTCCACGGGGGGCACGGGACGTCCCCGCCGGCCGCGCCCTCGGGCGCTGCGAGCCAGGCGACGAGCCGAGGCGAGCGGGCGGCTCAGGTCCATCGGGGCATTCTGTACGATGCCGTGATGCCCGGTGGCGACCTCCTTCCACTTCCCACGGACGAGTCTGCGAGGGCCCTCAAGGCTCGCCTGGCCTCGCACGGCAGCTGGTTCTATCGGTTCGAGTTCAGCAACGGGGTGGCCACGGAGCCCTCTGACGCGGTCAGCCAAGCGGTCCACGACGCCCGCGCCCGCCTGATCTTCCCGCTGCTCGACCAGATGGTCGGCGACCGGTGGTCTTCGCAGGAGTGCATCGACCTGGCCTGCCACGAGGGCTGGTTCTCCGCCCAGCTGGCGGCCCGCGGCGCCCAGCGGGTGCTGGGGATCGACCTCCGCAGCGAGCACGTCAAGAAGGCCAACGGCATCAAGGACATGGCGGGGTTGTCGGCGGCCACCTTCGAGCAGGGCGACCTCTTCACCCTGGACACCGATGCGCTGGGCTCCTTCGACATCACCTTCTTCCTCGGGGTGCTGTACCACGTCGACAGCCCTGTGCAGGCGCTGCGGGTGGCCCGGGCCCTCACCAAGGGGGTTTGCGTGATCGAGACCCAGGTGGCCCGGGCCGGCCCCCCCCTCGAATGCCTCTGGGGCAGCGGGGCGGCCCGCTCGGGGCCCGGAATCGCGGTCGTGCCGGCCGACGACGTCCACGTGCAAGGGGGTCGCGACGTCGTGCTCGTCCCCACCCTCGCCGCCCTCGTGGACCTGCTCCACGCAGTCGGCTTCCGCCACGTGAGCGTGGTGGCCGCACCCCCGGACGACTTCCCGCAGTTCGCCGACGCCGATCGCGTGGTCGTCTTCGCCTTGGCCTAGGGCTCAGTGGGCGAAGCGTCGGGCCGACTGGCTGGTCCAGTGGCCTTGCCGCCGATCGGCGGTGGTGTCGGCCACCAGCGCCTCGAACTCCTCGGGCTGTCGATCCCAGCGGGGGCAGTGGACGGCGATGCTGCTGCCCGCCAGGTGACCCAGCCGGTGCCGCGCTCGACAGGGCTGTCAGAACCTCCGGCACCCCGCAGTCCCCGGTGAACCATCCCCAGTTGCCGTAGTCGTGCCACAGCACCACACCGTCGGGTGCCACCATCTCCAGGGCGACGGCGGTGTCGTGCTCGGCGGCGGCCTCCTGGTGGTCGGCGTCCACGAACACCACGTCGAAGGTCCCGCGCTCCTCGGCCGCGAACAACGTCAGATCGATGGCCCCCACCCGTCGGTCGACCCGGCTGGCCAGCGGCGTGCCCAGGTAGGCCTCCCCGTGACGGGGGTCGATGTCCACCGCCACCAGCGTGGCTTCGGGCGCCGTGTGCTCCAGGATCGATGTCGCCGTGTAGCCGCGGTAGCTCCCGAGCTCGAGGATCCGCAGCGGGCGGGCGGCTGCCGCCATCTTCATCAGGACGAGGAGGTCGTTGGTCGGGGCTGACCAGTCGCCCTTGGGCAGCACGCGGATCGTCACCGGTGCCTCCTCGAAGCCGGGCCAGAGCAGCGAGGGGTCGATCTGCGGGAGGGTCATCCGGCGGCGCTTCAGAAGCACGCAGAGAGCGAAGTCGACGTAGGGCCGGCGCAGCTGGCGGTCGATGAACCCGGGGAACCGCCTAGCCATGACGCAGCGACCAGTCGTAGGGGATGTGGTTGTCGAAGGGGTCGAGCCGCTCGATCTCGTCGGCCCGGTGGGGGATGGTGGCGCAGTTGGCGAGCAGGGCCGGTTCGGTGCCCTCGCCCTTGAAGCCGTTCCACACCCCGGGTGGCACGGTGATGAGGGCGTAGTCGAGCTCGCCGGTGTGGAGCTCCACCACGTTGCCCTGCGTGGGCGATCCGTCACGATCGTCGAAGCAGACCAGCTTGATCATCCCCACGGGGACCGCGTAGTTCAGGGTCATCTCGTGGTGCAGGTGCCAGCCCTTCACGACGCCGGGGTAGACGAGGGAGAAGTAGATCTCTCCGAACGAGGTGAACTCGTCGGCATCACTTCGGAGCATGTGGAAGATGGCACCGCGCTCGTCGGCGATCCGACGCCGCGGGTGCACCACCAGGCCCTGGATCTCGGTCATCCTTCCTCCCACACCTTCCAGGGCGCGGAGCCCTCCCGCCACATGCGGTCCAGCAGGTCGCGCTCCCGCGGGGTGTCCATCGGCTGCCAGAAGCCCTCGTGGTGATAGGCGGCAAGCTGACCGGCAGCGGCCAGCCCCGCCATCGGCTCCCGCTCCAGCATGACGTCGGCGTCGGCAGGGATGAACCGATCGAGCGCTTCCCGCTCGAAGATCATGAATCCGCCGTTGATCGCTCCTTCGCTGGTCTGCGGCTTCTCCTCGAACCGGCGCACCAGCTCACCGTCGAGCACCAGCTCGCCAAAGCGCCCGGGGGGGTGCACGGCCGTGACCGTCGCCAGCCGGCCGTGCGAGCGATGGAAGTCGAGCAGCGCGTCCAGGTCGACGTCGCCCACGCAGTCGCCGTAGGTCACCAGAAGGGGACCATCACCTGCGACAGTGGCCGCGGCCAGCCGGACGCGGGTGCCCGTGAGCGCCTCGGCGCCGGTGTCGACGCAGGTGACCCGCCACGACTCCTCGGGGGGCCGGCGCAGGTAGCTGATCGACTCGGGACGACCGAGCTCCATGGAGAAGTCGGACGTGAGGGCGTGGTAGTGCAGGAAGAAGCGCTTGATCTCCTCCCCCAGCCAGCCGAGCGCGAGGGTGAAGTCGGTGACGCCGCTGTGCGCGCAGACCTTCATGATGTGCCAGAGCACGGGTCGGGTGCCGATCGGCAGCATCGGCTTGGGCAGGAGCGGATTCACCCCGGTGATCCGGGTGCCGCGCCCGCCACAGAGGATGATGGTCGGCAGGTCGGGGGGCGGCATCGCGTGCGGACGTTAGCCCTCGCCCCCCATTGCGGACGCGCCCGCAGTGGTCAGGCAGGCCTCGATGAGCTCGATCAGCGACTGCTCGAGCGGCACCACCATGGGCGGTAGGTGGGCGGCCAAGGCCTCCACCCCGACGACCACAGGCGACGGCGACGGTCCCTCGTGCGCCGGTGCGTCAACCTGGGGACGACGACCGACGAGCGGGGCGGCCAGATCGGCGATCAGCTCGGCAAGGTCGCGGACGGTGCGAGACCGCCCCGACCCCAGGTTGTACGTCCCCGCTGGCACCGCGCCGATCGCTGCGGCCCCGATGGCGCCGCACGCCTCACCGAGGTCACAGAAGTCGCGCCACTGGAGGCCGCTGGAGCGCAGGACCAGTGGCTCCCCGCGAGCGGCCGCCGCGCAGAGCTCATTGGCGACCAGCGTCCAGCGGTCGACGCTCGGGTGGGCCGGCGCCCCCACGGTGTTGGTGAGGCGGAGGTTCACCACTGCGGGCGGCCCCTCTGCAGCGGCCAGGTGCTCACCAACCAACCGGCCGATGGCATACGGGTGCCGGGGCTGCGGGAGGGTTGCCTCGTCGACGCGGCCCCCGAGCTCGAGGGCGGCGCCGTAGACGTGCACCGTGGAGAGCTGGACGAGACGCGAGCAACCCACCTCCCGGGCAGCGGTGGCCACCCGCCGCGCCGTCGCCGCGGTGACCGCCAGCGCCTGCTCAGGCTGGCGCGCCGTCGCCACCTCGTTGGGCCCAGCCAGGTGCACCACGGCCGTACACCCCTCGAGTGCACCTCGGACCTCCGCCGGTGAGGCCACGGCCAGGTCCAGCGCCCGAGCCCCGGGCAGCCAGGACGTCGGCCGCCGGACGAGGGGGCGCACCTCCTGGCCCTCCGCCCGCAGGCGCTGCACCAGGCGGCCACCGACGAAGCCGGCCGCCCCCGTCACCGCCACCAGGGCCGTCACGGAACCGGCACGGCGAGCTCGGTGCGGTACCACGCCACCGTCTCGGCCATGGCCTCCGCCACGGTGCAGGTGGGGGCCCACCCGAGCACCTCCCGAGCACGTTGGGCCGACAGGTGCTGGGCCGGGATCTCGTGGGCCGCGGTATTCCGCACATCTGGTGCGAGATCCGTCCCGGTGGCCTCCTGGATCACGTCCACCAGCTCTAGCGCCGTGAGGGGCGTCTCGGTGGAGAAGTTGAACGCCGTGCCGGCCAGCGTCGGGTCGGAGCTCATGGCCTCGGCTAGCCGGGCGTAGGCCAGGGCACCGTCCACCACAAAGAGGTAGTCGCGCACCAAGGTCCCGTCGGAGCGGATCACGGGACGCTCACCTCGGAGCAGGCTCCGGATGGTCCCCGGGACCAGCCGATCCCAGTTCCGGTCCCCGGGCCCGAAGAAGTTGCCGCAGCGGGTGGTGGCGACCGCCACCCCCCACGTGGAGTGATACGAGGCGGCGATGAGGTCCGCGGCACGCCTTGGAGACGTCGTAGGGGTGCACTGCACGCAACGGCATGTCCTCCGTGTACGGGAGGAAGGGCTGCGTGCCGTAGGCCTTGTCGCTGGACGCCATCACCGTCTGCTCGACGCGCGGGCTCCGACGCACGGCCTCGAGGAGGGACCACGACCCCCGGACGTTGGCCTCGAAGGTACTGATCGGGTTGGCGTTGGCCACCCCCACCTGGGTCTGGGCAGCGAGGTGGAAGACGGTGCGGATGGCGTGCTCGCCGAGGATGCGCTCAAGCAGCGCCTGGTCCTCCACCGGCCCGTCCACCCAGGTCACCCGATCGGCCCACGCCACCTCGATGCTGGTGGGTGGCACCCTGTCACGTCGCAGGACGGTGACCTCGGCGCCCGCCGCAAGCAGCAGCCGGGTGAGGTGCGACCCAAGGAAGCCGGTGGCGCCCGTCACCAGCACGGGGCGACCTGTCCAGTGCGCCTCGTTCAGTGCCCAGGCCATGCGCTTCGAGTGCTCCCGATCGGACGATACGTGCAGCGGTAGGGTAGCGCTGCCACCCGGGCGGCCAGCTCGTCGAGTTCTGGCATCCTGCCCCACTCGTAGCGTGACAATTGCCACAACCTGTCCTAGTGTCCCCCAAGAAACATCACCCTCTGAGCAGGACCGTGCGCTCAGTGCGTGGAAAACTGCCCCGGGAGTACGCCGGGATCCGGGGGGGACGGACCGACACATGCAGCTTGGACGCACCATGACGGAGACCAGCCCGACCAGTGGGACCGATCGCCTGCAGCGGGCTGTCGACATCGTGGTCGGGAGCCTCCTCGCAGCGTTGGCGGTGCCGGTCATCCTGGTGGCGGCCGCCGGCAGCGCCATGAGCCTCCGAGCCTGGCCGTTCTTCTCCCAGGATCGGGTCGGCCGCGACGGCACCACCTTCCGATTCGTCAAGGTGCGCACGCTGCCGCCGACGGCCCCCGCCTACGCCGACAAGTTCCAGCTTGACCAGCGGCAGATCCCCCGGTTCTGTCGCCTGCTGCGCACCCTGCACCTGGACGAGCTGCCGCAGCTGGTGCTGGTCCTCTCCGGACGCATGAGCCTGGTGGGGCCCCGCCCGGAGATGCCACCTCTGCACGCCGCCCTTCCCGCCCGGTTCGCCGCAGAGCGAACCGCCGTACGGCCCGGGTGCACGGGCCTCTGGCAGGTCAGCGACTCCTGTGCCGGTCTGATCGGTTCGGCACCCTGGTACGACCGGTTCTACCTCCGGCACCGAACTCTGCGCATGGATGCCTGGATCCTGTACCGCACGGCCCTGAAGATGGTGCGGTCCACCTCGGTCATCACCCTCGACGACGTGCCGCGATGGGCTCTGGCGCCGATCACACCAGCCGCGGCCGTCGACCTCCCCGAGACCGAGACCTACGAGCAGGCCGCTCCAGCCGCCGCCGGACGCTGAGCCCGGTCCGGATCACCGACCCGCTCGCGGTCAGTGGACAGCGCCCCCCGCCAGGGCGTCCGGCAGGCGTCCTGTCCAGGCAGCCACCACGTCGTCGACCGGCAGGTCGATGCGGTCGCCGACCACGAACCGGTGACCGCCCGCCGCGCCGAGGTGAGCCACCCCGACGCCGGCCGCGTCGGCTCGCCTCTCCACCTCGGTCCGCTCGGCCTCTGGGACGCACACCAGGACGAGTGAGGGAGCGTCGCCGAACAGCCACGCTGGATCGTCGGCGGACCACGCGACCGAGCAGCCGATGCCGCTGCCCGCCACCATCTCCGCCAGGGCCACCCCGATCCCGTCGGACGGCGTCGTGCACCCCCTCGAGCGACCCCTCGACCACCAGCCCGCGCACGAGGTCGGCGACCACCCGGTGGCGCGCGAGGTCGAGGGCCGGTGGCGTGCCCCCCTGGTGCCCACGCTCCCAGGCCCACCGAGAACCCGCCCGGCTGGTCGCAGGGGAGCCGAGGGCCAGCACCGCCGCTCCTTCCGTGAGTCGGACGCCGGGCGGGGGGCGTTGGAGGTCGTCGACCAGGCCGAGCATGCCCACGACGGGCGTGGGGTCGATGTCGCGGCTTCGGCTCTCGTTGTAGAGGCTGACGTTCCCGCCCACGACGGGGACATCGAGGGCCACGCACGCCGCCGCCATGCCGTCGATGGCCTCCGAGAGCTGCCACATCACCTCGGGGTGCTCCGGGTTGCCGAAGTTGAGGCAGTTCACGAGCCCCACCGGCCGGGCTCCCACGCACGCCAGGTTCAGGACCGCCTCGGCCACGATCAGGGCGGTGCCCTGGCGCGGATCGAGCGCGCACCACCGATGGTTGCCGTCGCAGGTGAGCGCCAGCCCGCGACCGGTGTCGCTGCCGCTGCCCGGGTGCTTGAGGCGCAGGACGGTGGCATCGCCGCCCGGGCCTTCCACCGTGTTGAGGAAGAGCTGGTGGTCGTACTGCCGGTACACCCAGCTGCTGTCCTGCAGCAGGCCGAGGAGGTCGGCCCCGGGATCGACGCACGGCGTGTCGTCGGCCCCGGTGGCTTGCGCCCGAGCTGCGCGGTCGTCGGGCTCCCGGAGGGGACGGTCGTACACGGGAGCGTCAGCATCGAGCGCGGCGGCTGGCATCTCGCCGAGCACCTCACCGCCCGGCCGGTCGAGGATGCGAAGGCGACCCGAGCCGGTGACCTCGCCGATCACCGACGCTCGGATCTCCCACTTGGCGCAGATGGTCAGGAGGGACTCGACCTTGGCCGGCTCGCAGATCGCCAGCATCCGCTCCTGGCTCTCGCTGGTCATGACCTCGAAGGGCTCCATGCCCTCCTCGCGGACGTGCACGGCCGAGAGGTGCACGTCCATCCCGACGCCGCCCTTGGAGGACGTCTCGCTAGCGGCTCCGGTGATGCCGGCGGCTCCGAGGTCCTGGATCCCCACCACCAGGCCCGCGTCGAGGATCTCCAGGCAGGCCTCGATCAGTCGCTTCTCCTCGAACGGGTCGCCCACCTGGACGCTCGGGCGCTTCTCCTCGTCGCCCTCACCGAAGCCGGCTGAGGCCAGGACGCTGGCCCCACCGATGCCGTCGCGGCCCGTCGACGACCCGAAGAGGACGGCGAGGTTGCCGGGTCCCGATGCCCGGGCGAGCACCAGCCGCTCATGCGGGAGGACACCGAGGCAGAAGACGTTCACCAGCGGGTTGTCCTGATAGGTGGGATCGAAGACCGTCTCACCACCGACCGTGGGGACGCCCACGGAGTTGCCGTAGCCCGACACCCCCGAGACCACTCCTTCGGCGATCCAGCGGCTGCGTGGGTCGTCCAGCGGACCGAACCGGAGCGGGTCCATGAGCGCGATGGGCCGTGCTCCCATCGAGAACACATCGCGCAGGATCCCGCCGACCCCGGTGGCGGCCCCCTCGTAGGGCTCGATGGCCGACGGGTGGTTGTGGCTCTCGATGCGGAAGGCGGCGGCGATCCCATCGCCGACGTCCACGACGCCCGCACCCTCACCGGGTCCGACCATCACGTGCGGGGCCTCGGAGGGCAGTCGCCGGAGGTGGCGACGAGACGACTTGTAGGAGCAGTGCTCCGACCACATCACGGAGAACATGGCCAGCTCGAGGTGGTTGGGCGTTCGGCCCAGCACCGCTTCGATGGCAGTCGCCTCCTCGTCGGTGAGGCCCAGGGCTCGGTGCAGTGGCACCTGGTCGGGGGGCGCGCCAGACATGGGTCGCAGCCTAGGTGGCCTCTCAGACCGCCACGGACGGCCCAAATGGGTGGGCAACTTGACCGCTCAATAGGATGGCCGCCCATGGCCACCAAACCGAACCGCACGCCGATGTCCGATGAGCACAAGGCGGCCCTGGCCGAAGGACGAAATCAAGGTCGGGCCGTGCGGCGCTATTTGGAGGCGTTGGACGCCCATCGACCCAAGCGAGGGAGGAAGCGCACCCCCGAGTCGATGCAGCGTCGCCTCGACCGGATCGATGTCGAGCTGGCCGACGCCGACCCGCTCAAGCGCCTGCAGCTCATCCAAGAGCGGCTCGACCTCCAAGCCGAGCTCGACGCCAGCGGCGAGAAGGTCGACCTGAGCGGCCTGGAGCAGGAGTTCGTGGCGGCGGCCGCCGCCTACAGCCAGCGCAAGGGGATCTCCTACGCGGCGTGGCGCGAGCTCGGCGTGGAGCCGGCAGTGCTCAAGCGGGCCGGGGTCCGGCGCTCCAGCTGATCCTCACGCGGCGGCCACGCCCGCCCGCACGAGGAGCGATCGAAAGAGCAGCTGCCCGTCGGTCGAGCCGAGGAGCTGGTGGCAGGCCCGCTCCGGATGCGGCATCAGGCCCACGACGTTGCGCCCCTCGCTGCACACCCCGGCGATGTCGTCGACGGACCCGTTGGGGTTCTCGACGTACCGCACCACCACCCGCTCCTCCGCTCGCAGCTCGGCCAGCGTCTCGGGGTCGCACGTGTAGCTGCCTTCGAAGTGATTGATCGGGATCTGGAGCAGCGCCCCCTCCACCACCTCAGAGGTCAGCGCCGAGTCGGTGGTTGCCACACGGAGGGTGGTGGGTCGGCAGAGGAACTTGAGACCTCGGTTCTTCTGGAGGGCTCCAGGGAGGAGCCCGGCCTCGGTCAGGATCTGGAACCCGTTGCAGATGCCCACCACGGGCCCGCCGGCGGCGGCGTGCTCGCGCACCGCGTCCATGATCGGCGAGAAGCGGGCGATGGCGCCAGGGCGCAGGTAGTCGCCGTGGGCGAACCCGCCAGGCAGGACGACGGCATCGACCTGCCCCACCGAGGCGTCCCCGTGCCACAGCTCCACCGGCTCCCCGCCCAGTCCGCGAAGGGCCTCAGCCACGTCGAGCTCGCAGTTGGAGCCGGGGAAGGTGACGATCCCGACGCGAGCGGCCATCAGGCGGTGGCAGTGGCGGTGATGGTGACGTCGGCCGCCTCGATCACCGGGTTGATGAGGAACCGCTGCGTGACCTCGTCGGCATGGGCTCGGGCAGTGGCCTCGTCGGGAGCCTCCAGATCGAACCGGATGGCCTTGCCCACCCGCACCCCGCCGATGCCGTCGAAGCCGAGGGCTGGGAGCGACCGCTCGATGGTGGCGCCCTGGGGGTCGGCGATGCCGGGGCGGAGCCTCGTCTCGACCAGCACCGTGAAGAGCATGGCCCGATCCTACCGAGGGGTCAGGCGACGCCCGGCCAGGCCGAGAAGTCTCGTCCGGTGATGCGCTCGTAGGCCTCGATGTACCGAGCGCTGGTGGCCTCGACCACCTGCTGCGGCAGAGGGGGCGGCGGCGGGCTCTTGTCCCACCCCGTCGACTCGAGGTGGTCGCGCACGGGCTGCTTGTCGAAGCTCGGTGGGGTGCTCCCGGGCTTCCACTCGTCGACGGGCCAGAAGCGGCTGGAGTCCGGCGTCATGACCTCATCGCACACCACCAGCTCCCCGTCGACCAGCCCGAGCTCGAACTTGGTGTCGGCGATGATGATGCCGCGCTCGCGCGCGATGTCGGCGCCCCGCCGGTACAGCTCCAGAGAGATGTCGCGTGCCCGGGTGGCCAGCTCCGAGCCCACCAGATCGACGGCCTGCTCGAAGGAGATGTTCTCGTCGTGGACGTCGCTCTTGGTGGACGGCGTGAAGACGGGCTCCGGGAGCTGGTCGCTCTCCTGGAGACCGGCGGGGAGGGTCTGGCCGTGCATGGTGCCCTCGGCCTTGTACTCCTTCCACGCCGACCCGGAGAGATAGCCGCGAACGATGCACTCGATGACGAGCATGTCCGCCTTGCGACAGAGCATCACCCGGCCGGCGAGGTCGGGATCGGCAGCACCGACGTCGGCGGGGAGGTCGGCCAGGTCAGTGGACACCAAGTGGCTCCCGGCCACGTCGCCGAGCGCTTCGAACCAGAACGCGGAGATGGCGGTCAGCACCCGGCCCTTGTGGAGGATGGGTTCGTCGAGCACCACGTCGAAGGCGGAGAGCCGGTCGGAGGTGACCATCAGAAGCTGGTCGTCGCCGACGGCGTAGATGTCCCGGACCTTGCCGGAGTACAGGTGAGGAAGAGGCAGCGGCACGCCGTCGAACCTAGCGGCCGGAGGCGGGGGCCTCGACGACGGCGATGAGCCCGTGGGAGAGCTGGGGCAGGGCAGCGGAGAGCGTACGGGCGGCCCGTCGCTTGAGTCTGCGCCACCGCTCCCCCACCGGACCGCGTCCAGCGGTACCAGAGCAGCTCGATCGTCTCCCCGCCTGACCACTCTCGAGGAGCCGCCGCAGCGTCAGGTAGGTGACCCATCGTAGTGCGCTGGCGTGCTCACCCGGCCGTGGGTGGACTCTCGCCCCACGACGATGCGAGCGCACGGATGAGGCCGAGTAGGCGTTCGGCACCGGTCACGATGAGGCGGCCCCCCGGCGCGAGCAGCGGCAGGAGGTTCCGCAGGGCGCCACCGGGGTTGTCCAGGTGCTCGAGGACCTCACCGACCACAACCACGTCGAAGCGGCTGCCCCGGAGCCCGGCGGGCCACGTGGACGCCGGCGTGGTGATGTCGACCTCGTGGTAGGCCGCGTCCACCGTCGGGGCGAAGGCCTCGATGGCCGGGGCGCTCAGGTCGGCGAAAGTGGCCGAGGCGGCGGACGCGGCTAACCGCCCTGACACAGTTCGTTGCAGGTCCGTGCTGCCCAGCGCGAACGAGTAGGACCGGTGGTCCGGGTAGCCGCCGAGGCCAATGCTGAGCATCGAACGGTCGCGGACGGCGTCGAGCAGGTAGGAGATGCGATCCACGACCGGGAGCCTCGGGAGGGCGCCCGGTTGGGCGCGGCCGAGCGTGCTGTCCAGATGCCCCACCAGCGTGACCCTAGCGAGGAGTGGGCGCGCTACAGGACCGGTTCGGGCCGGTAGGTGGCCGCCTCGGGGTGGCGGGCCACCAGGGTCGTCACCTCGTCGACGAAGGCTTGGACCTGCGACTCAGCGCGGCCGACGAAGCTGAGCGGAGCACCGACCAGGCCGTCGAGGGAGGCGCGATCGAGCGGCAGCCTGTCGTCGCCGGCCAGCCGCTCGAGCAGGTCGTTCTCGGTGGTGCCCGATTCCGCGCATGGCCAAGGCCACGGCCACCGCGTGCTCCTTGATCACCTCGTGGGCATCCTCCCGACCCACCCCGGCCCGCACCGCACCCATGAGCACCTTTGTCGTGGTGAGGAACGGTAGGTACCGGTCGAGCTCGCGCTGGACCACCGCCGGGTAGGCCCCGAAGCCCTCGAGCACAGACAGGAACGTCTCGAACAGCCCGTCGGCCGCCAGGAAGGCATCCGGCAGCGCCACCCGACGCACCACGGAGCAGGACACGTCGCCCTCGTTCCACTGGTCGCCGGCCAACTCCCCCACCATGGACAGGTGGCCACGCAGCACCACGAGCAGGCCGTTGATCCGCTCGCAGGAGCGGCTGTTCATCTTGTGGGGCATGGCCGATGAACCGACCTGGCCCGGCTGGAACCCCTCCGTGGCGAGCTCCAGCCCCGCCATCAGCCGAATGGTGGTGGCCAGGCTGGCCGGACCCGCCCCCGCCTGCACCAGGGCCGCCACCACGTCGAGGTCGAGAGAGCGGGGGTAGACCTGACCGACGTTGGTGAGGGTGGCCGAGAACCCGAGATGGCGCGCGCACCGCGGCGTCGAGCTCGATCACGTCGCTCGGCCGAGTCGAGCAGGTCGAGCATGTCCTGCTGGGTCCCGACCGGGCCCTTGATGCCACGCAGTGGGTAGCGATCCAGCAGCTCATCGACCCGACGGAGGGCCTGGAGCAGCTCCTCGCCGGCGTTGGCGAACCGCTTGCCCATGGTGGTCGCCTGGGCGGCCACGTTGTGGCTGCGGCCGGCCATCACGAGGGTGGCGTGCTCCGCCGCCGCGTTCTGCGAGCCGGGCCAGCGCCGTCACCATCCGGTCGCCGTACCAGACACCATGGCCTCTCGGACTTGGAGCTGCTCGACGTTCTCCGTGAGGTCGCGGGACGTCATTCCTGCGTGGATCCGCTCGTGCCCGGCCAGGGCCGAGAACTCCTCGATCCGAGCCTTGACGTCGTGGCGGGTGATCCGCTCACGCGCCTCGATGCTGGCCAGGTCCACCTTGTCGATGACAGCGACGTGGTCGGCAATCTCCTCCTCGGAGATGTCGAGTCCAAGGCCGCGCTGTGCCCGCAGCACGGCCACCCACAGCTGCCGCTCGAGGACGACCTTGTGCTCGGGAGACCACAGGTCGACCATCGGCGTGCTGGCGTAGCGGACCGCCAGGACGTTGGGCAGGTGAGAGCCGGGCACGGTGACAGTCTCCCATCCGGGCGTCCGTTCGGGCACACCCCGCCCTTCGACCACGGTCGGTGGGCCGTTTGACCTCTTCTTCCCCATTTGAGTCGTACGGCCCTGGTCGCTCCCGCCACTCAAGGTGAGGCTGGGCCGGTCCGATGACCAAACGGCACGGTGACTTCGCTGGGCTGATGATGGAGGGGCGATGTTGGAGAGCTGCGCCAAGCACCCGCACGAGTTGGGGGTGGCCCTGTGCCGCCGCTGCGGCGGGTCGTGGTGCGGCACCTGCCTCGTCTACGCGTTCGGCCCGAAGAAGCCCCCGTTCTGCATGGGGTGCGCGATGGTCGCCGGCGGGGTGCGGAGCGCCGCCGATCGCCCGGCCATGCCGCGCAAGCACGTGAAGGCGCAGCTGCGGGCTCTCAAGGCCGAGGCCAAGTCGGCGGCCAAGGCGGCCAAGCGGGGCGACAGCGACCCTGCCGAGGACGACCTGAGCGGCGACCAGGAGCGCGCGGCAGAGCCTGAGATGGCCACGCAGATGGCCGAGACCGACTGGGCCACCCCGTGGTGGGAGGACGCTCAGCCCACGGCTCTGGCCGACTGACTTCTGCGACCGCCCGCCATCGGCGCCCGCCTAGCCTGAGCCCGATGGGCGACGCGCGTCACCGGCTGCTGGCCGTGATCCCGGTGCACGGTCACGACGAGATGACCCACGCCCTCTTGGGCGACCTCGCTCGCGAGCGGCACCTCGTCGACGTGGTGATCGTCGACAACCGGGGCGATTACCAGCCGGCCGGCGGCGAGGAGATCCTCCGGCCTGGCCGCAACCTCGGGTGGGCCGGCGGTACCAACTTCGGCACGATCGAGCGCCGCGGCCCCGAGCACGAAGCGCTGGTGTGGCTGAACAACGACACGCGGCTGTCGAGCGGCTTCCTCCAGGGCCTGCTCGAGGCGTGGGAGGAGACCGGCGCCGGCCTGCTGGGGCCGGTGTACGACTGCTTCTGGCGACACCAGCGGGCTGCGCGGATCGTCCCGGTCGATCGCTACCGTCCCCGTCCACACCACTACGAGGTGCCGTTCGTGGACGGCACCTGCATGTTCGTTCCCGTGGTCACCGCTGATGCGATCGGGCTGCTCGATGCCGACACCTTCAGCCCCGTGGGGTGGGGGGCCGAGATCGACTACGGGCTCCGAGCCCGAGCGGCTGGCCTGGCCCCGACCGTGACGGGCCTCTCGTACCTCCACCACGAGAAGTCGGTGACCGGGGTGACGGTCTTCGAGGGCGGCTTGGAGGGCTATCCGCGCGAGGGGTACCCGGTGCAAGAGGCAGGCTTGACCCGCAAGTGGGGCGAGGCCTGGCGCATGGTGGCATCGATCGATGCCACCACCGGGCAGACGCCCGACCCACCGTGGGCCGCCGGTTGGCGAGCGCAGCTCCGGCGGGGGTGGCGGCGAGCCCCCGCCTAGCGGGTGGTCGGGCCCGCCACCGCCTTCTTCCAGCAGATCGCGGTCCAGTCGACCTCCACGATCGGTTCCTCGATGCCGTACTTGGCTCGGTAGTCGCGAACGGCCTCGGCGCACGCCGGGATCTCGTGGTCGTCGATGATCACCCATCCGCCCACCGAGAGGCCCGGGTACAGGTTCTCGAGCGAGTCCATCGTGGACTCGTAGAGATCTCCATCGAGGCGCAGCACCGCCCACTGTTCGCGCTCGTAGGGACGGCAGGGTGTCGCGGAACCAGCCTTCGACGAACTCGACGCGATCGTCGAGCAGACCGAACCGCTCGAAGTTGGCTCGCACCTCGTCGACGCCCACCGCCAGCCCCGGCCAGAGGTGCAGATCGAAGCCGGCATCCTCGGGGTAGGTCTCGGGATCGGGAGCCGGCAGCCCTTGGAAGGAGTCCGCCACCACCACCTTGCGCTCCTCGTCCTCATGGGCGCGGAGGAGGCCCCGCATGAAGATGGTGGTACCGCCCCGCCACACGCCCGTTTCGATCAGGTCGCCGGGAACGCCGTTGCCGATCACGTCGCGGACGCACGCCTCGACGTTGTCCATGCGCACCTCACCGATCATCGTCATCGGCCAGTGCGGGAGATCCCACACCGAGTCCGTCCCCTCTCGGTTGCGGGCCAGGTCGAAGCGGACAGGGGACGCCAAGACGGCACCCGCTCCCGCGAGGAGGTGACGAACCCGACCCCGGATGCCCCGCTGGCGGGGCACGGGGACGAGGAGATCGACGGGGGCGACGGTGAGGCCCAGCAGAGCGCGCTTGAGCAGCCCGATGTACGCATCGCGAAGGGGGGAAGGCATGGGACGCTCACCGTAGCGATCGTCGGGGTCGTCCCCCGAAGCTGCCCTAGCCGGCGATCTCGACCCGGTGGTCGGCCAGCTGCTGGGCGAGGTCGTGCGTCGGAGATGGCGAGCATCTGCACCACCAGCAGCGCCGCGTTCAGCGCCCCGTCGACGGCAACCGTCGCGACCGGGATGCCCTTGGGCATCTGCACCGTCGAGTACAGCGCGTCGACGCCGTTCAGCGGCGCCGCCCGAGAGCGGCACGCCGACCACGGGGAGGGTGGTCTGTGCGGCCACCGCCCCGGCCAGGTGGGCGGCCATGCCCGCCCCGCAGATGAACGCGCTGTAGCCGTCCTCGCGCGCGGTGGCGGCCAGCTCGGCGACCTTGGCGGGCGTGCGATGCGCGCCGTGCACCCGCACGTCGGCCTCGATCCCGAAGCGCTGCAGGGTGTCAGCGGCGGGCTGCATCTTGTCCTTGTCGTTGGGCGAGCCCATCAGGATGGCGACCTTGTACGTCATGTGAGCACCTCGTTGGCGATGTCGGTTCGGATGGTGGATCCCCGGCCACTGGAGGTGGCCGACGGCTGTGTAGGCCCGCTGGCGGGCGGTGGCGAGGTCGGGGCCCGCCCCACCACATCGAGCACCCGTCCGCCGGCGGTGATCAGGCTGGCCAGCGTCGTCGGCGGCGACGCCAGCGCAGAGCACCGTGGCGCCGTCGACCCGCCGCGCGGCCTCCAGACCGTCGATCCGGTCGCCCCTCCGAACGGCGGCGGGGTAGCCCTCGGCCGCCGCCACCACCAGCACAGCCGAGCGTCCCGTCCGTAGGTGGGCACCTCGCCGTAGCCGCCCGTCGGCGGCGGCGGCCAACAGGGCGGCGAGGTCGGAGGTGAGCCGCAGGAGCACCACCTGGCTGTCGGGGTCGCCGAAGCGGACGTTGAACTCCACCAGCTTGGGGCCGTCCGTCGGTGACCATGAGCCCGGTGTAGAGGACGCCGCGGTAGTCGATGCCGCGTCGCCGCAGCTCGGCAAGGGTGGGCTGCACGAACCGGTCGATCACGTCGTCGGCGAAGCCCGTCCGTCGAGCCACGGCAGCGGGCAGTAGGCGCCCATGCCGCCGGTGTTGGGCCCGAGGTCGCCGTCGCCCACCCGCTTGAAGTCCTGGGCCGGGTGCCAGCGCCACCGCCCGCTGGCCGTCGCAGACGGCGAACACGGAGACCTCGGGGCCCCGCATCCCCTCCTCGATCACCACCGTGCGGCCGGCGACGCCGAAGGCGTCGCCCGACAGCTTGGCGCGCACGTCGGCCTCGGCCTCGGCCAGGTCGTTGGTGACGAGCACCCCCTTGCCGGCCGCCAGGCCGTCGGTCTTGACGACGTAGGGCGGTGGGCAGCTTCCGCAGGAAGCGCCACAGCCGGCTCGGCGGTCGTCGAAGGCGCCGTATCCGGCGGTCGGCACGCCGGCCGCTTGGACCAGCTCCTTCATGTACGCCTTGGACCCCTCCAGACGGGCGCCGTCGGCCCCTGGGCCGAACACGCGCTTGCCCTGGGCTCGAAGCCGGTCGGCCAGCCCGTCGACCAGCGGCTGCTCGGGTCCGATCACGAACAGGTCGGCGTCGAGGTCCTCCGGCGGCGTGGCGACCGAGCCCGGGATGCCAGGGTTGCCCGGCGTCACGACGACGTCGGCCGTCCGAGCCAGCACATGCGCCAGGCAGGCCTCCCGTCCCCCCGACCCGACGACGACAACCCGCATGGCGCCATCCTGCGCAATCGCTGTCGTCGGCGAGAATCCCCGCGGTCACGGCAGGGACGGCGAGAACCTCCTGGCTGACAGTCGAAGACCGTGCCCGGGCACACGCTCGACGTCCGAAGCCCACCCGGCGCCTAGGCGTGCCGCACTCTGCCTACCGTGCGACACCGTCCCCGAGATGTGCCTGAAGGTCTGCCCCACGTAACCGGTCCCGCGTCGCCTGCGCACGCCCGACCGCCGTGACGAGTGCCCGCAGCGCCCAGGGCCATAGTTGCGGCGCCCGATACGTGAACAGGCGCTCGCCGACCGCGCAGCGGCACGCACGGCGACGAAGGGCACGAACATCGAGACCGTTCCTCCCGTGGCCGCCGTCGACCGCCGTGCGTCTCCGCACGGGTACCACCGGCGACTGGCCGCGTACACGGCCACCGTCTCCGCCCCGGCGCCGACGCAGCCGCTTCGCACCTCCCGCTGGCCCACGGCCGTCGTCGAGGCTACGTGCTCCAGCACCTGCGTTCAGCGAGCGGCGATGTCAGAGCGCGCCGTCCGGGTGAACGGACGAGCCGGCATCGAGGTCCCCCGCCCCGACCACCACCGGCGACCTCGATCGGGCGACGTTCGGTACTGGCCGACATCCGCGACGCCACCCCGGCTCGGCGGCACCGTAGCGCCTCGACATTCGCGTCCAGGGCCGGCGACCACCGCATCGAGCATGCGCTCGACCGTGCACCTGACACGCAGCCTCCACGCGCTCGATCCGTCGAGCGACGTTCGAGGTGTGCTCACCCAGTGGACCTCCGTCGCCGATACTGATGCCGACGTACGGCACCGACGTCCCCTAGGCCGACAGCTGGACGTACTGATCGCGGCCCGGGCCGACGCCGAGGAGGCGGATGGGCACGCCGACCTGGTCCTCGAGGAATGCGATGTAGTCGTGGGCCTTGGCCGGCAGGTGCCCTGGCTCGGTGGCCTCGGTCAGCTCCTCGTTCCATCCGGGGAAGGTCTCGTAGACCGGCGTGACCCGATGGAGGAGCGACTGGTTGTCGGGCAGGTACGTCAGACGCTGGCCGTCGACCTCGTAGGCCACGCACACCTTCACCTCGTCGAAGGCGTCGAGCACATCGAGCTTGGTGATGGCGAGCTCTGAGAGCGAGTTGAGCCGCACGGCGTGGCGGAGCATCACGGCGTCGAACCAACCGGGCCGCCGCTGGCGCCCGGTGTTGGTGCCGAACTCGTGGCCCCGCTCGACGAGGGCATCGCCGACGTCGCCGAAGAGCTCGGTGGGGAAGGGCCCGGCGCCGACGCGGGTCACGTAGGCCTTGGCCACCCCGACCACGCGGTCGATGTGCCGAGGACCCACCCCCGCACCCGGGCAGGCGCCGCCGGCGATCGGGTTGGACGAGGTGACGAAGGGATAGGTCCCGTGGTCGAGGTCGAGGAAGGTCGCCTGCGCTCCCTCGAACAGCACGTGCTGCCCGGCCTCGAGCGCCTCGTGCACCAGGTTCACCGTGTCGGCGACGTAGGGCTGCATCCGGGGTGCGAGGTCGTCGAGGTAGACCTCCGCGATCTCATCCACGGAGGGCGACAGCTGGTTGTAGACCTTGGCCAGCATCGGCGCCTTGTCCTTGAGGACGAGCGAGAGCTTCTCCCGGAAGATCTTCGGGTCGTAGAGGTCCTGCACCCGGATGCCCACCCGGGCCGCCTTGTCGGCGTAGGCCGGACCGATCCCCCGCTTGGTGGTGCCCAGGGCGTTCTTGCCCAGGTGCCGCTCGGTCACCCGGTCGATGAGCTGATGGTACGGGAGGATCAGGTGGGCGTTCCCCGACACCTTCAGCCGCGAGCAGTCGATGCCACGGCCCTCGAGCATCGCCACCTCGGAGAGGAGCACGGACGGATCGACCACCACGCCGTTGCCGATGACGGGCGTGATGTGCGACGTAGAGGACGCCGCTGGGGATGAGCTGCAGGGCGAACGTCTCGCCGTCCACCACCAGCGTGTGGCCAGCGTTGTGCCCGCCCTGGTAGCGCACCACCAGGTGCATCTCCTTGGCGAAGAGGTCGGTGAACCGCCCCTTGCCCTCGTCACCCCACTGGGTTCCGACGATGATCGTCGCAGGCACGGGGAGCGACGTTACCGGAGCACGAGGACCCGGGATGTCGCGGCACGATCGGACGCCGAGCGCTGCGCGCCGCGAACCACGCATAGTGCACATTCGGCACATGAGCTGCCAGACGATCGCTGGCATCACGGGCGGGTGCGAGCGCTCTGCGTGGGCAGAACGCTCAAGTGCGGCACGCCGACATCCGATACGCGACGACATGACCCGCACCAGGAAGCCCAACGTCTTGCGGGGGGCGTTGGTCGCGGCGGTGTTCGCACTCGCTGCCTGCCAGCCTGCCCCACCGCTCACCGCAGCCAAGACCTCCAAGCCGGCGCCAGCGCCCCGTCGCACCACCACCACGGTGCGGCCGACCACCACCACGGTGGCCCCGACGACCACCTCCACGGTGCCCACCACCGTGGCGCCGACCACCACCACGACCGTGGCCGTCCCGCCTGTGCCGACCACGGGCTTCGTGCACCCCGGGGTGCTGGTGGGCCAAGGGGACCTCGACCTGGTCCGGGCCAAGGTGGCCGCCGGACAGCAGCCGTGGAAGGGCGCCTACGACAAGGTGCTGACGTCGGGGGGCACGGTGGGGACGGCCACCCGTCCTGGCACCCACCGGTTCTCCTCGCTCTCCTACCCGCCCGCCCCGGTGCCCGAGGTGCGGGCGCCAACCTCAGGGACGAGCGCGTACATCGCCGCTCACCCCGAGCTCGGCCTGCAAGGAGGCCGGATCGGTGGAGCTGCCCGACGACGCACGGGCCGCCTACACCCACGCCCTGCTCTGGTACTACTCGGGCAACCAGGCCCATGCCGACAAGGCGATCCAGATCATGAACGCCTGGTCCTCGACCCTCACCGAGATCAAGTTCGACCAGCCGCGGCGGATCGACAACAACGGGCAGGTGTGGGCCAACGGCAAGCTGGTGGCTGGATGGAGCGGTGCCCTGCTCGCCCGGGCCGGCGAGATCATCCGGTACAGCAACGCCGGCTGGTCTGGCGCCGAGGTCGCTCAGTTCGAGCGGATGCTGCACGACGAGTTTCGCCCCGCTCGTCATCACTGGCTGGACCAGCGGCGCCAACTGGCTGATGACCTTCGCCGAGGCGACGATCAACATCGGCGTGTTCACCAACGACCGTGGCACCTTCGACGCCGGCGTCGCCATGTGGCGCTCGAAGGTCCCCACCACCATCTACATCCCCTCCGATGGGCCTTACCCCTTCACCCCCAACAAGGGCTACGACACCCCCGACAAGATCAAGACGCTCTGGTACAACCCGACCTCCTTCGTCGAGGGGTTGCAAGGTGAGACGCTGCGCGACCTCAGCCACATGGCCATGGGGCTGGGGGCGATGTCCAACGGCGCCCAGACCGCCGCTCTCCAGGGCGTGGACCTCTTCGGCGAGGAGCGGACCCGGATCATGGCCGGGCTACGAGCGGAACGCCGCCTACATCAACGAGTACCTGGACAAGGTGGCTGCGCTGAACGGGGCCCAGCCCCCGAGCACCTGGCGACCCACAGGATGGGTGGGCTCCACCTTCACCGTCGGTGGGGTGGCCTACCGGGCGGGCTGGGAGGTGGCGCACGCGCACTACGCCGCCCGGG
Source organism: uncultured Microthrixaceae bacterium (assembly GCA_963795165.1). Taxonomy (GTDB): domain Bacteria; phylum Actinomycetota; class Acidimicrobiia; order Acidimicrobiales; family VFJN01; genus VFJN01. The sequence continues at coordinate 2,453,011 of CAWCGT010000001.1, read as the reverse complement.
GGGTGGCCATGCCCCAGACCAAGCGTCTGGTGGAGCGCCTGCGGCCCAGCGGTCCGGCGCTCCACATGTCCTGGGAGACCCTGACCCACGCTCGCTAGCCAGCTGGGTCGGCCCGCTCGAATCGCAGGACGACGTCGAGCGGGCCGTCCCAGCGAAGCGTCGGCTCGAAGCCAGCGTCGACCAGCAGGTCGTCGTCCTCCTCCGCCCGCTCCGGTGGGTAGTCGACGCGGCGGATCACCCAGAGCACCTCGAGGGTCGCCAGCTGCTCCCCGCTGGCCCGGAGCCGTCGAGAGCGACCGGTCAGATCGGCGGCCGACTCCGGGGTCTCGATGAGCGTGAGGTCCACCAGCCCGGCGAAGGCATCCGGGTAGACGTTGCGGATCCCTCGGGTCGTGCGCTGGACGATCGGTCCGGGCACGTCGTAGCGAGGCGCGAAGTACACGCCGTCCCCCGGCTCGGCGCCCTCCTCGACGACCTCGGCGACCCTGACCCAGTCGCTGCTGTTCTTGCCGTACACCTGGCGTTGCGACGCGAACACGGGCACAGCGGCCAGCACGAGGACGGCGAGCGCCGCCACCCTCGCCTTGACGGGGACCGCCAGGAGACCGAAGGCGATGAGTAGCGCCATGGCCGGCGAGGCGAAGGACGTGTACCGGGCGCTGTAGGTGGACGTGACGAGCGAGTAGGCGACGATGACCGTGGTGGGCACCACCAGCCACGGCAGGCACCAGGCGACCGGCGAGCGCCCACGAGGGTCGACACCGGGCAGGGAGCCCGACCGGCGCAGCCCTGCCAAGACGAGCATCCAGCCGGCCGCCGCCAGGACCACCGCCGCTGGGGCCCACCACGTGGCCAGGTCGCCGGCCTCCACCTGGGTGGATCCCGCTCCGGTCGTGAGCGTCGGGGTGTCGCCCAGGAACCACTGGTTGATGCCGACGTTCTGGACGATCTGGCGCGGCCCGAACTCGCGGGCACCGAGCTGCCCGGTCTGCTGGGAGGCGGCGGCCAGGAACGGCAGCACGATGACCGCGGCGACGGCGGCAGCGCGGAACCAGGTGATGCGCTGTGCTCGGGTGACCGTCCGGTCCGCTAGGACGCTGACGAGGTGGGCACCGATGACCAGCCCCACGTAGACGTTGCTGAGGATCCCGAGGACCAGGAGAACCGAGTAGCCGATCCACGCGGCGCGCGTTCCCCTGTCGAGGGCGGCCAACAGCGCCAGCGTGGCGGCCGCGGCGAGGACCACGGTCAGCGCGTAGGGCCGGGCCTCGGCCCCGGCCCAGAACACGCGAGGAAGCAGGGCGAAGGTCAGCGCGCCCCAGAGGGCGAGGCGAGCACCCCCCAGGCGAAGCCCCACCAAGTAGGTGCACGCACCCGCCACACCCACCGCCATGGCGCTGGGAAGCCGCAGCAGCAGCTCCGATGTCCCCGCCACGTCGATCCACACGTGCATCAGCGCCCCGTAGAGACCGCTGACGAGCTCGATGTTCCCGAGCATCCGCCACAGGTCCGAGAAGCTGCGACGAGCGGTGCTGAGGGTCGCCTCCTCGTCGGTCCAGAACGAGGGGTGCCACGCCCAGGCGAGGGAGGTGGCCGCAGCAGCGGCACCCGCCACCGCCGCCCGCGCTCGCCCTCCGCCGTGCACGCCTGTCACGTCCCACCTCTCAGCAGTCTTCGCGCCCGAACCGAGTGTAGGTGGGCCCCACGGCGGGCTGGCCCGGTGCCCAACCCGGCGGAGCCCGGGCGATCACTACCCTGGCGCCGGTGAACGGCGCTGCGCAGAACCGGCCGCTCCGCCTGTGCCTGCTCGGAACCCGCGGGGTTCCGGCCCACTACGGCGGCTTCGAGACCGCCGTCGAGGAGATCGGGCGACGGTTGGTCGAGCGCGGCCACGAGGTCACCGTGTACTGCCGGCGCGGTCAGTCCGGGGAGGCGGTCGACCCCGAGCAGCACCTCGGCATGCGGCTCCACACGCTCCCGGCTGTGCGAGCCCGCTCGCTCGAGACCCTCACCCACTCGGCCCTGGCCGCCCTCCACACCCGGCTCCGGCCCCGCCACGACGTGGTCTTCCTCTTCAACTCGGCCAACTCGGTCTTCCTGCCCGTCATCCGCCGGCGAGGCGTGCCGGTGGCCGTGCACGTCGACGGGTTGGAGTGGAAGCGGGCCAAGTGGAGTGGCACCGGGAGGCGGTACTACCGGTCGGCCGAGTCGTTGGCGGTCCGTTGGGCCGACGCGCTGATCGCCGACGCCGGAGGCATCGCCTCGTACTACCGCGACACGTTCGGTGCCACGACAGAGCTCCTCACCTACGGGGCGCCGGTGCTGGAGCAGACCGCCGACGACAAGCTGGGCGCCATGGGCCTCGAGGCTGGTCGGTTCCACCTCGTGGTGGCTCGCTTCGAACCGGAGAACCACATCGACCTGATGGTCCGGGGCTACCGAGCCAGCCGCGCCACCCTCCCCCTCGTGGTGGTCGGCACCGCGCCCTACGGGGATGCGCACACTGCAGCCATCCATGCCGCCGCCGAAGGTGACCCCCGCATCCGCTTCGTCGGCCCGGTGTGGGACCAGCAACAGCTCGACCAGCTCTATGCCCACGCCCTCCTCTACCTGCACGGGCACTCGGTGGGCGGGACCAACCCCTCGCTGCTGCGAGCCATGGGGGCGGGGACGGCCGTGGCCGCCTTCGACGTCGTCTTCAACCGAGAGGTCCTCGGCGAGGGGGCCCAGCTCTTCGGGACCTCCTCCGAGCTCTCAGCATTCGTCGAGCGGGCCGAAGCCGACCCGGCATCCTGCGCATCGCTCGGGTCCGCCCACCGCACCAGGGTGCAGACGTCGTATCGCTGGGACGACGTGGCCGCCGGCTACGAGGAGCTGGCCCAGCGCCTGGTCAGCGGGCACAGTCGCCGCCGCGAGGTGACGGGGCGCCGACGAGACGATCCCGCCTGACCAGGGGATCGGTCAGGGCCCGGAGGGGTCGTCGCGCCACGACCAGTCCGGACGGAGGTCACCGTCGCGGGGTCGCTCGTCCTCGTCGAGCGGCCCGCCCATGCTGCCAACGGCCACCTCGTCGTCGACCTCGTGGTCGAACAGCTCGGCCGCGCGCTGCTCGTCGTCGCGCTTGGCCAGGAGCTCGGACAACCGCTCACCCGATGACGCCGTCACGGCGGATGGCGCGACCACAGGAGGTGGAGCGGTGGGCACGACCCGCTCGCCGTCTCCGTCCGGCCGGACCGGGCCCGAGGCCGGCGGCCGGCCGCTCGACTGCTCGTCGCGTGCATTCGGGTCGCCGCCGCCGGGCTCCGATGCGATCGGTAGCTGCTCGCGGGGTCGGAGGCGGGTGGGCCAGTCGGGGTCTGCGTGCCCCGGTCGAACGCTCGGTCCTGGTCGGGAGGCCGACCGGCGGGCGTCGGCGTTCCGGCGTCGTCGTGCTGGCCGGAGCCGTGCGGCCGGCCGTACGCAGCCTCAGCGGAGAGGACCCGGCGTACGGCGGCCACCACCGCCTGCCATGGCGCCGCCTTCTCCTCCGAACGACGGCCGTAGGGCTCGTAGCCGCCGCGGCGTCCGGTGGCGGTCATCGTCATGACCGCACCCAGGACCCGGGCGTTGACCGCTTCCAAGGATCGCACGGCCTGGGACAGCTCGTGTCGCGTGGTCTTCCCGCTGCGCACGACGAGGATCACGCCGTCGGCCCACGCCGCCGCGACGGCCCCGTCGGACACGGGGAGCAACGGCGGGGTGTCGAGGATGACGACGTCGAACTGGGAGCGCAGCCGCTCGATCAGGCGCCGCATCGCCGAGCTCCCGAGGAGCTCGGACGGGTTCGGCGGGAGCGGCCCGCTCGGGAGGATGTACAAGCCGTTGGCCGTCCACTGGTGGAGCACGTCGTCGAGCTCCACCTGACCGGCCAGCACGTCGGTGAGGCCGTGCGACCGATCGATGTCGAAGTGATCGGACACCGTGGGACGGCGCAGATCAGCTTCGATGAGCAGCACCCTCGAGTTGTTGGCGACCAGGCTCATGGCCAGGTTGGATGCGGTGATCGACTTGCCTTCGTCGGCCACTGAGGACGTCACCACCACCACTTGGGCCAGACGGGTGACATCGAGGAACTGGAGGTTGGTGCGCAGCTGTCTGAAGGACTCGGCCAACGGGGATTGGTTGTCGACCTCCACGAGGAGCGGAGCCGCTCGCACCCGACGGTCGAAGGGGATGCGGCCGAGGACTGGGCTGCTGGCCAGCCCGGTCACCTGGTCCTCGGAGCGGACCGTGGTGTCGCGCAGCTCGAGCAGGAGGGCGGCCACGAGGCCCAGGAAGGCGCCGAAGGCGGCTCGCAGGGCGACGGTCAGCCTCGTCCGCACGGGCAGCTGCTTCACCGAAGGACCCGAGACGACCTCGAGGTCCACCGATGCCGAGTCCACGCCCGAGGTCTCCACCTCGTCGACCAGCCTGACGAAGTCGACGGCCACAGCATCGGCCACCGCCATGGCCAGCGCGCGAGACGTGGAGGTGGCGGTGGCCGTGAGCAGGACGGTGTCGACGTCGCCGCTGCCCCCGATCATGCCGCGGATCTGACCAGCGGGAAGGTCGAGGCCCGACGTCTCCAGGACCATCTCGGCCAGCCGGTCGGTCCGCAGGAGCGCTACGTAGGAGTTCACGCGCCGCTGCGCGAACTGGTCGCCCTGGACGGCGGCCGAGGTGGTGTCGTCGCCAGCAGTGGTGACGAAGAAGGTGACCGAGGCCTGGAACTTGGGGACGACGTTGGACGCCTGATACGCACCAGAGATCCCTGCGAACACGGTGGGGATCAGAATCACCCACCAGAACTTCCTGAGGGCTTGGAGATACTGGTGCAGATCCATGACCATCCTTTGTCAGGAACGACAGTCTACGACGGGCCCCGAACCGTCAGGATGCCAGGAACGCGACCGACGAGGGGAATGACCACATGGACCAGGACCGATGGCTCGGTCGACGAGCCGACCTGGTGGTCCTGCAGTCGTTCCGGACGCCCCGGCCCACCACCAACCCGTACCTGACGCAGCTCCTGGGCGAGCTCTCGTCCCTGATCGACGTCCGTACCTTCACGTGGCGCCGTGCCCTCTTCGGCCGGTACGACGTCCTGCACGTCCACTGGCCCGAGGTCCTCCTGCGGAGCGAGCGCCCACTCGGGCGAGTGGGTCGCCGACTGCTCTTCGCCGCGCTGCTGCTCCGATTGCGGATCGGACGCGCCGCCCTCGTCCGAACGGTCCACAACACCAGCCCCCACGATGCAGGACCACGGATCGAACAGCGGTTGATCGATCTCTGCGAGCGGTGGACGACCCTCTGGATCACCCTGCTCGGGCACACCCCCGGTTCCCGCAGCGACCCCTCGGCGCTCATCCCCCATGGCCACTACATCGACTGGTTCGCCGGCCAGGAGGTCCCACCCTCGAGCCCCGGGCGGCTCGTCTACTTCGGGCTCATCCGGCCGTACAAGGGAGTGGAAGCCCTCCTCGCTGCCTTCGCCGAGGTCGCCGGCGATGACCGACGCCTCTTGGTGGCCGGAAGCGTCAGCGATCCGGAGCTCGGAGAGGCCGTTCGCACCGCTGCGGCCCATGATCCGCGGGTGCGCCTGCGCCTCGAGTACGTCGACGACGCCGACCTGGTCGCTGAGATCGGGGCCGCCGACCTGGTCGTGCTGCCCTACCGGGAGATGCACAGCTCTGGAGCGCTGCTCCTCGCGCTGTCGCTTCGGCGGCGCGTGCTGGTGCCTGCCAGCCCCTCGACCCTGGCGCTGGCCCAGGAGGTCGGGCCAGGGTGGGTCCTCACCTATGACGGCACCGTGGACGCCGACGTGCTGGAACAGGCGCTGGCCTCCCCCCCACCCGAAGGCCGGCCCGACCTGAGCGCCCGCGACTGGCCGCAGTCGGCCGCCGCCCACGTGCAGGCCTACGAGCGGGCCCGCGACGCCGCCCGGGGTCGGCCCCCGGTCATGGGCCCCGACCCGGGATGAGCCGGAGCGCTCGCCCCAGCACCGTTCGCTCGAGGAAGCCCACCGCCGTTCGCACGTCGGTGCCGCGCAAGCCGTAGAAGTCACGGGCGCGCAGCTCGGAGATGCGCTGCAGGAAGAGGAGGTTGAGGTTGGCTGACACCAGGTTCCCGACCAGGGTGGCCCACGCCGCCCCCAAGGCACCGAAACGGGGCACCAGCAGGAACACCAGCCCGATGTTGAGGATGCACGCGATCAGCAGCGACGCGCTCCGAAGCCCTGGTCGTCCTCGCGCGCTCAGCCCGGCGCCCCCGATGGAGCCGGGGGTGCCGAGGACGACGGCGACGAGGAGGACGGCCGCCACGGGCACCGCCGGTCGGAAGTCCTCGCCGTAGAGCAGTGGCAGGAGCCAGACCATGGCGATGCCGAGGCCCAGCCCGGCCACCGCGCTGGCGGCACTGGAGATCCGAGCCGACGCCGCCAGCCGGTCGTCGCGTCGCTCGGCCGCGTCGGTGGCGAAGGTGACGTCCCGCACCGCTGAGTTGATCATCAGGGGAAGCTCCCCGAGGCTCACCGCCACCACATAGAGGCCGAGCTCATCTGCGGTGGTGAGGGCGGACATGAGCGTCTGGTCGACCCGCAGGAGGAGGATGCCCGACAGGGAGCCGATCCAGATCCGGGTGCCGTACCCGAGCAGGTTGCGCAGTCGAGCCGCCTCGTGGACCTCGCCCTGCACCTTCGGCGGGATCCGGGCCGGGAGCCGAAGGTAGGCGAGCGCCCCGAAGAGGGGGGTGGCCGCCACGACGAGCGTGGCGGCCAGCGGCGTCAGCCGGCCTGTCGCCGCCAGCGCCACGATCAGGGCCAGCCGCAGGAACGAGGCGCTGGCGCGCTCCAGGGCGATGAGCTTCCACTGCTGGGTGGCGGCGGCGATGCCGCGAGCCACGCCGATCAGCAGGCTCGGGATGACGGCGAACGAGGCGATCACGATGAGCCGCTGGGTGTCGGCGTTCCCCTGGCTGAGCACGCCGCTCAGGGAGATGATGCCGAGCGTCCCGAAGGCGCCGGTGATGGCCAGCACCAAGGCAGCCCGCCGGGCGGCGTAGCGGGCCACCACCGGCGACACGGCCACCGCGTAGGTGAGCGCCTCTTGGATGCCGAAGGTCACAAGGGTCGTGACCAGGCCCAGTGGCGCCTGCCCGGCTGCCACCTGGCCCCGGCCGAAGACCCCCAGGGCGTTGGCGACGATCGGCCCGGTGATGATCAGCGCCATCGGTGGGAGCAGGTTGCCCAGGAAGGTGATGAGCATGTTGTCGGCGAGCGACGGCGGCCGGCGGGCCGCCGGTGGTGTCAGCTCGTCGGCGAGCAACAGCGGAAGGGGCGAGGGTGCCGATCCGCCGCCAGCGGCGTCGGCCCGGATCCGGGCCACGTCGGCGGGGCCGTAGGTCTGCTGGATCTGGGCGTCGTTGCCCCCCCGGCGCACGTTCTCCCCATACAGGGTGCTGCGCTGCGTGCCCGGGATCTGGCGGAACTCGCGAGACGGGGCGGGCACCTGGTTCGTGCGCACGCCGGCCCGGACGGCGACCGCGTGCACCCACACGTCGTCGGCTCGTGGTGCCGCCTGCAAGAAGGCGTCTCCTTCGGCTCGGAGGGCGTCGAGCACGGCCGGGGGGAGGAGGACGCCTCCCATCCCGGTGGCGAAGACCCGGAACGACGCCACACCGCTCTCGGCGGGGACCCAGTCCGAGTAGGGCCCGATGCCGTCGTCGTCCAGTGCCATGCGATGGGCGCGGTAGCCGTGCAGGTGGTCGGGAGCCTCCTGATGGGCGCGGACGAGGCCTTCGAGCCACCAACGCGGGTAGAGGGTGTCGTCGTCGCAGACGATGAGCGGGCCCGTGTGGTCGGTCCTGCTCGAGGCGTAGGGGAACTGCTTCTTGTGCGGCCCGTAGTCCGGGGTGGGGAGGATCTCCAGCCCGCGCTTCTGCAGCCGTCGGAGCGCGGCAGGCGGACGGGCCAAAGCGGTGGCGTCGTCCAGCCACAGGATGAGCCGCGACGGACGGGCCCGGCCCCGGGCGATCGACTCGATGGCGTAGAAGACGGTGGGGATGCGGTGGCCGTAGGTGGTGAGGTTGACGGTGACGTCGGCCGAGCCGAGCACGCTCCGGCGGCGCCATCGGTTGAGCAGCGCCAACCAGGCCATCCAGAGCCGGGTGGCGAGCCGGAAGCGAGCCTCTCGCGGATCCCGCACCGCGCCGGCGACCCGACGCAGCGGGGACGGCCGGGCCGGGCCGGGGGGCCCGTCACCCATCGGCTGGACCGCTGTCGTGCGTCGAACCCTCGAACAGGAAGGCGTCGGCGGCCAGGCGCCCGTCCACGGCGGGCAGGGAGCGGGCGATCTCGTCGGCCGGTCGGGCCGCCGTCAGCTGGGCGACGACAGCGTCGGCCAGCACCTCGGGGGCGCACCCCGGAGGGACCACGCTGTGCCCGTGCTCGAGCAGCCAGGGCGCCAGGCCGGTCTCGCTGGTGGTCACGATCGCGCAGCCGGCCGCTAAGCCCTCCACGATCGGCAGGCCCACCTGCTCGCGCCAGGTTGCCGTGGGCTGCGACGGGAGGACCAAGACCTGCGATCGGCGCAGGGCGTCCCGGATCTGCGGGCGCGGCGGGTCGATCATCGACGTGACCGTCTCGTCGGAGGCGGCGGCCTCCCCAGCGAGGGCCTCCAACGAGCCTTTGCCCAGCACCCGCAAACGGGCATCGGGCACGGCCTGCCGGACCAGCGGCCAGGCCTCCAGCACCCGGTCGAAGCCCTTGCGCGGGCTCAGGTCTCCGAGGAACACCACGCTGTGGGGATCGGCGGTGGCGCCACCCGCCTCGAGCGGCCTGGGCAGGGCGAGGATCAGGGCCTCGCTGACGCGCCCGCCGGAGAGGAGGGCCCGGTAGGCGTCGCGGGCGGCCGGTGTCCCGAAGCAGATCCTGTCGAGTCGTCGCCAGAGCCACCCGGCGGCCCAGCGATCCAGCCGCCGCCGCGCCCGAGCCCGCGCCGTGCTCAGCGCGGGGCCGGCCCAGGGGTCGGCGTTGCCGATGGCGTAGGTCACGATCCGCGTCCGGTTCCGGGTGACCCCGCCTCGCAACCGCACCACCAAGGTCGCGAGCGAGCTCATCGACAGGCCCGCCACCATCAGGGGCTCGTTGACCTCAAGGACGTCGACGCGGCGCTGTGCCAGCAGCCGCGCCGCCCCGGCTGGAGTGGTTCGGACGAGATCGAGGCCCTCGGTGAGCGCCTCGTCGAAGTCGTACCGCTGGTTGACGTAGACGATGGTGGCCGGCGGAAGCTCGTGGGCCCGTTCGAGATGGGCGCTGCGAAGGGTGGCGTACAGGCGGACGTGTCGGGCCGGGGCCTCGGGTCGGTGGGCGGTCACGGCTACGGATCCGCCGAGGCCGCGCCGATGATGTCGAGCAGGGCGTCGCACATCGTGCGGGTGGTGTGGCTGGCCTCGACGTGGGCTCGTCCTTGGCGTCCCAGCGCCGCGGCCTGGTCGGGTGAGTCGAGCAGCTCCAGCACCCGTTGCGCCATGGCGCCCGCGTCGCCCGACGGGACGAGGTGCCCGGTGCGGCCGGGCACGATGTAGTCGTCCATGCCCGGCGTGTCGCTCGCCACCACCGGTCGAGCGGCGGACATCGCCTCCAGGGCCACCGTCATCCCGGAGGCGTGCAGGTTGTACCGGGTGGCCAAGGCCACCACCTGAGCTCGGGCGAGCAGGTGCCTCACCTCGTCGTGGCGCAGGCTCTCGACCTTGGTCACCCCGCGAGGAGCCGCCTGCTCCGTTCGCGACTGGACGACGAACTCCACCTCTGGCCTGGCTCGGACCACCAGCTCGGCCGCCGCCAACAGCGTCTCCGGATCGCGGTCCCGGTCGCCGCCGACGCTCGCCACCAGGGGGCGCTCGGGGAAGGGCGTGGCCGCGTAGAAGGCGGAGTCGACGCCGAAGGGCAGGTGGTGCACGGGTGGCGACGACGGTCCCAACCACTCTCGGACGGCCGCCGCTTGGGGCCGGGACAGCACCCACAGCCCGTCCATGGCGCCGAGCGCGCGCCGGACCAGGCGGTCGAGGTGGGTGGGTCGCCCACCGATCTCGTCCGTCGCCCAGATGACACCGCAGTAGCGACGGGAGGCCGGGACATGCGCCAACATGGCCGGAGCGGTGACCTCGTCCCACGTGAGCGCCACCCCAGCGCCGCGGGACCGTGGGAGGCCCACGGTCGCACCCAGTCGTTGACGCACCGGGCCTAGCGGGGGGACCTCCACCGATCCCACCTCGGCGTCGCCGGCGCCGAGCTGGTCGAGCCCGTAGGGCCACTCGTTCGGCACCGGGCTCTCGGCGCCCCGATCCCGCCAGCGGGGCACGCCGCGTCCTTGCGGGAACACGACGGTGATCGAGTCGGTGCCTCCGCCGCTGCTGATCTTGCTCCTCCAGGCTGGGTGTTCGTCGAGGGTAGCCCCCGGGCTGCTGCCGGCCGGTGCCCCGGTGGGGATAGCGTCGCTCCTCATGCGAGGCGGCCTGGTTCGCCGATGATCACCTGATGATGGTGGAGACCCTCGAGCGCGGTGCGGGCGCTCCGCTGCGGTACGTCGGCCGCGATCCCTACCAGCGGGCAACGCTCCTCATCGTCCACGGCTCGGTCGTCCTCGCCGGCCTGGACCTCACGCTCCCCGGCAACATCTCGGCCACGGTCCCGGTGGCGCTCGGCCTCCTGCCCTTGTGGGTGGGCTCGGTGCGCCGCTACGCCCTCGCACCGGCGTTCTTCGGACTGGTGGTGGTGGCCGTTGCCAACGGCCTCGTGCTGAGCCAGATCTCGTCGGTCGATCACGCGGTCAGCACGGGCGACATCGTCGACGAGCTGGCCCTGTTCCTGTCGTCGGTGGGTGCGGTGGGCATCCTCCTCTGGGCGCGGACCCAGCTGCCCCAGGCCCGGGTGGTGGCTCTGTTCGGCACAGGTGCGCTCCTGCACAGCCTCTCGTCGGGAACCCTGAGCTGGAAGTACGGCCTGGCCCTGCCCACCACGCTCGTGGTCCTGGGGCTCGTCGAGCGACACCCCCGCCGTGCGCTGGCCGTGATCCTGGTGGTCGCGCTTGGGGTGCTCGGGGTGCTCGACGACGGGCGGAGCTACTTCGGGTTGTGCGTGCTGGCCGCCACCCTCTCCATGCTGCAGGCCCGGCCGGCGGGATCGACCACGGCCCGGAGTCGTCGATCCCGGTGGTTCCCTGCCCTCTTGTTCCTGGGCCTGGCCACTGGCCTCTACTACCTGGCCAGCGCCCTCCTCACAGGGGGGTACCTGGGCGTGGAGGTCCAACAGCGGTCGATCGAGCAGGTCGAGACCACGGGATCGCTCATCGCCGGCGGACGGCCGGAGTGGGCCGCCACCCGGGAGCTGGCCAAGCTCCACCCCTCCGGCTACGGGGTGGGGGTGGCCCCCAACTGGCAGGACGTCGTCACCGGCAAGCGTGGCCTGGCCTCGATCAACGTGGATGCCGGCGGCTACGCCGACAACTACATGTTCGGGGGGCACTTCCGTCTGCACTCCGTCGCCGCTGATCTCTGGGTGGCCTACGGCTGGGGGGGCCTGGCGCTGGCGTTGACCGTGGTGGTGGCCCTGGTGCGAAGCCTGAGCTTCGCCATCGCCGAGCGCTCGGCGCCCACCTCGTCCTGCTTGCTCGTCGCCCTGGCGATGTGGTTCATGCTCTTCGGCCCCATCGGGAGCAACTGGCTCGAGGTGTGCGCAGCAGTGGGGCTGGTCCTCTTGCCTCGGGATCGCCCGGGCGCAGCGGCCCGTGCGATCCCGGCTGATCAGAGCCCCGTGACCAGCAGCTCGTCGTAGAGGGCCACCACCGGGGCGTTGGTGGTGGAGCCGGAGAGGTAGGTGACCAGCCCGACGCCACCCGGACCCTGGAGGGCGGCCGTGCTGTCAGTGGCCGAGACGTCCCAGCCGGTGGGCTGGGGGTTGCCCACCTTCCAGACCCTCGCGTCCAGGGCGGTGGTCCCGCTGCCGGCTGCTCGCAGCTGGAGCCGCAGGACATCACCAGGGGTGTAGACGAGGCCGGGAACGGTGACGGCGCTGAGGTTGGTGCTCGAGCCGTTGACGACGCGGGACAACGTGAGGGTCGTCGAGGTGGGCAGGGCCCGCAGGGTCACGCGATACTCCGTCGTGCCAACCCGGCGGACAACCAGCGACGAGTAGATGCCGCCCCCTGTCGGTGCCTTGTCGAACGCCACGTCGACCGACGCGATCACCTGGTCGGCTGAGACGCCGTTGAGGTAGCTGGCCAGGGTCCAGCCGCCGCCGCCGAGGCGGTGCTGGCCCTGGCCCCCGGTCACCGCGTAGTTGGCGGCCGAGCCCTGCAGCGTCCATGGCCCGCCGGTGTCGGCTGACCCGAACCCGCTGCCGACCGACCGACCGAACTGGTCGGCGGCGTAGGTGACGGGCCCGGGAGGTGCCGAGACCGTCACGTTCTGGGTGGTGGTGCCCGTGGCGCCGTCGTCGTCGGTCACGGTCAAGGTGACCGTGTAGGTGCCGCCGGCGCCGTAGTCGTGGGAGGCCAGGAGCCCAGTGGCGGTGCCACCGTCGCCGAAGGCCCAGCTGTAGGACGCGACGGTGCCGTCGCTGTCGCCCGATGTCGACCCGTCCACGTCGACGCGGAGGCCGCTGGTCCCGAAGGTGAACGCGGCCGTGGGTGGGGAGTTGGGAGGCGGGGGCGCCGCCACGTCGTAGGTGTGGCTGACCTGCCCGATGGCCCCGCTGTTGTCGGTGACCGTGAGGGTCACCGTGTAGGTGCCCGCCTGGGAGTAGGCGTGGGTGGCGGTGGGGCTGACTCCGGAGCTGGTGTTGCCGTCGCCGAAGTTCCAGGCGTAGCTGGCGATCGACCCGTCGGGGTCGTTCGACGCCGACCCGTTGAAGGTCAGCGACAGGAAGTCGGCGGTGGCGCCGAAGGCGGCCGTCGGTGGCACGTTGGCGACCTGGCCGCCGCCCAGCTGCAGGTGCTGCAGCACCTGGGCCGGGGTGAGAACACGGTCGTAGACCGCAGTCTCGTCGAGCCGGCCGGTGAGGTAGGCGGCGGTGGAGGACGCCGGCGTGGTGTCGCCACCGATGCGCCAGTAGCCGCGGTAGGAGCCGCCGACCTCGTTGGGGGCACTCCCCACGAGGGCGCCGTCGACGTAGAGCGCCATGCCGCCTGTCCCGAGGGTGGCGACGATGTGGTGCCACTGCCCGTCGTTCACGGCGGTGGCACCGGTGATCTCGGTGGGGTTGTTGCCGCCCACCCCGAAGACGGGCCGGCCGTCGTTTCGCAGGTACACGTGGCGATCCGAGGTGCTGGACAGGCCGGTGCGGCTGTTGCCGAAGCCGATGAGCTTGCCCCCGGAGGTGGTGGTGGTGTTCACCCACGTCTCCAGGCTGAGCTCGCCGGGGGTGTCGAGCCGATCCCGGTTCGACACCGAGCCGCTGCCGTTGCCGTTGAAGGCCACGGAGGCGTTGCCAGCGAGCACGCCCGGCTGGGCCTTGGTGGTCGATCCGGCGTAGTCGCCGGTGTGCTGGCGGATCCCGGAGTCGTTGGCCACGCTGCCGCTGGGCTCGGCGAGGCGGTAGTAGAGGTACGGATCGAGGGCCTGCACGGCGGCGCCGTAGGCATCGCTCGGGGCCGGGGTGACCGCGGGGGTGCGCCCGCTGGCCGTGTAGTGGGCAGCGATCTGGGGAGCGGACAGCTGGTGGTAGTACACCGCGGCTTCGTCGATGTCGCCGTTGAGCCGGGTGGAGGAGGGTGCAGCGGTCCAGTTCGAGAGGGTGTCGGCGCCGACCCGCCAGTAGCCGTAGTAGCCGTGCCCGCTGTTGACGTCGTCTCGTGACGCCACGCGCACGCCGTCCACGTAGAGCTGCATGCCGTCGGCCGCGAGGGTGCCGACCACGTGGTGCCACTGCCCGTCGTTGAGACCGGATGGCGATTCGATGGTGCGGTTCTGCCGGGAGCTCGTGTACCCCGTGTGCTCGGCTGCCGTCCGCACGCCGAACAGCACCCGTCCGTTGTTGGACACGTACAGCATCCGGTCGCTGGTGCTCGACGACGAGGTGCCGGAGTTGCTGTTGCCGAAGCCCAGGAGGCGTCCGCCTTGGGTGCTGGAGGTCTTGAACCACGCCTCCACCGAGAGCTGGTGCACCACCGGGTGCCGCTCGTTCTGGTTGGCGTAGTTCACGAACGGCGGCTGCACGATGCGGCTGCTGGTCGAGTTCGGGCTGACAGCGGTGTCGCTGTCGCCGAGGATGGCGCCGGGGCGTCCGAACTGCATGTCGTTGGCGGTGCCGGTCTGGAAGGCAGCCGAGTCCTGGGCAGAGGGCCCGGACGGCTCACCGAGCCGCCAGTAGATGCGCGGACCGTCGGCGATGATCCGGTCGGCGTAGGCGGTGGACGGGCCGCTGGCGGCGACGGTCACCGGGATCAGGTTGCTCTGCGCCGCGTTGTTGTCGTTGTCGGTGGCGGTCACCCGGTAGCTGTAGGACTGGCCAGCCGTGAGCCCCGAGTCGACGAAGCTCAGCGTCGGCTGGTCGTAGTAGGTCGACGCCGCCTGCATGGTGTGGATGGTGGTGCCGTTGCGGGTGATCCGATAGGTGAGCACCGCGTCGTCGCGGTCGTAGTTGGCCGGGAAGGAGATGCGCACCCGTCCGGCGGCCGGTGAGGTGACCTTGATCGGGAACGTGTTGCTGCTCAGGCGCGGACCGCTGTTGCCCGGGGCGATGGGGCGCACCGCGAAGCGGGCGATCCCCTGCTGGCCCACGGCGTTCACGCTGGGGAACTCGCCGCCGAACACCACGTAGTCGGAGTTGCCCTCCACCGACCAGGCCGACTGGCCCAGGCCGGTGAAGGTGCCGCCAGCGAACTCGGGGAACCAGTTGGTGAGCGACGGTGCCGGCATCCCTTCGAAGTTGTGGTACGACCACTGCTCGCGCAGGGCGTTGCCCGACGCCGCATCCCGGAAGGCCAGCCCGTTCCGCATGTTGTGATGCCACTGGTTGTTGGTGTTGTCGCTCTGCGGCATGCCACCGACGTTGCCGCAGTAGTGGGCGTGGGTGGCCTTGTAGACGAGACCGTTCACGGGCGCCATCTGGTAGGTGTCGCCGTGGCAGTCCTCCACCCAGTCGATGGCACCGGTGGCGGCGTTGGCCCGGAAGACGCCCTCGAGGTTGCCCTGCGAGCGGCCGTACGTGTAGCCGCCGCCGTAGATGGCGTCGCCAGAGGCGCGCATGTCGAGGATCGCCCCGTCGGGTCCGCCGTTCTTGATCACGGTGTTGGCGGCCCAGGGGATGAGGGCGCCTGTGGTGGGATCGAGGGCGCCCATCCCGTAGGCGCTGGCGCCGCTGATGTTGAGGAACTTGCCGCCCACGAACACGCGGCTGCCATCGGTGCTGACGACCACGGTGTGGACCTCTCGGTCGGCCGACGGGGCCCAGGCGAGCAAGGCCCCGTTGCTCGGAGCGAAGGCGGCCATTCGAACGCGAGGCTCCGAGCCGACCTGGCTGAAGGCACCCACGACGTAGACGGCCGTGGCGGTCGCCGCGATGTCGTTGACTCGGTAGTCGAGCCCGGCGTTGAAGGAGGTGATCACCGCACCGGTGGTGGGGTCGAGGGCGGCGATCCGGTAGCGGTTGATCCCGTCGATGCTGGTGAAGTTGCCGCCGATGTAGATCCGGGAGCCATCGGGCGCCGCCACGACCGTCTTCACGGTGTTGTTGACGGTGGGAGCGAAGGCCTGGATGAGCTGACCGGTGGTGACGTCGAAGGCCAGGAGGTTCGAGCGCGGCGTCTGGTTCACACCCGGGGGAGCACCGGCCGGACGAGCCTGGCTGAACTCACCGGCGACGTAGACGGTGTTGCCAACGATCTCCTGGTCCCACACCACCCCGTTGATCTGCACGGTGGGAAGCGGATCGACGGTGACCTGCGCGGGGGTGGTGTCGACCACCGGCGGAACGGCCGCCTCCGCCACGCTGGGCCCGGCCAGCTCCACCACGGCCAGGGCCGAGAGGGTGAGCGCGATGGCGAGCACGGAATGGGCGGCTCGTCGAACTCGCAGGCGGGGCGAGGGGGTGAACATGGTGGGCCTTTCGTGGGCGTTGCGGTGGTGATCGGTGCGTGCTGCGGGTCGGAGGTCAGGCATGCGGGGGAGGTCCCTCGAAGACGACGGTCGGGAGGTCAGGGGTGAAGCGGACGCCGACGGAGATCTGCTCAGCGCCGTCGACGTCGAGCGTGAGCTCGTAGGCGCCCTCGCGACGCTCGCCCACCGGCAGGTCGCCGGCCAGGGCACGATCCTCGGTGTCGCTCAGCAGGTTGGCCGGCGTCCCGTCGGCTGCGGTGACCTCGACCAGCAGGACATCGAGGTTGATCCGCGCGGCGGAGTCGTTGACCACCTCGACGACGATGCGGAGGCCCCGACCGCTCCGCTCCCCCGGGAACTTGGCGACGGCATCGATCGCTTCCACGGAGGTGAGGCGGGCCAGCACGCCGTTGCCGAAGTCCGCCGTGGCGTCGAGCGCCACAGGCTCAGCCACCGAAGCGGGTGTGGTGGGCACCGTCACGCTGATGGGGTCCGGTCCGCTGGGCGCAGCCGTCGTCTCGCTTCGCGGCGGCGCAGCATCGCCATCGCTCGAGCAGGCACCGAGTGCAGCCAGGGCGATCACGCCGACGACCCACGCCTTCACGGCGTGGGATCGCAGTCTCTGGATCGTTCCAGGGGAACTCACTGCCCGTCCTCTTCCTGCCCGCCCGGGCTGTTCGAATCGCTCGCATCGTGCGGCGCGACGGTCCGCCTCCGCCACGCAGAGTGACAATAGGTCACCCCGACGGTCCCGGTAAAGCCCGTTGTGAGGCAATGTGGCATCTTTCACCACCTACCGTGACGATCCGTACGCGCGGGGCTACGGAGCGGACGCCTGCGGGGGCGTCAGCGGCTCCGACGGGGCGCCAGCAGGAGCCAGGCCCCCTCCACGGTGCCGCCGATGGCCGCCAAGGGAGTGACGGGGTGCCGAAGGGCCATCCGCCGCCCGTCGCGGGTCATCACCCGCCATGCGTACCGGGGGGCGTGGCGCAGCCATCTGCGGCGGGCGGCCGGATCGGCGTGGTCGACGGCGAACAGCAGGCGGTTGCGGCACATGTAGCGGGCGTAGGTGGGTGACTTGCCCACCGAGCGCTGGGTCCCCCCCACGGTGTGGGTGGCCACGACGTCGTGGACGACGCGGAGGTCTCCACCGGCGGCCAGCAGGCGCTGGCTGAGGTCGACGTCCTCCCAGTACAGGAAGTAGCGCTCGTCGAAGCCACCGACGAGCTCCCAGGCCGCCCGATCGACGAGCAGGCAGGCGGCCGTCAGCCACCGGTCCTCACCCTGCTGCACGACGTCGGGCCGCGTCCGTGTGAGCCCGGTGGCTCGGTCGAGCTGGCCCCCGGCGAACCACACCGACCCGTCCGGGCGATCGAGGCGGGGCGACAGCGCTGCGGCCGGGTGGTCCACCGAGGCTCGGATGAGGCGGACGATCGCCTGGGCGTCGATGGACACGTCGGGGTTGAGGACGAGCAGACGATCGCACCCCGACGAGAGCGCCCGAGCGGCCCCGAGGTTCACACCGGCACCGAACCCGGCGTTGCTGGCCGGTTCCTCCACCAGCCAGCCCTCGGCCTCGGCCAGGGCCCGCACGGCGCGACGCTCCGCGTCGGTGGTCCAGTTGTCGACGACGACCACCGTCGCCGCGGTCAGGTGCGCTCGGTCGATGGCGGCCAGGTTGGCCCGCAGCAGCTCTGAGGACCCGAAGCTCACCACCACGATCCCGAGCCCGCTCACGGCGCCGCGTCCCGCCGGTACTCGGCGTAGGTGTAGCCCCAGGCCCCGCCCACCATCCCCATGCCTCGGGCGAGGGTGCGGGCCCCGCGCGCGCGGTGTCGCATCGATCGGCTGAGCGCGCCCACCGCGAACCGGGCCGCGCCCCCCAGCACCCGCACCATCCCCCGGGCCGTCAGCTCGGCGCGGCGGCGGGTCCGCCCCAGCGCATCGTCCTCCAACAGCAGGGCGACGCGGCTCCACGAGTTCCCGGTCCGAAGGGACCGCCGGAGCACCCAGCGGCGGGTAAGGCGGGTTGTCGGCACCACGTCGACGACACGGGCCTCGTCGCACCAGAGGATGCGCCCCCCGCCTCGGTGCAGGAGGCGGGTGAAGAGGGTGTCTGAGCCTCCGATCGTGCCCAGCTGCGGATCGAACCGCAGCCCCAGGTTCCTGACGGCTCGGAGGTCGAGCAGCAGGTTGTTGGTGGCCGCCACATCCACCGCGGTGCCGGTGGGCGGCCGGCGCCGCTCGAAGAACCCGCCGGCCAGGATCCACGGGTCGGGTTCGTGGGGGTAGGTGGAGATCACGGGCCCGGCCACCGCGGCCGCGCCGGTGCTGCGCCAGGTGTCGAGGAGCTGGCGGAGCCACCCCGGCTCGGGACGCTCGTCGTCGTCGATGAACACGAGCGCGTCGGCGTCGGGGCTCTCCTCTAGGGCTCGGTTGCGGGCGGCGGCGATGCCCGGTTCGGGTTCGTGGACGACAGAGACGGGCCCGGTGGGCAGCGCGCCGGCCTGGGCCAGCGCCGAGCCCTCGGGGTCGTTGTCGATGACGAGCACCCGGGCCGTCGCCTCGACCTCGGCGACCTGGGCCAAGACGGCCGGCACCACCGCCGCCAGGTCCTCCGGGCGACGGTAGGTGAGGATGGCCACGACGATGCGCAGAGGGCTGGGCTCGACCGGGCGGTTCACGATCCCCACCCTAGAGATGGCCCACGGGGCCCATCGCGGCGGTCGGTACCATTGCCCCACCCCCCCCCGAGCGAGCGAGGTCCCCATGGGCGATCGACGGGTCGGGTACGCCCCCGGCATCTACGACCTGTTCCACATCGGACACCTGAACCTGCTGCGCAACGCCAGCGAGGCGTGCGACCACCTGATCGCTGGCGTGGTCACCGACGACCTCGCCCAGCGGGGGAAGGGGATCGTGCCGGTGGTCCCCCACGCCGAGCGCCTGGAGATCGTGTCCAGCATCCGGTTCGTCGACGAGGCGGTGTCGGAGGACCTGCCCCACAAGCTCGAGATGTGGGAGCGGCTCCGGTTCGACGTCATCGTGAAGGGGGACGACTGGAGGAACACGGATCGCGGCGACAAGCTGGAGTCGGACTTCGCGGCGGTTGGGGTGGAGGTCGCCTACGTCCCCTACACCGTGCAGACCTCGAGCACGATCCTGCGGCGAGTGCTGCAGCGGGAGATCGACGGCCTGGGCCTCTAGCCGAGACGCGGACGAGGCCGCCCTCTCGGGCGACCTCGTCCGCTCCCTCCAAGGGAGAACAGGGCGGCAGGGCTAGCGCACTGCAACCAGCCGGCGGCGTCCGCCGTTGACCAGCACCGACCCGGCGAGGAGGAGACCTCCGGCCAGGGCGAGCAGGCTGCGTGTCTCGCTACCGGTCCGGGGCAACGGGGTGGGGGTGACCACCTCGCCTTCCACGGTCTCACAGCTGCGGGTGACGGGGCCGTCGAAGAGGACCTCGTCGCCTGACGTCACCGTGAGGGTGGTGGAGGTGTCCTCGGCCAGCGGGACCACAACGGTCTCGGTCGCCCCGGCCTCCACCGTCGTGGTGACATCGCCGTCCGGCAGCGCCGGGGAGGCGACCACGAAGGTGGCGGTGTCCTCACCGGTGTTGCGGAGCACGACACCAACCCCGCCCCGAGCGCAGACGACCGACTGGTCGACGCTGGGCTCGGGCTCGAGGCAGTTGGCCGTGCCGCTGAACACCTGGTCGAGCCCGTCACCGACGACAGCGAAGTCGTAGGCGGCGTTCTCGGCCACCGGGACCAGAACCTCCAGCGGAGCCTCTGCCGTGGTGCCGGCCGGAACCGCCACCTCGTTGCCCGCCACCGTCACAAGGGTGTCGGAGGCACCATCGTTGGTGAGCAGCACGACCACGCCACCTTCGGCGCACTCGAGCTGGACCGAGCTGGTCTGGGGCTGCTCGCACTGTCGGACCCCGGTGTAGGTCTCCTCGAGCTCGTCGCCCGTGACGGTGATGTCATAGGCGTCGTTCTCGGCCACGGGAACCGTGACGGAGACCGGGGACTCGGCGGTGGTGCCGGCGGGAACGTTGATCGGGTTCCCGGCAACGGTGACAACCGTGTCGGCGTCACCGCTGTTGGTGAGGACGACCACCAGGCCACCGGCCGCGCACTCGAGCAGGGCCGAGGCGATCCCCGGCTGCTCGCAATCGCGGACACCGGTCACGTTGGTGGTCTCACCGTCGATGACGACGTCGAAGTCGTAGCTGTCGTTCTCGGCGACGGGCACGGTGACAGAGGTGCTGCCGCCGGCCGGGATCACCACCGGCTCACCGTCGACCGTGACGGTGGCAGGAAGCTCGCCGGTGTTGGTGAGGACCACGACCACGCCACCCTCGGCGCACTCGAGGCTGATGGCCTCGATCTCGGGCTCTTCGCAGTTGCGAGTGCCCGAGGCCGATTCGTCCAGGCCGTCGTCGCCGGTGACGGTGACGGAGTACTGCTCGCCCTCCGCCACCGGAATGGTGACGGTGTAGGGCTGACCGGGGTCGACCACCACCTGCTGGCCGTCCACCAGCACCGTGGTGGGCAGCTCACCGCTGTTGGTCACGGTCACGACCACGCCACCCTCGGCGCAGTCGAACACCACCGTGGCCGCCGGCTCCTCGCAGTTGCGAGTGCCGCTGACGGACTGGTCGATGCCGTCGCCGGTGACGGTGACGGAGTACTGCTCGCCCTCCGCCACCGGAATGGTGACGGTGTAGGGCACGCCGGGGTCGACCACCACCTGCTGGCCGTCCACCAGCACCGTGGTGGGCAGCTCACCGCTGTTGGTCACGGTCACGACCACGCCACCCTCGGCGCAGTCGAACACCACCGTGGCCGCCGGCTCCTCGCAGTTGCGAGTGCCCGAGGCCGATTCGTCCAGGCCGTCGTCGCCGGTGACGGTGACGGAGTACTGCTCGCCCTCCGCCACCGGAATGGTGACGGTGTAGGGCTGACCGGGGTCGACCACCACCTGCTGGCCGTCCACCAGCACCGTGGTGGGCAGCTCACCGCTGTTGGTCACGGTCACGACCACGCCACCCTCGGCGCAGTCGAACACCACCGTGGCCGCCGGCTTCTCGCAGTTGCGAGTGCCCGAGGCCGATTCGTCCAGGCCGTCGTCGCCGGTGACGGTGACGGAGTACTGCTCGCCCTCCGCCACCGGGATGGTGACGGTGTAGGGCTGACCGGGGTCGACCACCACCTGCTGGCCGTCCACCAGCACCGTGGTGGGCAGCTCACCGCTGTTGGTCACGGTCACGACCACGCCACCCTCGGCGCAGTCGAACACCACCGTGGCCGCCGGCTTCTCGCAGTCCCGCTCGAGGGCGGGGTTGCTGTAGCTCACATCGCCGGAGGTGATGGTCACGGCGACCGTGTCGCCCTCGGCGACGGGGATGGTGAGGGTGGCAGTCTGCCCGGCCCCCACCACCTGGGTGGTCTCGTTGCCGTCGATGACGATGGTGAACTTGGCGTCGTCGTCGCCCTCGTTGCCCAGCGCGATCCGCAGACCGTCCTCGGCACATTCAGGGGTGCCGATGGTCGGGGCCGGCTGATCGCAGTCGACGGGGAGGACCTCGGTCACGTCCGTGCCGGTGCCGGCGTCGGAGAAGGTGATCGAGATGGTGACGTCGGTGCCCTCGTCGTCGCCGGTGATGGCAACGGTGCGGCTGGTGCCGCCCGGGGGCACGGGGACGTCGGTGTGGACCGGCGTCCCGTTCTTGGTGATGGTGGCCAGGATCGTCTCCTGGCCGGTGTTGCCGAGCACCACGGTGGCGTCGGCCCCGCAGGTCCACTGCACGTCGGCGGTCGGGACCGGCGGCGTGAGGCAGTTCACCGGCACCTGGAGGCTCTGATCGGTGGCCGAGGCCGCCGCGTAGTCGAGCCCGACGGTGACCGTGGTGTTCTCGTCCGCAGCCGTGAGGGGGACGTTGAAGGTCGAGGGTCCAACGGGCACCGGGTGGTTGCCCACGAGGCTGCCGTTCTTCCGGACGTCAACCGTGGTTGCCGAGCCGGTCCCCGTGAAGCTGATCACGATGGCGTCGGACTGGCACGCCACCGCAGCGGTCGCCGAGGGCGTGGCCGGCGGCGTGCACCCCGCCTTCAGCGGATCCGGAGCGATGACGAAGGAATCGTCGCCCTCGGGGTTGGCGGCCCGGGTGGTGCCCGGGACGTCCCGCCAAGCGGCCTTGGGGTAGGCGCGGAGCTGGAGGTACTTGCCGGCGTCAGCGGCAGGGAGCAGGAAGGTCCCGCTGAAGGTCGGCGTGGCCCCCGCGTTGTTGTCGATGAAGGCTCCGGTGGTGGCGTCGGCCGAGAAGCCGCTGATGGGGACCGTCACATCCGCGAAGGTGGCGCTGTCGCCCAGCCGGTACTGGATCCCGATCGAGCTGTTCAGGACGCGCTGCCCGGAGTCGACGCGACCCCAGGAGGCCACGCTGAAGCTCACCCGGATCTGGCCGGTGGTGGGATCGCAGACCGAGGACACGTTGCCCTGCAGGTAGGCGTGATGGGCCGAGGCGCTAGGGGCTATGCCCACGAAGCCGACGAGGAGGCCCAGCAGCAGCAAGATGCTGGTGCCTGCCTTCCGACGTCGGCTGGTGGCCTGTCGCCCGCTCTGCGCTCGCTGATGGCGATCGCTGCTGATCACTGTGGTTGGCTCCTTGGTGGGATCCAAGTCCCGGAGCCGAGCTTCCCGCCTAGAGATTGGTCGCCCGGACCCTTCGGACCTGGTGACGCCCGGAGGCGCCATCGGGTTTGGATCGGGGCCGGGTTCGCTCTGGCTCCCCTTCCGGCGCAGCGACCAAATTCGCCGGAGGATCGGTGCCTCCCCTTCGTCAGGACCGAGATCCTGACGGGAGGACCCTACCACTCTCCGTAGCGTCGGCAAGGGCCATTTGGCCCACGATCCTCGGCACTGCGTGCGCGCACGGGCCGTCAAGATCTCACGGACAGCGGTCAAAAGTGGCCGAAGCAAGCAGGGTTGACCCCGTGTGCGCCCTCAACCATTGTGCGCCCTCAACCAGAGGTCGAGGTGACGGTGAGCTCCCCGTCGACGGCGTCCACGACCACGTGGTCTCCGTCGGACACGGTCGCCCTCGAGTAGGGCCGAGGCCAGCCGGTCGGCCACCTGCTTCTGGATCACTCGCTTGAGCGGTCGGGCGCCGAAGGCCGGGTCGTAGCCGGCGGCAGCGATGGCGGCTCGGGCGGCGTCGGTGACGGCGAGGTCGATGCGGCGCTCCGCCAGTCGCTGCCGAAGGTGGTCGAGCTGGATCTCCACGATGGGGACGAGGTCGTCCTCCGTGAGGGAGCCGGAAGCGGACGATCTCGTCGATGCGGTTCACGAACTCCGGCCGGAAGTGGTCGATGGGCTCGCCGGGCAGGTTGGACGTCATCACCAGCACCACGTTGGTGAAGTCGACGGTGCGGCCCTGCCCGTCGGTGAGCCGGCCGTCGTCGAGGACCTGGAGCAGGATGTTGAAGACGTCGGGGTGGGCCTTCTCGATCTCGTCGAGGAGCACCACCGAGTAGGGACGGCGCCGAACGGCCTCGGTGAGCTGGCCGCCCTCGTCGTAGCCCACGTAGCCGGGGGGGGCGCCCACCAGCCGACTGACCGAGTGCTTCTCCATGTACTCGGACATGTCGATGCGGACCATGGCCCGCTCATCGTCGAAGAGGAAGTCGGCCAACGTGCGGGCCAGCTCGGTCTTGCCCACACCGGTGGGGCCGAGGAAGAGGAACGACCCGATGGGCCGATGCGGGTCGGACAGCCCGGCGCGGGACCGCCGGATGGCGTTGGCCACCGCGTGCACCGCCTCCTCCTGGCCGACCACCCGCTCGTGGAGCACGTCCTCCATCCGCACGAGCTTGGCCATCTCGCCCTCCAGGAGGCGGACGACCGGCACGCCGGTCCACTTGGCGACGATCTCGGCCACGTCCTCGGCGTCGACCTCCTCCTTGAGCATCCGGGTGCCGCCCTGCAGCTCGTCGAGTGCGGTGCTGGCCTCCTCGACCTGACGCTCGAGCTCCGGGATTCGCCCGTAGCGGATCTCGGCCGCCTTCTCGAGGTCGCTCTCGCGCTCGAGCTCCGACCGGAGGCCCTCCAGCTCCTCCTTCAGGGCCTGGATCCGGCTGATGGCCTCCTTCTCGTTGGTCCAGCTCGCCAGCATGGCGTCGCGCTGCTCGGTGAGGTCGGCCAGCTCGGCGTCGAGCGCCCCGAGGCGCTCCTGGGACGGGGCATCGGTCTCCTTGGCGAGGGCGACCCGTTCGATCTCCAGCTGGCGGACCCGGCGCTCCACCACGTCGATCTCCATCGGGAGCGAGTCGATCTCGATGCGGAGCTTGGAGGCTGCCTCGTCCATCAGGTCGATGGCCTTGTCGGGCAGGAACCGACCGGTGAGGTACCGGTCGGAGAGCACCGCCGCCGCCACCAGGGCGGCGTCTTGGATGCGCACCCCGTGGTGCACCTCGTAGCGCTCCTTCAGCCCGCGGAGGATCGCCACCGTGTCGTCGACGCTGGGCTGCCCTACGAACACCTGCTGGAACCGGCGCTCCAGGGCGGCGTCCTTCTCGATGTGCTTGCGGTACTCGTCGAGCGTGGTGGCGCCGATGAGCCGCAGCTGGCCGCGCGCCAGGAGGGGCTTGAGCATGTTGCTGGCGTCCATGGACCCCTCGGCCGCCCCGGCGCCCACCACGGTGTGGAGCTCGTCGATGAAGGTGACGACCTCGCCCTCGGCGTCGGTGATCTCCTTGAGGACGGCCTTGAGCCGCTCCTCGAACTCGCCCCGGTACTTGGCGCCGGCCACCATCGAGCCCAGGTCGAGGCTGACGAGCCGCTTGCGCTTGAGGCCCTCGGGGACGTCGCCCTCCACGATGCGGCGGGCCAGGCCCTCCACGATGGCCGTCTTGCCCACCCCGGGCTCGCCGATGAGCACCGGGTTGTTCTTGGTGCGGCGGGACAGCACCTGGATCACCCGACGGATCTCCTCGTCGCGACCGATCACGGGGTCGATCCGGCCGCCGCGGGCCTCCTCGGTGAGGTCGCGCCCGTACTTCTCCAGCGCCTGGTACTGCTCCTCGGGGTCCTGGGAGGTGACCCGGTGGCTGCCTCGGACCTCCTGCATGGCGGCGAGCAGCTGCTCCCGCTCGATCCCGAGCCGATCGACCAGCGCCAGCAGCAGATGCTCGGTGGAGAGGTACTCGTCGTGGAGGTCGGTCCGCTCGCGGTCGGCGGCGTCGAGCACATCCTGGAGCTCCCGGCCCATGCGGGCCTCGCTGCCGTAGGCCTTGGGCAGCCGGCTGACGGCGTCGTCGGCGGCGTTGCGGACAGCCAGCGGCGCCAGCCCCACGCGCTGGAGGATCGGCAAGACGATGCCCTCGTCCTGGCGGAGCAGGGCGGCCAGCAGGTGGTCGGGGGTGACCTCGGGGTTGCTGGCGGCCTTGGCGGCGTCGACGGCCTGGGTGAGCGCTTCCTGGGTCTTGTGGGTCCAGCGGTTCGGGTCCAGCGCCATGCGTGCAGCCTACCCTTCACTCAGAAAACTTGATGCACTCAGTGTCAACTTCTGGCGGTCGACCCGACGGCCTGGGCGACCGCCTCCCGGTAGGCAGCGGGGCTGAACCGGGCGACCGCCCGAGCACGATCATCGGTGGCGGCCGCTCGAGTCGCCGGCCAGTGAGCGGCGGCGGCCTCCACGGCATCGGCGATCGCACTCGGGTCGCCCGGCGGCACCAAGCGGGCGGCGGCCATGCCCTCAATCGCCTCGGGAAGGCCTCCGGTGGCGGTGGCGATCACCGGCCGGGCGGCCAGCGCCCCCTCCACCGCCGTGTTGCCGAAGGGCTCCTCGACGCGCGACGGCACGACGAGCAGATCGCTCCATGCCAGGTGGGGCCAGACGTCGGCGTCGAAGCCGTGCAGCTCGACGAGGCCGTCGAGCTCGTCGGCGCGCACCTGCAGGGCGTGGGCCACCTCCTCGTACCCCGGGAAGACGCCCCCGACGACCCGCAGCTGGGCAGGCACGCCACGGCGGTCGAGCTCGGCGACCGCCTCCACGGCGTCCGCCACCCCCTTCCGCTCCGAGAGGCGGCCCAGGTAGAGCAGTCGGATGGGCGGTCCCGGCTCGGGCCGAGGCGCCACAGGCGCAGCGGGACCGGCCACGCCGTTGTAGATGACGGTGGTGCGTCTGGCCAGGCGAGGGAAGGCGTCGATGGCGACAGAGGCGCTGAACTGGCTGTTGGCGATCAGCCGGGTGGCCAGCAGGAGCGGGAGGGCCAGCAGCCGGCGCAGCCACCTAGCGGCACCGGCCTCGCCCTCGTGGACGTGGCACACGACCGGCACGCGGAGCAGCCGTCCGAGGACGAGCCACAGCGGTTCGGTGATGGTGCTCACGTAGAGGACGTCGGGCCGGACGGCGCGCAGCAGGCGGATCCCCGGTGGGACCGCCGCCAGGGTGCGGGCCGTCAGGCGCAGCAACCCGAGGGGGCTGAGATCGCCCTTGCGCAGGATCGGTGTGGGACAGGGGTGGTGCACGGCCCCCGCCGCCACGGCCGCGTCCACCAGGGGGCCCAGCTCGGGCACGGTGAAGGCAACGTCCCAGCCCCGCTCACGGAACCCTCGGACCGACTCCAGGGCCATCCGCGACGCGCCGTACAGGTCCGCGCTCGGGTTGGTGGCCAGGATCGTCAGGGGCATCGGTGGCGGGCGGCAGCCGTCGTCCGGGGCTCCGCTAGCCTCGCCACCCTAGTGAACCCCCCCGAGTCACCGGCCCTGCCCCGGCTGCGGTACAGGGATGCCCTCACCACGCTGCGAGGGCGGCAGAAGACCGGGATAGGCGCGCCGGCCTACAGCCGGTTCGTCAACCGCCCGCTCGGCCGGCGGCTGGCCGCGGCGGCCTACGTCCTTGGCCGCACCCCGAACCAGGTGACCGCCGTGAGCGCCCTGTGCAGCCTCGGCGGTATCGCACTGATCGCATCCACCAACCCCACGGTCGTGGTCGCCCTCTCCGCCTCCGCGCTGCTGGTGCTCGGCTACGCCTTGGACGCGGCTGACGGGCAGCTGGCCCGGTTGCGCGGCGGCGGCTCGGTGGCCGGGGAGTGGCTGGACCACGTGGTGGACGCCGGCAAGATCTCCCTGCTCCACCTGGCGGTCCTGGTGCAGTGGCACGAGCACGGCGACCGGTCGGAGCCGGCCCTCCTGATCCCCCTGGCGTTCCAGGCTGCGGCGTCGATCCTGTTCTTCACGATCATCCTGAACGACCAGATCCGGCGGGCCCACCGAGGGACCACTGAGATGCTCCTCCAGGACGACGGCTCCTCGTCCACCCTCTACTCCCTCGCCGTGGCTCCCACCGACTACGGGGTGCTGTGCCTGGTGTTCGCCCTGCAGTGGTGGGCCGACGGGTTCACGTGGCTCTACGGCGGGCTGGCAGCGGCCACCGGCGCCTTCTTGGTCGTGGCCATGGTCAAGTGGTTCCGGGAGATGGGCACCCGCTGAGGCGACCGGCCTAGCGGTCGCGGAACAGCACCACCGACTGGTGGAGGGGGACGAGGTCGCGCCGGTACTGGCGGTGGGTCCGCTCGACGGCCGCCTCGGCCCCTCGCGCGCCACCGCCAGCTGCCGCCGGGCTTCGGCCAGCGCCGCCTCGAGCTCGAGCACCTTCTGCACGCCGGCGAGGTTGAGGCCCTCGTTGGTGAGCTCCTGGATGCGGCGGAGCTGCTCGATGTCGTCGTCGCTGTAGCGGCGGCTGCCGCCGCCGGTGCGGGCGGGGTCGACCAGGCCCTTGCGCTCGTAGATGCGCAGGGTCTGCGGGTGGAGCCCGGCCAGCTCGGCGGCCACCGAGATGACGTAGACGGCGCGGGTCTGGTCGGGTGGGTGGGCCATGGTCACTCACACCCCGAGGTGCTCGCGGGGCGATGCGCCCTCGGTCGACGCGGCTTGGCAGGCCTCGAGCGCCTTGCGCTCGGCGCTCGACAGCTTGGACGGTACCGCCACCTCGACGGTGACGAGCAGATCCCCGGTGCCCTTCGAGGTGGCCACGCCCTTGCCCTTCACCCGGAACGTGCGGCCCGAGCGGGTGCCGGCCGGGATCCGGAGCGTCACCGGGCGCCGTCGAGGGTGGGCACCGCGATGTCGGCGCCGAGCGTGGCCTCGGGGAAGGTGATGGGCACGGTGAGGGTGAGGTCGTTGCCCCTGCGCCCGAACAGCGGCGTGCGGCGCGACGCGCACGACCACGTAGAGGTCGCCGGGCGGGCCGCCGTTCCGCCCGGGACCGCCGCGGCCCTTGAGCCGGATGCGCTGGCCGTCGTCGACGCCGGCGGGGATGCGGACCTTCACCTCGCGGGGCCGGCGCTCGACGCCGGTGCCGCGGCAGGTGGGGCACGGGTCGTCGATGGTGACCCCCCGGCCGGCGCAGGCCGGGCACGGCGGCGAGAAGGAGAACAGGCCCTGGTTGTCGGAGACCACGCCCTGGCCGCCGCAGGTGCTGCAGCGCTGCGGCGTCGTGCCGGGCGCGGCCCCGGAGCCGTGGCAGGTGTGGCACGGGCGCGTCGCTGGTGAGGTGCACGGTGGTGGTGATCCCCGCCGACGGCGTCGTCGAAGGTGAGGTGGAGCTCGGCCTCGAGGTCGTGGCCCCGGTGCGGGCCGCGCCCGGCCGCCGCGCCCCCGGCCACCGCCGGCCGACCGCCCGGCCGAACAGGCCGCCGAGCAGGTCGCCGAGGTCGCCGACGTCGCTGTCGAAGCTGAAGCCGCCGCCGCCGGCGCCGCCCGGGAAGCCGGCAGCGGCGGGGCCGAGCCGGCGGACCTCGTCGTACTCCTTGCGCTGCTCGGCGTTCCCGACCACGTCGTAGGCCGCCGAGACCTCCTTGAAGCGCTCCTCGGCTGGCGCGTCGCCGGGGTTGGCGTCGGGGTGGTACTGGCGGGACAGCTTCCGGTACGCGGTCGTGATCTCCTTGGCGGTGGCCGACTCGGCCACGCCGAGGACCTGGTAGTAGTCCTTCTCGAACCACTCGCGCTGCGGGGCCATCGGACACCTCCTCTCGGTGGCTCAGTCGGTCACCTTGACCATGGCGGGGCGCAGGACGCGGCCCTGCCAGGTGTAGCCCGGCCCGCAGCACCTCGGACACGACGTGCTCGCCGCCGTCGCCCGGGCTCGTGCACGACCGCCTCGGGCACGGTGGGGTCGAACGCCTCGCCGAGGGGGTCGACCCGCTCGAGGCCCTCCTTCTCGAGGGCGGCGAGCAGGGCGGCGGCGATCGGCTCGACCTCGGCTGGCGCCGTGGGCGAGCGCGCCGTCGCAGGCGTCGAGCACCGGGAGCAGCCGCTCGACGAAGCGCGCCCGAGCGAGCGGGCGAGCTCGTCGTCCTGAGGCGGCGCTGGGCATGCTTGCGGAAGTTGTCGAAGTCGGCCGCGGTGCGCTGGTAGGCGTCGAGGAACTGGTCCCGCTCGGTGGTGACCCGCTCGAGGTCGGCGACCAGCGACTCGACCGACAGCTCGGGCGGCGGCTCGGGATGCGGCGAGGTCGTCGAGGAGCTCGCCCTCGACGACCTCGTCGTCGGCGGTCGGGCCCGTCGCCGGGCTGGACGTCGGCCATGGCCGGACCTAGGCCTGCTGCTCGTCGTCGACGATCTCGGCGTCGACGACGTCGTCGTCGGACGGCTGCGACGCCCCGGCGCCCGCCGCCGGCGTCGCGGTCGGCGGCGGCGGCGGCGTCGTAGAGCTTCTGGGTGAAGCCCTGCGACGAGGTCATCAGCGCCTCGGTGGCCGTCTTGATGGCCTCGATGTCGGTGCCGCTGATGGCCGTCTTCGAGCGTCGGCCAGGTTGCGCCTCGACCGTGGTCTTCTCCTCGCCCTCGAGCTTGTCGCCCTGCTCCTTGAGCAGCTTCTCGGTCTGGTACACGAGGGTGTCGGCGTTGTTGCGGACCTCGGCCTCCTCGCGGCGCTGGCGGTCCTCCTCGGCGTGGGCCTCGGCGTCCTTCACCATCTGGTCGATGTCGTCCTTGTCGAGGCACGACTGACCGGTGATGGTCATCGACTGCTCCTTGTTCGTGGCCCGGTCCTTGGCCGACACGTGCACGATGCCGTTGGCGTCGATGTCGAAGGTGACCTCGATCTGCGGCACGCCACGCGGGGCGGGCGGCAGGTCGACGAGCTGGAACTTGCCGAGCGTCTTGTTGAACTGCGCCATCTCGCGCTCGCCCTGCAGCACGTGGATCTCCACCGACGGCTGCATGTCCTCGGCGGTGGTGAACACCTCGGTGCGCCGGGTGGGGATGGTGGTGTTGCGCTCGATGAGCTTGGTCATCACGCCGCCCTTGGTCTCGATGCCGAGCGACAGCGGGGTGACGTCGAGCAGCAGGACGTCCTTGACCTCGCCCTTGAGCACGCCGGCCTGGACGGCGGCGCCGATGGCGACGACCTCGTCGGGGTTGACGCCCTTGTTGGGCTCCTTGCCGGTGAGCTCGCTGACCAGCTCGGCGACCGCCGGCATGCGGGTGGAGCCGCCGACGAGGATCACGTGGTCGATCTGGTCCTTGGTGAGCCCGGCGTCCTTGATGGCCTGCTCGAAGGGGCTGCGGCAGCGCTCGAGCAGGTCGGCGGTGAGCTCCTGGAACTTGGCCCGGGTGAGCTGCTCGTCGAGGTGCAGCGGGCCGTCGGCCGTGGCGGTGATGAACGGCAGGTTGATCTGCGTCTGCTGCACCTGGCACAGCTCGATCTTGGCCTTCTCGGCCGCCTCCTTGAGGCGCTGCACGGCCATGTTGTCCTTGGCAGGTCGACGCCGTGGGCGCTCTTGAACTGCTCGACCAGCCAGTCGATGACCTTCTGGTCCCAGTCGTCGCCGCCGAGGTTGGTGTCGCCGTGGGTGCTCTTCACCTCGAACACGCCGTCGCCGATCTCGAGGACCGACACGTCGAAGGTGCCGCCGCCGAGGTCGAACACGAGGATCGTCTGGTCGGCGGCGCCCTCCTTGTCGAGGCCGTAGGCGAGGGCGGCGGCGGTGGGCTCGTTGATGATGCGCAGCACCTCGAGGCCGGCGATCTGGCCCGCCTCCTTGGTGGCGGTGCGCTGGGCGTCGTCGAAGTAGGCGGGCACGGTGATGACGGCCTGGGTGACCGTGTCGCCCAGGTAGGCCTCGGCGTCGCGCTTCAGCTTCATCAGCGTGCGGGCGCTGATCTCCTGCGCGGTGTACTTCTTGCCGTCGATGTCGACGTTCCAGCGCGTGCCCATGTGGCGCTTGACCGAGCGGATCGTGCGGTCGGGGTTGGTGATGGCCTGGCGCTTGGCCACCTCGCCGACCAGCACCTCGCCGCCCTTGGAGAAGGCGACGACCGACGGGGTGGTGCGGGAGCCCTCGGCGTTGGGGATGACGACGGGGTCGCCGGCCTCGAGGACCGAGACGACGGAGTTGGTGGTGCCGAGGTCGATGCCGACGGCCTTGGGCATGGGGGGTCCTCCAGGGAGACGTGTGCGGAACGTGAGTCTCCTCAGGAGGATAGAAGTTGAGTCGGGTAGTTACAACTTTGCCCGGAAGGTTTCGTCAGGAGGCGACCAGGCCCAGGCCTCGTCGCCGGAGGGCGGCGTCGGAGGCTGGGGGGCCGCCGACGGCCGCGGCCGGCGCCGGATCGCCCGGACGCACGAGGCGGCGACCGTGCGCACGGTGGCCAGCAGGATGCGTCAGGTCGAGGGCCAGCGACTGGTTCTCGACGTAGAACACGTCGAGGTAGCGGTAGGCGGAGAACGACGGGTTGTCCCGTGCCTCCACCTGCCACAGGCCCGTGACGCCTGGGCGGACCTCGCTGGCGCACGAGCAGGTCCGCGTCGAAGGCCGCCACCTCGCCCGGGAGGGCGGGGCGGGGTCCGACCAGGCTCATCTCACCCCGCAGGACGTTGAACAGCTGCGGGATCTCGTCGATGCTGGTGGCCCGGAGGATGGCGCCGACCCGGGTGACGCGGGGGTCGTCGGTCGAGCTTGAACAGCGGGCCGCCGTCGCGCTGGTTGCGGTCGCGGCAGCCCCGCCAGCCGCTCCTCGGCGTCCACGCTCCATGCTGCGCAGCTTGAACAGCTTGAAGGGCCGGTTCCCCATGCCCGGCCCGCTCCTGGCGGAACAGCACGGGGCCGCCGTCGGTGACCTTGATGGCGACCGCCGCCATGACGTACAGCCGGGGCCGCGAGCGTCAGCAGCCACAGCCGCGCCCACGATCACGTCGATCACCCGCTTGAGGTGAGGCTGTACCACGGCGACGTTCATCCCCGCCGGCTCGAGGTAGAGCAGGGGCTCGTGGCCCATCGGCGAGGGACCGGAGGCGACGGCTGTCGATGCCGCGCAGGCCGGTGGCGAGGTGCACGTGCACCCTCGCGGCCAGGAGCGCCGTCGATCACGCTCGTCGCACTCGTCGTGGCTCGAGCGCCCCGGGGACCACGATGGCGCCGTCGACCTGCCAGCTCGCGGAGCACGGCCGGGGCGTCGGCCGCCTGGCCGAGCACGGGGCGGGCGAGGTGGGCGGCGTGGCCGTCGGACGAGCGGAAGTAGCCGACCACGTCGTAGCCGACCTCGGGGTGCTCCACGAGGTGGGCGCCGAGGCGAGCCGGCCTCGCTCGTCGGCCCCGATGATGGCGACGTTGCGGAGCAGCTTGCCGGTGGCCCGCTGGGCCAGGAGCCAGTTGCGGTAGACGGCGCGCCCGGCGAGCAGCGCCAGGAAGGTCAGGGCGGAGCCGGAGATGCCGATCCCCGCTGCCCCTTCGTCCCCGACGAGGGTGGGGCCGACCATGGCGGCGAGAGCGCCCACGGACAGGCAGGCGTAGGCCAACCGCGCCACCTCGGTGGAGCGGACCTGGCAGCACGCGGGCTCGGTACAGCGACAGCAGCGACAGCAGCGCGACGGTGGTGGCCACGGCGGCGACGGCGAAGAGCGCCGTCTGCGCCGTCAGCGCCACATCGGTGATCGGGCCGGCGACGGCCAGCGCCCAGGCGACGGTGGCGGTCACCAGGTCGGTCTGGACGAGCCGCCGACGCAGGCGCGACCCGCCCGCCGACGGGCGGGCAGCCCGACGGCCGCGCCCAAGGGCCTGGGTCGTCGTCCTGTCCATGGCGATCGCAGCGTCCAGCTGCGTCACCCCGCCGTTCCTGCTCTCCATCTCGCCCTTCCGACCCTCGTGTCCGTCCGCCAGACCTGCTTCGTCCACAGGTCACGAGTGACTAGTCCGTTGTGACTAGTCCGGAGCATATTGTCACGGAACGTGAGATGGGGAAAGAGAGAATTGCCCGCGGAGAGTGAGAATTGCGTCACAGGCGTTCGAGGGACCGCGGAAGGTGCGCTCAGGCGAGGGGGTAGCAGTGGGCAGCCCACCACGCAGGGTAACCACCCGTACGCAGGGGTTTCGCGCGCCCCTGGCGTCCTGACGCATAGGGTGCCGCGATGGCTCGCCACCGCCTCGTGCTGCTTCGCCACGGGGAGAGCGAGTGGAACAAGGAAAACCGCTTCACCGGGTGGTGGGACGCCGATCTGACCGCTCTGGGCGAGTCGCAAGCCCGAGACGCCGGGCGCCTCATGGCCGAGGCGGCGGTGGCGGCCGACGTGGTCCACACGTCGCTCCAGACGCGGGCCATCCGCACCGTCGAGCTGGCCCTGCACGCGCAGGGCCGCTCCTGGATCCCCGTGCGCCGGGACTGGCGTCTCAACGAGCGCCACTACGGCGACCTCACGGGCCGCAACAAGGCCGAGACCGCCGCCCGCTACGGCGACGAGCAGGTGAAGGTGTGGCGCCGCAGCTACGACATCCCGCCCCCTCCCCTCACCGCCGAGAACGCCTTCGACCCTGCCGACGACGAGCGCTATGCCGACGTCCCCCCCGAGTCGCTTCCCCGAGCGGAGTGCCTCGCCGACGTGGTGGCCCGCCTCGTGCCCTACTGGGAGGATTGCATCGTGCCTGACCTTCGGGCAGGGGAAACCGTCCTGATCGGCGCCCACGGCAACAGCCTGCGAGCCCTGGTGAAGCACCTCGACGGGATCTCCGAGGCCGACATCGTGGACCTGAACATCCCCACCGGCGAGCCGCTGGTCTACGAGCTCGACGGCGACCTGCGCCCCGCAGAGGCGAAGCCGGTGGAGGAGCGCTACCTGCGCAGCCCCGAGGAGATCCGGGCGGCGGCCGAGGCGGTGGCCCGACAGGCCGAGGGCCACTGACCGGCGGCCGTCATCCGCGGTGCTCCGTCAGCCTGGGGTCAGATGGCCGTCACGGAGAGGCAACGGCGGGGGCACAGGGGCG
Organism: uncultured Microthrixaceae bacterium; assembly: GCA_963795165.1. Taxonomy (GTDB): domain Bacteria; phylum Actinomycetota; class Acidimicrobiia; order Acidimicrobiales; family VFJN01; genus VFJN01. The sequence continues at coordinate 2,418,633 of CAWCGT010000001.1, read as the reverse complement.
TGACGGGGGACCCCTACCGTCGGGCCGATGCTCCCCGCCGCCGCCCCCGCCCCACCCCATCACCCGGGGGTCCCAATGCTGCGGTGGCCCGAGGAGGAGGCGATCCGACGGGCGCTGGCGGCCGAACGGCGGCCCCGCCTCCTCGTCGTCGGGGCGGGGGCGGAGCCCCCGCAGGTGCTCGACGAGCTCGAGGACTGGCTCCGTGACCCGCCCGACCCCGCCGACCTGCTGACTCGGCTGGCCTCGCTCAGCCAGCGCAGCGAGCAGCGCCGGGCCCGCCCGCACCTCGACGCCGACGGCCTCCTGTGGAGTGGGAGCCGCTGGGTGGTGGTGCCCGATGGGCAGCTGGGCGTGGTCGACCTGCTGCTGACCTCCGCCAACGAGCTGGTGCGCACCGAGGCTGTGTCTCGCACCTACGTTCGCCACGGCGGCAGCGGACACCGAGCCAGCGTGCGGACGATGCTCAACCGCCTGCAGGGGCGCTTCGCGGATGTGGGCTTGGTGCTGCACTTCGTCCGGGGCAAGGGCGTGCTGCTCGAGGTCCCCGGCACCGACCGAGACAAGCCGGGCTGAGCGCGACTGATGGGAGGGCGCCATGGCCGGCCCTCCCATCAGTCCGCTCGAGGGTCCGGACGGTTCAGACGGCGTCTGCCCCCATCTCCCCGGTGCGGATGCGGATGACCCGGTCCACCGAGGTGATCCAGATCTTGCCGTCGCCGATCTTGCCGGTGCCGGCCGCCGCGGCGATGGCTCCCGGCCACCGCCTCGGCGTCCTCGGTGGCCACCACCACCTCGACCTTCACCTTGGGCACGAAGTCGATGGCGTACTCCGCGCCGCGGTAGGTCTCGGTGTGGCCGCCCTGGCGGCCGAACCCCTTGACCTCGGTGATGGTGAGCCCGGCGACTCCGGCCCCCTTGAGGGCGTCCTTCACCGAGTCGAGGACGAAGGGCTTGATGACAGCCGTGACGAGGCTGAGCATGGTGATCTCCTCTCTCAGCCCGTCGATGACGGGACGTGGTCGTGGGCGGTCATGGCAGCGGCAGGCATGCCGACGCCGGCCAGCAGGTCGGGGCCGTACCCGCTGGCGCCGTGCTCCTCGACATCGAGGCCCGCCAGCTCCTCCTCGGCGGTGACCCGCAGGCCGATGGTGTGCTTGATGACCAGGAACAGCAGCCCGGCGGCACCGGCGACCCACACGAAGTGGGCGCCGATGAACGACAGCTGCGTCCACAGCTGGTCGAGCCCTCCGCCGTAGAACAGGCCTGCGTCCTCCCGACCGAGGAAGGCGTCGTCGTACTGGGAGAAGAGGGCGATCGACACGGTGCCCCAGGTGCCGCAGATGCCGTGGACCGAGATGGCGCCCACCGGGTCGTCGACCCGCACCCGATCGAAGAACGCCACGGCGAAGACCACCAGGGCCCCGCCGATGGCACCGATGATCACGGCATCCCGGGTGGTCACCGCGCCCACCGGGGCGGTGATCGAGACCAGGCCGGCCAGGAGGCCGTTGGCCGCCATCGACACGTCCGGCTTCCCGTCCCGCAGCCAGTTGACCAGCATGGCGATGATGGCACCGGCGCAGCCGGCGACGAGCGTCTTCACCGCCAGCTGCGGCACGAAGGCGTCGGCGGCGAGCTCGGAACCGGGGTTGAAGCCGAACCATCCGATGAACAGGATCAAGGCGCCGAGCACCACGAACGGGATGCTGTGGCCCGGGATGGCCCGTGGCTTGCCGTCGGCTCCGTACTTCCCGAGGCGGGGCCCGAGGACGATCGCCCCCATGAGGGCAGCCCAACCGCCGGTGGCGTGCACGATGGTGGACCCGGCGAAGTCCGAGAAGGGGAACTCCCGCTGGGCCAGCCAGCCGCCTCCCCAGGTCCAGCTCAGGACGACGGGGTAGATCACGGCGGTGATCAGGAGCGAGTAGACGAAGTAGCTCTTGAACTTGGTCCGCTCCGCCATGGCCCCCGACACGATGGTGGCAGCGGTGGCGGCGAAGGCGGCCTGGAAGAAGAAGAACGTGGCCGGGGAGAGGTTGAGGGCAGCGAAGCCCTCAGCGTCCTCGATGCCCTTGATTCCGAGCCCGTCCCAGCTGAACCAGCCGCCGAGGGCCTCGGTGCCGAACCCGATCGAGTAGCCGATGAGCCCGAAGGCCAGCACACCGGCCATGCAGTCCATCAGGTTCTTCATCATGATGTTGCCGACGTTCTTCGCCCGGGTGAGCCCGGCCTCGACCAGCGCGAAGCCGGCCTGCATGAAGAACACCAGCACACCGGCGAGGAACACCCAGATGTTGTCGAGGATGACCTGGCTGACGCCACCCCTTCCGGGATGTCCTGTGCGTACGCAGGTGCAGCCATCAGCAGCACACCGGCGCCGCTGATCGCCGGGATGGCGAGCAGCTTTCGTCTCACGGGGAACCCTCCTTGCAGCTTCGACGGCGGTCGGACCGATCGGTCTCTGACCTGTTCGTGACCGTAAGGAGGGGCCGTTTCCCGGCTGTTTGGCCGGTGTTACGGGTCGCCGACGAGCGGACTGTCAGAATCTGACGGCTTGGTGTCACCTCTCGCGAACATCCCGTGGTCAGCGAGGCGTCAGGTGGCGCGCACCCCGTCACGGGCTCACAAGGGGTGGCAGGATGCTCGGATGCACGCGGGGCGCGATCGACGGGACAGAGCGGTGGGAGCAGTCCGGTGGTGGGTGGCGCTGCTGGTGGGCGTCGCCTCGATCACGGCCGCCTGCCGGACCGACCGGGAGGTGACCCGTCCGGCGCCGGAGCCGGTGACCGCAGAGGCGCTGGACGCGGCCCTGCTCACCGAGGAGGACGTGGCGGGCGACTTCGGGCTCGCCGCCGAGGCGGCCACCACCGGCACGGAGCTGGTGCCCGAGCACGCCTGCGACGACGGCCTCAACAGCCTGGCGCCGAAGCTCTCGTCGGCGGCGGTCTTCCGCACGGGAGGCGTTCGGCTGATCCACAGCGTCGCCTGGTTCCCTGGGGCGGGAGGAGCCGTCGAGGCTCAGGTGCGCGGCGTGGCCGAGGCCTGCTCGGAGGTCGTCATGGCCGAGGCCGGCCTGGCCCTGCGGACGGGCGAGCTTGACTTCGGGGTGCTGTCCGACGACACCCTCGCCGTCCGGTTCGAGCTGGAGCCCACCACCGGACCGATCACGGAGCGCGATCTCATCTTCATGCGCCGAGGCGACTTGATCAGCCTGGTGCGGCTGGACGGCCCTCGCCCCTCGGACAAGGTGCTGCTCGACCGGGTCGTCCGGGTGGCCATCGGGCGCCTGGGCAAGCTGGCCGAGGACTCGACCTGAGCCCTGGGGCTCCTGGAGCTCAGACCTGGCCGATCGCCGGCTCGTCGCGCACGTGGCGTTCCAAGAGGTAGCCCCGCGACCGGACGGTGCGGATCGCGAGAGCGAGCGGTGTCAGCCGGCGGCGCAGCCGCAGCATGTGCACGTCGAGGGCGTTGCGGCCGGGGGCACCGGCGGGCCAGCCGGCCTGGGCGAGCGCGTCCCGCGACACCACCGCGCCGTAGCGATCGAGCAGCGCGGCCGTCAGGCGGGCCTCGACCGGCGGCAGCGACACCCACCGGTCGCCGAACCGGAGCACGCCGTCGTCGTCGAGCGCGAGTGACGGCTGGACCTGCGCCTCCACCCGGCGCCGCAGGCCGTCGACCCGGGCCCGCAGGTCCGCCTCGCTGGCCGGGACCCGGATCCAGTCCTCGAGATCGTCGGCCTCGGCGGGGGGCGAGGCGCCGTCCTCGAGCAGGAGCAGGCGAGGTCGGCCCGCCGTCGCCAGCTCCTTCCGTCGCGCCTGTTCGATCGGCCAGCGCACGAGGACGACATCCACGGGGGCGACCGTAGGGAGGGAACGTTTCCCGGCTGTTTCGCCCCTGTGAAGCGTTCGCGGAGGGGTGCGCCAAGCGGGATCCAGGGCACAAGCCCCATCTCGTGCGTATGCTGCCCGTCCATGGCTCGCCAGTCGCACCTCGACCACCTCGCATCGGTCTCTCTGTTCTCGGCGTGCTCGAAGAAGGAGCTGCAGGCGGTGGCACGGGCGTCCGATGAGGTCGACCTCGCCGCCGGCAGGACCCTCTGCGAGCAAGGGCAGCATCGGGCGCGAGGCCTTCATCATCGTCGACGGAACGGCCGAGGTCCGTCGCAACGACAAGAAGGTCGCCACCCTCGGTCCCGGCGACTGCTTCGGTGAGCTGGCGCTCCTCGACCACGGTCCCCGCACCGCCACGGTCGTGGCCACCACCGACCTCAAGGTGCTGGTGCTCGGCGCTCGCGAGTTCGCCGGCATCCTCGACGAGGTCCCGCCGATCGCCCACAAGCTGCTGAAGTCGCTGGCCGCCCGCATCCGCGACGCTCGACGCCAAGACCTACGGCTGACCCCAGCCCGGGTTCGGGCGCACCGGCGGCACCGGGGTACGTTCGCGGCGTGAAGTCCCGACCCGTCTCAAGCCCCACCACCTGGCCATCGGGCTCGGCGTGGTCTTCGCCCCATCACCGTCGTCTCCGGCATCACGGCCACGGTGGCCCAGTGGCACGACGACAGCGACGTGCAGCGCGAGGTGTTCGGCAACATCCCGAGCGTCGTGGAAGCTCGCCTTCTACACCGTCTTCCCGGTCCTGATCGTCTACGGGTCGGTGCTGTTCAGCCAGCGGGTGCGCAACTGGGAGCGGGGCGCGCCCGACAAGCGGGCCACCACCACGCAAGAACGTCGAGCGGCGGCTGAAGCGACTTCCGGGCCGGCGTCTACATGCAGACGCTGCTGCGCGACCCCGCCGCCGGGATCATGCACAGCCTCATCTACTTCTCCTTCCTGATCCTGCTCGCCGTCACCACGGTCCTCGAGATCAACCACCAGCTGCCGGAGTCGGCCAAGTTCCTCCACGGCGACGTCTACCGGGGCTACTCGGCCGTCGGCGACGGCGCCGGCCTCATGCTGCTCGTCGGCGTGCTGTGGGCGATCGTGCGCCGCTACGTGCAGCGGCCCTACCGCATCCGCATCAAGACCAAGCCCGAGCACGCCCTCATCCTCGGCACCTTCCTGGCCATCGGCGTCACCGGCTTCGGCGCCGAGGTGTGGCGCATCGCCCTGCAGGGCCGGCCCGACTTCGAGAAGTGGTCCTTCGTCGGCTACCCGCTCTCCGGCCTCGTCGACGGCCACGGCAACCTGGCCGGCGGGCACCAGGTCTGGTGGATCGCCCACGTCGTCAGCTTCTTCGTCTTCCTCGTCATCCTGCCGGTCACGATGCTGCGCCACATGTTCACCTCGCCGCTGAACATGTACCTGAAGGACCGGGAGCGCCCCAAGGGCGCCATGAAGCCGATGCCGAACCTCATGGAGACCGAGCTCGAGAGCTTCGGCGCCTCCACGGTCGAGGACTTCACCTGGAAGCAGCTGCTCGACACCGACGCCTGCACGATGTGCGGCCGCTGCACCTCCGTGTGCCCGGCCCACGCCACCGGCAAGCCGCTCGACCCCCGCGAGATCGTGCTCAAGACCGGCGAGGTCATGGCCCGCACCGGCACCCCGGCCGTGTCGCCGCCGATCGGCGTCGACCCCGAGATCACCGTCGCGGCCAACTGCCTCTTCGAGCGGATCACCTCCGAGGAGGTGTGGGCCTGCACCACGTGCAAGGCCTGCGACGAGATCTGCCCGGTCAACATCGAGATCCTCGACAAGATCCTCGACATGCGGCGCTACCTGTCGCTGATGGAGTCGACTTCCCGACCGAGCTCGGCAACGCCTACCGCGCCATGGAGAACTCCGGGAACCCGTGGGGCATGAGCCAGGGCGACCGGGCCGAGTGGACGAGCAAGGTCGACGGCGTGGCGATCGTCGAGCCGGGCGACCCCTTCGCCCACGAGTACCTCTACTGGGTCGGCTGCGCCGGGTCGCTTCGACGACAAGAACCAGAAGGTCACCGAGGCCATGGCCAAGCTGCTGCAGCGGGCCGGGATCGACTTCGCCATCCTCGGCCCGTCCGAGAAGTGCACCGGCGACCCGGCCCGCCGCTCGGGCAACGAGTACATCTTCCAGATGCTGGCCATGCAAACATCGAGACCCTCAACGGCATGGGCGTGAAGAAGATCATCACGCAGTGCCCGCACTGCTTCAACACGCTGCTCAACGAGTACCCGCAGCTCGGCGGCCACTACGAGGTCATCCACCACAGCCAGTTCCTCGAGTGGCTGATCGAGCCGGGCAGCTCGACCTCACCGACGCCCGGCTCGACGAGCGGGTCGTGTACCACGACTCCTGCTACCTCGGCCGCCACAACGACGTGTACCTGGCGCCCCGCAAGGTGATCGGCAGCCTCGGCGGCATCGAGATCGTCGAGGCCGGCCGCAACGGCACCAAGGGCATGTGCTGCGGCGCCGGCGGCGCCCGCATGTGGATGGAGGAGACCATCGGCAAGAAGGTGAACGACGAGCGGGCCGAGGAGCTCATCGCCACCGGCGCCAGCAGGTCGCCACCGCCTGCCCCTTCTGCTACATCATGATCGACGACGGCGTGAAGGGCGCCGGCGCCGAGGAGACGGTCGCAGGTGGCCGACATCTCCATGCACCTCCTCGCCGCCCTCGAGGCAGCCGACGAGCGGGCGGCACCGGAGCTGCAGACGCTGCGAGGACTGATCGCACGTGCTGGGGCGCCGCAAGGAAGAGGCGTGGGACGGCACCGACCGGCGCGCCGCCCGCCACCGTCCTCGTCGTCAACGACGACCCAGCCGCCTGCGAGATGCTCGTGCGCATGGTCGGCACGCGAGGGCTGCCGGGTCCTGGGCGCCACCAGCATCGACGAGGCCGCCAGCCGGCTCGCCGATCGACCTCCCGCGCTGCGTGGTGCTCGACCTCGACGCCGGCGGGATCGGCTCCAGCCTCAAGATGCTCGACACCGTCCGCAGCCACGAGGACCGCCGGGTCAGCTCGGCTCGGGTGGTGCTGTGCGCGACCAGCCCCAAGAACCGCGCGTTCTCGTTCCAGTCAGGGGCCGACGGCTTCCTGGTGCGGCCGTTCCACCTCGACGACCTGGTCGGCCAGATCGCCGACGTGCTCGAGCGGCCCAACGACGATCGCGCCCGGCACCGGCGCGACGAGCTGGCCCGCCACGGCGACTGACGCTCAGGTCGTCCTCGAAGTTCTCCCAGTAGCGGCTGGGGGTGGGGCCGCGCTGGCCCTGGTACTTCGAGCCGAGCCTGCCCGAGCCGTAGGGCACGTCGGCCGGCGTGGTCATGCGCAGGAAGCTGATCTGGCCGATCTTCATGCCCGGGTAGAGCGTGATGGGCAGGTTGGCGACGTTCGACAGCTCGAGGGTGATGTGGCCGTCGAAGCCGGCGTCGACGAACCCGGCGGTGCGAGTGGATCAGCAGGCCGAGGCGGCCGAGGCGAGCTCTTGCCCTCGAGGCGGGCGACGAGGTCGTCGGGCAGCGCCACCCGCTCGAGCGTGGAGCCGAGCACGAACTCGCCGGGGTGGAGGATGAACGGCTCGGTCGTCGTCGATCTCGACGAGCTGGGTGAGCTCCTCGAGGTTCTTCTTCACGTCGATGACCGGCATCGTGTGGTTGAGGAACACCCGGAAGTAGCGGTCGAGGCGGAGGTCGACCGACGACGGCTGGACGCAGCGCTTCGTCGAGCGGGTCGACTGACGATGCGGCCCGGCGGCGAGCTCCTCGCGGATGGTGCGGTCGGACAGGATCACGGCGGCGAACCTAGTGCGCGGGGTGCGGCGGCCTAGGAGGCGCTCTCGCCGTTGGCGCGCAGCGAGGACCGGGGGCCGTAGCGCTGGTGGGCGGCCTGCGTGGTGACGCCCAGAGCCTCGCCGATGGCGGCCCACGACGCACCCGCCTCTCGGGCGAAGCCGACCAGCTCGAAGAGCTTCCGATCGGCTGCCGACCGCAGCGCCGAGGTGGCGGTCAGGGCCTCCCCGACGGTGAGCTCGCGCCCCGGCGCGAGGACCAGACCTCGCATCGCCTCGTCGACCACCGCTGCTGCCGCCTGCGAGGGATCGTGCCCCGCCGTCCCCATGACACGGACGTTAGCCGCACGGCCTGTCGGGCGACTTTGCTACCGTGCCCCTCCGCACCTTGCGGGTGTAGTTCAGAGGCAGAACATCAGCTTCCCAAGCTGAGAACGCGGGTTCGATTCCCGTCACCCGCTCCACCTCCCCACCTCCCCCCCACCCCGAGCGAGGCAATGACTGCCGCTTTCGTCGTCTCGAGGCGATGACTGCCGCATGCGGCAGTGCAGGACTCGACCTCGAGAAAACGGCAGCTATTGCCTCGGGGTGGGGTCGGGGGTGGGGTCCTCGGGGGGCGGGGGGATGGCCCGGAGGAAGAGGTAGCCGAGGACGCCGGCGACCAGGCTGCCGAAGAGGATGCCGACCTTGGCGGAGTCGGTGAGGGCGGCGTCGTCGAAGGAGATGGACGTGACGAACAGGGCCACGGTGAAACCGACGCCGGCCACCATGGCCAGACCCAGGATGTGGCGCCAGGTCGTCCCGGTCGGGAGGCGACCCAGGCCCAGCTTCACAGCCAGGAACGAGGCCAGGAACACGCCGACGGTCTTGCCGACCAGGAGGCCGGCCCCCACGCCGAGGGTGACGGAGTCGGAGAAGAACCCGGTGATGGAGTCGCCGGACATCTCCACCCCGGCGTTGGCCAGAGCGAAGATGGGGACGATCACGAAGGCCACCCACGGGGTGAGGGCCCGTGTCGAGCCGCTCCAGCGGGCTGGTGGAGTGCACCGTGAGCCGGGTCACCTCGGCCATCAGGGCCTCGTTCTCCTGGAACTCCTCCTCGGTGAGCACCGTGTCGCCGAAGGCCGTCTCGATCCGATCAGCGAGCTGGCGGACCTCCTGCGGGTACTGCTGGGGCGACCGCAGCGGCCAGGCCGGCGTGAGCAGCCCGAGGGACACGCCGGCCAGGGTGGCGTGCACGCCGCTCTCGAGGAGGGCGAGCCAGGCGAAGGCGCCGACGGCCAGGTAGGGAGCCAAGGCCTGGATGTCGCTGCGGCGCATGGCCACCACGACGGCAAGGGAGCCGAAGGCCACCGCCAGCCAGCCCAGCGAAAGATCGCTGGTGTAGAAGACGGCGATCACCACGATGGCGCCGATGTCGTCGGCCACCGCCAGGGTGAGCAAGAACACCTTCGCCGCCAGGGGCACTCGGCGGCCCAGCAGCGACACCACCCCTACTGCGAACGCGATGTCGGTGGCCATGGGGATGCCCCAGCCATCGGACGCGGGACCGCTGGAGTTCAGGGCGAGGTAGATGCCGGCCGGCACCACCATCCCGCCCACCGCCGCCACGATGGGGAGGGCCACCGATCGGAGGTCGCGGAGATCGCCGTGGACCACCTCCCGCTTGATCTCCGCCCCGACCATGAGGAAGAACAGCGCCATCAGCGCGTCGTTCACCCAGTCCTGCAGGGTGAGGTGGTCGAGGTGGAGGAGACCGCCGAGCTCCAGCTGCAGCGGCGTCTCCCACAGGTCGGTGTAGGTGTCCGACCACGGCGAGTTGGCCCAGGCGATGGCGACAGCGGCCGCCACCAGCATGACCACCCCGCCCGCTGCCTCGTGGGCGAGGAGCCGCTGGACCGGGCGCACGACGGTGCGGGGAACGAAGCGATCGGACTCGCTCCACGTGTGGCGGATGCCGGTGGGGGGCGTGCCGGAGGGGGGGGCCGGGTCTTGAGCGGTCTGCACGGCGGGCAGTATCTCAGGGCGGGTGCCGGGGCCGGAAGTCGAGCGGCCCGGTACGGTCCCATGCTCGTGACGACCCCTACCGCGGTGGTGACCGGCGCCAACTCCGGGATCGGGCTGGAGACGGCCCGCGGCTTGGCCAGTCGCGGGTTCCACACCGTGCTCCTGTGCCGAAGCCGAGAGCGGGCGGTGGCCGCCGAGGCCGACATCCGCCGCACCCACCCCGCCGCCAGCACCGAGGTGGTGCTGTGCGACCTCGGTCTCCAGGCCGAGGTGCGACGGGCGGCGGGCGACCTGGGTGAGCGGCTCGACCGGCTCGACGTCCTGGTGAACAACGCAGGCATCACGCTGCGTCGCCGGGAGGAGACCTCCGAGGGCCTCGACGTGATGCTGGCCGTCAACCACCTGGGCCCCTTCCTCCTCACCAACCTGCTGCGGCCGCTGTTGCAGTCGAGCACCCCCGCCCGGGTGGTGAACGTGGCCTCAGAGGCCCACAAGTTCGGGCGGCTCGACCTCGACGACCTGCAGGCCACCCGGGGCTACGGCCTGCTCGGGCTGCCCCGCTACGGGGAGACGAAGCTCATGAACATCCTCTTCACCCGGTCCCTCGCCGAACGCCTCGCGGGGTCGGGGGTGACCGCCAACGCGGTCCACCCGGGCGGGGTGCGCACCAACCTGGGGGCTCCTCCCTGGCCCATCGGCGCCGTCGTCGGCCTGTTCCTCAAGCCACCCGACGTCGGTGCTCGGACGTCGCTCATGGTGGCCACCGACCCGGCCTTGGCTGCCACCAGCGGCAGCTACTTCGCGGGGTCGGCCAACGCCGACCGGAAGCTGTCCGCTGCCGCGCGCGATCGAGACGCCGCCGAGGCGCTCTGGACGCGCTCTGCTGAGCTCACCGGCCTCAGCTGAGCCTTGTTCACGAGCGGGGCAAGTACCTGAAACCCTCCGGAAACACTGCTCCAGCAACCTGACGCCGACCTGACCCACCGATCGGGAGGCGCAATGGAAAACGGCGACATCGCCTGGGTGCTGGTGTCAGCAGCGCTCGTGCTGTTCATGACACCGGGCCTGGCCTTCTTCTACGGCGGCATGGACCGCGCCCGGAACGTCCTCAACATGCTCATGATGAACTTCTGGTGCCTGCTGATCGTGCCGGTGGTGTGGGCGGTCGGCGGCTTCTCGCTCGCCCAGGTGCCCTTCGACGAACGACTTCATCGGCAACTTCGACGCGGCCTTCCTGCGCAGGCCTCGGCATCGCCGGAGGACGGCGGCGGCGCCCTGGCCACCATGGCCTTCCTCGGCATGTTCGCGGTGATCACCCCGGCGCTGATCTCGGGCGCGGTGGCCGACCGCATGAAGTTCTCGGCCTGGGCGATCTTCGTGCCGGTGTGGCTGCTGCTCGTGTTCGTCCCGGTCTTCAAGTGGGTGTACGGCGGGTGGCTCGGCCAGCGGGGCTCGCTCGACTTCGCCGGCGGCACCGCCATCCACGTCAACGCCGGCATCGCCGCCCTGGCCGCCGTGCTCGTGCTCGGCAAGCGCAAGGGCTGGCCCACCGAGGGGCACCCGCCCCACTCGATGCCGCTCGTGATGCTCGGCACCGGCATCCTCTGGTTCGGCTGGTTCGGCTTCAACGCCGGCTCGGCGCTGGCCGCCAACGGCACGGCCGTCCAGGCCTTCATGAACACCTTCCTCGCCGCGGCGGCAGCCGGGCTGGCGTGGGCGGTCGTGGAGCGGCTCCGCGACGGGCACTTCACCAACCTGGGTGCGGCGTCGGGCATCGTGGCCGGGCTGGTGGCCATCACGCCCTGGCGCCGGGTTCGTGGCCGGGATGTCGCCGATCTACATCGGCCTCGTCGCCGGGCGTGGTCTGCTGCCTTCGCCGTGGGCCTGAAGACCAAGGCCGGCTACGACGACGCCCTCGACGTGGTCGGCGTGCACTTCGTGGGCGGCCTGGTCGGCTCGCTGCTGCATCGGCCTCTTCGCGGAGCCGGACTTCTTCGGCGACCGACGTCGACAGGCCGGGCCTGTTCCACGGCGGCGGGCCTCGGCCTGCTCGGCGAGCAGGCGCTGGCCAACGGGGTGACGATCGTCTACTCGCTTCGTCGTGACCACGCGTCATCATGCTGGTGCTCAAGGCCACCATCGGCGTGCGGGTCTCCGAGGAGACCGAAGCGGCGGGGCTCGACCTCGCCGAGCACGCCGAGACGGCGTACCACACGCGGCGCCTCCGGCTGTCCGGGTCCTGAACGAGGAGGAGACGCCAACCATGAAGCTGATCACCGCCGTCATCAAGCCGTTCAAGCTCGACGACGTGAAGGAGGCCCTCAAGGGGGCCGGCGTCAACGGCATCACCGTCACCGAGGTCCAGGGCTTCGGCCGTCAGTCCGGGCACACCGAGGTGTACCGAGGCGCCGAGTACACGGTCGAGTTCGTCCCCAAGATCAAGATCGAGATCCTGGCCGACGACGCCGAGGTCGACGCCATCGCCGACGCCCTCGTGGCCAGCGGCCCGCACCGACAAGATCGGCGACGGCAAGCTGTGGATCACCGACGTGGACGCCGTGCAGCGCATCCGCACCGGCGAGCGGGGCGCCGACGCCATCTGAGGCGGACACCGGGCCGAGGAGGCCGGGGGTAGCCTCTCGCACCATGGACGCCTCCGCCCCCGAGGTCTCGTCGGATCCCGCGGGGCCGGCCTGGCACATCGAGCCCAGCGGTCCGCTTCGGGGCGACGTGCGGGTGGCCGGGTCGAAGAACGCCGTCACCAAGCACATGGTGGCGGCCCTCATGGCCGACTCCCCGTCCACCATCACCAACGCCCCGGCCGTCGGCGACGTGGGCATCACCGCCGACATCCTGCGCTGCGATCGGCCTCGAGGTGGCGATCGACGGCGACGCGATCACGGTCGTCCCCACCGCCGAGCCCACCCCGCGGGTGCCGCTCGAGTTCTCCGGGTTGAACCGCATCCCGATCCTGCTGCTCGGTCCGCTCCTGCACCGGGCCCACGAGGCGTTCGTGCCGCTCGTCGGCGGCGACCGCATCGGCCGGCGCCCGGTCGACTTCCACGTGAGCGCCCTCCAGCAGATGGGCGCCGAGATCGAGGTGCAGCCGCAGGGCATCACCGCCCGGATGGCCGGTCGGCTCCGGGGCACCCGGATCACCCTGCCGTACCCGTCGGTGGGCGCCACCGAGACCGTGCTCCTCTCCGCCGTGCTGGCCGAGGGGCGCACCGTGATCCACAACGCGGCCACCGAGCCCGAGGTGGTGGAGCTGGCCCTCTTCCTCCAGCGCATGGGCGCCCACATCGCGCTGCGGCCCGACCGGCGCTTCGTGATCGAGGGCGTCGAGTCGCTCACCGGCGCTCGGGCCCACCTGCAGGGCGACCGCCTCGAGGCCTTCAGCTACCTGGTGGCCGGGCCTGATGACCGGCGGCGAGGTGCGCGTCGGCGGGTGCAACCAGGACCGCATGGTCACCGCCATCAACACGCTGCAGCGGATGGGCGCCGACTTCGAGATCACCGACGAGTGGATCAGCGCCAGCGCCGCGCAGCTGCGGCCCTCCGCCGTGCAGACCGACACCCACCCCGGGTTCATGACCGACTGGCAGCCGCCCGCTCATCGTGCTCATGACCCAGGCCGACGGCATGTCGGTGCTCCACGAGACCGTCTACGAGGACCGCCTCGGCTACGTCGACGCCCTGAAGGCGATGGGCGGCGAGATCGAGCTGTTCGACACCTGCCTCGGCGGGCCGGCCTGCCGCTTCCACGACTCGTCCGCGGTGCACTCCGCCGTGGTCCGGGGCGTCTCGAAGCTCCAGGGCGCCGACGTCACCATCCCCGACGTGCGGGCCGGGTTCTCGTCGGTGATCGCCGCCGCCGCCGCCGAGGGACCCTCGACGCTGCACGGGATCCACCACCTCGAGCGCGGCTACAACGCCCCGCTCGACACGCTGGTGTCGCTGGGCCTCCAGCTCCGCCGCGACGAGCACCGAGCGGTCGGTCTCAGCCGGTGAGGAGCGACCCAGGGCCCACAGGGCCGCCACCACGCCCGACCGCCGCGAAGGCCAGGCTGCGGACCCACGGGGCCTGCTCCAGATCGCCCGTCCTGCCGGGCCTGCGGGCGGGCGGACGAGGGCCAAGATGCTCCCGACGGCCATGGCCGCCCCGAGGGCCAGGACGAGGTAGGCGAGGATGTCCGGGCCACCGAGCACCGGCCCAGGCTAGAGGACAGCCCGACCCTGGGCATCTCACGGTGCGTGGCGGGCACCGTCTGGTTTTCGGCGCATCCGCGACGAGAAACCACTCAAGGTGGTCGTCGTATGGGTCGATGGGCCTAGTGACCGGCGGTCATCGCCCCCGCTGGTCAGCACGGGAACGGGACGGGGGTTGCGACTCCCTCCAACTGCATCGAACCGGCGCCGAGAGGCTCCGGAACCATGCCGTGGCCTCCGTCCCTCCCCGTGGCCCCCGTCACGGCGCCGAGGTCGGCCGGCGCTGACGTCGAAGCGAAGGTCGGTCGACCGCCACCACCTCCACGCACGCCCCCCGCGTAGCTGCACCCGGCTGCTGGTGGGGGCACCGGTGCGAGCGATCGAAGCAGAACTGGGCCGCCACCCCGAAGGGGGCCCGAGGGTCGGGGCGGGCCTGCTGCGAGGTCGAAGCACCCGTCGACGGGCCCTTGCCACCGGTACAGCGGCGTGCGGGCCCTCCACGAGCGTGCGGAGGCCGGTCACCTCGGCCGCCACGTCCTGCGCGTAGCTCGGTCCTCCCGGCGGGCCCAGCCGACACGGGCGGTGGATCCTGGCCCGTGGGCGGTGCCGGGCACACCACCAGGCGGTCATCGGCCCGCCCGGTGACGCCGCCGAGCTGGCGGTGAAGGCGGTGCGGGGGGCGCTGGGCCAGGACATCCGTCGAGGTGATCGCGGCGCCCGTGGCCGGGTTCCGACGCTCGAAGGTGCCCGGCGCGCACGAAGGTGGCCGTCCGTGACCGCTCCCACGCCACCACGAGGGCAGCAGCGGGCCTGGGCGGCTCGGGTGCATCGGCCCGGTGCGGGGTGGTGACGGCGATGGCCAGCAGCGCTACGGCGAAGACGGCGACGGCCAGCCACCCCAGGACCCGCCACGGGCGCGCTCGCATGCTCGGCGACGGTACGCGATGCTCCCGCGCATGGCGTACCACCACGTCGCTGTCGCCGTGGCCGACCTGGCCGAGACGCACCGCTTCTACACCGAGGTCATGGGGTTCGAGCTGGTGAAGGCGCAAGCTGCTCCCACCGATGCGCCGGGCGGCTGGGCCAAGCACGTCTTCTACGCCACCGGACCCATGGAGGACGGCGCCTCACCGGAGCTGATCGCCTTCTGGGAGCTGCACGACGAGCGGATGGCCGGCCTTCGACCCCGCCATCTCCACGGGCTTGGGCCTGGAGCCGTGGGTGAACCACATCGCGTTCCACGCCAGCGACCTCGACGAGATCGAGAGCCGGAAGAAGCGCTGGCTCGACCACGGCCACGACGTGGTGGAGATCGACCATGGCTTCTGCGTCAGCATCTACACCCTCGATCCGAGTCGCATCCTGGTGGAGTTCTGCACCGACACGGCGCCCTACACCGACGCCGATCGAGCCCACGCGCTGGCCCTCCTCAGCGACGACGACCCCGCCCTCGAGGCGGCCCCCGCCCCCGCGGTTCCACCTCGCCCCCCGGTGAGGCGCTGCCCCCTCAGGCGGGGCGCCCGGCTCGTCGCCGGAGCCGTTCTGGTGCTGGCCTCGGCGTGCAGCGACGGCGACCGGCGGCTCCACCACCACCGCTGACACTACGAGCACGACGGTCGCCCAGGGGGATCTGGAGGCACGGCTGCTCTGACGGCCGCTGACCTGCCGCCGGGCTACGGGCCCAGCGACGAGGTCGACGACACCATCACCACCTTCTGCGCTGGTCAGGACGCCACCGCGGGGCTCCGGGCCACCGGCCGGGCGATGGCCGGGTTCACCCGGACCCCGGCCGGGGCATCGGTGATCCAGCTGGTCGTTCCGGTTCGAGGGCGACGGAGCGGCCCGTTTCGTGACGCAGGCCGAGGAGCTGCTCACGAGCTGCAGCGACGTACCCGACGCCAGCGGGTCTGGCCTTCTCCTACGAACCGGTCAGCCCGAGCGTGGCCGAGGCGCTCGATGAGCTCGACGGCGTCAGCCAGCCGCTACGGCACCTCGGTCGGATCGGGTCGCCTCACCGTGGACGTCGCGGTGGCACGTCAGGGCGACCTCGGCATCCTCGTCGCGGTGCTGGGGGTGGACCTGCCCCGTGCCGACCTCGACACCCTGGCCACCCAGGCCTTCGCGGCCGCCGTCGCCCGTCTCTCGGATGGCCGCTAGCCGACCAGCGCCGACGATCCCGGCGGGGGCGGTCCCAGGCCGAGGGCCCGCTCGACGGTGGCGGCGTCGACCGGGCGGCTGAAGTGGATCCCCTGGCCGAGCTCGCAGCCCAGCGTGAGCAGCCCGTCCAGCTCCGACTGCTCCTCGATGCCCTCCGCGATCGACGACCGGCCCAACGTGCGGCCGAGGTCGAGGATGGTGCGCACCAGCGTGCGTGTGCGGCTCCTCCTGACGGAGAGTGGCCACGAACGCCCGGTCGATCTTGAGGATGTCGAAGGGAACCCGCTGGAGGTAGCTGAGCGACGAGTACCCGGTGCCGAAGTCGTCGATGGCGATCTGCACGCCGAGGTCCTTGAGGCGGTGCAGGCGGCGCAGCACCCGCTCGCTGTCGGCCAGGAGCACCGACTCGGTGAGCTCGAGGATGAGCGACGAGGGCTCCAGGCCGGCGGCCGTCGGTGGCCGAGCGCACGCTGCGCGACCAGGTCGGGGTCGAGGAGCTGCCGGGCCGAGACGTTGACGCTCATCTGCCAGGTGGCCGGCGGGGTCGGCGGCCAGCCAGGTGGCCAGCTGCTGACAGGCCCGCTCCAGCACCAGCTGCCCGAGGGGACGATCAGCCCGGTGTCCTCGGCGATGGGGATGAACTCGACCGGGGAAACCGGCTCCCCGCTCCGGATGGTTCCACCGCGCCAGCGCCTCGAAGCCCACCACCTCGCCGGAGTCGAGGCGGACGATCGGCTGGTAGGCGACCTCGATCTCGCTGCGCTCGACGGCCCGCTCCAGCTCCCCACGAATGGCCAGCCGATCGACCGCACGATGGTGCATCTCCGGTTGGAACAGCTCGATGCAGCCCTTGCCGTTCGCCTTGGCCGTGTACATCGCCAGGTCGGCGTTGCGCAGCAGGTCGTCGGGGCTGGTGGCTGGGTCCCTGGCGGGTGGCGATGCCGATGCTGGCACGGGCGTACACCTCCCGGCCCGCCACCTCGATGGGCGCGTGGAGGGCGTCGAGGATGCGCTCGGCCACCTCCACCACGGCTCGGGCATCGGGGGCGTCCTCGAGCAGCACGGCGAACTCGTCGCCGCCGAGGCGGGCGGGCGTGTCGCCCGAACGCAGGCAGCCCCGCAGGCGGTCGGCCACGGCGCGGAGCAGCTCGTCGCCCGCCCCGTGCCCGAGGCTGTCGTTGACCAGCTTGAAGTCGTCGAGGTCGATGAAGGCCACGGCAGGGACGGCGGAGTCGGCGCTGCGGATCCGGGCCAGCGCGTGCTCGACCCGGTCGAGGAACAGCGCCCGGTTGGACAGTCCGGTGAGGGCGTCGTGGAAGGCCTGGTGGCGCAGCTGGTCCTCGAGGGTCCGCCTCCCGGTGACGTCGCGGATGGTGAGCACGATGCCGTCGACGTCGGGGTTGTCGAGGAGGTGGACGCCCACGATCTCGGCGTGGATCACGGAGTCATCCGCTCGCACCAGCTGGGCGTCGATGGTGCGCACGGTCTCGGCCGAGCCGTTGACGAGCTGCTCGAGGAACCCGGTGACATGGGACACCGCATCTGGGTGCAGGACCCGCTCGAACGGCGGCGCCGTCGAGGTCGACGGCGAGGTAACCGAGCACCCGGACCACCGAGGGGGTCTGGTAGCGGATGCGACCGTCCCGACCCACGATGAGCACAGCGTCGCTGCTGTGTCGCACCAGCTGCTGGAAGCGGGCCTCGCTCCGCTTCTCGTGCAGCTCCTCGGACTGCACGAGAGCGTCGAGCGCCAAGGCGACCTGGGTGCCCAGGATGGCCAAGCCCTCGTCGATCTCCTCGGGCACCCGCCCGATGGCTGGCCGCCGCCAGCCCGGCCGGGGCGCTGATGCGACAGGGGATCGGAGCCAGCACCACCTCTTCGCCGGTGCTGTCCACGGCGCGGACCGGGCGGTTGCCGAAGCCCTCCACCTCCTGGAGCGCCCCGTCGATGCCCGCGTCGGCCCGCTCGATGGCTCCGTGGGGCCCGACGAGGTGGTGGGCGACATGGCCCCGCGATCGTTCACGCTGATCCAGGCCACGTAGCGGAGCCGCTCGCCGAGCAGGTCCGACACCGCGCCCAGAGCGCCACCTCTCGGATGGCCGCCTCGTCGCGGGAGGAGCCGAGCGCCCCCGCGGCGTCGCGGACGGTCACCTCTCGAAGGGCCTGGACCTGGCTCGACCGGACCACCAGCTCGAGCCGGACCGCCAGCACGGCCACCAGGACGACCGAGGTGACCCCGCCGATGACGAGCCCCGCCGCCGAGTCGTACCGGATGTGCTGGGTGACGGCCGTCAGCGGGACGAGCGCGGCGGCCACAGCCACCAGACCGAGCCGGGTGCGCGGCAGGTCGTGGGTGCGGCGCAGCTCAGGCTCGGCGATGCGACCGGCGGAGGGGTGCACGGCGCCGGCCGCCAGGATGAGGGCACCGGCCGCCGCCAGCCCGGTGCCGACGCGGCGAGAGATCGAGCTCTGTGGCGGTGAGCTGGGCGGCTCGCAGGAGGACCGACCCGCCTGCGAGCGTCACGGCTCCCTCGATGGCGAACCGACCGGCGGGGAGCTGCGTGGCTCGCGTGAAGGCCAGTCGGGCGGAGCAGCCGACCACCAGCGCCCCTGCGAGGGCCGACACCACGATCACGAAGGAGGCGTCGCTCGTGGCGTCGGTCTCGGCCACGAGGGGCCACACCAGGATGGTGGCCACGGCACCTGCGGCCACCCCGACCGCCGCAGCATCCAGGCGACCGATCCAGTCGGCCTGCCGGACCCGATGGAAGGCCATCGTGGCCAGAGCGGCCGCCATGAGGGCCAGGCCCCCCAGCCGCAGCACGTCGGAGCCGTCGGGCAGCGGGACCTCGGCCGGGGCATCGCCATGCACGGCAGCCACCGTCGCCAGCCCGAAGGCCCACACCGCCATCCCCACTCCGGCGGCTCTCCATGCGGCGCCGGCCCGTCCCCGGATCGGGCCACCCACCAGCAGGAGCAGTGCCGAGGCTCCCGCCACCGCAGCCAGCCCCCACGCGGCGACGGCCGGGGCATCGGTCAGGCCCAGGGCGGCCCCGAGCGGGATGGCGCCCAGGACCAGAGCAGCGGCCAGGGCGCGGCGCGTGGTGGCCGCCCTGGTTGTCGACGCTCCCGTCCGGCCGCCCACTGTCTACCTCGCTGCTCCCGTCTGACGCGACCCGGCCCTCCGCCGCGTCGCCCGCTCCGCGTCCGCCTTGCCACCACGTGTGGTGCTCGGGTGAACGCGGAGCGACCCCACAGTAGGGCCCAGAGCGGCCCAGAGCGGGAAAAACCTGCTCATTCTGCCGCCGGGCGTCGGCGCGCCGCCTTGCGGTCGCCCTGTCGGCGCTTCTGGTCGAGACGGCGCCGGACGCTGGCGCGGGTGGGCTTGGTGGCCCGCCGTGGCGCCTCGATGCGCAGGGCGGCGGCCAACCGCTGGGCCAGGCGCTGGCGCGCCAGCGCTCGGTTGCGGGCCTGAGACCGCTCGTCGGACGCCGCCACTCGGACCTCGGCGACCGAGACGCTCGAGGAGGCGGGCCCGTTGGCGAGGCCCCAGCGACGGCGAGGCGGCGATGTCGAAGCGCACCTCCACCCGGGTGTCGGCGGTGTTGGCGTGCTGCCCGCCTGGCCCTCCGGACCGGCTGAAGCGCCAGACCAGCTCAGCAGCGGGGATGACCAACGACGACGAGACCCGCAGCCGACCCGGGTCGTCCTCCATACGGCGTCCGACCTCAGTCGAGGCCGCGGGCCATGTTGGCGAAGCGGGTGTACTGCGGGAGGAAGGCCAGCTGCACGATGCCCGTGGGCCCGGAGCGGTGCTTGGCCACGATGATCTCGGCCTGACCGGTGTTCTCGGGCTTGGGGTCGTAGACCTCCTCCCGGAAGATGAACATGACGACGTCGGAGTCCTGCTCGATGCTCCCGCTCTCGCGGAGGTCGGCGAGCATCGGGCGCTTGTCGGCTCGCATCTCGAGGCCACGGGAGAGCTGGGACAGCGCGACCACCGGCGTCTCCAGCTCGCGGGCCAGGATCTTGAGGCCGCGGCTGAGCTCCGACACCTCGACCTGACGGTTCTCGGCGCTCGGACCGCCCGCGTCATCAGCTGGAGGTAGTCGATGACGATCATCCCGAGGCTGCCGATCTGGCTCTTGAGCCGTCGGGCCTTGGCCCGGATCTCCATGATGGTGAGGTTCGGGTTGTCGTCGATCCAGATCGGCGCGTCGGCCAGCCGACCCATGGCCCGGGAGATCTTCTGCCAGTCGTCGGTCTGCAGCTGGCCGTTGCGCACCTTGGTGGAGTCGACCCGGGCCTCCGCGCACAGCAGCCGCTGGGACAGCTCGAGGTTGCTCATCTCGAGGGAGAAGAACAGCACCGGGGACGGGTTCGGTGGCCTCCAGGGCGGCGTGGGCGATCATCCCGAGGGCGAAGGACGTCTTGCCCATGGCGGGACGGGCGCCCACCACGACGAGCGAGCTGGGCTGGAGCCCGGACAGGAGGTGGTCGAGGTCGAGGTAGCCGGTGGGCGTGCCGGTGATGGCGTCGCCCCGCTCGTACAGCTGCTCGAGGCGGTCGAGGTTGTCGGACAGCAGCTCGGAGAGCTTCTGCGTGCTGTCGGTGACCCGCCGCTCGTTGACCTCGTAGACCAGCGACTCGGCGCGATCGAGCGCCTTGCTCACGTCCTCGGGCACGGAGTAGCCGAGCTCGGCGATCTCTCCGGCCACCGCGATCAGGCGGCGGAGCAGCGCGTACTCCTCCACGATCTGGGCGTAGCGCCCGGCGTTGGTCGTGGCCGGCGTCGACGACATGATCTGGGCCAGCACCGCGGGGCCGCCGATGCGCCTCGAGCAGACCGGCCCGCCGCAGCTCGTCGGCCACCGTGACGGAGTCGGCCGGCTGACCGCTGGCGTAGAGCGTGTGGATCGCGTCGTAGACGTGGCCGTGGGCCGGCTTGTAGAAGTCGGATGCCGTGACCACCCCGGCGGCGGCCGCGATGGCCTCCGCCGCTGAGCATCATGGCCCCGAGCAGCGACTCCTCCGCCTGGAGGTCGTGGGGCGGCACCCGGCCGGCGGCCGGGACGAGCCTGGCGCTCGGTTCCTGGTCGACGGGGTGCGGGGCGGCATGGGGGCCTCACCTTCCTCCAGGCAGCCTGTGGGCTGCTAGAGGGACAACCCTGGGGAAACCCTGGGGACGTTGGCGTCCCGAGCTGTGGACGGACCTGTGGACAACTGGCACCGGCGCGTCAGCAGGCGGCAGTCGAGGCCCCGGCGCGTCAGGACGCGACGACCTCGACGGTGATCGGGAACTCCACCTCGGCGTGGAGCTTGGCCGGCACCACGTGGCTGCCGAGCGTCTTGATCGGCTCGTCGAGGTGGAGCTGGCGACGGTCGATCTCGACCCCGGTCTGGGCGGCGACCGCCTCGGCGATCTCCATGGTGGTGACGGACCCGAACAGCTTGCCCTCGGCGCCGGACCGCGCGGTGATGGTGATCACCTGCGGCACCAGGCTGGTGGCCACCTCCTGGGCGGCGGCCCGATCCGTGGCGTCGCGCGACGTCGCGCGCTGCGGCGCATGGACGTGGCCTGGGCCTCGACGCCCACCGGTGGCCGGGAAGGCCAGGCCCTTGGGAACGAGGTAGTTGCGGCCGTAGCCGTCGGCGACGTCGATGATGTCGCCCTTCTTGCCGACCTGGGCGACGTCGGTGCGCAGGACGAGCTTCACGCGTCGTCCTCCGCGGCGCCGACGGTCTCCTCGACCTGGCGATGCGTCTCGTCGGTGACCGGTCCTCGATGGCTTCGTCGCCGCCGACGTCGAGGCCCTCGTCCTCCTCGGTCGCGGCTCACCGGCTCGGTGTCGGGAGCCGGGAGGTCGCGGTCGCTCGCGGCGGCCGCCGCGCTCGCCATCCCGCTTCGGGCCCGCGGGTCTGGGTGACCCGGCTGGCGTAGGGCAGCAGCGCCATCTCGCGGGCGTTCTTGATCGCCCGTGCGATCTCGGCCTGCTGCTGGGTGCTGTTGCCGGTGACGCGACGAGCCCGGATCTTGGCCCGGTCGGACATGAACCGACGGAGCAGGTTCACGTCCTTCCAGTCGACGTACTCGACCCGCTCGGTGATGCAGCAGGCTCACCTTCTTCTTGGCGCGGCGGGCGTTGTCCTTGTTCTTGGTGCGGACGGGCTTGGCCATCAGAAGGGCTCCTCAGCGGGGTCGTAGCCGCCCGAGCGCGGCGGTCTGGGCGGCGGCCGGGTGGCCGCCGCCGCCACCGCCGCCGCCGGGGCGTCGCCGCCCTCGCGGCGCTCGTTCTTGGTGACCTCGGCGGTGGCCACAGCGAGGCTGGGGCCGACCTCGTCGGCGACGATCTCGACCTTGTAGCGCTTGTCGCCCTGGTCGGTCTCCCACGAGCGCTGCTCGAGCCGGCCCGATGACGATGACCCGGCTGCCCTTGGCGAGCGAGTCGCTCACGTTCTGGGCCAGCTGGGCCCAGCACTTGACGTCGAAGAACGAGGTCTGCTCCTCCCACTCCTGGGTCTGGCGGTTCTGCCAGCGGCGGTTGACGGCCAGGCCGAAGGTGGCCACGCCCTGCCCCGACGGGCGTGAAGCGCAGCTCCGGATCGCGGGTGACGTTGCCGATGACGGTGATCGGTTGATGTTCCTGCCATGTTCGTGGACTCCTACCCGGCCGCAGCCGGTTCGGCCTGACCCTCGCCGAGCAGGCCGCGACGAGCGGCCTCGTGGTCGGGCAGGCGCACGAGCTTGTGGCGGACGACCTCGTCCGCGAGGCGCAGCGACCGCTCGAGGGCCTCGAGGTCGGCGCCCTCGGAGGTGAGCTCCCAGACGACGTAGTACCCCTCGAGCCTGTGGTCGATCTCGTAGGCGAACCGGCGCCGCCCCCACCGGTCGGTGGAGGCGACAGCGCCGCCTCGGGTGGCGATCTGGGCCGCCACCGACTTGACCTGGTCGTCGATCGCCTGGTCGTCGAGACCCGAATCGAAGATGACCATCAGCTCATAGGCCCGCATGGGCGCACATCCTCCCTCTGGACCCGGCCGAGCCGGGGCCCCCACGGTGGGGGCAGGGCTTGCAACTTGACCGAGCGATCGTAGCGGTGACGGGGGCTCCTGCACACATCCGGGACGCTACGCAGAGGGTGTGACAACGCCGGCCGGTCCGGCCCAGGGTACCGCCAGGACCGCCGAGCCATCGCCGTCCCGTACCCTCCGGCCAGGCTGAGGGGAGCCAGGGCGGCCAGCCGGCCCCACGGCCGGCCGGGACCGGAGGTCCCGTCGACGGGTCCGAGGGCCACGAAGTCGTCGTTGCCCGTCACCGGGTCGACGGGCGCCGCGTGGTCGGCGGCGTGGTGCCGGTGTCGGGCAGCGGCGCCGGGTCGAAGCCGCACCGACGCCGAGGTCCGGCGGCGGCGAACCCGGGGTCACCGACGGCCGGTGGAGCCAACGGTCGGGTCGTCGACCGGGCGGCGCTGGATCTGGGCGCTGCGTTGGTCGGCGGGCCGTCAGTGTCCAGCACCTGCAGGGCGGCCCGGCCAGATCGACCTGGAACGGCGTGGTGACCGGCAGTCCGCCGGTCGGCGGCACGCCGTTGGGCACGAGGGCGATCCCCACCGAGTCCCCCGGCGATGCCTCGGCCAGCAGCGGTCGAGCGATGCGGTCCAGCGCAGCGCCGTGGCGTCGCGTCCGAGGAGGGTCGGCTCCTTGGCGCAGGCCACGTCGCGGCCGGGCGGCCCACGCGCCCGGGTTGGCCGGCGTCCACGCCGAGGTGGTCCGGCAGAGGTCGATCGCGGCCCGGTCGGTGCTGAACCCGCCGACCTCAGCCAGCACCAAGAGCACCTCGCCCTCGGTGGCCGGCACCACCACCCGCAGGGCCGCCATGCTCTGCGGCGGCCTCGGCCGCCCAGGCCAGCTCGATGCCGCCGGCGTCCTTGGCGGAGGCACCGATGCGCTGCGACCACCAGCCGCGTGGCCGTCACCGCCTGCCGCATCCTGAGCCAGGGCCGGAGGGGCCAGCAGCGCGCCAGCAGGGCGTGCCCCGACGAGCACCAGCGACCGCGGGCGTCATGCCGGGGCTCACGACCGCTCCCCGCCACGAGCGGCGTCTTGCGCCGGGTCGGCGACGCGGCCGCTGGCCTCGCTGGCCTGGTTGGCCTTGGTCGCCTTCGTCGCCTTGCTCGCCGTCGCCTTGGCTGGGACCAGGGCGTCGCCGGATCGGAGGATGGCCGCCTCGGACCCACCGAGGTAGCCCTCGATCACCCGCGGGTCGGCGATGACCGTCGTCGGGCGTCCCGCGGGCGACCACGGCACCGAGCTCCAGCGCCACCAGCTCGTCGGAGATGGCGGTGATCAGCGGCATGTCGTGCTCGATGACGACCAGGGCGGCGCCCGTCTTGTCGCGGATGTCGAGCAGCACCGGTCCGAGCGCCTCGGTCTCCCGCTGGGCGATGCCCGACGACGGCTCGTCGAGCAGGAGCACCGACGGGCGGTGGGCCAGCGTGCAGGCGAGGTCGACGATCCGGCGGGTGCCGGTGGACAGCTCGCCGACGAACTTGTCGGCGTAGGCCTCCAGGCGCATCAGCTCGATGAGCTCGTCGACCTCCTCGGCCACCAGCCGCTCCGACGACCTTCACCGCAGGCGAGAGCACGAAGGCGGCGAGCGGGTCGCGGACGGTCACGTGGCGCTCGCAGGCGGTCGGCGATCGTCTGGCGCACGGTCATCGACGGGAACAGCCGGGCGTCCTGGAACGACCGGCCGAGGCCCGAGCTCGCTGCGGGCGGCGGCCGGCAGGTCCGTCACGTCCTCGCCCGCCAGCAGCACCTGGCCGGCGGTGGGCGCGACGAACCCCGAGATGAGGTCGAGGACGGTGGTCTTGCCCGGCTCCGTTGGGCCCGATCATCCCGACGACCTGGCCGGCGTGCACGGCGAGGTCGACGTCGTCGACGGCCCGCACGCCACCGAAGGCGGTCGAGAGCCCCCGCAGCTCGAGCGGCCAGCGCCGTGCTCGTGGCCGCAGTGCTCGCACGTGCGCCTCGAAGGGCCGATGTCCGTTGGACGCCGGCCTGGCCGCGCCGCCGGCTTGGCCGCGCCGGCGCCCTGCGAGGAACACGGCCCGCAGGATCTCGGGCCGGTCGAGCAGATCGGCGGTGGGACCGTCGAAGCGGACCTCGCCCTTCTCGAGGAACACGGCCCGCTCGGCCAGCGTGATGGCCACGTTCACCGACTGCTCGACGAGCACGACGGTGGTGCCCGTTGGCGTGGATGGCCCGGACGATGCCGAGCAGCTGCTCGACGATGATCGGGGCCAGGCCCAGGCTGAGCTCGTCGATCATCAGGAGGCGGGGCCGGCAGATGAGCGCCTGCCCGAGGGTGAGCATCTGCTGCTCGCCACCGGAGAGGTTGCCGGCCTGCTGGTCCCAGCGCTCGCGGAGCACGGGGAAGTGCTCGAGCACCTCCTCGGTGGCGCGTTGCCACGTGCTCGGTGTCCTTGGCGAAGCAGCCACCCGGCCAGCTGGAGGTTCTCCGCGACGGTGAGCGTGGGGAACACGCCCTTGCCGCCGGGCATGAGGACGATGCCCTGACGCCACGGTGGTCGGTGGGGTGGTGGCCCGGTGATGTCGCTCGCCGTCGAAGAGTGACCGTGCCGCGCGTGCGGGCCGGGCCAGGCCGGCGATCGCCGACAGGAGCGTCGACTTGCCGGCGCCGTTGGTGCCGAGCAGGGCGACCATCTCGCCCCGCTCGACGTGGAAGTCGACGCCGAAGAGCACCTGCGTGCGGCCGTAGGAGACCTCCAGGTCGCGCACCAGAGCAGCGGGTCGGCCGAGGGCGCCGCTGACCTCGCGCGGCTCGCTCGATCTCCGCCGGTGGCGTCCTCGGCGACGCGGACGTCGGCCAGCAGGCTGGGCACGACGATGCCGCTTGGCCGTGGCCAGTCGGCGGAGCAGGCGGTCGCGGGTGTCGTAGAGGAGACCGCCGAGGCCGCCGGGAGCACCAGCAGCACCACCAGCAGCCCGACGCCCGTGGCGAAGAACTTGGCCGCCGGGGTCCGGGTGAGGCTGGAGAACTGGACCACGGCCAGGTACACGGCGCCGAGGAGGGCACCCGGCACCGATCCGAGCCCGCCGATGACGGCGGTGGCCAGCAGCTGCACGTTGTACTCGGGCGTGACGATGGTGGTCGACAGGCCCTTGAACCCGTACACGTAGAGGCCGCCGGCCATGCCGGCGATGAAGCCCGAGAGGGCGAAGGCGGTGAGCTGGGCCCGCACCGGGCTCGATGCCGTAGGACTGGGCCGCCCGGGTGTTGTCGCGGTTGGCGACCAGCACGCGACCGGTGCGCGACCGCTGCAGCTTGGCGACCGAGGCGATCGGTGAGGGCCAGCGAACACCAGGCACACGTAGTAGTAGGTGTGCTGCGACTCGAGGTCGAACTTGTCGAAGATCACCGGCCGGACGAAGCACCCGGTTGGGGTCGGGCACCAGCCACGGGAAGAACTCCCGGTTCAGGAAGTAGGTGCCGGTGGCCAGCGCGAACGCCAGGTGGTGACCGCGAGGAACGGGCCCTGGATCCGCAGGGCGGGCATGCCGAGGGCGACCGCGATCGCCGTCCCGACGAGGCCAGCCGACCGCCGATGGCACACGAAGAAGTCCTTGCCCTGGAAGGCCAACGACCCGGCCGACGGCCGCGCCGATGGCGGCGATGGCCAGCTGGCCGAGGCTGATCTGCCCGGCCCAGCCGGTGAGCACCACGAGCGACAGCATGAGCATGGCGAAGATGAGGCTGATGCTGAGCGTGAACACGTCGCCGGGCTTCATCCGCAACGGGTAGAGCACGAGCAGCGCCGCCGACCAGGACCGACCAGCCCCGCCTGCGCCGCCCGCACCTCGCGCAGGCGCGCCAGCTCCCGCGGGATGGGCCGCACCTCGCGGATGGCCTGCCAGGACGACGCGCCGAGGTCGCGGGCCCGCTCCAGCCCGCCGCGGCGCTGGACCAGGAGGGCCGACGATGATGATCGCGAACAGGACGCCGTCGACCACCACCGTGCGGGTGGTCTGGAAGAACACCGCCTGCTCCAGCACGCCCGAGCAGCGATGGCGGCCCCGAAGGTGACGGGCAGGTTCTCCATCCGCCCGATCACCGCGGCGGCCAGCGCTCGCAGCAGCAGCGACAGGCCGAAGACGCCGCCGATGGCGACGCCCTGGATGGGCATGCGCAGCAGCACCGCCAGGCCGGACAGGCCCGAGGCCAGCACCCACACGAGGGTGTTGAGGCGGTGGACGGGGATGCCGAGCAGCGACGGCCCGGTCGGCCGACTCGGCGCTGGCGCGCACGGCCACCCCGAACCGGCTGCGGCGGAAGAACAGCGCCAGCCCGACGCACACGATCGGGCACGACGACGGCGATCAGCAGGTGGCCGCCGGTGAAGGTGCGTCGGGAACCACTCCATCGCGGAACGAGGCGAACGGCCGCGGCGGCTGCGGCACGGTGTCGTAGTCGAAGAGCGTCGGGCAGGAACAGG
The DNA here is from genome assembly GCA_963795165.1 of uncultured Microthrixaceae bacterium. Taxonomy (GTDB): domain Bacteria; phylum Actinomycetota; class Acidimicrobiia; order Acidimicrobiales; family VFJN01; genus VFJN01. The sequence goes on along the minus strand of CAWCGT010000001.1, from coordinate 2,391,033 downwards.
GTGACGAACGCCAGCAGCTGGCCGATGCCGATGGTGGCCACGGTGAGGATCAGGCGTGGGGCCTTGGCGAAGCGCCGGATGACCGCGATCTCGATGAGCGCGCCCGAGCACCGAGCGCCACCAGCAGCCCGACGACGGCGGCCGGGAAGAACCCCCAGCCCGGGACCGACGATGAGCGAGGCGGCCAGGACGGCGGCCAGGCCGCCGAGCTCGCCCTGGGCGAAGTTCACGATCCGGTTGGCCCGGTACACGAGCACCAGGCCCATGGCGATCAGCGCCGAGATCAGCCCGGGGAAGATGCCGATGACCAGACCGGACACGGGCGCCGGGTACAGCACGAACACGAAGACGCCAGGAAGGCGAGCGACGCCCGCGGCCACCGCTCAAGCGCGAAGCGCGTGTCCGTCTCGATCCAGCTCCACCCGGCGGTCCCCCTTGCTGCCCCAGCAGCACCCGACCTCTACCCCGGCCGTGACCGTAGCGCTACGGTCGGTAACGGCCGCAATCAGCGTCCGGCTGGGGACGGGCGCTGGCGAGGCTGGGGGGCACGCGTGCAGCTGAAGGACTTCATCGACCGGTACGGGGTGTCGCTCGGGGTGCTGCTGGTGCTGGCCGCCGTGGTGGCGTTGCTGCCCGGCAACGCCGAGGACCGGGTGGGCACCGGCGACGGACCGGCGGGACTGCACCGACCTCGGCGTCGCCACCGACGGGACCGGCACCGATCTGGGCGACGGGGGCACCGGCGACGTGGTGGCCACCGACGGAGGTACCACCGGCGGAGGAGCCACCGGCACCGGTGGAGGCACCGGGGGCACGGGCGCCGCCACCGGCGGCGCGACCACCGGGGGGACCACGGGGGGCGGCACGGGGGGCCTGACCGTTCGGCACCGGCCCCGACTGCCGAGCCGACGGGCGGCAGAAGGGCATCTCGCGGTACACGCCACCCTGCGTCGACGTGGACGACGGGCACGCCGAACGGCGGGGCCACCGCGCGTGGCGTCACCGGCGACAAGATCACCGTCGTCCGGTGGATCGGGAACATCGACCCGGCCACCACCGCCATCCTCGCAGGGCGCCGAGCTGTCGGACTCGCCCGCGAAGGTCAAGCAGATCAACGACGTGCTGCTCCGCTACAACAACCAGCACTACCAGACCTATGGGCGCGAGGTCGTCTTCGTCGACTACGCCGCCAGCGGACCGTCGGAGAACGACGAGGCCATGAAGCGCGACGCCATCAACATCGCGGCCAAGAAGCCCTTCGCGGTGATGGTGGCCAACCCGGCTGCCCCGATGCCCACCACCCTGTTCCGCGACCTGGCCCAGCGCCAGATCCTCTGCATGTGCAGCACCAGCTGAGCGAGGCGTTCTACAGCTCGCTGCCGCCGATGCTGTGGAGCTCGCTGCCCTCGATGGACCTCTACGCCAAGCACATGGCCGAGTACATCGGGAAGCGCCTCAAGGGCAAGAAGGCGCAGTGGGCCGGCGACGAGCTGAACCCGCTCCAGAAGCTACCGCAACAAGACGCGCAAGTTCGGCCTGATCTACCTCGAGGGCGCGCGCGGCAAGGTCGACCCCGAAGGCGCCCGCAACCGCGACGTGATGCTGCGCGAGCTGGGCCGCTACGGGATCACCGTCGACAAGGACGTGCAGATCGGCTACCTGTACGACCCGGGTCGCAACTCGCATCGACGTCACCGCGATGATCTCCAAGCTGAAGAACGAGGGCGTCACCACGGTGATCCCGCTGTGGGACCCGCTGTACCCGATCCTCATCACCAAGGAAGCCACCTTCCAGCAGTACTACCCCGAGTGGTTCATGATCGGCACGGGCCTGTCCGACACCACCGCGGCCGGCCGGCTCTACGACCAGACGCAGTGGCGGCACGCCTTCGGCATCTCGCCGCTCTGGGTCACCTGGCAGACGGTGGCCCGGTCCACCGGCGCCCGCGAGTACCACCACGGCCTCCCGGGCGCGCCCCGCGGCGACGAGGGCGTGCTCGTCAACATCTACCGGGCCGGCCTTCCAGACCCTGTTCCGCGGCATCCACATGGCGGGCCCCAACCTCACCAACGACACCTGGGTGCAAGGGCAGCTCGCCTATCCGCGGACCGGGGGTCGTCCCGGCCGCACCGCTGGTGTTCCTCACCCGCCAGAACCCCACCGAGATCAAGGACTTCGTGGAGGTGTTCTACGCCGCCAACGCCAGCGGTCCCGACGAGCGGGGCACTGGACGGCGACGGGATGGTGATGAAGGTCAACGGCGGCAAGCGCTACGACGTCGGCGAGTGGCCGAGCGACCAACCCGAACGCCGTTCAACATGAGCGGCACCATCGCCGTGAGCGACAACCCACCCGGCGGCGGTGAGCCCAACCACGAGCAGGACGGCCACACCCACAAGACGAAGTGCCTGAGCTGCCCCTGAGGTGAGTCAGCGGCGCGGCGCGGCAGGCGCCGCCCACGACCACCTGCGCACGGGGTCCGATGCCCAGGTCGTCGAGGTCGCCCTGGAGAACCTCGACGGCGTACCGGTAGCGGGCGCCTGGGTGGTAGCGAGGGCAGTCGTCGCGATCGCCGCAGGGCTCCATGTCGGTGCTGGACACCACCGAGCCGTCGGCCGCCACCCAGGCGATGGACAGCGGCGTGGGGGTGTTGCGCATGTAGAAGCGCGCCCTCGACGTCCTCTGCGTACACGAAGGCCATGCCTGCGTACCCCTGGAGATCGGTCACCTCCATGAGGCCTCGCCCACGCTGCTGGGCGCTGAGCGCGGCCAGCAGGCACCAAGCCCGCTCGGCACTGCCGTCGCCGGGATCGACGCGGACAGCCACCTCACCGAACCCGTCGAGGGGGATCCTGTCGGGATCGCCGGGAGGCGCCTGGGAGGGGCCCGGCGCCACCCGGCGGCCGAGGATGGGGTCGGCGGGGCCATCGGCGCCCACCGACACGAAGGCCAGCACCCCGAGGACGGCCACCACGACCGCGGCGGCCAGCAGCAGCGCGGGCGCGGCGCTCGTCGAAGGTCACCGGCCCATGCTGCCTCAGACGCCGATGGGGGCGAGACCGTAGAGGCCCAAGCGTCTCGGCCACGTCCTCGCTGAGGTGATAGCTCTCAGCGGCGGCGGGGAAGGCCCCGCGGCGGACGTCCTCGGCGTAGGCGGCCAGGGCCGCCACCCCGGCCGACTTCAGGTCGGCGTACCGGCGCACGAACTTGGGGAGGATCCGGTCCTCGATGCCGAGCACGTCGTGGAAGACGAGCACCTGGCCGTCGGTGCCGGGGCCGGCCCCGATGCCGATGGTGGGGACGTCGACGGCGTCGGTGACCAGTCGGGCCACCTCGTCGGGCACCCCCTCGAGGACGATGGCGAAGCAACCGGCCGCGGCCAGCGCCTTGGCGTCGGCCACCAGCTCCAGTGCGGCGCGGTGCTCGCGGCCCTGCACCTTGAACCCGCCCATGGCGTGGACCGACTGCGGGGTGAGGCCGAGGTGCCCCATCACGGGGATCTCAGCGTCGAGGATCGCCTCCACCATCGGCAGGCGCTTGCGCCCGCCCTCGAGCTTGACGCCCTGGGCCCCTGCGCGCACCAGGTCGGCCGCGTTGCGAACGGTGTCGACAGGGGTGGTGTGGTAGCTCATCCAGGGCAGGTCCGCCACGAGGAAGGGCCGCTTGGCGTCACGCTCGGGAGCGGAGCCGGCCAAACCCCTCGCCACGGCTGCCGTGTGGTGGGCCAGGTCGGCGGTGGTCACCTGCAGGGTGTCCTCGTAGCCGAGCACCACCATGGCGACCGAGTCGCCGACCAGGATGAGGTCGACCCCCGCCTCGTCGGCCATCCGGGCACCGGGCGCGTCGTAGGCCGTGACCATGACCAGCGGTTGGCTGCCGTCGCGGACCTTCCGAGCCCGCACAGCCGGCGCGGTGAGCTTCGTGCGCATGTGAGCACCTCCTGATCCCGTCCAGCGCCCAGGTGGCTGCCAGCGGTCCCCAGAGCGTACGCGCCAACCCACCCCGCCACCAACCAGCGGCGGGGCCGCCGCCGGCTCTAGCCTCGGCCCCGATGGCCGCCACCCTCCGGAACACCGTCGCCTCCACGCTCCCCGCCGACGACGAGCACCCCTACCGCACGGGCGCCTGGCGACCCAACGTGCGGGAGTGGGACGCCGACGACCTGGAGGTGGAGGGAGAGCTGCCGTCCGACCTGTCCGGCGTGTACCTGCGCAACACCGAGAACCCCGTGCACGAGTCGATCGGCCGCTACCACCCCTTCGACGGCGACGGGATGCTCCACCAGGTGGCGTTCCACGACGGGCGGGCCAGCTACCGCAACCGGTTCATCCGCACCGACGGGTTCCTCGCCGAGCAGGAGGCGGCCGAGTCGCTCTGGACCGGGATGCTCGACCTGCCTGAGCGGTCCAAGCGGGAGGACGGGTGGGGGGCACGTGGCCGAATGAAGGACGCGTCGAGCACCGACGTGGTGGTCCACAACGGACAGGCTCTCACCAGCTTCTGGCAGTGCGGCGACCTGTACGCCCTCGATCCCCGCACCCTCGAGCAGGCGGGCAAGGCGCCCTGGACGGCCCAGTTCCCCTCACCGACGGGCGTGTCGGCGCACCCGAAGCTCGATGAGCGCACTGGCGAGCTGCTGGTGTTCGGGTACGGCAAGGAGCACCCCTACCTCCACCTCGGCGTGGTCGGTGCAGACGGGGTGCTGCAACGGTCGCTGGACGTGGAGCTCCCCGGCCCTCGACTGCCCCACGACATGGCCTTCACCGAGCACTACGCCATCCTCAACGACCTGCCGCTGTTCTGGGACCCCGACCTCCTCGATCAGGGGATCCACCTGCCGCGCTACTACCCCGACATCCCCAGCCGGTTCGCAGTGGTCCGGCGCGACGGCACCGGGGAGGTGCGGTGGTTCGAGGGGGAGCCCACCTACGTCCTCCACTGGATCAACGCCTACGAGGACGGCGACGAGGTGGTGCTCGACGGGTTCTTCCAGCACGACCCGTCCCCCCGCAAGCGCGACGACGCCGACCCCCACATGGCGTCGGTGTACCGCTACCTCGATCTCGAGCAGCTGCAGGCCCGGCCCCACCGTTGGCGGTTCGACCTCAGCACCGGCGCCACCCGCGAGGAGCCCCTTTCGGACCGGATCATGGAGTTCGGGATGATCAACGGACAGGTGGGCGGGCGGCCGCACCGCTACGCCTACAACATGACTGGCGCGCCCGGGTGGTTCCTCTTCGACGGGCTCGTCAAGCACGACCTCCACACGGGCAGGGAGGACCGCTACGCCTTCGGCGAGGGGGTGTTCGGGAGCGAGACGCCCTTCGCCCCCCGGGTGGGGGCCACGGCGGAGGACGACGGCTACCTGGTGACCCTCACCACCGACGTCGGGCAGGATCGATCCGAGTGCCTCGTGTTCGACGCCACCGACGTGGCCGCCGGCCCTGTCGCCCGCCTCCGGCTGCCAGAGCAGATCAGCTCCGGCACCCACTCCTGCTGGACTCCCAGCTCGGCCCTGCCCCCGGCATGACGGACGCCGTCAGCAGCTGCGACAGCTGCGGGGACGGCCCCGTGGCCGTCGTCGCCGTCCATCGCATCTACCTCACCCCCGAGGCCTGGGACCAGGAGGAGAAGGTGGAGGTGCTCGAGGAGGTCGAGCACTGGTGCTTCCCGTGCCGCTCCAGCTACCCCCACCAGCTCGTCGACTGACCTCGGGGCGCGCGCGGGCGCGTCAGTTGACCCCAATCGTGCTGGGCGGCGTGGTGCTCGACGTGGTGGACGAGGTCGGGGCGGTCGTGGACGAGGACGCCGTGGTGGAGGTGATGACCTCACTGGTGGAGGTGGTCGCTTCGGTGGTGGACGTCGACTCGCTGGTCGCCGGGGCAGCGGTGGTCGTCGTCTGGAGCTGCTCGTTGAGCACCCGCCCCGGGAACGTGGTGGGCACGCGGAAGGTGCCGCCGTCGGCGCCAGCGGTGGCGGCCCGCATGAACTTCTTCCACATCTCAGCCGGGAGACTGCCCCCCGTGACGCCGCGCAGGCCGTGGTTGCGGCTCACCGTCGACTCGGCGTTCATCGTGGGGACGGTGCCATCGGGCAGCTTGTCGGGGTAGCCCATCCACACCGCGGCGGTGAGGGTGGGGGTGTAGCCGACGAACCAGGCGTCCTTGTTGTCCTGGGTGGTCCCGGTCTTGCCTGCCGCGGGCTTCCCGAAGGCGGCCGACGAACCCGTGCCCCCCTGCATGACCTGGCGGAGGCAGTAGGTGACCTGATCGGCCTCCTCCTCGGACAGGACCCGCTCACCGGTGGGGACGGCCTGGGCGATCACGTCGACGTCGCCGTCCTCGTCCACCTGCTCCACCTTGGCGATCACCACCGGGTCGTTGCGCAGGCCCCGGTTGGCGAACGTGCTGTAGCCCACGGCCATGTCGAGCGGCGCCACGTCACCCGCCCCCAGCACCAGGGCGGGCAGCTCCGGCAGGTCTGCGCTCACGCCGAGCCGGCGAGCGAGGGTGGCCACGTTCGGCGCACCGACCTCCAGCATCAGCTGGGCGTAGGCGGTGTTGGACGACACCCGGGTGGCGTCCACGAGGTCGAGGACACCCTGCGCGGTGCCGCCGTAGTTGCCCACCTTCCAGTCCTCACCCGCCTTGACCCCGGGCACGCCGGGGAAGGTCATGCTCCCGGGTGCGTTGAAGGTGGAGTTCAGCGAGATCCCCTGGCGCAGGGCCTCGGCCAGCACGAAGGGCTTGAACGACGAGCCGGCGCCGCGTCCCGAGCCACCGCCGGGGACGAGGGTCCCGTCGAGCTCCACCCCGCGCCCCAGGGCGAGGTTCACCTTGCTGGCCTCGAAGTCCTGGCCGCCCACCATCGCCTTCACGTGGCCATGCTCGTCGACCGCCACGAGGGCGGCAGCCGGGTCGCCCTCCTCGTCGAGGGTCGACGTCACGGCGTCCCAGGCGGCTCGCTGCATGTCGAAGTCGATCGTCGTGTAGATGCGCAGCCCGCCGCCGTAGAGCGTGTCCTCGCCGTAGTCGGCCGCGATCTGCTGGCGCACCGCCTCCACGAAGTACTCGGTGCCGATGTCGGCGCCCTTCACGGGACCGAGGCCGGTGCGGTCCGGGGGGTCGATCACCGCAGTGCCGATGGGGCTGGCGCTCACGGCGTCGCGCTCCGCCGGGGTGATGTAGCGCTCTTGGACCATGGCGGCCAGCACGGTCCCCCGGCGGCGGGCGGCCTCCTCGGGGTCTCGGAGGGCGTCGGCCCCGCCCGGCGAGCGGATCAGCCCGGCCAGGTAGGAGGCCTCGGCCAGCCCGATCTCGCGGACGTCCTTCCCGTAGTACGCACGCGTGGCGGCCCCAACGCCGTAGGCCCCGCGCCCGAAGTAGATGGTGTTGAGGTAGCGCTCCAGGATCTGGTCCTTCTCCAGCTCCCGCTCGAGCTTCACGGCCAGCACCGCTTCCTTCACCTTGCGCACGATGCTGCGCTCCGAGGTGAGGTAGGCGTTCTTCACGTACTGCTGGGTGATGGTGGAACCGCCCTGTCGAGACACGCTCGTGCCTCGGACGTCCTGGTAGAGGGCTCGGGCGATCCCCACGGGATCGATGCCGTTGTGCTCGTAGTAGTCGCGGTCCTCCGTGGCCAGGACGGCCTGTCGCAACACCTCGGGCACCTCGTCCAGGCGGACGTTGATGCGATCCTCCTCGGCGCTGAACGTGGCGATGGCGTTGTCGGGCCCGCAGGCCTCTGTGACGTTGGCTGCGCACACGAAGGAGGTCTGGAGCAGCGACTCCTCCGGCGGGAGGGCGATGTTGAGCACCACGGCCGCCACCCCCCCGGAGGTGGCCACGCTCATCAGACCCGCGAGGAACAACCCCCGACGCCAGCGCCAGAGGAAGCTTCGGTCGCTCCCAGGCTTGGCTCGGCGGGGCCGGCCCGCGGGCGCCGCCCGCTTGACTCCCGACTGGGCGCGACCCGTGGCTCGGCGGGCCGGGGCGCGACGGTGGGCGGCGCGCTGGGCAGGGGGACGGCGGTCGGGCATCGGGACGGGTGACAGGGCGGCCGGGGCCGGCCGCTGAGCCTAGGGCTCAGTGGCGGCTGGGCTCCATCGCGGCCGCGGGTCAGGACGACGCACGTCGCCAAGGCGGCAGCCGCCACCGCCACCACCAGGCCCTCGGTGGCGGCCGCCACCGAGAGGGTCCCGCTCCAGGCGCCGGCCTCTGCGGCCACCAGCGCCAGGGCGACTCCCGCCACCACCACCACCAGCCCGTCGACGACGCGTCGCACGGTCCCCCACCGACCGCGGGCCTGCGCCACCCCGACGGCCAGGCCCAACGCCACCACCACGGCCAGAGGGCGCACCCAGAGGTCGCCCCCTGGCGCTGGACCGGCCACCACCACCGCAGCACTGGCACCGGATGCGGCCACGACCAGCCAGCGGCGCCAGCCGGGCGCAGGGCTCGAGCCCTCCGACCAGGCGGGGGTGGTCAGGACCACCACGCCGGCGGCCAGCCACGCAGCGACCGCCGCCCGCGCCGGTGCCACCCACCCCGCCGGGCCCAGCACCGCCTGCGCCCCGGCGATGTCCTCCAGGCCGGTGGAGCCCCAGCGCCAGCCGGTGGCGACCAGGGCCACGCCGAGGGCGACGGCGGGGAGCGGGCGAGCGGCGACGACCCCTAGGGCGGCGGCCAGCACCAGGACGTCGCCGCGCGAGCTCAGGGCCAGAACCAGGGCGGCGCCGGCCGCCGCCGTTCGCGCCAGCTCGACCCGGCTCACCCGGTGCCGAGGAGGAAGGTGCGGGCCAGGTGGTTCCACGAGCAGGACGGGCACACCTCCACCACGTAGGCGGCCAGATGGGTGCGACCCTTGGCCAGCTTGGCCAGCTCGCCCTTGGTGGTGATGCAGCGACCGGAGGCCGGCAGCCTGGATCCGAAGGCGTAGGTGACCAGCACGATCTGGTCCTCCTCGCAGATCGGGCACTCCATGTCCGTTGCCTCGCTGGCGGACTGCGGCCGCCCGCTTCAGCTCGGGGTGGGCATCGCACACCTCGTGGCGAGCCAGACGCCCCTTGCGGTACTCCGACACCACCGCCCATGCGGGCCAGCCGGTAGTCGATCACCCCACCCGGGCCCTGCTGCCCGTGTCCCTGGATGGCCTCAGGCCGGAACGTCACGCCTCGGAGGCTACCGGTGGCCTGCCCCCGCCGCCGGACGTGACCGACGTCACGGCTCTGAAGGGTTGACGGATCGAACGGCGGCCTACACTCTGTCGTTGCATCGATTCGATACATCACTCCGATGTAGCGGCTCTTCCCCCCCCTCATGATCGACCTCGCCATCCTCGGACTGCTCACCGAGCAGGAGCTCCACGGCTACGAGCTCAAGAAGCGGCTCGGTGAGCTGCTCTCGAGCCGCGCCTCGGTGAGCTTCGGCTCGCTCTACCCCGCCCTGGCCCGGCTCGAGGCGCAAGGGGCGGTGAAGGCCGTAGAGCAGCGGACCACCGTCCCCAGCACCCCTGCCACCGGCTCCCTGGCCGGCGAGCTGGCCGCCTTCAAGGCCCGCGTGCGCGAGAGCGGCCTGGTCAAGGGGACCGGGCGGGGCAAGAAGGTGTACGGCATCACCGACGCCGGGCGCCAGCGCCTGGTGGAGCTCCTCTCCGACCCCGACGTCAGCGACGACCGCGCCTTCACGCTCCGGGTGGCCTTCGCCCGCCACCTCGAGCCCTCGGCGCGCCTCGAGCTCTTCGAGCGTCGCCGCACCGAGCTGCTCGAGCCGGCGCGACGACGCTGCGCCCGACGCGGCCGACGGACCGACCGCTACCTCGGTGCCCTGCAAGAGCGCGACACCGACCACCTCGCCAACGACCTCGCCTGGCTCGATCGCCTGATCGACGCCGAGCGCACGACATCCATGCAATCCACGGAGGAATCGACATGACCGGAATCCGCCTCGCCATCGCTGGCATGGGCAACTGCGCCAGCTCGCTCGTGCAGGGCCTCACCTACTACAAGGACGCCGACCCCACCGACCGGGTGCCCGGCCTCATGCACGTCGACCTCGGCGGCTACCACATCCGCGACATCGAGCTCGTGGCCGCCTTCGACGTCGACGCCACCAAGGTGGGCCTCGACGCCTCCAAGGCGCTGCTGGCCGACATCAACAACACCATCCGCTTCGCCGAGGTGCCCCACCTCGGCGTCAAGGTGCAGCGCGGGCCGACCCTCGACGGCTTCGGCGAGTTCTACCGCGAGGTGGCCGAGGAGAGCCCGGCCGGCGCCGATCGACGTAGCCCAGGCGCTGCGCGACGCCAAGGCCGACGTGCTCGTGTCCTACCTCCCCGTTGGCTCCGAAGAGGCGCAGCGCTACTACGCCCAGGCCTGCCTCGACGCCGGCGTGGCCTTCGTCAACGCCATCCCGGTGTTCATCGCATCGGATCCCGAGTGGGCCGAGAAGTTCCGCGCCGCGGGCATCCCGATCGTGGGCGACGACATCAAGAGCCAGGTCGGCGCCACCATCGTGCACCGCACGCTCGCCCGCCTGTTCGAGGACCGCGGCACCACGATCGACCACACGTACCAGCTGAACTTCGGCGGGAACATGGACTTCATGAACATGCTGGAGCGCAAGCGGCTGAAGTCGAAGAAGATCTCCAAGACGCAGTCGGTCACCAGCCAGATCGACCAGGGCATCACCGATCGCGACGTCCACATCGGCCCGTCGGATCACGTGCCGTGGCTCGAGGACCGCAAGTGGGCCCTCATCCGGCTCGAGGGTCGCAACTTCGGTGACGTGCCGCTGACGGTCGAGCTCAAGCTCGAGGTGCACGACTCCCCCAACTCGGCCGGCGTGATCATCGACGCCGTGCGCTGCGCCAAGATCGGCCTCGATCGCGGCATGGGCGGTCCCCTCGAGGGCCCGAGCGCCTACTTCATGAAGAGCCCGGGCAAGCAGTACCGCGACGAGGAGGCCCACCGCCTCGTCGAGGCCTACGCCAACGGTGAGGCCGAGCTCCGGTAGTCGGCCTCGGTCACAGCTCGGCGAGCACCTCGGCGTCGCGCTCGTAGGTCAGCAGGCCGGTGGCCTCGTCCACCGGGACCCACCGCACCTCATCCACCTCGCTGTTCACCGTGAAGTGGCCGCTGAGGGGCTCCATCACCCAGTACCGCACCCGCTTGGGCCGTCCCTCGCGGTCCTGATACCGCACGGGGCGCAGCTCCGCATGAGCCCGGCACCGCAAGCCGGTCTCCTCGTGGACCTCCCGCAGCGCCGCCTCTAGGTGCGACTCCCCGGCGTCCAGCTTGCCCTTGGGGAGGGTCCAGTCGTCGTAGCGGGGACGGTGCACGACGAGCACGAGGGTGGCGCCGTCGGCGCCTCGCCGCTGCACCACGCCACCGGCAGCCTCGATCACGAGGCCATCGTAGGGACGCCTCCAGCGCTCAGGTCCGCCCAGACGGCGAGGTGATCGCTCACCGGCAGCTTGCGCACACCACTCTCCGCGAAGGTGGCACCGTGCGCGAGGACGTGATCGAGCCGGCGATCCGGTTGCGGCGCGCGCGTTGATCGTCTCCGGGCCCTCGAGGAGGTGGAAGCCCACCGCCGCCGCTGCCGGCCCCACCCGCTCCGGACGGAGGTTCAGATCGCCCAGGAGGACCCTCGGCGCCGGGCGCTCCCACAGCTCCTCGAGCACCCGATGCAGCTGTCGGTGGGCGACCGCCGGGCGGAGGGCGAGGTGGGCACAGGCCAGCGACCACCGCTCGCCGGCCACGACCGCCGTGGCCAGCATCGCCACCCGCCGCTCTCCCGGACCGGGGAGCGGGAGGACCTGCTGCTCCGACACCTCGCCCCGCACGACCAGCGCGTTGGCCTGCCCGACCCAGAGCCAGCCCTTGGCCCGGGCCCACACGAGCTCTCCGGCGAGGGCGGCCGCCAGGTCGGCGCCCTGGTGGGCGAAGCGAGTGCGCCAGCGCCCCCGATCGAGCTCCTGGAAGGCGTACACATCAGCCGCCAGCGCCCGCAGCGGCGCCACCGCCCGGCCCAGGGCGGGCCGGGCGATCGGGTCGGGGACGCCGTGCTGCAGGTTGGCCGTGACCACTCGCACCAGCGCAGCCTGGCACCCGAAGGCAGACTGCACCGATGCACCATCGCTTCTCCGTCGCCAGCCCCGCCGGCAAGGGCCTTCCCGTCGACGTCGTCACCTACGGGCCCGACATCGCTCGGGAGGACACGCTCAAGCTGCTGGGCAACGTCGACGGCAAGCGGGTGCTCGACCTCGGCTGCGGCGCCGGCCACAACGCGATCGCCCTGGCCCGCGCCGGCGCCAAGGTGATCGCCGTCGATTCGTCCTCCGACCAGGTGGCCGACGCCCGAGCCGCCTGCGAGCGCGAGGGCGTCAAGGTCGAGCTGCACCACGCCCCACTGGCCGAGCTGGCCTTCATCCGGGCCGACACCATCGATGCCGCCATCTCCGTCTTCGGGTTGGCACCGATCGACGACCTCGACCGCGTCTTCCGCCAAGTGGACCGGGTGCTGCGACCAGAGCACCCGCTGGTGCTGTCGCTGCCCCACCCCGCCCACGCCATGGTGGATCGCCACGATCCGGAGCGCCGCGTGCAGCGCTCCTACTGGGACCCGGCCCCCATCGAGGGCGACGTGCCCCGCACCATCAGCTCGCTGTTCACCAGCCTCGGCCGAGCCAACTTCCGGGTCGACACCCTGCTCGAGCCGGAGCCCGCAGCGAGCGGCCCGCGGAGCGCCCAGTGGCAGGAGCACATGCGGTTCATCCCCGCCACCGTGGTGCTCCGGGCACGCAAGCAGGGGCTCTGACGCCGACGGTCAGGACCTCGACCAGAGGGGGTCAGGCGGACCGGCCCGCCCACCACTCGTCGAGGCGTCGATAGGCCTCGGCGTCGCCGAGCGGCCCTTCATCCAGCCGAGCCTCGAGCAGCATGGCCAGAGCCTCGCCCACCTCGCGGCCGGGCGAGATGCCGAGGTGCGCCATGACCTGCTGGCCGTCGAGATCGGGGCGGATGGCCGCCAGCTCCTCCCGCTCCCGCAGCTCGGCGATGCGGGCCTCCAGGGCGTCCATCCGGGCGGCCAGCAGCCGGGCCTTGCGCTCGTTGCGGGTGGTGCAGTCGCACCGCGTCAGCTCGTTGAGGTCATCCAGGAGGTGCCCGGCGTCGCGCACGTAGCGGCGCACCGCGGCGTCGGTCCAGCCGTCGTCGCCGTAGCCGTGGAAGCGCAGGTGCAGGTAGACGAGCTGGCTGATGTCGTCGACCTGGTCGTTGGGGAAGCGCAGGGCTCGTAGTCGGTCCCGGGCCATCCGCGCCCCCACCACCTCGTGGTGGTGGAAGGACACTCCCTGCGAACCGATGGAGCGCGTCTTCGGCTTGCCCACGTCGTGGAGCAGGGCGGCCATGCGCACGATGAGGCGTGGCTGCGTCTTGGCCACGACGGCGATGGTGTGGGCGAGCACGTCCTTGTGGCGGTGGATCGGGTCCTGCTCCACCCGCATGGCCGGCAGCTCAGGGAGGATGACCTCGGCGATGCCCGTGTCGACGAGGAACCACAGCCCTGCCGTCGGGTCCTCGCACCACGAGCAGCTTGGAGAGCTCGTCGCGGACCCGCTCGGCGGTGACGATCTCGAGCCGTCCCACCAGGTCGCTGACGGCGGTCACGAGCGCCGGCTCGGGAGCCAGGCCGTAGCCCGCGACGAAGCGGGCGGCTCGGAGCATCCGCAGCGGGTCGTCGGTGAAGGACTCCTCCGGGTGCAGCGGCGTGCGCAGCACGCCGGCCGCCAGGTCGCCCACCCCGCCGAACGGATCGATCAGCTCCGGCTCCTCGCCATCCCTGCCGGTGACCCGCAACGCCATGGCGTTGACGGTGAAGTCGCGCCGCGACAGGTCGGCCTCAACCTCGTCGGCGAAGGAGACGTCGGGCTTGCGCGAATCCGGGTGGTAGGCCTCGGCTCGGTGGGTGGTGATCTCGAAGGTGCTGCCGCCGGCCTTCACGCCGATGGTCCCGAACCGGGCTCCCTGGTCCCACACGGCGTCGGCCCAGTCCCGGACCAGCGCGGCGGTGCGCTCCGGGCGGGCGTCGGTGGTGAGGTCGATGTCGCCAGAGAGCGGTCGACCCAGCACCAGGTCGCGGACGATCCCGCCCACGAGGTAGAGCCGGTGCCCGGCCTCGTCGAACCGCTCGGCCAGCGGCCGCACAGCATCGAGGACAGGCGCCAATCGCTCGGGGATCACCCCGCGAGGCTATTGGGGGGCGGACCCGGGATCCGAACCAGACCCGGGTCCGGCCGGTAGGGCCGGACCCGGGTCGCTCAGATCAGACCGCCGAACGGCGCTGCAGGGCGAAGAGGGCCAGGGCCCCCAGGCCCAGCGCCGAGGCGCCGGCCAGCGGCATGGACGTACCGGTCTTCGGCAGGTCGCGGCTGGCGTCGGCCTCGTCGTCGTCGAGCGGGTCGTAGCTGTCCGGGTTGCCGGCGTCGCCATCGGTGTGGCAGCCCGGGTCGTCGCTCGTCGCTCACGCCGTCGTCGTCGTTGTCGACGCCGTCAGAGCACTCCGGGTCCGACTCGTCGTCGTCCTCGGGGTCATAGGAGTCCGGGTTGTCCGGGTCGCCGTCGGTGTGGCAGCCCGGGTCGTCCTCGTCGCTCTCGCCGTCGTCGTCGTTGTCGACACCGTCCGAGCACTCGGGCTTGTCGTCGTTGCGCTCGTCGTCGTCGTTGGGGTCGTAGGTGTCCGGGTTGTCCGGGTCGCCGTCGGTGTGGCAGCCGGGGTCGTCCTCGTCGATGAGGTCGTCGTCGTCGTTGTCGTTGCCATCGCTGCACTCCGGCGTGTCGTCGATGACGCGACCCGCAGGCAACGCCACTCGAGCTCGGCGTGCCCGAAGCGCACCTGGGCCACCCCGGTGCCCTCCACGTCAGCGGCCGCGAGCACGGTGACCACGAGGGCGTCGACGGCGTGGCCGCCGCCGGGCAGGTCGGTGACGACGTTCTCCTCGAAGTTCACGACCGGGTCGAGCGGGATCGAGACCCGGGAACAGCGGCGTCGAGCAGGTCGTTGACGGCGTCGCCGAGACGCGGTCTCGCCGGCGACGGCCAGGTTCACGTCTCGGAGTTGGCCGAGTAGGTGACCGTGTCGCCCGACGCACTTGGCCACGACCTCGCCACGGATGCACGTCGACCTCGAACAGGGAGACCTGGGCCTCCGAGTCCACGGCGTCGACCAGCACCTCGGCGTCCTCGACCACGCCGACGGCCCGGGCGTTGTAGGGCCCGGCCACCGCCTGCGCCGACGTCTCGAGGAAGGTGACGAGATCGGACGTCCTCGTGGACGTCGACCGCACGCGGTCGAGGGTGCCGTTGACGGCGAGGGGATCGGCGGGGACGTCGACCACCGCTCGGAGGCCGTCCCCGGGAAGGGCGGAGCGGTGGCGGTCACGCCGGGCGTCGGGAGGCACGACCTCCTCACCGCCGACGCGTGACCGTGATGCCGAAGCGCTGCCCTCACCGCCCGAGCGCCGGATCGGCGCCGGCGGGGGAGGCCCCGCTGACCATGGCCACCAGCAGGGTCGAGGCGAGCAGGCCGCCCACGAGTGCCTTGCGCATTCGTTGTTGCTCCCAGCGTTGTTCGCCCAACGGATAGTGTGCCCGGTGCTACCCAACGTACGCCGGCAAGGCCTACCGGACGGGGTGAACATGTACCGGATGTCCGGATGGGGGACAAGGCGGGTGATCCGACGTCACCGCCGAGTCACGGACCGGCGTTCACGCCGGCCTGGCTGAGCGCGATGCGCAGATCCTCGGGGCGGCCGACGCCGCCAGGGCGTCCGGCAGGCTGATCAGGCCGTCCTTCACCAGCTCGACGAGGGCCTGCTCGAGGGTCTGCATGCCGTGGTACTGGCCCTCGGCCAGCACCTGCTCGAGCTCGTGCAGCCGGATCGGGTCGGCGATGCAGTCGATCACCTTGGACGTGCCGGTGAGGACCTCGACGGCCGGCGTGCGCCCCTTGCCGTCGGCCCGTTCCAGCAGCCGCTGGCTGACGATGCCCCGCAGCGTGGCCACCAGCGACTGGCGGGCCTGGGCCTGCTCGCCGGGCGGGAACAGCTCGATGAGCCGGGTGACGGTGTCGGCCGCCGCCCGACGCCCGCATCGTGGAGATCACGAGGTGGCCGACCTCCGCCGCCGTCAAGGCCGCCCGTGCCGTCTCGGCGTCGAGCAGCTCGCCCACGAAGATCACGTCGGCGTCCTGGCGGAGGCCGCTCCGGAGCGCGGCGGCGTAGCCGGCGGTGTCGGTGCCCACCTCCCGCTGCGTCACGATCGCCTCGGCGTCGGCGTGGAGCACCTCGATCGGGTCCTCGATGGTGAGGATGTGGCAGGCGCGCCGGTGGTTGATCCGGTCGACCAGGGCCGCCACGGTGGTCGTCTTGCCGGAGCCCGGGCGAGCCGGTGACCAGCACCAGGCCCCGCTCCTCCTCGGCGAAGCGCTCCACCTGACGGGGCAGGCCGAGCTCGTCGAGGTCCGGGATCTCCGGCGGCACGCGCCGCACCACCATGGCGAGCGACCCGCGCTGGCGGTGGACGGCCACGCGGAAGCGACCGAGGCCGGCGACGCTCAGCCGCCGAGCTCGCCTCGCCGGTGTCGGGCCAGGTCGTCCTGGCGGGTGGCGTCGAGGACGCTGGCGGCCAGGCTCTCCACCAGGCCCGGGGGTGGGGCGTCGAAGGGCGCGGCGCGGAGCTGGCCATCGACCCGGACGTGGGGCACCGTCGCCCGGCTTGAGGTGGAGGTCGGAGCCCCTGACCTCGTGGAGGTAGGCGAGGAGCTCTTCCAGCTGGGTCATGCGGCCTACATCGGCACGCCGGCGGCCGAACTGAACTTCAGCCGAAGTGGGCCAGCTCGTCCCGCAGGAGCGTCGGCCGCCGCGCACGACCTCCCGCCCCGGGCCCCCCGCTGGTCGGCGGCTCCGACACGATCCGCTCCCCGACCATGGCCCCGACGCAGGCGGCGGCCGACGCGGCCAAGGCGTCCGAGGTCGTAGCCACCCTCGAGGAACACGATGCGCCGCCCCGGCGGCACCAGCGCCAGCAGGTCGGCGGTGAGGTCGGCGAAGTCGCCGGCCGACAGCCCCAGATCGGTGATCGGGTCGGCACGGTGCGCGTCGAACCCGGCCGACAGCAGCAGCCAGGTGGGCTCGAAGATCGCCGCGAACGGCGCCAGCACCTCGTCGACACCAGCGCGGAAGGCGTCGCCGGTGGCGCCAGGCGGGAGCGGGCATGTTGATGGTGGTGCCCCGCCCCTCTCCCTCCCCGACCTCGCGCAGGCCGCCCGGTGCCGGGGTAGAGCGGGTACTGGTGGAACGAGACGTAGGCCACCCGGCCGTCGTTCCAGAAGATGTCCTGGGTGCCGTTGCCGTGGTGGGCGTCGTAGTCGACGATGAGCACCCGCTCGCCGCGGTCGGCCAGCGCCGCGGCGGTCACGGCGACGTTGTTGAAGAGGCAGAAGCCCATGGCCCGGTGCGGGCGTGGCGTGGTGGCCCGGCGGCCGAACGGCGCAGAAGGCGCTGTCGGCCCCGCCCGGCGTCGAGTGCCTCGACGGCCGTGAGCCCCGCCCCGGCCGCCAGCAGGGCCGCCTCGAAGGACGCCTCGTTGGTGGCCGTGTCGGCGTCGACCCAACCGCCGCCGTCAGCGCTGAGGCGCTCGATGGCCGCCACCAGGTCCGGGTCGTGGACCCGGGTCGAGCTCCGCTGCGGTGGCCGGGCGGGGGACCTCGGCGCGCACGGCCTCGCCGAGACCGGCGGCCGCCATCCCCGGCCAGCACGGCGCGCAGGCGGTCGGGACGCTCGGGGTGCCCCCGCCCGAGGTCGTGGTCGAGATAGCGCTCGTGGCTGAGGAGGAGGACGGGCACGCCTCCAGCAGGCTACAAGGCCCCACTACCGTGGCTCCCATGACGGGGCACCGCATCCTCGCGGTCACCGAGGGTCACCTGCGGATCGGCCCCTGGCGCGGCGACCACACCACCGCCCACCTCACCCCCGCTCGAGGCCGCCCCACCGCCTTGCGGTGGCGCGGGCGCTCGACGAGCTGACCGGCACCGACTACCGCGCCGCCCTGACCGTCGCCCTTCCCGCGGCCGACCACCGGCCGTTCCTCGACTGCGGCTTCGAGGTGCACGAGCGTCTCCACCTGCTCGTTCGGTCGCTCGACCGGCTGCCCTCCCTGGAGCCTTGCTTCGCCGATCTCCAGCGGGCCCGCCACCGGCACCTTCCAGCGGTGCTCGCCATCGACGCCGCCGCCTTCCCCCCCTTCTGGCAGCTCGACGGTCCCGGACTCGACGACGCTATGGGCGCGACGCCCACCGCCCGCCTGCGGGTGGCCGCCGGCCCAGGGGGTCCGCTGGTGGGCTACGCCATCACCGGGCGAGCCGGGCCGAGGGGCTACCTGCAGCGGCTGGCCGTCGCCCCGCCCGCGCAGCGCCGCGGCGTTGGCGCCGCTCTGGTCGTCGACGGGCTCCGGTGGCTGCGGCGCTGGGGGGCCAAGGAGGTGCTGGTCAACACCCAGAGGGCAACCAGCCTGCGGTCGACCTCTACGAGCGGCTCGGCTTCCGCCGCCAGCCGCACGGCTTGGCGGTGCTGCGGCGACCCCTCGGCCACGCCCGTTGATGCGCCGGGCGGGCGCCGTGGCGGCAGCCCTCGCTCGTCGGCCTGATGTCCTTGTCTGCCGTCGCGGTCGCGCGGCCCCCCGAGCGGGATCGGCCCGCCTCGAGCTGGTGGACCAGACCCCAGTGGTCGAGCCCGGGAGGCTCGTTCGCCGTTCGGTTCGACCTGGTGGGCATCCCGGCCGACGGCAGCCTCCAGGTGGTGGTCCACCAACGGGTGCGGTCTCGCTCGGAGCTGGCCCAGTCGATGGACGGGCACGGGTTGCGGAGCGCCGTGCTGCGCACCGTCTCACCCTCGACAGCCTGCCCACCGAGGTCGGACGGCACGCGACGGCTGTCGCTGTCGCTCGACGCCGCCACCGGCGATCTCCCCCTCCGGACCGAAGGGGTCTACCCGGTGGAGCTGATCGCCCAGGACGGGGCCGGAGCTCCGCTGGACACCGTCGTGACGCACCTCATCGTCGCGCCCGGACGACGGCGACGACGCGCCGTCGTTGGGGGTGGCCGTGGTGGCCGACATCTCGGCGCCCCCGGCCCTCCAGCCCGACGGGACCCTCGACCTGGACCCTGCGCAGGTCGCCGAGCTGGCTGAGCTGGCGGCAGGGATGGCCGCTGAGCCCGACGTGCTCTGCCACCCTGGCCGTGCGACCGGAGACACTCGAAGCCCTCGCCGGTACTCGCTGAGCCCGCCGGGCCGGCACTGGTCGACCGCCCTGGCGAAGGCCGCCAACGGGCGGTCGGTCCTCGCCCTCCCCTACGTAGAGGTCAGCCCCGACGCCTTGGCGCCCGTCGACCTCCTGGGCGAGCTCGGGCACCAGCTCGAGCGCGGCACGGCGGTCCTCGAGGACGCCCTCGGGGTCACCGCGTCGGGATCCACGACGCTGGCTCCCCCCGACCTCGGCGCCGACGGCTTGGCCGCCCTGCGGTTCATCGGCGTCCAGCGCGTCGTGGTGCCGGAGGCCGACGTGGAGCCGCTCGACACCGGGATCATCACCTACTCGCTGGCCCAGCCCTTCCTGCTCGCCCCCCCGGCGGGCCGACGTCGGGACCCGCGCTCCAGGCCCTCACCGTCGACCCAGTCGTCGCCGAGCGGGTCCGATCCGCCAGGATCCCCGGGTCTGATCGTGAGCCGGGTGCTGGCCGAGCTGGCCTTCCCCGGCTGGAGCAGCCGAGCGTGGCCCGCAGCCTGGTGGTGCCCCTCGCCCCCGGGCACCCCCGCCGCGGTCGTCGAAGGGCTCCTCTCGCGGGTCTGGGGAGCGGCCGCCCGTTCGCACCGCTGACCCTCGACGGCGCCTTCGAGCACACCGTGCCGCTCGTCGACGGCGGCGACAACCAGGTGGACCGCCGCTTGCGATCGCAGCCGATCGCCCCCCTCAGCGCCGAGCTGGCCGCCACCCTCCGCGAGGCTCGGGCCGAGCTGGCGTCGTTCCGCACCTGGTCGGTGCCGACAGCCCGCAGGGCGACCAGCTCGGCCGCCACCTGCTCCTCGCCACCGCCGACGGCCTCGACCGGCTCGGCCCGTAGGGCCCACGTGGTGGCGGTCGACGACGCCATCGAGGCTGTCACCAGCCAGGTCTCCACCCCCGCCACCTTCACGCTCACGCTCACCGCCCGCGAGGGCACCATCCCGCTCACCATCCGGAACGACTCGGGTCTGCCGCTGCGCGTGATCGGTCCGGCTGCGGAGTCAGAAGCTGCGAGTTCCCCGAAGGCGACATCCGTCGAGCTCGTGCTCACCGAGGAGACCACCCGGATCGACCTGGCGGTGCGGGCCCGGGCATCTGGCGCCTTCCCGCTGCAGGTCGAGGTGACCTCCCCCGACGGACGGGAGCGGCTGGCTGCCACGCGGTACACCGTCCGCTCCACGGCCGTGTCGGGAGCCGGCCTGGTCCTGTCCCTCGGGGCGGGGCTCTTCCTCGTGGTGTGGTGGGCCCGGCACTGGCGCCGCACGCGACGCAGCGCCAAGCTCGTGGCCACCACCCACCCGGTCCGGGCGACGCCACCTGCGGGCAGTGGGTAGGTTCGGGCGCCCACACGCAACGAGCCGGGAGACCACCGCCCCATGGCCGGAGTCCGCATCGTCACCGACAGCAGCTGCGACCTCACCGACGAGGAGGTGCGGGCCCACGGCATCGAGGTGGTCCCGCTGACCGATCCGCTTCGGCGACGAGGAGTTCGAGGACCGCGACCGAGCTCACCGTGGAGGCGTTCTACGAGAAGCTGGCGGCGTGCCAGCGACCTGCCCGAGACGGCCGCCCCCGCCCCGGGCAAGTTCGAGGCCGCCTTCCGCCGCCAGCAGGAGGCAGGCGCCGACGCGGTGGTCTGCATCAACCTCTCGTCGGACCTGTCGGCCACCATGCAGTCGGCGCAGAACGCGGCGACCGCCGCCGCGGGCAGCCTCGACGTGCGGGTGGTCGACTCCCGCTCCGATCACCCTCGGGCTCGGCACGCAGGTGCTGCTGGCCGCCGAGGCCGCTGCCGGAGGCGCGTCGGCCGACGAGGTCGTGGCCCTGGTGGAGGACCTGGCCCGACGCACCCACGTGGTCGGCGCCCTCGACACCCTCGACAACCTGAAGAAGGGCGGCCGCATCGGCGGCGCCCAGGCGCTGCTCGGCTCGCTCCTGTCGATCAAGCCGATCGTCGACATCTCCACCGGCAAGGTGGAGGAGGCCGGCAAGGCCCGCACGCGGAAGAAGGCCCTCGAGGTCCTGCGCGACAAGCTGGCGGACGCCGGCGCCGTCGAGCACCTCTGCGTCACCCACGGCCTGGCCCCCGAGGTCGGCCGAGCTCCTCGACCTGCTCGCCCCCATCTACCCGCGGGACCAGATCCGCGTCGGCACCATCGGCCCGGTCATCGGCACCCACGGCGGCCCCCGGGTGATGGGCGTCACCTGGGTCGCGCCCGCCTAGTGCCGCGGACCGGCCGCTGGCCGGTCGGCCGCCCGGTAGCCTCGTCGGGCTGTGTCGAACCCCACGCCGCCCGGCGGCTCGCCCGCCACCGCCCCTCCGGCGCCGGCCGGTCGCCGTGCAGCGGGGCGGCTCCTGGCCGGCCGCTACCGCCTCGAGGAGCTCCTCGCCTCGGGCGGCATGGCCCAGGTGTGGCAGGGCACCGACGAGGTGCTGCGCCGCAAGGTGGCCGTGAAGCTGCTCCACCCGCACCTGGCCGCCGACGACAGCTTCGTCACCCGGTTCCGCCAGGAGGCGGTGGCGGCCGCCCGCCTCGCCCACCCGGGGATCGTCTCGATCTACGACACCTGCTCGGACGCCGGCACCGAGGCCATCGTCATGGAGCTGGTGCCCGGGCAGACGCTGCGCGAGCGCCTCGACGACGCGGCGCCGATCGACCCCTGGCAAGCGGCTGCGCTCGCCGCCCAGGTGGCCGAGGCCCTCGACGCCGCCCACCGAGCCGGGCTCGTCCACCGCGACATCAAGCCGGCCAACGTGCTGCTGGCCGCCGACGGACGGGTGAAGGTGGCCGACTTCGGCATCGCCAAGGCGGTCGAGGAGGCCGACCTCACCCAGCCCGGGCTGATGGTCGGCACGGCGAAGTACCTCGCCCCCGAGCAGGTCGAGGGCCAGCCCGGTCGACGCCCGCACCGACATCTACAGCCTGGGCGTCGTGCTCTACGAGATGCTCTGCGGTCGCCCGCCGTTCGAGGCCGACACCGACGCGGCCACGGCCCTGGCCCGCCTCCACCGCGACCCGCTGCGGCCCCGCCAGGTGCGACCCGGGCGTGCCGCGAGCGCTCGAGGACGTCGTGTGTCGGGCCATGGCCCGCGACCCGGACGACCGGTACGCCGTCCGCCGCCGACCTGCGGCGCCGCGCTCCTCGCCGCCGGAGCCGACCCCGACCCGGGCTCCGACCCCGACCTCACCGTGGCGGGCCGCCGCGCCTGCCATGTCCGCCCGGCCAGCACTGGCGGCGCTGCCGGACCCCGAGCGCCCGAGCCGGCGCCCCCGTCGTTCCGGCAGACCGAGCGGAGCTGGCTCCTCCCGACCATCCTGCGTGGTCGTGGGCCTCGCCGTGGCGCTCGGGATCGCCGGGCGTCCTGCTCGGGCGCTCGGGCGCCGGCGACCTGCTCGGCGGCGTGCGCGACGCCATCACCGGCGCGTCCGAGCCGCTACGCCGGTCGCCCATGAGCCTCGCCAGCGCGAGCGGCCGCCTTCGACCCCTTCGGCGACGGGCGCGGAGAACGAGCGAGGCCGCCGCCAGCGTGCGTCGACGGCGACCCCGCCACCGCCTGGAGCACCGAGGGCTACAACGACCGCGACATCACCCGGCTCAAGCCCGGGGTCGGCCTCGTCCTGACCGCTCGAACAGCGGGGCGAGCTCGTCAGAGCTCGAGCGTCGACAGCCCCACCAACGGCTGGGCGGCGTCGATCTACGTGGCCGACGGCGACCCGGGGACGCTCGCCGGCTGGGGCGAGCCGGTGGCCAGCGAGCCGAGGGCATCAGGGCGGGCGACCGTCACCATCGACCTCGGCGACGCCAAGGGCCGAGCGGTGCTGATCTGGATCACCGACCGGGGCGACGGCGAGCGGCCGAAGCCGCCGTCACCATCCAGGACGCCACCCTCCGCGGGCGTGCCCGGAATAGCCTCGCCCGACATCGCTCCCGAGCCCGATGACCGACGCGCTCGTCCGCGCGGCCCAGCAGGGCGACGGCGCCGCCCTCGACGCGCTGCTCCGCCGCCACCACGACCGCATCCACGCCGTCTGCCGACGGCTGGCCGGCAACGACGCCGACGCCCTCGACGCCACCCAGGAGGCGCTGATCGCCATCGTCCGCGGCCTGATCCGCGCTTCGACGGGCGCGCCGGCCTTCTCCACCTGGGCCTACCGGGTGGCCACCAACGCCTGCCTCGACGAGCTCCGCCGCCGCCGCCGGCGCCCCGTCCCCGGCCTCCCGGACGACGACGCAGACGACCGGCGCGCCGGGGCGGCAACGCCCGCCGCGGCATCGACGGCCGTCCCGGACCGGCTGGCCATCGACGACGCCCTCGAGCACCTCCCGCCGAGTTCCGGGCCGCCGGTGGTGCTCCGCGACCTCTGCGACCTCGACTACGCGGAGATCGCCGACGACCCTCGGCATCCCGCCCGGCACCGTCCGCTCACGCATCGCCCGCGGCCGCGCCCAGCTGGCCCGAGCTGCTCGACGGCGGGAACCAGGCGACGCTGCCCCGGCGCGTCCAACCGACGCGCCACGACCACGGAAGCCCCGCCATGACCGACCGACGCCCACCTCGACGAGCTCGCCTCCGCCCACCTCGACGGCGCGACCTCCCCCGAGGAGGCCGCGCGCGGGTCGAGGCCGACCCGAGCCTCGCTCGCCCGGGTCGAGCGGCTCGAGGCCGTGCGCGAGGCGGTCGGCGGCCGCACCGCCGGTCGACGCCGCGCGCCGCGCAGGCCGCCCTGGCCGCGCGCGCGAGCCGCCTTCGACGACCCGGCCAGCGCGCCGGCTCCGGACGCCTCGGCCGTGACCCCGTCGGCCAGGCGGCGGCCGCGGTCCGACGCCGCCCGGTGGTCGGGGCCGCGGCGGCCGTCCTGCTGCTCGTCGCTGCGCTGGTGCCGCTGCTCGACGCCGCTCCGACAGCCGCGATCGCGACCAGACGGCCATCGAGGACACGGGAGCTGCCATCGCCGGCGACGAGAGCGACGGAGGCAGCACGACCCCCGCCGCCGGCACGCGCCGCGTCGGCGGCGCCGGAGCGCGCGCCGAGCGGCGGCACGGGCAGCGCCGTCGAGCCGGTCGGTGCCTACGAGGACCTCGACGCGCTGGTCGTGCCGCTCCGCTCGGGGACGACCCGGCGGACGACGCTGCCGCCGGGACGGGCGGCGGCCACGGCGTGGCTCGTCGCCCCACCGCCTGCGCGGCTGCCGAGCGAACCCGCGCCGCCAGCGCCGGCGCGACCGTGGAGCGAACGGTCACCGCTTCGGTCGCGGAAGCGCCCGTCCTGGTGGTCGTCACGATCGGCGCGACGCCGCCCGGCGAGTGCGCGTGCTCGACGGCGAGCTGCAGCGTGCTCGGCCGATCGACCGCTCGGACGGCGTGGCGGCGCGGCGCGGCCGGCGAGTCCAGCCGACCGTGCGGACCAGCGCAGTGGCGGCCGCCAGGCGCGGCGCCACCCACACCAGGCCCTTCACGGGCTCGACGCCCTGCGTCGAGTCGATCCACCCCGCCCAGGCGATCCCGCGCGAAGGCCAGCGGCGCCGGCCAGCAGCCGACGACCGGAGCCCGGGTCCGGCCCACCCCCACCACGACCTCGCCGACCACCAGGCCGAACAGCGGCCCGGCCAGCCACGGCAGCGTCCCGGTGAACTCGTACTCGCCCAGGATCAGCGCGCCCAAGGCCGCGGCGGCCGCCGCGCACAGGATGCCCAGAGGCGGTCGCCAGGTCCATCGGGCGGTCACCGTACCGGTGCCGGCGGACGGACCCGCGTCGCTGGGCAGCCTCTAGGCTGGCTCGCCATGGCCCGAACCCGCCGCCCTGCCGAGCCGACCGCGTCCGGGCCGCCCCGCCTCGCCACTCCGCTCCGGGGTCCCGTCGACACCGCCGACTGGCCGGTCCAGGCCGCCGACACCATCGAGCGCGTCGTGCAGGGCGTCCGCGACAAGACCACCGGCCCGGCCATCACCGCCGCCCGCTGGCTGGTGGCCGGGCTGTTCCTGCTGCTCGCGGGCACCATCGTGCTGGTCCTGCTGGCGCGTCGCCGCTCGTGCGGGTGCTCGACGCCTACCTCCCCGACTCGGTGTTCGGCGAGCAGCACGTGTGGGCCGCCCACGGGATCGTCGGGGCTCCCCTTCTTCGTGCTTCGGCCTGTGGCTCCTGCGCAAGCGCCGGCAGCCCCGACCGACGGCCTGACCGGAACAACCGCACCGCCCCGGCGGTTCCCACGTCCGTCCCCGAGCCGAGAGGCAGCCGATGAGCGACCAGACCACCGACGTCCGCGACGTCATCATCATCGGCTCCGGGCCCGCCGGGCTCACCGCCGCGGTCTACGCCGCCCGGGCCAACCTGGCCCCGCTGGTGATCGAGGGTGAGCCGTCGTCCACCTCCGACCAGCCCGGCGGGCAGCTCATGCTCACCACCGAGGTCGAGAACTTCCCCGGCTTCCCCGAGGGGATCATGGGCCCCGAGCTCATGGTCCGCTTCCGCGAGCAGGCGCTGCGCTTCGGCGCCGACATCCGCACCGAGAAGGTCACGCGGGTCGACCTCTCGGCGCGGCCCTTCGGCGTGTGGGTGGGCGACCCCGAGGCCGCGGAGCCCACCTACCGGGGCCGGGCGGTGATCATCTCCACCGGCGCCCAGTCGCTGATGCTCGGGCTCGAGGACGAGGCCCGCCTGATCGGCCACGGCGTGTCCACCTGCGCCACCTGCGACGGCTTCTTCTTCCGCGACCACGAGATCGCCGTGGTCGGCGGCGGCGACTCCGCCATCGAGGAGGCCACCTTCCTCACCAAGTTCGCCAGCAAGGTCACCCTGATCGTGCGCCGCGACCAGCTGCGGGCCAGCAAGATCATGCAGGAGCGCGCCTTCGCCAACGACAAGATCGAGATCCGCTGGAACACCGTCGTGAAGGAGATCGTCGGGCGACACCAAGCTCGAGCACATCGTGGTGGAGGACGTGCATCAGCGGCGAGCAGGAGCGACCTCGCCGTCACGGGCCTGTTCGTGGCCATCGGCCACAAGCCCAACACCGACCTGGTGAAGGGCCAGCTCGAGCTGGAGGACAACGGCTACCTCGTCACCGGGCCTGCCGGGCGGGGCGTCCACCACCAACGTCGAGGGCGTGTTCGCCTGCGGCGACGTGCAGGACCACACCTACCGGCAGGCCATCACCGCGGCCGGCTCGGGGTGCCAGGCCGCCATCGACGCCGAGCGGTGGCTGGAAGCCCAGCACACCTGATCACCAACGGCTGCGCACCGCCACCTGGACCAGCACAGCGAAGACCACCTGCAGGGCCAGCCAACGGCGCGACGTCGACCGTCCGTCGGCCACGGCCAGCGCCGCTCCGGCGGGCAGGATCCACACGGCGAAGGGCAACCAGATCCGCTCCACCTCGCCCTTCGACCCCCCGCTGACGTTGGCTACGACGCAGGCCGCCAACCCCGCCCCCACCAGGAGCCAGGCGCGCCGGTCCCGTAGCCGCCCCAGGGCGACGGCGGTCGCCGGGCCGAGCGCCACACCGAGGGCGGCCAGGTTGGCCAGGAGGAAGTAGCCGTAGGGCCGCGTCCGGGCCACGCTCTCGGCGTACTCCCGACTGGTGGTGCCCAACCCGTCGAGCCACCAGAAGCCCGCGACGGTGAAGCCGGCCGTCACCGCCGCGGCGCCGAGTCCCGCCAGCACGATCGGGCCGGGCCGGCGGCGGGCTACCGCCACGGCCAGGGGCACCAGACCCACCAGCACCACGCCGTAGCTGAGGTGGGCGGCCAACCCGAAGCCCACCCCACCCGCCCCGGCCAGCAGCCGGGCGGACCGGCCCGATCGGTGGAGCGCCAGGACCACGAGCGCCGCCGCCCACGCGGAGACGCCGGCGAAGAGGGCATCGGCGGTGGTGGCCACCCAGATGGCGCCTGGCGCCAGCACAACGAACGGCAGCGCTCGGCGGGCCTGGGCCTCCCCCGCCACCTGCCGCAAGGTCACCAGGACCGCCGGCACCGCCGCCGCTCCCCCTGCGATGAAGATGCCCCGCCGCCCACCCGGGTCCTCGGAGGCCGATGCGGTCCATGCCCCAGAGGCCCAGCAGCAGGCCCGGCGGGTGGCTGCGCACGTGGGTGACGTAGCGGTCGATGTCGGCGGTGAACCGGCGGAGGAACTCCCCCGGGTCCCCCACTCGGGGCACGTCGAGGAGGTACTCGTCGCCGCGGAGGACCGTGGGGTTGGTCACCCCGAACCACCCGTCCACCACCGCCAGCGACACCGCCCACGCAGCGGCGGCCACCGCCGACAGCACCAGCAGCCGGTGCCACCCCACGCGGTCCCCCAGGCGAGGCAGCGCCGCCACCAGACTCCCGCCGACCAGCACCGGGATGACGACCCGGCCGTTGGGGCGCCAGTCGTACACCCCCACCAGCGGAGCGGCCCCGAGGCGGATCACCCGGCCACTGTCGATGATGGCCTGCCCCCACACGTGGGCCACGGCGAGCAGGAGCGCCCAGCCCCCCAGCACCACCAGGGTGCGGCGCGGCGCGCGACGCTTCGCGGCCACGTCGGCGTCCATGGCGGGCGAACCTACCGGCCCCCCTGGACGAGCCCGGGGCCAGCGGGGGCCCGAGGCGGAGAGTTCACCGGTTCGTTCTCACCCGGCCCGACCCGCATCGGTACCGTCGACCGCATGGGGGACCACGCGGGGCCACGGCGCACCGACGCTGCCCCCTTCCCCAGCCCGCTGCACCACGAACGGGTGGCGGCTCTGTTGGGGGCGGCGCTCGGGGTGGCCTTCCTGGTGTGCTTCCTCACCGGGCTCCTCTCGCACGCCTGGCAGGAGCCTCGTGGGAGCTTCCCGTTCCCGTCCCGGCCGGCCGGGCTCTACCGGGTGACCCAGGGCCTCCACGTGACCACCGGCCTGATGTCCATCCCGCTGCTGCTGGCCAAGCTCTGGGCGGTCTTCCCGAAGCTCTTCGCGTGGCCCCCCTTCACCTCCGTCGGCCAGCTCCTCCTCCGGCTGTCCCTGCTCCCGCTCATCGGCGGCTCGCTGCTCCTGCTGGTCACCGGGCTGGGCAACATCCACATCTACCGGCCGTGGCCCTTCCCCTTCCGGGCCGGCCACTACTGGGCGGCCTGGCTCGTCATGGGGGGCTTGGTGATCCACGTGGCCGCCAGCTGGGGGGCGACCCGCCGCCACCTGGGTCGCCCCCCCGCCGACGCGGCCCCGGAACCGGCCGACGGGCTGACGCGACGGGGGTTCGTGGGCACCACGCTCGCCACGGCGGCGGGCATCGGCCTGCTGACGGTGGGTCAGACGTTCCGGCCCCTCGAGCGCCTGGCCCTCCTGAGCCCGCGACGACCGAGCGTGGGGCCTCAGGGTCTGCCAGTGAACCGCACGGCGGCGTCGGCGGGAGTCACCCGCGCCCAAGGCGACGACCCCGCCTTCCGGCTGACGGTGGAGGGCCCCGGAGCGGCCCGCCCCCGGGCCTTCAGCCTCGTCGAGCTGCGGGGCCTCCCCCAGCGGGAGGCCCGCCTGCCGATCGTGTGCGTGGAGGGCTGGAGCGCCGAGGCCACCTGGCGAGGGGTCGCGGTGCGCGACCTGCTCACCCTGGTCGGCGCCGCGCCCGACGCCGAGGTCACCGTCGTCTCCTTCCAGCGGGGCGATCGTCTGGGCTCCTCGGAGCTGAACCGGCACCACGCCCACGACCGGGACACCCTGCTGGCGATGGAGATCGACGGCGAGGCGCTCCACCTCGACCACGGCTACCCGCTGCGCCTCATCGGACCGAACCGTCCCGGCGTCCTGCAGACGAAGTGGGTCGACCGCCTGGTGGTCCGATGACCGACACCGGGAGGACCGGCGCCGACCGCACCCCGTGGCCGGCCCTGGCGGTCGGCGGGGCCGTGATGGCCTTCGCCCTGCGAGGAGCGGCCCGAGACCTCGACGGCGACCTCGCCGGGTGGCTGGCGTGGGTGGTGGGCGCAGACCTGGTCCACGACGCCTTCGTGGCGCCGCTGGTGGGCGGAGCCGGGGTGCTCCTCACCCGCCTGACGCCCCCCGGGCGGCTGCGAGCCCACATCCAGGCCGGGGTCCTTGCCTCCGCCGTGGTGCTGGCGGTGGCCTGGATCCCGCTGCGGGGGTGGGGGGGCAACCCCGGCAACCCGACCATCCGCCCGCTGGACTACGGCACCGCCACGCTCACCGCCCTGGCGCTGGTGTGGGCCGTGGTGGGCGGTGCGGCGGTCGTCACCAGCCCGCGGCGTCGCGCGTCGAGGCCGCGGTAGCAACCCGTGTAGCGAACTGGTGTTCGGGTGTGTCGCCGGTCGGGCGGGGGAATGCGGACCGGCGAACGCGGGTTGGAGCCACCGTACGATCGCCGGCCGATCAGGCCGACTGACCCCTGAAGAGGAACCCGATGCCCACCACCCTCACCGATGCCACCTTCGACGAGGAGATCGCCGGCTCCGCCGAGCCGGTGCTCGTCGACTTCTGGGCCGAGTGGTGCGGACCGTGCAAGATGATCGCCCCCATCCTCGACCAGATCGCCGAGGAGCAGGCCGGCAAGCTCCGGATCGCCAAGCTGAACGTCGACGACAACCCCGACATCGCCCGTCGCTTCGACGTGATGAGCATCCCCACCCTGATCGTCTTCCAGGACGGGCAGCCGGTGAAGCGACTGGTCGGTGCCAAGGGCAAGGGCCAGCTGCTCGAAGAGCTGAGCGACGTCCTCGCCTGAGCGAACCCTCGACCGGACCCCCAGAGTCCGGAGGGGCGGGGCGCTGACCAGGTTCTCCACAAGGTTCCACACAGGTTGTGGACAACGTCAACCTGGCCTTGATGGCCCGACCCTCGATCACTGATCGAGGGCTGCTCAGTCGGGGGTTGCTGGCCTCAGGAGGCGGAGCGGCCCTCGGTCATGGCCCGGTAGATCCGCTCGAGGTCCTCGAGGCCGCCGAACTCGACGACGACCTTGCCCTTGCCGTCGGACCCAGCCATCGAGATCGACACCCGGGTGGCGAGGTGGTCGGCCAGCAGCTCCTCCAGCTCGAGCAGACCTGGTGCCCGGAGCCGCTTGGCCGCCTTCGCGGCCGGAGCCGGGGCCGGTGCGCCACCGCCCTCGGCGGGATCGTCGGCCGCTCGGGCTTCGTTGTGCCGGCGGACCGCCTCCTCGGCCTCCCGCACCGATAGCCCCTCGGCCACGATCTGCTTGGCCAGGGCTTCCTGGAAGGCCCGATCCGGGGTGCCGAGCAGCGCCTTGGCGTGCCCGGCGGCCAGCTGGTTCTCCGCCACCAGGCGCTGGATGGTCGGCGGGAGCTGGAACAGACGCAGCGTGTTGGCCACGGCCGAGCGCGACTTGCCGACCTTCTGCGCCACCGCCTCCTGCGTGAGCTCGAAGTCCTCCATCAGCTGCTGGTAGGCAGCCGCCTCCTCGAGCGGGTTGAGGTCCTCGCGGTGCAGGTTCTCCACCAGGGCCTGCTCGAGCGAGAGCACCTCGTCGACCGTCCGCACCACCACGGGGATCGACGGCAGCCCGGCCCGCTTGGCCGCCCGCCACCGCCGCTCGCCGGCGATCAGCTCGTAGCGCTCGTCGCCCACCTCGCGGACGAGGATCGGCTGCAGCACGCCCAGCTCCGCCACCGAGGCGGTGAGGGTGGCCAACGCCTCCTCGTCGAAGTAGGCGCGCGGCTGGTGCGGGTTGGGGGAGATCGAACCCACCGGCACCTCCCGCAGCCCAGACCCCGCCTCACCCCCGTGATGTCGGTGGGGATGAGCGCCCCGAGCCCTCTACCGAGCCCGCTGCGGCGTGCCACCGCTCACCTCCTTGGCGAGCTCCCGGTAGGCGATGGCGCCTCGGGAGCTCGGATCGAATGCGATGATCGGCTGCCCGAACGACGGGGCCTCGGAGAGGCGGACCGTCCGGGGAACCACGTTCTTGCAGACCTTGGGTCCGAAGTGCTCTCGGACCTCGTTCACCACCTGGTCGGCCAGCTTCGTCCGGGCGTCGTACATCACCAGGATGATGGCGCTGACCTCGAGCGCCGGGTTCAGGTTCTTCTGGACCAGGTTGACGTTGCGCAGCAGCTGGCCCAGGCCCTCCAGGGCGTAGTACTCGCACTGGATGGGCACCGACCACCTCGGTGGCCGCCGCCAGGCCGTTGACCGTCAGCAGCCCCAGCGACGGCGGGCAGTCGATCAGGACGAAGTCGTAGTCGTCGTGCACCTCGTGGAGGGCCTTCTTGAGCCGCAGCTCGCGGCTGAAGGCCGGCACCAGCTCGATCTCGGCGCCGGCCAGGTCCAGGGAGGACGGAGCGCAGAAGAGGTTGCGCACCGAGGTGGCCTCCACGCAGTCCTCGATGGGCAGGTCGTGCAGGATCACGTCGTACATGGAGCCCTGGAGGTCGCGGATGTTGATCCCCAGGCCGGTGCTGGCGTTGCCCTGCGGGTCGAGGTCCACCACCAGCACCCGGTAGCCGATGTCGGCCAGGCAGGCGCCGAGGTTCACGGCGGTGGTGGTCTTGCCGACGCCGCCCTTCTGGTTGGCCACCGCCAGGATCGCGGGGGAGCGGCCGGCGCGAAGGGCCGGCGTGGCCTCGTCGGCGGGCTCGGCGCCGGCGCTCCACGGGGGTGGGCGGCCGTCGGTGCGACCGTCCGGCCTCCTCGGGGCACGAAGATCGGTGCCGCCGCGGCACCTCCGCCTCGAGGTGGGGGAGGTCGGTCGAGCCCCGGCAGGGGCCCTGGCGCGGGTGGGCTCGGCCGGCGCCGGACGCTCGGGCGGCGGCGGGAGCCGTGAAGGCCTCCAGCTCGTCGTCGGTGAGCGCCGGCGTCGCCATCGCCGGTCGGGGTCTCGCCGATCGTCGTCAGGTGGTTCCGGGGCCTGTCGGTCCTCGCTCCCGCAAGCCGCTGGAAGATGGCCCGGCCCGCGGCTGGCCAGATCGTCCGGCGGGTCGCTCACCGGTGCATCCTGCCCGCTGCGCGGCCCCGGCGCAAGGACCCTCGAATGTTCCACGTGGAACTCTCGATCAGAGGTTCATACCGGCGGACCGCCGACCTGTTCCACGTGGAACAGGTGGTGGCCCTCAGAACAGGGGCCGCTTGGCCGGGAGCGCCGTCACGCCGAGGGAAGCGGTCCGGGCAAGGACGAGCCTGGCGAAGGACCTGGACCTGGCCGCCGGCGAGCGCTCGGAGCGACGGCCACCGGCTCCAGCCCGAGCTCCAGCCAGGCCCGCCGGCGGGCCAGCGATCGTGCCGCGCGGCTCGGGCGGCTCGCTCACCACCAGCAGCCCCCCGACCCGCAGCAGCGGCGCGGCGCACTCCGCGGTGGCGGCCGGGGACCCGAAGCTGCGGGCCACCACGGCGTCGAGGCGGTGCCGCGCAGCGCGCCCTCGGCCGACCACCTCCGCCCGGCCCTCCACCACCTCGGCGTCGCAGGCCCAGCGCACCGCACGGCCGCCTCGAGGAACCGGCAGCGCTTGGCCGAGGCCTCGACGAGGACCAGACGTGAGGTCGGGCGCGCTCGACGCCGAGGATCGAGCCCGGGACCCCACCGCCGCTGCCCAGGTCGACCGATCGTGCCCGTCACCTGCGGCCAGCGCGTCGAGGAAGCCCTGCGCGTGGTCGATGTGACGCTCGACGGGACCCGGGCCGAGGAAGCCCAGCGCCGCGGGCCCGCTCGAGCTGCGCGAGCAGCGGCTGGTGGTGCCAGCAGCGCGGCCGGTCATCCATGCCGGCGACCGGCGATCAGGCGTCGGGGAGGATCACGACCCGGCGGCGGGCGTCCTCGCCCTCGGACACCGTGTGCACGCCGTCGATCTCGTTGACGGTGTCGTGCACGACCTTGCGGTCGGGCGGCGACATCGGCTCGAGCGCCTTCTGGGTGCCCGTGGCCAGCACGTCCTCGGCCACCTGCCGCACGAACCGCTCCAGCGCCTCGCTGCGCCGGGCCCGGTAGCCGCTGACACGTCGACGCGGATCCGGGCGTGCGACTCGCCGGGCAGCTGGCGCTGCAGCACGCTGCGGGACAGCTCCTGGACCGCCTGGAGCGTGGCGCCCTTCGGCCCGATCAGCAGCCCGAGGTCCCCGCCCGGTGACGGCCAGCTCGACCGCACCTTCCTCGGCGGGCGTGGCGGTCACCTCGCCGTCGAGGCCGAAGGCGTCGAGGAGGTCCACGAGGAACCCCCGCACCACCTCGCCCTGCTCGGCCAGCTCGGTGTCGCTCATGTCCATGGTCTCCTGCTCGTCGTCATCGTCGGCGATCGGGCCGGTCGCTGGCCCGCCGCCTCGGCTGCGCGGCGGGCGATCAGCGGGTGCGGACGGGCGCGGTCGCCCTTGGCGCCATCGGCTCGGTCGCCGAGTCGCCCGGTGCTGCTGGCGGACGGCGGCGTCGCCGCAGGCCGGCGCTGCCGGGATCGGCCGCTCGTCACGTCGACGCTTGTCGCCGCCGCCGCCGCCGCCTCGGCGCGCCACTCCGGTTCCGGCTCGCCCCGGCCGCCGCGCGCTCACGTCGCTCGACCTTGGGCCGGGCTGGGTGGGACGGACCCGGGCCCGGACCCGCGCCTCGCCCCGGGTGCGCCCGAACAGGCCGGTGCGGGGCTCCTCGACGACCTCGAACTCGGCGTCCTGCTCGTCGACGCCGAGCTGGTCGAGGGCGGCGTCCTTGGCCTCCTCGACCGTCTTGCCGGTGGTCTCGACCCACTCCATGCTAGCGCGCGCTTCTTCTTCTTCTTGGACCGGTTCTGGGTGGCCGGTCGTGCGGGAGGTGGGTGCCACCGGCCCGGCGACGTGGCGCCGCTCCCGGCCCCGGAGCGCTCGGCCGGCCCGCGCGGTGCCGGCCTCGGCGGTCTCGCCGGTCGTCCACGGCCCGCTGGCCGGCTTGCCCGAGCGCGGGGCAGGACCTCGGTGGACGCCCTCGGCCTCCTTCAGCTTGCGTGGCCTCGGCGCGTGGCCTTCTGGGCCTGGGCCCCCAGCGAGTCCTCGCCGTGGTAGAGGGTGCGGGTGATGTAGGCCTGCATCCCGATGCGGTACAGGTTCGACGTCACGAAGTAGACGACCAGGGCCGATGGCGAGACGAAGGCGAACACCACGAACATGGCCGGCATCAGCCGCATGAGCATCTTCTGCTGCGGCGGCATCTCGGCGTTGGGGTTGCGGCCCTGGATCTGCTTCTGCTGGTAGTAGGAGCTGACGGCCACGATGGCCACCAGCACCACGTGGGGGAGGCCGTGCGACGAAGCCCGTCGCTCAGGGCCTTGCTGGCGCTCTCGGCCAGGTCGACGCCGAAGGCCATCATCTCGTTGGCCGGATCGAGGTCTCGGAAGAGCCTCGAGGTGTGGTCGAGGTACTTCGGGTCGAACGTGCCCGTCCGCGCCGAGCGCGGGTGAGGCCCCGGATCACGTTGTAGAGGATGATGAAGATCGGGGTCTGCAGCAGCAGCGGGAGGCACCCGCCCAGCGGGTTGAGGTTGTTCTCCTTGTAGAACGCCATCAGCTCTTCGTTGAGCTTCTGGCGGTCGTCCTTGTGCTTCAGCTGCAGCCGCCGCATCTCGGGCTGGAGCCGCTGCATCTGGATCATGCTGCGGGTGCCCTTGAGCGTGAACGGGGTGGTGATCACCATCACGACCAGCGTGAGCATCGCGATGGCGATCGGCGTAGTTCGGCACGAGGTCGTAGAAGACGCTGAGCGTCTTGGCGATGACCTCGAAGAGGCCGTCGAACATCAGTTCGCCTTTCCGTCAGGGACAGGATCCCAGCCCATGCCACCCCAGGGGTGGCAGCGGACCAGTCGCCGGAGGGTGAGCCACGTGCCCCGGGCGGCGCCGTGGCGCTCGAGGGCCTCGAGGGCGTAGGTGGAGCAGGTGGGGTCGAAGCGGCAGGGCGACGGGCCGCCCGGCGGTGAGCCGGCGGTAGCCCCGCACCAGGCCGTGCAGGAGCGCGGGCCGGGGGGCTCATCGCGCGACCTCGGTCGACGGCGTCGCCGAGCAGCGTCGACCAGCGTCTGACCAGGGCATCGTCGGCCACCTCGGCGGTCCGCGCCCAGCAGGTAGGTGCCCGCGCGGCAGGCGCCCGGCTCGCTGGCAGCTCGCGCAGGGCGGCCCGGAGCCGGCGGCGCACCCGGTTGCGCACCACGGCGCCGCCCGTCGCCTTGCCGACCGCGAAGCCCGCGCGCGGCGGGCGTCGACGTCACCGTCGCGGGTGGGCCAGCCAGGTGACGGTGAGCGGGCCGCGACGGGCCCGGCGGCCGCGTCGACGCAGGTCCTGGAAGGTGCGGCGGTCGGTGATCCGCCAGAGGCTGGGGCGCGCCGCGGCCACCGGTCGGGCCGTCGCACGGCGGTGGGCATCGGTGGCCGGTCCGCTGGCCGCTACGCCGACAGGCGCTTGCGGCCCTTGAGCCGGCGGGCCCGGACCACGGCCCGGCCGGCCCGGTCCGACATGCGGTGGCGGAAGCCGTGGCGCTTGGCGCGGCGGCGGTTGTTCGGCTGGTAGGTGCGCTTCACGGGGGTTGCCTCCTCGGCAGCCAGGGCCACCCTGGCCCGGCGCCCGGCGGGTGAGAACCTGCAGGGGTGCACCACGACGCGCCGGAGCCCGGCCGCCGTGTGGTGCTCGGGGAACGCTAGAGGGTCGCGGGGCCTGCGGGCAACCTGAGGCGGCCCGGCCGAGGCCGTTACCACACCGGACCGGCCGTCAGTGGGGGACCTCTCACCCCCTCTGACCTGGGGAAACAGAGAAATCCACAGACCCCTTGCGCCGGCCTCGGAAGGCCGGTGCTACGGTGCCCGAACCCCGTCACGGCGGTCTGGGGGCGGTCGCTTCCTCCGGTCATCCGACCCGCGTGGCGGCCGTCCACCAGGGGTGGCGGGCAGCCGGCTCGGCGACGGGCGACTGCGCCACCACCAGGTCTTTTCCACAGCTGTGGACGTCCTGTGGACGTCCCCCGACCAGGAGGAACGCGCCGAGTGAACGAGGCACAGCGGTTGTGGGACGAGTGCGCCGGCATCCTGCAGGCCCAAGTCTCCGAACCGGTGTGGCTCACCAGCTTCGAGGCGGCCCGCGCGGTCAGCCTCGACGGCGGCCTGCTCACCCTGGCGGTGCCGTCCTTCCTGGCCAAGGAGCGCATCGAGGGGCGCTACCTGTCCCTCGTCCGGGACGCCCTCACCGAGATCGGCGCCGCCGACGTCGAGCTGGCCCTGGAGATCGCCGCCGAGCGAGCCGGAGCCGCAGTGGACCGTCGCGCCGCCCGACCGCGCGCCCCCGCGCGGCCGCCGGACCGCGACGCCCCGGTGCACGACATCAACCCTCGGTACACCTTCGACACCTTCGTGATCGGCCCGTCCAACCGCTTCGCCCACGCCGCCGCCCTGGCGGTGGCCGAGACCCCGGCCCGCAAGTACAACCCGCTGTTCATCTACGGCGACGCCGGCCTGGGCAAGACCCACCTGCTGCAGGCCATCGGCCACTACGTCCGGGAGAACTACCCGACCTACCGGGTGCGCTACGTCACCTCGGAGACGTTCCTCAACGAGTTCATCGACGCCGTCCGCACCGGCACCAACGACGCCTTCAAGCGCCGCTACCGCGACATCGACGTGCTGCTCGTCGACGACATCCAGTTCATCGAGGGCAAGAAGGAGACCCAGGAGGAGTTCTTCCACACCTTCAACCACCTCCACCAGGCCAACCGCCAGATCGTGCTGTCCTCGGACCGGCCGCCCGACGCCATCGCCACCCTCGAGGACCGGCTGCGCAGCCGCTTCAAGATGGGCCTGATCACCGACATCCAGCCGCCCGACCTCGAGACCCGCCTCGCCATCCTCCGCAAGAAGGCCGAGCGGGAGGCCACCTGGGTCCCGCCCGAGGTGCTCGAGTTCATCGCCACCAACATCACCGACAACATCCGGGTGCTCGAGGGCGCGCTCATCCGGGTGGCCGCCTTCGCCAGCCTCACCTCCGAGCAGCTCACGATCGAGACGGCCGCATCGGTGCTCGGCGACCTCCTCACCGCCACGCAGCCCCGGCCGATCACCCCCGCAGGTGATCCTCGAGGCCACCTCCAAGATGTTCGGCATCCCGATCGAGGAGATCATCGGCAAGAAGCGCCAGCGCCCGCTCGTCACCGCCCGCCAGGTCGCCATGTACGTCTTCCGCGACCTCACCGACCTCAGCTACCCGGCCATCGCCCGGGAGTTCGGCGGCCGCGACCACACCACCGTGATCCACGCCGTCGAGAAGATCAGCGCCCAGATGCGCACCCAGCGCCCCACCTACGACCAGGTCACCGAGCTGGTGCAGACCATCCGGGCCGAGGCAGCTGACCATGGGGACAGACCATCCGGGACGACCTGTGGACAACCGCCGGCCACCGAGCGCCTGCCTGTGGGCAACCCGCCCGCCGCGGCCCTCCGGTCCCCGGCGACCGTCACACCCCTGTGGGAACCTGTGGATCCCGGAGGGGACGAGCCGCACCCCGTCTGACCTGGGATGATCGCCGGTCATCCCCAATCCACAGCCCCTACCACCACTTCCTTCTTGTGAAGCACAACACGACGGTAGAAAGCGAGCCACGGCGTGAAGTTCCGATGCGAGCGAGACGTCCTCGTCGAGGCCCTCGGCACCGCCGGGCGAGCCGCCGCCGGGCGGGGGACCTCCCTGCCCGTGCTGTCGGGAGTCCGGGTGGAGCTGGCGGGCGACCAGCTGTCGCTCACGGGCACCGACCTCGAGCTGACGATCTCGGTGGAGATCACCGTGTCGGGAGGCGGGACGGGGTGGTCGGTCCTGCCCGGTCGCCTGGCCTCCGACATCGTGCGCGCCCTGCCCGGCGGGAGCGTCGAGGTGGAGGTGGCCGACGACGAGGCCCGGATCGCGGCCGGCCGCTCCGAGTTCAGCCTCCGGATCCTGCCGGCCGACGAGTTCCCGCGGCTGGCCGAGGCCACCGGGGAGCCCGTCACCCTCGCCAGCGCCGAGCTGGCCACCGCCCTGTCCCAGGTGGTGCGGGCCGCCTCGAGCGACGACGCCCGTCCGATCCTCACCGGCGTGCTGCTGGCCGCCGAGGCCGGGGGCCTGCGCCTCGTGGCCACCGACTCCTACCGGCTGGCCATCCGCGACCTGCCCGGCACCACCGTCCTGGCCGAGGGCCAGCACGTGCTGGTCCCGTCGCGGGCGCTGCAGGAGCTGGCCCGCGTGCTGTCCGGGGGCGAGCACGCTGGCTGTCCGGCTGGGCGAGCGGGAGGCCAGCTTCGAGGTCGGCGGCACCCGCCTCACCACGGTGCTGATCGAGGGCGAGTTCCCGCCCTACGAGCGGCTGATCCCGCAGGCCCAGCCGAACCGGCTCACCGTGGGCCGCGAGGTGCTGCTCGAAGCCGTCCGCCGCGTGAAGCTCCTGGCCCGCGAGGCCACCCCGGTGCGCCTGTCCATGTCGAGCGACGGCCTCGAGCTGGTGGCCGTCACCCAGGACGTCGGTCAGGCCCACGAGAGCCTCGACGCCAAGTTCGAGGGCACCGAGCTCACGGTGGCCTTCAACCCCGAGTACCTGGTGCAGGGCATCGAGGTGGCTCCCGGCGACGAGGTCACCATCGAGACGGTCGACGCCCTC
Organism: uncultured Microthrixaceae bacterium; assembly: GCA_963795165.1. Classification (GTDB taxonomy): domain Bacteria; phylum Actinomycetota; class Acidimicrobiia; order Acidimicrobiales; family VFJN01; genus VFJN01. The sequence continues at coordinate 2,352,145 of CAWCGT010000001.1, read as the reverse complement.
AAGCCCGCCATCCTGCGGGTCCCGGAGCACCCGGAGTTCCTCTACCTCCTCATGCCGGTCCGGGTCTCCTAGCCCGTTCGAGCCGCGCCCATGGGACCGACCTGGCACGACCACGCCAAGGTCGACGAGTACATCAGCCGGGTCGACCGCCTGGCCGCCCGGCATGCAGGGGAGGCCGAGCTGCTGGAGGCGCTCCCGTCGGTGGTGCTGAGCGCCGCCGACCTCGGCTGCGGTGACGGGCGCCTGGCGGCGCTGGTGCTCGGCGCACGACCCGATGTCCGGACCGTGACCGTCCTCGACTCCTCGCCGCCGATGCTCGAGCTGGCCCGAGAGCGCTTCGCCGGCGACGATCGAGTCGAGGTCCTCGCCCACGACCTGCACGACCCGCTCCCGGCCCTCGGCGTTCTCGACGCGGTGGTGTCGGGGTTCGCCATCCACCACCTCTCCCACGATCGGAAGCGGTCCCTGCTGGCCGAGGTGGCGCTCGCACTCAGACCGGGGGGCGTGTTCGCCAACCTCGAGGTGGTGCAGTGCGCCACACCGGAGCTCCAGGCCGAGTTCTACCGCCGCATCGAACGACCCGGCGGCGACCCGCAGGATGAGCTGGCAGAGGTGGAGCCGCAGCTGAGGTGGATGCGCGATGCCGGCCTGGCCCAGGTGGACTGCGCCTGGCGCTGGCGCGGGTTCGCTCTGCTCGTCGGCTCCGCCCCCTGAGCCCGTGCGACTCGACCGGGTGTGGCTGACCGACGTGCGGTCGTACGCGTCGGCAGAGCTCGAGCTGGCGCCGGGCCTCACCGCGCTGCTGGGCGACAACGGCCAGGGCAAGACCAACGTGCTGGAGGCGATCGCCTGGCTGGCCACGCTGTCGTCGTTCCGGGGTGCTCCCACCGACGCCATGATCCGGCAGGGCGCGGAGCGGGCGGTGATCCGGGCGGAGGGGGAGCGCGAAGGCGCGGGCGCTGCTGGTGGAGGCGGAGCTGGTGGCCACCGGCCGGAACCGGGTGCTCGTCAACCGGCAGCCCCTCAAGCGAGCCCGTGATCTCCTCGGCGTGCTCCGGGTGTCGGTCTTCGCTCCCGACGACCTGGACCTCGTGAAGGGCGGGCCGTCGGAACGGCGCCGCTACCTCGACGACGCGCTGGTGGCCTCGCACCCCCGCTACGACGCCCTCCGCAGCGAGGTCGACAAGGTCCTCAAGCAGCGCAACGCCCTCCTCAAGGGGGCATCGGGCCGCCTCGACGAGAGCGCCGCGCTTCACCCTCGACGTGTGGGACGCCCAGCTGGCCACCGCCGGCGGTCGGTTGGCGGAGGCCCGCCAGCGCCTCCTCGACCGGATCGTCCCGGTGCTCTGCGACACCTACGACGCAGTGGCCAACCGGCCCGCTGACATCACTGCCACCTACGTCGCGGAGTGGTCGACCCTGGGGTTGGCGGAGGCGCTGGCGGCGGCCCGTCGCGACGACCTGCGCCGAGGCGTCTCCACGGTGGGCCCGCATCGCGACGACGTGGAGCTCCGCATCGCCGGGCTGCCCAGCCGCACCCACGCCTCCCAGGGCGAGCAGCGGTCGCTGGCCCTGGCCCTTCGGCTGGCTGCCCACCACGTGATCACCGAGGTCACCGGCAGCTCGCCCGTGCTGCTGCTCGACGACGTCTTCTCCGAGCTCGACCCGGATCGCAGCGACGCCCTGCTGGCCAACCTGCCGCCCGGGCAGACCCTGCTCACCAGCGCCTCGGGCCTTCCTCCCAAGGCCCATCCCGACCTGGTCCTCCACATCCGCGACGGCGCCATCACCCCCGCCTGACCGCACGTACCCCGGCCCGCCCAGCGAGCTCGGTTCGGGGTCGTTGGGGGCGCTGGGGTCAGGAGGCGGGCTGGGCGAGGGCGACGAGGACGTCCCCCGGACGGGGGGTGAGGCCCGAGCCCTGCTCGGTGACGACGACCGCCCCGTCGCGGATCACCAGCAGGGGCTCGGCATCGGGGTTGCGGGCCCGGTAGTCGTCCCAGTCGAACTGCTCGGAGATCCGGGTGGCGCGGATGGCGGCGCCCGCCTCCCGCCGCTCGGTGATGGCTCGGTGGTCGGGCCAGGACAGGGGCCGCCCGGCCTGGTGGTCGCGGTCATCCGTGGGGAGCTGCCAGGTGTTGGAGCGGCCGAAGTGGCCGCGCATGCGCTCCACCGCCAGGGCGTTGATCTCCGCGCTCGAGGTGAGGGCGAGGAGGTGCCCCAGCCCCTCGAGGTCGAGGCCGTCGCGCACGCGCGACGACAGGATCGAGCCGTGGACCGTGTCGCGGCCGGCCAACCGCGCCGTCACCACCTTGGCGCGGTCGCGGTCCACCAGCAGCGTGCGCAGCCCGTGCTCCTGCAGGACCTCGGAGAGCCGGACGCCCCACTCGTGGGCCCCGACGATCAGCACGCCCTCCCGGTCGGTCTCGGTCACCCCGAGACGCTTGCCCACCCACCGGGTGCCGATCCCGTAGACCACGATCGACCCCACCAGCACCGTCACCACTGCCCCAGCGAACCGCTCGGAGCCGGGCACCCCGGCCTCCTCGAGCCGGATGGCGAAGATGGAGGCGATGGCCGCCGCCACGATGCCGCGAGGGGCCACGGCGGCCAGGAACACGCGCTCCCGCCATGACAGCCCCGACCGGAGGGTGGAGATCGCCACCGCCAGGGGACGGGCCACCAGCACCGCCACCGCCAGGAGCAGGAGGTTGCCGTCGAGGTCGGCCCGAACCTCTCCGAAGTCGAGGTTGGCTGCCAGCAGCAGGAACAACGAGGACAGCACCAGGACCTGGAGGTTCTCGGCGAACTCCAGGGCCGGTTCCACGTCGACCCGTCGCTGGTTGGCCACCAGCAGGCCCAGGACGGTCACGGCCAGCAGACCGGACTCCTCCTGCACGTGGTCGGCCACGCCGAAGGTGAGCAGGACCGTGGCCACGATGGCGGGCTGCCGCAGGTGGTCCGGGAGCAGGAACCGCCCCAGCGCCACCGTCACCAGCCCGGCGCCAACCACCCCGGTGCCGATGCCCACCACCGCGATCACCCCGAGCGTGCTGGCGGTGGCCGCCGTCTCGTTGGCGAGCTGCCCCGCCACGATCAGCTCGAAGATCACGATGGCGGCCACCGCCCCGATGGGGTCGATGATGATGCCCTCGGCCCGGAGGATGGCTCCGGTGCGGCCCCGCGGTCGCACGTGCTGCATCAGCGGCCCGATGACGGTGGGGCCGGTGACGATCAGGTTGCCCGCCACCAGGGCGGCCACCCCCGGGCCCACGTCGAGGAACCGGTTCGCCGAGGCCCACAGCACCCCGAAGGTCACGGCGGCGCCCACCGTGCAGAGCGCCACGGCGGTGCCCCCGGCCGCCCGCAGCTCGCGGGCCCCGAGGCCAAGGCTGCCCTCGAAGAGGATCAGGGCCACCGACAGGGAGACGGCCGGGAACAGCAGGTCGCCGAGCAGCTCGTCGGGGTCGAGCCAGCCGGTTGCCCCAGCCACCCCGCCGATCACCAGCAGGACGAGGATCGACGGAAGGCGGACCTTCCACGCCGCCCACTGGCCGGCCACGCCGACGGCGGCTACGCCCGCCAGGGCCAGCAGGGGATCGGCGGCCATGCGATCGCCAACCTAACGGCAGCTGCCCGGGGGTCGTAGCCTGCGGGGGTGCCCGCCCGCCCCCTCCCCGGCGACGGCCCGGGCCCGCAGCGCATCGGCGATGCCCTCGACGCGGTGATGCGGGGTCTCGGCGCCCCGGAGGCCAGCGGTGTGCACCTCGTCTTCGACCGGTGGGCCGAGGTGGTGGGGGAGGCACTGGCGGCCCGCACCCACCCCCTGAAGATGGACGGATCCCGGCTGGTCCTGGCCGTCGACGAGCCCGCCATCGCCACCCACGTCCGCTTCCTCCAGCCCGAGCTGCTGGCCCGCCTGGAGGATCTCCTGGGGGCCGGGCGGGTGACCGCCATCGACCTCCGGGTGGGGCCCAAGCGATAGCGGGGCGCAGCCCCCGAAAACCCTGTCGCGATGGTCGGGATGTCACACCCGGGCTGGTAGGATTCCAGGGTTGTGATTCGGGGGTCTGACCAGGGTTTTCGCGTGATCGCGGCCCGGTTCGATCCCCCTTCTCAGCTCGGCCGCCGCAGGCGCCGAGCCCACCAGCTGAACGAGGTCGCTTCGTGGCGCAATCGGACGGGTCCTACGGGGCCAACAACATGCAGGTCCTGGAGGGTCTCGACCCGGTCCGCAAGCGCCCCGGCATGTACATCGGCAGCACCGGGCCCACCGGCCTGCACCACTGCGTGTGGGAGGTGGTCGACAACTCGGTCGACGAGGCCATGGCCGGCCACGCCACCCGGATCGACATCACCCTGCTGGCCGACGGCGGCTGCCGGGTGGTCGACGACGGGCGCGGCATCCCCACCGACATCAACAAGCAGCAGAAGATGACCGGCGTCGAGATCGCCCTCACCAAGCTCCACGGTGGCGGCAAGTTCGGCGGCGAGGGCTACAAGGTGTCGGGCGGCCTCCACGGCGTCGGCGTCTCGGTCGTCAACGCCCTCTCCACGCGGCTCATCGTCGAGGTCGACCGCGACGGCAAGCACCACCAGATGACCTTCGCCGACGGCGGCAAGCCCACCAGCAAGCTCGAGGTGGTGGGCGACGCCCCCCGTGGCCGCACCGGCACCACCGTGACGTTCTGGCCCGACGCCACCGTCTTCGAGACCACCGAGTTCTCCGCCCGCACCATCCTCGAGCGGCTGCAGATGATGGCCTTCCTCAACAAGGGCCTCGAGATCCGCTTCAAGGACGAGCGCCCCGACCACCGCGCCGAGCCGATCACCTACCGCTACTCCGGCGGGATCATCGACTTCGTCAAGCACCTCAACACCAGCAAGGAGTCGCTCTTCAGCAAGGTCGGCTACTACGAGCTGGCCGAGGAGGACCACGAGGTGGAGGTCGCCTTCCAGTGGAACACCGGCTACAACGCCGATGGCATCCACAGCTTCGCCAACGGCATCAACACCACCGAGGGCGGGACCCACGAGGAGGGCTTCAAGGCCGCCCTCACCACGGTGGTCAACAAGCACGCTCGGGCCAAGGGCGCCCTCAAGGAGAAGGACCCGAACCTCACCGGCGACGACGTCCGGGAGGGCATCACCACGATCATCTCGGTGCGCCTGCGCGACCCGCAGTTCGAGGGTCAGACCAAGGGCAAGCTCGGCAACACCAGCATCAAGACGCTCGTGCAGAAGGCCACCAACGACAAGCTGGGCCAGTGGTTCGAGGAGAACCCCGCTGAGGCCAACAAGATCGTCAAGAAGGCCCTGGCCGCCTCCCAGGCTCGGATGGCTGCCAAGAAGGCCCGCGACGTGATCCGGTCCAAGACCCTGCTCGACGGCGCCGGCATGCCCGACAAGCTCAAGGACTGCAGCTCCAAGGACCGCGACCCAACGGGAGCTGTTCATCGTCGAGGGCGACTCCGCCGGCGGGTCGGCCGTCACCGCCCGCGACCCGCTGCGTCAGGCCATCCTCCCCATCCGGGGGAAGATCCTGAACGTCGAGCGGGCCCGGCTCGACAAGATGCTCAAGAACCTCGAGGTGCAGGCGCTCATCTCCGCCATCGGGGCGGGGGTGGGGGAGGAGTTCGACCTCGAGAAGCGCCGCTACGACAAGGTCTGCATCCTCGCCGATGCCGACGTCGACGGCCTCCACATCCGCACGCTGCTGCTCACGTTCTTCTTCCGCCAGATGCGTCCGCTGGTGGAGCACGGCCACATCTACATCTGCCAGCCGCCGCTGTACTCCACCGAGGTCTCCAAGGCGAAGGTGTACCTGAAGGACGACCACGCCAAGGACGTCTTCCTCCGCGACAACCCCAACCACAAGAAGGACTTCGGTCGCCTGAAGGGCCTCGGGGAGATGGACGCGGAGGAGCTGCGCATCACCACCATGGAGGACGGGCTGCGCACCCTCCTCCAGGTCACCGTCGAGCAGGCCGCTCTGGCCGACGAGGTCGTCTCCACCCTGATGGGCGACGTCGTCGAGGTCCGCAAGGCCTTCATCGTCAACAACGCCAAGGACACGAGGTTCCTGGACATCTGATGTCAGACAACACCCCCACCGACGACGGCGACGGCCCGGTCCGGGCCGCCATCGAGCCCATCGAGATCCAGGAGGAGATGGAAGCCTCCTTCCTGGACTACGCCATGTCGGTCATCACGACCCGCGCCCTGCCGGACGCGCGCGATGGCCTGAAGCCGGTGCACCGCCGGATCCTCTTCGGCATGGACGGCCTGGGCGCCCGCCCCGACCGCTCCCACATGAAGTGCGCCCGCATCACCGGCGACGTCATGGGCAAGTACCACCCCCACGGCGAGGGGGCCATCTACGACTCCCTCGTGCGCATGGCCCAGGACTTCTCCCTGCGCCACCCCCTCGTCGACGGGCACGGCAACTTCGGCAGCCCCGACTTCGGTCCGGCTGCCAGCCGCTACACCGAAGCCCGGCTGAGCCAGCTGGCCATGCGGATGCTCGACGGCATCGACGAGAACACCGTCGACTTCGCCGACAACTACTCCGGCGACGAGACCGAGCCGGTGGTCCTGCCGGCGCGGTTCCCGAACCTGCTGGTGAACGGCAGCCAGGGCATCGCGGTGGGCATGGCCACCAACATCCCGCCCCACAACCTGGGCGAGGTGATCGACGCCACCGTCCACCTCATCGACGACCCCGAGGCCACGTCCGACGACCTCATGCAGTTCGTGCAGGGTCCCGACTTCCCCACCGGCGCGCTGATCATGGGTCGCCAGGGGATCCTCGACGCCTACCGCACCGGCAAGGGCTCCATCCGGCTCCGGGCCGTGTGCGAGATCGAAGAGGGGAGCGGCCGCGGCGGCGACCAGATCGTCGTCACCGAGATGCCGTACCAGACGTCCATCTCGGTCACGGCAGCGCGGATCGTCGACCTCGTGCAGACCAAGGCCATCGAGGGGATCGCCGACGTCAACGACGAGTCGGCTCGGGGCAAGACCCGGCTGGTCATCAAGCTCAAGAAGGACGCTCCCGCCCTCGTCATCCTCAACAACCTGTACAAGCACACGCCGCTGCAGACGAACTTCGCCGTGAACACGGTGGCCCTCGTCGACGGCGTGCCTCGCACCCTGAACCTGGTGCAGGCCCTGCAGGCCTACATCGATCACCAGGTCGACGTGATCCGTCGCCGGTCGGAGTTCCGGCTCAAGAAGGCGCAGGACCGGGCCCACATCGTCGAGGGCCTGCTCAAGGCCGTCGACGTCATCGACGAGGTCATCGCCCTCATCCGGGGGTCGGAAGACCGGGCCGCCGCCCGCGTCGGGCTCACCAGCGGAGCCCTTCAGCTTCTCCGACGTCCAGGCCGAGCACATCCTCGACCTGCGCCTCGGGCAGCTCACCCGCCTGGCCCGCGTCGACCTCGAGACGGAGATGGCCACGCTCCGGGAGACGATCGCCGGCCTCGAGGCCATCCTCGGCGACGAGGGCGTGCTGCGCACCGTCATCAAGGACGAGCTCGCCGAGGTGAAGGAGAAGTACGCCGACGAGCGCCGCTCCAAGATCACCTTCGACCCCGGCGACATGGACATCGAGGACCTCATCGACGACGAGGAGCTCATCGTCACCCTGTCGGCCAAGGGCTACATCAAGACCGTCTTGGCCGACGCCTTCCGGTCGCAGGGCCGGGGTGGGCGAGGGGTGGCCGGCGCCAAGCTGCGCGACGAGGACTACGTCACGCAGATCCTCACCACCACCGCCCACGCCTACCTGCTCTTCTTCTCCAACCTGGGCCGCGTCTACCGGCTCAAGGCTCACGAGATCCCGAAGAAGGAGCGCACGGCGCGCGGCACGGCCATGCCCAACCTGCTGCAGCTGCAGCCGGGGGAGCACATCCAGACGATCATCGACACCCGCGACTACGAGACCAGCCGGTTCCTGTTCTTCGCCACCAAGCAAGGGCAGGTGAAGAAGACCAAGTTCAACGAGTACGACTCGTCGCTGCGCACCGGCATCATCGCCATCAACCTGCGCGACGGCGACGAGCTGGTGAAGGTGATCCCCACCAACGGTGGCGACGACATCCTCATGCTGTCCAAGCTGGGCCAGGCCATCCGCTTCAGCGAGGACGACGTCCGTCACATGGGCCGGGCCGCCGCGGGCGTCCGAGGCATGAAGCTGCAAGGCCGGCGACGAGGTGGTGAGCCTCGACACCTGCCGCGACGACGTCGCCATGCTGATCGTCACCGATGCGGGCTACGGCAAGCGCACCCAGCTGGAGCACTTCAACCGCCAGGGCCGCGGCGGCCAGGGCGTGCGAGGCATCAAGCTCACGGCCAAGAAGGGTCACGTGGTGGCGGCCTTCATGGTGGGCCTCGACGACGAGGTCTTCGTGATCAACTCCGCCGGCACGCTCATCCGCATGGAGGTGCGTGGGATCTCCTCCCAGGGCCGCGACGCCACCGGTGTCCGGGTGATGAACCTGGGCGACGGGGAGACGGTGGCCTCGGTGGCGCCGGTCCTTTCCGGCGACGACGACACCGCCTAGCCTCGACGTCACTTCCCCGGATGCCGTGGGCGCGCGAGCGCCCTGCAAACGGGGAGGTCGACGTGGGGCGACGAAGAGGTTCCGAGCAGGGGCAGGCCACCCCGCTGGTGCTCGGCGTGGTGGCCGTGGCCGTGGTGGTGCTGCTTGGCCCTGGTGCCGCTGGCCCAGGCGGCGCGTGAGCGGGCGGCGGCTCGAACGGCGGCTGATGCCGCCGCGCTGGCCGGCGCGGCCGAGGGCGAGGCGGCAGCCCGGGAGGTGGCGGCGGCCAACGGCGCCCACCTGCTCTGGTGGCGGGCCGAGGGACTCGACGTGTGGGTGGCCGTGGCCCTCGGCGACGCCCAGGCGGTGGCCAAGGCCCACCGCGAGCCCTGACCGGTGCGTCGGAGGCCCGAGGGGCCTGCCCTACACTCGCCCCGATGCCGCCGCCCGACGAGCCAGGCGCGCCCGCGGGCGACCACGAGGTCACCATCGAGGGTCCGTCCGGCGAGCCCCGCTACCGGCAGGAGGCCGAACCGGCCCACCCGCCGACGGCCGAGGTCCCAGCGGATCCCGTGGCGCCGTCCGCCGCGGGGGAGCGCTGGACCCCGTTGCCACGGGACGAGGCCCCCCGCCTCTTCCCCGACGATCCCCCCCCGACCGCCGATGAGCAACCGCCGTCGGAGCCTCGGGTCGCGCCTCCTGCGCCCGAGCGCAGCCCGGCCGACCCGCCATCAGCGCCTCGGTTCGCTACCGCCTCGTCTGACAGCGGCCCGGGCGACCCGCCGTTTCGTCCCGACGCCGAGCGCGGCGACGCCGGGCACGCGCCGAGGCCCTCTGAGCCGCGTCCCTCGTCGCCGCCCGTCGCGGCCGCCGCCCCGCCCGGCGACCGCCCGCAGTGGCAGCCCCGCATCACCGCCGACCCTGCCGATCCAGCCGTTGCGGCCGCTTCGGCGGCTCCGGCGGCTCCGGCGGCTCCGGCGGCCGAAGTCTTCAGCGCTGATCCAGCCGTCCCGGCCGTCCCAGCCGCCGCTTCGGCGGCTCCGAAGGTCCAGCCGCCGACGCACCGGCGACGGCTGCTCGACGATCCCGACGACGGCGACGGGCCCCGCCCGCCGCGCCGGCCGAAGGTGCGGGCCCGGAAGGTGCGCCGGATCGTCCGGCACGTCGAGCCCTGGTCGGTGCTCAAGGTGTCCGTGCTGTTCTTCCTGGCCATCTTCCTGATCATCTGCGTGGCGTCGGCCGTCCTCTGGAACGCCGCCCGCAGCGCCGGGGCCATCGACGACGTGGAGAGCTTCATCACCTCGCTGGGCTTCGGGAACTGCGAGGACATCGCCGAGGATCCCTCCAGCCCCAACGAAGCCACCCCCACCACCGTCGACGGCAGCGGCGAGCAGGTGGGCGGTGTCGACTCGTCGAGCACCACGATCGCAGCGACGCCGCCCGCCGACGAGGGGTCGACCATCCCCGACGAGGACGGTGAGTGCCGTGAGGGCCAGCGTCTGGTCGGCGGCTTCAAGTTCGAGGACCAGCGGATCTTCCAGGCCTTCGCGCTGGGAGGGGTGGTGCTGGTGCTGGCGGGTGCCGCCACCGCCGTGGTGCTGGCGCTGCTGTTCAACCTGATCAGCGATCTCACTGGCGGGGTGCGGGTGACCGTCCTCGAGGAGGAACCCAGCGGGCCCCGTTCCGGCTCGCCCCCTGCCCGGACCGGCGACTAACTTCGGCGGTCCCGTGCGGGGCTATAGCTCAGTTGGTTAGAGCGCATCCCTGATAAGGATGAGGTCCCTGGTTCGAATCCAGGTAGCCCCACCACCGCTGTCGGGTACCGTGCGCGCTCGTGGTGGCTTGGGTCGTCGTCGAGCAGGCGGAACCGGAGTTCGCGGCGCGGGTGCGTCGGCTCTTCGACGCCGGTCGACACAAGACGATCGCCACGGTGCGCGCCGACGGATCGCCACGCATCTCAGGCATCGAGTGCGAGTTCAGCGACGGCGACCTTCGCTTCGGCTCGATGCCCGGCGCCCGCAAGGGGTCGGATCTGCGGCGGGATCCCCGCTTTGCCCTGCACGGCCCGACCGTTCACCCCGAGGAGGGGAAGGAGAGCGACTGGCCGGGCGAGGCGAAGATCGCCGGGCGTGCCCTCCCGGCCGGGCCGCCGCCCGCGACCGGTGGAGTCGACGACTCCGCGGGGGTGCTGTTCGTGGCTGACATCACCGAGGTGGTCCTCACCGGGCTCAACCCGGAGGCCGACAAGCTCGTCGTGCAGTGGTGGACCGCGAGCCGCGGGCTCCAAACGGTGGAGCGCGAGTAGCGGCGCCGTTCGGTGTCGCAAGGACGGGCGCGTGTAGCGTTTCGCCCGCATCGGGCATACCGGACTCGGTGACAACACCAGAGTGGGGCGGCGCGGATGCATGCACGGCGGGTTGCACAACGGTTCGGCGCGGGCGCAGCGCTCCTGCTCGTGGTGGTCCTGGGCGGCGTGGCGCTGGCTCCCGCTGCGGGGGCGGTAGCGGTGGGCACGGAGGCGGAGTTCCGCGCGGCCTTCAGCGACCCTGCGCAGACAGCCGTCACCCTCACCGCCGACATCGAGCTGCTGCAGGACGACTGCATCGTTGCGCTCCGGATCAGCAGCACGGCGCTGGTGTTGGACGGCGCCGGGCACAGCATCACCAACCCCTGCGACAGCGGTGGGATCTTGGTCGTGCGTGAGGGCGGCGGGCTCACCGTGAAGAACCTCGAGCTGACGAGCGGATCCGTTGGTGACAACGGCGGCGCCATCGACAGCGACGGCGAGGTGCAGGTGTTCGACTCGACGATCCACGGCAATGGCGCTGGTCAGGCTGGCGGCGCCATCTACTCCACGCAGTCGGTCGACGTGTTCGACTCCTTCTTGTTGGACAACATCGCGGGCGGCGGCGGCGCCATCGGGTCCGGGAGCCACGTTCGACTCTTCGGGTCCCAGCTTCTCGACAACGGCGGGGAAGGCGGCGGCGGCGGCGTCAGCGCCCAGTTCGACATCGAGGTCACCGAGTCGACCCTCCGGGCGAACTACACCGACGGGATCGGCGGAGCCCTCCTGTCGGGCGACGGGGCCATCACCGTCACCAACTCCACCATCATCTTGAACGAGGCCGCCCAGGGTGGCGGCATCGCCGGGGGGCTGGTGACGCTCACCCATGCGACCATCGCCGACAACACGGCGGCGGACGGGGCAAACATCTACCTCCGGCAGACGAACGAGGAGCCCGGCGGGAGCCTGACCACCTTCGGGTCGGTCATCGCCGAGCCGGGCGGCGGCGGCGCCAACTCCGCGCCGGCCGAGGGCAACACCGTCACCTCCCAGAGCTTCAACCTGTCCGACGACACGTCGTGCCAGCTGACCACTGAAAACGACGTGCAGGGCGAGGACCCGAAGCTGGCCCCCGTCTTCGCCAACGGCGGGCGCACCCCCACGCGGCTGCCCGAGGACGGCAGCCCGCTGGTGGACGCCATCCCGGAGAACGCCTGCGAGCTCCCGATCGACCAGCGGGGCATCGCCCGCCCCCAGGCCGGGGCCTGCGACATCGGCGCGGTGGAGGTCGAGGCGGCCGCTCCCCCGGCGACCCCCGACACCACCCCCTCCGCCCCCACCACCCCAAGCCCGGATCCCGATCCCGAGGTCCTCCCTGTCACCGGCGGTGGACCAGGCTCCACCCTGTGGTGGGCCACCGGCCTGGGTGCGTTCGCCGTCCTGGCGGCCGCCCTCCGCCGTCGCACCACCCCCTAGCCGAGGCAATGACTGCCGTTCGCGTCGACTCGAGGCGATGACTGCCACATGCGGCAGTCATCGCCTCAGCCTCGCTCTAACGGCAGTCATTGCCTCGAGCCGCGTGCGTGGGCGGGGAGGACTGGTAAGGATGGGTGGATGACCGTGCTCCCGATCAGCTCGATCGGCACCTGCTGATGGCGCTCGTCCGCCGCGCGCTGGTGGCCCTCGGGATCGCCGGGCTCATCGCGGCCGTGCTGCGCCTGCGGGGGACCGGTGGCACGCCGCCCCAGCAGGGTGGCTGGCGCGAGCTGTCCGGGCCTGAGCTGGATTGAGGGCGCTCGTCGTCGGGGCCGGGGCCGTCGGGGCCCGGGCCATCCGGCAGCTGGTGGAGAGCCCCGAGGTCGCCTCGGTCCTGGTGGCCGACGTCGACGCCGCTCGGGCCGCCGCCGTGGTGGACGGCTCCGGTGACAAGGCCGAGGTGGCTGCAGCCGACGCCGACGCTGATGTGGTGCTCCTCGCCGCCCCGACGGGCAGCCACGTCGACCTGGCCCGCCACCACGTGGCCGCCGGTCGGCCCGTCGTCTCCACCAGCGACGCCATCGACGACGTCCGCGGACTGCTCGACCTCGACGCCGAGGCGCAGGCCCGCTCGGTTCCCGTCGTCATCGGCGCCGCCTTCTCACCCGGGTTCACGTGCGTCCTGGCCCGGCATGGCGCCGCCCGCTTCGACACCGTCGACGAGCTCCACATCGCCCGCAGTGGCACGGGTGGGCCGGCCTGTGCTCGCCAGCACCACCGCTCCCTCACCGGCGAGGCGCTCGACTGGCGCGACGGCGGGTGGCAGCGACGCCGCGCCGGGTCCGGGCGCGAGCTGTGCTGGTTCCCCGATCCGGTGGGCCCCTCCGACTGCTATCGGGCCGAGCTCCCGGATGCCCTCCTCCTCGTCCCGGCCTTCCCGGGTGTGGCGCGGGTGACGGCCCGGCTCTCCGCCACGCGTCGCGATCGGTTCTCCGCGCACCTCCCGATGCTGCGCCAACCCCACCCCGAGGGGCTGGTCGGCGCCGTGCGGGTGGAGGTGCGGGGACACCGAGACGGCATCAGCGACGTCCTCGTCCTGGGCGCCCTCGACCGGCCGGCGGTGGCGTCGGGAGCCACCGCAGCCTTGGCGCTGCGGTGGGCAGCGGCCGGTCGGCTCCCCAACGGTGCGGCAGGGCTGGGAGCCATGACCGAACCAGTCCCGTTCCTCTCCTCGCTGGCCGACGTGGGCATCAAGGCCGCCATCTTCGAGGGCGGCGGCTGATCCAACTTGACCGTCCGGCCTAGATTCGCCGCCATGGAGCCCGTGCCGGTCGCCCTCGACGACATCGATCTGTCCGACGTCGCCTTCTGGGCCCGACCCCCCGCCGAGCGAGAGGGGGCCTTCAGGACCCTCCGGGAGGAAGACCCCATCCGCTTCTTTGACGAGCCGATCCTCTCGGAGATGGTCCCGCCGGGGCCCGGCTACTACTCCCTCACCCGCCACGCCGATGTGCTCGAGGCCAGCAAGCACCCCACCCTGTTCTGCTCGGGGGAGGGCACGAACATCCCCGACATGCCCGTCGAGTTCCGTGAGTTTCTCGGCTCGATGATCAACATGGACGACCCGAGGCACGCCCGGCTGCGGCGGATCGTGTCCCGCGGCTTCACCCCCCGCCAGCTCGACCAGATGAAGGGCGACGTGGAGGCCACAGCGGCGGCCATCGTCGACGACGTGATCGAGCGCGGGGAGGGCGACTTCGTCACCGACATCGCCGCCACGCTGCCGCTGCGCGTGATCGTCGACATGATGGGCATCCCCCGGAGCCAGGAGCGGTTCATCTTCGACCGCACCAACGTCATCCTCGGTCTCGGTGACGCCGAGTACGTGCCCGATCAGACCGAGGCGGGGATCATGGCCGCCCTCCTGACGGCCGCCCAGGAGCTGAGCCTCCTCATCACCGAGCTGGCCGAGGACCGGATGCGGGATCCCAAAGACGACGTGACCACCGCGCTCGTCACCGCGGAGGTGGACGGCGAGAAGCTCACCCCCGCCGAGATGGCCTCCTTCTTCATCCTGCTGGTGGTGGCCGGCAACGAGACCACCCGCAACGCCATCTCCCACGGCCTCGTGGCCCTCACCGAGCACCCCGATCAGCGCGACCGCTGGGCGGCCGACTTCGACGCCCTCGCCCCCACGGCCGTGGAGGAGATCGTGCGCTGGGCCACCCCCGTCATCCACTTCCGCCGCACCGTCACCCAAGACGGCGTCACCCTCGGCGACCGGACGTTCTCCGCCGGTGACAAGGTGGTGCTCTGGTACGCATCGGCGAACCGCGACGCCGACGTGTTCGACGACCCCTACCGCTTCGACTTGGGCCGCACCCCCAACGACCACCTGGGCTTCGGGGGTCCGGGACCGCACTTCTGCCTGGGGGCCCACCTGGCTCGGCGGGAGATCACGGTGATGTTCCGGGAGCTGCTGCGGCGCGTGCCCGACATCCACGCCACCGCCGAGCCCGATCGGCTCATGTCGAGCTTCATCAACGGCATCAAGCACCTGCCGGCGGCCTGGACGCCAGCGCCCGTCGGCTGATCCAGCCGTCGTCGCCTCCCCGATGGTCCGACTGCTCCCGCGCGCCGTGGCGGCGGCCGTGGTCGTCCTCGCTGCCTGCGGCGGCGGCAGTGGCCTGGAGGGCGGGCAGAGCGAGCTGCTCGGGGAGGCCGACGAGGGCATCGATGGGGTGCAGGCCATCCGGGTGGCCGACAACGACCACGACGAGGACCCCATCGACTACCAGCTGCGCCCGCCCGCGGGTGGGGCCCACAACCCGGTCTGGGCCAACTGCGGCTTCTACGACATCCCGGTCCCCGACGAGCACGTCGTCCACGATCTGGAGCACGGCGCCGTGTGGCTGGCCTACTCGCCCGACCTCGACGCCGACGAGCTGGAGGTGATCTGGCACCTCACCCGGGTGGGGGAGAAGGTGGTGGCATCGCCCTACCGGTCGCTCCGACCGGGAGAGGCGGTGGTGGCGACGGCCTGGGCCCGCCAGCTGCGCCTCGACGAGGTTGGCGACGAGCGGCTGGCCGACTTCGTCCTGCAGTACGTGGACGGCTCGCAGGCTCCCGAAGCGGGCGGCTCGTGCGAGGGAAGCCCCGTCGGCGAGCCCGTGGGCTAGGGACTCAGAGCACGACGGCCGTGCGCCAGGTGTCCAGGAGGCTGGGGTCGCCGAAGACCTCGAACCGGTCGTCCACCGGTGCCCGGTTCCAGATCCACAGCAGCAGGTCTCCCGCTTCCCCGCGGACGGCCACGTCGCCCTTGGCGTGACCGTGCTCGAAGGTGATGCCAGCGGGCCCGAGCTGCACCAGCCACTCGCCGTCGGCATCGGTGGCGTGGAGGTGGATGGTGCCGGCAACCCCGCCGAGCGCAGCGGCGGGCATGAGCGGCGCGAACAAGGTGAGGTGCTCGGTCACGCCGTCGACGCCGATCTCCGCGTCGACCTCACCGCCGACGCCGTCCCACCGGTGGACGGTGATCTCCTGGGCGGCCCGGCGAGGGAAGAACCAGCCCGGCTGGGGCCCAGTCCACGTCGGCCAGGAGGCCTCCACGTCCATGGCTCCTAGCTTCTCGGCCAGATCGGTCGTGGACTGCTCGAACCAGGCGTCGAGGTCCTCGCCCTTGGGGGGCCAGGTCAGGCTGCTGTAGTCGAGGGCCTCACCGGGCCCGAGGTCGAGCTGGGCGCGGACCCAGGTCTGGAAGCTGGCCACGTGGTGGAGCAGCGCGGTCCGGTCCCACCCCGTCCCGTCCCAGGCGGGCGCCGTGGGGTCGGCTCGGTAGCCATCCAGGAGGCGGGTGCTGCCGTCGCGCACATGAGCGATGTAGGTGTCGAGGTCCATCGCCGCCGAGCCTGCCACGGACGCGACAGGATTGGCCGGTGATCGTCGACAAGGCCGTCTACACGAACGGGATCCGTCGGCCGGGAACCCTGGAGCTCATGGACGCCCTAGAGGCCGCGGCCGACCCGGATTCGTTCGTCTGGATCGGTCTCCACCAGCCCACCCACGAGGAGTTCGAGGCCGTCCGAGAGGAGCTCGACCTCCACGAGCTGGCGGTGGAGGATGCCATCACCGCCCACCAGCGGCCCAAGCTGGAGGTGTACGACGACGATCTCTTCGTCGTCCTCAAGACGGCCCGCTACGACGACGCAGCTGAGGTCGTGGAGTTCGGAGAGCTGCAGATCTTCATCGGTCCCAGCTACATCGTGACCGTGCGCCACGGCGAGGCCAGCGCGCTGGCCGCCGTCCGCCAGACCATCGAAGCCGACGAGGCCCGACTGCGGTTCGGACCGATGGCCGTGCTCCACGCCGTCGTCGACCGGGTGGTCGACGACTACGCACCGGTCATCGACGGGCTCGACAACGACATGGCCGAGATCGAGGCCACGGTCTTCGCCACCGACCGACCTCGAGGCTTCGACCCGAGCGAGCGCATCTTCAAGCTGAAGCGGGAGGTGCTCGAGTTCCACCGCAACACCGACCCGCTGATCGAACCGCTGGCGCGCCTCTCGGCGGGCATCCTCCCCGGCTCCGTCCAGGACCTGCGCAGCTACTTCCGTGACGTGGAGGACCACCTCACGCGAGAGGTCGGTGGGCTGGCGCAGCTCCGCGACCTCCTCACCGATGCCCTCAACGCCAACCTGGCCCAGGTCGTCGGTCCGCCAGAACGACGACATGCGCACGATCTCCGCCTGGCTCGCCATCGGCGGCTTCCCCACCGTCGTGGGCGCCGTCTACGGCATGAACTTCGAGCACATGCCGGAGCTGGGCACCCGCTACGGCTACTACGTGGTGATGGCGTTGATGGTTGGGCTCTGCCTCACCCTGTACCGCCGCTTCAAGCGGATCGGCTGGCTCTAGCCCGGCGGCCGAAACCCCGCCGGACCCCGGGTTCAGGGGACGCCGGCGTCCTCGTCGTCGGGGAGGTCCGGGAGGGCCAGGGCGCCGGTGGTGACGGCCTGGTAGGCGGCAGCGGCGCTCACGGCGAGCGCCAGGGCGATCGTGGCGCGGTCGAGGACGAAGGGGAGGTCGGTGGGGAGCACGGGCTTGCGGAGGGACTCGAAGCGGAACAGCGCCCAGCCCGAGAGGACGGCCACCGCCGCCAGCGCCAAGGTCCCCCCGGCTCGCCGCCGGGCCAGCAGCACGGCCCCGAGGGCGGCCACCGCGGCCACCATGGCGAGACCCCAGAGCAGCGGGTTGCCGCCACCGTCGGGGGTGGCCCGGTACTCGGCCTGCCCCACGACGGCGGCCACCAGTGACACCACCAGCAGCGGATAGGCGGTCAGCCGGAGGCTGCGACGCTGCGCCGCCCACGCCAGCAGGCTGGCCATGATCACGGCCACGCCCAGGTAGGGGAGGGGACTGATCGACTCCTCGTACACGAGGATGCCCTGCACCTCCGCCTGGGCGCCGTCGACCACGAGCGGCACGCGCCATGGGTCGTAGGCGCCCTCCACGCGTGCACCGCGGTCGACGTTGGGGGAGGCGTCCTGCATCCAGTGCACGCGATGGTCGTGCCAGGCGTAGGTGCCGTCGCTGGCCACCGGCTCCCAGTCCGGCGGGGTGTCGGCGTCGGCCGCCTGGGCGTCGGCGGGGATCGCTCCCTCGCCCTGCCGGTCGTCGTTGATGTAGGTGGCGGGGGAGAGGCGGTTGCGCTGCACAGCCCCGTCGGGCTGGAAGCGGAGGTAGGGCTCGCCTTGGTACCCCTCCACGATCACCGTGCGACCCTCGTCCACCGACACCTCGAGGAAGGCGTCGCCGCCGAGGATGCGAGCGCGCACACCTCCGGCGGCAGTGGTCACCGCCGTGACCTCGGACCGGAAGTCGCTGGGACCGGCCGCGTCGGCGGACGCGGGTCCGGCGCCGCCCACCAGCACCACGAGGGTGACGGCCAGGACGCGCAGAGGATGAGCCATGCTCCTCATCCTGCCTGCCGGCGTCGCAGACCTGCCCGCGCTCATGCGGCCACCGGAATCTCGACGGCGCCGCTCGCCTCCGTGAAGCGGTCGATCCGCGCGTTGACCTGCACCGTCCACCGCCCACTGACGGCGAGGTCGCGCCCGTCCACCTGGAGGTGGGCAGGTCCGGCTCGCGCCGCCTCTCGGGTGATGGGGCCAAGGTCGGCCTCGGGGAGCGACAGGGCGAGGGTCACCGACTCGGCGATGTCGGCCGGGCGTCCGTCGACGTCGAAGAGGTACAGGTGGATCTGGTTGAACCCGGCGCGGGCCGGAGCCACGGTGACCTGCACCGATCCGTGCTCGCCGAGGGCGACCACCCGTTCCACCACCCCGCCCGCCGCCAGCGTGCGCGCCGGGGTGACCACCACCAGCACCGACGTGAGCGCGAGCACCAGCAGCAGGGCCAGCGCCTCCACCCGCAGCGTCCGTCGGAGCTGGGCGGTGGCCGCCCGCCCCTTGCCCGCCTGCAGGGCCGGCACCAGCCGGAAGTGGTTGTAGGCGCCGAGGCCGGCCACCACCGCCACCACGGCGACCTTGGCCAGGAGCAGCCGCCCGTAGCCCGTGCCGGTGAGCCCATCGAGCGTCCGCACCTCACGCCAGGCCAGGGCACCGCCGGACGCGGCCACCCCCAGCACCGACGCTGTCGCCACGGCAGAGAACCGCGCCACCAGCTCGGCGCTGGCCGAGGCACCGGCCCCAGCGGCCTTGCGCCGGCGGAGGACGACCAGGAGCAGCACGATCCCGCCACCCCACACCGCCGCCACCACCAGGTGGCTGGCATCGGCCACGGTGGCCAGGACGGCGCGGTCGCCGGCGCGCGTGTGACCGTTGGCGGCGAACGAGGCGGCCGCCACCAAGGATCCGGCCAGGGCCAGCCATCGCGCCCGGCCCACCAGCCCCGTCGCCACGACCAGGCCGACCAGCGCCAGCACCAGCCCGAGGCCCACGCCGTCCCGAGCGACCTCGCTCAGCACCCCGTCGTCGAGGAGCGAACGAGCGCCCTGGCCGGTTCCGAGGGCGGCCTGGACGGGGAGCGCCACCAGCGCGCCGAGCCCCCCGACCAACGCCGCGCCGCGCACCATCCGGACCAGCGCCGCCCAGTCGTCGCCCCGGTGGTACACGAGCACGAGGAACGCCACCCCGCCAGCGGCCAGGAGGCCCCCGGCGTAGGCGAGAGCCCGGCCCACCGCCCCGACCACCTCCCAACCCCGATCGTCGCCAGACGACGCCGCCCGCCCCAGGGCCGCAGGGTCCACCTCCTCCTCCCCGACGCCGAACACCGAGCCGCCCCGCACCGGGTGCCCGTCCGCCGAGATGACGCGGTAGGTCACCACGTAGGTCCCGTCGGACAAGTTCGGCTGCAACTGCACCGTCACCACCTTCTCGTCCACCCGAGCTGCCCCCTGCTGCACCGGCGCGCCGTCGGCATCGAGCACCCGCACCCCACCGAGCCCGGTCGACACGGGCTCGCTGAAGGTCAGGCGCACGACGTCCGGGCTCTCGTCGAGGCGGGCACCGTCGGCGGGGTCGACCGACGTGAGGGTGGCGTGGGCGGCGGCCGGTGGGGCGCCGCCGCCCAGCACGAGGACGACGAGGACGAGCCCAGCCAGGACCCGGCGGCCGGCGGTCACGTGGCGGCCAGCCCCCCGGCGCGGGTCGTCGGCGGGGCCGAGGCGGCGCGCGCGACCAGCCAGAGGAGCCCCACGCCGGCCAGGTCGAGCAGATGGTGGACCTCGCCGGAGGATCCGGCGCTCCCCCGCGCCACGTCGACCACGGCCGTGCCCCCCATCACCAGGGCCAGGGCGGCGACCACCGGGAGGAGACCCCAGGCGCGAGCCGGCTGCCAGGCCGCCACCAGGAGCCCCACAGCCAGAGCAACGTCGAAGGCCCCCAGCTCCCGGGCCACGTGCACCGATGCCCCAGCGTCCTCCCCGAGCAGCAGGGCCGGGGCCGCCAGCACGAGCTGGGTGAGGGCGACCGTGAACAGCGCCCACCGGGCCGCCCTCACCGGCTCACCGATGCGAGCCCGTGGCGACCCGACCGGAGCGGGTGCCCGGTCGAGGATGGCCGGCACCAGGTCGGGCACTTGGTCAGCCTGCTGCACCCGCACCATGCGGTGAAGGACCTGCAGCTCGTCGGCCCAGGCCCGGCAGGCAGAGCACCCAGCCACGTGCTCGTCAACGGCTCGGTCGGCGAGCCCCGGATCCTCTCCGTCGAGCCGGGCCGAGAGGGCGTCACGGACGGGATCGCATCGCATGGCGTGGTGGTCGCCCGACTGGGCGCAGCGGTTCCCGGCGACCCACACTCGTGCGGTGGACGACCTCACGACGCTGGCGCTGGCGGCCGCCTCCGGCGACCGGGTGGCCCTGGCCGCCTTCGTGCGGCGCACGCAGCCGGAGGTCTGGAGGGTGTGCGCCCGCCTCGGCGACCGGGCCGAGGCCGATGACCTCACCCAGGAGGTGTACCTGCGGGCCATCCCGGCCCTGAAGCGATTCCGCGCGGATGCCTCGGCCCGCACCTGGCTCCTGCAGATCGCCCGCCACGTGTGCGCCGACCACGTCCGTCGCCGTACCCGGCGCCGGGCCCTCCTCGGTCGCCTCAGCCAGGGGCTGCGCGCCGACGAGGAGCCGGTGGTGTCAAGGGCGGGCGAGGTGGAGATCGACGACGCCATCGCCGCGCTCGGCGCCCGACCGTCGAGACGCCTTCGTCCTCACGCAGATCGCCGGGCTCGGCTACGCAGAGGCGGCTGTCGTCTGCGGGGTGCCCATCGGGACGATCCGGTCGCGGGTGTCGCGTGCCCGCGCCGACTTGTTGGACGCCCTCGCCGAGGTCCCCGAGACGGGGTCAGGGTCGGCCTAGGAGCTCGAGCAGCTGGGAGTGCAGGACCCCGTTGCTGCCCAGGCCCGTGCCGCCCTCGATGGTGTCGGCACCGCGCAGGTCGGTGAAGCGCCCGCCCGCCTCGGACAGGAGCACCGGCATCGGGCCCACGTCGTAGGGCGCCACCACCGGGTCGACCATGGCCGCCACCCGGCCCGTGGCCACCAGCGCGTAGCCGTAGCCGTCCCCCCAGGTGCGCAGCACCGCCCCGGCCGCCTCCAGGGCAGCCACGTGTCCTGGCGCCCAGTGGCTGAGCGAGCTCGACATCACGTAGGCGCCCCGCAGCGTCGCCTGGTCGCTCACGTGCGCCCGACCCCGGTTGGTCCAGCATCCGAGGCCGCGACCGGCCCACACCGTCTCCCCGAGGGCGGGGAGGTTCACCACCCCCAAGGCGATGCCGTGCTCATCCTCCAGGGCCAGAAGGTTCGAGTAGAGCGGCACGCCGCAGGTGAAGGCCTTGGTGCCGTCGATCGGATCGATCACCCACCGCCGTCCGGTGGTGCCAGCGGTGGGGGCCTCCTCCTCGCCGAGGACCCCGTCGCCCGGGAAGGCGTCGGCCAGGC
The DNA here is from genome assembly GCA_963795165.1 of uncultured Microthrixaceae bacterium. Lineage (GTDB taxonomy): Bacteria > Actinomycetota > Acidimicrobiia > Acidimicrobiales > VFJN01 > VFJN01. Next base: position 2,330,385 of record CAWCGT010000001.1, on the reverse strand, counting down.
GCTCGCGGAGGAACCGCTCGGCGTCGCGGTCGGCGGCCGTCACCGGTGTGCCGTCGGCCTTGCGCTCCACGTCGAGGTCGTCGGCCCGGAACCAGCGCAGCGTGCGGGTCGCCGGCTTCGCGAACCAGAGCCACCGCGGCATCGAGGGTGGCCTGGTCGACGGGGGGAGCCTCCACCCTCCGAGTCTGGCACTGCCCGTCTAGTCGGTGAGGGTGGCGGCGGGCCGGTCGTCGTCCGAGAGGACGCGCGACACCATGAGGAGGACGGCCGCCGCGAAGGCCACCGCCACCATGGCGGCCACCCACGCCGACGTGTCGGTGAGGGAGAACGACGGAACCCAGCCGGGACCGCCCCAGGTGAGGTCCCACCCCCGTCGTGCCTCCGGATGCAGCAGATGGGCCCACGTGGTCCAGGCCACCAGGCGGCTCAGGCCGTAGAAGAAGGTGGCTCGGTACACCGCCAGCAGAGCCCGCTGCGGCAGACGCCGGCCCATCCACGCCCACACCTTCGGGTCGGCCGGCACCACCACCTCCCGCCAGTACCGCTCGGTCAGCACATGCCAGCTGGCGAGGAGGACGATCAGCCAGAACGCGTCCATGACGAACCCCAGGCTGGAGTAGTAGGCCCGGGCGTCGAGGTACTTGCCTCCCGGCGTGGCCGCGTAGGCCCAGGTGCCGATGGAGAAGTTCTCGGTGGAGAACGGGAAGGCCAGCATGGTGCCGACGGTGTCGTTGATGTCTGTGATCGAGTGCGCTGCCATCCCCAGCAGGACACCGGCGGTCCAGCCCCGCGACTTCGTGGTGAAGAAGATCACGGCTGCCACCAGCGCCGCGAAGCCGAGGCTGTGGCTGAAGCCTGCTCCGGGCCAGCCCCGATGGAACTTGTAGGGCTCGGCTGCCCCGTAGTGGCGACCGCCGATGTCGAACCCGTACACCCAGAACTTGGCCACGAAGTCGGGCAGCTGATCGCCGACCACGATGGCGAGGTAGCTCACCCGGCCGGCCCACCGCTTCGGGAGGTGGGCCTGGATGGCGTAGGTCTCGAACTGGTGGGCGGCCCAGCTCATCGGTCGTCGCTCCCCCCGCGGAACCGGTCGACCACCAGTGGCACCAGCCAGATCCACCCCACCAGCCACAGCGGACCGATCACCCAGTTGAGCAAGAACTTGTGGAACATCCCGAGCACCACGTAGGAGACCCCGGCGGCCACGTACAGGGCCATCTCGAGGCGGCGGGTGTACCAGCCCGGGTCACCAACGCGGCCCGTCGGGGCGGACCAGCCGGGCTGGGCAGGATCAGGTTGGGCGCTCATGATCGCGGGCGACGGTAGTCCGCCCCCGCCACCAGCCACGCCGCGGCGCCGATGGCGACACCCAGGGCGAGACCGCCGAGGACGTCGAGGGGCCAGTGGACGCCAACGTGCATGCGGGCGACGCCGACGGCCACGGCCAGCGTCCACGCCACCCGGCGGGCCCAGCGGGGGAGGAGGGGGTGCAGCACGGCGGCGAGGGCGGCGGCCATGGTCGTGTGGCCACTCGGGAAGGCGAACCCGGCCGCCCCGTCGCGCACGATCAACCCTTCGACGAGACCGGTGGGCCGCGGTCGCTCGATGAGCTCCTTGCCCACCCCGTCGAGCTCGTGGGCGGCCAGGAGCGCCAACCCCACGGCGAGCGCCGCCCGGCCGCGGGCGACGGCCCGGACGGCTACGACGACGAGGGCGACGAGGAAGGCCGGTGCCGTGCCGAGGGCCATGATCCCCTCGAGGGGAGCGCCGGCCCACCGGGGCAGCTCGTTGGCTCCCTCTAACACGGCGGACTCGCCGGGGGCGAAGCGCTGGTTGGCGGCCACCGCGGCCAGCCCGGCCAGAGCAGCGGACGCCGCCACGAGGACGATGCCGAGGCGCCGCCGGTCGTGCGGGACCGCCGGCTGGATCTCAGCGCTCAGCGAGCACCTGGCGCGGGTCGGAGTCGGCGGACGACGCCGTGTCGTCGGGCTGCAACGAGTCGACGAACTCGGCTGCCTCCTCGTCGGTGACGCGCTTGGCCCACCGGGTCGCCGCGCCGGGCAGCAGCGTGCGCACTCCCACGCGGAGGCTGGCAGCGCTGAGGATGCCGCCGGTCACCAGGAAGTCAGCGTTGGTGAAGCAGCTGGCGCACATGAGCGCAGGCTACCCCTGGCCCTCGCCGCGACTCCGGGCGCGGGCGTCGGCCGGCCAGTCTGTGACGATGCCGTCGAGGGGGAGGCCAGCCAGCCGGGCCTGGGTGGTGGTGTCCTGGAACCAGCAGTGGACCTTGAGGCCGAGGCCGTGGGCTCGTTCGATGAAGGTCAGGTCCACCGTCGACTGGTGGGCGGAGATGGCGTCGGCCCTCAGCCGAACGGCGTCGTCGAGGAACCGGTCGATGGCCTCCGGGCTGAGCGCGTCGCGCAGCAGGGCGACCTCCGCCGCCTCCTCGCCGGCATGCTCTACGTACCACTGCACGGCGCGGCTCGACTGAGCCCAGAGCAGCGTGCGGTCCAGCTTGCCCTGGTTCCGTAGCTCGCTCACCACCGCCTCGGCGGCATCGGGATCCTTGGTGTCCACGGCGAAGCCGAGGTGGTCGGGGAGGGCGTCGACCGCCTCGGCGAAGGTGGGCACGGGCAGGCGGGTGCCGCGGATCCGGGCCCGACGGAGTCCCTTGGCCGTCGACCAGGAGACGGGCCAGGGGCGAAGGGTGGTGCGCAGCAGCAGGGCATCGTGGAGCATCACCGGCACGCCATCGCGTGTGAGGCGTACGTCGATCTCCACGAAGTCGGCACCCAGCTCGGCCGACTTCAGGATCCCCGCGATGCTGTTCTCGGCCTCGTCCAGCGGCGAGGTGCGGTGGGCGATGATCACGGGGGGCATGTCGCGTGCCTACCAGTCGGTGGCGATGTACTTGGTCTCGGTGTAGTCGAGCATGCCCTCGTGCCCGCCCTCTCGGCCCACCCCGGACTCCTTCATGCCGCCGAAGGGGGCTGCTGGGTCGGACACCACCCCGCGGTTGACGCCGACCATGCCCGACTCGAGCGCCTCGGCCACCCGCAAGCCCTGGGCGAGGTCCCCGGTGTACACGTAGGAGACGAGGCCCATGGTGGTTTCGTTGGCCAGTCGGATGGCCTCCTCGGCGTCGGTCACTGAGACGATCGGCGCCACCGGACCGAAGATCTCCTCGGCCAGGATCGGGTTGTCGGCGGCCACGCCGGTGAGGACGGTGGCCGGGTAGTAGAAGCCGGTGCCTTCCGGTGCCTCGCCGCCCACCATGGCCTTGGCGCCCGCCGCCACGGCGGCGTCGACCAGCTCGGCCACCTTGTCGCGCGTGTCGGCGTCGACCAGCGGGCCGAGCTGACTGGACCCGTCGAGGCCTGGCCCCATCACGAGGGAACCCATCGCCTCGGCCAGCTTGGCGGCGAAGGTCTCGGCCACCGCCGCCTCCACGTAGAAGCGGTTGGCCGCTGTGCAGGTCTCGCCGTTGTGGCGCATCTTGGCCACCATGGCACCGCCGACGGCGGCATCGAGGTCAGCGTCGGCCAGCACGATGAAGGGGGCGTTGCCCCCCAGCTCCATCGAGACGTTCAGCACGCGATCGGCCGCCTGCTCGATGAGCTTCTTGCCCACCTCGGTGCTCCCGGTGAAGGAGAGCTTGCGCACCCGGGGGTGTTCGAGGACGGCTGCGGTGATGGTGGTCGCGCTGCGGCCGGGGACGACGTTCACCACCCCCGGGGGCACCCCGGCCTCCGCGAGGGCGTCGGCCACCGCGAGGGCCGTGAGGGGGGTGAGCGTGGCGGGCTTGAGGACGACCGTGCACCCGGCGGCGAGGGCCGGTGCGATCTTGCGGGTGGCCATGGCGGCGGGGAAGTTCCAGGGGGTGACGAGGTAGGCCACCCCGACGGGCTGGTGCACCACGAGGATGCGGTTGGCGCCGCCGGGGGCGGTGGTGAGCTGTCCGGAGAGCCGGACTGCCTCCTCGCTGAACCAACGGAAGAACTCCGCCGCGTAGGTGATCTCCCCCTTGGCCTCGGCCAGCACCTTGCCGTTCTCGAGGGTGATGAGCCGGGCCAGATCATCTGCTCGCTCGGTGATCAGCTCCCATGCCCGGCGCAGCACCTCCGCCCGCTCTCGCGGCGCCGTCTCGGCCCAGCCACCCTGTGCCTCGGCTGCGGCGGCGGCGGCGGCCCGACCGTCCTCCGCGCCCCCGTTGGCCACCGTGGCCACCACCTCCTCGGTGGCCGGGTCGACGACGTCGAAGCGCTCGCCCGAAGCCGCCGCCCGCCACTCGCCGGCGATGAAGAGGTCAGTCCGCAGTGCTTCAGCCATGCGCCCGTTGTACCCGACCACCGCTCCCCACCCCACGTTTGGATTCGGGCTCGAGCGCCGGAGGTCAGCGGGGGCGGGCGGTGAGAGCGGCCGCGACGAGGACTGGCAGGGCGAGGGCCGGGAGCACGACGGGCAGGCCGCGCTCGCCGAGGACCAGGAAGACGGCGACGGTGGCGGCGGCCACCGACTCGAGGGCGAGCAGTCCGCAGGCCAGCGCACGCTCGAGCGGGTCGCGGCCCGCGGCGAACCGGGTGGCCAGGACGGTGATGACCAGCAGCAGCCCGCCCAGGAGCACCGACACCACGGCCACGATGGGGAAGAACCCGCTGTCACCCCCGTCGAGCCCGGTGAGGCGCAGCAGGCTCGATGCCTGCTCGGCGCCCGGCTCGCGTGTGATCAGCTGGTCGCTGCGCACCGCCGCCCCCACCACCACCGCCGTGCCCAGGGCCACGGCTCCGGCCTGCAGGGCCAGGACCGCCTCGGCCAGGCGAGCCCCGTCACGGCCGTCCCGCCCGGGGAGGGCCACCAGGGCGGCGACCACCACGACGACCAGGACGGCGGCCGCGGCCACGGCGGCCCAGGTGCCCGCTCCGGTGGACGACGACGGTGCCGAGGCCAAGCCTCGATCAGCGCAGCCCCCGAGCACCACGGAGGCTGCGGTGGCCGCGGAACCGCCGACCAGCGCCGAGCGGGTCGTCACGAGCAGGTCGGGCAGGTGCCGACCAGGTCGAGCCGATGGCTGCGGACCTGGAACCCCGCCCGGCGGGCGGCGTCATCGAGGGCGGCTTCCAGCTCGCGCTCCACGGTGGGGGGCACCTCGAAGTCGGTGACCTCCCCACAGGTGGCGCACACGAGGTGGTGGTGGTGGTGGTTGGTGAGGTCCTCGGCGAGCTCGTAGCGGGCGAACTCGTCGGTGGTGACGACGCGGTGCACCACCCCCGCCGTCTCCAGCACGGCCAGGTTCCGGTAGGCCGAGCTCTGGGCCAGGCCGGGCGCCCGTTCCAGCAGCTGCGGGATGGTGAGGGGCTGGTCGGTCGTCGTCAGCAGCTCCACCAGCGTGCGCCGCTGCGTGGTGTACCGCTGGCCGTCGGCCCGGAGGCGCTCGGCGGTGCTGGTGTGGAGGTCGTCGCTCATGGCCGGTCGGCGTCACCGTAGCGGTGTGCCCCTCCGCCTCCCCTGACGTGACCGTTGCACCCGGCGTGCAAGAAGGTTGGCCGGCGTGCCAGCCTGGGTGCTCCGCTCAGCAGGGGGTTCGCAGTGACAGCAATCGGTGGCTCGGTGGAGCCTGGCTTCGAGGGCGTGGCCGAAGCCTTCGCCAAGAACTTCGAGCAGGGTGAGGTCGGGGCGGCCACGTCGATCTACGTGGGCGGCCGGAAGGTGGTCGACCTGTGGGGTGGGCTGGCCGACAGCGAGGCCGGCACGCCCTACACCGAGGACAGCCTCCAGCTGGTGTTCTCAACCACCAAGGGCGCCACCGCGGCGTGCGCCAACCTCCTGGCCCAGCGGGGCGAGCTCGACATCGACGCCCCCGTGACCGACTACTGGCCCGAGTTCAAGGCGGCAGGCAAGGGCGACATCCCCGTGCGCTGGCTGCTGTGCCACAAGGCCGGCCTGCCCTACGTCGACGCCGGGCTCACCCTGGAGGAGGCTCTGGCCTGGGATCCCATGATCGATGCCCTGGCCGAGCAGGCACCGATCTGGGAGCCGGGCACCGCCCACGGCTACCACGCCACCACCTACGGCTGGCTGGTCGGCGAGGTGGTGCGCCGCATCTCCGGCAAGAGCCTCGGCACCTTCTTCCAGGACGAGATCGCCGGCCCGCTCGACCTCGAGTTCTGGATCGGGCTCCCTGAGGAGCAGCTCCCTCGGGTTGCCCCTCTGATCCAGTGGGGCAACGGGTCGCTCACCTCTGCCGACGACCCGGCCATGGCCGAGCTCATCGCCCAGTTCATGGGGCCCGACACCCTGCTGGGGAAGGCGCTGGCGGCCCCCTCCAACGTGTTCAACGACGCCGAGGGCGGCTTCAACAACCCGGCCATCCTGGCCGCGGAGATCCCTGCCGCCAACGGCGTCACCAACGCCCGATCGCTCGCCCGCCTCTACGCCGGGCTCGTCGGCATCGTCGAGGGCGGCCCGCCGGCTCCGCTCCTCACTGCGGAGCAGGTGGCGAAGGCGTCGGAGCTGCAGACCAGCGGCCCCGACAAGTGCCTCTACGTCGAGACCACCTTCGGACTGGGCTTCTTCACGTCGTCGATCTACTCCCCGTACGGCAGCCCGGCGTCCTTCGGCCACACCGGCGCCGGGGGGTCGGTGGGCTTCGCCGATCCGGAGAACCAGATCGGCTTCGGCTACGTGATGAACAAGATGCTGCAGGGTCTCAGCGGCGACCCCCGATCCGGAGGCCTCATCCGAGCCGTGTACGACGCCATCGGCGTCGAGCCGGTCTACGTCTAGGCCCGTCGAGTCCCGCTCGACGGAGTCCCCGGCTGGCTGATCGGTCGCCACGTCTGTCCCGATTCGGTGGCGCTGGTCGTCCCCCTCGTCGCCGGCTGAGGGGCGAGCAGTCGGCTGGGTGCACCGACCCCGTCAGCGGCGGCTCAGCTGGTCGATCGTGGCCCGCTCATCGTCGCTCATCGCCCAGGCGGCGGCGGCCGCGTTGCTGCGCACCTGCTCCGGGCGGCTCGCCCCCGCGATGACCGAGCCCATGTGCGGCAGACCGGCGAGCCACGACATCGCCAGCTCGATGAGCGTGTGGCCCCGCTCGGTGGCGTAGGCCTCGAGCCGCTCGACCACGTCGAAGACCTTGTCGCTCATGACGGAGCTGCGTCGTTCCGCCGGGAAGGAGGCGAGCCGGGTGCCGTCGGCGGGTTCCTCGGCGCGCCGGTACTTGCCGGTGAGCATGCCTGACGCCAGCGGGAAGTAGGGGAGGATGGCCATGCCGTGGCGCGCGGCTAGGTCGAGCACGTCGTCCTCACCCCGTCGGTCCAGCAGGCTGAGGTGGTTCTGCACCGACACGAACGCCGCCGTTCCTCCACCGGCCGAGGCGGCCGCCGCCGCGCCGGCTCGGGGTCCGTCGAAGTTGGAGCACCCGATCTCGCGGACCTTGCCGGCGCGGACGAGCTCGTCGAGGGCTCCAAGCGTGTCCTCGATCGGCACCGCGTCGTCCGGGAAGTGCAGCTGGTAGAGGTCGATGCAGTCGATGCCCAGCCGACGTAGCGACGCGTCGCACGCCTGCCGGACGTACTCGGGGTCGGCACCGCCGGAGCCGCCGTCGACCGGCCCGCCGAACTTGGTGGCGACCACCACCTGGTCCCGCCGACCGGCGATGGCTCGGCCCAGGAACTCCTCGGACTTGGTCCCGCCGTAGATGTCGGCGGTATCGAAGAGGGTGACCCCGGCGTCGATGGCCGCGTCGACGACCGCACTGGTCTGCTCAGCGTCGGCGCGCATGCCGAAGTTGTTGCACCCCAGTCCGACCACGCTGACCTCGAGGTCCCCGATGCGTCGTGTCTCCATGGACGCCGACCCTATGACGGTTCAACGCCGTACGGGCAGCCTCGACCCTCCCCGCGCCGTGCCCCTCATCGACGGTCGAAAGGTGGCGCATTCGCCGGATCGGGGGCCGACCCGGTTCACTGGTGCGATGCCCACCGCCGTCGAGGAGGCCGCCCGTCGGCGCACCTTCGCCATCATCAGCCACCCGGACGCGGGCAAGACCACCCTCACGGAGAAGTTCCTGCTCTACGGCGGGGCTCTCCAGACGGCTGGGGCTGTGAAGGCCCGTGGTGCGCGGCGCCGCGTGACGTCCGACTGGATGGAGATGGAGCAGAAGCGGGGCATCAGCATCACCTCCACGGTGCTGCAGTTCCCCTACCGCGACTCGGTGTTGAACCTGCTCGACACCCCCGGTCACCGCGACTTCTCGGAGGACACCTACCGGGTGCTGGCGGCCGCCGACGCCGCCATCATGGTGCTCGACGCCGCCAAGGGCATCGAGCCCCAGACCCTCAAGCTCTTCGAGGTGTGCCGAGAGCGCAACCTCCCCCTGCTCACCTTCATCAACAAGTGGGACCGGCCCGGCCGCGACCCGCTCGAGCTGCTCGACCAGGTGGAGGCCCAGCTCTCGATCGTGCCCACTCCCGTCACGTGGCCGGTGGGCATCGCCGGTGACTTCCGAGGCGTGGTCGACCGCCGCTCCGGCGACTATGTGCGCTTCACCCGAACGGCGCGCGGCGCTACCGAGGCGGGAGAGGAGGTGCTCGACGTCTCGGCCGCCGAGGCCCAGGAAGGAGCCGCCTGGACGGCGGCCACCGATGAGATCGGACTGCTGGACGAGGTGGGCGCGCACGCTGACCTCGAGCGCTTCCACAAGGGCGAGGTCACCCCTGTCTTCTTCGGCTCCGCCCTCACCAACTTCGGGGTGCGGCTGCTGCTGGACGCCGTGGTCGACCTGGCGCCCTCCCCCCAGCCGCGCGACGACGTCGAGGGCCTGCCTCGGCCGCTGGACGCCCCGTTCTCCGCCTTCGCCTTCAAGGTGCAGGCCAACATGGATCCGTCCCACCGAGACCGCATCGCCTTCGTGCGAGTGTGCTCGGGCCGCTTCGAGCGCGGGATGGTGGTGACGCACGGCCCCACCGGTAAGCCCTTCGCCACCAAGTACGCCCACTCGGTGTTCGGTCAGGAGCGCGACACGGTGGAAGAGGCCTGGCCGGGCGACGTCCTCGGGCTGGTGAACGCCACCGAAGTCACCGTGGGGGATGCGCTCTACCTCGACGCTCCGGTGGAGTTCCCCCGGCTGCCTGAGTTCGCCCCTGAGCACTTCGTGGTGGCCCGGGTGCGCGACACCGGCCGGTTCAAGCAGTTCCGCCGCGGGATCGCCCAGCTCGACGAAGAAGGGGTGGTGCAGGTGCTGCGCGACCAGGATCTTGGCGACCAGGCTCCGATGCTGGCCGCCGTCGGTCCCATGCAGTTCGAAGTGGCCTCGCACCGTCTGGAGCATGAGTTCGGGGCCCCGGCCGAGCTGAGCCCCACCTCCTGGCGGGTGGCTCGGCGCACCGACGAGGCCTCCACGGACGACCTCCGGGGCATGCAGGGCGTGGCCGTCTACGCCCGGGCCGACGGCACCCGCTACGCCCTCTTCGAGTCGCCCTACTGGCTGGCCCGCGTGGAGGGCGACCACCCCGGTCTCACCCTGGAGCGGCTCGTCGCCGAGGGCACCGCCGGCTGAGCCTTGCGGCCTCAGCGGCACACGGTGCCGTCGTCGGGCGCCTCACCGTTCAGCAGGTAGGCGGTCACGATGTCGTCGATGCACGGCTCGCCGTTGCTCACCACCGTGTGGCCGTCGCCCTCGAACGTCACCAGCACCCCCGAGTCGAGCGTCTCGGCCAGCTGGACGCCGGCCTGATAGGGCGTGGCCGGATCACCGGTGGTGGAGATGACCAGGATCGGCGGGGTCCCCGGTGCCGAGGTGGACTGGAGCGGGTCGGCCTCCACCGGCCAGTCGGCGCACCGGACGTAGTCGTTCACCAGGGCCTCACCGAAGTGGGGTGAGGAGCGGGCGGTGGCCTTGGCTGCGGTCAGGAAGGCCTCGGGGTCGTCCGGCCACTCGAAGTCCATGCAGTTGACGGCGAAGTACACCTCGAAGTCTCCGATCCCGATGTAGCCGTCGGCCAGCGCCACCAGCTTGCTGCCGTCACCGCCACGGGCCTCGGCCAGGGCGCTGTCGAGCCGGGACCACAGCCGCTGGGAGTAGAGGGCGTAGCTGATGCCCAGGCTCGCCTCGCCCGGGCCGGCGGCTCGATCAGCGTCGGGGGCCGGGATGCCGCCGGGCCGCTCGGCCATGGCCAGCACGTCCTCGACGGCGGCCAGCGACTCGCCGGCGATCTCGCAACCCTCTGCGGCGTCGCAGAACTCCACGAAGCGCTCGAGCGCCGTCTCGAAGCCGGCCGCCTGCTCGTCGGCCAGCTCCAGCCCGGTGGCGCCCAGAGCGAGAACCCCGTCGAGGATCATCGCCCGCACCCGCTCGGGGAACAGGTCGGCGTACACCTGCCCGATGGCCGTGCCGTAGGAGAAGCCGAGGTAGCTGAGCTGCTCGTCGCCCATGGCGGCTCGCACCACGTCCATGTCGCGGGCCACGTCCCGCGTGCTCACGAAGGGCAGCAGGTCCCCGTGCTTGCGAGCACAGTCCTCGACGTACTCGTCCGTGACCGCCAAGAGGGCGTCGCGGTCAGCGGGGGAGTCGATGCTGGCGTCCACCGAGTAGAGGTCGGTAGCGGAGACGCCGCAGTCGAGCGGGGTGCTCCCGCCCACGCCGCGGGGGTCGACTCCGATGATGTCGAAGTGCTCGGTCACCTCCGAGGGCAGGATCAGGGGCAGGATCTCGGCGAACTCGGCGCCGCTGGCTCCCGGTCCCCCGGGGTTGGTGAAGAGGGCACCGATCCGCTTGCCCGTTGCCGGGGTGCGCACCACGTAGAGCTCGATGGTCTCTCCCGTCGGGTCGGCGTAGTCGAGCGGCACCTCCGGCCGAGCGCACTCCACCGCGCCGCAGTCCTCCCACTCGATGGGGTCAGGACGGAACCCGTCCGCCGCCGTGGTCGAGGTGGCCGCGTCGGCCGTCGTGGTCGCCCCGCTCACTCTCGGGTCCTCCGCCTCGCTGACGCATGCGGTGCCGGTCAGAGCGAGGGCGACGACGGCGGCAGCCACGCGGTGGAGGACCATCTGCCGAGGGTAGACGGGCCCGACTGGGCCACCTGGCGGGCTTGACAGCCTGCATACGCAGTATGCATACTCAGTATCCATGGCGGTTCGGGAAGGCCTGTTGGCCCTGCTCAGAGAGGGACCCAGCCACGGGTACCAGCTGAAGACCGCCTTCGAGGCGGCCACCGGCGGGACGTGGCCGCTCAACGTCGGGCAGGTGTACACCACCCTCGACCGGCTCCAGCGCGACGGGCTGGTCACCGCCAGCGAGGCCGAGGGACAGAAGGTGTACGAGATCACCGCCGCCGGGCGGGAGGCGCTCGGCGACTGGTGGCGGGCGCTCCCCGACGGGGACGCCCCACCGCCGCGCGACGAGCTGACCCTTCGAGTGCTCTTCGCCGTCGAGGACGGACCCGAGCACGCCCTCGAGGTGATCACGCTCCACCGCACCGCCCTGACCCGCCTCCTGCAGGAGCGGCGTCGCGCGACGCGACCCTCCGAGACCACCGACCTGGCCAGCGCCCTGGTCGCCGAGGCCCTCGTGACACGGGCCGAGGCCGACCTCCGCTGGCTCGACCTCTGCGAGGCCCGCATCCTGCGCGCCCGCGCCACCCCCCTCCAGCCCACCACGAACGGAGACACCTGAGATGGCTGCAACCAGCCCCTCGCCGGCAGCCCTCGAGCTGCGGGCGGTCGTCAAGCGATACGGCCACGGCCTCACCGAGGTCCGCGCCCTCACCGACGTCAGCCTCACCGTCGCCCCCGGCGAGCTGGTGGCGGTCATGGGCCCCAGCGGGTGCGGCAAGTCGACCATGCTCCACCTGGCCGGCGCCCTGGAGGACCCCGACGCCGGCCACGTGCTGGTGGGCGGACGGGATCTCTCCACGCTGTCGGCCACCGGACGGGCCGCCCTCCGTCGCACCGATGTCGGGTTCGTGTTCCAACGCCTCAACCTGGTGGCCTCGCTCAGCGCGCTGGAGAACGTGATGCTGCCGCTCGAGCTCGAGGGCGTCCCGGCTCGGGACGCCCGAGAGCGAGCACGGGGCGCGCTGGTGGGGGTCGGCGTCACCGAGCAGCTCGACCGGTTCCCCGACGACTTCTCCGGGGGGCAGCAGCAGCGGATCGCCGTCGCCCGAGCGGTGGTGGGCCGACGGAAGCTGATCCTGGCCGATGAGCCCACCGGCGCCCTCGACACGCTCACCGGCGATGCCGTCATCGAGCTCCTCGCCGGCCTCCCGGCCGCCACCGGGGCCGCCGTGGTGCTGGTGACCCACGAGCCCCGGTACGCCGCGTGGGCCGACCGCGTGGTGTTCATGCGCGACGGCAAGATCGTCGACGAGGCCAGCGTCGCTCCCTCGCCCGTGCCCAGCACCCCCGCCGGGGTGGGTCGGTGATCGGCCTGCGCCTTCCGTTCCGGATGGCGCGCCGCGAGGTGCGGCGCCGGCCCGGTCGCACGTTCCTGGTGGTCGTGCTGATCGGACTGCCGGTGGCGGGGATGGCCATCGCCCTGACCGCCATCCGCACCTCGGCGGTGACGCCGGCCGAGCAGTGGCAGCGCCAGTTCGGCCAGGCCGACGCGATGGCGGGTGGGATCTACGGCGCCCTCCCGATCGAGCTCGAGGTGGTGCTGCGAGAGGCGCCCCCGCTCGTGCAGCAGGCCCTCCCGGAGGGCGCCCGGTCGCTCCGGGTGCAGAGCACTGGCGTCCGCCTGTTGAGCTCGGAGGGCAGACGATCGCATGCCGAGGTCTCCGACCTTCCGCTCCTCGACCCCATGACCGAGGGGATCCACGAGCTGGTGGACGGGCGCGCCGCCACGCGCGACGGGGAGGTGGTGCTGAGCCTGGCCCTGGCCCGCCACATGCAGGTCGAGGTGGGGGAGCGTCTGGTCCTCGACCGACCCGACCTCTCCTGGACCGTTGTCGGGATCCTGGAGCCGATCGGGTGTCTGAGCTGCGACTACGCCCTGGTCCCCGCCGGATCACTTCCGGGGCCGGGGGCGGGCGCCATGTCCGGCCTCGTGCTCATCGACCTCCCGTCGATGGACCGACCCCAGCTCGTGGCGCTCGAGCAGCAGGGCACGGGCATCGAGGTCCGCGACCTCGTCCTCGATCGGGTCCGGACCGGACGTCCCGACCAAGGGGGCGTGCGGTGGAGCTTGGTGCTGGGCGCGGTGGCCCTCACGGTCGCCGGGATCGTGATCTCGGCCGCCTTCGCCGTCGGTGCCCGCCGCCAGCTCGTCACGCTCGGTCAGCTGTCGGCATCGGGGGCTTCGCCAACCACCATTCGCAGCGCCCTGGTGCTGCAGGGAACGATCGCGGGCCTGGTCGGCGCGGGGGCCGGTCTGGTCCTGTGGGGGCTGGCCCTGGGCGCGGGCCGTGGCCTGTTCGAACGCCTCCTCGACATGCGCATCGAGCACTACGAGGTCCCGATGCTGCAGGTGGCCGTTGCGGTGCTGCTGGGCGTGGGCGCCGCCACCGCCGCTGCGCTGCTTCCCGCCCGCAGCGCTGCCGGCATCCCCACCCTCGCTGCCTTGGCCGGGCGTCGGCCCCTCGCCCCCGTCTCGCGCAAGCAGGTCGGCCGTGGGCTGCTCGCCTTCGTCGGTGGCCTGGGGTTGCTCGCCCTTGCCGTCGTGGGCAGCAACAGCGGCCAGTCCGGTGACACCTGGGGGATGGTGGCGATCGCGGGCGGCGTCAGCGAGCTGCTGGGTGCCTGTGCGCTCGCCCCTGTGGTGGTGGGTCGCCTGGAGCCGCTCGCCAGCCGTCTGCGCGGGCCGTGGCGTCTGGGCGCCCGCGGCCTGGCCCGTCACCGGGCCCGCACCGGGGCGGTGGTGTCGGCCGTGGCGGCAGCGGGGGCGCTGGCCGTGGCCGCCGCTGGTCTCTTCCTCGGCGCCGAAGCCCGCTTCGGGATCGACGTTCGGGTTCCTGACGACGTGGTGGTGGTCATCGACCAGGCACAAACCGACGACGGGCCAGAGGCACGACAGGTCCTCGATCCCGACACGCTCGACCAGCTCCGGACGGTCCTTCCCGGCAGCACCGAGACCACGCTGCGAGTGGCCACCGTCGCCGACGCTGCGACTGGGTCCGACTACTGGAGCGTGTCGCCGGCCACGGGGCCTGGCGCCGGGGGACCCTCCCCGATCGGAGGCAGCGGTGCGCTGATCGCCGACGAAGGGCTCCTGCGGGTGATCCGCGCCGACCGAGACGTTCGAGGGGCGCTGCGCGATCACGGTCTGGTGGCTCTGACGCCGCTGGGCGCCGGGCCGGCCACCATCTCCCTCCCCGACGGGCGGGTGCTCGACGGGGCGCTGGTCACCCACCCCTTCATCGCCGGTTACACCTCCCAGATCCTCATCACGGCGGACCGGGCGGTCGAGATCGATGCGGCCGTCGTGGCGGCGGCCTCGGCCTTCACCAGCCCCGACCCGCTCACAGAGGGCCAGCGAGACCGGCTGGAGGACATCCAGTCCAGCGGCTCCAGCGACGAGCGGTTCCTGTCGGTGCAGTGGTCGAGCCCATCGACGGGGCCGACGCCGTTCCAGCTGGAGCTGATGCTGACCGGGGTGGCGCTGGTGTTCTCCCTCTTCGTGGTCGGCGTGAGCCTGGCACTGGCTGCCGCCGAGGCCAAGGACGAGCGTGACGTCCTCACCGTCGCCGGTGCGCCACCAGCGGCCCTGGCCCGCTCAGCCGGCGCCAAGGCCTGGCTCCTCGCCGGGATCGGCGGGGCCATGGCCATCCCGGTGGGCTTCCTCCCCGTCGTCGTCTACGCGGTCACCGTCAACGACGGCGTCCCTGGCGGAGGGTTCCCGATCGTGTTCCCCACCCGCACCGTCGCCTTGCTGGTGCTGGCCATCCCGGCTGTGGTCGCCCTGGCCTCGTTCCTGGCTAGCGCCACCGCGCAGCGGCTGCGGCCGGTGCGCGTCAGCACGGCCACCTTCGAGTGAGGTCAGCGGGGTGGGCGCACCGTGTAGACGAGCGTGCCGTCGGCGGCCAGGCGCCCGTCGTCGGTGCGGACCTCGGCGCGGCAGAACACCATCGAGCGCCCTCGCTGCTCGATCCAACCCTCGGCCACAGCGTCGGCGGCAACGACGGCGCCGATGTAGCGGATGTTCATCTGCACCGTGAAGTAGGCCCACCCGGCGTCGTAGGCCTGACCCACGGCGGGGACCACCACGGTGTCGATCAGCGTGGCCAGAGCGCCACCGTGGACGACCCCGGCGGGCTGCTCCAGCTCGGGGCGGAACGGCAAGCGCATCCGGGCGTAGTCGGTGCGGATCTCCTCCAGCTCGAGGCCCACCAGGGTGGGAAAGTAGGGGCGGTCCCACCCGGTCGGGAACCGGGCCCAGCGCTCCGCCACCGGGCCGTCGAGGGGCGGGAAGCGCTCGGCATGGAGAGGCGTCATGCCTCGAAGGTAGGCCTGTCGGGTGACCGTGGGGCGAACCGGGCCGCCGGTAGGATCGTCCTCTGTGCCTGATGACCAACGCCGCCGGCTGACCCTCATCGGGCTGGCGATCGTGAGCGTCCTCGCACTGGCGGTCAGCCTTGCCGTCGACGGGCTCGGAGGCAGCGACAGCTCCGCTCAGCCCGACGGCCCGAGGCCCCCTTCCGGCGACGACGGTGGCGCGGAGGGCGATGGTGGCGAGGAGCAGCCGAAGGGCGAGTTCTTCCGCACCGACTACGAGGGGTTCGCCGACCCCGCCGGCTTCGGGCGGCCCTACCCGAACGCCAACGTGGAGGGCCTCCTCACCTTCCGGGGCAACCCGTCCCGCAGCTACTACGGCGCGGGTTCCGTGCCCCGGACGACCCCGTCGGTCCTCTACCGGTTCCCCGACGAGCCCATGTGCCGTCAGTCCAACAACCTCGGCCAGACCAAGGTGTGGTGCGGGATGGGCTGGACCGGCCAGCCCACCATCGCGGTGCGCGACGACGGCCGCACCTGGGCGGTCTTCGGGGGCTACGACGGCAACGTCCACTTCATGGACACCGCCACTGGGGAGCGGATCCTCCCCGACGTCGAGACCGGCGACATCATCAAGGGGACGCCCACCATCGACCCCGACGGGTACCCCCTCGTGTACTCGGGTTCCCGCGACGACCTCTTGCGCGTCATCGCCATCGACCGTCCCGGCCAGGCCGAGGTGCTGTGGACCCTCGACAGCGAGTCGGTGGGACCCGTGCTCTGGAACGACGACTGGGACGCCTCGCCGCTCCTGATCGGTGACTACCTCATCGAGGGCAGCGAGAGCTCGCGGTTCTGGATCATCAAGCTCAACCGACGGCTCGACGATGCCGGGCTCGTGCAGGTCTCGCCCGAGGTGGTCTTCACAACCGAGGCCTGGGACCAGGAGGCCCTCACCACCAACGGCGACCAGAAGGCCTCGGTGGAGAGCTCGGCGGCCATGTACGAGGACACCGTGTACTTCGGCACCACTGCCGGGCTTGATCTGGGGCTACGACCTCGGCGGTCTCCGCGACGGCAAGGCCCCCGAGCAGGTGCTGCGGTTCTTCACCGGGGGCGACAACGACGCGTCGGTGGTGGTCGACGACGACGGGATGCTCTACGTCGCCTCGCAGTACGACCGCGACCTCCAACGAGCCCGCGACGTCGGACAGCTCACCAAGATCGACCCCACCATTCCGGAGGGTCGCGTGGTGTGGAAGCTCGACGACCACAGCGCCCTCACCGGGGGGCATCTACGGCACGCCCGGCATCCATGAGGACCTGGTGGTGGCGGGCACCAACGGGGGTCGCCTCATCGGCCTCGATCGGGAGACCGGGGCCGTCCGCTGGCAGAAGACCCTGCCCCCGCCCGTCTGGGGCAGTCCCGTCATCGTCGACGACGTGCTCCTCATCGGCGACTGCGAGGGCTTCCTCCACGCCTACGACGTGAGCGACACCACCGTCGACCCGCCAGAGCTGTGGTCGCTCGAGCTGGGCGGTTGCATCGAGGCCACCCCCGCCGTGTGGGACGGGCGCATCTACGTGGGCACCCGGGCCGGGCACCTCTACGCGCTGGGTTGAGGACCGACCGCCCTCGCCCTAGCCGGGCGCGGTGGTCGCGGTCGTCGTCGTGGTGGTGGTGGTGATGTCCACTGGGTCGAGGCGCCAGAGGTGCTCTCGGAGGCTGAGCCCCGACTGGATGACATCGGCCGCCACCTCCCGGCCCACGTAGCGCAGGTGCCAGGGCTCGTAGTCGTAGCACGTGCGGCTCGACGCCTCAGGGGGGTAGCTGAGGAGGAACCCGTACTTGTGGGCGTTGGTCGCTACCCACTGTCCGGCTGGGCTGGCCCCCCAGGACTGGTCCACGTCGGTGTCGCCCTCGCTGGTGACATCGATGGTGGTGCCCAGCTGGTGCTCAGAGTGTCCCGGGCCGGGCCACCCGGCTGCCCGCCTCGCGTGGCTCCCAGCTCGTCGATCCGGCGGGCGAAGAGGTCGGCCTGCTGCGCGTGGCTGCGGAAGGCGGCCAGGATCGTGAGGGGTGTCCCGTTGTCGGCGGCCGCCTGGCGCATGGCGGCCAGGTCGGGCACCACCAGGGCTCGCACGGCCAGGCCGTCGGTGAAGGGGAAGCCGGCCTCGGCGATGTTGCGCAGGTCGTTCGGGGCGAACGCGCCGGCGAGAGCCCTCGCGCCGTGTCGATCAGCACCGTCGCCCACGCCGCCGCTGGGTCCTGTGGGGCGAGCACGTCCCCTTCGGTGCAGGCCGGCACCGGAGCGAAGGTGGTGGTGGTGGCCTCGGCGGTGGTGGTCGGGGCAGCGCGGCCATCCCCGCCTCCCACCGCACCGGCCAGGTTCAGCACCATGAACACCATCACCACGGCGACGGTGGCGGCCACCGCGCGCCGTACCCGGTACACGTGGGCCGGTTGACGACGGTGGGCGGGGAGGTGGGGATCCATGGCGGGAGCGAGCGTAGGCAGCCCACGGTGGCCAGCCCCACTCGCCACGCCCCCGCGGGCGCCTGCTAGGGCGTCACGAGGATCTTGCAGTGCTGGTCAGGGTCGCCCAGGGCTTCGAAGGCACCCGGCACGCCGTCGAGGTCGACCTCTCCGGTGATCATCGGGGCGACGTTCAGCTCACCCTCGGCGATGCTCCGCAACGTGTCGGCGAACTCCATCGGGTCGTAGGCCAGCACGAACTGGATGTTCAGCTCCTTGCTGATCCCGAAGAAGGGGTTGATCCGGTCGGGCTCCATGCACACGCCCACCACCACGATCCTCGACCCGTGAGGAGCGTCCTTCAGGACCGAGTCGAGGATCCCGGGCACACCGATGGCCTCGAACACCACCAGCGACCTGCCTCGTCCCACGCGAGCCCAGGCCTCGAAGGCGGGCTCGGTGATGGGATCGACGGCGTCGGTGGCACCCATGGTGACGGCCAGCGCCCGCCGGGTGGGAGAGAAGTCGGTGGCCACGATGGTCTCCACCCCCGATTGGCGAAGGGCGGCGATCACGGCCAGCCCCACCGGTCCGCAGCCGAGCACCAGCGCGCCGTCGCGCGGGGTGGCGCCTGAGCGGTTGACGGCGTGCCGGCCCACCGCCATTGGCTCGGTGAGCGCGGCGTGCCGGAAGTCGAGGCCGTTGGGCACCTCGGTGACGAAGGCAGCCGACAGCAGCATCCGCTCGCCGTAGCCGCACGGCACCTCGTTGCTGTACACGATCGGCGCCACGCCGCTGGCCGTCAGGAGGATGGGCAGCGAGGTCACCAGCGTTCCAGCGGGAGGCCCCACGGTGTCGGGACCCACCTCGAGGACCTCGGCAGAGAACTCGTGACCCATGAACACGTCGCGGGAGAGGTCCACGGCCGCCACGGCGGGGATGTCGGGAGCGCCCCCCATCTCCTCGGTGAGCGCCATCATCTCGGCGCCGTGACGGGCGAAGTGGAGGTCGGAGCCGCAGATCCCGCAGGCCTTCACCTGCACCAGGACCTGTCCGAACTCCGGGACGGGGTCAGGCACGTCGTCTCGCACGTGGAGCTGCTTGTCCCTCAGCGCGACGGCTCGCATCACGAACCTCCCAGGTCGAGACCACCGAGGAAGGCGAGGAGGGCGTCGTTGACCGGGCCAGGGGCTTCTTGCTGCACCCAGTGCCCAGCCCCCTCCACCACCGTGGTGCCGCGGTGGTCCTCCAAGAAGCCGTCCATGATCGCTGCCGGGGTCATCAGGTTCACCGGATCGGCCGCTCCGGTGATGAAGGCCGAGGGCATGGACACCTTGGCACCGTCCAGTTGGGGGGTGAGCTCCCAGTTGCGGTCCATGTTCCGGTACCAGTTGATCCCGCCGGTGAACCCGGTCCGGGTGAACTCGGCCGTGTAGTGGTCGAGCTCCTCTTGGGAGAGCCAGTCGGGGAGGGTCTCGACGGCGGGGAGCCGGTCGACGAAGCCGACACCGCTCGGCGCCGCCAGCCCGCTGAGGTCGGCGCCGCCGGCCTCGCGGCTGGTGAGGCCGGCCAGCATCCGCCGCATCGTCTCCCCCGGGTCGGCGGCTAGGTCGGCGTCGGCCACCCCGGGCTCCTGGAAGTACACGATGTAGAAGAAGTTGTCGGCGAAGACCGCCCGCATGACCTCCACGGGTGGGTTCCCACCTCGAGGGATGAACGGCACGCTCATGCCCACCACCCCCGTCACTCGCTCGGGGTGCAGCACAGCCATCTGCCAGGCGACGATCGACCCCCAGTCGTGGCCCACGAAGACCGCCTCCTCGGCGCCGATGTCGTCGAGGAGCCCGACCATGTCGCCGGTGAGGTGGAGGATGTCGTAGTCCTCCACCGCCTCGGGCCGGTCGGAGCGTCCGTACCCGCGCTGATCGGGAGCCACCACCCGGTAGCCGGCCTCGGCCAGCGCCGGGATCTGGTGCCGCCACGAGTAGGAGAGCTCCGGGAACCCGTGGCAGAGGATCACCGGGAAGCCCTCGCCGGCCTCCACCACGTGGAGCTCCACGCCGTTGGTGGCCACCCGTCGTTCGCGGGTAGATGGATGGGTGGTGGGCATGGGGCCTCCCCGGGGCTGGCTCGTCCGGCCCGCAGTATGGCCCGCACCACAGGGGGAGGCGCTTGTCACACCCGAGGGGGATGCACGCGTTGGCTCGATCGCGCATACTGCCACATGTCACCCAGGGTGGAGGTGCGGCGTGAGCCCCCAAGCAGACGTGATCGTGGTCGGGACCCGGTGCGCTGGTTCAGCCCTCGCCATACAGCTGGCCCGGGCCGGCCAACAGGTGGTGGCGGTGGACAAGGCCGAGTTCCCCAGCGACACGCCGTCCACCCACTTCTTCCAGGTGGAGGGCCTGTTGGTGCTCCAGCGGTTGGGGGTGCTGGACCAGCTGCTGGCAACCGGCGCCCCGGCCATCAGCCACGTCGCTGGTGCGGTCGACGACATCATCTTTGGGGGGCCCTGGCCGCTCCGTCCCGACGATCCGGCCGGAGCCATGTGCGTGCGCCGACCGGTGCTCGACACGATCCTGGTTGCCGCCGCACGAGACGCGGGCGTCGACGTCCGGACCGGTACGACGGTCCGCGATCTGGTGTGGGAGTCGGACCGGGTGGTGGGGGCGCGGGTGGAGGCCGGCGGCCAGACAGAGGAGCTGCGCGCTCGTGTGGTGGTGGGGGCGGACGGTCGCTCGTCCACCGTCGCCCGTCTGGTGGGCGCCCGGCGCTACCACGAGACCCCCTCACCGCGAGTCTTCACCTGGGCCTACTTCGACGGCGGGGTGGTCGAGTCGCCCCCGCGCAGCTACCTGGTGCGCCGGGGCGATTCCTTCGTCATCGCCGCGCCGTGCGACGACGGTCGTTTCATGGTGGTGGCCGGCGCCGGGCGAGAGCGGTTCGAGCCTGAGTTCGGACGAAGCCCGCAGGCCCTCTTCGACGGGGTCCTGGCCGACGTCCCCGAGGTGGCGAAGCTGGTCGAAGGCGCCAGCCGCGATGGGCGCCTCCACTCGATGGCGCGCTACGACGGGTTCATGCGCGAGTCGGCCGGTCCGGGGTGGGTCCTGGTGGGCGATGCCGGGCACTTCAAGGACCCCACCCTCGGGCAAGGCATCTCCGACGCCTTTCGCCAGAGCGAGACGCTGGCGCCTGCGATCCTCGACGGTCTCACCGGGCGCCGCGACCTCGATGCCGCCCTGCAGGACTGGTGGGCGTGGCGAGACAAGGACGCCTTCGAGAAGCACTGGTTCTCATCCGACTTCGGCCGGGCCGGTTCGACGTCGGCTCTGGAGCTGGAGGTCATCGGGCGGCTGGCCAGCACTCGCAAGGGCCAAGAGCAGTTCGTCGACCTGTTCAACCACCGGGTCCGGCCCAGCCAGGTGCTCACGCCTGCCCGCCTGTTCGGCGCCACCGGTCGGCTGCTCGCCCGGCGGGGCACGGACCGTCGGCAGGTGCTCCGCGACACCAGGGGCCTCCTGCGCACGGAGGTGGCGCGTCGCCGCCTCCGACGCCGCCCCGTCTACGTCGCGGCCGTGAGCCAGGAGTCCGATGCCGAGGTCGCCACCGTCGATTGAGACGGCGCCGGGTGCGACGTCACGCGCCGTCGTGCGACAAGGGCCCACCTGCGGTCGTGTCCGCCTTGATCAGACGTCGACAGAGCATCTTGGAGACGTTGAGCAGCAGCTTCGCCGCCACCACGGCATCGTCCGCGATCATGCGACGGAGGGCCCCTTCGCTGAGGCTGAGGACCCGTACCCCATCGGTCGCCGCGTCGACGTCGAAGGCGCGGGGACGCTGGAGCAGGAACGCCATCTCACCGAACACGTCGCCGGGGGTGAGCACGCTGATCACCCGATCGTCGTGGTGCACCTCGAGGGTCCCGTCGAGCACGACGAAGATGTTGCGGGCCGTCCCCCCCTTCCGCAGCACGCGATCGCCGGCGTTGCAGGAGAGGATGGTGCTCCGGGCGATGCAGCGACCGATCTCCTCGTCCGTGAGGTCGTGGAACGGGCCGATCGTCTCGTCGTGGAGCAGGGTGAAGCCACGACGGACCTCACTCCAGTAGGCGCTCTCGCCCATGAGCGTGCTGCTCGAGACCGTGCTGGCGCCGAGGACGATTCGCTCCACGCAGTCGGCGCCGCGCAGTGGCTCGCCATCAGGGACGAACGCCACAAGGGGGATCAGGTACCCGGCCTCCGGGCTGTTGATGTTGCGGTCGGCGTAGGGGCGCTGGCCCATGGCGAGGTAGAGGTTGAGCAGGTGGGGCTCGCAGCAGCCGAACACCAGGCGGACGCCGTGGTCGATCATCAGCTGCTCGGCCGGTTGCAGCATGTCCTCGAGGAGCGTGGTGCCGCGTAGGTGGGGCCGCACCGTGGCGCGCTCACCGACGGCCAGCATCGTGCTGCCGAGCTCATCCACGAACGGCGTCAGCTGGTACTGCGCCACCTGTCGGTCCGACAGCCCGTGCGCGCCCCAGGTGAGGCGCGAGGCTCCGACCACCTCATCGCCGTCCCGGGCGTAGAACACCCAGCTGCGCTCGTCCTCGGGCTCGGCCAGACGCCGTCCGGCGTGGTCGGCCGCAGATCGATAGCGCCCCAGCTCCTCGACGTAGACGTCGTAGCGGAGTCGCTGGACAGCGGCGAGGTCGTCCTCGCAGTCGACAAGCCCGAACTCGAAGGACATCGGCATCACCTGCACCTTCCAGCATCGGGGGGAGCGCCCGGCACCCGTGGAGGTGGCGGTGAGACTTGTGCTCCTCCTCGCCGGTTCATCTGTGTTCGGTCCAGGGTCCTCCCCCGGACCCTGTCGGTCAAGGAGACGGTCGCTGCACGGGATGCGATGCTGAGGGGGATGGAGATCTCCTGTGCGGACTGTGGCTGTCGCGTCGATCGGGGCGTCGTCGTCGCGCCATGCGCTCGCCACGCGACGTGCTGTTGCGCTGAGCTGGCGCGACGTCCGGCGAGGCCAACGAGCGTCGACGGCGACTGAGCAGCAGCGACCAATGGCTGACCGGGCGGCGCAGCGGAACCCTCGTGGGGTGGAGATCGCCCGTGCGATGCCGGCGGATGCCGCGTCGGTCGCCGACATCTGGTTGCGAACGAGGAAGGCGTCGATCCCGGAGATCCCAGCGCCGGTCCACACCGACGACGAGGTGAAGGCGTTCTTCCTCGGCGTCGTCCTGCGCTCGATGGAGACCTGGGTCGCTGTCGAGGAGCGCATGGTGGGGCTGCTGGTCCTCGACGGAGGCTGGGTCGATCACCTCTACGTCGATCCGCCTCACCAGGGCCGAGGAATCGGCGCCGCGCTCCTGCGGCACGCCCGGATCCGCCGCCCCTCCGGGCTACAGCTCTGGACCTTCCAGTCGAATGCGGGGGCCCAGCGGTTCTACGAGCGCCATGGGTTCGTGGCGGTCGAGACCACCGACGGGGACAACGAGGAGGGTGCGCCGGACGTCCGGTACCAGTGGAGCCCCTCCGCCGAGGAGCGACGACGATGACCGAGCCCGACCTCGATCTCTATGGCCTGCTCGGCGTGCACCGCACGGCGACACCCGGAGAGATCCACCGGGCGTATCGAGATCGGGCTCGGCGGGCGCACCCCGATGTGGCGCGGCGGCCGACGGCCGACGACATGGTGTTGCTCAACATGGCGTGGTCGGTCCTTGGAGATGCGGAGCGACGTGCCGCGTACGACGAACGCAGCGCCCGACCTCCGCCCGGTTCACGCGTGTCGGTCCCCCGGGACGAAGCGCTCTACCGCCATCCCGATGACCGCTTCGATGACTCCCGGATGCTCAACGGGTCGGCCCAGCGGCTTCTCAGGGTGGCGCTGGTCGTGACCGTGCTGCTGGTGATGGTGATGATGATCGCCCTCTTCCTCATCGGCTTCGGACGCGTGGGCGCGTGATGTGCCAGGTCGCGCTCGGCTGGGTGTGGCTGATGCGCTCGTCCACTCCGGGAAGTGCGAGCGCAGTCCAACGCACCCGATCGAGGGCTCTCATCGGATCGTCACCCCATCTGCATAGCCTCGTACAGCTTGACCGAACCGCACCTGCACACTGGCCGAAGTGCAGGGGGCCGAGCGGCAGAACTGCCGCATCACCCCACGTCACGTGGGGTCGCCTCGGGGTTCTCGGAACAGTGGGGCCACTCGGCGACTTACGATCGAGGAGGAGGGTGACGTATGGCGAGGTCTGATCCGATCGCCGAGATCATCGGCGACTATCGAGGTTTCGCGGCGATGCAGCGCGACCGTCTTCGAGCTCGCGGGATCGATGTCACGCCGTACGCGCTCAGCCACCTCGCCGTCCGCGTCGCCGACTGGGACCTGTACGTCCATCAGCGGACCCTTCTGGAGCGCTATGCGACGACGAACCGCGAGAACGTCTGGAACGGGCGTCCCATCTCCCTGCTCGTGCTCGCCGAGCCGCTTGATGTCCTCGATGGGACCCCGGTCTCGCGCATCGAGCTCATCCCGCCCGTTCACCAGCGTGTCTACCGGATGGGGCTCGAACACCTCGGCGTCGTCGTCGGTGAGGACTTCGACGAGTTCTCGAGAGCGCATCGGGCCGCCCTCACTGGGCAGCAGTTCCAGAGTGCCAACGTCGAGCCGGTCTATGTGTTGTTCGAGGACTTCACCCACGTGAAGTTCTACCGGCGCTCGTTCTTCGACGTCGTCGAGGAAGAGGAAGGACGCTTCGAGGGGTTCAGTCACGTCGACGACTGGGTGCCACAGCGGCTCGTAACCGCCACGGGCCCGAACCCTCTTCCGCGGTGACACAAGCCGCTGCCACACAGATCTTCTGCGAGTGGACCGCCATCGGACGGCGAACCGCCCGCCCGGTTCTCCTGACGAAAAGCGGAAACCGGCTCGATCGGCGAGGGGCCGCCCGGATCGTGAGCCGGGTGGTTCGAGCGACGGGCGTCACGAAGCGCATCACGCCGCACTCGCTGCGACACACCTTCGTCACCATGGCCTTCGACGCCGGCCAAGCGGAACGAGATATCGCCATCGCCACTGGTCACTCGGACACTCGCATGGTCGCCTGCTGCGACCGTGGGCGGAACAACGTCTCCCGCAACAGCACCCACGCCGTAGCCGCGTGGATCGAGGGCGCCATCTGAGCCGGCGAGCGCGAGTGTCCCCTACCGGGGGCAGCGTTGGACACTCCGACGCGTGGCGTATCCGGCGATGTTGGATAGCCGTGGCCCTGCACAACCTCCATGGCCAGTCGGTGGATCAGGCGTAGCGGGTGAGCACATCCGCGAGCGCACCGGGCCGCGCCAGGAACGGCGAGTGGCTCCCGGGTAGCTCGATGGGCGTGACCCCGAGTCGCTCCGTGGCCGCCTCTCGAGACCACTCGGGGTTCACGAGGCGATCCTCGGCGCCCACCACGTAGGCGTACTCCAGGTCCGGTAACTCCGAAAGGGGGCACGGTTCGGTATAGGTGGCCTGGCTCTGAGGCCGTAGATGTTCGAAGGCCATCGCTGCGGTCGCCTCGTCGCAGTCGCCGTAGAGCGTCGCCCGGGCCGCCTCGAGATCCATCCATCGGCTCCGCCCTTCATCGTCGGGCTCGCCGAGTCCCGCGTCGTAGCCGGGAACGAGCATGTGCGGCTGCTCGATGAGCTGGTCCATGAGGCTGCGTCCCGGCGAGGCGATCAGCCCACATACGAAGACCACCGCACGCACCGACAGGTGCGGCGCTGCGATCGGTACAGACAACCCCGCCATGGAATGGGCGACGAGGACCGCCCCTGGCTGCTCGGGCTCCATGGCGTCGACGATGACATCGGAGTACGTGGAGAACGTCGCCGCTGCGTCGTCGATCGGCAACTCCACGGTGACGACCTCGTGACCTCGATCTCGCAGTTCAGGAGCGAGGCGGTCCCAGCACCAAGCGCCGTGCCAAGCTCCATGAACGAGTCCGAAGGTGGTCATGGCAAAGAGAGTGCTCGTGATCTGCCCAATCCGCCAGGGGACGCGGGCATTCCTGCCTGATGGATGCTCGGGTGGGCGTTTGAGCGGTTGCTCGTAGCGTCCGAGGGGCTCCGGTCGGTTGGCTCTGTTTCTGCCTGCCCCCTGCGGGTTGGCTTCAGTTCGAAGTGTCGGCCGGTCGGGGTCCTGTCGCGGCGTCGCTCGAAAGAGGCGAGCAGATCACCTTCACCAGGAGTGCCCGTCCTGACGTCCCCAACGCGTGCACGAGGAGGTTGATGAACATGGTTCTGATCGGGATGTATCCCCACAAGGCGACGCACACCGCGGTGGCGGTCGATGTTCGTGAGCAGCCGATCGCTCGGTTGACGGTGCGGTCGGATCGTCACCAGGTGCAGCGGTTGTTGAGCTGGGCGGAGCCGCTCGGTGTCGAGCGCACGTGGGCAGTCGAGTCAGCCACGGGCTCGGTCGTCTCTTGGCGCAGCACCTCGTGGCCGCCGGGGAACAGGTCGTCGACCTGCCGGCCACGCTCGCCGCCCGGGTGCGGCTGCTGGGGTCGACGAAGGCATCGAAGAACGATCCCAACGATGCGCTCTCGACCGCGATCGCCGGGCTCCGTCACGACGACCTGCGACGGGTCGGGCTCGAGGACCATGCCGCGGTGCTGCGGCTGTTGTCGGTGCTGTCGTGACGACGCGGCCCGCACCCCGATCACCGGTCGGCCACCACAGTTCGGACGTACAGCAGAGGCCCGCCCGGCGTCCCAGTTCTGCCGATCTGCAACGCGAGCCGCGGGCATTCCGGGCAATCTGGGGCGCGTGGACGACGACCTCGACGCAGCGAGCGGCCTCCCTGAGGCGAAAGAGCATCGTGGCTTGATGCGCGAGCCCCGTTCCCGATTGCCTAGTGAGCACGCCCGGCCGCGTGGACACTGGTGAACGCGATGGGCGAGCTTGAGCGAGGTCGAGAGTTCTACGCAAGCCGGGCCTGGAAGGACGCGTTCGAGTCGCTGTCTGCCGCGGACAGCGCAGGGTCACTAGTAGCCGAGGATCTGGAGCTCATGGCGAGATCGGCCTACATGCTCGGCCGCGACGACGCCTACGTGGCGGCGCTGGAGCGCGCGTATCAAGCGCACCTGGATGCTGGCGAAGCGCCCGCCGCCGCGCGCTGCGCGTTCTGGATCTGGCTCAACCTCATGCCCCAAGGGGAGGAGGCCCGCGCCGCCGGGTGGTTGGGTCGGGCGCAACGTCAGCTTGAGCGCGAGCCGCGCGACTGTGTCGAGCGGGGCTATCTGCTCATCCCGGCTCTGTTGGGATCCGTGGCCAGTGGGGACAGCGATGCCGCGTACGCCACTGCGAGTGCGGCTGCGGCGATCGCCGACCGCTTCGACGACGCGGATTTGATGGCGCTCGTCGTGATGGAGCAGGGCCACGCGCTCGTCAGACAGGGCCAAGTCGACGAGGGACTCCGGCTAGTGGACGAGGTGATGGTCGCGGTCACCACGCGAGACCTCTCACCCGTCGTCACCGGAATCGTCTACTGCAACACGATCGCGTTCTGTGCAGGCGAGTACGAGTTGGGCCGTGCTCGGGAGTGGACCGCGGCCATGCAGCGGTGGTGCGATGAGCAGCCGGACATGTTGGCCCATGCCGGCGTGTGTCTCGTGCACCGCGCGGAGCTCATGGAGCTCCAGGGCGAGTGGAGGGACGCCCTGGACGAAGCGCGCCGGGCCGGAGAGTGCGTCACCCACGGGGTACTGAACAGTGTCGTCGCCGGCCACGCCCTCTATCGA
The DNA here is from genome assembly GCA_963795165.1 of uncultured Microthrixaceae bacterium. Classification (GTDB taxonomy): domain Bacteria; phylum Actinomycetota; class Acidimicrobiia; order Acidimicrobiales; family VFJN01; genus VFJN01. Next base: position 2,302,717 of record CAWCGT010000001.1, on the reverse strand, counting down.
CAAGGTGAGATCCATAGGTTGCGGGGACACGTTGACGCCGCGGAGCTGGCCTACCAGGAGGCGAGTCGGAAGGGGTGGGAGCCGCAGCCGGGCTTGGCACTGTTGCGCCTGGCCGAGGGCAAAGGTAGCGCCGCGTCGGCCGCTATCCGCCGCGCCATAGGCGAGACTTCCGCACCCCTCGAGCGAGTGGGCCTGCTGCCGGCGTTCGTGGAGATCATGCTGGCTGTCGGCGATGTCGAGGCTGCGCGAGACGCTTGCCGTGCCCTCGCGGAGACTGCCACCGATCATTGGAGCGACGTGCTGCGAGCGAGGTCGGCGTATGCCCAAGGGGCGGTCGCCCTGGCCGACGGTGACGCACGCGCTGCGCTCGACTTTGTGCGCCACGCGTGGGACGTGTGGAAGAAGGTCGATGCTCCCTACGAGTCCGCGCTCGCACGTGTCCTGGTGGGCCTGGCGTGCCGTGCGCTAGGCGATGAGGACACGGCCCTGCTCGATCTTGAGGTCGCCCGTAGCGCGTTCTCGGAGCTCGGAGCAGCGCCGGACGTCACCCGCGTCGAGGCGCTCATCCGCCGGTCATTGCCCGTCGATCATCGCGGGCTCACTGGTCGCGAGCTCCAGGTGCTGCGCCTCCTCGCCGCGGGAGCCACGAATCGCGCTATCGCCGCCGAACTCGTGCTCAGCGAGCGGACCGTAGACCGACACGCGAGCAACATCTACACGAAGTTGGGCGTGTCTACGCGCGCTGCGGCAACAGCCTTCGCCTACGAGCACGACCTGGTGTAGCGCGCGTTCGTGGGTGGAACTACCCACGCTGCGAACCTTCTGGGCTGGGTGGTTTCGCCGAAGCGGTTTTCTCCTCGAGGCGTCACGTTGTTTGCGTAGGCAATCCGCCACCACTCAGGAGGAGTTGGCCATGTATGTCGTCGTGCAACACCGTGTCAAGGATCCGAAGCTCTTCTTCGCCGACGTTCCGGCGATCGCCCAGAACGCGCCTCCCGGCGTACACCCGCGGATGTTCTGCCCCAGCCAGGACAAGACCGCCGCCGTTTGCCTTTGGCAGGCGGACTCGATCGGCGCCGTCAGCGGCTACATCGATTCGGTCACGGGCGATGCGAGCGAGAACTCCTACTTCGAGGTGAGCAACGAGTACGCCGTGGGTCTCCCGGAGACCGCGTCCGCGGGCACCTCGTAGGTCACATCGACGGAGCGCGGTGCGGGCGACAAGGCTCCCGCACTGCGCACGGCCAGGAGGTGCCCAACTAGCGATGGAATCACCTCCGACCGTAGGCGACCACAGGTCTTGGAACTATGGGACGGACGTCGAGTCCTGCAACACCCCACACGAACCCCCGCTACCATCAACCAGCCCGGCTGAACCCCTCAACCCGGAGGTTTCCTACCGGGTTCTCTACAAGTCCCGGGGACGTAGCTCAGCTGGCTAGAGCACCTGCTTTGCAAGCAGGGGGTCGTGGGTTCGAGTCCCATCGTCTCCACAAGAGCAGTCGGTCCCCACTGGGTTCGAACCATCGCCCGGTACGCTGCGATGCACGACGGCTCTGGATGGAGCGACGTGGGCGACAGCTACAGCGAGGATCGACCCGGGCGGAACGGGGGCTGGTCCCCCGACAGATGGATCTCCTTCCTCGACTCGATCCTGGCCACGAGCGCCGACGCCATCATCGGCTTGGAGGTCGATGGCACCGTCAGCGTGTGGACCCGTGGGGCTGAGCGTCTGCTCGGGTACGCGGCCAGCGAGGTGATGGGCCGCATGCTCCTCGACCTGGTGCCGGTCTGGACGCGCCACGAGTGGGAGGGACACCTCTCCCTGGTCAGCGGTGGCGGGACGGTGGAGCACGCCGAGACCGTTGCCACCCGGGCCGACGGCGCCCCGGTGCCCGTCTCGCTAACGCTGGCCCCTGCGCTGTCCCCGACTGGGACCGTGGTGGCGCTCAGCGCGTGCGTTCGTGACCGCACCGAGCAGGAGCTGGGTCTCGAGACCCTGGCGGAGGCGGCACGCCGCCTCGACGAGGGAGAGGCGCTCGCCCACGTCGGGGCCTGGGCCCTGGACGGGGGCCGCGACGAGGTGCAGTGGTCGCAGGAGCTCCACCGGATCCACGGCGTAGCGCCGGCCGACTTCGGTGGCGACCTCCGCTCCCACCTGGCACCGGTGCACGACGATGACCGGCCCGACGTGGAGACTGGGATCCGACGAGCACTGAACGATGGCGGGCGCTTCGAGCAGGAGTACCGGATCTGTCGACCCAACGGTTCGGTGCGCTGGGTCTACGCCACCGCCGTGGCCGTCCGTGACGGCTCCGGTCAGGTGGCGGGCCTGCGCGGCGTCGGGCAGGACGTCACCGAGCGCCGGGAGGCGGCCGACGCCGTGGCGGAGGCGCTGACCCGAGAGCGCCGCGCCACCGAGGAGCTGCGCGAGGCTGACCGCGCGAAGGACGAGTTCCTGGCGACGGTCTCCCACGAGCTCCGCACCCCCCTGGCGTCGATCCTCGGCTTCGGCCAGCTGGCAATCGATCACGGGCCGACGACGGAGCTGGTGGAGCCCATCGTCCGCAACGCCGCACAGATGCACCGTATGGTCGAGCGCCTCCTCGACTTCACCCGGCTGGAGGCAGGGCGGGTGGTGTACCGGCCCACCACCCTTCGGCTGGCCGATGAGGTGCGTCGGTGCATCGCCGCCCTCGCCGGCCTCACCGCTGGGCAGCCAGTCGACGTGGACGTGGATCCGTCGTTGTGCGTGGTCGCCGACGCAGACGGGCTCAGCCGAGTGCTGGCGAACCTCGTGGGCAACGCGCTCAAGTTCACCATCGATGGGACCCCAACCCATGTGCGCGCTGGTGCCGATGGGTCCGTCGTCGTCGTGTCGGTGGCTGACGCCGGGCGGGGCGTCCCGGCGGAGCTGATCGAGAAGGTCTTCGAGCGCTTCTTCCAAGCCCCCGACCAACCGCCGGGGTGGCGCGGGACCGGGGTGGGCCTCTCCATCGCCCGGCGCGACGTGGAGGCCATGGGCGGGCGCATCTGGTGCGAGCCGGGTGTCCCGGGGGCGGTCTTCTCCTTCACGGTGCCGAGGGCGGACCCGTGAGCGCCGTCCTGGTCGTTGACGACGAGGCCGACGTCCGCCTCTTGCTGCGGCTCTCGCTCGAAGGGGCCGGCTTCGAGGTGCGGGAGGCTCCCGGCGGCCAAGCCGCCATCGACGCCCTCGACGACCCCATCGTCCATGCCATGATCCTCGACATCCGCATGGAGCCAATCGATGGGTGGGCGGTGCTCGACCACCTGCGGCACCAGGGCCGGGTGCCGGGGTTTCCGGTGATCATGATCTCCGCCCACGCCGATCCGAGCCTCGTCGAACGGGCGATGGAGATGGGATGCACGAGCTACATGAGCAAGCCCTTCGACACTCGTGAGCTGGCAGCGAAGATGGCGCAGATCATGCCGAGCCGGTCGTGAGGACCCTCTACCGCATCGTGCGATGGGCAGTCCTGGTGAGCGCGGCGTGGGCAGCGGTGGTGTCGCTGCCCGGCATCGCCCGCTACATCAGGATGCGCCAGATGTAGGGCTGCCGCCCATCATCGATCGAACGCGCGCCAGGACGTCGTCCACCCCGACGGGCTCGTCGGCATCGCCCTGCAGCTGGGCGGCGATCTCGTTCAGGACGTGGCCAGCGTGGGACTTCGCCGCCTCGAGCAGCGCCTTGAACTCCTCTGACTCGCGCACCGCATGCACGGCCTCGACCACCTCGTCGAAGCCCTGACGGCCCCCGCGGGCGCCGACCACCCATCCGACCGCAAAGGCGAGGAGGATCCCCATGGCGCGTGCAGTCCTCCTTCTGTGTGGTCCGGCGCTGGTGTACGACTCCGACCGAGCCTACTGCTCGGCCCGTGCCTCGATCTGGAGGTGGACCCGCACGTCGGGAAAGATCCGCAGCATCAGCACGCTGGGCGTGGGCACGTCGAAGTCCCGGATGTCGACGGCGTGCTCACCCGACACCATGAGGGTGTCGCGGCCGAGGACCGTCATCGACACCGAGCCGTCCAGCTCGCGGGTCACGCCGTGGAAGTCGACCTCGGCTCGCACGCGCAACCGGTCAGGGAACGAGCCGGTGGCCTCGATCAGGCGGAGAGAGGTGGTGGGGAAGAGGCGGACGTCGACTCGCCGATGCAGCTCAGCGTCGTAGAGCGGGTTCCCCGAGGTGAGCGAGGCCATGTCGATCTCGAGGTGGGCCCGGGGGGCGACCGATAGGTCAGGCGTCGTGCCGTCGAGGGCGACGTCGAGCGTCCCCGTCAGGGCCGTAGTCCCGAAGTCCACCGGACCGACGTTCGAGCGCGCGGCCAGAAGGACCGCCGACCGGTCGGGGACGATCACGTAGCGCTTCCGGGACGCGGCAGCCGACTCCACTCGACGTCACTCTCCCACGCCCCGACCCGACGGCCAGTTCAGGCAGCGGTCAGCTCGCGCAAGGCGTCAAGGGCGTGCTCAGCCACCTGCTCTCGCGTGAGGACAGCACCGTCGGCCGCCGCCTTTGAGAAGGCAGCCGCCGACATCGAGTCGACGAGGCGATCGCGCACCCGGTCGAGCCGGGCCAGCTGGTCGCCGTAGGGCGCCGGAGCGCCCACCGGCGCCGCATGGAGGAGCACCGCGGCGGGCTCGACGGCCCCCAGCCGGTCGAGCGCCTCCACGAGGTTCCACACCACCACCATCAGGTGGGTCCACGCGCCACTGCGACGAAAGCGGTCGATGAGCAACGCGAACTCGTCGAGCGTGCGGTGCACCTCACCGTGACGGGCCTCCACCGTGACCGCCGTGATGCGGGTGATGTTCTCGAGCAACCCGCTTCGGGCCGACACCGCGGCGTCGATCCCGAGACGGGCCAGGCGGATCGTCTCGGACGGGTCCGCCTCGCCGCTGACCTCGGCCTGGCAGTACAGCCACCACGCGGCGGTGGAGTCGTTGTTGATCTCGCCGACCAGGCGCGCCTGACGGGCGAGGTGGGGGGTGGCTGCCTCTGCCTCACCCGCGTAGGCGTGCATGATCGCGACCTGCCCCGACAGGTAGGCGGCCAGCCAGCGCCGGTCGTCGCTCACCGCCAGGGCGAGCGCGTCTGCCGCGGTGCTGATCGCCCGAGGATCCTGGCGATACATGAGCACGACCGCCTGGGTGGCCAGGACGTCGGCCAGGTTCGGATCCCCTGTCGGGGCGAGCACCAGCGCCTGCTCGACGATGGTGTCGGCCCGATCGAGATCCCCGGCGAACCACTGCCCCCATGCCGCCGCCGCGGCCACCGCCATGCGGCTCCCGTCGTCGTCCGAGCTCCGGTCGAGGAGCTCGAGGGCCTCCTCCGCCCAGGCGCTCGCCTCCCAACGGGGGCGGAAGTGCAGGTAGGGGAAGAGGCCGGCGACGATCTGGCCGAGGGAGGCGGCGTCATCGGCCCGGAGGGCGAGGGACACGGCTTGGCGGATGTTGTCGAAGGAGCCCTCGATCCCCGCGACCGCCTCGGACTCGCCCGCTCCAGTGACGGCCCTCCCCAAGGTGCGGACCAGATCTCGGTGGAACCGCATGTTGGCGAGGTCGGTCTCCTGAGCCTCCCCGGCGTCGTCAAGCGCCTCGCTCGCGAACGCGCGGAGCGTCTCCAGCAGCCAGTAGCGCCCCGTCCCATGCTCCCGGTTCACGCTGACCATCGACTTGTCGACCAGGTCGGCGAGCAGGGCGGGGATCTCCGCGGGGTCGAGGTCGCCGACGGCGCCGACGGCTTCGGCGGCGTCGATCGTGAAGGCCCCAGCGAAGGTGCCCAATCGCCGGAACAGCTGGCGCTCTCGATCCGCGAGCAGTTCGTACGACCAGCTCACCGTGGCGCGGAGGCTGTGGTGCCGCTCCGTACCGCCCCGGCGTCCACCGGCGAACAGCTCGAACCGGTCGTCGAGCCGCTTGGCGATCTCGGCCGGCGGGAGGGCGCGCACCCGGGCGGCCGCCAGCTCCAGCGCAAGGGGCATCCCATCCAGGCCGCGGCAGATCGCCGCCACGCTGGCCAGCCCGCTGGCGTCGACGGCGAAGTGCGGATCGCTCTGCTTGGCTCGCTCGATGAAGAGCCTGCCCGCCGGGCTGTCCTCCACGTGCTCGTCGGTCTCGGGCACGCCCAGTCCGTCGACTGGAAAGACGGTTTCGCCCGGGATCGACAGCCGTTCCCGACTGGTGGCCAAGACGACGAGCTGCTCGCAGGTCCTCAGCAGCGACTCGACGAGCTCGGCGATCGGGTCGAGCAGGTGCTCGCAGTTGTCGAGGATCAGCAGGGTGGGCCGCAGCCGAAGTCGATCGGCCACCGCCTCGGCCATGGTCACGCCCACCCGTTGGTCCACGCCGAGAGCGGTGGCCAGAGCAGGCAGCAGGCGAGTGCCGTCGACGACCGCGCCGAGGGCGCACCACACGGCCTCCCTGTCGGCGTGGGTGGCGGCCACATGCTCGGCCATGGCCGTCTTGCCCACCCCGCCCGGGCCCACCAGCGTCACGAGCCGTTGTGAGCGCAGCGCCTCGTCGACCGCCTGGATGGCGTCCTCACGACCGATCAGCGGGTGGCCGACGGGCGACGGGCGCCGTGCGGTCTCGGGCTCGATGTCTCGGTCGACGTGCTCGAGCGACGGGTCGTGATCGAGGATCCGTCGCTCCAGGCGGCGCACGGCCTCACCAGGCTCCAGGCCCTGCTCGATGAGGTTGGCGCGCAATCGCGCGTAGGCCGCCAGTGCGTCGGCCTGACGCCCGGTGCGGTAGAGGGCCAGCATCAGGAGCTCGTGGAACCGCTCCCGGAGCGGCCAGGTGTCGCACAGCGCTCCCAGGTCCGCGAGGACGTCGCCAGGGTGACCGCACCGGAGCTCGGCATCCGTGCGGTCGGCCATCGCGTCGAGCCGTAGCTCCACGAGGCGGTTCGATTCGATGTCGGCGGCCAACCCGCTGCCGAGGTCCGCCGGTGCGTCCCCTCGCCATCGGGCCAGCCCGTCGCTGAGCTGTCGCAGCGCCTCCTCAGGAGCGCCGCCGTACAGCGCGGTGCGGCCTGCACCCACGCTCGCCTCGAACAGGTGGACATCGATCTGGTCGGTGGAGGCGTTGAGCCGGTAGCCGGTCCCGGAGGTCTCGAGCCAGAGGGCATCCGATGTCCAGCGCACCTCGCGGCGAAGGTTGGCCACCGCGGTCTGCAGGGACTTCCCGGCTGTGCGGGGCGCGTCGTCGCCCCACAGGTGATCGATGAGGGTGGTCGTGGACGCGACCCGTCCGGCGTGGAGGGCGAGGACCGCCAAGACGCAGCGCTCGCGGCGGCCGGCGATCGCCACGTCGGCACCGCCAACCCGAACCCGGAGCGGGCCCAGGATGTCCACGCTGAGCACAGGTCGACGCTAGCCGTGGCCGGCTCGGACGGCCGGGGCCACCCCGGTGACGTCGTTACCGGGCGGTGACCGGGTGATGACCGACCCTCTGGATGATCACAGGACATCAACGCCAACCCGAGAGGACAGTGCCATGTTCAAGGTCACCGTGCTGTACAACGAGCCCACCGATCCGGCCGGCTTCGAGGACTACTACTTCGACAAGCACCTCAGCATCGCCGCCAAGATCCCCAACGTGACCCGTGTGGAGACGGCCAAGGCCGCCGCCACGCCCGACGGCTCACCGCTCCCGTACTTCCGCATGGCGGAGATCTGGTTCCAGGACCTGGAGACCCTGCAGGCCTCCATGGGCTCGCCGGAGGGTCAGGCCACCGTTGGTGACCTCGCCAACTTCGCCTCCGGCGGGGCCGACGTGTTCATCAGCGCCGTCGACTGATCGGTCGGCCGCCCGCCGCTGGCCCGGTGATGCCCGCCGAGGGCTCACCGGGCTGGGGCGCGGTCCCGACCGCGCTTCAGAGCTGGCGGTAGCGGGCCTCGGCGAAGGAGTAGAGGCCGTAGGCGATCACGCCGATGGCTGTCACGGTGAGGAGCACCTGGCCGTAGGCCTGCTGGGCGATCACCTTCAGGGTTCCGTCGAGGCCCTTCGCCTCGTCGGGGTTGTGGTCGGAGGCTGCCTTGATCAACAGGAACCCCGCCACGCCGAACACCAGTCCCCGTGCCGCGTGGCCGACGACGCCGAGGACGTCGACGATCGGCCCGGCCACCGAGCCCATCTCCGAGGTGTCGAGCCGCTTCTCGTACTTCTGGGCCAGCCCCCGGTAGGCGACGTAGCCGCCGGCTGCGATCACGCCGAGACCGGCGGCTCCCACCAGCAGAGGCCCGGCGGGCAGATCGAGGATCCCCGCGGTGGCCGCCTGCTCCTGCTCGTCGCTGTTGCTGCTGGCCTGCGACGGTCCTCCAGCGATGAACTGCACGGTGCTGACGAGGAAGGCGGTGTAGAGCAGGGCCTTCACCGCCGACAGGGCCCGCTTGGCGCTGCGCTTCGTCTCGTCGTCCTCGTCGCGCTTGCCCCACGCCGCTTCCGAAGCCCGCCACAGGATGTAGCCGGCCAGACCCACCGCCAGCACGGTGAGGAGCACCCCGCCAAGGGGCCGCTCGGCGATCTCGCGGAGCGCCCCGTCCTTGCTGGCGTCTGTCCCGGTGCGCCCGCTGGCCCACGCCACCCGCAGGGCGATCACCCCGACGATGGAGTACACGAGACCGCGAGCGCAGAACCCCAATCGAGCCAGCCGGTCGGCCCAGTCGCTGTCCGCCGCTCGTTTGGCCACTCGCTCGACGGTGCTCGTGGCGGCGGACATCGTCGGCGTCCCTACCCGCTGGAGGGTGAGGTGAACCGCCGGGGTCCCGTACGGCCGGGCCCGCACCGACCTACCCTCCCCAGGTGCTGGAGGAACGCCCCGCCCGCGTGCTGCTCGGCGTCACGTCCGCGCTGGTGACGGCGGGGCTGGCGCTCCAGCTCGTCCTCACCGTCACCGCCGCCCCGGGTGCCGGCTTCTTCGAGTCGACGCCGGCGCGGGTCTGGAACTTCTTCAGCTTCTTCACGGTGCAGTCCAACATCCTCGTGGCCATCACCACCGGCCTGCTGTCCCGGGATCTCCACCGGTCCTCCACCATCTTCCGGGTGCTTCGTCTCGACGCCGTGCTGTGCATCGCCGTCACCGGCGTGGTGTTCCACCTGGCCCTCGCCAGCCTCCAGGAGCTCACCGGGTGGGACCTGGTGGCCGACACCATCCTGCACACCCTCTCGCCGATCCTGGCGGTGGTCGGGTGGCTGGTGGCCGGTCCACGCGGTCAGCTCACGGGCCGGATCGTGCGGCTGTCGATCCTCGCGCCGGTGCGCGTGGTTGCTCTACGCCCTGGTGCGAGGGTCGCTGGTCCAGGATCGCTTCGGCAACGACTACTACGCCTATCCGTTCATGAACGTACAGGTCCACGGCTACGCCACCGCCCTGCGTCCGCTGCGCGCTGGTGGCCGGGCTCTTCCTCCTCCTCGCCTACGGCGCGCTGGCCGCCGACCGTCGCCTGCCCGTCCCGGCTGACCGGTACGGTCTCGCCCGTGCAGAGCGACCCCGACAAGCGCCGACTCGGCCTCGACACCATGGCCGCGGTCTACGGCTGGCCCGAGATGACCGACGGCGACGGCGACTTCTTCGGCTACACGGCCGAGCACCTCTTCGCCGAGATCTGGCAGCGGCCCGGCCTCTCCTTCCGCGACCGCCGCCTCGTGCTCATCGGCATGCTGGTGGGTCGGGGCCTCCACGACGTCGTCCCCCTCCAGCTGGCCGGGGCGCTGGCCAACGAGGAGCTCTCGCCCGAGGAGCTGCGCGAGATCGTCATCCTCCTCACCCACTACGCCGGCTGGCCCGACGGCGCCAAGCTCAACTCGCAGGTGGAAGAAGCCCTGGCCCGGGCGGCCAAGCAGGCCCCCGGCGGCTGACCGCCTCAGCCCAGGGCCACCCGGAGTCGCTCGAGGGCCCCCTGGGTCCGGGCGCCCCACCAGAGCAGGTCGCGCCCGTCGACGAACACCGCCGGGGCCACCGCCTCCAGCTCGCCGCGGTGCCGCTCGCCGAAGGGGTAGGGCTCGCTGGGGGCCACCACCAGATCCACCCGCCGGGTGGCCACCACCTCCGGGTCCACCTCGGGGTAGGGCCCGTCGGGGGCGGCCACGTTCTCCACCGCCAGGGTCCGCAGCAGCGCCGAGCCATAGGTGGGCTCGCCCAGCGCCATCCACGGCCGCTTCCAGATCGGGACCCACGCTCGCCGCTGCGGCTCCGGCTCGGGCACCGCTCCCAGCGGCGTCCAACGGGCGCCCACGGCGGCGGCCAGCCCCGCCATCGCCTGGTCGAGGTGGGCCAGGTCCCGCACGGCCAACACGTGCACCGGCACCCCGGCACCCACCAGGGCGTCGTGGTCCTCCCGGCGGTTCTCCTCCTCGTCGAGCACCACCAGGTCGGGGCCCAGGTCGGTGATGGCGGGCAGGTCCGGGTCCTTGGTGCCCCCCACGTGGTGCAGCCCCGGCTGCTCGCAGAACCGGGTGCACGCCACGGGCTCGATCCCCCAGTGCAGGAGCGTCTCCGTCACCGAGGGGACCAGGCTCACCACACGAGGCGCCGCTCCCATCGGCCCATCCTGCCAACCCGGCGGTGGGGCTGGCACCACCATCGCTGGGGTGGTGCCGACCTTTCGGAGGGAGGCCAGATGCGATGAGATGGCGCCGATGCGGGAACGGTGGGCAAGGAGGCGGCGCTCGTGGACATGATCCGCGTCCTGGTGCGCTCCGACCTGCGGCGCCGGTGGCGATCGTGGCTCGTCCTGGCCGTGGTCACCGGACTGGTCGGCGGCGTGTCGATCGCCGCCATTGCCGGGTGGAGCCGTACGGCGACGGCCATGGACCGCTTCGTCGACTTCCACCGGCCGGTCAACGGCTACGTATCCGGCCACCTCGACCGGGCCGATCTCGCCGCCATCGACGGCATCGAGGCGGTGGAGGGCGGCGACTACTTCCTCCTCATGCCGGTGGACGCCCAGGGTCGACCCCACCCCGAGCAGCTCGGGATGGTCAGCCCCTTCAGCTCCGACGAGCCGGGGCAGTTCGTGGCGATCAACCGGCCGATCATCGTGGAGGGTCGCCTGCCCGATCCCTCCGACGAGCTGGAGGTGGTGGTCGACGAGGAGATGGCGGACCTCTACGACCTGCACGCCGGCGACACCCTCACCATGCAGGGCTACGGGCCCGACCAGATCGACCAGCTCTTCGACGGCCTCGGATCGCTGCTGCCCACCGGGCGAACCTTCGACTTCACGGTGACGGGGGTGGTGCGCGCCCCGCAGGACGTGGTGCCGCACCAGAAGGTGCCCGAGGTCGTCTACCTCGGCAGCGCCGAGGTTCGGCTCGGCCCGGCCTTCGACGCCGCCCACCGCAACCAGGACGTCCCCAGCCTCGGCGCCCTCTTCGGCGACGCCGGTCCCGAGGGGTCGGTGGGCTACGAGGTGCGCGTCGATCTCTCCGCCACGACCCGCGAGGCGGTGACAGCCGCCGCCCGGGCGCTCGACCCCGAGGCCTTCGTCGACTTCAGCGGCAGCGACGCCATCCGCGCCCGCGAGGAGGCCCAGCGGTCCATCCGCCTCCAGGCCACCATGCTGCTGGCTCTCGGGGTGCTGGTGGCCGTCGGCGGCGCCGTCCTGGTCGCCCAAGGCCTGCGCCGGCAGCTCGAGCTCGACCGGTCGACCCAGCGATCTCTCGCCGCGCTCGGGGCCACCCGGGGCCGAGCCCTGGGCGCCGCCGCCATCAAGGGCGGGCTCTTCGCGCTCGTCAGCACCCTGCTGGCCGTGGTCATTGCCGTCGCCCTCTCGCCGCTCACACCGGTGGGACACGCCCGCCGGGCCGAGGTGGACCCGGGCGTGGCGGTCAACGTCGCCGTCCTGGCCATCGGCGGGGCCGTGCTGGCCGCGCTGCTGACCGGCTTCATGGTCGGCACCGCGTGGCGGGAGGTCGGCGCGGCGCGACGCCTCGAGCGCCGGGAGGCCCGGCGCTCAGGGCTCGGCAACCGGGCGGGACAGGCCGGCTTGCCGGTCCCGGTGGTGGCCGGCGTCCGGGCCGCGACCCTCGGGACCGGAGGCGGCACCGTGGTGGCCACGGTGTTCGTGGCCGCCGTCGGCATCGTGGGGGCGCTGGGCTTCGCGGCCAGCGAGCAGCGCCTGGCCGGCGACGCCGAGCTGTGGGGCTGGACCTTCGACGCCGTGGTGGGCGACGGCAACGACCCGGCGGTGGGGGAGCGAGCCGAGGAGACCCTGGGCGGGAACCCGCTGGTGGAGGCCTACGCCGTCAGGACCGAGCTGGAGTCCGTCACCTTCACGGCCGGCGACCGCACCCTCGATGCCGACGCGTCGGCATTGGTGGACGTGAAGGGCTCTATCGAGCCCCGGATGCTCGACGGCGACGCCCCGCGTCGTCCCGACGAGGTGGCCCTGGGTGGCGCGACGGCGCGCAAGCTGGGGGTGTCGGTGGGCGACGAACTGGGGCTCGACGCCGGTGGCGGGCCGCAGACGTTCACGGTGAGCGGGTTGGTGGTCATGCACCTCGGCTTCGACGCCGATCGCATCGGGGAGGGCGCCCTCGTTGCGCCCGAGGGGATCGAGCGGCTGGGTGGCGAGGTGGAGCCGGCCTTCGCGCTGGTCGACTACGCCCCCGGGGTCGACCCTGACGAGGCCTACGCCACCTTGCGGGAGGACTGGGGCAACACCGTGCTGCGGCCCATCCGCTCCGTCGATGTGGAGCAGCTCCACCAGGTGCGCCTCCTGCCCGTGTGGTTCGGCAGCCTGCTCGGGGCGGTGGCCACCATCACCCTGGCCTTCGTGCTGGTGCTCACCATCCGCCGTCGCCGGCACGACCTGGCGCTGCTGCGCACCCTCGGCTTCGAGGGTCGTCAGCTGCGGACGACGGTGCGGGTGCAGGCCCTCACGCTGGTGCTCCCCGGTGCCCTGCTCGGGGCGTTGGCGGGGACGGTGGCCGGGCGGGTCGTGTGGACGCTCACCGCCCGCAGCATGGGGGCCCCGGAGGTGCCGGTGGTGTCGCTGGTCGCGCTCGCCGGCGTGGTGGCGGGCGCCATCCTGCTCGGGCTGGGCGTGGCGGCGGTGCCAGGCCGCCTGGCAGCCCGGGCCCACCCGGCCGTCATCCTCCGCTCCGAGTAGCAGAGGTCAGCGGAGCGAGCTGACGGCCAGCCAGATGTCGATGGCGCCCTTCTCCACCCCGTGGTCCGCGGTCTTGCGGGTGGCTCGCTTCACCTCGTCGAGGACCTTCGCGCGGGGGTCGAGCTGTCGGATGAGCGCCACCTCGCCCGCCACGAGCGGCGAGGCCATCGAGGTGCCGCTCCAGCGTCCGTAGCCGTCGGGCACGGTCGACACGAGGTCGGTGCCCGGAGCGGCCACGGTCACCCACTTCCCCCGGTTGGAGAACGCCGCCATGCCGGTGCCCTCGGCGTCGAGCGCTCCGACGGACAGGACGTCCTTGTCGGCCGCCGGGTAGTGCTTCTGCCCCGAGGCGTCGTTGCCGGCGGCCGCCACGATCGTGACGCCCGCCTGCTTCGCCTCCTTGAGGGCGTCCTTGACCACGCGAGACTCGATCCTCCCGTCCGTCCCGAAGCTCAGGTTGATCACGTGGGCTCCTGCTCGCGTGGCGTCGATGATGGCCTCGGCAGTGGTGAACAAGCTGCCTTGCCCCTCCGAGTCGAGCACCCGCATGGGCAGGATCGTGGCATCGGGGGCCACCAACGAGACGAGCCCGGCCGAGTGCGTCCCGTGACCGACGCCCTCGTCGATGCGGCCGTCGAGGTCGTTGTCGAGGCCATCCCCGAGATCGTCGGGTGCCGGGTCGTCGTCGACGTAGTCGTAGCCAGGAAGGAGTCGACCGGCGAGGTCGGGGTGGTCGAGGTCGACGCCGGTGTCGAGCACCGCCACCGTCACCCCCGCGCCGGAGGCGACGGCGTGCACCTCACTGAGGTTCAGCTGCTCGGCGGCGGGCTGGCTGCGGCGCTCTTCGGCGTCGGCGGCAGCCAGCGGGGCGGACCCCGACGGCCAGTAGTGGAACCGATCGGCGTCGACCAGCTCGGCGTCGTAGTTCTGCTCGGCGTACACCACCCCGGGCGACTTCATCAGCGCCTTGGCCACCTTGTCGGCCCGGCTGTGCCAGTCACCGTCGCCCTCCGGCACCCCGATGAGGAAGATGCCGCGAGAGCCGAGCACCGTGTCGAGCACCGTGCCCTCCACGAGGGCCAGGATGGCCTCGAGATCGGCGTTGCCGCGGACCTTGATGACCATCTCGCCCGGCGGGGTGGGCGGGTGGGCAGCCGCGACGTCGATGTGGGCGGTGAGGGTGGCGACCATGGCCACCGGAAGGGCGACCAGGCTCCGAAGGATGGTTCGAGGCTTCGTCATCGTCACTCCGATCGTCCGAAGACAGCGAAAGGCGCCCAGCTCGCCGGGTGGGGCCAGGTCTGCCGCGTGGCGGCGCGCGCCTCGCGCAGGGCGGCTCCCGGGGAGCGACCGGCGGCGAGGTGTCGGTGCAGGGTGGTCATGAGGACGGCGGTGGCCCGGTCCTCGACTGGCCACAGGCTCACGATGCACGTCGACGCTCCAGCGCCGAGGGCGGCGTGCGCAAGGCCGAAGGGCTCCGGGCCGGCGAGTCGGCCCGTCTCGCACACGCTGAGGACGAGGAGGGCACCCTCGAGCGGCAGGGCGCCGAGCTGGTCGGCCGTCAGCCAGCCGTCGTGGAGCGCCAGCCCGGAGCGACGGTGGGTGCCGTTCGGGTGAAGGCCGTGGCAGGCCATGTGGATCACGCCGGCTCCGGTGCAGGCGCCGGCCACGGAGGCGACGGTGGCAGAGGCGCCCGTGAGCACCGTGGCGTCGGGCCAGTGGGCAGCCACGGCGGCGGCTTCCGACGGCAGGTGCGAGAGGGTGCGGTCGCCCACCCCGACCACCAGCGGCGGACGGTCGCGCCAGCGGGGCGCGGCGAGCCTGCCGGCAGCCGCCAGGCTCGGGACCACCCGGGTGGGCGGGGGATCCTGGCGCGAGAGATCGGCGCCGCCCCGAAGCACCTCGAAGGGCACAGCGTGGAGCCGCTGGTCCGGGACGATCTCAAGGTCGGCGCCGGGTTGCAGGTCGAGCTCACCCAGCAGGGCAGCTCCGAGCTGGTCAAGGGTCTGTTCGGCTCGAGCCGTGCGGGCGGGTTTGGTCGAGCCACCGGGCCGGGTGTCGGCCGCCAAGCGGTCGAGCAGCTGGTCGAGGGGCAGGCGCGGCTGCCGGTGGGCCGTCACCGTGCCGCCGTCGGCGACGAAGGTCAGCAGCTCCGCGTCGGTGAGGTGGAAGATCACCCCGGCGGCGCGGGTGGGGAGCTCCACCGGGGTGGCCGGCGCGGGCGGCGGAGCTGCCGCCGGGAGGGAGCGGAGCTCCAGCAAGGCGAGGGCACGATCGACCCGACGGACCTCCTCCCGCACCGCGGCGGCGCGCGGTGCCGTGAGCCCGGGCGTCAGCAGCTTGGAGTAGGCCGCCGACAGATCGGCCCGGAGCTGCTCGTCCCCGGTGGCCGCAGCCGGTCCGTCGACTCTGCCACATCGGCGATCGACGAACGTGGGGGCCCGGTCGTGGTCGGCGCGTCGCAGCGCCTCGGCGACGTCGTCCGGAGCGCCGCGATCGAGCAGCGTGGTGACCAGGCCGTCCAGGCAGCGTCGGCGTCCGCCCTCGAACGCCAGCCGGAGCCACTCGTGCTGGAGCTCGCCCCGGAGCGACTGGCCCAGGTCGTGAGCCGACCGGTACAGGTCGATGGCCGCGTCGAGCGCTCCCCTGCGCCTGGCGCGGTCGGCCCGCCGCAGCGCCACCGCCGCCCGCAGCGACCGAAGGCCGAGCTGGTCGGCCCGCTCGGAGGCCCAGGCGAGGGCGGTGTCCTCCACCGTTTCTCCGAGGTCGACGAGGGCGACGAGGGCCAGGATGCGGTGGACGTCCCACCCGTTGGCGATCGCGGCCTCGTGCGCCACGTGCACCGGTTCGGCGCACCCGCTGAAGCCCCCCAGGGCCAGGCCGGCCAGCGCCGCCGCCGATCGGTCGCCCACAGCATCGAGCCGCGCCACGGCCTCGGTGAGAAACGCCTCGGCGTCGGCGACGCGCCCCAACCGCCCGGCGGCCAGGCCCTGGAGCAGGCTGGCGGCGGCCACGTCGTGCTCCAGCCCCGCTGCACCGGTTGCCGCGCGCACGCCGTCGAGCTCCCCGAGGCACTCCTCCAACAGGTCGAGCCCGAGCAGGACACGCGCCGCCACCAGACCGAGGCGGGCCGCCTCGGTGGCCGCTCCGACCGCCACCAGCCGGTCCCGAGCCGCCCCCACGTCGCGCAGGGCGGCCCCGAGCCGGCCGAGCGCCAGCTCCGCCTCGGCCCGGTGCCCGAGGCACTTGGCCCAGAACAGGCGGTCGTCGTCGGCTTCGAACACGAGCGAGGCACGGTCGAAGCCGGCCAGCGCCTCGCGGGCCCGGCCCAGCTCGGTCAGCTCGATCGCCCGGTTGGCGTCGGCCACCGCCTGCTCATCGGCGAGCCCGAGGGCCGACCAGGCGTCGGCACAGCCGTCGTAGGCCGCGATGGCCTCGAGGTGGCAGCCGGTGAACCCGTAGGCCACGCCCAGGTTCCCCAAGGTGGCGGCGCGCACCCACCTGGCCTCGTCGGACTGTCGGGCGACCTCCTCAAGCTCGTCGATGCGTCGGAGGGTCGCTTCACCGCTGGCCACGGCGTCGGCGTGGCGGCCGAGGTCGTCGAGCGCGTGCATCCGGCCCAGGGCCGTGCGGAGGGTCGCCACCGGGAGCCCGGCTCGGCTGTACGCCGCGGCGGCTTCGTCGATGATCGGGAGCGCCCCGGCGGGGTCGCCCGACCGGACCCGCAGGCGGGCGAGCTGGTAGATGGCATCGGCCGCCACGCGGTGGTCGCCAACGTCAGTGCAGGCGTCGGCGAGGGCCCGAAGCAGGAGGGCGGTGGCGGCGGGCTCCCGGGGGCCCAACGCCTCCACGCTGGCCAGGATCGACGCCGTATCGGTCCCGTGGGCCTGTTCCGCCACCAACCAAGCCAGGGCTGTCGCGGGCGTCGTGACGGTCGACGCCGGCGCCGCGGCGACGGCAGCAGCAGGGCTCACGTCATCGGCCTGAGGTCGAGGGGGACCCGGACCAGGAGCTCGCCGTTGCTGAGCACGAGCTCGGTGGTGTCCACGGGAATGGGCGGCAGGTCGAAGCCTCCGAGCTCGTCGCCTTCGAGCGTGCGCACCGGCCCGCCGCCGGTCAGGGCGATGGCTTCGAACGCAGGAGGCGTATCGCCGGTCGGGAGCACCTGACCGGCGATCACGCAGTGCTGGCCCGAGGTGCGGATGTCGAGCACCACCTCGACCCCGTCGCCCTCGTAGGTGAGCTGGAACTGGTCGTTGTCGGTGGTGGCGCCGCGATACCCGGCCACGTGCACGGCCTGGCGGCTGTCGCCGACCAGGCTGACGTCGATCCGCCAGAGCGGGGGCGCCAGCCCCTGGCGCCGGTCGAGCACCCCACGCAGGCGTTGGGTGACGACGGGCGGGGGCGACTCGAGCGAGAGCTCCGACGACTCCGCCCGGAAGCGGCGCAGCCACTCGAGGTTGCGGTGGACGTCGGAGGAGGGGTCGAGGGCGGCCAGCTGGGCCGCCAGCTCGTCGCTCGCCGACGGGTCCAGCCGGTCGTCGAGCCAATCGATCAGCCGCCGGGTGTCGATGGGGTGGCTCATACGGCCTCCACTCCGTCGTCGAGGAGCGCCCGGAGGTGGTCGAGGCAGCGGGCTCGGGTGGGTCCGATGCTTCCCACTGGGCGGCCCATCCGAAGGGCGATCTCGGCGTAGGACGGCACCGTCGGGTCGAAGTACAGGGACGCAACGAGCGACCGGCACGGCTCGCCCAGCTCTTGCAGTGCCTCGTACAACCAGAGGGATCGCTCGAGCTGGTCGTTCGGCTCGTCGGCCAGGGGGAGATCGGGGAGGGGTTGGGGGCCAGGGGCCATCCCCGTGTCGCGCTCCTGGTTGCGCCGGGTCCGCATCCGCCACGCCGCCCGGCGGGTGACCGTGGCCAACCAGGCGGCCAACCGGTCGGGCTCCCGCAGGTCGCCCACCCGGTCGAGGAGGACCTCGAAGGTCGACTGCGTCACGTCGGCAGCGTCCTCCACCGACAGCCCCTCACCCCTGGCGATCCCGAACACCAGGCGCTGGTAGCGCTCCACGAGCTCGTGCCATGCCTGGCCGTCGCCGGCCGCGCAGCGCTCCAGCAGGGCGCGAACGCTGTCGGTGGCTGCGGCCGGTGGCCGTGTGGTGGGCGGCACGAACGTCTCTCCTGCAGAATTCTCCGTTGCTGCACGCAGCGTGACGTCAACGCCGTCCGTCCCGCCGGTTCCACGCGCTCTCCGTGTGGATACGACCACGGTAGATCACACTCTCCGTGGTCGCAAGGGGCGAACCGCCCGAGCCGCCTGAAAAGAGGACGGATCGACGTATTTCGGGCGACGCCGGCCGCCACAGGTAGGGCGACGGTGGCAACAGGGCGGCCGTCTTGCCTGGATCGACGAGGAAGAACGCTGATGACACGACATCGAACGAGGATCCGATCGACCATCGCCATCATGGCGGCCACTGCGGCGGCCGCCATGCTGCTCGTGGGGGTGAACGCTCCGGCGGGCGCGGGCGCGCCCAAGTGCACGAGCTATGAGGTGCACTACACCAACGGCACCAGCGACATCGGGGAGTGGTGCGAGGGCGGCAACGACGTGACGCGCGCCGCGGTGCCCAGCCTGAAGGCGCTGTCCTTGCACATCTCGTGCTCCGACAACCTGTCGGCACCGAAGAAGTCGAACCTCGACGGGCTCACGGCGGCCACGTGGCAGATCGTGAAGCACGACGGCAAGACCTGCAGCGACACCGATCCCGACGGCAAGGGCGACGACGGGAAGAAGGACAAGTGCACCTTCTACGACTTCCGCTACACCAACGGCAGCCAGGACACCGGCGAGTGGTGCGACGGCAACGAGGTCACGCGTGAGGACGTGCCCACGCTCAACGCCATCGAGCTGCACATCTCCTGCTCGGACGACTTCTCCGACCCCGCCAACCCGAAGAAGTCGGTCCTTCCTGCCGGGCTGGTGATCTCGCAGTGGTTCATCCAGAAGCACGACGGCAAGACGTGCGGGACGCCGATCCACGAACCGGAGCAGGACATCACCTTCACCTGCACCTCCGTGATGATCTCAGGCGATGTCCCGGTGAACCACGCAGAGCTGGGGCTCGATGACGGATCCACGGTCGGCATCGACGTCGGTGGCCTGGCCAGCTTCGGCCTGTTCGCGCCGTCGGGTCGGAGCATCGACAGCGTGACCCTGGATGGCGTGACCACCCAGAGCGATCTCGCTGGGACCTGCCAGCCTCCGTCGAGCTGAGGCGACGGCGGACGTCCCTGACCGGTCACAACGCCGGCCGGTCAGGGACGGCCACACCCTCCGGCCCACCCCGACCAGCGTCGAGGTGGGCCGGATCGCGTTCCGGGGTGGCCCCTGTTCGCCGCGAGGCGATCAGGCGCCGGAGCTCGGCCCGACGCCGACTGCGGTGTGCGAGGGAGGAAGGTGCGGCGTGCCGTCGCGCATGGGCGGGAACCGGAACGTGGCCGCCGTCGTCGTTCTGGTCATCGTGGTGATCGGCGGCTCGTCCAGCGTCTCGTTGGCCTCGTCGATGGTGATCTCCCACCGGCAGTGGGGCTCGCGGTCGGCCGGGACGCGTGGCGGCCGGTGGACGTGGCGCACGTGCGCCTTCGGGTTCACGGCCTGTGCGGTGGGATCGAAGGTGGCGTCCTCGATCGTGTGGCACATCCCGGTGATGGCCCGCTCGCCCCAGGGCTCCACGTCGAGCAGGGCTCCACAGGATCGCAGCTCGAAGTACCCGTGGTGGTCGTCCACCACCTCGTAGCGCACGTCCATGTAGTGCTGCGGGAAGCCGGGATCGAGCTGCAGGACCTTGAAGATGTCCTCCACCGTGTCGCCCTCGATGCCCATGATCGCTCGCAAGCGGTCGCCGTAGATGGGGCTGGCCCCGCGCCACTCCTCGATGGCCAGCTCCTCCACCACCTCCTGCCCGTACTTCATGCCGATGGCCGCGCACATCGACCGGTCGAGGAGGTGGACGATCAGCGCGTACTCGCGCACCAGCCGCACGAGCGCCTCCTTCGAGAGATCCTCGTAGCGGAAGTCGGGGTCGAAGGGGCCCGCGTAGTCGGGACGGTCGCTGTTGCCTGCGCTCATGCCGCCAGACTAGTGTCTGGACACATGTCCAGCACGTCGAGCCTGCCCCTGGCCAGGCGGGGTCCATCCGAGACCCGCTCCGACCGGGTCGACGCCGTCGTGGAAGCCACCATCGCTGAGCTGCGGGCCCATGGCTACGACGGGCTCACCGTGCGCAACGCCGCTCGCCGAGCCGGCGTGGGCGCCGCCACCGCCTACACCTACTTCGCCTCCAAAGACCACCTCGTGGCCGAGGTGTTCTGGCGTCGGCTACAGCAGCTCGAGGTCCCGGCTGCCGGAGGTCGCCGCCCGCCCGTCGCCCGCGTGCAGGCGGCGCTGCGCCAGCTGGCCGACCTCATCGCCGAGGAGCCTGAGCTGGCCGCGGCATCCACCACAGCCGTCCTGGCGCCCGACCCCGACGTGCAGCGCCTGCGGGCGCGGATCGGCGCCGCCCTCGATCGGCATCTGGCCACCGCCCTCGGCGACGACGCCGATCCCGCTGTGCGGCGCGCCCTCAACCTGGCCCTGTCGGGAGCGCTGCTGCAGGCCGGCATGGGCTACTTCGGCTACGGCGAGCTGGGCGAGCGAATGGCCGAGGTGGCCGACCTCGTGCTGCGAGGCGCGGCATGACCGCTGCCGACCTCGTCTACAGCCCCTACCACTACGAGGTCCACGACGACCCGTACCCGATCTACGAGCGGCTCCGCGAGGAGGCGCCGCTCTACCGGAACGAGGACGCCGGGTTCTGGGCGCTCTCTCGTCACGCCGACGTCGTGGAGGCCTTCCGCGACCACCAGCGGTTCTCGTCGTCCCACGGCGTCTCCCTCGACCCCGCCGCCTCGGGCCCCCATGCCCACCGCACCATGTCGTTCCTGGCGATGGACCCGCCGATGCACGGGCGCATGCGCGGGTTGGTGTCGCGGGGGTTCACACCCCGCCGGGTGAGCGAGCTCGAGCCCAGCATCCGGGCCCTGGCTGGCCGCTACCTCGACGCCGCGCTGGCCGCTGGCTCGTTCGACTTCATCGGCGACCTGGCCGGCCGCCTCCCCATGGACGTCATCTCGGAGCTGATCGGCGTGCCCGCGGCGGATCGCGACGAGGTGCGCCGGCTGAGCGACCTGCTGGTCCATCGAGAGGAGGGGATGGACGACGTGCCTCCGGCTGGGGTGGAGGCGGCGCTGAGCCTGGTCGCCTACTACGCCGACATGCTCGCCCAGCGCCGAGCCCGACCCACCGACGACCTCACCTCGGCGCTGCTGGCGGCCGAGATCGACGGCGACCGCCTCACCGACGACGAGATCATGGGCTTCCTGTTCCTGATGGTGGTGGCGGGCAACGAGACCACCACCAAGCTGCTCGGCAACGCCTGGTACTGGGCGTGGCGGAACCCGGACGAGCGGGCCAAGCCATTCGCCGACCCTCAGCGGATCCCCACTGGGTGGAGGAGACGCTGCGCTTCGACACGTCGAGCCAGATGCTGGCCCGCCTGGCCACGGTCGACATCGAGGCGCACGGTCAGGTCATCCCGGCCGGCGATCGGGTGGTGCTGGTGGTGGGCTCCGCCAACCGCGACGAGCGCGTGTTCACCGAGCCCGACCGCTACGACCTCGACCGGTCCGAGCGTGAGCTCCAGCAGATCGCCAGCTTCGGCTTCGGCCGCCACTTCTGCCTGGGCGCCTCGCTGGCCCGCCTGGAGGCTCGCGTCTGCCTCGAGGAGCTGGTGGCACGGGTGGCCGACTACGACATCGACGCCGACGGCATCCGTCGCGTCCACTCGGTCAACGTCCGCGGCTTCGCCGCCCTCCCCACCACCGTCACCCCCCGATGACCCAGCCCCAGCCCCACCCCTGCAACATGCGACAGAACGGCCCCGATCCGGTCGACCGTTGTCGCAGGTTGGCGGGTTCGTCCGCCCCCCAAGCAACCTGCGACAGGCCGCGCCCGAAGCGGGTGCCGGTCGTCGCCGGTTGGCCGTGCTGGAGCACTGGCTGATGCCTCGGTTCCCGGCGCACCCGGAGCGGCGGCCGGCGGTCGTCACCGGCGCGTCGGCCGGCATCGGTCAGGGCGTGGCGCGTGCGCTGGCGGAGGCCGGCCACCCCGTGGTGCTCGGGGCACGGCGGATGGACCGCTTGGCGGAGCTCGCCGAGCAGATCGTGGCGGCCGGGGGAGAGGCGGTGGCACTTCCGCTCGACCTCACCGACGACGCATCCATCGACGCCTTCGCCGCCGCCGCCGTCGATCGCCTCGGACCCGATCGAGGTGGTGGTGTCGAACGCCGGGGACGTCCTCCCCGCCGCGGCGCTCACCGTGGAGCCCGACGACTTCGTGCGGCAGGTGCAGGTGAACCTCCTCGGCGCCCACCGGCTCCTCCGCCGCCTCGGACCCGCCATGGTGGAGCGCCAGCGGGGCGACATCGTGCTCGTCACCTCCGACGTCGTGCGAGAGCTGCGCACCCACATGGCGGCCTACGTCACGTCCAAGCACGGCCTCGAGGGCCTGGCCCGAGCCATGCAGCTGGAGCTCGAAGGGACCGGCGTGCGGGTGAGCATCGTCCGGCCGGGCCCCTCGGCCACCGAGCAGGGCAGCGGGTGGGACGGGCCGGTCGTGGACGAGGTCCTGGCCGACTGGCACCGTCTCGGGATGATGCGGCATCCCGGGTACCTCCGCCCCGCCGACGTGGCCCGCACCGTGCTGGCCGTGCTGTCCACCCCCCGCGGCACCCACCTCACCCTGGTCGAGGTCGAGCCCGAAGCCCCTGTAGGAGGCACCGAATGACCGCCACTGAGACAGGCCTCCAGCCCCTTCCCCGGGTGTCCGGCGAGGGCGAACCGTCGAGCACCGGCCACCTCGAGGAGCTCCGGGTCGATCCCATCGGTCTCATGGAGCGCACCCGCGCCGAGTGCGGCGACGTGGGCACCTTCCGCCTGGCCGACCGTGACGTGGTGCTGCTGACTGGTCCCGAGGCCAACGAGATCTTCTTCCGGGCGCCCGAGGAGGAGCTCGATCAGGCCGAGGCCTACCCGTTCATGACCCCGATCTTCGGTGAGGGCGTGGTGTTCGACGCCTCCCCGGAGGAACGACGCAAGGCGCTGCACAACCAGGCCCTGCGCGACAAGTTCATGCGCGGCCACGCCGCCACCATCGCCGCCGAGGTCGAGCGCATGGTGTCGCGACAACCGGACGGTGGCGACATCGACCTCCTCGACTGGTTCGCCGAGCTCACCATCTACACCTCGTCGGCGTGTCTCATCGGGGCTCGGTTCCGAGAGCAGCTCGACGGTCGCTTCGCCGCGCTCTACCACGACCTGGAGCGAGGCACCGACGCCCTCGCCTACGTCGATCCGTACGCCGACATCGAGAGCTTCCATGCACGGGATCGGGCACGGGTCGGCCTGGTCGACCTGGTGCAGGCGATCATGGACGGCCGGGCCGGCGAGCCGGCGCCTGGCAAAGGAGGACCGTGACCTCCTCGACGTGCTCATGTCGATCCGCGAGGAGGACGGCTCGCCGCACTTCAGCGCCGACATCATCACCGGGATGTTCATCTCCATGATGTTCGCCGGCCACCACACCACGTCGGGCACGGCGGCCTGGACCCTCATCGAGCTCCTCCGGCATCCCGGCGTACCTGGCCGAGGTGGTCGCCGAGCTCGACGCGCTGGCGGTCGACGAGCCGGAGCTGAGCTACCAGGCCCTCCGGGAGATGCCGAAGCTGGAGGCCGCCATCAAGGAGGCGCTCCGCCTCCACCCGCCCCTCATCCTGCTCCTGCGGATGGCCAAGGTGGAGGTGGAGGTGGAAGGCCACGTGATCCCGGCCGGGACGATGGTGGCGGCATCACCGTCCGTCTCCAACCGGCTGCCCGATGCCTTCGCCGACCCCGAGGCCTTCGACCCCACCCGCTACCTCGAGCCCCGCGAGGACGACACGGCCAATCCGTGGAGCTGGATCCCCTTCGGCGCCGGGCGCCATCGATGCGTGGGTGCGGCGTTCGCCATGATGCAGCTCAAGGCGATCTTCTCGGTGCTGCTGCGCCAGTTCTCCTTCGAGCTCACCCAGCCCCCCGACACCTACCGCAACGACCACTCGAAGATGGTCGTCCAGCTCGCCCAGCCCTGCGCCGCCCGGATGTCCCCCCGATGACCGAGATCTGTGGACGGATTCGTTCGCATACCGGCCGTTTTGCTCCACAGATCCTGGGGTGGATGTGAGGATCGTGGTGGACCGGGACCTGTGCCAGGGGCACGGGGTGTGCGAGAGCGAGGCGCCCGTCGTGTTCTCGGTGTCGAAGGACGGGGGGCTGACGGTGCTCGACGAGACGCCGGACGAAACCCGATCGCGCCGCCGTCGAGGCGGCCGTGAAGTACTGCCCGACCCATGCCCTGACGATCGTGGAGGACTAGACCGTGCCGGCGTTCCCGAGGGACGAGATGGAGGAGATGGTGGCGCGGTGGCTCCAGGCCAACCGCGACGCCGAGGAGGCGGGCGACTGGTCGCCCATGGCCCTCCTCTACGCGGAGGACGCCACCTACGGGTGGAACTACGGCCCCGAGCACGAGTTCATGGTGGTGGGCCGCCAGGAGATCAGCGAGGTCGCCCTCGGGCTGGAGATGGGTGGCCTCGACGGGTGGGAGTACCCGTACCAGCAGATCCTCATCGACGACCGCAAGGGCCAGGTGGTCGGGCTTCTGGAAGCAGATCGCCCTGGCCACACGGGCCGACGGCTCCCGCTACGAGGTGGCAGGCATCGGCGGCTCGTGGTTCGGCTACGCCGGCGACTTCCAGTGGGGATGGCAGCGCGACTGGTTCGACTACGGCAACGCCGCCGCCTGCTTCCTGGAGATGATGAGCGACGGCACCCTCTCGCCCGGGATGACCGCCCGCATGCACCGGGCGCTCGGGGGCGGGCTCCCCGGCCACTACCCGATCGGCGGCGCCCCGGCCCCGATGTGGCCGGTGACCCCGTGACCGGCTTCGGGTCCTCCGTCGCCCCGTCCGGCTCGAGCCGTCGTCCACCTCAGCCTGTGGCGATTCCGTGCCGTTTCGAAACGGAATCACCACAAGTTGCGGGGTGGGGCTGACGTGGGTGACGTGCGGGGTGGGGCTGACGTGGGTGACGTGCGGGGTGGGGCTGACGTGGGTGCGTGGCGACGTGGGGGCGGTGGGGTTCGTGGGGCTGGGACAGATCGGGGGGCCGATGGCCACCCGGCTGGCGGCGTGGCCCGGCGGGCTGCAGGTGTTCGACCTCCGCGACGACGCCATGGCGCCGTTGCTCGAGGCGGGTGCCGACGCAGCGGCGTCGGTGGCCGAGCTCGGGGGCACCTGCGACGTGGTGTCGGTGATGGTGCTCGACGACGACCAGGTGCGCTCCGTGGTGACCGAGCTCCTCACCACCGCGTCGGCCGGGTCCATCATCGCCGTGCACTCCACCATCCGGGCCGAGACAGCCGAGGCCCTGGCCGAGGTGGCCGCCGCCGCGCGGCGTCGACCTGCTCGACGTACCGGTGAGCGGCGGGTTCATGGGTGCCCACGACGGGCACCCTGGCCGCCATGGTCGGCGGGGAGCGCGCCGCCTACGAGCGAGCCAAGGCCGGTGTTCGAGCAGTGGGCCTCGCTGGTGGTCCACATGGGACCGGCCGGGGCGGGCACGCGCACCAAGCTGGCCCGCAACCTCCTGCACTTCATCGCCTTCACCGCCGCCGCCGAGGCGCAGCGCCTGGCCGAGGCGGCCGGCCTCGACCTCCGGAAGCTGGCCCGGGTCGTCCGCCACAGCGACGCCGTCACCGGCGGGCCCGGGCGCGATCATGATCCGCGACACCACGGCCCCGCTTGCAGCCTGGCGACGACTGGTACGACGTGCTCGAGCCACACCCGCGAACCTGGGGGAGAAGGACCTGACGCTGGCGCTGGAGATGGCCGACGAGCTCGGGGCTCGAGCTCCCCCTCGCCCGCCTGGCGCTGCGGGACCTCGCGGCCGGGCCTCGGCGTGCCCTACCGCCTCAGGCGTAGAGCGCCTCGATCTCGTCGGCGTACTTGGCGTGGATGCCGCGCCGCTTGAGCTTCGACGTGGGGGTGAGCTCCTCGGAGTCGGGCAGCCACTCGTCGGCGAGGATCTTCACCTTCTTGACGCGCTCGGCGTTGTTGAAGCCGGCCATCGCTTCTTCGAGGCCCCGGTCCACCTCGGCCGACCACGTCGGGGTGCTCGGCCAGCTCGGCCAGGGTCGTCGAACTCGATGCCGTGCTCCTTGGCCCACACCGGCGCGACCTCGGCGTCGAGCACCACCAGGGCCGAGACGAACGGCCGCTGGTCGCCGATGGCGCACGCCTGGCCGACGAGCGGGATCATCTTGAGCTCGGCCTCGAGGTTGGCGGGGCTGATGTTCTTGCCGCCGGCGGTGATGATGAGCTCCTTCTTGCGGTCGATGATCCGCAGGTAGCCCTCGTCGTCGAACTCGCCGATGTCGCCGGAGTGCAGCGTGCCGTCGGCGATCGAGCGCCTCGGCCGTCTTCTCCGGGTCGTCGAGGTAGCCGAGGAAGACGTTGCCGCCCCGGATGCACACCTCGCCGTCGTCGGCGAGGAAGCAGTCGGTGCCGGGGAAGGCCACGCCGACCGTGCCCGCCTTCACCCGCGTGGGCTCCCACGTCATCGGGCCGGTGCTCTCCGACATGCCGTAGATCTCCGACAGCGGCACGCCGATGGCGCGGTACCAGCTGATGAGCTCGGCGGGGATCGGCGCGGCGCCGGTGATGGCGTACTCGACGGCGTCGAGGCCGACGAGGGCCGCGCACGCCGGCGAAGGCGACGTCGTCGAGGAACTGGTAGGTGGCCTCGTCCTCCTCGGTGGCGGTGCCGAACGTGCGTCGCTCCGACGATCGGGATGGCGGCCGCCACCGCCTCGTCGAACTTGGCCTTCTTGTCCGGGTCGGCGCCCAGGGCGGCCTGCACGCCGGCGTAGACCTTCTCCCACACCCGGGGCACGCCGAACATGATCTGCGGGCGCACCTCGCGCGCGTAGGCGGCGATCTGGCCCGGGTCGGGGCAGGTGGTGACCTCGTAGCCGCCCATCACCGCCAGGTAGTGGGTGGACATGCGCTCGGCGATGTGGGCCATCGGGAGGTAGGAGACGGCGCCGGAAGCCCACCGGCTCCACGTCGAGCAGCCGGAGGTAGCCCTCGGCGGTCCAGACCACGTTGTAGTGGGAGAGCATCACGCCCTTGGGCGGGCCGGTGGTGCCCGACGTGTAGATCACGGTGGCCAGCGTGTCGGGGGTGGCGCTGCCCGAGCTCGGCGGCGAGGTCGACCGGGTCGCCGTCGAGCATCTGCTCCGTGCACGCCGTCGTGGAGCAGGTTGACGATCGTCTCCGAGCTCGGGCAGCTCGTCGCGGACCTTGAGGAAGCGCTCCTCGAACCCGTCGTCCTCGACGATGGCCAGCTTCGCCTTGCAGTGGCCGGTGAGGTAGGCGACCTGCTCGGGCGACGACGAGTTGTAGATCGAGATCGACGTGGCGCCCAGGGCGGCGATGCCGAGGTCGATGAAGTGGAACTCGGGGATGTTCCGCATCATCAGCACCACCCGGTCGCCCGGGCCGACGCCCAGCGAGCGCAGGTGGGCGGCGGCGGCGGCCACCAGGTCGGCGTACTCGGCGTAGGTCCACTCCGCGCACGAGTCGTCGGGCTGCTTGGCGCGCAGCGCCACCTGCTCGGGGTGGGCGCGCGACGGTGTCGAGGAAGCGACTGATGATCGTCTGCCCCTCGACCGCCTCGTCGAGCTCAGCCTTGGTGATCTCCGGCATCCGTGTCCCCTCTGGTGTGTCGTCGGTCACCAGTAAAGTCGAACGGATCGGCGGCCGCGGTCGGGGACGATCGGGCCAGGTTGCGATCCCTCGTCCCCGAGGCCACACTTGACCGTCCGGTCAAGTGACCCCTGAGGAGCAACCCATGGCCACCGCCGTCATCGTCGACGCCGTCCGCACCGCCGGCGGCAAGCGCAACGGAAAGCTGTCCGGCTGGCACCCGGCCGACCTCGCCGGCGAGGTGCTGAAGGCAGCTCGTCGAGCGCAACGACCTCGATCCTGCGCTGATCGACGACGTGATCATGGGCTGCGTCATGCAGGTGGGCAGCCAGGGCCTCAACATCGGCCGCAACGCCGTGCTGGCCGCCGGGTTCCCCGAGTCGGTGCCGGCCACGTCCGTCGACCGCCAGTGCGGGTCGTCGCAGCAGGCCGCCCACTTTGCCGCCCAGGGCGTGATCGCTGGCGCCTACGACATCGCCGTCGCCGCCGGGGTGGAGGTCATGACCACCACCCCGATGGGTGCCTCGATGACGCCCGGGTCGATGCCCTTCGGACCCAAGGTGCTCGAGCGCTACACCGACCCTGGCCTGGTCCCCCAGGGGATCTCCGCCGAGATGATCGCCGACAAGTGGGGGCTCTCGCGCGAGGAGCTCGACGCGTTCGGAGCTCAGAGCCAGCAGCGGGCCGAGCAGGCCACCGCCGAGGGGCGGTTCGACAACGAGATCGTGGGCGTGAAGGAGAAGCGGCTCGACAAGGAGACCGGCAACATCGTCGAGAGCGACGACCTCGTCACCGCCGACGAGGGGATCCGGCCCGGCACCACCGTGGAGACGCTGGCCAACCTGAAGCCGGCCTTCAAGCCCGACGGCAAGGTCACCGCTGGCAACTCCAGCCAGATCTCCGACGGCGCTTCCGCCGTGCTCGTGATGACCGAGGAGAAGGCCAAGGAGCTGGGACTCACCCCGCGAGCCCGGTTCCACACCTTCGCCCTGGCTGGCGTCGACCCGGTGACGATGCTCACCGGGCCCATCCCCTCCACCGAGAAGGTGCTGGCCAAGGCCGGGCTCACCATCGACGACATCGACCTCTTCGAGGTCAACGAAGCCTTCGCCTCGGTCGTGCTGGCCTGGGAGAAGGAGCACCATCCCGACATGGCCAAGGTGAACGTGAACGGCGGGGCGATCGCCCTCGGTCACCCCCTCGGCTGCTCGGGCACCAAGCTCATGGCCACGCTGCTCAACGAGCTCGAGCGCACTGGGGGTCGCTACGGCCTCCAGACGATGTGCGAGGGCGGCGGCCTGGCCAACGCCACCATCATCGAGCGCCTCGGGTAACCGGTGCCGCGGAGCTCGCAAGCCGGCGAGCTCCGCTGACGCCGCCCCGGCGTCCGTCGGGCGCCGGTCGCCCGCCCCGCTCCCTAGGCTCGCATCGTGCGCCGGCCCCCCGTCTCGAGGAACGCAGCGGTGCTGCTGGTCGTCTTCGTGGTGGTGGCGCGCCTGCTCACGGGCGCCTCGCCGGCGGCCCTGCTCATCGCCGCGGGGGCCGTCTGGGTGCTGTTCAAGATCGGGTTCGCCATGCTCGGCGGGCTGGCCCAGCCGTTGCCCGAGCCGCCGCCGGCCGGGGAGCTCCGGAAGGTGAAGATCACCTATCGGTGCAGCATCTGTGGCACCGAGGTGCGGATGACGGTGGCCAACGACCAGATGCCTGATCCGCCCCGGCACTGCCTGGAGGACATGGACCTGGTGACCCCCGTCGACGACCTCTGAGCCTTGTCCACAGCCTGTGGACAAGGTTGGGGAGAGTCACATGCGTGTAACTCGGACGCCTCGCCTCGTCTGCCAGCCCGTCACCGGTACTGGGTGGCCGTCATGATCCCGCCGAGGATGGCGGCCAGGCCCACCAGCAGGTAGCTGTTCTTGGTGCCCCCGGGCAGCACGCCGAGGTAGTTGAGGAAGATCACCACCAGCCCGACGCCGAGCAGGGCGAACATGAGCACCGGCACCCACATCGGGCTGACCTTCACTCCTCGGGGATCGGGGGCGTGTAGCGGCTCGAGGGGTCCGGGCGCCGCTCGGGCGGCGAGTCCGCCCTTCGGGGTGACGCGGCCGCCCTTCACCTTGCGCTTGGGCGGTGGCTTGGTCGGCATGGCGAGCGAGGCTACCTGCCACCACCTGTCGCGGCGACCAGACTGGGCGGCGTGGCCAGCCCCAGCCCGCCCACCACCGAGACGCTGGCCGCCGTCGACATCGGCACCAACTCCGTCCACGGCGTGGTGGCCCGCATGACCGCCGGCGACCAGGGCCCTCGCTTCGAGATCCTCGAGCGGGAGAAGGAGATGGTGCGCCTGGGCTCCAGCGGCGGCGACATGCGCGAGCTGCAGCCCGACGCCATCGACCGTGCCGTGGCGGCTCTCGATCGCTTCCGGCAGGTGGCCGAGGTCCACGACGCGCCCATCACCGCCGTGGCCACGTCGGCGGTGCGGGAGGCCGAGAACCGCGACGAGCTCATCGATCGGGCGTGGACCGAGGCGCGGAGTGCACGTCGAGGTGATCTCGGGCATCGAGGAGGCGCGGCTCATCCACCTCGGCGTGCTGCAGGCCGTGCCCGTGTTCGACCGGCGGATGCTGCTCTGCGACATCGGTGGTGGCAGCACCGAGCTGCTGGTGGGGCAGCGAGGGCGAGGTCCTCGCCGCTCGATCGCTCAAGCTCGGCGCGATCCGGCTCACCCGTCGCTTCTTCGACGGGCGCCGTCTGCACCCGAGCGCCCTCGACGCTTGCCGGCGCCACGTGCGGTCCACCATCGCTCCGTTCGCCCGTGAGGTGCGCCGCCTCGGGGTGGAGGTGGCAGTGGGGTCGTCGGGCACCATCGCCACCCTGGCCGAGATGGCCGCCATGCGTGCCTCGGGAACCCGCCCGCGGTCGGTGAGCAACCTGGCTGTCACCGTCGGGCAGCTCGACGCCCTGATCGCTGCGCTGGCAGATGCCGAGACCGCCGAGGACCGGGCCGAGCTCCCGGGGCTCGACGAGAGCCGAGCCGACATCATCCTCGGCTGGCGCCGTCATCCTCGAGCAGGTGCTCCACGAGCTCGATCTCTCCGAGGTGGTCGTGTCGGACTACGCCCTGCGGGAGGGCGTCCTCCTCGATGCCTGGCGCAGGCGCCACGGCGGGTCGTTGCACCACCTCAGCGACCTTCGTCGCCGGAGCGTCCTTGACCTCGCCGATCTGATGGACGATGACCCCGCCCACTCGGCTCAGGTAGCCCGCCTGGCCCTGGCCCTGTTCGACGGGACGGCCCAGCGCCATGGCCTGGGCGACGACGCGCGGGAGATCCTGGAGGCCGCCGCGCTCCTCTGCAACGTCGGGATCTTCCTCTCCCACGCCCAGCACCACAAGCACAGCTACTACGTGATCCGGAGCACCGACCGGCTCACGGGGTTCACCGACCAGGAGGTGGAGCGCATCGCCCTGGTGGCCCGCTACCACCGCAAGTCAGAGCCCAAGCCCAAGCACCCCGAGTTCGCCCACCTCGACGAGGGCGCGCAGCGCGAGGTGACCGTCCTCGCTGGGCTCCTTCGCATCGCCATCGGCCTGGACCGCAACCACGCGGCGCGGGTGCAGGCCCTGCGCGTCGAGGACGGCCCGGATCAGTTGGTCCTCCAGGTGGTGGCGTCCGATGGTGAGGACATCAGCCTCGAGCTCTACGCGGCGGCGGCACGCGTGGAGCTGCTCGAGTCGGTGCTGGCGGTCCCCGTGCGCGTCGAGCCGGCCTGACCGCCCGCTCAGATGGCCACCACCACCGCCAGGTCGGAGTCGAGGGCATCGGCCAGGGCGGCGTCGGCGGACATGTAGAGGCTGTCGGCGTCGCGGGCGTGCTCGGGGTAGCCCGCCACGCCAGCTCCGAAGCGCACCACCACCGAGGCACCGCCGGGGAGGCAGACGACGTCGATCGCCCCCAAGCTGTCCTTGCATGGCGTCGACAGCGTCGGCGGCCGTGCGGCGGGGGAAGAGCAATGCCAGCTCACCAGCACGGGTGAGGCCGAGGACCACATCGGCGGGGAGGGCCGCTCGAGCGCGATCGGCCAGCTCCCGCATGACGTAGCCGGTCCCCTCGGCGCCGACCGCGCCGGTGATCTCGGAGAGGGAGCGGACCTGCACCAGCGCGAAGGCGGCCGGTCGGTCTCGAGCGGCCGACTGTCGAGCTCCTCGGCCAGCCGCGCCTCGACGTGCTCGTGGCCGGACAGGCCGGTGCCCGAGTCGGCAACTGCTGTGGCGCGCAGCTGGTCCGCGCCGGCGATGCGGTTTGCCACCAGATCGGCCAGCAGGTTCGCGCTGAAGGGCTTGGTGACAAAGCCGTCGACCCCGCCAACCGCGTGCAGCAGCTCGCGGGCGTCGGGGCGGGCGCTGACGACGACGACCGGGAGGAGCTCGTAGCGCTCGTCGCTGCGTAGCAATCGGTAGGCGTCGGCGCCGTTGAACCCGCGCAGGTTCAGATCGAGGAGGACGCAATCGGGGCGGTGCTCGTCCAGGGCGTCGAGCACCTCGAGCGGGGTGTCCGGGTCGACGTGGACCAGGTCGTAGCCCGAGGCCCGGAAGTACGCCCGGAGGAAGTCGGCGATGTCGTGCTCGTCGTCCACCACCAGGACTCGACGGGTGGCCGCCAGGCGCCGAGCCACCGACCCCAGCACCGGTTCCTCCGACATCCGGCTCCTCCCACCTGCCCGCAGAGATCATCGCGCCCCTGGATCGACGCTGCCGTGCCGCTTCTGCGTTGCGGCACCCTGGTGGGCGAGGGCTACCGTCGGTCGCTGTGGCCGCCCGGGTGCTGGTGATCGACAACTACGACAGCTTCGTCTACAACCTCGTGCAGTACCTCGGGGAGCTGGGGGCGGAGCCGCTGGTGCACCGCCACGACGAGCTCACCGTGGACGAGCTGGAGGCGCTCGAGCCCGACGCGGTGCTGATCTCGCCCGGGCCCGGGCACGCCCGACGACGCCGGCGTGTCGAACGACGTCATCACGCACCTTCGCCGGGCGGGTGCCGGTCCTCGGCGTGTGCCTCGGCCACCAGTGCATCGGCCAGGTCTACGGCGGGACGGTGGTGCGGGCCCCGCAGGTGATGCACGGCAAGACGTCGCTGATCCGCCACCAGGCGCCGGGGTGTTCGCCGGGCTGCCCGAGCCGCTCGAGGCCACCCGCTACCACAGCCTCGTGGTCGATCGAGCCACCGTGCCCGACTGCCTCGAGATCACCGCCGAGACCGACGACGGCATCGTGATGGGGCTGCGCCACCGCGAGCTGGCCGTGGAGGGCGTGCAGTTCCACCCCGAGTCGATCCTCACCGTCGGCGGCCACGACCTGCTGCGGAACTTCCTCGCTCAGGCGGGCGCGCCCGTCTGAGCTACGGCGTCAGTCGCCGCCCGACCCCGCCGTCGACAGGCGGTTGCACGAAGCGGCCCACCACGATGGTGACGTCGGAGCCGACCGGCGCCGACGCGTTGGCGGTCCGGGTTCTGGTCGATGACGCGACCGTCCTGCGCTGGGGTCGTCGGTGTCCTGCTCCTGCGACCACGGGGTTGAACCCGGCGTGTTCGCAGCGTGTTGATGGCGTTGGCCTCGGTGAGGCCCAGCACCGATGGCACCGGCTTCTCGGCCGGTCCGCTCGACACCACCACCGTGACCGCTGTGCCCTTGGGCTGCGAGGGTGCTCGGCGGGCCGGGTCGGTGCGGATCACCCGGCCCTCCTCGACGGTGCCCGACGGCTCCGACACCTGGTCGCACGGTGAAGCCGGCTTGACCGAGCAGGTTCGACGCCTCGGCGATGGTGCGGCCCACCACGTCGGGCACCTCTCGGTCGGCCGGGCCCTTCGACACGAACAGCTTCACCTCGGAGCCCTTCGGGGCCTCCTGGTTCCGCGCCCGGGTCCTGGTCGACCACCTCGCCGACGGGCGCGTCCTCGTCGACGACCTCCTCCGACGACCACCGTGAAGCCCGAGCGGTGAGCAGCAGGCGAGCCTGGTCCACCGGTGAGCCGATCACGTCGGGCACGGCGATGGCCTCGGCCCCGGCGCTGACCTGCAGCGTGACCGTCGAGCCCTCGTCGACCTTGCGCCCCCGCTTGGGGTCCTGGTCGAAGACGTTGCCCGCCGGCTCGTCCTCGTTGGCCTCCTCGGTGATGTCGACCTCGAGGCCCGAGGCCCTCGAGGCGCTCCTGGGCGTCCTCGACGGGCTGGCCGATGACGTTGGGCACCTCGACCTGGGCCACCGTCGGCGCGTCGTCCTCGCCGAGACCCGAGCGCTCGGGCGAGGAGGAACAGCATCCCGGCCAGCAGGACCAGCAGGACCACGAGGGCGACGAGGAACAGCCCCGACGAGCGCCGCTCGCTCGTCGTCCTCCTCGGGGTCGTAGTAGGCGGGGACGGCTTCGGTGCCGTCGGCCATCGGCACGGCGCCGGTGGCGGCCACGACGCTGGTGGCGCCGGGGTCGACCGGCGGCGCCATCACCGGTTCGGCGAGGATCCGGTTGCCCTCGCGGAAGCGGCGGAGGTCGGCGCGCAGGTCCTCGGCCGAGGGGTAGCGGTTGACCGGGTTCTTGGCCAGGCACTTGAGGATGATCGCCTCGAGGGCGGTCGGGCAGCTCGATGTTGAGGTGCCGCGGCGGCACCGGCGACTCCTGCACGTGCTTGTAGGCGATGGCCACCGGCGAGTCGCCGCTGAAGGGGGGCGCCCGACACCAGCTCGTAGAGCACGCACGCCGAGGGAGTAGATGTCGCGACCGGGGGTCGACGGCGTCGCCCTGGGCCTGCTCGGGCGAGAAGTAGGTGGCGGTGCCCATCACCGTGCCGGTCTGGGTGAGGTTCTCGTCGGCGTTGGCGGTGATGGCCCGGGCGATCCCGAAGTCGGCCACCTTCACCTGGCCCGGCCTGGGTGACCAGCACGTTGCCGGGCTTCACGTCGCGGTGCACGACGCCGTTGCGGTGGGCGAAGCCGAGGGCGGCGGCCACGTCGGCGCCGATGTCGGCGGCCCGGTCGGGGTGCAGCGGGCCCTCGGCGCGGAGGATCTCCGAGAGGGTGCGGCCGTCGACGTACTCCATGACGATGAAGTAGGTGCCGTCGGCCTCGCCCCAGTCGTAGACGCCCACGATGTTGGGGTGGTTGAGGTTGGCGGCGGCCGTGGCCTCCCGGCGGAACCGCTCCACGAACGACGGGTCGGTGGCGAACTCGGGGAACAGCACCTTGACGGCGACCGGGCGGTCGAGCAGCTGGTCGCGGGCCAGGTACACCTCGGCCATGCCGCCCCGGCCGAGGCGGCGGTGCAGCTCGTAGCGGCCGTTGAAGACGGTGGGCCCGGGGTCCGACATGTGCGGCCTCAGACTAGTCGAGCGGCCCGGAGGCCGCCCTGCGCCACCGGCTCAGCCCCGCAGGTAGGCGGCGAGGACGGCCTGGGCGATCGGGGCGGACACGCGGCCACCGGTCTGCTCGCTGGCGCCGGGCTGGCCCTCGACGATCACGGCGACCGCGATGCTGGGCGGCTGGCCGGGCGGACCGCCGAAGCCGATGATCCAGGCGTGCGAGCGAGGTCGGGTCGGTGCCGAGCTGGGCGGTGCCGGTCTTGCCGCCGACCTCGAAGCCGGGGACGGCCAGCCGGGTGGCCGTGCCCGACTCGCACCACGCCCGCGCATGGCCTCGCGCATGAGGGCGGCGGTGGGGCGGATCCATGGCGGTGGTCCACACCTTCGGGTCGTAGGTGTCCACCACGTTGCCGTCGCCGTCGCGGACGTCGCGGAGCACGTGGGGCGTCATGATCTCGCCGCTCGTTGGCCACCGCGCCGGCCACCATCGCCATCTGCAGCGGGGTGGCCGGCACGTCGTTCTGGCCGATGGCCGACTGGGCGAGGGCCGGGAGGTTTCGCTCGAAGTCGGTCGGGAAGTTCGATCGGGCCGGGGCGGTGAGGTCGATCGGCACGCTCCTTGTTGAACCCGAAGGCCTCGGCGGTGGCGATCATCTCCTTCGGCGCCGACGTCGACGCCCATCTGGGCGAAGGCGGTGTTGCACGACACCCGCGAGGATCTGGAACAGCGTCCCGCCGCAGGTCGACCCGCCGAAGTTGCGGAGCGGGCGCGTCGGTGCCGGGCGGGGTGTAGCCGGCGCTCACCGGGTAGACGGGGCTCGTCGGTGCTGACCTTGCCGCTGCGGATGCCGGCGGTGGCGGTGACCACCTTGAAGGTCGAGCCCGGGGAAGAAGCGGTCCTGGTAGGTCCGGGCCAGGCGGGGCTTCTCCGGGTCGGCGTCGAGCAGGAGCTGCACGGTCGGCGGCCTTGGCCGTGTCGTGGTCGGCCAGCAGGTTGGGGTCGTAGGTCGGGAACGACACGCAGGGCCAGGATCTCGCCGGTGCGGGGGTCGAGGGCCACCACCGAGCCCTCCCGCTCGCCGAGCTGCTCGGCGGCGACCCGCTGGAGGTCGGCGCGGAGCGCTGAGGGTGAGGTCGCCGACGCGGTCCTTGTCGACGAACAGGTCGCCGAGGTCCTGGCAGCGAGAGGTCGACGGTGCGGCCGGCCAGCTCGTCGTTGTAGGTGCGCTCCACGCCGGCGCTCCCGAGGGTGAAGCTGAAGTAGCCGGTGACGTGGGCGAACAGCGGCGCCCTCGGGGTACTCCCGCTGGAACTCGAACCGGTCGCCGGACGGCGACCGAGCGGGCGATCACCACCCCGTCGGCGGTGGTGACGCTGCCGCGGGGCTGGCTGAAGTCGCGGAGGATCGCCCGGGTGTTGACCGGGTTGTCGTTGAGCTGCCGCGGCCTCGAAGACCGTGAGCCGGTTGAGCTGCACGAACAGCACGACGAAGCAGACCATCGAGGCCGAGCCCGAGGAGGCGGATCTGGCGGATCACCGGCTCGGCCTCCCGGTGGGCGGTGTCGTCGGAGATGCGCAGGAGCAGGGCCAGCAGCACGTAGTTGGCGATCAGCGACGAACCGCCGTAGGAGACGAACGGCAGGGTGACGCCGGTGAGCGGCAGCACCCGGATGCACCCCGGCGATGATGATGAACGACTGCACGCCGATGAGCACGGTGAGACCGGTGGCGAGGAGCTGCTCGAAGGGGACCTCGGTGCGCAGGGCGATCCGCAGGCCGGCGCCGATCATCAGCAGGAAGGCGACGAGCACGGCGGTGGCGCCGAGCAGCCCGAGCTCCTCGCCGATGGCGGCGAAGATGAAGTCGGTCTCGGCGTAGGGGATCCGCCCGGGGCTGCCGAGGTTGATGCCGGTGCCGGTGACGCCGCCGGCCGAGAAGGCGAACTGGGCCTCCACGATCTGGAAGCCGTCGTCCTTGGGGTCCTGCCACGGGTCGAGCCAGATCGCCACGCGGTCCTGCACGTGGATGAACTGGCTGTGGGCGAACACCGCGCCGCCGGCGAAGAGGAGCAGCCCGACCACCAGGTAGGTGGCCCGCTCGGTGGCCACCCAGAGCAGCGCGACGAACAGGGCGAAGAACAGCAGCGAGCTGCCGAGGTCCTTCTGGGAGATCATCACCACGAGCGACGCGCCCCAGGCCAGCAGCACCGGGCCGAGGTGCTTCGGGTCGGGGAGGGGGATGGGCCCGAGACGTCGGCTGCTCACCGCCAGCAGCTCGCGCTTCTCCACCAGGTAGGAGGCGAAGAACAGGGCGAGCAGGATCTTGGCGAACTCGCCGGGCTGGAAGCTGACCGGGCCGATCCCCACCCAGATCCGGGCGCCGTTGATCGTCTTGCCGAGGCCGGGCACCAGCGGCAGGAGCAGCAGACCGATGCCGGCGAAGCCGAGCGTCCAGCGGTAGCGCTCGAGGTCGCGGACGCGGCGCACGACGAGCAGCGTGGCCACGAAGGCCGCCACGCCCACGATCGTCCACGCCGACTGCAGCCCGGCCAGGTTCTTCGGGGCCGCCTTGGCCTCGTCGAGGCGGACGATGAACACGTAGCCGATGCCGTTGAGCAGCCCGGCGATGGGCAGCAGGGTGCCGTCGGCGTCGGGGGCGAGGCGGCGGATGGCGAGGTGGGCGGCGAGCTGGCAGGCCGAGCACGATCCCGAGGAACGGCCCGATGTTGGCCGGGATGGTGGCGTCCTGGGCCAGGGAGGCCAGCAGGTAGGCGCCGACGGTGACGAGCGTGCCGAGCACGATGAGGCCGAGCTCGGTGTTGCGGCGGACCGCCCGGAGCATCAGTCGGCCCGGGTGCGTGGTCGGGCCCGGGGTCGTGGTGGTCGTCGTGGTGGTGACCGGTGGTCGTGACCGGTCGTCGATGTCCCGCTCGATGTTGGCGACGTAGCTGCTCGGCCTTGCGCCAGCGACGAGCTGCTCGTTGCCGGCCCGGATGTCGGCCGAGGTAGCGCTGCGGGCACGTCGGCGCGCTCGATGCCGGTGCGCTCCACCAGCTCCGGGTCGATCCACAGGAGCCCGCCGGGCCGGCCCTGGTAGATGACCACCTCGTCGTCGTCGAAGCCCACGAAGTAGGTGCTGGTGCCGTACCACTGGATGGTGGCGACGGCCCCGCCGATCACCCCGAGCGACCAGCAGCACGAAGACGAGCAGCCCGCCAGGTGAGCCGGGTCCGCTGGCCGCGCTCGCCGCCGGCGCCGGCGCTGCTTGCGCGACGTCGGCTCGGGCGGCGCGGCGGAGTCGAGCTCGTCGTCGCTGAGGCCGCCGTCGATGGCGCTGCGCCGGCCGTGGGCATGGCGGTGGTGAACCCGGCCGGGTCGTCGTCGGCGGGCGCAGCGGCGGGCGCCGGCGGCGGCGCGGCGTCCAGGCCGGAGCGGCTCGCCGGCCAGGGCGGCCGACGGCCGCTTCGGCCACGCCGCCGTCGTCGACCACGTCGACGACGACGACGGTGATGTTGTCGCGCCCGCCGCCCTCGTTGGCCAGCCGCACCAGCTCGGCGGCCGCCTCGTTCGGGTCGGCGAGGCGGCGGAGCACGGCTGCGATCTGGTCGGCGCCCGACCTCGTTGAAGAGCCCGTCGGAGCAGAGCAGGTAGCGGTCGCCGTCGAACGGGATCGACGGGCCAGAGGTCGACCTCGACGGTCTCGTAGACGCCGAGCACCCGGGTGACGATGTTGCGCTGCGGGTGGACCTCGGCCTCCTCCGCGGTGATGCGGCCCTCGCGCACGAGGTCGGCGACCAGGCTGTGGTCCTCGGTGAGCTGGGTGAGCGAGCCGTCGCGGAACAGGTAGGCCCGGCTGTCGCCGACGTTGGCGATCAGCAGGTGCTGGGGCAGGTCGGCCTCGTCGTCGGGGGGCTCGTCGGGGTCGGGCTCCTCGGGCATCAGCGCGAGCGCGACCACGGTGGTGCCCATGCCGCGCAGGTCGGGGTCGGCGTCGCCCTCGTTGCGGATGCGGTGGTTGGCGACCGCGATGGCCTCGCTGAGGGCGTCGGCGGTGGCGGCGCGGTAGGCGACCTGGAGGGTCTCGACGGCCAGGCGCGAGGCCACCTCGCCGCCCTGGTGGCCGCCCATGCCGTCGGCCACGACGAACAGGTCGCGGTCGGGGAGCGAGCACGAAGCGTGTCCTGGTTGATGGTGCGGACCCGGCCGACGTCGGTGGCCGCCGCCGGCGCGGAGCACGACGCCGGCTCACGACCCCAGCTCCAGGACGGTGTTGCCGATCTGGAGCTGGTCGCCGCGCTGCAGCACCATCGGACCGGTGACCTTGCGGCGGTTGAGGTAGGTGCCGTTGGTGGAGCCGAGGTCCTCGACGTAGACCTGCCCGTCGCGCTGGAACACCCGGGCGTGGAGCTGGGACGCGTAGGTGTCGTCGATGGTGACCTGGCAGCCGGCGGCCCGGCCCACGGTGACCTCCTCGCCGAGGGGGAACGAGCGGCCCTTGCAGCTCGGGCGGGCGCCACGAGCTGCGAGCACCGAGCGGGCCGTGCTTGCGGCCCGGCCCGGCGTCGGCCGGCGTCGCGTCTCGCTTGGGGCTTGGCGGGCGCCTCCACCGCCTTGGGCGGGTTCACCTCGGCCCACACCGCCCGCAGCACGCGGAGGAAGAACAGGTAGAGCAGCAGGAGCAGGAACAGCTTGAGGAGGTTGAGCAGCTGGTCGGGCACAGGGCGCCTACGAGGCCTCGAACCGCATGCGGGTGTTGCCGAAGGTGATCTCGTCGCCGTCCTGGAGCACCTGCGTCGTCGACCCGCACCCCGTTGACCCGGGTGCCGTTGGTGGAGCCGAGGTCGACCACCACGAAGCGGTCGCCCTGTGGGCCGGATCTCGGCGTGGTTGCGGCTCACGTTGGGGTCGGCCAGCACCAGGTTCGAGTCGGGGTGGCGCCCGATGGTGATCACCGACTCGGTGAGGGAGAAGCGGTCGCCGCTGGGCAGCACGATCGACCCGGCGCCGGCGCCGCCCTCGCCCTCGACCATGCGGCCCGTGATCTGCGAAGGCCCCGGTGTGGAGCCGCTCGTCCACGACCAGCTCCACCTCCACCGGCCCCATGAAGGCGTAGCCCTCGTCGCGGGCGTGCTCGCGGGCGGCGTCGCCCAGCTCGCGGGCCAGGCTGTCCTGCACCCCCTCGAACTGCTCGAGGTCGCTGGCTCGGAGAGGGCGACGGTGAAGGCGTTGGGCACCACGGTGCCGCCCCGCACGCCGACCGAGCGGTTGTCGTCCATCTCCCGCACCAGGCGGCGGCCGAGCTCGACCGGCCGCAGCCCGCTCTTGAAGGCCCGCGCGAAGGCGCCTTCCACCATGCGCTCGAGGCGGCGTTCGAACCCACGGATCCCCATCGCCGGAGCAGGCTACCGGTACCGGAGGTGGGTTCTGGCGGTCAGGCGGTGTCCGGGAGCCGGACGGCCATCACCACGATGTCGTCGCTGCTGTCGCCGTCCTGGAACTCGAGGACCTCTTCCAGCACGCCCTCGGTGACGGCGGCGGCGGTGCCTGCGTGGCGGGCGACGGCGGCGTGCAGCCACGCATCCCCCAGTTGCTCGCCACCTCTCCGGGCCTCGGTGATGCCGTCGGTGTGGAGGACGAGGGTGTCGCCTGGTCGCAGCTCCACCTCGGTCTCGTGGAAGGCAGGATCGGAGAGCATGCCGATGAGCGACCCGAAGCGGCCGACGGTCCTCGCCGGTTCGCCGGGCCGGTGGCGGATGGGGAGGGGGTGACCCCCGGCCACCACGGACGCCATCCAACGGGCGCCGCGCTGCCGCAGCCTGATGAGACCGACAGTGCAGTAGCGATCGGTGTGGTGGTGGAGGAGGACCTCGTTGAGGGTGGTGAGGATCTCGGTGGGCTTCGGCTGGCGCACGGCAGCGGCTCGGATGGTGGAGCGGGCCAGCGCCGTGACCACCGCCGCCTCCACCCCCTTCCCGCACACGTCGCCCGACCACCAGCACCCAGTCGCCCGCCGCCACCTCGAACACGTCGTAGAAGTCACCTCCCACCTCGTCGCCGGCACCGGCGGGGCGGTAGACGGCGGCGATGTCGAGGCCGGGGATCTCGGGCGGGGTCGGGGGGATGAGCACCTGCTGGACGGTCTGGGCCAGCAAACGGGCCTTGGCCTCGGACACCTCGGCCCGTTCCTTGGCTCGCAGCAGCTCGCGCTCGTACTCGCGCCGCTCGGTGGCGTCGAACACGGCAGTCCGGATCACGACCGGCTCGCCGGACGTCGCGTCCCGCTCCAGCACCGAGTTGACGAGGGCTGGTAGCCGGCTGCCATCGGCCCGCACGATGTCGAGGGCGATCTCCCGCACCGTGCCCTGCATCTGGAGCGAGGGGGCGTAATGGGTCTCGTGGTAGATCCGGCCCCCCGGGGTGAGGAGCTCGGCGAAGGTGCGCCGACCCACCAGGTCGTCCCGGTGGTGACCGGTGAGCCGGAGGAACGTGGCGTTGACCCGGAGGATGGTGCCGTCGGGCGCGGCCGACAGGAAGCCGCACGGCGCCTCCTCGTACAGGGCCTCGGCGTCCTCGTGCAGGAGGGCGGCGTACAGCGTCTCGTTGTGGGCCTCGGTGCTCACCGGAGCCAGCGCTCAGGTCACGAAGGCGTCGATGGCCTGAGCGGTGGCATCGGGCGCGCTCAGGTTGGGGCAGTGGCCGGTGGCCTCCAGCATCACGAGGGACGCCGTTCGGGAGCTGGTCCGCCACGTACTCGACCCACCGCCACCGGTGCGATGGCGTCGTTCGTGCACTGGAGGACCAGGGTCGGGACCTCGACCACGGTGAGGTCGTCGCGGTTGTCCGACAGGAAGGTGACCCGGGCGAACTGCTTGGCGATCTCGGGATCGGTGCGGCAGAAGCTGGCCGTGAGCTCTTCTCCGAGCTCCGGTCGATCCGGGTTGTCCATGATCACCGGGGCCATGGCGGTGGACCATCCGAGGTAGTTGCTCTCTAGCGAGTCGAGGAGCTCGGCGATGTCGGACTCGCGCGAAGCCGCCGATGTAGGTGTCGTCATCGATGTACCGGGGCGACGGGCCCACCAGCACCAGCTTGGCGAAGCGGTCGGGCTCGGCGGCGGCGGCGAGGACGCCGATCATGGCGGAGACGGAGTGGCCGACGAAGACCACATCGGACAGGTCGAGCTCGCGGCAGATCTCCAGCACGTCCTCGGCGTAGCCCCGCAGCGACCCGTACCGGTCCGCGTCGTAGGCCGCCAGGTCCGAGCCGCCGGAGCCCACGTGATCGAAGAGCACCACCTGGAATCGGTCCTCGAACCGGGGAGCGACGAACCGCCACATGTTCTGGTCGCACCCGAAGCCGTGGGCGAAGATCATCGGCTGCCCGCCAGGTGTGCCCGTGACCTTGACGTTGTTGCGAGCCTGAACGTCCATCGGCGGAGGATATCGCCACGGCTGGGGACCGCACCGAGGTGGGCGCTACGCTCTCCCTCTCCACTCGGGCGAGTGGCGGAATTGGCAGACGCGCTGGCTTCAGGTGCCAGTGTCCGAAAGGACGTGGGGGTTCAAGTCCCCCCTCGCCCACCATGCGCTCGGCGCAACCCCCGGCCAGGCGACGCGGGTGCCGGGCGTCGCCCGAGGCGATGCCCTAGTGCTGCTCCTTGGCAGAGCTCACCAGCGCCGATCGAGTCACCTCGACCGAAGATGTCCCAGGTGGTGCCGGTATTGCGGTCCACGAACCGGTCGCGAGCGCGGTCGAAGGTGAGCGCGGCCGTCGACCGTCGGCAACCGACGTGGCCGACCCTCACCACGACGCTGCCTGTGCGCGCCTGTCGTCCTCGCGAGCGGTTGACAACTCTATACCCCCCCCTGGTATGGTGGCGATACCCCACGGGGGTATCTTGGACGAGGGAGGCACCATGAGTGAGAACACCATGAGGGGGGACACGACCCCGAGAACTGATCTCGCCGAGGGGATGAGCTCCTCCGGTCACACCCACGGCGAGCATGGTGACCACGCCGCAACGTTCCGACGGAGGTTCTGGCTGAGCCTCCTCCTGACGGCCCCGGTTGTCGTCTACAGCCACATGCTCATGGAGCTCACCGGTTGGGATCCGCCCGGATTCGACGGTGATCACTGGATCCCTCCGATCCTGGGCACCGCTGTGCTCCTCTATGGCGGTCCCGTGTTCCTCACCGCCGGGTGGGGCGAGCTCCGGTCGCGCCGCCCGGGGATGATGCTGCTGATCTCCCTTGGTCTGCTCGTCGCCTTCGGTGCCTCCGCGGCCACCACGCTCGGGCTGCTGGACGTCGATCTGTGGCCCGAGCTGGCCACGCTGGTCACGATCATGCTGCTGGGGCACTGGCTCGAGATGCGCTCGCTGGGCCAAGCGCAGGGGGCCCTCGCCGCACTGGCGGCCCTCCTCCCCGATGAGGCGGAGCGCGTCACGGAGCAGGGCGTCGAGACCGTGTCCCTCGGCGATCTCTCTGTCGACGACCTCGTCTTGGTCCGCCCCGGAGGCCGGGTGCCGGCCGACGGTGTGATCGTCG
Source organism: uncultured Microthrixaceae bacterium (assembly GCA_963795165.1). Lineage (GTDB taxonomy): Bacteria > Actinomycetota > Acidimicrobiia > Acidimicrobiales > VFJN01 > VFJN01. The sequence goes on along the minus strand of CAWCGT010000001.1, from coordinate 2,258,781 downwards.
AAGGCGACGCCGAGCTCGACGAGTCCATGGTCACCGGCGAGTCCCGGCCCGTCAGCCGCGAGCCCCAGGCGACCGGGTGATCGCCGGGACCGTGGCCACCGACACCTCCGTCCGGGTCCGCGTCGCCGCCGTCGGCGCCGACACCGCGCTGGCTGGGATCCAACGGCTCGTCGCCGAGGCGGAGGCATCGAGGTCCCGCGCTCAGGCCTTGGCCGACCGGGCCGCGGCGCTGCTCTTCTACGTGGCCGTGGCCGCTGGCGCCGCCACCTTCGCCACCTGGTCGCTCCTCGGCCATACCGACGACGCCTTCGTGCGCACCGTCACCGTGCTGGTCATTGCGTGCCCTCACGCTCTGGGCCTCGCCATCCCCCTTGTCATCAGCTTGTCCACGTCGATCGCAGCCCGGGCTGGGATCCTCGTGAAGGACCGCATGGCGCTCGAGCGCATGCGGACCATCGACACCGTCATCTTCGACAAGACCGGCACCCTCACCCTCGGCGACCACGTCGTCAGCGGCGTGGCCACCGCCGAGGACCTGAAGGAGCACGAGGTCCTGGCGTTGGCCGCTGCGGTCGAGGCCGACTCCGAGCACCCGCTGGCCAGGGCGATCGTCGCCGCCGCGGGACAGGGCACGCGCCGCGCGACGGCGACAGGGTTCCGATCCATCCCCGGGCGGGGCGTCGAGGCCACGGTCGACGATGCCGTCGTCGCCGTGGGCGGACCTGCCCTGCTCCGCGAGCGGGACCTCAGCGAGCCCGTTCCGATGCGCGACGCGGCCGACGAGTGGCGACGCCGAGGTGCCGCCGTCCTCTACGTCCTGCGCGGCGGACAGGTCGTCGGGGCCCTGGCGCTCGAGGACGCCATCCGTCCAGAGTCCCGCCAGGCGGTCGACGGGCTCCACGCTCTCGGGGTGCGGGTCGTGATGATCACCGGTGACGCTCAGCAGGTCGCCGACGCCGTCGGCGCCGAGCTGGGGATCGACGAGGTGTTCGCCGAGGTCCTCCCCGAGGACAAGGACCGGGCGGTGGCGGATCTCCAGGCCCGTGGGCTCAGGGTCGCCATGGTCGGCGACGGTGTCAACGACGCTCCCGCCCTGGCCCGAGCCGATGTCGGGATCGCCATCGGCGCCGGCACCGACGTCGCCATCGAGTCAGCCGGCGTTGTGCTGGCCTCCTCCGATCCGCGATCCGTGATCGGCGTCATCCGGCTCTCGCAGGCGAGCTACCGCAAGATGCTCCAGAACCTGGGTTGGGGGGCTGGCTACAACCTCGCCGCCATCCCGTTGGCCGCCGGCGTCCTCGCCTTCGCCGGCATCACCCTGTCGCCTGCGGCGGGCGCGGTGCTGATGAGCGCCTCCACCATCGTGGTCGCGCTCAACGCCCAGCTGCTTCGAGGGCTGGACCTTCGCCCGGCCGAGCCGTCCCCAGCCGACCAACCCGCACGCACCCTCTCGACCACCCACCAGTGACAGGAGACGCACCCGCCATGCGACCCACCCGAGTCCTCGCCCTCGTGGCGCTCGCCGCCGCTACCGCCGCCTGTGGTTCCGACGACGACCCCAGCGGCGACGCCACCCGCACCATCGAGATCGAGATGCAGGACAACACGTACGTCCCCGACACCATCGAAGTCGCCGACGGCGAGGCCGTCCGGCTCGTCTTCACCAACCTGGGCGATGTCGCTCACGACGCCTACATCGGTGATGAAGCAGCCCAGCACGAGCACGAGGCGGAGATGAACGGGAACGGGGGAGGCCACCACATGGGCGGTGACAGCGACGCCCTCTCCGTCGAGCCCGGCGACACCGCCGAGCTCACCCACACCTTCACAGCCGGCGACGAGGTCCTCATCGGCTGCCACGAGCCCGGCCACTACGAGAGCGGCATGCGCCTCTCCGTCGACGTCAGGTGATCGATGCCCCGCCAGTCCTCGCCGAGGTGTGGGCTGTCAGCGCCTGCCAGCGTCGCGGCCGGCGCGGAGGGTGACAAGCATCGCGACGGCTGACAGGGCCCACCACCGGTGGTGGGCGGGACCGGGCACGAGGGACGGGAACCACGTGGGCCATCGATGGGCGAGCATGGTGGCCGTCGCCGGGATCAACAACCCAGCGGCCACCCCCGCCGGGCCGCTCTGCAGCACGCCGCGCCGGAGGAGCACCAGGCCGGTGGCCAGCCCGATGGTGGCGGCGGCGACCCCCTCGGCGAGGCGGACGGCCCCCCCAGGCGGCAGACCCGGACCGGCGGCCACCGCGGCGAGGACCCCGCCGATGCCCAGCCCCACGACGATGGCCGCCGCCCCGGTCCGGAGCGTCAGACGAGCTGGGCCCGGCACGGGAGCTGCCGCGAGGAGCTCGGCGGTCGAGTCGTCGACGGCCAGCGCCAGCACGGCGCCGCCCACCAGCCAGGCGATGAGGATGGCGCCTGCGCCTCCGCCGCCGCAGAGAGGGCGACCACGGTGGGGAGCGCTGCCAGGGCCATCGTCAGGGTCACCGCCCCGAGGGGGGTCGTCCGGGCCGTTGGCCAGATCGCCAGGGTCATCGCCTGTCGGTGGCGGCGCGGCCCCGTGCGGTCGGGCGGGGCCGTCAGCACGAGTTCCCGGGACGGGCTCGCACCTGGTCGGGGATGCCCGCCGAGGGCAGCCCCAGCGTGGTGAGGAGCTCGTCGGTGGTGGTTCGAGGGTTGGACCAGCGGTCCCACTGATCCGAGACGACGCGGCGCACCTCGGCCTCGGGGAGGGCCATCACCGCCCGGGCTGCGGCCAGGTCCTGCGCCGACCACACCACCACGGGGGCCACGCAGGGGTCGTCCACCAGCTCGATCGAGCCGCTGGCGAACGGGTCGGAGGACGCCGGGGCGGCGGCGCGGCTGGCCCGGGCCGCATCGTCGGGATCGAGTCCGCGGGTGGCCAGCCAGATGGCCACGACGCCACGGGACTGCCCGGCCACCACGGCTGGGCGCAGGTCCTCGTCGGGCTCCACCGGGAGGCCCATGGCGGCGAAGGCGGTGAGGAAGCCCACGTCACCCGGCCCCACGATCGATCGGGCCCCGAACCCGAGGGGCACCTCTTCGACGGGCCGGTCGAGGTCGCCGGCGCCGAGGTGTCGCCGCACCGCCGGCGGGAGGTCTCGGAGCGAGCCCTCGAAGGACTGACGAACCACGATCGGCCCCACCTCCGCCGGGAGGACGGCATTGATGGGGACCAGCCGCTCGACGGTGATGTCGAGCAGTGGCTCGTGGAACGGGTACGTGCAGGCTTGGATCGCTCTCCCAGCTGCTCGGCAGGTCTGGTGAGCGGCCGGGTCGGCGATCCGACTGGCGATGCGAGCAGCGCTGCTGTCGCTCATCGACCGGGTGGCGCCAACCCCGGCCACCAGCACCAGCGCCGCCACCGCTGTCACGCTCACGACGAGGGAACGGCCCCGCTGGTGGCGCGCCAAGGCGATCACGGCCATGAGCGACGTCAGCGCCATCACCCACGCCAGGTGCCAGCCCGCCGGTCGGTCCAGGAAGACGCGGGACACGTCGCTGGCGATCGGCGCCGTGGAGAGGGGGGTCAGGGGGTGGGCGCTCGCCTCTCCGACCATGTTCAGACGGAGCATGGCGAACCCCACCGCGACGACGGCGACGACCGGAGCCAGCACGAAGGGCACCCACCGTCCCAGGGCGACACCAAGGGCCATGGCGCCAGCCGGCAGCAGGAGCGCCGCGGCCACGTCGAGAGCGGCATCCGGGCCGCCGATCCCGTAGATGAGCGGGGTGTTGACACGCAGGGCGAGCGCTAGGAGGCCGAGGAACAAGGCGGCCGCCACCACGGGGACCGCGCCGGCGAAGAGGAACCCCGCCGTGCGGACCTCCGGCGCGGTGGGGCAGGTGTCGAGGAGCTCCTCGGCGCCATGGCGCCGCGCCCGCGTGACGGCCCGGTGGCCGGCCAGCACCGTCATCCCGGCCAGCGGGTGCACGAGCCAGGGGCTCAGCCGGGCCATGAAGCTCCAGGTCTCGGTGCCCTCGGCGAAGACGAACCCGAAGAGGACGAGGGAGAGGGCACAGAGGCCGAGACCAACGGCGAAGACGGGACCGGTGAGCAGCTCTCGGGCCTCGACTCGGCCGAGCGCTCGGGCCACCGACAGGCGCGACGGGCGGCCCGGCGGCGCCACCGTCGGAGCGGTCGCTGCCGTCGGCGAGGCTGCCCACCCTTCGGCCGCGGGGCTCACCCCTGTGCCCGCCCGGCCCAGCACCACGGCGAGCGCCAAGGCCAGGCCCAGCGGAAGGGCGAGCAGCACGACCATGCTCACGATGCCAGCGCTCCCGGGTCGGCGTGGGCGTCCCGGCCGGCGAGCACCAGGTACCCGTCCTCCACGGTCGGCTCCACCAGGTGGGCGGCATCAGGGGGCTCACCGACGTGGCGCACCTGGCCCTCGCCGGTGACCCACGCCAGGGCGGCACGCGGGTCCCGCTCGGCGGCCAGCCAGACCCGCCCGGCGGCCAGGGCGGCCAGCTCAGCCGGCATCCCGGTGAATCGGACCTGCCCAGCGAGGAGCACCACCACCTGCTGGCATAGGGCGGCGACGTCGTCGGTCTGGTGGGTCGACAGCAGCACCGTGGACCGATGGGCCTCGGTCCCGAGCAGCTCGCGGAAGCGCAGTCGCTGCTCCGGGTCGAGCCCGGCGGTGGGCTCGTCGAGGATGAGGAGCTCGGGGCGGCCCAGCAGGGCCTGGGCGATGCCCACCCGTCGACGCATGCCACCGGAGAGTCGGCCGATGCGCTTGTGCATCACGGCGTCGAGGCCCACGAGCGTCAGGACCCGACGCACCTCGTCGTGCCGGGTCCGGCGGTCGACCCACTCCTTGAGGATGGCGACGTAGTCGACGAAGTCGAAGGCGCTGAAGTGGCGGTGGAAGCCCGGCTCCTGCGGTAGGTACCCGAGCTGCCGCCGCACCGCCAGGCGTCCATCGGCCGTGGCCGGGTCGTGGCCCAGGACGGTGGCGACCCCGCCGTCGTGGGCGAGCACGGTGGCCAGCACCCGGAGCAGGGTGGTCTTGCCGGCCCCGTTGGGTCCCAGCACGCCGGTCACGCCGGTGGCGAACGAGGCGTCCACGCCGTCGAGGGCCATGGTGCTCCCGAAGCGCTTGCGAAGGCCCGTGACGGCGACGGTGGGTGCAAGGGTCATCGGAACGCCTCCAGGGTGGCGAAGTGGTGACGCCGACGGATCAGGGTGGCGCCGGCGGCCAGCACGATGCCGAGCGCCACCGCCTGCCCGCCGGCTGCGAAGACGGATGCGTCGGCCACCGGTGCACGCCCGCCGGCCCACCAAGCCGTCCAGACACCGGTGAGCCACGCCAGGGCCAACCCGCCCACGGCGGTGTCGATGCGCATCCAGGTGGCGAGGGCCAGAGCGGCCAGGGCCAGGGCCAGCGCCGGGAGCACCCAGGCTGCTGCCGCCGATCCCAGACCCGGGACGGCCAGCGCACCGATGCCGAGGAGCCCGAACGTGACCGCCAGCAGCACCGCGGCGCGGCGCATCACCAGTCCGGCGCCGTGGAGCGGCGTGGCCACCCCGGCTTCCCCGGCCGGGTCAAGCATCGGGGCGAAGGCCGCCGCCACTGCCGTCAACGGGGCGAGGGGGGCGACCACGAGGAAGGGTCCCACCGCCTCCGCCGTGCGCGACGCGGCCACGGCGGCGGCCGCCAGGGTCGCGACGGTGATCAGTCCGGCGGCCCGAAGACCTGGGGTGGCCGTCACCAACCGGGCCATGGCCTCGTCGACTACGACGGCCGAGCAGGCGCTCACCCCAGGTCTGGTGGGGGCGGTCGATCCGATCGGCCAGCCGGGCCCAGCTGTCGGCAGCGAGGGCGGGGTCGGCGGCCTCGGCGACTTGTCGCCGACACTCGCCGCACTGCACGAGGTGGGCCTCCACCGAGGTGGCGGCTGTGTCGTCGAGCGCCTCCGGGTGGCGGGCGAAGCGGATCAGGAGCCCGGTGGGTGCGTGCCAGTCGGTCATGCGAGCGCTCCTCGGAGCTGGGTGCGGGCCCGCATCATGCGGGTCTTGACGGTGCCGGAGGGGATGCCGAGCAGCCGGGCGGCCTCGCGGGTGGTGAGCCCGTCGAGGACGGTGGCCTGGACCACCGCCCGGAGCTCCGGTGAGAGGTCGCGCAGGGCACCGGCCAGGTCGCCGTGCTCAACACCGATCAGCACCTGGTCCTCGGCTGCCACCACCACGTCGGGTTCGGCCAGCGCGGTCGTGCGGCTCCAGCGGCCTCGGGTGCGCAGCACGCCGATGAGGCGCCGGATGGCGATGCCCCACAGCCAGGCGGCCGGCTCGCCCCGCCCGTCCCACCGGCTCGCCCCCTTCCACGCGGCGAGGAAGGTGTCCTGCACGGCCTCCGCCACGACGTCTGGGTCGCTGCACCGTCGCCGCAGGCGTGCCGTGAGCCACACCACGTGGCGGTCGTGCAGCTCGCGGAGCGCCGCCCGGTCCCCGTCGGCCACCGCCGCCAGCAGCTCTTGGTCGGTCAGCGCTCGCACAGCGTTCCCCCCAGGGGCGCAGTCTCGTCCGGATCGGCGGATCGTGTCGCCGGGGGAGAGAGGGGAGCGTCCACATCGAGGTTGTCGCGCCGACGGCACAGACCGGTTCGTCGGTGCGTCGGGCCGGTAGCGTCACGGCCGTGGCGGGAGGCGAGGGAGGAGCGCCAACGGAGCGGGCGGCGCACCTGGTGCGGCGCATCGCCGTCGCCATGACCCGCCTCGGGGTGCTGTTCGTGGCGTGCGTGTGGGCCGTGATCTCGCAGTGGCCACCCCTTCGGGCGGCGGGCACCACGGTGGTGGCCGCGGCAGTGATGGCGGCCGTTCCCCCGTTGTTCCTGTTCGCCGCCGCCCGACACATCCGAACCGGCCTCGACCCGACCCACGCCGCCCACCTCGTCGCCGTGCTGCGGTCGGGTGCCCCCCGCGCGCTCCTCGACCTCCGTCGTGTCGCCGGCGACCTTCGCGGCGTGGCCAAGGTGCCCAGCCAGCTGATGGCGGGGGCGGCGACGGGCGCGCTCGTCCTCGCCGCCCTCCCGCCCGCCTTCGTGCTGGCAGCGGTCGCCGTCCTGGTCTGAGCAACCCTCCCCTACGGTGGGGAGGTGCAGTGCTCGTCGGTGGTCGGCCCCTGAGCCTCCACCGAGCCGCTCGAGGGTCTGGGGTCGACGAGTCGATCGTCTCCGAGGCCCTCACGCTCCAGGACTGGATCGTGGCTGCCTCGGTCCTCGCCGTAGCGGTCGCCGCGGGCGTCGCCCTCCAGCGCGTCATCAAGCGGGCCTTCGACCGGCGCGACGCCGACGCCGCCATGGCTGCCACCGCCGGCCGCGTGGCCCGCAACCTCACGATCCTCGTCGGGCTCGTCTACGCCCTGCTGCTGCTGGAGGTGCGGCTGACCCCGCTGCTGGGCGCCCTGGGCATCGGCGGGCTGGCCGTGGCCTTCGCCGCTCAGTCGATCCTCGAGAACACCTTTGCGTCGATCTTGCTCCGCACCCGTCGGCCGTTCCAGCGGGGCGATCAGATCACCACCTCGGAGCACGAGGGCACCGTCGTCGACGTCAACTACCGGACGGTCGTGTTGCGCACCTTCGACGGCGAGCTTGTCTTCGTGCCGTGCTCCGCGGTGCTCGGCAACCCCATCGTCAACCACACGCGGGAGGGCGTCCGCCGCACGACCCTCGAGGTGGGTGTGGCCTACGGGACCGACCTGGCCGACGCCCAGCAGGTGCTGCTGCGCTCGCTCGCTGCGGTGGAGGGCGTGCGTTCTGCACCGGCCCCAGAGGCGCTGGTGCTGTCCTTCGACGACAGCCAGATCACCTTCGCGCTCCGCTACTGGCACCAACCCGATGTCGCGTCGCTCTGGCGCGTCCGCAGCGCTGTCGCCATCGCGACGAAGCGGGCCCTCGACGACGCCGGGATCGAGATCCCCTTCCCCCAGACCGATGTCCACCTGCGCCCCGCCGCCGAGGACGGCTGACCCCCCCCGTCGTCCTCCGTGGTGGTGGTCAGGGGGTGGGGTGGGCGCGGCGGGCGGCGGCGAGGGCCAGCGACGCCGCGAGGAGGACGAGGCCGATGGTGGGCAGGGCGGTGGCGCCGGTGGCCGGGAGCCGGCCGCCGGACGACGCCACGGGTTCGTCGGGGGTTCGGGGCGCGGGATCGGGGTCCGGGTCAGGGTCGGCGGGATCAGGCGGTGGGGTGGGGGTCGGCTCCTCGCCGCTTGCGCAGGCGTCGCCGGCCGCGAAGCCCTCGGGCAGAGAGAACGACGCCCCGCCGCCCCCGCCGTCGTCCGCGTACTCCCGGAGCGCGTTGGCCTGCTCCTCACCGATGACGAGGGCCAGGGCGCCGATGAACGCCTCGGCGCTGGCGGGCTGGTCGGCCACCCGCAGGTCCCGCAGCACGCCGGCCCCCGTGCCGGTGCGGGCGTCGTACCAGTAGGAGCCGTTCCAGGCCAGCGAGCGGTGCCGTGTCGGGTGACGCTCGGATGACCCAGCTGGTCCTGCTGCCAGTAGCTGCACTTGCCCGCCACGATGCCGACCCGGCCCGGCTCGGCGCCGAGGAAGTCGACGACCCCGAGGGTGCTCACCGTGATGTTGGTCTTGTCGTACCGGACGCAGAGCGGGTCGTCGGCCGGGGCCGGGAGGGTGGGAGGCTCGGTGCCGTAGTCGATGACCTCGCAGGTGAACGGCGGGTCGTGGTAGGGCTCGGGGCGTCTGGCGCCCCGGCAGTCGACGTAGCGGTCACCAGCAGGCCGAGGCCGACGGCGGCGCTGGCAAGGCGGACGAAGGCGGTTCACGGGTCGGGCTCCTCGGTTGGGGGTGGGGGAGGGGTGCGGCGGGCGATGCGGGCCAGCGTCAACCCGGCGGCCAGCGCCCCGGCGGCCGGTGCCACCGGCACCCCGCCTCCGGTGGCGGGCAGGCGCCCGCCGGGCAAGGCGGGAGCCGACGATGGGGGCGGCGGCGGGGGGCGAGGTGGGTCGTCGGGGCGCCGTCGGACGACGACCGGCCAGCACGTCGGCCGGCCGGAGGGTGGCCGCGTCGGGGCGGCCGAGGTCGGTGACGCGCTTGGCCATGGCCCGCTCCACCAGCGCTGCGATGGTGAGCGACGGGTTCACGCCGAGGCTGGACGGCACCATGGCCCCGTCGAGCACGGACAGGCCCTCGACCCCGTGCACGAAGCCGTCGCGATCGACGACGCCGGCGTCGGCCGGATCGCCGCCATGCGGGCCCCGCCGAGGGGGTGAGCCGTCTGCGGGTTGGCCAGCTCGCGCGCCAGGTCGACGAACGTGCCGCCCGCTGCCTCCACCGCGTCGCGGCACACCTGCTTGGCCCGGTCCCACACGGCCTGGGTCGTTGGCGACACCGGGTAGCGCAGCGGGAGCAGCCGCACGCCGTCGCTGGCGTGCACCTCCGGCCCCTCGATGGTGCCCTCCTGCTCGTCGAGGCCGATCACGGCCAAGCCGACGAAGTGCTGCCCGAAGTCTGCGTAGCGCGTGCTTGCGGGCCAGTCCCCATGCGTCGGGCGGGCCGCCGTCGCCGTAGCCGCACACGAGCGTGGACAGCGGGAGCATGTGCTGTGAGATGACGATGAACTTGTCGGCGGCATGCGGTCCGGTCGTCTCGGGGCGGAGGAAGTCGAAGGTCACCGTGTCCATGGCCACGCCCTGGTAGCCGTCGGTGGGCTCGGCGAGGAACGCGGCGATCGGCAGGTCGGCGTTGCCGGAGACGTGGCGGCCGAGGTGCGGGTTGGTCGATGCCGCTGCGCTTGCAGGAGGAGGGTGCTGGCGATCGTGCCCGCCGGCCAGCACCACGTGGTCGGCCTCCACGAGCACGGCCTCGGCGCCGACGTCGAAGCGGCCCCGGGCCGGTGCGAGGCACGCCGAGCACCTGCCAGCGGTCGAGCGAGCCGGTCGACCCGCCGCACCTCGAGCGCCGGAGCGGACGGTGGCGCCGAGACGCCTCGGCCGCCGGCAGGTAGCTCTTGGTGAGGTCGCGCTTGGCGCCGAACCGGCAGCCGGCGTTGCACCAGCCGCAGTGCACGCAGTCCTGCACCGCCTGGCGGATGGGCAGCACCTGGTGGCCGGCGTCGCCCATCACCTTGGCCCAGGCCGAGCCGCGGCGGGGCACCTGCCGCCAGGCTTCGTCAGGGTCGTCGGTCCGCCAGACCAGCTGGGTGACCGGGAGGTTGGCCTCCACCGTCGCGTAGTGGGGATCGAGGTCGGCTCGGGTGATGTCGGCCGGCCAGAGCGGCTGGTCGTCGGCTGCCGGTGCGGTCGAACACGAACGACGGCGCCCGCAGCGATGCGCCGGAGTAGACGATCGAGCCCGCCGCCGAACACCGTGCCGGTGAGCACGTCGAGACCGGTGTCGCCGTCGCCGCCGATGAAGGTGGACTGGTAGCGGGTGTAGACGCGGAACAGGTCGTCGGGGGCCTGGCTCTGGCGGAGGTCGGCGTCGGCGATCCGCAGGCCCCGCTCGAGCACCAGCACCCGCAGCCCGGCTGCCGCGTAGCGGAAGGCGGTGATGGCCCCGCCGAACCCGGAGCCGATGACGGCGACGTCGACGCGGTCGGCCATCAGGCGGGCACCGCGTCGGCCTGCGGCTGACCGTGACCCGTGCGGTCGGTGTAGGTGGCGAGGTAGCCGTCGGACGGACCGGGGAACCCGAGGTGGGTCGCCGCCGACCCGGTTGCGGAAGTCGCCGTAGAAGGTGCCGGCCCCGACCGCCAGGGCGATGAGGTGGTAGGGCGACCGCTGGGGATCGGCGAAGGCGCCTCGACGAGCAGAGCCTCCCGGTCGGGGTAGTCGAGCACGGCTCGAAGGGCTTGGCCATGGGTGGCCAGGGCGGCGGCGGTCACGTCGGTGACGATGAGCGGGATGACGTAGGGCACCTGCGCCTCGAGCTGCTCGACCGCCCCGGCCTCCACCGCGCCCGGCGTGCCGTCCGGGTCGTCGTCCGGCCCGGGCACCAGGGTGGACACGTAGGCGGCCAGCACCGCGCGCACCGGGTCACCTCCCCCGGCGGGTGACGTCGGTGCCGCCCCGGCCGCCAGGGGGTGCACCGGGTGGAGCACGAAGGTCACGGCCAGAGCACCGCCGCCGGCGAGGAGGTGGCGTCGGGTGATCGGCATGGGGTCGGTCATCCTGACACGGGCGCGGGGGAGCCAGCCAGCTCGAAGTCGTGGAGGTCGGGGTGGGCCATGACCTCGCGGAAGCGGCCGAAGGTCCACGGCCAGGCGGCTGGGATGCCCCGGTCGTCGAGGTACCAGCTCCGGCACCCGGTGACCCACACGGTGTGCTGGGCTGCCTCCACCCGCTCGGCCTCGAAGCGGTCGGCTGCCTCGGGGTTGGCCACCACCTCCCGGCAGTGGCCGCGCCGCACGAGCTCGAGCAGCTCGAGCACGTAGGCCATCTGCAGCTCGGCCACCTCGATCAGGGAGAAGTTGCCCACCGGGCCGTTGGGGCCGTTGAGGAGGAACAGGTTCGGGAAGTCCGGCACCGACAGGCCGAGGTAGGCGGAGGGCCGCTCGGCCCACACCTCGTCGAGGGACACGCCGTCGCGGCCGGTCACCTCGATCGGACGGAGGAACCGATCGACGCGGAACCCCGTGGCCAGCACCAAGACGTCCAGCTCGTGCAGCTCCCCGTCGGCGGTGCGGAGGCCGCCTGCCTCGGCGCGCGCGATGGGCGACGTCACCAGGTGGGCGCTCGGTCGCTGGATGGCCTCGTAGAACCCCGGCGACACGATCAGCCGCTTGCACGCCGCCCGGTGGTCGGGGCGCAGCCGCTCGCGCAGCTCGGGGTCGGCGACGTTGTCCTCCAGGTTGGCCCGGCACAGGTCCTGGATGACCTGGAGCTGCGGCGAGTCGGCGTCGACGACCGCATCGGCGAAGCTCTCCTCGAAGGTGTGGCTGAGGTGGGCTCGCCGGGCGGCGATGGCGCTGGCATCGTCGGCGCAGCATGTCGCCGCTCCTCGTCCTCCACCGGCGGGTTGGGGACGGGGCAGGACCCACTGCGGCCGTGCGCTGGAAGAGGCGGTACTCGCCGACGTGGTCGACGATCGCCCCGGTGATCTGCACGGCACTGGAGCCGGTCCCCACCACGCCCACCCGGGCGCCTTCGAGCGGGACCGAGTGGTCCCAGCGGGCGCTGTGGAAGCAGGCCCCCTCGAACCGGTCGAGCCCCTCGATGCCGGGTTCGGCCGGGTGGTGCAGCACCCCGGTGGCGGCGATGACCACGTCGGCGCGGTCGGTGTCGCCTGCCGCGGTCTCGATCTCCCAGCCGCTACCGGCATGCGTCAGCCGTCGCACCTCGGTGCCGTAGCGAACGAGGTCGGCCACGCCGTGCTCGGCCGCCACCTGCTCGAAGTAGGCCTGGATCTCCTGACCCGGTGAGAAGACGTGGGACCAGTCGGGGTTGGGGGCGAAGGAGTAGCTGTAGAGGTGGGACGGGACGTCGCAGGCCACACCGGGATAGGTGTTCTCCCGCCACGTGCCCCCGAGGCGCTCGGCCTTCTCGAAGATGACGACGTCGTGGATCCCCGCATCGCGCAGCCGGATGGCGGCGAGGATGCCGGCCATCCCGGCGCCGATCACGACCACCCGGAGGTCTCGCTCCTCCCGGGCCCCTGATTGACGCATCAGTCAAGATAACTTCGGTGCGACCGCCAACGTCAAGGAGCGCCCCACCGCCATGTCCACCGAGCCGCTGACCGACGACGAGCAGCAGCGCCGCCGACTCGCCGTGCGCGACCTCATGCCCACCACGCCCTTCCTCGCCGGACTCGGGGTGGTGTTCGACCGCTACGAGCCCGACGACGTGGTGCTGCGCCTGCCGTTCCGCGCCGACCTCACCAACGACGGCACCTTCTTCCACGGCGGCGTGATCGCCTCGGTCATGGACACCGCCGGCGCGGGGGCGGCGTGGTCGAACCACGACTTCGACAAGGGGGCCCGCGCGTCGACCATCGCCATGAGCATCCAGTACGTGGGGGCGGCCAAGCGGTCGGACCTGGTGTGCCACGCCCGCACGGTGCGTCGAGGGCGGGAGCTGACCTTCACGGAGATCACCGCCACCGACGCCGAGGGTGCCGTGGTGGCCCACGCCGTGCAGACGTATCGGATCGTCTGAGGGAGTACTTGACTGACATATCAGTCAACAAGTTGGATGGGGCCGACCCACCCTGCCCAGGAGGCACACCCATGGCGTTGCAGACCCGGCTGACCCAGACCCTCGGCATCGAGCACCCCGTGATGCTGGCCGGCATGGGCGGGGTGTCGTACCACCGCCTCACCTCGGCCGTGTCCGCCGCCGGTGGCTTCGGCTGCCTCGGCGCCTCGGTGATGACCAACGACCAGATGGTGCGAGGAGATCGCCGCCGTCCGGGCCGCCACCGACCGCCCCTTCGGCGTCGACCTGCTCACCGCCATGCCCGGCGACATGGTGGCCCAGGTGGAGCTCCTCATCGAGGGCGGTGCATCGGTGTTCGTGGCCGGTCTCGGCGTGCCCGCCGAAGCGGTCGAGCTCTGCCACCGCCACGGCGTGCTGGTGGCCAACATGTGCGGCAAGGTCGTCCACGCCCGCAAGGCCGTCGACGCCGGCTGCGACCTGGTGATCGCCCAGGGCACCGAGGGCGGCGGCCACACCGGTCAGGTGGCCACCCTGCCGCTCGTGCCGCTCATCGTCGACGCGGTGGGCGCCGAGGTGCCGGTGGTCGCCGCCGGCGGCATCTTCGACGGGCGGGGCCTGGCCGCCGCGCTGGCGCTCGGTGCCGACGGCGATCTGGATGGGCACCCGCTTCATCGCCACCCCCGAGGCGCAGGGGGTGCGCGGCTTCAAGGAGGCGCTGGTGCGAGGCGGCCGAGGACGGCACCGTCATCAGCCGGGCCTACTCCGGCAAGACGATGCGGGTGATCCGCAACGCGCTACACCGACCGAGTGGGAGGAGCGGACCGAAGACCTCCAGCGCTTCCCGATGCAGGCCGTCCACGCCATGAAGGAGGGGGTGTTCCACCTCGGCGGCGACGAGGACACCGAGGGCGTCGACCCGGAGCGTGGAGTGCTACCCGGCCGGTCAGGCCGTCGGCGGCATCGGCGCCGTCACCCCGGCCGGCGACATCGTCCGCAGCGTCGTCGAGGAGGCCGAGGCGGTCCTCGGGCGGCTGGCCCGGGTGCCCGTCCGCGGCGTGAGCGTGGCCCAGCGCCCTGGTGCTCGACGAGCCCCGCCATCTGGAGGAGCGCGACCTTCGCGCTGCCCGAGATCGGCGACGACGACGGGCTGCTGCGCATCGAGGCGTGCGGGCTGTGCGGCACCGACCACGAGCAGTACACCGGCGCCCTCCCGGCCGGGTTCGCCGTTCGTGCCCGGCCACGAGTCCGTCGGCATCATCGAGGCGCGTCGGTCCGCGCGGCCGCCGAGCGCTGGGGCGTGACGGTCGGCGACCGGGTGGCGGTCGAGGTGTTCCAGTCGTGCCGGCACCTGCCCGGCGTGCGAGGCCGGGCTTGTACCGACGCTGCGAGCGCCACGGCATGCGCGACATGTACGGCTTCATCCCCGTCGACAAGGCCCCGGGGCTGTGGGGCGGCTACGCCGAGCACCAGTACCTCGCCCCCGACTCGCATGCTGCTGCCCGTGCCCGCCGGCGCTCGACCCCGTCGTGGCCACCGCTCTTCAACCCGCTCGGCGCCGGCATCCGTTGGGGCGTCACCGTGCCCGGACACGCAGCCCGGCGACGTCGTCGCGGTGCTCGGCCCCGGCATCCGCGGCCTGTCGGCCTGCGCGGCGGCGAAGGAGGCCGGCGCCGGGTTCGTGCTCATCACCGGTGTCGGCCCACGCGACGCCGAGCGGCTGGCGCTGCGCCGCTGACTTCGGTGCCGACCTCGCCGTCGACGTCAGCACCACCGACCCCGTCCGACGCCCTGCGCGACGCCACCGGCGGGCTGGCCGACGTGGTCGTCGACGTCACCGCCAAGGCGCCCGCCGCCTTCGCCCAGGCGCTCGACCTGGCCCGCACCGGCGGCACCGTCGTGCTCGCAGGCACCCGCGGCACGCGCCGACACCGCCCGGCTTCTGGCCCGACCTGATCGTCTACAAGGAGCTGCGCATCCTCGGCGCCCTCGGGCGTCGACGTGGCCGCCTACCGGGCCGCGCTCGACCTGCTGGCCTCGGGCCGCTACCCCTTCGCCGACCTGCCCCGCCGCTGCGCCGACCTCGACGGCGCCGAGGACCTCGTGCGCACCATGGCCGGCGAGCACCGACGACCTCCCGCCCGTGCACGGGGTGCTGGTGCCATGACCGCCACCCCGCGGCTCCCCCTCCTCGACCGTCGACGACGCCAAGGCCGCCGCCGACGCGCGGGCATCTCCGAGCTGGCCGTCGACCTCAACGTGTTCCGGGTGCTGCTCCACCACCCGCCGCTGGCCCGTTGGTTCTGGCGACCTGCTCATGGGCCTGCTGTGGGAGAGCCGCCTCGACCACCGCCTGCGCGAGCTGGTGATCATGCGGCTGCGGTTGGGCCACCGAGTCGGACTACGAGTGGACGCAGCACTGGCGCATCGCCCTGCAGCTGAAGGTCGCCCGAGGCCGACCTGCTCGCCGTGCGCGACTGGCGCAGCCATCCGGCTTCGGGCCCGCCGACCGCGCCGTGCTGGCCGCCACCGACGAGACCCTCGCCGAGGGCGCCATCAGCCGCCGCCACCTGGGCCGCAGTGCGTCGAGCACGTCAGCGCCGACCCCGAGGTGCTGCTCGAGCTCGTCGGGCGCCATCGGCACTGTGGCGCATGGTGTCGGGGATCCTGCGCAGCCTCGAGATGCCCGCTCGAAGATGGCGTCGGCTCGTGGCCGCCCGACGGCACCGGGCCGGTCGACCGTGACGGGCGCGGGCCGGCTGATGACCCGCCGCCGCCGGCCCGCGCCGTCGGCGACGACGCCAAGGAGCAGCGCCGGGTCGCGATCCTCGCCGCCGCCAAGGCGGCGTTCGCGGCCAAGGGCTTCCACGCCACCACCATCGGCGACGTCGCCAAGGCCACCGGGATCTCCTACGGCTCGGTCTACTGGTACTTCGAGTCGAAGGACGCCCTCTTCCACGCCCTCATGGACGACCAGGAGACGGGCCCTGCGAGCCCACATCGACGCGCGCCGTCGACGAGCTCGCCGACGGCCGACGGCGAGGACCTCTTCCGCTCGCTCGGTGCGGGCCACCTTCGAGTTCTTCGAGGCCGACCGCGACGTGGTGACGCTCCTCTTCCGGGACTCGCTGGTGCTCGGCGACCGCTTCGACCGCCACCTGGCCGGGCATCTACGAGGGCTTCATCGCCGACATCGAGAAGACCATCGCGGCGGCCCAGGTCGCCGGGCTACGTCATCGACGCCGCCGCCGCGGATGATCGCCTTCTCGGTGGCGGCCCTCATCGGCCAGCTCGCGCTGCGCCGCCTGGCCACCGACGACGGCCTGCCAGCCGACGAGGTGGCCGACTTCGTCGTCACGCTCCTGCTCGACGGGCTTCGGCCCCGATCGGAGGGAACATGAAGCAGACAGCACTGATCCAGGTCCTGGGGGCCGTCGCCTACGGGGAGTTGAAGGCCTACGAGGGGGCCAAGGCGGAGGCGGCAGCCACCGACGACCCCGCCGTGCGTCGCCGCTACCGCACGGTGGCCGCCGAGGAGCTGCGCCACCACAAGGGGTTCGTGGCCCGGCTCGAGGCGATGGGAGCCGATCCGGATCGGGCCATGCGCCCGTACCGTGAAGCCCTCGACCGCTACCACGGCGGCCGAGCCGGCGACCCCGTGGACGAGGCCGTGTACGGGTACCTCGGCGAGGGCATCGCCGACGACCTCCTCCAGTGGCTTCGCACCGTGGTCGATCCCGAGACGGCGGCGTTCATCGACGGGGTGATCGAGGACGAGGTGGGCCACGAAGCCGCCGCCGCCGAGGACCTGCGCATCGTGCTCGACACCACCCCGGATGGCCGCCGCCGGGCGGCCCGGGCCTCGCGGCGGATGCTGCTCCACATGCTCTGGAGCGGCCGGTCGGGCGCCACCCCCCTCGTGGCCTTCCTGCGCCTGGGTCGGCCGGACGACCTGCTCCGGGCCCTGCTGGCCGGGCACACTCGGCGCATGGCCAGCATCGGGCTCGGCCCCTTCGGGATCCCCGTCCCCGCTGCCCTGGTGAAGCAGGCGGCGTGAGCACCGCCGTCATCGCCGACGCCGACGTCGCGGCGTTCCGTACGCAGGGCTACGTCACCATCCCCGACGTCTTCACCCCGGCCGAGTGCGACGAGATCGTCGGGCACGTGGAGGAGGCGGCCTTCGAGCTCGCCGCTCGGGGAGACGGCCGACGGGCCGCTGTCCTACCGGCCGATGATGCACCTGGCCAGCGATGCCCTCACCGCGGTGGCCACCGACCGGCGTTGGGCCCCCATCGTGCTGCGGCTGCTGGGCACAGACGACGCCCGGCTCTACTGGGAGCAGGCGGTGGCCAAGCCGCCCCACGCTCGCACCGAGCTTCCGTGGCACCAGGACAACGGCTACACGCCGCTCGTGCCCGAGGAGTACCTCACCTGCTGGCTGGCTCTCGACGACGCCGAGGTGGACAACGGCTGCCTGTGGGTGATCCCGGGGAGCCACCGGCAGGGCACGCTCGCCCACCGCAACGGCGCCGGGCCGTTCCGGGTGGGCCACGACGGCCCCGCCGTCGACGGGGTGCCGGTGCCGGTGCCCCAGGGGTCGGTGCTGGTCTTCTCGTCGCTGCTGCTGCACCGCAGCGGACCCAACACGCACCGACCGCCACCGGCGCGCCTGGATCCTCCAGTACTGCGGCGCCACCGCTCGCAGCGCGCTGTCCGGGAAGCTCCTCGACGACCGGCTGCTGGTGCGCCCGCGACGGTGCCTGGCTCGACGAGCCCGTCCGCCAGCGGGAGATCGACCTGCTGTCGATGCTCGCCAGCTACGACCAGCGCTGAGATGAGCTCGATCACCGCCGACTCGCTCGGCCGAGCCCGCTGGCGGGGGCAGCCGGGGCGCACGGAGGTCTGGTACGCCACCTGCACCGACGCGGCGTCGGGCACCGGCCTCTGGGTGCACCACGAGACGGTCGCGCCCCACGACGGGACGGCGCCCTACGCCCACGGCTGGACGGTGCTCTTCGAGCCGGGTCGGGCACCCGTCACCGAGCGGTTCGGCCCCGGACCCGTCACCACGCCACCCGAGGGGGCCTGGCACGTCGCCGACGGGTGCCAGCTCGGCCCCGGGCACATCAACGGGTCGGCCGGAACGCTGGGCTGGAACCTCGCCTACGAGGGAGGTGGACCCCCGCTGTTCACGTTCCCCAAGGCGGTCTGGGAACGGGAGCTCCTGCCCGGTGCCCAGGTGGTGCCGGTCCCGGCCGGTGCCTTCACCGGAGCGGTGGTGAGCGCAGGCCGGACCATCCCGCTCTCTGGGCACGGTGCGCTGGCCCGCATCTACGGCCACGGGAGCGCCGAGCGCTGGGGCTGGCTCCACGCCGACCTCGACGGCGAGGGCGTGCTGGAGATCGTGACGGCCTCCGCCCGTCGTCGCGCCCTCCGGCGGATCCCGCCGCTTGCCCTGGTGCAGCTCCGCCGGGCCGGGCACCCCGACTGGCCCGCTCGTCCGCTCCTGGCCGCCCCCCGGTTCCGCACCACCCTGGGCCCATCGGGGTTCCAGGTGCGGGGGCGCACGGGCGGGTGTCGCCTCCAGGTCGACGTGCGGCTGCCCGAGGGCGCCTCGGTGGCGCTCCGCTACGTGGACCCCGACGGGGCCACCGCCACCTGCACCAACAGCGAGCGCGCCACCGCCACGGTGACGGTGGAGGACGGAGCAGGCACCAAGCAGTGGCAGCTCGACGGGGTCGCCCACGCCGAAGTGGGCCACCGCCCGTGAGCTCCGGGTCGGTCAGGGCTCGTCGGGTTCGCGTGCGTCGATCACATGGCGCTCGATCCGGACCCCGGCCGTGCCGATGCCTCGGACCGTGATGCGGTCGTAGGCCACCAGCCGGTCGGTGTCGGGGTCGAAGTACAGGATGGAGGCGGTCAGCGGCTCGGGCTCCTCGCCCTGGAGACCTCGGAGCCCGGCTCCGCCGGTGGACCCCTCGGTGAGCAGGATGGCGTCGCCCAGCTCGGCTTGCCGGGGCTGATGGGTGTGGCCGGCCAGCACGAGCGGGACGTCGTCGCCGATCTCGGTGGCCATCCGGCGATCGTGCACCAGCACCACGTCGACTGCCCCGGCCCGGCTCAGGCGCTTGTCCACCTCGGCGGCGAAGGCCTCGGCTTGGTCGCGCTCCACGTCCTGTCCGGTCGGCTGGTCCTTGTTGGGGGTGTAGCGGGGGTCGCCGATGCCCCACACCCGGATGCCGGCCACCTCCCGAGCTGATCCGTCGAGGACCACCGCGCCCTCCTGCGCAGCCACCGCCGCCTGGACCCGCCGCGAGTCGTGGTTCCCGCGGACCCACACGTAGGGCACCCCGACGTCACCGATGCGCTCGACGAGGCGGCTCTCGGAGTCCGAGCCCCAGTCGGTGGTGTCACCGGTGTCGAACACCGCGTCCACACCGAACTGCCTGACCAGCTGGTCGATGAGGTCGTAGGCCTGCGGGTTGTTGTGGATGTCGCTGACGTGGAGCACCCGCACCGTGTTGTCGCCCGGGTCGAGGTCGGGGAGGCCCTGGGCCGTCTCGTAGAGGGTGACCACGTTGCCCACCAGGTCGGTGAGCTGCGCTCGGTAGTCGTCGAAGCGCTCCACGATGGCCTCGACGTCGCCCACGGCGCTGGGCGCCACTGCGATGAGACCGCTGTAGCGGGGTTCGGCGACGGCTTCGGGCTCGAAGGTGGCCGCGGTGATCCCGATGAGGAGCCCCGTGACGACCGCACCGACGGCGGCCCCGCCCACCGCCACCCGCCAGGCGCGCCGCACCACGAGGGCCCCGGCCACCCCACCGATCGTGCCCACCACCAGCACGCGGAGCAGCAGCTCCAGCAACGCCGCCTCGGCGTCGCCGGCGATGTCGTCCTCCAGCCGCTCCAGGACAGCCGGGTTGCGGGCGATCCGCTCGGCCTCTTCCTGCCGGAGCTCGTCCACCCGCAGCTCGATGGAGACCGGCGATCGGTGCGTGTCGAGCTCGATGCTCCCCAGTGGCGCCAACCGCACCGTGCTGATCCCATGCAGCGAGGGGCGAGCCACCACCGTGGTGTCGAACGGGCCGACGGGGGCGTGGATCCGTCCCGCCAGGGCGATGGCGAGCCCGGCGCCCACGAGCGCTCCCAGCACCACACGGGCCCGCGGCAGTCGGACGCTGGCGCTCATCGGCGCCATGCTCCCACGCCTCAGGCGGGGGCAGACCCCGCGCCGTCATCGGCCTCCGTCATTGGGGACGCCGTCTTCCCCGGCAGCAGGATGGCGCTGCCCACGACCGCGGCCAGGACCGAGGCCACCAGGACCCCGATCTTGGCCTGGTCGGTGATCTCGGGGCCGTCGAAGGCCAACCCGGCCACGAAGATGGACACGGTGAAGCCGATCCCGGCCAGGCCGGCCATGCCCACCACGTGGCGCGGGTGCACGCCGTGCGGAAGGCGCCCGAAGCCGATGCTGGTGGCCAGCAGGATTGCGCCGGCCACGCCGACCAGCTTGCCCACCACCAGGCCCACCACGATCCCGATGGTCACGGGCGACGGAGGCGGCGTCGGCCAGCGAGTCTCCCGAGACCGCCACGCCGGCGTTGGCCAGCGCGAACAGCGGGACGATCACGTAGCTGGTGTAGGGGTGGAGAAGGTCCTGCAACCGCTGGGTCACCGGGACCGCCTCGCGGAGCCCCAAGGAGATGGCCCGCACCTCACCCGCCGTCACGTGGCGGTCGGCGGAGAGCTCACCGGCGATCCGGTCGGCGTCGGGCTCGGGCAGGAACGCCTTGGACGGGGCGAGGAGGCCGAGGGCCACGCCGGCGATGGTGGCGTGCACGCCGGACTCGAAGGTGGCCAGCCAGATCCCGGAGCCGAGCACCACATACACGGGCACGTACCGGACGCCCGCCTTCTGCAGGACGACCATGAGGAGCAGACCCGCCCCCGCCGCCGCCAGCCAGGTGCCCTCGATGCCGGTGCTGTAGAACGCCGCGATCACCACGATGGCGCCGATGTCGTCGGCGATGGCCAGGCCGAGAAGCAGGACCTTCAGCTCGGCGGGCACCCGGCGCCCCAGCAGCGCCAGCACCCCGAGCGCGAAGGCCACGTCGGTGGCCATCGGGATGCCCCACCCCGCTGATCCGTCGCCGCCGGCGTTGAAGGCGAGGTACAGGACGGCCGGCACGACCATCCCGCCGACGGCCCCGGCCACCGGCACGGCGGCCCGGCGAACCGAGTTGAGCTGCCCGGTGGTGAGCTCGTCCTTGATCTCCAGGCCGATGACGAAGAAGAAGAGGGTCATCAGCCCGTCGTTGATCCAGTGCAGCAGGTCCTCGCTGATCACCCGACCGCCCAGGTCGATGGTGAGCTCGGTGTGCCAGAGGTCCTCGTAGGCCGCCGACCATGGCGAGTTGGCCCACACCAGCGCCACGATCGCGGCGACCGCGAGGAGGATGCCGCCGGAGGCCTCGATGTGGAGGAAGCGGACTACCGGGCGGGCGACCGAACGGGCGAGGAACCGGTCGCTCCGGAGGAAGGTGGGGCGTTCGCGCGCTCGGGGTCAAGACGACCTCAGGCTAGACGGCGCTGCCGACGGGTAGGCGAGGCGCCCGTGCGCACCCAGTTCCGTCACGGTGTGGCGTCCTTCGACCCCACCGCCACCTCCGTGCTGCTGTGGACGCGCGCCCCGGCGTCGTCGCCGCTCGGGTGGGTGCTGGCGGAGGACGCCGAGCTGACCCGCGTGGTGGCCTCCGGCCAGGTGACCGCCCACGCCGAGGACGATCACACCGCAGTGGTCGACGCCACCGGGCTCCGCCCCGCCACCACCTACTTCTACGCCTTCGAGGCGGAGGGGAACCGCTCACCGGTGGGGCGCACCCGAACCCTGCCCGCGGCGCCGGCCGATCGGCTGCGCCTCGGGCTGGCGAGCTGCGCCCGCTACTCGGTGGCGCCCCTCGGCGTCTACCGCGCCCTTGCCGAGCGAGAGGTCGACCTGGTGGTGCACCTCGGCGACTACATCTACGAGGACGATGGGTCCGCCGGCCCACGGGACCATGCGCCGCCCCGGCCCTGCCGCTCCCTGGACGACTACCGCTCCCGGCTGGCCCAGATCCGGCTGGACCCTGACGCCCAGGCCCTGCATCTCCGCCACCCGATGGTGGCCGTCCTCGACGACCACGACGTGGCCGACAACTGCTGGACGACCGGCGCCAAGAAGCACGACGACGACGAGGACGGCGCCTGGTCCGATCGGGCCCGCGCCGCCGCCCGGGCCCGGCAAGAGTGGCTGCCCCAGCGACTGACCGATGCCCGGGACCCGACCCGCACCTGGCGCTCGGTCCCCATCGCCGACCTGGCCGAGGTGCTGCTCCTCGACACCCGGTTGAGCGGGCGCGACCAGCAGGCCGGTGACGAGGGGGCTCCGGCGCTGGACGACCCCGATCGCTCCCTCCTCGGCGACGACCAGCGAGCGTGGCTGCAGGAGCGGCTGGCGGACGTCGACCGCCCCTGGGCGGTGGTGGCCAGCGGTGTGGTGGTCAACGACGTGACCCTCCCCGTGCCGGCCCTCCCCGGCATCAACGTCTTGCTCCCCAACGGCTACGCCGTGCTCGACGGGCAGGTGCTGCACGACGACCAGTGGGACGGCTACCCCGCCGAGCAGGAGCGGCTCGTCGCGGCGCTCGCCCGTCGCGGCCGGAACGGTGGCAGGAGCGTGCTCCTCTCGGGCGACATCCACTCCGCTTGGGCCTTCCACGGACCCTGCGACGCGAGCGACCAGCCCGTAGCGGTGGAGATGACGGTGCCCGCCACCGCGTCCAAGCCCATGGGCCGCGGGCGCCTCCCCGGCGCCTGGCGGCTGCTGGACGGCATGGTGCGACGCCTGGACCACGTTCGCTGGGCCGACGTCACCCGCCGGGGGTACGGCATCCTCGACCTCACCCCCGAGCGGGCCCTGATGGAGTGGTGGTTCGTGGAGCCCACCGACCAGGATCCCGGCGACAGGGCCTGGCTGGGTGCCGCCTTCGCCACCGAACGGGGCCCCTGGCCCCCCACGCTCGACCGGGCGGAACCGGTGGACGACCCGGTTCGGCCTGATCTTCCGGGGTTGCCTCCGCGGCCGGCGGACCTGGAGCGGCTGCGGCGTCGCCACCGACAGCGGGTGACGCTCACACGGTCGTCGGCGGCCGCCCTGGTGGTCGCTGCGGCGACGGGGCTGGCCCGGCTGGTCGTGCCCCGCCGCTGAGCAACCCGGAGGGGGCGGGCCGGGCCCGCCGGTAGCCTCCTGAGCCTCATGACCAGGCACCTGATCACCAGCGCCCTGCCGTACATCAACGGCGTCAAGCACCTGGGGAACCTGATCGGGTCGATGCTGCCGGCCGACATCTACGCCCGGTTCCTGCGCCTGCAGGGCGAGGAGGTCCTGTTCATCTGTGCCACCGACGAGCACGGCACCCCGGCCGAGCTGGCGGCCAAGGAGGCTGGCCTCGAGGTGGCGGAGTACTGCCGGATCCAGCACGAGCGCCAGCGCGAGATCGGCGAGCGCTTCGCCCTCAGCTGGGACCACTTCGGCCGGAGCTCGTCGCCTCAGAACCGGGAGCTGACCCAGCACTTCGCCCGCCGGTTGGAGGAGGAGGGCTTCCTCGAGGAGCGCACCACCAAGCAGGTGTACTCGCCGGCCGACGGGCGGTTCCTGCCCGACCGCTACATCGTGGGCACCTGCCCCCACTGCGGCTACACCGCCGCCCGAGGCGACCAGTGCGAGAACTGCACCCGGGTCCTCGATCCCACCGATCTCATCGAGGCTCGCTCCGCAGTGTCGGGCAGCACCGACCTCGAGGTCCGGGAGACCAAGCACCTGTTCCTGCGCCAGTCGCTGCTGGCCGACGAGGTGGCCGAGTGGGTGGAGGCCCATGCCGACACCTGGCCGGCCCTCACGCTGTCGATCGCCCGGAAGTGGTTGACCGAGGGCCTCCACGATCGCGGGATCACCCGCGACCTCGACTGGGGCGTGCCCGTGATCGATCGCCCGGGCTTCGAGGACAAGGTGTTCTACGTCTGGTTCGACGCCCCCATCGAGTACCTCGGTGCCACCGCCGAGTGGGCCGATCAGGAACCGGGGCGCAGCTGGCGGGACTGGTGGTTCGACCAGGACGATGTCGAGTACACGCAGTTCATGGCCAAGGACAACGTCCCCTTCCACACGGTCTCGTTCCCCGTCACCCTCATCGGGTCGCGCGAGCCGTGGCAGCGTGCCGATCAGATCAAGGCCTTCAACTGGCTCACCTACTACGGGGGCAAGTTCTCCACCAGCCAGGGTCGGGGGGTGTTCATGGACCAGGCTCTCGACACCTTTCCTGCCGACCTCTGGCGCTGGTACCTGTTCGCCAACGCCCCCGAGTCGAGCGACGCCAGCTTCACCTGGGATGGCTTCACCGTCGCCGTCAACAAGGACCTGGCCGACGCCTACGGGAACCTCGTGAACCGGTGCCTCACCCTCTCGGCCAAGCACTACGGCCCCGTCGTCCCCGGCGGCGGCACCCCTGGCCCTCGTGAGGAGCAGCTGGTCGCCGACCTGGCTGCGGTGGTGGCCGGGTGCACCGACCTCCTGGCCGCCAAGGAGCTGCGGAAGTCGGCGGCGGAGATCCGCCGCGGGTGGGCGCTCGCCAACGCCTACTGGGAGCAGTCGGAGCCATGGAAGGTCGTGAAGGCCGATCCCGACGCGGCGGCCGTCACCTTCCGCACGGTGATCAACGTGCTCCGCGTGCTGTCCGTGCTGGCCCTGCCTGTGGTGCCCTCGTCCGCTGACATCGTGCTGCAGGCCCTGGGTGCACCGCCGCCCGTATGGCCCGACGCCGCTGCCATGGCCGCGGAGCTGGCGATGCTTCCGCCGGGCCATCCGCTGACCGTGCCGTCGGTGCTCTTCGCCAAGGTCACCGACGACCAGCAGGCCGAGCTGCTCGAGCGCTTCGGGGGACCGGAGACGGCCTAGCGAACGGCGTCGGAGGTGGGCTTCACCATGATCGGGTCGCCCTCCCACTCGAGCGCCCGCCACGGGAGGTCCAGCCAGCCGGTACCTCGTCCCGCCGCGCTGGTCACCCGGTTGCGGCCGGACCGCTTCGACTCGTACATGGCCTCGTCGGCCGCCCGCATGAGCGCAGGCCCGTCGGCGGCATCGGCCGGGTAGGAGCAGGCGCCGAAGCTGGCCGTCACCCGGGCCGGCGAGCGGAGGGTCTCGATGGCGAGCCGGGCCCGCTCGGCCACCGCGGCCGTGGCCATCGGGTCCCGTCCCGGCAGGACCAGCGCGAACTCCTCCCCGCCATAGCGAGCCACCGTGTCGCCGAGCTCGGCGACACCGACCAGCACGTCGCTCACCCGGCGCAGCACCTCGTCGCCGGTGAGGTGGCCGTGGGTGTCGTTGAGGGTCTTGAAGCGGTCGATGTCCACGAGGATGAACCCGACCGGCGTCCCACTGGTCTTGGCGGTCGCCAGCTCCTTCTGGAGCGCCGTCTCGAACTGCCGGCGGTTGGCCAGCCGCGTGAGGTCGTCGGTGACGGCGAGCTCCTCGACGTCGTGGAGGAGCCAGGCGTTGCGGAGGGCCAGTGAGGCGTGGGCGGTGAGCTGCTCCACGGTGGCCACCACGTTGCGTTCCACCCGGTTGTTGCGGAGCCGCTGGAAGGCTGCGACCAATGCGCCGGCGGGTCGCCCGTCGTTGAAGATCGGGATGATGACGACGTTGGTCGCCCCACCCATGGCGACGCACAGGAAGGGGTCGCAGAGTGGCTCGAGACTTCGCACCAGGACCGTCTCGTGCGAGGTCCATGCCTGGGCCAGCCTTGATAGCGGACCGATCTCCACCACACTCCCTGGTTCCGCCACTGCCGTGCCGGTGGCAGCCAGCACCGAGTCGGTTCCGCCGCGATGGGAGATGACCAGGCAGGCGGAGAGGTCGGCGATGAGGGAGGCTCGTTCGGCCAGCACCGCGGCGACATCCGCCGTGTGGCGGGCGTGGTCGAGCGCGAGGGCGAAGTCGTGCAGTGCCTCCACGTCGCTCCGCCGTCGCCGTAGCTCGCGCTCGTTCACTGCGCTGAACGTCGCGGTACCGGCACCGATGAGCAGCACGCTGATCCCGAAGGCCAGCGTCCGGCGGCCGTCGTCGCCGCCGACGGCGCTCCCGTGCTGGACCACGAACAGGAGGATCAGGTGCCAGGCGGCCACCTTGAGGCCGGTTCTGTACGAGACCAGGAGGGTCACGGCCACGAGGTGGAGGGTGACGAGGGAGCGGAGCACGCTGCCCTGGCCGCCGGTCGCCTGCACGACGAAGGCGAGGTAGACGCCGTCGACGAGGAGCATCGACGTGAGCAGGCCCCGGTCGTGCCCGAGCGAGATCCGCAGCAGCTCAGCCAGCGCCTCCGCCGCCAGGTAGAGGGCGGTGGCCATGGCGAGGTTCTCGACCGATCCGCCCACAAGGTCGGGCAGGGCGTAACGGGCGAGCAGGACGAGGGTCGCCAGGGTGATGCGGAGGGTGGCCAGCCACTGGACTCGGGAGGCCAGGGGCACCAGCTCGGTGGTGGCGGGCCCCCGGCGGCGGACGGATCGCATCCGTGCTGTCACTCGAACTCCATGTACTCGGGCTCTTGGCGGAGGGGGGCGTTCGCGAGCTTCGGATCCCGCCGGTCGATCCGGTTCTGGGCGGCGAGGAACGTGAGCACGACCACCACCACCAGCACGGGGATGGTGGTTCGTTCTGCGGCGGCCTGCAGCAGCTCCCGGACCGGGTTGCCGAAGAACCCCTCGGGCTGACGGATCCGTCGGCCGATCACCCCGCTGGTCTCCACGGTGGCGGTGACCCCGTCAACGATCTCAGGAGCGATGGCGATTCCCAACGGGCGGCCTGTGGCGTCCCCCTTCTTGGCGGGCGCCTCCGGCGCCGGTGGGGTGGTCACCGACCGCCCTGACCCCGGGGCTGTCCGGGGGGCCGGCGGGGACGCGAAGGGGGCCGGCTTGCCAGAGCTGGCCGGGCTGGCCGGGGTGACGGTGACGGCGGTGATGGCGCTGCGGTTCCCCGCCTTGTCGATGGCCCGCACCTCGAAGCGAACGGGCCTGCCCGGCGAGCCACCCGGATGCGGGCTCGTGCAGCTGGCCCAGGGGTCTCCGTCGGTCGAGCACTCGGGCCGGGCTCCCACCTCGACGCGAAACGCCCAATGCCACCCGCTTGGCCCGGGGGTGTGTGTGATGAGCGGAGCGGTCGGTGCCACGGTGTCGAGCAGGTAGGTGGTGGTCACCGGCGCTGAGACGTTTCCGGCAGCATCCCGGGCGGTGACCACCAGAGTGTGGGTGCCGTCGCGGAGCGGAGCAGCCGGCGAGTACAGCGCACCGCACGCCTCAGGACGGCCGTCGTCGAACACGCACTCGGTGGCGGCCGCCTCGAGCAGCTGGATGGCCCAGGTGGGCTGACGCTCCCGAGCGGGTGAGGCAGGGGGGGTGACGATCGGCGCGTCGGGGGCGACCCGATCGAGCAGATACTCCGAGGTGGTGACAGGACTGATGTTGCCAGCGTCGTCGGTGAGCCACACCTCCAGGACGTGCAGCCCGTCGGTCTCCAGCGCCACCTGGATCGCGAGGCCGCATGCGGCTCCGAGGTGGGCGCCATCGAGACGGCAGTGGATGAGGGTGCCCGGCTCGAAGTCCAACGCCCAGGTGGGAGCGGCGTCGTTGCCCGGGGACAGCGGCGTCGTGGTGAAGGTGATCGGTTCGGGGGCCACCCGGTCGAGCTCGAAGGCGGCCACCGCCACCGGACCGAAGTTGCCGACGCCGTCCACCGCCCGTACCTCCAGGGCGTGGGTGCCGTCGGGAGCCTCGGTCAGGTCCACCGTCAGCGTCTCGGCGCAGTCGCTCCATGGCCCGTCATCGACACGGCACTGCGCTCGGGCGTCTGGGTCGATGGTGAAGGCCCAGGTCGGTGTGGCATCGGCGCTAGAGGCCGGGGGGGTGGTGGTGAAGACCGGGCGGCCGGGCGGCGTGCGATCCAGCAGGACGGTGGTCGGTCGTGACCGGACTCACGTTGCCGGCCTGGTCCGTGGCCCGGATGGCGAGCATGTGCGGTCCGTCGGCCGCCGCGGACAGGTCGGCGCTGTAGGTGGCGCTGCAGCGCACCCATGGGCCGCCGTCGAGGCTGCACTCGCCCACGGCCAGGCTCTCCAACGTGAAGGTCCACTGTGGTGTGGTGGTGTTGGTCGGCGTGGCGGGCGACGCGGTGATCCGGGGCGGTGCCGGGGCCACCCGATCCAGCCGGTAGGCAGAGGCGGCGACGGCGCTCCGGTTGCCGGCAGCGTCGCGGGCCACCACCTGGAACTCGTAGTCGCCATCGCTGCTCAACGAGGCCGCGTAGGTCCCGACGCAGGGGAGGAACGGACCGCTGCCCACCCGGCACAGGGTGGTGCTCCCGTCGGGGGTGGTGAACGTCCAGCTGACGGATGCCGCCTGCCCGGGGGAGGCCGGGGCTCCGGTGATGCCCGGCGCCGAGGGGGCGTCCCGGTCCAGCGACGAACGTGCTGGTGGTGGACGGTCCCTGGTTTCCCACAGCGTCGGTGGCCCGCACGGCCAGGCTGTGGGGACCGTCGGGTGCCGCCCCGAGGTCGACGGTGAGCGGGGAGGTGCAAAGGGTCCATGGCCCCCCGTCGACCGAGCAGGTCGTCGTGGCCAGGGTTTCGGCAGTGAAGCTCCATGTCGGGACGGCGCTGTTGGACGGGTTGGCCGGGGCGCTCGTGATGACCGGGGCCGGAGGGGCGGTGGTGTCCAGGGTGTAGGTGGCAGTGGCCTCCGGACCCAGGTTCCCCGCCGCATCGGTGGCGCGTGCCGCCACGACGTGCACCCCGTCCGTGTCGGGGCCGAACGCGGCGGAGTACGAGCCAAAGCACGGGAGCCAGTCGGCGCCGTCGAGCCGACACTCGGTGCTGGCCCCGTGTTCGACGGTGATGCCCCAGGAGGGGGACCGATCGCTGGACGGCGACGGCGGGCTGGTGATGACCGGAGCCGCAGGAGCCGCTCGGTCGAGGGTGTAGGTGCTCGAGGTGGCTGCGCTCTGGTTGCCGGCTCCGTCGGCGTTGCGAAAGGCGATCGTGTGGAGGCCGTCGGCGGCGGCGGAGAGGTTGGCCGTGAAGGGGCTGGTGCAGGCCGTGAAGGGCCCCCCGTCGAGCGAGCAGGTGGCGGTGACGGCATCGGGGGCTAGGGCGAAGCCCCACGTCGGGGTGGGGTCGTTGGCCGGGGTGGCTGGCCCGGTGGTGAGGGTCGGCGGAGCCGGGGCGGCCCGGTCAAGGACGTAGGTGTGCACGGCGGGCGGGCTCGTGTTCGCCGCTGCGTCGACGGCGACCACCGCGAGGGTGTGGGGACCGTCAGGGGCCGCCGTCAGATCTGGGGAGAACGGAGATGCGCAGGGGGTCTGGGGCCCGCCGTCCAGGGTGCATCGGGCCGTGGCGCCAACCTCGGTCGTGAAGGCCCAGACAGGGCGGGGGTTCTGGCTGAGGGGCAACGGGGTGCTGGTGAAGGTGGGTGCGGGCGGAGCGACGCGATCGAGGGTGAACGAGCGGGTGGTCGGGTCGCTCACGTTCCCCGCCGCGTCGGTAGCCCGGACGGAGAAGGTCGAGAGCCCGTCGTCGCCGAGCCCCAGCGTGGTGGTCCAGGGGCTGGTGCAGGTGCCCCACGTCCCAGGCCCGCTGGGAGCATCCAGCAGGCACTCGAGGTGGGCTCCGGCCTCGCCGGTGAACTCGAAGCCCACCGTGGCGTTGGAGGTGACCGAGGGCGGGCCGGCCGTGATCACAGGAGGATCGGGGGCCCGGGTGTCGGTGAGGTAGGTGTAGGTCACCTTCACCTTGGCGCTGGCGGTGGTGGTGAGCACCGCCGACGCATCAGGTGCACTGGGTCCTGTCGACGTGCCTCGGGCGCTGGTGGGCAGGGTGACGGGGGTCAGGCCGGTGAACAGGGCGAGGTCGGTGGGGGTCAGCAGCGTGACCGTCGTGATCGCCGACTCGTTCAGCGAACTGGTCTTGCCGGAGGAACCGCCGTGATCGACCGTGCCGTCGAAGCTGGACAGGTTGTCGGTCCGGGTCTTGGACGGTGAGAGCGACGCGATGGCCAGGCCTGGGCCGGGTCGTTGCACCGTCACGGCGCTCGACAGGGTGGACACGAGGGACGCGTCGGAGGCGGTGAGGTTCTCCACCGCCACGGTGCCCTCCATCCGCGTCTCGAGGCGCACATCGATGGAACGGAGCTCGCCGAGAGCGGGATCGAACCTCGGCACCGTCACGGAGTCGGTCCAGTCGGTGGCTCGCAGGGGAAGCTCCACCTCGAAGCTGAGGGACCGCTCGGCGGCGCCTGCCGGATCGCTCACGAGCACGCACGACGCCGCCAGGATGCCGGTGGCGATGGCGGAGCGACCGAGTCGGGTGCTCATGTCTGTGTGTCGTCGGCGAGGCGCGGGTGGGCGACCCGTCGCAGCGCGTCGGTGGCGTCCGGGACCGTGAACTCGCGCGCGAAGTACCAGCCCTGCCCCAGGAAGCACCCCATCTGCCGCAGCCGATCCGCCTGCTCCTCCCGCTCCACTCCCTCGGCCACCGTGATGAGGCCGAGCGAGTGGGCGAGGTCGATGATGGCGCGCACCAGGGCGGTGGCGCGCGGGCTGGTGCCGATCTGGTCGACGAACACCTGGGCGATCTTCAGCACGTCGACAGGAAGGCGGCTGAGGTACTCCAACGACGACCAGCCGGTGCCGAAGTCGTCGAGGCCGAGGCGCACGCCCAGGTCCCGCAACCCCCTGATCTGGGCCCGCACCACCTCGTCGTCGGTCATCAGGGTGCTCTCGGTGAGCTCGAGGAGCAGCACCTCCGGGGCCAGGCCTGTCTCCTCGAGACCTCGCTGCACAGCGTCGACCAGACCTGGTCGTGCCATCTGGCGAGCCGACACGTTCACGCTCAGACCGATCACCGGGAGACCGGGCAGCTCCTCGGCCCATGCCGCCCGCTGCTGCAGAGCGGTCCGAAGGACCCACTCGCCGATGGGCAGGATCAGAGCGGTCTCCTCGGCGACCGGGATGAACTCGCTGGGCGAGACGGGCCCGTGCTCAGCGTCGTTCCAACGGAGCAGGGCCTCCAGACCCAGGGTGGCGCCAGTTCGGAGGGACACCAGTGGCTGGTAGCGGAGTGACAGGGCGTCGCGCTCGATGGCCCGTCCCAGCGCCCCCTTCAGCTGGAGTCGTCGAATGGCCTCCCGGTGGTGCTCGGCCTCGTAGAAGCGGAACCCGCCTCCTCCTCGGGTGGCCTCACCGGCGGCCAGCTCTGAGCGCAGTACGAGGTCGCCCGCCTTGAGCGCCGCGTTGTCCGCAACCGCCACGCCGATGGCCGCCTCGACGGCGAGCTCGGTGGCGCTGGTCGACAAGGGCTCGCCGAACAGCGATACCAGCCTGTTCGCCACCTCGCCGGCCATCGTCTCGGCTCGGGGCTGGGTGGCGTCGGTCTCCAGGATGACCCCGAAGGTCTCGCTGGAGATGCGGGCGACGAGGTCCACCTCGCGCAGGCAGCTACGGACCCGGGCGGCCGCCGCGGCCAGGACCTCGTCGGCGACGCGCGCACCGAAGCGGTCGCTGATCAGGGCCAGATCTGTCACCTTGACCATCAGGACGGCGACGGAGGTGGGGGCCCGCCACGCCCGCTCGAGCGCCCGCCCCAGCTGAGTGTCGAAGACCTCTCGGCTCACCAGTCCCGTGAGGAGGTCGTAGACGAGCGCCGCGGGGTCGACCGGGGTCGTGGGCGCGACGGGGTGGCTGCTCGCCACAGCCGGCCCTCCGCCCGATCCGAGGTCCTCCATGTGCGCCCGCTCCTGATCGCCCCGCCGTGTAGCCACGGAGAGTGGCGCAAAGACTACATAGAGGCAAAATCGCCAGCAAGGGCCGTTTGGCCCATTTGGAGGGGCCCCGCGAGGGGTGTCAAGAGCGGTTGATGGACCTCACCAGCTGCCGCCTCCGCCTCCGCCGCCTCCACCGCCCACGCTGCCGCCGCCCCCGCCGCCGCCCCCACCCGACGAGGACGGGGCGGTGGCGCTGGCGGAGCCGCTGTGCATGAGCGCGGGGGCCATGTGGGCGAGGTGGAGCCCGGCATCGTTGGCGGGGATGAGCGCGGAGCTCTCCACCGCTCGCTGCCAGCGGTCGATCTCGCCCACCGCCACCGCCCAGGCGGTGTACTCCCGGAGCACCCCCCGCTTGGCAGCCTCCTCGGCGTGGTAGGTCTCGCTCTCGTGGAGGAACCGCCGGAACGACTCCACCCGCAGCCACAGCCCTGACCCCCGGGGGGTCCGCACCCGCAGCTCCCAGCCCCGGACGAGGGCGGCGAGGCCCGCCCCGCCCACCAGGGCGCCGAGCACCACGAGGACCACCCAGGGCTGGCCCCATCGGTTGGCGGCGAACCCGCCGGCGAAGGCGACGATGTCGCCGACGACCATGGCGACGCCGCCCAGCACGCGGGTGCGGGTCTTGCGTCGGTCGGCCTCGGGATCCCACAGTCCGCTGACGCGTCCCCAGCTCTGCAGCTCGGCCTCCACCGACGTCCAGCCGGCGGCGAAGCTCGGGTCGTAGTCGCCGAGCTCGATCTTGTCGCGACCGCCGAACATGGTGACGAGGGGCCCTCGGAGCTCGGCTCCCGTGCGCTTCAGCGTCACCTTCTTCTTCCAGCGGCCCCGCTCCTCGAGGTCGACGAGCCCGTCGACGGCGGCCTGGATGAGCCAGGCCGCCTTGTGCTCGTCGCGCACCTGCTCGGCGAGGAGGACCCCGCCTTGGGCGGCGGTGAGCTCTGGGGGCGGGCCGAACTCGGTGGTGCTCATCCGGGCCAGCTCGGACTCGTCGAGACGGATCTCTCCGGTGGGTCCGCTGCCGTCCGCCCAGGCGGCGTCGGCTGCCCCGCCCCCGGCCACCCGATCTCGGCCGGAGTGCCGGACCAGCCGAGAGGTCGACAGGGCGCTGCCGAGCCCAGCCGTGGCGGCGGCCAGAGCGGGGAGCAGCAGTCCCACGCCTGGGTCCGGTGGCGCAGAGGTGGGCGGTGCCGGCAGCGAAGGGGAGGCGGCCAGCGGAGCGCCCCGTCGGGCGGTGACGGTGATGCCCTTGCCCTTCCCGAGGTCGTCGACCTCGGCCACCAGGTGCCCGGCCGCCACCTGGCGCAGCGTGCAGCCACCCGTAGCACCGCTCGACCCGACGCTGCACGTGAGGCCTTCGAAGGACCACGGCGCCACGACGTGCACCTCGACCCGACCGATGGGGACCGTCCAGGCCGTGCCGACGGCGTCCCACCGAAGCGTCTCGATCGGCCCGGACAGCAGCTCGGTGCGAGGGAGGATGTAGTCGATCCGGTAGCGGTGGCGACCGTTGATCGTCGTGTTGGGGTCGCCGATCTTCAGCTGCGAGCCCGGTGACCCAGTGGTGAAGATGGGCGTACGGCCGGCAATCCCGTCGGGGGCGCTGTCGGACTGGACCCGGACCTTCGCCTCCGTGCTCAGCCCGGGGATGTCCCGGAAGATGCCGTGCTTGTCCACCGCCAGGCCGAAGTCGTAGTCGATCACCTCCAGCACCTGCGTCCCGCCCTCGGTGGTCAGCTGAGCGCCCACCCACATCTGGGTGACCCGCTCGGCGTCGCCCACCACCCCGCCGATGGCGACCACGGCGCCGATGGCCACCGCTCCCGCTCCGAGCACCACCATGTCCAGCCGCCGCCGACCTGTCGTTCGCATGGCGCAGACCCTACGGCTGTCGTGGCCTCGGTCAGGGCCACTGGGCGACCCACGCTGCGTAGCGCGGGGTGAGCAGCGCGGGCAGCCCGCCCGTGGCCAAGAACACGATGGTTCCCGACCCAGGGAGCCGACCCTCCCGAGTGGCCGCCACCAGCCCCGCCATGGCCTTGCCCGAGTACACGGGGTCCAGGAGGAGGCCCTCGAGCCGGGCGCACAGGTCGAGGGCTTCCCGGCAGGGACGGCTGGGGGCGCCGTAGCCGTCGCCGATGCGGTCGTGGTCGATGGCGCAGGTGCCCGTGGGCGCGTCCAGGCCGGCCAGGTCGGCGGCCGCCGCCGCTTCCCGGGGCACCACCTCGTCGAGGTCGGGCCGGGTGCCCACGTCCACCCCCAGCACGGCGCCGTGATCACCCCAGCCGGCCACCAGCCCGGCGTGGGTGCCGCCCGTGCCGTCGGCTGTCACCACGAGCGCAGTGTCGGGCAGCTGCGCCCGGAGCTCCCGAGCGGCGGCGACGTAGCCCAGCTGTCCGATGGTGGACGCCCCCCCGAGCGGGATGGCGTAGGGGCGACGGCCAGCGCTCCGCTGGCGGTCGGCCTCGGCGTCGATGGCGGCCTCGAGGTCGTAATAGCCGAGTGGCCCGGCCCACACGATGTCGGCCCCCAACACCTGGTCGAGCACCACGTTCCCGGTGGCTGCCTCCACCGGGTCAGAGCCCAGCACCACCGTGCACCCGAGCCCGAGGTGGGCGGCGGCCGCCGCTGTGATGCGGGCGTGGTTGGACTGGCGCCCACCCCCCGTGACGAGGATGTCGCAGCCCTGCGCCAGCGCATCGGCGCAGAGGTGCTCGAGCTTGCGGACCTTGTTGCCGCCGCCGCCCAGGGCGGTGAGGTCGTCGCGCTTCACCCAGAGCCGGCCCGGGTCCAGCCCGAGGGCACCCGCCAGCCGGTCGAGCGGCTGCACGGGCGTGGGGGAGAGGGGGTTGAGCGCCACGCGCTGCTCCAGCACGTCAGCACTCCTCGGCTGTGCCGACGCAGCGCACGTAGGCCGCCGGGTAGCCGGCCGCCACCAGCTCGTCCCGGTCCTGGGCGGCCGCTGCGGCATCGGGGAAGGGCCCGGTGTAGGCCACCCAGAACCCCGGCTCGAGGGAGGTGTGGTCGTCGGACCGGAGGACCCCGCTGTCGAAGCCGCGCTCGGTGAGCTCGGCGGCCAGGGCCTGCGCGGTGGCCTCGTCGCCCTCCGAGGACACCACGGCCACGAACGACGGGGTCGACGAGCGCGCCGGGGGGTCCGGTGGTGGTGGTGCTGCTGGAGACGGGTGGCTCCTCGGTTCCCTGGGAGGACGGGTCGTCGTCGAGGACGGTGAGGGTCACGGCGAAGGAGGCGGCCCCCACCACCACGACCAGACCGGCCAGCAGGAGCCGGAAGGTGCCTCGGCTCACGAGCCGGCGCCTAGCGGCCGAACATGGCCAGCCACTCGGCCTCGGAGCCGGGCTTGAACACGTAGTTCCAGCGCCGGGTCTCCGACATGGTGGCCGACGGCTCGGCGGAGTAGAGGTGACCCGGGAACAGCACGGCGTCGTCGGGCACCTTGGCCAGCTTCTGGGTGAGGCTCTCGTAGAGGGCGGCGGGGTCGCCCCCGGGGAGGTCGGTGCGCCCGCAGCCTTCGAGGAACAGGGTGTCGCCGCTCACCAGGGCGCCGTCGAGGAAGAAGCACTGGCTCCCTGGGGTGTGCCCCGGGGTGTGGATCAGCTCGATCGGGATCTCGCCGACCATGACGGTGTCGCCGCTCTGGTGCGCCACGAGGTCGCCCTCGGCCACCTCGGTGACCCGGGTGATCCACGGCACCTCCTCGGCCTGGACGTGGATGGGCACCGGGGCGAGGGCCAGGAGCTCCTCGATGCCGGCGATGGTGTGACCCATCATCGAGCCGCCCACGTGGTCGGGGTGGTAGTGGGTGGCGAGGGCACCGGTGAGGTGCATCCCGTCGGTCGCCAGCACGTCGAGGAGGCCTTGGATGTCGTAGGCGGGGTCGATCACGACGGCCTCCCCTGCCTCCCGGTCGCCCACCAGGTACACGAAGTTGACCATCTGCCGGGCGATGGGATCGGCGAGGGCGAAGTCGCGGCCCGCCAGCAGCTGGCGGAAGTAGAGGCGGTCGTCGCTCATATCCTCTGCACCCTATGGCGCAGGGCTTCGACGTGGTCAGCCTCGATGTGGGGGGCGTGCTGGTGGTGCCCGACCACGGCGCCCTGGCCGGGGTGCTCAACCGCCTCGGGGCTGCCCACGACCGCGCCGCCTTCGGGCCCGGGCACTACCGGGCCATGGCAGCCATGGATCGGGCGGCGTCGGCCCCCGAGGACTTCACCGACTACCTCTGGGGGTTCCTCGAGGCGGTGGACGTTGCAGAAGCCGATCGTCCGCAGGCCCACGAGGCCCTGGAGCCCCTGCTCACCACGCCGGTCTGGTGCCAGCCGGTGGCTGGCTCCCGGGCTGGCGTGATGGCCCTGGCAACGGCCGGCCTGCGGTTGGCGGTGACCTCGAACAGCGACGGGACGGTGGAGGACCACCTGCGACGCCACGAGTGGGTGCAGGTGGGCCCTGGTCCCGGGACGCCGGTGGAGGTGGTCACCGACTCCGGGGCTCTAGGGGTGGGCAAGCCCGATCCTCGGGTCTTCCGAGCCACCATCGATGCGCTGGGGGTGGCGCCCGGGCGCATCCTGCACGTGGGCGACAGCGTCCACTACGACGTCGAGGGCGCTGTGGCGGTGGGGATGCAGGCCGTCCACATGGATCCCTTCTCGCTGTGCGAGCGCACCGACCACCCGCACGTGGGGTCCCTCGGCCAGCTCCTGGGCTAAACGCGCTTGGGGCGGGCGGCGCCGGGGCGTACGGTCAGACCGTGCTCATCTGACGTCCTGAACCCCGCTGGCGACCGAGGCCCACAGCCCCGCCGCGGATCGCACGATGCAGCTCCCGCCCGGCTCGACCGGGCCCGATCCTCGGAAGGAGGATCAGCATGGCGAAGAAGCGCACCACCGGCGGCGGCCGTGTCACCGCCAAGGGCACCCGCCCCGAGGAGCCGGTCAAGGGCCCCGGCCCCCGTCCCGACGCCGCCCACCGCCCCGTCGCCCGGACCGACCCGGGCCGCGGCCGGCTGGGGGGCGCGGGCCGTCCGGCCGGGCCAACTCGGTCGAACCACCACCGAGGCCAGCGATAGCCGACCGTCATGGCGACGATTCGTCGACGAATCGTCGCCATGACACGCGTCGACGAATCAGTGACGGCGGAACCAGTCGCCCAGCAGCGCCCGGTAGGCGTGGTCGTAGCGGTCGTACTCGGCCCGCAGCTCCGTCCCGGGCCAGCCCAGCCACAGGAGCTCCGGCGGGAGGAGCGGGTCGGCCTGCAGGTGGCGCAGGACCGCCGCGGAGGTGACGAAGCCCTGGGCCAGCGCCGAGGCGTCCCCGGCCTCGAGAGGTGCGAGCAGCGCCGCCATCTCCCCCCGCAGCGAGTCGGCCACCACCGCCCACCCGGTGAGGTCCCACAGCGCCTCCGCCCTCGGCACCGGGCTCGGGCGAGCCCCGCTCCACGTGACGCACCACCGGTCGACCACCGCCACCGCATCCGGGGAACGCTCCGCATCGAGGTTGTCGGGGCGGGCCCAGAGCCCCTCCCGGAGCTCGGCCAGCCGCAGCACCGCCAGCGCCTGGCGCAGCGCTGCCCGATCGGCGGCCGCCCGCCTCCCGTCGCCCTCCACCGTGGCCAGCTCCCAGGTGCCGTCCCACGGACGCACCGCGGCCACGCGGCTCTCGGCCTGACGCCGCTGGCGGGCCACCAACCGCCCCACCAGGCGGTAGCCGCCGTCGACGGCCGTCGCTTCCCCGGCGCCCACCATCCGTGACAGGGCCGTGCGAGCGCTGCCCTCGGCGATCCCGAACAGCGCGGCGGTGCGGACCAGCAGGGAGGTGGGCAGCCACGGCGGGTCGGTGCCCAGGAGCACCGAGGCGAGCACGGAGCGGGCCGTCAGCGGAGTGTTACTAGTTGTCGACATGCGTAGCAGGAGTGTAAGGTTAGTCCATGGTCAGCGTGCTCGAGCGACGTCCGACGATGCTCCCACCCAGCGAGCTGCTCACTGACGTCCTCCCCACCGAGCGGCTCACCACCACCGGCATGCCGGTGCCCGCCCTCCGGTCAGAGCTCCGGCGCATCCACGACCTGCGGAACGTCGGCACGGTGGTGGCCACCTGGCTCCAGGCCCTGGGCACCATCGGTGTCGCCGTGTGGCTCGGTCACCCCCTCGCCTACGCGGTCGCCTTCCTGCTCATGGGCCCGGCCTTCGCCCGCTTCGCCATCCTCGCCCACGAGGCGGCCCACAAGCTCCTCTTCACCAACAAGCGCTGGAACGACGCCGTGGGTCGGTGGGTCGTCGCCTACCCGGCCTTCGTGCCGCTCGAGGGCTACCGGCGGGGCCACTTCGCCCACCACAAGGACGAGTTCGGGCCCAACGAGCCCGACCTGAACCTCTACAACGGCTATCCGGTCACCGAGGCCAGCCTCCGCCGGAAGCTGTGGCGCGACGCCCGCGGCACCTCGGGCTGGAAGAACCTGAAGGGCCTCCTGTCGGCCTTCCGGAGCCCCACGGCGCGTCCCGTGGCGATCCGCATCGCCGCCATGCAGCTCCCGCTGATCGCCGCGGCCGTGGTCGTGGGCCGGTGGTGGCTCTACCCCGTGCTGTGGCTGGGCCCTTGGATGACGGTGTGGCGGGTCA
Source organism: uncultured Microthrixaceae bacterium (assembly GCA_963795165.1). GTDB lineage: Bacteria > Actinomycetota > Acidimicrobiia > Acidimicrobiales > VFJN01 > VFJN01. The sequence goes on along the minus strand of CAWCGT010000001.1, from coordinate 2,220,112 downwards.
TCAACCGGCTCCGGTCCATCGCCGAGCACGGCGGGATGACCCGGTCCAAGGACCGCCGCCAGACCACCCATCACGTCGAGCAGCGCTGGCTGGCTCGGTTCTGGCTGGTGCCTCTCAACACCGGCTGGCACCTGGCCCACCACGTGGACATGGGCGTGCCCTGGCGCAACCTCCCCCGCCTCCACCGCGAGCTGGTGGCAGCCGGCTACGTCACCCCAGACCTCACCTACCCGTCGTACCGCTCCCTGTGGCGGGCCCTTGGCTCCCGCCCCGAGCCCACGGCTAGCTAGGGCTCCACCACCACCGGATCCCCCGCCCGGACGGTGCCGGGCTCCCGTACCCAGGCGTACGCCCGGCTCCAGCCGGGGTGCCGATCGTGGTCCATCCGACGGAAGTCCCCGCTGGCGAACCACTGGGCGTTCTTCTGGCATGGAGTGGCCCAGGCCGACACCTCGGCCAGCACGTCGCCGAGGAGCACCTGCGTGCCGGGCCGGAGGCTGGCCCAGTCGATCCCGGCGAGGGTGAGGTTCTCCCCGGCCGCTCCGGCCTCGATGGGGTGCCCCTCGGCCCGCAGGGCGTCGATCACCTCCTGCGACCACAGGCACAGCGCCTGCAACGGCCGGCCGTGGTGCTGGCGGGTCGCCTGCCGGTCGCCCACCAGCCCCCTGTCGCCCACCTCGGCTTCGTCCACGGGGCGCTTCGGGATCCCGCCGTCGGAGACGTTGATCTGCGCCACCACCCCCTCCTGGGTGGGTGCCCCGGCGCCCAGGAGGTGGAGGCACCGGCCCACCTCCATCAGGTGGTGGCTGCAGTCGTGCACGACGTGACGCAGCAGCCAGGCCGAGTCCACGGTGCGGTCGCCGAGGCGCACCTCCGCGTGCCAGGCGGCCGAGCGCCCGTCGACGGCACGGGCCAGGTCGTGGACCGCCAGGACGGCGGCCTCCATCTGGTCGACGGCCCCCGCGTACCCGAGCGACAGGTCCGCTTCGGGCGGGCCGGCCCCGGCCCCGTCACCGCCCTGCAGGGCAGCCGCCAGGTGCTGGAACGCCCAGCCCGAGACGGCGGCGCTCCGGGCGGCGTGTCCCGTGGCCGAGAGGCCCCCCGGGCCCGGGGAGGCGTCGAGCACGGCGGCCGGCTGGGCCGCCGCCGTCTGGCGCCACATGGTGGGCAGGGCACGGAGGGTGCCGAGCGTGTCGCTCCGGTCGTACTGGGCACCGTCGAACCGGCAGCCCTCGCAGGTCTCCACGGGCCTCGGCATGGCCGCCATGGTGCCGCGCTCAGGCCGGGTCGTCGCCATCGACCTCGGCGGGGTGGCGCGTCCGCTCCACGGCGGCGCCCGGCACCGGCTCGGGCACCACGTGCAGAGCCCGCCGGCCCGCCTCCTCGGCGAGCGACAGCACCTCCCGCAGCGGCAGCCCCGCCCGCTGGGCGACCCGGGCGGCGTCGTCGTGCTCCACCTTCACCCGCCCCGGGCTGACCTTCACCCGCACCGGATAGCCCGCCACCTCCACGGTGTCGAGGCTCCGGGCGCTCGGCCACCGGTCGAGCGTGGCGCCGCGCACCCCGAGCGACCCCGTCTCCGCCGTCAGCACCTCGGCCACCTGGGAGGTGAGCGCCACGTCGGCCAGCGCCGACACCGTGTGGGCGGGACGGCCCTTCTTCATCACGATGGGCGTCACCCAGGCGTCGTGGGCACCGGCATCGAGGAGCGCCGACACGGCATGGGCGAGGGTCTCACCCGTGGCGTCGTCCACGTTGACCTCCAGCAGCACCACCGGCTGGCCCTCGGGCTGGGCCTCACTGGGCGAGCCCACCACCACCTGGGTGGCGTTGGGCTGCTGGTCGATGTCGCGGCTGCCCGCACCGAACCCGCTGGCCTCGATGGTCATCGGGGGCAACGGCCCGAACCCGGTGGCGAGGGCCGCCACCAGCGCGGCGCCGGTGGGGGTGGTGAGCTCCACTCCGAGGTCGATCCCCCGGGTGGGGGCACCCACCGAGGCCAGCAGCTCCACCACCGCCGGAGCCGGGTTGGGCAGCAGGCCGTGGGCGGTGCGCACCATGCCGGTCCCGGTCACCACCACCGACGTGTAGACGGTGTCGATCCCCAGCACCTCGAGGGCAGCGCAGGTGCCGACCACATCGACGATGGCGTCGAGCCCACCCACCTCGTGGAAGTGGACCTGCTCAGGGGGACGCCGGTGCAGGCGCCCCTCGGCCTCGGCGAGCGCGGCGAAGACGGCCAGGGCGCGCCGTCGCACCCGGTCGGGTAGGCGGGCCTCCTCCACCAGACCAGCGATGTGCGAGGCGGTGCGCACCACGGTGGTCTCCTCGGTGTGGACGTGGGCCTTGGTGGCGGCGATGCCGCACCGCAGCACCGGCTCCACCTCCAGCCGCCAGCCCCGCACCGGCAGCCGCTCCACCACCGAGCGCACCTCGTCGACGTCGGCTCCGGCGTCGAGGAGGGACCCGAGCGCCATGTCGCCCGCGATGCCCGAGAAGCAGTGGAACCAGGCCAGGCGCGTCACTTGAGCATCCGCAGCACCGCGCAGGCGGCTCCGTAGCCGTTGTCGATCCCCACCACGGCGAGCCCCGCCGCACAGCTGGCCAGCATGGCGAGCAGGGCGGTCACCCCTTCGAGGCTGGCCCCATAGCCGACGCTGGTGGGCACGGCGACGACCGGTGCGGCGGTCAGGCCCCCCACCAGGCTGGCCAGCGCCCCCTCCATGCCGGCCACCACGATGATGGCATCGGCCGAGGCGAGGGCGTCGGTCTCGCCCAGCAGGCGGTGGACGCCCGCCACGCCGACGTCCGTCAATCGGATGGGGTCGATGCCGAACGCGGCAAGGACGGCCGCGGCTTCGTCGGCCACAGGGAGATCGGCGGTGCCCGCTGCTGCCACCACCACCCGCTCGGGCCGGGGCGCCGACGGGCGCCACACCACCATCGAGCCGTGGCGCTGGCCGCCCGGGCTGACCACCAGGGCCGCCTCGGCCTGGTCGTCGGTGGCCCGGGTGAGCAGCACCGGCGAGGCGCCGCCGTCGAGGAGCTCGGCCACGATCGCCGCCGCATGGGCGGGGTCCTTGCCCGGCCCGTACACCGCTTCGGGCAGCCCCTGTCGCAGCGCCCGGTGGTGGTCCACCCGGGCGAACCCGAGGTCGGCGAAGGGAAGGCGGCGCAGCTCGGCCACCGCATCGTCGGGGTGGAGGTCGCCGGATCGCACCGCATCGAGCAATCGCACCAAGGCCGCTTCGTCCACCCCAGTAGCATTGCGCCTCGTGACCGACGACGCTGCACCCGCCGCGCGGCGTCGCATCGGCTTCCTCGGCCCCGAGGGCACCTTCACCGAGCAGGCCCTCCTCTCCCAGGCTGACCTGGCCGCCGAAGAGCTCGTCCCCATGGCCACCATCGCCGAGGTCCTGGCTGCCACCGACGCCGGCGAGATCGACCACGGCTTCGTGGGGATCGAGAACTCGATCGAGGGGACCGTCAACGTCACCATCGACGCCCTGGCCTTCGAGCACGACCTGCTCATCCAGCGGGAGGTGGAGCTGGGGATCCAGCTCAGCCTGCTGGCACCGGCCGGGGTCGACCGCTCGACGGTGACCCGCGTGCTCACCTTCCCCGTGGCGGCGGCCCAGTGCCGTGCCTGGTTGGCCGCCGAGCTGCCCGGAGCCGAGGTGGTGGCGGCCAACTCCAACGCCGAGGCGGCCCGGTTGGTGGCCGAGGAAGCCGACGGCTGCTCGGCGGCCATCGCCCCGTCGCTGGCCGCCAAGATCTACGGGCTCGACGTGCTGGCCGAGGACATCGAGGACCACCCTGAGAACACCACCCGGTTCGTGCTGGTGGCCAAGGGCACCATCCCGCCGCCCACCGGGCACGACAAGACCACCATCGTCGTCTTCCAGCGCACCGATCGCCCGGGGTCCCTCCTGGCCATCCTCCAGGAGTTCGCGGCCCGGGCGGTCAACCTGGTGAAGCTGGAGAGCCGGCCCACCAAGAAGGCCCTTGGCGACTACTGCTTCATCATCGATCTCGAGGGCCATCTGGCCGACGAGCTGGTGGCCGACTGCCTGCGCGACGTGCGCTCCAAGGTGCTCGACATCAAGCTGCTCGGCAGCTACCCGGCGGCCGGTGCCCATGGTCCCGCGGTGCGCCGAGACGCCGAGGAGGCGTGGCGAACCGCCGACGCGTGGATCGCCGAGCAGAGGGCCAAGCTCCGCCCTGAGTAGCGTCGCCCTCGGAGCGGTGGCCGAGTGGACGAAGGCAATGGTCTTGAAAACCATCGACCCGCAAGGGTCCGTGGGTTCGAATCCCACCCGCTCCGCTTGGCTAACCTCGTCGGTCCACCCCGGGAGCGGTGGCAGAGTCCGGTTGATCGCGCATCCCTGCTAAGGATGTGACGGGGGCAACCTCGTCCGTGGGTTCAAATCCCACCCGCTCCGCTCACGTCCGCCCACCCCCGGTGGGGTGGGCCAGACTGAGCCGGATGGGCGACCTCGTGGTGCGGGGCGGGACCCTGCTCGTCGACGGCGGCTGGCAGCCGGGCGACCTCGCCTGCCGGGGCGACACCGTGGTGGGTGCCGACCAGGTGCCCGCCGGTGCCCCCGTGCTCGACGCCACCGGCCTCCTCGTGGTCCCTGGCTTCGTCGACCTCCAGTGCAACGGCGCCCTGGGCATCGACCTGGCCGCCGAGCCCGAGCGGCTCTGGGAGCTGGCGGCGGCTCTGCCCCGATTCGGCGTCACCGCTTGGCTCCCCACCATCGTCACGACCCCCGACGGCGTCATCGGGCGGGCCCTCGCGGCCCTGGCGGCCGGGCCCCCGGAGGGCTGGCAGGGCGCCGTCCCGGTGGGGCTGCACCTCGAGGGGCCGTTCCTGTCACCGGCCACGAGGGGCGCCCACGCCGCCGACCTCCTCCGGGCACCCACCCTGGCCGCCATCGAGGGGTGGTCGCGCGCGCGGGCGTGGCCGTGGTCACGTTGGCTCCCGACCGTCCGGGGGCGCTGGCCGTCATCGAGGCGCTCGTGCAGCGGGGCGTCGTCGTATCGCTGGGGCACACGCCCGCCACCGCTGACCAGGTGCGAGCCGCCGTGGCAGCCGGGGCATCGTGGGTGACCCACCTGTTCAACGCCATGGCGCCGCTGCACCACCGGGAGCCTGGCCTGGTCGGCGCCGCGCTGGCTGACCCTCGTCTTCGGGTGGGGCTGATCGCCGATGGCATCCACGTCGACCCGTCGGTGGTGGGGTTGGCGCAACAGGCGCTCGGGCCGCGCCTCACTCTGGTCACCGACGCGGTGGCGGCCATGGGGCGGCCGCCGGGCCCCCACGGCCGGGTGACCCTCGGCGACGACGGCGTGCGCCTGGCCGACGGGACCCTCGCGGGCAGCGCCCTGTCGATGGACCAGGCCGTTCGCAACCTGGTCGCGTTCACGGGCTGCGATCCCGCCGAGGCGCTGCACGCCGCGTCCGAGGCGCCGGCCGCCGTCCTGGCCGACCCGATCCGGGGGACGATCCGGGCCGGCAACCGGGCCGACCTGGTGCTGCTCACGCCGCAGCTGGAGGTGGTGGCCACCGTCGTGGCGGGCACCGTCGTCCACCGGGGCGAGCCGAGCGCGGCAGCGCCCGTGATCGCCGGCGTCCCCGACCGCGGGGGCTCCCGCGGTCGGCACTGGGAGGTCCGCGTCCTCGGCGGGTTGACCGCCTGGGCCGACGGGGAGCCCGTGCCCCTCCCCCCGGGGGCCGTCGCCACCACGGTGGCGCTGCTGGCGCTGCGGCGAGCCGTCCACGTGGAGGAGCTCACCGACGTGCTGTGGCCGGAGGCTGCGCCCGAGGTGGCGAAGCGCCGTCTGCGCAACGTCCTCAGCCGGGTTCGCACGGTGGCGCCCGGGCTGCTGGTGCGTCGGCCCGACAGCGTGGCGCTGGCCGACGAGGTGGTGGTGGACAACGACGAGGTCGCCGCCGAGGCCCGGCACGCCCTCGCCCTGCCGCCGGGACCGGCGCGATCGGCGGCACTCGCCGGGGCGCTCGATCGCTGCGCCGCCCCCTTCTTGCCCGAGGCGCTCTACGCCGAGTGGGCCGAGCCGGCCCGCCAGGAGGCCGAGGCCCGGCGGGCCACGCTGCAAGGAGCGCTCGCCGCCGCCGGGGGCGGGTAGCCCCTCAGCCCTTCAGACGGGGCGGAGGGCGCGGCGGAGGCGGTCGTAGGCCGCGTTGGCCGCCACCATCCGGCGCCGTGCCAGGTCGTTGCCCACCGCGTTCGGGTCGACCAGGTCGAGGCGGTCGGGATGGCAGGCCTGGGCGATCCGGCGGCGCGCTTCGCCTGCCTCCTCGAGCCGGGCGCCCGGCACGAGGTCCAGCACGGCGTAGGGGTCGGCCTCGGGGTGCTCCCACCACTCCATGGGGCCACGGGCCTCCTCCAGCAGCCGCTCACCGCTCCAGTAGCGACTCCGCAGGCGCTCGAGATCCCGCTGGGCGTCTCGCTGGGCGGCTCGGGCGCGGAAGCGCTCGGCCAGCTCGGTGGCGGCCTTGGCGTCGGCCGCCACCTCGGCGGCCCAATCAGGCAGGTCGTCGGGGTCGCGGAGGTCGATGAGCCGCGTCGGTTCGCCCCCTGCCCCCTCATCCTCCGTTGGGACCGCTGCCCGTCGCCCGGGCGCCCACCTCGGCCTCCACCGCACCATGGAACCCCCTCCTTGCCCGACCGTAGAGAGGTCCCGTACCGGCGCCGTACCGCCGCCGGACGAACCGGGCAGAAGGGTCATCGCCGTTGGACCGACGGGCCGGGAGCGGTCAGGCTCTGCCCCGATCGAAAGGACCCGCATGCCTGACACCCCTTGGCAGGGAGACGCCTGCTCGCTCGTCGATGCCTTCCGCGCCGGGGAGCGCTCGCCCCTCGAGGAGCTCGACGCCACCCTCGCTGCCATCGAGGCGAGCGACCTCAACTGCGTCACCTACGTCGACGCCGACCGGGCGCGCGAGGAGGCGGCCAGCGGCCGACGTGCTCAAGCCCTTCGGCGGCGTCCCCACGGCCATCAAGGAGCTCGATCCCGTCGCCGGCTGGCCGTGGACCGAGGCGTCGCTCGTCTACAAGGACCGCCGTCGCCGCCCGCTCGTCGCACTTCTTCGAGCGCCTGCACGACGACGGCGGGGCCGTCCCCGTCGGCCAGACCACCGCCAGCGAGTTCGGCGGCCTCAACGTGAGCGTCACCAAGATCAACGGCGTCACCCACAACCCGTGGCGTCACGGGCAGCACGGTGGGCGGCTCCTCGGGCGGCTCGGCCGCCGCCGTGTCGGGCGGCCTCGTCTCGCCTCGCCACCGGCGGCGACGGCGGCGGCTCGATCCGCATCCCCGCTGGCTACACGGGCCTGCTCGGCATGAAGGGCACCTTCGGCCGCATCCCCCGCGGGCCGCACGCCTTCATGCGCCCCAACACCGTGGTGCTGGGCAACCTCAGCCCGCTCGGTGCGCGACGCCGCCCGCCTCTACGACGTGTGCGCCGGCGCCCACCTCTACGACCCCTCCAGCCTCCCTCAGCCACGGCCGCTGGGAGGCCGGAGCTCGGCACGCACGACCTCACCGGCCTGCGGGTCGCCGTGGTCCCCAACCTCGGCGGCGGTGACGCTCGAGGCCGGGGTGGAGGACCGCATCCGCGCCGAGGCCAAGGCGCTGATCGCCGACCACCGGCATGGTGGAGGTCGACCTGCGCCATCGACCCGCCCAACCTGGCCGCCCAGTGGATGATGGGCAACCTGGCCACCCTGCTGGCCGACCTCGGCCCGGCCTGGCCGGCCTGCTCCGACGACCTCACCGACGAGGTGGCGGTGGGCCTGCACCTGGCCGAGGCCATGTACAACCTCCGCACCGCCGCAGTGGCCGAGGAGCTGCGCATCCAGGCCAACGAGGTGATGGCGCGGGCCTTCGAGGAGGTCGACCTCGTGATCGCCGCCACCAACCCGGGCCCGGCCTTCGCCGCCGACGCCAGCACCAGCGCCGCCCAGGCCCCGATCATCGACCGGCTCTTCGGCGACGGCCCCGCCCGCTACGCGGTGCGAGGTGTGCTCGGCGGCGTGCGGCTGGCCGCCGGGGCCCTGCCCAAGCTCCCCGTCCACGGTGCTGGGCCAGGCCGCCAGCCGCTTCCCCGACCTCATCAACATGGGGGCGCTCACCATCATCTCGAACATCTACGGCAACCCCGCCGTCTCCATCCCGGCCGGCACCGTCGACGGGCTGCCCGTCGGCATGCAGGTGCTGGCCCCCCACCATCGCGACGGGCTGCTCTTCGACGTGGCCCTGTCCGTGGAGCGGGAGCGGCCGTGGCCCACGGTGGCGCCGGGGGTGTCGGCATGAGCCTGCAGGTGGTGGGCGCCGGGGTGGGCCGCACTGGCACCCACAGCCTGAAGATCGCGCTGGAGCAGCTCCTGGGCGGACGCTGCCACCACATGGTGGAGGTGTTCCCGAGCGAGGAGCAGAAGGCGGGCTGGACGGCCGCCGTCGATGGTGAGCCGGTGGACTGGCAGGCCCTGCTGGCCGACTACGTGGCGCTCGTCGACTGGCCCGGGGGCTCGTTCTGGCCCGAGCTCTCCGCTGCCTACCCCGATGCCCTCGTGCTCCTGTCGGTGCGTCCCGCCGAGGACTGGTACCGCAGCGCCAACAACACCATCTTCGCGGGCATGCGTCCGATGGCAGAGGCGGGGGAGCCATGGATGCAGGCGATCCTGCGGCTTCTGCAACAGCGCTTCGACGACCGGCTCGACGACCCCGCGGCCATGATGGACGCCTTCGAGCGGCACAACGCCGCTGTGCGAGCCGGCGTGCCGGCCGACCGACTGCTGGAGTGGAGCCCTGGGGACGGCTGGGAGCCGATCTGCGAGCGCCTCGGGCTGCCGGTGCCGCAGGAGCCCTTCCCGGTCACCAACACCACCGAGGACTTCCGGGCCATGGTTGGCCTGCCCCCGCTCGAGGGCTAGGCGCTCACCGGGGTGTGGGCGGGCGGCCTCAGTCAGGGCCCGGTGTGGTGGAGGCCGGGTTGCCTTGGTGGAGGCGGGTGAGGGCGGCCGCCGCCTCGTGCACGGCGACGCGCAACCGGGCCGGGCGGAGGACCTCCACGTGGGGTCCGAGGGCCAGCAGCTCGTGGACGGCCGCGTCCACCGAGTCCATGCGCACCGAGGCCACCACCCAGTCCTCCCGTCCGGGCGCCACGTCGACCACCCGCCGCACCATCACCCCGGCCGGTCGACCCAGCACCTGGGCCAGCTGCCGTCCTTCGGGCGAGAGGCGCACGCGGGCTCGCTGGATGGGCCCGCCCGTGGGTCGGGGCGACGGCACGTCGGGCACGGGCGGGCCGCCCGCCCCCAGCAGCTCGAAGCCGCCTTGCGCGCCGCGCACCGAGTAGACGGGCACGCCGGCGCCGCTGAGGGCTTCGATGTCGCGCAGCACCGTTCGCTCCGACACCTCGAGCTCGGCGGCCAGCTGGCCGGCGGTGCGACGACCGCCCCGCTGCAGGATCCGGGTCAACGTCAGGAGCCGGGCGGCGCGCACCGGCCTTGCCTATCACCATTCACGACAGACGGTGTCGTGATTGGTCTGCGATGCTGCCGCCATGACTCGACGTTGACGGCGAAGGCACCCCCGGCGACCCGTGGATCCTGGCCACCCCGCCCGGCAAGTCCGAGTTCGAGGCCTGGCGGGACGAGATCGCGGAACCGCCGGCCCTGGTCGTGCAGGTGGGCACCACCCAGCTGCGCTACCAGCTGCGCTGCATCGACGACCTCCACGCCATGCTGCAGGCCCACGGCGACTGGGTGGCCTTGGGCAGCGCCGACGAGCAGAAGCCGGCCGCTGACGGCACGGTGGAAGCCTGGGCCCGCGCCCAGGACAACCCCGTCGGTGGTTGGTACGGGCTCCGCAAGGGCTACCGGGGCCGCTTCGGCAACTACGTGCCGCCGGTCCTCGAGGTCCTCGGCCTGGCCGAGGTGGAGCACAACGCCCGCAACAACCGCATGCGAGCCCTCTGAGCCGCACGGCGTCGCCGGGCGATCGTCGGTTGCCCGGTCAGCGGAGGCAGGCGCGCAGGAACCGCTGCAACGCGGGGGTGAGGGCGGTGTCGTCGGGATCCCCGACGAGCGTGCTCACGTCGCCGTGGCTGAAGCGGGGGAGCCTGAGCAGGGTTCCGTCCGCCCCGGCGGCCTCGGCTGCCTCGACCACCGCTTCGCTGACGGCTTGGTGCTCTGGCCGGTTGCGGGTGACCACGAAGAGATCGGGCACCTCGGCGTCGCCGACGTGGGTGAGCGGCGACAGCTCGTCCCAGCGGTCTGGATCGTCGCCGAACACCGGGGGGTAGAGGGCGCCGTAGTGACCTCCGGCCTCGATGGCCGCGCGGATGTCGACACCTTCGGCGTCGAGCAGGCCGGCGCAGCGGACGACGGTCGGATCCAGCCCGACGCTCGCCAGGTGGGCCGGGTCGAGGGCGACGGCGGCGGCGATCCCCCCGCCGGCCGAGTGGCCGAGCAGCGCGAGCCGGCTGCGGTCGAGCCCCAGGTCGGCGGCGTGGTTGCGCAGCCATGCCACCGCGGCGGCGACGTCCTCGCCGTGGGCCGGTGCCACCAGTCGCTCGGCGGGCGGGTCGGCGGGATCGGTGAGGCGGTAGTCCACGGTGGCGACGGCCCAGCCGGCGTCGTTCCACAGCCGGACCTTCGGCTCGATGTGACGGTGGCGGCTCCCGCCTTTCCAGGCCCCGCCGTGCACCCAGACCACTACGGGCACCGCCGTGCACCCCGCTATCCCAGGCCGGTAGACATCGATCCGCTGCTGGATGCCGGCACCGTCCAGATAGGGGCTGTCCCACGCAGCGATCGATCCGCAGCCGTCGGCGGCCGCGACGGTCTGGATCGAGCAGCCGCCCAGCAGGAGCGCGGCGGCGAAGAGGGGGGCCCGCACAGACAAGAGCGGTCATTCCAGCGCCCCCATGTGACGATCCGGTTGGCGTCATGTGACGATCCCAGCGACATCGGACCAATCGGACGGGAGCCGGATCGACCGACGCCGGAGGCCTCCGGTAGGGTCTCCTCTCCAACCCAGCGCTCGTAGCTCAATTGGAGAGAGCATCTGACTACGGATCAGAAGGTTGGGGGTTCGAGTCCCTCCGAGCGCGCTGAAGTCCCACGTCAAAGGCCTGCGAACTTCCGCACCGGATAGCTCGACACCCGATTGGCACTCGGGTTACGTACGAATCCGCGAGGTCCGACCTCCTCGGGCCCGAGAAGCTCGGCCTGCTCTCGACGGAGAAGGTTGGCAAGGAGCACGTGTTCCGTTCGCCGCCAGACTTGGCGCAACGGTTGCGTGCACTCGGACGGCAGGCGGCTCGCCGCTAGCTGACGTGGCGATCAGCACGTCGAGGATGTCAGTGACAGAGTGTGCTGTCAGTCACGGCCGGGAGCGGAGCGGCGACCGGCGCCTCGACGGCGGACAAGGAGACGCGATGGACCCCACGCTGGACGACGCGGACGGGTTGGACCGCACCGCATCGTTGACCTCGCTGTTGCACGACTCGACCGTCGACTGGAAGGTTCTCGACGAGCGCTACCACTCGCTGCTGCGATTGGTGGAGGCGTTGCTCGGAGTCCTGCCGAACTGTGATCGCTATCTCGAGATCTGGCCGCCGGCGTTTCGGACCTACAACGTCATGGTCCCGAACCTGTTGAACCTGCCCGTCCCGGTGCTGGGCATCGGTGGCCCGCCGCCTGCCGTCGTCGGCCTCGGGATGTACGTGGCCAGCCGCACGGCCGAGTGCCCGTACTGCTCGGCCCACAGCTGCTCGTTCGCGCTGCGGCGCGCCGCTGCGCCCGAGACGCTGGCCGCTGCGCTGCTGCCGGATCGCGAGTCGTTCACCCGCGGCGAGCTAGCGACCATCGCCGTGGCGCGGTCGCTGGCGCGGGTTCCGTGCGAGCTGACCGCAGCGGAGAAGGCGGAGCTGATCGCGGTGTACGGCGAACGACGCGCGGAGTGGATCGTGCTCAGCGTCGTGATGATGGGCTTCCTGAACAAGTTCATGGACGCCATCGGCGTCGAGCTCGAGCAAGGCGTCGTGGATGAGGTCTCCGAAACGATCGGATCCGACTGGTCCCCGGGCAAGGCGGGAGCCGATCTCGACCCGAACGCCGGCCCGCAGCCGGCGCCGCCACGCGACCGGTTGGGCACCAGACTCCGACTGTTGCCGCTTCTCCCTGCCGCGATCCGGCACGACCGCCGCGCCCAACGAGGCACACCGAGCCGCGCCGCCGATGTCAGTGGCTTCCTGGCCGAGCACGTCGGCCATGACTTCCCGGTTCTCACCCATCTGCGCTCGAACCGGGCTCGACGCAGCATCGCCACGATGCTGCGCGAGAACCTCGACCCCACCAGCTCGGTGATCGGTCTCGACGTCAAGGTGCTCGTCGGCGCCGTCTTCGCGGCCGTCGTCAGCGACGAGTCACTGGCCGCTGACGTCAGCGCGCTTGCTCGCCACCTGGACGTGGACCACGAGCACGTCGAGGCGGCTACCGCCTTCGGACGCAGTGCGAGTGCGCCCACACCGGGCGCACCCTTGCCGGTCGACGCCGCCATGGAGCTAGCGCTTGCGGCCTCGCCCTCCCCGTCCCGCGTCGATGCGCGAACCGTCGCAGCGTGCGAGCGGGACGGCCTCTCGCCCCCAGCGATCGTCGAGATCGTCACCTGGCTGGCAGTTCTGCAGCTGTTGCACCGACTGACCTGTTACACCGCCGTCTGACGAAGCACGCTGTAGGGCGCGCCGTCGGAAGGTTCCGTCTGGCACGTCCAGCTGGAGGGTTCGGTCCTTGGGATGGCGGCGGCGAACGGGCTGATCTACGCCACCCCGAGCGCCGGTACCCGAGGCGAGGTGCTCTCCCCGTCGTGAACGACGCCTACCAGCCGGCCGGCCGCCACGCCGTCGCCCTCGACGCCGCCACCGGCACGAGCGAGCACGCCGACCTCGACGCGCTGATCGGGTACCCCACAACCCCCTCTGTGGGCTGGCGCCGGGAGGGTCCTCGATCGAGCTCCCCACCTTCTTCGACACCTCGGCGTCGGTCGAGTGCCTCGAGCCGGATCTCGACTTCGGTGCCTCACCGAACCTCTACCGCAACGCCGCCGGCCGGCCGCGGGTGAGTGCCCTGCAGAAGTCGGGCGTCTTCCACGCCATCGATGCGGCCACCATGCGCCGGGCGTGGACGGTGTACGTGGGGCCGGGTGGTCCCGCCATGCACTCGGCCACCGCCGCCGTCGGCGCCGGCCGGATCTACGCCGGGGCCACTCCCAACCTCGTTCTCGAGCTCGATCAAGACACCGGCGCCGTGGGGTGGACCTCCACCACGGGGGTCGACCTCTTCGCCTACCAGCCGCTCACCGCTGCGAACGGGGTCGTCTACGCCATCAACGACGTCGGCTCGCTCCTCGCCCTCGATGGCGCGAACGCCCGGACCCTGCTCGAACGAGACCTCGCTGATGACGGCGGCTTCGCGCAATGCCTTGGTGCCGGGGCCGGCGTCGCCGTCGCACGCGGCACTGTGTACGCCCCGTGTGCCGCCGGAGGCCTGCCCGATCTCGCCGGCCTCCCCTCGCCACCCGGCGGCCTCATCGCCTATCGGCTCCGCTGACCGGCACAGGCAGGTTGTCAGCGCCGCGCGCGCGACACTTTCTACGGTGGCCGATCCAGGTGTGGCGCTCGCGGCGCTCGACGCGCACGTCGCTTACTTCCGATGGTTCACGGAGCAGGGCAGCGGGAGGGTGATCGATGACGGAGGTGTCGTCTCCTGGCACTCCCGTCACCCGATGGGAGCCTTGATCAACGCGGCCATCAGGACGGACGAGACCGTGCCGGCAACCGACGTGCTCGACGAGGCGGCGCGGCGCTTCACCACGGGCTACGAGGTCCTCACCCTGCAGGGTCGAGACGACGACGTGTTCGACGCTGCCGGCGCGCGAGGTGCCGAGCTCGGGGCGCCCGAGCCCGTCCAAATCCATGAGCAGCCTGGGGCGCTGCACCCGGTCGATGAGTCCGGGATCGAGCTGCGAGGCGTGACGGACCGGGCCGGCGTGGCCGACGTCGCCCACGTGAACCAGGCGGCGACGGCGACCTATGGGTTTCCGTCCGATCTGTTCTCGACCCTGATGGCGAACCCGTCGACGGTGCTCAGTGAGGACCTCGAGGCCGTGGTCGCCTACGTCCAGGACCGGCCGGTCGCCACGGCCCAGGTCTTCCTCCACGGCAGAACCGGCTACGTCGGATGGGTTGCCACCACGAGCGCAGAGATGCGACGAGGGCTCGGCACGCTCGTGACCTGCGCGGCGGCAGAGCGGGCAAGCCTCCGCGGCGCCTCGACCCTCTCGCTGATGGCCTCCCCAATGGGGGCCCCGCTGTACCGGCGCCTCGGCTTCACCGACGTCGCCTGGCTGCGCGGCGCGCAGTTCCCGCATTCCTGACGGCCGGTGTCAGGGAGGGGGTCGTACGGTCGGCGACATCGCTGATCACAAGGAGCAACACGATGCCCGACCGCAACGGCTACATCCCCGGCGTCCCCTGCTGGGTCGACACCAACCAGCCCGATCCTCAGGCTGCCGTGCGCTTCTACGCCGGACTGTTCGGCTGGCAGATGGAGGACGGCATGCCCGAGGAGTCCGGCGCCCACTACTTCATCGGCCGCATCCGCGGTGGTGACGTCGCCGCCATCTCGTCGGTCCCCGAGGGGGCGCCGCCGAGCGCGACGTGGAACACCTACATCTGGGTCGAGGACGCCGACATCACGGCCAAGATGGCCGTCGAAGCCGGTGGGGCCGTGCTGGCCGAGCCCTTCGACGTCATGGAGGCCGGCCGGATGGCGGTGCTGGCCGACACCGAGGGTGCCGTGTTCTGCATCTGGCAGCCCAAGGAGCATCGGGGGGCGACGGTGGTCAACGAGCACGGCTCGCTGAACTTCAACGGGCTTGCCTGCCGCGACGTGGCAGCCGCCGAGCGCTTCTACGGGGCGGTGTTCGGGTGGGAGCACCTCCCGCTGGCCAGCGGCCCCATGTGGGCGCTCCCCGGGTACGGCGATCACCTCGAGGCGTCGACGCCGGGGCTTCGCGAGCAGATGGCCGGGATGGGCGCCCCTGAAGGCTTCGTCGACGTCGTCGCCCAGCTCCTCCCGATCCCAGAAGGCGACACCGAGATGCAGCCGCACTGGAGCGTGACCTTCGCCATCGACGACATCGACGCCACCGCCGCCACGGCCGTTCAGCTCGGCGGCGCGATCCTCGACGGTCCGCACGATGCCCCGTGGGTGCGTATGGCTGTCATCGAAGACCCACAGGGTGCTCGGTTCATCGCCAGCCAGTTCGTCCCGGAGAACGCCGCCCTCGAGCCGTAACCCGCGCGGCCCGCCGCCCCGGAGTTCGCACTGACCGTGCCCGCTCAGGGCTCCTCGACCACCGCCATCGGCCGAACGGCGCCGAACAGCTGCGGGAGCCGCGCCGCGAGGATCACGTCGCCCTCGATGTCGAGGGTCCTGGCGTTGATCGCCGCGGCCACAGACAGCTCGCCAGACACCAGGCGCACGAAGTCCGGGATGGTGGCGTGCAGGGTGAGGGCAGCGTCGCGGGCGCCTCCTGGCCGAGCGGTCGCTTTGCCGTCGCGGATCTGCACCGTCCACCAGTCGGAGGCCACGTCGAGGTCCTCGGGACGGCCGCGCAGCTCGATGCACACGTCGCCCTCGAAGCCGAACGCCATCGTGGGTTGGAACGCAGCGGTCATCCCCCGAAAGAGGGCGCGTTGAGCGAGCGGCGACCCGAAGCGTCGCACCAGCTCCTCGTCGCTGTCGTCGCGCGTGAGTCGGGCGACGGCGGCCCGGGCGCCACCGGTGAGCAAGGCCCGGGCCAGGTCCCGCCGACTCGGCTCCCGGGTGGGCACCGGAACCCGCGACGGCGGCGTGTCGAGGTCGACGCCATCGATCTCGTGACCGATGGCGTCGAGCCCGTGCTCCACCGCCAGCTTGGCGGCGCGGGCCAGGAGCGCGGCGGCTCGCTGACGGTCGCCGGGGTGGCCGCGCGACACGTGCATGACGGCGTGGTGCAGGTAGGTCTCGCACAGCGGGACGTGCCAACGGTTGCGCTCGCACATCGCGGCGGCCGCCTCGAAGTGGTGGGCGGCGTCGTCGTAGCGGCCGACCACCGTGTCGCACCAGGCCACGGCCAGGTGCATCGGCCCGAAGCCGACGGTGCCGATCCCCGCGAAGGCCTCGGCGTGCGGCCGGATGACCTCGGCCAGGCGCTCGGCCCGGGTCACGTCCCCGAGGCGCCAGCATGCCCGAGCCAGCATGTAGGTGGCGTAGAGCCAGAAGGCATCCCGGCGGAGGGCATCGGAGTCGGTCG
Source organism: uncultured Microthrixaceae bacterium (assembly GCA_963795165.1). Lineage (GTDB taxonomy): Bacteria > Actinomycetota > Acidimicrobiia > Acidimicrobiales > VFJN01 > VFJN01. Next base: position 2,203,720 of record CAWCGT010000001.1, on the reverse strand, counting down.
CGTCCACGCGGTCGGCGGCCGCTCGGGCCTCGTCGAACAGACCGATCTCGGCGTACAGCCCGGCCCGGATGGCCTCGGCGGCTTGCCCCATGGCTGGGTACACCTCGGCCAGCTGGTCGATCGGCATCAGCACCTCGGCGGCTCGTCGCTCGAACACCCGCGCGGCCATCATCAGGCCGCCGTAGACGACGAGCGAGTTCACGTCCTGGACGGCGTGTCCCGCCTGGAAGGCCTCGTTGGCCGCCTGCTCCGCGTCTCCGAACCGGCCCTCGAGGGCTGCGGTCCCTCCTCGAAACGCCGGCATCAAGTAGGCGGCCATGGGATCGCGGTGCTCGGTGAGGAGGGCTTCACCTCGCTCGAGGCTCACGCGGGCCTCGTCCCATCGCCCGAGGTCGACCAAGGCCAGGAACTGGTGCACGCCGGCGGTGCCAGCCAGCAGGGGGTCGCCGAGCTCGTCGGCGAGGATGCCGGCCTCGGTGGAGGCGGCGTGGCGGGCGGTGGCCGTCTCTGGCGCGTAGAGGGCCAGCGCCGCCGCGCACAGCGCGTTGGCCAGCACCGCCGGATCGCCGAGGCGTCGGCTCATGGCGACGGCCTCCGCCGCGAGGTCGCCGCGACGGGTAGCCGTGCTGCTCCCGTAGTAGAGGTCTCGAGCGAGGGCAGCCAACAGGCCGGCCCGCATCTCGCTGTCTCCCTGCGGGAGGAGTTCGAGCGCGTGCTCCAGCACGGCGATCGTGTCCTCGTTCACCAACCCCATCTCCACCCAGACCGCCCGCACCTCCCCTCCGGCGATCCCGAGCGCAGCGCGAGCGACGCGATCTGCGTCCCGGTCGCCGACGAGGGTGATCACGCGCTCGAAGGCGGCGCGAGCCAGCTCGGCCCGGCCGCTGGACCAGTGGGCCGCCCCGATGGCGAGCAGGAGGTCGGCGCGCTTGTCGACACCGGCTCCGGCATCCTCGGCCACCTCCAGCGCGGTGGCAAGCAGACGGGCGGCGTCCTCGAAGGCGAGCATGTCGGTGGCTTGCGCCGCCGCACGCTCGCCGTAGTCGATGGCCTTGTCGGCGGTGCCGGCCACCGCGGCCTGCGAGAAGTGGTGGGCTAGGTGGGCGAGGACATCCAGGGTCGCCTTGCCGTGGAGGTGCTCCAGGGCCTCGCCCACCTGCTCGTGCAGGCGCACCCGGCGCGTGAGGCTCAGCTCGGCGTACAGGGCCTGGCGGAGCAGGGCGTGGGTGAAGGCGTAGTGCCCCGGCGCGCCAGGCACCTCGTCGAGGACGCCGGCCACCGTCGCCTCCTCGAGGGCATCGAGGATGGCGTCGGCGTCGAGGTCGATGATGTGCTCGAGCACATCGATGCGCACCTCACGCCCGAGCACGGACCCTGCCCGCAGGGCGATGTTGGTGGCCTCGGACAGGCGTGTGAGGCGGCGACCGATCACCTCGCGGATGCCCTCCGGGATGCCCAGCTCGCCGATGTGTCGGGTGGCTCGCCAGCGCCCGGCATCGTCGCGCACGGCGACGCCGGTCTCGGCCAGGTGCCTGAGGATCTCCCGCAGGAACAGCGGGCTGCCCTCGGTCTCCCGCCACAAGGCGGTGGCGAACCGGTCGTCGGCAGGATCGGGATCGACGCCGCCGCTCACGAGCTGCGTCACCTCAGGGAGCGTCAGGCCACGCACCGGGATCCGATCCACGAGGTTGGCCCGGCGCAGCTCGGCGAGGGTCTCGGCCATGGGGTGGGTCCGCACGAGATCGGTGTCGCGGTACGTCCCGACCACGAGCAGCGGGTGGGCGCCGCGTCGGCGGATCAGGTGCTGCAGGAGCTGCAACGTGGGCCGGTCCGCCCAGTGCAGGTCGTCGAGCACGAGCAGCACCGGGGCCTGCCCTCCGATCGCGGCGAGTGCCGAGGGCACCGCCTCGAAGAGCCGATAGCGCTCGTTCTCGGCGCCGGTGGGTCCGACGTCGGCGACCTCCGGCAGCACCCGCCCCAGTGCCGGCACCAGGAGCGCGAGGTCGCGCGCCAGATCGCCGAGCTGTCGACGAAGTGCGTCCGGTTGGGCGACTGCGATGTGGTCGCCGATGGCCTCCACGAAGGGCTGGAAGGGCACGAGGCTCTCCTCGTCGCATCGTCCGAACAGGACGACGGCGCCTTCGGTTATCGCCAACGCCGCCTGCTCGACCGCCAGGCTGGTCTTGCCGATGCCGGGCTCTCCGGACAGCAGGACGATCTCCACCGAGCCCGCCTGCGTGCGGTCCCAGGCCTCGGCCAGGGCGGCCAGCTCTGCATCGCGACCAACGAAGGATGTCGCACGCAGCCGGCAGAGGCCTGCAGGCATCGCATGAGGTTCGGCCGGGTGCGTCGGAAGCGGCGGCGTCTCTGGCTGGCCTCGAGCGGGGAGGGGGCCGTCGTCGAGGTCCGGATCCTGGGCGAGGATGCGCTGCTCGAGCTGGACCAGTGCCGGGCTCGGGTCGATGCCGATCTCGTCGCGCAGGACGGTCCGCAGCTCCTGGAACGCCCGCAGCGCATCCGCCTGGCGCCCCGCTCGGTACAGGGCGAGCATGCGCAGCGCCCACAGGCGCTCGCGTAGCGGCTCGGCCCGGCAGCGAGCGTCGAGCTCCCCCAACAGCTTGGCGGCGCGACCACACGCGAGCTCGGCTTCGAGCCGCGTCTCGATGAGCATGGAGCGGAGCTCGCCCAGTCGGGCCCGTTCGCCACTGGCCCAGCTGAGGTCTGCGAACTCAGCCAATGGCTCGCCGTTCCACAGCTCCAGTGCGTGGGCGAGCGACAGCGCGGCTTCGAGGTGGTCTCCGGCCGCCATCGCTTCCGTGGCGGCAGTCGACAGCGCTTCGACCTGGCGGACGTCGACGGTGTCAAACGGCGCTCGGAGGACCCAACCTCCGGGGCGGGTCTCGAGTGTCGAGTCGCCCTCTACCAGCTCTTGCAGAGCGCGTCGCAGCCGCGAGAGGTAGGCCTGCAGGGTGCGAACGGCCGTGCGAGGCGGGTCCTCCGCCCAGAGCGCGTCGACCAGCGCCGCCTCGCTGACGGTCTCGTTGACGTGCAGGGCGAGGAACGCGAGCAGGGCGCGCTCCTTGGGCCCACCCACGGCGACGGACCCGCCCGTGCCCACCAGCTCCACCGGCCCCAGCAAGCGCACCAACACTGGTCACGGACGGTACAACCCTTGGGACGCACCGCTGTTGCAGGATCTCGCAACACCCGCCCCGCGCTCCTGCTGCAGCGGTCGGGCACCCTGCTCCCATGGCGGCAGACCCTCGAGTTCGACGTGGCGTTCGAGACCTCCCCCCGGCCACCCTCAGGTACCTAGCCGGCACGGGGGGGATGGTGTACGTCGTCTGTGGACTCAGCTGGGCGAGCCTGTGGGTGACGGCCCGGGCGCAGCTGGACCACCCTGGGCTCACCCTTGCCTTGGCGAGCCTCACGGTCTGTTTCGGCGTGGTGTCGATTGCGCATCGCTGGGTCGCGTCAGACGAGTGGGTGGATCGGGTGTACCCGGTGCTGGCGTTCACGCTCGTCTTCGGTGCGGTGCTCCTCATCTCCTTGGGACTCCGCTTTGCCGGCGTGGGCCGCTGGAACCTCGGGAGCGGCATGTACGTCGTGACCCTCACCTTTGCGTTCTACGTGCTCAAGCGTCGGTGGGTCGTTGCTCTCATAGGGTTCATCGGACTTGGCTACGGTCTCGTGCTCGCAGCGCCCGGTGGCGTGCCCTCCCCCGGCTCGCAGTGGTGCTTCCTGATGGCCGTCGCCATCGCCAGCTCAGTGGTGCTGGCGTCCCTCGTCGCTCGTAGCGACCACCTGGCGTCCTCGGAGCACGAGGCCCGCATGGCGCTTGCCGCGATCAACGGGTCCTTGGAGACCCGTGTCGTCGAGCAGGTCGAGGAGGTCGAGCGCCTCAACCGGCTGCGGCGGTTCCTCGCGCCACAGGTGGCGGAGGCGGTGCTCTCCAGTGGAGCGGCGGCGGCCCTCGAGCCGCACCGCCGGCTGATCGCGGTCGTCTTCTGCGACCTGCGAGGGTTCACCCACTTCTCGGCGACCTCGGAGCCCGAGGAGGTGGTGGATCTGATCGAGTCCTACTACCAGGTGGCGGTCGACGTCCTCACCCGCTTCGACGCCACCATCGGAGCCTTCGTCGGTGACGGCGTGATGGCCTACTTCGGCGACCCCGTGCCGTGCGGCGACCCAGCCGGTAGGGCCCTGGACGCCGCCCGGGCGCTGCGCGACGAGCTGGACCGGCTGCTGGGCGAGGGCTCGGCGGCACAGGGCCAAGAGCTCGGGTTCGGGATCGGGATCGCCTATGGGCACGCCACCCTTGGCATGATCGGCGCCGGCGGGCGTTGCGACTACACCGCCTTGGGCTCGGTCGTGAACCTGGCCTCACGCCTGTGCGCGGAGGCGTCGAGCCGAGAGATCATCCTCGATCGGCGAGCCCATGCCGCTGTCCGGGGACGGGTGGGGGCGGAGCCCTGCTCGCTGAGCCTGAAGGGGTTCGTCGAGCCGGTCGAGGCGCACCGTCTCCCAGCCCCGTCTATCCGCACGGAGCGCACCCCGCTCGAGCTCGTCGTGTAGCGGGGTCCGTCCGGCGGCTCCGCCGTCGATCAGGTGAGGCCGGCGATGGCCTGGGCGCCGGTGAAGACGGCGACGGCGACCAGGAGCCCGGCAAACCAGCGCAGCAGGGTGCGGGCGGGCAGCCGGTCGGCAGCGCGGACGCCCGCCGCCACGCCGCCGAACGCGGCCACCACGAAGGGCAGCGCCACGGACCACTCCACGGCGCCGGGGCCTCCTCTGGCAGCCAGGGCGACGAGGGCGTTCACGGTGATCACCAGCAGGGAGGTGCCCACGGCCTGGGGCATGGTGAAGCCGAGAGCCAGGGTCAGGGCGGGGACGATGACGAACCCGCCGCCGACGCCGAAGAGGCCGGTGAGGAACCCCACGGCCGTGCCGGCTACCGCCGCGATCACCGCCCGCCGGAGGGCCGGTGCCTCGGTGCGGGTGATGAGGGCCTGACCGCCGCCGCCTCCGTCGCCGGTGTCCGCACCATCTCGAAGCGCCTCGGCCTCACCCGCCCGGGTGCAGCTGGGACAACCGGTCAGCATGCGCCACGAGGCCAGCAAGATGAGCAGGGCAAACCCCGCCAGCAGCATGTCGTCGTCGAGCCGGCGGTTGAGCGCCGTCCCGAGGAGGGAGCCGCCGATGCCCACTAGCCCGAAGGTGGTGCCGGACAGCCAGCGAACCCGGCCGGCGCGCCAGTGGCCGACCAGACCGAACGCCGAAGCCCCGGCCACGACCACCAACGAGGTGGTGGTGGCGTCGCTGGCGCTCTGGCCGGCCGCGTACACGAGCGCGGGCACCGCCAGGATCGAGCCGCCGCCCCCGAGGGCTCCCAGCGCAAAGCCGATGACGAGCCCGAGCGGCGAGGCGAGCAGCGATCGCAGATCCATGTGACGCGGCGCGGTGGCCGTTCCTTCCGTTGGGTGCAACGGGTGTACCCGAAGCCAGCGTGTGCCTACCACCCCGGATGAGACTGGCGAGCCGGGGTAGGAGCCCCGGCGCGTCGAGAAGCCCTGCACGGAGCGCCTGAGGAGGCCGAGACCGATGGTGGACGTTCGGATCGTGGAGACAGCCGGGCTCGGGGATCGCAGCTATGTGATCACCGATGGCGAGGTGGCCGTCGTCATCGACCCCCAGCGCGACATCGATCGGGTGCTCGAGGTGGCAGGCGACGTGCCCATCACCCACGTGCTCGAGACCCACATCCACAACGACTACGTCACCGGGGGCTTGGCGCTGGCCCGTCGCTGTGCTGCCACCTACGTGGTGAACGCCGACGACCCAGTGGCGTTCGACCGCCACGGCATCCGCGACGGCGAGACCATCACCACCGGCACCCTCGAGGTCACGGCCATCCACACACCGGGGCACACCCCCACCCACCTGTCCTACTCGGTGGCCGTCGACGGGCAACCGGTGGCGGTGTTCACCGGCGGGTCGATGCTCTTCGGCGCCATGGGCCGCACCGACCTGGTCGATCCGGAGCGCACCGAGGAGCTCACCCGTGCCCAGCACCGCTCGGCGCGGCGGCTGGCTGATCTCCTCCCCGACGACGCCGAGATCCACCCCACTCACGGGTTCGGGAGCTTCTGCTCGGCCACCGAGACCAAGGGCACCGAGTCCACCATCGGCAAGGAGAAGCAGCAGAACAACGCCCTCACCACGAGCGAGGACGACTTCGTGGCCGAGCTCATGGCCGGGCTCACCGCCTACCCCCGCTACTACGCCCACATGGCGCCCCTGAACCTGGCCGGCCCCGACGAGCCCGAGATGAGCCCGCCGGAGCGGATCGACCCCGGGGTCCTCCAGCACCGGCTGGAGCACGGTGAGTGGGTGGTGGATCTCCGCGCCCGGAAGGCCTTCGCCGCTGGGCACGTCAGAGGCACGGTGTCCATCGAGCTGGCCGATCCCTTCGCCACCCACCTGGGCTGGACCGTGCCCTGGGGCGCGCCCATCACCCTGGTGGGCGACGACCCGGACCAGGTGGCCGAGGCCCGTCGGCAGCTGGTCCGCATCGGGATCGATCAGCTGGCCGGGGCCGCCATCGGCGAGCCTGACGAGCTCTCCCCCGACGGCTCCGTCGTGAGCTATCGGCGGGCGACGTTCGAGGAGCTGGCGTCCGAACGACCCGACCAAGGTGACGAGCTGGTGGTGCTCGACGTGCGCCGGCCTGATGAGTGGGAGTCCGGACACATCCGCGGCGCCGTCCACATCCCCTTCTACGAGCTCAGAGGCCGCCAGTCCGAGGTTCCCGGCGGTGAGGTGTGGGTGCACTGCCAGTCTGGCTACCGAGCCTCCGTCGGCGCGTCCCTCATGGACTGTGTCGGGCGGGACGTGGTCCACATCGACGACGACTGGGACCACGCCGCGGAGGCGGGGCTCGACATCGTCACGGACTGAGCGGAGCCGAATCCAGGTCCACCGGTCTCCCACCACGCCAGACGCCCCGAACATCGAGCAGCGACGTCGGGTCGACCAGCGGGTTCCCACCCACGGCGAGCAGATCGGCCTCGTAGCCGGGACGGAGACGGCCCCGGTGATCGCCCACGCCGCACACGTCGGCTGCCGTGGCGGTGAGGGTCTCGAGCACCTCCGCTGGGGCCATCCCTAGCGCGGCCAGGTCGATGGCGGCGTGGGGGAGGACGTCGTGCGGCTTGGCGGGGCCGATCCCGGCGTCGGTCCCCACCACGACGGTGGCGCCGCGCTCTCGCAGGCGGCGCAGTGCTCCCATCATCACCGGCAGGTTGGCGGCGATCACGGGCGGCGGCGGTGGTGCATCTGGTCCGATGCCCAGGGTGGCCGACACCACGATGCCCGCCGCGCTGATGCGGTCGATCAGCGCGTCGTCCGGCTCGGATACCCCCTCGCTGGTGAAGAAGCTGCAGTGCTCGATCGTGTCGACGCCGGCGTCGACGGCCTCGGCGATCCCATCGACGCCGTGACAGTGGGCAGCAACGGGCAAACCCAGGCGGTGCGCAGAGCTGACGGCGGCCGCCAGGTCGTCGCTGCTGAACTGCGAGGCCCACACCGGGTAGGCAGGCGTCCCCACGCCGCCGGTGACCATGATCTTGACCACGTCGCATCCCCGTCGCTCGTGCTCTTCGACAGCCGCCAGGAGGGCGGCTCGGTCGACACACCCCCCGCCGAGGAACCAGCAGTGGCCGCCGTCGGCGGTCAGTGGGGGCCCGGCGGCCAGGATCCTGGGCAGGTCCGGGTCTTCCCGCAGCGGCAGGGTGACGAAGTCGCGATCGCCGAGGTCGCGGATGGTGGTGATGCCCGCCCGGAGCGCCCGTCTTGCGTTGGCCCGAGCTCGCTCCAGCAGCTCGTCCTCGGAGCGGTCGACGACCTGTTCCTCCAGCGTCCCGTTGCCGTCGAAGCAGAGGTGCTGGTGCGTGTCGATCAGTCCCGGCAGCAGCGTGACGTCCCCGAGCTCGACCGGCTGGACCTCCGACCCGAACGCCGCCCGAGGCGCGATGGCGGCGACGCGCCCGCCCTCGATCTCGACCACATGGTCGATCAGCAGGTCCGCCGAGTCGCCCGTGAACAGCCGCGCCGCCGCGAGGTGCATCGGAGGAGATCCTGCCACCGTTTGCCGGTGGGTGCCCGCGCGTGGGAGGGCCTCTAGCATCCCCTCCAGACCGGAGGTCGGGGGCAGCGGATGATCGACAGCGACGAGGGCCGGGGGCGGCATGCCCACCAAGGCTGAGGCGCAGGCCACCGAGCAGTTCGGCGACCGCTATCGGCTGTGCTGCACGCCGCCCATGGCGGCGGCGGAGCTCGACGTTCTGGGCGCCGACTACGGCTCCAGCGGCTACACCACCCTCACCCAGGCCGCCGACATCGGAGCCCGCCTTTGCCTCAGCCCCGACGATCGCTTGGCTGACATCGGTGCGGGGTCGGGCTGGCCCGGCCTCTACCTGTGCCAACGCACCGGGTGTCGCGTGGTCGGGACCGACCTCCCCATCGGTGGGCTCCGGCGTGCCCAGACCCGCGCCGGCGCCGACGGGCTCATTGGCCGGGCCGCGTACGCGCGGGCCACCGGCCTCCGGCAGCCGTTCCGGTCGGGCAGCTTCGACGCCGCCATCCACACCGACGTGCTGTGCTGCCTGGTGCCCAAGCTGTCAGTCCTGCGCGAGTGCCGCCGCCTGCTTCGTCCGGGGGGTCGCCTCGCCTTCACCTCCATCTTCGTGCGCCCCGGGCTCGATGCGCGCCAGCGGCGCCGGGCCCACGCCACCGGCCCGGTCTTCGTGGCCGCCCGGCACCCCTATCCCGCCCTGCTGGGCCAGGCGGGCTTCATCGACACGGTCGAGGTGGATCTGACACCGGAGTACGAGCAGACGCATCGAACCTGGTTGGAAGCGACCGAGCAACGGGCGGACGAGCTGCGCCTGGTCATGGCCGACGACGAGTTCGCCCAGGGCCAGGCCGACCGGCGCCGGGCCCTGGAGTCGATACAGGACGGGCTGCTGGGTCGGAGCCTCTTCCTGGCCGTTCGACCCTGACGACGCTCGGGCTAGGGACGCCGAGCGGTGATGAGCCAGGCCGCCGTCCCGAAGAGCACGCCATCGGGCGTCTCGTGGGCGGCGATGGTCTGGCGGAGGGCGGCGTGCGCCTCCGCCCGGCGGTCCTCGTCGAGCCCCTCGGTGAGGCCCCGCACGATGCCCAACGTCCGCATGAAGCTGTAGGCGTCGTCGGCGTCGGTGCCGAACTCGACGGCCTCGTCGACCGGCTCCAGGTCGACAGCGGAGTACCCGGCCGCCGTGAAGATGGAGCGAACTCGATCGGGGTCGGCCAGGGCGAAGGGCGTCGGCGCGTCGGCCGGGGGCGTGGGCAGGTCCCGTCCGAGAGCGAGCGCGCCTCGCACCTCGGTCAGCCAGGCGTTCTCGGCCAGCGGGCGCCAGGCCAGGAAGGCAACCGTGGCTCCTGTGCGAAGGCCCCCACCGATGTTGGCGAAGGCGGCCACCGGATCGGCGAAGAACATGCACCCGAACATGCTGATGGCGATGTCGAAGGTGTCGGCTCCGAAGGGGTGGACCTGGGCGTCAGCCTGCACGAACTGGAGGTGGGTGAGGCCCTCGGTGCCGCTCCGTTGGCGGGCGAGATCGAGCATGGGGGCTGACAGGTCGACGCCGAGGACCGCCCCATCGACAGCCAGTCGGGCGACCTCGCAGGTGACGTGCCCGGTGCCGCACCCGATGTCGAGCACCTTGGTGTCCGGTTCGACGGTGATCCGGTCGAGCAGCAGGCGCTGGTGACGCCAGCTGGACCGCTCGTAGCGGGCGGCGTGCTCGGTCCACGCCTGCCCTTCCTGGCCGTTCCATGCGGCCGCCTGCTCGGGGTTGGCGGTCTCGAAGGTGGGGGTCGCTGCTGTCATGGACGTGACCGTCTCACGAGCGGGTGGCGCAGCGCATCGGGGAGACCCCCTATTCCCCTCCCGAGGTGCCCTCGCGGGCCACGTGGGCGGCGGCCTCGCTGCGGCTGCGCAGCCCCAGCTTGGACAGCACCCGTCCCACGTGGTGCTCCACGGTCTTGGGGCTGATGTAGAGGCGCTCGCCGATCTCGGCGTTGCTCAGCCCGTGACCCACCAGGGCCAGCACCTCCTCCTCCCGCTTGGTGAGGCCTGTCCCGCGGCGGGGACCGGAGCGGGTGGGGGCACCGAGCTGGCGGAGCAGGGCGGCCGCCTCGTCGGCCGCCCGTGGGGCGCCGAGCGATCCCAGGGCGGTGAGGGCTGCGGTGGCTTCGGCGATCGCCACGCTGGGCCGGTCGGTGGCCAGGACCTTGGCCAGCTCCAGGCGCGCTCGGGCGACCTCCACAGGCATCTTGACGGCCGCGAACAGCGACATCGCCTCGTGCCAGCACGCCCGCGCGTCTCCCTCTCCCCGGGCGACGCACACCCGTCCCCGGGCGACTGCCGCCAGGGCGTGCAGCACCTTGGAGCTCTGGTCGCGGGCCACCTGCGTGAGACGCTCCGACCGCTGCTGCGCCCGGTCGACCTCGCCGAGGACGAGGTGGCAGTCGACGGCCAGGGCGAGCAGCGGTACCTCTACGTAGTCGGGGTGGTCCCCCGGGGCCAGGACGCGGTCGACCAGCTCGAGGGCGAGCTCTGGATGACCCTGGGCCAGGTGGAGGGACGCCAACGGAAGGCGGGCGTCCTCGTGATCCTCCAGCCCCGCCAGCAGCACGGCGGCCTCCTCCAGGCGCCCCTGTCGCACCCGCAGGTCGGCCAGCCGGCACAGGGCGGACTCCCGGACGCTCGTCTTGTCCTTGAGCAGCTCAAGGGCACTGGTGAGCTCGGCCTCCGCGGCGGGCCACCGGCCGGCCGTCATCAGGATGCCGGCGTAGTGGGCCCGGCAGTACCCGGCCACGGCCAGGAGGTTTCCCCGACGCATCACCGGGTTGGCCGCATCCAGCCACTCCTCGGCCCGCTGCACGTCGTGGGTGCGTTCGCAGGCGTTGAGCAGGCCGCACAGGCAGCTCTCGAGGACGGGCAGCTCTCGCACGCTCCCTCCGCAGATGGTCGCGAGAGCGTGGTCGAGGTGTGCCATGCCCTCCTCCACGAGCCCGGAGAACACCAGCATCATCCCGAGCCCGGTGGTGGCTGAGCACTCCAGGTCGGCATCACCACAGCTGCGAGCGATCTCGACGGCCTCGTCGAACTGCCCGCGCTGGGTGTCGAGGTCGCTGCCCCGGCGAGCCTCGGCGTACCGCAGCCAGCCGTCGGCGCTGGGGCCGCCGGCCCGTTCGAGGAGGGTGTTGGCTCGTTGCGTCCACCCGTGGAACACCGCCCACTCCCCGAACACCCATCCGCGGAACCAGCCGATGGTTCGAGCGGCCCGGGCCGCCGCGGTCAGGTCGGCGTCCGCCTCGTAGCGCGCGAACGCCGCCTCGTAGCCCGACAGCGCGCCCTGGTAGTCGCCCTCGGCGTGCCGCTGGCGAGCCTGCGCCTCAAGGTCCGCCCCAGGCCCATCCGTCACTGCACCCATTCCACCACAGCGCCAGCCCACGCGCGGGGGCCTGTATCGTCTCGCGGTCCCGCCTCGGTCCTGCACCGATCTGCCCTCAGGAGATGCCCCATGGCCACCACCCGTTCTGCCACCACCACCTGGCAGGGTTCGCTGATGGACGGCGGCGGGCGGGTGGAGCTCGACTCCTCTGGCCTGGGCGGCTTCGACGTCACCTGGGCGTCGCGGGCCAACGAGCCCGAGGGGCGGACCAGCCCGGAGGAGCTCATCGGTGCGGCTCACTCCTCGTGCTTCTCCATGGCCCTGTCGAGCGCCCTGGCCAAGGCCGGCACCCCGCCGGAGCGCCTCGAGACGCGCGCCGAGGTCACCTTCCAGCCGGGGGAGGGGATCACCGGCATCCACATCACCGTGCGAGGCACGGTGCCGTCGATGACCGAAGACGACTTCGTGGCCGCCGCCGAAGGAGCGAAGACTGGGTGCCCCGTGAGCCAGGCGCTCACTGGCACCACGATCACCCTCGACGCCGCCCTGGCCTGATCGCCGGCGCGACGGCCGGGGTCAGCGGCTGAGCACCGGCTCCGGAACGTCCTCGTCGGCGATCGGGGCCGCGTCGGCGTGGCCCTCCACGTCGACGTTGGGAAGGAGGCGTTCCAGCCATCGGGGGAGCCACCAGTTCCGGTCGCCCAGCAGCTCCATGGTGGCGGGCACCAGGAGCATCCGGACGATGGTGGCGTCGAAGAGGATGGCCACGGCCAGGCCGGTGCCCATCATCTTCATGGTGCGCTCGAACTCCAGCATGAAGCTGCCGAAGACCACGACCATGATGGCGGCGGCAGCGGTGATCACCTTGGCGGTGGCGGCCAGACCGTCGGCCACGGACGCGCGGCTGTCCCCCGTGCGCCGCCACTCCTCGCGGATGCGGGAGAGCAGGAACACCTCGTAGTCCATCGAGAGCCCGAACACCACCGCGAACAGCATCATCGGCACCCACGCCTCGATGGGGCCGGGCTGGACGCTGGTGAGGTCGCTGAGCCATCCCCACTGGAACAGGGCGATGATCACGCCGTAGGCGGCGCCGATGGACAGCAGGTTCATGACCACGGCCTTCAGCGGCACCAGCAGCGAGCGGAACACCACCATCAGCAGCAGGAACGACAGCGCCAGGACGGCGCCGAAGAAGATGGGCATCCGCTCGCCCAGGTACTGCGACATGTCGACGTTGGCGGCGACCAGCCCGCTCACCAGCACGTCGGCGCCCGTGGCGGCCTCGATGGGCGGCAGGACGTCGTCGCGGAGCCGGTTCACCAGCTCGGTGGTGGCCTGGTCCTGCGGTCCCTCCGTCGGGGTGACGAGCCAGCGGGCGGCGGTGGGGGCGGACGGGTCGTTGGGCTGCGGACCGAGGACGGCGGCGACGTCGGGGTCGGCCCCCACCTGCTGGTTGACGGCCGCCAGAGCACCCAGCTGCTCGGCGCCGTCCACCTCGGCGACGAGGTAGATCGGACCGGTGAACCCCTCGCCGAAGCCCTCCACGATCAGGTCGTAGGCCTGCTTGGTGGTGGTGTCCTCGGCGAAGTTGCTCTCGTCGGCGAACCCAAGGCGCAGGGACAGCACCGGCAGCGCCAGCACGAGGAGCACCGCGGAGGCGCCGATGGCGGCGGTCCACGGGCGGCGCTGGATGACGCGGCTCCAGCGGTAGGCGGCCGTCTCCCGACGGGGCTTCGGCGGGCGGTGCCGCACCTCGCGCTGCAAGGCGGGAACGAACGAGCCCAGCACGAGGGTGAGCAGGGCGAGACCCATGCCCAGGCCGATCACGGCCGGGGCCTCCAGGCCGGCGCCGACGAGCCCGAGCGCCACGAACCCGGCCGCCACGAGGCCACGCCACTTCGTGCGCTCGATGTTGGTCCCGGCGAAGCCCGAGCAGGGCGGGGAGCAGGGTGATCGAGGCCAGCACGGTGGCGAACACCGTCAGCGAGGCCGTGATGCCCAGGCCCCCGATGAAGCCGATCCCCATGAACAGCATCCCGAAGAGCGAGATGACGACGGTGGCGCCGGCGAACACCACCGAGCGGCCGGCGGTGTCCATGGCGATGCCGACCGACTCCCGCACGGTGTGCCCGGCGTGCAGCTGCTCGCGGTGGCGGGTGACGATGAGGAGGGCGTAGTCGATGCCCACCCCGAGGCCGATCATCACGCCGATGAAGGGGGCGAAGTCGGGCACCTCCATCAGGTGGCTCGCAAGGATGACCAAGGCGCCGCCGAGGCCGATGCCGAAGAGCGCCACGCCCACGGGCAGGCCCATGGCGAGCACCGAGCCGAAGGCCACGATGAGGATGATGACGGCGAAGGCCAGCCCGAACAGCTCGGCGGAGGGCTGCTCGAACTCGGCGAAGAGGAACCCGCCGAGCTCGACGCGCAGCCCGTCGACGTCCGGCAGGAGCTCCCGCACCTCGTCGCCGATGGCCGTCGCCCGCGTGAAGTCGATGTCCTCGGGCAGGTTGACGGTGGCGTAGGCGATCGTGCCCGCGGCGTCGCCCTCGGACGCCACCTGGAACTCGGCGCCCGGCGCGTAGGGGCTCTGCACCGAGACCACGTCCTCGATGCCGGCCACCTCGGCGAAGAGCGCCTCCATGGCCGTCTGCCACGGCGTCGTCGTCGACGCCCTGATCGGCCTGGAACACGATCTGGCCCGACTGCGGCGACCCGCTGCCGTCGTCGAAGGACTCCTCCACGAGGGTGAAGCCCGCGGTGGACTCGAAGCCGTTGAGCGAGAAGTCCTGCCGGTAGGCGTCGCCGACGCCACCGGCGACACCGTTGGCCAGGAACAGCGCCGCCACCCAGAGGGCGACCACCAGCCGCCGGCGATCGTGGCACCAGGGTCCAAGTCGTGCGAGCACGGGCTACCTCCAAGGAGCTTGCGAGCGGCTGTCACGGTACCGACGATCCGTGACAGCCAATGTCATCGTTTCCGACGAATCAAAGCTGGGGCGCCGGCTCTGTTCCAGGTGGCGCCACCCCGTAGGCTCACGTGATGCACGACCTGGGGTCGTTCGGCTTGGCCGATCTGCTGGAGTGCAGCTCCACCCTCCGGCGACTGGGCGCCGACGTCGAGTCGATGGAGGAGGCCGCCCAGGCGGTGGCGTCGTTCCTGCGCACGAACCTCGTCGACCCGCGGACCGGGCAACCGGCCTTCGCCTTGGTGCGCCTCTACAAGACCCATCGCTTCGACCAGCTGGAGCCGGAGCTGCAGGCGTGGGCTCGCGACCGGTCCCCTGGGAGGACGGTGTCCGCCGGCGCCACCTGCTTCACCTTGCTCGGGACGGCGGGCGCCGAGCCGGCGTGGAACGATCGCCGGCTGTCCCAGGGCCACCGGGCCATCCCGCTGCACGATCCGGCCGCAGTGTCGGCGCTGCCGATGGTGTACGAGCTCACCCGCCAGCTGGGCTGGGATGAGGCTTCGGTGGTCCAGCCCGACCCGGAGCTCTTCCACGCCACCGGAGGGACGCCCCGGTGGGGTGTTCCACGTCCCGCAAGCCAGCGGATCGCGACACGTGCCAGCCCAGGACTTCGTCGATGCGCACGGCATCGCCTCGGTGGTGGGCTTCGGTGGGGCGCTGCCCAGCGGGTTCGTGTTCGCCGTGGTCATGTTCGCGACGGTGGAGGTCCCCGCCGAGACGGCGGCCTCGTTCGCGCCGCTGACCTTCGCCACCCAGCTGGCGCTGCTGCCGTTCGTGGAAGGGCGTGTCTTCCGATCGAGCCCGCCCGTCCAGAGCACCCCCGACAGGGACCTCCGCCTGGCCCGAGCCAAGGCGACCACGCTGGGCCACCTGCTCGACACCCGTCAGGAGATCGTGCTGGAGCAGGCCCGGCGCCTGGAGCAGGCGCTCCAGGATGCCGAGGAGCGGGCCGAGGCGCTGGCCCGATCGCGGCGCCGCCTCCACACCAGCGAGGCCACCAAGGCGGCCATCCTCGACGCTGCCCTCGATGCCGTCATCACCATGGACGCCGAAGGGGCCATCGTCGACTTCAACCCGGCGGCGGAGGCCGTCTTCGGCTACCCACGCGAGGAAGCCGTCGGGACCGCCCTCGCCGACCTGGTGATCCCGGAGCGGTACCGCCAGGCCCACCGCGAGGGGCTGGCCCGGTACCTGGAGACGGGGGAAGGCGCCGTGATCGGTCGCCGGATCGAGATCTCGGCGCTTCGGTCGGATGGCTCCGAGTTCCCGGTGGAGCTCGCCATCGCCCCCATCCTGGCGGAGGGTCGCCAGCTCTTCAGCGGCCACATCCGGGACATCACCGAGCCCCTCCGGGCGGCCGAAGCGCTGCGGGCGGCCGGGGAGCGCTACGCCGAGATCGCCCGCATCCTCCAGGCCAGCCTGCTCCCGCCGGAGCTGCCGGTGGTCCCAGGTCTCGACATCGCAGCGGCCTACGTCGCCGCCGCCACCGGTCTCGAGGTGGGCGGCGACTTCTACGACCTCTTCCAGATCGATGAGGATCGATGGGGGGTCGTGCTCGGCGACGTGATGGGCAAGGGCGCAGAAGCGGCCGTCACCACCGCCCTGGCCCGCTACACGGTGCGGGCCGCGGCCATCCGCTCGGCTCGACCGACGGAGGTGCTGTCGCTGCTGAACGAGGCCATCCATCGCAGCGACCCCTATCGGTTCTGCACCGCGGCCTTCGGCTTCGTCGACGTCGGTCCCGAGCCACGACTCACCGTCGCCATCGGGGGGCATCCCCGCCCCCTCCTCGTCACGGGGGAGGGCGTCGTCCGACCGTTGGAGGCCAGTGGCCGGCTGCTGGGCCCCTTCGAGGAGTGGCAGGGCGACGAGCAGGCGGTCTGCCTCACGCCAGGTGACCTCGTGCTCTTCTACAGCGACGGCGTCACCGAAGCGCGCCGCGACGGTGAGGAGTTCGGCACCGATCGGCTCGCCGCCCTGGTGGCCAGGGAGGCGGGAGGCGACGCCAAGAACCTCGTCGACGCCATCGTGACCGCCCTCACCGACTTCGGCGCCACCTCCGTCGACGACGTCGCCCTGCTCGCCATCCGCCTGCCGGGTTGAGCTAGCGCCGACGCGCTCCATGCCGCTGGCGGCTGGTGGCTGCTCCTAACGGCCGATGCGTCGGACCCTGGTCAGCGCGACCGTGCCCGTGGCGAGGGCGAGGAGCCCCCACCCGAGCGGAACCGCCGACCCTGTGGCCGGAAGGGTCCCCGCGCCGCCTCCTGGGTCTGCCGTCGTCGCCGCGGGCCTCGGGTTCGACGGGGTGCTCGGTCCGGCTCCCGACGGCGGATCCTCGGGCGTGGGGGCGACCGGTCGCCGGCTGAGCTGCTCGTTGATGGCGGCTGCCACGACCGTCCCCGCGTTGGCGAGCCCCAGCTGGTTCGGGTGGGCCGGGTAGCTCGGTGGCGCCAGCACCATGCCGTTGACCCAGGCCAACCCCGGCGGCTGGCACGCATCGTGCCCGATGCTCGAGGTGTAGATGTCGACGTAGGTGGCGCCGTTGGCCGCCGCCTGGGCCGCCAGCATGGCGTTCATCTCCTTGTACTTGGCCACCAGGTAGGGCATGTCCTCGGGCAGGATCGGCAGGTACGGCCAGCAGGCCACGCCGTCGTCGGGCAAGGCGGTGGGGTAGCTGATCACGAAGATCTGCGCCGTGGGTGCCTTGGTCTGGATGTCCCGGATGGCCCGCCCCAGCTCGGGGGCAACCGCAGCGATCTTCTGGGAGATCTGGTCGACGCCGCCCTGGTTGTAGTCAGGGGTGCACGGCTGCTCCTGCGGTGGCCCCACGAACCGGACGCAGTCGAGGGCCAGGCTCACGAACCCCACGTCGTTGCCGGCGATGCCAAGGGTGACCACCTGGGTGGCCGCCGTGACCGCGTTGAGCTGGGCGGCGTTGGTGCCCCCCATGGTGAGCCCGGTCTGGGGTGCGTACAGGTCCCTGATGTTGGCCCCACCGCAGCTCATGTCCACGAAGGAGGTGGCCCCGATCTCCGGTGCCGCGAGGTGGGGGTAGTTGAAGCGCGACTGCCCGCAGTCCTCCGGCACCCACGTCGTGTCGTGGGGGAGCACGAGCGGTCCCGAGGTGAAGGAGTCGCCCAGCGCCACATAGCGCAGCGGCGCCGCTGCTGCGCCGCGGCTCGGCGCCGCTCCCGCCAGCAGCAGGCCGGCCACCGCCAGGGCGGCCAGACCCGCCCGCCTTCCCCCCCAGAGACCCACCCCCGCACCCTACCGGCCGCCGCCGTCCCCCTCGGCCCCGCGGCAACCCCCGCAGGACTCGCGCCGACCCCCCGCAGCTTGTGGTGAATCGGTGCCAGAACGGCACGAGATCGCCACAAGTTGCGGGGGTGTCGGTCGTCGGTCGTTGGTCGCTGGGTCAGCGGTGGACGGTGAGCTCGAAGACGTCGGGGCGGGCGTAGTGGCCGATCGGATCGAACTGGCGCCGGGCGGTCACGAGGTCGCCGAGGTCGAGGGTGACGATCAGCATCCCGGACTCGCCGGTGAGGGGCCCGGCCAGCACGTCGCCGTCGGGTCCGACGATCACCGTGTTGCCGCGCGACATCCAGTCGCCCTCGTCGTCGGAGTAGATCTGGTCGGCCCCCGGCAGCGAGCGCGGCACGTCTCGTGCGTGCAGGCAGGTGTTGGTGCCGATCACGAACACCCGGCCCTCGCGCGCGACGTGGCGCAGCGTGGAGAGCCAGGCGTCGCTGTTGTCCCAGGTGGGGGCCACGTAGATGTCGATGCCCTGCTCGTACAGGGCGGCACGGGCGAGCGGCATGAGGCTCTCCCAGCAGAGCAGCCCACCCAGCCGGCCGAAGTCGGTGTCGAGGACGGTCAGCGTGGACCCGTCGCCGTTGCCCCACACCGTCCGCTCGCCGCCGGTGGGGATCAGCTTGCGATGCACGCCGGCCACGGCCCCGGTGGGGTCGATGTAGAGCAGCGTGTTGTAGAGCGTCCCCGACGAGCCGACGCGCTCGGTGACGCCCACCGCCACCCAGGCCCCGGCCTCGGCCGCCGCCGCGCCCAGCGCGTCCGTGGCCGGCCCGGGGATCTCCACCGCCTGTTCGTGAAGGCGCCGGTACCAGCTGCCGTCGGACCACGGGATGGTCCGCCACACCCAGTCCGGGTAGCCGGGAAGGATCGCCTCGGGGAAGACGATCAACGAGGCGCCGGCCGCCGCCGCCTCCTTGATCGATGCCACCAGCACCTCCACGGTGGCGTCTCGGTCGAGGAACACCGGCGTCGACTGGACCGCCGCCACGGTCACATGCGTCGGCGAGGTGGTTTCAAGGCTCGGGTGGTTGGCCATCGCTGCTCTCCTCCAGGGGTCGTCACCCAGGAGGGCGCTAGTTCTCGCCACCAGGAGGAAGGTGCCGCCTGGCGGTTCGCCAGGCGGCGCGGAGGTGTCCGCCGCCGTGGCAGGTCTTCAGCGCGCGTTCAGGCGCGTCGGAGCAGGATGGTGGTCCGGAGGTCCGGCATGCGCGTGCTGGTGGTCGAGGACGAGAAGCGGCTGGCGGCTGGGCTCCGAGCAGGGTTGGAGGCCGATGGCTTTGCGGTCGATGTCGCCCTCGACGGCACCGACGGGCTCTGGATGGGTCGGGAGAACGCCTACGACGCCATCGTGCTCGACATCATGCTGCCCGGCACCAACGGCTTCCAGGTGTGCGCCACCCTGCGGGAGGAGGGGGTGTGGACGCCGATCCTGATGCTGACGGCCAAGGAGGGAGAGTGGGACGAGGTGGAGGCGCTCGACACCGGCGCCGACGACTACCTCACCAAGCCCTTCTCCCACGCCGTGCTTGTGGCCCGGCTGCGGGCCCTGCTCCGGCGCGGAGCCCGCGAGCGTCCCACGGAGCTGGCCGCCGGTGACCTCCGGCTCGACCCGGCCGCCCGGCGGGTGTGGCGAGGCGACAACGAGGTGGCGCTGACGGCACGCGAGCTGTCCCTGCTCGACTTCCTGCTCCGCCGCAAGGGTGAGGTGGTGTCGAAGCGCGAGATCCTCGACCACGTGTGGGACTACGACTTCGAGGGCGACCCCAACATCGTCGAGGTCTACGTGAGCCACCTCCGGTCCAAGCTCGATCGCCCCTTCGGACGGGCCGCCATCGAGACCGTGCGCGGCTCCGGCTATCGGTTGGCCTCTGATGGCGGGTGAGGGACGGGCGGGCAGGCGCCGCTCGTGGCTGGGCGGGGTGCGGGTGCGCACCACGATCGCGGCGACCGTGGTGGTCGGGGTGGCCCTGCTCGTCGGTGCCGCGGCCCTGGTGGCCACCATGCGCGACCGCCTCCTCGATGACCTGCGGTCGGTCACCGCGCTCCGGGCCGAGGAGATCGCCGCCAGCCTGGAGGCGGGCGAGGCGCCGGGCTTGGCGGTGGCCGACGCCGAGGAGCAGCTGGTGCAGGTGGTCGATCCGACCGGGAAGGTGCTGGCCGCCAGCGCCAACGCCGCCGATCTCCCACCTGTGGCTCGTCTCGAGCCCGGCGGCTCGCGGCGCATCGACCCCTTTGCCGACGACGAGTTCCTCGTGGTGGCGGCCGGAGCGCAGAGCCGTGCCCTCACGGTGCTGGTGGCACGCTCGGTGGACGACGTGGCCGAGTCCACCCAAGTGGTCGGCAACCTGCTCGCTCTTGGGCTTCCGGTCCTGCTCCTGTTGGTGGCCGCCACCACCTGGACGGTCACGGGCCGGGCCCTCCGTCCTGTCGAGGCCATCCGGTCCGAGGTCGAGGAGATCTCCAGCTCCGAGCTCCACCGCCGGGTTCCCGACCCTCCGGGCCACGACGAGGTGGCCCGACTGGCCGCCACCATGAACGACATGCTCGGCCGCCTGGAGGCGGGCCAAGCCCGCCAGCGCCGCTTCGTCGCCGACGCCTCCCACGAGCTCCGATCGCCTCTGGCCGCCATTCGCCAGCACGCCGAGGTGGCCCAGGCCCACCCCGACCGGATGTCGCTCCCGGCCCTGGCCGACACGGTGGCGGCCGAGAGCGTCCGGCTGCAACACCTGGTGGACGACCTGTTCCTCCTGGCCCGAGCTGACGAGCGCGCCGTCCCCCTCGGCCGCCACGCCGTCGACGTCGACGACCTGGTGTTCGACGAGGCGCGGCGGCTCCGCGAGCAGACCACCCTGCGGGTGGACACGGCTCGAGTGTCAGCCGGGCGCGTCGAGGGCGACCCGGGAGGCCTTCGACGCGTCCTCCGCAACCTGGGGGACAACGCCGCCCGCCATGCCGGCACCACGGTTGGCTTCGCGCTCGAGCAGCGGGACGGGATGGTGCGGCTGACCGTCGAGGACGATGGCGAGGGGATCCCCGAGGCCGACCGGCGACGGGTGCTGGAGCGCTTCGTGCGGCTCGACGAGGGGCGAGCCGCGACGACGGCGGCTCAGGGCTCGGCCTCGCCATCGCAGCCCAGCTCGTGGAGGCCCACGGCGGTTCGATCTCTGTGGACGACAGCCCCCTCGGTGGAGCGCTCATCGACGTGAGGATCCCCGCCACCGAGGCTCCGGGCTCGCTCTGATCGCCGCTTCAGGTCGGTTCAGCCGTCCTTCAGGGCCCGCCCGCCACAGTGGTACCCGTCCCGTCGAAGCGGTAGGAAGGACAACCATGGAACGCAAGACCAAGTGGATCGTCGCCGGCGCGCTGGCGGTGGCGGTGGTCGGCAGCGGTGCCGGGGCCGCCATCGCGGCGGGTGGAGGGGGCGACGACGACGAGCGACCCATCACCGGTGCGGCCCTTGAGCGAGCCTCCGCCGCCGCCCTCGCGCACACGGGCGAGGGCTCGGTCTCCGAGACGGAGGTGGGCGACGAGGAGGGCTTCTACGAGGTCGAGGTCACCCTCGAGGACGGCACCCAGGTGGATGTGCACCTCGACCAGGACTTCAACGTGCTGGGCGACGAGGCTGACGGCGCCGACGACGACGAGGGCGCCGACGACTGACGCCCTGGTCCCCCGGCCCGGTGGAAGGTCCCGCCTGGCACATCGCCAGACCATCGCCGCCATACGGCTGGGATACTGACGCTCGTGCCGTCGGCGTCCGAAGACCTCTACGGCCGTGACCGGCCGATGACCCGCCTCCTCGGCGTGGTCGAGGACGTGCTCGGCGGCCGACGGGCCACCGCCCTCGTCGACGGGGAGGCCGGGATCGGTAAGAGCGCCCTGGTGCGTGCGGCGGCCAACACCGCCGCCGAGCGAGGTGCGGATGTCGGGTGGGGCACCTGCATCGACGTGCCGGGTCCGCCGGGCTACTGGCCTTGGACCCAAGCCTTCGATGGGCTGATCCGCGCCGTTGGGGCATCGCGGGCCCGCGACGCCATCGGCGATGACGCCGTCGCCCTGAGCTCGATCATCCCGTCGGTCGGAGCGCCGGCCGTCGATGGGGGCTCCCAGCGCGACCGCCTGCTGCTCATGGACGCCGCCAGCCGCTTCCTGGAGGCGCTGGCCGCGGAGCGACCTGTCCTGCTGGTCATCGACGACCTCCAGTGGGCCGACGCGTCGACGTTGGAGCTGTTGGACTTCCTGGCCCGTGCGCCGCGTCCTGCTTCGGTGGGCCTCGTCGTCGCCTTCCGCCGCACCGAGCTCCAACCGGAGGCCCGGCGTCGCATCGGTGGGCTGGTGGCGCAGGCGGCGTCGATCCACCTCGAGGGCCTCGACGTGGAGGCCGTCCACCGGCTGTTGGAGCGCACTGTCGGGGAGGGTGTGGAGCGCGCTGTGGCGGAGTCGGTCCACCACCGCACCGGCGGGCACCCGTTCTTCGCACGAGAGCTCGCGCTCCTCACGGCCGCCCACCCCGAGGCGGCGGGCGTGCCGGAGGCCGTTCGGGATGCCATCGATGCTCGGGTCGGGCGGCTCCCCGAGGCCACTGTCGCCGTGCTGGAGGCCGGAGCGGTGGTGGGAGCCCGCATGTCGCCCGACGTGCTGGCGTCGGCGCTGGGACGGTCGGTCCTCGACGTGGAGGCGGCCGCCGACCCGGCGGTGGAGGCAGGGATGCTGCTGCGCGTCGACGATGGCATCGCCTTCGGCCACGACCTGCTCCGGGAGGCGGTGCTCGAGCGCCTGGACCTGGCTGGGCGGATCGACCTCCATCGGGCGGTGGCCCGGGCCCTGGAAGCGCGGATCGCGCGCGGCGCTGAGGTGCCGCCGGCTGAGGTGGCGCGCCATTGGGTGGCGGCCGTCGCAGTGGAGGGGGCGGCCCCTGCCGTCACCTGGTCGCTGCGGGCCGCCGCCGCCGATTGCGCCGCCCTGGCCTTCACGGAGGCGGCCGGCCACCTGCACCGAGCCCGGGCAGCGGTAGCCGACGCAGGCGTCGAGGTGTCCGATGGCGATCTGACCGACGTGCTGCTCGCAGAAGCCGACGCGCTGTCGCGAGCGGGGAGCAACCAGGATGCGAGGGACCTCCTGCGCCACGCCGGGGAGGTGGCCCGTCGTGCCGCCGATCCCGATCGCATTGCTCGGGTGGCGCTGGCCACGGCCCAGATGGGTGCGCAGTTCGCCACCCGCCGGGATGACGTGGTCCGGGGGCTGAGGGAGGCGCTGGTCGGCGTCTCCGGCAGCGGCAACGGCCTCTGGGTGGCCCGCCTCACGGCCACGCTGGCTCGGGAGCTGCAGCACTCGGTGGCTGAGGACCGGCCGGAGGCCGTGGCGCTCAGCGACGAGGCGATCGATCTGGGACGCAGGAGCGGCGACCCCAGCACGCTGCTCTTCTGCCTCCTGGCCCGTCACGACGTTCTCTGGACTCCGGGTGGGGCCGACCGCCGGGCTGAGATCGCCCAGGAGATCATCACCACGGCCGTCGACGCGGGCGACGACGAGCGTCAGGCCGAGGGGTACCTGCTGCTGGCCAACGCGCTGCTGGAGCAGGGGTCGCCCGCGTTCGAATCGGCGCTCGACTCGTGCCTGGAGGTCCTCGACGCTGGTCGCCAGCCCCGCCATCGGTACACCGCCGAGACTCGGCGGGCGTGCCGGGCCCTGCTCCGCGGACGTCTCGACGAGGCCGACGCCCTCATCGAAGCGGCTGCCGAGCTCGGCACCCGGATCCGCGAGCCCGACACCGGCAACGTGCGCATGTCCCAGCGACTCGAGCTGGTTCGGGCACGAGGGGAGCCCGAGGAGCTGCGCCGCTTCGCAGCCGAGGCCCTCGACCACTGGACGGGAGCACCCGTCCATGCCAACTCGGTGGCGGCCGGGTTCCTGGCCCGAGCCGGCGACCGTGACGGTGCCCGCCGACACGCCACGGCAGTCATCGACCTCGGCACCTGGCGGGTCGACCGCTCCTACCTCTGGTCGGTGCTGGTCCGCGAGCTGGCCGAGGCCGCCGTGGCGCTCGAGGACGAGGGGCTGTGCCGTCAGCTCTTCGACGACGTGGAGCCACTCGCCACCTCCTGCGGTGTCAACGGTGCGGTCGTTGCCTTCGCGGGGAGCCACGCCGAGGTCGCCGCCCGCCTGGCGGAGGCGCTCGGCGACGAGGATCGGGCGGCGGACCTCTGGACGGAGGCCACGGCCACCTACGAGCGCCTCGACGCCCCGGGCTGGTTGGCGGGTGTTCGGGATCGAGCCGACCGTCCCGCTCGACGGGGGCCGGCCGGAGCGCCAGCGGCATCGATGCGCCGGGACGGGCCCCTGTGGGAGCTCGCCTTCGGGGGACGGCAGGTGGCCGTGCCGCACAGCAAAGGCTTGGCCGACATCGCTCGCCTGGTGGCGTCGCCGGGGGCCGAGCTCCACGTGCTCGACCTGTTCGATGCCGGTGACCGGTCCGGCGCCGCCGGTGAGGTGGTGGACCGCCGGGCGCTCGACGCCTACCGACAGCGCTTGGCCGACCTCGACGAGGACTTGGCCGACGCCGAGCGCGACAACGACCCCGTTCGGCGCGAGCAGGTGGCACTGCAGCGCCAAGCGCTGATCGACGAGCTGAGCCGGGTCACCGGCACCGGACGCCGACCTCGCCAGTTCAGCAACCACCCGGCGGAACGAGCGCGCAAAGCGGTGAGCGCCCGCATCCGGGACGCGATCCGGAAGCTGGAGCCGACCCTGCCGGAGCTGGCCACCCACCTGGAGCAGGCCGTCGTCACGGGGACCTACTGCCGCTACCGACCCGACGGCACGCACTGGGAGGTCGAGGGCTCCGCGTGAAACCGGCCCGGCCGCTGGACGCAGATGCGCGACGCTGTGGCCTTCGGCGGACCGGCTCACCGGTCGAGTCCCTCTGCGGATCGGAGAACCAGTGTCCACCTCTCGTCAACCACTGCCTCAGCTCGAAGCCAGCGCCTTCCTCACCGATGGCGGCATCGAGACGACGCTGATCTTTGCTGACGGCCTCGATCTTCCCGACTTCGCTGCCTTCCCCCTTCTGCGGGACGACGCGGGCCGGGCGGCGCTCGTGCGCTACTTCGAGTCGTACCTGGAGGTGGCCCGCCGCGACGGTGTGGGGATCGTCCTGGAGACGCCGACCTGGCGGGCCAGCTCCGACTGGGCCGACCGGCTGGGGTGGTCGCTGGAGGAGCTCGACGACGCCAATCGTGACTCGGTGACGCTGCTCCGCGACCTGCAACAGCGCCATGAGGCGCCAGGCACCCCAGTGGTCATCAGCGGGTGCGTGGGTCCGCGGGGGGACGGCTATCAGGCGGACACGGCGATGACGGCTGACGACGCAGCCGGGTACCACGCCCGACAGATCGGTGTCTTCGCCCAGGCTGGGGCTGACCTGGTCACTGCCATCACCATGACCTCCATCGCCGAGGCCACCGGCGTGGCCGAAGCAGCCCGCGCGGCCGGCATCCCAGTGGTGCTCTCCTTCACCGTCGAGACCGACGGGCGCCTCCCGTCGGGTGAGCAGCTCGGCGAGGCCATCGAGGCCGTCGACGCCGCCACGGGGTCGTACCCGGCCTACTTCATGGTCAACTGCGCGCACCCGACCCACTTCGCCCACCTGTTGGAGGGCGCGCCGGCCTGGGCGGCCCGCCTCGGCGGTGTGCGCGCCAACGCCTCCAAGCTCAGCCACGCGGAGCTCGACGAGGCGGAGGAGCTCGACGCCGGCGATCCCGACGAGCTGGCCGCCGACTACCTGGCGCTGCGCGCGGCGGCGCCGTCCATTCGGGTGCTAGGCGGCTGCTGCGGCACGGACCACCGCCACATCGGTGCCATCAGCGCGGCGGTGGCGGCGGGCTGAGCTTCAGAGCGGGAGCGGGTGGGCCAGGACACCCGACCCCGGCAACCGGCCCGCCAGCGTGCGCACGAGATCGAAGGCGTCGAGCTCGATGCGCTCTCCGCCCGTGCCCTGCCCGAAGGTGCCGCCGGCCGGGCCCGTGGCCACCAGGTCGAAGGGCTCGCCGTGGAGGTTGGCCCACTCGGTCACGATGTCCCCGACCAGGCGGCCGTCGTGCTCGGGGGTCGGTTCCATGCTTCGGCCGGTGGCCACGCAGATGTCGAGGCGGTGGGCCCACACATCACGCGTGAACCCCACATCGAGCAGATACTTGAGCGGCGCCCAACCGATGGGGGGGCCGAAGGGCACCGGCAGGTAGCGCATCGGCGGCGGCGTTCCCCACCGGCCCTTGACGGCCTTCGGTCCGACGGTGGCGAGCGCGGCCACCAGCGCCTCGTTCGACAGGTGGGCGCGCTCGCGGATCTGCAGCTCGTTCAAGCCATCGACCCAGTGGTGCGAGTCGATCTCCTTGTTGAGGGGCATCCCCCGGCGCATTTGGTGGAGGAACTCTCGCACCGAGGCCTGCCCGTCCCCCGACCCCAGGACGTGGAGGGCCATCGTCCGGACGTCCCAGCCAGTGCACGCGGTGGGCGTGGACCACTCCTCGTCGGTCAGAGAACCCGCCAGCGCCGCGAACCGCTGGAACTCCTCCTCGGCCAGGAGGCGAGCTTCGGGGCGGGTGATCCGGGGGGCCAGCATGCCGGGCAGCCTGCCCTACACGGTCCGGAAGTCAAGGACGACCGCTCGCCGGTGCCCGTCGCACCATGATGGGCTCGTGCCCGCTCTCGTGATCATCGACCACGACGAGCAGCGACGGTCGGCGCTCGCCGACGCGCTGCAGCGTCGCTTCTCGGCCGACTACCAGATCGTCGCAGCGGACGGTGAGGCCCCCGGCAGATCACTGAGCGGCATCGACGAGGTGGCGGTGGCGCTGGCCCCGATCGGTACTCCCGACATGGCGGTGCTCGGCACGGTGTGCCGCTCACATCCCACGGCCCGTCGAGTGGCGGTGGTGACGGTGGGCGATACCTCCGTGGCCGGCGAGCTGAGCCGGGCGCTGACGCTGAACCAGGTCGACTACTACGTCGGCCATCCGTGGGCCACGGCCGAGGAGGAGGTCTACCCCGTCGTCACCGAGGCCCTCCGGGTGTGGGCCCGGGATCGGGAGCTGCAGTACGACAAGGCCGTCGTGGTTGACGCCGTCCGACGAGGATGGGGAGAGGAGATCGTCAGCCGGATGCGGCGCAACGGCGTGGCCGCCCGGTTCCACCTCGCCGACTCCCCGGAGGGATCCGCCCTCCTCGCCGGACCGCTGGCGGGAGCGGCGCTCCCTGTTATGCAGCTGTGGGATGGCCGGGTGCTCGCCAACCCGGACTTCCCGACCCTCGTCGAGGCCCTCGGCGCCCGCACCCGGCCGGCCCGAGACCGCTACGACGTGGCCATCGTGGGAGCGGGCCCCGCCGGGCTGGCGGCCGCCGTGTACGCCGCGTCCGAGGGGCTCGACGCGGTGGTGGTGGAGGCGGCGACCGTCGGCGGTCAGGCCAGCAGCAGCGCCAAGATACGCAACTACCTCGGGTTCCCGTGGGGGGTGCGCGGCGTCGACCTGGCCACCATGGCCAGCCGACAGGCCGAGCAGCTCGGGGCCGAGTTCGTGATCGCCCGTCACGTCACCGGCCTGGAGGTGGACGGCAGCCACCGGCTCCTCCACCTCGACAGCGGGGACGTGGTGCGCGCTCGATGCGTGATCCTCGCAGGCGGCGTCTCGTACCGGCGGCTCGGGGTGCAGAGCGTCGATGACCTGATCGGCCGCGGTGTGTTCTACGGGGCGGCGGCGGGGGAGGCGGCCACGATGGCGGGCCTGCGGGTGGCGGTCCTCGGCGGCGGCAACTCTGCGGGCCAGGCAGCGGCCCACCTGGCTGCCGCCGGTGCGGCCGTCACCGTCCTCATCCGTGGTGGGTCGCTGGCCAAGGGGATGTCGAGCTACCTCGTCGAGCAGCTGGAGGGCACGCCGACCCTGGAGGTGCGGTGCGGCGTGCAGATCGTCCATGCGGTCGGCGACCAACAGCTGGCTGGACTGGTGCTGACCAGCGTCGACACCGGCGAGCGCTCGACGCTCGACGTGGACGCCCTGTTCGTCTTCATCGGCGCCCAGCCCCACAGCAGCTGGCTGGACGGCAGCGTGGACATGGACGACCACGGCTTCGTGCGCACCGGCCACGATGGGGCTGCCTGGCTCGAGTCGTCGGTGCCGGGCGTGTTCGCAGCCGGGGACATCCGGGCTGGCTCCATCAAGCGGGTGGCCGCGGCGGTGGGGGAGGGGTCGACCGCCGCGATGCTCGTCCGCGAGCACCTGGACCCCGCTCCGGTCTAAGGCGGCCCTAGAGGTCGTCCTGTTGCCTCTCGGCTGGCTTGTGACCTGGCCCGCCACGGGGTAGGCCCTCCGGTATGGGATCCAAGACCGCCATCGGCGCGTGGCTCGGCGACATCGAAGAGGCCACCCTCCGCAACGACACCTTCCGCACGGTGCTCTTCACCGGAGCCCACACCCAGCTCACGGTGATGTGCCTCCGAGCGGGCGACGAGATCGGGTGGGAGTCGCATGGCCACCTCGACCAGTTCATACGGATCGAGGAGGGACAAGCCCGCGTGGACCTCGGTCCTGACGCCGACACCGTCAGCGAGCAGCACGACGTCGGCGACGACTGGGCTGTCATCATCCCCGCCGGTACCTGGCACAACGTGGTCAACACCGGCGACGGAACGCTCAAGCTGTACTCCCTGTACTCCCCGCCCGAGCACCCGGACGGGACCGTCCACACGACCAAGGCCGAGGCCGACGCCGCCGAAGCGGAGCACGACCACTAGCGAGCGTCGGGCGTCGCCTCAGCTGCGCTCACGCCATGAAGGTCGGGGTCCACTCATCGTCGATCCGGAACACCGAGTCGTCGTGATCGTCGTCGACGGAGGGGATCAGCCGACTCACGAGATCGGCGAAGCCGTAGACGACGGACTCCAGGAGCTCCAGCACCAACATCGGAAGTGCCTCCGGGGCGGGGAGGGGTGTTCCGGCTGGCTGCTCAACCGGTGCCCCGATCTACCCGGTCGCCGCCCCGCGCAAACCGCAAGGTCAGCTGGCGTGAGAGCGCGGCCAGATGGGGCGGGTGATGCCCTCCACCACGGCCAGCAGGGCGTTGGCCGATCGGGTGCGGGCCTTGCGGCGAAGCACCGAAGCATCGGGGCTCAGGGCCACGACGCTCACCGGGTCGGCCATCCCCTTCACCATCACCGGCTCGTGCCGCTCGGTGACCACCCACTCAGGGAGGTCGAGGAGATCGTCAGCCGCGATGAGCTGCCCAGGGGCGGCGATGTCGCAAAGCCGAGAGGCCAGGTTGACGGCGCGACCCACGTAGTCGTCGCCCTCCAGGAGGATGACCTGGCCTGAGGCGATCCCACCTCGCAGCTCCAGGCGCCCGGTGCCGGAGTGCCGCTGCTCGATGGCGAGCGCCGCGCCCACCAGGGGCTCGGAGTCCACGCCGACGAGCATCAGCCCGTCGCCCAGCCACTTCTCCACCCGGACCCCGAAGAGCGGGGCGACCTCCCGGACGGCGGCCCGAAGCTGTTGGAGCTCTCGTACCGCACCGTCGTCGCCGTTCTCGTCGACGAAGTCGGTGAACCCGCAGAGGTCGAGGAATCCGAACGTGCGGTGGACGCGGTGGGTGGACGCGATGGCGGCGAGCTGGGCGGTGTCCATGAGGGACTCGCTTTCGCCCGGGGGGCTAGGCGGCTACTCGGTTCGGAGCCAGCCGCTCGCGGAGGTCTTCCTGCTCGGCCAGAGAGCGGAAGGTGGGGACGTCGTAGACGAGGACCCGGGCGCGGGAGCTGGTCACCACGGTGGCGTTGCGAGTCCGACGGGGATCGAGTGTGGCGATCTCGCCGATGACGGCGCCGGGGCCCACCTCGATCACGGCGTCGGCCGTGAGCACGCGTGCCTCGCCCTCGAGCAGGAGGAAGGCTTGGCTGCCGCGCTCGCCCTCCTGGCAGAGGACCGTGTGGGCGTCCACGTCGATGAGCGTCCCGCCGAGAGACAGGCGGCGGGCAGCGCTGCGCGTGATGCCGAGCTGCTCGAGGCGATCGGCGACGTGGTCGTGGGGGCGATTGGCCATGGCCCTACCTTGCCATCGCCACCACAGTTGTAAACCCTTATGGTCATATCAGTTGGAGATGGTGGTCATCGCCGCCGGTGACGGTCACCGGCGTGACAGATGATCCTCGGCCTCTGCCACCAGGCGGCGGACGACCTCGCCGGCCGGGATGATCTCGTTTACGGCCCCCACCGATTCGCCCGCGTAGTGGGGCATGGCGGGGACGTGCCCGGTGGCGTCGGCGCTGGGCGGAGCCAGGTGAAACGGCGGCAGGTGGCGAGTCTCCCCGCCCAGGTGCACCTCGGCGGTGGAGTCCGGCGATAGGGCTGTGGCGGCATCGAGGGATCGGCGCAGGACGCGGCTGCGCTTCTCGGGAGCGGGCCACATCACGTCGAACGCGTCGGTGAGCGTCGACTCGACGGCGCCCGCATCCACGAGGGCCGCCTTGTAGGCGGGGTGGGCGCCCGCCTCGGGGGTGGCCAGGAAGCGGGTGCCCAGTCGGACAGCGTCGGCCCCTGCTGCCAGGGCGGCGGCCACCAGCCGGCCCGTGGCGATCCCACCCGCCGCCACCACCGCCACGCCAGAGCCATCGAGGGCATCGAGCACCTCGGCCAGCAGCGGCCAGAGCGAGCGTTGGCCGTCCATCCGGCCGCCGCCTTCCAGCCCGCGCACCACCACCACCTCGCACCCGACGTCGGCGGCGGTTCGGGCTAGGTCGACCGAACCCACCTGCCAGCCCGCCAGCGCTCCGCCCCGGTGGACCAGATCGACGAGCGAAGCGTCCACCGCCCCGTGGTAGAAGTCGACCAGGCGGACTCGGCTGGCTGCGGCCTCCACGGCCTCTCTATCGAGGAACGGCATGAGGGTGTTCCACCCGACCGGCCCGGCCGCTCGTCCCACGAGGTCGTCCAGGGCGGCGGCGACCACGGGGGCCGGAGCGAGGTGATGGGCCGTCATCCCCATGCCGCCAGCGCCGGTGACGGCCTGGATCAGCTCTGGCGAGCACAGGGAGCCCATCGGCGCCAGCTGGATCGGGACGGCGCACCCGACGAGCTCGGTGAAGCGAGTGCTCAGCATCGGGATTCCAGCTGTCGGATCGAGGCGGCGGCCTCCTTCGGGATCATCCGGCCGCGGATGGCGGCAGCCAGGCGCCGAGACGGCGTGCGGGGTTGCAGGTCCCACTGGACCGTCACCCGCGCGTGGCCGTCGGCCGGGGTCACCTCCCACGTCCACACGGTGAAGGACGGGTTGCCGTCGTCTCGACGCGAGCGGTGGACGAAGCGACGGGCGGTGCGATCGAGCTCGAGGACGATGGACCGGCTGGGGAAGCGCTTGCCCAGGACCCGCATGTCGACGACCCACTCGTCGCCCACTTCGAGGCGCCCCGGCCCCGACGCGAGGGCGTCGATGCGATCGTTCCACGACGCCAGTGCGTCGATGTCGGTGATCGCCGCGAACACCGCGTCGGGTGCTCGTGCCACGGCGAGGCTCACGCAGCCGGTTCTTGCCATTCCCGAATACTCCTGCTAGGAGTGTTGGATGTCAAGTGACCGCGGTGTGACGTTGCCCACCACCTCCTACGCCATCCTCGGCCTGCTCGCCCTGCAGGACTGGTCGACCTACGAGCTGGCCCAGCAGATGCAACGAAGCCTGCGGCTGTGGTGGCCGCGCGCCGAGAGCCGTGTCTACGAGGAGCCCAAGCGGCTGGTGCGGGTGGGGTTGGCCTCGTCGCGCGACGAGGCCGTGGGGGCACGCCCGCGAACGATGTACTCGATCACCACCGAGGGGAGAGCGGCCCTGGAGCGCTGGCTGGACGAACCCAGCGGCGGGTTCCGGCTGGAGGCGGACGGGATGGTGAAGGTCTTCTTCGCCGATCAGGGCTCCAAGGTGTCGCTCCTCGCCAACCTCGATGCCATCGGGGCGTTTGCTCGTGCCCAGCTGGACCGAGATCGCGCCTTCACCGAGGAGTACCTGATGGAGGGTGGGCCCTTTCCCGACCGGCTCCACCTCATCGGTCTGGTGACGGACCTCTACGTGCGCCTGCTCCGCGCCACCGAGGAGTGGTCGGAGGAGGCGTCGGCGGAGGTGGCGGCGTGGCGGACCACGAAGGTGGCTCCCGATCCCCTGGGCCGCCTCGAGGCGAGGCGAGGCGCTGGGCGCTGACGCTCTTCGGCGCTGACGGGCGCCCTTGGCTGCGGGCTGCCCTCAGGCGGCGGGCACCGTCCGGGAGTCGAAGCCGCTCCAGTAGGTGATGCGCTCCACGGCGAGCGCCAGGTGGGCGACCTCTCCCTGCACGTCGATCAGGCCCGCTGTCCCGCGGAGCATGGCCCCCTGCTTCTCGTCCGGGCGCCGGCTGCTGCTCTGGTCGATGGTGACCGAGACCGGGCCGGGAAGTCGGGGGTCCAGCAGCTGGAGGGCGGCCCCGGACACTGCGACACCCTGGCCGGGGCTCCACGCCGCGGGAAGCGTCACCGGGCCCTCGTCCGTCAGCAGGCCCAGCCAGGCGCGTTCAGCTGGCTCTGCGAGGAGCAGATGGATGTCGTCGGGCAGGTCGCCCACCGCCAGAGCGACCGGCGAGGGAGCATCCGTCCAGCGCTGGAGCGACCTGGGCTTCCGGTCCCAGGCACCGGCCGCATCGGTGACGGCGTGGTCCTCCACGACGACGCGATGCTCCATTCGGGTGACCAGCGCGACCCGTCCTGTCGGGAGCCAGTCGAGGGGGACGTCGGTGCCCACCTCGAGGTACCCGCGGAGCTGGTCGAGCTGGGAGAGCCCCAAGCGGGCCACGGCGAGGCCCGAGTGCAGCGCGCCGCCGAGGTCGGTCAACGTGTCGAGCGGTCGGACGGGATCGAGCACCCGTGACGTCCCCGCCACCACCTCCAGCCCGGATCCGGACGCGTGCACGAATGCTGCCTGCTCCCGTTTGCGGATCGCCTTCGCCTTGAGAGAGCTGCGAGAGGTGGTGGTCCAGTACCGATCTCCCTGGACGACGCCGGCCTGCATGGTGACGTGCGGGCCGCTCCGTGTCTCGATGGCAAACGGCTCGAAGTCCACGGGGCTCGCTGACGGCTCGGGGGCAGTGGCCCGCCTCTACCCCGGCCGTGGTGGTCCGAGACCGCGTGGGGCCCGACGGCTCAGCAGCCGGCGCGCTCGAGGTGCTGGATCACCGCCGGGAAGGCGTCCTCGTAGGCCTCGGCCCCCATGAAGGAGTCCTGGTGGCCGTGGTGCTGCAGCTCGACGCGGGTGAACAGCTCGGGTCCGAGCGCCCCGGACAGCCACTGGTGGTCCCGGGCAGTGGACTCGGGGAGCCACACCAGGTTGTGCTCTCCAGAGATGAGGAGGATGGGCAGCCGAGCTCGCTCGACGTGGGGGAGGTAGGCGTCGGCGCCGTCGGCGGTGACGAGCCGCTCCTCGCGGGCGCACCGGGCCAGGTGGGCCATCATCGTCATGTCGGTGGTCCCGAAGAGCTCGTGGAGGCATTGGTGGCTGCGCTCGTCGAGGGCATCGTGGTGCACGGCGATCCCGTAGATGAAGGCGAGGCGCCGACACACGGCCGAGTCGCAGCGCTCGGCCCTCGGGATGGGATGGAGCCGCAAGACCTGGTCGAGGAGCCGCGACCCGAGTGATCCGTCCGTGTAGCTGCTGGTGGTGAGGAGCCGCACGCCCAGGGCTCGGAGGACGTTGGGGGCGCGCAGGCTGGCCTTGATCTTGGACAGCCGGGGAGCCACCGGATGGGCCCCCACCTGTGAGAGCACCAGCGATGCCGGGGTGGTCCACCCGCCGAGCACCGACATCATCCAGGTCATCGAGCCAACGCAGTGGGTGACCCAGTGCACGGCGTCGCGACCTGTGGCGGAGCGGACGGCGGCTTCGGCGGCGGGGTGGTCGTAGCGGGCCACCTGATCGCAGTCGAACTGGTCCCGTGAGGTCGGCAGCGCCGTGGAGCCCCGCCACTCCTGCAGCCAGACGTCGAAGCCGTTGGCCACGAGGTGCTCCACCAGGTTCGGTCGGATGGTGTCGAGCGTGTAGGTGCGAGGGTTGGCGCCCATGCCGTGGACGAGCACCACGGGCCCGCGCTCGCCACCCCGGTACCGGGTGAGCCGGAGGTCCGTGCCGTCGGCGGCGCGATAGGGGTGCTCCTCGCGCGGCGGGACGTCGAGGGGGCGTTGGGACCGGGGGGGAGCGTCCCGCCGCAACCGGGTGGTGCGGTGGACGACGGTGCCGTAGTCGTCCCAAAGAGCACCGAAGAAGGAGGCACCGAACCGGGCGAGGAGGGCCAGCTGACGGAGCTCGCCGTCCTCGCCGGTGATGTCGAGCGTGCGGAGCTGGCGGGCGAAGCCGCCGGGGGTGAGGCGCACCACCCCCCGCCCCACGATCGGGCCGTCGCTTCCGCCGCGCCGGAGGGTGGCGTACAGCGTGGTCGACGCGCCCCAGAGCTGCGTGATGTCGCCGTCGGTGAGGACCTTGAACCCGGAGAGGTGGAGGCCGGCTCCGGGCAGGGGGAGCTCGTAGCGCATGTGCTCCGTGTCGGGGTCGATCACGCCGTCGGCCACCACCAGGCGCACGACGCCGCCGTCGATGGCTGTGGCGTGGTCCAGGAGCCCGCCGGCCGCGACGGTGCCCGACGCCTCCATCGGCGCGCTGAGATCATCGATGAGGCGTTCCACGTCGCCGGACGAGAGCTCGAGGGTGAGCACCAGCTGCCGACCCGCCCCCTCGCCGGCCTCGGCAGCCTCGTGGTACTGACCGAGGTTCCCGACGTCGGGGGCGTCCTCGGGCGACCACCAACCGGTGAGCTCTTCGCGCAGGCGCAGGCCGGCGGTCATCGGTTCGGGGTGGGGGCGTCGGCCGGGAGGGGTTCGTCCTTCCCTCGGAGCCGCCACCACCCGAGCGGTCCGGCGTAGTAGTCGAAGAGGTGACCGAAGAACATCCGCCCGTAGGCCATCAGGGCGCCCAGGCGCTCCGTGGTGGGCGCGGCGCCAGAGACCCGCATGGTGGTGAGCTGCTTGGCGAAGTCGGTCGCGGAGATTCGCAAGATGCCGCTTCCCC
Source organism: uncultured Microthrixaceae bacterium (assembly GCA_963795165.1). Taxonomy (GTDB): domain Bacteria; phylum Actinomycetota; class Acidimicrobiia; order Acidimicrobiales; family VFJN01; genus VFJN01. The sequence goes on along the minus strand of CAWCGT010000001.1, from coordinate 2,168,823 downwards.
AAACCGGCCCGCCGGGGCGATCGTGGTGGACGGTGGCGAACATGGTGGTGGTGTCCTGCCAGAGGTCCCAGGGGGCGCTCTTGCGGATGTTCTTGTAGCCGCTCAGGTGGAACGTGCGGCCGTCGTCGGCCCGCATCGGCAGCTCGTAGAGCATCAGGCTGTCCTGTGATCCGTCGCCCTCCGGCACGAAGAGCCGGAAGTGCCCCTCCTCCACCGACAGGAGGTCGGCCGACAGGGCCGGGCACCCGATCACCCCCACTGCCGCCGTGGGGGTGGCGGGGTCGGCGGTGATGGCCTCGGCGTCCCCCGACATCGACAGCTCGTACCAGAGCTCGGTGCCGGCGGCCATGCCCAGAGCAGCCCCTGCCTCGGGGTCGGCCTCACCGATGCCGACCCACCCGACGATCCGCTCGGTGAACTCGAGGAGCATCCCGGTGGCGGGAGCCTTGGCCGGCTGGGGCGGCTCCCCGTCGTAGTCGATGGTCCAGCCGCGCTCGGTGGCGATGGAAGCAGCCGTGCGCTCGGCCAGCGCTGAGATGGTGAGCAGGGGGTTGACGCCGAGGGGCCGGGGGACCACCGCGCCATCGCAGACGTACAGCCCGTCGTGCACGTCGGTGCCGTCGGCGCCGGAGAACACCGCCCCGGTGTGATCCACGGCGCCGGTGGCGCCCGTGTCGCCCATCGGGCAGCCACCCAGGGGGTGCACGGTGACGAGCGGCTTCTTCTGCAGCTCATGCCAGGTCGGGTTCGGGATGTAGGTGCCCCCGACGGACTCGGCGGCCTGTTCGAGCACCTCGTCGATCCGCTCGAACATGGGTGACTTGCCGATCCCCGGCCAACGGATGCGGAGCCGGTCGTCCTCGAGGTCCAAGGTGCCGGCGCTGGTCTCGTTGCCCATGACGAGGAAGGTCTGGGTGCGGTGGATGGGGCCTCGGTAGGCGCCCCCCACCAGCGCGGCGGCCGCCTGCTTCAGGCGGGTGAGCGCCGGGCCCGGGTCGTCGGGGTCCTTCTCGGCGAGGGCGAAGGCGGCAGGGATGACGTGGGCGAGGGCGCCGGGGATGGCGCCTTCTTCGACGATGATCCCGTCCTCGAGGGCCGAGCCCCCACGCGCATCGATCATCCCGGTGATGCACGGTCCCACCGGTGGCCGCCCGGGGTGGTCCTCATGGCCCCAGCCCACGGCGTTGACGGGCTCGTCGCAGTCGAACGCAAAGCCGAGCACGTCGCCGTTGCCGCTGAATCCGGTGCCCACCCGAGGTGAGACGGCCAGGCCCTGGGCGGCCGACCGCAACAGGATCTCGGTGCTGCCGAGAGTCCCCCCGGCCAGCACCACGAGGTCGCCGCACACCGTGAGGGGGTCCTCCCCGAACCGCCCCCGGCCGGCGTCGAGCAGGTGATAGCGCACGCCCCAGGTGTCGCCAGAGCGCTCGATCCAGAGGACGTCGACGCCAGTGAAGATGCTGGCCCCCCACCGGTGGGCGTCGGGGAGGTAGTTCATCAGCAGCGTGTTCTTCGATCCCACGTTGCAGCCCGACACGCAGTCGCCGCACCCGGTGCACGCCGGCTGGTGCACCCCGGCTGCGTTCGGGCCACCCACGAAGGTCACGTTGATCGGCGGGAGTCGGAAGGGGTGCCCGACACCGACCGCCTGGCGCTGGAGCATGGCGGTCTTGGCCAGAGGGGCAGTGTCCTGGGGGTACGGCGTCGATCCCAGCATCCGGGTGGCGCGGTCGATCCCTTGTCGCACCGACCCCAGGTCGGCCCGCAGCTCGGCTGGCCACCGCGGGTCGTCGAAGACCCGCTCGTCGGGCTCGATGGCAACGTTGGCGTTGACCAGCGATGTGCCCCCCAGGCCGCAGCCCTTGAACACGTTGATGTCGTCGTCGATGTGCAGCTCGTAGAGCGCATGGCGCTTGCCGATGTCGTGCTCGGCGGTGTGCACCTGGAAGTCGTCGGCCGCGCTCAGGATGCTGTCGGGATACTCGCCCGGCAGCATCTCGGCGCCCCGTTCCACGAGGCACACATCTCGGCCGGCGCGGGCCAGGCGCGAGGCCACGATGGCCCCGCCATAGCCGGATCCGACCACCACCACCTCGTAGCGCTGCCGCATCGAACCAGGTCGGGACGAGATTCGTTCCATGTCACCCTCCGTCCATCTGTGCCAAGCGCTCGTGCGCCGATCGGGCCACGGCCCGGTACCGGTTGGTCTCGGCGATGGCTGCCGCCGCCGCCAGGTGCCGGCCGGCGGACTGGCGGTCGGCGGGGCCGCCGGCGTCTTGGACGGTGGCCAGCACCAACCGGCTCCGCGCCTCGAAGAAGGGCGCCTCGATCTCTTGGTGGATGCGACAGCTCTCCTCGAGTCGCTCCACCGCCTCGTCCCGACGGCCGAGCAGGTGGGCCAGCCCCCCGACGTGGTGCTGGAGGCAGCCCACGGTGGCGACGCCGTCGAACCCCACCTGCTTCGCGTGGGGGAGCAGGAGGGGGTAGAGGATCGACGCCGAGCCGGTGTGCTGCAGGCTGATGGCCGCCTCCGCGAACAGCGCCACCGCCGCGACGAAGGCCGGGTCGCGGTCGAGCTCGGCGAGGCCGTTGGTGGCGATGTCGTCGAGGATGGTGTTGGCATCGGCCTGGCGGCCGCCCTCGGCGAAGATCACGGCCAGCGAGGCCCGGGCGTTGGCGGGCCTGGAGCTCTCGCCTCGGATCCGGGTGGCCAGCTCGTGGAGGGTCCCGCGCTGCCAGTGGATGCAGAGCTGCTGCGACTTGAAGTACACCGCCGCCTCGGGCTCGCCGGCCTGGTCACCGAGCTCCAGGGCCTCGATGGCCAGCGGTTCGGCCGCGTCGGGGTCGCCGGCCAGCAGCATTCGGGTGGCGTGGGTGTGCACGGCCCGCCATCGCAGGGCGGGCTGGGCCAGCCGGTCGGTGATGGTCAGGAGATCGCGTAGCAGGGGCTCGGCCTCGGCCACCCGCCCGGCCTGGACGAGGTTCATGTAGCCCGACATGGCCGACCAGTAGAGGGCGAGGGGGTCGTCGACCTCGGTTCGCAGCGCCAGGCTCTCCGCTGTCAGCTCCAGGCGCTCGTCGAGCGTGTCTGGGATCCACAGTGCGTAGAAGACGCTGTTGGCCACTTGGAGCAAGAGGGCAGGGTCGCCGTCCGCCCGGGCGGCTCGGAGGGCGTCGTCGGCCAGCTGCCGCCGCCGGTCGAAGTCCCCTGCGTAGGTGAGCTCGTTGGCCAACGTGGCCAGCAACCGGGCCCGTTGACCCACCGAGCCTCCTCCGGCTGCGATGGCCGCCTCGAGCATCTGCAGCCGATCCGGGTCGGTGCCCTGGAACCGGCTGAAGGTGCCGCTGTGGTTGGCGAGGGCCGCCTCGGCCAGGCGCTCCACATCGCCCAGGCGCTGGGCGAGTCGGCAGGCCTTCAGGAGCGTGTCGCGGTGCTCGGGGTCGCCGGCCTGTCGTTCGGCGGTGCCCAGCTTGGTGAGGAGGTCGATCCGGGTGCCCTCATCGTCGGTCACCCGGTCGTGCAGGAGGAGGGCCTGCCGGTAGTACGCCAGGGCATCGCCAGGGGCTAGAGCCGTCATGGCGGCGTCTCCGGCCTGCACGGCCCAGTCCCGGGCTCGGCCCGTGTCGGGGACGCTGGTGGCTTGCAGCCAGTGGTGGGCCAGGGCGTCGAGCGTGCCAGCCCCCACCTCTGCCTCCATCGCCTCGGCCACCCGGCGGTGCATGGCAGCGGTGCGGGTGGGACCGAGCAGGAGGAGGATGGCGTGCTGCACCAGCGCGTGCGTGAAGGAGAAGCGACCGGGCGAGGCGATCGACTCGTGGACCAGCGCAGCCGACGACGCTTGAGCGAGGACGTCGAGGAGCTTCTCCTCGGCCATGCCGGTGACCGCCGACAGCACGGGGAGATCGAACTCCGCGCCGATCACGGCGGCGGCCCCAAGGACCGTGTCGGCTGGGGAGCCGATGCGGGCCACCCGCTCGCCGAGCACCTCACGCACGCTGTCTGGGAGCAGTGACCCCTCGGCAGCGACGGCGCCGGCGAGATCCGAGAGCTGGCCTGCCTCCTCGAGGTGGCGCACCACCTCGGTGACGAAGAAGGCGTTGCCGCCGGTCTCAGTGGCGATCCGCTCGGCCAGCTCTCGGGTCCCGTCGCCGGCCTCCACCCCCGTCCAGAGCTCGAGCAGCGCGACCACGTCGGGACCGCGGAGCCCGCCGAGCTGCAGCCGTGACACCGACTCCACGCGACGGAAGGCGGCCAGGACCGTGCCCATGGGGTGATCGGCGGCCAGCTCGTCGCTCCGGAAGGTGCCGGTGATGAGGAGGCGGGACGACTCGGCGACGGTGGCCAGGTGACGGAGCAGCGACGCCGTCCCGGCATCGGCCCAGTGGAGGTCGTCGAGGAAGACCACCACCGGCGCTTGTTCCCCCAGCGCAGCCAGGAGGTCGGCCACTGCGGCGAAGCGGAGGAAGCGCTCGGTCTCTGGGTCGGTGGTGACGGGCTCGGGCAGGGCCGGGAGCCGTTGGCCGAGGCGGGGGACGAGGGGGTCGAGCACGGCCCCGTGCCGCTCGACGTGGGCTTGGAGGACCTCCAGCGGAGCGGAGTCGACCAGGTGGGTGAGGACGTCGACGAAGGGTCGGTAGGGGGCGCGGACGTCCTCTTCGCACCGTCCCATCGCGACGGTGGCGCCGCGCTCGTGCCATGCCCGGACGGCTTGGCCGACCATGGTGGTCTTGCCAACGCCTGGCTCGCCGCCCACCAGCACCACCCGCTGACCGGTGCCGTTGGCCACCTTGTCGAAGGCTTCGTGCAGGCGGTCCAGCTCCCGAGCGCGCCCGACGAACGCCGCCAGCTGGACCGCGAGGCGGGCGGGAAGGGGTGTGGTGGAGGCGACGCTGCGGTCCCAGTGCACGGCGACGATGTCGACGGGGTCGGGAAGGCCCTTCAGCACCAGCGAGCCCAGGGACTCGAATCCCTCCGCCCGGGGTCCGCCGGCGAGGTCGCCCACGACCCTGGTGGCGAGGATCTGGTCGCCCTCGGCCTCCCCGCACACCCGTGCTGCCTCCACCACGGCCTCGCCGAAGCAGTCGCCGTCTTCGAAGGTGACGTCGCCCACGGAGAGGCCGACGCGCACGGAGAGCGCCGGTTCGCGGCCCTGGCCGTTCAGACGGTGGATGGCCTGCTGGATCGCCCGAGCGGCGGCCACGCCGTCGCCCACGGCGTCGAAGGTGGCCATCACCCCGTCGCCGAGTCCCTTGACGAGGACGCCTCCCTGCCCCTCGATGGCTGAGCGGAGGAGGGCGTCGTGGGCGCGCCTGGCCTCGTCGTAGCGGTCTCGGAATCGCACCGAGAGCTCCGTGGACCCCACCAGATCGGTGAAGAGCACCGTCGCCGTACTTCGTCCCATGGTCCCGGTCCTCATGCATCCCCGGATGGCCCGGCGTCCCCTCGGCATCGCTGTCCGCGTGTCCGCGCCGGTCCCGAATGTACCGCCTCGCACCCTTTGCGTCGCTCGGTTACCGCCGTGGGGAGGGTCAGGAGACGCGGGCAGGGACGACCGGGAGGTCGAGGCCCTCGTGGGCCAGCGTCAGCTCGAAGGGCAGCGGCGTGTCGGCAAGGCGGGCCTGCACGGCGTCGAGGTGGGCATCGTCGTGACTGGGATCGTGGTGGAACAGCACCAGGTGGCCGACCTCGCAGAGCTCGGCGAAGATGAGGGCCTGACCCACGGTGCTGTGCCCCCAGCCCACGTGGTCGTCGTACTCCCGGTCGTCGTCGTACTGCGCGTCGTGGACGAGCACGTCGACGCCGACGGCCAGGTCGAAGCCGGAGGTCCACTCAGGGGCGTCGGGGAACTGCCGAGCGACGAGGGCCGGCTCGTGGTCGGACAGGTAGGCGACCACCGCCCTTCCGTCGTCGAGGCGATAGCCGACGGTGGGCCCGGGGTGGCACACCAGCGCGGCGTCGACCTCCAGGCCGGGCAGCTGGAAGTGCCCCAAGGGCGTGTCGTGGAGGGTCAGGTCGCAGGGCAGGTCGCGGAGTCGAACAGGGAACAGAGGAGGCGACAGGTATCGGGTGAGTCGGGCCCGCAGGTCGAGTGTGGGGGAGGAGGGCCCCCACAGGTGGATCTCCAGCCCGGGCCGGAAGAGCCCGCCGAAGAAGCCGAGGCCGAGGATGTGATCCATGTGCAGGTGGCTGAGGAGGATGTCGACGCGTCGGGCGTCCTCGGGCAGTGCCTCACCGAGAGCGGTGATGCCGGTGCCCGCATCCAGGATCACGATGTGGGTGGGGTCGTCGACCACGAGCTGCACGCACGAGGTGCTCCCGCCATAACGGCTGAAGGCAGCGCGGGATACGGGAACGGAGCCGCGCGTGCCCCAGAACCGGAGCCTCACCCGCCCTCCTCCCAGAACAGGGCCAGCGAGCCGAGGTCACGCCCCGACTGGCCGATGAGGGGGATGGCGGTGACCACGATGCGACGCAGCCCGCCGTCGAGGCCCCGGATGGTGAAGGCGCCGTGGGCCGGCTGACGGGTGGCGACGGTGATGGCGAGCGGCAGGTCGTCCGGGGCGAGCGGGTTTCCGTCGTCGTCGACGGGGGTGAAGACAGACCCCCACTCCTCGACGGGCATGGGACCGGCCTCGTCGTAGCGGTGGCCGAGGATCTTCTCGGCGGGCTCGTTGTAGAAGAGGAGCGTCCCCACGGCGTCCACGATGAAGATGGGCGTGGCCAGGTAGCTGGCGGACTGCCGCAGCAGGATGAGCTCGAGGTCGTGTTGGGCCACGCCGAGCAGTCTGCCGGGTGGGCACCGCGATCCGCACCCGAGGGACGCAGGCCGCTAGGGCAGGGGGATGAACCGGCGGGTCTTCCCTGTCAGCGGGTGGCGCTCGATCGTGTCCACCGGCCGGACCGACACCACCCCCCCGGCGAGTCCCGCCCTCTCCAAGGCGGTGCGCAGCTCGTTGGCGATGCCTTCGGTTGCGCCCGCGGGCGGTGTTCCGGCCCACACGACGGCCACCTCGATCCCGTCGGTCGTCTGGCGCACCTGGTGCTCGCGAACCGTGGGGTGGTGGACCATGACCGAGCGGATGGTGATGGGGTGCACGGTGGTAGCCCCCCACCGGAGGCTGTCGTCGCTGCGCCCCTCCACCACGACGGTTGGATAGCCGTGCTCGGCTGCTGGGGGGAGGAGTCGCATCGAGTCGGTGAGCTCGTAGCGGATGAGCGGTTGGGTGGTGTTGAGGAGGCCGGTGACGAGGACCTTGGCCGAGCGGGTGCCCGGGGGGACGGGACGGTTGGCATCGTCGACGAGCTCCACGATGGCCAGATCGGTCGACAGCACGAGGTCGTCGGTCCCTGGGGCGGCCGTCCCCACCAGCCCTTCGGTGGAGGCGAAGATGTCGCTGGGAGCGACGCCAAAGGCCGCTTCCACCTTGGCCTTCATGTCGCTGGTGAAGGGTTCGCTCCCGCCGGACACGGCGAGCGGGTGGATCTGCAGGCGCCCGGCCGACTGCTCCTCGGCCAGCAGCATGAGCGAGGAGGGGTAGCCCCCCAAGATCAGGGGTTGGGCGGCGTTCGCCGCCTCCACCACCTCCTCGATGGGCTGGGTGGCGGAGACGACCGTGAGGTCGAACAACGAGCCCGTGAACAGCTCACTGAGCGCCCGGGTGGCGTGGATGCCCGACGGAGCCGCCACCCGCAGGTACGGGATCGGTTCGGGCGGTGGGCCGCCCCCGGCGAACAGCGCGGCCACGCTGGGTCGGATCATCCCGAGGAGGAAGTCGGCCATGGCGTCGAGGGTCCACACGAACACCCCCCGGAGTCCGGAGCTACCGCCGGACGTGAGGCACAGGTACTCGTCCACGAGCAGGGTTGGCAGCTCGTGGGTGGCCGACAGCTGGGCGTCGACCAGCGGTAGGGAGAGCCGGCGGTCGGTGACGACGTCGTCGAAGAATGCCATCAGCTCCTGCTTGGTCATCGTCGGTAGAGCTGGGAGCTCGGCGAGGGTGAAGGAGCTTGGGTCGATGCCCGACAGCCGGCGGCCGTGGAAGGGGGAGTGCTCGATGGCGTGGGCGAGCATCTCTCGGAGCATCGCTTCCTGGTGGGCGGCCAACCGGCCGGCATCCCAGTGCAGGCGGTCGAGATGGGTCGGTATCCGCGACTCGATGACAGCCGCGCAGCGGGCACGGAGGAGCTCGAGCGTCGGTGCTTCGGAGGCGGGGGTGGTGGTCATGCGGTCCTCCGGGTGCGTGCCGGGGAGCGGCGGGCGGGGAAGCCGAGCAGGCGGCCGAAGAGGGCCACCCGATCGGGCTCGGCGCTCACGGCGGGTCGGGCGATCCGCTCCAGCTCCATGCCATAGGCCAGGGCCAGCGAGGTGGTCGCCAGCACGTCGAGCTCGTCCGGCGGGTCGACTTCGGCGGCGCCGTACAGGCGCCCGAGGACCTCGGCCAAAGCCGAGATGGTGGTGGCGTGCAACGCCGCGTACCGATCGTTGAGCGCCTGGTCGCGGGCGATCGCCGCACGGAACTCGATGTTGAGGAGGTTCCAGCCAGGCTCTGATCGAGTGCGCTCGGTGACGTGCCGGCCGAAGTCCTCCCACGTCCCGATCTCCGCCGACGACAGGTTCTCGAGAGCTCGGGCATCTCGCCGGCGCTCCAGCAGCGTCAGGAAGAGGTCGGCCTTGTGGGTGAACTGCGAGTACACCACTCCCCGCGAGAACCCGGCCCGCTCGGCGATCTGCTCGAGGGTGGCAGCGGCGTAGCCCCGGTCGAGGAACACCTCGGCGGCGGCAGCCAGCACCATCTCCCGGTTCCGTTCGACCTGTTCGCTGCGGGTCAGCCTCGTTGCCATGCATCCTGCATCCAAATACAGCATGTATCTGAAGTCAAGGGCCTACAGTCGCCGCACCAACCACTGAGGGGGTCAGATGATCGTCTTCCTGCACGGCGTGCCTGAGACGGCCGCCATCTGGCGCAAGGTCCGGGACGCCATCGACCGCGAGTCCGTGGCGCTGGCCCTTCCGGGGTTCGGCAACGCCCGGCCGGCGGGGTTCGGCGCCACCAAGGAGGACTACGTCGAGTGGCTCCTCGGGGAGCTGGACGGCATCGACGGACCCATAGACCTCGTTGGCCACGACTGGGGGGCGGGGTTCACCTACCGGGTGGCCACCACGGAGGGCCACCGCCTGCGCTCCTGGGCCGCCGACATCGGCAACATCGCCCACCCCGACTACCAGTGGCACGACTTCGCTCGCATCTGGCAGACCCCCGGTGAGGGTGAGGCCTTCGTGGAGAGCCAGAACGCCACGCCCCCCGAGGAGCGGGGCGCGCTCTTCGAGGCGATGGGCCTGTCGTCGGAGGATGCCTTGGAGATGGCGCAGGGCTCCGATGCCGAGATGGGGGCCTGCATCCTGGCCCTCTACCGATCAGCCACGCCGAACCCGCACCACCACTGGGGGCCGTGGGCGCCCACCGCTGCCCCCGGACTGATCCTGCACCCCACCGAGGACCCCTTTGGCGACGAGGCCATGGCCAGCGAGGTGGCCGGGGCCCTCGGGGCCCGCTTCGAGCGCGTCGAGGGAGCCGGCCACTTCTGGCCGTACCAGGCACCCGACGCGGGGGCTGCGGTGCTGGAGTCCTTCTGGGCGTCCCTCGACTGAGCGTGCGAACGCCGCGCTAGAACAACCTCACGCTCGACGCGGAGGCGGGGATGACGGAGATCGTGCACGAGGGAGACGCCGACCTGGCCGCGTTGGCCGGGGCCACGGTGGCCGTGGTCGGCTACGGAAACCAGGGTCGCCCCTGGGCGCTCAACCTGCGCGACTCCGGGGTGGAGGTGCAGGTGTGCGTGCGGGCAGACGCCACCAGGGAGACCGCCGTGGCGGACGGCTTCGCGGCGGCGGACCTCGAGGCCGCCTCGTCCGCCCAGGTGGTGTGCCTCCTCGTCCCCGACGACGCCATCCCCACCATTCCGCTCCGCCCCGCTGCCGACGCGCTCGTGGTGGTGGCCAGCGGCTACAGCCTGGCGTTCGACCAGATCGACCCCGCGTGCGACGTGGGGATGGTGGCACCCCGGATGCTCGGGCCGGAGGTTCGACGCTGCTTCGAGGAGGGGGTGGGCTTCATCACCGCCGTGGGGGTGCACCGCGACGTCACCGGCACGGCGCAGGCGCGCACCTTGGCCGTGGCCAAGGCCATCGGAGGCCTCCGCCAGGGGGCCATCAAGATGACACCGCGCCAAGAGGCCGTCCTCGACCTCGCCGTCGAGCAGGCACTCTCGCCGGCCCTCCGCCAGGTCACCCAGTCCTTCCTCGGGGTGATGCTGGAGGAGGGCATCCCGCTGGAGGCGATCCTCACCGAGCTGTTCCTCTCCGGGGAGATCGAGCGCACCTACCGGCTGCTGCGCACCGAGGGCTACGCGGCCCAGATGGAGCACCACTCCCCGGCCAGCCAGTACGGACAGCTCTCACGGGTGCCGAGCTTCGAGCACCTCGATGTCGCCACACCGATGCGCTCGGTGGTGGAAGGCATCACCTCGGGTCGCTTCGCCGAGGAGTGGCAGGCGGAGCGCGACGCCGGCTTCCCCACCTTCCAGCGGCTCAAGGATGAGGCGGTGGGCCCGGCGGTGGTGGAGTTCGAGCGCGACCTGCGCCGCAAGCTCGGCGAGGGTGCCAACCCCGAGTGATCAGGGCTGGGAGCGCACCGCAGCGATCGCCGCGTCCGCGGCCCGCCCGGTGGCCAGCTGCGCGCCCTTGGCCAGCCGCACCATGCCGGGGATCCGGTGGGGGTGGCGGATGACATAGCGGACGATCGTGCGCGGGTTCGGGGTGCCGTCCTGGTGGCTGAGGCCGAACACCTCGTCGTCGACGCTCCCGTCGGTGGCCCGGTCGCTGATGGACCGGATCACCGACCACGGCACGTCACGCTGCTCGCACTGCTGCGCGATGGCCGCCGTCTCCATGTCGAGCGACACCACTCCTTGGGTCCGAAGCGCCGGGATCTCGTCGGCTCTCGTGATCACGTCGGTGGTCCACATGGCTCCCTTGGGTGGATGCCCGTCGATGGGTCGCGGCCGGTGCTGCCGACCGGTGGCGGCGTCGATCACCACCTCGGGAACCACCAGCGAGCCGATGGGTGAGAGGTCGTCGACGGCGCCGGTGATCCCCACCACCAGCACCCACGTCGGGGTGACAGCGTCGAGGAGCCGCGCGGTTCGCGCAGCGGCCAGTGCCGTTCCCATCCCCGTGACGATCGACACCACGGGGCGGTGGTCCACCCGTCCCTCACGGGCGGTCATGCCTCCCACGCTGGTGCGGCGCAGCCGCAGTCGCTTGGTGAGCGGCCGCTGCTCCATGGGCATGGCACACACGACAGCGACGGGTGGGGTGGTCACGAGCGGTCCTGTCGCCGGCGCTCGCCGCGATGTTCGAAGGCGATCAGGCCGCGGCGGACGGCTCGGCCGAGGAGGGGCAGGGTGTACATCGGTCCGACGGCGCCGAACCGGCGGGGGACCGTGGCGTGCACCGTGCCCTCCTCGATCATGCGGGCGATGGCGTCGGCGACCACCTGCGGGGGGAACCTTCGGCCATCGAAGCTCGACGGGGTCTCATCGAAGTCCCAGATCGGGGTGTCGATCGGGCCGGGGCTGATCTCGCCGACGTGCACCCCCGTGCCGTAGAGATCGACGGCGAGCCCGTGCGACCAGAGGTGCAGGGCCGCCTTGGATGCCCCGTAGGCCGACTCGTTCGGGTTCGGGATGAAGCCCGCCACCGACGTGATGTTCACCACAGACCCGGACCGCCGCTCCAGCATCCCGGGGAGGGCCGCCATCGTCGCGCGCACGGCCACGAGGAAGTTGACCTGGAGCACCCGCTCGACGTCGGCAGCCGGGGTGTCGATCGCCGATCGGTGCAAGCTGATGCCGGCGTTGTTCACCAGCACGTCGACCCGTCCGAGGGCCGCCACGGCCCGGCCACCACGCGCTCGGCCTCGCCGGGCTCGGCCAGGTCGGCCGGCAGGGCGAGGGACCCGGGCTGGTGCTCCTGGCAGCGTGCCGCCGTGGCATCGAGCTCGGGGCGGCGCCGCGCCGTCACCACCACGGTGGCGCCCCGCCGGGCCAGCTCGACGGCCGTGGACGCCCCGATCCCCGAGGACGCCCCGGTGACGAGCGCAACGCTGGTTCGCAGGTCGACGGCCATCAGCGCTGCGGGTCGATGGCGACCTTGATGGCGCCGCTGTGGCCCTGGTCGGCGATGGTGTGGAAGGCGTCCTGCCAGTCGGTGAGACCGAAGCGTGTGGGTGAGCATCCCAGTGAGGTCGATCCGCCGGCGGCGACCAGGTCGAGGTAGTGCTCGATGCCGTGCTGGCGCGCGCCCTCGACCTCCTCGATGCCGAAGGCGTTGGACCCCACCCAGGCTGATCTCCTTGAAGTACAGCGGGCTCCACTCCCACCGGCCCGGGGCGTGGACGCCGCTCTTCACCAGCGTCCCCCGTGCCTTCAGCACCCGCACCTCCACCTCGAAGGTCTCGGGCTTGGCCACGGTGTCGTAGGCGACGTCGACCCCACCCGGGTGGCACATCGGCAACCCATCGAGGCCCTTCATGGTGGGCTGGAGCACGCCACCCGACCAGTCGGCCAGGGCTTCGAGCAGCTCCACCTGGCTGCCGAGCCGCAGCACCAGGTGGGCGCCGAGCTTGGTGACGAGGTCGGCTTGGGCGTCGAACCGGGCCACCACGGCCACCTCGACGTCGGGGTGCAGGGCGCGGAGGATGGCGACGGCCGCCGAGCCGAGGGCGCCGGCCCCCACACCAGGACCTTGCCCCCGGGGGGCGGAGGGTGTCGCGTGACGCTGTGGAGCGACACCGCGAAGGGGTCGGCGAAGATGGCGTGCTCGTCGTCGACGCGCGTCGGGCACCGCGAAGAGCATCGACGTGTGGGCCGGCATGAGCTCGGCGTAGCCGCCGGTGGCGTCGCTCGACACGCCCGTGTGGATGCCGGTGCTGATGTCGCCGGTCGTGAAGCTCCAGCACAGGCTGAGGTCGCCGGCCTGCGCAGGCCGGGCAGACAGGGTGGATGCCACGGGGCGCGCACGACAACCACGGGTTGAGCACCACCCGCTGGCCCACGTCGAAGCCCTCGGCCTCGGGCCCGAGCTCCACCACCTCGGCCACCACCTCGTGGCCCATCACCTGCGGGAACGAGCACAGCCCGCTCATGGCGCTGTCGCTGTCGCCCTCGAAGTCGAGGAGGATCTGCTTGGAGTCCGACCCGCAGATGCCGGTGAGCAGCGGGCGGGTGACCACCCAGTCCGGGCGCAGGGGCCGGGCGTCCGGGATCTCCTGCAGGGCCACGGGCGTGGTGGCCAGGTTCCGGGCCAGGTCGTTGGCGTCGGGAGGCGGCGTCCACGGCTGGGTGGCCGACGCCGAACACGAGGGCTCTCATCGGCGGCCTCGGTCCTCGGCCAGCTCGCTGGGTGAAGCTGCGCCGCGAGCCGAACCGGAAGAGCGGCGGCACCAGGTGTCGGATGGCGACGGCCGGGCGCAGCATCCCCGGGACGTACTGCTCGTGGCGGCCCCTCTCGACGGCGCTGATCACCGCTGCGGCGACGTCCTCCGCGGGTACCGGCTTGGGACGAGCGCGGTCGTAGGGATGACCCCGGGCTTCGCCGAAGGCGGTGTCCACCGGTCCGGGTTGCACCATCGACACCCCGATGCCGTAGGGCTCCAGCTCCACCACGAGGGCTTCGGTGAGACCGACCGCCGCGAACTTGCTCGCCGAGTAGATGGCTTCGAATGGGGAGCCGAGCCGCCCCGCGATGGACCCGATGGTGACGATGTGACCGGCGCGGCGCTCGATCATGCCCGGCACCACGGAGCGGATGGCGTGGGCGGTGCCCAGCACGTTGACCCGACGACCTGGTCGATCTCGCTCCCGTCGATGTCGGCGAAGGGGCCGTAGGCGCCGATCCCGGCGTTCGCCACCAGAACGTCGGTCGGTCCCAGCTCCGTCCTCCAGCGATCGGATGGCGGCGTGCAGCGCAGTGGAGTCACCGACGTCCGCCACGGCCATGGCGGCCTGAGGGCCCGCCTCGGCTCGCACCGCCTCCAGGTCGCTGCCGTTCCGGGCGATCAGCCCCACCCGGGCTCCGCGGGCGGCGGCCGCCAGGGCCACGGCCCGACCGATGCCGCGCGATGCCCCGGTGATGATCGCCGTGGACCCAGCCCACTCCACGGCTAGCGCACCGACGCCGGAGGACGATCGGTCGGGACAGGGTTCGCCGTCGCGGACGCCGCGGGGCGCGGAGGCTGGTCGGCCACCTGCTCGCGAAGGCGCAGCTGGCTCCAGTGGACCGCGGTGATGACGGCGGCCGGCACCCAGATGATGACGGCGGCGCCGCCCACGGTGTCGGCATCGAGGTAGAAGGCCACCGCGGCCAGGTGGAACACCTGCCCGTGGTAGGTGATCAGCGCCACGAGGTGGGGGTGGGCCGGAGCCCGTCGGCCACCCGTGCGTCGGGCGACGTCGCGGTCGAGGCGGTGGAGGACGGGCGATGAGGATCCCCGCGGTGAGCGGCGAAGCCCGACCTGCGAGCCGAGGGGCAGACCGAACCAGAAGCCGGGGCCCTCGTAGCGCCACAGCTCGCCGAGGTAGAACCCGTCACCCAGCCGGCTCACCGGATCGAGCACCCAGATAGCCCACACCGCCAGCATCCAGGCCACTGCCAGCTCGTGCCACGCCCGCGGCGCGCGGGTGCGGTAGGGGCCCGACGCGATCATCCGGCCCGCGGCGAACGCGAAGTACGACATGAACGTGTAGCTGAGGGGGACCATCAGCGGGACGTCGCCAGACGAACAGCTCGTCGTCGCGGAGGCCCTCGTTGAAGGAGTACCGGGTGTAGGGGAGGCCGGCGTGCACCGACCCGTTCTCCGCGGCGATGCCCGACGGCCAGGGCCACCGGCGAGTAGATCCCGGTCCGGCGCCAGCCGAGCTGGCGGGACGCCCGCCACAGGAAGGTGAGCGCCGAACAGCGTGACGTACCAGCGGCCCGAACACGGTCCCGATCAGCAGGTCCACCGGCGTCCCCCGAGGTCGTCGAGCCAGCGGCGCGTAGGCTAACAGTCGTGTCAGGTACGGGGGTGGGGCGGCGACGTCACCGTCGGCATCGACATCGGCACCACGTCGGTGAAGGCGGTCGCCGCCGACGACGACGGCACCGTCCTGGCCCGCGCCCGTGTGCCCCACCCGGTGCGCACGCCCGGCGCCGGCGGCTGTTCGAGCACGACGTCGACCGAGGCGTGGCGGGCCAACGTCCTCGACGCGCTGGCGCAGGTGGCCGCCGGACGCCGAGGTCGCGGGCGTGAACGTGTCGGCGATGGTGCCGTCCCTCGGCGCCGTGGCCGCCGACGGCACCGCGGCGGGCCCTGGCCTGCTGTACGGCGACGCCGCGGCGACGCGAGCGGGCCACGACCCGACCCAGCCCGGCGACAGCGGCGAGCTGCTGGCCTTCCTGGCCTGGCTGGCGGCCAACCGCCCCGAGGCGCACTGGCTACTGGCCGGCGCAGGCCGTCGCCAACCACGCCCTGTGCGGTCGGGGCGCCATCGACTCCACCACCGCGATGACCGCCCACCCCGCTCTTCGACTTCGTCGGCTGGGACGCGGCGCTGGCGGCCGACGGCCGGCACGACCGCCGGCAGCGCTGCCCCGACATCGTCGTCGGGGGCGAGCCCGGCGGCTCCGTGCTGGACGGCCTGCCCGGCGCCGGGGCGCTCGTGGGCGGGGGCACCATCGACGCCCTCGCCGAGCAGCTGGTGGCCGGGGCCGACGAGGTCGGCGACGTCCTGGTGATCTGCGGCACGACCCTCATCACCTGGGGGGTGATCGACGAGTGGCACGAGGTGCATGGGCTCTGGACGATCCCGCACACGGCCGCCGGCAAGTCCATCGATCGGTGGTCCGAGCAACGCCGGGGGGCTGTTCCTCGATCGGGCCCGGCGGTGGCTGGGCGCCGGAGGCCGACGGCGGCGTTGGCTGACGTGTCGCCCGGGGACCTCCCGGTGTGGCTGCCGTACGTCCGCGGCGAGCGCACGCCGCTGCACCGGCGGGATCTCCGGGCGTCCGCTGCACGACGCTCACGCTCCACCACGACGCCGCCGATCTGCTGCAGGCGGCCTACGAGGCGGCCGGGTTCGTCGTCCGCCACCACCTCGACCTGGCCGGGGTGGCGGGCCTGCAGCCCCGGCGGATCGTGGCCACCGGCGGCGGGACCCAGGTCGCCGCCTGGATGCAGGCCCTGGCCGACTGCACCGGTCTGCCGGTCGACGTGGTGGCCGTGCCCGAGGGCGCCGCGCTCGGGTCGGCGTTCATCGCCCGCTGCGTCGCCGGCCTGGAGGACGTCGATGACGGACGCGTCCCGCTGGGCGAGCACCGTCCGCACCGTCGAGCCTCGCCCGGCGTGGGTCGACGCAGCCGAATCCCGATACCAGCGCTTCCGCGCCCTCACCGCCGACGCCCTCGACGCCTGAGCATCCCTCCCCCCGCTCAGGCGGGGGTGAGGGCGTGCTGGTCGACGAAGTCGCCGATCGCCTGGGCGACTGGTTCGGCTCGCTGGATGTGGAGGAGGTGGCCGACGCCGTCGATGGTGCGCACGCGGATGTCGGGGAGGGCGGCGCGCAGGTGGTCGGTCACCTCCACCCAGAGGGCGAGGCTGTCGCCCCCCAGGACGGCCAGCACCGGCCGGTGCAACCGGGCCGCCTGGTCGGCATCGAGGTCCCACGCCACCAGCGATGGGAGCTCTACCCCGAAGAGCGTGTCGGCGTCCCTGATCGACTGCTCGGTGAGACCGGGCACCCGTTCTGCGAACAGCGCCTCGCACTCAGGCCAGCCCAGACCGCTGACGACCCCCATGAACGCGGAGAAGGCGCCGGCATGGTCGCCCTGGTCGTAGGCCTCGAGCACGGGGCCAGCGCCCTGCAGGAAGGCCTGGCCTTCGGGCAGGGTCATCAGCGAGAGCTCGAGCAGGGTGAGGGTGTGGACCCGGTCGGGGTGGTCGAGGGCCATCTGGGCGCCGATGGCGGCGCCGCTCGAGTGCCCGACCACGTGGGCGCGGGTGACGCCGAGGTGGTCGAGCAGGGCGACCGCGTCCTCGGCGTGATCGGCGATGGACACCGGTGCGGGGGTGCGTCCGCTGCCCACCCAGCCCCGGCGGTGGTAGTGGATCAGCTGGTGATCTTGCGCCAGCCTCGGCTCCTCGATCAGGGGCCGGAACCCGTCGGCCAGCACCGAGCTGATGAGCAGCAACGGGTCACCGGTTCCGGTCACCTCGTACTCCAGCTCCACTCCGTTGACGATCGCATTGTCCATGACCCCTCCAGGGTGCTCCTTGGCCAGTAGGTCCCAGCCGCCACCCAGCAGGCGTGAGCGGCCCGGTTACCGCGGTAACTTGCCGACCGGGAAGGGGCTCGATGACCGATCGCCAGGCTGCAGATCCCCTCATGGCGGCTCGCGAGGCGGCGGCCGGAGGCGACTGGGAGCGGGCTCTCGCCCTCTTCATGGAGGTCGACGCCGACGACCGCCTTGCCGACAGCGACCTGCCCATGCTGGCCGAGGTGGCCTACGCCGCGGGGCACCTCGACCTGACCATCACCGCGTGGGAGCGGGCCTACGCCGCCGCGCTGGCGGCGGGGGACGATGACAGCGCCGCCGGCGCCGCCGCCCGGGTGGCCATGCACCTCCTCTTCGACACCGCTCTGCTCGCACCGGTCCGGGGCTGGCTGGCCCGGTGTCTGCGGCTCCTCGACGGGCGGCCAGAGTCGGCCGCCGAGGCGTGGTGCGCAGTGGTGCAGGCCTACGAGCGGCTGCTGGCCGGTGACCTCGACGGCGCTCGGCCCTGGGCGGCCCGGGCGGTGGACGTGGGGTCGCGGGTCGACCCCGCCGCCTGCGCCATCGGGCGCGTCGCCGACGCCCGCATCCGGATCCTCGATGGCGACGTCGAGGAGGGTCTGGCCCAGCTGGACGAGGTCGGCGTGGCCGTGGTGGCCGGGGATCTCGACCCGCTCTCCACCGGAGTCGTGTACTGCGAGCTGGTGTGCGCCCTGCAGGGGGTGGCCCAGTACGACCTGGCCGAGCAGTGGACCGAGGCCATGGAGCGGTGGTGTCAGACCAACGCCATCGGCAGCCTGCACGGTCGCTGCCGGGTCCACCGGGCTGAGATCCTCCGCCTCCGTGGCCATCTGGAGGAGGCCGAGGCGGAGGTGGACGCGGCGTGCGACGAGCTGCGCCCCTACTTGCGGCGCGAGCTGGGGTGGCCGTTGACGGAGCTGGGGACGATCAAGCTGCAGTCCGGGGACCTCCTCGGAGCGGAGCAGGCCCTCCTGGCCGCCCACCATGCCGGGTGGGAGGCGCAGCCGGGCCTGGCGCTGCTGTGCCTGGCCACCGGCGACACCCCGGCTGCGGCGCGAGGGCTGCGGGAGGCCCTGGAGCGCCCGGTGGGCATCCCGTCGAAGGAACGGCCCCCTGACGGCAGCCTGCAGCGAGCGCCACTGCTCGCCGCCCAGGTGGAGGTGGAGGTGGTCGCGGGCGATCTCGACCGGGCGCGTGCCGCCGCCGGTGAGCTCGCGCGAGATCGCCGGTCGGTTCCGGAGCAAGGCTCTGGTGGCTGGGGCCCATCTGGCCCTCGGCAGGGTGCTCCTGGCCGAGGGGGATCACGTGGGAGCCCGGCGCGACTTCACGGAGGCCGAGCAGCTCTGGAACGAGGTCGGCGCCCCGTACGAAGCGGCCCAGGCAGGCGCCTGGGGCGGGCTGGCTGCCTTCGGGCGGCCGGTGACGACCAGCGAGCCGACCTCGAGGAGGTGTCCGCCCGGGCGGTGATCGGGGCGGCGGCTCCCGTGGCGGCGGTGCTGCCGTCTGTCGGGGCGGCGGACGGGGCCACCTTCGGCTGGGTGGGGGACCACTGGCACGTCGCCTTCGACGGCGCCACCGCCACCATCGCGGACCGGAAGGGGATGCGCCACCTGGCCCGCCTGCTGGCCGACCCGGGACGCGAGCTTCACGTGCTCGACCTGATGGCCATGGAGGAGAGCCCGTCTGAGGTGCGGGACGCCGCACGAGCCAGCGACGCCGGCGAGCATCTCGACGACGAGGCCAAGCGCGCCTATCGGCGGCGCCTCATCGACATCGACGAGGACATCGAGGAGGCCGTCGCGGTGGGAGACGACGAGCGGGCGGCTCGGGCGGAGTCGGAGCGCGAGTTCCTGCTGCGCGAGCTCTCACGGGCCTTCGGCCTGGGCGGCCGAGGCCGCCGGGCCGGTGCCACCTCGGAGCGGGCCCGGGTGGCGGTCACGCGAGCTGTCCGACAGGCGATGGCGCGGATCGCTGAGCGTCACCCAGCGTTGGGTGCCCACCTGGAGCGCGCCATCCGCACCGGGACCTACTGCGCGTACCTGCCCGATCCCCGGTTCACGCCCTCGTGGTCGGTGGACCTCCCCGGCCAGGCGGGGAGCTAGAAGAGGTACTCGAAGTGCTGTGTCTCGATCATGAGGGGCAGGCGGTAGCGCACATAGAAGCTGTGCAGGCGCAAGGCGCCGACGTACTCCTCCACGGTGGGCTCGATGAGGTCGACGTCGTCGGGCTCCTTGGCCTTCCACGCCGCCGCCCGCCGCGCCACCTCTTCGAAGTCGCCAAGCGTGGCCACCGACATCCCGAAGTGGTCGAGACGAGGCGCCCGCATGGGCGAGTCCTCGCTGATGAGGAACACGAACTGCTCGTGGTGGTGGGCCCGGAACACCAGGCGGTGGCGGTCCTCGGTGAGGTCCTCGTACTCCTCGAGCCCGAAGACGTCGCCGTAGAAGGCGGCGAGCGCGGCCCGGCCGTCGGCATCGAGCAGGTCGGCATCGACGGACATGGCCACGTGGTTGAGCCGCGGCGGCTTGGTGAAGGCAGGGCCGGTCATGGTCGTACGAGCACCTTTCCGGGCCGTCGGCCCTCAGCGAGGTCACGCATGGCGTCGAGCAGACCGTCGAGGGAGACGGCGTCGGGCTCCAGCAGCGCATCCACCGGCAGGTCGCCGGAGGCGAGGAGGGCGAGAGCTCGCTCGAACCCATCGTGGTCGTAGGTGAACGCTCCGGTGATCACCAGCTCGTTGAGAAGGATCCGGTTGGGGTCGAACCGGGGCGGTTCGATGCCCGCTCCCACCAGGACCAGCGTGCCCGCCGCGGACGAGCTGAGCCAGGCCCGCCTCCATCGCCCGCGCGCTGCCGGAGCACTCGAGGACCACATCGACGGCGTCCTCCACCACCAGACCAGGCTCGGCGATGCTCGGAACGACCAGGTCCTTGGGGTGGAGGATGCGGGTGGCCCCCACCGCCTCGGCCAGCGCCTGCCGGGCCTCCCCGGGTTCCGCGCAGGCGACGTCGTCGACGCCCATGGCGCGCAAGGCGGCGATGCTCAGCGCGCCGATGGGTCCGGCTCCCAGCACGAGCACTCGCTGACCTGGTTCCACGCGACCCTGGTGGATGCCGTGGAGGGCGACGGCAAGGGGCTCGGCGAGCGCCGCTGCCCGCGGTGACAACCCCTCCGGCATCGCCAGGAGCTCTGATGCGGGTGCCAGCTTGTAGGTGGCGAAGCCGCCCTGCTCGAGCCCGATCCCTGGTGTGTCGCGGTCCGAGCACAGGGACGGCCGGCCGGCCCGGCACATCGCGCAGGTTCCGCACCGGGTGGCTGGTCCGCCCACCACCACGTCGCCCTCCCGCCACTGGGTGACGGAACCGCCGACGGCGGCCACCCTGCCGATCCACTCGTGGCCCTGCCAGCTGCCGGGGGCGCCCCAGCCCTCGAGGACCATGTGGAGGTCGCTCCCGCACACGCCGCACAGATCGATGGCCACCAGCACGTCGTCGCCGCCCACGTCGGGTACCGGCACGTCCTCCACCTCGAGGCGTCCTGGTCCCTTCAGCACGGCGGCCGACATGCGCTCCGGTAGCTCCCCCATGGAGAGGGCAGCGTAGTTGACACGACTGTCAGATGTGCCGCCGTGTCACGAGGTCAGAAGGGTGGCAGCCCGGTGGGCCAAGGCGGCCAGCGTGAGGGTGGGGTTGTAGCCCGACGAGGTGACGAACACCGACGAGTCGCACACGAGCACGTTGTCGACGTCCCACAGCCGCTGCTCGGGCGACACCACCGACGTGGTCGGGTCGGCACCCATCCTGGTCGTCCCCATCACGTGGCGACTGGCGGGAGCGATGCCGAGGGGGCTGGCCGTGGCGTGGAGGTCGAGGTCCCCCTGGGGAGGAGAGGTGGCCGAGAACGCCACCTCGGCGCCCGCGTCCATCATGATCGCCTCATGGAGGGGGGCGGCATGGGCTGACGCGGCGAGCTCGTGGCGGTGCGGCTGGTAGGTGACCCGACCAGCGGGCAGCCCCCAGGCGTCGCGCACGGACGGATCGAGGTCGATCCGGTTGGCGGTCTGGGGCATGTCCTCCCCTTGGACCGTGAACACCCAGAGCCGCCGGCGCAGGGCGCTGTCGGCCATCGACGTGAGGTGGGCTTGGCCCGGAGGGTAGGTGGCGGCCTCGTCGATGGGGCCGGGGCCGGCGCCGTGCTCCACCACCCCGCCGCGGAGCCAGGGGAGACCGGCAGCATCTGCTGCAGCTCGCATGGACGGGGTGTCGATCATCAGGTCGTCGTGGAGGTGGGTCACGCTCCGGCCCCGCTCCCCACCCGTGCCGTCGCGGAAGATGCCCACGGTGAAGGTCTGGAAGTGGTAGGTGAGGTGGCGACCCACCAGGTCCCCACCCAAGCCGTTGCGCAGCAGGAGGCGAGGCGACTCGAAGGCGCCGGCGGCCAGCACCACTGCCTGGGTCGCTCCGACCTCCACCACGGGAGCGTCCGGGTGGATGGAGAGATCGAGGTACCGGACTCCGGTGGCTCGACGGCCGGACTGGTCGAGGACGATCTCCGTGGCGTAGGCCTCGGGTCGGATCTGGCAGCGGCCGGTCCGCAGGGCGCGTTGGAGCGCGGCGATGGGGTCGCCCTTGGCGTGGACCGGGCAGCCGTAGCCGCCACAGAACCCGCAGTCGGTGCACGCCGGGCGGCCGTCGTAGGGGACGCTGTTGGCGCCGGTGGGGGCGCGGTAGGGGTGGAAGCCAGCACGGGCGGCGGCGGCCGACGACACCACGGCCATGGGCATGTCATCGCCGGGGGGCATGGGGAACGGAGCGCTGCGCCAGGCGGCGAAGGGGTTGGCCCCGTCCTCACCCGCCACGCCGAACGATTGCTCGACGGCGGTGTAGTGGGCCTCCAGGTCGTCGTAGCCGACCGGCCAGTCGTCCACGGCGGCATCGGGCATGGGCCCGCGTTCCGAGCGCAGCCGGAAGTCCTCCTCGCGGAAGCGCGGGAGCTTGGCGTCGGCGTGCACTCCGCCGCCGCCCACCGTGGAGGGGAGGTTGTTCACCTCACCGGTGAGGAGGCGGTCGCCGTCATCAGGGCTACGGCGGTAGGTGCGGGGCTCGAGGAGGGGGTCGGGGCCGAGGAGGTGGCGTCGGGTGAGGGCGATCTCGTCGTTGGCGAAGTGGCGCAGTGGCTCGTGGGGCGGCTCCAGGTCCACCAGGTGGTTGCGGCCCTTCTCCAGCACGATCACCGACAACCCCGCCGCGGTGAGCACCTCGGCCACCGTCGCGCCGCCCGGACCGCTCCCGACGACGATCACGTCGCAATCGGTCACCCTTGGCCCCTGGCGGGCGGGAAGAGCGGTTCCGGGAAGCCGATGCGCTGCCAGCCGCCGCTCCGCTGGTTGCCCCCGTAGGCCGGGTCGCCGTAGGTGGCCTCGCACGCATGGGCGTGCACGACGCGCTCGTCGTCCTCGGTGGCCGTCCCGGCGACCACCCGCTCGTAGGTGGCGCGGAGGTCGGCGATGCGGTGGGCCCACGCCTGGCGCTCCCACGGCCCCAAGGCGATCCACTCGGCGCCAGCCCCGGCCCACGAACCCGGTGCCGCCCAAACCCGTGGCGGGTCGTGGTCGAGGGCGGTGAGGAGTCGCTCGACGTAGTCAACTGCTCCCAGGATTGAGGCATCGGGCACGCGCGCGTCGAGCGCCTGCGCCACCCGTGCCCTAGCCTCTGGTGTTTCGAACAGTGACGTCATGGTCACCCTTGCTAGTCGATCGGGCAGGATGCGGCCCGGCTGACGGCGAACAGTGGCAAGCAAGGCGACGAGGGAGGACGGGACATGGGGGGCAGCCTGCGACGGAGGGCGCGGCGCGCCTGCTTCGTCGCGGCGGCCGGGTGCCTCCTTCTGGCCATCGCTGTGCCTCCTTCCTCGGGGCAGGAGGTCGACGAAGTCCCGAAGCCCGAGGTGTTCGACAGCGTCACCACCGCCATCGGTGCGTCGGTGCAGGCCGACCGCGACGCCTTGATCCCGGTCCCCGACCTGCTCAAGTTCATCGTCCTCGACGGGCAGGGGGCCTACGAGACGGACAAGTCGGAGGCCCGGTCGTCGCTGTTCTTCCCGGGCAACGGCGGCACGGGCGGACCGGCCCTGGTCTGCGGCAACTTCGCCGAGGCAGTCCGCCCCGAGCTCAAGCCGCTGGTGGACGCCTGCCTGGCCTACAAGTACCCGCTCACCGTCTACGCCGACGCCCTCAAGCCCGATGGCACCACCACTGGTGCGGCGGCGCTGGGCTCACCCACGGACCCGGTGTCGGCCAACGCCGTGGGGGCCAGGGCCCACGCCGGACCCGACAGCGTCACCACCGATGCCGAGCTCCAGGACCTCCGGGTGATCGGCCTGCCGGCGTTCGGGCCGGTGGCGTTGCCCGTTCCCGGGTTCGAGCTCGACACCACCGTGTTCACCGTCGATGGTGCCACGAGCCGCACGCGGCAGCGCATCGTCAGGGGCTCGCTGGTGGCCGACTCTGTCGTCACCGTGTACGGCATCAAGATGATCGGTGGCCTGATCGAGATCGCGAACCTGCGCTCGGAGTCGCACATCGTCGACGACGCCGCGGGAAAGCGCTCGGCCGCCGCCGAGCTCGTGGTCAGCGGGCTCACCGTCGGCGGCCTCCCGGCCAAGCTCACCGCCGACGGCCTCGTGGTCGGATCACCGTCCGGGTCGACGGGTCCGATCGACCAGCAGCAGGCGGCCGCCTTCAACGAGCTGCTGCGCGCCTTCAACGTGAAGGTGACGGTGCTGGAGATCGATCGGAGCCCCGATCGCGACGGCGGCGCCGTCGCCAGCGTCGGCGGGCTCCTCATCGAGTTCTCCCGTGACCTCCAAGGGGTCCCGATCCTGCCTGGGCCCGTCGGTGACGTCGACCTGAACGGTGTCTACAGGGGGACGATCCAGCTGGGCATCACCGGTGCTCGCGGCACGGCCGTCAACTTCGAGGACGAGGTGTTCGTACCCGGCGACACCGGTGGTGTCGCCGACGACGGTGCCGACTTCGGCGCCGATGACGACGGCAGCTTCGTCGACGACGGTGCCCTCCCCGAGCTCCCTGTCGAGGAGACCCCCGAGGTCGCCGCACCCACCAACCCGGAGTCGCAGAGCGGTGGTCAGACGATCCGCACCATCCGCGATCTCTTCGGTGGTCGGCTTGGCCTCCTCTACCTCGCCATGATGTTCTCGGTGCTGGCGCTGTGCATCGCACCTCGCCTCACCGTTCCCGCCCGGCTCCCCGGAGCCCGATCGTGACCGACCAAGGAGCGCCCATGCCGGCCGACGAGCCGACCCGCCGCCCACTCGACGACGACGAGCCCGACCCCCGTGCCCTGTGGCAGTGGGTCGGAGCCGCTGTCCGCCCTTGGACCGGTTGGATCCTCGTCGGTCTCGGGGCGCTGCTCATGCTCCTGGGCTACTTCGGCGTCTCCCGGGAGGCTCTGCCGGCCAAGCAGATCCCCTACCTCATCTCGGGCGGCATCGGGGGCATCTTCCTCGCCGTGCTGGGCGCCTACTTCCTCGGCACCCAGGAGATCCGCAACGACAGCGGCCGCCTGGACCGCCTCGAGCAGATGGTGCGACGAGCTGCATCTGGCGCTGCTCCAGCGGCCCGACGCCCCGGTGGTGCAGTCGACCGAGGAGGAGGTCGTCCTCCAACGGCTCCCGGCCCGCCGCCCGCCGGGTGGTGGCCGTGGAGGGCGGAGAGCTCTTCCACCGGGCCGATTGCGCGCTGGTGGAGGGCAAGGAGGCCACCGACATGGCCCCGTCGAGCGCCCGCAAGAAGGGGCTTCGGCCCTGCCCCGGGTGCACCCCCGCTCCGGTCTCGGCCTGAGCCTGGGCGCTCACTGATGTTCTACGTCCAGATCGCGCTGCTCGGGATCATCTTCGGCGTGCCTCTACGCGCTCTCGGCGACGGGCATCGTCCTCACCTACACCGCCACCGGCGTCTTCAACATCGCCCACTTCGCCATCGCGCCTGCTGGCCGGCTACCTCGGCTGGCAGCTGAGTGGCGTGTGGGGGCTCCCGCTGCTGGTCGTGGTCCCGATCGTGCTCATCGTGTGCGGCCCGCTCCTCGGGCTGGTGCTCGAGCGGGTGGTGTTCCGGCCCCTGCAGGAGCGGCGACGCCTCCAGCTCGGAGAAGCTGGTGGCCGCCCTCGGCGTCACCGTCGTCCTGCTGGCCGTCATCAACGTGATCTGGGGCCCCGGGGTGCAGGGCACCACCGAGCGAGCCCGTGCCCCGGCTGTTCGGACTCAACCCCTTCGAGGTGGGCACCCTCAACTTCGACAGCGAGCAGATGGGGCTGCTCGCCACCGTCCTGGTGGTGGCCGGCGCTGCTCTACATCCTGTTCCAGCGCACGTTCCTCGGGACCTCGCATCCGTGCCGTCGTCGACCGCCGCGAGCTCGCCGAGCTGGCCGCCATCGACGCCAACCGGGTATCGCAGGTGGCCTGGTCGCTCGGCTGCACCCTGGCCGCCCTCACCGGCCTGATCATCCCCCAGGGGACCCTCGAGCCCACCCGGATCATCTTCTTCGGGATCGAGACCTTCTCGGTCGCGGTCGTCGCCCGGCTCACCAGCGTGCCCCGGGCCATCCTGTTCGGCTTCCTCGTGATGGGGCTGGGCCGCAGCCTGCTCGACGTCTTCGAGCCCTTCGGCAGCACCGGTGGACGCGGCCGGAGACGTACCAGGCCGTGGTGACCAACCTCTCCAGCATCGTCCTGTTCGTCGCCCTGGTGGCCTTCCGCCGCCTCGACGAGGTGGGCGACACCGGGCTCGACCGGCCAGGGGCTCGTGGCCGGTCGTTTCGGTCAGGCTCGGGCGTCGGCCAGCGGGCGGGTGGTGGCGGTCGTCGCTCGCGGCTGGCCGCGCTCGCTGGCCCCGTTCGCCCTCAGCGGCCCCGACCTGCGGCTGGCCCAGATCACCCTGGCCCTGATCGTGATCTTCGTGTCGATCGTCTGCATCACCGGCTTCTCCGGCCACCTCACGCTCGGGCCAGGCGTCGATCGCCGGGCTGGGGGCGTTCTTCTCGGCCCGGGCCGCCAACTCGCTGCGATCTGCCCGTGCTGCTCGCCATGCTCGTCGGCGCTGCGGCGGCCATGGGCGCCGGGCTCGCTGGCTGGCTATCCCGCCCTGCGGCGCAAGGGCCTGTTCCTCGGCCTCACCACCCTTGGCCTGGCGCTGATCATCGACCGGTTCGTGTTCAACGCCCAGCTCTTCCAGGGAGGCCCCGGCGGGCTCACCGTGGAGCGGCCCGACCTGCTTCGGGCTCGACCTCGGCGGGCGACCGGGCCTTCTACTTCTACGAGCTGGTGGTGGTGGCCCTCATCCTGGTGCTGGCCCACAACCTGCGCAGCGGTCGGCTCGGGCGGGTGCTGGCAGCCATGCGCGACTCGGAGACGGCGGCGCAGTCGGTGGGCATCGGGCTGCGCCGGGCCAAGCTCTTCGTGTTCGGCGTCTCCTCGGCCATGGCGGGCATCGGCGGTGCCCTGCTCACCCAGGCCAACCAGAACTGGGACACCGTCACCTTCAACCCCGTCCTCGGGCTCTTCTGGTTCACCGCCGTGGTGGTGTGCGGTGTGGCCAGCGTGCGGGGGGCCATCCTCGCCGCCGTCCTCTACATCCTCATCCCCCGCCTGCTCGACCTCGACATCCAGAGCGCCATCGGGCTGTTCGGCCTCGGGCGCCGTCTTCCTCGGACGGCTGCCCGGCGGGGTCATTGCCCAGGCGAGCGCGGCTCGGCTCGGCCGTCCAGGCCCGGCTGGCCGAGCAGTACCGCATCGCGCGCGCGCCGGCGCCGCCGCCACCCCCGGTGCCGCTGCCGTCCGACTTCGCCGAGCGCGTCCTGGCCGAGCGAGGTGGGAAGTGACGGAGCCGGTGCTGTCCGCCATCGACATCGAGGTGCGCTTCGGCGGGCTGGTGGCCGTCAACGACGTGTCCCTCGAGGTCCGGCCCGGGACGATCACCTCGCTCATCGGGCCCAACGGCGCCGGGCAAGACCACCATGTTCAACGCCCTCACCGGTCTCCTGACGCCCAACGAGGGCCGCGTGCGCCTGGGAGATCGCGACGTCACCAACCTGCCTACCCACGAGCGGGCCCAGCTGGGCCTGGGCCGCACGTTCCAGCGGCTGGAGATCTTCTCGGGGATGACGGTGTTCGAGAACCTCCAGGTGGCGGCCGAGGCGGCAACCCCGGGCAAGACCTTCAGCGGGCTGCTCCGATACCGCCACGACGACGAGCCCGCCATCGTGGCCACCGTCGAGGAGGCGCTCGACCTGGTGGGGCTCGGGGCCGACCGCAACCGGGTGGCGGGCTCCCTCAGCACCGGCTCGCTGCGGCTGGTGGAGCTGGCCCGGGCGCTCTGCATGGGTCCCACGGTGCTGCTGCTCGATGAGCCCAGCAGCGGCCTGGACACAGCGGAGACCGAGGCCTTCCAGCGGGTGCTCCACCACGTGGCCGGCACCGGGGTGGGCGTGCTCCTCGTCGAGCACGACGTGGAGCTGGTGATGAGCCTGTCCGAGTGGATCTACGTGCTCGACTTCGGCGCGCTGATCGCAGCCGGGACGCCCTCGGACATCACCGCGTCCGAGATGGTGCGCGAGGCCTACCTCGGCGCACCGGTCGACGAGGTCATCAGGGGATGACCGCCTCCCTCGAGCTGCGCGACGTCCGGGCGGGCTACGGCCGGATCGAGATCCTCCGGGGTCTCACCCTCGACGTCCCCGCCGGCTCGGTGGTCGCTCTCCTGGGGCCGAACGGCGTCGGCAAGACCACCACCCTGCGAGCCATCTCCGGGACCCTGCCGGTCACGTCGGGATCGATCCGGCTCGACGGCCGCCGCATCGACAACCGTCGGCCCAGCGCCATCGCCTCCCGCGGCCTGGTCCTGGTGCCGGAGGGGCGCGGGATCTTCCCGGCCCTGAGCGTGCTCGACAACCTGAAGGTGGCGCATCGCAGCGCCCCTAGCGAGGCGGCGGGCTCGTGGGAGGCGTGGCTGGAGGAGATCACGGGTGTCTTCCCTCGCCTCGGCGAGCGGCTCGGCCAGGCGGCCGGCTCCCTGTCGGGCGGGGAGCAGCAGATGCTGGCGGTGTGCCGGTCGTTGGTGGGAGACCCGCAGCGTCGTGATGTTCGACGAGCTCTCGATGGGGCTGGCCCCGCTGGTGGTCTCACAGCTGTTCGAGCGGGTGGCCGCCCTGCGCGATGCCGGGCGCACGATCGTGCTCGTGGAGCAGCACCTGACCTACGCCCTGGCGCTGGCCGACATCTGCTACGTGCTGGCCAAGGGCCAGGTGGTGTGGGCCGGCGAACCCGCCGAGCTCCGCGACTCCTCGGCTATCGCCACCCTCGGCGTCTGACCCCAGAGTCTTGCTGTCGATCCGTCCGGAAGACCCTGACGAAACGACGCAAGAGCTGGTGGGGGTGGGGGGTGGGGTGGGGGTGGGGTCAGTTGCCCTGTTCGAGGGTGGGGGTGCCGTACTGCTTGGCGTCGTTCACGCAGAACGGGAACTTGTCGGCGGCCAGCACCCAGCCCCCCTTGCTGTCGAGCCAGCGGGCAACCGAGAAGCAGTCCTGCCTGGTGGGCGTGGTGAAGTCGACCCGGCGGTAGTCGATGCCGGTGAAGATGCCGTTGGCCGTGTAGCTCTTGAGCCCATCCAGGAACGCCACCAGCCCCTTGCGCGTGGGCGCGGGCCCCATCGACCGGATGCCGTCGGACACCATGACGGCCTGGGCCCAGGCCTCGAGGGCCCACTGGTGCAACGGCTTGCCCGGCTGGTACTTCGAGAAGGCAGCCCGGAACTCGGCGATGGCCGGCACGCTGGTGCGGGTGTACGGGGCCGACTCGCCCACGATGTACACCGAGTTGCGGCAGGTGTCGTTGTAGGCGGTGCGCACCGACTCGCCGTAGGACACCACGGTGGACACCTTGGCCTTCAGCGGGAACTTGCGGCGGCCCATGGCGTCGCACAGCTTCCGGTTGGCGCCGTCGTCCATGGCGTCGAACACGATCTGGGTGCCCTGGCGCTCCATGTCGGCCACCGCCTGGTCGAAGCTGGGGGCTGCGAACGACACCGGGTACTTCGTGACCGAGAACCCCTCGAGCTTGAGGCCCTCGGCGATGAAGGAGCCCGCCTGGCTCGACTCCGGGATGTCGTAGAAGAAGACGGCTGCCTTGGACACCTTGAGGTTGCTCTTGAACCACCGGTAGGCGCCCGAGAGGCTCATGATCTGGTTCTTGTGACCGACCGTCTTGCCGTCGCGGACGTAGCCGCTCCCGTAGGTGGAGTAGAAGAGCCGGTACCGGTTGAAGCTGTTGGTGATCGGGATGCCGACCACCGGGATCTGCTTGGAGTTGAGGTACTCGGCCGCCCCGCCGAGGGCGCGGGAGTTGGTGCCGACCATCGCGAAGACCTTGTCCTGCTCCACCAGCCGCTTGGCGCACTCCAGGGACCGCGCCCGGTCCTCCCGGTCGTCGCAGGTCTTCAGGATGACCTGACGCCCGTTGATGCCGCCCTTGGCGTTGATGGCCTGGGTCCACGCGCGCAGGCCCCGTGCGGCGGGCGCGAAGGCGTCGCCCAGCACCCCGTTCTCCGCCACGATCGTGCCCAGCGTGATGCTGTTGGCCGTCACGCCGACGTCGGACGCCTGGTTGGGTCCGCTGGGACCGTCGGTCCCGCCGCCGGTGCCTCCGGTGGCCGCGCCGCCCGTGGTCGCACCACCCGTCGTTCCGCCGCCGGTGGTCCCGCCGCCCGTGCCCCCACCGTCGGTGCCGCCGTCGGTGGCGCCGCCGCCGTCGGCCGAACCGTCCGTGGCGACGATGCCATCCGTCGCCGACCCGTCGCCGCCGGTGGTGTCGCCGCTGGCGACCACCTCCACGCCGGCGTTCTGGAAGGCCTCGTCGGGGAGACGCGTGCCGCAGGCGGCCAGCACCAACGCCCCAGCCAGCACCACTGCGATCTTCTTCCTCACCGGCGAGCTCCCCCTCGTGTCAGACCCATGCACCTTCACCGCGTCGCGCGCCGATCTCCTGCCTCACGGGTTCTCCCGCACGAATCGGTAGACGCCCGCCATGTCGCTGTTCACCTTCTCGGGCAGCGGGTGGATGGTTGCCCCCATGGCCCGTGCCCCCCACACGATCTTGGCGGTGCGCTCGATGAGCGCCGCGTTGTGCAGGGCCTTCTCCGGCGTGGACCCGCAGGTGACCAGGCCGTGGTTGGCCAGCAGGGCGGCCCCCCGATCGGCCAGGCGGCTGGCCACCTCCTCACCCAGCTCCACGCTGCCGGTGCCCTTGTAGTCGCAGCACGGCACGTCGCCGCCCACGTAGACGACCACCTCCTCGATCACCGCCGGGATGGGTTCGTGGGCGAGGGCGAACATGGTGGCGTACACCGCATGGGTGTGGATCACCGCCCCCAGCTCCGGGTACCGGCGCAGGGCCGCCAGGTGGAGGTCCTTCTCCGTGGTGGGGGATCGCTCGCCCTCCACCACGGTGCCGTCGAGATCGACGACCACGAGGTCCTCGAGGGTCATGGTGTCGTAGGGCACCGATGAGGGCGAGAGGCAGACGAGCCCGTCGGGCAGCCGACCGGAGATGTTGCCCGACGTGCCCTCCACCAGGCCGTCGGCCAGCATCTTCTTGGCGGCGGCGAGGACGGCCTCGCGCGTCGTGGTGGGTGAGGTGACGGTGTCAGGCATGGGGGAGGACCTCCGGGTTGGCCAGGTTGGCGGGCCGCTCACCCCGGAGCAAGGCACCCAGCCCCTCGGCCATGAGCGTGGTGTGGTTGGTCTCGGTGTCGTAGGTGGCTCCGCCGATGTGCGGGGCGAGCACGACGTTGGGCAGAGCGACCAGCGGGTGATCGGTGGCGATGGACTCGCCCTCGAAGTGGTCGAGAGCCGCGGCCCCCAAGTGCCCCGACTGCAGGGCGGCGGTGAGGGCGTCGAGGTCGTGCAGCCCGGCGCGAGCGGAGTTCACGTACACCGCCCCTTCCTGCATCTGGGCGAACCGTGCCGCGGACATCAGTCCGAGCGTGTCCGGGGTGACAGCCGCGTGCATCGAGATCACGTCGGCCTCCGCGAGCAGGTCGTCGAGGTTGTGGCTGGCGTCCTCCGCGAAGGGGTCGCTGGCGATCACCCGCATGCCGAGGCCCTCGAGCCGCCAGCGGGTGGCCCGCCCCACCGCGCCCAGCCCCACCAGCCCGGCCGTGCGGCCGGCCAGCTGCCAGCCGCGGAACCGCTGGTAGGGGATGGAGCCGTCGCGGTACACCTCGCCCTCTCGCACGTCGCGGTCCGCCGCGATCAGGTGCCGTGTGACGGCCAGCAGCATGGCCACCGTGAGCTCGGCCACCCCGTCGGCGTTGCGTCCCGGAGCCCGCAGCACCGGGATCCCCTTGGCGGTGGCGCCGGGCAGGTCGACGTTGGTGGGGTCGCCCCGGGTGGAGCCGATGGCGACCAGCGGCAGGTCGAAGACCGGGCCGGCGCACTTGTCGGCCTCGCAGATGAGCACCGTTGCCCCCACCTCTCTGGCGCGCTCGGCCAGCTGCTCCTCGTTGTAGAGCCGGATCGGCGACTGGTCGATCCACGGGTCGACGATGACCTCACCCATCTCCCGCAGCGTGTCGAGGCCGGGCCCGCGGAGGGGAGCGGTGGACAGGATGATGGGGCGGTCAGTCAAGGGTGGCTCCGGAGGGGGTTGGGGCGGCGGCTGCCTCTTGGCGGCGCCTGGTGGCGTCAGCTGCCACGAAGGCCAGGTCGGCAGGGTAGGTGCGGGCGGCCAGCAGCATCACCAGCCCGCCGATGGCGTACAGCGGGGTGAGCATGGCCAGCGCGGTGGAGAGGTCGGTGGCGTCGGAGAGCACGCCCACCAGCAGGGGCGACAGGGCAGAGATGGCCCGCACCACCGACCGGATGGCGGCGGCGCGGCCCCGGAGGGCACCGGGGACGACATCGGACACGAGCGCTTCGCTGGGTGCCACCGGGGTGGTGAGGCACAGGCTGCCGAAGAACAGGAGCACCGCCGCGATGGGCAGGGACGCTGCTGAGGAAGGCGGGCAGCAGGAGGACGGTGGCCAGCACGGATGCCACTGCGGTGACGTACACGCGGGCGTTGGTGATGCCGCGTCGCAGCAGCCGGTCGGCCAGCTCGCCCCTCCCACCAGCCCGATCGCCGCCCCCCCGCCGATGATGGGGGTGAAGGCACCCGCTTCAGTGGCCGAGAGGTCGAAGGACTGCTTGAAGAACTCGATGCCCCACACGCCGAGGGCGCCGAGGAGGAAGCTGGAGATCGTGAGCGACATGAGGCCGAACCACATCGACCGGATCTGCAGGAGCTCGCGGACCACCTCGGGCCAGGTGGCGGTCTCGTACACGAGGGTCGACTGGCGGGGCTCGGGCAGGTTGAGGTCGGGGAGCAGGCCGGGAAGCCCGTCCGCCTCCAGGCGCATGGTCTCCTCGATGTGGAAGGCGCGGTCCTGGTTGCCCCGCTCGGGCTCGGGAAGGCGGGTCAGCACCGCCGCCACGATCAAGCCGAACGGGATCCACATCCAGAAGGCGGCCCGCCACCCGTAGGTGTCCACCAGCACGCCGGCCAGCGCCACGCCGAAGAGGCCTCCCACCGCGCTGCCGAGCTGGTAGCGGCCCATCATCCGGGCCCGGATGGCCACTGGGTAGTAGTCCGACATCAAGGAGAACGAAGCCGGGCCGTTGGCCTCCACGATCCCGATGCCGAGGCGCCCGACGAAGAGGAAGGCGAAGCCAGGGGCGATGGCACCGAAGCCCATGCAGAGTGTCCACACCAGCATGGCGATCACCAGCAGGGTGGTGCGACGCCACCGGTCGGCCAGCGCCCCGATGGGGATGCCGCCGATCACGCCCACCAGCACCATGGCGGCCGCCAGCCCACCCAGGGCGGTGTCGCTCACCCCGAACTCGTCGCGGATGCCGTCGAAGGCCTGGGCCAGCGACAGGCGCTCGCCCTGCTCCAGCATCAAGGTGGCCCCGAGCGCGACGACGGGGAACGCGCCGTAGCGGGTGGCTCCTGCCCCCACCTCCTCGGACCCCCCTGTACCTGACGTGAGTGTCAGTCAACCAGGTCGACGGGCTGGGACCTAGTCGGCAGGGAGCTCGGCCTCCACCTCGGCCTTGGCCATGACGGCGTCGTCCTGGTTCCGGAGCTCCACCTTCACGCGCACGATGTGCTTGCGGCGCCGCTCCACCCGCTTGTCGACGACCTCCCCGGTGATGAAGGTGGCGTCGCCGGTGAAGGCAGGGTTGCGGTACTGGGCGGTGGAGTGGGTGAGCGAGCCCCACTCGCCGGCCCACGCGGCCACGTAGTCGAGGATCCAGGCCCCCATGGAGGCGCCGTACCCGTAGCCGCGTGGCATCCCCACGTGCTGGGCCCATCGGGGCTGCAGGTGGCCGCGGGACGGTCCGTAGTAGGCGCCGTCGGTGAGCTCGGGGTTGACCCGCTCCATGCGCCGGTCGCCTTCGAAGCCGGCCATCTCCTTGGTGTACCCCAGCGCCTCGGCGCGGACGGTGGTGGGGCCCTTGGCCATGGCTCCCCAGGTGGTCATGGGGTAGGCCCGCCACTCGGTGGTGAAGCTGGCCAGGCTGTGAGGGCCGAGGACGTTGTCGGCCAAGCGGTCGCCCACCGACACGCTGTCGAAGAGACGCTTGTCGTGGCGGAGCTGCTGGATCTGGTCGATGAACTGGAGCTTCTTGGCCTCCAGCTCCTCGAGCTGCTCGTCGGTCCACTCCGGCTCCTGCGGCTCGGAGAACAGCTTCTTCTCGGTGGCCTCCCGCACCTGGTAGCGGATGGCCGTCGAGCGCTGCATGGCCACCCGCTCGCCCCGCTGGTTGATGTACAGCGTGTCGCCCCGCTGGAAGCAGGTGGGGCCGGCGAACTTGGTGTCGGTGACCTTGTAGTCGTAGGGCATCCGGTGGCAGAGGAGCTTGTCGCCCGGCTTCACCCTCGGCCCGAAGAACCACCAGTCGTCGCCACCGAAGATGAGGTGCGAGCTGGGGATCTTGCCGACCTGGGCCGGCGAGCAGCCGTGGCTGGTGTCGCAGGCCACCGTGAACGACTGCGGTGCGACGATCTCGCCGAAGCGGCTCTCGGCGGCCCACCGCTCGTCGTAGTGCAGCGGGTTGGGGTAGTGCATGCCCTGCACCCAGCGCCGGATGTCGTTGGTGGCAACCGGCTCCTTGAGCTCGCCGGGCTCCATGGGCACGCCCATGTACTGGTCGAGGTCGGACGCGTCGAGGGTGGTCATCGTTCTCCGCTGGTCGTGGGGACAGGGGCTTGGTCGAGGCGATCGACCACCATCTGCACCAGCGCGTCGTCGCGCACCTTGGTGGAGCTGGTGGTCATGGGGATCTCGCCGTCGGGGAAGAAGAGCACGCGCTTGGGCACCTTGTAGGAGGCCACCCGATCGCGCAGGAAGGCTTGGATGTCGGCCTCGGTGGCGTCGGCACCCTCTTTGAGGATGACGCAGGCCACCACCACCTGGTCGAGGCGAGGGTCGGGGATGCCCACCACCCGGCTCAGCTTCACCAGCGGGCAGGCTCGTAGCTGCACCTCGAGCTCGCCGGGCGACACGTTGGCGCCCCCGGTCTTGATCATCTCCGTGCGACGGCCGCTGAACTGCACGTAGCCGTCGGCGTCGATGGAGCCTTCGTCGCCGGTGTGGAAGAACCCGTCGGCGTCGAAGCAGTCCGCCGCCGGCCGGCCCAGGTAGCCCTTCATGAGCGTCGGTCCCTTGACCGCCAGCTCACCGTCGGTGTCGACGTCGAGGACCTGGCCCGTCTCCGGGTCGACGATGCGCAGCTGGTTGCCGGGCAGGAGCTGTCCCATGCTGTGCTTGGTGAGCTCCCGAGGCGTGGTGGAGCGGTGGCTGACGAAGAAGGCGCAGGTCTCCGAGAGGCCGTAGCCCACGGGCATCATCCAGCCGGTGTCGGGGTCGGTCACGCTCGGGTGGCGGGCGAAGGCCCCCTTGCCGTACACGCAGCGGAGCGACGAGAGGTCGGTGCTCGCCCAAGCTGGGTGCTCCTCGAGGGCTCCGGTCTGGTGAGGGAGCGTGTAGGGCTCGGTCACCCGCTCGCGCTCCATCAGGTGCAGGGCTGCCCCGGGCTCGAACACCTCTTGCATCACCCAGCAGCCGCCGGCGGCCAGGGTGGAGCCCATGGCCGTGTTGAGCCCGGCCGTCCAGAACAGAGGCAAGGCCGAGAACATGCGTGTGGCCGCGTGGCGCCCGAAGAGCTGCGCCTGCACCCAGAACTGCAGCGTCGGCGCCCGATGGATGTGGAGCATGCCCTTGGCGGCGTTGGTCGTGCCGGAGCTGAAGATGACCAGCGCATCGTCGTCGGGTGTGGTGGTCGCCGCGCGAGCGGCGAGCTCGGCGTCGGTCGCCGAGGCCGCCAGCGCGGCGAGATCGGGCCAGCCCAGCAACCGCGTATGGGCTGACGAGTCGACCTCGGAAGACTTGGGCTCCAGCCCGAGAAGGGCAAGGTGGCGGAGGGACGGCCGCTCGGCCTGGAGGGCGCCCAGATCGTCGGCGAAGGATCGGCCGAGCATCTGGGTCTGGGAGAGCACCACGGCGACGTCGGCCAGGTCGAGCATGTGGGCCAGCTCGGGCGCCGGAGCGAACGTGGACAGCGGCACGGCGACGGCACCGGCCAGACCGACGCCGAACAGCGACGCGACCGCCTCGGGCCGGTTGCCCATGAGGATGCCAACCCGCTCGCCCGGCTGGACACCGAGCGCCACCAACCCCCGACCCACCTGCCGCGCCTCGCGCCCGAGGTCGGCGTAGGTCCAGCGCACGGTGTCGCCGCCCCGCAGCGGGTCGTCCAGGACGAGGGCCTCGTTGGGACCGAACCGGTCGGCCACCTCCTCGAGGAAGGTGCCCATGGTCAGCGCCCCGACGCCCTCGACCGAGTCGAGCAACGGCCCTTCGAAGGTGGTCACGTGGCCGTCGCGCCATGCTCGAAGAGCCCCTCGAAGCCGTGCTCTCGGATGGCGCTCGAGAGATGGGCGACGGTCCGCTCCGCCGACCACGGCAATCGGAGGGCCGGTTGGACGTGACGGGCCAGGACGGAGACGTCGTACTCGTCGCAGACCCCCGCGGCACCGTGGAGCTGCTGACAGGTCCGCAGCACGGCCCGGGCGACATCGAGGGCGTGGACCCGGAGGGCGAGGACGTCGGGAAGGGCGCCGTCGGGGTCGAGGTGGAGGCGCCAGAGGGTGAAGTGGCTGAGCTCGCGGAGCCCGGCGACTGCGACGGATGCATCGGCCACCTGGAACTGCACGGCCTGGAAGGCCGACAGCGGCTTGCCGAACTGGACGCGGGAGGTGACGTGCTCGACGGCCAGCTCGACAGCCCGGTCGACGGTCCCCAGCACCCGACAGGCGGACAGCGTGAGGTGGTGCAGGACATCGAGCGCGTGGTCCCCCGACGGCTCGCCCAGCGTGAGGTCGGTGACGAACGGGCCCAGCCGGGAGCCCAAGGGCGTGCCGGCGGGCGCGGCCGCGCGGGCGGCGCCATCGAGAGGCGCCACCACCCACTGCTCGGCCTGGTCGCCGTGGTCGACGCGGGGGTTGGCATCCGAGATGACGGCGAAGGGCCGACCCTCGTCGGCCAGCAGCACGGCTTCGACGGGGTGGGGGAGGGCCACCCGTCCGGCGGCCTCGCACAGAGCGGCCGCGGCGGCCAGGGCGTCGCCGTCCTGGCGCGGGTCGACGTCCTCCACCCCCAGGGCGGTGAGGGTGGCAGCCACCTCGGCACGACTGGCGGGCTCTTCCTCCGCCCGGCGCGCAGCGTCGACGCCCCCGAGGGCGAGGAAGGCCTTGCCAGCGGTGGCGCCGAACTCTGCCGCCTCCTCGGGGAGGGTGGGGTTCACGAGCGGCCGCCGAGGAGCGACTTGGAGACGATCATGCGTTGCACCTCGATGGTGCCGGAGGCCACGGTGGCGGCCTGGGCGTAGCGCCAGTGGTCCTCGATGGCGCCGTGGAGGGGGGCGGTGCTCCCCGCCTCCAAGCTGCGCTCCTCCACGGCCTGGAACAGCACCTCGGCCACCTGCTGATCGCACTGGGTGACGACGATGCGCGCCGCGCTCGCCAGGACGTCGGGCATCTCGCCCCGCTCCTGCGCGTGCACCGTCCGGTAGGCGAGGAGGCGGGCCACCCGCACCTGCACCAGGGCGCGCGCCCACTGGTCGTGGAGCGCCGCCGGGAGCTCGTCCCAGTGGGGCGCCAGCTCACGTCCGAGCGCCGAGAGGAGGCGCTCGCAGCGGGCATAGCGCGCGATGCCCACCCGCTCATGGGCGAGGGCCTTGCGGATGACGGCCCATCCGCCTCCGACCTCGCCGAGCACGGCGTCGGGGCCGGCGAGCACGTCGTCGAAGAAGACCTCGTTGAGGTGGTGGGGTCCCAACATGCTGCGGATGGGGCGGACGGTGATGCCCGGGGTGTCCATCGGCACCAGGAACATCGTGATGCCCTCGTGGCGCTCGCCCGGCCCCACGCGAGCGGCCAGCACGCACCACTGGGCCATCCCGGCATACGACGTCCAGATCTTCTGTCCGTTGATCCGCCACCCGTCGCCGTCCTCCGTGGCCCGGGCTCGCAGGCTGGCTAGGTCGCTGCCCGCCTCCGGCTCGCTGAAGCCCTGGCACCAGATGACCGCTCCGGCCGCGATGGCGGGCAGGTGCTGCTGCTTCTGGGCGTCGGTGCCGAAGCCCATGATGGCCGGACCCACCCAGTTGAGCCCCATGTACTGTGCGCCGCGGGGCTCGTGGTGCGCCCACATCTCCTCTCGGACGACGGTCTGGTCCCACACCGATCCGCCGCCCCCGCCGTACTCGGTGGGCCAGGCGATGGTGAGGAGGCCCTCCTCCGCGAGGGTCTGGCAAAAGCGCTGGGCGACGTCGAGGTCGGCTGGATCGTCGGTGAAGGCGCCGAGGTAGCCCTCGGCGGTGTGGGCGGCGATCAGCGCCCGAAGCCGGGCCCGCAGCTCGGCCGCTCCCGCGCCGAGGTCGAAGTCCATCGATCTCCCCTTCTCAACCTGACGCGCATGTTAGTCGCGTAGGGTCGGAGCCATGCAGCCCGACTCGGTGGCCCGCGTGCTCGATCGGGCGCTGGCCGCCGACCCCGAACGCGACGCGTTGGTCGCCCGGGAGGGGCGGCTCACCTACGCGCAGCTCGACGAGCAGGCCCATCGGGCGGCGCACGCCCTGCGCGACCTCGGGGTGTCGACCGGGGACCGGGTGGCCGCCTCGCTCCCGAACGGGCTCGATGTGGTGGTGGCCTTCCATGGCGCCATGCGCCTCGGTGCGGTGTGGGTGGGGGTCAACAAAGCGCTGGCGCCACCGGAGAAGCGCTTCCTCCTCGAGGACTCGGGGGCCACCCTCCTGCTCTGCGACGACGACCTGCCCGACCTCGGTGCGCGGGTCGTCGACCTCGCCGCCTGGCGCGGCGCCGTCGACGCCGCCCCCACGAGGAGCCTCGGCATCGACGTCGACCCGACGGCTCCGGCGGGCATCGCCTACACGAGCGGCACGACCGGCCACCCGAAGGGGGCGGTGCACAGCCAGCACGGGCTGCTCACCCCCGGCGCGGTCCTGGTGGAGACCCGCGGCTACGGCCCCGACCTTCGCAAGGGCGACTGCTTCCCGTTCACCGTCCTCAACATGGCCGTGCTCACCACCCTGCTGGTCTCGCAGGCCGGTGGCTGCTCGATCGTCATGGACCGCATCGACGCCGAGGGCGTGGCGGAGTGGATCCGGGCCGAGCGGATCACCACGTGGAACGGCCCGCCGGCGCTCCTGCACAGCCTGGCCACGATGGAGGTTGTGACGCCCGAGGACCTGGCCAGCCTCGACGAGGTGTGGACCGGCGGCGCCGACTGCCCCGAGGCCATCCGGTCGATGTTCCAGGCCAAGTTCGGGCGGCCCGTGCTGGCCACCTACGGCCTCAGCGAGGCCCCGACCGTTGTGGCCATCGACGAGCGATCCGGAGCGGGCCACGTCGAGGGAGGCAGCGGCCGCCCGCTCCCGCACCTGTCTG
Organism: uncultured Microthrixaceae bacterium; assembly: GCA_963795165.1. Taxonomy (GTDB): domain Bacteria; phylum Actinomycetota; class Acidimicrobiia; order Acidimicrobiales; family VFJN01; genus VFJN01. The sequence continues at coordinate 2,129,348 of CAWCGT010000001.1, read as the reverse complement.
TTCGCATCGCCGCCACCGACGGCGCCAGCCTGCCGCCAGGGGAGACCGGTGAGATCTGCGTGGCCCCCGCGGGGGATCGGTACCGGCTGATGCTCGGCTACTGGCAGCGCCCCGAGGCCACCGCGGAGGCGCTGGCCGGCGGCGAGCTGCACACCGGGGATCTCGGGTTCCTGGACGACGCCGGGAACCTCCACGTGCGCGACCGCAAGAGCCTGTTGATCATCCGCGGCGGCGCCAACGTGTACCCCGCCGAGGTGGAGCGGGTGCTGCTCGAGGCGCCGGGCGTGGCGGCCTGTGCCGTCGTCGGCGTCCCCGACGATCGGCTCGGCGAGCGCGTCGTCGGCCTGCTCGAGCCCCAGGCGGGCGCGGTGGTCGACGAGGAGGCGGTACGGGAGCACTGCCTGGCCAACCTGGCCGCGTACAAGGTCCCCGAGCGGCTCGTGGTCGTCGACGCCCTCCCGCGCAACGCCATGGGCAAGATCATCCGAACGGCGCTCCCAACCCTCCTCTAACCCACGGGGTCTTGTGTCGTTCCGTTCCCAAGACCACGACGAAACGACACAAGAGCTGGGGGGGGTGGACCTAGTGGCCGCGGAGGGTGCCGCCGTCGACCTCGAGGGTGGCGCCGGTGATCCAGCGGGCCTGCTCGGAGGCCAGGAACAGCACCGCGGCCGACACCTCAGCGGGGTCGCCGAAGCGGCCTGCGGCCACGTCGTGCTTGGCCAGCATCTTGGCCATCACCTCCTCCGTCGACGCGCCGGTGCGGTCGGCGGTGGCCCGGGCATTGGCAGCCACGAGCTCGGTGACCGTGATCCCAGGCACCACGCAGCTGCTGAGCACGCCATCGGCGGCGTAGGCCCGCGACAGTGCCGTGGACAGGTTGAGCAGGGCCGCCTTGGCGGCTGAGTAGGGCGCGAACAGAGGATCGGGCTCGCGCCCGCTCACGCTGGCCACATGCACCAGCCGACCCCAGCCCGCCTTCCGAAGGACGGGGACGGCCGCCACCGACAGGCGAGCGGCGGCGAGGAAGTTGACCTCCAGCCCGGCTCGCCAGTCAGCGTCGGTGAGCTCCTCGAGGCGCTTGGGTTGCGCCCCCCCAGCGTTGTTCACCACCACATCGAGACGGCCCAGCCGCTCGATGCACGCGCCCACGATCTCGTCGGCAGCCGCCGGGTCCGTCACATCGACGGCCATCGCCTTCGCCCGACCTCCGGCTTCGACGATCTCCGCGGCCACCTCGGACAGATCGGCCTCGCCTCGGGCGCACACGAGCACCCCGCAGCCCTCGGCCGCCAGGTCCTTCGCCACCTGTCGCCCGATCCCCCGGCTGGCTCCGGTGACGATGGCGGCCCGTCCCCGCAGCCCCAGCTCCACGCGCCCGAACCTACCGCTGACCGCCTACGGTCGCCGGATGCGCGTGCGACTGGGGTTGCTAGTGGTGACGGGGCTGCTGGCCGGGACCGCTCTCGGACTCGACGGGGCGACGGCCCAGACCCCGCCCCAGGACGGCCCGCCGATCTGCGGGTCGGAGGCCGGCGCCGGCGCCGAGGCGGCCGACGACGGGGTGCTGCGGGTGGCCAGCTACAACATCCTCCACACCCAGGGGGACTACGACGACGAGACCCAGTCCCGTCGCATCGACCTGGTGGCCGACGCCATGGCCGACGCCGACGTCGACATCGCCGGCATGCAGGAGGTCGTCAGCTCGCAGAAGCACGGCGTGGTGGCCCAGCGGATGGCCGCCGCCATGGCCGACCGGACCGGCGACACCTGGGCCTGGTGCTTCTTCCAGTCGAACCCGCACCTCCCCCTCGAGCCCGACACCGGTCCGGGAGGCATCGGCGGCCCGGTGAGCCAGCAGATCGCGGCCGTGGCCCGAGCTGGCGACTCGCCCTGGTCCGAGGGGGTGGCGATCATCGCCCGCTTCCCGATCGTCGATCAGCAGGCCCACCGGCTGGTGAACCGGATCCCGGAGGCGCCGGTGTGCCAGGTGGCCGACCCCACCAACCCCTTGGCCATCCCCACCTGCACCGTCGACACCCGCCAGGTGCTGTGGGCGCGCGTCCAGACCAGCTGTGGCCCGGTGGACATGTTCAGCTCGCACCTGGCCAACAACGAGTCGCCTGTCACGGAGCTGATCCGCATCCTGCAGATCAACGACGCCCTGCTGCAGATCGACCAGCTGGCCACTGCCGACGAAGCCCCCGACTTCTACACCGGCGACTTCAACACGCTCGAGGGCGGTCCGGTGTGGCAGGCGGTGATCGACGCCGGGTTCGTCGACGGCTATCGCGAGGCTGAGCCCGACGCCGCCGGCTTCACCTCGGGTCAGGACATCGCCGATCCCGAGCCGACGGTCGAGCATCGCATCGACTACGTGTTCGCTCGGGCCGGGAGCGAGGCTGCGACGCCGGCCGACGGGGAGATCTTGGGCGACCAGCCCGTCCCCTTCGACGGGTCCGAGGGCGAGACCGTCGTGTGGCCATCCGACCACTACGGCGTGGCCGTCAGCTTCCCGTTCGCGCAGGCATGCACCGCGGAGACGGAGCCCACCGAGCCGCCGTCGCCGTCGCGGATGCCGGACGACGACGGCGCACCGCCCGGGGGTGGCCCCTCGTTGCCGGCCACCGGCGGGACCGATGCCGCCCTCCCGGTCGGCCTCGCCGGCCTGGCGGTCGCGTTGAGCCTGGCCGGCCTGCGGAGGCGGGTCAGGCGAATGTCCGCGGTGGCCTAGCGTCGCTCCGATGAGACGGGTGGTGGCCGCTGCGGTCCTGGGGCTTCTGGCCCTCGCTCCGCCCGCGGCAGGTGGCGTCGACCCTTGTGCGCGCTTCGGCGAAGTAGCCGTGGCGGGCACCGTGGAGGACGGCGCCCTGACGGAGATCTCGGGGTTGGTGGCCAGCCGGGCTCACCCAGGGGTGCTGTGGGCGCACAACGACTCCGGCGGCGCGCCGGCGCTGCACGCCATGGGGGAGGACGGCCGAGCCCTTGGCGCCTACGCCGTAGAGGGGGCGGCCGCCACCGATTGGGAGGACATGGCTGCGGGGCCCGGTCCGGACGGGCAGGGCGCGTTCCTCTACGCCGGCGACATCGGCGACAACGCGGCGTCCCGGTCGACAGTGACCGTCTATCGGGTGCCGGAGCCGGCCGCTGCCCCCGGCGGATCCGACGGCTCGCTCGCCGGCACCGCCGCCATCGAGCTGCGGTACCCCGGCGGGCCGGAAGATGCTGAGGCGCTGGTCGTCGATCCGCTCTCCGGTGACCTGCTGATCGTCACCAAGAGCTACGTGGGGCTGTCCCGGCTCCTCCGCGCCCCCGCCGAGGCCTTGGTGGACGGCGCCTCCGTGACGCTCACCGACGAGGGCACGATCAGCATCGTCCCTCCGCTGGTTCTCGAACCGGGTCTGCCCGGGACCGCGGTGACGGGGGCCGACGTCAGCCCCGACGGCTCGCTCGTCCTGCTGCGGACCTACCGCTCGGTGCTGGCCTACGCCCGAGGCGACGGGGAGACCATGGTGGAAGCGCTGCGTCGCGATCCCTGCCAGGCGCCGCAGGCGTCGGAGGAGCAGGGGGAGTCGGTGGGCGTGTCCCGAACCGGCGACTCCTACTTCACGGCCAGCGAGGGTTCGAGGGTGGCGCTCCACCGGGTCGCGATCTCGGCGCCCCCCGCCCCCACCACGACGCCCACCACCGGGTCGAGCCCCACCACGGCCACCGCCGACGAGCTGCCGGCCACCGGCGGGCACACGCCCGTCCTCCTCGTTGCTGGCGCGGTCCTCCTGGTCCTGCTGCTCGTGGCCGCCCTGGCCCGGCACCGCCGCGCCTGACCGGCCCCCTGGGGTCAGGTGGGGAGGTCGGTGCGGCCGAGGGCTCGGGCGGCCTGGGGGACGAACGGGTCAGGGGCGAAGGGGCCCTGGTCGACGGAGGCCACCTCGATCTCGGGGAGCACGACGTTGCCCGGCAGGGTGTCGAGCCACACGACAGCCTGGGCGACCTCTTCGATGCCGAGGGTCCGCATCGGAAAGTGGACATCGTCGAGCATGGGGGTGGCCACCGGGCCGGTGGTGACCACGTGGATGGCGACGCCGTCGCGCTCCACCTCCTTGGCCAGTGCGCCGGCGAAGGCGTTGAGCCCCGCCTTGGATGCTGAGTAGGCCGACTTGCCTGGCTGGGGGGCGTGAGCCGACGATGACGACAGGAACACCATCCGGCCGCCGTGCGGCATCACCGGCAGGCACGCCGCGGCCACCACGAAGGCCGAGGTGAGGTTGGTTCGCAAGACAGCCTCGAAGGTGGCGAGCGACTCCTTGCGGACGAAGGTCCCCTCCATCACCCCCGCCGCGTGCACGAGCAGGTCCACCCGTCCCGCCTCAGCGACCACGGTCGCGAACGCCGCCGGGTCGGTGCTGTCGGCCGCGCACCAGCGCGCCCCCATCTCGGCGGCGGCCGCCTGCAGCTTCTCCGCCGTCCGGGCGGTCAGCACGACGTCGTAGCCGCGCTCCACCAGCAGCCGGCCCACACCCAGGCCGATGCCGCTGCTGCCCCCGGTGACGATCGCGACCCGCTGTTCGGCATCCACGACGACGAACCTAACGGGGGCTCAGGCCAGGAGCCGCTTGAGCAGCTTCCCCGTGGGGAGCCGAGGGAGCTCGTCCACGAAGCGGACCTCTCGGGGGCACTTGAAGTGGCTGAGCCGCTCGCGACACCAGGCGATGAGCTCCTCCTCGCTGGCCGTGCCGTCGAGCTGTACGAAGGCGGTGACGCGCTCGCCCATGTCGGGGTCGGGCGTGCCGGTGACCCCGACGTCAGCCACCGCTGGGTGCATCACCAGCACGTCCTCGATCTCCCGGGGGTAGATGTTCACGCCCCCGCTGATGATCATGTTCGAGGCGCGATCCGTGAGGTAGAGGTAGCCCTCCTCGTCGATCCGGCCGACATCGCCCATCCAGCTCCAGCCCCGCGCGTCCCAGACCGACTTCGTCTTCTCCGGGTCGCGGTGGTACTCGAAGGTGCGATCGGTCTCGAACCACACCTCGCCCTCCCCGCCCACCGGGAGCTCGTGTCCGTCGTCGTCGAGGATGTGGATCGTCCCTGTCATCGACCGCCCAACGGACCCGGGGTGGGCCAGCCAGTCCTCCGGCCCGATGTAGCAGAAGCCGGCCCCTTCGCTGCCGCTGTAGAACTCGTGGACGATCGGCCCCAGCCAGTCGAGGCAGGCCTGCTTCACCTCGACCGGGCACGGCGCGGCAGCGTGGACCACCAGCCGCAGGCTGGAGAGGTCGAACTGCGATCGCTCCTCCTCGCTGAGCTTCAGGAGGCGGATCATGTGGGTCGGCACCAGCTGCACGTGGGTGATCCGGTGGCGCTCGATGGCGCCCAGCAGCTCGAGCGGGTCGAACTGCTCCATGACGACGGCCGTGCCCCCGAGGCGCTGGGTACCGACCGTCCACCCGGCGGGGGCAGCGTGGTAGAGCGGCGCCGGGCTCAGGTAGACGGTCTCGTCGTCGAAGGCGAACAGCCCGGTGAGCAGCCGGGTGAGGAACGACACTGAGCCGAGGTCGCCCTCGACGAGTGGCGGGAGGATGCCCTTCGGCTTTCCGGTGGTGCCCGACGAGTAGAACATCCAGGCGCCCTCGCGCTCGTCGGGGACTTCTCCGGGCTGGATCCCAGCGACCACGTCCTCGTAGCGCTCGAAGCCCGGGATGTCCCCGCCGATGGCGATGCGGGTGGTCACCGCTGCCAGGTCGTCACCCATCTGGCCCACGATGCCGGACAGGTTGGCGGACGCCACGAGGGCGGTGGCGTCGCAGTCGGCAACGATGTAGCCGGCCTCGCCGGCCGCCAGGTGCCAGTTGATCGGCGTGAGGAACAAGCCGATGCGGTTGGCCGCCCAGACCACGTCGTAGAACTCCTCCTGGTTCTCCAGCAGCACCGCCAGGTGGTCGCCGGTCTGCATGCCCCGCGCCCGCAACGCCAGGGCCAGGCGGATCGAGGCGTCGTCGACCTCCTTGAACGAGCGGACCCGACCGGAGGGGTGCATCACCACAGCGGCCTTGTCCGGCGTCGTTCGGGCGTGGGCCCCGAGGTGCTCGCCGGCTGGATCGAAGGCCATCAGCGGCGGGCGAGGAGTCGGTGGGCGGCCCCACCGAGGAACTCGGCCATGCCCTCCTCGGACAGGGGCAGGGCTCGGGCGGCGTCGAGCGCCTTCTGCGCGGGGATGACGGGGTGATCGGAGGCGAACAGGAGTCGGCCCCGCCCCCGGGAGGAGTCCATGAAGGTCACCATGGCAGGGTCCATGTAGGTGGCCAGGTAGGCGGAGGTCATCAGGTGCAGCTGGGGCCACTTGAGCATGTACTGGATGAGCAGTGCCTCGTAGGGGTGGCCCATGTGTGCGCCGATGACGGTGAGGTCACGAAAGTCGATGAGCACGTCCTCGAGAAGCACCGGATCCTGACAGCGGGAGCGCACCTGGGGGCCCGGGACGCCCACGTTGATCGACACAGGGAGGCCGAGCTCCGCACAGGTGGCGTACACGGGGTAGTAGAGGCGGTGGTTGAGCTCGTACTGCTCCACCAGCGGGGTCACCCGAACCATGCGGAAGGCGTCGTGCTGGGCCAGCTCTCGCACGCGCGCGCAGTTGGCCACGGGCCGGGTGGCCTTGTCGACGGCGGCCGACACCAGGAAGCGACCGGGGTGCTGCTCGGCGATGGCGAGGAAGTCCTCGGCGGCGTACCCGCCCAGGCGGTGGGCGCGCTCGGGGTCGCTCAACCCGCTGGTGAGGACACCCACCTCGATGCCGGCGCCGTCCATGGCCTCCAGCAGGCCCTCCACCGTGGGGCCCTTGGCGAGGTCGTCGCCGAAGAGCTGCCGCACCCCCTGGTTCTCCTCTTGGGCCACCCACTTGCTGGCGAAGGCCTCGGGGAACAGGTTCACCCACGCGTCGACGACGGACATGGCGGGGGACCCTACCTGACGCAACTGTCAGAAGCCGGAGGAGGCGAGTACCATCGCGCCCATGACGGATCTCGGGTTCCGCCCCTTCGACGCCGACGAGCACTACTACGAGGCGGAGGACGCCTTCACCCGCTTCATCGATCCCGCCATGGCCAAGCGGTGCATGCAGTGGGCCGACGTGAACGGCAAGCAGCGCCTCCTGGTGGGGGGGAAGATCAACAAGTTCATCCCCAACCCCACCTTCGACCCCATCGCCCGGCCGGGCAGCCTGGAGGACTACTTCCGCGGCCGCAACGCCAAGGGGCTCGACCTGAAGACCATGTTCGGCGACCTGGACCCGCTGGCCGAGCGCCCCGGCTACCGCAACCGCGACGCCCGGGTGAAGCTGCTCGACGAGCAGGGCCTCGAGGGCACGTTGCTGTTCCCCACGCTCGGGGTTGGCATGCAGGAGGCGCTGAAGCGCGACGTACCTGCCCTCCACGCCGCCTTCAAGGCGTTCAACGAGTGGCTCGACGACGACTGGGGCTTCGACAAGGGCGACGGCCGCATGTACGCCGCGCCCATGATCACGCTGGCCGATCCCACGCTCGGCCGCCGACGAGGTGCGCCGCGTGCTTGAAGCGGGCGCCCGCATCCTCATCATGATCCCGGGCCCGGTCCCGAACGGCGAGGGCTACGTGTCGCCTGGTCACCCGCAGTTCGACCCGGTGTGGGCGCAGCTGGCCGAAGCGGGGGTGCCGATGGCGCTGCACGCCGGATTGAGCGGCGTGTCGCAGTACGGCAAGTTCTGGGGCACCGGAGGGGCTGGGGCCGGCGACTTCGAGGGCTTCAAGCACGCCGCGTTCCCGCTCGTGGCCTTCCAGGACCGCGGCATCTCGGACACGTTCGCGGCGCTCATCTGCCATGGCGTGCTCGAGCGCTTCCCGAACCTGCGCCTGGCGTCGATCGAGAACGGCGCCATGTGGGTGCCCGACCTGCTCCGCAACCTGCAGGACGGCCACGGCAAGATGCCCTTCGCCTTCAAGGAGCACCCCGTCGATCAGTTCAAGAACCAGGTGTGGGTGGCCCCGTTCTACGAGGACGACATGGCCATGCTGAAGGACACCATCGGCATCGAGCGCATGCTGTTCGGCTCCGACTTCCCCCACGCCGAGGGCTTGCCTGAGCCGAGCTACTTCACCAAGGACATCCCGACCTTCAGCGACGATGAGACGCGAGCCATCATGCGCGACAACGTCCTCGAGCTGATCACCCCTCGCCCGGCGTAGCGTCCTCTGCCTCCGAGAAGGCGATCACGCCGCCGAGGAAGTCGTCGATCGACGAGGTCTTGAACTCCACGATGGCCTTCATGTCGGGGAGGTAGTGCTCGAAGCCGTCGCCCTCGATCGCTGCGATGATGCCTGCGGCCACGGTGGCCGGCGGTTCGAGCGGACCGTGATAGGGCGGGTCGTCGTTGTCGGGGACATCCCAGATCTCGGTGTCGATGGCGCCGGGGAGGATCAGGCGGACCTCGACGCCTGTGCGCCACAGGTCGAGTGCCATCGACTCGCTCCACCCGCAGAGGGCGAACTTCGAGGCGCAGTAGGCGGCTTCGCCCATGATGCCGGCCCGCCCGCCGAAGCTCGACACGTTGACGATCACACCGCGGTCGCGCTCCAGCATCCGGGGCAGCACCGCCTGGGCCATGCGCACGGGCGACTCGAAGTTGACCGCCATCGTCTGGCGCACCTCGTCGAGGGTGATGTCCTGCACCCGACGGCGCTTGGGGATGGCAGCGTTGCTGATGAGGACGTCGAGCCCGCCCAGGTCGTCCCACGCCTGGAGGGCCAGCGCCTGCGCGGCGTCGGTGTCGGCCAGGTCGGCCACGTACATCCGGGAGGCGGGTGTGTGGGCCTGGCACTGCTCCAGCACCGCCGCCAGCCGGTCGGCCCGCCGGGCCACCAGCCCCACCGTCGCCCCGCCCTCGGCCAGCATCGGCGCCAACGCCGCCCCGATGCCCGACGAGGCGCCGGTGAGCAGGACCTTGGCTCCATCGATCTGCATGGGCCGAACCGTATCTGACGCGCGTGTCAGGTTCATCGGGCATGATGTCGCGATGGGGCAGATCGGCATCGTGGGGCTGGGGAACATCGGTGGGGCGATGGCGGCCAACGTGGTCGCCGACGGCCACGTCACCACCGTCTTCGATCTCGACGCAGCCCGGGCCACGGCCCTCGACGGTGCCACCGCCGCCAGCTCGGTGGGCGAGGTGGCTGCCGCCAGTGAGATCACCCTCACGTCTCTGCCCACCCCGGAGGTGGTCGACGCTGTTGCCACGGAGTGGGCCGCCGCGGCGGCGCCCGGCTCGATCCTGCTCGACGTGTCCACCACCCTCCCGGCCAGCAACCAGGCCATCGCCGAGCGACTGACGGGCTCGGGTCACCACTTCGTGGAGGCACCGCTCACCGGCGGGGCCATCGGGGCGCAGAGCCGCGGCCTGGTCTTCATGGTCGGCGGCGACGACGAGCCGGTCGCTCGGGTCACCCCGCTCCTCGACCAGCTGGGCCGGGCCACCATCCACCTCGGGCCGGTGGGCACCGGCACCACCATGAAGCTGGTCAACAGCCTGCTGGCCTTCGCTTGCACCTGGGCGTCGCTGGAAGGGCTGTCGGTGGCGGTGGCGGCGGGGATCGACCTGCGCGCCGCTGTGGAGGTGGTGCGCACCGGCGGGGCGACGAACTTCTACATCGACCGCGCTGTGGAGGGGATCAACCAGCGGGGCAAGCCAGCCCAGTTCGCCCTCGGTCTGGCGGCCAAGGACGCCGATCTCATGCAGCAGGTGGCCGCCGCCCACGGCGTTCCCGCCGCGGTGGCCGAAGCCCTCGGCTCGGTGCTCGCCGACGCCGTAGGCCGAGGCTTCGGCGACCACGACTGGAGCGACCTCGTGCTGGCCGCCGAGGCCCGTGCCGGCGTGGCACTCACCCTCGCCCCAAAGGAGGAGGCCTGATGCCCCAGGTGCCCATCGAAGCCGGGTACTTCACCGTCCCCGCCCAGCCCGGCGCGCCGCCGATCCTGCTCGGGAGCCGCTGCGCCTCGTGCGCCGAGGTGTTCTTCCCGCGCCGGCTGGTGTGCGCCAAGTGCCTCCACGAAGGCTGCGAGGACGTGGAGCTCACCACCCGCGGGCGCCTCTGGACCTGGACCTACGTGCACGTGCCGCTGTTCGCCAAGAAGGACGGCTCCGTGGACTCCTACGGCGTCGGTCAGGTCGACCTCCCCGAGGGCCCGCGCATCCAGGCGATCCTCGTGGGCGGCCCTGACGACTTCGAGATCGGCATGGAGCTCGACCTCGACCTCGAGACCCTCAACCAAGACAAGGATGGCAACGACGTGGTCATCTACCGCTTCCGCCCGGTCGCCCCATGATCTGTGGACGCTGGCGTCCGCTATGCGGACGAATCCGTCCACAGATCTTGGAGGCGGGGCGATGAGGATCGACGGAGCCGCGGTCGCGGGCATCGGGATGGTGCGGTTCGGGTCGTACCGGGAGCGGCCGGCCGCGGAGCTGGCGCGCGACGCAGGGCTGGCCGCTCTGCACGACGCGGGGATCACGCTGGCCGACGTCGACGAGGCCTTCGTGGGCTACATCCAGCCGGCGTCGATGCTCGGCATCAAGGCCATGAAGGAGCTGGGCCTCACCGGGCTGCCGGTCACCCACATCGAGAACGCATCGGCCACCGGGCTGGTGGCCTTCCGGGAGGCGGCGTGGGCGGTGGCCAGCGGCCGGGCTGAGGTGGCCATGGCGCTGGGCTTCGACAAGATGACCGACATGACCCGCGGCGGCCCCAGCCGGGGCACGGGGCGCGACCAGATCGACTCCACCATCCTCCCCGCCGCCTACTTCGCCCTCTGGGCCCAGCGGCGCATGCACGACCACGGCACCCGACCGGAGCACTTCGCGGCCATCGCCGCCAAGAACTGGAACCACGGTGCCCAGAACCCCTTCAGCCACCGCCAGACCGACCACACCGTCACGGTGGACGAGGTTCTGGCGTCGCGCATGGTGTCGTCGCCCCTCACGGCGATGATGGCGTGCCCGGCCGACGACGGCGCGGCCTGCGTGATCGTGGCGTCCACCGACTGGGTGCGGCGCCACCAGCCCGCCCGCAAGGTGGTGCGCCCCATCGCCTCGGCGCTGCAGAGCGAGGCCTACTCACCCGGCCACACCTTCCTCGGCCCGGTGGTGGGTCCGGCCACCATGACCTCTGCCACGGCTCGGCTGGCCTATGAGTACGCCGGCGTCGGCCCCGACGACATTCACCTGGCCCTGTGCCACGACGCCTTCGCCAACGAGGAGCTCGAGTACTACGAGCTGCTGGGGTTCTGTGGCGAGGGGGAGGGCGAGAAGCTCCTGGAGGCGGGGGAGACTGCCCTCGGAGGACGCATCCCGTTCAACACCGACGGCGGTCTCATCGCCCGGGGCCACCCCGGCGGGCCCACCGGCCTGGCCATGGTGCACGAGGTCGTCACCCAGCTCCGGGGCGAGGCCGGTCCTCGCCAGGTGGAGGGGGCCAAGCGAGGGCTGGCCCATCTCGTGGGCGGGGGCAGCGTGTGCGCCATCAACATCTTCGAGACCGACTGAGCGGAGGGCTCCCATGAGCGACGAGCTGCTGGCCAAGGGCCGAGAGATCCAGGCCCAGCTGTGGCCGCAGGTGGCCGCCGGGCCCACCGGCGCCTTCCCGGCCGCCAAGCTGGCGCCCGACTTCTACCGCTACGTGGCCGAGAGCGCCTTCGGGATGCTCTGGTCGCGACCCGAACCTGGCCGTGCGCGATCCGCAGCCTGGTCACCTGCGCCCAGCTGGCCGCCCTCGGCAAGACCGAGGAGCTGCAAGGCCCACCTGCGCGGCGCCCTGAACGTCGGCATCACCCAGGAGGAGCTGGTGGAGGTGCTGATGCAGACGGCGGTCTACGCCGGCGTCCCCGCCGCCAACGAGGCCCTCAAGACGGCGGCCGAGGTGTTCGGCGTCGAGTAGCGAGCCTCAGCCGGCGTCGAGGAGCCGGTCGATGATCTCCACCACGTCCTCCGTGGCGGGGCCGTGCTCGTGCTCGGCGAGCTCGCCGTCGCGCATGACGAAGAGCCGCTCGGCCGAGGCGGCGATCTTGATGTCGTGGGTGACGAGCACGATGGTCTCTCCCGCCCGGTGGAGCTCGTGCAGCAGGTCGATGATCTGACGGCTCGTGGCCGAGTCGAGGTTGCCGGTTGGCTCGTCGGCCAGCAGCACGGCGGGGTGGAGCACGAGCGCCCGGGCGATGGCGACCCGCTGGCGCTCCCCTCCGGAGAGCTGGCTCGGCCGCTTGTGGCGCAGCTCCGTGAGTCCAACCCTCGTGAGCAGCTCGTCGATGCGAGCGCTGGCCTGCCGCCCGTCCATCCCAGCGAGCGTGGCCGGGAGCTGGAGGTTCTCCTCCACGCTCAGCACCTCGATGAGGTTGAAGGCCTGGAACACGAAGCCGAGGCTGTCTCGTCGGGCGGCGGCCAGCTCGTCGTCGGACAGGGCGCTCATGTCGCGACCGTCCAGGAGCACCTGACCGGCGGAGGGTGCGGCCAGCCCACCGAGCAGGTGCAGGAGAGTCGACTTGCCAGAACCGGAGGGACCGACGATGGCCACGAACTCGCCCGATCGGATGGCGAGATCGACGCCTCGCACCGCATCCACCCGGGCGCCATCGTCGTCGTAGGACTTGCGGAGGCCCCTGGCCTCGATCGCGAGGTCGTTCACCGTCGTCGTCCTTCCGTGAAGTGGGCCTCGGCTTCGTCGAGCCAGAGGAGATCAGCCTCCAGGCGGTGCAGCAGACCGTCGAGGATGAGCCCGGTGGCCGGCGGGAGGTCGGGCTCCGCTCGACGCCGGGCGATCTGGCTGCTCGCCTCCAGGTACTCATGGCGCTGCGACAGGATGAGGGATAGGGCGGCGGCCGGGTCGGCGATGCCCTGCGCCACGATCTTGAGGAAGACCTCCTCGCGCAGGCGGATGAGTCCCACCACCGGCTCCTCGAGCCAGCGGCGCAGCTCCTTCCTCCCAAGCGCGGTGAGCGAGTACACCTTCCGGTCGGGCAGCAGGTCCTGCGGCACGACGGTCGGCTCGATCAACCCGTCCTCCTCGAGACGGCTCAGGGTCGTGTACACCTGACCGATGTTGAGCAGCCAGGTGCCGCCGAGGAGGTCCTCAAAGGACTGCTTCAGCTCGTACCCGTGGTGCGGGCGCCTTGGCGAGCAGTGCCAGTAGCAGGTACTTGAGCAATCGGACGACCCCCTCCCCGTGACGAGGTGACCATATTCCCCCTTGCATCTACATGCAAGGGTATGTAGATACTCACCTAGTCATGTTGGACAGCGGGATCGTGCGCACCCTTCCGGCGATGGGCCGGCGACTGCTCACCGACCGCCGCGGGCGGGTGGCCCTCACCGTCGCCGGGGTCACGCTGGGCGTGAGCCTGTTCACCGGCAGCCTGCTCACCACCACCACCGCTACGAAGGGCTTCGACGACTTTGCGCGGGAGACGAGCGGGCAGGCCGACGTGGTTGCCACGGCACCGGGCGGGACCATCCGCACCATCACCACGCCGCGCGGCGGCGAGCTCGACGGCGGGGTGGTGGACGAGCTCGCCGCGCTGCCCGGAGTCGACCGAGTCTCCCCGCTCCTGGTGGTGCCGTCGTCCTTCGAGGGACCAGCCGGTCGCACCGAGCAGCGCGTGAACTTCCGGGTGGCTGCCGCCCTGGTGGGTGCCGACCTCGACGAGGCCGGGTCGCTCTATCCGGTGGCGGCAGCCAGAGGCCGGTTGCCCGAGCCCGCTGCTGACGAGATCGCACTGCCCGAGCGAGTCGCCCAGTCGCTCGGCGCGACCGTTGGCGTCGAGGTCTCCGTCGAGCACGCCTCACGGATGGGTGCCGCTGACGACGGTGGGAGTGCTCGAGCCGTCCGGCATCGGAAACCTCGATCGGATGGCGTTCACGTCCCTCGCCACGGCCCGGCGGATCGCCGACCAGCCGGGTGAGGTCACCCAGGTGGCTCTGGCGCTGGAGGACGGTCTGGACGTGGAGCCCTGGCTCCTCGACGCACGCACGTCTGTGCCCGACGGCGTGGCCCTGGCCAGCAGCGGAGAGTCTCTGCACCTGTATCGCAGCCAGCTCGACGCGTTCAGCAGCGCACTGGGGGTGCTGGGTGCTGGGTTGCTGCTCACCGCGGCCTTCCTGATCTACCTCACGCTGTCGATGTCGGTGGCCGAGCGCACCCGTCTCTACGGCACGATGCGCGCCCTGGGTGCGACCCGCCGGCAGGTCCGTCGAGTGGTGTACGCAGAGGCGCTCGCCATCGGTGCCGCCGGCACCGGCCTCGGCCTCGTTCTCGGCGTGGCGGTCGCGGCAGGGCTGCGGGCGGCAACCGATCGGCTTCTGTCCCTCTTCGGCGACCCTGGTCTGGTGTTGACGCCGTGGGTGTTCGTGGTCGCCGGCCTCGTGGGGCTCGGCGTCTCGCTGCTCTCGGCAATGATCCCTGCGCGGCGGGCCGCCCGCATCGAGCCGGCAGCGGCGGTCAACGCCACCACAGCCGATGAACCCTTGTCCCGGCGGCGGGGGCAGGTGGCACTCGTCACGCTCGGCGTCGGCGTCGGCGTCCTCACCACCCGTGATGACCTCGGTTCCGTCCTGGTCGGCATGGTGCTCCTCGGGGTGGGCGCCGTTCGTCTGGTTCCCTACGCCATCCAGCCGATCGCGAGGGCGTTGGCGCCGCTGATGGCCAGGGTGTCGCGGGTCGGCGGCCGCGTGGCGGTACAGCACCTCATGGCCGAGCGCACGCGGTCGGCCAACACCCTCGCGCTGGTGATGCTGGTGATGACGATGACCGTCGCCATCATGGCGATCTACAGCTCGTTCACGACCAGCCTCGATCGCCAGCTGCGCGCCACCTTCGGCGACGCGCTGAGCGTGAAGGCAGCGTCGTCGTTCGACCAGCCCTTCCTGGACGCCCTGGCCGAGGTGGACGGCGTGGCGGCGGTGACACCGCGGGGAGGAGCCACCGCCGCCTATGTCGCCCCAGACGGGGGGGCCACCGAGGTCTTCGTGCTGGCCATCGACCCTGCCACCTACTTCGCAGTGGCCGACTTCCCGTTCGTGGAGGGCTCGGCCCAGGACGCAGCCGGGCAGCTGGCTCGCTCCGACTCGATGATCCTGCCGGCGCCCGCGGCGGAGCGGCTCCAGGTCCACGTGGGCGACGTCGTCTCGATGCTGACGATCGAGGGACCGCGGAACTTCACCGTGGCGGCGGTGGCGCAGCTGAGCAACCTGCCTGCTGAGTTCGTGATCGGCGAGCGATCGGCCGCCCTGTTCAACGCCGGACGGACCGAAGACGCGCTGGTCAGAGTGGAAGCCGGCGCCGACGTGGAGGCGGTGCGGGACCGGATCGAGGAGCAGCTCGGCGACCGAGCCACCTTCATCGTCGTCACCGCCGACGAGCTCCGCGCCGACACACGCGGGCAGATCGGCGGTGGCATCAACAGCTTCTTCCTGCTCCTCGCGCTGGCTGCGGTCGTCGGCACCTTCGGTCTCGCCAACACGATGGCGGTGGCCGTCAGCAACCGGTACCGGGAGATCGGTGTGCTGCGAGCGATCGGTGCGCGCCGTCGCCACATCCGCGGCATGGCCGTGGTCGAGGCGCTCACCTTGGCGGTGGCCGCGCTCGTGCTGGCCCTCCCGCTCGGGCTGCTCCTGTCCGCGACCGCTGCTGGAGACCACTCGGGCGCAGCTCGGCGATCTGTCGGTGCACTACCGCATGCCCTGGTCCGTGGTGCCGGTGATGGCGATCGTGGCCGGTCTGGTCGCAGCTGGCGCCGCGGTCTGGCCGGCTCGCCGGGCCGCCCACATCGAGATCGACGACGCGTTGAGGTTCGAATGAGCACTTCCCTGAAGCAGCGAGCCCTCACCTCGGCGGGAAACGTGGTTCGCTACGTGCCGCTCGATGCAGCCCAGATGTTCTCCTTCGTGGCGAGCCCGCGGGTCCGGGCTGACCCCTGGGCGCTCTACCAGCGCCTCCACCGACGAGGCCCGGTGCGCAAGGGCCCCTACGGCATCTGGCTGGTGGCGTCGCACGCCGGGATCACGTCGGTGCTGCGCGATGCCCCGACCACCGTGGACGAGTCCCAGGCGGAGGGGTTCAACGGCGGAGACACCACCTCCGAGTTCGGCCAGCTGATCAGCAAGACGTTGCTGTTCACCGACCCGCCCGACCACAGCCGGCTGCGTCGGCTCGTGTCACGCGCCTTCACGCCTCGCACGGTCGAGCGTCTGCGCGAGCCGGTGTCCGACCTCGTGGCCGAGCAGCTCGCCCGGCTGCGCCCACAGGGCCGCGCCGATCTCATCGCCGACTTCGCCCTCCCGCTCCCCGTGGCGGTGATCTGCGAGCTGCTCGGCTTGCCCCAGTCCGAGCGGGATCGCTTCATCGCCTGGGGTCGGGCGATCGCCCCTCGCTTCGACATCGACCTGTTCCGCAGCGAGGAGGTCAACCGCCTCGGCGACGAGGCGGCCACCGCGATGGTGGCCTACTTCGACGACCTCCTCGACCACCCGGAGCGCTGCCACCCTGAGGGGCTCGTGCCGGCGTTGGTCGCCGCGCAGGACGACGACGACCGACTAGATCGCATGGAGGTCATCGCGCTGTGCGCGCTGCTCCTGGTGGCGGGGTTCGAGACCACGACCAACCTCATCGGCAACGGCGTCCACTCCCTGCTCCAGCAGCCCGACCAGATGGCCGCGTGGCGCGACGACCGAGTGGACTCGGCGCCGGCGGTCGACGAGCTCCTGCGTCACGACGGCCCGGTGCAGTTCACCCAGCGCGTGCTCCTCGACGACCACGACCTGGACGGGAGCGTGATGGGGTCGCACTCGCTCGTGGCGCTGCTGATCGGCGCCGGGAACCGCGACCCCAACGTGTTCGAGGACCCGGACCGACTCGACCTGGCCCGCGACCCGAACCCGCACCTCGCGCTGTCTACCGGCATTCACCACTGCCTAGGCGCCGCCCTCGCCAGGCTCGAAGCCGAGATTGCCGTCCCTGCCTTGCTGCGAGCCTTCCCCGCCCTCTCGCTCGACGGTCGTCCGACCCGGCGCGAGACCTTCGTCCTGCGCGGCTTCACCGAGCTTCCGGTCCGCTGGCGCCCCTGACGCCGGTAGCCCCTCAGGGAACGGGGGCGCCGGCGGGTTCGAGGCGGTGGACGCCCTGGGGGCGCCAGGAGAGGCCGTCGCTCTCTCCGAGGTGGTGGGCGAGGAGGTAGACGATCGACAGCCACATCTCGGTTCCCTGCAGGCCGCAGGGCTGGTCGGGGGAGAAGGCGAACCCCTCGCCGTCGACCCAGCGACCGCAGGTGTCATCGAGCATGGCGGCTAGGGCGTCGCGCAGCTCGGCTCGGCGATGGTCGGTCTGGTGGGCGGCCAGCCAGACAGGGTGGACGACGTCGAGGACGTTGCAGGCGCTGCGGTTGCGCTCGACGAACCAGCCGTTCTCGCGGCAGTGCAGGGCCACGGTGTCGATGGCCGCCTCGGGGTGGGGGAGGGGCCAGCCGAACTGGGCGTAGGTGCCGCGGGTGAGGCGGTAGAAGCCGTTGACCGGCATGAGCCAGCCCCAGTCGCCGGGGTCGACCTGACCCCACATCCCCGAGTGCCGGTCGACCCGGGTGGTGAGCCAGCCGAGCAGCGCCTCGAGACCGGCCGTCGAGCCGTGGTGGCGACGGTTCAGGTAGGCAGCCGTGCCGAAGAAGTCGACCCACGACCCGGCCGGCCAGGCGAGCGTGGCCCACGGCAGATCGTCGAGTCGTGCGACCAGCTCCTCGCTCGGCATCTCGCTCAACCACGTGAACCGGGTGCCGGGGGGCCGAGCCCAGCACCTCGAGGGCATAGCCCACCGAGAGCACGCCGTAGGTCTGGTACTCGGCGTCGAGCCGCAGGGCGACGGGGTCCTCGCCCAGCGGCGGCTCGGTGGGGTCGAGGAAGAGCCCGGTGGTCGCGTCCTGTCGGTCCTGCAGCCAGGCCACCAGATCTGCGACCGGACCGGCGACGGCCACGTCACCGAAGGCGGCGGCGATCTCGACCGCGTCACATGTGGGCCGCACCTTCCACTCGGCGCCCGGTGCGTCGACGTAGCCGGCCACGCCGTGGTCGGCGGCGGTGCGGCAGCGGGCGAGCACGTCGGGCCACTGCGCCGCCGCCCGCCGGTCGAGCTCGGCGAGGGCGTCGCGCCGCCGCGGCGCTCGCCGCCGATCTCGGCGGTCGTAGAGGACCCGGGCGGGCACGCCGCCCACCACCGAGTACGGCGGCACGTCCTTGGTGACCACCGTGCCGGCCGCCAGCACCGAGTGGGCACCGACCGTCACGCCGTCGCAGATCACCACGTGGGTGCCGATCCACACGTCGTCCTCGACGACGATCCCGCGCTCGTCGAGGCCCTGCCACCAGATGGGGATCTCGACGTCGTCGAACACGTGATTGAAGCCGTAGAGCGCGGCGTACGAGGCGATGCGCACACCGTGGCCGAGGGTCACGCGCCCGGCGAGGGTGACGTAGGGGTTGAGCGTGCAGTCGTCGCCCATGGCGATGCGATCACGCAGCACGCAGCCCTTGGCCACGTAGGACCGGTCGCCCATGGTGAGCGACTCGCAGGCGATCGACGCGTCCTGGGCGAGGAACACCCGGTCGCCGAGGCCGGCGCCGCTGCGGTCGCGTACTGCGGCGACGCGCTCGATCTGTCCGGGCCAGGTGCCCTCGTCGGACCACACCGCGTGCCAGGGCTCGACCTCCACCTGCTCATCGCTGACGGGCTCGTCCCCCACGCGGCGAATGATGGCACGACCCGTGCAGCGCACGACGCCGTGGGGGTCGGGGTGTGTGACGCCTCCCGTCCGGGCACAGTGGACGGATGCCCATCGAGGTGTTCGCCGAGCTCACCTGTCCCTTCACCCACCTGGCGCTGCGTCGCATCGTGGAGCGTCGACGTGACACGGGGCTCGACACACCCACGTTGCGGATCAGGCCCTGGCCGCTGGAGCTGGTGAACGGAGAGCCCCTCGATCCCCACCACGTCGGCGATGAGGTGACCGCCATTCGGGCCCAGGTGGCTCCTGAGCTGTTCGTCGGCTTCGATGCGAGCTCTTTCCCCGCGACCTCGATGCCAGGGTTCCGGCTGGTCGAGGCGGCCTACGCGGCGGACCCGGCGGTGGGGGAGGCCGTCAGCTTGGCGCTGCGGGACGCTCTCTTCGAGCAGGGACACGACATCGCCGACGCAGCCGTCCTCGCCGACGTGGCCGCTCGGCTCGGTGTCTCGGCGCCCAGCGCCGACCTGCAGGCCCAGGTGGAGGAGGCGTACGCGGAAGGCCGGCGTCGCGGCGTCGACGGGTCACCTCACTTCTTCGTCGATGGCGACTCGTCGTTCTGTCCCTTGCTCGACATCCGCACGGACGACGCTGGCCAGTTCCACGTGAGCTTGGACGAGGCAGCGGTCAACGACCGCATCGACGGCTGGTTCGCCACCGCCGGTCAGTAGTAGATCGTGGTCTGCTCGCCGAGGCGGACGAGCGCGCCGTGCTGGTTCTCCCAGCGGAACTCGCTGGTGAAGAACACCATCGGGCCACGCTTCGTCTCCCGCTCCACCACGTCGACGAAGCGGCGGGTGACGGAGATGGTGTCCCCGGGGCGGATGGGCTCGCCATAGCGGTTGCGCTGGCCGCCGTTCAGCAGCCGTTGCCCTGGCTCGGTGCCCATCCCCCAGAGCCAATCGCCCGCCCAGGGTCGGTGAGGCATCCAGGCAAAGGGGTCGAAGTCGCGTGTCGCCACGATCCCGCCCCAAGGTCCGGTGGCGGCTTCCCCGGGATCGAGATGGCGGGCGGGGGGCGGCTCCGGCCAGTAGGTGGCGATGGCCCAGCGGGCGATGTCGTTGCTGCCCACCGCCGGCGCCGCCACCGGCGGGAGGGTACGGCCGATCTGGTCGATCGTCTCCTGCCGCAGGAAGGTGCCCGGCGCGGCCTCCCCCGATGGCTGCGTGGGGGCGGGCTCGGACGGCATGGCGGCCTGGCCGTCGGCGAAGTGGACCACCGTCGCCGAGCCCGGGGTGGTCTCCACATCGTCCTGGTTGGTCACGGACAGCTCGAGGGTGGTGAGCCGCAGGCCGTCCACCTCGGTGGCATCGGTGGGTGTGGCCGCGCAGGTGAGGGTGTCGCCCTTGAGGTTGAGGCCGCGGAACTCGCACCGGAAGTCGACGATGTCGCCGCCATCGCCCAGCCAGTCGGCCAGCAGGTTGTGGAGGTAGGCGATGCGGAGGTTCCCCATCCCGAACACGCCAGGCATCCCCACGGCTCGGGCCGACTCGTCGTCCATGTGGATGTCGATGAACTCGTCGTTCACCGCTGCGTAGCGGTTCCAGTTGGCCAGCCCGGTGGTGCGGACGAGGGGGGAGGGTGCAGACATGACACGGATGTTAGATTGCGCGGCATGCCGTTGAAGGACCACGTCATCGGCGACAGCGACCTGCACGTGATGGAGCCACCCGATCTGTGGCAGCGCTACATCGAGCCGGCGTACGCCCACGCCGCGCCGGTGGGCCTCTCCGAGATCGCCCGCGACATGCGGGTGCGGGTGAAGAACCACGTGCTGCTCCGCCTCGGCGCGGTGCGCCCGCAGCACGTGGACGGCCGCAAGACCGGGTGGCGGGAGGAGCACGACGACGTCTACGCCGACGCCGAGGCGCGCGGCTGGGACGCCGCGTCGCAGGTCGAGCCATGGACGCCGAGGGCCTCGACCTCGCCGTGCTCTTCCCTCGCCGGGGGCTGTTCGTCCTCGGCCTCGACTCGGTCGACCAGATCGGCGCCGACGGTCTCGAGCCCGAGTTCGCCACCGCCATCGCCCGGGCCTACAACGACTGGCTGAAGGACTTCTGCGACGACGCGCCCGACCGCATGTTCGGCGCCGGCATGGTGGCCGCCGCACGACGTCGACGGCGCCGTCGCTAGAGGCGCGTCGCTGCGTGGAGGAGCTCGGCTTCAAGGCGATCTTCCTGTCGCCCGGCTGCGTGAACCGCCGGCCGTGGCACCACCCCGCCTACGACCCGCTCTGGGCCGAGATCGAGCGGCTCGACGTGCCGCTCACCTTCCACGGCGGCGGTCAGACCTACCTCACGCCCGACTTCGGCCTCGAGGTGCTCGACGAGCTGATGCTGTGGCACACCTTCAGCCAGCCGCTCGGCATCCAGTTCGTCACCGTGTCGCCTCTGCGGGGGCGGCGTGCTGGAGCGCTTCCCGAACCTGCGCTGTGGCGCTGCTCGAGGGCAACTGCTCGTGGGCGCCGTGGCTGCTCTACCGCCTCGACGAGCACTACGAGTGGATCGGGCTGGTACGAGGCGCACCGACCTCACGATGAAGCCGTCGCGACTACTTCCGGCGCCACTGCTTCCTCGGCGTCGAGTCGACGAGGAGACCGTGCCACCCACTACATCGACAGGTTCGGCGACGACAACCTGGTCTTCTCCACCGACTACCCCCACGGTGACTCGCAGTTCCCGCACGCCGTCGACGCCTTCGACAAGCTCCCGATGAGCGACGAGACCAAGGTGAAGATCTGCGGCCCCAACTGGTCGCGCCTCTACAAGATCCCGCTGGTGAAGAAGGCTCCTCGCTAGGTGCCTGTGCCGAGGAGCACGTCGAGGTCGCGCTCGATGTAGCGACGGTGCTCCCACTCCTCGAGGACGCAGGCGGTGAGGCAGCGCCTCAC
Organism: uncultured Microthrixaceae bacterium; assembly: GCA_963795165.1. Taxonomy (GTDB): domain Bacteria; phylum Actinomycetota; class Acidimicrobiia; order Acidimicrobiales; family VFJN01; genus VFJN01. The sequence continues at coordinate 2,107,621 of CAWCGT010000001.1, read as the reverse complement.
GAGGTAGTGGCTGGGCTCCGGGTAGCCGGGTGCGGTGTTGGGATCGGTCGACTCCGCCAGCCGCTCGTCGGTGAGCGCTGTGATCAGGGTGCCGACGACGGCCAGCCGGTCGGCATGCAGGGTCAGGATCTCCTCCAGCGAGGGGCGCGCGTCGGGGTTGTTGGGCACGCCGTCCACGTCGCCCATCTCAGTGTGCGGCAGCCCGAGGGCGTCGAAGGGCCTCGGATCGCCGAGCACCGTCCGCTTGGCCCAGGCGTCGATGGCGAAGACGAGGTGCCTGAGGTTCTCGATGGGCGACCACTGCCCCTCGACCCGGTCGTGCACCTGCTCGGGCGACAGCTGCCGGAGGCGCTCGATCGTCGACGGCCAGGCGGCCTCCAGCACGCGCCACGCCTCGCGGAACCCGTCGGCCCCTGCCGTTCGGATGGCGTAGACGGTCGCTCGACCCGGGTGGCGCCGGTTCAGCTCCTCCTCCACGAACGGCACGACGTCGATGCCGTTGACGAGCAAGGACCCGTCGATCTCGCCGTCGATCACGAGATCCTGGATCCATGCGCCCGTGATGCGCACCCCGCTCATCGCCAGGTCGTGGAAGCGCGCCTCGCTGAGGTCGACGTGCTCGAACCGGGAGCCGGTCAGGTCCCGGTCGGTGAAGGTCTCGGCCATCCCCTCATGCTGCCACCGGCGTGCTCGCCGTCAAGCGGTCAGGTCGGGCCGCTAGAACCGGTCGGGGGCGTCGCGGCCGTCGAGGTCGGCGTTGGGGCGGGTGCTGGCCAGCAGCTCCTGGATGAGCTTGCCGGCGCCCGCCGGGTCGCCCGACGGGTTGGTGCCGTCCGGGCCGCGGTGCCAGCCCTCGGCGACGGCGATGGTCTCGCCCCGCACGTCGAACACCCTGCCGGTGACGTCCTTGCTCAGCGGGCTGGCCAGCCAGGTGGCCACCGTCGCCACCCACCGGGGGGAGATGGCCTCGCGCACCTCGTCGGTGATGTTGTCGGCCCCGCCCATGAGCGGCTCGACCAGGCGGGTCATGGCCGTCGGCGCCAAGCAGTTGGCGGTCACACCGAGGCGACCCAGCTCCAGCGCGCACACCAGGGTGAACCCGGCGATGCCGGCCTTGGCGGCGCCGTAGTTGGTCTGCCCCGTGTTGCCGTAGAGGCCCGAGGGCGAGGCGGTGTTGATGATGCGGGCATCGACGGGGTGGCCAGCCTTGGACTGCTCGCGCCAGTAGGCCGCTGCGTGGCGGGTGGGGCAGAAGTGGCCCTTGAGGTGGACGCTGATGATGTCGTCCCACTCCTGCTCGCTCATCGAGAAGATCATGCGATCGCGCAGGATGCCTGCGTTGTTGACGAGGACGTCGAGCCGCCCGAACGCCTCGATGGCCTGCTGGACCATGACGCCGGCCTGGTCGAAGTCGGTGATGTCGGCGCCGTTCACGACGGCTTGGCCGCCCATGGCCTCGATCTCGGCCACCACCTCGTTGGCCGGACCGGGGTCGGCGCCGCTGCCGTCGGGCTGGGCGCCCAGGTCGTTGACGACCACGGCTGCCCCCTCAGAGGCCAGCATGAGCGCGTGCTCGCGCCCGATGCCGCGCCCGGCACCCGTCACGATCGCCACCCGTCCCTCGCAGATCCCGGCCATCTTCTCCCCTTCGCGTTTCTGACGTTCGTGTCACTTTAGGCAGGCCGGCCCAACCCCCAGCCAACTTGCGACCATCGGCGACTGTTTCGGGTGCGCTCCGTCGCAAGGTGTTGGCCGGTGCCAACCCCCAGCCAACTTGCGACCATCGGCGACTGTTTCGGGTGCGCACTGTCGCAGGTTTGAGGGGTGGGGGTGGGGGGGTCAGGGGGCCTGCGCGCGGTTGACGCCGGTGTCGGTGGTGGTGAGCTGCACCGGCTGGCCGACCCACTCATCGGTCTCGAGCGCCGCCAAGAGCCCAGGATCCTCCACCCGGCCGTAGGCGCGGGTGCCGTCCGGCAGGTCGCCGATGACGAGCCCCCACTCGGCGGAGCCGTCGCGGCCGTGGGCGACGGTGTAGCCGGCGATGGTGGCGGGACCGGTGTGGCGATCGGTGATCGCCACGGCAGGCGTCGGATCGAGCGCCGTCGGCGGGGGGAGGACCCCGTCGGGCGGGGGAGCGGTGGAGTACACGCCGAAGGCGTGCTTGGTCATGTGCATGCCGACGCCGCTCACGAGGCCCAGCGAGCCCGGATCGTCGCGGAGCACGTCGACCATGGTGGCGAGGCTGTGCAGCACGTAGTTGCTGCCGGCCCCGCCCGAGAACGGCAGCCCGCCGGTGACCGTGAGGCCCCGAGGGTCGTCGGTCGCCAGACCGAGCGCGTCGCACGCGAGGTGCACGGAGCTGGCGAAGCAGCTGTAGAGGTCGAGGTGGGCCACGTCGTCGATGCGACGCGCCGGCGCATCGCAGGGCATCGGCGCTGACGGCCGCCATCGCCGGTGACGCCGACAGGTCCGCGTGCTCGGCCAGGTAGACGGGGTCGGTGCCGTAGCAGCCGCCCCGCAGGTACACGCGACGGTCGGCGGGCACGCCGAGCTCATCGGCCTTGGCGTGGCTGGCCACGATGACGGTGGCGGCCATGTCGACGTCCATCACCGACACCGCCCACTTGGTGTACGGGTAGCCGACGATGCGGTTGTCGGCCGTCGGCGTCGCCAGCTCCTCGGCGCCTCGAGCGAGGGGGAACCACGCGTGGGGGTTCTGGGCGGCCACCTCGCTGAAGGGGGCCAGCAGCACGCCGATCGATGCGGCGTAGTCGGCGGGCGCCATCCCGAGCCGAGCCCTTCGGGCGATGTCGAAGACCGGGAACGTGAGCCAGGCCTGGAACACCTCATGGGCCACTTCGGCCGGGTGGAAGGGCGCCTCGAAGGGGAACGGCTCGGGCTTCTCGGCCCGGTGGCTCCACGCCAGCCGCTCGCCAGCCTTCTTGGCGCGGCGCTTCGTGTCGAGCGCCTCGGCGCCGGTGATCACGGCGAGCTCGACGTCGCCGGCGAGGATGGCGCGCGCCGTGTCCTGCACCAGCACCTCAGGCGTGGTGCCGCCGATGCCGGAGTAGAGGCGATGGCCGGGCTCGATGCCGAGCGAAGCGGCCAGCCGGTCGACGGGCCGTCGTACGGCCAGCTCATGCAGTAGACGATCTGCAGGCTGTCGGCGGCGTCGAGCACCTGCTGACCGGCACCGGAAAGGGCATCGACGGCAGCGGCCCGCGCCGTCTCCGCCCAGAGCTCCAGCGGCTCCGGGCAGGGGCCGTCGTCGGGACGGACCGTGCGCTGGGCCACGCCGATCAGGCACGGCGTGCGTGGGTCGATCCGGGTCACCGGCCCTTCCACACCGGGTCGCGCTTCTCGGCGAACGCCTTGGGACCCTCCTTGGCGTCCTCGCTCGAGAAGATCTTCCCGGCCAGCTCGCTCTCGATCTTGAAGGCCTCCCGCTGGTCGACGGCCAGTCCGCGCAGCACGCTCTCCTTGGTGGCCTGCACGGCCAGCGGAGCGTTGGCGGTGATGCGGCCCGCCCACTCCAGCGCCCGGTCGGCCAGCTCGTCCTCGGCAACGATCTCGTTCAGGAGCCCGAGCTCGAGCGCCCGTGACGCAGGGAAGGCCTCGGCGGTGAGCAGGAACTCCATGGCCGCCGGGTAGGCCAGCTGGCGGGGGAGGCGCACCGTGGTGCCGCCACCGGCGAAGAGCCCGCGCTTGGGCTCCATCACTCCGAAGGTGGCCCGCTCGGTGGCCAGTCGGATGTCGATGCCGCCCAGCATCTCCATGCCACCGGCCACGCACGGCCCGTCGACCGCCGCGATGATCGGCTTGTAGATCTTCAGGCTGCGCAGCACCGCGTCGGTGCCGTCTCGCAGCTTGCACCCGTCGATCTCGTCGACCTCGCCGGTCTGGATCTGCTTCTGCAGCTCGGTGATCTGCGGGATGTAGGTCTTGAGGTCGGCCCCGGTCATGAAGTTGCCGGTCACGCCGGTCACCATGGCGACCCAGTCCTCGGGGTCGTCGCGGAAGCGCCGCCAGGCGTTGGCGAGGTCGCGGAAGTGGTGGAGGTCGAGGCTGTTGCGGGCCTCGGGCCGGTCGATGGTGATGCGGGCGACGTGCCCGTCCACCTTCTCGTAGTGGATCGGCATGCGCTGGCAGCGTAGAGGCCCTCGGGGACTAACGTGACGTGGTCGTTAGACAAGAGGGAGGGGGTCGGCCAGCGTGAGCATCGCCATCACCGAGGACCACCTCGCGCTGCTCGCCACCGCCCGTCGGTTCACTGCCTCCCGCTGCGCGCCCAAGGTGGTCCGCGAGGCCGTGGACACCGAGCAGGAGGCCCTCCCGCCCTTCTGGGACGAGCTGGCCAGCCTGGGGTGGCTAGGCCTCCACCTGCCCGAGGAGGCCGGCGGCGAGGGGTACGGGTTCTCGGAGCTGGCGGTGGTGCTCGAGGAGCTCGGTCGGGTGATGGCTCCCGGGCCGTTCCTGCCCACCGTGTGGGCCAGCGCAGTGGTCCACGCCGGCGGTGGGCCGCTCGACGTCCTGCAGGGGTTGGCCGCCGGCACCACGGTGGGGGCGGTGGCCCTCGGTGCCCCGCTTGCCGCCACGGCCACCGGCGACGGGTCCCTCGCCATCAGCGGGAGCACGCGCCCGGTGCTGGGTGGGGGTCTGGCCGACGTGGTGGTGGTGCCCGTGGCGACCTCGGAGGGCGAGCGCTGGTGTCTCCTCGCCCGCGACGGCGTCGAGGCCACCCCGATCGAGTCGCTCGATCCCTCCCGTCGCCTGGCCGAGCTCACGGTGGTCGACGGTGTGCGCGTGCCCGCCGATGCGCTGCTGGCGATGGACCGCGGCGGGGTGAGCGCCCTAGGTGCCGCCGTGGCGGCAGCCGAGTGCGCCGGAGGCGCCGCCTGGTGCGTCGACACCGCCGCCACCTACGCCGCGGACCGCAAGCAGTTCGGACGCCCCATCGGCCAGTTCCAGGGGGTGAAGCACCGGTGCGCCGACATGCTGGTGGCCGTCGAGCAGGCGCGCGGGGCGGCCTGGGACGCCGCGCTCGCCCTCGACGGCGACGCCGAGCCGGCCGCGGTGGACCTGTCGGTGGCGGCGGCGGGAGCGGTGGCCCCCGACGCCTTCGCCACGGTGGCCAAGGACTGCATCCAGGTGCTGGGGGGCATCGGCTTCACGTGGGAGCACGACGCCCACCTGTACCTCCGCCGGGCCATGTCGCTGCGGCTCCTGCTCGGGGGCACCACACCGTGGCGGCGGGCCATCGCCGACGCCGCCCTGGCTGGGACGCGGCGCTCGCTGACCCTGCCCCTCCCGGCCGGAGCGGAGGACCTGCGAGCCGAGATCGGGGCGCTGGCCGACGAGCTGGCCGCCCTCCCCAAGGAGGAGCGTCGAGCGCGCCTGGCCGCCGAGGGCCTCGTGGTCCCCCACTGGTCCCCGCCCTGGGGACGCGACGCCGGCGCCGTCGAGCAGCTGGTCATCGATCAGGAGCTGCGGCGGGTACGGGTGCGGGTCCCCCACCTGCAGGTGGGGGCGTGGGCGGCGCCGACCATCGCGGTCCACGGCACCATCGAGCAGCAGGAGCGCTGGGTCCGGCCCACCCTCCTCGGTGAGATCGCCTGGTGCCAGCTCTTCAGCGAGCCCGAGGCCGGGTCCGACCTGGCCGCCCTCACCACCACCGGCACCCGCACCGACGGCGGCTGGCTCCTGAACGGCCAGAAGGTGTGGACGTCGATGGCCAAGGAGGCCGACTGGGGGATCTGCCTCATCCGCACCAACCCCACCGCCCCCAAGCACCTCGGCATCACCTACGTCATCGTCGACATGCGCGCTCCAGGGATCGACATCCGACCCCTCAAGGAGATGACCGGCATGGAGATGTTCAACGAGGTGTTCCTCGACGACGTGTTCGTGCCCGACGACTGCGTGATCGGCGAGGTGGACGAGGGGTGGCCCCTGGCCCGCACCACCCTTGCCAACGAGCGGGTGTCGATGGGGAGCGGCTCGTCCTTCGGTGGCGGGATCGAGACGCTGCTGAGCCTGGTGGGGGAGCGGCTGGAGACCGGGACCCTGCCGGCCGATCCGCTCCTGCTGGACCAGCTCGGCGCCCTGGTGGCCGAGGCGCACACGGTGGCCGTGCTGGGACTGCGGTCCACCCAGCGCTCCCTGACTGGCGCCAAGCCTGGCCCCGAGGCCAGCGTCCGCAAGCTCCTCGGTGTGGAGCACGACCAGCGCACCCAGGAGCTCGGCCTGTCGCTCCTGGGCCCCGAGGGTGCCACCACGGTGGGCGCCGCCGGGCAGTGGACCTTCGGGTTCCTGGCCAACCGCTGCCTCACCATCGCCGGGGGCACCAGCGAGATCCAGCGCAACGTCATCGGGGAGCGCCTCCTGGGCCTCCCGCGCGATCCATGAGCTCGGGAGCGACATGGCAGAGCTGCTGACCGACCAGCTGCGGATGATGGCCGCCGCCTATGCCGACGAGGTAGCGGCCTCCGACGTGGTAGCCGACGAGCACCTCACCTTCGCCCAGTGGGAGACCCGTTCGAACCGGCTGGCCCGCTGGCTGGTGGGCCAGGGCGTGGCCAAGGGCGACCGGGTGGCCATCCACGTGCCACCCGACGAGGGCCTGACCTTCCTCATCAGCTACTCGGCCGTGCACAAGGCCGGTGCCGTCGCCGTTCCCACCAGCACTCGGCTGGTCGCCCGCGAGCTCGGCTACGTGCTGGGCCACGCCGGCGCCGTCGTGGCCATCAGCGGTGCCACCACCACGCCCGTGCTGCAGGAGGCCCATGGGGACCTCCCTGATCTCCGCGCCATCGTCACCACCGGACCCGCGGCGGACGGGGGCCCGCTGGTGGCGTGGGCGGATGCCCTTGACCCCGACGGCGATGAGATCCAGGTCCCGGTGGGCGGCGACGACATCGCCGACGTGATGTACACCTCCGGCACCACGGGGCGGCCCAAGGGGGTGGTGGTCCGCCACCGCAACGTGGCCATGGTGCCCAACGGCGTGCCGCCCTGGTCGGGGTCGGGGTGGCTCCATGCCTCGCCCATGTTCACCTTCGCCGGCATCGCCTCCACCTACAACCCGATGAAGCTCGGCATGCGCTTGCTGTACCTGCCTCGGTTCGACGTCGACCGGTGGTTCGACGTCGTCGAGCAGCAGCGCCCCGGGGCCACGTTCCTGGTGCCGGCGATGGCCGAGCTGCTCATCGCCAGCCCCCGATTCGACGACGCCGACCTCACCAGCATCACCATCTGCCCGCTCGGCAGCGCGCCGGTCACCCCGGCCACCCTGCAGCGGCTGCAGGCCAAGCTGCCCCACGCCATGGTGTCGAACTCGTGGGGCATGACCGAAGCGGGCCCTGCCTTCTGCTTCATGCCACCCGAGGAGCAGGCCACCCGCATCGGCTCGGTGGGCAAGCCGATGCCGCCGACCGAGTTCAAGATCGTCGCCGAGGACGGCAACGAGGTCCCGGCTCGCGAGGTCGGCGAGCTGATCGTCAGCAACCCGGGCCGCGAGCGCGAGTACTTCAACGACCCCGAGGCCACCGCGGCAACGTGGCGCGACGGCTGGTTGCACTCCGGAGACCTCGCCTTCCTCGATGAGGACGGCTTCCTCTACATCGTGGGCCGCCAGAAGGACGTCATCATCCGGGGTGGCAACAACATCCACGCCACCGACATCGAGGCTGTGCTCTACGAGCACCCCGCCGTGCAGGAGGCGGCCGCCGCCGGGGTGTCCCACCCCGTGCTCGGCGAGGACGTCGGTGCGTGGATCGTGCTGGCCGCTGGGGCCGGGGCAACCGCAGATGAGCTGCGGGCCTTCTGCGCCGAGCGGCTGAGCGACTACAAGGTGCCCCGGTCCTGGACCTTCGTCGACGAGCTCCCCCGCAACGCCACCGGCAAGGTGGTCAAGCACGATCTCCCGGGTCGGGACTGATCGACTCTACGTCCGCCCTCCGGCGCTCGAGCAGGGTGCGCTCGGAGGTGTTCTCGGTGAGCGAGAGGGCACGGTCGAAGGCGGCCGCCGCCTCGAGGGGGCGGCCGAGGCGCTCGAGCAGGTCGGCCCGAGCGGCGTGGAGCAGGTGGTACCGGGGCAGGTCGACGCCGTCGAGAGCGGCCAGTCCCGCCGCCGGCCCGTCGACCTCGGCCAGCGCGATGGCCCGGTTGAGCACCACCACCGGGCTCGGTGACAGCGCCAGCAGCTGGTCGTAGAGCGCCACGATCTGCCCCCACGCCGTGTCCTCGGCCCGAGGGGCGTCGCTGTGGACGGCGGCGATGGCGGCCTGCACCTGGTACGGACCGGGGGTGTTGCGACGCAGGAGGGCCCGCACGATGGCCTGGCCCTCCTCGATGAGGGCGGTGTCCCAGAGGGTGCGATCCTGATCCGGCAGCCGGACCAGCGCGCCCGACGCGTCGGCTCGGGCGGTGCGGCGAGACTCGCTGAGCAGCATCAGGGCGAGCAGGCCCTGCACCTCCGCTTCGTCGGGCATGAGCTCCGCCAGCGCTCGCGTGAGGCGCACGGCCTCCGCACAGAGGTCGGTCCGCAACAGGGCGTCGCCCGAGGAGGCCACGTAGCCCTCGTTGAACACGAGGTAGAGGACGGCCAGCACGGGACGGAGGCGGTCGGGCAGCTCGTGATCGGCCGGGACTCGGTACGGGATCCTGGCCGCCTTGATCTTCCCCTTCGCCCGCACGATCCGCTGGGCCATGGTGGCCTCCGGCACGAGGAACGCCTTGGCGATCTCGGGGGTCTGCAGCCCGGCGATGAGCCGAAGGGTGAGGGCCACCTGCGCCTCGGGGGCGAGGGCCGGATGGCAGCACGTGAAGATGAGACGGAGCTGGTCGTCGGCCACCGGGCCCACCTCTCGAGGCGCATCGGGTTCGTGCAAGCGCACGGCTTCGGCCTGGCGGTCGTCTCTCGTGGACTCTCGACGGACCTGGTCGATCCCCCGCCGCCGGGCCGTCGTGATGATCCACGCGGCCGGGTTGGGCGGGATGCCGTCCCTCGGCCACCGCTCCACCGCCACCACGAACGCGTCCTGGACCGCCTCCTCGGCGAGGTCGATGTCGCCGAAGAAGCGGACCAGGGTGGCCACCGCCCGTCCTGAGTCGCTCCGGAAGACCTGCTCGATCTGCCGGCGCTCCACCTCGGACGGGTCCGTCGGGGGCACGACGCTGGTCAGCCCGCCGGATCAGATTGGAAGGGCCGCACCTCGACGGTTCCCTGGCAGGCCTGGGATGCCTCGGCGGCGAGGGCGAGGGCGGCATCGAGGTCGGGTGCCTCGATGACCCAGAACCCGCCGATGTGCTCCTTGCCCTCGATGTAGGGGCCGTCGGTGATCACGTTCTTGCCGTCGGTGTTGTCGACCACGCTGGCGGTGCTCGGGCGCTCGAGCCCTCCGGCGAACACCCAATGGCCCGCGGCGGTGATCTTCTGGTTGAAGACGTCCACGGCTTCGAAGGCCGGCTGCATGTCCTCGATCGGCGCGTCCCACTGGTCCTCAGGGCTGTGGACCGAGAGCAGGTACTGGGGCATGGGGTTCCTCCTGGGTTGGGTGCCGGGCGCTTGCCCCGGCCTCACCATCTAGACGAACGGCACCCGCACCGATCGACAGGTCGATCGAAGATCTTCGCGAATCCTGCGCCGCCCGTCAGACCGAGCCGATGACCAGGGCCGCCAGCCGCTGTCGCTGCCAGCTCTGCCCGCCGGCCAGCACGTCGTTGGCCTTCACCCGCCGGAACAGCAGGTGGCAGTCCACGTCCCAGGTGAAGCCCACGCCGCCGTGGATCTGGATGTTCTCGCCGGTGATCATCACGGCTGCCTCGGCCACCACGCTCTTGGCGATGGCGGCGGCGGCCTCCCGTTGGGGGTCGTCGACCGACGAGGTCCACGCCGCGTAGTGGGTGGCCACCCGGGCCAGCTCGAGCTGGTGGAGCATGTCGACGATCTTGTGGCGGATGGCCTGGAAGGTGGCGATGGGCCGGTCGAACTGGACGCGGTCCTTGGCGTAGTCGATGGCCATCTGGAGCGCCCGATCGCAGGCGCCCACGCTCTCGGCGCTCAGCACCACGGCCAGGTCGTCGACGACGCGGGCCAGGAGCGCCCGCTGGTCGCCGGTTGGTCCGATCCGACGGGCCGGCCGGTCGTCGAGCTCGAGGCGGGCCACCTTGCGGGTGACGTCCATCGACGGCACGAGGTCCCCGACCGGTTCGTCCAGGGCGAAGGTGGCCAACCCATCGGCGTCGCGGGCCACCACGAAGGCGATGTCGGCGGTGTGGCCGTCGAGCACGTAGGGCTTGTTGCCGGTGAGGAGCCAGTCGTCGCCCCGCCGTCTGGCGGTGGTGGCGATGCCGTCGAGGGGATCGCGGGTCCCCACCTCGTCGAGGGCGAGGGTGGCCCGGGCCTGCCCCTCGGTGAGCTGGACGAGGGTGGGATCGTCGTGCAGGCGGGCGGCCACGAGCGTCCCGGCTACGGCGGAGGACAGCCAAGGGCCGGGGAGCGGCACGGCACCCATCTCCTCGGCCAGGACGGTGGCCTCCAGCATCCCCATCCCGGAGTCGGGCACCAGGACGCCCGTCCAGCCCAGCTGGTGGAACCGCTGCCAGAGGTCGTCGCTGATGCCGGAGGGATCGTCCAGCATCGCCCGCACGTAGGTGGGGGGCGCCTGCTCGGCGAGGAGCGACCGGGCGACCGACCGAAGGGCCTCCTGCTCCTCGCTGAAGGTGAAGTCCACGCTGCGACCCTAGGTGACGCCGCTGTTAGGTTCGCTCCGTGGACTTCGCCTATGACGACGAGGACCTGGCCTTCGGTGCCGAGCTGCAGGCCTGGCTCGACGCCAACCTGCCCGACTTCGTCGAGCAGGGGGAGATCGGGGTGGGCCACACCGACGAGACCCGGCGCACCATGGCCCGGCGGCAGGCGTGGCAGCAGCGGCTGCACGAGGGCCGGTGGGCGGCGATCAACTGGCCCGAGCGGTGGGGGGGCCGGGAGGCCACCACCATGCAGAACGTCATCTACTCCGAGGTGATGGCTCGGTCGAAGACGCCCGGCATCTACAACGCCAACGGCATCTGGCAGATCGGCCCGATGATCATGCGGTGGGCCGCGGAGGAGATGCAGCGGCGCTGGCTGCCCGGCATCGTGGGCGCCACCGAGCACTGGTGCCAGGGCTTCAGCGAGCCCGAGGCGGGCAGCGACCTGGCCAACCTGCGCACGCTGGCGGTGGCTGACGGCGACGAGTACGTGGTCAACGGCACCAAGATCTGGACGTCCACCGCCCACCTGGCGCGCTGGGGCCTGTTCCTGGTCCGCACCGACCCCACAGCCATCTCCCGAGGCGCCAAGCACGAGGGCATCACGGCGCTCATCATCGACATGGACGTGCCGGGTGTGCAGTGCAACCCCATCCGGGAGATCACTGGCGAAGCCATGTTCTGCGAGGTGGTGTTCACCGACGCGAGGGTGCCGACCGCGTACCGGCTGGGGGAGGAGGGCGACGGGTGGAACGTGGCCATGGGCACCCTCACCCACGAGCGGGCGGGCACCGGTGGGATCGCCATCGGGCTGCGCGCCGATCTGGACGGCATGATCCGAACCGCCAAGGAGCACAACCCCGACGCCCTCGACGACCCGGGGCTCCGCGATCGGCTGGCCCGGATGTACGCCCAGGTGGAGCTCACCCGCCTGCTCAACGCCCGAGCCCTCTCGAAGGTGCTCAAGGGAGAGCGGTCGTTCCCCGAGGCCCAGATCGCCAAGCTCCAGTGGAGCCATCTGTCCCAGGCGCTGGCCGAGCTGCACGTGGACCTGCTCGGCCCGCTGGGCCTGCTGGCCAAGGGCGGAGTCGACGCCGTGGCCGGCGGCCATGCGGCCCACAACTACCCGTGGCAGCGGTTCACGTCCATCGGCGCCGGCGCCACCGAGGTGCAGAAGAACATCATCGCCGACCGCGCCATCAAGCTCCCCCGCCGCTGAGCGACCGTCGCCGAGCTCGGCGGGCCAGGGCCATCCCAGCCGCGCCCGGGAGGAGAAGGACGAGCGTCGGCAGCAACGGCGACCCGCCGGTGGCCGGGAGCTCGTCTGCCCCGCTCTGGGGGGTCGAGGGTGCGGTGGCGTCCGGCTCGCTGGAGGCGCGATCACACCGCACGCGCACGAAGGCGGCCGACTGGCTGGGGAGCTCGACGTGGATGGAGTCTCCGTCGATCACCTCCACGGGGCGGTAGGTGCGGAGGTCGGGCGACGAGGGGTCGAGTCGGCCGAGCTCGGCCATCGGATCGGGGCAGGCTCCCTGCAGCTCCACGTCGACCGAGCGGGCGGTGTCGCGGTCGCTCCGGAAGCTGGCGAGGAAGACATCGATCCGCCCACCAGGGAGCCGTGCTGCGCGCGCCCAGAAGCCCTCGTCGGGCACGTCGCCGGTCACCGGGAGGACGGTGCCGCCGACCGTGTCGTTCCACGCCTGCAGCGCCCACCACGACGGTCGCCGCTCACCGGCGGGGGTGGCCGCCGCCCAGTCGCCAGCGCGCTCCTCAGGTCCGCTGATCGCCCGGTAGTAGTCGGACCCGTCGAGACCGGCGCGCTCCAGCTCGGTGAGGGTGCCGACCACGAAGGGACCCCCCTCGTGGCTGGTGTGGCGCAGGTCGTAGCCGCCGGCCGAGATGTTCCACTCGGTGATGAGGAGGTCTGGATCCCGGTCGGTGGCCGCCAGGGCTGGGGCCAGGAACGCCTCCACCAGCGCGGGCTGGGGGCCGAAGAGCCGCGGGGAGCCGAGGGGGTTGCGGCGGGCGTTGGCGGCATACACGTCGTCGGGGACGAAGCCCTCGTTGCCGTCGGGCCCGAAGAAGGGGTGGTTGGCGTAGTAGTGCCAGGAGACGAAGTCGAGCGGCAGGTCCTCGTCGACCATCCGCTGGGCATACGGAGCCATGAAGGCGGGGTCAGGGGCCGCGGTGGCCGGCCCTCCGATCTGCAGGGGGAGGCCGGTCTCGGCGGCGACGGTGGCCACGGCTCGATGCGTCCGAGCGGCCATGTCGAAGAAGGCGGTGGGGAGGTCCTGCCAGAAGGTGGGGAGGTCGGGCTCGTTCCACACCTCGAAGCGGAGGGCCGGCGTGGGCGCGGTGGCCAGCCGTCGCACAACCTCCTCGATGAGCGCCTCCCAACGGTCGAGGTCGTGGGGCCGGCACGCGCGTGGGATCGCGGCCTGCTGCCACCGGTTCGCCGAGCCAGCGCGGCATGTAGGAAAGGATCACCAGGGGGTCGGCGCCAATCCGGCGGATCTCTGCGACGCGACCCAGCAGCCGGCTCAGATCCAGCACGCCTTCGGCGGAGCTGGCCGCCTCCAGGGAGGCGTCGATCCTGATCGATCCGGCTCCGATGTCCGCCACCGGACGGAGGTGGTCGCCGGCGTTCCAGGAGAGCCCGGCCAGCTTCGGGTTGACCTCTGTGCCCGGCCCATCGACCTGGACCGTGACGGTGGTCCGCGGACCGCCTCCGGCGCCGGCGGCCGGTGCGGCTCCCAGCGCCACCAGCAGGGCGATGGCCACCCCGCGTGCCAGTGACCTGCGGGGCACGGCGCGCTCAGCTGCCCCGGTAGCTCATCGGCAGCAGCTCGAGCAGCTGGCCGTCTGGATCGCGGACCATGATGGCGGCGCCGCCCATGTCGGTGTCGGCGAGCACCTCGCCCCCGCAGGCGGTCACGGTCTCGCAGGTAGCCGGGATGTCGGCGACGCTGAAGGACAGGTGCGTGAGCCCCGGCTCGGTGAAGGAGCGCGCGCGCTGGGGGTCGTTGCCGGGTCGGTCGAAGTGCAGCAGCTCCAGCACGAACCCGTCCCGTTCGAGGTACACGGCGGTCATCCCCACCGGCTCGGGCACGCGGAGCAGCTTGGCGGCGGGGGCGTCGGGCACCGGCAGATCGCGCTGGTGCACGAAGCCGAGCACCTCCTCATAGAAGCGGCGGGACCTGGCGAGGTCGGTCACGCAGAGACCGACGTGGTTGAAGGCGCTCACGCCCGGACCCTACTAACGTTCGTGTCAGGAACGCCGAGGGGGAGCGATGACATCAACCGAGCTGCGGCACAACCCGATGGCGCCACCGCTGCCCGCTCTTACGCCGCAGGCCGAGGTAGCCCTGCTGGCTCGGATGCTGTTCCGGGAGGGCTACGACGATCACCTGGCCGGGCACATCACCTATCGCCAGCCCGACGGCACGCTGCTGGTCAACCCGTGGGGGCTCACCTGGGACGAGGTGCGGGCCTCCGACATCATGCGGATCGACCTCGACGGCAACGTCCTCGAGGGCCCGTGGACGGTGACCCCGGCGATCACGCTGCACCTCGAGCTCCACAAGGCCCGTCACGACATCGGAGTGGCGGTGCACAACCACTCCCGCTGGGGCACGGTCTGGGCTGACCTCCACCGGGTGCCGCCCGTGTACGACCAGACCTCGGCCATGGTGCCAGGTGATCCCGCGCTCTACGACGACTTCGGCGGCTCGGTCGATGCCGTAGAGAACGCCCGGGCGTGCGTGGAGGCGCTGGGGGAGGGCCGCATGGCGCTGCTCGCCAACCACGGCGTCCTCGTGGTGGGCACCGACATCGCCCAGGCCCACCACCGCTCAGTGGTGCTCGAGTGGCGCTGCCGCCAGGCCTGGCACGTGGAGGCCCTCGGCGCGGGCGTGCCGGTTCGCGACGACGTGTTCCGGCGCTTCGCCGCTCCCTTCGACCACGTGTCGTTCCCCGGCCTGTTCGAGGCCATGGCCCGACGCGAGCTGCGCACTGATCCCTCCATCCGTGACTGACCTCGCCGACCCCGCCGACCTCTTCCTCCCCGACCCCGAGCCGAGGGAGGTCCTGGCGACGATCATCTCGGTCGACGACCACCTGGTGGAGCCGCCGGACATGTTCGAGGGTCGGTTGCCGGCTCACCTCCAGGATCGGGCCCCCCGGATCATCACCACCAAGCGCGGGCACGAGGTGTGGGAGTTCGACGGGCAGCAGCACAGCCAGGTGGGGATGAACGCAGTCGCCGGTCGCCGTCCCGAGACGGTGAAGGTGGAGCCGTTCCGGTTCGACCAGATGCGCAAGGGCTGCTGGGACATCGATGCCGCGGGTGCACGACATGGATCTCAACGGGGTGTGGGCCTCGCTCAGCTTCCCGTCGATGATCACCGGGTTCTGCGGCCGCGTGTACTCGCAGTGCTCCGACCCCGAGCTGGGCCTGGCCACCACCCGAGCCTTCAACGACTGGGTCCACGACGAGTGGTGGCAGCCCCACCCCGACCGGGTCATCCCCCTCGGCATCACCTGGCTGGCTGACCCTGAGATCGGGGCCGACGAGATCCGTCGCAACGCCGACCGCGGGTTCCGATCGGTCACCCTCCCCGAGCGCCCGCACCAGCTGGGCTACCCGTCGATCTTCTCCGACTACTGGGAGCCCATCCTCCGCGCCTGCGCCGACACCGGGACGGTCGTCAGCCTCCACGTGGGGTCGTCAGGTCTGGGAGAGTTCCCGCCCGACTGCGGTGAGGCGATCATGCCGCTGGCTGCCACCCTCTTCGGACAGCTCTCGCTGCAGGCGTGCACAGAGTGGCTCTGGTCGGGCTGGCCCGCCCGCATCCCGGGCCTGCAGATCGCCATGTCGGAGGGTGGCATCGGGTGGGTAGCCATGCTGCTCGATCGCCTCGACAACCTCGTCGACCGGTCCGGATACGGGCTGGGGTGGGCGGAGCGCCCTGCGGACGTGCTGCGACGGGCGTTCTGGTTCTGCACCATCGACGACCCGTCCACCATCGACACCCGCCATGCCATCGGGGTGGAGAACATCATGGTGGAGGTCGACTACCCGCACGGCGACTCCACCTGGCCCGACACGCAGGCCGTCATCGAGCAGGCATGGGGGCACCTCCCCCCCGGTGAGCGCCGCGCCATCTGCTGCGAGAACGCCGCCACGCTGTTCCGGCACCCCCTCCCCCCTGTCGTCCTCCCCGCCGGGTGAGCCGGCTCCGGTTGGTCGCTCAGCTCGACGGGCCGAGGACGTAGTGACCGCCGTCGGGGTGGTGGTACCAGCCGCGGGCGGCCTCGGTGCCGCCATCCACGTGGATGGTCTGCCCTGTGACGTAGCTCGACAGGCCCGAGGCCAGGAAGACCGCGGCGCCCGCCATCTCGTCGACGTGCCCGGCGCGGCCCATCGGCACGATGTGGCCCATCTGCTCGGTGCTGCCGGCGGGGGCCAGGGTCAGCATGCCCTCGGTGAGGGTGATGTCGGGAGCCAGGCAGTTCACACGGATGTCGTGCGGGGCCAGCTCGAGCGCAGCCGTCTGGGTGAGGCTGATCACCCCCGCCTTGGCGGCGGCGTAGGCGGCGTAACCGGGAGCGGCGCGGGTGCCCTCGATCGAGGTGACGTTCACGATGCTCCCGCCGTCGCCGGCGTCAACCATCGCTCGCGCCACCCGCTGCGTGCAGAGGAGGACGTGGCCCAGGTTGGCCCGCCAGAGCGCGTCCCAGCCCTTTGGGGCGGTCTCGAGGAGCGGCGACAGGAACACGCCGCCGGCGTTGTTCACCAGCACGGTGGGCGCGCCGAGCTCGTCGATGGTACGGGCCAGGGCGGCGTCGACCTGCTGCTCGTCTCGCACGTCGGTGTGACAGGCCAGCCCACCCACCTCCTCGGCCGCCGCCGCGCCCGTGCCCACGTCTCGCTCCCAGATGGCCACCCGCGCCCCGAAAGCGGCCAGACCGCCGGCGATCCCCCGCCCGATGCCCGCCCCGCCGCCTGTGACCACAGCCACCACGCCGTCGAGCGAAACCGTCCCGCGCTCCAGCACCATCGCCTCCGAACGTACCCCACCCCCATCCTGAGAGGACGGGCCTGATGCCCACCCTTGGACCATTGGTCGCGGCCGACGAGACCTTCCACCACCAGATCACCGACACCTTCGCCACCGTCGCCCAGAGCGACCGGTCCTGGACCGAGAAGGTGTGTGCCATGGCCGCGCTGAAGGACGGATCGGTGCAGCTGGCCTTCGGGATGGGCAAGTACCCCAACCGAGGGGTGCTGGACGCCTACGCGGGCATCAGCATCGGCACGCAGCAGTGGACCGTGCGGTCGAGCCGTCGTCTGGCGCCGGAGGTGGAACGCCTGGAGACGGGCCCCATCCGCTACGAGGTGCTCGAGCCCCTCCAGGCTGTGCGCTTCAGCCTGGCGGCCAACGACGTGCTCCCCATCAGCTTCGAGTGGACCTTCACCGGCGTGGTGCCAGCGGCCCTCGAGCAGCCTGAGCACCACCGGAGTCGCGACGGCCTCCGGCTCGACGCCGACATCGTCCGCTACCACCAGATCGGCACCGGCTCGGGTTGGGTCGAGGTCGACGGCACCCGCTACGAGCTCACCGACGACACCGCCGTCTCCACCCGCGACCACTCGTGGGGGGTCCGCTACATGGTGGGCGAACCGGTGGCCGACGTGGAGGACGCTCCCCGGCCCAGCAGCGTTTCAACCACCGTCCTCTGGTCGCCGATCCTCTGCCAGCGCCCCGACGGCAGTCGGTACGGGCTCCACACCTACTACCAACGACACGGCATCGACGGCTGGCAGCGCATCGAGCTGCAGGGCGGTGTCGAGCACCCCGACGGGCGGCGCGAGCCCTGGGCCGCGTTGGTGGTGCCGACGGTCGAGGTGGACGACGGCAACCGGCGCCTGCGATCGGCGGAGCTCGCCTTCACGATGGCCGACGGCTCGGCCCGGCCCATCAGCGTCGCTGCCGTCGGCGACACCGGGTTCCATCTCGGCACCGGCCTCTACTTCGGGTTCGACGGCCATTGGCACGGCGAATGGCGCGGCGGCCTCCACGTCGACGGCGAGCACATCGCCGACTGCTCCGACGTCGAGTCCGCCCACCGCGTCCACCAGATCCGCGACAACCTCGTCCGGATCGACGATCCCGTGGGTGGAGGCGTGGGCTTCGGCAACCTCCAGAGCATCTTCGCCGGCCCTCATCCCGACCTCGGGCTCACCGAGGAGCGCAGCTTCCTGTGAGCCGCTCCTCTCGCAGGGCACCGTGACGCTCACCACCGTCCGCGATCTGGATGGCCTCCGTGGCGGGTTGGAGCGGTGGCTCGGTCGACCGGCCGGGGAGATCCGCCGTGCCTCGGCCGGGTACTCGTGCGAGACGCTGATCGTCGACGACGAGCTCGTCGTGCGCCTGCCGCCCGCCGGAGAGGGGACCTTCCCCACCTACGACCTCGAGCAGCAGGCGGCGGTGCAGGACACGGTCGGGGCGGCGGGTGTGCCGACCGCCTCGCCGTCCCGGTTCGAACCCGACCCGTCGTTCCTCGGCGCGCCGTTCGTGACCCTGCCGTACGTGGGCGGGTCCATCCCGGGTGAGCTCACGTCGGCGGACCCGTGGCTCCTGGGCCTGCCCGACGACGCGGCCCGCCGCGGGGTGTGGGAGGCCTTCCTCGTCACCCTGGCGGCGATCCACCGCACCCCATCCGCTGGCCTCGGCCTCCGCGCGGGTCTGGCGGCCGAGCTCGACCACTGGGACGAGTACCTGGCCTGGGCCAGCGACGGGTCACCGCCGCCGGCCCTCGCCGAGGTGCTCACCTGGTGTCGAGCCAACCGTCCGGCCGCCGAACCTCCCGGTGGGCTGCTGTGGGGGGACGCGCGGCTGGGCAACGTGGTGTTCGACCCCGTCGCCGCTCGCCCCAGAGCCGTCCTCGACTGGGACATGGCGTCGGTGGGCCCCATCGAGATGGATCTGGCCTGGTTCCTCGCCCTGGAGGGGGTGCTCACCGACCTCACTGCCACGATGGTGCCGGGCTTCGGCGACAGCGCGCAGGCCGTCGCCGTCGTGGAGCAGCAGCAGGGTCGCCCGCTGGTGGACCTTGCCTGGTACGAGGTGTTCGCCCTCGCCAGAGCCTCGGCCATCTCCACCCGCATCGCCATCCTCCATCAGCGGGCCGGGCAGAGGAGCCTGTTCAAGGTGGGGGAGGACCCCACGCTGATGGCGGCGCGAGCGCGGATCGACGCCTGGTGATCAGCCGCCGCGGAGGGCGAAGAGGCGGACGGGCTCGGCCACGCCCTTGAGGAGCTGGTCGCCCCGGTCGTCGAAGGTCAGGCCCGAGCCGCTGGCCAGGTCGACGACCGTACGGGTGGCCAGCACCTCACCCGGCTGTGCGAGGGCGGCCACCCTGGCGCCGATGTGCACGGCGATGCCCCCGATGTCGTCGCCCCGCACCTCGATCTCCCCCACGTGCACGCCAGCCCGGGCCCGGAGGCCGAGCCCGGACACGCCATCGCAGATGGCTGCTGCGCACTGCACGGCGCGACTGGGACCATCGAAGGTGGCCACCAGCCCGTCACCTGTCGGGTTGATCTTCGTGCCACGGAAGCGTTGCAGCGCCCGTTCGGCCACAGCGTCGTGGCGGTCGAGGAGCTCTCGCCAAGCCTGATCCCCCAGCCGTGCCGCGTGGGCGGTGGAGTCGACCAGGTCGGTGAAGAGCACCGTCGCCAGCTTTCGGTCGGTGCGGGCGGCGGCCGGCCGACCGGTCACGAACTCCTCGATGAGGTCGGCCACGTCGTCGCGCGGGAGGAAGAAGACGTCGGCGCCGGGCAGCTCCACGTAGCGAGCGTCCGGGAGGTGGTCCGCCAGATAGCGGCCGTGGCCCACCTGGATGAGGCGGTTGGCTTGCCGGTGCAGCACGAGCGTCGGGCACTGCACCGAGCCGAGCAGGGAGCGGACGTCGGTGGCCATGGCCATCCGCATGATGGACACGGCGGCGCCAGGGCTGGCGGCCAGGCGCTGCATGGTGGTCCACCACTCGCGGACCTCGGGCTCGTGAGCGCGGCGACGGCGCCGAGAGCTGGAGGTTCACGGGTTCGCCCCAGTGCTGGTCCATGCGCTCGATGGTGCGCTCCGCCTGGTCGGTCGTGATGCCCCACGGGTAGTCCGGAGCCTGAAGAAGGCGAGCCATGGCGTCCTCGACCACCAGGGCGCTGACCCGCTGCGGGAAGGACGCCGCCAGGGCGATGGCCATCTGGGCGCCGTAGGTCCCGCCGTAGGCCACCGTGGAGGCGACGCCCACGGCGTCGAGCACGGTCACCAGGTCGTCGACCCGGTCCTCCATGCTCGGGACCTCTCCCGGCGGGATGCGATCGGACAGGCCCGTGCCCCGCTTGTCGAAGAGGATGACCCGCCCGATCGCCCCCAGGCGCTCGAGGAACCGCCGCCAGTGCGGCTCGGTCCACTGGAACTCGAGGTGCCACCAGTGGACGCCGCAGTGGAGGATGTCCACCGGCCCGGAGCCGTACACCTGGTAGGCGATGTGGAGCCCATCGCGGGTGGCGCGCGTACTGGGTCGTGGGGATCGAGTCCACGCGCTGATTGTTGCCCATCCGTCGGCGGCGCGGGCGGGGAGCTCAGATGCAGCTGATGACGTGCTCGCCGTAGCGCTGGAGGGTCTCGACGGCGTGCTCGACGGAGTCGCCGGGGAGGCCGACCTGGGTCCACGTGACCCCGAGGCGCTCGAGGGCGGCCAGACCCTCGAGGTGGGCGCCGGCATCGAAGGCGTCGGAGGCTGGATCACCGCCGGCGGCGCTGGAGAAGGAGATGTCGATCGACGCAGGGTCCCGCCCGACGGTCTCGAGACGGCGGCGGAGGTCGTCGATGGCCTCGGCCAGGCGCTCGGCGGAGTCGAGCACGACCGTGCGAGCGGTCCGGGCCACGATCGGCGGGGCCGGGAACGGACACCACCCGTCGCCCCGGTCGGCCACCCGCTGGCGGGCCCCTCCGCTGTTGCCACCGATCCAGATCGGCGGGTGCGGGTGGCTGGTGGGCCGGGGGTGGGCGGTCACCCCCCGGGCGGAGAAGTGCCGACCCTCGAAGGTCACGTCGTCACCCGTCCAGATGGCCTTGATGACGTCTATGGCCTCGTCGAAGAGCTCGTTGCGCTCGGCGTGGTCCACCCCCAGGGCGGCGAACTCGCTCTTCAGGTAGCCCGCCCCGACGGCGAGCGTGAAGCGCCCACCCGAGAGCACGTCGAGGGTGGCGCCCGCCTTCGCCACCGCGAAGGGGTTCCGGTAGGGGAGTACCACGATGTTGGGGATCATGCGGAGGGTGGTGGTGTGGGCGGCGGCGTACCCCATGGCCACGAACGGGTCGAGTGCGTCGTGACCACCGCCTTCCAGCCAGCGCTGGGAGGGAGCCGGGTGGTCGGTGAACCCGAACCCGCTGAAGCCGGCCGCTTCGGCCGCCGCTGCCACTCGGCCGATGCCAGCGCCGGAGATGAGCTCGGGGTGGTACGGATGGGTGACCAGCGGGTGGGTGACGGCGAACCTCACGTGAGCATCCCCTCTCGGCCAGCGTCGGCGAAGGCGTGGCGCAGGGCATCGACGTCGGCGGCACCGAGGCGGCGATAGGGCGCAGCCGTGGTGGCTCGCCACCAGATCGGGTCCCGGGTGTCCCACCGCTCGGCCCGCAGCGGCTTGCGGTCCACCTTCCCGGTGGCCGTGAGCGGGATGGCCTCGACCAGCCGGACGAAGCGGGGCGCCCACTTGGTGCCGAGGTCGGGCTTGCCCGGCGAGGAAGGCGGCGAAGGCCTCGGGATCGAAGGCGTCGGCGGGCAGCTCCAGGGCTGCCATCACCTGGTCGCCGGTGCGAGGGTCGGGCACGCCGTAGACGACCGCGCCGGCGACGCCGGGGTAGCGAGCCAGCACGGCCTCCACCGGTCCGGCGGCGAAGTTCTCCCCGTCGACGCGCAGCCAGTCGGCCGTGCGCCCGGCGAAGTAGAAGGTGCCGTCCTCGTCGCGGTAGCCGAGATCGCCGCTCCAGTACCACCCGTCGCGCCCTCGCTCCGCGGTGGCTTCGGGGTTGGCGTAGTAGCCCTCGAAGGACGAGAGGCCGTCGCGGCCCACGATCTCGCCGATGGCCTCAGCGGCGTTGCGGAGGGCTCGACCCTCCCCGAACCGTGCCGGCGGGCACTCGGCCCCGCTCTCGGGGTCGAGCACCACCACGTCGCTGCCCTCGTTGGGTCGGCCCAGCGCATCGGGAGGCATGCCGGCGAAGGGCTGGATGACCACCGCTCCCTCGCTGGAGCTGTACCCCTCCATCACGGGGCAGCCGAACCGCTTCCGGAAGGCGCGGCGGTCGGTGGGGGAGGCCTCCGAGCCGAGGCACCACTGGAGCTGGTTGTCGGCGTCGTCGGGCGTCTCGGGCTGGGCGAGGATGTAGGACAGAGCTCGCCCGACGTAGTTGAAGTAGGTGCACCGGTGGCGACGGACGTCGTCGAGGAAGGCCGACGCCGAGAACCGAGGTCGCAGCACCACGGTGGCCCCCGAGACCAGCCCGGGGAACAGGTTGGCCAGCAGGGCGTTGCCGTGGAACAGCGGCATGGCGCAGTACAGGACGCTGTCGGCCGTGAAGCCCATGGCGGCGTTGGCGGCCGTGCGGGCCGCTCGCCCCTGGCTCATCTGCACCGCCTTCGGGGCCCCGGTCGACCCGGACGTGAACAGCAGCAGGTAGAGCGCGTCGGGTGGGGGCAGCTCGACGGGAACGGCGGCGCCGCGGTGGGCCCCCACGAGGGTGGTCCAGGCGGATCCGTCGACCACCCGCACCTCGGCCCCGCCCAGGTCCAGGCCCTCCAGCAGCGACGACTGGGCGGCGTCGGTGAGGACCACGGCGCAATCGGTGTGGCGGATGTCGCGCGCCAGCTCGTCGCCGCGCCGGGTGGGGTTGATGCCCACCACCACCGAGCCCGACAGCGCCGCCGCGCCCAGGAGGAAGACGAACTCCGGCACGTTCGGCAGGAGCACGCCGATGTGACGGGCGGTGAGGCCCAGCTCGTCGAGCAGGTCGGCCCGGGCGGCCGACTCCACCACCACCTCGGCCCAGGTCCACTCGGCGTCGTCGGCTCGCAGGCCCGGGTGGTCATCGTCGGCCCGCGCCGCCAGCAGCCCCCCGATCGACGCCGTCGCGTCAGCCACGGGGGAGTCCGAGCACCCGTTCGGCGATGATGTTGCGCTGGATCTCCGAGGCGCCGGCGGAGATGGTGTTGGCGAAGGAGATGAAGTACTGCTCCAGCCAGGTGCCCTGCGGCTCGTCGACGCTCAGGTGCCCATCCATGGCCACCGACCCCACCTCCAGGGCCGCCGCGCCCTGGATCTCCGTGGCCACCAGGGCCACCCGCTGCCGAGCCTCGCTGGCGTACACCTTCATGAGCGCCTGCTCCGGGGCGGTGCCCCCTCGAGCCAGCTTGGCGAAGCCGCGGTACCCGAGGCAGCGCGCGGCCTGCGTGTCGATGGCCACCTGGACGATCTGGTCGACGGCGAGGGCACGCTCGGCGGCGGGCAGCCGATCGAGCAGGCCGGGGGCCTCCGCCCGCAGCCGGTCGAGGGACTCCTCCAGGCCCATGACGGCGCTCACCCACACCATGCCGCGCTCATGGGCCAAGGACCCGTTGGCCATCGCCCACCCGTTGTTGAGCTCGCCCACCAGGTTGGCGGCGGGGACCCGGACGTCGTCGAGGAACACCTCGTTGAGGTCGGGGTGCTCAGGGTGGACGATCTCGGGTAGAGGTCGCACCGTGAGCCCAGGAGTGCTCATCGGCACGAGCACGATCGAGATGCCCTTGTGCTTGGGGACGTCGGGGTCGGTGCGGCAGAAGAGAAAGCAGAAGTCGGCGTAGTTGGCGCCGGACGTCCACACCTTCTGACCGTTGATGACCCAGTCGTCGCCGTCTCGCACAGCGCGGGTCGACAGCGCGGCCAGGTCGCTCCCGGCGCCGGGCTCGCTCATCCCGAGGCAGGCGGTCATCTCGCCCCTGAGGATGGGCATGGCGTACTGCTCCACCTGTTCGGGAGAGCCGTAGTCGAGGATGGAAGGGGCCACGATGCCGAGTCCCTGCACGTTGGTGGTGCGGGGTACCCGAGCTTTGGCCAGCTCTTCGATGTACACGAGGGTCTCGATGGGCCCGGCGTCGCGCCCCCGAGCTCCGGCGGCCAGCCCGGCACGAGCCAGCCTGCGTCGAACATCCGCCGGGTCCATCGACGAGCCCACGCCGGGGCGTGGCCGGTGGAGACCGACGGCTCGGCCGCCATCTCCTCGGCGGCTGGTCGGTTCTCGGCCAGCCACTGGAGCAGCTCCGCTCGGAAGGCCTCCACTGACTCGTCGAACCGCAGCCGCACGTCAGCCCACCTCCCCGGGGGGGAGCGGGGTGAGCATGGGGGGGTCCAGGTCGAGGAGGTGGGCCAGGCGGACCCGATGCGCAGCGGAGGTCCCGAAGAGGAGGTCGCCGGTCTTGGCCCGCTTGAGCAGGAGGTGGAGATCGTGTTCCCAGGTGAACCCGACTCCACCGTGCAGCTGCAGCCCATCCCGCACCGCCAGCCGCTGGCACTCCCCGGCGGCCGCCTTGGCCATCGATGTGGCGGTGGCGCGCCGGGGGTCGTCCTCGGCGATCGTGAGGGCGGCGAAGTAGGCGAGGGCGCTGGCTCGCTCGACGGCGAGATAGACGTCGGCGAGACGGTGCTTCAGCGCCTGGAAGGAGCCGATGGGTCGACCGAACTGCTCTCGGTCCTTGGCGTACTGCAGCGTGGTCTCGAAGATGGCCCGGCTGGTGGCCACCGTCGACAGGGCCATGGCCACGGTGGCCTCCTCCAGGCACCGGTCGATGGTGGTGGCGGCTGCGGGGTCACCGGGTTCGATCAGCACCCTGCTCAGCTCCACCCGCACCTCAGGGAGGGTGACGGTGGCGATCGGGAGGGTCGGGTCGATCACCGCCGTCGGCTCGACGCTGACCGACGCCGCCGGCACGAGGAAGGCCCCGAGGCCATCGGCGCCCGAGGTGCCGGGTGAGCGGGCCACCACGACCAGCTCGGGAGCGGTGGCCCCGTCGACGACGTGCCGCTTGACGCCGTCGAGCACCCACCCATCACTGACGGGTCGGGCGGTGGTGGCGATGGCCTCGGGCCACCAGCCGGCGTCCTCGGCGATGGCGAGGGTGCCGGTGAGCTGCCCCGCAGCCACCTCGGTGAGCGCATCATCGCGACGCCCTGCACGCAGGAAGGGGACCATCTGGGTGATGGTGGCCAGGAACGGAGTGGGTGCCACCACCCGACCGAGCTCCTCGACGACGATGCCCACCTCGAGAAAGCCGAGGCCCATGCCCCCGTGCTGCTCGTCGATGCCGAGCGCGGGCCAGTCGAGGTCCACCAGGGTCGACCACAGCGATGGGTCGGGAAGAGACCCGTCGAACACTGCTCGGACCGAGGTGGCGGGGCAGGCCGCCGACAGGACCTGCCGAGCGTTGTCACGCAGCTCGAGCTGGTCGTCGGTGAACTCGAAGTCCACTAGGCCGGCAGGCCGACGAACCCTCGCCGGATGATCGTGGCCATGGCGTCGATGGCGTCGGGTCTGTTTGGCGAACCGCAGGGTGTGGACGCTGTAGGGGATGCGCTCGAACAGGGCGACGAGCGCCAGCGCGTCGACCAGAGGGTCGCCAAAGCCACGGGCGTCGAGCGTGGACATGAGGTCGGCGACCACCACGGCCGCCACCTGCTGGGAGAAGGAGATGAGATCGTCACCGGCGGTCTGCATCTCCTGCCAGGTGCTGATGACGCCGCCGTTGCTCTCGTAGGTGCTGAACCACTCCTCGATCCAGGCCTGCAGCCCGTCGGGATCGTCGGCGAGGGGAAGGCGACCCAAGAGGTCGATCAGCTCGCCGCTGGCCTCCTCGGCCAAGACCCGGAAGAAGTCGTCCTTGTTCTCGAAGTAGCGGTAGAAGCTGCCGTGCGACACGCCGGCCAGCTCCACGATGTCGTCGACCCGAGCATCGTGGAAGCCCCGAGCGGGGAGCACCGCAGCCCCCGCGTCGAGCAGCAGCCGGCGGGTCTTCTCGCCTCGCGGACGGAGGGCCCGACCGTCGCCGTCGCCGTTGGTGGGGACCGGCGGGGCCGACACGCCTGCTGCGACCGCGTGGTGGGGGGCGGTGGGGAGGATGTTGACGCCCTCGATCGGGCCGGCGAACAGTCGGTGCACGATCTGGGCCAGGCCCTGGATGAGCCGAGGTCGTTGGACGGTGCCTGTCATGCTCGCCCAGTAGAAGCTGCAGCGGATCAAGACCGCCACCACCGAGGTGGCGAGGGTGGTGTTCCGCTTGGTGCGGCGGTCGAGGCCGAACGCTCCGAGCATGGCGTCGCCCATCCGCTCGCTGATCGAGCTTGAGCCCTCCACCAGCGGGGTGTGGTCGCGGCTGGCGGCCTGGAAGGCGGAGAACACCGGGGCGTACGTCTCGTAGAGGGTGGTGAACTCGTCGATCCAGCGCGCGAGGGCGGCTACGCCGTCGGCATCGGGGCTGACCGGGGCGAGCAGGTCGCCAAGCTCCACCATCTCGTGGCCCAGCTCGCCGGCCAGGCGCCAGAAGACGTCGTCCTTGCTGGAGAAGTACTGGTAGAAGGCGGGGCGAGAGCACCCGGCCCGCTTCGTGATCAGCTCGACCCGAGCGTCGTTGAAGCCGACCTCAGCGAACACCTCGAGCGCGGCGCCGAGGATCCGGCGCTGCGTGTCGCTGCCCCGTTCACCCACCAGCGGGTTGTCGCCGAAGGGCGGCCGGCGCACGATGTCTGGGCCGTCCATCCCGAGCACGCTACTCATGGGCAGCCAAGCGGTTCGGCATCGCTCGCCTCCCGGGCGGCTGGTTGCGGTGTTGGACCCGTCGACTAATCTAACAGCGCCGTCACATCTCGACCCGGGGGGCGTTCCACATGCAGGTCGACGATCTGATCCTGGTGAGCGTCGACGACCACGTCGTCGAGCCGCCCGACCTCTTCGAGGGTCGACTCTCGGCCAGAGGCCGCCGAGCGGGCGCCGTTCATCCAGAAGATGGACAACGGCCGCGAGGTGTGGATGTTCGAGGGCCACGCCCTGCCCAACGTGGGCCTCAACGCCGTCGCCGGCCGCGTGCCGGAGGAGTACGGCCTCGACCCGCTCGCCTTCGAGGAGATGCGCCCCGGCTGCTACGACATCCACGAGCGCATCCGCGACATGAACGTCAACGGCGTGCTCGGCTCGCTGAACTTCCCCAGCCTCGCCGGGTTCTGCGGGCAGCTGTTCTCCACGTGCGACGACAAGGACATCGCCCTCGAGCTGCTGCAGGCCTACAACGACTGGCACGTCGAGGACTGGTGCGGCACCTACCCCGGGCCGCATGATCCCGCTGGCGGTGCCGCCGCATCTGGGACCCGCGAGCTGATGGCCGCCGAGGTGCGGCGCATGGCCGACAAGGGCTGCCACGCCGTCACCTTCTCGGAGAACCCGTCGAAGCTGAAGATGCCCAGCTTCCACACCGACCACTGGGACCCGTTCCTCGCCGCCTGCGAGGAGACCGAGCACCGTGATCTGCCTGCACATCGGCTCGTCGTCGGAGACGGTGATCACCTCGATGGACGCGCCGATCGACACGATGATCACGCTGCAGCCGATGAACATCGTGCAGTGCGCCGCCGACCTCGTCTGGTCGCCGATGTTCCGCAAGTTCCCCGACCTGCGCATCGCGCTCTCCGAGGGCGGCATCGGCTGGGTGCCGTACTTCCTCGAGCGGATCGACTACGTGTACCAGCACCACAAGGCGTGGACGAACCAGGACTTCGGCGACAAGCTCCCGAGCCAGGTGTTCAACGAGCACATCCTCACCTGCTTCATCGACGACGCCGTCGGCATGGAGGTGCGTCACCACCTCAACGGCGACCACATCCACTGGGAGTGCGACTACCCCCACTCCGACTCCACCTGGCCGAACGCGCCGGAGATGGCGATGAAGTACCTCGACGGCCGTGCCCGACGACGAGATCAACAAGATCACCCACCTCAACGCCATGCGGAACTTCACCTACGACCCCTTCGCCCACATCCCCCGCGAGCAGTGCACGGTGGGAGCGCTGCGGGCCCAGGCCACCGACGTCGACACCACCCCGGTGAGCCACGGCACCGGCAAGTTCCAGGACGAGGGCATCGTCACGGCCATGACGCTGGCCGAGCGGATGGGCAAGGGGTGACCGACGCGCCCTTCCGGGTGCTGCCCGCCCTCGACGACACCAACCGCTTCTTCTGGACCTCCGGCGAGGATGGGCGCTCCGGTTCCTGCGCTGCCAGTCGTGCGGCTACTACCTACATCCGCCGCTCCCACGCTGCCCGGAGTGCGGGAGCCGCGAGCTGGCACCGGAGGCCGTGAGCGGTCGCGGCGAGGTGTACTCCGTCACCGTCAACCACCAGTCGTGGGACGGCGGCACCGAGCCCTACGCCATCGTGCTGGTGGCCTTGCCCGAGCAGGAGGGGCTGCGCCTCACCACCAACGTCGTGGGCTGCGCCGCCCGACGACGTGCACATCGGCATGCCGGTGCAGGTGGCCTTCGAGCAGCGCGACGAGGTGTGGTTCCCCCTCTTCGAGCCGGCGACCTCGTGACCGACTTCGAGCGACGCTCGATCATCTCCGGCATCGGCCAGTCGGCCATCGGCCGTCGTCTGTACCGCACCGGGCTCGACCTCACCATCGAGGCGGCCCTGGAGGCGATCGCCGATGCCGGGCTCACCACGGCCGACATCGACGGCATCGCCACGTACCCCGGATCTGGCGGGATCGGCGAGGCCTTCTCCGGCCCCGGCACCCCCGAGGTGCAGGACGCGCTGCGCCTGGAGGTCAGCTGGCACACCGGCGGCCTCGAGGGCGCGGCCCAGCTCGCCGCGGTGGTCAACGCCGTGATGGCCGTGGGGGCGGGCCTGGCCCGCCACGTGCTCGTGTACCGCACCGTCACCGAGGCCTCCGCGCAGGGCGACGGCGGGCGTCAGGGCATCGGCGCGCGGAGGGCGGAGGGTCAGCGGCAAGGCCCCCAAGATGGGTGGGCCGTTCCAGTGGAACATCCCCTTCCGGGCCTACTCGGCCGCCAACTGGCTGGCGCTCATCGCCCAGCGCCACTTCCACGAGTACGGCACCACCCCGGAGCAGATGGCGATGATCCCGATCAACGCCCGACGCAACGCCGCCCTCAACCCGAAGGCCATCTACCGCGACCCGATGACCCTCGACGACTACTTCGCCTCGCGGATGATCACCACGCCGTTCCACCTCTTCGACTGCGACGCCCCGGTCGACGGCTCCACCGCGGTGATCGTGTCGGCCGCCGAGCACGCCGCCAACGTCGACCATCCCGTGGCCCGGGTGGAGGCGGTGGGCACGGCGCTGCGCGGGCCGGCCGTCGTGGGACCAGTTCGACGACGTCACCACGATGGCCGCGCGCGACGCCGGCGCCCACCTGTGGTCGCGCACCGACCTCACCCCAGCGGACGTCGACGTCGCCGAGCTCTACGACGGGTTCAGCTTCCTCACCATGACCTGGCTCGAGGCCCTCGGCTTCTGCGGCAAGGGCGAGTCGGGGCCGTTCATCGAGGGCGGCAAGCGCATCGCCCTCGACGGCGAGCTGCCGCTCAACACCCACGGCGGCCAGCTGTCGGCTGGTCGCCTCCACGGCTTCGGGTTCATCCACGAGGCGTGCCTGCAGCTGCGGGGCGAGGCGGGCGACCGTCAGGTGCCGGGCAAGACCGTGGAGGTGGCGGCGGTGGCCAACGGCGGCGGTCCCATCGCCGGCGCGATGCTGCTCACCCGGGAGGGCTGAGCGATGACCCTGCTGATGCTGCTGGAGATGGTCGCATCGGCCTTCGGTGATCGCCTGGGCATCGGCACGCGCGGTCCGGGGGCTCACCTTTCGGCAGCTCCACGAGCGTGCCGGGGTCGGGTGCCGCAGGTGCTCCGCCGCCGGGGTGCCCGACACCTCGCCTTCGTGGCGTCGAGCGAGCGAGGCCTTCCCGGTCGCGCTCTTCGCCAGCGCATGGGCTGGCGTGCCCTTCCTCCCGCTCAACTACCGCCTCGGTGCCGAGCAGCTCGCCTCGCTGCTGGCCGCCCACGACGACGTGCTGGTGATCGCCGACGAGGACCAGCGATCGCTCGTCGGCTGCCGAGATCTCGGTGCTCTCCGTCGACGAGTGGACCAGCCATCACGGCCGTTCCCGCCGAGATGGTGGAGCCACCGAGCGCTGATGGCGACGACATCGCCGTGCTGCTCTACACGAGCGGCACCACCGCCGCCCCCAAGGCCGTCGTCCTCCGCCACCGCCACCTCAGCTCCTACGTGATCGGCTCGGTGGAGTTCGCGGTCGGCCGACGACGACGACGCCACGCTCGTGAGCGTGCCGCCGTACCACATCGCCGGTGTGGCCACGATCCTCTCCAACCTCTACTCGGCCCGGCGGCTCGTCTACCTCCCGGCCTTCACCCCAGAGGCCTGGCTCGACACCGTGCGGGCGGAGGGCATCACGCACGCCATGGTCGTCCCCACCATGCTGGCTCGGGTGGTCGACCCACCTCGGAGACGGATCGCCCGCCGCCACCCCCACGCTGCGCTCGCTGGCCTACGGCGGCGCCCGCATGCCGGTCCGGGTGCTGGAGGCGGCGCTGACGGCCTTCGACGGCACCGACTTCGTGAACGCCTATGGGCTGACCGAGACCAGCTCCACCATCGCGGTGCTCGGGCCGGACGATCACCGGGGCGCTCTGGCCGGCGACGCCGACGCCCGTCGTCGGCTCGGATCGGTGGGGCAGGTCGTGCCCGGCATCGAGGTCGATGTCCGCGACGGCGAGATCTGGGTGCGGGGCGAGCAGGTGTCGGGGGAGTACCTCGGCCGGGGAGCCACGACTGACGCCGACGGCTGGTTCCCGACGCGTGATCGCGGGTGGGTCGACGACGGACGGCTACCTCTTCATCGAGGGTCGGGCCGACGACACCATCATCCGCGGCGGCGAGAACATCGCGCCGGCCGAGATCGAGGATGTGCTCCTCTCCCACCCAGCGGTGGCTGAGGTGCGCCGTGGTAGGGATGCCCGACGACGAGTGGGGGCAGCGCATCGCCGCCGCGGTGGTGTGTCGGGCGGGGGAGTCGGTCGACGCCGAGGCGCTGCGGGACTTCGCTCGCGCCAGCCTCCGGTCATCGAAGACACCGGACGTGATCGCCTTCCGGTCTGACCTCCCGCACACAGAGACCGGCAAGCTGCTGCGACGCGAGGTCCTGGCCGACCTCGTGGCCGAGGCGTCGGGCTGATGGCGTTCGACTTCGACGCCCTCCTTGGCTGCCTGTCCCTCGAGCCGGTGGCGCCGGGTGAGGTCGAGGGGCAGAACCTCGACATCGGCTACCACCGCGTGTTCGGAGGGCAGATCCTCGCTCAGATGCTGTCGGCGGCGACCGAGGCGTCGCCCGAGAAGTCGGTGAAGTCGCTCCACATCCTCTTTCCCCGCGAGGGCGACACGGCCAAGCCGATGCGCTACCGCGTCGACAAGCTGCAGGACGGCCGCACCTTCGGGACCACGGAGGTCGTGGCCACCCAGGATGGCAAGGTGATCTCCGCTGCGGTGCTGTCGATGCACGTGGACGAGGAGGGTCTGCACCGAAGCGACGCGGCACCAACGGTCGGGCCACCGGAGGACGCCTCCCTGGCCGAGGTGCCCATGGTGCCGTGGGAGGTCCGCATGGTCGGCGGGGTCGACCTGGCCGATCGGGAGTCGGGGCCGCCCCGCCTGGAGTGGTGGATGCGCACGCCGGGCATCGGTGACGACCGCCACCTCCACCAGGCCCTGCTGTCCCATGCCACCGACCTCACGCTCATCGGCACGGCCCTACGTCCCTTCGCGGGCCTGTCGCAGGCTGACTCCACGGTGGCGCTCCACACGGCGGTGACCTCCCACACCCTCTGGTTCCACCAGCCGTTTCGCGTGGACGACTGGCTGCTGGTGGTCCAGCACAGCCCGGTCGTGGCGCACGGTCGGTCGTTCGGGCGCGGTGACGTGTTCGCGGGCGACCAGCTGGTGGCCTCCTTCGCCCAAGAGGCCATGGTCCGTCAGATCCCGGCGCAGCCATGAGCCGGCCGTTGATCGCCGTTGCTGGGTTGCCGCACGGTCCACAGAACCCGCTGACGTCGACCCCACCCCGGCGCCCGGGTTCGGTGCGGCGCACCACGAGCATCGACCAGCGGCGAGGTGCTCCCGGCGGACCGCAGCACGTGGTGGGCTGCGGCCGCGACCTCCGCACCCGCGCCGACGGCTCCACCGCCGTGGAGGACCAGGTTCGCTTCGGGGCCACCGTCGATGTCCACGGCACCATCACCGCGCTCACGGTCGAGCCGCCCCTTCCCGCCCTGCAGGGCCTGGTGGGGGGCCACGTCAGCAAGGGACTGCGGGGTCGGGTGGGCGAGCTGGTCCCGGAGCACCGGGAGGCCGCCACGGTGCTGCACCAGCTGCTCGACGACCTTCCGATGGCCAACCTGATCTCCAGCTACGGCTCCAGTCGCGAGCAGGAGGACGTCCGCCTCCCGGAGTCGGCGGCCGAGCGGATGACCGATCTGTGCGCAGGGTGGGAGCGGGGTGCCACCATGCTCGCCACCCTGGAGCAGACGGGCATCTTCCCCATCCCGATCGGTCCCCCGGCCCCCGATCTCGGCTCCGCCGATGACCCGCTCGCCTGGCACGACCTGCCGCCGATGGCCCCTCGCTCGGTGCGTCGCCGGCGGCGACTCGACCTCGTGCCGGGTACCCCCCACCAGGTCGACGTCCACTTCCGCGACAGCCACCTCGGTGCCGACGACCTCGAGGACGTCCTCCACGAGTACACGCTGGTGGCCGCCGTGTCGCCCGGTGATCTCGTCGTGGGAGCCTCTGAAGCCACCGTCCGCGTCCTCCCGTGGCCCGAGTGCCCGGGCGCACTGGGGAGTGCTGCGAGGGTCATCGGTCACCCCGTCGCCTCCCTCCGCGACCTGGTGGCCGGCGACTTCACCGGTACGTCGACCTGCACCCACCTCAACGACGTCCTGCGCTCCCTCGCCGGCGTCACCGCCCTCGCCCGGATGGCCACCACCCCATGAGCTCCTGTGTCGTCTTGTCGGAAAGACCACGACGGAACGACACAAGATGCCCGGGCCCCTGGGTCTTGTGTCGTTCCGATGCGAAGACCCCGACGAATCGACACAAGACGAGATCGGTGGGGAGCGATGAGCCGGTTTGAGCTGGCGGGGAAGGTTGCCGTGGTGACGGGGGCGTCGCGCGGTGTGGGCGCCGCGGTGGCAGTTGCCCTGGCCCAGGCGGGCGCCACGGTCGCCTGCGCGGCCCGGTCGACAGCGGACGCGCCGCAGCGCACGCCCGGCACGCTCGACGAGACCGTGGATCGCATCCGGGCTGCCGGTGGCGCCGCCATCGCGGTGCCCACCAACCTGGCCGATGCCGCCGAGGTGGAGGCGATGGTGGAGCGCGCCGTCGCCGCGTTCGGGCGTCTCGACGTGCTGGTCAACAACGCGGCGGTCACCTTCGTGGGCGACCTGGACATCCCGATGCACCGCCACGAGCTGGTGATGGCCGTCAACCTGCACGCGCCGTTCGTGGCGTCGCGCGCCGCGGTGCCCCACCTGCGGGCTGCCGGGGGAGGCCGGATCGTCAACATCTCGTCCGTGGCGGCGCTGGTTCCCTACCCGGGGCTCATGTCGTACGGCATCTCGAAGGTGGCCCTGGAGCGCCTGACGGTCGACTTGGCTCGCCAGCTCCAGCACGATGCCATCGCCGTCAACTGCTTCCGCATCGATCTCCCGGTGGCGTCGGAGGGGTTCGTGGCCAACACGCCCGGCGCCGACCGCTCCACCTGGGAGCCGTGCGAGGTGGCCGCAGAAGGGGTGCGGTGGATGCTGGAGCAGCCCGCCTCGTACTCCGGCCGGCGGGAGAGCATGCTGGCGCTCCGCCAGCGCGAGGGGATCATGGCCAGCCGGGCCGCCGTGCCCACCGATCGGCGAGCCGATCACCGAGCTGCACGACGGGCTGCTTGCCGACGGCGACACTGTGTTCGTGGAGCCCTACGACGACGAGGCGCCGGCATGACCGACGTGGCCGCCGCCGTCGCCCGCCACAAGAAGGCCCTCGCCAACGGGCAGCACCTCCTCGCCGGGCTTCAAGATGCGCGATGTCCAGGTCGACGGGGCCGATCTGGCTGTGGAGCTCGTGGTGGACGACACGCTGACCAACCCGGTGGGTGCCCTCCAGGGCGGGTTGGTGGCCACCTTCGCCGACATCGTCGGAGGGCGCATGGCGATGGAGGGCCTCGACGACCAGGCCCTCGTGGTGACCTCGGACCTCACCGTGCACTACCTGGCCGGAGTGACCGGCGGGTGCGCGCACGCCGTCGGCACGGTGCTGCGCCGCGGTCGGCGAGCCGTCGTCACCCGGGTGGAGGTGTACGACGGGCGCGACGGCCAGCTCGCCGCCGCCTGCCAGCTGGCCTTCCGAATCATCGGACCCTCCCCGAGAGCCAGCTGAGGTCCTCCCGGGCCTGAGGTCAGGCGGCGAGGCCGGCGACGTAGATCGTGTTGGACGCTTCGCCACCGGTGTGGTGGTTGGGGAAGCGGACTACGTGGGCCTCGCACGGCCCCACGGTCGCGTCCACCAGGGTCACGAACCGCGCGTCGGGCGGGTCATCCGACCACAGGCCGAACACACCGCCCGGTCGCAGTCGGCTGGCGAGCCGCTCGAGCCCGGCCGCCTCGTAGAACGGCGCGTGGCTGGGGTGGAGGACGTGCCGGGGCGTGTGGTCGATGTCGACCAGCACCGCGTCGACCTGGGCGGGCGCGTCGGGGCCGAAGGGCAGGTCACCAGCGACCATGGCGAAGAAGTCGCCGGTGACGAGCTGGCAGCGCGGATCCGCTGCCAGCTCCGGTGAGAGGGGGAGGAGCCCCCTGGCGTGCCAGTCGATCACCTCGCCCAGCGCCTCCACCACCAGCAGCGATCGGACGCGTGGCTCGGCCAGCACCGCCGCCGCGGTGTAGCCGAGGCCCAGGCCCCCCACCACGACAGCCAGCGCATCGCCCGAAGTGGCCGCCAGGCCCAGGGTCGCCAGCGCGATCTCGGCGGTGGTGAAGAGGCTCGACATGAGGTGCTCGTCGCCGAGCATCGCCTCGTAGACGTCGATCTGGAGGGTGGGCTCCAGGCGCCGTCTGAGGCTGATCTCGCCCATCGGGGTGCTCCGGCGGTCCAGCTCCTCGAAGAGGCGGCTCATGGGCCCACCCTTGCAGGTGGCGTCGGCGGGAGGGCTAGTCCGAGGAGGGGAGGGGCTTGGCGCCCTTGACGAGTAGGGGGGCATCGCCGACGGAGAGGGCGCCCGCTCCCCCCTGCGTGCAGAGCAGCTCGATCCCCAGCCCGTCGTCGGCGTAGCGCTTGCCGAGGAGGGTGGGCTCGCCGTCGCCCTCCGGTGCCACGCGATCGCCGGCCGTGCCCACCTCCCGCATGGGGGTGCCGCCGCACCGAACGTCGACATCGCCGCCCTCCTTCGGTGCCTTCACGACCACGACCTGGGTGTCACAGGTGGCGCTCTCGAGGCGAAGACCGGGACGAAGCTCCATCGGTTCTCTCTCTCCTAGGTGGTGACGGGGACCGAAGATGGCCCGGCGACGTTGGCCATGTGTACCCATTGGACGGCACCGACGTCGACCTGGAGGTTCGGCCAGCGACGGTAGAGCTCGTTGAACGCCGTCCGTCCCTCGAGGCGGGCCAGGTGGGCGCCGATGCAGTAGTGGATGCCGTGACCGAAGGCGATGCCCAGCGGACCCTGGCGGGTGATGTCGAAACGATCGGGGTTCTCGTAGGCGCGGGGGTCGCGGTTGGCGGCACCGGTGAGGATGAGGAGGGCGCTGCCGGCCGGGATGGTCACCCCGTGCCACTCGCGGTCCTGAAGCGCGTAGCGCCCCTGGTACTGCGACGGGGCTCGCCAGCGCAGGAGCTCCTCCACCGCTGGGGCACCGAGCGCGGGGTCGGCCTGGAGGCGGATGAGCTGGTCCGGGTGTTCGGCGAAGGTCAGCACCCCGTTGCCGATGAGCTTGGTGACCGTCTCCGCACCGGCCGCGGCCAGCAGCGTGACGAACCGGGCGATCTCGACGTCATCGAGCCGCTCGACGGTGCCGTCCTCGCGCTCCACCTCCGCGTCGAGCAGGTGGCCCAGCATGTCGTCGCGCGGCGTCGAGCGGCGCCGGTCGGCCACCAGGGCGACCATGTAGATGTTGATGGCGATGGCGGCGTCGATGCCGGCATCGGTGGGAAAGGGGTTGCCCAGCTCCAGCTCCAGCATGGCGTCGGTCCAGTGGCGGATCTGCTGGCGGTCGCCCTCCGGGATGCCGACGATGGTGCAGATCACCTCGACGGGGAACGGTCCGGCCAGATCGGCCACGGCGTCGAAGGCGGCTGCCCCGGTGAGGTGGTCGAGGTACCTGGAGACGACGGCCGCCACCACGGGCTCCCAGTCGGTGATGCGGCGCGGGGTGAACGCGCGGCTGACCAGCTTCCGCATTCTGTCGTGCATCGGCGGGTCCATCATGATCATGGAGCTGACGCTCTCGGCCACCGCACCGAAGTCGGCGCTGGTCAGCTGGGCCAGCGTCAGGCCGCGCGTGGAGGTGTAGGTGCGTACGTCGCGGTGGGCTTCGACGCAGTCGTCGTATCGCGACAGCGCCCAGAAGCCGAGCCGCTCGTTGTGGTACGCCGGCGCCTCATCGCGCAGCCACCGGTACACCTCCCACGGTCGCTCGAAGAACTCTTCGCTGAGCGGGTCGAGCTCCATCACCGCTCCGCGAAGCGCTCCTCGAGCATCGCAGTGAGCTGACGCCGGTCCACCTTCCCCGAGTCCAGCCACGGCAGGTCCGTCTGGCTGGCGAACACGGCGATGTGCCGAGGGACCTTGTACGACGCGATCTCCTCCTTCACCCGCTTCCGAGCCTCCTCCTCGTCGAGCGTGACGCCCGGACGCAGGGCCACGGCCGCCACCACGTCCTGCTCCCGATCCGGGTGGGGAACTCCGGTCACGAACGCCATCACCACCTCGTCCATCGCCTCGAGCACCAGCTCCACCTCCCGCGGGGTGATGTTCATCCCCGAAGACTTGATGAGGTCGCCCATCCGGCCGGTGAAGTAGAAGTGCCCGTCGCCGTCGAAGGAGCCACCGTCGCCCGTGCGGTACCAGCCGTCGGCGGTGAAGGTCTCCGCCCGCTCCCGCTTGTGAAGGCCCAGCATCAAGGAGTAGCCGCGCAACCAGAGCTCGCCGGTCGCCCCCACCGGCTGGTCCTCCAGGGTCACCGGATCGACGATCTTGTGCTCGACGCCGGGCACCGAGAGCCCGAAGGACCCCTCCTTCTCGGGGGGGAGGTCGTTGTCCTTGCTGTCGAACGTGTGGGGCCCGAGGGTCTCGGTCATCCCGAGGGAGTTGGCCTTGGGAACCTCGGCCGCCGCTTGCTGCTCCTGGGGGAGGAGGGCGGCGTAGGACCCGCTGCGGATAGCCGACAGATCGCGATCGGGGAAGCTCGGGTGGTCGACCAGCGCCTTGGCCATGTGCGGCCAGCCCAGCACCTGGCTCACCCGCTCGCGCTCGATCAGCTCCAGAGTGGCGGCCGGCTCGAACTGCTCCTCGAACACCAGCGTGGCTCCCACGTGCATGGCGGCGATCAGGGTGAAGCTGAAGCCACCCACCCAGAACAGCGGCATCGGCGTGTAGAGGACGTCCTCGGGGACGAGGTCGCGCATCTGCCCCAGGTTGTGGGCATGCCGGACGCTGGCGCCGTGGCTGTGGATCGCACCCTTGGGGTCGGCCGTGCTCCCCGAGGAGTACACGAGCACCATCGGGTCGGCCGGGGTGACCTCGGACTCCACCTCCCGCAGGAGACCGTCGGCGACCTCGTCGCCTCGAGCGGACAGCGCAGCCACAGGGCCTGCCCACGGTCGTGTCTGCTCGCCCCACGTCCACACCGAGCGCAGGTACGGGTGAGACTCGATCCGGATCGACTCGTGCCGCTGGCCGATCAGGTCGGGCGCCGCCAGCTCGAGGCGCTCGAGGTAGTCGTGCCCGAGGTGGGAGTCGACGGTGAGCAGCACCTGGATGTCGGCGTGACGGAGGATCCAGCCCAGCTCCCTGGCCTTGTTGTAGGTGTTGAGCAAGGCCACCACCGCGCCGATCCGGGTGGCGGCCAGCCACCCGATGATCCACTCCGGGCCGTTGGGAGCCAGCAGCCCCACGCGGGTGCCCTTGCCGGCGCCGCTGGCCAGGAGCCCCTTGGCGAGCCGAGCCGACCGGTCGTCGGCGTCGGCGTAGGTGAGCCGCTCGTCGCCCAGGATCCCGAACACCTTGTCGCCGTGGCGGGCGGCGCAGGTGCGGATGAGGTTGCCGCTGGTGGGGGTGAAGTCGGGGAACGAGGGGGTGCGGGGCACGGCTGATCTCCTACACGATGCGAGAGGCACGGTCGCCCCGGTGGCGGTCCCCTCCTAGGCCACGTTCATGAGCCGGGCGAGGTTGCCGCCCATGACCTTGGCGACGTCCTCCTGCGGAAGGCCCTCGAGGTCGTCGACGAAGGTGATGGGATCGGACATCCCTTCGGGGTGCGGGTAGTCGGAGCCGAACAGCACGTTGTCGGCGCCGATCACTCCGCAGAGGCCCTTGGGGTCGTCCTCGTGGAACGGGTGCACGAAGATGTTCCGCTTGAACACCTCCACCGGGTCCTCCTCGAAGAGGTGCGGGTTGAACGAGTAGGCCGACTCCATGTCGTGCAGGAGGGGGCGGACCCAACCGCTGCCGTTCTCGACCGGGGTGATCTTCAGGCCCGGGAAGCGGGTGCACATCCCGTGACCGATGGCCGAGG
This sequence comes from uncultured Microthrixaceae bacterium, assembly GCA_963795165.1. Lineage (GTDB taxonomy): Bacteria > Actinomycetota > Acidimicrobiia > Acidimicrobiales > VFJN01 > VFJN01. The sequence continues at coordinate 2,068,897 of CAWCGT010000001.1, read as the reverse complement.
CCACCGTGTCGATGATGGAGCGGTGGCCGGCGTCGGTGATCGCCGCGAAGCCCGAGCCGCCCTTGAACGGCGTGAACTCGTCGTCGCGGATCCCCTCCCACTCGTTGACGTAGCGCTGGTAGCCGCTGTCGGAGGCGTGCATGCCGACCACGACGTCCTTCTCCTGCACCAGCTCCCAGAAGGGGTCGAACTCCGGGAGGGCGAAGGACCGGGGACCGCGGAACCCGGGGACGGGCGCCGGCCGCACGAGGATGATCTTGGCGCCGCGCTCGGTCACCCACTCCAGCTCCTCGATCGCCTTCTCGACGATGGGCAGGGTGATGACCGGGGTGGGGAAGATCCGGTTCTCGTAGTTGAAGGTCCAGGTCTCGTGCATCCACTCGTTGAGGGCGTGGACGACGACGTGGGTGGCGTCGGGGTCGTCGCGCAGGCGCTCCTCGACGAGGCTGGCCAGCGTGGGCCACATCAGGGCCCGGTCGAGCCCGAGCTCGTCCATCAGCTCGAGCCGGGGGCCTGGCTCGCGGAAGGCGGGGATGGCGTCGATGGCCTTGCCCATGATCTCCCGGCGGCTCTTGCCGTCCGGGTTGCCGACCCTGAAGTACTCCTCCTGCGCGCCCGGCGCCGCCACCCGGTCGAAGGTGGGGTTGGGGATGTAGTCGCTGATCCGACCCTTGACCGTGATCTTCTTGCGGCCCTCGCACCTCGACGAAGTCGATGAGGCCGGCGTAGTCGTCGGGCAGGAACTTGGTCAGCGCATCCTGCGTCTCGTACATGTGGTTGTCGGCGTCGAACACCGGAAAGTCGAGCTGACGAGACGGCATCTGGTCCCCCTGGGCGATGGTGACACTGCTGTTAGATGACTATACGCTGCGCCTTCGACCCCACGAAAGCGAGGAGCAGGGAGTGGAGCTGGAGCTGAGCGAGGACCAGGAGTTCTTCCAGCAGACGACCCGCAAGTTCCTCGCTGCCGAATGCCCCGTCGCCACGGTCCGCGAGCCTAGAGGCCCATCCCGACGGCTTCGATGCCGCCTGGTGGCGGCGAGGGGCCGAGCTGGGGTGGACGTCGATGCTGGTCCCCGAGGCCGACGGGGGCGGGAGCCTGAGCGAGCACGGGCTCCTCGACCTCGTGCTGGTCGCGGAGGAGATGGGTCGGCTGGTGTCCCCCGGCCCGCTCGGACCGGTCAGCGTGGTGGCGGCCGCGGTGGCGGCGGCCGGCAGCGACGACCAGCGGGCCCAGGTGCTCCCGGGGCTGCTCAGCGGCGAGTCCGTGGCGGCGTGGGCGCATGCCGGGGTCGGTGCCGACGGCATCACGGTGGAGGCTCGTCCCACTCCAGGCGGCTTCACGCTGCACGGCACCGTCGCCCCGGTGGAAGCCGGCGCCCAGGCCGCCCACCTGCTGGTGCCGGCCCTGGCGCCCGACGGCCCCACCCAGCTCGTGGTGCCGGTCGATGCCGCCCAGATCACGATCACGCCGATGGGCGGCCTCGACCTGGTGCGGCGCTTCGCTGAGGTCACCTTCGACGGGACCGCGGTGGACGCGTCGGCCGTGCTGGGCGGCGTCGGCGACGCGGCAGCCGACCTCGAGCGACAGCTGCAGATCGCGCTGGTGCTCCAATGCGCCGAGACGGTGGGAGCGATCGACCGGATCTTCGAGCTCACGCTCGAGTACCTGGGCGACCGGTACTCCTTCGGCCGTCCGCTGTCGTCCTACCAGGCGCTCAAGCACCGGGTGGCCGACGACAAGGTCTGGCTGGAGGCGAGCCATGCCACGGCGACGGCCGCGGCCCGGGCGGTGGCCATCGAGTCCGACGACGCTGCGGAGCTGGCGAGCGCGGCCAAGGTGTGGATCGGCCCCCACGCCACCGAGCTCATCCAGGACTGCGTCCAGCTCCACGGCGGCATCGGCGTCACGTGGGAGCACGATCTGCACCTCTACCTGCGACGCGCCACCGTCAACCGAGCGACCCTCGGCACGCCCGAGCAGCACGCCGAGCGCATCGCCACCACCCTCCTCGGAGCCGCGTCGTGACCCCCCACCCGTCCCCCCCCACGCAAGTTGTGGCGATTCCGTGCCAAAACGGAACGTATGCACCACAGGCTGCGGGGGTGGTCGTCCCCCCATCGGAGGTGTGGCGATTCCATGTCAGAACTGCACGGAATCACCACAGGCTGCGGGGGTGGGGGGATGACGGGGGGGGCCGAGATCGAGCCGGTGGAAGCGTTTCGGGAGCGGGCGCGGGTGTGGTTGGCGGAGAACCTGCCGCCGGTGCACAAGGAGACCGGCAACCGAGGCAGCGCCGGGAGGCGCGACCAGGAGCGGGTGCTCCAGCGACAGCTGTGGGACGGCGGGTTCGCCGGGATCTGCTTCCCCGCCGAGTACGGCGGCCGCGGGCTCACCATGGAGCACCAGCGAGCCTTCACGGCCGAGTCGCTCCCCTACGACATGCCGGTCTCGCTCAACGTCCCCACCCTCGGCATCCTCGCCGCCACGCTGGTGGACTTCGGCTCCCACGAGCAGAAGACGAGGCACCTCCCCGCCATCCTCAAGGGTGAGGAGCTGTGGGTGCAGTTCCTCTCGGAGCCGAGCGGCGGTTCCGACCTCGCCGGCTGCCTCACCCGTGCCGATCGCGACGGAGACGTCTACGTGATGAACGGCTCCAAGATCTGGAGCTCGGGAGCCGCCGAGAGCGACTACGCCATGTGCCTGGCTCGCACCAACTGGGACGTCCCCAAGCACCGCGGTCTCACCATGTTCATCGTCAAGATCCACCAGCCAGGGATCCAGGTGGAGCAGATCCGGCAGGTTGACGGGTCGATGGAGTTCTGCCAGGAGTTCTTCGACGACGTCGCCATCCCGGTGTCCGACGTGGTGGGCGAGGTGGACGACGGCTGGACGGTGGCCACCCGCCTGCTGGTCCACGAGCGCAACGCGGTCGGTGGTGGGTCGCCGTACACCAGCGGTCGATCCGAGGGGCACGACACCTCCCGCGAGGACAACACGCTGGTGGAGATGGTCCGCCAGGAAGGTCGAACCGGGGATGCCCACGCCCGCCAGCTGGTGGCCGAGGCCCACGTGCGGCAGGTGGTGGGCGGCCAGCTCATCCACCGGATCACCCAGGGCGTGACGCTCGGGAAGATGGCCCCCCCGGCGGGGTCGGTGCTGAAGCTCTACAGCGCCACCAACGTGATGCGCCGCTACGAGATCGGCCTGGAGCTGGCTGGCGGGGGGGCGGCGGCCTGGCCGGCCGACACCGAGCCCGCCGCCCGTCGGCTCAGCGAGCTCAGCCTCTGGCGCCAGGGCCTGTCGCTGGGCGGCGGCAGCAACGAGATCCAGCGCAACATCATCAGCGAGCGCCTCTTGGGGATGCCTCGCGAGTTCGCAGCCGATCGCGAGATCCCCTACCGCGACGTGCGTCGCGGCGGTGGCTCCACCAGTGGCTGAGGAGGACGCCACCGAGGTGTTCCGCTCGGAGCTCCGCGCCTGGCTGGAGACGACCTTCACCGCCGACGTGCGAGAGGCCGTGCGCGATTACGGCAGCGTCGCCGCCTTCGAGGCTCACCGCCGCTGGAACGCCACGCTCGTGGACGCGGGGTACGGAGCCATCGCCTGGCCGTCGGCCCATGGCGGGCGCGACGCCGGGCTCCCGGAGCAGATCGCCTACAGCGAGGAGATGGCCCGAGCGGGCGCTCCGGGGCCCGTGAACGCCATCGGTGTGGCCAACATCGCTCCGGCGATCATGGCTTACGGCAGTGAGGACCAGCAGGGGCGCTTCCTCGGTCCGATGCTGCGGGGCGACGAGATCTGGAGCCAGGGCATGTCGGAGCCCGAAGCGGGGTCGGACCTGGCCTCCCTGCGCTGCTCGGCCGTGGTCGACGGCGACGACTTCGTCGTCAACGGGCAGAAGACGTGGAACTCCAACGGCGATCGAGCCGACTGGTGCCAGCTCTACGTGCGCACCAACACCGAGGTGCCCAAGCACAAGGGCATCTCCTGTCTGCTGGTCGACATGCGCACATCGGGGATCGAGGCCCGACCCATCCGCACCATGGCCGGAGACACCGGGTTCAGCGAGCTGTTCTTCACCGATGCCCGCGTTCCCCGCTCGGCCCTCCTCGGTGAGGTGGACGACGGCTGGAGCGTGGCCACCCGCACCTTGAGCAACGAACGGGCCGGCGTCGCCAGCCTGTACCTGAACCTCCGACAGAAGCTCGACCGGCTCCTCTTGGCGGCTCGCCAGCCGGGCGACGACGGGTCTCGACCGGTGGACTCGCCCCTGGTCCGCGACGCGCTGGCGGCTCGCTACATCGACGCGCGCAACCTCGAGCTGCTCGCCAAGCGCACCCTGGGGGCGGCGTTGGCCGGCAAGGCGCCCGGTGCCGAAGGCAGCGTGATCAAGCTGGCCTGGTCGCAGGGGGAGCAGGCGCTGGCTGTCACCGCTCTCGACGTCCTGGGGCTCGCCGCCCTCGACGGCACGTGGGGCACCGGGCTCCTGTCGTCGCGCTCGCTCAGCATCGCGGGGGGCACCACCGAGGTGAACAAGAACATCGTGAGCGAGCGAGTCCTGGGCCTCCCCCGGGAGCCGAGGCCCGCTCGAGACTGAGACCGCCGATCGACGCCGCGTCCGCTAGTCGTCGGCGGCAGCCAGGGCACCCCGCAGGATGGCAGCGGCTGTCCACCGCAAGGTGCGCCGCGCCTCGTCCCGCGACAGCCCGGCCACGTCGGTCAGCCATACGAGCGCCTCGATGCCCACGGCGCTGCGCACGGCGATCGCCAGCCGGTGGATCTCGTCAGCGCTCAAGGTGCCTTGCAGCGGAGCCAGCGCTTCCGTGAACCAGCCAATGGCTCGACCCTGCCGCAACGGCAATCGCATCCGGTCCTCGGGGCTCGCCTCGAGCGAGAGGCGCAGCATGGTCCGCTGCTGCTCCACGTTGTCGAAGACCGTGTCGAGGAAGCCTTCGACAGCCAGCTCCAGCCGCTGGGCGGGATCGGCCGGCGGGTCGGGCGGCAGCAGCGACAGGGCGCTCGTCTCCGGGTGGGCGGCGGCCAAGAGCAGGTGCTGGTTCGGGAAGTAGCGGTAGGCGGTGGCGCGCGACACCGATGCTGCGGCGGCCGCATCGTCCACCGTGGGGCTGAGGCCCTGCGCCACGAGGTGCTGCGCCGCCTCCACCAGGGCGGTGCGCGTGCGTCGCTTCTGCTCGACCCGTCCGCTGAGCTCGTAGGCGGTTGACATGCTCATCATGATACCTTACTCTCGCCATGAGACAGAGATCTCATCACCAAGAGAGACGAGGCAGCCATGACATCGAAGACGATGATCCCGATCATCCGAGCAGCCGGCGAAGGCGAGAGGCTGTCGTTCCTGGGCGGTGGGCTCCACACCTGGAAGCTCCTGCAGGAGGACACCAACGGGGCCTTCTTCCTCCTCGAAGATGCCATGGCACGGGGCAAGATGACCCCACTGCACCGCCACCCCGAAGCCGACGAGACCACCTACCTCGTCGAGGGGGAGATCCTGGTGCACGTCGACGGGGTGGAGACCCACCTCACCGCCGGCAGCGTCTCCTTCGTGCCCCGAGGCGTCCCGCATGCCTTCACGGTGCTGTCCGAGCAGGCGCGGATCCTGACCTGGCAGACACCGGGTGTGGGTCAGGAGTTCTACCGGGGGGCCAGCGAGCCGGCCGTCGACGACACCGTCGACCGCCTCGACATCGCCCGGGTCCAGGCGTCCGCCGAGGCGAACCGGGGCGCGGACCTCCTGGGTCCTCCCCCTCGCGGCCACCCAGGCCTAGCCATCGCGCGAGCGCCGGTGCAGGATGGCCCCATGGCTGATCTCGTGGGGCTGTTCGAGCGCTCGGCGGGGCGGTTCGCCGACCGGGTCGACCAGGTGGGGCCCGAGCAGTGGGGGAGCAGCACCCCCTGTTCGGAGTGGGACGTGCGGGCCCTGGTGAACCACGTCCTGGGCGAGCAGCTGTGGGCGCCGCACCTGGTGGCGGGCGAGACCATCGCCGAGGTGGGCGACCGCTACGAGGGCGATCAGCTGGGCGACGATCCCGCCGCCACCTTCCGGGCCGCTCAGGCGCAGGCGGCCAGCGCCTTCCGGAACGCCGACCTCGACGCCCAGGTGCACCTCTCCTTCGGCGACGTGCCGTGCCGCGTCTACCTGGAGCAGATGCTGTCCGACGCCGAGGTGCACGGCTGGGATCTGGCCCGGGCGATGGGAGACGAGGCTCGGCTCGACCCCGAGGTGGTCGGTGCGGTGCTGCCCGGCGCCCTGGAGCAGGAGCAGCTGATCCGCGAGTCGGGCCTCTTCGGCGAGCCGGTGGCGGTGGCGGACGGTGCCGACAAGGCCGTTCGGCTGCTGGGGCTCTTCGGCCGCCAGCCCTGAGCTACAGGACGGCGCCGCTCTCCTTCATGGCGGCGATCTGGTCCCAGTCGTAGCCGAGGTCCATCAGCAGCAGCTCGGTGTGCTCGCCGTGCTCGGGGGCTCGCTCCACGGTGACGGGCTGCTCGTCGAACTGGGCCGGGCTGGCCACCAGCTGGATCTCCTCGCCGTTGCCGGTGGTCATGGTGGGGAGGTAGCCGTTGGCCTGCACCTGCACGTCGTCGTAGAGCTCGTCGAGGGTCTGGAAGGGGCTCCACACGCCCTCGAAGCCGTCGAAGGCCTCGGTCACCTCGGCGAGGGTGCGGCTCCCGAACGCCTCGTCGAGCAGGGCGATGCACGCCTCGCCGTTCTGCGATCGGGCCGCCGAGTCGAGGAAGCGCTCATCGGTGGCCATCTCAGGCAGTCCGAGCCGGGTGACGAAGTCCGTCCAGAACTTGTCGCTCTGCAGGAGGATCAGGGCGATGAACCGGTCGTCCTTCGTGCGGTAGGTGCCCACACCGGGGTTGGGGTTCTTGGTGCGGTCGCCCTGGGGGATCTTCGAGAAGCCGAACAGCTTCGACGCGATCACCATGGGCGACACCTGCCACATGGCCGTCGCCAGCAGGGAGACGTCGACCACGCTGGTCTCGCCCGTGCGCTCTCGCTTGAGCAGGGCAGCGGCGATGGCACCGGCGGTGGCCAGCCCGCCCATCACGTCGCCGAACGCGGCGGTGGGCTGACCCGGGGGCCAGCCGCCAGGCTGCTCCGGCATGCTCATGCCGATCCCGCCCCGTGCCCAGAACGCGGCAGCGTCGTAGCCACCCCGCTCGGCGTCCGGGCCCTTGGGACCGGCCCCCGAGCCTCGGGCGATGATGATGCTGGGGTTGCGGGCCCGGATGTCGTCGACATCGATGCGCAGCTTGCGGCGCACCTGGGGCAGGTAGTTGGTGAGGAAGACGTCGGCGGTCTCCACCAGCTTCAGCAGGGCCTCGCGCCCGTCGTCCTGGGCCAGGTCGAGCCCGATGGACCGCTTCCCTCGGTGGGGCTGCTCCACCATGAAGTTCACGCCGCCGGCCCCGCCGGGCAGGAGGCCCGAGGTGATCAGGCCGCGCTGGGGGTCGCCCGTCATCGGCTCGACCTTGATGACCTCGGCACCCCAGTCGACCAGCACCGAGCCGCCCGAGGGCACGAACATCCAGCTGGCGACCTCGATGATCCGGATCCCGTCGAGCGGTCCAGGCACTGCGTCTCCTCGGTGGTGGGCGATCAGCCGGCCGGCCAGCCGACCGTCTTGGTCTCGGTGAAGATCTCCAGCCCCTCGAGGCCGCACTGGCGACCGATGCCGGACTGCTTGTAGCCGCCGAAGGGAGCGTCGGCGCCGTACCAGATGCCGCCGTTGAGCGCGAGGGTGCCGGTGCGGATGCGCCGGGCGACGGCCTTGGCCCGGTCGAGGTCGCCGGAGCTGATCATCCCCGACAGCCCGTAGGGGCTGTCGTTGGCGATGCGCACGGCGTCGTCGTCGTCGTCGAAGGGGATGACCACCAGCACGGGCCCGAAGATCTCCTCCTGGGCGATGGTCATCGAGTTGTCGACGTCGGCGAACAGCGTGGGCTCCACGTAGTACCCCGTGGGCAGGTGGGGGGGCACGCCGCCGCCGGTGACCAGGCGGGCACCCTCGGCCTTGCCCTGGGCGATGTAGCCGAGCACCCGCTCGTGCTGCGCCTTCGACACCACCGGGCCCATCAGGTTGGACGGATCGGTGGGGTCGCCGTAGGTGACGTTGGCGAAGGCGGCAGCGGCCAGGTCCACCGCCTCGTCGTATCGGGAGCGGGGAACGAGGAGGCGGGTGGAGATGGCGCAGCCCTGGCCGGCGTGGAAGCACACCCCGGAGGCCGCCGGGATGGTGGCCTGCGAGGTCGGCGTCGTCGAGGATGAGGTTGATCGACTTGCCGCCGAGCTCGAGGAACACCGGCTTCAGCGTGGGCGCGGCCGCCGCCATGATGCGTCGGCCGGTGGCGGTGGAGCCGGTGAAGGCGATCATGTCGACGTCGGGGGAGGTGGACAGCACCTCGCCGACGAGGTGGTCCGACGACACCACGACGTTGACGACGCCGGGAGGGATGTCGGTCTTCTCGGCGATCAGGCGGCCGAGGCGGGTGGCGTTCCACGGGGTGTCGGGCGCGGGCTTGAGCACACAGGTGTTGCCCATGGCCAGCACGGGGCCCAGCTTGTTGAGGATGATCTCGATGGGGAAGTTCCACGGAACGATCACGCCGACGACGCCGATGGGCTCCTTCCAGACCTCGCGGGCCGTATCGCCCATGCCGAAGGGGTCCTTGTTCGGCAGCGCTCGGCGCCACTCGAACTGGTCGATCATCTCGGCCGGCCACGTGAGGGCCTCGCGCAGCGGGGCGTCGAGCTGCGGGCCGTAGGTGATGAGCACTGGGCAGCCCACCTCGGCCACGAGCTCGGCGCGCAGCTCCTCCTGCTCCGACTCGAGCGCCGCCTGGAGCTGGAGCAGGCACTGCTTGCGGAAGGCGTGGTCGGTCGACCAAGAGGTGGTGTCGAAGGCGGTGCGAGCAGCGGCGATGGCGGCGGTCATGTCGGCGGCCGTGCCGTCGGCCACCGGGCCCAGCACCTGCTTCGGTGGCGGGGTTGATGTTGTCGAACGTGGCGCCGCTGCTGGCGTCGACGAGCTTGCCGTCGATCAGCAGTCGCGGCTCGCCGAGGGGGATGCTCACCAGACCAGCTCCAGGTTCTCGACGGCCCGAAGGCCTTGGCGTGTACAGGAGCTCGATGCCGTCCTTGAGCGAGTACTCGGGGATGGCCTTGTGCCACTCCTCGAGGGCCACGCGCAGCTCCATGCGGGCCAGGTGCGACCCGAGGCAGCGATGCACCCCGCCGCCGAAGGCGATGTGCTTGTTGCCCTCCCGCTCGAAGTCGACGGTGTCGGGGTCGTCCCAGGTGCGCTCGTCGGTGTTGGCCGAGCCGAGCATCACCGACACCTTCATGTGGGCGGGGATGGGGCAGCCCTTGATCTCGGTCTCCTGGGTCGTGATCCGGACCACGCCCTGCACCGGCGACTCCCAGCGCAGCATCTCCTCGACCGCGTGCTGGATGAGCGACGGGTCCTTCGACGAGCTGCTCGCGCTGCTCGGGGTTCTGCGCCAGGTACGAGAGCATGCAGTCGAGCGAGGCGGTGACCGTGTCGAGGCCGGCGATGAAGAACAGGTAGCCGATGTCGAGCACGTCGTCGTTGGTGAGGCGGTGCCCGTCGACCTCGGCGTCGAGGAACATCGAGATGAAGTCGTCCTGGCGCTCCTTCTGGCGCTCGTCGATCACCTCCTGCAGCACGGCGTAGATCTTCTGGCCGGTGGCGTTGACCATCTCGAGGCGCTCTTCGGGCGTCTGGGCCGGCGGGCGGATGATGCCGTCCTTCAGCTTCGACGAACTCGTCGGTGCGCGACACGGGCAGGCCGAGCAGCTGGAGGAACACCGTGCTGGGCAGCGGCTCGGCCACGGCCTTGTGGAAGTTGCAGCCGCCCTTGTCCGTCACCGCGTCGACGAGGTCGCTTCACGAGCGTGCGGGTGGCGTCCTCGAGGAGGGCGACCTGCTTGGGGGCGAAGATCGGGTCGAGCAGCTTGCGGAAGTTCTTGTGCTCGGGCGGATCGATCTGCAGCGGGATGAGCGGTCGCACCTGCCCGATGTCCACTGCGTCGACGCCGGAGCTGAAGATCTCCGGGTGCTGGAGGACGTGGCGCACGTCCTCGTCGCCGCCGACGATCATCATCCCGCCCATGATCTCGGGGCCGAGGTCGACCACCGGTGCGGCGTCGCGCAGCAGCTTGAACAGCGGCTGCGGGTGGGCCAGCGCCTCCGGGTCCTGCTCCCCGCCCATCGTCTCCATGTCGCTCACCGGTGCATGGCCCCCTCTGTCGCGCTGCGTCCAGTTCTAGCCCAGATCTAACGCAGGCGTCACTTCACGGGTCAGCGGGTGTGCAGCGAGTCGATCGGTCACTCCGTGCCGGGCAGAGCAGCCGTGCTCAGGATTCGATCGCTTCGCTCACTCATGGTGAAGGTCTACCGCAGATCTAACGGTGGTGTCAGGAAGGAGCGGCGGCCCGCACCGTGGTCTTCTCGGCCGGGACGATCGGCGGCGCTTCCTTCCAGGACGGGATGCCGTCCTCGGGCTTGGCGGCCGGCCAGCCGTCCTCGTGGACCTCGGCCCAGTGCGAGTGGTTGAGCTGGTGGAGCGTGAAGCAGGCGTTGAGGCTGTTGTAGAAGCCCTGGTTGTCCTGCGTCTCGTTCACCGACTCCTTGATCATCAGCGCGGTCATCGTCGGCAGCTTGGCGATGCGGCGGGCGAAGTCGAGCGTCTGGTCCTCGAGCTCGGCCCGCGGGGAACACCTTCGACACCATGCCGAGGCGGTGCGCCTCGTCGATGTCGATGCTGTCGCCGGTGAGCATCAGCTCCTTGGTCTTGCGGGCGCCGAACTCCCACGGGTGGGCGAAGTACTCGAGGCCGCACATGCCCGAGTCGGGTGCCCACCACGTCGGCGAACACCACGTCGTCGGAGCCGACGATGAGGTCGCAGCGACCACATCAGCATCAGCCCGGCGGCGTACACCGTGCCCTGCACCTGGGCGATGGTGATCTTGCGCAGGTTGCGCCACCGCCGGGTGTTCTCGAAGTAGTAGTGCCACTCCTGGAGCATCCGCTTCTCGGCGCCCACGCGGGTGGCCCCGTTGATCTTCGAGGTGGGGTGGGTCTGGTACTCCTCCATGGCCACCTTCGAGCCCATGTCGTGGCCGGACGAGAAGAGCGGACCGGTGCCGCCGAGGATCACGACGCGGCACGTGTCGTCGGCCTCGGCACGGAGGAAGGCCTCGTCGAGCTCCACCAGGAGGCCGCGGTTCTGCGCGTTCCTCGCCTCGGGACGGTCGAGGAGGATGCGCACGATCGCACCGTCGTCGTGGGTCTCGTACTGCAGGAACTGGTAGTCGGCCATGGTCTCCCTCGCTGTGGAACCGGCGTCCCCAAACATGACGCCAGTGTCAGACTACGCAGTACCCTGGCCCCATGAAGATCCGCATCGACACCGACGCCTGCACCGGGCACGGCCGGTGCTACAGCCTCGCCCCCGAGCTCTTCGAGCCCGACGACGAGGGCTTCGGCGTCGTGACCAAGGGCGAGGTGGGGTCGGCCGCCGCTGCTGCTGCCCGGAGCGCCGCGTCGAGCTGCCCCGAGCGAGCGGTCCTCCTCGAGGGCTGAGCCTCACCCGGCGAGCAGGGCCTCCAGCTCGGCTCGGTCCGGCCCGGTTGCACGATGGGGGAGCGACCCGAGATGGGGCGCGACGGCGGCCTGGATCTCGGGTCGGGCGAAGACCTCCTGGGGGAGGGCCAGGCAGGTGAGCGTCTCGATCACCCCGCGGTAGACGTCGGGGTCCTGGCCGGCCGCCACCGCGACCGCCGCCATCATCGGATCGGGCGGGGCGGGGTCTTCGCCGCGTCGAATGGCCTCCATCTCGGCGAAGCGAACCCGGTCGGCGGCGATCTGGTTCCGGTAGAACGGGGTCACGCCCGTCTCGGTGGCCTCGTCGAAGCGCAGAGCGAAGGCCTCTGCGTCGTCTAGCCCCTCCCGAGCGACGTCGCGGAGGGTCTGGGCGTGGATCAGGCCGATGCTGATGCCGCGACCGGCCGACGGGTTGGTGCAGGCCCACGCATCGCCGGCCGCCACCACGCCGGTGGCCAGCGGCCGTCCGTCGCGGACGTAGCGGCGGTACTTGTCCACCACGCCGGCCATCGTCTCGATCCCGCTGATCCGCTCTCCGTCCAGCCAGTGGGCGTGCCGCGGGAAGGCGCGCACGACGCGCTCGAACACGTCGGGATCGCGCAGCGGCCGCAGCGTCTTGTCCGACGACGAGCCGAACACGGTGACGGACCACGTGCCGTTGTCGCTGCGGAGGGTGAGGATGGAGATCGATCCGAGGCTGGTGAGGGCGGGGCCCATCAGCGCTGGTTGCTCCGGGCCGCGCAGGTACTGGGTGTAGTAGACGAAGCCGGAGTCCTCCGACTCCAGATGCGGCTCCCCGGCCCCGGCCGCGGCCAGCCACTCCGGCAGCTTGGTGCGGCGCCCCATGGCATCGACCACGAGGTCGGCGTCGAGGTCCTCGCCGTTGGCCAGGTGGACGCCGGTCACCTGCACGGGGCCACCGTTGCGCGGCGTTGCTCGCAGCCCGGCCACGGAGATCCCGCGCCGCACCGTCACCCCCTCGTGACCCTGGGCGGCACCCGCCACCACCGCCTCGGCGACGGGCCGGCGGGCGTTCTGGAACCGGAAGCGCTCGTCGCCCGCTCGCGGCGCTCGGTCGGTGATGCTGGGAGGCAGGGAGGCGATCGGATCCATCCAGATGGCGCCGGCCGCTTCGAGCCCTTCCGACAGGCCCGGGAGGTCGTCCTCCATGATCTGGCGGGAGCGCGGGAACAGGTTGTGGGGCTGGTGGAACTGCGGCACCGCCCGCCGGTGCCAGGTGTCCCAGGCGCTGGCGGGTTCGTCGGGCACCGGTGCGGGGTCGGCCTCCAGCACCGTCACGTGGTGCCCCTCTCGAGCCAAGAGCATGGCTGTCGCCGACCCGATCATGCTGCCGCCGCACACCACGATGTCTGCCATGTCCTCACACCTCCGTCTCCGTCCGCCCGGCCGACGGGCGAGATCATGCCAAACGATGATCGCGCCTCGCTGCGCCGTTCAGCTGAGGCCAGCCAGCACCCCCTGGGTGTGCTCGCCGAGCCGAGGGGCGCGACCGATGTGAGCTCGGGCGTGCGGCGCGGCTGGCACGGTCTGGGGCGCGGGTGCGAGCGGGGGACCAGCCAGGTGGGCGGCCACGGCGGCCATGGGGACATCGAGCAGCCATCGACCCCCTGCCGCCAGGGCGTCGAGCACGGCGGCCGTCGCCACCAGACCGGTGGCCGGATCGGCGATCGCGTCGGCGCACAGGAGGGGGCGCCGCCCGTCCGACGTCACGAGGCCACCGGCGACCGCCGCATCGTCGCCGAAGGCCACGCGGTCGCCGTCGACCCCGTCGCGCCCGTAGCCGGTGATGGACGCCCACACCCGGGGTCGTCCCGTGGTGAGCAGGGCATCGGCGTCGATGCCGAGCTGGCGCAGCGCCCGAGGTCGCGAGGCTTCGATGACCACGTCGGCCGCGCTGATCAGCCGGCGCAGGTCCTCGAGGCCGGCGGGGTGGGTCAGGTCGAGGGCCACGGATCGCTTCCCGGCGTTGAGGAGATCGAAGAAGGCGGCCGGACCGCCACGAGCCCCGTCGGGGCGCCGAGTCGACTCCACCTTCACCACGGTGGCGCCGGCCTGGGCGAGCAGGGATCCGCACAGCGGACCGGCCCACAGGGAGCTGAGGTCGATCACGAGAAGGTGTCGGAGCGCGGGGGGAGCGCTGGGGTCGTCGAGACGGGTGCGGCGCACCGGGTCAGCCAGCGTCGGGGGGTGGCGGGGGAGCGCCCCGACGGGCAGGCCGAGCAGGACCGCTCGGTCCATCAGCTCGGTGGCGGTGCGGCCCGCCAGCGCCGTGGCCACCGTCGGCCACGGGTCTCTTCCGGAGACGTCGATCTCGAGCCACGCCGGCATCATCTCCTCGTCGTCGGGGCGGGCCAGGGTGACGGCCAACCATCGGCCGTCAGCGGTGGGGAGGAGGTGGGTGCCCCCGCCGCAGCTGATCTCACCACCGGGCGGGAAGGACCAGATGGCGGCCCGCTCGGCGAGGAGCACGAGCGGATCGACCTCGACGGCCGCACCCAGCTCGGCGGTCCGGGCGGCGATCCGCTCCGCGAGGGCGGTCAGCTTGGGGACCAGCCCGGACGGGGGGCCCAGCCACCGGCCGCCAGGACCGCGGGTGAGGGCCATGGCACCCGACGTTGCCCACGCGGCGATCTGGCCGTCGGCGTCGTCGGGAGCGGGAGCGGTCACGGTGCGACAATGGCCCTCCGCCGGCCCTCGCCGCCAGCGTCGCCGCCATGACCACCACCTACCTGTCGCCGGAGCACCTCGTCGCCTGGATCGTCGGCGTCGCCGATCCCGTGATCGACGAGGGGTCCATCGTGCTGGTGGACCTCCCCGAGGGGGGTGCGGTCCTCCCCGAGATCCATGCCGGCATCCCGGCGGTCGTGGTGGGGCTCTCCCACGACCCCGACACCGCGCCGGGGCGGGCGGCATGCGACGTGGTGCTGCTGCCCGACGACCCCGATCGGCGCGGCGTGGAGGCCAGCGTGGCCGCCAACCCGATCGCCGCCGCCGCCCTCGCCGGGTTGCTTCGTGGTGCCGACCGGCAGGGCATCGAGGACGGGCTGATGGGCGAGTCGGCCGTGTACTCGGCGCTGCAGGGCGGGCCGGAGTTCGCAGCGTGGCGGGCAGGACGCCCGCGCCGAGAGCGCCCGCCGGAGGGTGATCCGGTCCGGGTCGAGCGCAGCGGGGGGGTGCTGGAGGTGACCCTCACCCGGCCCCATGTGCGCAACGCGCTGGACGCGGCGATGCGAGATGCGCTGGTCGAGGCCTTCCGCCTCCCCGCGCTCGATCCGTCGATCGGCGAGGTCCACCTCCGCGGCGAGGGTGCGGCCTTCTGCTCGGGTGGCGACCTCGACGAGTTCGGGACCTTCACCGACCCCGCCTCAGCCCACCTGCTGCGGCTCCGTCAGAGCGTGGGCCGGGCAATCGCCGCGGTGGCGGATCGGGTGATCGCGCACGTCCACGGACCATGCGTGGGTTCGGGCATCGAGCTGCCCGCCTTCGCCGGTCGGGTGGTGGCCGACCCCGGCGCCACCTTCTCCCTGCCAGAGGTGTCCCTGGGCTTGGTCCCCGGCGCCGGCGGGACGGTCAGCCTGCCCCGGCGCATCGGGCGGCACCGCACGGCCCGCCTCGCCCTCTCGGGGAGCCCGATCGACGCCACCACGGCGCAGGCCTGGGGGCTGGTGGACGCCATCGTGACGCGCTGAGCGCCGCCTCAGCCCGATGTCGACGGGCGGAGGCGCCACAGGACGACGGCCGCGCCCGCCAGAGCGGCCACGACCGGCCAGCGGGCCGTTCCGCCCGTAGCCGGGAGCGATCCGGGGCGGACGTCTCGGGGCGGCAGGTCGGACCCGGCTCCCTGGTCGGTGCCGCCGAGGTCGTCGTTGCTCCCGTCGCCGTCGCCGGGATCGCTGGGAGGGTCGCTCGGGGCGTCGTCCCCACCGGCGGCCAGCCGATAGGCGTGCAGCCCGCCGAGCTGGCCCAGCGCCCGATCGAACAGGAACACGCACAGGGCGTCGGTGGGGTTGTCCTTGGCGCAGGCGTCGGACGTGGAGGTCCCAGCCCCGATGAAGACCATGTCCTGGTAGACAGCCGGACCTGATGAGCCCGGGCCGGAAAGCGGCGTGGCCCACAGCAGGGCACCGGTGTCGGCATCGAAGGCCTTCAAGAGGTCGTCGAGCGCCGGCGTGAAGACCACGCCGTTCACGATGGCGACGGCGCCGTAGGACGGGCCGGCCGTACCCTGCCAGGCGACCTCGCCGTCGTCGCCGTCGATGGCATGGAAGTACGGCGGGGTCCCGAGGGCCGTGCCGCCGAACACCCGTCCCTCCCACACCCCGGGGGAGCCGATGAACCCGCCGATGTTGGGGGCGGGGTCGACGACGTGGCGCGACCACAGCAGGTCCCCCGTGGCGGGGTCGAGCGCGTAGTAGGTGCCGTCCTTCTTGCCCGCCCCCAGCACCTTGCGCCCGCCGGCGTCCACGAACAGGTTGGGGGTGGCCCCGAAGTCCGTGTCGTCGTCGGGTGGCTTGCTCGGCTGGAAGGACCACACCGGCTGGCCCGTGGCCAG
Organism: uncultured Microthrixaceae bacterium; assembly: GCA_963795165.1. Lineage (GTDB taxonomy): Bacteria > Actinomycetota > Acidimicrobiia > Acidimicrobiales > VFJN01 > VFJN01. The sequence continues at coordinate 2,052,668 of CAWCGT010000001.1, read as the reverse complement.
CTCAAGGGCGGTCACGGCGTTGGTGTGGGCGGTCCAGGTGGAGTCCTCGTGTGGGCAGTTGGCCGTGCCCATGAACACCAGGTCGAGCTCAATGTCGACGGTGGGAGACGACCACATCCCGCCGCACCCGGTGCCGGGCTCGTTGAGCTCGGGCTCGAAGCGCCAGATCTCGGCGCCGGTGCGCACGTCGAGCGACACCAGCCCTCCGCGCACGCCACCCGTCAGGTCGACGGCCTCGTTGTGGGTGTCGCGACCGATGAGCACCATGTCATCGACGATGACGGGCGACGACTCGTACTCGGTCGGGGTCTCCACTCGCCCGGCGGTGGCGTCGTGCCGCCACACCTGCTCGCCATCGGTGGCGTCGAGGGCGTACACGTACCCGCCCGAACCGAACACCACCAGCCGCCGCTGGGCGCCATCGTCGAAGGTCACGTCGGTGAGGGCGGCGCTCGAGATGATCGGCCCGTAGGTGGCCCCTGGCGCTTCGGGCACCTCGAACGCCCACTGCACCGCGCCGTCGTCGGCGGCGAAGGCGTAGAAGATCCCTTCCCACGACCCGACGTACACCACGCCGTCCGCCACCGCGGGCGTTGCCGTGATGGGTCGCTCGGTGTCGTGGTACCAGGCCGGGATCAGGGTGGCCACGTTCGCAGGGGTGATGGGGGAGTCGCACTCGGTGGCGAAGGTCCGCTGCGGGTTCTGTCCGTACATCGACCAGGCGGGACACGGCAGGGGGGCGACCGCCTCGGGGAGGGCGCCGGCCTCGACGGGAGCGCTGGGCGCCGCGAGGGCGAGGACCGCCGCTACCGCCAGCAGGGCCGAGAGCCGCCTCATCGTGACGCTCGGCGGCCGAGGCGCAGACCTGCAGCCGCCATGCCCAGTCCGAGGAGTGCCGCCAGCACGGGGACCTCGGCACCCGTGGCCGGGATGGATCCGCCACCGGGGCGGGGCGGGTCCGGGTCGGGTCCGGCGGGGGCGGGGCTCGGTGCCGACGGGGTCGGCGCAGGCGTCGACGCGGGTGTGCCCCGGTACACACCGAGGCCGTCGGGGAAGGTGAGGCCATCCCGTACCGTCTCGGCGGGGAGGGAGGGGTCCTCGCCGTCGTAGCGCACGCGTATCAGGGACCCCTGGCCGGGCGCCGGTTGGGCGATGGCAATGCCGAGGTCGGCGATCCACAACGAGCCGTCGGAGGTGCGGGCCAACCCGAAGGGGGTCTGGGTGGTGGGCCCAGTGGGCGGCGTGACGGGCGAGAGGGGGTACACGTCGCGCACCCAGTCGCCTTCGGGCGTGTACTCGGACACGGTCCCACTGAAGACGCTCGACACGAGCAGGTTGCCGCCGGGGAGCACCAGCACGGCCGAGGGGGTGGGGGAGCGGACGTCGGCGGGCAGGCCAGGCACGGACGGGATGAGCAGCTCCTTGGTGATGTTGGCCTCCACGAACTCCGGGGTGCACTGCTCGAAGCTGGTGGGCCAGGTGCCGGAGAAGCGCCAGATGGCGCCGGGGTTGTCGTTGTCGTCGGGTCGGTTGGTGGCGACGTAGATCGTGCCGTCCGGGGCTACGGTCAGCCCACCGGCGGTGGCCAGGGTGTCGTCGATCTGGCAGTGGTCGACCTCTCCCACCAGGAAGCCAGCGCCGCCGTCGGTGGGGGCCTCCTCACGGAAGCCCTGCTCGAAGGGTCCGAACCAGAGCAGCAGCTGGCCGTTGGCGTCTTCGCCGGGGAGGGTGTTCCCGATGGCGGTGGTGAAGAGGCGGCTGGCGTCGAGGAACCCGCAGCCGTAGTTGTCGGGGTCGCCGGTGTAGCCGGGGCCGCGGCCCGCCTCCGGGGCCAGCTTCCCGACCTGCTCGATGCTGATCTGGCCCAGCGTGTCGCCCTGGATGCGGAAGTAGCCCCACCCGGCGATCCGAGGGTCGTGGCTGCTCCCACCGTCGCCCCCACCCTCGTCGGCCAGGACGGTGTCCTCGCCGGTGATGATGTGCGTTCCGTCCGGGGACGTGCAGACCTGCCCGTTGATGTCGCGACGGAGTCCGTTGGGCGCCTCGGCGCCGGGGTTGCCGCCGTTGACCGCCCGAGCCAGAAGCTGGTGCTCGCCGGTGGCGGTGTCGTAGATCCAGAGGTGGTTGCCCTCGGGAGAGAGGACGAACTCCGGAGCAGTGCCGGCCGACGCCGGAGCCAGCACCGCACCCGCTGCCCACAGCGCCAGAACGACCGCGCCGACCCGCCTTGTCCGTCCGTGCACGTCGCGACCCCCAGCCGTCGATGGTGAACGTGACGCTAGTGTTAGATATGGCTAGCGTGCCAACTTGAGGCCCACAGGGCCAGCGCTGGGGAGGCACCGATGTCGGACACGTTGCTCGGAGGCGGATCGGGCGGGTACCAGAAGGTCCCTGCGCACCACGGGGGCACCGTGGTGGCCGAGGCCCTGCACGCGGCGGGGGTGTCACCTCTGTTCTTCCTCCCCGGCGGCCACCTGGCGCCCGTGATCGACGGCTGCACGGCCATGGGCATCGATCTGGTGTCGGTGCGCCACGAGTCCTCAGCGGTGTTCATGGCCGAGGGGTGGGCTCGCTGCACCGGTCGCACCGGCGTGGCCGGCGTGACGGCCGGACCGGGCTTCACCAACGCCGTGACGGGCATCGCCAACAGCCAGTCGACCGGGATCCCCACCCTCACCCTGGGCGGCCGGACCCCGTTGGCCCTGCGGGGCAAGGGCGCCGTGCAGGACTGCGACCAGGAGTCCGTGGCTCGAGCGGTGGCCAAGTGGGTGCGGGGGGCCACCACCCCCGAGTCGCTGGGGCCGCTGGTTCGGGAGGGCCTGCTGGCGGCGCGGACGGGCCGGCCCGGCTCGGCGTACCTCGACCTTCCCACCGACGTGCTCACCGCGCCGGCTGAGGCCTGGGAGGGCACCATGCCCGCCCAGGCGGCGGCCGCCGCCGATGCCGGTGCGGTGGCGGAGGCGGTGCGGCTCCTGGCCGGGGCCGAGCGTCCGGTCATCGTGACGGGAGGCGGTGCCTTCTGGGCCGGCGCCGGCGAGGCGCTGCGCGAGCTGGCCGATGCATCCGGGATCCCGGTCACCACCACCAGCCACAGCCGCGGCCTCCTCCCGGACTCCCACCCTGGCTGCCTGGCCTCCCTCCTCCACGGCGGCGTGGCCGTGGCCTTCGCCGACGTGGTGCTCATCGTCGGCAGCCGCTTCAACGGCAACCTGCTCTTCGGCCACGACCCGCTCTGGCGCCCCGATCACAAAATCATCCAGATCGACTGCGAACCGGCTGGCCTGGCCCTGAACCGCACCCCCGACGTGGGCTTGGTGGGCGACGCCGCCGTCGTGCTCCGCCAGATGGCCGACGCCTGGACGGCCGAGCCCAAGACGGCGTGGCGCGACGAGGCCGCGGGCTACGCGGCCGCGTCCCGGGTCCACTGGGTGGAGGAGACCGAGCAGAGCGCCACTGGCGTGCACCCGGGGTTCCTCGCCCGCGAGGTGTGCGCCTTCGCGGCCGAGCGCGGCGGCGGGGCCCAGACGACCGTGATCGACGGCGGCGACATCCTGGGCTGGGGCCTCGCCTTCGTGGAGGCCACCGAGCCCGGATCGGTGCTCTTCACCTCCGACGCCCTTGGCACGCTCGGCGTGGGCGTGCCGTACGCGGTGGCCGCTGGCCTGGCCCGACCCGACGGGCCCACCGTGGCGCTCATCGGTGACGGGGCCTTCGGCTTCACGGCCATGGAGATCGAGTCGGCCGTGCGGGCGGGCTCGGCCCCGGTGATCGTGGTATCCAACAACGGCTCCTGGGGTGACGTCCGCTACGAGGAGGCCGAGTGGTTCGGCGCCACCCACGGCACCGACCTCACCGTGGCGCGCTACGACCGCCTGGCCGAGGCCCTCGGTGGCCACGGCGAGCGGGTGGAGTCCGCCGACCAGCTGCGACCGGCGCTGGAGCGCGCCCTCGCCTCCGAAGTGGTGTCTGTCGTCGATGTGGTCACCGACCCGGATCGGCCCAACGAGGTGCTTCGCAACATGGGCTCGCTGGCGCTCCAGTAACCCGCTCGGGAGCCGGGAGCGTACGGCCATAGCCTGCTCCTCGTGCGGCGCTCTTCCGCTTCCCCGACCGCTCGCATCGCCCTGTTCCTCGGGGCCGAGGCGCTCAGCGCCATCGGATCGTGGGCGACCATCGTCGCCATCTGGGGCTACGCGGCCTACGAGTACGACGCCACCGCCGCCGACGTGTCCCTCTTCGGCATCGCGTTCGCCCTCCCCGGGGTGCTGCTTGGTCCGGTGACCGGCGCCGTGATCGACCGGGTGGGGCCCAAGCCGACGCTGGCGCTGGCCAAGGTGGTGGGGGTGGTGGCCTCCTTGGCTCTGCTGGCTGCCGATGACTTCCGCACCCTGGCCCTGCTCAGCGCCCTGCACGGCATCGCCATGGCCCTCTCGCTGCCGGCGCTCCAGTCGATGCCGCCCCGCCTGGTGGAGGAGCACCAGCTGGCCCGCACCAACGCGCTGGTGTCGCTGACCGACGAGTTGGCCATCGTGCTCGGGCCCGTGGCGGCGGGCGTGGGCATCGCCGCCTTCGGGTTCCGGGGAGCCTTCATGTTCGACGCCGCCACGTATGCGCTCGGCCTGCTCGTGCTCCCGCTCGTGCACCTGCGGGCCGTCCCGTTGGCCGAAGGTGAGGACGAGGGGCCGCCGGTCCGCCTCCGCGACGCCTTCGAGGGGTGGCGCCTCATCCGCCGCACCGGGGTGCTGCGCCGCACCGTCACCTGCACCTTCGCCGTGCACCTCCTCTACGGCATGGCCTTGCTGGCCGAGCCGCTCTACGTGCGCGACGTGCTCCACCGGTCCGAGGAGGTCTTCGCCGCCCTGCAGACGGCGTTCGGCCTGTGCCTGGTGGCGGGGGGCCTGATCGCGGCGCGGGTGGGGGAGCGGCTGGCGTCGTTCGGGTGGGTGGCCTTGGGGGTGGGAGCGTCGGGCCTCTCCTCCATCGTGTATCTGAGCACGCCGTGGGTGGGGGTGGCCTTCGTCGGGGTGGCGCTCTGGGGGGTGGCCACCGCCGTCATCTCCGGTCCGTCGCGCACGGTCCTCCAGCGTGGGGCTCCCCCGCGAGCGCACGGGCGGGTCCTCTCCGCCGACTACGTCGCCGGCAGCAGCGCGGAGCTCTTCGGCGTGATGGTCGGCGGCCTGCTCGTCACCGCGTTGGGAGTGCCTCGGTCGGTCGCGGTCCTCGGTGTCGGCGTGACCGCAGCCGCCGTCCTGCTCGATCGGGCCGACCGCCGCGATCCGCGTCACGCCCCTCCGCCGTCGACGGCCCAAGGCGCTGGCTCCCACGGCGCCGTCACTGCGACGAGATGATGTCCTCCACCTCGGCGTCGGCGTCCACCTGGGCGGCGCCCTCGACGTCGACCTCGACGCGGTGCAGCACGCCGGTGAACTCGAACCGGCCCCGGTAGTCCTCGTCGGCGGGCGAGAAGTCCGGTGACCAGCCAGCCGTCAAGCCGGCGCCGGTGAGAGAGAACCGGCTCCACACGGTGCGCTTCACCTCTCCCGAGCCCACCACCTCACCGTCCACCAGCAGCTCGGCGAGCGGCGGTGTGAACCGGATGGCCAGCTGGTGGTCGCCCGGAGCCAGGCGCCCGTCGGGTCCCACCGATGCCTCCACCCGGTAGGAGCGCCAGCCGGCCAGGTTGTGGACGTACACGAGCCGGCCGTCGGCAAGGAGGTGGAACGACCACCCGCCGAGCACGGAGCCCTGCACGGCCAGGACGCCCGCTAGGGCGTCGACCTCCGCAGGGACGGTGACGTGGGCGGTGATGAGGTGGGCCCGGTTCCGCACGTTGACGGCCACGCTCTCGGGCACCGGCGCCCGCCCTGGCCAGTAGGTGTAGCGGGAGCGCTCGGCGACCGCCGACGGCCGGCCGAACACCATCTCCGAGAAGGGCCGGTTGTCGATGGGCAGCACCTGGTTGCGCTCGGCCTCCTCCCACCACCGCTCCACCATCGCGGCCAGCCGGTCCGGCTCGTCGGCGGCTCGGTCGTGGCACTCGGACGGGTCGGCCCGCAGGTCGTAGAGCTCCCACTGCGCGTGATCGAGGCCGGGGTCGTCGGACTGGATCTCGTGGTAGGTGACCGCCTTCCACCCGTCGTGGTAAAGGGCTCGGCAGCCGAACATCTCGTAGTACTGGGTGGTGTGGCGCTCGGCGGCGCCGCCGTCGGCGAAGGTGTAGGCGAAGCTGGTGCCATCGAGCGGCCGCTGCTCGACGCCGGCCACCGAGTCGGGCGCGTCGACGCCGATCACCTCGAGGATGGTGGGCACGAGGTCGACGGCGTGGACGTACTGGTGCCGCACCTCCCCCCGGGCGGCGATGCCTCGTGGCCAGTGCACGATGAGGGGGTCGGCCACCCCGCCCTCGTGGGTCTCCCGCTTCCACCGCCGGAATGGGGTGTTGCCCGCCACCGTCCAGCCCCACGGGTAGTTGTTGTGGATCCGCGGCCCCCCGATCTCCGCCAGCCGCTCGTCGGCCTCCGCCACGGTCCGCGGCAGCACGTTCCAGACGCGCGCATCGTTGAGCGAGCCGACCGGACCGCCCTCGGAGGAGGCGCCGTTGTCGGACAGCACCATCACGAGGGTGTCGTCGAGCTCCCCCAGCGCTTCAAGGCGCGACAGGAGCCGGCCGAGCTCGTCGTCGGTGTGCGACAGGAACCCGGCGAAGGCCTCCATGTAGCGGGCGTAGACCCGGCGCTCGGTGACGTCGAGGTCGTCCCACGCCGGCACCCAGTCGGGCCGCTCGGAGAGCTCGGTGTGCTCCGGGAGGAGGCCCGAGGCCTTCTGTCGGGCCAGGGTGTCGGAGCGCCAGGCGTCCCAGCCCCGGTCGAAGCGACCGCGGTAGCGCTCGATCCACTCGGGGGGTGCCTGGTGCGGGGAGTGGCAGGCACCGGGCGTGAGGTAGAGCAGCCAGGGCTTGTCCACCTCGACGTGGCGCAGGTCCTCGATGTACTCGATGCTGCGGTCGACGAGGTCGGCGGTGAGGTGGTAGCCGTCGTCGTACCCCGCCGGGGGGTCGACGGGGTGGTTGTCGTGGACCAGCGCCGGCACGAACTGGTGGGTCTCGCCGGGGAAGAACCCGTAGAACCGCTCGAAGCCGCGACCGAGGGGCCAGCGATCGCGGCGGGCGCCGGCGTGCTCCTCGTCCTCGGGCGTGAGGTGCCACTTGCCGACGGCGTAGGCGGCATAGCCGTGGGGGGTGAGCATGGCGGGAAGCAGGCCACAGGATCGCGGGATGCGGGCGTCGTAGCCGGGAAACCCCATCGCCAGGTCGACGATGCGACCCATCCCCACCGCGTGGTGGTTCCGGCCGGTGAGCACGCACGCGCGTGTGGGGGAGCAGAGGGCAGTGGTGTGGAAGCTGGAGTAGCGCAGCCCCCCCGCCGCCAAGCGATCCAGGTGCGGGGTGTCGATGTCCGAGCCGAAGCAGCCGACCTGGGCGAAGCCGACGTCGTCGAGCAGCACGATCAGCACGTTGGGAGCACCCGCCGGCGGGCGGGGCTCGTCCGGCCACCAGGGTTCGGACTCCCAGTGGTAGCGGCCGATGGTTCCGTCGAACTCGCCCGGTTCCATGCCAGGCAGCATGCCTCATCGGGCAACGAGCCTCGCCCGGGCGAAGGCTCACGTGGTGCGGCCGGGGTCCGTCAGCTGCTCGTCGGGGCCTAGGGCGACCCGGTGGCGTCGTCGGCCTCGTGCGCGGGGACGGGCTCGGGCGAGCTGGTGTGGCGCATGAGGAAGATGGTGAGCCCGAGGGCGACGACCCCGCCGAAGAGCACACCGATCTCCAGCATGAGGTCGTTGAAGCGCTCGGCTCCGCTCTCGCCCGCCTCGGCGGTGGCGACCACGATCCGCCGGATGGCGGCGACGATGCCGACGATCAGGAAGGGCTCGGTGGAGAGCACGTTCTCCGCGATGACGGCGCGCACCGTGTGCAGCAGCTCGGTGATGATGAACACGAACAGCAGGCCGTCGAGGACGTGGAGCAGAGCGTCGGTGATGGCGGCGTCCTCGCTGAGGACCTCCTCGCCGAACTCGTAGAGGACCTGCCCGAAGAGGATGGCGCCGGCCAGGGCCAGCGACGCGGCCACCGCCACGTAGAACAGGTGCTCGATCCGGCGGAACAGGCGGGCCACGCGGTCGCGGACCTCGTCCTCGGCCTCCTCAGTCGACGCTCCGGGTGACGGCACCGCCTCCGCCTACCCCTCGCCCGGCCGGTGCAGCCCTCGTGCCCAGCGGGCGTCGGGTCAGCTGTCGTCGACGGGGAGGATCTGGTCGATGCCCGTCATCTCGAGGAGGTGGCGCACCTGCTCTGGCGGACGGCGGACCCGCAGCTCGCCTTGGCGGGCCTCGGCGCGCTGCACGGCTCGCACGAGGACGCTCAAGCCTGTGGAGTCGAGGAACGTCACGCCCCCGAGGTCGGCGACCACCCGAGGGGCCTGGTCGATGGCAGCCGTGAGGCACTCCTCCAACGAGCTGGCCGACGCCAGGTCGATCTCCCCGGCCACCGTGACGATCAACGCCTCGTGGTCTCCGTCCTCAGCAACGGACAGCTCAGCGCCGTGGCGGGGCTGAGCTCCGTTGGGGCCCTGGGGGCTGCGCTCGGGCATTCTGGTCCTTCGGCGGGGCGGGAGGGCCTGACTGCTCAAACCGGACTGACTCTACCAAAGCCCTTCAGGCACCGGGCCAGCCGTCGAGCTCCTCGGCGTAGGGGATCAGCTCGATCGCCTCGCCCTCGATGCAGGCGTCGTTGAGGGCCTGGACGATGACGTCGTAGTCGCCGCGATCCGGGAGGGCACGGCCGTCGAGGAACCGGTCGATCGCCTCAGGCGTTCCCTGTCCCCCGATGGCGCAGTAGCCCAGCCACAACCCCTGGGCGGTGAGTCCGGATCGGACGCGCCCGGCTTCGAGGATCGAGGCCAGAGAGGCGACGGTCACCGCTGAGCATCCGCCTTGGCCACAGAGGCCGCCAGGTCGTTGGCCACGTCGTGGAGCTTCCGGTTCGTGCGCTGAGAGGCTCGCCGGAGCACATCGAAGGCGACCTCGCTGTCGCAGCCCTGCCGCTCCATCAGGATGCCCTTGGCTTGCCCGATCAGATCACGGCTCGCCAGCGCCTCCCGGAGCTGTCGGTTGAGGTTCGTGGCGCTCTCGAGGGCGACGACGTTGGCGAGGACGGCGCTGGCTTGTTGGGCGAGGAGCGACGCCGTGGTCTCCTCGACGTCATCGAACCGCTCCGGGCTCTGTGAGTACACGTTGAGGGCACCCAGGGGGGTGTCCTTGACCCGCAGCGGGAGCGAGAGGATGGACCCGATGCCGGCGTCTCGGGCGGCGGCGGTGAAGGCGGGCCACCGGTCGCCGTCGTCCGCGAGGCGGGCGTTCACGAGCAAACCGGTCCCGAGGGCTTCGAGGCAGGGACCGACGCCGGAGCCGTACTGCACCTCGTCGAGCCGGCGGGCCACCTCGTCGCTGGCGTTGCTGGTGCGGGCGCCGTTGCCTGCTTCGTTCAGCGTGACGCTCACAGCTGAGGCGCTGTGCACGGTCCGCTCGGTCAGCTCGGTGACGAGCTGGAGGACCCTGTCGACCGTCTCCTCGGTGAGCAGGAGGCTGCCCATCTGCACCAGGACCTCGGGCAGCCCGACGTCGTCCGTGGTGGGGTCCACGAGGGACCTCCGTTCTGCGAGGCGGAGAGCCTCGCGGGGACAGAGGCGCCGACGGCGCCGCTGCAGCAACCGGGTGCCGCCGCTTCGTGACGAACTGCCCTCTCCGGGGCCACCCTTCACGCAGGCGCCTGTGGGCGACCGGATCGAGCAGTACTCGGTAGCCGCGACCCTAGCGGGGCGTGTTCCGAGTTGCGCGCAGGGGGCGCAGCGCCTCTCGACGGTCCCCCGGCGCCGGAGAAGGTGTGCCCAGGACGATGAGCGTGCCCGCGGGCGCGCCGTCATCGTCCACCAGCGTCGGGATGCCGTCGTCCGAGAGGGCGACGAGCGGTGCGCAGTCCGGAGCTCTCTGGCCGGGGTCGACGGTGCAGGGATAGCAGAACGCGCCAGCTTCTGACCGCGTCATCGCGTCCGCGAGGGTGATCCGCCCGCCGAAGGCCAGGCGTCCCCAGTGCTCGCGCGGCGCATCGCGACGGGCGTCTCGGTCGGCGTCGTCGGCGGCGACCACGTGCACGTTGGCGGAGCCGATGAGGTGACCGAGACGATCGGTGGCGAAGGCCGCCACCTCCTCGCGCTGCGACGCCACGAGCGCGACGCGAGCACCGATGGCGTGCACGGCCTCGTCGAGGTCGCTGCTCTGCAGTCGGCCGGTGTAGGCCAGCAGGCCGCGACTGGCCGCTCGTTCGCCGTCCTCCAGATCGCAGGCCACCACCAGGACGGGCACGCCGTGGTCGGCCAGGGCTTCTCCGAGCGACGCCGCCCACTGGGGCGCCCCCACCAGCACGAAGCCGGCCGGCTCGGGCACGTCGATGCGCATCCGGCGGGCCAGTGGCATGGCGGCAGCGCCGTACACGATCACCGTGCCGGCCACCACGAGGAAGGTCAGCGCCGCGAGATCGGCACCGCCGCTCACCCCGCGCTGCTCCAGCCGGAGGCCGAAGAGGGCGGACACCGACGCGGCCACGATCCCGCGAGGGGCCATCGACGCGATGTAGGCGCGTTCGCGCGAGCGCAGGTTCGACCCGATCGTCGACACCCACACCGAGAGCGGCCGCGAGACGGCCACCAGGACCAGCAGGACGCCGAGCGCCGGGAGGAGGTTGCGGCTCAGCTCCGGGGCCCGCACGCGGGCAGCCAGGAGGATGAACATCAGCGGGACGAGCAGTACGGCGATGCTCTCGTGGAACTCCGCGATCCCACGGATCCGCACTCGACGCTGGCTGGCCAGGGCGACACCGAGGATCGTGGTGGCCACCAGACCCGCCTCGTGGAAGATCTCGTTGGCGGCCGCCAGGGCCCCGAGGACCGTCACGAAGGCCACGGCGTTCCGCAGGTGGTCCGGGACCAGCTTCCGGTGGAGCGCCACCAGGAGGATCCCGGCGGCGGCCAGCCCGACCGCCGTGCCCGCCAGGGTGGTGGTGGCGATGGCGACGGCGGTGTCGCGGGCGCCCCCGTCGCCGTCGACGAGCACCTCGAGCACCACCACGGCGAGCACGGCGCCGATGGGGTCGACGAAGATCCCCTCCCAGCGCAGCACGCGCGCCACGCGCGGTCGCAGGCGAGCCTGCCGGAGCAGCGGCACCACCACCGTGGGTCCGGTGACCACCATGATGGCGCCGAAGAGCACGGCCGGTCCGGCGGGCAGGCCCCCCACCGTCCACGCGGCCGCTGCGCCCACGACGCCCGCCATCACCACCCCGACGGTCAGGAGCCGCAGCAGCACCAGCCGCACCCCGCCGATCTCCCGCCACCGAAGGCTCAGCCCGCCCTCGAACAGAAGGATCCCGACGGCGGCCGACACCGCGGGAAAGAGCAGGTCGCCGTACAGCGCGTCGGGATCGATCCACCCGAGCCCAGGGCCGACCGCGAGCCCGGCCAGGAGCAGCACGATGATCGACGGGATGCGGAGGCGTTCGGCGACCAGCTGGCCGGCCACACCGATGGCCACGATCACGGCCAAGCCGGCAATCGGGTCGTGGATCACCAAGGCTGGCCTCGGTCCTGTTGCCGCACGGCCTGTTCCCCCTCAGCCTGGTGTGCGGCCCCACTCTGCCACCTTCCGGCCGCGGCGGTCAGTGCGCTGCAGCCCTTCGGTTGATGGCGAGGCGGCCCAGCATGAGGGCGGCCCCCGCCGTGGCGAAGGCCGGCAACCCCAGCGAGGGAGGCGGGCCCCACGCGTTGGGCAAGCGCCGACGCCACCAGAGCACTGCCGCGCCCACCCACACCAGGCTGCTGATCCGGATGGCCTGGTCGGCGTCCCCGGTGCCCGTCGCCGCTAGCCCCGCCACTGCGGCGTCGATCGGGAAGTAGGCGGGGAACAGGACGAGGGTCGACCCGGCGGAGGTGGCCACCCCCTTGCCGCCCCGCCACCGGGCCGAGATCGGGAACACGTGTCCGGCGATCGCACCCGCTCCGGCGGCATAGCCCCCCGGGTCCCCGCCGACGGCGCGCCCGACCGCCGCCGCCGCTGCTCCCTTGCCGAGGTCCAAGACCAGCACTGCCGCCCCCCAACCAGCACCGAGCTCGGACGCGGCGTTGGTGGCTCCAGGGTTCCCCGATCCCTGGACGCGGAGGTCGACCGTCCCGCCGGCCAGCCGGCTGGCCAGCCCAGCCGACGGGAGCAGACCCGCGACGTAGCCGATCACTGCGGCCATGATCGTCCGGGTCAGACCGCGCATCGGCTCCCTCACGGGTGGATGGGGGCGCAGTTGACCACGTCGCGCCGACGCGGGCTTGGAATGGTGGCCCGCGCAACCGGGTTGGCACCCCTGTGGACCGCGACCGCCCCGACCTGATCGTCATCGGTGGCGGGGCCGGGGGCCTCTCGGCTGCCCAGGCCGCCGCTCGTCGGGGCGCATCGGTCGTCCTCCTCCAGGACGGTCCCGTCGGGGGCGATTGCACCTTCACCGGATGCGTCCCGTCCAAGGCGCTGCTGGCGGCGGCGGCCGACGGGTCGACCTTCGAGGAGGCCATGGACCGCGTGCGCCACGCCGTGGAGGTGATCGCACGCTCCGAGGACGACGACGCCATGGCCCGCCAGGGCGTCACGGTGGTCCACGGTCGAGCGGCGTTCGTCGAGCCCGGCGCCGTCGAGGTGGACGGGCGGGTGCTGCGCTCCCGCCGGATCGTTGTGGCTACTGGCGCCGGCCCTGCCATCCCCCCGATCGACGGGCTCGACGCCATCGACCCGCTGACCAACGAGACCCTGTTCTCGCTCGCCCGGCGTCCGGCATCGCTCGTCGTGCTGGGCGGCGGTCCCATCGGCGTCGAGATGGCCCAGGCCTTCGCCCGGCTCGGCACCACAGTGACGGTGGTGGAGGCGGAGGAGCGGCTGCTGCCCCGCGAGGAGCCCGAGGCCGCTGCCATCGTGGGTCGAGCCCTGGAAGCGGACGGCGTGGCGCTGCGGCTGGGTGCTCGCCTCGAGAAGGCCGAGGCGCTGCCACGGGCGGCCCGCCTGCACCTCTCTGACGGCGTCACCCTCGACGCCGAGCGGGTGCTGGTGGCCGTGGGCCGCCACCCGGCCAGCCGGGGGCTCGGCCTGGAGGAGATCGGGGTGACGCTCGACGACCGCGGGTTCATCGAGACGGACGACTCGATGGCCACGAGCGCCTCGGGGGTGTGGGCCGTCGGCGACGTCACCGGTCGACTGCAGTTCACCCACGCGGCCGCCCGCATGGGGATGATCGCCGCCAACAACGCCCTGTCGCGCTGGCACCGGCTCCGGCCCCAGCGCTTCGACCGGTCGGCGATCCCGTGGGTCACGTTCACGGACCCAGAGGTCGGCCACGTCGGCCTCACCGAGGCGGAGGCGGCCGAGCAGGGTGGTCGGGTGGCTGTCGTGCCCTTCGACGAGCTCGACCGGGGGATCGCCAGCGGCCGCACCGACGGCTACCTGAAGCTGATCGCGGGACCCCGACGGCTCCTGGGCAACACCGGGGGCGGCCGGCTCCTGGGCGCCACGGCGGTGGGTCCCACCGGCGGCGAGCTGGTCCACGAGGTGGCGCTGGCGATCCGAGCTGGCGTGTTCGCGGGGCGCCTGGCCCAGACCGTCCACGCCTACCCCTCCTGGTCGATGGCCGTGCAGATCGCGGCCGCCCAGCTGTTCTTCGACGTCGACGGTCGCGGCCACCGTCCGGCCCTCGCTCACGGCACCAGCCGCGTGGTGGGGCGGTAGGCGGCCCAGGCGAACCAGAAGGTGTCCACGGCATCCATCCGCTCGAGCCTGCGCCCCGTCAACGGACCGGCCACCGCTTCTCCCAGGAGGGTCCAGGTGCTCCCCGTCTGCCGGTCCCGGAACCCTGCCTCCGTGCTGTCGAAGGACAGCGCTCGGCCCGCGACCGTCGACCGGAAGACCCCGGTGGCCCCGACGTCGCGCCCCTTCGCGACCATCCCGTCGTCCAGCGCCGATGCCGTGCCGGGTCGGTGGAAGGCCACGGCCGGTCGCCCACCCACCTCCAGCGTCAGCACCTCGGCGGCGGCCAGGTCGCGCAGCACGACGGCCACAGGGTCGGCCTCGTGGGCGATCCCGACGATCCGCTCCTTGGCGGCGAGCCTGCCGTCGACCTCGCCGCTGAAGAGGAACGGCGGGTTGTCCACGTCGTCATAGCCGGGGTAGGGGTTGCGGCCGTAGGGGCGGTCAACGCCCGTGTCGCGGGTCAGCACCAGCCCGGCCGGGTGGGCAGCTCGGAAGGTGGCCCAGGACACGATGGCGGTCGGGATCCGATCAAGCTGCGTGCCGGTCAGCCGGCCAACGACCGCGTGGCCGTCGAAGTGGGTCCAGAGCGACTCGGTCTGCCGGTCGTACATCACCAGGGCGGATCGGTACAGCCTTCCCGACGTACCGAAGGACAGGGTGCGGCCGGCCGACCGCCGATCGAACGCCACGGCGCTGTTGCACAGCGGGCAGTAGGTGACGGCCACGGGACGGCCGTCCACGGTGTCGTTCACGATCTCGTGCCAGGTCATCACCTGCAGGGGGTAGGCCCGGGCGTGACCGGCGACCTCAAGGCTGATCACCGGCTCCACGTCGGCCAGGAAGTCCACCGCACCGACCGAGATGAACCGGGGGTTGTCGATGGGTGGGATCCCGTCGGGCGGTGGAACCCGACACCAGCTCGTCCGGATCGATCATCGGCGTCCAGCCCCCTGCCTCGTCGCGCAGGGCCGACGGACCGGGCTCCTCCGGGCTGCTGGGGACCTGGTAGACGGCCACGCCACCCGATGCTCGTCCGGCACCCGGTGCCGTGGGCTGCTCGTCGGCGGAGCACGCGCCAGCCAGCAGCGCAGTGGCAACGGCGACGAGCACGGTGGTGCGCACGGAGAGGGAACCCGGCGCCGCTCCGTCGCCTTCCCGCCTTCAGTGCCAGGTGGCCCAGTCGGCGCTGATCGCCACGCCCACGGCGAAGACGAGGAATGGGAGCACGGTCACCACGTCGGCCAGGGCTCGGGTCGGCACCCCCACCCTGCGCAGGGACACGCGAAAGCTGGCGGCGGCGGCCGCCACGGCCAGCCACCACACCACCCGCGCCCCGTTGGGCCACTGCAACGGCACGACCTCGGCCCAGCTGGGGAGGGGGGAGTTGGCCCAGGCGCTGCCCACCACCTCCAAGAGGACGGCCCCGATGACCAGCAGCGGCGCGCCGAGCAACGCCAGCACCCAACGCTTCCGCACGGATCCCGGAACGGTCGGCGCCTCAGCCACCGGGCTCCTCACCCAGCCCGTCGGGACCGGCCAGGATGCGCCGTCCGAACCCCCGAAGGCGCTCGAGCGAGGCGTCGTCCACGTCGGCCCGTGTGGCCAGGCTCTGCTTGATGGACCGGTAGACGTCCAGCTCGAGCCCGCAACGACGACAGTCCTCGAGGTGGTGAGCGATCCTCCGGCCGGTCAGGTCGTCGACCTCACCGTCCAGGTAGGACTGCAGCACCTCCGCCACCTGGTGGCAGCTCAGGTGTCGGCGGCGGGAGAGCAACCGGGAGAGCAAGTTCATCGAGGGCTCCTAGGGGCCAGGTCGGCGACGGCCAGCCGATCGCGGATTCGCTTCCTCGCCCGATGGACCCGGCTCATCACGGTCCCGATCGGCACCCCGAGCGCCGCGGCTGCCTCCGCGTAGGCCAGTCCGTCGATGTCGACGAGCTCGATCGTCTCCCGGAACGCCACAGGCAGCCGGAGCAA
Source organism: uncultured Microthrixaceae bacterium (assembly GCA_963795165.1). Lineage (GTDB taxonomy): Bacteria > Actinomycetota > Acidimicrobiia > Acidimicrobiales > VFJN01 > VFJN01. The sequence continues at coordinate 2,036,804 of CAWCGT010000001.1, read as the reverse complement.
GGCATCCTCCACCACCGCGTCGAAGGTGGCCCCCACCACGAGGCCCTCGGGGTTGCCGCCGGTCGTCGACGGGTCGGCCACCGTGTCCATCATCTGATCGGGGTCGTCCATCAGCTCCGGGCGTCGGCGGCGGTTCCGGTTGATGTGGGTGTTTCGGAGGATGGTGAGCAGCCACGCACGAGGGTGGCGGCCGTCGAATCCATCCATGCCTCGGAAGGCCCTGACGAGGGCGTCCTGCACGAGGTCCTCGGCCTCCGCGCTGTGCCGGGTCAACGTCCGGGCAACGCGAAGGAGCAGATCGATCTCCGGGAGCACGACCTCGGAGAACCGCCGGTGCCGGGCCCGCGTCAGATCGTCGGCCGAGTCGTGCACGCCCGAGAGAACCCGACCGCCGCCTCCATCCATTCCCGGGAAGGATCCGGCCGGGCGGCGGGGTTCCCGCGCGGATGGCGCCCTGGACCCGCCGCCTGCTCAGCCGTCAGGCGTCGGTGGTGCTGCGCTGAGGAGTTCGTCGATCAGCCCGGTGGCATCGGGGGGCGCGTGCACCTCCAGCCCCACCCCACGCTGGTCGACGGTGATGGCGAAGGCGAAGAAGGCGCAGCACGCCTGCTCGGCCGCCACGAGGGTGGCGAGCTCGCGCACGTCGACGGCGGTCCCCAGCTCCAGGCGCGTCGCGCCGCTGTCGGTGGTGGTGCGGGCGGTTGCGCCCGCCACGATCGCCTTCCATGCGGCGATCCGCCCTGGGAGCTCGACGGGGTCGAGGGTGCAGGCGATCACGGGCAGCGGCTCCGAGCGCATGGCTTCAGGGTACGGCGATCAGAGCCGGTCGGCGGGGTAGTCGGGGAAGGACTCCTTGAAGACACCGGAGTGCAGCGTGACCGCGGCCACCGGTGCGCCGGAGGCGGCGTCGGTGACGGTGGTGCGGGTCCAATAGGACTCCGTGCGACGGCTCTGGCCCAGACCGATCACCTCCCGGTCGAGGAGGTACTCCTGGCCCACGAAGAGCGGTCCGGACAGCATCCGCACCTCCAGGTCGAGGAAGAGCCCGAGGGCCGGGCCGCGGACGGGCAGGTCGACCCCCGTCTTCTGCGTGAGCACGCTGACCATCTCGACGGGGAGGATGGGGCGTCTCCAGGGGTTGTCGGCTGAGTCGTACCAGGGGCTGGGTTCGGTGATGGCCGCCAGCTTCTCCCGGAGCGAGAACGGGTAGAGCGTCCCGTTCGGGGTGTCGAGATCGACCGCGGTGCGCTGCGTCACCCCGGCGGCCTGCCCGACCTGCAGGCGATCGACGATGAAGAGCTCGCCCGGAGCCTTGGCAGCGGCCAGCCGCTGGCTCAGCTCGGACGCCTCCGCGGCGTCCGACCCGACGCCGGCCGTGCCCACCAGCACGGGGGTGCCGTCGGCCTTGGCCGCGCTGATCCGGCCGAGCGTCGGGCTCACCGTCTCGAGGGTCGCCGTCACCTCCTCGCCCTCCACCACCATGGTGCGGAAGTGCGCGCTCACGCACCCCTCCTCGAACCACCGCTGGCCCCAGACCGCCACGGCCAGCGGGTCGATCTGGGAGAAGTGGGTGGGGGCCTCGATCGGGGCGCCGGCCAGCCCCAGCCGGTCGGCGGTGGCCTGGTCGTGGACGCTGCTGTGCCCGTCGAAGCTCTGGTCCTGGAGCATCTGCCGGGGTGTCCGGGCCGGGCCGGTGACGACGAGGGGGGTGGCGAACACCATCGCCATGGCGTACCACAGGCGCCTGCCGACGGGGGTCGTGTCAGGATGGCGCCACCGACGATCGCGGGGGAGCGGATGTCAGGACCGGACCAGGAGCGAGACAGACCGGCGGCGGTGGACTTCCACTTCGACGTGATGTGCCCGTGGGCGTACCAGGCGTCGCTCTGGATCCGGGAGGTCCGCGCCGAGACGGGGCTGGAGGTGCGCTGGCGGTTCTTCTCCCTCGAGGAGATCAACCGAGCCGAGGGCAAGAAGCACCCGTGGGAGCGGGAGTGGTCCTACGGCTGGTCGATGATGCGGATCGGCGCCCTGCTCCGGCGCTCCGACATGGACCTGCTCGACCGCTGGTACCTGGCCGCCGGCACCGCCCTGCACGTCGACGGCCGCAAGCCGCATCGGCGCGAGGTGGCGGAGTCGCTGCTGGAGGAGCTGGGGCTCGACCCGGCCCTTGTGGACGAGGCGCTGGCCGATCCCAGCACCCACGACGACGTCCGGCGGGAGCACGAGCAGGTGGTCGCCCTCGGGTTCTTCGGGGTGCCCACCCTCCGCTTCGACGACGGTCAGGCCCTGTTCGGGCCGGTCCTGCTCGATCCCCCGAAGGGCCCGACGGCCGTGCGGCTGTGGGATCACCTGCTGGGGTGGCAGGACTTCCCCACCGTCTACGAGGTGAAGCGGCCGAAGCGCCCGGAGGATCTGCGCCGCATCGCGGAGACGTTCCGCCCGTACCTCGAAGCACGCGATTGGAAGACGATCCAGAAGGCGGCCCCCTAGATGGCGACGATCGTTCCCCGCGACCAGATGGTCGCCCTCCTCCACCGCCAGCTCGACGCCCTGGACGACCTCGGCACCGGCTTCGACGAGACCACCTGGAAGGCCCCCACCTGCCTCCCCGGCTGGACGGTGCAGGACAACCTGGCCCACGTGGTGGGCACCGAGGCGATGCTCCTGGGCGAGCAGGCGCCGGAGGTCGACGTGTCGCACCTGCCGCACGTGCAGAACCCTGTGGCCGTGGCCAACGAGGCGTGGGTGGAGTCGATGCGCTCCAGCAGCGGGGCTGAGGTGCTCGAGCGGTTCCGATCCGTGGCGTCCCAGCGCCTGGCGGCCCTCGACGCCATGACCCAGGCCGACTTCGACGCCCCGTCGTGGACGCCGGCCAGCCCCGACGAGACCTATGGGCGGTTCATGCGGATCCGGCACTTCGACTGCTACCTCCACGAGCTCGACATGCGCGAGGGGGCGGGCCTGCCCGACCGCGTGGATCCTGAGCAGGTGGCCGCGTCGCTGCTCGAGCCGGCCAGCGGCCTCGGGTACATCGTGGGCAAGAAGGCGGGGGTGCCCATGGGTGCGTCGGTTCGCATCCGCCTCACCGGCCCCGTGGAGCAGACCTACCTGGTGGCGGTGGGCGACCGCGCCGCGGTGGTCGAGCAGCTCGATGGTGAGCCGACGGCGGGCATCCTCCTCGACGCCGTGCTGTTCCTGCGCCTGGCCGGAGGGCGCCGCGACGCCGCCCCCCACCTGGGCACGGAGATCGCCTTGGAGGGCGACGGCGGCCTGGCCGCGCAGCTGGCCACCCACCTGGCGTTCACCATCTGAGGCGCAGATGGGGGGCGAGCACGGCCACCATCACGGCCCGGTGCGCGCGGGGGCCCGGCACAAGGGTCGGTTGACGATCGCCTTCGGGCTGCTGGCCGTCTTCATGGTGGTGGAGGTGGTGGGCGGGCTGGCCACCCGCTCCCTCGCTCTGCTGTCCGACGCCGGTCACATGCTCACCGACGTGCTCGGCCTCGGCATGTCGCTGGCCGCCATCCAGCTGGCCAGTCGAGGGACGGAGCGTCGCCACCGGACCTTCGGGCTCTACCGACTGGAGATCCTGGCGGCGCTGGCCAACGCTGCGCTCCTCTTGGCCGTGGCGGTGTACGTGCTCGTGGAGGCGGTCGGTCGCCTGGACGACGCCCCTGAGGTGCTGGCCGGCCCCATGCTGGTGGTGGCGACCCTCGGGCTCGTGGTGAACCTGGTGGCCATGGCGCTGCTGCGCGACGGGGCGGCCGAGTCCCTCAACGTGCAAGGGGCCTACCTGGAGGTCCTGGCGGACACCGTCGGCTCGGTGGGGGTCATCACTGCCGGTGTGGTCATCCAGCTCACCGACTGGACGTGGGTGGACCCGGCTGTCGGCATCGCCATCGCCTGCTGGATCGTCCCCCGCACCGTGCGCCTCGGCGCCCAGGCCGTCCGCATCCTCGTGCAGGCGGCCCCCCCGGGCACCGACCTCGACGCCATCGAAGCCGGGTTGGCCGGGCTGGAGGGGGTGGTCGACGTCCACGACCTCCACGTGTGGACCCTCACCTCCGACATGGACGTGGCGTCGGCCCATGTCATGGTCCGGGCCGGAACCGACGGGCACGCGGTGCTCGACCAGGCGCGGGTGCTGCTCCGCGACGTGCACCACATCGACCATGCGACCCTGCAGATCGAACCCGACGACCACGCCGGGTGCGACGAGGTGGCGTGGTGACCGGCCGCCTCAGATGCCCGGATCGGTGGCGGCATCGGTGGCGGCCGGCCGCCAGGCGTGCCAGGCCTCGCTGAGAGCCAGGACGACGAAGAGCTGCCCCACGGCGACACCAGCCACCGTGGCGGCGGCCGCCGTGCCGGCGTGGTAGCTGACGGCCAGCCCCACCACGGTGGCGGTCCACCCCAGGACGACCGCGAGCGCCATGGTGGTCGGCAGCCGACGAGCCAGCAGGGAGGCGGTGGCGGCCGGGGCCACCAGGAGCCCGAGCACCAGCAGCGTGCCGACTGAACGGAAGGACGCCACCACCGCGATCGACAGCAGTCCCAGCATCCCGGCGTGGGCCAGGGAGGGCCGCAGACCGAGGGTGCGGGCCTTGTCGGCGCCTGCGGCCAGCGCCAGGAAGGACCGGTGGCCCAGCACCACCCCCACGGCCGTCACGCCGAGGGCCACCGCCTGGAGCCGCAGCTCGGGCGTCCGCACCGCCAAGACGTCGCCGAACAGGAAGGCGGTGAGGTCACCGGCGTAGGTGTCGGCGCGGCTGATGATGATGACGCCGAGAGCCAGCATGCCCACGTAGAGGACTCCGGTGGTGGTGTCGTCGGCCAGACGGTCGGTGCGGTGCACGAGGGAGACCCCCACGGCCATCGCCGCGGCGCTCCCCAGCGCTCCGACGGTTAGGTCGATGCTCCAGAGCGAGGCCAGCGCGATGCCAGGCAGCGCGCCGTGGCCGAGCGCTTCTGCGAAGAAGGCCAGCCCCCTCACCACCACCCAGGTGCCGATGAGGGCGCAGGTAGTGGAGGCGAGGAGCGCTGCGAGGAGGGCTCGCTGGGTGAGCTCCGACGCGAAGGCGTCGGCGAAGTAGCCGATCACGTGAGCGCCGCCACGATCCGGGTGGCCGTGGTGCGGAGAAGCCCCACGTAGGAGTCGGTGGCCGACCCGGGCCGGCCCAGGCTCTCGATGTCGAGCCGCACCACCGTCACCGACCCATCGAGGGTGCTGGCCAGCGCCTCGGCCAAGCGCGCGCTGGTGGTGGCCTCTACGAAGATCGCCGGCACCCTCGCCTCCCTGATCGTGCGGCCCAGGGCCTCGAGCTCGGCGGCGGTGGGTTGGCCCCCCGTGGCGAGCGACGGGATCACCGTCCCGATCACCTCGAAGCCGTAGCGATCGGCGAAGTAGGCGAGCACCTCGTGGTTGGTGACCAGCACGCGCTCGGCGTCGGGGATGCGGGCCACGGCGGCGTCCACCTCCGCATCGAGGTCGGCCAGCGCCGCCCGGTAGCTGGTGGCCCGGGCCTCCACCTCGGTCCCGTCCACCCCGTCGATGGCGGCCAGGCGCTCGGCGATGGCGTCGGTGGCCGTGGCCATCCGACGGGGGTCCATCCAGACGTGGGGGTCGTGCCCGATGCGGTCGACCACATCGGCGACGGCCAGCAGCGGCGTCCCGGACTCGGCCGCGGCATCGATCAGGTCGACGAGGCTCGCCTCGAAGCCGGCGCCGTTGACCACCAGGAGGTCGGCCTCGGCCATGGCCTCGGCCTGGCTGGCCGATGCCGCGAACTCGTGGGGGTCGGCGCCGCGTGGGAGCAGGACGGTCACGTCGGCGTCGTCGCCCACCAGGTGGCCCACGACGTCACCGAGGATCGTGGTGGTCACCACCACCTGAGGACGACCCGACGTGGCGGCGCCGTCCTCGGAGCAGGCCCCGGCCAGAGCCACGAGCACTAGAGTGAGAATGACTCTCATGTGGCGGGTGACAGTAGGGCGCCACCACCGTCGGCGCAAGGCCGAGGCCGGGGCTCCGCCGCTACGCTCGCCGCCATGGCTGCGCCGCCCTCTGTAGCCGGGTTCGACCCTGTTCCGGACCGGCTCCCCCTCGGCCGCCGGTCGGTGTCGTGGAAGGTGCTGGCCGAGCCGGTGGCCTTTCTCGGGGGTGGTCGGGCGCTGCTGCTGCAGGTGGCCCACCCGAAGGTGGGTGCCGGTGTGGAGCAGCACTCCACCTATGCCACGGACCCGTGGGCCCGCCTGGCTCGCACCGTCGACGTGATGGCCAAGCTGGCCTTCGGCACCCCCGAGGCGTCGGCTCGCCAGTCCCGGCTCCTCGAGCGGATGCACCGTCGGGTGGTCGGCACCACCGACGAAGGCGAGGCGTACTCGGCCCTCGACCCCGACCTCCTGGTGTGGGTGTGGGCCACCTTGGTCGACACCGGCCTCGTGCTCTACGAGCGGGTGTTCCCTCCGCTGACCGACGCGGAGCGCGAGCAGTACTACCAGGAGTCCACTCTGGTGGCGGCGGCCTGCGGCGTGCCCGAGGGCGCCCGCCCGGCCACGTGGGATGGCCTGCAGGCGCTGATGGCCCGACAGGTCGACGAGGTGCTTCGGGCCACGCCCGCCGCGAGGGCGGTGGCCCACGCCACCATGGTCCCGCCACTGCCCTGGCCCGTGGGCGTCCTCGCCTCCGGGCCGCTGCGGCTGATCACCGCCGGCACCTTCCCTGCGGCCCTTCGGGCGGGGTTCGGCTTCGGCTGGGACGCCCGCCGGCAGCGGCGGCTCGATCGCCTCTTCCTGGTCGCCCGCCTGGGGGTGCGAGCCCTGCCGGCTGGGGTGCGCCAGGCCGGGTTCGCCTACGCGGTGCGCAGCGAAGGCCCCATCCGGGTGCCGTGGCTGCAGCGTCGCGGGGCCGCCATCACCGCCCGTCGGATGGCCGCCTTCCACGCGCAGGAGTGAGAACCGCTCTCATCGTTGGTAGCGTTCGGACGTGGCTACCGACCTGACACCTCGAGGCCCGGTGGTCACCGGGCGCGACCTGCGCCTGGCGCGCGGGGGTCGGGTGGTGCTGGAGGCGACCGAGCTGGACCTGCCGGCGGGGGTCACCTCGCTCGTGGGCCCCAACGGCTCTGGCAAGTCGACCCTCCTGCACGCCGTCGCCGGTCTGCTCCCGCTTCGGGGCGGTTCGCTGCGCGTGCTCGACGCGCCGCCTGGCTCCGACCCCCGTCGGGTGGCCTACGTCCTGCAGGCACAGCACGCGCCCGGTCACCTGCCGGTGAGCGTCCGCGAGGTGGTGGCGCTCGGGCGGGCTGGGCACCGAGGGGCGCTCGGCCGGCTGCGCCGCTCCGATCGTGCCGTGGTGGCCAGCGCCATGGACCGCCTCGAGCTGGGCCCGTTGGCGCACCGGCACCTGCGTGAGCTGTCGGGGGGCCAGCGGCAGCGCGCCTTTGTCGCCCAGGGCCTGGCCCAGGAGGCCGAGCTGCTGCTCCTCGACGAGCCGCTGGCCGGGCTCGACCTGGCGTCGTCCGAGCGCATCCGTCAGGTCTTGCACGAGGAGGCAGCCGCCGGGCGGTCGGTGGTGGTGGCCACCCACGATCTGGCCGACGCGTCCGTGGGCGACCACGTGGTGCTCCTGGCCGGGCGGGTGGTGGCCAGCGGGCCCCCCGCCGCGGTGCTGGTCCGCGACCACATCCGGGCGGCGTACCGCGGCCGGCTCCTCGATCTGGGCGAGGACACGGTGCTCGTCGACGACGCCCACCACCACGAGCACGTGTAGGCGGGTGGCGCCGGACCCTACGGTGCGGCCATGGACCTCCTTGAGACCCTTCGGGCCAACCCGTCGATCCGGGACTTCACCACTCAGGCGGTGCCCGACGACGAGGTGGCCGGCATCCTCGACGATGCCCGCTACGCGCCCGAGCGGCGGCAACCGTCAGCCGTGGCGGGTGGCGGTCGTCAAGGACGCGGACCTCCGCCGGCAGCTCGCCGACCTCTGTGGCCCGGTGTGGTCGGACTACCTCGCCATCAGCGCCACCGGGCACACCCCGTTCGCAGTGGCAGGTCCCCAGCCCGACGTGGACGACATCGGCCCCCAGCCCAATCCCCTGCTCGACGGCATCGAGGCCATCCCCGTGGTGCTCGTGGTGGCCGCCGACCTCTCCAGCATCGCGATGATGGACCGCGACCTGGGGCGACCCACCCTCGCCGGCGGGGCGTCCATCTACCCGTTCGTCCACTCGATCCTGCTGGCGGCTCGCGGGCGCGGCCTGGGCGGTGTGATGACGACCTTCCTCGCTCGGGCCGAGCACGAGGCCCGCCCGCTCCTGGACCTGCCCGAGGACTGGGCGGTGGCGTCGATGGTGTGCCTGGGCCATCCGGTGCGCCGTCCCACCCGCCTCGCTCGACGTCCGGTCGCCGCCTTCGCCACCGTCGACCGCTTCAGCGGACCCGCCTTCGGCTGACCCGCGCCGGGTGCCCGGTGTGCTCGACCTCGGTAACGAGCGTTATCGTGGGTGGGACGCCGACGAGGAGGAGCACCCATGCGGGTGACAGTCGATCCAGATCGCTGTGAGGGCCACGGGCGCTGCTACGCGCTGGCACCCACCGTGTTCCAGCCCGACGAGATCGGCAACGCCGAGGTGGTCGGCGAGGGCCTCGTCGCCCCCGGCGACGAGGAGCAGGCCCGGCTGGCCGCCGCCAACTGCCCGGAGCAGGCGATCACGATCGAGGGAGAGACCTGATGGCCAGCGACGACCACCCGACGGTGGAGGACTGGGCCACCGACTTCGACCACACCGACGACGCCTACGCCGCCGACCCGTTCCCCATCTGGGAGGGGATCCGGAACTCCGGCTGCCCGATCGCCCGCACGGAGCGCTACGGCGGCGCGTGGCTGCCCACCACCCACGAGGACGTCGCGGCCATCGCCTACGACACCGAGCGGTTCACGTCTCGGAGCGTGGTCATGTCGCCCTTCCGTCCGCCCCAGGAGATGGCCCCTCAGGGCATCGCCCCGCCCATCTCCTCAGATCCGCCCTTCCACAAGGAGGCCCGGCGCCTGCTGCTGGCTCCCTTCTCGCCGCAAGCCATCGCGGCGCTGGAGCCGTCGACGCGCGCCTACTGCGACGAGCTGCTCGACGGCGTCGCGGGCAAGGACGTCGTCGACGCCGCTGAGGAGTACGCCCAGCACATCCCCGTGCGGGTGATCGCGCGACATGCTCGGGTTCCCCGAGGGCGACGCCGATCGCTTCCGCGGGTTCGTCAACCACGTCCTCGAAGGGGTGGCCCTCCCGCTCGAGCAGCGGGCCGAGGGGATGATGGTGCTCTTCGAGTACCTGCAGGCGCAGGTGCAGGATCACCTCGACAACCCCCGCGACGATCTCACCTCCTACCTGCTCGGCGCCGAGATGGACGGTCGGCCGCTCGAGCCCGGCCACGTGGTGGGGACCATCGCCCTGCTGCTCATCGCTGGTATCGACACCACCTGGAGCGCCATCGGGGCGTCGCTGTTCCACCTGGCCTCCACCCCGGCCGACCGGGAGCGGCTGGTCAGCGAACCCGGCCTGCTGCCGATCGCCATGGAGGAGCTCCTGCGGGCCTACGCACCCGTCACCATGGCCCGCCTGGTGAAGGAGGACATGGACTTCAACGGGTGTCCGATGAAGGCCGACGACTGGGTGCTCCTGCCCTTCCCGTCGGCCAACCGCGACCCGGCCTTCTTCGAGGACGCCGACCAGGTCGTGATCGACCGCGAGGTGAACCGTCACGCGGCCTTCGGCCTCGGCATCCACCGCTGCGCCGGTTCGCACCTGGCCCGGATGGAGCTCCGTGTGGCCCTGGAGGCCTGGCTCGATCGCTACCCCAGCTTCGAGCTGGCCGACCCGGCCGCCGTGCGCTGGTCGGGTGGCCAGGTGCGGGGACCGCGCGCCCTTCCGCTTCGCGTGGGCTGAGCTCAGGCCCCTTCGGCGAGCCGCTTGCGGAAGTCCGCCGCGTACTCGGGCAGGGTCCGCTTCGGCTCGAACCCGATGGAGCGGGCCAGGGAGGTGTCGGCCTTCCCGCGAGTTCGCTCGCCCTGGCGGGCCGGGATCAGCGCCACTTGGTCGCTGAACATCCGCGCCACCTCCAGGATGGGCCAGTCCTGGGCGGTCCCGAGCTCGTAGCCGTCGCCGTCACCGTGGAGGTAGCAGACGATGAGGCCGTCGACGATGTCGTCGATGTGCGTGAAGTCGCGGGTCTGGGTGCCGGGCTCCACCACGGTCAGGGGCTGGCCGGTGGCGGCCTGCTCCTCGAAGATCCCGATCACGGTGGCGTAGGAGCCGCGCCCGATCTGTCCGGGGCCGTACACGTTGTAGAAGTACGTGATCACGTGCTCCAGGCCGAACCACTCGGCGAAGTTGCGGATGTACTCGATGTTCTTGGCCTTGGTCCACGAGTAGGGGCTGAGGTGCTCGGCCCCCTCGCTGGCGAACTTGGAGCTGGACCCGGCGTAGACGAGCAGCGAGCCCCGCTCGTGGCAGAAGGACACCACCTCCTTCGTGCCGCGGATGTTGAACTCCCAGACGTCGTCGAAGTCGGCGAAGGACTGCACGATCCGCGAGTACTCGCCGAGGTGGAAGGTGACATCGGGGGAGGGGAGACGCCGTCGCTCCCACAGCCGGTTGATGTCGAGCGAGCTGGCCGTCAGGTACTGCACCCGCTCGCTGTCGACGTGGTTGTCCACGATGCCGGTGAAGTAGTTGTCCACCGAGATGACCTGCACTGTCGGGAACTGCTCCACGAGCCGCCGGATGAGGTGGCTTCCCACGAACCCTGCCCCGCCGGTGACGAGGGCCACCGACGGATCGGGACGGGATGGTCGATCGGTCGGCACGGCGGCGAGGGTACCCACCCCGGCACCCTGCGACAGAACGGCTCCGTTCCGGGCGCGCTCTGTCGCAGGTCTGGGGGGGTGGGGGGTGGGGGTTGGGGGGTGGGCTCAGCAGCAGCCGGTGACGGTGGAGACGCCGTCGTCGGCGGTGAGTGGCTCGGTGGCGCAGGCGCCGGCCCCACAGACGTCGACGGTGCTGAGGTCGCCGGTCGGGGCGTCAGCGTCGGCGAGGACCGTGTAGACCTCCCAGGGGGCGCCGTCGGGGTCGTCCACCCACACCTTGTCCTGCACGGCGAAGCAACAGGTCACGCCGTCCTCGGTGGCGGTGGCGAGGCCCTCGCCTGCGAGGCGCTGCTGGGTCGCGGCCACCTCGTCGGTCGAGAAGACCTCCACGCCGAGGTGGTTGAGCGAACCGGCTGCCTCGGGGTTCTCGATCAGCACGAGCTTGAGAGGGGGCGACTCGACGGCGAAGTTGGCGTAGCCAGGACGGCGCTTGGCCGGCTCGGTGGCGAAGAGCCGAGAGTAGAACCCCACCGCTTCGTCGATGTCGGACACGTTGAGGGCGAGCTGGACACGGGACATCTGGCTGACTCCTTCGAGTGGTACGTTGTATTGACAGTCGTCAATGTATCGACAACTGTCGATGTATGCAAGGGGAACGCCGATGAAGATCCAAGAGCCGGTCTGCTGCCCGCCGCTGCTGTCGGCGGCCCTCGACGAGGGAGACGCCGATCAGCTGGCGGCCGGGTTCAAAGCCCTCGCCGATCCTGTCCGACTGCGGCTCCTGTCGCTGATCGCGGCCGCCCCCGACGGCACCGCGTGCAGCTGCGATCTCGAGGCGCCGGTGGGCAAGAGCCAGTCCACCGTCAGCCACCACCTGTCGATCCTGGCTGAGGCGGGTCTCATCACCAAGGAGAAGGTGGGGCGCTGGGTCAACTGCACGGTCGTCCCCGAACGGCTGGCTGCCCTCCGCTCGGCGCTCGACGCCTAGGAGCCCGCTCGCGCCACACTGGTCGACATGTCGACGCTCGATCGGGGGCGAGGCGCGTTCGAGGAACGGGCGTGGTCTCGGGCTCGCGACCTGCTGACCGCCGCAGATGCGCGGATCAGCCTGGAGTCGGAGGACCTCCTCCGACTGGGGGAGGCGGCGCAGCTCTGCGGCGATGACGAGACGAGCGACGCAGTGCGTCAGCGCGTCTTCCGAGATTGTCGCCAGGCCGGCAACGTCGAGATGGCCGCCCGTGCCGCGTTCTTCCTCGGGATGCACATGATGACCCGCGGCGACTCAGCACAGGGCGGCGCCTGGATCGGGCGGGCGGTGGAGCTCGTCGAGCAGCTCGATCACGAGTGCCCCGAGCAGGGTTACGTGATGGTGCCGATGGCCCTCCGGGCCCTGGGGTCGGGGCAGGAATCCGAGGCACTCGAGATGTTCGCCCACGTCCTCGACGTCGGAGATCGGTTCGACGACGAGGACCTCCGCGCCCTCGGACAGCTCGGCGTTGGCCAGAGCCTGCTGCAGCTCGGCCGAATACCCGAAGGGCTCGACGGGTTCGACCGGGTCATGGTCTCGGTCGTGGCGGGCGAGGTCTCCTCGCTGATCGCCGGCATCGTGTACTGCGCCGTCGTGGAAGGGTGCCACGACATCGGTGACCTCGCACGATCGCGAGAGTGGACCCGTGCGCTGTCCGTCTGGTGCGAGGGTCAACCCGACCTCGTCCCGTTCCGCGGCCGCTGTTTGGTCCACCGCTCCGAGATCCTGCAGCTCGATGGCGACTGGGACGCGGCCAAGGCGGAGGCCACGAGGGCGTGCGCGGTCCTGGCCGACCCACCCGGGCAACCTCCGCTGGGAGCTGCCCTCTATCAGCTCGCCGAGCTCGAGCGCCTCGGCGGAGACGTCCAGGCGGCAACCGAGACCTACCGACGCGCGAGCGAGCACGGCCGCGACCCGCAGCCCGGGCTGGCCCTTCTGCGCATGACGACGGGCGACCCCGCAGCCGCCGACGCCACGCTGGCGCGGGTTCTGGCGGAGGGTGTGTCCGTCCATCGGCCGAGCGTTCTGGCGGCGCGCGTCGAGACTGCTGTCGCAGCCGGTGACCTCGTGGCGGCCGCCGCAACAGCCGATGAGCTGACCACGATCACGGCGGGCGATGCAGCCCGTTCGCTGACCGCCCTGGCGGCGACGGCTCGGGGTCGGCTGGGCCTGGCGGTGGGCCAGCCTCGGATCGCGCTCGAGCGAGCTCAGGCAGGCGGCCCAGGGGTGGGGTGAGCTCGGAGCGGTGTACGAGACAGCCCGGGTGCGGGAGCTGGTGGCTGACGCCTGCCGGGCCGTGGGCGACCTCGACACCGCAGATCTCGAGCTGGCAGCCGCCCGTGCCACCTACGTGCGCCTCGGAGCGGTGCTCGACGTGGCCCGGGTCGACGCGGGGAGTCCGCCGCCGCCTCCGCCCGATCAGGGTTCGGGGCTGACCGGGCGCGAGGTGGAGGTGCTCAAGCACATCGCCACCGGAGAGACCAACCGTCAGATCGCCACGGCCCTCACGATCAGCGAGAAGACGGTGGCCCGTCACGTGTCCAACATCTTCACGAAGCTCGACGTCACCTCGCGGGCCGGGGCCACCGGCGTACGCCTACGAGCACGACCTGCTCTGAGGTCCCGGCCGAGGCCAATGGGTAGAACTGCCCATGGACACGGTCGGCGGACGTTGGTCACTTCGCCCGATGCGCCCATCTGCAGGGCTCCGTACGGTCGAGGGCATGACCACCAACGACCCAACCCCAACCACCATCGACACGGTCGTCATCGGCGGCGGCCAGACGGGGCTCAGCGTGGGCCACCACCTGCAGCGCGCCGGCCGGAGCTTCGTGATCCTCGATGCGGGTGAACGGGTGGGCGACGCCTGGCGGAACCGCTGGGACTCCCTGCTGCTGTTCACGCCGGCTCGGCTCAACGGGCTGCCGGGATACCCGTTCCCGGATCGGCGGGACGCGTTCATCACCAAGGACCAGATGGCCGACTACCTGGAGGACTACGCAGCGCGCTTTGACCTCCCGGTCCGGCTCGGCACCCGGGTCGAGCGGGTGTCCCGTCACGCCGATGGCTTCGAGACCTACGCCGGCCAGCACCTCTACCGATCGAGGAACGTCGTGGTCGCCACCTCGAGCTTCGGCCAGCCGCGCATCCCCGGCTTCGCCGCTCAGCTCGACCCGGAGATCGCCCAGCTCCACTCGCTGCACTACCGACGGGCCGAGCAGCTGCCCGCTGGCCCGGTGCTGGTCGTGGGCGTGGGCAACAGTGGGGCCGACATCACGATGGAGCTCAGCCGGACCCACGATGTCCTCCTGGCCGGTGAGCCCATCGGCGCCGTCCCCTTCCGGATCGAGCGGTACATCGCCCGTCACCTCCTCGTCAGCATCGTCTTCCTGGTGCAGACCCACGTCCTGAACCTCGGCACACCGATCGGTCGGAAGGTGCTGCGAAAGACCGGTGGGGCGCCCCCGCTCATCCGAGTGAAGCCGAAGGACCTCGCCCGTGCGGCCGCCGCCCGGGTCCCGCGCGTGACCGGGGTCGAGGACGGCAAGCCGGTCACGGAGGACGGGACGGCCCACGACGTGGCCAGTGTGATCTGGTGCACCGGGTTCCGACCCTCGTTTCCATGGCTCGACCTCCCCGTCCTGGGCGACGGCGGTGAGCCACGTCACGTGCGGGGTGTCGTCGAGTCCGAGCCGGGCCTGTACTTCTGCGGCCTCCTCGCCCAGTACGCCGCATCGTCCGACACGATCGTCGGCGTGCAGCGCGACGTGCGCTGGGTGATGCGCCACCTCTTGCGCACCCGCCCTCCGTTGGCCGTGCCCGCCAGGGGCGCGGCGACCGACGTCGGCATCGCCAGCGGCTAGGAGCCTCGCGACCGCCGGCTCGGCTCGGGACGGCGAGATCGCCACGGTGTGACCTGACACCGAGCAATCGGGATAGGGGTGGTCCTAATCGGCAGATATTGGGTCATCAGATCACCGCCGGCGGTATCGTCGTCATGAATGACGACTCGCTCCGACCAGCAGACCGGGAATCCCAGCCGTCAAGCCGAACTGCGGCGACTCATCGAGCAGGGTGCTTTGTCAGACACGCCTCCTGTGGAGGACCAACTGGCCGACGAGTTTGCGAAGGTCACCCCGAGCAACGACCCGAAGTAGCAAGCCGCTCGCGTCGTCCCGCGCCTGGGTGGTGCTGGTCGAGGAAGACATGATCGGCCGCTGGGTCTTCGACAGCCGCGTGGCTCTCGAAGCTCAGCACGTAATCCGCGCCTGGATCGAGGACCTAGAGGAATCGGGACCGCCGGCCATCGTGGCGTACTCACCGGATGGCTCCCCGATCGCGAGGGTCGGGGACACAGACATGCAAGTCGAGTTCGAGGTGGTAGCCACCCCACTGGGGTTCCCGATTCCGCCCTACGGCCTCATCAAGATCTACGAGATCTTCGGCAGCGGAAGCCCAGACCCCGGCTGGGATGACCCCGATGACTTCGCTGAATGATGGAGGGCGCATCGGCAGTTATGGGACGCGTGCTGTCGGCGATCACGGCTTCGGTAACACGGATCATTTCGCTGCCCTCGGGGCGCGAAGTCAGCGCCACCGCTCCGGTAGGCGACAGCCTGTTCCGGTCCATTCATAGGGCGAATCGCGGCCGAAGGTGGCACGCAGATCCGGCTCGGAGAGCAGGTACTGCGCCGCGGGACTGGCATCCCACCCGCCCTGGAGGGCCGTCACACCCGACTCGAACCGCGGGCATGGGCCGAGCACGAGTACCGGGCCCGGCGGTGCCTCGTGGACGAGGCGGAATACGTCGTCCGCCGCGTCAGCGTAGGCATCGTCACGGTCGAGGCGGACAGGGAGGAGTAGCAGCACAGCGATAGTCCCAGCAACGATGGAACGCTCGCGTGCAACCGCGAGCAGGGCCGCCGAGAGGACCATCGCTGTTCCGAGCGAGGTCGCCGCGTTGGCCCGGTCGCCGACCCCAATCAACTCGAGGGGAAACCTCACGTATGCGGTCGCACCCACAACGATCACCCCGAGCCCCACGACCGCGAGTTCCCGGTGGGTGCGCGTGGCCAACAAGAGCCCGACGATGAGCACCGCGACCCCCACGAGTACGGCGGTACCGAACGCCGGTCGTCCGAAGTGAGCCTCCGGCAACGTCGTGAAGTCGAACAGGATCTGCGAGGTGGCCTTAGGGGTAGCGGCGATCATCCAAGCGCCAGCAGCAACCACGCACGTCAACACATACAGCGCCCGTCGCTCGCGAGTTCGCCAGTAGGCAACCGCCGCTGCCCCCGCCACCAGCGGGACGACTGACTCATACGTCAGGATCCCCGCCACCAGAATCAGCCCACAGCGAAGCCACAACGCCTCGCCGCGCACCGACTGCACGAGGAGATCCACCCCCACGATCCCCAACAGCACAGCGACCGCGATGTTGAACGCCGCTGCCCAGTGGTCCGTCGCCGAATGGATCGGCAGCACCAACCACACCATCGCCGTGAACGTCGCCTCCCGCTCTTCGAACCAGCGGCGCAGCAGGCGCCGAAACGCGAGTGCGGTCAGGGTCATGACCCCGGCCTGCGCCACGTAGAACATGGCCGGATGCTCCCCGAAAGCGCCGAACCCGACCAGGTAGAGAAGCCACGCCCCCGGCCGAGCAGTCGGCAACCAGTCCGGCGTGGTAGCGGTCTGCAACAGACCCTCGAAGTGCCGGTTCCGAACGAAGATCCAGTCGTCCATGATGAAACCTGGCCCCATCACGAAATACGGGACCGCAAGTGCAGCACCAAGCCCGACCAGCAACGCCCTTGGATCCCGCCACACGTCCGCGTGAGCTCTCAATGACCTCATTCCGCCGACAGGGCGCACAACGTCGCTAGCGATCTGAGTGAGGCGGTCCCTCCGTGCGGCACCCGAACACTCTGCCCGCTGTGATCGCCGCCCGCGCTGCACTTCGGCTGAAGTAGGTCACCCGGCAGGCTCGACAGCTCCGTTGGCGTTGCAGCGACAGCGGTCCGTCGGCGTCCCGGGCCCTTCGTCAGCTGTCGCTAGAACGCCAACGCCATGACCATGACCGGTAGTTATGCCGCGCCGATCCGTCCGTTGATCTCCTCGACGATTGTCTCGATCACCTTTGTCTCTCCGACTGCAGCGGATACGCCTTCGAACTGGCGGCTTGGGCCCGAGACGAAGTCGACGGCGAGGGCCTCGTAGGGGAACTGGGCCGCCAGCGGCGACCTCGTGCGCATGCGCTCCAGCCGCGCGGAGCGGACCTGGTCCCATCGGAATCTGTGCGTGCGGAACTCGTCCCGTACAACCAGTTCCGTATCGCTTAGCTCGACCCCGGCACGCCAGGTCTGGACCGAGCCATAGCCGCCCACCAAGCCGAACCCGAGGCCAACGATCCGCACGTAGAGGTCCGAGGCGCCCACCACCACCAGCACGCTGATCACGAGCACGATGGTCGGCAGGGCGAGAACTGCGAGCCGACGGGTCGACCAGCGGACTGAAGCGCTCACCGACCCACTCTGCCCGATCACACCACGTGAGAGCGGCAGAACTGGGCAATGGCGAATCAGGTGGTGGCGACGACCTCGACAATTCGGACCTCGAGCAGCTCAAGACCGGAGGCCCGCTGGTTCTCGGCATTGCTGCGAATGTTGGTGACCATCGTCTCGGCCGCGTCCGCGACTGTCGTAGGTGATGAGAACCACTGACTCAGCCCGCTCTCGGTCAAGGGTCCAGATGCCGGAGACCACGCCCGGGGCACTGCGTATGCCGGGAACGATCGCGTTCGCGAGGACGTCCCGTTGGGCGGCCTCCTTAGCAAGGTCCATGCGAAACGTCGCCACGGTGGCATGAGAGGGCATTCCCTCACTCTGCCCCATGACTCCGGTGCGCTTCGTCAGGTAAGGGGCGATCTGCGGAGCTCCGGCAGTTATGCCGAGCTCACAGGGTGTCGGCGATCTGGATCAGACCAGCCAAGCCCATCACGGCACTCACCGTGCCAAGGGCGATCAGCAACGCCCGCCGCTCGGCCTTGCCAGGGCTGAGCCTCCACGCACTCGGGTCAGTACGCATCCGGTCAACGATCCCTCCGAATACGCAGGAAGCGAAGAGCATGACGAAACCCGTCCGGGCCTCGGATCCGGCGACTGCACAAATCACGAACAACACGAAAGCCACAGCCCCGACACCGAAGAGCACACGCTCAACCCTGCGGCTTGGTGGCGGGGCCAGGTGACCTCCGCTGCGCGCCTTCATGCGTCCCACTCTGCCCGCTGTGACGGCCGCCCGAGTTGCAGATCGGCAGATATGGAGCACGTCGCCCTCTGGCAGGTTTGGGATGCGCGTTGCATCATCGTCGTGTGACCCGCAGCGAGGTCGAGGTCTCTGACCTCCAACCCATTGACCAACACGCCGTCCGCTGCTTGATCCTCGTCGGTCTCGGCGAGCACTGGGGACACATTGACGAGACCCTCAACCCCGACCTCGACGACATCGGTGCGACCTACGGTCACGGCAGGACCGTTGTCGTCCGCCGTCGGGGAGAGATCGTGGCTACTGGAACCGTCGTTCCCCACGATCCTTCTACCGCCGAGATCCTCCGAATGTCGGTCGCCACCGATCACCGCAGGGCTGGACTCGGCCGCCTCGTAGTCGAGGAACTCCTGAGCACCGCCCGAGATTGGGGCGCCACGGCGGTGGTCCTGGAGACCTCAACGGACTGGAACGAGGTCGTGTCGTTCTATCGGTCCTGCGGCTTTGCGATCACTCACCACGAGACTGGATCCTTCGGTGAGGACACGTGGTTCCGTCAGGAGCTGTGAAGCGCGGCCGAGCGGCTGCGGTCTCAGGGGATCATCGAATCGGCTGTCCTGATCGGGGTTCGATCCGATCGGGAGGTGTGGTGTGAAGCCGGGTTGAGTGCTGCTGAGAAGGCTCGGTTGGCGGAGCTGGTTGCGGCGAGGACGCCGTTCTGGAAGATCTGCGAAGAGATCGACCGAGACCGCAAGACGACCTGGCGGAACATCACCTATCTGCGCCGGGTGCCGCCTGCGCCGCCGAAGCGATCACCGTTGCGGTTGTCGCTTGCCGAGCGCGAGGAGATCTCGCGGGGTCTGGCTGGTGGGGAGTCGCTGCGGTCGATCGCGCGTCGGCTCGGCCGGGCCCCGTCGACGGTGTCTCGCGAGGTCGCCGCCATGGGGGGTGTCCGCCGGTATCGGGCCGTGTCGGCGGATCGGCGCAGCGGTCCGGGCGATGCGCCGCCGAAGCCCGCGAAGCTGGCCCAGTGCCCACGGCTGCGGGCCGTGGTCGAGGCGAAGCTCGAGCTGCGCTGGTCGCCTCAACAGATCTCGGGTTGGCTGCACTGGCCTTCCCTGACGACCCGGAGATGCGGGTGTCGCACGAGACGATCTACCTGTCGCTGTTCGTGCAGGCCCGAGGCGCCTCTGCGCAGGGAGCTGACCCGCTACCTGCGCACGGGCCGGGTGACCCGCCGGCCCGCCGGCAGCCGTCCTACGGCGGCAAGGGTCGGCTCACCGACATGGTCCACATCAGCGAACGGCCCGCCGAAGCCGACGACCGCGCCGTGCCCGGCCACTGGGAAGGCGACCTGATCATCGGCAAGGGCAACAGCGCGATCGCCACCCTCGTCGAGCGCATCGAGCCGGTTCGTGATGCTGGTCGGGCTCCCGACGGCCACACCGCCGATGTCGTCGCCGACGCGCTCGGCCGAGAAGATCACCGAGCTGCCGGTCGACCTGCGCCGATCGCTGACCTGGGACCAGGGCAAGGAGATGGCCCAGCACGTCGACTTCACCGTCGCCACCGGCGTGCCCGTCTACTTCTGCGACCCGCACAGCCCCTGGCAGCGCGGCACCAACGAGAACACCAACGGGCTGCTGCGCCAGTACTTCCCCGAAGCGCGGCTCGACCTCCGAACACTCACCCAGACCCAGCTCGACGACGTCGCCGACGAGCTCAACGGGCGCCCTCGACAAACCCTCGGCTGGCGATCACCATCACAAGCACTCGATCACGCGATTCGATGACCGCCTGAGACCGCAGCCCGATCTGCAACGCGACCGGCGATCACAGCGGGCAGGATGCAACGCGTGGGGATGCCTCTGTGCCACCCAATCGACGCATTCCGACGGGGTGCCGCCAGGTCCTCCGATGGGACAATCGACTGGTTGGTGACCTCATCCCGAGCAATCACTGCCCTCGGGACGTTCCGCGTCGGCGGCACGATCGGGCTCAGCTTTCTGCATCGTGGGGACCGTGTTCCCTCCTGCCTTGCTTTGGGCCGCCGTCATGGGCAATCAGACGGCGGCGGCCACAGCTCTGACCCTTCTGGCATCCGTCGCACTGGCGGTCTTCGGATACCTCGTCTGGGTCGCGATGTTCATTCGCATGGGTGAGATCGCCGTTGGGCCCAGTTCCAACAGCGGGCATAGCTGCCGGAACGCAACGCACCTCGGCACGAGTGGCAAGGGGCGTCCGATCAGCCGCGAATCACCGCTGGTGGCCATGGTCAGAATCGGGGCGCAATGATGAAGGGCGTGACCGTGCAGATCGACAGCGACATCGACCGAGTCAACTGGGAGGAAGCCAAGGCGAGCCTTGCCTCGGACGACTTCGACAACGGTCGTAGTCCTCAGGCACTGCGGCGCTCCTTCCAACAGTCCCAGCATGTCGCCTTTGGGTGGGACGACGGTCAGCTCGTCGGGATGGCCCGACTCTTGTCCGATGAGGTGTGTAACGCCTATCTCCTCGACGTGTGGACCCACTCGCGACATCGCAGACAAGGGATCGCCTCCCAGATGCTCCGCAAGCTCATGGCAGCGGTCCCCGGTCAGCACGTCGGCCTCCAGACCGATGACGCGCAGGCGTTCTACGACAGCCTCGGCTTCACGGCCCAGCCTCACTTCGTGTCGCTGGTCGTGGGGACCTGGCTCGACAACGACGCAAATGCCTCCGACTCCAGCCGGGAGGCCAACCGCTGAATAGGCACGGGCCCCGGCCCCCAGCAGCGCGGCATAGCGGCCGCCATTGGCGCACCGCGCTCAGCATCGGTGTCACCCGCCATCGAGGGCGTCCTCCAGCGACGGCGAGGGCGTGGGGAAGAGCACCCGCGCTGTCAGCACCGCCAGCACCGTGCCGAGGCCCTGCGCCGCCAGGAAGCCTGGTACCGACGCCGGTCTGATCCCGGCGAAGGTGTCGGACAGGGTGCGCGCCACCGTGACGGCAGGGTTGGCGAAGCTGGTGGAGGAGGTGGCCCAGTACGCGGCCCCGATGTAGGCGGCCACGGCCACGGGCACGGCGGCGAGCCGCCCCGACCGGACCACCCCGAAGATCACCGTCACCAGCCCAAAGGTGGCCACCACCTCAGCCAGGAAGGTGGCCGCCGTCAGTCGATCGGTCGTCGACCACTCGACGGCCGGGATCTCGTACAGCACGTTGGCCACCACCGCCCCGAGGCAACCGCCGGCCACCTGGGCCGCCAGATAGGGCGCCACCGCCCGTCGTTCGATGCCTCCCGTGGCCGCCTCCGCCAGGGTCACCGCCGGGTTGAGGTGGGCACCGGAGACGGGCCCG
The DNA here is from genome assembly GCA_963795165.1 of uncultured Microthrixaceae bacterium. Classification (GTDB taxonomy): domain Bacteria; phylum Actinomycetota; class Acidimicrobiia; order Acidimicrobiales; family VFJN01; genus VFJN01. The sequence goes on along the minus strand of CAWCGT010000001.1, from coordinate 2,015,307 downwards.
AAGGCGAGGATGAGCGCCACCAGGGCCAAGACCGTGGCCAACGTGTTCTCCAGGAGCTGCAGCCCCACGTCATCGGGTGAGAGGCGCTCAGCCGCGATGCCCGACCCGACCACGGCCAGCACGAGGAAGCCCGTGCCCAGGGCTTCGGCCAGGGCGCGGGGCACGAGCGGTCGGGGATGGGGATCTTCGGCCTTCGCCCCCGTCGACATGGGCGTGACGGTAGGGCACCGCGAGGCTTAGGTTGCGGGGATGGAGCACTTCGAGGGGAAGCTGGCCGTGGTCACCGGTGGGGGCACGGGGATGGGACGGGAGCTGGTCCTCCAGCTCAGCGCTGCCGGCGCCTCGGTGGCGGCGTGCGACATCAACCTCGACACGCTCGAGCAGACGGTGCGCCGAGCCGAGAAGGACGCACCCCCGACACCAAGATCACCGCCCACCAGTGCGACGTGTCGTCGGAGGAGGACGTCTTCCGCTTCCGCGACGAGGTCCTGGCTCAGCACGAGACGGATCACGTGCACCTTGTCTTCAACAACGCCGGGGTGGGCGGCGGCGGCAGCTTCGTCACCGGCGACCGCACGGAGTGGGAGCGCACCTTCGGGATCTGCTGGGGCGGCGTCTACAACGGCTGCCGGGCCTTCGTGCCCCTTCTCGTGGCGGCCGAGGAGGGGCACCTCGTGAACACGAGCAGCGTCAACGGCTTCTGGGCCATGCTCGCCCCGGGCATCCCCCACACCGCCTACAGCTCCGCCAAGTTCGCCGTGAAGGGACTGTCGGAAGCGCTGCAGGAGGACTTCCGCCTCCACGCCCCGCACGTGCAGGTCTCGGTCGTGATGCCGGGCCACATCGGTACCGACATCGTGAACAACAGCCGGGTCGTCCACGGGGGTGGCGGCGAGGTAGGCACCGACGAGCTGGCGCAGGTCCGGGCCGGCATGGCCCGAGCGCGGCATCCCCGTGGACACGATGGACGACGACGCCGTGCGGTCGATGGTCGCCATGTTCGGTGACCTGTTCCGCGACAACGCGCCGATGTCGGCCGCGGAGGCCGCCACCGCCATCCTCGAGGGGGTGCGGAAGGGCGAGTGGCGCATCCTCGTGGGCGACGATGCCCATGCGCTCGACGAGGCGGTGCGGGCCAACCCGCTCGGCGCCTACGACGGCACCATCAGCCTGGGCGCGCTCGGCCTGAGCTGAGCGTCAGCGGCCGCTCAGGCCCAGGTGCGTACGAGGGCGAGCACGGCGTCGCCGTCGGGGCCCTCAGCCACGAGCCCGGTGGCGCTCGGTTCGACTCGCCGGCTGGCCACCTGGCACAGCTCGACGCCCGACCCGCGGACCACGGTGGCCGGTGGGGTGTCGGGCGCGAACGACCAGGCCGCCCCGGAGGGGGCGGTGAGCTCGAAGGCCACTGGGCCGGGGGGCGGGTGGCCGGCGCGATCGAAGGCGTAGGGAAGGGTGCGCCAGGCGAGCCGGGCGATGTGCCACAGCCGGTCGGTGGGCGCCAGGTCGATCCCGAGCCCGTCGGCCACGTCGCCGGTGTGGATCCAGGTTTCGGCCAGGCGGGTGGTGGCCAGGGTGCGAGCTGCCATGTCGCCGACGATCCAGGTGACTCGATCGGCCGGCAAGCGGGCGAGCAGTGCCGCCTGCACGTCGATGCAGGACGCCTCCCACCGACCAAGCACCGCAGAACGTGGGCGGCCGCGCTGGTGGGCCGACAAGGGCCTCGGCCCCTGCGTCGACGTCGCCTGGCTCCGCGACGACACCGTCGGTGAGCCGATCGAGCGTGCCGGCGAAGTCGTCTCGGGCGCTGCCGGCGGCCATCTCGTTGGTCTGGGCCAGGTGCAGCACCACGTCGGCGACCGACCACCCCTCGCACGCCGAGGGCTGGGCCCACCCGCCGTCGTCGAGGGGGCCGAGCAGCCCGCGGAGCTCGGCCTGCTGCTCGGCCAGGGCGGCCACGACCTCGCGGCATCAGGCCAGGCTCTCCAGCCACTGCTGGTGGAGCGCCGCGTAGCGGCCGTCGCCGCCGATCAGGTCGGCCGGTGCGCCGTCCTCCACGATGCGGCCGGCGTCCACCACGATCACCCGGTCGGCGATCTCCACCGTGGTGAGCCTATGAGCGATGATCACGGCGGTGCGGTCCTCCAGCAGGGTCTGCAGGGCCCGTTGCACCGATCGCTCCGACGGGACGTCGAGCGAGGACGTGGCCTCGTCGAGGATCAGCACCGAAGGGTCGGCGAGGAACGCCCGGGCGAAGGACACCAGCTGGCGCTGCCCCGACGAGAGGCGGGCCCCCTTCTGGTGGACGTCGGTGTCGTAGCCGGCGGGAAGAGGCGCGGATGAAGGCAGCGGCGCCGATCGCCTCGGCGGCCGCCTCGATCTCGGTTCTTGTCGCCCCCGGCCGACCGAGCCGGATGTTGTCGGCCACCGACCCCGAGAACAGGAAGCTCTCCTGGGTGACGGTGATGACGGCTCGCCGGAGGTCGGCTTCGGTCAGATCGCGGAGGTCCACCCCATCGAGCAGCACCCGCCCGGACGACGGGTCCCAGAAGCGGGCGGCCAGTCGGGCGACGGTGGTCTTGCCGGCGCCGGTGGCGCCCACCACCGCGAGGGTCTGACCAGCGGGAATGGTGAGCTGGAGGTCGTGCACCACGGGCCGCTCGCGGTAGCCGAAGGCGACAGAGTCGAAGCGGAGCTCGCCAGCGGCATGCGGCAACGGCGTGGGCGCGATGGGCTCTGGGACGCTCGGGGCCTCGGCCAGCACGCCCGACAGCTTCTCGGTGGCGGCAGCCGCAGCCTGGAACAGGTTGTAGAACTGGCTGAGCTCCTCCATGGGCGCGAAGAACTGACGTAGGTAGAGGAGGAAGGCCGCCAGCACGCCCACCGTGAGATCGCCATCGAGCACCCGGTTGGCCCCCACCACCAGCACCAGGGCGATCGTGAGGCGACCCACCAGCTGCACGCTGGGGCCGTAGACCCCGGCCAGCCGGCCGGACCAGTTGTTGGCTCTTCGATACCGGTCGTCGAGGTGGTCGAAGATCTCCTGGTTGCGGGGCTCCCGCCGAAAGGCGTGGACGGCATGGATGCCCCCCAGGCTCTCCACGAAATGGACGATGACCAGCGCCACCGCCTCGCGGGTGGCGCGGTACGCCAGCTCGGCGCGGCTCCGGAAGGCGCGGCGTCATCAGGTAGAGGATCGGGAACGAGCCCAGGCTCACCAGCGCCGAGCGCGGGTCCATCAGCACCAGGGCCACCCCGATCCCGCCCACCAGGAGGGCGGAGGTGATGAGGTTGATGAGCCCGTGTCCGAGCAGGTCGGCGATGGCTTCGACGTCGGAGGTCTGCCGGGAGATGACCCGTCCCGACGTGTAGCGCTCATGGAACGACGTGCTCAACCGCTGGAAGTGGCGGAAGAGGCGCTCCCGCACGTCGAGGACAACGTCCTGACCCACCCGACCGATCAGCAGCAGGAAGGCGTTGAAGGCGGCCGCGCTGGCGGCGGCCGTGACCAGCACGGCGAACACCACCATGACCAGTGGTCGGATGGTGCCGCTCCCGCCGTCGAGCAGGGGAGGGATGCCCTCGTCGATGCCGCGCTGGACCAGCCAGGGCATGGCCAGGCGTGCCCCCACGCTGATCGCGATCAGCACAGACGAAGCAGCCAGCGGACGGTGGTGCGGGCGCAGGAGGTCGGCCAGGAGGTGGCGGCTGCGGCTGCGCAACAGACCGGCCAGTCCGCCGGTTACCTCCTCCACGTCCTCCGCGTTGACGCCGCGCCACTCGTCCACCAGCTCGTCACCCGTGAGGTCGAGGACCGTGTCTGGGTCGATGTCGTCGTGGAGCTCGTCGGGCTCGACTGAGGTCACGGGGCCGCCACCTCCTCTGCGTCCTCGGACAGCACCGCTCGATACCTGGGTTCGTGCTCCAAGAGGTCGTGATGGGACCCCTGGGCGACCAACCGCCCGCCGTCGAGGAGGATCGAACGATCCGCCAGGGCCACCGTCGACGGGCGGTGCACGACGATGAAGACGGTGCAGCCCTCGAGCCGCGGCCGCAGCGCCGCTTGAGCGGCTGCTTCGGTGTGGACGTCGACGGCGGAGAGGGGGTCGTCGAGCACCAGGATCCGGGGTCGGCCGATGATGGATCTGGCCAGGGCCAGGCGTTGCCGCTGCCCGCCCGAGAGCGACAGGCCCTGCTCACCGATGCGAGTGTCGAGCCCCCATGGAAGGTCCATGGCGAAGCCCGCTTGGGCGATGTCGAGGGCGGCTCGCACGTCGGCATCGGTGGCGTCGGGCTTTCCCATCAGCAGGTTCTCCCGCACCGACGCGGAGAACAGCGATGGCTCCTCGAAGGCGAACCCGACGTGGTGGCGGAGGCTGGTGACGGTGAGGTCGCGCAGGTCGTGACCGTCAAGTGTGATGCGGCCGTCGGTGGGGTCGTAGAGGCGGGTGAGGAGGGTGACGAGGGTGGTCTTGCCGGAGCCGGTTGCCCCCACGACGGCGACGATCTCGCCGGCGGCCACCGTGAGGTCGATGTCGGACAAGACGGTTCGCTGGCTGCCCTCGTAGGTGAAGGACACGCGCTCGAAGCGGATGTCACCGCGCACGGCGTCGAGGGTGGCGGCGCCCGGGCGGTCCTGGATGGTCGGGACGGTGTCGAAGACCTCGTAGACGCGGACGGCGGCGCTCTCGGCCTCGCCGGCCAAGGCCATGATCCACGCCAGGATCTCGAGCGGGAAGGTCAGCATCAGCACGTAGGACACGAACGCCACCAGCCCGCCGAGGGTGAGGCCCCCGGCGCCCACCGCCAGCACGCCGGCCAGCAGGACGACGGTGAGGGTGAGGTTGGGGATCAGCCCGAGCACCCACACGAATCGGGTGTGGAGGCCGATCCGCTCCATCTGGTCGTCGTGGATCCTGCGGGCCTGGGCCTGGTACCCGGCGAAGGCCAGGTCGCCACGGCCGAACGCCTTCAGGATGCGGATGCCACGGGCTCCCTCCTCGACGGTGGTGGTGAGGTCGCCGGTGGCGTCCTGGATCCGGCGGACGATTCGCATGTAGCGCTGCTCGAACCGGTGGCAGAGGACGAGCACCGGGATGGTGGCGGCGAAGGTGAGCAGGGCGAGGGGGAGGTGGAGGAACGCCAGCACGCCGAAGATGGCGAGCACCTGCACCAGGATGAGGACGAAGAAGATGGCGCCGAACCCGATGAAGCGGCGCATGACGGCCAGGTCCGTCATGGCCCGGGACAGGAGCTGGCCCGACTGCCAGCGATCGTGGAAGCCGACGTCGAGCCGCTGGAGCTGGGCGTACAGGTCGTTGCGAAGGCGGGTTTCGAGGCCCGTCGACATCACGGTGAGCAGCCAGCGGCGTCCGAAGGCGAGGAACACCTCCAGGACCGCAATGGCGGCTACGAGGGCTGCGTAGCGGGCTATCCCAGCTCGGTCCCCTTCCGCGAGCGGGCCGTCGATCACCTCCTTGACCAGGAGGGGCACCGCCACCATCCCCGCACTGGAGACGATCGACGAGGGCACGATGTACGCGATGTGCCGTCGGTAGGGCGCGAGGTACGAGCGGGTGCGCCAAAGCGCGCGCGATCGCCAACCCTCGGGAGCCATGCCCGCGAGCATGCCAGCGCCCCCCGTTGACCCCCATCGAGTTTCCGGCCCGGAACGTCACCGTGGGGAGCGCGACCCGGGCCCGACCGCCGCCGGGCGGCTGTGCGCCTAGCCGCCGAGGCGGTGGAGGGCCTCGGCGCGCTCCTTCAACGCTACGGCGTGGCGCTCGAAGCCATCCTGCACCCGCCCCAGCGGGGCCGCCCACGCCAGCGGCCCGTGCAGTCGCTCCTCGGTGACGTAGGTCGTGCTGGCGTGACCGTCCCGCGCCAGGCGCTGCTGCCGCCGCCCGCGGACGAGCCCGAGGGCACCGAGGGGACCCCCGTAGGCGTACTCCAGCAGCGCGGCGCGGCCGTCGCCCTCGCTCGGCGGGATGAGCTCGGTGATCCACTCGGTGGCGCGCGCCCTGCCCCCGCCACCCCAACGCACGTGCAGCACGAGACGATCGCCCACCGCGAGGGGCGCGTCGCCGGCCGCACCGACGGCGACGATGAACGGGTTCCAGGCGGGGTAGGCCCCCACATCGAGCATCACGTCCCACACCACGTTGATGGGTGCGTCGATCGTGGCCGACGCAGCGGCGACGCCCACCTCAGCCGTCCCCGAGCCGAGCCGGCCAGTGGTCGGCCCGCAGCGCGGCGTCGGTGCCGCCGTCCATGGTCACGACGGAGCCGACGAAGAACCCGGCGTCGGCCGACAGCAGGTAGCCGACCAGGGCTGCCACCTCCTCTGGCCGGCCTGCCCGCCCGATGGGGATGGGGTAGACGTCGCCGAGGCCGAGGATGAAGTCGCGAGCGTCGACCGTCATCGGGGTGTCGATGAAGCCGGGGGCCACCGCGTTCAGACGGATCCCACGCCGACCCACGCGTCGGTGACGGCGTGACGCCGCACCCAGCGTGCCAGCGCCAGCTTCGACGCGCCGTAGGCCCCGACGCCGTGGCCCGCCACCGAGCGGGCCGCCGCCTCGTCGCCGGCCAGGCAGGCCTCCACCAGGTCGACGGAGAGCCCCGGTTGGGTGGTGGTGGAGTTGGAGCTGACGGCCACGGCACTGGCCCCGTCCTGCCCCACCAGCAGGGGTCGGAGCCCATCGAGGCTGGCGATGGCGCCGAAGTAGTTCACCGAGGTGACGAGCTCGCCGTCGTCGTGGGAGATCCCGGCGGCCGCCACCACGCCGTGCAGCACGCCGCCGCTGGCCGCCGCCACCTCGGCCACCATGGCCGAGCGCCCGTCCGACGAGGAGAGGTCGGCGGTCACCTCGGCGTCCCGCACGTCGACACCGATGATCCGGTGCCCTTCGGCCTCGAGGCGCGTCCGCAGAGCGCCACCGATCCCTCCGGCCGATCCGGTGATGGCGATGGTTCCCATCGGGTCATGGTGCCCCATCGGGCTGGGCCGTCTGGCATGCGCGGCCAGGGGGCACTAGGAAGCCGCGATGCTCGGGGGGCTGCGACGCTGGGTGGCGGAGTGGCGGCCGTCTGCCGTGACGCTGGGGGCGCCCGCCTTCCCCTTGTTCGTCCTCTTCGGCCTCAACGCGGTCGACGAGCTCGATCGGTCGGCCTTTGCGGTGCTGCTCCCCGACATCCGCGACCACTTCGACCTGAGCAACGCAGGCGCGCTGCGCCTCGTGTCGCTCACGACGGTGGCGGTGCTGCTCATCGAGGTGCCGCTGTCCTTCTACTGCGACCGGGGCAATCGGGTGCGCATCGCCACGATCGGCGCAGCCGTCTGGGCGCTGTTCTCGGTGGGCACCGGCGCCGCGGTCACGGCCGGGATGCTCGTGGCCATGCGGATCGGCGCGCGGCACGGGCCGGGCCGTGGTCACCCCCACCCACTCGTCGCTGCTGGCCGACTTCTACGAGCCCGCCGCCCGGGTGAAGGTCTTCTCGGTCCACCGTCAGGCCAACTCGGTGGGCCAGATCCTCGGCCCGCTCGCCGCGGGGCTGCTGGCGGCTTCCTTCGGCTTCCGCATGCCCTTCTACGTGTTCGCCGTCCCGACGCTGGTGTTCGTGGTGCTCGCCCTGCGGCTCCGGGAACCGGTGCGGGGCTACCACGAGCGACGGGCGGCCGGTGCCACGGAGGATGCCGCCCAGGTGGCTGACGTTCCCGAGAAGGTGTGGGAGACGATGAAGGTGCTGAGCCGGGTCCGCACCATCCGGCGCATCTGGGTGGCGGTGCCGTTCCTCGCTGTGGCGCTCTTCGGGGTGCCGACCCTGCTGGCCCTCGTGTACGAGGACGTGTTCGGCCTGGACAGCGCCGCACGCGGCGCCATCGCCGCCGGTGTCGAGCCGTTGCAGGTGATCGGTGTGTTCGTGGCCATGCCCCGGGTGGCCAACATCGCCATGAAGGACCCTGGCTTCCTGCTGCGCTACGTCGCCATCGTCGGCGTGATCGACGGCCTGTTGCTCGTCGTGCTCGCCTACGCCCAGAACGTGGCGGTGGCCATCGCCATGCACGCGCTCCTGGCCGCCTCGATCGGCACCCTCGCCCCCGCCTTCTTCGCCCTCATCTCCATCGTGGCGCCCCCCCGGGTGCGCGCGGCGTCCTTCTCCACCATCTCCGTGTTCGCCATCCCTGGCATCGCCGTCTTCCTGCCGGCGATCGGTCAGGTGTCCGACGCCCTCGGCATCCAGGCCAGCATGGTGGTCATCGTCCCCATCGCGGTGGCCGCCGGCTTCATCCTGGCGTCGGCCTCGAAGTTCGTCGTACCTGACATCGCCGCCGCCCACTCCGACGCTGTTGCCCGCGCCGGGGGCTGACCGCTCCAGCGCGACACTGTCGTGGTGCCGAACTGTCGCCCGGCCTCCTTGCTGACCTCGGTCCTGCTGGTGGCCACCGTCGCGGTGGCCTGTGGGGACGACCCCTCGTCCGTCGCGGTGCGGGAGGATGACCCGACGACGACCACGACGGTTGCTCCGTCGACCACCGTCAGCCAGCCGACGACCACCGCGTCGGTGCCGACGGGCAGCGTCGTCCCGGCGGCGACCTCCACCACCCGACGGGCAGCACCACCGGTGACCGCCCAACCCCAGGTCCTGCCCTTCCGGGCCGCGATCACCCGCGTGACGGCCAGCGACCTCTACGCCTCCTGGCGGCCGGGGTGCCCAGTACCGGTCGACCAGCTCCGCGCCATCGACGTCACCCACTTCGGCAACGACGGTGCGGTGCACACCGGCCGGGTCGTCGTGGCCGCCTCCCTCGCCTCCGGTGTGGTGGAGGTGTTTCGGGACCTGTACGAGGCTCGCTTCCCCATCGAGCGCATGGAGCCCATCGACGTCTACGGAGGCGACGACAACCGCTCGATCAAGGCCAACAACACCAGCGCCTTCAACTGCCGCCCGGTCACGGGTGGGGGCGGCTGGTCGGAGCACGCCTACGGACGGGCCATCGACGTCAACCCGTTCGTCAACCCCTACGTGAAGGGGTCCACCGTCCTCCCCCCCGAGGCGGCTCCCTACCGCGACCGGACCCGCGACGAGCCCGGCATGATCCACGCTGGTGACGAGGTCGTCGATGCCTTCGCGGCTCGAGGCTGGCGGTGGGGCGGCTATTGGAGCTCTCTCAAGGACTACCAGCACTTCTCCACCAGCGGGCGCTGAGGGCGCGGGTCAGGAGGTGCGCGGCGCCCACCGACCCTGCCGGTAGCGGCCCATCTCCCGGGTGGGCGGGGTGAGGCAGGCCAACCCGTCGAGGGCCTCCGGTCCGGCCGAGACCACGAACCCGTCGCCCACCTCGAGCACGACGTCGTCCGGCGGGTGCTGGGCGAACTGCTCGCGTCGGTGGGCGAGCACCTGGACGTCCAGGTCGTCCTCCAGCCGCCCGATGGTCCAGCCCACCAGGGGCGACTCCGCCACCACCGTGAACTTGGTGATCGTCATGAGGGTGCGTGGTTCGCTGCCCTCTCCGTAGGCGAAGGCGTAGTCGACGGGCGCATGGGTGGCAGCTGCTGCGAACGCTGGTGCGGCGAGCGCCGAGGTGCTGTAGGCGCGGTAGATGTCGAACCCCTGCTGCAGGTTGGCGGCCAGCCGGTCCTCGAAGGTGCGGAGCACCACCCGCACCTCCGGGCGCACGCTTCGGGCCGCGGTGGCCACGGTGAGGTTCACCAAGTCGTCGTCGGTGATGGGCATCAGCGCTGAGCAACGCTCCACGCCCGCATCGGTCAGCACGTCCACACGTCGGGCGTCGGCACACACCACGGGCACGCCCCACGCCCGCACCTGGTCGTGCAGCTGGTCGGGATCTTCGGGGAGATCGATCACCACCACGTCCTCCCCGAGGTCGAGGAGCCAGCGGACGACGCGGAAGCCCACGCGCCCGAGCCCGGCGACGATGACGTGATCCGAGTAGGTCGAGGCCACTGCGGTCTCCCATCGGTTGCGGTTGAGGATCGTCACGGCGAGCCGGAGGACGAGCTGGCCGAGGAGGAGCAGCCCGGCGGCGGGGATGAGCACGAACACCGCTCGGCTGAGACCATCGTGGGGGAGCGGGGCCACAGGGCTGACCACCACCAAGGAGAGCGCGACGTACACGGCCTCGAACGGCCCGAGGCCCTCGCCGCTGCCCGGCTCTCGGTAGTGCAGGTCGAGGACGACGGCTCCGGCCGCCACCAACGCGGCCAGGGCGGCCACGCCGATGGCCAGGGCCAGCGAGCCGGGTAGAGCCACGAACGCCCGCACAGCGCGCAGCCGCCCGAAGCGGGGGCGCCGCCGCACCCGCCACCACCGGGCTCCCTCTGGGTCCGCCGCCACGGGGGCAGACGGTACAGGCCCGGCACCCCCGCAGCCTGTGGCGAATCCATGCCAAAACCCCACGGAATCGCCACAGGCTCGAGAGGTGGGGCGTTGGATCGGGTCAGCGCTCGGTCCACTCCAGGTAGAAGTGAGAATCGCCCTGCACGGCCTCGCTCAGCCCGTCGAGCTCCTCGATGTCGGTAAGGGCGAGGTCCACGCGGAGGGCGCCGACGTTCTCCTCGAGGTAGGTCCGGCGCTTGGTGCCGGGGATCGGGAAGACATCGTCGCCCTTGGCGTGCAGCCACGCCAGCGCCACCTGCCCCGGGGTGGCGTCGAGGCGGTCGGCCATGGCTCGGACCTTGGCCACCAGGTCGAGGTTGCCCTGGAACCGCTCGCCCTGGAACCGGGGCAGGGCCTTGCGCATGTCGCCCTCGTCGAAGTCGTCAGGGCTGGTGATCGCCCCGGTCAGGAACCCCCGACCGAGCGGGCTGTAGGGCACCAGCCCGATCCCGAGCTCGCGGCACACCGGCACCACCTCGGCTTCGAGGTCGCGGGTCCACAGCGACCACTCCGTCTGCAGGGCGGCGACGGGATGCTCGCGGTGGGCTCGGCGGAGGGTGTCGGGGCCGGCTTCCGACAGCCCGATGTGGCCCACCTTCCCGGCCGCCACCAGCTCGCCCATCGCCCCCACCGACTCCTCCACCGGCACCCCGGGATCCACGCGGTGCAGGTAGTAGAGCTCGATGTGCTCCACCCCGAGTCGGTCCAGGCTCTCGTCGCAGCAGCGGTGCACCGCTGCCGGTGACCCGTCGAGGGAGAAGGCCGGCGCCCCCTCGTCGGTGCGGATCCCCATCTTGGTGGCGATCACGGCCTCCGACCGGCGGCTGGCGATGGCGGTGCCCACCAGCCGCTCGTTGTGGCCCCGCCCATAGGCGTTGGCCGTGTCGAGCATGCCCACCCCGAGGTCGAGGGCACGGTGGATGGTGGCCACCGCCTCCTCTTCGTCACTGGTGCCGTAGGCCATGGACATCCCCATGCACCCGAGCCCCTGCGCCGAGGCCATGAGCCCGGTGGCGCCGAGCGGGCGAGCGGGGACGGAGGCGGCGTCGGTCATGCTCGCGAGGGTAGGGCGACCGGACGGGTCAGCCTCGCCCGCCCGTCAGGCCGCCGTCGACGGCCAGCACCTGGCTGGTGATGTAGCTGGCTCGGTCGCTGAGGAGGAACACCACGGGCTCGGCCACCTCCCACGCCGTGCCCTGGCGCCCAAGCGGCACGGGAGCCTTCGCCCGCGACGGCCGGTCCCCGGTGGCCAACCGCCCGAGCGGCGTGTCGATGAGCCCGGGCGCCACCACGTTGGCCCGCACCCCGCGGCGGGCGCCTTCAGCGGCCACCTGTCGGCAGAGCCCGGTGATGGCCGCCTTCGAGGCGTCATAGGCCGGGATGCGGCTCCCGGCGGTGAGCCCGGCGATCGAGGAGATGAACACGATGGCGCCTCCGTCGGGAAGACGGGGCAGGGCGGCGGCGGCGAGCAGGAAGTGGGATCGCACGTTGACGTCGAACACGGCGTCCCACTGGGCCACCGAGGTCCCCGTCACGCCCATCCCCGCGCCGATCCCCACGTTGCACACGAGCCCGTCGAGCCCGCCCATGGCATCCGCCGCTGCGTCGACCACTGCTGCGCACTGCTCGGGGTCGGCGACGTCGGCAGCGAGGACGTGCGCCGTGGCCCCCTCCTGCCGGACGAGCCCGGCGGTGGCGGCGGCTGCCTCCTCGTCGAGATCGGCGCAGCCCACCACGGCCCCCTCCCGGCCCGCCACCACCGCGATGGCGCGCCCGTTGCCGATGGGTGCGTCGGGGTCGCTCGAGGCGCGGGTGCCGGCGCCCACCACCAGCACGTGTCGCCCCTGGAGGAGCCCGGTCACGCCGGGAGGGCTGGCAGGTCGGCGGACTCCGGCTCGATGCCCAGGCTGTTCAGCGTGAAGGCCACCAGGTGGTACTGCCCGACGACCATGCACACCTCGATGAGCTGCTGCTCGTCGTAGCGAGCCGCCAAACCGGTCCACGTGGCGTCGCTGATGCGGCTGTCGGCGTGGAGCTCGTCGGCGGCCTGCAGGAGGTCCGCCTCCTCGGGTGCCCACCCAGCGGCAGGGCCCTCGGCCACGCGAGCGATCTCGTCGTCGGTGAGGCCGGCGGCGCGGGCGATCTCCACGTGCTGGCCCCACTCGTAGCCCGCCCGGCACAAATAGCCGGTGCGGAGGATCAACAGCTCGCGCGCCCGCTCGCTGAGACGGCCCCGGTAGAGGAGCGATCCACCGAAGGCCGACCAGCGCTTGAACAGCGAGGGGTGGCGGGCCAGCGTGGCGAAGATGTTGAGCTCCGTGCCGTCAGGACGGCGGAGCGGGTCGAGCAGCGCGTCCACTCGAGGGTCGCGGCCGTCGGCGGGCAGGGGTGGGATGCGGGGAGCCATGACGATCATCATGGACGCGATCCGGCGCTCCACGCTCCGCTGTCCCAGAATGGCCGGGTGCCCGACCCACCGCCCGAGGCCACCCCCGAGTTCCGCCGCCCGGCCACCGACTTCGGTGCCCCCGGCATGGTGTCGCACTTCCGCGGGCCCTTTGCCGACGGCCCGCCCGATGCGGCCCTCCACGTCGACACCCCCGCCATCGACCGCTTCGGTGTCGCCGAGCTGCGCCGGATGGTCGTCATCTACCTCACGCTCACGGTCTGCGTCCTGCGGGCGCTGGCCGGACGGCTCACCCGTCAGCGTCCGGGCCCGTGGGCGACGGCGGCCTCCGAGGGGGCCATCGACGGCTTCGAGGCCCTGGGCCCCACCTTCGTGAAGCTGGGTCAGCTGATCGCCTCGTCGCCGGGCATCTTCCCCAAGCCGCTGTCCGACGCTGCGTTGCGCTGCCTCGACGAGGTTCCTCCCTTCGACGGGGAGACGGCGCGCGAGATGATCCGCAAGGACCTCGGGCGGGCGCCGTCCCAGGTGTTCAAGCACTTCGAGGAGTCACCGCTGTCGGCGGCATCGATCGGGCAGGTCCACGCCTGCGTCCTCCCCGACGGCCGCGAGGCCGTGATCAAGCTGCAGCGGCCCGACATCCGCGAGCGGATGACGACCGACCTGCGGATCATGCACCGGCTGGGGTCGACGTTGCAGAAGCACACGAAGCTGGGCCGCAGCGCCAACCTCGTCGGCGTGGTGCAGGACCTCCACGCCAACACCTTCAAGGAGCTGAACCCGGCGCTCGAGGCCCACCGGCAGGACAGGTTCCGGGCGGGGATCTCGGCCTTCGGCGACAACGCCGCACATCACCGCGCCGGAGGTGTACTGGGAGTTCTGCGGTCCGCACATGATCTGCATGGAGCGCATGTCCGGGGTGCCGATGGACGACTTCACCGCCATCGCCGAGCGGGGTGTCGACGGCTTCCTCACGCTGCGCCGCGGGGTGAAGGTGTGGCTGGAGGCAGCTGTCGTGCACGGCTGCTTCCACGGCGACGTGCACGCAGGGAACCTGTGGGTGCTGGACGACGGGCGGGCCACCTACCTCGACTTCGGGATCATGGGCGAGCTGCCGGAGGCATGGCGGGAGCTGCTGAAGGACCTCTTCTACACGTCCATGATCGACGGCGACTTCACCCGGATCGCCCGCGCGTTCAAACGGGTGGGGGCCTTCCCCGAGGATGCCGGCACCGACGACGAGGTGGCGGCGCGGCTGGCCATGGTGTTCGGTCCGATGCTCGATCTCGGCGTGGCCGAGGTGAGCCTGGCCGAGGTCTTCAAGGGCATCGTCACCATGATGGACGGCTTCGGTGTGGAGAGCCCCCAGGAGCTCGTCCTCGTCACGAAGCAGCTGCTGTACTTCGAGCGCTACGCGGGGGAGCTGGCTCCGGGGTGGGCGCTCGCCCGCGACCTGTACCTCGTCAAGAACATCTTCCCCGAGGCGGTCGCCGAGAAGGCAGCCGCCGACGGTCTCACCCTTCCCGACTGACGGAAGGTGCGGGCCTGACGGTCGGCTGCCAGGCTGGTGCGGTCCAGCGATGCCGAGGAGCCCCGCATGAGCGTCAGCCCGCCAGCGCAGATCGATGCGCCCACCCTGGTCAAGGGCCTCCGGGCCACCTTCGAGAGCGGGCGCACCCGGCCGCTGGCCTGGCGCCAGGGGCAGCTCTCCGGCCTCCGTCGGATGCTCGACGAGGCCGACGGCGAGCTGGTCGCTGCCCTCCGGGAAGACCTCGGCCGTCCGTCGATGGAGGCCTACGCCGCCGACATCGGCCACGCACGCGCCGAGCTGCGCCACCTGGCCAAGCACGTCGGCACCTGGGTGAAGCCCCGGAAGGCAAAGGTCCCCGTCACCGTCGCTCCGGCCCGCGCCTGGGTCACCCCCGAGCCGCTCGGCGTGGCACTCGTGATCGCGCCGTGGAACTACCCGATCCAGCTCCTCCTCGAGCCCTTGGCCGCCGCACTGGCGGCCGGCAACTGCGTACTGGCCAAGCCGTCTGAGCTGGCGCCGGCCTGCAGCGCGGCGCTGGCCCGCCTTCTTCCCCGCTACGTGGACCCCGAGGCCGTGGTGGTGGTCGAGGGCGGAGTCGACGAGACCACCGCCCTGCTGGCGGAGCGTTGGGACCACATCTTCTTCACAGGCTCCACCGCGGTGGGCCGGGTGGTAGCCGAGGCGGCGGCCAAGCACCTCACGCCGACCGTGCTCGAGCTGGGCGGCAAGTCCCCCGCCTACGTGCACGCCAGCGCCGACCTCGAGGTGGCCGCTCGCCGCATCGCCTGGGGCAAGTTCCTCAACGCCGGCCAGACGTGCATCGCCCCTGACTACGTGCTGGTGGACCACGAGGTGAAGGACGCCCTCGTCGACCAGCTCACGGCCCGGCATCGGGGACTTCTACGGCCGGGACCCGCAGGAGAGCAAGAGCTTCGGTCGCATCGTCAACGACCGCCACGTCTCCCGGCTCCGGGGACTCCTCGCCGCCGACGTGGGCACGCTGGCGGCCGGCGGACAGGTGGACGCCGACCAGCGCTACGTGGCGCCCACCGTCGTTGTGGAGCCGCGCCCCGACAGCCCGGTCATGCAGGAGGAGATCTTCGGCCCGATCCTCCCCGTCCTCGGAGTCGACGGCGCCGACGAGGCCAAGGCGTTCGTCGGCAACCGCCCCAAGCCCCTGGCGCTCTACGTGTTCGCCAAGGACGACGCAGTGATCGACGACGTGGTGGTGGGTACGAGCAGTGGCGGTGTGTGCGTGAACCAGACGCTCATGCACCTCCTGCCCTCGGATCTCCCCTTCGGCGGAGTCGGTGACAGTGGCATGGGGGCCTACCACGGCAAGACTGGCTTCGACGCCTTCAGCCACCACAAGAGCGTGCTGCGCAAGCCGATCCGGCCCGACCTGAAGCTGCTCTACCCGCCCTACGGCAAGCTGGTCGAGCGGCTGGTCCGGCGGATCGTCCGCTAGGCCGACTCCGGTGGCGCCACTTACATAGGAGGCGCTATCTTTCTTGCATGGCAACGCAGGGGGAGCGACGAGCCCAGACGCGGCAGCGGCTCCTCGACGCGGCGGCTGCGCTGTTCGCGGAGCGCGGTGTCGAGGGCTCGTCCGTGGATGCCATCGCCGACCGGGCCGAGCGCACCTCCGGGGCCGTGTACGACCACTTCGGTGGCAAGGAGGCCCTCCTCTTCGCGCTGCTCGAGGGGTGGGTGGACGACGTGGCGGTGGTGATCGGCGCCGAGCTGGCCACAGCCACCACCCTCGAGGAGCGGATGGCCGCACTGTGGCGCAACGTCACGCGACCCCCCCGCGGGCGAAGGCCGGTGGATCGCCCTGGAGCACGAGCTCTGGGCCTACGCCGCCCGCAACGAAGCGGCCCGGGAGCACCTGGCCCGGCGCTACCGCGCCGCATGGGCGGGCGTCGACGAGGCGGTGGGCGAGTGGACCAGCGAGCAGCAGCAGGCGACCGGGCCGGCGGTGATCGGCCTGCTGCTCGGACTCGAGATGATGCGGCGCGTCGACCCTGCGGCCGTGACCGACAACTTGGCGATCACCGCCCTCTGCGGTGTCGTCACCAGCACCCTTGGAGCCCAACCATGACCGTCACCCAGCCGTCCCTCGAAGGGATCGATCTCCTCGCCTCCACCTGGGGCCGGGGGGAGCCCCACGACCAGTTCGACCGGCTCCGGGCCGAGGCACCGGTGCACTTCCATCCCGAGTCGGACGGCCCGGGGTTCTGGGCGCTCACCAAGCACGCCGACGTGCGGGCCGTGAGCCACGACAGCGAGACCTTCTCGTCCGAGGTGGGTGGCACCTTCATCCCCACCGCCGACGAGCAGGCCCTGGCGTCGCTGCGCCTGACCATCCTGAACATGGACCCGCCCAAGCACAACCGGTATCGGCGGCTGGTGTCCAAGGGCTTCACCCCGCGGATGATCACGTCGCTCGTCGAGGAGATCGAGCGGCGGGCCGCCGTGGTCGATCGACGGCGTGTGCGAGAAGGGCGAGATCGAGTTCGTCGAGGAGATCGCCGCCCAGGTCCCCGTCCAGATGATCTGCGAGATGATCGGCCTGGAGCCCGAGGTGTGGCCGCGGATGTTCGAGCTCTCGAACCACGTCATCGGGTCGCGCGACGACCCCGACTACAAGGAGATCTCCGGGGGCTCGGAGATGGCCGCCGCTGGAGATCTTCATGCTGTGCGACGCGGTGGCCGAGGACCGTCGGACGCACCCCCGCGACGACATCATGACGGCCCTGGTCCACGCAGAGCTGGACGGTGAGCGGCTGGACAACGCCGAGCTCAACCTCTTCTTCATCACGCTCGTGGTGGCGGGCAACGAGACCACCCGCAACCTGATCAACCACGCCATGCTGGCGCTGATCGACCACCCCGAGGAGGCCCAGCGCCTGCGCGACGATCCCTCGCTGTGGGACACGGGGGTGGAGGAGATGCTCCGCTGGGGCTCGCTCGATCCACAACTTCCGCCGCACCGCCACGCGCGACACCGAGATCCGGGGCGTCCCCATCGCGGAGGGCGACAAGGTGGTGCTGTACTACGCCGCCGCCAACCGCGACGAAGAGGTCTTCCCCGACCCGCACCGCTTCGACGTGAGCCGCACACCCAACGACCACGTCACCTTCGGCGGCGGAGGCGTTCACTTCTGCCTGGGTGCCAGCCTGGCCCGGGCCGAGATCAAGGCGACCATGCGGCAGGTGGTGGAGCGTCTGCCCGACCTCGAGCTGGTCGGCACCCCGAACCGGCTCCACTCCGACTTCGTGAACGGCATCAAGACGATGCCGGTCCGGTTCACCCCCACTGCCCCCACCGGGAAGGTCTGATCCATGCACACCGCCCTCTGCGACGAGCTCGGCATCGAGTTCCCCATCTTCGCCTTCACCCATTGCCGCGACGTGGTGGCGGCGGTCAGCCGGGCGGGCGGCTTCGGCGTGCTCGGTGCCGTCGGCTTCACGCCCGAGCAGCTGGAGGTGGAGCTGACCTGGATCGATGAGCACGTGGGGGACAAGCCCTACGGCGTCGACATCGTCATCCCCGGCAAGTACGAGGGCATGGACGAGATGGACCCCGAGAAGCTGGCCGAGTCGCTCCGGGCCATGGTCCCCAAAGCGCACCTCGAGTTCGCCGACAAGATCCTCGCCGACGCCGGCGTGCCCGACCTCCCCCCGGAGGAGGACGAGCGGATGCGGCTGCTGGGCTGGACGGAGGCGTCGGCCCTTCCCCAGATCGAAGTGGCGCTGGCGCACCCCAAGGTCCGCCTCATCGCCAACGCCCTCGGCACCCCGCCGGCCGATGTCATCCAGCACATCCACGATGCCGGCCTGAAGGTGGCGGCGCTCTGCGGCTCGCCATACCAGGCGCTCAAGCACAAGGAGGCCGGGGTGGACATCATCATCGCCCAGGGCGGCGAGGGCGGCGGCCACACCGGTGAGGTCGGGTCCATCGTGCTGTGGCCCCAGGTCGTGAAGGCCGTCGCCCCCACCCCGATGCTGGCGGCCGGCGGCGTGGGGTCCGGGCAGCAGATCGCCGCCGCCCTGGCCCTCGGTGCGCAGGGCGTGTGGGCCGGATCCCTCTGGCTCACCGTGGAGGAGGCCGACCTCCCCCCGGCCCAGAAGCAGCAGCTGCTCGAGGCCACCTCTCGCGACACGGTTCGCTCCCGCTCCTTCACAGGCAAGCCGTGCCGGATGCTCCGCAACGATTGGACCGACGCGTGGGAGCAGCCCGATACGCCCGATCCCCTGCCCATGCCGATGCAGTACATGGTGTCGGGCAACTGCGTGGCCCGTGGCCACCGGTACGCCGACAAGGCCGGCACGGTGCAGTTCAACCCGGTCGGCCAGGTGGTAGGCCAGCTGAGCTCGGTGGAGAAGACCGCCCAGGTGATCCAACGGCTGGTGGAGGAGTACCTCGACGCCGTCGAGGGCCTCACCGTCCTCCAGGAGGCCTGAGCCTCAGGTCCCGCGCGGCCGGTAGATGGCGGTGTGGTCGGTGCGGGCCACCGGCTGACCGTCGGCCAGGTGGAGGACGTCGAGGGTCACGAACTGGTGGCCCTTGTGCTCCCACTCCTCGGTGACGATGGCACCGCGCGGTCACCTCGGCGCCGTCGTGCACCAGGCCCAGGTGCTGCACCACTGACTCCACGTGGATCCACGGTCCGAGCCGCACGTTGGCCGACAGCACGTAGTTGGCATCGCGGAGCAGCCAGCCGGGGTGGGCCACACCGTGGTCGACGTACAGGGGCAGCCCCTCGCGCACGTCGGCGAGGTACTCGTGCGCGCGGTCGGCGCGGAACCCGTGGGCGACGAGGCTGAAGGCGGTGCCGGGCACCAGCACCTCGGGTGCGGCTGGCGGCGGGTCGGCCACCGGCGGGACGTCCGGCCAGTCGGCTGGGTCCGGTGGGTCGGTCGGGTCGCGGGTCAGGCCCGCCACGGCGGCGGCGCACCGCTCGCCTGTCTCGTCGCGCAGGTCGAGGGCGCCGTCCGCGCTCGGGGTGATCTCCACGCGACGCCCGTCGTAGACGGGCTGGTGGAAGCGGGCCCGCATCGTCCCCCGCTCGAGCCAGTCGAGGCCCCACGCCGCCGCCGGGGGATGGCAGAGGTAGGCGTACACATCGACACCGGGCACCAGCCCACCGCGGAACCCGAGCTGCTGGGCCACCGCGTCGTCGTGGATCTTGTTGGTCGAGGTGGTCGCCGTGTTGTGCGCCACCACCGTGTACCCGAGCACGGCAGCGACCCTACGCCGCCGAGGTTGGGGGCATGAGGAGGACGGCGGGCGGCCGCCCTTGCCTCGAACCTGGGTTGGTCAGCGGGTCAGGTCGTCGCGCAGCTGGCGCTTCAGGAACTTGCCGGCGGCGTTCCGGGGGAGGGGCTCGTCGAGGATCCGCACGACGCTGGGCACCTTGAAGGCGGCGAGGCGGGCTCCGACGTGGGCGCGCAGGTCGTCAGCCGTGACCTCGTGTCCAGCCCGCAGGCGCACGGCGGCCGCCACCTCCTCACCCAGGCGCTCGTGGGGAAGACCGAACACCGCCGCCTCCTGCACGGCAGGGTGCTCGTAGATGGCGGCCTCCACCTCGGCGCAGTACACGTTCTCACCGGCTCGCAGCACCATGTCCTTGGCGCGGTCCTCCACGTAGACGAAGCCCTCCGCGTCGATCCGGCCGAGGTCGCCGCTGCGCAGCCACCCCTCGACGATGGTCTCGGCCGTGGCATCGGGCCTGCCCCAGTAGCCCCGGATGAGCATCGGTCCGCTGAACCAGATCTCACCCCGCTCACCGATGGGGAGGTCGTTGCCCTCCGGGTCCCGCACCGCCACGTCCATGATCGGGGTGCTGCGCCCGGTGCTGGTCGGGTGGGCCAGGTAGTCCAGGCCGTTGTTGCCCGGCCCGTAGGCGTTCGTCTCGGTCATCCCGTAGCCGATGTTGGGGCGACCGGAGCGGAAGCTGCGGGCCACCCGCTTCACCAGCTCAGGTGGAGCAGGGGCGCCACCCCCGCCCACGCTGATGAGACTCGACGTGTCGGTCTCGCCGAACCGGGGCGACTCCAGGAGGTCGATGCTCTGGGTGGGGACGCCCACGAAGTTGGTGACCCGCTCTCGCTCGATGAGCTCGAGTGCCCGGTCGGGATCCCACTTGTACATCATCACCAGCTTCAGCCCGCTGGCGAAGCAGGACAGCATCACCGGGACGCAGCCGGTCACGTGGAAGAGCGGCACGATCAGGATGAACGCCATCGCAGGGGCAGGGGCACCGTCGCCCGCGTCGGGATCGGCCTCCTTCCGGAGCCGGTCGAGCGCGGCGCGGCACCCGAAGCCCAGGAGGGCGTGCACGACGGCCCGGTGGGTGGACACGGCCCCCTTGGGCCGGCCGGTGGTGCCGGAGGTGTAGAGGATGGTGGCGTCGTCGTCGGGGTCGATGGTGACGTCCGGCAGGGGGGCACCCAGCCGGCGCACCTCCTCCCAGCGGTCCACCCCGTCGGGCAGGTCGCCGGTGGCGCGGACGGCCAGCAACCGGCAGTCGAGCCGCTCCGCCGCCGCTCTCCCCCGGTCGATCCGTTCGACGTCGGCGATCAGCACCCGGGCACCGCAGTCCTCGAGCGCGTAGGCGAGCTCGTCCTCGGTCCACCACGCGTTGAGCGACACCGAGATGGCTCCGATGGAGGTGATGGCGGCGAAGCTGATCACCCACTCCGGGTAGTTGCGCATGCCGACGGCGACCCGGTCTCCGCGGCCCACCCCGTACCGCTCCACCAGCAGCGCGCCCATGGCGTCGACGTGCTCCATCACCTCCGCGAAGGTCCAGCGCTCGTCCTCGTACACGAGGAAGGTGGCGTCACTCCGCTCGCGAGCGGTGGCGAACACCTCGCGGAGGCTCGGCGGCGCCTGTCGGAACACCTTCGTCGGCACGCCGTGGACATCCACCACGTCGATCTCGAACCGCTCCCCGGGGGCGGTGACTGCGGCGGCCGCCTCTTCGTAGCTCAGCACCGGTGCGGTCTAGCACCGGCCATCAGCGCAGGTCGAAGGCCAGCTCGAAGCTCCGAACGGCCCCGGCGAAGATGTTGGGCTCGATGTCGGGCGGTGCGTCAGACGCGCAGGTTGGTCCACCGCTGGGTGAGCTCACCGAACAGGAGCCGCAGCTCGAGTCGGGCGAGGTTGGCCCCCACGCAGAAGTGGGTGCCCTGTCCGAAGGCGAGGTGGGGGTTGGGCGAGCGGCCGATGTCGAAGCGGAACGGCTCGTCGAACACGCTTTCATCACGGTTGGCCGAGGGATAGGCCAGGAGGAACCGGTCGCCGGCCCGCACCGCCTGCCCGCCCACCACGTCGTCCCGCACGGCGGTGCGGAACATGTTGTTGAGCGGGGTGACCCAGCGGATCACCTCCTCCACCAGGCCCGGCAGCAGGCTGGGGTCGGCGGCGGCCGCCTCCCACTGCTCAGGATGGTCGGCCAGCACGGCGAGGCCCCGGGCGATGGCGGTGCGGGTGGTCTCCGCACCCCCGGCGATGAACAGGCCGGTCTCGTGCATGAGGGTCAGGTCGTCGAGGCCGGCTTCCACCCAGGCCGAGACGAGGTCGTCGGCTGGGCACGCCGCGCCGCTCGGTCGCGGTGGCCGACGAGCACGGTGTTGAACTCCATGATGGCGGTCATCATCCCCATGGCCGCGTCGGGATCCACCAGCAGCTGGTCAGTTCGCATGAGGCGCTCCGACCAGCTCTTCACGTCGGCCCACCGGTCCTCGGGGAAGCCCAGCAGCTCGGCGGTCAGGCGGCTCGGCAGCTGCGCGGCCAGGTCGTGGACCACCTCGAGCCGGCCCGCTGGGCTCACCGCGTCGACGAGCTCGTCGATGCGCGATCGGAGGAACGGCTCGTGATCCTGCACGGCCCGGGGCGTGAAGCGTCGGTTGACGATCCGGCGCTGCTGGAGGTGCTCGGGATCGTCGAGGGCGATCGTGTTGGTCTCCTCGAGGGTCACGTTGGCCCGGTAGCACCCCCGGGACGAGAAGACCTCGCCGCGCCGCTCCACGTCCATGAGGTCGGCGTGACGGGTGACGGCCCAGAGCGCGTTGCGCTCGTCGCGCCAGACGGGTGCCTCCCGACGGGTCCAGGTGAAGAACTCGTGGACTCGGCCGAGGTCGGCCCACCAGGCGGGGTCGAGCAGGTCGGCCGTGGGGGTGTCGACGGCGGGCATCGGGCGTGACCGTATCGGTCGCCGTCGCTCAGAGCGCGTCGATCAGCATGACGATGCCGATGCCCACGACCAGGGTGAGCGCGATGTTCCGGGTGCGCCACGCCACCAGGGCTGCCACCACCCCGGCGAGGAGCCGAGGCTGGGTGAGGTCGAGGTGGCCCTCGGGGCGCAGGAGTGCGGGGACCACGATGGCGGCCAGAGCGGCTGGGGGGATCTGTCGCAGGAGGCGCTGCACACCCGGGGGAACGTCGGCGAGGCGGTGGGCGAACACGAGGAACGAGGCCCGCATGGCGTACGTGCCGATGCCAGCCAAGACCACGGCCACCCAGATGCGGCTCAAGGTGCAGGCCCCGGGTCGGGGGGCAGCGGCGTCTCGTCGCGGGCGGCCCGGCGCTCGAAGTTGGCCTCTGCCACCGCGCCGGCGCCGATGCCCGCCAGGGCCCCCACCAGGACGGCCAGGTGGCCGGCACCGGCCTCGTGGGCGAACAAAGCCGCCAACCCCCCGACCGTGGCCGCCACGGCGGCCGGGCGAGAGGTGATGGCGGGCACCAGGAGCACGAGGAACACCAGCGGCACGGCGAAGTCGAGGGGGAGCGAGTCGGGAACGGCGGCGCCGATCAGGACTCCGGCGATGGTGCACACCTGCCAGTTGCCCCACAGCATGAGGGCGGCGCCGAAGTAGTACGGGACCTTGTGCTCCAGCCCCGGGGCCGGGGGTCCGCCGCGCGGCAGCGTCGTCGGCCTCCTTGGTCCAGCGGGTGATCGACACCGCGTAGGCCTGGTCCGTGAGCAGGTACCCCATCAGCAGGCGCTGCCGAAGCGGCACCGCAGCCAGGTGCGGAGCCAGGGACGCCGAGTAGAGGAGGAGGCGGAGGTTGATGGTGCAGGCCGCCACGACGGCCACCAGGGCGGCGCTGCCGTCGGCCAGTGCGTCCGCCGCGGCCAGCTGCGAGGCGCCTGCGAACACGATGGTGGAGAGGCCGATCGACGTGCCGCCCCCGAGCCCCGTGGTGGCGGGGGTGGCCCCCGCCACCAGCCCGAAGGGGATGACCCCCACCAGCATCGGGGCCACCGCCCGGGCGCCGGCCAGCAGCTCGGCTCGGGCGACGGAGGGCATCGGGGCATCATGCCGTGCCCGACCACCCCCGCCACGCGAGTTCCTCGAGCGGTGCCATACCATCGCGGCGATGTCGACGGACGCGGTCCGACCGCGCGAGGTGGTCCCCTCCAAGCCACTGCTGCGGGGATGGATGCATTTGGTGTGCTTCTTCCTGGCGATCCCGGCGGGGGTGACGGTGGTGGCCCTCGCCCGGTCGCCTCGCGGGCAGGTCGGGGCCCTCGTCTACGCCACCGGGCTCGTGGCGCTCTTCGGGGTGAGCGGCACCTACCACCGGCTGAACTGGTCGGCGGCGCGGCGCCTCTGGATGCAGAAGCTCGACCACGGGACGATCTTCGTCATGATCGCCGGCAGCTACACGCCGGTGTGCCTCCTCGTGCTCCGGGGGTGGGTGGCCTGGGCCATGCTGGCCATCGCGTGGACCGGTGCGGGGGTGGGGTTCGTGCTCGCCTTCACCGGTGGCCGGGCCAGCCGCATGGCCCGAGGCGCCCTCTACATCTGCCTCGGGTGGGTGTCGGTGGCGGCAGTGCCCCAGATGTGGCAGCACCTGAGCCTCCCGGAGCTGGTGCTCTTCGGGGTGGGAGGGATCCTCTTCACGGTCGGGTCCGTGTTCCTGCTCACCCGGTGGCCCGACCCGTTCCCGAAGGTGTTCGGCTACCACGAGGTGTGGCACCTGCTGGTGGTCGCGGCGGTGGTGTGCCACTTCGTGGCCATCGCCTCGGTGGTCAGCGGGACCGTTCCCGCCTGACACCGCCGTGGCTCAGCGGGTGGCGGCGATCACCGTGTCGGCATAGCGCTGGAGGTTGTCGATCTTGGTCTGCAGGGGCTCGGTGTCCTGAGCCTTGTCGTACGTCCAGCGGAAGCCCACGATGACATCGGTGACGCCCAGGGCCTCCAAGCCGCGGACGCCCTCGGCGGAGTAGGCGTCCATGGAGATGACGTGGACCTCGAAGGGCTCCCCGGATCGGCCCTCCTCCGCGCGCAGCGCCAGCACCCGTTCCACGAGGCCCGGAAGCGCCTCGGGATCGCCGCCACCGTGGATCCAGCCGTCGTTGCGCGCCGCCCGCCGGAGCGCCGGCTCGGCGTGCCCGCCCACGATGATCGGGACGGGGACAGTGGGTGCGGGCGACTGCTTGATCCGGGGCACGTCGTAGATCTCCCCGTGGTGCTCGAACCAGCCGCCACCGAGCAGCCCCCGCAGCACCGCGATGCTCTCGTCGGCCCGCCGTCCCCGTCGCTCGAACGGCACGCCGCACACCTCGTAGTCCTCGGGCCAGGGGCTGGTGCCCACGCCGAGGGTGAGCCGGTCGTCGGTGAGGACGGCCGCAGACGCCGCCTGCTTGGCCACCAGCACCGGGTGGCGCACGGTCAGCTTCAGCACCGACACCACGAACCGGATCCGCTTCGTCACCGCACCCATGGCCGGGATGAGGGAGAAGGGCTCGAGGAAGGGCTTGTCCTCGAGGAAGCCTCGGTCGCCGTCGGCGGTGTAGGGGTAGGTGGCGTCGGACTCGGCCGGGTAGCAGATGCTGTCGGGCACGAGGAACCCATCGAAGCCCGCCGCCTCGGCCGCCTGGGCGAGGGGGAGGTAGTAGCCGGGGTCGGTCATGGCCTCGGCGTAGGTGAACCTCACCCGGCTACCAGGCGCTCGGAGAGCTCCCACAGCTCCCGGGCGCGGCGCGGGTCGACCGCGTAGCCGCGCACGCCCGCACGCGCGATCCGGGTCGTCGGTGACCTCGGCGACCCCGCAGTCCTCGAGGTAGAGGCCGCCCCGGTTGGTGAGCTCCGACGACGTGGCCGCCCACACCGTGGTGGCCGCTCCCTGCGGAACGGTCTTCCAGATCGTGGGGGAGGGGGCGGCGGCCAGCCGATCGACCAGGACGCCCAGGGTCTCGTCGGTGAGGTGGCGACCGAGCTCGGTCTGGATGCCGCCCGGGTGGACGGCGAAGGCGCGCACCCCGCTGTCCTGCATCCGACGGTCGAGCTCGACGGCACAGAGGACGTTGGCCGTCTTGGAGCGCCCGTAGGCCAGCCAGGCGTCGTAGGGCTGACGGTCGAAGCCCGGGTCGTCGAGATCGACGTCGCCGAACCGGTGCGCGGCCGAGGAGAGCAGCACGACGCGCGCGCCGTCGGCGGCCACCAAGGTCGGGACCCAGCAGATCGATGAGGAGGAAGTGGCCGAGGTGGTTGGTGCCCAGCTGTGTCTCGAACCCGTCAGCGGTGGTGCCCTGCGGGCACGCCATCACGCCGGCGTTGGCGATGAGCAGGTGCAGCGCCGGATGGTCGGCTGCGAAACCAGCGGCAAAGGCGCGGACGCTGGCGAGGTCAGCGAGGTCGAGGGGTCGGACCTCCAGGTCGGCCTCGGGGACCGTGTTGCGGATCGCGTCGGCCGCCGCCGTCCCCTTCTCGAGATCGCGCACCGCCATCGTCACCGCCCCGCCGTGCTCGGCCAGGGCTCGGGCGGTCTCCAACCCGAGGCCGGCGGACGCCCCGGTGACGACCACTCGCCGGCCCGTCAGGTCGATGCCCTCGAGCACCTCGTCGGTGGTGGACTCAGCTCCGTGCGATGGCATGGGCGGATCCTGGCACGGATGGTCGGCGGGCATTTGGCTGATCAGCCGGTCGCCTGCTCCGATGGGGCGCGTGGACGACGCCTTCACCGACTTGTTCGAGGGAAACGCTCGCTACGCCGGGGTGCCCCACGAGGTGGCCGACTCCGGTGTGGCCCGACGGGGCCTCGCCGTGGTCACCTGCATCGACTCGCGCATCGACCCGTTGGGCGTCTTCGGGCTGGTGCCCGGCGACGCCAAGATCCTGCGCAACGCCGGGGCTCGCGTGACCCCCGACGTGCTCCGATCGCTGGCGCTCGCCGTGGCGGCGCTGGGCGTCACGCGCATCGCGGTGGTCCAGCACACCGACTGCAAGATGACCACCCCTCACGACGAGCTGGTGGCGGCCGTCGGCGCCGCCAGCGGGGCGGATGCCGAGGGGTTCGATCCCATGGCCATCGGCGACCCGCCTGCCGTGCTCGCCGACGACGTGGCGTCCGTACTCGCCAGTCCGCTCATCGCGCCGGGCACCGTGGTGGCCGGCCTCCTGCTCGACCTCCACGTCGGCCGACTCGCCACGGTCGTCGCCCCCCGCGCCCGCTGACACCCCCCCCCGCAACCCCGCAGCTTGTGGTGATCTCGTGCCAAAACGGCACGGATTCGCCACAAGCTCGCGGGGTGAGCGCGCTCGATGCCTGCCTCCGGCGTCAGCTGAGGCCCATCAGGCGGGTGAGACCGTGGTCTCGGCCGGCCGTGTAGCCGCCGTCGACCACGAGGGTGTGGCCCGTCACGAACGACGCGTCGCTCGACAGCAGGAAGGCGGCGGCGGCCGCGATCTCCTCGGGCTGGCCGAAGCGCCGCAGAGCATGCTCGTCTCGGTAGCCCCCCATGATGGGTTCCATCCCGTCCATCCCGAACAGCCCACCGGTCATCGGGGTCTCGATGAAGCCGGGGCAGATGGCGTTGGCTCGGATCTGCGACGGTCCGTAGTCGATGGCCAGGTTCTTCGTGAGCAGCACCACCCCGCCCTTCGACGCGTTGTAGGCGCTGCCGCCAGCGGTGCCCTCGAGGCCCTCGATGCTGGCCACGGTGACGACCGACCCGCGCTCGCCGTCCACCGCATCCTGGGTCAGGAGCTGGGCGACGACGTGCTTGGCGAGCAGAAAGGTCCCCGTCAGGTTGATGGCGATGACGCGATGCCACTCGGCGGCCTCGACCAGGTGCGCCGGGCCGCCCCCGGCCACTCCCGCGGCGGTGACCACGCCGTCGAGCCGGCCTGACCCCGCGTCGACGGCCGTGGCCACCACGGTCGCCACGGCGTCCTCGTCGGTGACGTCCGCGGTGACGTAGGTCCACCGCTCGCCCAAGCTGTCCGGGGCCGGGGCGACGTCGGCCCCCACCACGGTGGCGCCTTCGGCGAGAAGGCGGCGGGCGGTGGCCAGCCCGATGCCTGATGCAGCTCCGCTGACCACGACGACCTTGCCCTGCATGTGTGCCATGGCACGTGTCTACGAGATCTGGCGCCGCTTCGCTGCGTGCGGGCCCGCGCACGCGATCCGGACGAACGGTGACAAAGAACGCATTGACCCCCAGCGGTGCCCTCCTTACGGTGAGCGTTGGCTCAGATCACACGTGCCGGGGGGAGCCGGCGGTGGACTTGAGCTTCGGGCGGAACCATCAGCGGGACGCGCGCGTCCCCTCGGCAGAGCAGGTGGAGGAACGATGAAGAGAGTGCTGGTCTTGTGCATGGTCGCTGCGGGCTTGGCGGGGGTGCCGCTCGCCCCGGCTCGGGCCGAGGAGAGCTCGCTGAGCTGTCGAGCATCGGCCCTGCGGATCGACACGCCGGCGGTCGACAGCGAGCCGACCGTGGCCAACGACCCCAACGACCCGTGCGCCGATGACAGCGCCCAGACGGCCGCCACCTCGCCCGGGATCGCTCCCCTGGTGGTCGCCGACACCCTGAACGCCGAGACCGACGCCGAGGCGACGTCCGGCCAGGCCAACGCCTCCATCGAGAACGCCGCCGTGAAGGTCATCCAGAACACGGTCATCACCCTCCCGGTCCTGGGGCAGGTCCCCATCCCGATCACCATCGGGTCGCTGGCCGCCGACGTGCTGGAGGCCGAGGCGAAGGTGGAGTGCGTGGACGGCGCCGCTGTGCTCAGCGGCTCGTCGCTCGTGACAGGGCTCTCGATCAACGGCAGCCCCGTGGCGACGCTCGACGCCCCCCCGAACACCGTGGTGCTCGACCTGCCTGGCGGGGTCCTCAAGGTGACCCTGAACGAGCAGACGACGGTGGCCGGTGAGCTCACCGTGCGAGCCCTGCCGCGTGCAGTCGACGACCCTCGACATCGACGTCGTCCTGGCCGAGGCCCGGGCGGACCACCACGGCACCCCGTGCCCCGCGCCGCCGTCGTTCCAGTGCTCCGATGGTGAGGACAACGACGGTGATGGTGCGGTGGATGCGGAGGATCCGGGGTGCATCGACGAGAACGGTGTGTACCAGCCGGAGGATGATGACGAGACGGATCCGCCGCCGTCGTTCCAGTGCTCCGATGGTGAGGACAACGACGGTGATGGTGCGGTGGATGCGGAGGATCCGGGGTGCATCGACGAGAACGGTGTGTACCAGCCGGAGGATGATGACGAGACGGATCCGCCGCCGTCGTTCCAGTGCTCCGATGGTGAGGACAACGACGGTGATGGTGCGGTGGATGCGGAGGATCCGGGGTGCATCGACGAGAACGGTGTGTACCAGCCGGAGGATGATGACGAGACGGATCCGCCGCCGTCGTTCCAGTGCTCCGATGGTGAGGACAACGACGGTGATGGTGCGGTGGATGCGGAGGATCCGGGGTGCATCGACGAGAACGGTGTGTACGACCCCGAGGACGATGACGAGGAGGATCCGCCGCCGAGCAGCTGAGCCGCCCACCACCTACGGGCGGGAGTCCCGGGCCCTGGGGGGATGAGGTGATCGTCGCAGGCGGATGCGACGGCTCCTCACCGGCCCGGGGCTCGGCCGCGCTCGGGCCGGCCCGCGGGGCAGTCCGCTTCCGCAGAGGAGGTGGAGCGCACTAGACCTGACGAGATGTCAGATGCTGCTGTCCTCGTCGAGCGCGACGGCCACGTGCTCACCGTCACGCTGAATCGCCCAGCCAAGCGGAACGCCTTCAACGCCGAGGTGCTGTGCCTCCTCTGCGATGCCTGGGACCTCCTCGACGCCGACGACGAGCTCCGCGTCGCCATCATGACCGGCGCCGATGGCAACTTCTCCGCCGGCGCCGACCTCGACCGCCTCGTCGGTGCCCTCACCTCCGGCAAGCCCGCGGAGGACGAGTACGAGGAGCGCATCCGGCAGGACTTCAGCCTCATCTACAAGGGCTTCCTCAAGGACCACTACGTCAAGAAGCCGATCGTGGCGGCCGTCGAGGGCTACTGCTACGCCGGCGGCATGGAGATCCTCCAGGCCTTCGACATCCGGGTGGCGGCCGAGGATGCGCAGCTGGCCGTGTCGGAGGTGCAGCGCGGGCTGTTCCCGATGTCCGCCTCCACCATCCGGCTGCCGCGGCAGATCCCGTACACGGTGGCCATGGACATGCTCCTCGTCGGCGACCCCATCAGCGGGCAGCGGGCCTACGAGATCGGCTTGGTGGGCCACGTCACCGCCAAGGGCGGTGCGCTGGGGCGGGCCAAGGAGCTGGCCGTCAGGCTGGCCGCCAACGGTCCGCTGGCGGTGCGGAACATCAAGGCCTCGGTGGTGGACAACCTGGAGCTGCAGGAGGCCGACGCCTTCCAGCGCGAGCTCGAGCTGGGCATGGAGGTGATGGCGAGCAAGGACGCCAAGGAGGGTCCGAGGGCCTTCCTGGAGAAGCGCCCGCCGAAGTTCACCGGGCAGTAGGCGCAGCCGGCACGCGACGCACCTGCTGCGACGGCGCGGGTCCGCCCTGGCAGCATGAGCTCGTGCTGCTCGCCGATCTCGTTGCCGCCTCCGCCACGGTGTCGGCCACCCGCTCCCGCACCGCAAAGGTGGCGACCCTGGCCGCACTCCTGCAGGAGCTGGCCCCGGACGAGATCGAGCCGGCCATGGGGTTCCTCACCGGCACACCCCGCCAAGGGCGAATCGGGGTGGGGTGGCGTCGCGCCTACGGGGTCGA
The DNA here is from genome assembly GCA_963795165.1 of uncultured Microthrixaceae bacterium. GTDB lineage: Bacteria > Actinomycetota > Acidimicrobiia > Acidimicrobiales > VFJN01 > VFJN01. Next base: position 1,984,947 of record CAWCGT010000001.1, on the reverse strand, counting down.
CGTCGCCCACTCCGCCACACCGTCGCTGAAGGTCCTCACCGTGGACAGCGCGCTCGGCGAGCTGGCGGCTGCCAGCGGTTCGGGTTCACAGGCCGACGCGGGAGCGCCTGCTCGCCGGCCTGCTCGGGCAGGCGACGGAGCCCGAGGCCGACTTCCTCCGCCGGCTCCTCACCGGTGAGCTCCGGCAAGGGGCACTCGCAGGCGTGATGGCCGACGCCGTGGCACGGGCGGCCGACGTGCCGCTGACGGTGGTGCGTCGGGCCGCCATGCTGTCGGGCGACCTGGGGCGCACCGCCGCGCTGGCCCTCTGCCGAGGGACGTGACGCGCTCGAGCAGGTGCGACTCACGGTCCTGCAGCCCGATCCAGCCGATGCTGGCCTCGTCGGCGACCGACGTGGCCGAGGCGCTGGACGGCACTGGGCCGGCGTCGGTCGAGTGGAAGCTCGACGGAGCCAGGGTCCAGGTGCACCGTGATGGTGACGACGTGCGGATCTTCACCCGCAACCTCAACGACATCACCGACCGCCTGTCGGGTGTGGTCGACCTGGCACGCGGGCTCCCGGCGGACGGCGTTCGTGCTCGACGGGGAGGTGCTCGGCGTGCGACGAGGACGCCAAGCCGCAGGCCTTCCAGGACACCATGAGCGCGTTCGGGCGCGACGCAGCGTCGGGGGCGGCGGCCAGCCTCGGGGTGCGCTTCTTCGACGTCCTCCACCGCGACGGCGATGACCTGATCGACGAGCCGCTCTCCGAGCGCCTGGTGCACCTCGACGCCGTGGTGGGAGCGCTGGCCATCCCGCGGGCGTGACCGCCGATGCTGCCGAGGCCCAGGCTGTCCTCGACGCCTCACTCGACGCCGGCCACGAGGGCGCCATGGTCAAGGCGCTCGACAGCCGGTACGACGCGGGGCGTCGGGGCGGGTCGTGGCGGAAGGTGAAGCCGGTCCGCACGCTCGACCTGGTGGTGCTGGCGGTGGAGTGGGGGAGCGGTCGACGACAGGGCTGGCTGAGCAACCTGCACCTCGGCGCCCGAGACCCCGAGGGGGGCTTCGTGATGGTGGGCAAGACCTTCAAGGGCCTCACCGACGCGCTGCTCGCCTGGCAGACCGAGGCGCTGCTCGGCGCGGGAGGTACCGGCGAGAGGGCCACGTCGTGCACGTGCGACCGGAGCTGGTCGTGGAGATCGCCCTCGACGGCGTGCAGACCAGCCGTCGCTATCCCGGCGGCGTCGCCCTGCGCTTCGCCCGCGTGAAGGGCTACCGACCCGACAAGGACCCCGCCGACGCCGACCTCATCACCGACGTCCAGTCGATGCGCTGACGTCAGGCCCCGCGGGCCCGGCACCCCCGCAGCCTGTGGCGAATCCATGCCAGAAGAGCACGGAATCACCACAGGCTCGAGAGGTGGGGTGGCGGCCCTCAGCGGGAGCGTCGGCGTCCGTTGCCGCCGGCGGGGCGGCCCTGGCGGGCGGCTCCTGCACCAGCGGGTCGTCGGCCGGGCTTGGCGCCAGGGCGACCAGAGTCGGGCCGGGGCACCGGCGCGATCCTGTCCGTTGCGACCCTGTGCCGCGGCCGGCGTGCCGGACCGTGGGCTTCGGGCGGGGGTCCACTCGCCGTCGGCCACCGGCGGGGGCTGGCACCCTTGCGATGGCCCTTGCCGCGGGCGGCCGGGCGGTCGCGCGGCCGTTCGGGCGGGGGCGATCGGCGGCCCGGGCCCGCTCTCGCCGGCGACACGCCGTCGAGGCCGTCGCCCCGGTCGATCGGCTTCGGCGGGGTCGACGCGAGGACCGATGCGGCGGTGGCCACCGTGGCCGTCTCGATCGGCTCGCGTCGACGCAGCTCGCGCTGCATCTTCCGCACGTCCTTCTCCTTCTCCGGGGAGACGAGGGTGATGACCGTGCCCGCCTCGCCGGCCCGCCCGGTGCGCCCGGAGCGGTGGACGTAGTCCTTGTCGGTGGCAGGCGGGTCGTACTGCAGCACGCACGCCACGCCGTCGACGTGGATGCCGCGGGCGGCCACGTCGGTGGCCACCAGCACGTGCACGTCGCCACGGCCGAAGGCCGCGAGGGCCCGCTCCCGCTGGCTCTGGCTGCGGTCGCCGTGGATGGCCTCCGCCCGGACGCCGGCCTTCTTCAGCTGCTTCGACAGGCGCTCGGCGCCGTGTCGGGTGCGGCTGAACACGATGGCCGGCCACGACCGCTCGACGACGGCGGTGGCCACCTGGATGCGGTCGGCGTGCGACACGGCCCAGAACCGGTGGGTGACCTCGCCCTGCTCCTCCATCGACACGGCCTCGTGGTGGGCCGGGTTGGTCTGGTAGTGCCGGACGAGCACGTCGACGTCACCGTCGAGCGTGGCCGAGAACAGCATCGTCTGGCGCTTCGGGTTGGTCATGTCGAGCAGTCGGCGCACCTCGGGGAGGAACCCCATGTCGGCCATGCGGTCGGCCTCGTCGACCACGACGAGGTTGACGTCGTCGAGGCGCAGCGAGCCGCGGTCGAGGAGGTCCTTGAGCCGGCCCGGGGTGGCGACGACGATCTCGACGCCCTTGCCGAGCGCCTTCATCTGGCGCTCCATGCCGGCGCCGCCGTAGACGGCGAGCACCTCGGTCTTGGTGCCCCAGCACAGCGCCTGCAGCTGGTCCTGCACCTGCGACGCCAGCTCGCGGGTGGGGACGAGCACGAGGCCCTTGGGCCGCCGGGGCGACGCCTTCTCGATGCGAGCCAGCATCGGCAGGCCGAAGGCGATCGTCTTGCCCGAGCCCGGTGGGGGCCTTGCCGCAGACGTCGCGGCCGGCGAGGGCGTCGGGGAGGGTGGCGGCCTGGACCGGGAACGGCTCGGTGATGCCGAGCTCGTCGAGGCGGGCGCAGAGGTGAGCGGGCACGCCGAGATCGGCGAAGGTGGGGGGCATTCGGGGGGTCTCCTGCATCGAGGGAGCAGGCACGCGCGCACACTCGACTGGATGGATCGGCCGGTTGCCGATCTCGTGTCGAGTGCAGCGGTTGCTGCGCTGCTCCGGGTGGCAGTCTCAAGCCACAGCTCGACACGGCCCGCCAGCGGATTGCTGGCGCGAGTCACACGTACCCGGCCCTCTCCGTCAACCCACCATCGCGCTCTAGGTTGCGGTCATGGAACCGGTGATGGCCCGAAAGATGTGGCGGACGCTGGAGCCGTACCACGGGCTCATCTACTTCGCCCCGGAGGCGGACGCCGGCCTACGACGCCCTGGGCGTGCACGGCCCGACGGCTACTTCGCTTCCCGCGCCGCGCCGATGGGTGCCGTGCCGGCCGAGGTGGTCATCGCCACCTTCTTCAACTTCCACCCCGCGATCGTCGCGCGGGCGATCCCGGCGGCCTGGGCCTCCACCACCCCGGCGGCCTTGGTGGACGCTCGGCTGGCGGTGGCCGACCTGGCCCTGCGTCGAGCCACCGGGGAAGACCTCGATGGCGCCGACGTGGAGCGGGCCGCCGTGCTGGCTCGGATCGCCTCCGACGGCTGCGCGGTGGCGGGCCGCCCGTTGTACGCCGGGCCACGCCCGGCTGCGGTGGCCGGATCCGCCGCACCTCGTCCTCTGGCAGGCCGTCACGCTGCTCCGCGAGTTCCGCGGTGATGGCCACATCGCCTGCCTCCTCGCGGAGGGCATCGACGGCATCGAGGCCCTGGTCCTGCACGCCGCGTCGGGTGAGATCTCTCGTGCCGCGCTGCAGGCCGACGCGCGGCTGGTCCAACGACGAGTGGGGCGACGCCGTGCGCCGCCTAGCGGGACGGGGGCTGCTCGACGGGCGCGGTGCAATGACCGAGGCGGGGACGGCCCTGCGCCAGCGGGTCGAGGACCAGACCGACCGTATGGCTCTCGCCCCCTGGGATCACCTGGGGCAGCCCGGCTGCGACGAGCTGCGAGGACTCGTACGCCCCCTCAGCAAGGCGATCGTGGCCAGCGGAACCTTCGGCTCGGGGTCGTGACCCACCCCTTCCGCCCGACGTTCCTCGGGCTCGCGGCACCCCGCTCCGGCACCACCTGGCTCCACGAGGCCCTGGCGTCGCACCCCGAGATCGCCATGCCGGAGCGTCGCAAGGAGCTTCACTTCTACGACCAGAACCACCATCGAGGCGCCGACTGGTACCGGAGCTGGTTCGGTGATCTCAGCTCGGCCACCGCCATCGGGGAGATCACCCCTCACTACCTCTACGACGCAGCAGCTCGGGAGCGGATCCAGGCCAGCGGCGTCGAGCGGTTCGTCGTGGTGCTCCGCGACCCCGTGGCGCGAGCCGTCTCCCATCACCGGTTCCGGCAGCGTGTCGACGGCTCCTCGTCATCGTTCGCCGACTTCCTCGCCGCTCATCCTGAGGCCGTCGAGTGGGGCCGCTACGCCACCCACCTTCGGCCGTGGATCACCGCGTTCGGTCGGGAGGGCGTGTGCGCACTCCGCTTCGAGCGGGCCACAGCGGAGCCGGCGGCCGCTCTTGCAGAGGTCTCCTCGCTGATCGGGGTCGAGCCCGGGCGCTTTCCGCGAGGCACCGGCCAGGCCAGGACCAACGCATCGCCGGCGCTGCGCCGGCCGCGCTCCTACGCCATCGCCAAGGCCGCCGCCCGCCGGCTCAGGGCCGCCGACGTCCGATGGGCTGGACCCGCCGCACGACGGCTGGGCATCGACCGACTCCTGACCGCCCGAGGGACAGGAGGCGTGGCCCGGGACCTCGGGCTCGAGGCTGACCTCCGGCGCGGCTACCGCGAGGAGATCGCTGACCTCGAGGACCTGCTGGGCTGGGATCTGGGCGACTGGCGAGCAGGCTGAGCGGGTCTCGAGGACGGTGGCGCAGCCGTCCTCGTAGCGGGCTCTACGATGCCGAGATGGATCCGATGCACGCGCAGGACGAGCTGCACCTGCGCGAGTACCTCGAGGTGCTCAAGCGCCGGCGACTCCTGCTCACCGTCACGATCGCCTCGTTCCTCATCGCTGCTCTGGTGTGGACGCTCGTCCTGACGCCTCTGTACCGATCGACCGCTGAGGTGCTCCTGGCCGACAGCCTGAGCGAGTCCATCTTGCAGCCCGAATCCGGTGGCGGGGGGTCGGCGAACGCCTCTCGCAGCCGGGTGCAGACGGAGATCAGGGTGATGGAGTCGCGATCGGTGCGCGACGCCGTGGAGAAGGTGCTCGGGTTCACGCCGAAGGTGTCGATCAAGGAGCGCGGCGACTCGGATGTCGTCGGTGTGTCGGCCACGAACGCCGATCCCGAGCGCGCTGCCAAGGTGGCGCAGACCTACGCCGAGGTGTACGTCGACACCCGACGGCAGACGAGGATCGACCAGCTGCTCGAGGCGGGGACCCGGGTCCAGACCCAGATCGACGACGCTCACCCGCCAGGTCGACGAGATCCAGGCCCCCCTTGCCGATCTGGACTCCCGCATCGCTGCCACTCGTGGACGACGAGCAGGAGGTCTTGCAGGACGAGCGCGATCAGGTCTCACCGCGCATCAACCAGCAGGTGATCGGGCTCCAGAGTCGGCTCAACGCCTACAACGGGCAGCTCGACCAGCTGCAGCTCGCTGCGAGCATCACCCAGACGGGCGGCGCGCAGATCGTCTCACCGGCGGTCACCAACGAGTCGCCGGTGAACCAGAAGCCTGTCCAGAACCTCGTGCTGGCCCTCCTGCTGGGGGTGGTGGCCGGCGTGATCCTCGCCGGGATCCGCGACCACTTCGATGACCGGATCAAGAGTCGCTCCGACCTCGAGCCGCTGCTCGGCGACCTCCCCGTGCTGGCCACCATCCCACGGGTAGGAGGGTGGCGCGACCGAGGCCGGGCCGAGCTGGTGTCGATCTCCCATCCCACGTCGCTGACGTCCGAGGCCTACCGAGTGCTCCGGACGGCCCTGACCTTCCTGGCCGGAGACGGGCCCTTGGGCATCGTCCACATCACCAGCGCCCGGCCCGTGGAGGGCAAGTCCACGACGGTGAGCAACCTGGCCATCTCCTTCAGCAAGCTGGGCCGACGAGTCGTCGTGGTGGATTGTGATCTGCGCCGCCCACGGGTGCACGACTTCTTCGATCTGCCCAACAAGGTGGGGCTCTCGGACATCCTGCTCGGGGAGGTGTCTGTGGCGGAGGCCGTCCAGCGCGTGCCCAACCACCCGCGGCTGGCTGTCGTGACGGCCGGACGCGTTTCGTCCAACCCGTCCGAGCTGCTGGCCTTCTACCGCTCCTCGGAAGTGCTGGATGGGTTGGCGGCGGAGGCCGACATCGTCCTTCTCGATGGCCCTCCGCTGCTTCCGGTGACCGATTCGCTCATCTTGGCCGGCCTGGCCGACGCCACGGTCCTCGTCACCCGTTCCGGGCTGTCCAAGCGCAGCGACTTCAGCCGTGCCGTCGATGCGCTCCGACAGGTCGAAGCGCCCCTGGTTGGCGCAGTGCTCAACGACGTCACCTCGGACGACGACGCCGGGTCCGGGGGGTACTACGCCCACGCCTATGGGCCTCGTCCGAGCCGCGGGCGACGGTGGCGCGGTCGGCGAAGCGAAGGGGCAAGCGACGGTGCGCGATCCGCTCCGACCGATGCTGCGGAACCCGCGGATGTCGCGCCCCCATCCCGCTGAGCTGCGGCGGGGTGGTTCGGTGGGCCACCCTCCGAAGCGCATCCTCGTCCACGACTTCTCTGGTCACCCGTTCCAAGCCCAGCTGAGCCGCAAGCTGGCGCAGCGAGGGCACCAGGTGCTCCATGTGCACTGCGCCTCCTTCGTGACCGGCAAAGGAGCCGTCGAGCGACGAGACGACGACCCGGACGGTCTCGAGATGCACGGGATCGATCTTGGGCGCGCGTGGCGTCGCTACCGGTGGAGCACCAGGGTCCGACAAGAGCTCGCCTACGCCGGTGCCCTGACCGAGCTGGTCGGCGAGTTCGAACCCGACGTCGTGCTGTCGAGCAACGACCCGCTCTTCGCCAAGGCGCGGTTCGCTCGGTGGTGCCGATCCCATCGGCGTGCCGTGGGTGTTCTGGCTCCAGGACATCCACAGCGTGGCGATGGCCGCGTACGCTCGACGTCGCCTCGGTGCCCTGGGTCGGCCCGATCGGAGCCGTCTTCTCCGCCCTGTCGAGCGGCTCGATGCTCCGAGCGGCCAGCGGCGTCGTCGCGATCACCGAGGACTTCCTTCCGGTGCTGGCGGGCTGGGGGATGACCGACGACAGCTGCGACGGTGATCGAGAACTGGGCGCCGCTGGACGAGGTCGCGCAGCGGACGAAGCAGAACGAGTGGGCGCGGGAGCACGGCCTGGAGGATCGTCGCGTCGTCTTGTACTCGGGGAACCTCGGCTGAAGCACGACCCCTCCGTCCTGCTCGAAGCGGCCGACGACTTGGCGGACCTCGACGACGTCGTCATCGTGATCGTGTCCGAGGGGCTCGGCGCGTCGTGGCTGGCCAAGGAGCTGGAGAACCATCCTCGGCCCAACGTCCGCCTGTTGCCGTTCCAGGACTGGGAGCGGATGCCCGAGGTGCTGGGCACCGCCGACGTGCAGCGTCGTCCTCCTGCACCTCGTCGGCCGCGTCGTTCTCGGTGCCCTCGAAGCTCCTCACCACGTTCAGCGCTGGCCGACCGGTGCTGGCTGCAGTCCCGAGGGCAACCTGGCGGCCCGATTGGTTCGTCGAGCTCGTGCTGGCTCGGTGGTGCCACCCGGAGATCACGAGGCCTTCCTGGCTGCTCTGCGCGACCTGCTGACCGACGAGGAGTCCCGCGCGGAGATGGGGCGTGCCGGCCGGCGCTACGCGGAGCAGGCGTTCGACATCGAGGCCATCGCCGATCGCTTCGAGCTGGTGCTGGTGGACGCAGCCGACTGAGGGGCTGCACCGTCCGGAGCCGCCGATGTGGTGGACTTGGGCCATGTTCGACTTCGCCGGCCAGTCATCCTCGTCGCGGGTGGCGGGGGCTTCATCGGAGGTCATCTGGTCGGCCCGACTCGCCGACGGTGGCGCTCATGTCCGCTCTGTCGACATCGCCGACCCGCCGACGAGTGGTATCAGCGCACCACGGCGTCGAGGACGTCCAGCTCGACCTCAGCCGGCTGGAGACAGCAGGCAGGCCTGCGAGGGCATGGACACGGTGTTCAACCTCGCGTGCGACATGGGTGGCATGGGCTTCATCGAGCTCCACCGGGCCGACGTGCATGCTCTCGGTGCTCACGAGCACCCACGTGCTGGTCGCAGCGAAGGACGCCGGTGTCCAGCGCTACCTCTACGCGTCGTCGGCCTGCGTCTACGCCGCCGACAAGCAGCGCGACCCCGACGTCCCCGCGCTGCGAGAGGGGGACGCATACCCGGCGGAACCCGAGGACGGCTACGGATGGGAGAAGCTGTTCTCCGAGCGGATGGCTCGACACTTCCGCGAAGACTTCGGTCTGGAGACCCGTGTCGCCCGCTACCACAACGTGTACGGCCCCCATGGCACCTGGCACGGTGGCCGCGAGAAGGCGCCGGCCGCGATCTGCCGCAAGGTGATCGAGGCCGTTCGATCGCGGGACCACTCGATCGAGATCTGGGGTGACGGCGAGCAGAGTCGCAGCTTCATGTACATCGACGACTGCATCGAGGGCACGCTTCGGCTGGCAGCATCGGACGTCGTCGACCCGCTCAACATCGGCTCCAGCGAGCTGGTCAGCATCAACCAGATGGTCGACCTCGTCGAGGACATCGCCTCGGTGCGCCTGACGCGGCACCACGACCTCTCGGCTCCACAGGGCGTCCGGGGCCGCCACAGCGACAACACGATGGTCCGGGAACGTCTCGGATGGGAGCCGACCACCTCCCTGCGAGAGGGCCTCACCCAGACCTACAAGTGGATCGATCACGAGATCGGCGGGCCGCGCTGACACCGCCCGCTCGCGTCGGGCGCCCAATCGTGATCCTGGGTGCGCCCCGATCTGGAACGACGTTGCTGGCCGACCTCCTCGGCGAGCACCCAGATGTGGCCCGAACCCGAGAGGCCAGGTTGACGTGGCGATACGGGAACGACCGGCTGTCGGATGAGCTGCAGGCCGAGCACGCTCGACCCGAGGTCGTCGACCACATCCATCGGACGCTGCTGCGCCTCCAGGAGGGCAGCGGCCGCCTCGTCGAGAAGACGCCCGCCAACTCGGTGCGACCGTGGTTCGTCGACGCCGTCCTGCCCGATGCGGTGTACCTCCACATCGTGCGTGACGGATGGGCCTGCATCCCCTCGATGCGGGAGTTCTGGGAGCGGCGCGCCCGCGGGCTCGACAGAAAGCAGGCGAACAAGGCACGCCGTCGCCTTCGCGAGGCCAGCCTCCGGCAGGTCCCCTTCTACGTCGGCGAAGTGGTGCGGCGCGTGGGGCCAGGTCGCTCCCAGCGCCCGTCTCTGTACGGGCCCCGGGTGATCGGCCTCGAGGCGACCGTGCGGGAGGGGGGCATCCTCGCCGGGGCGGCGCTCCAGTGGCAGCGTTGCGTGGAGCGCTCCGAGGCCTTCGGGGCCGAGACGGGGCCGCATCGCTTCCTGCGGGTGAGCCTGGAGGAGCTGGATGGGGAGGCGCTGGACCGTGTCCTCGCCCACTGCGACCTGGCTCCGTCCGACCACGTCACGAGCGCCCACCGCGACCGATTCGAGCCGGCAGCGGCGCGAAGGCGCCGGGCCCTCTCGGAGGAGGAGCAGCAGCGGCTGCGACCGGTGATCAGCCCCCTGAACCGCCAGTTGGGCTATGGCGACAGCTCGCCGGGCACGTGACGGCCACACCCGGTAGCAGGCTGCAGGTGGTGTACGTGCTCGCCGTGCAGAACAGCGGATCGACCGTGCTGGACGCCCTCATCGGGAGCGCTCCGGCCTGCCGCGGGCTCGGTGAGGTTGCCGGCTTCGGGCGCATCGCCGACGGTCAGCCGTGCGATTGTGGGAGAGCCGACCCCTGGTGCGAACCGTGCACGGATGCGGTGGCCGCCATCGAGCTCGCCTCCGGGAGCTCCGCGTGGGCCCAGCAGCTGTCGGCGGTCATGGGGGGCGGCCGTCTGTGGTGGACGGTCCTCCCGACGGCGGGACGGCGGCGGTACGCCCAGCTTTCCGCGGTAGCCATGTGCTCCGCGGCCCGGGCGACGGGGTCGTCGGTGGTGGTGGACTCCTCCAAGAACGTCGCCAGGGCGGCGGCCCTGCTGACATCACGAGAGCTGGACGTCTGGATCGTCCACCTCGTTCGAGACCCACGGGGGTACCTCGCCTCGCGTGCTCGTCGCGCTGGGCGTCACGACCGCGCCGAGCGGCGCCCCACCCTGCTCACCCACTGGCTCCTGAAGAACATCCTGGCGGCCACTGTGATCCGAGTCCGGGCCCGCGGCCGCTACCTGCGGGTCCACTGGGAGGACCTGTTGGAGAACCCGGCCCCGGAGCTGGCCCGGCTGGGTGACGCCCTCGGCCTCGATCTGCGAGGGGCCGCCGAGCAGGCCATGGGCCCCGGGTTGTCTCGTGCCCACTTGTACGAGCCGCGTCGAGAGGTGGACTACTCCGTCATCCGGCTCGATCGAGATCGCGGCTCGGCCGAGCGGGACGCGACGGCCTGGCGACACGGCGGGTTCGTTGGGGCTGTGTTCGGCTACCGGCGGGACGGACGCCGACGATGAGGGTGGCCGTGATCCACAACTTCCACCACCGGGCTGAGCCCAGCGGTGAGGACGTGATGGTGACGGCAGAGGTCGCGGCGCTCCGGCGAGCTGGCGTCGAGGTGGTCTTGGCCCAGGCCGACAACGACGCCGAGAGCGTCCGGCTTCTGCCCCGGCTGCGCGGTGCCGTCACCACCGCCAGCGGGATGGGACCCCGCCCGCTTCGCAGCAGCGCCGACCTCCTGCACGTGCACAACGTGTTCCCCTACCTGCCGACCCGGTGGCTGGCCTCCGCTGGCGTGCCGATCGTGGCGACGATGCACAGCTACCGACCGTTGTGTGCCACGGGCTACCTGTTCCGCGACGGCCACATCTGCACGGAGTGCCCTGACGGATCGCGATGGGCAGGGGTCCGACACGGCTGCTACCGATCGAGGCTTGCCACCGTCCCCCTCGCGATGGCGGGGCGCTCCGGCCCTTCGAAGGACCGGGTGCTACGGGCCAGCGATCGCATCATCGTCCTCTCAGAGCGTTCGCGTTCGCTGTTCTCGGCCGCAGGGGTGGATCCCGCTCGCCTCGTGCTCGACCGGCACTTCCTCCCTGATGACGGGGTGCCGAGCCACCTGAGCGACGGGGCAGGACCGTGGCTGGTCGTGGGGCGCCTGAGCGAGGAGAAGGGGGTCGGGCCCCTGGTGGAGGCGTGGCCCGGCGATCGCGACCTGCGGGTCATCGGCGATGGTCCCGAAGCGGGGAGGATCCGAGCCGCCGCCCAGGGCAAGTCGGTGGAGCTCGTCGGGACGCTGTCTCGGCAGGAGGTCTTGGCCGAGATCAGGCGGAGCCGCGGGGTGGTGGTCCCGAGCCGCTGGTACGAGACCTTCGGGCTGGTCTACATGGAGGCGCTGGCCGCGGGCGTTCCCACGCTGGCGTTCGACCCGAACGTCGTGGCGGACCGGGTTCGGCTCGATGGCACTGGGCTGGTGGCCTCGTTCGCCACGTTGGAGCAGGACCTTGCTGAAGCGGACCGGCTCTTCCCGGCGCTGCGGAGCCGATGCCGGGCGGTCTTCGAGCGGGATCACACCGAGGCCAGCTTCGTGCAGCGGCGCACCGACCTGTACCGAGCGCTGGTCGCTCGGCAACCAGCCGGCTCGTGATGCGTACTGGCCCCAGGGGCTCGGCCGTGCGAGCCATCCACGGCCTCCTGGCCGGACTGGTGATGGCGTCGGTCTGCCTCGTCGGCTGTGGGTCCGAGCAGGCCCCGTCCTACCCCGACCGGCGCTTCATCAGGGTCGGGAGCACCAACGGCAAGGCCTTCACCGACTCCGAGGTGCAGGAGCTCGCCGCTGGCTACGGCTACGTGCTGTTCACCAAGTTCCACGCTGGCTACGACATCCAGGTCCACCACCAGGACGCCCGTCGCCTCAAGCGGGCCAACCCAGACGTTCGCGTACTGCCCTACTTCTCGACGAAGTACTGGTTCGACAAGTCGGAGTGGGGCATCGAGCCGAACCCGGAGTGGCTGCTCCGAGATCGCGACGGCAAGGTGGTGCCGAAGCGACGGGCGGGCGACGACTCCGACACGGCCTCCTACGTCGATCTCGCCAACCCGGACTACCGGAGATGGGCGCTCGGCGTCCTGGCCCAGTGGCTGCAAGCTGCGCCCTACGACGGCATCAGCTTCGACGCAGCGGGTCCGATCGGGGATCACGACACGAAGGACATCGACCGGTGGGACCGGCTGCTCGGTGCAGACCGGGTTGCGGCCTACAACGCAGGCCTGCGCGACCTGCTCGCTCGGGCCCGCGACCTGGTGGGGTCCTCCAAAGAGGTCATCTTCAACGGCATCGCCCCCAAGGCGGATCGGGGACCGGGGCGGGATCTCGATCTCCTCGAGCTGACCGACGGTGCCCTCGACGAGCGGTTCTGCGTGAACGCCAAGGGCGTACCCACCGCGATCGACGACGACCTGACGCTGATGCAGTCGACGACGAAGCGCCTCTTCCTACGGACGAGCCTCCCCAGCGGCCTGTCCGCCGAGGACCGGACCCGACTGACCCGGTTCTGCTCAGCGGTGTTCCTGCTCGGTTGGCAGCCGGGCAGGACCTACTTCCAGGTGGGGCTGGACTACTCCGCCGAGCAGCTGCGCGCCGACGACCCGGATCTCGGGGCTGACCTCGGCGTCCCCCGCGGCCCGAGCGACGGCGTCGAGGTTCGCACCCGCAGCTTTGCGCGGGGCCAGGTCGTGGTGAACCTGGGGGAGGCCCCGGTCACCGTCCCTGATCCCGCTGGAGGTCAGGTGACGGTCGGGCCACTGGACGCCGTCCTGTTCGGGGCGGATCGGTGAGGCCCCACTACGCTCCGCCGGCGATGGACCACCGCCAGGACCGCCGGGCGTCCCAGTCCTGGCGACTCACCTGGTGGTCGGTGACCGTTGCCGTCCTGGCCTTGATCACGCCGCTCCTCTTGGGTCGCTTGGGGCACGCCCGGCTGTCGCTGACGACGGCCCTCGCCTACGGCCTCGTGGTCATCAGCAGCCTGCAGCTCGCCCGCGAGGTCGTCGCCCTCCGACCCCGGCTGGTGAGCACGATGTTCTGGATCTTCGTGTACGTGTTCATGGGGCTCCCGTCGCTCGCCCAGACCACGGCACGCGAGTTCCCCCTGTACACCGAGTTCAGCTACACCGGCGGCGAAGTCCGCTTGGCCCTCATCACGATCTGGATCGGCATCGCCGGGTTCGTGATGGGGTATCGACTTCTCCCCGTGCTCCGTCGCAGGCGACGACGGGTCGCCGAGCGGCCTGCTCGAGCCCTGGTGATCTCGCCGACCCGCGCCTTGCTGATCGGCGCGTTGGGGGCCACCCTCACCACCTACGTGGTCCTTCGCTTCGGGATCGGAGCGCTGTTCGAGAGCCGGGACGCCGGCAAGAGCGTCTTCCGCCAGCAGACCGAGTCCGGGGTGCGCTCCTTCCAGGGCTCGGACAAGGTGGCTGGCGTGCTGTTCGATCGCCTCACCCGCATCCCGAGCTACGTAGCGCTGTACCTGCTGCTGTACCGGCGACGACGCCGCCCGAGGGGCAGCGCCAGCCCGGCTTGGGAGCTGCCGGCGCTGGCGGTGCTCGTGGCGGTCAACGTGATCGTGAACAACTTCTTCTCGAACGGCCGGTTCTGGTTCGGCGCGTTCGCCCTGGGCATCCTGCTGGTCTACCTCCCGGTCCAGCGCCCCCGAAACATAAGGCTCCTCATCCCGGCTGCCCTCGTGGTGCTGCTCCTCGTGTTCCCCTACCTCGACCGGTATCGCCGGAGCGACACCACGTCGGTGCCCCCGAGTGGGCCAGCGGGCACGATCATCGAGGACGGCAGCTACTCGGCGTTCCAGATGACGGTCAACGGCGTCCACTACGTCGAGCTGGACGGCCACTCGAAGGGGACCCAGCTCTTGGGCGCCGCTACGGCCTTCGTCCCGCGGGAGCTCTGGAAGGACAAGCCGACCGAGACGGGGAACCGGATCGGAGGGGGGGACACCACGCTCAACCGGGCGGCCTCGCTGTGGACCGAGTTCTACGTCGACTTCGGAGCAGCGGGCGTGCTGGTGGGGTTCACCCTCTATGGGATCCTGATCGCCTGGCTGGACGATCGGTGCCGATGGCCTCGTGGGGACTTCGAACGGATCGCCTTGCCGCTGCTCGCTGTCACCCAGTGGTACCTGCTCCGCGGGTCGCTGCTCCCAGCAGTTGGTTCGATCCTCCCCCTCGGTCTGCTCCTCTGGCTCGGCTTCCGCCGCCTCGTCAGTCCGGGCCCCGACCCTGCCCATCGCCCAGTCCGAGTGCTCGCCGCCACGAGCGGGTGGCGCGAGCGTCCCGCCAGACCTGGGAGCCCTCCCGAAGGCTGACGTGCGTCCAGATCCCCAGGCGATGCCTGGCGAGGAGGAGCAGCAGCACGTTCTGGGTGACGAGCCCGGCACTGGTCGCCACCGCCAGGCCGGCCAGTCCGAAGAGCTCGTGGCCCAGGACCTGTGCAGGCAGCGTGAGGACCAGGCTGGTCGCCACCGCCGCGAGGTGGTCGCGTTGGCGGCCGGCCATGATCAGTGCCACCCCGCAGGCGCCGGTGAGCACGGTGGCGATCTTCCCCACGGTCAGCAGCGCCAGGACGGTTCCCGAGCGCTCGTAGAACCGGCCGAAGAACAGCCCTGCGATCGTGCCTCCGGCCCCCGCCATGACGAGGAGCACGAGCACCGAGGGGATCCCTGCCACCGTGGCCACGGTGCGGAGCAGCCGCTGCAATCGCTGGTGCTGACCGGTGGAGAGGAGCTCCACGATGAACGGCGACACCACGAAGGTGACGATGGCGGCTGGAGCGATGACGAGGGTCGAGAGTCGGAACGCTGCGCTGTAGACGGAGACGTCCCGTCGGTTGCCCAAGGCGCCGACGACCCAGAGGTCCGACTGCGTGATGACGAACGTGAGGGAGTTGCTGAGCCAGAGAGCAGGGCTGATCAGGCGGAGGTTGAGCGCCGGTCCCGGGGACTTGGAGGGAGGCAGTCGGCGTGCCAGCACCCAGAGCCGTAACGCTGCCGCGGCGAGGGTGAGCGCCGACGCCCCAGCGGCAGCCAGCAGCGCTGTCTCCAGCGAGGCATCGCCCAACGCGATCAGCAGAGCTCCGGTCGCCAGCGCGAGCGCCGCTGGTTCGATCAGGGATCCGAGCAGGCTGGCCTCCCGGAACTCCCGTAGCCCTCGGAACAGCTCCGGGAGCACGTTGGCCAGCAGGCGACCGACGACGAGGGCAGCAAAGATCGCCGTGATCGTGCGGACGTGAAGCTGGGGAAAGGCCACATCCACCAGCTGGCCGGTGGGAAGGACCACCAGCAGCGCGGCGATCACCGCCACGACGGCCGTGAGCCGCAACGCCTCGACAAGCGCGGCCCGCGCCCGGTTCCCGGCCGGGTCCGCCCGGGCGGCGGCCACCGATCGCACGACCGTCTGTGGCAGGGCGGCTTGGGCAAAGAGGGCGACTGCCGCGGCGGAGCTCGTCACCAGCGCGAACGACCCGAAGTCGTCGGGCCGGAGCAGTCGGGCGATGCCGGCCTGCGCAGCCGCCCCGAAGGCCAAGCCACCGAAGCGGCCCACTGCAGACCACGCCGTGCCTCGAACGACGCTCCCGCGCAGGGTCTCGGTGGTCGTCACCAACCGGCCGGCAGCTCTCTACCCAGCATGGTGGCCAGCCGCCGGTTGGGTTCACGGAAGTGCTCGTGGAGCCGGTTGGCCACCGACGGGTCGAGCGGCGGCGGGACCTTCGCAACCTCGGTGAGGCGTCGCACGCCGGGGCGGAGCTGACGCCGAAGCCGCATCGGCAGCATGGTCGCCACCTGCTGGGCTAGCCGGTGGCGACTCAGCGCGGGTCCGCGCCCGAATCGAGGGACGCGAGCGGGGTTGGCCAACGGGGGGTGGTCGGGCAGTGCGGCGACGTCGATCCCCAGGCGTTCAGCCACCGGAGCCAGGGCGTGGCGGGGCGCCGCGAGGAAGTCCTCGAGGAAGAGCGCGTGGACCTGCTCTCGGGGGAACTGGGCCTGTACCCGGTCGAGGGCCGCCGCATAGTCGCCCCAGTCCAGGTACGCGCACAGCCGGCGGCTGTTGTCGTCGCGGAAGCGGGACGGGTCGGCATCCAGCGCGGCCTGGAAGTCTTCGACTGGCTCTCGACCGCGCGCTCGGGCGTGCCAGAAGGCGGAGTAGGCGCGAGCCACCGGCTCGCGCATCAGCACCAGGACCTCGGCGTGAGGATCGTGCTCGCCCAGGCGCGCCACCCCCACGTCGGAGTACATGAGCCCGGCCAGCTTGCCCAGACGGATGGCCCCAGGACGCGGTCGCGGGAAGTACCGAGCCCGGAGGCGCTCGAGGTCGGGCAGCGGGCCTGGAGGGTCCGTGTACCAGGTCATCTCCGGGGTGTGCTGTGCCTCGAGCTCCGGGTGCTCGCGGAAGTAGGCCAGGAGGGTCGAGGTCCCGGCCTTCTGTGCGCCGACGATGATCACGTCGACGAGCCCTTTGCGGTCCCGATCGGCCACGACCGGGTGATGGTACCGGACCCCATCCGGCCGTCTGCGATGCTGGGGCCATGGACGCCTCGACCATGGGTCGCTGGCTGCCGGAGCCCTGGCGCCCGTGGGCCCGACGGGCGCTGGTGCGGCGCAGGATCCGAGGGATGACGCCGCGCGACGCGCTGCTCGTCTCGTATCCCAAGTCGGGAAGCACCTGGCTGCGCATGGTCCTCGGGACGGCTCTCAGCGGAGAGGACCTCGACTTCGACTCGGTGCGGGTGACGGTGCCACCCATCGGGCGACAGGGAGGAGCCCCAGCCCTTCTTCCCGGGGGCGGGCGGTTGGTGCGCAGCCACGAACCGCTCGGTGCGGTGCCGTCCCCGGGCCCGCGCGTCGTGTACCTGGTGCGCGACGGGCGGGAGGTGGCGGCGTCCTACTACCACCACGAGACCCGGGAGGGACGCCGCCGGCCCAGCCCGGCTGCCTTCGTGGAGGAGTTCCTCGCCGGCACCGTCGACGGGTACGGCCCGTGGGTCGATCACGTCCTCGGCGCCGTCCAGCCCGACGGCGAACCGCCCGCCATCGTTGTCCGCTACGAGGCCATGCGCGCCGACCTCCTCGGCGAGGTGCACCGCATCTGTCGAGTCCTCGGCGCTCCCGTGTCCGAGTCCGCTCTGAGCCGGGCTCGTGACGCCAACACGAAGGCCAGGATGCAGGCCAAGGAGCAGCGCTCGGCCTTCCTCGCCAGCCGGCCGTCAGACGGGACGAGCTTTGTCCGCCCGGACGGCGCTCCCGGCTGGCGAGAGCTGTTCGACCCGGCTGCGCTCGCTCGGCTCGAGGAGGGACTGGCCCCGGCCCTGCAGGCTCTGGGCTACCAGTGATGGCAGGCGACGACGAAGCACCGCTCGTCGACTTCGCGATCATCGGCGGGCAGCGGGCCGGCTCCTCGCACCTGGCAGGCCTGTTGGCCGACCACCCAGAGCTGTACGTGGTCGCCGGAGAGGTTCCGTACTTCGAGGATCCGTTCTACGAGGCATCGAGTCGGGCCGAGCTGGAGCGCGCCGTCGCACCCGCGGGAGCCCGATGGCGCGGGATCCACCGCCCTGAGCTCCTCACCCGTGCCGAGTGTGCGGGCCGGCTGGTCGACCACAACCCCCAGGTCCGCGTGGTGGCGGTGTTGCGCAACCCCGTCGACCGGGCCGTCTCCGCCCATGCCTGGTACGCCCAGTTCGGTCTGGTCCCGCTCGAGCCCGTGGCTGACGGACTGCGCCGTCTCCTCGATGGTTGGGAGGACCCCGCGTGGCCTCGCGGGTGAGGTCCTCACCAACGGTCGGTACTCCCGCGGCCTCGTTCGCTATCGCCGCCTGCTGGGCCCCAACCAGATCCATGCGATCTGCCAGACGAACCTCGAGGACCCCGCCACCCAGCGCGACCTGTTCCAGTTCCTCGGCGTCGATCCGTCCTACCGACCGTCGAGTCGTCGCCCCGCCAACCGCGGCACGTACGACCTGCGCCGGCTTCGGTGGCTGCGGCTAAGGAGCCGCCTGGCGTTCTCCTGGGACCGATCCCACCGGTACACCCACGCTCGTCGTCGCTGGCGCCGGCCGGTGGGCGGGGCGCTCTCGATGGCGGTGGTGGGCATCGACCGGGCCGTTCTGAGGCCGGTCCTCGGGGTCGGCTCCCCTGCTGTCGGGCCGTCCCTCCGCGAGGACCTTCTGGCCCACTATGCCGATGAGGTGGATGACCTTGAAGCGCTGCTCGGCCTCGACCTATCCGCCTGGCGACGGGTCGAGGAGGGCCACGGCTAGGGTGATCTGCCCGCCGGACCCTCCCGCTCAGGAGCCGACCCCGCTTGTCCGAACACGCCGACGCCGCTGACCGCCGGGATCTCCGCCAAGCCCTCGGCTTCCCCGCCGCGGATCGCACGAACCCCACCGGTCGGGCACGTCGGGCCGACCGCATCCCGGCTCGGCGGCGGGCTGAGGTCCACCCCGCGCCTGGCCCGGCACCTGCCGAACCGCCCGGGTCTGCGGACGGGGCGGTGACGATGCTCGACAACGTGGCGGCCCGGGTGGACGAGCTGCAGGAGCGGGTGGCTCGTCTCGAGCAGGCGGCAGCCGATCGGCCCCTTGGCCTGGACCCTGCCGATCTCGACCGGCTGGCCGGGGCGGCCACCACCGATGCGACGCGCCGCTCGCTTGCCGAGCTGCGCTCCGAGCTGGTCGTCTTCAGAGATCGGCTCCGCGAGGTGCTGGCCCAGGACGCCGCCCCTCAGGCGCGCCCAGCCCGGCGACCAACGCGTCGTTGACCCTTCTTTCCACCTCGCCACCATGCACGCTCGAGGCCCCGTCGTGAGGGTCCGACGCCCGGGTCCGACGTCGCTGTTGGTGGTGGCCGCCGCTGCGGGCGGGGTGCAGGCGGGTGGAGCGTCCACCGGGGTGGTCGCCGTGGACCTCGCCCTTGCTGGTGCCGCCGCGGCGCTCGTCGCCCTGGCGGGGACGCGAGCCCGACGATGGTCCATGTTCCCCATGGCCGCCGTGGGTGTGGCCTTCGGAGCGCCACCGGTGGGGTTGGCGTGCGCAGTAGCCGCGCTGCTCGTGGCTGGCCGCGCCAACATGCGTCGCCGGGCCACCCCGGTCCTGGGCACGCTGGTCGGTGCCCTCGGAGCACAAGCGCTGCTGCGCCTGGAGGTCTCCGGGCCCCTGGGACTCGAGACGATGCTGGGCCTCGCCGCCGCCGCTCCGCTCCTGATCTCAGGGCATCGGGCGGCCCGGCGGGCCGAGAGGCGCCGGGTCCGGCAGGTGTCCTTCGTGGTCGGGGTGACCGCCCTGGTGGTGGTGGTCGCCGGCGCCGTGGGCGTCACGCTGGCTCGCACGGCGGGGGATCGGGGCACCCTCCAGGTGCAGCAGGCTCTCCGAGCCGCCCGGGCCGGCGACGTCGAGCTGGCCGTGGAGAAGCTCGACAGGGCCAACCGCTCCTTCGCGTCCGCAGGCGACGCGCTGTCATCCTGGTGGTCCATTCCCGCCCGTGCGGTCCCGGCTCTCGGCCCGAACCTACGAGAGGTGGCACGGGCGAGCCGGGTGGCTTCCGACCTCACCGACGTGGCCGCTGGCGCGCTGTCCGCCACCGCCTCCGACGAGCTGGCGGTGCGGGGTGGCCGAGTGCCCGTCGACGCCTTTGCCGGGCTGGAGGCTCCGCTGCTCGAGGTCGAGAGGGCGCTGGCGGAGGCCCGCGACCGGCTCGACCGGCCTGCCCACGCCTGGGAGGCAAGCCCGATCCGCCGCCGCCTGGATCGCCTCGACGACCGTCTGGCGGAGGCAGAGAGCGATGCACACGTGGCTCTCGACGCCGTCCAGACCGTCCCCGAGCTCCTGGGAGCGGCCGGTCCCCGGCGGTACCTGGTCCTCTTCGTCACCCCAGTGGAGGGCCGGGCCACGGGCTTCCCCGGCAACTTCGCCGAGCTGCTCTTCACCGACGGGAACGTCGAGATGGTGCGCTTTGGACGGGTGCTCGACCTGGAGCGCGCCGCCCGCCCTGGCACGGTGGAGCTGGAGATGCCGCCCGAGTACGACCTCCGCTACGGCCGGTTCGGGGCGGCCGACTCCTGGCGCAACGTCACCCTCACCCCGAACTTCCCCACTGCTGCTGAGGTGGCCCGCCAGCTGTACCCGCAGACGGGCGGCGCCGTGGTCGATGGGGTGCTGTCGGTGGACCCCACCGCCCTGGCCGACCTGCTCCGGCTGACCGGCCCTGTCTCGGCTCCCGGAATCCGTCGGGAGCTGACGTCCCGGAACGCCGAGGAGTTCCTCCTGCGGGACCAGTACCTCGAGCTCCCCGACACGCCCGATCGCGCCGATGCCCTGGAGTCCCTTGGGCGGGCTACCTTCGAAGCCCTTCTCGCTCGAGATCTCGCTCCTCCGCAGGAGATCGCGCGCGTGCTCAGCCCTGCGTTCGACGAGCAGCACCTTCGCATGGTGTCCTTCGATCCCCGGGCGGCGGCCTTTCTCACCCGGGTCGGTGTCACCGGGGAGCTCCCACCCCTCCAGGGCGACTTCCTGGCGGTCACCACGAACAACGCGCTGGGGAACAAGATCGATCTCTTCCTCCAGCGGACCATCGACTACGACGCCCGCTGGAACCCGGCCACCGGCGAGGTCCGATCGGCGCTGCGCATCGGGCTGGAGAACGCCGCTCCGGGCAGCGGCCTCCCCGACTACGTCATCGGCAACGCCCTCGACGGTGACGGTCCGCCTCCCGGCACCAACCGCACCTACGTGTCCGTGTTCAGCCCGCTGGGCCTCGAGTCGGCGACGCTCGACGGCGTCCCGATCGAGATGGAGTCACACCTCGAGGCGGGCCGGCACGTCTACTCCACGTTCGTCGATCTGCCGCCCGAGATGGGGACGGCGCGCCTTGAGCTCCGGTTGGCCGGCCGTGTCGGTGGGCTGCGATCGGGCTACGCGCTCGACGTCTGGCCGCAGGTGCTCACGCTCGCCGATCGCGTGACGGTTCAGGCTGAGGGGCCGGGTGGCATGCGCGTCGAGCTCGAGCGCGACGGGGTCAGGGCGCCGCTGCGGGTGGGCGAATGACTTGCACAAGCGGGCCGCATTCGGAAGACTCCCTGCGTGGCGGTGCGAGCGCACTGCGGGAAAGGCTCCGATCCGATGCTGAAGCGGCTGCTCGTGCTCACCTTTGCGGCCATCGCCTTGGTGGCGTCGCCCGCCTCGGCCGGTGAGTACCCCCCTGAGGACGACAGCATCACCACCAGCGACCCCACGGTCGACAAGGGGCAGACCGTCACGGTCACCGCCGAGTGCTTCGAGCCCGGCTCCACCGTCCAGTTCTCGGTGGCCGGCACCTCCATCGGCTCGGGCGTGGCCAACGCCAGCGGCGTGGCATCGGTCCAGTACACCGTCCCCGACGGCAGCGGCGACATCGTCGTCACCGCCACCGGAACCGGCTGCGACGGCGAGCCCCTCGTGCTCACCGTCACCCTCACCCGCAACGCCGCGACCCCGGTCGCGGCCCCCGGTGGCAGCGCCCTCCCGGAGACCGGCTCCAGCTCCTCGGTGCCCCTGGCCCGCATCGCCGTCAGCCTGCTCGGCGTCGGCGCCCTGGCGGTCTTCGCGGCCCGCTACCGCCAGCGCCGCACGGCCACTCTCGGCGCCTAGCGCCCCCGGGCGGCCCCCGGCCGCTGCACAGATCACACGGGTGTAACTTGCGACGCATGGCCGTGCTCCGGTTCTCCTACGGGACGATGGGCTCCGGCAAGAGCACCCTCGCCCTGCAGATCCATCACAACCTCTCCAGCCGCGGGCTCAGAGGGCTCCTGTGCACCCAGCTCGACCGGGCCGGCGCGCACGTGACGTCCCGCCTGGGGGTGGCGGCGCCGGCCGTCGACGTGGGCCCACGCCTCGACCTGTACGAGCTGGCCCGCTCGTATCGGGAGGCCCACGACGGGCTCGACTACCTGGTGTGCGACGAGGCGCAGTTCTACCGGCCCGCCCAGGTCGACCAGCTGTGCCGGGTGGTCGACGAGCTCGGCGCCGACGTCCACGCCCTCGGGTTGCTCACCGACTTCCGGGGCCGCCTGTTCGAGGGCTCGGCTCGGTTCCTGGAGATGGCTGACGAGCGGCAGGAGCTTCAGGTGGAGGCCCGCTGCTGGTGCGGGGCCCGGGCCACCCAGAACGCCCGGCTGGTGGAGGGCAAGCAGGTCTACGACGGCGACGTGGTGGTGGTGGGCGACACCGGCGGCGACGCCGATGTGGTGTACGAGCTGCTCTGCCGGCGCCACTGGCTCTCCGGCGAGACCGGCCGAGCAGCCTTCGATGCCGCAGAGCTGGTGGACGACCGCCAGGAGCACCCCGCGGGCGACTGACGGTCCCCTCCGCGCGGCGGGCGGCATGGCAGGCTCCTCCTCCGATGGAGGTGCTCATCGAGCTGCTCTTCGAGGTGGTGGGGCAGATCGTGCTCGAAGGCCTGGTGGGCCTGGGGTTCAAGGGCGTCGGACGCTGGTTCGCCCGGCCGTGGGTGCGGGCCGCCCTGGCGCTGGGCGTGGGGGGCAGCCTCGCCTTCGCAGGCGGCTGGTGGTGGGGGCAGCGGCTGTCTGACGGTGCTCGCGTCGAGCTCCCCGGCTCGTTCTACGTGTCGATCGGGCTGGCGGTGGTCTTCGGCATCCTGGCCATCGTGCGGGCGGAGCGCGGCCCACGACCCGACACGTTCGGCGTCGGGCTGGAGGACGTGCTGGAGGAGCCGGGCGAGTCGCTGCGGCTGCTGTCCCCGGTGCACTGGTCGCCCTGGCGGTTGGCCGGGTTCTCGTTCATCAACGTGGTCGCGGCCGTCGGGATCAACGTCGGCTTCACCCCGTCGGTCGGGCTGGGCTAGCTGTCTGCCGGGCGTCCGTGGCTGGGCTCGCCGGCGGGCACGCCCAGGGCGTCGGCCACCACGGCGTTCACCACCTGGCCCTCCTCGGTGTTCAACCCGGGCGCCAGGACGGGGTCGCGACGGCACGCCTCGGTGGTCCCCAGCACCGCCACCTCCACGAGGTAGGGGAGGGTGGCGTTGGTGAGCGCGTGGGTGGACGTGGCCGGTACGGCGCCGGGCATGTTGCCCACGCAGTAGTGCACCACCCCGTGCGCCTCGTACACGGGGTCGTGGTGCGTCGTCTCGCGCGAGGTCGCCACGCAGCCGCCCTGGTCGATGGCCACGTCGACGATCACCGCCCCCGGCTTCATCGTGGCCACCATGGTCTCGGTGATCACGATCGGGGCTCGACCGCCGGCCACCAGCACCGCCCCGATGACGAGGTCGGCCTCGGCGATGCACCGCTCCACCGTGCCCCGGTTGGACGCCAGCGTGGTGATCCGCCCCTTGTGGATCTGGTCGACGAAGCGCAGGCGGTCGAGGTTCTTGTCGAGCAGGTTGACCTCCGCCTCCATGCCGGCGGCGATCCAGGCCGAGTTCCAACCCACGTTGCCGGCCCCGATCACCACCACCCGCGCCGGCTGGACGCCCGGCGCGCCGCCGAGCAGCACGCCCCGGCCGCCTTGCGGTGCTTCGAGGAACCGGGCGCCGGCCTGCACGGCCAGACGTCCGGCCACCTCGCTCATGGGGGCCAGCAGGGGCAAGGCGCCGTCGGCTCGCATCACGGTCTCGTAGGCGATGCCGGTGGTGCCGGCCTCGCACAGGGCGGTGGCCACGTCGGGGTAGGCGGCCAGGTGGAGGTAGGTGAAGAGCGTGAGGTCGGAACGCAGGAGGCGAGCTCCTCGGGCTCTGGGGCTCCTTCACCTTGACGACCAGGCCGGCCCGCGCCCACACCTCGTCGGCGTCGCCGACGATCTCGGCGCCGGCGGCCCGGTAGGCGTCGTCGGGGATGCTGGCGCCGACGCCCGCACCAGCCTGGACGAGCACCTCGACCCCGTGCGCCTCCATCTCCCGGACGCCGTCGGGGGTGAGGGCCACCCGGCGCTCGTCCTCCTTGACCTCGGTGGGGACGCCGACGACGGTCGTCATGCCGACCGGAGCTCCTTCCATGCCTTCGAGCAGCGCCTGGCTGCAGGGCCGTGGACGGCCACGTCGAACTCCTCCGGGCCGGCGATGAGCGACGGGGACAGCTGGATCACCGGATCGCCACGGTCGTCGGCCCGGCAGATGAGCCCGAGCTCGAGCAGCCGCCTCGAGCAGGAAGCCGCGGATCAGCCACGTCGCACTCGCGCGTCGGAGAAGTCCGGCCGGTGTCGGGCGAGCTCGATGCCGTAGAAGTAGCCCATGCCGCGCACCTCGCCACGATCGGGCAGGTCGGTGAGCGTGCTCGAGGCTGACTGCGGAACTGGCCTTCGAGGCTGGCGCACCCGGCCGGGCAGGTCCTCCCGCTCCATCACGTCGAGGTTGGCGAGCGCCACCGCGCAGCTCACCGGGTGGCCGGCGAAGGTGAGGCCGTGGAGGAACGAGGTGCCCTCGCGTCGAGGAACGGCTCGGCGATCCGGTCGCTCACCATCACGCCGCCGAGCGGGCGCGTACCCGGAGGTGATGCCCTTGGCGAAGGTGATCATGTCGGGCTGGTAGCCGAGGCGCGTCCGACCCGAACCAGGCGCCGAGGCGGCCGAAGGCGCAGATCACCTCGTCGCTCACGAGCAGCACGCCGTGGCGGTCGCAGATCTCCCGGACCCGCTGGAAGTAGCCCGTCGGGCGGGACGAGGCAGCCGCCGGCGTTCTGCACCGGCTCGAGGTACACGGCGGCGACGGTCTCGGGGCCCTCGGCGATGATCACCGCCTCGATGGCGTCGGCGCCGGCGAGCGGGTCGTCGGGGTTCGTCGCGCTGGGCCATCTGGGTGTTGGGCACGTGGCGTCGCCTGGCCGTTGAGCAGCGGCAGGAACGGCTCCTTGATGGCGTCGAGGCCGGTGATGTTGAGGGCGCCCGAGGGTGGTGCCGTGGTAGGCGGTCTGGCGGCTGATGACCTTCACGCGGTCGGGCTGCCCGATGGCCACGAAGTACTGGCGGGCCAGCTTCCACGCCGACTCCACCGCCTCGCCGCCGCCGGTGGTGAAGAACACCCGGTTGAGGTCGCCGGGCGCCAGGTCGGGCCAGCCGGGCGGCCAGCTCGATGGCGGTCGGGTGGGCGTAGGTCCACAGCGGGAAGTAGCCGAGCTTGGAGGCCTGTCGGCTGGCCGGCGTCGGCCATCTCCTGGCGGCCGTGCCCGGCCTGCACCACGAACAGCCCGGCCAGGCCGTCGAGGTAGCGCTTGCCGTCGTTGTCCCACACGTAGGCGCCCTCGCCCCGCTCGATGACGGTCGGGGCGGGGCGCTGCGCCCGATCCAGGGAGCTGGAGAAGTGCAGCCACAGGTGGTCGGCGGCCGCAGTCGCCAGCTCGTCACCGGTGAGGGGCATCTCCCGATCCTGCCAGAGCCCCCGGGATCCCGCGTCCAGCTCCTCAGGGGGCCGGGACGACCTCGATGGTGCCCTCCATGCCGTAGGCCACGTGGCCGGGGAGGTGGCAGGCGTAGACGATGGTGCCGGGCTCGGTGAACTCGTAGAAGGTCATGGCGCGTGTCGCCGGGGGCGACGCTGACCTCGCCGGGCACCGGCGGGTGGCGGCGCTCGCGTGCCGTCGGCGTGGCGACGGTGCACCTCGGGGTCGCCGACCACCAGCTCGTGGTCGATGGGGTCGTCGTTGTGCACGACGAACTGCACCAGGGTGCCCTCCCGCACCCGCAGCGTGCCGATGTCGAAGCGGCTCTGGTCGATGCCGACCTCGACGGTGACCACCCCGGGCCCAGCGCCTCCTGCTCGGTGCCCGACGCCGTCACCGCGTAGCCGGCCGTGGCCGACCAGCGCGCCACGGCCGCACGGCCAGGCCGACCTGGGCGGGCAGCCTCATGCCGGTACCGGCCGTCGCCCGGCGGGCGGGCGGTCGCCGCCGAGGAGGACGGCCATCACGATCAGCCCGGCCACGATGCCCGGCGGCCAGCGGCCAGATGGCGAGCCCGGCGCCGGCGACCAGCACGGGCCGGGCCTCGGGAGCCGGCACGCCGGTGTCGGCCAGCGTGGGCAGCGTCGGACGCGTCGGCCGAGACGGCCAGGTCGTAGTCGAGGTCGCCGGCCTGCGGCCGTCCACCTGCAGGTAGGTGAACCACATCTCCTCGGGCACCCACTCCATGCCGACGTCGGAGCGCAGGTCGTCGAGCAGCGAGGTCGTCGGCCGCCTCGCTGCGCTCGAGGCTCAGGCCGGGGCCGCCGGCCAGCAGGTCGGGCTCCTCGTCGGTGAGGAGGAACACGTCGGCCTCCACCAGCTCGCTCGCCGTCGAGGCCGAGGCTCAGGATCCGCAGCGGCACCCACGGGGCGTCGGTGGGGATGGTGAGCATGATCGGCGTGCCGTCGCCGGCGGTCTGGCCGAGCTCGGCGGCCCGGGAGGCGTCGAAGCGGGCGGCCATGAAGATCTCGCTGCGGCTGCCCGTAGAAGTCGAGCATCTCGGGGGCGTCCGGGCGTGAGCAGGAAGCCGTTGTCGCGGGCCCAGGTGCCCACCTCGTCGCCGCCGCCCTTGAGCACGGTGATGTCGAGGGCGTCGATCTGCGGTCTCGAGGATGCACCTCGGCGCTGCTCGGCGGCGAGCGGCCGCGGCGCCGGTCGGCCGTCGGCAGCCGGCGGCCGGCGGGCGCCACCTCCTGGGCCAGGCGCTGCAGGGTCCAGTCGCCGCCGCGCACCACCTCGGTGGGGATGTCGGGCAGCGGGATGATCGAGCCCGACCGACTCGCCCTCGCCGGTGAACTCGAACGACGTCACGTAGCGCTCGACGCCGTCGTGGTACGCGGCCAGGGTCGTCGTCCTGGTCAGCTGGATGGTGCCGTTCTCGCCGACCAGGCCGCCGCAGGCCCCCGCTGGCCCGGCCGGCAGCAGCAGCGTGGCCGCCGACGCCACCGCAGCGGCGAGCAACAGGTGGCGGGGTCGTGCGGTGGTGGGCATGGCGGGCTCCTCGGGAGGGGGATGCCGCTACGACGACCCCTGCCGCCCTCCCGGTTCCCGCCGAAGGGGCGGGGTGGCGGCGGGAGGTGATGGCGGGGCACGATCCGGCGTGGACTTCCCCGGGATGATGGAGCTGACACCGAGGGGAGCGACGTCTTCACTGGGCGCGGTCCGCGCTACCCGTGGGGCGGGCTCTACGGCGGCCAGATCGTGGCCCAGGGCCTCCGGGCGGGGGCCGCCACCGTGGAACCCCGGTTCGGCGTCCACTCGCTGCACGCCTACTTCGTGCGGCGGGGCGACCGACGACGAGCCGATCCGCTTCGACGTCACCCGCATCGCGCGAGGGGCGCTCCTTCGTGACCCGCAGCGTGGTGGCCCGTCAGGCCGTGGGCGTGATCCTCACCATGTCGCTGTCCTTCCAAGTCGACGAGGCGGGCCACGACGTGCAGACCGCCGCCCTTCCCGAGATCCCTCCGCCCGACGATCTGGTCGACACGTCGTGGAGCCCGATGTTCGACCGCCGCTTCGCCCATCCACGGGGAGAGGCTCCCGGTCGCGGGGTGGCCTGGATGCGGCTGATGGACGAGGTCGGCGACGACCCGGTCCTCCAGGCCTGCGCGCTGGCCTACCTGTCCGACGACCTCCCCACCGACGCGGTGGTGGCCCTGCACCCTGATCGGCCCAGCGGCCAGGACGAGGGAGACGCCTTCGACCAGGGGTGGATGTCGGCCAGCCTCGACCACGCCATCTGGTTCCACCGCCGCTCCCGGGCGGAGCGGTGGCACGTCCACGACTTCAGCGCCCACGCCTACCTGTCCAGCCGCGGCGTCGGGATCGGGCACATCCTGAGCGCCGACGGGACCCACGTGGCAACGGTGGCGCAGGAGGTGCTGCTGCGAAAGACTCGCTGACTCGCGGACAGCCCGGTCAGTCGACGCGCTCGCCGTACATCCAGCGCAGCGGGTCGGCGATCAGCTCCAGGCGCTCGCCGTCGGGGCCGCGGAAGTAGAGGCTGGTCTCGTCGACGTGGTCGTAGGGCACGCCGGCCGCCTCGAGCCGCTGCCTGGCCGCCCGCCACTGGTCCGGGTCGATGGAGATGGCGAGGTGGTGGAGGCCACCGAGCACCTCGGCGTACTCGCCTGGGTCGACCCCCGGCAGGTCGAAGAAGGCGATGGTGTTCCCGGCGCCGAGGTCGAAGAAGAAGTGGGTGGAACCGGCCAGGTCGCGGTTCTCGAACATGGTGGTGAGCGGGAAGCCGAGCACGTCCTGGTAGAAGCGCGTGGTGCGCTCGACGTCGGCGCAGATCAGGGCGACGTGGTGGGCGCCTCTGGCCGACGACGGCGGCCGCTCGTCACGGGGGTGCAGGTGGGCGGACCGGATCCGATCTCGCTCGGCGGCCAGCCGCGCCCGCTCGTCGGTGTCGATCTCGGCCGCCCCGCCCGAGTAGGAGCCGCTCACCCGGCAACCGCCGCCCGGAGGGCTTCGGCCAGCGCCACCAGCTCATCCCGCTCGCGCGTCGTCGAGACCCTCGAAGGCGTGGGCGATGGCCTGGTCGGTGCAGGCCTCGGCCCCGTCCCACGCGGCCTGCAGGCCGTCGACGTCCGCGATGTCGGGCCACCCGAACAGCGGTGCCATCTGCGGTGTGCGCAGCGACACGGCCTGGTGCGGGGTCAGGCCGGCGGACACCACGGCGGCGCCATGGAGGCCCAGTCGCAGCTCGCGCAGGGCGTTCATCTGGTGGACGGCGGCCGCCTTGGGGCTGTCGGGCACCGGGAGGGTGCGGAAGCCGGCGAAGACGGCCGCGCAGGCGGGCCGGGCGGCCCCGACCACGGCGCCGGCCAGCTCAGCCAGCCGGGCGGCGTCGAGATCGTCGGGCACGTGGCGCTCCGCCCAGGTGGCGCAACACCCCGCGAACTCCACGGCGGCCTGGCGCGGGGGGCAGGACCGCGGTGCCCTGGGCCCAGAGGGTCCGGATGCTGGTCGGCTCGAAGAAGGTGAACGCCGCGCTCACGACGTCGGCGTCCACGTCGCCCAGGGCACCCCCCCGGCCCGTCACGTAGAAGTCGAGGCCCTGGAAGCCCAGCTCGGCCCCTCGCTTGTAGGTGCTGCCGTCGAGCATGAAGTGGCTGCCCACCTGGCTGACGGCGGCAGCGGAGCGGGTGGCGGCGGTGGTGGCGTCCATGGAGCGTTTCTACCGCCTCTCCGCTGGCTGCGCCCCACCGGGTACCGTCGTCGCCCATGAGCGACGCCGACCTGGCCACCTTCAAGGACACCATCGTGAGCATCCTCCAGGTGGAGGCCGACGCCGTCACCTTGGAGGCCGCCTTCGGCGACGACCTCGACGCCGACAGCCTCGACCTCGTGGAGCTGATGATGGCCATCGAGGAGGCCTTCGACGTAGAGATCCCCGAGGAGGACCTCGAGGGGGTTCGCACGGTGGGGCAGGCCTGGGAGCTGGTGCAGGCCAAGCGAGCGGGCTGAGGCGCGTAGGGTCGCCACCTGCAACCCGCGGCGGTACCGGACCACCCGCCTGATCAAAACCGGAGGGCCCACTGTGGCAACCACCACCCCGACCGACGCGCCAGGTCTGGCGCCCATCACTCGCGTCGCCATCGTGGCGGTGGGCGCCTACGTGGGCGCCCAGCTGATCGCCGACGTGACGAGCCTGAAGATCGGGTCGGTCACGGGACGGGCCGTCGACATGGGCACCTTCGTGTACCCGATCACCTTCACGCTTCGCGACGTGGTCCACAAGGCACTCGGGCGCCGAGCGGCCCGCACCCTCGTGGTGACGGCGGCGGCCGTCAACCTGGCGATGGCCCTCTACCTGCAGTGGGTGGCGCGGGCGCCAAGCGACGTGTCGTACGCGCTCGGGGACGAGTTCGCGGCTGTGCTGGCGCCGCTGTGGCGGATCACGCTGGCCTCGGTGGTGGCCGAGGTGGTGAGCGAGCTGGCCGACACCGAGGTGTACCACTGGTTCGTCACCCGAGTGACCACCCGCCACCAGTGGGCTCGGGTGGCGGTGAGCAACGCGGTGAGCGTGCCCATCGACAACGTGCTGTTCGTCCTCCTGGCCTTCGGATCGATCCCCGGCTTCCGCGATCACGCCCTCACGTTGCCGTGGGATGCCGTGTGGGACGTGTTCGTGGTGAACGTCACCATCAAGGCGGTCGTGAGCGCCGCCAGCCTGCCCCTGATCTACCTGACGCCCGACCGGGACTGGGTCAACGGCACCCCGCGAACGCCTCGTTCAGGAGCGACTGGAAGGCATCCCCCGCGAAGGTGGCGCCGTCGGGATCGGTGATCTGCTCGTAGGTGAGCTCCTCCACCACCGCGCTGGCGTAGCAGCGAGCCTCCTCGGCCCCCGCCACCGAGGCGGCGTCGGCGACGAGGTATCCCCAGAGGCTGGGCAGGTACAGCGACCGCTCCGAGCGTCCGCTGAGCTCGAGGTCCACGTCCTCGCCGGGGTCGCACGCCTCCAGCACCGGCCGCCCCTCCACCTGCACGACGCGACCGGGCTCGCCGGGCATGGCTCGGAGCCACTGGGCCAGCGCCGCCTCCATCTCCTGCTCGTCGGCCTCGGTGTCGCCGACGAAGGCCACCCGAACGCAGGTGACGCCGTCTCGCTCCACGGCTGCGAACCGATCGCCGTTCCAGCCCCGGGCAGCCTCGAAGGCCACCTTGGGGTCGATCCGCTCGGCCAGGAACAGGTACCAGCTGGTGATGCCAAAGGGACCGTCGTCGAGGAGCTCCCCGTCGACACCGAGGTCCACGTCCTCGTCCCGACCCTCCTCGGCCAGGAAGCTGGCGGGATCGAACAGGTGCTCCTCGGTGGTGGGCGGCTCGTCGAAGGCCTCGTCGACCCCATCGTTCCCGTCGCGGTTGTGGAGCATCGTGGTGAAGGGCTGCCCCAGCGCGTAGGGGGCCCCGAAGGTGGCCTTGACGAACGCGGGGACGTCGGTGGTGGCCAGCTCGCTGTCGGCCAGCTCCCCCGCGAACTCTTCGTCGTAGGACGTTCGCTCGGCCTCGGTGAGGACCTCGGCCTGGTAGGCCTCCTCCACCCGGGTGGCGTCGCCCTCGGCCAGCCCCCGGAAGGCGGTGGCGGCCCCGTCGTCGAGGTCCGCCCCGTAGAGGCGACCAAGGTCGAAGTGCTGGTCCTGCAGGGCGTGGGTGAGCTCGTGGACGATCGTCACCTGCAGCCCGACGGTGATCTCGGTGCCCCGCACTCGCACCCGTTGGTCGGTCGGGTCGTAGAAGGCCAGGGTGCCACCGTCGGCCACCTGGTTGAACGCCTCGAAGAGGTCGAGGGGCCCCGACGCCACGCCGAGGGCTCGCAGCTCGGCCGCGTAGCGGTCGAGCTTGGCGCGCTCGTCCTCGTCCACCTGGTCGGCGTCGTCGGTGGAGAGCTCGGTGTAGTCGGCCGGCGAGAGGAAGTCGACGTGCACGGGGTGGTCGAACGTCAGGCCGCGCTCGTCGGCCACGAAGGCCGCCAGGTCGGCCACGCGCGGGTCCCACTCCTCCGGGTGGGACGGGCCTCCTGCACCGAGGGACCGGGTGGCGGCGGCCACCAGCCCGAGGATCATCACCCCGGTGATCACCATGCCGAGCGCGGCGGGCCAGCGTGGCTCCTTCGGCGGGTCCGGTGGCAGCGGGATGCTCACCCACCGGTCCCACGCAGCGTCGTCGCCTACGGCGGGTGGACGAAGGGGCGGCGGCGGGGGAGGGGGAAGCGGCATCGGGACGGCCCGGGGTCTACACGATGGTGGTGAGGGCCACCGCGTCCTCGGGCTCGAAGTCGTCCGGGGACGCCATCGGGATGGGCCCGTAGGACTGGCGCCGGCCCTGCAGGTGGATGCCGAGGGCCACGATGGCCGCCACCACGTTCCCGCCGAGGAAGGCGGTGGCCGCCCCGCTGATGCCGTCCTCGGGTACCAGGACCAAGGCTGGACCGAGGATGCTGACGGACAGCACGGCCGTGATGAGCGACCGTGGCGCCGCTGCGGTGCAGGACCCGGGCCTCGGTGAGGTACACGGACGTGATGGCCCATGGGATGGCGGCCAACACCAATGGAGGCAGGACGTCGGCGGCGTCTTGGTAGTCGGGCCCATAGAGGGTGGTCACCAGATCCCGCCCGAGGGTGGCCACCGCCGCCCCCGCCACCATGAGCCCCCCAGCCACCACGATGGCCAGCCGCACCTGGCTGCGCAGGTGGGCGCCATCCCGCCCACCCTCGGCCAGCAGGGCTTGACCGATGGCCGTGGGGACGTAGCAGGCCAGCGCCGCCACCCCCCAGGCCACGTAGAAGCTGGCGTTCTGGTCGGCGCCCACGTTGACCAGCACCACCACGGGCATGGCGAAGGTGGGGGCCTGGTAGGTGAGGGTCGAGGCCCAGTTGACGACGGAGTACCGCACCATGGCCCGCGTCGTGTCCGGGAGCGGCCCCAAGTGGTGGCGGTCGCCGGTGACCAGGGGGAGGAGCGCCGTGCCCACGTAGCCGGACACGGCCGTGGGCAGGGCTGCCACCACCAGGAGCCACACGGCGCGGGAGCTGTCCACGGGCAGCGCGAGCAACGGGAACCGAGCCGCTCCCACGACGGCGGCCCGGGCCAGCACCAGGCCCCAGCGGCGCTGGGTCATCAGCCGCACGTCCAGCAGCAAGGAGAGGGCGCTGCCAGCGCAGAGGAAGATGAACAGGGCCGGCCCGAGGGTGCCGTGCCACTGGCGCAGCTCCTCGACGGCCGTCGGGCTGACGACCACCAGGTAGGCGGCGGCGATGGCCACCGAGGCCACCCCGGTGGCGATGGCCCCCCACGCGTAGAGGACGTGGTCGGCGCGCGCTCGACCGGCGGCGTACCGCGCCGCCGCCACCGGTTGCCCGAGGCCAGCGACGAAGGACACGAACAGCATCGACGTGAACAGGGCGGTGGCGAGCCCGACGTCAGTCTGGGTGTCGGCGCGGGCGGCGAGGAGCCAGAACAGCGCGCCCGAGACGGCTTGCACCCCGGCCGTCAGCACCAGGGCGGCCGAGCCGGTGAGCAGGTGGCGGTGACCCGAGGCCCGCCGGCGGAGGCCGAGCAGCATCGGGGAGGAGGCTACCGGGGGAGGTACGACTGGATGCAGAGGGCCAGGTGCTCGTCCACGAACCCGTCGAGCTCCGGCCAGGGCATGGTGGGTCGGGCCACCAGCAGCGAGGTCAGCCCGTGGATGTTGGCCCACACGTGGAGCGCCATCGACAGCACGTCGGGGCTCGGCCCGGTGGTGAGAGCGCCGGCGTCCACGGCGGCGCTCAGGCCCTCCACCAGGTTGGCGAAGGCACCGCTGCCGAGCAGGTCGCTCCACTGGTCGGGCGTGGCGTAGGCCGGACCCATGAACATGATGCGGTAGTGCTCGGGGTTCTCCACGCCGAAGCGGACGTAGGCCCGGCCCCGGGCGTGCATGGAGGCGACGGGGTCGTCGATCCCTGCACAGGCGGCCTCGATGGCCTCATCGAGCAGGTCGAAGTGTCGGGCGCACACCTCGAACAGGAGATGGGTCTTGTCGGCGAAGTGACGGTAGATCGACGGTGGTGTCACCCCGGTGGCGTCGGCCACCGCCCGGATGGATACGGCCTCTTCAGACCCGGTCTCGAGGAGCAGCCGCTCGGCGGCCAGGAGGATCTCGTCGCGGAGGAGGTCGCCCTGCCCCTTGCGCGCACGCTGGCGGGTGACGGTCACGACGTCCAGGTTGCCACGGTTGCCGACCTCAGCTCCCTTCATCGTCGCTCACCGAGGCCGCCACCATGGGCCTTGTGCGCCGTGGGCGCTCGGGGTAGCCGGGGAGGGAGTGCACCAGCGGCCCGTCGGCTCCGCGGGCGGGCGCCGGGTCGAGGACCACGTGGTCGCTGATGCCGATGCGGTCGTGGAGGCGACGGAGCGGCTTCGGCGCCCACCAGTTCCAACCGCCGGCCAGCCGCATGAACGCCGGCACCAGCGTCCCCCGGATCACGAAGGCGTCCATCAGGACGGCCAGGGTGAGGCCGACCCCGAAGAGCTTGATGAAGGTGACGTTGCTGGAGGCGAAGGAGATGAACACGATGGCGATGAGCAGTGCGGCCGCCGTCACGATGCGCCCCGTCCGCTCCAGGCCGCGTGCCACCGAGAGCTCGTTGTCGCCGGTGCGGTCGTACTCCTCCTTGATGCGGGAGAGGAGGAACACCTCGTAGTCCATCGACAGCCCGAAGGCCACGCAGAACATGAGGATCGGGGTGGTGGTGTCGATCGAGCCGGTAGGGCTGAAGTCGAGGAGCCCGGAGAGGTGGCCCTCTTGGAACACCCACACCATGGCGCCGAAGGTGGCCGAGAGGCTGAGCAGGTTGAGGATGACGGCCTTGATGGGGATCACGACGGACCCGAACTGCACGAACAGGACCAGGAACGTCACCAGGGCGATGATGGCGGCGGCCAGCGGGAGCTTGGCGAACAGCGAGCTCTTGGTGTCCACCAGCTGGGCCGACTGCCCGGTGACCTGCGTCGGGAAGGGTGCGTCGGCGGCCCGGATGGCGCCCACCAGATCCTCGCCGGCGGGGGACAGGGGCTCCACGTCGGGGACCACGGTCAGGTAGGTGCTGCCGCCGCCGGCGTCCGTGGTGAAGCCGAGGTAGCGCCCGGTGCCGCCGGGCACCACGAGCTGGCCCGGTTCGCAGCCGAGGGAGGCCAGGCCCTCCCCGCAGTAGGTGCCGGTGGCGGCGTCGACCCGCGCCACCCCGGGCAAGGCGGCCAGCGAGGCGGCGTAGCGGTCGATGTCGTCGCGGCGATCGGCGAGATCGCCGATGCCCTCGGCGACCACCGAGGCAGCCCCGGCCTCCCCGGAGGAGAACTCCTCCCGCAGGATGTCGGCAGCCTGGCGGCTAGGCGCCTCCTCCTGGAGCACCCGGTCGTCGGGGAGGGAGAGGTCGATCCTGAGGAACGGGGCACCGAGGAACAGCAAGAAGGCCACGGCGGAGATGGCCACCACCACCGGCCTCCGCATGACCACGATGGCCATCCGGTGCCAGAAGCCCTCCTCGTGCGACTCGGTGGATCGTCGGAAGAGGGCGAGCTTGTCCACGCGGGGCCCGAGGGTCGCGAGGATGGCGGGAAGGACGATCACCGAGAACGCCCCGGCGAGGAAGGCCACGGCCACCCCGGCGTAGGCGAAGCTGCGCAGGAACGAGATCGGGAAGACGAGCAGTGCGCACAGCGACGCCGCCACCGTCACGGCGCTGAACGCCACCGTGCGGCCGGCTGTCTGCACGGTCCGCTCCACGGCGGTGTTGGTGTCGAAGCCCGCTCGCAGCTCCTCTCGGAATCGGGAGACCACGAACAGCGAGTAGTCGATGGCCAAGCCCAACCCCATGGCGGTGGTCAGGTTCAAGCTGAAGATCGACACCTCGGTGACGGTGGAGAGCAAGCGCAGCACGGCGAGGGTCCCCACCACCGAGAGAGCCCCGATGGCCAACGGGAGCGAAGCCGACACGACGCTGCCGAACACCAGCAGGAGCAGGATGAGGGTGATCGGCAGGGCGATGGTCTCAGCCCGGACCAGGTCCTCCTCGATGGTGGTGCCCACCTCTCGGAAGATCTCGGCGAAGCCCGTCAGCTGCACGGTGATCCCGTCGCCGGATCGCTTGTAGTCGGCCAGCTCCTCAACCCGCTCGTGGACCTCGTCCTGGGTTCCCTCGATCCGGCCCAGCACGAGCGCCCGGTCGCCGTCGGCGCTGCGCAGGGGCGGAGCTCCGTCGAGGCTCCAGTACGACGCCACGTTGGTGAGGTGGGCTTCGGCCGCCAGCTCCTCGGTGAGCGCGGTGCCGACCGCCACCGCGGCCGGTTCGTCGACGGTCCCGTCGTCCACGGTGACGACCAGCACCACGTTGGGGGTGCCGGCGTCGAAGGTGTCGAGGAGGGCCTGGTCGGCGCGAGCCGACTCCGAGGCCGGGTCGTCGAACCCGCCGGAGCTGAGGTGCTCCGCCGCGCTGCCCCCGAACGCACCAGAGGCGGCGAAGGCCACCACGGCCACCACCAGCACCAGCTTGCGGTGGGCGATGACGGAACGGGCGAGACGGACGAGCATCGCGGACTCCCAAGGTGTCGCTCGGAGCCGGCCCGACCCCGATGAGGTAACGGTGATAACTCACCATGGGCCGGCGGCAGGCGTCCACATGACTCCCGTCACATCCCCCCTTGCCGGGCTTGCGCGCTCACCGATCCGGCCAGCAGGGTTGGCCCTCACCGAGGGGGTTCCGTTTTGAGCGAGGCGATCACCTATCCGGGGCGCGGCGACCCGACCGACAGCACACCGTCGACAGCGGTGGGCTCTCGATCGCTGTCCACGAGTGGGGCGACGAAGCGGCCCGCCCGCTCTTGCTGGCCCACGGAGGGATGGACTTCGCCGGCACGTTCGACGTCTTCGCGCCGATGCTGGCCGACGCCGGCCACCGCGTGGTGTCCTGGGATCACCGCGGCCACGGCGACTCACAGCACGCCCCCCTCTACAGCTGGGAGGCCGATCTGCGGGACGCCGTCACCGTGTTCGACTCGGTGGGCCAGGAGCCTGTCCCCGTGGTGGGGCACTCCAAGGGGGGCAGCCTGATGCTGCAGCTGGCCGACGCCTTGCCGCACCGGGTCAGCCACCTCGTGAACCTCGACGGACTGCCCTCCCGCCGCAACTTCCCTGACGTGTCCGACCACCAGCGCACGAAGCTGTTGGCCCAGGAGCTCACGACGTGGCTGGACCACCGGCGCTCCCTCGGATCGGGCCAGCGCCGCCCCGGCACCATCGAGGAGCTGGCGGCTCGCCGGGCACGGATGAACCCTCGCCTCTCCACCGAGTGGCTCCAGTACCTGGTGACCGTGGGGGCCCGCCACGACGCCGACGGCTGGCGCTGGAAGATCGATCCCACCCTTCGCTTCGGTGGCTTCGGACCGTGGCGCCCGGAGTGGTCGATGATGCGGCTGCCCGACATCGGGGTGCCGGTGCTGGCGGTCCTCGGCACCGCTCCCGACCCGATGGGGTGGGGCACCACGGAGGGCGACGTCCGCTCGCACCTGCCGCCGTCGGGTCGTCTGCTGATGCTCGACGACGTGGGGCACTTCGTCCACATCGAGCAACCTCGACGGGTGGCCGACCTGGTCCTGGAGCACCTCTCGTGACCGCCTCGATCGTGCGCTTGCGCCACAACAGGCTCCAGCTGGCCCTCCACGAGCTGCGGCCCGGAAGCGGGCGCCCTCTGCTCCACCTGCACGGGCTGGCCGAGCGCACCCCGCCGGAGGTCCCCGGCCACCTCGCGGTGTGGCCAGGGCCGGTGTGGGGGCTCGATCTGAGCGGTCACGGCGACTCGGACTGCGCGGTCGGGGCCGGCTACTTCTGCGAGGGGCTGATGGCCGACGTCGATGTGGCCATCGCCCACCTCGGGGCGGTCACCATCTACGGCCGGGGCCTCGGCGCCTACGTCGGCCTGTTGGCCGCCGGCGGTCGGGCCGAGCAGGTGCGAGGGGCGATCCTGGCCGACGGGCCCGGTCTGGCGGGTGGCGGACCCTCTCCGTCGTCGCCCACCATCGCCACTGTGGTGGGGCCGCCACCCCCGAGCGGGACCCCCGACCCATGGGTCCTCCACGAGCTCACCCGCGACGTGCGGCCCGGCGACTACGCCGCCACCTTCGCTAGGCAGGCCGCGGCTCGCTCCGGGCTCGACGCGGCCATCGCGGTGGTCGGGGTGAACCGGCCGCCGTGGCTGGAGGAGGTGGTGGCCGAGCCCGGGGTGCTGGAGTGCTCGCTGCCCGAGGCTC
Organism: uncultured Microthrixaceae bacterium; assembly: GCA_963795165.1. Taxonomy (GTDB): domain Bacteria; phylum Actinomycetota; class Acidimicrobiia; order Acidimicrobiales; family VFJN01; genus VFJN01. Next base: position 1,947,071 of record CAWCGT010000001.1, on the reverse strand, counting down.
TGGTCCTCTTCGCCGGGGTGGAGAACGGCTGACGATCCGATCTGCCTTCCCCGCCGCCGACTCCTACCATCCAAGCAACCATGGTCCGTCCTCCCGTGCCCATCCCGCCGAGCCTCCTCACGGTGGCCGAACGGGTGGAGAGCCGCCTCGACGCCCTCCTCGCAGCGGAGACGACCCGCTGGGCGGAGCTCAGCCAGGACCTGGTGCCCCCCCTCGAGTCGCTGCGCACCCTGGTCATGGGGGGTGGCAAGCGGCTGCGCCCGGCCTTCTGCTACTGGGGGTACCGGGCGGCCGACGGCGATCCCGACGACGTGACGGTGATCGACGCCGGGGCTGCGTTCGAGATGCTCCAGGCCTTTGCCCTGGTGCACGACGACGTGATGGACGGCTCGGCCACCCGTCGCGGCGCCCGCACGGCGCACCTGGCCTTCGGCGACCGTCACGTCGGCGCCGTGTGGCGGGGGGAGGCCCGCCGGTTCGGTGAAGGGGTGGCCATCCTGATCGGCGACCTGGCCCACGTCTACGCCGATCGCCTGATGGCCGGCACGGGCGGAACCGTCCGGGCCGTGTGGGACGAGCTGCGGATCGAGCTCAACGTGGGTCAGTACCTCGACATCCTCGGCACGGCCCGGGGGGACACCGACCACGAGGCGGCCCGCCGGATCGCCCGCTACAAGAGCGGCAAGTACACCATCGAGCGGCCGCTCCACATCGGGGCGGCGCTGGCAGGGAGGCTCGACCTGCTCGAGGCCCCCCTCTCGGGCTACGGCGATCCCCTGGGGGAGGCCTTCCAGCTGCGCGACGACCTCCTCGGCGCCTTCGGGGAGGAGGCGGCCACCGGGAAGCCGGTGGGAGACGACCTGCGGGAGGGCAAGCCCACCCCGCTGCTGGCCGTGGCCACCGAGCAGGCCGACCCCGCCCAGTCCGAGGTGCTGTCGGACGTCGGTCGGGAGGATCTCGATGCTGATGCTGTCGGGCGGATCCAGGAGGTGCTGGTGGACACCGGCGCCGTAGCCAGAATCGAGTCCAGCATCGACGATCTCACCGGCCGGGCCATCGAGGCCATCAAGGGGGCCGGGATCACCGACGACGCCCGTGAGGCGCTGATCGACCTGGCCCAGTTCGTGGCCTGGCGCGACGCCTAGCGCTCAGTCCTCGGCGTCGGCCTCGGGGTCGAGCTCGGCCACGATCTGGGTGACCTCCACCTTGGCGGCCGAGATCCGAGCGCGGCAGATGCGCAGGAGCTCCGCTCCCCGCTTCACCCGCACGGCCAGCACGTCGACGTCGACGGCATCGTCCTCGATCTCCTCGAGGATGGCCTCGAGCTCGGCGAGGGCGTCGGCGTAGCCGATTTCGGCGGGGTTGTCGTCAGGCATCGGTCCGTCACCGTAGATCGCAGCTCGCCTCCGGCCAGCCGAGTGGTCAGCTGCGTCGCCGGGCTGGACGTCGTCCGGAGCTCGCACGACGTGGCCGTCGGGGCCGGCGGTGATCGACCACCCCCGGGCCAGGGTGCGGTCCGGGTCGAGGGCGCGGAGGCGGGCGGTCAGCGTGTCGATGGTGCGGCTGGCCTCGGCCACCACCCGGGGGGCGCGGTGGATCGACGCGGCGCTCGCCGGCGGCCACCAGCACCTCGGCCGCGCGGAGGTGGGACCGGGCCGACCCGGTGATGCGACCGCGATGACCGTCGAGGCGACGGGAGGCGCGGTCGAGCCGCCCCCGCGCCGCCCGGCGCGCCCGTTCCGCTACATCGTCGAGCCGGGTGGATGCTGCGATCGAGGGCCACCAGGGTGCCGCGAGCCAGAAGGCGGCCGTGGCCAACGAGGCGGTCGTCGTGACGGGTCACCTGTCGGAGCGGCGCGCGGGGCGATGCCGCCCACGGTGCCTCCAGCCGCGCCTGGACCTCGGCGACGCGGCCGACGAGCTGCTGCAGCGCAGGCGGTGGGCGTCTTGGCCGCGGTGTGGGCCACCTCGTCGGCCACCGAGGTGTCGACCTCGTGGCCGACGCCGGTGATCACCGGCGACGGGACAGGTGGCGATGGCCCGCGCCACGGCCTCGTCGTCGAAGGCCGCCAGGTCGGTGCGGGCGCCGCCCCCGCGCACCACGGCCAGCACGTCGGGTCGGTGGGTGGCGAGCATGCGGATGGCCGACGCGATCGACCGGGGCGCGTCGTGGCCCTGCACACGGCTGTCGGCCCGGAGCACCACGGAAGGCGAAGCCGCTGCGCCGGAGCTCGTCGAGGAAGTCGGCCTCGGCGGCGGAGCCGTCGCTGGTGACCAGCCCCACCCGCAGCGGGCGCCAGCGGGAGCGGGTGGTCGGCGTTGGCCCGCAGCAGCCCTTCCTCGCGGAGCCGGGCGCAGCAGCTCGGCGCGGGCCACCTCGAGCTGGCCCAGCGTGTAGGCGGGGTCGATCGGGTCATCCGCAGCTGCAGCTGGCCGCGTGGGGCGTACCAGTCGAGCCGGCCGCGGATCCGCACGTCGGTGCCGTCGGTCATGCGCACGCCGCCACCGGCCTCGGTGAGCGTGGTGTTGACCGCGCCCTTCGTGCGGGCGGACGAGCATCACACCGATCGTGGCTGCGGCGCCGTCGGGATCGGTGAGGGTGAAGTACACGTGGCCCGACGCCGGCCCGGGACAGGTCGCGGATCTCGCCCCGCACCCACACCTCGTCGCGGAACGCGGCCCGAAGCGCGTTGCCGATGGCGTCGGACAGCTCCGTGACCGAGAAGGTCGGCTCCGGGATGGCTGCCCACCGTGGGGTCGTCGAACAGCGACACGCCGGTCACGATAGGCACCCGGGGTGGCGTCCCGGGACCCTCGAACTGGTGGCCGGCTCCCGGCGGGGCCAGACTGGCCGACGCACCCATCAGACCGACGAGGAGGGGCTCGCATGCCCGAAGCCGTCATCGTCGCCACCGCCCGCACGCCCATCGGGCGGGCCAACAAGGGGAGCCTCACCGAGTGCCGCCCCGACGACCTGTCGGCGCTCATCGTCAAGGCCGTCCTGGAGAAGGTGCCGGCGCTCGACCCGCAGACGGTCGAGGACGTGATCCTGGGCTGCGGCCAGCCCGGCGGCGAGGCCGGGTACAACGTGGCCCGCGTGGCCGCCATCCTGGCCGGCCTCCCCGACGTCCCCGGCGTCACCGTCAACCGCTACTGCTCCTCGTCGCTGCAGACCATCCGCATGGCCGCCCACGCCATCAAGGCCGGCGAGGGCGACGTGTTCGTCGCCGGCGGGCGTCGAGACCGTGAGCCGCTACCTGCACGGGGCGTCCGACACCGGCCCGCACAACCCGCGCTTCGCCGACGCCGAGGCCCGCACCGGCCGAGCGCACGAGGGCGCCGACGCTGGGAGCCGCCGGCCGGCCTGCCCGACATCTACATCGCCATGGGCCAGACCGCCGAGAACGTGGTGCTGGCCGAGGGCGTCACCCGCGAGGAGATGGACGAGTGGGGCGCCCGCTCCCAGCAGCGCGCCGTGGCCGCCCAGGAGCGCGGCTTCTTCGACCGGGAGATCACGCCCGTCACCCTGCCCGACGGCACCGTGGTGTCGCAAGGACGACGGCCCGCGCGCCGGCACCACCGTCGAGAAGCTGGCCGAGCTGAAGCCGGTGTTCCGCCCCGACGGCAAGGTCACCGCCGGCAACGCCTGCCCGCTCAACGACGGCGCCGCCGCCGTCGTCGTCATGAGCGACACCCGGGCCGACGAGCTGGGCATCACGCCGCTCGCCCGCATCGTGGTCGGCGGGCGTCACCGGCCTCAACCCGGAGATCATGGGCATGGGTCCGGTGGAGGCCTGCCGCCAGGCGCTCGGCCGCGCCGGCATGACCATCGACGACATCGACCTGGTGGAGATCAACGAGGCCTTCGCCGCCCAGGTGCTGCCCTCGATGAAGCACCTCGGCATCGACCCCGAGAAGCTCAACGTGAACGGCGGCGCCATCGCCCTCGGCCACCCCTTCGGCATGACCGGCGCCCGCATCATGACCACGCTGCTCAACGGCCTCGAGGACACGGGAGGCCGCTTCGGCCTCGAGTCGATGTGCGTCGGCGGCGGCCAGGGCATGGCCATGATCGTCGAGCGCCTCTGAGCGATCGGATGATCCGCTAGGGCGGGTCTTGCGCCGCGCCCGTGGCCCCGCCGCCGCCGTCGGTGGCGGGGGCCACGGTGGTGGTGGTGCTGCTCGAGGTGGTGGTGCTGCTCGACGTGGTGGTGCTCGAGGTGGCAGCCGGTGTCGACGTCGAGGTGGTGCTGCTGGTGGTGCTGGAGCTCGTGGAGGAGCTGGAGCTGGTGGTGCTGCTCGTCTCGTCTCGTCGGGGCTCCAGGAGCTCCCGCGGGGGGATCCGGGAAGTCCTCCGGCGTCGCGGTCCTCCATGGCCGCCGTCATGAACGCGCTGCCAGATCTGCGCGGGCAGCCCGCCGCCGGTCATCGCCGTCCATCTCGGTGGCGCCGTCCGGGATAGCCCATCCACACCACGGCCGTGTAGCCGGGGACGTAGCCGGCGAACCAGGCGTCGACGTTGTTCTGGGTGGTGCCCGTCTTGCCGGCGGCCGGCCGGCCGATGTCGGCGGCCGGCGCCGGTGCCGTCCTCGATGACGCCGCGCAGGGCCTCGGTGACGGCGCGGGCGACCTCGGGTTCGACGGCGTCCTCCTCGGGTTCCGGGCGGTCGGGCTCCCAGAGGACGTTGCCGTCGCCGTCCTCGATGCGGCGATGGCGTACGGCTCGACACGGGTGCCGTCGTCGGCGAAGGTGAGGTAGGCGCTGGCCAGGTCGAGGGGGCTGACCTCCTCGCACCCCGAGCGCGATGGACGGCACCTGCTCGAGCTCGGCGTCGATGCCGCAGCCTCGTGGGCCGCTCGGCCACGGCGGCCGGGCCCACCTGCGGCGAGCAGCTGCGCGTAGACGGTGTTGACGGAGCTGGCGGTGGCCTCGCGCGAGCGTGAGGTCGCCGAACCCCTCGCCGCCGTAGTTCTCGACCGGGAAGGCGGTGCCGTCGACGTCGACCTCGATCTCCGGCGGGCCGGGGAACCGGTCGGCGAGCGTGGCCCCGTCGCTCGAGGGCGGCCTGGAGGACGAAGGGCTTGAAGGTAGAGCCGGGCTGGCGACCGGAACCGCCGCCGTCCTTGCCGCGGGCCAGGTCGACCTTCGAGCGTCGTCGTAGTCGCGGCCGCCGACGTGGGCTCGCACGGCCCCGTCCTCGTCGAGGGCGACGAGCGCGGCCTGCGGTTGCCGGCGGGGTCGGTGAGCACGTCGGCCACGGCCTTCTCCGCGGCGGCCTGGGCGTCGAGGTCGAGCGTGGTGACGACCCGCAGGCCCGTGGCCGTAGAGCGCGTCCTCGCCGACCGCGGCCACCGTCTGCTGTCGCACCCACTCGACGAAGTGCGGGGCCATGCCGCCGTGGGCGTGGCCGGCTCGGTGCGGTCGTTGGCGCCGAGCGGCGTGGCCTTCGCCTCGTCGGCCTCCGTCCTGGGTGATGGCGTCGTTCTCCACCATGTCCTGGAGCACCGTCTGGCGCGCCGGGCCGTTCGCCTCGTCGGGGTCCTCCACCGGATCGGCCGTCTCGGGCGAGCGGAGCAGCCCGACCAGCAGGGCGGCCTGCGGCGAGGTGAGCTCGGCGGCGGAGGTGTCGAAGTAGGCACGGGCGGCGGCCTCGATGCCGTAGGCGCCGCGCCCGAAGTACACGGTGTTCAGGTAGCGCTCGAGGATCTTGTCCTTGTCCTCGGAGCGCTCGAGCTTCACCGAGAGCACGGCCTCGCGGACCTTGCGCCCGAGCGACCGCTCGTTCGATCAGGTACTCGTTCTTGACCAGCTGCTGGGTGAGCGTCGACCCGCCCTGGGTGCCGGAGCTGGCGACGTTCTTCAGCAGGGCCCGGGTGATGCCGACCGGATCGATCCCACCGTGGTCGTAGAACCGACGGTCCTCGGCGGAGAGCAGGGCGTCGACGACGACCGGGCTGACCTCGTCGAGGGGGACGATGAAGCGCTGGCCCTCCTGGGACAGGACGGCGAGCTCGCGGCCATCCTCAGCCACCACGACGGCGGACTGCAGGGCCGGCGGATCATCGGGCAGGTCGACGGTGAACCACAGCACGGCCAAGGCGGCCAGGCCCAGTGCGAACAGGGCGGTGCCACCCAGAAGTGGCCACCGGACCCACCGCGGCCACGTCCCCATCGCTCCCGCAGCCGCGCCAGCTCGCCCACCCGCTCGTTCGACCACGGGTCGCTGGGTACCCCGCCACTCGCCCGGCCAGACCCACGGTGGTTGAGCGCTCGCGGGGAGGGGTAACGACAGCGCCGTGCACGACGACGGTGACGAGGTGGAGGAGGAGTTTCGCTCCCTGCTCGAGGGCCTGCGCACCACCCTTCCTGGGCGTGCAGCTGATCACGGCGTTCCTGCTCACCCTCCCCCTCTACGACAAGTTCGATGAGCTGGTCCGGTCCGAGCGTGTGGCCTACTACGTCGCCTTCGTGACCGCCCTGGTCAGCTCGTTGCTCCTGATGGCACCGTCCTCACATCAGCGCCTCCGCTCCGGCGACGGGGTGGCTCGTCGCCACCGCCGACACCTGCGAGACCGCGGTGCACCTCACCGTGGTGGGCACCGCCGGGTTCGCCGTCGCTGTCGACGGCGGTCGGCGTACCTGGTCTCCTCGGTGGTCCTCGGCACCCCGGCGGCGGTCGGGGTGACCGCCATCGTGGCCGGCGGTGGGGCTCTGGAGCTGGTTCTACGTGCCCCTGGTGCAGTTCCACGACGACCGCTAGCGGGGCGTCACCCTGCGCCGTAGACCGCGACCGGCGCCGACGCCTGGGCGAGCAGCTCGGCCACCACCGGGCCCAGCTCGTCGGCCTCCCAGCGGTCGCCCTTGTCGGCCGTGGGGCCGTGCTGCCAGCCGGTGGCGACGCCCGACCTTGCCGCCCTCCACCTCGAACACCCGGCCGGTCACCGCTGCCGAGTCGGCCGACGCGAGCCAGGCGACCAGCGGGCGAGACGTTCTCGGGTGCCATGGCGTCGAAGGCGTCGGGCTCGCCGGGGGTGGCCATCATCTCGGTGAAGACCCCCTCGGTCATGCGGGTGCGGGCGGCCGGGCACAGGGCGTTGGCGGTGACGCCGTAGCGGCCCGAGCTCGGCCGCCTGCACCAGGGTGAGGGTGGCGATGCCGGCCTTGGCGGCCGAGTAGGCCGCCTGGCCGACCGATCCGAGGATGCCGGCCCCGGAGCTGGTGTTGATGATCCGCCCGTCCACCGGACGCCCGCCCTTGGCCTCATCGCGCCACCAGGCCGCTGCGTGGCGAGCCACTGCGAAGTGGCCCTTCAGGTGAACCCGCACCACCGCGTCCCACTCGTCCTCGGCGACGTTGGCGAACATCCGGTCGCGCACGAACCCGGCGTTGTTCACCACCACGTCGATGCGTCCGAACCCGTCCACCGCCGCCGCCACCATCCGGCCAGCCCCAGCGAAGTCGGAGACGTCGTCGCCGTTGGCGAGGGCCTCTCCTCCAGCTGCGCGGATCTCCTCCACCACCTCGCCAGCGGGGCCCGTCCCGCCGCCGGTGCCGTCGAGCTCGCAGCCCAGGTCGTTCACGATCACGCGGGCGCCCTGTCGTGCCAGCTCGAGAGCATGGGCACGGCCCAGCCCCCGTCCGGCGCCGGTCACCAGCGCGACCCGTCCCTCGCAGATGCCGGTCATGGCGCCAGCATGGCAGGATCTCCCTCTTTCCAAGATCTGTGACGGATTCGTCCGCCATGCGAACGAAATCGTCCACAGATCCAGGGGGAGGGGCCGTGCGGTACGGGATCACGATGTTCGCGACGGACCTCAGCATCGACGTGGTCGAGCTGGCTCGGGAAGCCGAGGGGCGCGGGCTGCAGTCGCTCTGGCTCCCGGAGCACACCCACATCCCGGTGAGCCGCCGCACCCCGCCGCCCACCGGGGACGCGGAGCTACCCGAGGAGTACCGCAGGTGCCTCGACCCGCTGGTGGCGCTGGCCGCCGCCGCCGTTGCCACCTCCACGCTGCGGCTGGGCACCGGCATCCTGCTGGCCGCCCAGCGGGAGCCCATCGTCACCGCCAAGGCGGTGGCCACCCTCGACCACCTCAGCGGCGGGCGGGCGGCGCTCGGCGTCGGCTTCGGCTGGAACGAGGACGAGCTCGAACACCACGGGGTGACCATGCCAGAGCGGCGCGACGTGGCCCGAGAGGCCATCTTGGCGATGCAGGCGCTCTGGGCGGACGACGAGGCCGGCTTCGACGGTGACCACGTGCTCGTTCTCGCCCAGCTGGTCGTGGCCCAAGCCCGTGCAGTCCGACGCCGACGGCCATCGCCGGGTGCCCGTGCTCCACGGCGGGGCCGCCGGGCCCAAGCTCTTCGCCCACATCGCCGAGTACGGCGACGGCTGGATCCCCATCGGCGGGGCCGGGCTGAGCGACGCCATCCCTCGACTTCGTGAGGCGATCAGCGCCGCCGGACGGGATCCCGCCACCCTCGAGATCGTGCCGTTCGGCTCCATCCCCGACCCCGGCAAGCTCGACCACTTCGAGCGCCTCGGCGTCACCGAGTGCGTCTTCCGGCTGCCCAGCGCCCCCAGAGACGTTGTCCTGCCGATCCTCGACGAGCAGGCGGCTCTGGTCGCCTCTCGTTCGTGACGCACGTCACATGTTGCAAATGTTTCATTCTGGTTACGGCGGGTACATGAAGGAGCGAACGCCACGATCCCCCCAGATCGAGGGTCACGCCCTTCCCGCCCGCCGGGCGCGACCCTCCTCAGATGTCACCGCTCCGAGCCCGCCCGCTCGGGGCGGTGGCGCGTCTGCGCTCTACTAGCCCCGTGCCGATCGAGCGCCTCACCGACCTCGACGACCCCCGTCTTCGCGACTACCAGCACCTGCGCCAGTCGAGTCGCCGGGCGGCCACCGAGCGTCGACAGGGCATCTTCACCGTGGAGGGCGCCCTGTCAGTGGAGGCGCTGCTGGCGTCGCCGCTGTCGGTGCGGTCGGTGCTGGTGGCCGAGGAGCACCTGGCTCGGATGACGGAGCGGCTTGGACCCGAGGCGTCGATCCTGAGCCTTCCCGCCGCAGCCATGGCGGAGCTGACGGGGGTGCAGTTCCACCGTGGGGTGCTGGCAGTGGCCGAGCGGCCGATGCTGCCGTCCGTGTCGGACCTGGTGGCGGGGGCCCGCCGACTCCTCGTGCTGGAGGCGGTCAACGACCACGAGAACGTGGGGGCGTTGTTCCGGAACGCTGCGGCCTTCGGCGTGGACGGGGTGGTGCTCGACCCCACCACCACCGATCCCCTCTACCGGCGGTCCACCCGTGTGTCGCTCGGCCACGTCCTGCGGGTCCCCTTCGCCCGGGCCGACCACTGGCCCGCCGCGCTCCACGACCTGCGCGCCGCCGGCGTGGTCACCATCGCCCTCACCCCGGCCCTCGACGCCACGCCCCTCGGCGCCCTCGTGGCCGACCCGCCTGAGCGGTGGGCGCTCCTGCTCGGTGCGGAGGGCCCTGGGCTCTCCTTCGCCGCCCTCGACGAGGTGGACCGCCACGTGCGCATCCCGATGGCAGCGGGGGTCGACTCCATCAACGTGGCCACGGCGGCCGCCATCGCCCTGTCGGCGATGCACGGCATGGGCTGAGCCCCCGCTCCCGGGCCGCCGGGGCTCAGGCGCGGCCGGTGACGTCGACCACCCAGCTGAGGTCGGCGGTGTCGAGGCGATCGTGCCAAGCAGCCGGGGCCGCGCCCATGAGCGTCTGCAGGTCCCAGTAGTCCTTCCAGAGGACGATGACCCCGTCCTCGATCCGCTGCACCGACACGAACGGGAGGGCCACCGTCTCGCCGGTCTCCCACGTCCACACCTCGGTGTGCTCGGTGACGACGACGCCCTCCAGGCCCCTCGGCCACGACGCCGGCGCGGTGCTCGTAGCCGACCAGGCCCTCGAGCCCCAGCCGCAGCCGCGCCTCGATGCTGTCGGGCCCGACGCCGGCGGAGGCGGGGCCCGTGGGCACGTCGTAGTAGATGGACGTCAGGTCCGAAGAAGGAGCGGATGCAGCGGCCAGTCGCGGTCGTAGAGGGCGGCCCAGAAGGCGGCCGCCGTCTCCGTGGGCGCCCCGGCTCATCGGGCGCCTCGGAGGAGCGCGCCGGGCCGGGCGCCGGTGTCCTCGCCGTCGACGAAGGTGGGCGTGCCCGGACTTGACGGTGGCGAGGTAGCCGTCGGCCCGCTGGATCGAGCCGGCTGGCCCCGCCGGGCAGGTCGGCTGGCCAGCTCGGGGCGGCGGAGCTGCAGGCGGTCGAAGTCGATGACGTTGACGTCGCCGACGTAGCCCGGCGCCAGCACGCCCCGGTCGCCGAGCCCGTACAGCGTCGGCGGTGGCCTGCGTCATCTTGTGCACGGCGTCCTCCACCGGCAGCCGGCCGTGGGCGCGGTCGCGCGCCCAGTGGGTCAGCAGGAAGGTGGTGGTGGACGCGTCGCAGGTCTGGCCGGCGTGCGCGCCGCCGTCGCCGAGCCCGAAGGCCGACGTCGGGTGCTGCGAGCATCTCGCCCACGGCGTCGAGGTTGCCGTCGGTGTAGTTGAGGACCGGCGCGTTCAGCAGCTCCCGCCCGCCGTCGCCGAGGAACAGCTCCAGGAGCAGCTCCCAGACGTCGACGCCCCGGGCCGCCGCGATGGCCGTGGCGCTGCGCTCCGGGCCGGGCTCGTAGTCGGGCGGATCGCCGAGGACGTAGATCCGGTCGGGGTGCATGAACCCCGTCACGATCGGGTCGTCCGCGCAGTCGAGCGGCGTCGGCGACGATGCGGCGGCCAGCTCGGGGTCGGCCTGGATGCGCGCCACCTGCTCCTGCCCACGGCAGGAGCCCGAGGCCGGCCGCCGACCACGCCGGGGTGAAGGCCAGCGGGTGGAAGGTCTGGAAGCCCGAGCAGGAGCGAGACGGTCCGCCCGTGCACCTGGGGGCGCACCGGCGACCCCGTCGGCGGTGGCCGCCGCCGAGAGGTCGAGGAGCCGCCGCCAGGCGTCGGGGTCGTCGTTGTTCTGGTTGAGCGCGAAGGTGACGGGTCGACCGATGGCGGCGGCCAGGCGACGCATCCAGTCCATCTCCCGCTCCGGGGCGGCCAGGTCCTCGCCGAGCGCGCCGGCCGGGGCCAGCTCGAACACGCCGGTGCCGAGCTCGCCCAGCACCGCGCCGATGCCGAACAGCTCGTCCTCGGCGGCGAAGGTGCCGGGCACCGGCTCGCCGTCGATGGCCCGGTGGGCGAGGGTGCGGCTGGTGGAGAACCCGAGGGCGCCGGCCTCGATCCCCGCTCGGACGATGGCGGCCATGGCCTCGATGTCCGTCGGCGGTGGCGGGCTCGTTGCGGGCACCGCGCTCGCCCATCACGTAGCCGCGCACGGCGCCGTGCGGCACCTGGGTGCCGAGGTCCATCGACGTGGCGGCGGCCGTCCAGGACGTCGAGGAACTCGGGGAAGCGTCTCCCACCCCCACTCGATGCCCGCGCTCAGCGCCGCGCCGGGGATGTCCTCCACGCCCTCCATCAGCCCGATGAGCCACTCGTGCCGGTCGGGGGCCACGCGGCGCGAAGCCCACGCCGCAGTTGCCCATCACCACCGTGGTGACGCCGTGCCAGCACGACGGGGTGAGCTGCTCGTCCCAGGTGGCCTGGCCGTCGTAGTGGGTGTGGATGTCGACGAAGCCCGGGGTGACCAGAGCGCCGTCGGCGTCGATCTCCTCGCGGCCGGCCCGCCGACACCGAGCCGACCTCGGTGACGACGCCGTCGCGTGATGGCGACGTCGGCCGTGCGGGCCGGCGGCGCCGTGCCGTCGACGACGGTGCCACCTCGGATCACGAGGTCGTGCTCGGTCATCGTCCCCCCGGTTCGTGTTCGCGTCGAGCCGCCAGCATCGCAGACCGCCCGACGCGTCGTCAGGCGGGAGGCGTCCAGGCGATGAGGTCCCAGTCCAGGAGCACCTGCTGCTGTGGGGCCGATGCCCCGGCTGCGGCGTACGTAGCGAGGGCGGCGTCGTTGTCGGCGTCGGCCAGCACCCACATCCCGTAGCAGCCGCACTCCACGGCCAACCGGCCCAGCGCCACCACGAGGGCCCGGCCGATGCCCTGCCGCTGGTGGCCGTCGTCGACGCCGAGCTCGTAGAGCAGCATCTCGGTGCCCTTGTCGGGGTGGGTCATCTCCACGCCGCTCACGAACCCGACATCGACGCCGTCCACCACGGCAACGAGCAGGTGGTGGCCGGTCTCGCGGAGGAAGCGACCGGTCCAGTCCTCCCTCGGCGCTGCGTCGAACAGGTGGGGGGAGGCGGCCACCCGATCCTCGTCGCCGGGCCCCAGCCGATCGACGTGCATCACGGTCCGCCGGTCAGGGCCGCGGGGCGCCGTCGGCCTGGTCGGGGTGGTGGGCCGCCCACACGGCCAGCCACTGCTGGAGCGCCGGTGTGAACTCGCCCGGGTTGTAGACGTCCTCCTCCGACGCGAACAGGCCATCGCCGGCGTAGACGAGGCGGGTCCAGTTGGCGGCGCCGTAGGTGATGCCGTCGCCCGGGTCGATGAAGTCGTTGCGAAGCTGGCCCACCACCCAGCCCTGCTCGGCGTCGATCGTGTACCAGTCCCACGGGAAGAGCTGCATGTGGCTGAAGGGCCACGAGTTCATGGTCTTCTCGATCCACGCCTGCACCGCGTCCCGCCCCTCGAACTCGCCGTAGAGGTGCTCGATGTAGCGGACGTCAGGGGTGAAGCACTCCACCCACGGTTGCCAGTCGCCGGTGCGCCCGGCCTCGGCCGCCGCGGCGCGGTACCGGTCGAAGGCTGTCTGGATCTCCTCGCGGGTGAACGCCATCGGCGGAGCGTAGCGAGAGGTGCCACGCTGGGTTGATGGAACGAGTCGATGGCATCGGTGGGTTCTTCTTCAAGGCGGCCGACGCCGCCTCGCTGGGACGCTGGTACGAGGCCCACCTCGGTGTCGGCGAGTCGCCCACGTCCTACGAGGCCGAGGTGTGGACCCAGCAGGCGGGGCCAACCGTGTTCGCCCCATTCGGCGCCGAGCACGGCGACAGCCCCCACCTGGGCCCCACGGGATGGGGCCTCAACTTCCGGGTGGGCAACCTCGACGCCATGGTCGACCAGCTCCGCGCTGCCGGCATCGAGGTGGAGGTCGACGACGAGGTCTATCCCAACGGCCGCTTCGCCCAGCTCCGCGACCCTGAGGGCAACGCGGTGCAGCTCTGGCAGCCCGCGTAGTGGCCGACGGCGACCGGTTTGCGGGCGGCAACCAGGCCTACCTGCGCGACGAGCAGTACCGCGACTCCAGCCGGCTGCAGCAGCGGGCCAACATCCACGGGCGGTATGGCACGGCGGCGATGCCGTGGTTCGAGTGGGCGGGGGCGCGCCTCGACCTCCAGCCGGGTCTGCGGGTCCTCGAGGTGGGGTGTGGCCCGGGGTGGCTGTGGGAGAGGGTCGCCGGCTCGATCCCAACGGGCCTGGAGCTGGTGCTCACCGACCTGTCGCCCGGCATGGTCGCTGAGGCGCAGGAGCGGGTGGCGGCCACGGGCGCCGTCGCGTCGGTCGAGGCCAGGGTGGCCGACCTGCAGGAGCTGCCGTTCGAGGACGCTTCGTTCGACCGCGTGATCGCCAACTACATGCTGTACCACCTGCCCGATCCGGCCGTCGGCGTGGCCGAGCTGGCCCGGGTCGTGCGGCCCGATGGACGGGTGATGGCCGCCACGAACGGTCCGGGGCACATGCAGCCGCTGCGGTCGATCGGCGCCGACGTGTTCGGGACCAGTCCGGTCGAGCGCACCGTCGTGTCCTTCGGCCGGGAGAGCGGTCGCCCGCTGCTGGAGCGACGCTTCGCAACAGTCGACTGGGAGCACTACGACGACGAGCTGCACTGCACCGATGTGGAGGACCTGATGGCCTACGTGTGCTCTACCCCGCCCGGTGAGGACGCCGGGCCCGAGCAGCTGGAAGCGCTGCGGGCCGCGCTCGAGATCCGCGATGGCAGCGGGCGGCGGTGTCCTCCGGGTCGAGAAGGACACCGGCTGCTTCGTGGCGGAGCGCCCGCTCGGTCGCTAGAGGCGCTCGATGATCGTGACGTTGGCCTGACCGCCGCCCTCGCACATGGTCTGCAGGCCGTAGCGGCCGCCGGTGCGCTCCAGCTCGTGGAGCAGGGTGGTCATGAGGCGAGCGCCGGTGGCGCCGAGGGGGTGGCCCAGCGCGATGGCCCCACCGTTCACGTTCACCTTGGCGTGGTCGACCTCGAGCTCCTTCTCCCAGGCAAGCACCACCGAGGCGAAGGCCTCGTTGATCTCCACCAGGTCGATGTCGTCCATCGTCATCCCCGTCTTGTCCAGTGCGTACCGGGTGGCGGGAATCGGAGCGGTGAGCATCCAGATGGGGTCGTCGCCCCGCACGCTCATGTGGTGGATGCGGGCACGAGGCGTGAGGCCGTGATCCTTCAGGGCCTGCTCGCTCACCACCAGCAGGGCGGCGGAGGCGTCGGAGATCTGCGATGCGACGGCCGCCGTCACCCGCCCGCCCTCGGTCAGCGTCTTGAGGGAGCGGATCTTCTCCCAGTTCGGCTCGCGGGGGCCCTCGTCGTGGGCCAGGCCGTTGAGCGGGGCGATCTCCCGTTCGAAGCGGCCTTCCTGGGTGGCCCGGATGGCCCGCTCGTGGCTCTCGACGGCGAAGGCCTCCATCTCCTCGCGGGAGCAGTCCCAGCGCTCGGCGATCATCTCGGCGCTGTTGAACTGGCTCACCTCGCCGTCGCCGTAGCGCTTCACCCAGCCCTCGCTGGTGGTGAAGGGGTCGGGGAAGCCGAGGTCGCCCGCCAGGGTCATGGCCGAGCTGATCGGGATCATCGACATCTGCTGCACGCCGCCGGCCACCACCACGTCGTTCACCCCGGCCATCACGGCCTGGGCGGCGAAGTGGATGGCCTGCTGGGCCGAGCCGCACTGCCGGTCGACGGTGGTGCCGGGCACGTGCTCGGGCAGGTCGGCGGCCAGCCAGCAGGTGCGAGCGATGTCGCCGGCCTGGCCGCCCACCGTGTCGACGCAGCCGAACACCACGTCCTCCACCACCCCGGGATCGATGCCGGTGCGCTCCATGAGGGCGCTGAGGCTGTGGGCGCCGAGGTCGGCCGGGTGGATCTGGCTCAGCGACCCGCCCCGACGCCCCACGGGCGAGCGGACGGCGTCGACGATGAACGCATCAGGCATGGCGCCAGTCTCCCGTGATCGACCCCAACTTCCGCAACTTGTGGTGAATCCGTCCCGTTTTCGCACGTACGCACCACAAGCTGCGGGGGTGGACGCGGGCGGTCATCGGATGGACGACTCGAGGGACGTCGACACGCGTGCCGTGTGATGGGCGGCGTCTCCCCAGGCACGAGCCAGAGCCCAGGTGCGCTTCAGGTAGAGGTGCAGATCAGCCTCCACCGTGTAGCCGATGGCACCGTGGCACTGAAGCGCCTTGCGACCGACCAGCTCTGCGGCGTCCGAAGCCATCGCCTTCGCCATCGACACATCACGGGCGCGGGTGGGGGTGCCGTGGGCGACGGACCAGGCTGCCCGCCACACGGCCGGCCGAGTGAGCTCGAGCGAGAGGGCGGCGTCGGCCAGGTGGTGCTTCACGGCCTGGAAGCTCCCGACGGGCTTGCCGAACTGGTGGCGCTCGATCACGTAGCCGACCGTCATGTCGAGCATGGCCTGTCCCAAGCCGACGAGCATCGCCGCCGTGCCGAGCGCGCCGCGATCCCAGGCCAGAGCCATCTCGTTCGGGTCATCGGTGATGGCCGCGCCACCGCTCGCGGCGTCGGCGACCAGGGCGCCCAGTCGGCGGGCTCGGTCCACCGACACAACGGCGGCGTCCGAAGGGAGCGCCGTGGACAGAGCGGGTTCGCCGTGCAGCAGGGCGCCGCCGCTGTGGACCAGGTGCATGTCGGCGTCCAGGGCGCAGGGTGCCAGCGGACCGCCGAGGTCGGTGGTGACCATGCCCCCGCCGCTGGCACCGAGCAGCGGTGCCGCCACCATCGCCGTCTCCACCAGGGGGTGGGGGAGCGCCGCCTTGCCCGCCGCTTCCAGAATCGGCACCAGGAAGGTCTCGTCCAGGCCCAGGCCACCGTCGGCCTCGGGGACGAGCACGCCGAGCACCCCCATGGCATCGAGGCTGTTCCACACCCCGCGGTCGAGCTGGCCGGCCGGCGCGTCCCACGCCGCTCGCACCACCGCAGGCGGGCACTCCTTCGCCAGGAGGTCCACCACCGCATCGCGGAGGGCCACCTGGTCGTCGCTCAGCGCGAACCTCACCGGCCCGCCCCCGCCCCCGCCACTGCCAGCCTGCGACAGATCGGACCCGAAACGGGCGCGCCGTGTCGCAGGGTGCAGGGCTGGGTCAGCCTGCGACAGATCGGCCCTGAGACGGGCGCGCCGTGTCGCAGGGTGCAGGGCTGGGCGGTCATCTGGGGAGCCCCAGGAGGCGCTCGGCGGCGATGTTGCGCTGGATCTCGTTGGTGCCGGCGTAGATGGGGCCCGAGAGCGAGAACTGCCAACCCTTGCTCCACGGCCCCTCGAGCTCGGCCTCGGGGCCGAGCAGGTCGAGGGCCAGCTGGTGCAGCTCGATGTCGAGCTCGCTCCACCAGAGCTTGGTGAGGCTGGCCTCCGCGCCGGGCTTGGCCCCGCTTGCCAGCTTGGTGACGGTGGCCAGGGTGTGCTGCTGGTAGGCGTCGGCGTGCATCCAGGCGGTGGCGGCTCGGCGGCGGAGCGTGGGGTCGCCGTGCTCGGCGGCCAGGGCGACCAGCCGCTCGGCCGTCACCACGAAGCGGCCAGGCGAGCGCAGGGTGAGGCCTCGCTCGGACCCGGCGGTGGCCATGGCGACGGCCCACCCGCCGCCCGGCTCGCCCAGCACCACGCCTCCGGCCACGGCATCGTCGGCCAGGAAGGCATCGTCGAAGAACACCTCGGCGAAGCCCTCGTCGCCGTCGAGGCGGCCGAAGCCGCGCACCGTCACGCCCGGCGGTGTCGAGCGGCACCAGCAGGTAGGTGAGGCCCTCGGTGGCGCTCGCTGTCGGGGTCGGTGCGGAACAGCCCGAACAGGTGGGTGCAGAACGCGCCGCGGGTGGTCCAGGTCTTCTGGCCGTCGAGCACCCAGCCGCCGTCGACCCGCCGCGCCCTGCTGGTCACCGATGGCCAGGTCGCTCCCGGCGTTGGGCTCCGACCACCCCTGGCACCAGAGGTCATCGCCGGCGGCCATCCGACGCAGGATCCCGGCCTGCTGCCCGGCCGTGCCGAACTCGTAGATGGACGGCGCCAGCAGGAAGATGCCGTTCTGGGTGACCCGAGGCGGGCACCCCGCCCGGTAGTACTCCTCCTCGAAGAGCAGCCACTCCCACAGCGTCGCGCCCCGACCGCCGTGCTCCTCCGCCCACGACACCACGGCCCAGCGATCGTCGAAGAGCCGTCGCTCCCACGCGAGGTGCTGGGCGAAGCCCTCCCGCGTGTCACCGGAGGCCGGCGAACCGCCGCAGTCGGCCCGCCACTCGGCCAGGTTGGTCGCCAGCCACGGCCGCGCCTCGTGCGCGGAACGCCTCCTCTGCCTCCGACCACGTCAGGTCCATGCCCGCACCCACCGAGATCTGTGCAGCGATCCGTTCGCATGCCGACCGTACGGCTTCACAGATCTCGTCAGGTCAGCGACGTGAGGGTGGCGGCGGCGTCCTGCTCGATCTGGGCGAGGAGGTCGGCGACGGTCGGGAGCTCGTCGATGACGCCGGTGACCTGGCCGGTGGGGAGGATCCCGACGTCGGGGCGGCCGTCGACGAGGGCGGCCTTGATGAGCATCGGGGCGTTGGCGGCCATGGCCAGCTGCGACAGGGTGAGGTCCTGGTTGCGTGCGCATGGCTCGGCCCTCGCGCAGCAGGTCGGGGAGCGACGTGCCGGTGTGCTTGCGGAACCGCAGCGCCGCCAGCGCGGCCCGCGGCAGGCGCAGCAGGCGGGGCGACCGCTCGAGCCGGTCGACCACCTCGGTGCGGATCACCCGCTGCGGGGCGCCGTCGAGCGCGGTGGTGACGACGGTGTCGAACACCGAGGCCGCCGTGTAGCGCTCCTTGATCGGGTTCGGGCACGTGGCTCTCGCGGGTGAGCAGGAAGCGGGTGCCCATGGCGATGCCGTCGGCGCCGTACGCCAGCGCCGCCACCAGCCCTCGACCGTCGTGGAAGCCGCCGGCCCCGAGCACCGGGATCTCGGCGCCCACCGCGTCGACCACCTGTGGCAGCAGCAGCGAGGTGGGCACGGTGCCCGTGTGCCCGCCGCCCTCGCCGCCCTGGGCGATCACCGCGTCGACGCCCATCTCCAGCACCTTCTCGGCGTGGCGACGGGCCCCGACGGTGGGCATGACGAGCCACGCCGGCGTCGTGGCACCGTGCGACCGCCTCCTTGGTGGGTGCGCCGGCGAAGCGAGACCAGCCGCACGCCCTCGCCGACCACGAAGGCCACCCGCTCGAGCAGGTCGGGCTGGTCGGCCCGGAAGTTCACGCCGAAGGGGGCGTCGGTGCGCTCCCGCACCCCGTGAACGGACGCACGGAGCTGGTCGGGCGTCATGGTGACGGCGGCCAGGATCCCGAAGCCGCCCGCCGCGCTCGTGGCGGCGGTGAGGTTGGCGCCCGACACCCAGCCCATGCCGGTCTGCACGATCGGCAGGCGACACCCGACCAGCGTCGCAGAACCGGGTCCGCAGCGCCGGGTGGACAGGGTCTGACACCCCGTCAGATTAGTGAGGGGCGCGCGGGGCAGCGAACCGTCCCTACCCTGCCGTCCATGCGCATGGGCACGGCCGAGGGGCGTTGGGTGCTGCTGGCGACCGTGCTCGGGTCGGGCGTGGCCTTCCTCGACGGGACCATCGTCAACGTTGCTCTCCCGGCCATCGCCGAGGACCTCGACGCTGGCATCGGCGACCTGCAGTGGGTGCTCAACGCCTACCTCGTGACGCTGAGCGCCTTCGTCCTCCTCGGAGGGACGCTCGGCGACCGGTACGGGCGCAAGCGCGTCTTCCTCATCGGCCTGGTCGGCTTCACCGCCGCCTCGATCCTGTGCGGGCTGGCCCCCAACGTGGGGGTGCTGATCGCGCGCCCGTGCCGTCCAGGGCCTCGGGGCGGCTCTCCTCGTCCCCGG
This sequence comes from uncultured Microthrixaceae bacterium, assembly GCA_963795165.1. Lineage (GTDB taxonomy): Bacteria > Actinomycetota > Acidimicrobiia > Acidimicrobiales > VFJN01 > VFJN01. The sequence goes on along the minus strand of CAWCGT010000001.1, from coordinate 1,927,906 downwards.
CAGCCTGGCCATCCTGTCGGCCACCTTCCATCGCGACGACCGGGCTCGGGCCGTCGGCGCGTGGTCGGGACTCGGCGGGGTCGCCGGTGCCGTCGGCCCGTTCATGGGTGGGTGGCTGATCGACGCCGTGTCGTGGCGGCTGGCGTTCCTGATCAACGTGCCTCTGGCGGTCGGTGTGGTGGTGGCCAGCCGCCACGTTCCCGAGAGCTCCGCCGATGGCGCACCTCGGCTCGACTTCGTGGGTGCCGTGACGGCCTCGGCCGGTCTGGCCCTGGCCACCTACGGCCTCATCGAGTCCGACACCACGTTCGGCCTCGGCGGCTTGGCCGTCCTCGTCGTCTTCCTCCTCGTGGAGAGCCGCAGCCGCGCCCCCATGCTCCCCCTCACCCTGTTCCGCGACCGCCAGTTCAGCGGCGCCAACCTCACGACCTTCGCCGTGTACGCCGCCCTCTCCGGAGCCTTCTTCCTCCTCGTCCTCGAGCTCCAGGTGTCGCTGGGCTACTCCGCGTTGGAGGCGGGCTCCTCCCTCCTGCCGGTGACGCTGCTGATGCTGACCCTCTCCTCGCGGGCCGGTGCGCTCGCCCAGCGGATCGGCCCACGCCTGCCGATGACGGTGGGGCCGCTCGGGGTGGCGGCCGGACTCCTCCTCTGGACCCGGGTCGACGCGGGGTCGACCTATGCGGAGGCCGTGCTGCCCGGCGCCCTCGTCTTCGGGTTGGGTCTGGCCATCACCGTCGCTCCGCTCACCGCGACGATCATGGCGTCGGTCGACGATGGCCACCTCGGTGCCGCGTCGGGCGTCAACAACGCCGTGGCCCGGGTGGCCGGGCTGCTGGCCGTGGCCGTCCTTCCCCTGGCCATCGGCCTCGACGCGGACCGGGTCCCCGGCTGCCCTCGACGCGGCGGTGGACGACGCCATGCTGCTGACTGCCGGATTGGCCGTGGTCGGCGCGGTGGTCGCCTTCGCCACGGTCCGCACGCTCGCCCAGGTCGCCACCCCCTTCGCTCCCTCGATGTCCGGTCATCCCTGTGGCGAGGCGTGCCTCTGCGAGGAGCGGGTGGCGGCGGCGTCCCGGGCGGCCTAGGGGTTCGGCACCTCGGCCCGGCGCAGGCCGCCAGGATCGATCACCGTGTCGATCAGCTCGAGCTCCTCGGGCGTCGGCAGGCGGGTGGTCGGCACCTCGTCGGGCACCACGAGCTCGAAGCCGGTGGCCGCCTGCACCTCGTCGACCGTGACGCCGGGGTGCACCGAGCGCAGTCGCATCCGGTGGTCGGGCGTCTCGAAGTCGAGCACCGCCAGGTTGGTGACCACGTAGCGGATCTCGTGGAACCGGGCGGCCTCGGGGCCGAGCGCGGCGGCCCGGTCGTAGCCGACCCCGCACACCGTGTCGACGCGCGTCGCACGAGCACGTCGGGGGAGTGGTTGGGCACCCAGTACGACGTGGTGTCGTTGATGGTGTTGCCCGGGGCGCCGCGGTAGCCGAGGAGCTGGACCTTCGGCTGGCGGTAGTCGCCGATGGCGGCGAAGTTCTGGTTGCCGTACTGGTCGATCTGGGTGCCGCCCATCACCACGTGGCGCCGGCCGTTCCACACCCAGCCGAACATCTGGCGGTACGGGTTGAAGTGCTCGACGACCTTGCCGTCGGGCCACTCGAACGCCTCGTCGTTGGCGATCAGGCGGGCCTCGCCGTCGGTCATGGCCAGGTCGGGCTCGAAGGTGGCCCGGGCCAGCCGCCCACCGATCATCGGGATGGTGCCGATGGGGTTGGCCAGGATCTCGCCGTCGCCGCGGAAGCACTCGGCCATCGCCACCACGCAGACGTCGGCCCGGTCGACCAGGTCCGCCAGCTGGTCGGTCATCGTGCGTCTCCGTCGCTCCGCAGCTTGGCCTGGTAGTCGGCCTCGCTCAGGTCGCAGCCAGGTCGAGCGGAACTCCGCCCACGCCTCGGGCGACTTGGCCGAGGCGGCGTAGGCCTTCTGGAACGCCTCGTCCCGGGGGTAGTCGGGATCGCAGGAGGTGAAGTGGGCGCCGTTGGGAGCCTCGATCACGCCGTCGACGAGCAGCCGGCTGATCAGCAGCGCTGCGGCGGGCCCTCCTTGCCGAGGTCCTCGGTGGGGACGATCCGCTCCGCCGAGAGGAACCGCCGGTCGGCGGCGCCGAGGAACAGGTCGTCCATGTAGGGATCGGGACCGAGGTACTGGCCGTTGCCCGCGAGCGTCGCTGCGGTTCATGTGCACGAAGGCGGCGTCCATGGTGAGGGCGGGCACGGCCACCAGCTCCTCCCCGTCGTCGAAGGGCGAGGTGACCATGCGGACGCGGTCGTTGTCGCGCAGGATGTCGGAGCCCGAGGCCCACCCGGGTCGGCAGGAACGGCACCCGCCAGGCGGCGGCCTGGAGGCCGAGGAGGAACATGCCCTCGTCGTAGGGCTCGTCCTCGATGGCGCCCTGCTGGCGGGCGGCCCGGAAGTGCGGCTCGAGGGGGATGGAGTCGAGCGAGACGAAGGCGTACACGAGCCGCTTGACCTTGCCAGCGGCGCAGAGCAGGCCCACATCGGGGCCGCCCCAGCTGACCACCGTGAGGTCGGTGAGCGTCGGAGCGGAGGATGGCCCGGACCACCGACATCGGCTTGCGGCGCGACCCCCACCCACCGATGCCGACGGTCATGCCCGACGACAGCTCGGCGACCGCCTCCTCCTCGGAGCAGCGCTTGTCGCGAGGCGCGCTCATCGAGAGGTGTCCGTGTCGCGCTTGGCGACGAAGGCATCGCGATGCTCGTCGGCCACCCCCGAGAGGTTGAGCTCGAAGGTGAACCCCTGCTCGAACCGGTAGCTCCGCTTCACGTCCCATGGGTCGATGCCGTTGAGCGACTCCTTGGCCGCCCGGATGACCGTCGGCGACTTGGCGGCGATCTGCTCGGCCACGTCCATGGCGGCGGACCGCGAGCTCCGCGGGCGGGACCACGGCCAGCACCGAACCGAAGTGGTGCAGCTCCTGGGCTGTGGCTGTGGCCGAGGTGTAGACCATCGCCCGCATCTTGTGCTGGGGAACCAAGCGGGAGAGGTGGGTGGCGGCGCCCAGGGCCCCTCGGTCCACCTCGGGCAGGCCGAAGGTGGCGTCGTCGGCGGCCACGATCACGTCGGCGTTGCCCACCAGCCCGATCCCGCCTCCGAGGCAGTAGCCGTTCACCGCCGCCACCACGGGCACCGCGCAGTCGTAGACGGCGGCGAAGGCGGCCGCACAGCCGCGGTTGGCGCCGACCAGCGCCTCGAACCCCTCGGTGGCCTGCATCTCCTTGATGTCGACGCCGGCGTTGAAGCCCGCGACCGTCGGCTCGAAGCACCACCACGCGCACCGCCGGGTCGCTGCCGAGGGCCGTGAGCTGGTCGGCCAGGTCGAACCAGCCGGCCACCGTGAGGGCGTTGACCGGCGGGGAATCCATCACCACTTCGGCGACCCCGCCGTCGTGGATGGTGCTGGTGGTGGGCATCGGCGCCGGCCTCGGATCAGTTCTGACGGACCGTCAGGAACCTAGTGCGAGGCCTCGGTCTGGTACACCTTCAGGGCCATGGGCATCAGCGTCGACCTGAGCGGGCGGGTGGCTCTGGTCACCGGCGGCACCAAGGGCATCGGTGCGGCGGTCGCCACGCGGCTGGCCGACGCCGGTGCGACGGTCGTGGTGTGCGGCCGTCACCAGCCCGAGGTGGCCGCTCACGAGTTCCGCGCCTGCGACGTGCGCGACCCGGAGCAGGTGGTGGCGCTCGTCGAGGGCATCACCGCTGATCACGGCGGTCTCGACGTGGCGGTCAACAACGCCGGAGGCTCACCGCGCGCTGATGCCGCCGACGCCTCGCCGCGGTTCAGCGAGGCCATCATCCGGTTGAACCTGCTGGCCCCCCTGCACGTCGCCCAGGCCGCCAACCGGGTGATGCAGGGCCAGGAGGCCGGGGGCGCCATCGTGAACGTGTCCAGCGTCAGCGGGATCCGTCCGTCGCCGGGCACGGCCGCCTACGGCGCCGCCAAGGCCGGCCTGCTCAGCCTCACCCAGACGCTGGCGGTGGAGTGGGCGCCCCGTGTGCGGGTGAACGCCGTCACGGTGGGCATGGTGGCCACCCCCGACAGCCTCGAGCACTACGGCGGCGAGGTGGCGCTGGCCCGCGTGGCCGCCACGGTCCCCAACGGCCGCTTCGCCACGCCCGAGGAGGTCGCCGACGCGGTCGTGTTCCTCGCCAGCCCGCTGTCCGCCTACGCCACCGGGGCCAACCTCGTACTGCACGGAGGGGGCGAGTTCCCAGCCTTCCTCCGCGCCGCCGACGGCTGAGACCCTCAGCCGACGCGCGTGCTCCCGTAGGCCCGTCCGCTGCCGTTGCGCCACAGGTAGTCGGCGCCCAAGGACACGAACAGCAGGTCGGTGGTGGCAGGAGCCAGCAGCGGGCGATCCATGGGTCCGGCGGCCACGGCGTAGGTCCCGTTGACGGGCGCCGAGTGCACCACCACCCCGGTGGGTGTCGAGTACCAGAACGTGTCGGGGGCACTACCGGGCGCGTAGTTGAAGAGGTCCCGGGTGCCGTCGCCGTCGAAGTCGCCGGTCAGCGGCGTGCCGGCCGGTGCCGGGGTGGTGAGGGCCCGGCTGCTGTAGCCCCCGCCCTGGGAGAACTCCCAGCGGTAGGAGCGGGTGGCACCCGGTTGCACCCACACGATGTCGTCAACGCCGTTGCGATCGACGTCGACCACCGCCGGCGAGTAGTAGCCGCCCACGGAGCGGGCGAACCGGTGGAAGCCGAACCCCCTGCTGAGCCAGAGCGAGTCGGAGGCGGCCCCCCCCGGGCCGTACCAGAACAGGTCGTCGCCCTGATACCCGTCGAAGTCGCCCACCAGCGGCACGCCGGTGCTGAGGTCCTGGTCGATCCGGCGGCTGATCGTGGTCCGCCCGGGGCGGAAGAACCACAGGTAGTCGGCCCCGATCCCCGGGCTGTACCAGTAGACGTCGTCGCGTCCATCGCCGTCGTAGTCGCCGACCACCGGCACGTAGGACCCCGACACGCGGGTGACCTGCGAGCTGAACCCGGTCGGTCCGGCCCACCAGATGGAATCCATGGTCGACCCGGTGCCGTGCCACAGCACGTCGTCGTAGCCGTTGCCGTCGAAGTCGCCCACGGCGGGTCGGTAGGCCCCGCTGGCTCGGAGCCCCTGCTTGGCGAAGCTGCCGCCGGCAGTGGCCCGCCACAGCACGTCGCCCGACGAACCGGGTCGGTACTCGAGGGGATCGGTGAGCCCGTCGCCCGTGTGATCGCCGGCGAGCAGGTCGGGCAGCGCGCCGCTCTGGTAGGCGGGAACCAGCTCGCGCACGCGAGCCCGGATGGTCCCCAGGCGCGAGTAGATGCCTGCCCCAGGGCAGCCGGTGGACTGGAGGTCTCGGTGGCCCACCACCCGCGGAAGCGTGACCGTACGCCCTGCCGGGTGACGTGACGACCCGGCCGAGGTGACGGGCACGGTGCTGGCCGGGTCGACCCGGTGGATGGCGAACTTCCAGGCCACGACCCTGGCCACGGTCTCCAACGACGCGCTGGGCACGGAGGCCGCGGTGAAGTCGCCGAGGACGACCACCCCGACGGTGCCCGTGTTGAACCCCTTGCTGTGGCCGCCGAGCACGATCTTGTCGATGCCGCCACCCCGTGCCTCCCAGGCACGGCCGAACCGGTCGACCGCGAAGTTGTAGGCGATGTCGTTCCAGCCGTTGACGTCCTGGTGGTAGGCCTGGATCGAGCGGAGGATCGACGGCACCTGCGCGGCGCTGTAGCCGTTGGCCGTCACCGAGTGGTGCACGACGGCGGCCCGGAGGTCGCCGACGATGCCCAGCGTGGACCGCGGCGGCCGGGCCCCCCACGACGAGCGGGGGACGATCCCCGGCGCGCCGGCGGCGGCTGCTTCGGGCTCGGCAGCGGCCAGGCGGCGTCCCGTCACCACCTCGCTCACCAGGTGCACCTCGACCCGGGCCACCTCGGGTGGGGCGTCGACCTCGTAGGCGTCGGCCTCCCCGATCCACACCGGATCGCTGTGGATCGAGCTCCCGGCTCCCTCGACCCCGGCGTCGGGTGCGTCGCCGCCGAAGTGGGCCTCGTACCAGGGGGTCCACGCGTCGCCTCGCCGGGCCCGCACCAGCACGGGTGCGGCCGGGGGTGAGGCCACCGTCAGACCGATGGCCTGGAAGGTGGCGGAGCGGCGGACTTCGGCCTGGCGCCCGGGTTCGGCCAGTGCCGTCCGCAGCTCGCCGGCCTCTGTGGCGGCCACTGCGTCCCCGGCGCGGCCGAGAGCCGGCTGGTCGAGGACGAGCGGTTCGGTGCGGGTCCGGACCTCGGTGACGTCGGCCAGCACCGGGGCCGGCGCCAGCACTGCGAGGGCGGCGATGGTGGCAGCGACGACGATCTGGGCGACGCCGCGCCGGATGGTCGGCGCGTGGGGGGTGGAGGTCATCAGCCGACGCGACCGTACCAGCACCCGATTCCGTGGTTCACGGCACACGCTGCGTGGTGAGCTGGCGGGGCGGCCCGAAGGGAACGGGCGGCAGCCGGGTCTAGGCCGGGCCCGACCCGAGCGACGGGGCCCGGCGGTTGACGTAGATCTGGCGGGCGACCCGCTCGCCGAGCGTGCGGTCCTGCCCGTCGACGGTGACGACGAGCGGACCGTCGAAGGGGTGCTTCTCCACCACCACCACCTCTACGCCGGGCACCAGCCCCAAGGTGCCCAGGAAGGTGACCAGGTCGGGGTCGGTGGAGCCGGAGAGGGCCACCTCGGCCACCTCCCCGGGCTCGAGAGCGTAGAGGTCGGGGGTGGCTGGGACCTCTGCGTCGTCGAGCGACGGGATGGGAAACCCGTGGGGGCAGGTAGCGGGGCGGTGCAGGGCCACGAACAGCCGCTCGAGGACCTCGTCGGGGAGCTCGTGCTCGAACCCGATGGCGAGCTTGTCGGCCTGGTTCCAGGCATAGCCGAGCATGTCGGCGAGGAACCGCTCCACGATCCGGTGTCGGCGGATCGCCGACACGGCGGTGTGCTGCCCCAAGGGGGTGAAGGTCACGCCCTGGTAGGGGCGGTGGTCGACGAAGCCCCGCTCGGCCAGACGCTTGATCGTGGTGGTCACCGTGCCCGGCGACAGGTTGAGCACCTCGGCCAGGGCGCCGGTGTGGGCCTCCGACCCGTCACGCGTCAGCCGGTAGATGGCTTTGAGCGCCTCGCGCTCCGACTTGGTGAGGGTGTCGTCCACTGGTGGGCTTCCGCTTGTCTTTGATCGGTCGAAACCCCGGCTTTGATCGGCTGCGACCCAGGGCGCGCTATCCCACCACCGGGGCGCCGCCACTGGCAAAACGGCGGGCCTTGCCGGTTCGGTCCGTCGGTGCGCGAGACTGCCCTCTGGCGATCTGACGCACCGTCAGGTCGATCGGCCCCGAGGAGCCCGATGCCCGACACCGCTGTTCCAGCCGTCGACGGCTGGTTCACGACCGACGCCGAGCCCCGCCTGCTCGGGACCCGCTGCTCGGCCTGCGGGACGGTGACGTTCCCACGGTCGGAGGGGTTCTGCCGCAACCCAGCTTGCCGAGGGCGCGAGTTCGACGACGTGGAGCTCTCCCGCCGCGGCACGGTCTGGAGCTACACGGACGCCCAGTACCAGCCGCCACCCCCGTACATCCCTCCTGGCGAGGAGCACGTGCCCTTCGCCATCGCCGCCGTGGAGCTGGCCGACGAGCAGATGGTGGTCCTGGGTCAGGTGGCCGACGGCTACACGGTCGACGACCTCTCCGTCGGTGCAACGGTGGAGCTCGTCGTGGAGCCGCTCTACAGCGCCGACGGCGTCGACCACCTCATCTATCGCTGGAGGCCTTGCTGATGGGAGCACCGGATCCGGTGGCGGTGCTCGGGGTGGGGATGCACCCGTGGGGGAAGTGGGGTCGGCCCTTCCACGAGTACGGGATCGACGCCGCCCTCGCCGCGCTCGACGACGCTGGGGTGGCCTGGGCCGACGTGCAGTTCGTGGCCGGCGGCGAGACCGTCCGCAACGGCTACCCGGGCTATGTGGCCGCTGCCACCATCACCCAGGCGCTGGGCTGGAACGGGGCCCGGGTGGCGTCGTCCTACGCCGCGTGCGCATCGGGGGTCACAGCCCTCGACGCCGCCCGATCGCGGATCCTGGCCGGGCTCTGCGACGTGGCGCTGGTGGTGGGCGCCGACACCACCCCCAAGGGCTTCCTCGCGCCGACGGCCGGCGAGCGGTGGGACGATCCCGACTGGCTGCGCTTCCGCCTGCTGGGTGCCACCAACCCCACCTACTTCGCCCTCTACGCCCGCCGTCGCATGGACCTCTACGGCGCCACCGACGCTGACTTCGCCAAGGTCAAGGTGAAGAACGCTCGCCACGGACTCCACAACCCGAACGCCCGCTATCGGAAGGAGGTCACCGAGGAGGAGGTGCTGGGCTCGCCGATGGTGGCCGACCCGCTCCGCCTGCTGGAGATCTGCGCCACATCCGACGGCGGGGCGGCGGTGGTGCTCACCTCGATGGACTACGCCAAGCGCCACGGGATGACCGCTCCCGTGCGGATCCGCGCCGTGTCCACCGTGACACCGCAGTTCCCCAACACGGTGATCGAGATGCCCAACTTCTCCACCGACTCGGCCGCAGGCCACGCCCCTCCCGCGCTCACCTTCCGTGACTCGATCGCGGCGGGGGCCTACGAGGAGGCCGGGATCGGGCCCGACGAGCTCAGCCTGGCGGAGGTGTACGACCTCTCCACCGCGCTCGAGCTCGACTGGTACGAGAACATCGGGCTCTGCAAGGAGGGTGAGGCGGAGCGGCTGCTCAACGACGGCGACACCACGCTGGGCGGCCGGGTGCCGGTCAACCCCAGCGGCGGCCTGGCCTGCTTCGGCGAAGCCGTCCCGGCCCAGGCCATCGCCCAGGTGTGCGAGGTGGCCTGGCAGCTGCGCGGGCAGGCGGAGGGGCGCCAGGTGGAGGGCGCGACGGCCGGCCTCACGGTGAACCAGGGCCTCTTCGGTCACGGCAGCGCTGTCCTCCTGACTCGCTAGCCCCGGCGGTGGCACACTGCACAGGTGGCGGTGCAGCTGAACCACACGATCGTCCACGCTCGGGATGCCGACGTGTCGGCCCGGTTCCTCTCGGAGGTGCTGGGCCTCGGTGCGCCCGGGCACTTCGGCCCCTTCACGGTGGTCGAATTGGCGAACGGCGTCTCGCTCGACTTCCTCACCACCGGACCGGAGTGGGATCTCATCGTCGAGCACTATGCGTTCCTGGTCACCGAGCCGGAGTTCGACGAGATCCTCGGCCGCATCCAGGAGCGGGACCTGACGTACTGGGCTGACCCCCACAACGCCGAGCCGGGACAGATCAACCACCACGACGGCGGTCGGGGCGTCTACTGGCGCGACCCCGACGACCACATGCTCGAGATCATCACGGTGCCCTACGGCGGCGGGCCGCCGTGAGGAGGCGATGATCAGCCGTGCGGGAGGCGGCGGAGCCCACCCGGTTCTTCGACGTCGGCACCGGCGACGCCATGGTCCTCCAGCTCGAGCCCGACGGCGCCCGGTTCCGCATCCTCCGGCCCTTCGGCTACCGCGACCCCCGTCACGCTGAGCCCTTCGTCGTGCCAGCCGACGTGGTCGCCTTCCGCACCGACCTGGCGTCGATCCCGTGGTTCTTCGCCTGGCTGGTCCCCGGTCTCGGGACCCACCTGCCTGCGGTGCTCCTGCACGACGCCCTCGTGGTGAAGGCGGGCGAGGGCAAGACGCACCTCGGCCCCGACGTGGACCGGGAGGAGGCGGACCGCATCCTGCGCGATGCGATGGCCAGCCTGGGCACGCCGATCGTCCGCCGCTGGTTGATGTGGACGGCGGTCATCCTCGCCACGGCGCTCACGACGCTGCGGCCTCGCTGGCGGTGGGCGCCGGTGGTGGTTGGCACCCTCGCAACGGTGGCGGCGCTCGGGGTGGCGGGCACCGTCGACCTCCTCGACGGCGCCCGGCTGCTGCCCTGGATGGGGGAGCGGGCGTGGACGACCGAGCTGCTGGGGGCGGCGCTGTTCGTTGTCCTCGTGCCCGCCGCGCTGTCGCTGCTGTGGGGCCGGCTCTGGAAGGCGGGCCTCTTCGCCGGTCTGGCCTTGGCCCTCCTGCTCCACGTCACCGCCGCCGTGGCCCTCGTCTACGGCGTCTACTGGCTGCTCGAGCGCGCGGTGTCCGCCCACCAGGGAGCCGTCCCCAGCCCCGAGCCAACCTCGAGCACTCCGACGACTCCGCCGGCCGCTACCTCCCTGCCGAGTAGCCCCCCCAGGATCTGTGAAGGATTCCGCTCGCCATGCGAACGAATCGCTGCACAGATCTCGGGGTTAGGCGAGCCAGCGGCTGAGGGACTCGATCACGCAGGCGGGCTTGTCTTGGCCCTCCACCTCGATCGTGATGGTGATGGTCGTCTGGAGGCCGTCGGGGATCTCGTCCACGGTGGCGATCTGGGCCCCTCCCCGGATGCGGCGCCCCACCGGCACCGGGCTGGGGAACCGAACCTTGCCAGTGCCGTAGTTCACGCCGGTCGACGCCGCCGGCACGGCGATGAGCTGGGGCAGGAACAGGTTCGACAAGGCCAGGGTGAGGTAGCCGTGGGCGATGGGTCCGCCGAAGGGGCTCTCGGCGTTGGCCCGCTCGACGTCGACGTGGATCCACTGGTGGTCGCCCGTCGCCTCTGCGAACAGGTCGACCCGCTCCTGGGTGACCTCCACCCACTCGCTCCACCCCAGATGGGTGCCGACGGCGGCGCGCAGGTCGTCGAACGAGGCGAAGGTGGTGGGCATCAGGTCAGGCTCGCTGGCTGGAGACGGACACGACCTCACCGGTCATGTAGGTGGAGTAGTCGCTGGCGAGGAAGGCGATCACGGTGGCGATCTCCCAGGGCTCCGCGGCCCGGCCGAACGCCTCCCGTCGGGTGAGCTCGTCGAGCAGCTCATCGGTGGTGACCTTGGCCAGGAACGGGTGCATGGCCAGCGACGGGGCGACGGCGTTCACCCGCACGCCGTGGGGCGCCGCTTCGATGGCGGCGGAGCGGGTGAGGGCCATCACGCCGGCCTTGGCCGCCGCGTAGTGCGCCTGTCCTGCCTGGGCTCGCCACCCCAGCACCGACGCGTTGTTGACGATCACGCCGCCGCCTTGCGCGTACATCTGGCGCAGACCTGCTCGCACGCACCGCATGGTGCCGGTGAGGGTGATGTCCAGGACCGTGTGCCACTGGTCGTCGGTCATGTCGACCAGCGCCGCGGTGCCACCGAGGCCGGCGTTGTTCACCAGCACGTCGAGTCGACCGTGCGCGGCGACGGTCTGGTCCACCATGGTCTGCACCTGCGATTCCACGGTGACGTCGCAGGGGACGGCCAGCGGACGGTCACCGTGCTCGCCGAGGTCGTCGGCCGCTTGTTCAAGTCGCCGCTCGTGGGCGTCGCTGATGACGACTGTCGCCCCCTCGTCGCGGCACCGGCGAGCGGTGGCGTTGCCGATCCCCGTCCCAGCCGCCGCCGTCACCAGCACCACCTTGCCGCGCAGCAGGTCTCGTCCCTCCGGCGGCGTCAGCTCGGCTCCGGTCACCGTCCCCACCCCCGCAGCTTGTGGCGATTCCGTCTCGTTTCCGCGCCGATTCGCCACAAGCTCGGGGTTGGTGGGCCACCCCCGGCGAGCCTGTGGTGCTGACGTGTCGTTTCGGCACGAATTCGCCACAAGCTGCGGGGGGTCATGACCGCGGACGCTACCGCTGGACCTGACGGGCCGTCAGTTCCAAGGGTGGGGGCGAGCCAGGTGCCATGCTGCCGGCGTGTGCGAGCAGATGAGCCGACGCCAGCTGCTGCGCTACATGGCGGTAGCGGCGGCCACTCCGATCGTCCTCGACCGGCCGTGGCGTCCGGCTCGGGCCTACGCCGGTGTGGCCGCGCAGGCGGTGCCGCGGAACCTGGAGCTCGTCACCGTCACCGACACCACCGCCATCCTCACCTGGCTGACCGCCCACCCCACCGAGACCGACGAGTTCGGCCGCCCCGAGCCGATCCCCGCCGACACTCGCGTGGAGATGGGGACGTCGCCTCTCTCCTTGGAGGTGGTGGTGGACGACCCCACCCCCACCGCCTTCCACTACGTGGAGCTCACCGGACTCGAGCCGGGGCGCACCTACCTGTACCGGGCGTCGTCGAACGGGATCCCCGCCATCCCCACAGATGCCACCTTGTCTCCCGACAACATCGACACGTCCAACGCCGGTGTGTTCACCACCCTGATCCCGCCGTCGGGGGACCTGCTCTTCACGATGTGCTGGGCCAACGACCTCCACATCGGCGAGGGCACCTCCGGGCTGGCGTTCGGCGACTTCCCGCCCGGGTTTGCCGCCGACCCCGACAACCCCTACTGGCGCTTCATGGCCACCTCGGCGGTGGCCGAGTCGAAGGCGCGGGGCGCATCGCTGATGCTCGTGGCGGGGGACCTCACCGCCGAGGCTCGCCCGGCCGAGCTCACCCAGGCCCGCACCATCTTCGACGGGTTCGGCACCTACGGGCAGGACTACTTCATCACTCGGGGGAACCACGACCGGGCCCACGCAGGGCCCGAGTGGGATGGGTGCGGTCACCCTGTGGGCGGCAGCCACCACGACTGCCTGCTGGACCACTTCCCTCTCCCCGACGATCGCAGCACCTACAGCTTCGACCACCAGGGTGTGCACATCGTGTCCCTCGACACCAACGACCTCACCACCGGGAACGGCGATGTGAGCGATGAGGACTTCGAGTGGCTGGAAGCCGACCTGGCCGGCAACGGGGGGCGGCCCACCTTCCTCTTCGGGCACCACCCCATCGCCGTCGACTCCTACGCCACCTCGCTCCCGCCACTCCCCGGTGTGTTCTTGCTGCCGCCCGACGACGCCATTCGCCTGCAGCAGGTGGCGGGTGAGCACTCGGTGGTCGGCGTCTACTCGGGCCACACCCACCGCAACAAGCGCAGCGTGCTGTCGGCGTCGCCCGGCGTCCCGTACGTGGAGCTGGGCGCCGTGAAGGAGTACCCGGGGGGCTACGGGCTCGTCCGTGTGTATGAAGGCGGCTACATGGTCAACTTCCACAAGACCGCCTCCCCGGAGGCCCGGGTGTGGTCGGAGCGGAGCCGGGGCGAGTACTTCGGGCTCTACCCCTGGTACACGCTGGGTGCCTTGGACGACCGCAACTTCGTGGTGGAGGCCGACTTCAGCGATGCCGCCCGTCACCCCCCGGCCGCGCCGAAGCCCCCAGGCACCGACGGCGCCCCGGGCGGCCCGGCCGCCCCCGTCGCCCCGACGACCGGCGGCCGGCTCCCGGCCACTGGTGGGGCCGGGCACGTCGTGGGGGGGTTGGCCGCCGGCGCCGCCGCAGCGGCTGCCGCGGCCCTGGCGGCCAAGGCCCGCCACCCGGACTGATCGCTCAGCGGGCCGGCGGTCAGGCTTGCTGGAGCTCGGCCCTCACCAGCGTGCGGTAGAGGTCGGCGTAGAGCCCGCCGGCGGCGAGCAGCTCGGCGTGCGTCCCCTGCTGCACGATCCGCCCGTCGTCGAGGACGAGGATGGCGTCGGCCGCCTGGATGGTGGACAGCCGGTGGGCGATCACCAGGCTGGTTCGTCCGTCGAGGGCCACGGCGAGGGCCTGCTGGACGAGGTGCTCGTTCTCGGAGTCGAGGTGGCTGGTGGCCTCGTCGAGCACGACGATGGCCGGGTCCTTCAGCAGCATCCGGGCGATGGCCAGCCGCTGCTTCTCTCCGCCCGACAACCGGTACCCGCGCTCGCCCACCAACGTGTCGAGCCCGGCCGGCAGCGAGGCGATCAACCCGTCGATCTGGGCGGCCTTCGCCGCCGCCAGCAGCTCCTCGTCGGTCGCTTCGGGCCGTCCGTAGCGCAGGTTGTTCCCGATGCTGTCGTGGAAGAGGTGGGAGTCCTGGGTGACGACGCCGATGGCCTGGCGCAGCGTGGCCTGGGTCACGTCGCGCACGTCGTGTCCGTCGATCCGGATCGTCCCCGCCGTCACGTCGTAGAGCCTGGGCACCAGCTGCGACAGCGTGGTCTTCCCCGCGCCGGAAGGGCCGACGAGCGCCACCAGCTGACCTGGTTCGATCACCGCTGAGACGCCGTCGAGCACCACCGCGGGTTCGCTGGCCCCGGCGGGTGTCGGCCCCTCGGCCTCGAGGCTGGCCACCACCGGGCGGTCCGGATAGGCGAAGGTCACGTCGTCGAGCTCGATGCGGCCGCGAGGCGCCACGAGGTCGACGGCACCGGGCCGGTCGGGGATCGGGTTCGGCGCGTCCAGCACCTCGAAGACCCGTTCGAAGGAGACGAAGGCCGTCATGATGTCGACCCGGGCGTTGGTGAGCGACGTCAGCGGCTGGTAGATCCGCCCGATGAACGCGGCCAGAGCCACCAGCGTCCCGATGGACATGGACCCGGAGATCACCAGCTGGCCCCCGATCCAGTACACGGCTGCAGCGGCCAGTGCCCCCACCAGGCCCAGGGCGACGAAGAACGTCCGTCCGTAGACAGCCGCGCGGACCCCGACGGCTCGAACCCCGTCGGCTCGCTTGGCGAAGTCGTCAGTCTCCTCGTCGGCTCGGCCGAACAGCTTCACGAGCAGGGCGCCGGCCACGTTGAACCGCTCGGTCATCGTGGTGTTCATCGAGGCGTTGAGGTCCATCTGCTCACGGGTGAGGTGCTGGAGGCGGCGTCCGACCCGCCGCGCCGGGAAGATGAACAGCGGCAGGAGGATCAGGGCGAGCACGGCGAACCGCCACTCCAGCAACACGATGGCCGTCCCGTTGGCCAGCAGGGTGACGACGTTCGACACCACCGAGCCCAGTGTCCCGGTGAGGGCGCGCTGGGCGCCGAGCACGTCGTTGTTCAACCGGCTGGTGAGGGCTCCGGTCTGCGCCCGGGTGAAGAACGACATGGGAAGCCGCTGCACGTGGTCGAACAGCGAGACCCGCAGGTCGTAGATGACGCCCTCCCCGATGCGCGACGACAGGTATCGCTCGATGAGCGCCAAGCCGGCGTCGGCCGCGGCCGCCAGGACGACCAGCGCGGCCAGTCGGTTGAGGAGGCCCCGGTCGCCCCTGGGGATGGCGTGATCGAGGATCTCCCGGAACAGCAGGGGCGGTGCCAGGCTCACCAGGGCAGCCGCGACCAGGACCACAAGGAAGCCGACCAGCTGCCGCCGATAGGGCCGGGCGAACCGCCATACCCGCCGGATGACCGCCCGATCGAGCTGGACCCCCGCGACAGCAGCCGGGTCGCTCCCGATCATGCTGTGGGGGCCGCCATGTCGCATGGCGGCGAGCGTACGGGTGTTCCGCGCGAACGCGGCTGGGAACTCGTGGCGGAGAGCGTGGGATTCGAACCCACGGTGACCCGAAAGCCACAACGGTTTTCGAGACCGTCCCATTCGTCCGCTCTGGCAGCTCTCCGTCGACCACGCTACCCGGCGGCCGGTGGGCCCCTCCAACGCCGTCAGGAGCGGCGGTGGGCGAAGAAGGCGTCGAGCAGCGCGGCGCAGGCGTTGGCCGCCACGCCGTGGGTGACGGCCACCTCGTGGTTGAGGCGGGGGTCGGCGCAGAGGTTGTAGAGGGTGCCGCACGCGCCGTTCTCCGTGTTGGCAGCCCCGTAGATCAGTCGCGCCACGCGTGCTCCGACCAGGGCGCCAGCGCACATCGGACACGGCTCCAAGGTGACCACGAGCGTGGCGCCGTCGAGACGCCACGATCCGATGGCGTCAGCGGCGGCCCGCAAGGCGAGCACCTCGGCGTGGGCCGTGGGGTCGCCGTCTCGCTCCCGCCGGTTGCCGGCCCGGGCCACCACCGTCCTCGCCCAGCACCACCACCGCTCCCACCGGCACCTCACCGGCCTCGCCGGCCAGCCGGGCCTCCTCGAGGGCCAGGGCCATGGTGTCGTCGTCCGAGGGCGCGCCCACGTCCGCACGGTACCGGGGAGCAGGAGAACGGGGGCCGATCGGCGAACTACACCCAGAACTTGAGAGGGTCGGCCGACGCGGTGCTCGCACCAGGCGGCGGATGCCGGGCGAGGGCGTGGAGGCAGGAGCACGATGCGGGTAGGGCGATGGACGGGCGCGGCATGCGTCGCACTGGCGCTGGCGATCGTGCCCGGTGCGCTGCAGCTGGTGCCTGGCACCAGCCACGTGGTGGAACGGCCAAACGTCGTGTCCGCCGATGGCTGGGTGGACCCGGTCACCTTCGAAGCGCTGCCCCAGCCGGTTGACGCCACGGGCGACGACGAGGTGGCCATCATCCCCCCCGGGGAGCTCAAGGGGCCGCTGGCCGAGCCGACGGCCCCGCCGGCTCGCTTCGAGCCGCCGGCCACCCCCCGACACGATGGCCAGGTCTATGCCCTGATCATCGGGATCGACGACTACCCCGGTCGGGCCCACGACCTCGGCGCCGCGGTGGCCGACGCCGACACCGTCGACGCAGCCCTCGACGGCTTCGGCGTGCCCGATGGCAACCGGGTGGTGCTGCGAGACGGGCAGGCCCGCAAGCCCGGCGTCGTGTCCGCCATCCGGGCGCTCGCCCAGCAGGGTGGTCCGGGGTCGACCCTGGTGTTCGCCTACGCGGGGCACGTGCGCAAGCTCGACGCCGACACCGAGGCGCTGGTGCTGGCCGACGGCGCGGAGCTCACCGACGTCGAGCTGGCCGGTCTGCTGGCGCCCGCTGTCACGCAGCGGATGTGGCTGCTGATGGCCACGTGCTTCGCCGGCGGCTTCACCGAGCTGCTGGGCCCGGGGCGGGTGCTCACGGGGGCGGCCGATGCCAACAGCTACGCCTACGAGAGCCGCCGGCTGAACGCCTCCTACCTCGTGCACTACCTGGTGCGGCGCGGCTGGCTGGAGGGTCAGGCCGGACCCACGGTGCGGGACGCCTACTCCTATGCCAACGGCATCCTGACCAGGGACCATCCCGGCCGGGAAGCGGTGCAGCTCTCGCTCGACGCCACCCAGATCGTGCTGGGCTCGGGTGATCCGTCGACAGCGGCGGACAAGGCTCCGAGGCCTGCGCCTGCGCCGCCGCCTGCGGACAGCACGCCTCCCACGACGACCCCGCCGGCCGGCCCGCCGACCACCGAGCCCCCCGAGCGCTGCCTGATCGTGCTCCGCTGCCGACGCTGACGCGTCGGGCAGAGCCGGATCGCCGAGCGTGGCGAGCGGGGGCGCAGCCCCCAGGCCAAACGGCGGAGGGAGTGGGATTCGAACCCACGGTGGGTTGCCCCACACACGCTTTCCAAGCGTGCCGATTCGGCCGCTCTCGCACCCCTCCACGGGACCACCCGGAGGTGGCACCCAGGACCGGTGAGGCTATCGTGTCGCTCGGCCCGCTCTCGCATGTGGCGGTCGGGTCCTGTGCAACTGCAGTCCGTGAACCGAGTCAGGGCCGGGAGGCAGCAGCTCTCAGCGGAGCCTGCGGTGTGCCGCAGATCGCCTGACCGTCACATGGGGGAGCGGGCCGTTGTCGACGCGGCCCCGGTAGGGTCGCCCCGATGGCCGATCCGTACCAGGCGCTCTACCGGCGCTACCGGTCCAAGCGCTTCGGCGAGCTCCGAGGCCAGGACCACGTGGTGCGGGCCCTGCGCACAGCGGTGGCCGAGGACCGGGTGGGCCACGCCTACCTCTTCAGCGGTCCGCGGGGCACCGGCAAGACCTCGACGGCTCGGATCCTGGCCAAGGTCCTGAACTGCGAGCAGCCTGTCGACGGCGAGCCCGACGGCACCTGCCCGAACTGCCTGGCCGTCGACGAGGGCCGCATCGTCGACTGGCTCCTCGAGCTCGATGCCGCCTCCAACAACGGCGTGGCCAACATCCGCGAGCTGATCGAGCGGATCCCGCTGGGCACATCGGGCAACCGCAAGGTGGTGATCCTCGACGAGGTCCACATGCTCAGCCCGGGGGCGGCCAACGCCCTGCTCAAGTCGCTGGAGGAGCCGCCGGCCCACGTGGTGTTCATCCTCTGCACCACCGACCCGCAGAAGGTGCTGCCCACCATCCGCAGCCGCACCCAGCACTTCGAGTTCCACCTCCTCGACGCCGACGAGCTGGCCGACCACGTGCGCTGCGTGATCGAGGACGCCGGCCTCGGCCTGGGCGAGGACGCCATCGAGCACGTCGTGCGGCAGGGCGGCGGGTTCCGCCCGCGACACCCTCTCGGCCCTCGACCAGGTGTCGGCCATGGGTGGGGTGGTGGAGGAGGGCCAGCCCGTGGAGGCCATCCTCGACGCGCTGGCCGAGCACGACGCCGGCGCCGCCCTGGTAGCGGTGGCCGACGCCACGGCCGCCGGCCGCGACCCCCGAGCCCTCGGCGAGGTGCTCATCGCCCGCCTCCGCGACGCGTTCCTCGCCGTGATGCAAGGCCCCCGACCGCCACCTCCCCGCGGCCGACCTCGCACGGGCCGAGGCGCTCGGGCGAGCGCCTCGGCGCCGCCGGCCTCACCCGAGCCCTGGAGGTGCTCGGCGAGGCCCTGGTGGAGCTGGCGCAAGAAGCCTGACCCGCGGATCGTGCTCGAGGTGGCGCTGGTGCGCCTGTGCCGTCCCGACGCCGACCAGTCCTACGACGCCATCCTCGACCGGCTCGAGCGCCTCGAGCGCGGCGCGGTCGCTGCCCCGGCGGAGGCGGCCCGCCCCGGCTCGCGGCGTTCGGTATCCGCGCCCGGCCGCGTCCGCGCGCGACGGGGCCGGCGGCCGCTGCGCGAGACGAGCTGGCCAAGGGCGGCGCCGCTCGCGGCCCGTGGCGCCGGTGAAGAAGGCCACCGCGTCGCCGCGCGGCGGCGCGCCCCCGGCCGGAGGCCCGCCGCAGCCGGCGCAGGACGCCCGCCGCCGACGCCCGCGGTGGGCGGCCGCCGAGCCACTGCCTGCCGACGAGCTCCAGGCGGCTTGGCCGGCGGTGCTCGAGGGGCTCAAGGGTGCCACCCGAGGCCATCTTCCGCGACGGTCGCTTCGAGCCGTCGGAGGACGGCCCGCTCGTGCGCCTCGTCGTGCCCGAAGGGTCCGCCCGCCGACCTGCTCGAGAAGCGTCGCCCCGAGGTGGAGGCGGCGCTGACGCGGCCACTTCGGTCGGCCGGTGCGCGGTCCGACTGGTCACGGGCGCGGCCGCGGAGGCCGGTGCGGCGGCCACTGCGCCGCGAAGCCGCGGACGAGGAGGTCGTCGACGTGCACGACCTCGAGGACGCCCCGTCCGCAGGGTCCGGCGTCGAGCGGCTGGCGGAGGCCTTCCCGGGCGCCGAGCTGGTCGACGAGTAGCGCCTCCGCTCGGGACCTGCGGCCTACGCTGCCGGGGTGAGCGACGACCGCCCCCGACCATCAGGACCCGCTCCGGCTCTCCCTGACCTCTCGGCCGTCTCTCCCGACGGCCTGGGGGGTCTGCTGGAGCAGGCGCAGCAGATGATGGCGGCCCAGCAGGCTGCCTCCGAGCGGGAGATCGAGGGGGTGGCGGGCGGTGGGATGGTCCGGATCCGCACCACCGGCACCGGCCAGGTGCTCGGCGTCACCATCGCCCCGGAGGTCGTCGACCCGGGCGATGTCGCCGATGCTGGAGGACCTCGTCATGGCGGCCCTCCACGACATGAACGCCAAGCTCCTGCGAGATCCAGCAGGAGGCGATGGGGCCGCTTGGCCGGTCTCGGCGATCTGTTCGGCGGGAGCTGATGGCCTCGTCTACGCCCAACCGGTGCAGGAGCTCATCGACGAGCTCGGGCGTCTGCCGGGGGTCGGGCCCCAAGTCAGCCCAGCGCATCGCCTTCCACCTCCTGAAGACCGAGAAGGTCGATGCCCTTCGGCTCGCCCACGCCATCACCGAGGCCAAGGACCGGGTGACCTTCTGTCAGACGTGCTTCAACATCGCCGAGGGCGACCAGTGCGGGCTGTGCGCCGACGACCGCCGTGATCGCACCGTCCTGTGCGTGGTGGAGGAGCCCCGCGACATCGTGGCGGTGGAGAAGACCCAGGAGTTCTCCGGTCGCTACCACGTCCTCCAGGGCGCCATCAGCCCGATCGAGGGCATCGGCCCCGAGCAGCTCCGGATCCGGGAGCTCCTGGGTCGGATCGAGCGGGAGGGGGTGGAGGAGGTGATCCTCTGCACCAACCCCAACCTGGAGGGCGAGGCCACCGCCATGTACCTCACCCGGCTCCTCAAGGACCTCGACGTGCGGGTGACCAAGATCGCCAGCGGGCTCCCGGTGGGCGGCGACCTGGAGTACGCCGACGAGCTGACGCTCGGTCGGGCCTTGGAGGGCCGGCGCGACGTCGGGGCTTGAGCCGAAAACGCCCGAGGCACCGGCACTTCGTCGGGGCGGGCGGACAGACCGACGAAGCAACCGGTGCCTCAGAGGGGGGTCGTAGGGAGCGGTTCATCTGCTCCCAACAACGTTGCAATCACATTACAACGATTGCGATCCGATGACAAGTGGAGATGCGCTTCTCAGCCCAAAAGGTGCTGACCAGGGAGAACGTGCGGTGCTTACCCGTCGTGGGCGTCGACCAGACCTGCCGGGGCCTCTGGCTCGGCGGCCCGCATCTCGATGCGCACCGCGGTGCCGTCGGCGGTGGCGGTGAAGGTGGCGGTGTCGGCCAGGCTGCGGATGAGGCCCAGCCCGAGGCCGTGCTCGTGGCGGAGCCGGCCGGGCTCCTCGGCGCCGGGGATGGGGTCGACCTCGTCGAGGGCGAAGCCTCCGGCGTGGTCGGTGACGGTGACCGTCATCGAGGCGCGGTCGAGGTCGATGGTGATGTGCACCGGTGCGTCGTCGGGCTGATCCCGCTGGGCGTTGATGGAGTTGCTGCACGCCTCGGACACCGCCAGCCGCAGGTCGTCCACCCGGCGGTCAGGCAGCGTGCGGTGCAGGTCGTTGGCCGTGGACAGGAGGCGGCGCACCAGGGCCAGGTAGTCGTTGCGGGAAGGGATCTCGAGCTCGATCGTCCCCGCCACCGGTCAGCCGCTGGCGCGGTCGGTGCCGACTGCCTCGTCGACGGTGGCGGCGAGGGGGAGGGCCCGATCCAGGGCCGTCAGCTCCAGGACCTTGCGAAGGGAGGATTGCGTGGACACCACCCGCAGGTCGCCGCCGAGCGACCGTGCCCGCTTGAGCAGCCCGACCACCACGCCGAGACCCGTCGAGTCGACGAACGGGACGCCATCGAGGTCGAGCACGACACGAGGGTTCCCCGCCGTGAGGAGCTGCACGACCTCTTCGCGCAACCGGGGGGCGGTGGTGAGATCGAGGTCGCCGTGGACGGTGGCCACGGCCCAACCCCCCTGCTCACCGACCTGCACGCTGAGATCCATGGCCCGAACCTACCCGAGGCGGAAGATCACAGGCTTGGAACTACAGGCCTGTCATCTGGCTGTCGGCAGGCCTACGCTCGTCTCGACGATGGCAGTCCGACCCGACCACCTCCACGCCCTCGTCGAGGGGGGCGGACCCGGCGAGGTGCTGCGCGACCTCGCCGTCGAGCGGGACCGGGTGCAGCAGGGCCAGGATGGCGAGGTCCGGCTCGGTCCGAGCCGTCTGCGCCACCTGATCGAGGTCCCAGCTCGCTCGCCCCAGTGGGGGGACCTGGCGCGGCCCCTCCCGGCGGCGGTCGTCGATCGCCTCCCCGGGCCCCTCTGGTCCCACCAGGCCACCGCCATCGACCTGGCCCGATCGGGCCGGTCGGTGGTGGTGGCCACCGGCACGGGCTCCGGGAAGTCGCTCTGCTACCAGGTGCCGATGTCCGAGGCAGCGGTGGCGCCGATCCGGCCCTCCACCGGACTGGTGCTGTTCCCCACCAAGGCGCTGGCCCACGACCAGCTCCGAGCGCTCACCGCCCTCGAGCTGCCGGGCATCGTGGCTGGGGCCTACGACGGCGACGCCAGCCCTGAGGAGCGCACCTGGGTGCGCAAGCACGCCTCGCTGGTGCTCACCAACCCCGAGATGCTGCACTCCGGGATCCTGCCCCACCACGAGCGCTGGGCGACCTTCCTCGGCCGGCTGCGCTTCGTCGTCCTCGACGAGCTTCACACCTACCGGGGAGTCTTCGGGAGCCATGTCGCCCAGCTGGTGCGCCGCCTCCGTCGCCTGGCCGCGCACCACGGTGCCCCGGAGCTGGTGTTCATCGGCGCTTCCGCCACCGTCGGTGCCCCCCATCGCCTGGCCGCTGCCCTCACGGGCGCCGAGGTCACCGGCGTGGTCGACGACGGCTCCCCGCAAGGAGCCCGCACGCTGGCGCTCTGGGAGCCGCCTGTGATCGACGAGCGGTCCGGGGCCCGGGCGTCGGCCCACCGGGAGACCGCCGCGGTGATGGCGGGCCTCATCGACAGCGGCCGCACCACCCTCGGGTTCGCCCGGAGCCGCCGAGCCGTGGAGGTGGTGGCGGCGGACCTGCGGCGGCGGCTGCCCCGACCGCTCTCCAGCCGGATCCGGGCCTATCGAGGCGGCTACCTGGCCGAGGAGCGCCGAGCCATCGAGGACGAGCTCTTCGGCGGTCACCTCTCCGGGGTGGTCGCCACGTCCGCCCTCGAGCTCGGCATCGACGTAGGGGGCCTCGATGCCGTGGTGATCGACGGGTTCCCCGGCACGATCTCCTCCTTCCGGCAGCAGGCAGGCCGGGCTGGTCGCTCAGGAGCCGCCTCGGTGGCCGTCCTGGTCGCCGGCGACGACCAGCTCGACCGGTGGCTGGTCCGCCACCCCAGAGCAGCTCGAGGAGCGGGAGCCGGAGCCTGCGGTGGTCAACCCGTCGAACCCACATGTGCTCGACCCCCACCTGCGGTGCGCTGCCCACGAGCTGCCCCTCACCCATGCCGACGAGCGGTGGTGGCCCGACGGGGACCTGGAGGACGGCGTGCGGCGGCTGGTGGGCGACGACGAGCTGGCGGTGCGGCGCCGCGGACGCCGACAGGAGCCCATCGCAGTGTGGGTGGGATCGGGCTGGCCATCCCATGGGGTGGGGCTCCGCAGCTCGGCCGGCGCCCCGGTGAAGATCGTGACGGCCGACGGGTCCCGACCGGTCGGCGACGTCGACCGGTCGCGGGCCCCGGGCCAGGTCCACGCCGGCGCGTCCTACCTCCACCAGGGCCAGCAGTGGCGGGTGGTGGACCTCGACCTGGAGGTGGGCGTGGCCCGAGTGGAGCCCGACGACGGCGCCACGTACACCGTGCCCAGGCGGGACACGGCCGTTCACCTCACAGCCGTCTCGGCCACCCGGTCGGTCGGGCGCAGCCTCCTCCACCTGGGCACCGCCGAGGTGGAGGAGTCGGTGGTGGGCTTCCAGCGCAAGGACAGCCTCACAGGTGCGGTGGTGGCATCGGAGCCCCTCGACCTCCCGGGAACCACGCTGGTCACCAAGGCCCTCTGGTACGTGATCGAGGGCTCGGCGGTGATCGAGCCCGGTCGCCTGCCCGGTGCCCTTCACGCCGCGGAGCACGCCGCCATCGGGATGCTCCCCCTCTTCGCCATCTGCGATCGGTGGGACGTCGGCGGGCGTCTCCACGGCCTGCCATGCCGACACGGGAGGGCCCACCGTCGTGATCTACGACGCCATGCCGGGCGGGTCCGGGGTGTCCCAGCTGGGGTTCGAGGCGGCCGACCGGCACCTGGCCGCCACCCTGGAGAGCATCGAGGCGTGCCCGTGCGACGACGGCTGCCCGTCGTGCGTGCAGTCGCCCAAGTGCGGGAACGGGAACGAGCACCTCGACAAGAGCGCCGCCCGAGCGCTTCTCGCCTGGGTGTTGGGGGCCTAGCGGCTCACCACTCGTCGAGGAGGGGCAGCTCGTCGACCTCCACGTACTGCGGCGCGGCGGCGCCGGCGAGGAAGCGGAGGTGGAAGGCCCACACAGCCAGCACCATCCCGGTGGCGAAGGGGATCATGAGGCCGCGCCCGGGGCCGCCGTCGTAGGGGCCCGAGGCGAGGTCGTCGGGGAGCACGGCGTCCTCGCCACCGGGCTCAGCGTCGTCGAACGGGAGCTCCTCGTCGAAGCCCTCGTCTCGTGGCGGGGACAGCAGCGGTGGGAAGAAGTTGCGCGACGGGGTGCCGACGCGGGGAACCCGCACCGATCCGGCGGGACGACCCCCCGACCCGGTGCCGCCCGTGCCGCTCCCCGTTCCGCCGGAGCCACCGTCGGTGCCTGTCCCTCCTGTGCCTGTCCCCCCGCTGCCGCCGCCGGTGCCTGTCCCGCCGGTGCCTGTCCCCCCGGAGCCACCGTCGGTCCCGCCATCGGTGTCCGGACCGGGTGCGGTGGGGTCGGGGGTGACCTCAGCGGTGGCCGACGACGCAGGCGACGCGACCTCGCCTCCCGGCGCGCGGCGTCGGCTGTAGACCCGGTAGGTGGTGACGCCGCCTTCGGCCGGTGGGTTGAGGTCGGTGTACGAGGTGGTGTCGCGGCCGACGTCGGCTAGCACCACCGTCGTGCCGCTGGCACTGACCCGCTCCACGCGGTAGCCCAGGAAGTCCGGCGGGGGACCGGCGGGAGGTGTCCAGCCCACCACGACGGACCGGTCGTCGGCGGGGTCGGGGGCGGCGGTGGCCGTCACGGCGGTGGGGGGAGGAGCAGGCGCTCCCACGTCGACGGTGCCGGTGACGGTGAAGCTGTCGCCGGACCGCTCCCGCCAAGGGCCGCACCCGATCGGGGCCGGCGAGCAGGTGCGCTCCTGGAGCCGGGCCGTGACGCTGGCGCTGTACGAGCCGTTGCAGCTGGTGGTGAGCTGGGCGCGTGTGCCGTGGTTGCTCCCGTTGCTGATGACCGCCGTGGTGCCCACCACCGGGGGAGGGCACTCGGTTGGGAGGTCCGACGGTGCTGTCACGGTCGTGCTGGCCACGACCTGTCGGGTGGCGGGGGAGGTCCGGGTGAAGAGCCGCACGAACGTGGCGTCGATGTTGGGTGTGGCGGTGGCCGTGGGCCCGGAGCTCCGGAACTCGGAGCCGGCCCAGTCGCTCGGGGCTCCGGTGGCGACGGCGGGGATGATCGTGAGGAGCCCGCCTGCGGCGACAGCCGCCAGTGACCAGCGGCGGCTCATGAGGCCGAGCTGCCAGACGGGACCTTCACGTTGCTGCGGACGAGGGTGGCCTTGATGATGAGTCGCTCCGCGCGCTGCCCTTGGGATGGCAGGTGGTGAGGGTGAGGATCGCCTCGTCGGGGGTGTTGGCCACCACCTCGAGGGCCTTGGGCGAGACGGAGAAGGGCTCCTCGCTCACCTTGTAGGTGCACTCGCCGATCGGCGTCTGCAGGGTGATCTCGTCGCCGGGCTCCAAGAGGTCCACGTTGTGGAAGGGGCGCCCGTAGGTGGTGCGGTGCCCGGCGATCGACACGTTGCCCACCTCACAGGGGAGGGGGGTGTCGGGGTAGTGGCCAGCCCCGGCCCGCAAGGCGCTGGCCGTGGTGCCCTCCACGACGACGACGTCGACGTCGATCTCCGGGATGAGGATCCGGGTGAGGCTGTCGCCGATGCCCACGTTGCGGTCGAGATAGGCCTGGCGGAGCTCGGCGCTCTGGATCTGCCGATCGAGCTGCGACTGGAGGCGGTCCTGCAGGAGGTTTGTGTAGAAGGGGTAGCCGATGGTGCCCACCGCGGCCACCAGGAGCCCCACCGAGGCGGAGGTGAGGAGCATGCGGGCCCAGCGGCGGGTGCGGAGGACACCGACCACGCTGTCGAGCACCCTGTTGCCGGTCTGCGGCGGGACCGCGACCAGCTCCTGGGTGGGGCGAAGGTGAGCCGGACGTCGCGGGCGCGCCACCGGCGCGTACACCGACAGCGCGGCGACCATGAGGACGATGCAGATGGTGGCGAACAGGGGAGCCATGGCGGAGGGGGTGGAGCAGCCGACCCGGGATCCTGAGGCGGGCTCAGGATCCCGGGTCGGTCACGTCAGACGGTGCGGGTGCGACGGACGATGGCGAGGCCGGCGGCCGCGGCACCGAAGAGGGCGATGGCCGTGGGCAGGCCGGCGGACCCGCCGGTCTTGGGCAGGCTGCGCTTGGGATCCTCTGGGTCGGGGTCGATGGGCGGCGGGTCCTCGGCCGGGACGGCGTAGGCAGCCGCGTCGGCGGTGGCCAGCGAGAGCCCGAGCACGCCGGCATCGCCGAGCTCGAGGGCGGTGGAGAGCACCGGGAGCACCGCCACCCGGGCGGCGGAGGCCTTCTGACCGACGACACCGGGCTTGCCGGCCAGGTCGGGGTAGAGCTCAGCGAGCTCCTCGGCGGAGAGCGCCGAGGTGGTGCCGAGATCGACGCAGACCACGTCGGCCAGGACGCCGCCGTCGCACGAGAGCTGCTCCACGGCCAGGCCGTTGATGGTCTCCGTGAGGGTGCCGGTGATCTCGGTGAGGATGCCGAGCTGGTCGTCAGCGGTGATCGACAGCAGCTGGGCGGCGCTGGCGCTGGTGTCGGCCACGCCGGTGACGGGGTGTCGGACCACGCTGGCCTGCGAGCTCCCGAGCTTCACCGACAGCAGAGGGCTGCTGGCGGGGACGGTACCGTCGGGGAGCAGGTCGGTGAGCACGAACTGGATGCCCGGGAAGAGGTTGATGGTGAGGCCGTTGCTGCCGGCCTGCCCCACGACCCCGTCGGCAGCGTTGGCCTTGGCCTGGCTGACGGTGGGGGCCACCACGATCTCGGCGAGCACGAACAGCTCGTCCTGGAGGCCGTCGAGGATGGTCGTGAGGACCTCATCGATGTCGATCTGCACGGCGTCGTCGATCACCTGGCAGAGGTCGGCCAGCTCGATGCAGATCGGATCGGTGGCCTCATCCACGCCCTCCAGCAGCGGGACGACGATGGGCTCCAGCAGGGCGCCGGCCGGACCGCGAAGCGTGATCACGACCTCCCCCGAGCCCGACTGGGCGGCGGGGGCGCCATCGGTGACCGTGGCGGAGGTCTGCACGCAGGCCACGCTCAGCTCGAGTCCGGACAGGGCACCCTGGGTGATCTCAGCCAGGTCGGCCTCGAGGGGGCACGACTCGTTGGCGGGCTGACCGTCGGGCGTGGCGGACGGGGCGGCTCCGGGGACGGGGCTGCCAGCCAGGAGGAGGGCGGCACCGTCGGCGGCCGCCTTGGCCGGGCCGGAGCCCACGGCGGCGCTGGTGGCCGACACGCCGAGCTCCTCGCCCAGGAGCGACAGCACGAGAGCTGTGGCGGAGCTGCCGGCCCCATACGACTCGAGCTCCGAGGGGGCCTCGGCGTGGGCAGCGGGTACGGCCAGGAGCGCCAGCACTGCGGTGCAGCCCAGCGTGGCGATCGATCGCTTCATCATCTGGTTCATTCCTCCACGAGGCCCGCCGGCCTCGGTCTCGTGCATTGGTGAGTGTGAACGGCGAAAGACTACGTCGGGCGTCGACCCAGATCGGGCACCGAGGCAACTGCCACCGTGCCGACCCGATTCGCCGTGGTGCGGGCCAGATCCTCCCACGAGACCGGGGTCGCGCAGCAACATCTGACAGCTTTCTCTGGGTTGTACCGGTTTGCATCGGTTCGGGAGGCGGAAAAGTTGAGCGCGGGCTATGGCGCCTCCTCCACCCGCATCGTGGCGCGGGTCTGGATGGTGCGGTCGCCGAGCAGGGCGCCCACAAGGGGCACCTGGGTGGACGCTCGGTAGCGCACCACCACCGTCACCCGGCTGCCCGGCCCGTCGCGCCCGGAGACCTCCACCTCGGTGCGATCGGGGTGGAGGCCTCCTGCTGTCGTGGCAGCCCGTCGGGCCGCGGCCGGATCGGTGTCGACGGCCGCAGCCCGGGCCGCCTCTCGAGCGGCGTGGGTGACGAGCACCACGTCGCGGGCGAGGAGCCCGAGCTGCAGCACGGCAAGCAGCAGGATCACCACCACCGGCAGCAGCAGCGCCACCTCCACGGATGCCTGCCCCCGATCACCTGGGGGCGGCTCCCGCCGGCGGCAGGTCACGAGACCTGCGACAGCACCCGGTCGATGACCGAGTTGAGCAGCCGGGTGACCTTGTCCGACTTGGTGGCCCAGGCCACCAGCAGCAGCGCGACGCCGGCGGCGCCGAGGAGGACGAGGGCGTACTCAGCGGTGGACTGGCCACGATCGTCGATGAACCGGCGCCGGAGCCGGTCGCTCGCCGTCAGGGCAAGGATCTGCAGGGAGACAAGGGTCTGGAGCATGGGTGACCTCCGTGGGGTCGTGGGTGTCAGGTGGGCAGGGCCGCGAGGGACCCTGCGAGGAGGGGGACGACGGTGAGCAGAGCGAAGGCGGGGAGGATGCAGGTGACGAGCGGAGCGAGCAGGCGGACGGGGACCCGGCGCGCCTCCACCTCGGCCTGCCGGCGCCGGTCGAGTCGGAGCTCCAACGCGGCGCGCTCAAGGGCCGGAACCAGCGGCACGCCGTATCGGAGGTGATCGGCCAGGAGGAGCCCGAGGGCGCGCGCCCGGGCGCCCAGGGGGGCCAGCGCGTCGGCGATGGCTTCGGCTCGCGGGCGTCCGAGCGAGGTGGCCCGGTCGGCGCCGGCCAGCGCCGGGCCGAGCGGCGGCGGGAGGACACCGGCCACGGCCGCATGGGCAACGGGCAACGCCAGGCCAGCGCTGGTGGCGAGGAGGAGCAGGTCGGTGAGATCGACCAGGCCCGTTGCCACCTGGCGGGCGCGGGTGGCACGACGGTGGCGTCGACGGACCACGCGTCGGATCCACGGCAAGAGCAGCAGCCCGGCGGCCAGGGGCGGTGCCAGCAGCGCCCCGAGGCCCGCAGCCGCCAGCCAGGACCACGGGACCTCGGAGATCCGGTGCGCCGGGAAGGGTCGCTCCAGCCGGAGCTGGCGGGTGGCATGGCCAACCGCGACGAGCGCGACGACCGCGGCGGCCGCGCCGAGGGCGACGGCTGTCATCGGGCCCCCGCCGTGATCCGGGCCATCCACACCGAGCCCAGCCCCTCGAGGAGAAGGCCGCCTCCCAGGCACAGCCACCCGACGGGGGTGGTGAGCAGGAAGCCCACCACCCCCGGCTCGATGGTGGCCACCAGTGCGGCGAAGCCCACCGGGGCCACGGCGAGGAGGGCGGCTGAGGCTCGGGACTGGGTGGCCAGCGCACGAGCCTCAGCACGGACCTCGTGCCGCTCCCGAAGGGTGGCGGAGATCCGATCGATGGCCCGGGCCACCTCGCCGCCCGCCGCTGCCCCCAGGGACAGGGCAGCGGCTGCCAGCCGCACGTCGTCGGACGCGTCGGGGCGGGTCGACCAGCGTTCGAGAGCCTCGGACACCGAGCCGCCGTGCCGGAGGGCGATGGCCACGGCCTCGAGCTCGCCGCGGAGCGGGTCGCTGGCCGAGGGCGCTGCGTCGGTCAGGGCGGGCCCGATGCCCTGACCGGAGCGCACCGCCGCCGCCACCCGGTCGAGCACGTCGGGGAGCTGGGCATCGCGCCGGGACCGCCGCCCGGCCGGGTGGATCCGGTCGAGGACCCCTATCGCCCCCGTGCGCAGGAGCGCCGCCCGCTGGGTGAGGGCATGGGGGGCCCTGGGCAGGGGCCAGCGAACGGGAGGGGCAGGTCGCCAGCCCGCGAGCACCGCCACGGCCGCCACCACACCGAGCACCAGCGCTGTCACCGGCACCACCCCGGCTCGGGTGGTGGGCAGCCCAGCGCCCGCGGCGGGCGGTGCGGCAGCTCGCGGAGACCGCCGGCGTCGGCGAGCAGACGCACCCGTGGTCCCCCGGCGAGGGGCCGGTCCACCACCTCTCCCACCGCCACGATCCCTCGGTGACCGCCATCGAGGCGGACCACCTGGACAATGAGGTCGAGGGCAGCCGTGAGCTGGTCGCGAACGGCTTCGAGGGGCAGCTCGAGGCCGGCCGTGAGCACCATCACCTCGAGGCGCCGCAGCGCGTCCACCGGCGAGTTCGCGTGACAGGTGGACAGCGAGCCCTCGTGCCCGGTGTTCATGGCCCAGAGCATGTCGATGGCCTCCGGGCCTCGGACCTCCCCCACCACGATCCGGTCGGGGCGCATGCGCAGCGCGTTGCGGACGAGGTCTCGGATGGCCACGGCACCGACCCCGTCGGCCGTGGCGGGACGGGCCTCCAGCCGGACCACGTGGCCAGCAGGCAGCCGGAGCTCGGCGGTGTCCTCCACCGTCACCACCCGCTCGTGCGGCGGCAGGAGGGCGCCGAGCGCGTTGAGGACGGTGGTCTTCCCGGCACCGGTGCCCCCGCTCACCATCACGTTGAGGCGGGCCGCCACCGCCCATGCGAGCACGTCGGCCACCCCGGGCGGGCTCAGCGCAGCCAGGGGGATGGGTCGGGCCCCGAAGCGGCGGATCGTGATGCACGGTCCGTCGACGGCGAGGGGTGGGACCACCACGTTCACCCGGGAGCCGTCGGGCAGCCGAGCGTCGGCCACCGGGCTGGTGCGGTCGGCGCGGAGGCCGAGCGGACCCACGATCCGCTCGACCAGGAGGTCCACGTCGCGCGGTGACAGGCGGGTGTCCACGGCCTCGAGGCGACCGTCGCGCTCCACCCAGACCCGACCCCCTCCGTTCACCATCACCTCGGTGACAGCGGGGTCGCCCAGCAGCGGTTCGAGCGGCCCCAGGCCCTGCGCCCGAGCGGCCACGGCCGCTGCCACGGCCGCGACGTCGCTTCCGGGGAGGAGCGGGTGAGCCCCCCGGATGGCGTCGTGGATCCGTCGGGGGTCGAGGGTGCCATCCGGGTCGTGACGCAGGAGGTGGGCGTGGACCTCTTCGACCAGACCGCCAGGGAGGTCAGGCGGCACGGTCGAGCTCCTTGGCCAGCGGCCTGGGAAGGCGGGCGGCCAGCAGCCCGGCATCGACGGCTCGGGCGATGGCGGGGTCGACCGCCACCTCAGCCACCACCGGCGCTCCGACGCAGTCCTCCACATCGAGGCGGGTGAGCGATCGACCCGGCTCCGTGATCAGCACCACCTCGGAGGGCCGGAGGGGGAGCCGCAGGGACCGGCGGAGGGCGAGGAAGCACGGGCGAGTGACCAGGATCGACCGGCTGGCTCCGGCGGCCACGGCGAGGGCGGCGCCGTCGGGGTGGGTGCCGCAGTCGGCCACCACGGTGCGCCCGTCGGCTGCCAGGAGCGTGGCGAGGACATCGCCCCGAGACCGGGCGAGATGGCCGTCGCCCCGTGGGAGCAGGTGCAGTCCCGGCCCGGCCGGGACCTCCAAGCGAGCCAGCGCATCGGGCGGGACGTCGTCGCCGGCGCGGAGCCACCCGGCGATCCCTGCCCCGGTGGGGTCCGGGAGACCGAGGACGGCAGGGAGGTCCCCCGCCAGGTCAGCAGCGAGGACGCCGTCGCCGGACCGGCGGGCGTGGACGAGCGCGAGGGCGGCGGCCACCACGGTGGTGCCGGCACCACCCTTGGCGGACCAGCAGGCGAGGAGCATGGGATCCTCCGACGAGCGGCCGTGGATCGACACGGCAGCGGGCTGCATCGGGGGAAGCGGTTCGACCGTAGGTCCCGTCCGACGGCGGGACAAGGGGGCAAACGGGCGCGCCGCTACCCTCGGATCGTGCCTGCCCGTCGCGACGACCCGCCCCGCGTCGCAGCCTTCTTCGACCTCGACAAGACCGTCATCGCCAAGGCGTCGATGGTCGCCTTCAGCCGCCCCCTGCACCGGGCCGGCATGCTCAACCGGCGCCTGATGCTGCGTGCCGCCTGGGGGCAGCTCGTGTATGCCCAGGTGGGCGCCTCACCGGAGAAGCTGGAGAAGCTCCGCCAGTCCGTCCTCCAGCTCACTCGGGGCTGGGACCAGGCGGAGATCAGCGCCATCGTCCGCGACACGCTCGCGGCGGTCATCGAGCCGATCGTCTACGAGGAGGCCCTCGACCGCATCCGTGCTCACCAGGAGTGGGGGCATGCGGTGTTCATCGTGTCCGCGTCCCCGGAGGAGGTGGTGGCGCCCATCGCCCAGCTCCTCGGGGTGGACGAGGCCATCGCCACCCGGGCCGAGCTCGATGAGGAGGGGCGCTACTCGGGTCGGACCGAGCGGTACGTGTACGCCGAGGAGAAGGAGGTTGCGGTGCGGGAGGTGGCCGCCCGCGACGGCCTCGACCTCGACCACTGCTGGGCCTACTCCGACTCGGCCACCGACGTCCCGATGCTGGCCACCGTGGGCCACCCGGTGGCGGTGAACCCCGACCGCGAGCTGGCGCGCGTCGCCCGCCAGCGGGGCTGGCTGGTGGAGCAGTGGCGCCTAGAGGTCCCGTTGCGGTCGCGCGTGCCGATGCCGGCACCTCGGCAAGCCGCGGTGGGTGGGGGAGCGGTGGCCGCAGCCGGTCTGGCGGCAGCCACGTGGTGGTGGCGTCGCCAGGCGGCGGCTAGAGCTCCCGAACCTTCTTGGCAGCGATGGATGCCAGGGCGGCGAGCACGATGAGCAGCAAGAGCTTCTTCATGCCCCCACCCTAGGCGCTGCTCTCTCTGTCGCCCCGAAGAGGGGCGACCATGGTGAGGCTGCGCAGCCGCCAGGCGGAGCAGCGGGGAGGTCGTGACCCAGATGGGCGAAGCCCGTCGCCCCGAAGAGGGGCGACCAGCTACACCGCCAGGCGGAGCAGCGGGGAGGTCGTGACCCAGATGGGCGAAGCCCGTCGCCCCGAAGAGGGGCGACCAGTCAAACAGCCAGCAGGTCGCGGGCGCCGGTGTCGCTGCTGGGATGCCGCAGCTTCGACATGGCGCGGGCCTCGATCTGGCGGATCCGCTCTCGGGTGAGGTTGAAGTGCTCGCCCACCTCTTCGAGGGTGCGCGGCTCGCCGCGGTCGAGCCCGAAGCGCAGCTTCAGGATCTCCCGCTCGCGATCGTCGAGTGGCGCCAGGAGCCGGTTGATCTCGTCGGGGAGGAGGGCGGTGGCGGCCACCTCGAAGGGCGACTCGGCCGAGCGATCCTCCACCACGTCGCCCAGCTCGGCGTCGCCGTCCTCGCGGAGGGGCTCGGAGAGAGAGAGGGGTTCGGCTGCGAAGCGGAGGGCCTCGGTGACCTTGTCCTCCGGCATCTCCACCTCGGCCGACAGCTCGGCGAGGGTGGCGGGCCGACCCAGCTTGAGCTCCAGGCGGGCGCGGGCCTTCTGGAGGCGAGCGAGGGTGTCTCCGGCGTGCACTGGGAGGCGGATGGTGCGGCCGGTGTTGGCGATGCCACGGGTGATGGCCTGGCGGATCCACCAGGTGGCGTAGGTGGAGAACTTGAAGCCCTTGCGCCAGTCGAACTTCTCGACGGCGTGCATCAGGCCGAGGTTCCCCTCCTGGATGAGGTCCAGCAGGGGGAGGCCGGAGGCCTGGTACTTCTTGGCGATGGACACCACCAGGCGGAGGTTGGACTGCACGAACGTGCGCTCAGCCGTCTCGCCCTGCCGCGACGTGCGTCGCAGCTCCCGCTTGCGGGCCGGAGTGACCTCCTTGCCGCCGCCATCCAGCTCGGTGCGGGCTTCGTTCCCCGCTTCGATGGCCTGGGCCAGGCGAACCTCGTCGTCCTTGGTCAGCAGGGGGTACTGACCGATGTCGGTGAGGTACAGCCGGACGAGGTCTTCCTCGTCGCGCTCGACGCGCTCCTTGGGCACAGACAACCTTCTTGCTCGGGTGCGGGGGGCAGAAGCTGGGGAAACCGCCCAGGGGGTACGGACCTACGATACCGACTTGGTCAAGGGTGCCAACCCCGTAGTTCGTGCAAGGGAGATCGATGGCCGAGACGGATGACCGCGAGGTGGACCTCACGATGGTCACCATGGTGTTCGACGCCGTGGACCCGGATTCCCTTCTGGCCCTCCTTGCTCGGTACGTCGTGCTCAGCCGCGGACACCCGGGTTGTCGCAACATCGACCTGGCCATGTCCACCACGGTCGATGACCGGGTGGTGGTGATCCAGAAGTGGGCGAGCCCCGCCGATCAGCAGGCCCACTTCGACTCGCCGGAGATGGTGGCCATGGCTGAGGGGTGCGCCGGCCTCCTCGCCGTGCCGCCCCAGATCGACCTGCTGGAGCCGATCAGCGCCCACGACCTGGCGTGAGAGGGCTCAGCGCTGGAGGTGTCGGGCCAGGAACTCGAGGGTCCGGTCCCAAGCGGCCTCGGCGGCCGCCTCGTCGAACATCGACGGGGCGTCCCAGTTGCTGAAGGCGTGGCCGGCGGCGTAGCGGTGCACTGCCGTGTCGGGCCGGCCGGCCACGGCCCCCTCCACCTCGGCCACCTTCTCCTCGGGGATGAACGGGTCCTGGTCGCCGTAGTGGAAGAGCAGGGGGCAGGTGGTTGCCCGCACCTCGCCCAGCAGGTCGTTGTTCCCGGAGCCGTAGTAGGAGACGGCGGCGTCCACCCCAGCGCGGGTGGCAGCCAGCAGGGCGAGGGTCCCGCCGAGGCAGAAGCCGGCGGCGCCGACGGTGCCCGTGCAGCCCGGCATCCCCCTGACGTGGTCGACGGTGGCCGCCAGGTCGGAGGCCCCGGTCTCGAGGTCGAAGCGCTGCACCATGGCGAGGGCGTCGCCGAAGCCCGCCTCGTCCTTGCGCTCGAAGCGGCGCTCCAACCGCCAGAACATGTCGGGGACGAGCACGACGTAGCCCTCCCCCGCCAGCCGATCGGCCACGCCTCGCATGTTGTCGTTGATCCCGAAGATCTCTTGGAGGAGCACCACCCCTGGACCGCTTCCGCCCGGGGGCTCGGCGCGGTAGGCGTCGAACGCGTCGCCGTCGACGCTGGGCACCTGCTCGTACTCCGCGGCGGTGGCCACGGCTCAGGCGGGCAGGGCGCTGAGGGCGTCCTCGGAGATCGCCTTGATCTCGTCCCAGGTGAGCTGGGGAGCCGACCACAGTCGGTCGAAGGCGGCGTCGGACACGTCGGTGAAGCCGTGGCGGTTGCGGAACTGGTAGAGGCGCCGCTGGCGCTGCACCGTGTGACCGAGCCGGCCGAGACGACCCACGCAGTGGACCTCCCAGGCCACCGACTCCTGCAGGGTGAGGTCATCGACCGAGGGCGGGTCGCCGAAGGCAGGGTCGAGGCGGTCGCGGATCTGGAGGAGCAGCTTGCCGATCACGTCGACCGTGCCCTGCTCGCTGAGCTGGCGCGGGCGCTTCACGTCCTCCAAGGCGCCGGACTCTGCGGTGATCACCACGGGGTCGACCGAGGCGACGAGAGCCCGCCCCATGGGGGTGGTCTCGTCGATGTCGATGGTGACGGCCAGGTCAGCCGGCAGGCCCACCTCGGCCACCAGCCGCTCCACGATGACCTGGACCTCGCCGGCCTCGAAGAACACCAGCGAGAACTCTTGGGGCCGGACCTCGACGGGCACCAGCCCGCCTAGCTGGCCGCCGCGGCGCGGTTGGCCTCGACGCGGGCTTCCATCTCCTCGCGGGCCTCGCGAGCGATCTCGGCCAACGTGTCCATCTCCTCCTCCTGGAAGCCGGCCAGCTCGCGGAACCGCCTGGCCAGGCGCACCGGGCTGTCCTCCTCCTCACCTCGGAAGCCTCCGAGGGAGAAGAGCTTGTCGACCACCTTCTGGAACTCGAGCGCCCGATCCTGGCGCTCCTTGTCGTTGGCGGTGAGCCGCCGCAGCCAGTCGGAGCCCATCTTCACGTGGGTGACCTCGTCGGCCAGCATCCAGTCCTCGCAGAACTCGAGCACCGGGTCGCCGGCCACGTCGCCGAACTCTCGCATCGTGTTGAACACGTCGATGGCCAGGCCCTCGAGCGCCCGGTTGACGCCCGTGAGGCGCAGGACCGGATCCGGGTTGCAGGCTGCCTCGTAGAGGAAGGTGTTCTCGGAGAACTCGCCCAGCTCCGTGCCCATGTGACCGCTGAGCTTGATGGAGATCTCGCAGTGGCGAGCCTCGTCCCAGCACTGGCGAGCCATGTCGAGCTTCAGCTCGAAGGGCACCTCCGGGATGCCCTCGCCGTTGCCCGACCCCACCTCGAAGTCCCAGCAGGTGCGCCCGGCCCCTTCGAGGGCCTGGATCTCGCCAACGAAGATGCCGTGCATGAGCGCCCGGGCGGCGTCGGGCGCGTCGGGGCGGTCGGGGGTGAGGCGACCGGGACCCTTGCGCTTCCCGCTGTCGCCCTCGGCGACGCGAGCGGTGCGGGGGTCGTTGAAGCGCTCGATCAGCGGGACCCGGACGAACCGGTCGTCGCGGGCCAGATCCTCGACGGGGAAGGACTTCCTCATGCGTGGGCCTCCTCGGTGGCCTCGTAGGGGTCGCCGATGGTGCCCGGCCCGGCGATGCCGCCGGCGGCCAGCATCAGCTTCTGCAGCTTGGCCTGGTGGTCGACCGCTCGCTGGAGCTCGGCCTCGGTCTGGATCAGCGACTGGATCATCATCTCCCCGTCGCGCCAGTCGTCGAGCTCGTCCTGCAGGATGAACTTCAGCGACCGGATGGTGGGAGCGTCGGTGATGGTGGACGTGTTGTTGAGGTGGTACGTGTAGGCGGCGATCTTGGCCGGGAGCAGCACCCGGTAGACGCCCACCAGCTTCTCGATGGTGAGGTCGGGGGCCTCCGGCTCCGTCATGGCATCGACGAAGGCCACCAGCTCGTCGTTGGCGGGGACCGTGAGCCGCTCGGGGTTCATCTCCCGGAGCTCGGGCAGGCGCTTGTGCCACAGCTCGGAGTGCCAGGCGTGGTGGTAGCAGTGGGTGCCGAGGCGCAGCTTCACGTCGAGCTCCGGCACGGTGGCCACCCACCCGCCCAGCACCTCGAAGAGGCGCATCTCGATCCACTTGTAGTTGCCGACGCGCCGGGCCGACTCCTCCACCGTGAAGATCCCGGGCAGCTCCCGGCGGTCCCACGGGGCGAACGGCGCCCTCGGCTTCTTTGGATCAGCCAACCCTGGACCCCCCGGTCTGCTGTGGAGAACGATCGTTATCGCGTCCAGCCTCCCGCGCGCTGACCCTGCGGTCAAGTACGGCGGGCACCACCTCGCTGAGCACCACCGCCACGAGGATCAGGGCCGCGCCGGCCACCTGGACGGCCCGGAGCGGGTCGCCCGTGGCCGCGCTCAGGAGCCCGGCCGACACTGGTTCGAGGAGGAGGACCAGGGCGGCACGGGCGGGTGGCACGGTGCGCTGGCCATAGACCTGAAGCACGAAGGCCAGCACCGTGGCCACGATGGCCGTCATCGCCACAGCCGCCACGGCGGAGGCGGGGAAGCGGTAGCCGCCCATCCACAGCCCGGGCCCAGCGCACGCGGCACCCACCACCGCCACCTGGATCGTGGCCAGGCGCACCGGATCGTGACGGTGGGCGGTGGCGCCGAGCACCACGACATGGGCGGCGAAGGCCACCGCGCACGCCAGCGTGAGCAGCTCCCCCCGCCCGAACCCGCTGCCGTCGGCCCGGGGATCGGTGAGCAGCACCAAGCCCACCACGGCGATGGCGATCCCCACCAGCGTGGCGGGGTGAGGCGGTCGACGCAGCACGACCACGGCCAGGATCGGCACGAAGATGACCAGGAGGTAGGTGATGAAGGCCGAGGTGGCGGCGGCGGTGTACTGGAGCCCCACGGTCTGCAGCACGTAGCCCGCCAAGAGGGTGGCGCCGGCCGCCGTCCCGTCACGCGCCAACCCCCGCGTCCGGGGCCGGGAGCGGCCGAGCACCCACAGCACGGCACCGGCGAGCAGGAACCGGGCGGCGAGGAACGGCACCGGCTCCACGTCGTCCACTGCCCCCTGCACCACCACGAAGGTCGAGCCGAAGCACACGGCGGCCACCACCAGCGCCAGGTCGCCTACCCGCCGCGGCCGCGCACGCAGGTCGGGTCCGGCGGCCATCCCCTCAGTCTGCCGACCGCAGGGCGGCCCGAGGCAATGACTGCCACCACGACGGTCTCGAGGCGATGACTGCCATATGTGGCAGTCATCGCCTCGGGCTCGATCAAACGGCAGTCATTGCCTCGAGCCGTCAGGTGTCGGGGACCGGGGGGCCTTCGATGCGGTCGAGGAGCTCTTGGAGGTCGAGGATGCTGGCGCGGGTGACCATCCCGTGGAAGCGGCCGTCGAGTCCCACGATGGGGAGGTGGTCGACGCTGGCCTCCACCATGGCGGCCAATGCCTGGCCGAGCGTCCAGTCGGGCGACCCTTGGACGCGCTCCTCCGGGAGGACGTCGGCCAGGGTGGTGTGGGCCCAGTCGGCTGGGTCCACGGCCAAGACGCTGTCGAGCTCGGCCATGCCCACGAAGCGGTTTGTCACCACCACTGGGACGGCGCGACGCCGGGCCATGGCGACGTGCTCGGTGAAGAACTGGGTCAACGAGTCCTCGGGGGAGGCGGTGGCGGGATCGGTGACCAGCGCCTGGGCCACCGGCAGCTCGGCCCGCTCCTCGAGGTGCCCCCGGTGGCGACGCCGCTGGTAGGGCGACACCGACGCCTCGCCCATCACCAGCTCCGCCACCACGGCGGCGATGAGCCCCGGGACCACGAACCCGGGCCGTCCCGTGGCCTCGGCCACGAACATCACGGCGGCGAGCGGCACCCGGTAGCCGGCTCCCAGGAAGGCGGCGATCCCCACCACCACGAAGAGCGACTGCTCCTCGCCTCCGAAGAGGCCCCCCACCAGCCGGCCGGTGAGGGCTCCCTGCACCACCAGCGGCACGAAGAGGCCCCCCACCCCGCCGCCGATGGTGAAGATGGTTCCCACCGCGCGCACGGTGGCCAGGACGGCGACGAGGACCAGCGTTCGGTCGGGGTCCAGGGCCCAGTCGACTGCCCGGTAGCCGGGCCCCATGCTCAGCGGCTCCCCGTCGAACACCCCCCGGGACAGCACGACCAGGGCCGACAGGGCCGCGCCCGCCCCGAGGGCTCGGACGAAGGGTCCCCAGCGGTCCTGGGCGGACTTGGCCAGCCGGACGAGGGCGGCGTACACGCGGGCGCCGAGCCCGCAGGCGATCCCGATGGCGGCGGCAGCGGCGAGGTCGCGGAGGTCGATCGGGGGGCTGCCGGCCACCGGGATGAGCGGGGCGGTGCCTTCGATGGCCACATAGGTCGTGTAGCCGCTGGCTGCGCCGACCAGCGCCGGCAGGAGGGTGCCACGGGCCAGGTCGTCCTGGTAGGGGACCTCGAGGGCGAAGACCGCCCCCGTGGCCGGTGCCTTGAAGATGGCGGCCACGCCGGCGGCGGCCCCGGCGGCCAGGATCATGTGCCGGTCCATCCCCCGCAGGCGGCGGCTCAGGCGGTCGTGGAGGGCGGCACCGGTGCTGGCGCCCAGGTAGAGCGATGGCCCCTCGTAGCCGGCCGTCCCGCCGAAGCCCAGCGTGGCGAACGACGCCGTGAGGCGGCCCAGGACGGGGCGGAGCGGGAACGGGGCCCGCCGGTCGGGCATGGCCTGGATGTAGACGTCGGTGGTGGCCTGCGAGGCCCCGCCGGCCAGGAAGCGCAGGGCCGTGGCGCTGAGGAGCAGGCCGACGAGCGGCGCGAGGACCTGCATCCAGACGGGCGCCTCCAGGACCTCCTCGAACAGCCCGCCGGCCGCCCCCCGTTCGAAGGCCGCCACCCCCAGTCCCACCAGGACACCGGTGGCGGCCGAGACGACCACCACCTCCCGGGAGCGAAGGGCCAGGGTGCGAAGCTCGGCGACCCCCCGTCGCGAGCCGAGGTTCACCGGGTGGAGGCGAGCAGGGCGTCGAGCTCGGCGATGGCGTGGTCGGGGTCGTCGACCAGGATGGCGTGGAGCCCGGCGTCGCGCGCGGCGCGGACGTTGCCGGGGGCGTCGTCGAGGAACACCGACTCCGGCGGGGTGGCCCCCAGGAGGCCCAACGTGTGGTGGTAGATGGCCGGGTTGGGCTTGCGCATCCCCACCTCGGAGCTGTCGACCACCACGTCGAACAGCTCGTCCACGGGCACCTTGGCCCGCCACATCTGCGAGCCCTCCCGCACGTTGTTGGTGAGCAGCCCGAGCCGGAAGCCCTCGTCGCGCAGGGTGCGCACGCGACCCACCACCTGCTCGTGCACCGTCATGTCGCCGAGCATCGTCTGGAGCGGTGTGAAGTCCACCTCGACGCCGCGACCGCGACCCAGCTCGGTCACGGCCACCGCCCAGTCAGCGATGGTCATCTCGCCCCGCTCCACCTGGTGCCACGGGTGGTCGGTGTCCTGCTCGTAGTCGCCCACCAGGAGGGCGAGGTCGCCGCCGCCCGCCGCGGTCAGGGCCACCCAGGGCGATGAGGTGAGCACCCCGGCGAAGTCGAAGACGACGGTGGTGATCATCCGCGGTACGCGTTCGTGATCGGCATGCGGCGATCCTTGCCGAACGCCTTGGCGGTGAGGCGCGGCCCCGGCGGGTTCTGGCGCCGCTTGTACTCCGACAGGTCCACCAGCCGAGTGATGCGGTCGACCAGGCCCGGATCGAACCCCTGCTCGATCAGCTCGCCCCGGGTGAGATCGTCCTCCACATAGGCCTCCAGCAGCGGGTCGAGCACCTCGTAGGGCGGGAGCGACTGGTCGTCGCGCTGGTCCGGGCGGAGCTCGGCCGACGGCGGCTTGGTGAGCACGGACTCCGGCACCACCTCCCGACCCGCCCGCTGGTTGTGGTGGCGGCAGAGCTCGTAGACGAGCAGCTTCGGCACGTCCTTGATGACGGCGAAGCCGCCGGCGGTGTCCCCGTAGAGCGTGGAGTAGCCCACGGCCAGCTCGCTCTTGTTGCCGGTGGTGAGCACCAGCCAGCCACGGAACTTGTTGGAGAGGGCCATCAGCAGCGTCCCGCGGATCCGGGGCTGGAGGTTCTCCTCGGTGAGATCGTCGGGGAGACCTTCGAAGCTCGGGCCCAGGAGCTCCAGGAAGGCGGTGAAGGCGGGTTCGATGGCGATGGTCCGCAGCTCGATCCCGGCGGCCTCGCACAGCGCCTCGGCGTCGGTGCGGCTGCCCGAGGAGGAGTAGCGGCTCGGCATGCTCACGGCGTGGACGTGCTCGGGGCCGATGGCCTCGGCGGCCAGCACCGCCACCAGCGACGAGTCGATCCCCCCGGAGAGCCCGAGCACGGCATCTGTGAAGCCGTTCTTGGTGACGTAGTCGCGGGTGGCCAGGACCAGCGCTTCGTACACCTCCTCGACCGGGTCGAGGAGGGGGACCACGGTGGGCGGCCGGGCGTCGCCGGGGTGGTCGGCCACGGCCTTCGACACCGGCACGACCGGGAGGGCGGGGGCGGTGCCGCGACCCCGCGGGTCCAGCAGCCGGGTGCGGAACACGGGCCGGATGTCGACGTCCACGATGCCCACGGCCTCGCGCATCTGGCGCTCCCGATGCACCACGTCGCCGTTGTCGTCGACGACGAACGAGCCGCCGTCGAAGACGAGCTCGTCCTGGCCGCCCACCTGGTTGACATAGGCGATGTGGCAGTGGGCATCCTCGGCTCTGGTGGCGACCATGCGCTCGCGCTCGCCGTGGCGTCCCTGGAAGTAGGGCGAGCCGTTGGGGATCACCACGAGCTCCGCCCCACCAGCGGACTGCTCGGCGATGGGGCCCTCGGCGCTCCACACGTCCTCGCAGATGGCCACGCCCACCTTCACGCCGGCGATCTCGAACAGCGTGAGCGGAGCGCTGCCGGGGGCGAAGTAGCGCTGCTCGTCGAACACCGCGTAGTTGGGCAGCAGGCGCTTCTGGTAGCGCCCCACCACGGCGCCGCCGGCGCACACGGCCGCGGCGTTGTAGAGGTCGCGGTCGGCGTCCACGAAGCCCACCACCGCCGCGCACCGCCCGGTGCGGGCCGCCACCTTGTCGAGGGCGGCCCGGTTGGCGGCCACGAACCCAGGCTTGAGCACGAGGTCCTCCGGCGGGTACCCGGTGATGGCGAGCTCGGGGAACACCGCCACGTCGCACCCAGCGGCCTCGGCCTGGTCGTAGGCGGCGAGGATCCGCTCGACGTTGCCGTCGAGGTCGCCCACCACGGTGTCGAGCTGGCAGAGCCCCAGCCGGATGCGTGCCACCGGTTCAGCGTAGGCGCCGTCGGTACGGTGGCGACCATGGCGGGTGTCCCGTTGCCCCACCCGAGGCCGGCCTCCGACGCGGCCGGAGCCCGACCATGAGGTCGCTGGTCGGGCCGGAGGTGACTCGCTCGGCCGACCCCGACCGGGTGCGGGTGGCCCTCGAGCGGTTGGTCGAACGCCACCCGGCGCTGCCCGCCCGGCTGGAGCGGGATCCGCAGCTGCAGTCCACCCTTTGCGCGGTGCTGGCGGCCAGCAGGAGCCTGGGCCGGCTGCTGCTCGACGATCCGGCTGCCATCGACTCGATCGTCGTCGACGCGGCCCGTGCACCCGTGCCGACCGGTTCGGTGGCCGAGCTGGTGGGTTGGAAGCGGCGCGAGCTGCTCCGCGATCGCCGCCCGCGACCTCACCGGAGCGGCGACGCTGGAGGCCACCACCACCGCCCTGTCCGCCATGGCCGGCGACGTCCTCGCCCAAGCCCTGGCGCTGGCGGCGGAGGGGCTTGACGGCCCAGGACCGGTTGGCGGTGATCGGCATGGGCAAGCTCGGCGCCCAGGAGCTCAACTACGCCAGCGACGTCGACGTCATGCTGGTGGGGGAGGGCGACACCGACCGGTTGGACCGGGCGGCGCGGACCCTCCTCGATCTGGCCGGGCGGGCCTTCCGGGTGGACCTCGACCTGCGCCCGGAGGGACGAGACGGTCCGCTCGTGCGCAGCCTGACCTCCTACCAGGTGTACTGGGACCGGTGGGCGCAGCCGTGGGAGCGGCAGGCCCTGCTGAAGGCCCGCCCCGTGGCAGGGGACACCGCGCTGGGCCGAGCCTGGGCCGGCGCGGCGGCCACCGTCACCTGGTCGATGCCATTCGGGGCCGACGAGCTGCGACAGATCCGGTCCCTCAAGGTCCGGGCCGAGGAGGAGGCCCGTCGACGCGACCCCGACGGACGCGACGTCAAGCGAGGACGCGGCGGGCTCCGCGACGTGGAGTTCTCGGCCCAGCTCCTCCAGCTCGTGCACGGCCGAGTGGACGCCGACTTGCGGTCGGCGGGCACGCTCGCCGCGCTCGACGCCCTGCAGGCGGGTGGCTACGTCGATCCCGACGACGCCGACCGCCTGGCCCACGCCTACCGGTTCCTGCGCCGGGTGGAGCACGCCCTGCAGCTCGAGGACGAGCGACAGACCCACGAGGTGCCCGACGACCGCGACGATCGGCGGCGGGTAGCGCGCGGTGCTCGGGTTCCGGGGCACACCGGCCGCACGGCCCCACCGACGCCTTCGATCAGAGAGCTGGCCGGGCACCGCGCCACCGTCCGCTCTGTGCACGAGCGCCTGTGGTTCCGACCTCTGCTCGATGCCCTATCGGGCGCCGGGGCCCTGGCCGAGGGGGCGGTGGCCGATCGCCTGGCTGCGTTCGGCTTTGCCGACGTCGAGCGCACCCGCCAGGCCGTGACGGAGCTCACCCGGGGCCTCACCCGGTCCTCGAGGATGATGCAGCAGCTCCTGCCCCTGCTGCTCGACTGGCTGTCGTCGTCGCCGGATCCCGACCTGGGGCTCCTCGGGCTCCGACGGCTGGTCACGGGCGAGCCCCGCTCTCGGGCCCTGGCCACCGCCTTCCGCGACTCCCCCGAGGTGGCGCGCCTGCTCGCCCTGCTCCTCGGCACCAGCCGGCTCCTCGGTGACGTGCTGGTGGCCAACC
This sequence comes from uncultured Microthrixaceae bacterium, assembly GCA_963795165.1. Lineage (GTDB taxonomy): Bacteria > Actinomycetota > Acidimicrobiia > Acidimicrobiales > VFJN01 > VFJN01. The sequence continues at coordinate 1,884,321 of CAWCGT010000001.1, read as the reverse complement.
CGGACCTCATCGAGCGCCTGCCCGACCCCGCCCGCCTTCGCACCCGGCCCAGGGCGAGCTCGTCGACAGCGCCCGGCAGGCCGTCACCTGGCGGGAGGACCCAGAGGAGCGGCAGCGTGCCCTGCAGCGATGGCAGCAGCGTCACCTCCTCGGCGTTGCCGCGCGAGACGTGCTCGGGGCACGCCACGGTCGACCAGGTGGGGCACGACCTGGCCAGCCTGGCCGAGGCCACGCTGGAGGTATCGCTGCGCTCGCTCGACCCGGCCGTGCCCGTTCGCCGTGGTGGCCTTCGGGCGTCTCGGCGGCGCCGAGCTGGGCTACGGCAGCGACCTCGACGTGGCGTTCGTGCACGACGGCGACGACAGCGGCCGAGGCGGAGCGGGTGGCCACCGGGCTGGTCCGCTTCGTGGGAGGCGCCACGCCCGCCGAGCGGATCTGGGAGTCGACGCCGCCCTGCGTCCCGAAGGCCGTAGTGGCCCGCTGGCCCGCAGCCTCGATGCGTGGGGTGCCTACCTCGAGCGGTGGGCGTCGCCCTGGGAGCGGCAGGCCCACCTCCGGGTGCGGGCCGTGGCGGGCGACGAGGCCCTCGGGGCCGCCTTGGTGGAGCGCATCCACCGTGCCACCTGGGAGCGTCCGCTGGCGCCCGACGACGAGCGGGAGGTCCGTCGCCTCAAGGTGCGGATGGACACGGAGCGGATGGCGCCCGGTGAGGACCCCGAGTTCCACCTCAAGCTCGGTCCGCGGGTCGCTCTCCGACGTGGAGTTCACGGTGCAGCTCCTCCAGCTGCGGCACCACGTGCCCGGAGCGTCGACACTGGATGCCCTGCTGGCGTTGGTCGAGGCCGGCCACCTGCCGCCGGGCGAGGCCGACGTGCTGGAGGAGGCCTACCGGTTCTGCGAGGGGGTTCGGAACCGCGGCACCCTCGTGGTGGGGAGCGGCGACTCGCTGCCCACCCGCCCGGAGCAGGCCACCGCCCTGGCCCGATCGGTGGGCGTGCACCGTGGCGGAGCTCCGGGAGGAGTATCGCCGGGTCACACGCCGGGCTCGCCGGGTGGTGGAGCGGCGCTTCTACGACCGCGGCTGACGGGGTATTGGGCCATGATGGCCGCCACAGGTCCGACGGGACCGGGCTGAGAGGGGAGACGACGTGCCGGTGCACCCGCAGGTGAAGACGCTGCTCGACGGGATGGCCCAGCTCGAGGGCCCGCCCCTGTCCGCGCTGTCACCCGCTGAGGCCCGCGAGATGTTCAAGGCGCTTCGCGTCGCTGGACCAGCCCGAGGAGGTGGCCCGCGTCGACGACCGGCTCGTGCCCGGCGTCGACCACGACGTCCCGGTGCGCGTGTACACCCCCGCCGACGCCGTCGGGGTGGAGGCGCCGCTGCTGATCTGGCTCCACGGTGGGGGGTGGGTGATCGGCGACCTCGAGACCGCCGACGCCACCGGCTCGCGGCCTGGCCAACCGCTCCGGTGCCGTCGCTGTCTCGGTCGACTACCGCCTGGCACCGGAGCACCCTGCGCCGGCGCCGCTCGAGGACTGCCTGACCGCGCTCACGTGGGCGGTGGAGAACGCCGAGCTGCTCGGCGTGGACTCGGCCCGGCTCGCGGTCGGTGGCGACTCCGCCGGCGGGAACCTGGCCGCCGCGCTGTGCCAGCGGGTGCGCGACGAGTTCGGTCCGCAGATCGACTTCCAGCTCCTCGTCTACCCGGTCATCGACTGCACGCTGAGCCATCCGTCGATGGAGGAGAACGCTGAGGGGCTACTTCCTCACGAAGGAGACCATGTCGTGGTTCGTCGAGACTACCTCGGTGGGCACGATCCGAAGGACCCGGCCGTCTCACCGCTGTACGCCGACAGCCTGGCCGGGCTCCCTCCGGGGCTGGTGATCACTGCTGAGTACGACCCGCTCCGCGACGAGGGGGAGGCCTACGCCGCCGCCCTCAGAGATGCTGGTGTCGCCGTCGACGCCGTGCGCTACGACGGGCATGATCCACGGCTTCTTCGCGATGACGACGATGCTCGAGGACGGGCGCCACGCTCTTGACCTAGCCGGTCGCGCCCTGCGCTCGAGCTTCGGGTGAGGCGGCTGCTCGCCGGGCTCCTCGTCGTGGTAGCTGGCTGCGCTTCCGGGCAGGACCCTGGTCTCACCCCGTCCACCCTGCCGGGGTCCTCCACCACCTCACGGGTGCTGGAGCCGTGCCCGCCCGGCGGCCCCGATGCCACCACGCCCGCGGCCGGCTGCCTCGACGACGACGGCTCGGTGCTCCGCCCCTGACCTCCTGGAGGGCTACGGCTGGTTGGCGGGGTCGACGAAGTACCCGGCCAGGTCGCTCACCACGTGGGTGGTGCCGCCGAGCGTTGTTGATCGCGACCGTGCCGTCGTTGCCCGGGCGGGCCACCACTGCGTTGGCCACCACCTGACCCGGCGCGAAGTTCACGGTTCGACGTGCCCGGCAGCGAGGCCGTGCCCGGGTAGACGGTGAGCCACCCGCTCTCGGTGGGGCTGACGGCGACGACGCCGAGCATCACGGCGGCGGCGTCGGCGGGTACGCCGTTGAGGCGCTGCACCATCAGCTTGAAGGTGGTTCCGTGACCCAGCGCTCCCAGCCGCAGCCCGGTGCCGGTTCGAGTGTCGAGATCCCGCGTCGGCGGATCGAGGGCCACGTAGCCGGCGCCCACGCCGGACTGCATCCAGCCCACGACGTCGACCACGAGGTGGGTGCCGCCGCGCTGGTTGTAGAAGCGGACGATGCCACCGGGGCCCACGGGCATCACCACCAGGTTGGCAATGGTCTGCCCGGCGGCGGCGTTGAGGTTGGACGACGGTGGGCCGGGCCTGCCCCGCGGGGTAGGCGGTGAGGTAGGTGGGCTTGGTCGGACCCACCGCGGTCACGTTCATGACGACGGCCGTAGCGGCGCCCGGGACGCCACCCAGGCCTGCCACCTGTACGGCGAGCTCGCCGTCCTCGGGGATGGGGGTGGTGCGGCCCGCGGGCCCGAAGGCGCCCTCGGCGTACCCCTGCGGGGTGCCGCCGCGGCTGTCCATCGCGCGGGCAGGCGCCGCGAGCATGTTGAGGCGGCCAGTGGCCGGCCCGACCGAGCCGGTGGGGCCGTACCACCCGGCCAGGTCCACGACCACGTGCGTGCTGCCTAGGGCGTTGACCACCTCCACGGTGCCGTCGGATCCGACGGTGGCGGTGACGTGGACGGCCACCGTCTGCCCGACGCCGAAGTTCAGGTTGGAGGCGTTGGGCACCGTCCCGCCCGGGTGCACGGTCAGCCAGCCCGGCCGCGGTCGGCGCCACGGCCGTGACGTTGAGGACGGCGGCGGTGGCGTCGCTGGGCACGCCGACGATGTCGCGCACCTTCACCTTCACCTTGCCGTTGGGGCCGAGGGGGGTGGTGCGGTTCGGGATCTCGGCGGGGTACTGGGGGCCGGAGCGGCTGTCGAAGAGGCGGACGGGGCTGGTGCCCGTGAAGGCTCGGGCGGGCGGCACGGGACGCGCTGCCGCTGGGCCCCATGCGCAGCCGCCCGGAGCCGTAGGCGTTGTCCTTGCCGGCGGCGCCGGCCTCCTGCGCCTTGTCCTCGAGGAGCTGTTGCAGCTCGGCCACGTCGAGGGCGGGGTTGGCCTCGAGCAGGAGGGCGGCGGCCCCGGCGACGTGGGGGGCGGAGGCCGAGGTGCCGGTGAAGGCGCTGCTGCAGCTGGTCTGGGGTCCGTAGACGCTGCTGCTGGTGGCGTCGGGGCCGGAGATGTCGGGCTTGATCCGCCCGTCGATGGTGGGCCCCCGGCTGCTGTAGGGCTGGGTGGTGCCGCTGCTCTCGCAGTGGGCGCCCACGGCCAGCACGGCCGCCGAGGTCGCCGGGTCGGCCACGGAGCCGCCGCTGGTGTTCTCGATGCTGGTGATGTCGCCGTCGAACCAGAAGTCGAGCCGGGGTGTCCCGCTGCCGTACCAGCGGTCGACGAACACCTCGAACACCTGGGGGGTGGCGAGGCAGTTCTCGATGATCATCGCTTCCCACGGGGGCAGCGCTGGGCCTCGCGGGGTCTCGCCGAACCCGGCCTGATCGTTGAGGCTGGCGGAGCCCTCGCACGACGGATGCTTCGCGAAGAGGTCGAAGTCCTGGCGGGTGGTGGGCCAGGCGTCCCACTGGACGCCCACGAACCCCACGCCCAGCGGCGGCAGGGTCACCTGGATGGTGTCGCCGCTGGAGATGTCGACGTTGTCGGCGAGGCTGAGCTCGGGTTCGGCGAAGGTGATGCCCTCCACCGGGTCGCCGGCGGCGTTCACGTTGAAGTGGCGGCCCTGGTAGTTGCCGGCCGAGGCCACGTAGAGGATGCCCTGGTCGCGCAGGGCGGCGGCCGCGGCGCCAACGGGTCCGCTGCCGTCGAGGCGGCTGTTGAGGATGAAGCCGAACGACCCGTTCACCACGTCGATGCCGTTGGCCGCCATGGTGCTCATGGCGCTGATGAAGTCGACGTCGCTCTCGATGCAGATGAGGCGCAGCTCGGCGTCGGGCGCCATGTCGTGGACGATCTCGGCCACCGCCGTGCCGTGGTCGGACGTGAGACCCAGATCGGTGCAGCGGCCGAAGTCGGTCTCCATGCCGAGGGGGAGCTCCGTCCCAAGCTTGGCGAGGTACCCGGCGAAGCCGCCGTCGAGGATGGCCACCTTGGTGCCATCGCCGGTGCCCTGAGGTCGCCAGGCCGACGCCCCCGTCTCCTCCACGCCCTCGCTCTCCACGGCGGGCCGGATCGGGTAGGGGGGGCGCACCAAGGTCACGCCATCGTCGTCGGCCAGGGCATCGAGGGCGGCGGCGGGGACCGACGCCTCCACCAGGCCGGGCACCGCCTGCTCGACGGTGCCCCCCGCCCGGGCGATGGCTCGTCGAGCGGCCGAGGCGTCGGGCGACTCCACCACGACGGTCACCGTGCCGCGGCCCCGCTCGGCGGCCTCGTGCAGCCCGCCGACGAGGGTGGAGGGGTGGTCGCCTCCGCGCAACGGGTGCGGGTGCGACCCACGCGCCGCCCAACCGCCGCCTCCATCGGTGGTGGCGGAGCTGGGAGCGGCGGCGAGCATCCCGAGGGAGAGCGAGATCGCCAGCGTGCCCGCCAGGACCCGCCTCGTCCGTCCGGCCGGCGCTGCGAGGTGTCGTCTCATGTGGGCCGGAGGCTAGGGCACAGCACCCGCAGCGTGAGCGACTGGCCGACGGTCGTTCGGGGAAGGGCGGGGCGCATGGCAGATCCGCAGCAGGCCAAGGACAACCCCGACGGCTCCATCGAGGAGCCGGACAACTCCACCGTCGACGACTGGTTCGGTCAGAACGCCGCCCGAGACGCCGACCTGGCCGATGAGCTGGTGGCCGAGGAGGGCGGCGACGAGGCCGCCGCCGAGCGCCGCTTCGAGGAGGAGGCCGAGGGCAAGGAGAAGTACGACGAAGGCCACCCCCGGCCCTAGCGACGGGCCTCGGGCGGCCACCCGGGGTCAGTCCCCGAGCAGCCGCCCGTCGCCGCCCGCTTACCCGTGCCCGCCGGAGGGCGGGTACTCGTCGGAGGTGCAGCCGCTGTGGGCGGGGTTTCCCTGGCCCACACCCTGATTGCGGTCGCACTCGTAGCCGGCGTTGGCGTCGGTGCCGTCGGGCATCTGCCCCGGCGGGTTCTTGTCGTCGGCGTTGCCCACGCACCCTGCACAGGGCTTGCCGGTCGCCTTGCCGTTGCCCTTGCCGTTCTCCGAGGCGCTTCCGTCGCAGGTGCTGTCGTAGGCCCCGCTCTGGTTGGCACCGTGCCCGGTGTCGCTGTGGTGCGAGGTGCTGCACTCCTCCGAGGGCGCAGCGCTGGCCGACCCCGTGAGCCCCACGAGCAGCCCGCCCGCCAGCACCACGCCTGCCATCGCTCGAACCGCCCGTTGTCCCTTGCCCATGTCTCCGCCCCTCTGTCCGGTTCGCGGCGTTCTGCCGTGAGAGAGCAGGATCTCCCACTCTGCGTGGTGGCGCAAGTGCTGTGAGGGGTCAACTACGGAGCGTGCAGATCGCCCCAACTCTGGCTCAGTCGAAGGCGGCCACCATCCGGTCCCGCCACGTGGCGAGGTCCGGCTTGTGGGCGGCGTCCGTCTTGCCGAGCCGCGCGACCAGCAGGTCGTGGGCCGGACAGACGACGATCATCTGGCCTTCGTAGCCAGCGGCGCGGAACGTGCCACGCTCATCCTCGGTGGTCCACCAGTGCGCGCCGTGGCCCACGTCGTCGACCCGGTCCCATGACCGCTGGCGGCGAGCGTGATCCACCCACCCCTGGGGCAGCAGCCTCGCGCCGTCCCAGGACCCGTCACGGAGGTACAGCAAGCCGAGCTTGGCCAGCTGCCGGGCTGGGGCGAGCAGGTAGGACGAGCCGACGAAGGTGCCGGCTGCGTCGAAGCGGGGCTCGGCGTCGGGCATGCCGATCGGCCGGAAGAGGCGATCGCGGAGGAAGGCACGAGTGGCGTCCTCGCCCCCGAGGGCGTCGCCAAGGATCCGGGCCACGATGTTGCTGGTGCCCGACGAGTAGCTGTACCGGGTGCCGGGGGGTGCGGCCAGCGGGCGCCGAGCGGCGTAGCCGGCCACGTCGCCCTGCCCTTCACCGAAGAGCATGTCGATCACGTGAGAGGTCTGCCCGTCGAGGTAGTCCTCCCTGAAGTCCAGGCCATCGCGCATGGTCAGCAGGTGCTCGAGGGTGATGGCGTGACGAGGGTCGGCGGGATCGGCCCACTCCGGGACGGGCGCAGGTTCGTGAAGGGCGAGCAGCCCGTCATCCATCGCGATGCCGACGGCAGCGTGCAGGAACGACTTGGTCATCGACCAGCTCAGCAGCCGGGTGGTGCGGTCGACTGGCTCGTTGGGACGGTCCCACCGGTCGAGCTCCCCGGCATAGCGCTCTGCCATCAGGCGGCCGCCCTGCACCACGAGCACAGCGAAGGTGCGCTCGTAGGTGGCGGTGTCCTCGAACATCTCGTCCATCGCCGCCGCGGCGGCTGTCGGGAGCGGCCCGCCCTCGGGCCAGTCGACGGTGGGCCAGGGCACCCCGGCGGGCTGGGCGGGGAGGGGCACGAGAGGGTCGGGCACGCCGGAGAGCCTCGCGCTCGGCGGGCTCAGGCGCCGATGCCGGACAGCCGAGCCCACATCGGCCGCGGCGTGGTGGCCCAGTCGTACACGCCGCCGCCGACGGATCGGGCCTCGATGGCGGCTCGGGCGTAGCCGTCGAAGTCCTCCTGGCTCAGCAGGTTGCCGATGCCGGTGACGGGGTGGATGGCGTCGTCACCCACGTGGCCGCGGAGCCGGGCGATCGACAGGGAGGTGTAGCGGCGGGCGTCGCGCAGCTCGGTCCCGGCCGGCCGGTAGCTCACGTAGAGCATCGGCTGCCACACCTCGTAGAAGGGGTCGATGGCGGCCCAGGGGAAGTCGGGCCACCGCTGCGGGGCGAGGTCCTCCAGGGCCAGCGGGTTGAGGATCACCGTGCCGAGGAAGGCGCCGCCGAGGCGGGTCTTGAGGCGGCGGCTGAGCTCCACCAGTCGACGGCTGCGCTCGTCGGGATCGGGCACCTCCTCGGACTCGACGTTCACGGTGAGCCCATCGACCGGCAGGGCGGCCGCCGCTGTCAACCGCCGCAGATCGACCTCCAGGTCCACGAAGGTCGGCAGGTACCAGGTGACCACCCGCAGGCCCACGCCGTGGGCGCGGGCGATGATGCGCCGGAGCCGGTCGGGCTCCACCACGTCGGCGGGGCTGGTGGGCCGGGCCGTCTGGATGAACAGGGTGCGCACGCCGGCGCCGGGCATGGCGTCGATGTCGTCGAGGCCCACAGCCGGGTTGCCGTTGCTGTGGGTGAGGGTCCAGTCGAACACGTCCACCCATGCCCCCACCCCCCGGTAGGGCTCGATGGTCCAGTGGGCGCAGCACGACGGGGGCCGGGGCGCCGCCGCCGTGGTGGGCGGCGGCGGGGCAGTCGTGGAGGTCGTGGTGGTCGGTGGCGCCGTGGTCGTGGTGGTGGTCGGCACGGTCGTGGTGGCGGTGGTCGTGGTGGTCGTCAGGGCCGCTCGCTCCACCGCGGACTCGTCGGTTGCGCCCGTCCCGCCGCACGCAACCAGCACCACCAAGCTCATGACGAGCCCCACCCTCGTCACTCCACGCATCCCGTGACGCTACAGACAGGGCTCGTCGTCGTTGATCACCCCAGCTGCCACGCCACTGGCGCCTCCCGGTCGGGCTCGTAGCAGCAGAACATCCCTGTGCGGACGCTCCTGTCGAGGTGCCACGCCAGCTGCGGGTCGTGCTCACCGATCTTCGACATCGCGGCGCGGATCGCCCGGGTGGCGTTGACCCGTGCCCGCTCGGCGTCCGTGGTGAACGATCGGCTGCGACCCCCGAGCCCCGACGCGACGGCCAGCTCCTGGATCAAGAAGTCGAGCTCCTCCTGCGCCCGGCTCGCCCGCTCGATGTCGCGCCACTCCTCGGCCTCATCCTTCTCCTCCTGGAGCGCCTCGATCCGCTCCCGGTAGGCGGCGCGGGCCTGCTCGTCGAGCACCTCGTCCGCGCCGCCGAGCCCTACCGATGGGAGGTCGGGATCGGCGCGTCGCGCCGACTGGCGCGCGTCAGCGTCCACCGCACCCACCAGGTCGAGCACGTGGACCTGGTCGCCTGGCACCGCGAGGAGGGTGGCCACGTACCGGAGCCCCTTCGTGCCTCGGATCCGGTGCTCGGATCCGTCGAGCCCGACCACCCACACATCCCCCTCACAGCGAAACTGACCCGGGCGGGGAACGGCGGGGGCGGTGCGTGCCGTGGCGGGCCGGGCGGAGATGGCGTCGGCCGCCAGGAAGTCGTCGATCCGCGCCTCCAGCCGGGCCAGGCTGAGGTGGCGGCTGACCTCGCGCGCCCGTTCCACCTCGGCCCGGGCTCGATCGGCGTCGCCGGCGCCACCCCGGCGGGCCAGCACCTCGGCCATCGAAACCCGCGTGTGGGCGACCCACGGTCGGGCGGCCATCCGCTCGTTGAGCGCGAGCGCAGCTTCGAGGTGGTTGACGGCGAGGTCGAGCTGCCCCGTGGTCGCGGCCAGCAGGCCGAGCGCACGGTCCATGGCCCCGACGGATGCCTCGAGCGTCTCTACGCACCGTCCGGCCGCCGGCTGGACGACGGCATAGAGGTCGCTGGCCTGCTGGGCGTCGCCCAGCGCGTAGAGCACCTCAGCGAGCAGGGACGTCGACAGCGACCAGTCGTTGTTGAGCGGCACGCCTTCGAAGCGGTCGGCGGCGAAGGCGTCGACGATCGACCGTGCCTCCGACGGTTCGGCGAGGTCGATCGCCAGCGCGGCCGCCATGCAGACGAACAGGGGTCGCGTGGGGTAGCGGCTGACCGACGCCTGGACGCCGTCGCGCATCTCCTCGAGTCGTCCCTGCTCCCGCAGCAGCACGAACCGTTGGACGTCGGCGAACACCTGGGCGTCCCAGTTCTGGGCTTGCAGGCCGACGGCCGTGGCTTCCGAGATGAGCTCCTCGGCCCCTTCGGTGTCGCCGCGCAGCAGGACGAACAGGACCCGTCCGGCGAGGACGATCCAGCGTTGGGCCGGCTGGTGGAGCTCGTCAGCGATCTCCTCCATCAGCGCCAGCATCCGCAGCGCCGTGGGGGCATCTCCCTGCTCGAGCGCCGCGAGGAGGCAGTGCGTCCGGCCCTCGAACTCGAGCTCCCGGTTGCCCACAGCGGTGGCCACGGCAAGGAGCTCGTCGGGCGGCATCTGGCCGCCGGCGTGCGAGGGTCCGAGGAGGGCGGCGTGTCGGCCGGCGAGGGCATAGGCGAGGAGACCGACGTCCCCGGACCGACGGGCAAGGTCCACGGTCTGCGCGCTCAGCTCGTCCCGAGAGGCCCGGTCCACCTCGTCCCGCTTGGCGCCGGCGATCCGGGCCATGAGCCGCACCTTCAGGTCGGGCTCGTCGTCACCGAGCGAGGCGAGGGCCCGCTCGAGCATCGGCATCATCTTCGGATCGGCTGAGGCCCGGAGCCAGACGAAGCGGCCCCCAACGCCGAGGGCGGCGCGAGCGAACGCCCGACGGTCGCCCAGCGACTCGGCCAGCTCACCGGCGCGCAGGAAGGCCTTCCGGCACCCGCCGAGATCGCCCGCACGGCTCGAGGCATCGGCCAAGGCGAGCTGCAGGTCGCACTCTGCCTGCGGATCTGATCCGTCCGCCCAGTCGAGCGCGGTGAGCGCCATGCTGTAGAGCCTGACGGCCTCCTCGTAGGCCAGGAGGGCCAGGGAGTGGTCTCCGGCGGTGCGTGCCCAGGTGACGGTGCGCGCCGCGCCGGCCCGGGGCCCGGCGTGGAAGAAGTGGTGGGCGACCTCGGCCGACCGAGCGTCGCCGCCGCCGTCGGCTTCGAGGAGCTCACCGGCCTGCACGTGCAGGCGCGCCCGGTGCGACGCCGGCAGCTCGTCGTAGAGGGTGTCCCGCACGACAGCGTGGGAGAAGCGTGCGGTCCCCGGCGCCAGCCGGTCGCCGGCCACCAGGCCGGCGCGGACCGCTTCGTCGAGGATCTCCTCGAGGTCCTCGAGCTCCAGGCCGCTCAGGCGGGTGAGCTGCCGAGCCTCGAAGTCGCGGCCGAGGACCGACGCCAAGCTCAGGACGCGGGCGCACTCGCGCGACAGCCGGTCGACCCGCAACCTCACCACCTGTCGGACGCCCTGGGGGATCGTCCGCTCCCAGTAGGAGGGGTCGACCTCCTCGAGCCGACCCTCCGCCGAGGCCAGCCGGCTGATCTCCGACACGAAGAACGGATTGCCCGCCGTCTCCTGCAACAGGGCGGCGGTGACAGGGGCCGACGGCCGGACTCCGGTGACCGTCTCCACCATCTGGGCCACCGCGGGCCCGTCGAGGCCCGTCAGATCGAGTCGACGGGCGTTGGGCAGGCGGGTGAGGTCGGCGACCGCCTCCGTGAGCGGTAGGTCGGGAAGGAGGTCCTCCCGACGGAAGGTGCCGACCACGATCAGCGGCGCTTCGTCCATCTGCTTGGCGAGGAACCGGAGGAGCAACAGCGACGACGCATCGGCCGACTGGAGGTCGTCGAGGAGCAGCAGGATCGGCCGCTGCCGGGCCACGTCGAGAAGAAAGGTGGTGACGGCGTCGAACTGGTCGAAGCGCGCCGTCTCCGCGGCGGTCGAGGGGGAGGTGGCGTCGGCCCGGAGCTGGGCCAGCTCCTCGACGGCCTGGCTCACCTCTGGCTTGTCGATCGCATCGACGGGCTCTCGGAGGCAGGTCCGCAGCACCTGCACCCAGGGCCAGTACGCCGGCGCACCGCCTGCCTCCCAGCACCGCCCCCACGCCACGAGGACGTCGCGGTCCCTGGCCGTTCGGGCGAGCTCGTCGGTGATCCGGGTCTTGCCGATCCCCGCCTCGCCGGCCACGAGGAACAGCTGGCTCCGCCCCGCCACTGCGGCGTCGAGACCGAGGCGCAGAAGGGTCAGCTCCCCGTCCCGGCCGACCAGTGTGCCCGGCGCCAGCGCGTCATCGGCTTGCCGCACCCCGTCCTCCGTTCGACGGCGGTCTGTCTCGTTCTACATCCGTTCAGTCCGTCTGAACATCGTTCGGTCGGTTCGTACGCCTACGTCCCAGGGAGCCACCCGGCTCCGACGACCAAGGAGACGACCATGACCGACGTGACCCAGCAGTTCGACACCCTGAGCCCGACCGCCTCGCCTGGTCACGCCATGCGGTGGTGGGCGGCGCTGGCCGCCGGTCTGCTCGCCATCGCCGGCGCCGCCGGCGCCGCAGGGCTCTTCGACGGCTCGGAGGCTCAGCGACCGGCACCGGCAGTGGAGCGGGTCAGCGAGCCGGCCCTTGCTGTCGACGCTGCGCGCGAGGGCCGCTTCTCGGCTGACGCCGCCGAGCGCCGTGCGCTGGCCGCCGCAGCCGAGCGCTGCACCGAGCTGTCAGCCGACGCCGCCGAGCGCTGCATGCAGAGCCGCTGATCCCCACCGGCGATCGGTCTCCCCAGGCGCCGCACGGCGTGGCTATGACGGCCCGCCGTGCGGCCCGGGACGACCGCGCGCCCCACGATGCATCCCCGCCACGCGAGGCCGGTGCTCGTCAGATGTCGTAGTAGAGCGTGAACTCGTAGGGGTGGGGGCGGAGCCGCAGGGCGTCGACCTCGTGGGAGCGCTTGTAGGCGATCCAGGTGTCGATGAGGTCGTCGGTGAAGACGTCCCCGACCCGGAGGAAGTCGTTGTCGGCCTCGAGCGCATCGAGCGCCTGCTCGAGGGAGCCGGGCACCTGCGGGACCTGGGCCAGCTCCTCGGGCGGGAGGTCGTAGAGGTCCTTGTCCATCGGCGTCGGGCGGCTCGATGCGGTTGGCGATGCCGTCGAGGCCGGCCAGCAGCATGGCGGAGAAGGCCAGGTAGGGGTTCGAGGTGGAGTCGGGGCAGCGGAACTCCACCCGCTTCGCCTTGGGGCTGCGCTGGCCCAGCGGGATCCGGCAGGCGGCGGAGCGGTTGCGCTGGGAGTACACGAGGTTGACCGGCGCCTCGTAGCCGGGCACCAGGCGCTTGAAGCTGTTGGTGGTGGGGTTGGTGAACGCGATGACGGCATGGGCGTGGTGCAGCAGCCCGCCGATGTACCAGCGAGCCAAGTCGCTCAGACCTGCGTAGCCCGCCTCGTCGTAGAAGAGCGGCTCGCCGCCCTTCCAGAGCGATTGATGGGTGTGCATCCCGGAGCCGTTGTCCTCGAACACCGGCTTGGGCATGAACGTGAGGCTCTTCCCGGCCGCCCAGGCCACGTTCTTGAGCACGTACTTGAAGGTCATCAGCTTGTCGGCCATCGCCAGCAGGGTGTCGAAGCGGATGCCGATCTCGCCCTGTCCGCCCGAGGCCACCTCGTGGTGGTGCAGCTCGGTCTCGATCCCCACATCGTGGAGGGCCACGGCCATGTCGGAGCGAAGGTCCATGTAGTGGTCCATCGGTGGGGTGGGGAAGTACCCCTCCTTGGTGCGGGGCTTGTAGCCGAGGTTGGGCCGCTCGTCGGTGCCGGTGTTCCACTGCCCCTCCACCGAGTCCACCCGGTACATGGAGCCGTTCGGCGTGGTCTCGAAGCGCACGTCGTCGAAGATGAAGAACTCCGGCTCTGGCCCGAAGTAGGCGGTGTCGGCCAGGCCGGTGGAGAACAGGTGCTCCTGGGCCTTCTGGGCCACGTAGCGCGGGTCTCGGCGGTAGCGCTCCCCCGTCACCGGATCGGCCACGTAGCAGTGCATCACCAGCGTCTTGCGACGGCGGAACGGGTCGAGATATGCGGTGGTGGGATCGGCGATCAGCACCATGTCCGACTCCTGGATCTCCTGGAAGCCCCGCACCGACGATCCGTCGAAGGCGTGGCCGTCCTCGAACTGGCCCTCGTCGAGCACCGCCGCCGGGATCGACACGTGCTGCATCACCCCCGGCAGGTCGCAGAACCGAAGGTCGACGAACTCGACGTCCTCCTGCGCCACCAGCTCGAGGACCTCATGGGGCGAGCGGTCTTCCATGCCGAGCACCGTAGGACACCTGCGCAGGGCTGACAGCGAAAGGGAGGGCGCCCGAACGGGCGCCCTCCCTTCTACGTATCTGTGGTGATTCCGTGCCGAAACGGCACGGAATCACCACAAGCTGCGGGTGTGGGTGCGGGGTGTGGGTGGCACTCCCTCGGCTCGGGAGCCAGCACCCTGGCCCGGTGCGAAAAGAGTCGCTTTGATGCAGGCGGTGGGCGAGCGTGCCCACCGACGAGCAGTGGAGGGAACATGCGAATCACTCGAATCACGTCTGCGGCGGCGGTGCTGGTCGTCGCAGGGGCGCTCACATCGGTCCCGGCCGGCGCGGCCGAACCCGATGACACGTGCAGCTCGCCGCACGAGGCGACCGTGGCAGGCACCACCGGCACCTCGGGTGACGACGTCATCTACGGCACGCCGGGGGATGACGTCATCCACGCCGGTGACGGCAGCGACTTCGTGTGTGGCCTGGGCGGCCACGACACCATCTACGGCGGCAACGGCGACGACTTCCTCCTCGGCGGCGACGGCGATGACGTCATCGACGGTGGCAACGGCAACGACGGGCTGGCTGGCGGGGACTTCTCCGGTACCGGCAGACAACCCGCCGCAGCCGGGAGCCAAGGCCGACGGGGACGACACCCTTCGGGGCGGCAACGGCGACGACTTCGCCACCGGGCAAGCCGGCAGCGACAAGGTGTACGGCGGCAACGGGAACGACGAGCTCTTCGGCGGACCCGGGCCGAGCGACCTCGTCGACGGCGGCAACGGCGACGACTTCCTGGTCGGTACCCTCGGCGCCGACACGATCCGGGGCGGCAACGGCGACGACGTCCTCCTCGGAGATGCCTTCTTCGGCGACGACGGCGGCGGCCCCGACAGCTGCGACGGCGGACGGGGCTACGACCAGGCCGCCGGCTGCGAGTCGGAGACCTCCATCGAGGCGGAGGCCACCGGACCGGAGTGAGTCGACTGGGCGAACGCGAAGGGAGGGCGCCCGGACGGGCGCCCTCCCTTCAACGCATCTGTGGTGATTCCGTGCCGTTCCGGCACGGAATCACCACAAGCTGCGGCGGTTGCGGGGGTGCGGGGTTGGCTACTTGGCCAGGGCGCTGCAGATCGTGTCGATGATGATGTAGGCGACGTCGTAGGGATCGCAGTTGGCGTTGGGCCGGCGATCCTCGATGTAGCCCTTCTTGTCCACCTCGACCTGCCACGGGATGCGCACCGAGGCGCCGCGGTCGGACACGCCGTAGCTGTACTCGGTCCACGGGGCGGTCTCGTGGAGGCCGGTGAGGCGCTCCTCGATGCCGGCGCCGTAGAGGGCGACGTGCTCCTCGACGCCGCGGCGCCGAGCGCCTCGCAGGCGGTGATGATGGCGTCGTAGCCCTCGCGCATGGCCTTGGTGGAGAAGTTGGTGTGGGCGCCGGCGCCGTTCCAGTCGCCCTTGACGGGCTTCGGGTCGAGCGTGGCCGACACGTCGAAGTCCTCGGCGATGCGGTAGAGCAGCCAGCGGGCGATCCACAGCTCGTCGCCCACCTGCGGGGCGGCCACCGGGCCGATCTGGAACTCCCACTGGCCGGGCATGACCTCGGCGTTGATGCCGGAGAGGTGGAGGCCGGCGTCGAGGCAGGCGTCGATGTGCGCCTCGACGACGTCGCGGCCGTAGACCTCGTCGGCGCCGACGCCGCAGTAGTAGCCGCCCTGCGGGGCCGGGAAGCCGCCGAACGGGAAGCCGTAGGGGCGGCCGTCCTTGAAGAACGTGTACTCCTGCTCGATGCCGAAGATCGGCTCCTGGTCGGCGTACTTCTCGGCGACCTCGGCGCACTTGCGGCGGGTGTTGGTCGGGTGCGGCTTCATGTCGATGTAGCAGCACCTCGCTCATCACGAGGATGTTGTCGCCGCCGCGGATCGGGTCGGGGCAGCTGAACACCGGCTGCAGCACGCAGTCGGACTTGTCGCCGGGCGCCTGGTTGGTGGACGAGCCGTCGAAGCCCCAGATCGGGAGGTCCTTGACGCCGTCCTCGAGGATCTTGGTCTTCGAGCGCAGCTTGGCCGTCGGCTCGGTGCCGTCGATCCAGATGTACTCAGCCTTGTACGCCACGGGTTCCTTTCCTCCACGGAGGGGTGGTGGTCGGTGGGATGCCGCGGCTCACGCTCGCAGCGCGCGGTTTCCCGGCCGTTTCCCGAGTGTGAACGCTATGTGAACCGGGCGGCAAGCCAGGTTCCGTCTGGCGGGGCCGCCTGCCATCATGGCCGCACCATGGAACGCCAGCGGGACTACGTGCTGCGCACGGTCGAGGAGCGAGGGGTCCGGCTGATCCGGCTCTGGTTCACCGACGTGCTCGGCCAGCTCAAGTCCTTCGCCATCTCCCCGGCCGAGCTCGAGGGCGCCTTCGACGAGGGCATGCACTTCGACGGCTCGGCCATCGACGGCTTCAGCCGGGTCCAGGAGAGCGACGTCCTGGCCCGCCCCGACCCCAACAGCTTCGAGCTGCTCCCGTGGGCCGACGCCACGGCACCGTCGGCCCGCATGTTCTGCGACATCACCAACCTCGACGGCACGCCGTTCGAGGGCGACCCCCGCCAGGTGCTGCGCCGCAACCTCGACAAGGCCCACGAGCGGGGCTTCACCTTCTACGCCGCCCCCGAGATGGAGTTCTTCTACTTCGCCGACGCCGACCCCAGCACGCCGCCGCAGCCGCTCGACCAGGCGTCCTACTTCGACCTCACCACCGCCGACGTGGCCTCCGACCTGCGCCAGCGCACCATCCACACCCTCGAGGCCATGGGCATCCCGGTGGAGTACTGCCACCACGAGGACGCCCCCAGCCAGCACGAGATCGACCTCCGCTACACCGACGCCCTCACGATGGCCGACAACGTCATGACCTTCCGGCTGGTGGTGCGGGAGATCGCCCTCGAGGCCGGGGTGCACGCCACCTTCATGCCCAAGCCCCTCGCCGGCGTGCAGGGCTCGGGCATGCACACCCACTTCTCGCTGTTCGAGGGCGACACCAACGCCTTCCACGACGCCGGCGACGACCGCAACCTGTCCAAGGTGGCCCGCGGCTTCATCGCCGGCGTGCTCACGCACGCCCGGGAGATCACCGCGGTCACCAACCAGTGGGTCAACTCCTACAAGCGGCTGGTGGTGGGCTTCGAGGCCCCGGTCCTACGTGACCTGGGCCCGCAACAACCGCTCGGTGCTGGTCAGCGTGCCGCCGATCAAGGCGGGCAAGGCCGACTCCGCCCGCATCGAGTTCCGGGCGCCCGACCCGGCGTGCAACCCCTACCTCGCCTTCTCGGTGGTCCTGGCCGCCGGCCTCAAGGGCATCGAGGAGGGCTACGACCTGCCCGCCGAGACCCTGGCCAACCTCTACCAGCTCACCGAGGAGGAGCGGCTGGCCGAGGGCATCTCCATCCTCCCCGGGTCGCTGGCCGAGGCGCTCGACGAGATGGAGCGATCGGAGCTGGTGGCCGAGGCGCTCGGCGAGCACGTCTTCGAGTGGTTCCTCCGCAACAAGCGGGCCGAGTGGCACGAGTACAAGACCCAGGTCTCCCAGTTCGAGCTCGACCGGTACCTTCCCAGGCTCTGAGCTGGTCCTGACCTAGCCCATGGAACCCCTCCTCGTCTTCCCCGACCCGGTGCCGCCGGAGCTGGCCCAGTGCGCTCGACCTGGCCGGCTACCCGTGGAAGGCCGTCGCCGACGAGGGCGCCCTGGCGGGTGCCGAGCCCGAGCGACGGCTGGTCGGGGGCCATCGTGGTGGCGGCCGACGACCCCGAGGGTGCCTTCGCGGTGTGCCGGGCGCTGCGCAAGCGCGACCTGCCCCTCGAGCCGCTGCTGCTGCTGGTCGTCGGCGCCCAGCTGGCCGACCTCGAGCTGCGCGACGACCTCTTCGACGACTTCTGCCTCCACCCGTTCCAGCCCCGCGAGCTCGAGGCCCGGCTCAAGCACCTCTTCTGGCGCACCGGTCGCGGCACCCGCCCCGAGCTGGTCGAGTACGGCGACCTGCTCCTCAACCTCGAGACCTACCAGGCGGCCATCGCCGGCAAGCCGCTCGACCTCACCTACATGGAGTACGAGCTGCTCAAGTTCCTGGCCGCGCACCCCGGCAAGGTGTTCACCCGCGAGACGCTGCTCTCGCCGGGTCTGGGGCTACGAGTACTACGGCGGGGCCCGCACCGTCGACGTCCACATCCGGCGCCTGCGCGCCAAGCTCGGCGAGGAGCACGCCAACCTGATCCAGACCGTCCGCTCGGTCGGCTACCGCTTCGGTCAGTCCCGCTGGGGCGTCTGACCCCGAAGCCGCCTAGCACGTTGAGGTCGATGAGCTCGCTGCCCTCGTTGGTGGCCTCGCCGTTCTCCTTCAGCGACCAGCCCAGGATGCCGGCCACCACGGCACCGGTCATGGCGATGGACACCGGGATGGCCACGAGGATGATGAAGGCGAGGATCAGGGCGCCGAGCATGCCGTCATCCTGCCCCGACGTGGGCCCAGGCTTCCACCTCGACCAAGGCGCCGAGGGGGAGCTCGGCCACGCCGATGGCCGACCGGGCGGGACGGTGGTCGCCGAAGAGCTCCATGTAGACCTCGTTCATCTTCGGGTAGTCGGCGCCCAGGTGGCGGAGGAACACGGTGGTCTTGGTGACGTCGGTGCAGCGAGGCGCCCTCGGCCGTCAGGAGCCCGGAGAGGTTGGCGATGGCCTGCCGCAGCTCGGCCTCCAGGCCGCCGCTCACCAGCTTGCCGTCGACGGATGCCCACCTGCCCGGAGACGACCAGCCAGTCGCCGGCGCGCACGATCGGGGTGTAGGGGCCGACGGGCGTCGACATGTGCCCAGTCTGTCAGCGCCAGCGGGCGCCGGTGGGCCAGTCCACCGGGCAGCCCAGGTGGAGCCACGCCGCCGCCGCCACCGCGGCGAACACCGCGTCGGAGCCTCGCACGGAGGGCCCGGCACCGCTGACGCACCTCCACCTCGATCGGCGGGGTGTCGACCGCCCGCAGGATGCCGAAGGAGCGGATGGTGAGGTCGTGCACCACGCCGGCGCCGTCGACCGCGATCCCCTCGGAGCTGACCCACGACAGCGCCATGTGGGCGGCACCGGTGGCGTAGGACCGCAGCACCACCTCGTCGAGCGGGTCGCCGGCCTCCACCCGCACCCGGACGACGCCGTCGGCGATGGTCGGCGTCGGCCCGGCCGCCCGTGCGGGGGTCGGTGACCGGGCCGAGCCGCACCGCGCGCGCCGGCCAGCAGGACGGTGGCCTCGGCCCACCCGGCGGCCCGGAGGGCGACGGAGGTGGGCGGCCCGGCGACGTCGACCTCCTCCACCTGCAGCAGTGGGCGCCACGAGGCGCACGGCCTCGGCGATGCCAGGGGTGCGCACCACCCGCAGCACGCCGCGTCCGTCAGCGTCCACGCCGCCGGCAACAGGCGGACGCTTCGGGCCGGGCGCACGACGTCCTCCCGCGCCAGCAGCGACCCGCACCGCCCGCCCGTGCTCGTCGGCCAGGCGCCGGGCCACGGCTGCCGCCTCGGCGCCCTCCTTGCCGCCGAAGGCGCCGCCGTTGGCGAGCGGGGAGGCCGGCTCGCCGCCGGGCCGCACCAGGAGGCGTCGGGCTCGAGGTAGCCCGGCTCCACCCACGAGGTGCGCAGGGCCGCCGCCCAGTCGACCCGGGGGGCAGCTCGAGCGGTGGCCGGGCCTCGACGGTGGTGCGGCGACCCTGCACCTTGCCCGCGGCGGCGCGCGCCTCGACCGCGTCTCGGCCACCGACCCACCGCCCGGCTCCGTCGGGGACCGCCACCAGTGCGTCGGGCGGAGCGGTGTCGTCGGCGAAGCCGCCCTGGCCGAGCGCCACCCCCGGAGACGACCTGCTGGGCCACCCCGCCCTCCAGCGCTCGCGCGCCGTCGGGCGGCATCGAGGTCGCGGCGACGGGCGGGCCGCGGGCGGGCTCGACGGCCTGGTCGTAGGCATCGAGGATCGTCCGCCACCCGGTGCACCGGCACAGGTGGGCGAGCAGGGCCTGCTCGACCGGCCCGTGGTCGCCGGCGTCAGCGCCCTTGGCCCGCAGGCCCTCCAGGCGGCAGATGATGCCCGGGGTGCAGAACCCGCACTGGCTGGCGCCGGTGGCGCAGAAGGCGTCGGCCCAGCGGCGCGCGGACCTCGGGGGCCAGGCCCTCGGCGGTGGTGATCGACCGGCCGGCGACCCGCCGGGCGGGCGTCACGCAGGCCACCCTCGGGCTGGCCGTCGACCAGCACCGTGCAGCAGCCGCACTGGCCCTGCGGGCTGCACCCGTCCTTGGGGGATCGCAGAGCCGAGATCCTCGCGGAGCACGTCGAGCAGCGAGGCGCCGCGGTCGGCCACCTCCACCTGCTGGCCGTCGACCTCCAGCTGGAGAGTGGCCGGCTGACTCGCGATCGGGCATGGGCGGAGGATAGGTTCGCCGCCGATGCCCCCCGCCCTGTCTCGGTCTCGCGCCGCCAGTTCCTGATCGGCGGGGGTGCCGCCGCAGGCGCCGTGCTGCTCGGGGCCTGCGGCGACGACGAGCCACTCGGCGGGCCGGGCCGGGTGGCGACAGCTCCGACCAGCACAGCGCCGACGGGCGACCTGGCGCTGGTGCAGTTCTTCGGCGGGCTCCCGATGCTGGTGGCCGGGCGCGGAGATCAGGGCTCCCTTCGGGGTAGCCGACGCCGACGGGCTCCTCCCGGTGGGCGACACGCCCGAAGCGCTCGTGGTCACCGTCCTCGATCCCGACGGCCAGCCCGTCGGCGACGCCATCGAGGTCGCCCGCTTCGCCGAGGGCCTGCCCGCGGCCTACTTCCCGCTTGCGCTTCACGGTGGACGAGCCGGGCATCTACACCGGACGGGCCGAGATCGACGGCGAGGCGGTCGAGATGGCCATCAAGGTCGACGCCGCCGGACGACGTCACCGTCATCCAGCCTGGCGCCCAGCTGCCCGAAGCTGGCCACCCCCACCGCCGCAGACGCACGGGGCGTCGACCCGATCTGCACCAGCGACCCCGTGTGCCCACTGCACGACCTGACCCTGGCCGAGGCCGCTCGAGGAGGGTCGTCCGATCGCCCTGCTGGTCGCCACCCCGGCCTTCTGCCAGATCGCTGTCTGCGGTCCGGTGCTCGACGTGCTCCTCGCCGTGGTGGACGACCACCCCGACATCCGGTTCCTCCACGCCGAGGTGTACGACCGACCCCGTCGAGGACCTCGACGCAGACGGGCACCGATCGTCGGGCGAGCTCGGTCTCACCTTCGAGCCGACGCCTGGTGCTGGTCGGGAGCCGACGGGCGGGTGGTCGAGCGGCTCGACACCATCTACGACGGGGTGGAGCTGAACGAGGCGCTCGCCCGGCTCGGCTGACGCCACCGGTAACGTCACGCGCCGTGTCGACCCCGGCCGCCCAACCTCACCTCGAGGCCGGGGCTGCACGTGCAGCCCGCCGCCGACCCCGCGGCTGGCGCCGATCAGCTGGCCGCCGAGCTCGACGGCCGCGCTGTGCGCCACGCTCGACGAGGCCGACGCCCTGCTGACCGAGCTGGCCGCCGTCCCGTCGGTGACCGCTGACGACCTCGCCGGGCTCGTGGCCCTGGGTGCCCGGGTGGCATCGGCTCGGCGCATCGTCGAGCGCACCGCTCGAGCGGGCCGCGGTCGAGGTGGGGGAGCGGCTGGCCGCGCAGCGGCATCGGGTTGGCCGATCCACCCGAGCGCTGTGCGGGACCGGGCCGAGGCGGTGCTCGACGCCCGCCGGGCGGTGGCGGCCGCCGAGGAGCGGCTTCGGGGCGACGAGGAGGAGGCTGGCCGCGGCGGCCGCCGCGGCCACTCGCCGCGTGCTGGAGGCCGGCCGCTCCGCGGTCGTGCCGCCGACCCGTCGAGGTGGCCGAGGCGCCGCCGGCGCCGAGGGGTCTCCTCGGCTTCCTGCGCCGTCGCCGCGAGCGTCAGGTCGAGGACACCAGGGAGTCCACCAGCCTGCTGCAGCAGGTGGCGGCCACCACCGACGAGGCCTTCGGCGCCCGGCGCGCCGACGGCGGCCCGCGACGACGCAGCTGGTCCTGCTGCGGGTGCAGCGCGACCGGGCCCTAGAGGACGCTGCGGGTGGCCGAGCGGGCCTGGGCCGACCTGGCCGGTGACGACCCCGTGGAGGACGTCGACGCGGTGGTGCGGCGCTTCGATCCGCAGCACCAGGACGCGGTGGCGCTGGCCCAGCGAGACGGTCGGCGTGCGGGCGGCGACCGTCCTCCTGCGTCGAGCCCTGTCGGCGTGGGAGGAAGGCGTGGCGGGCGCTGGGCCTCGAGCCGCCCAGCGGCGCCGATCAGTCCGACGCCGATCGACGCTCGTGGCGCGTGCGTCTCACCCGCCGGTGCGTGCTGGTGGGCGACGCCATCGACACGGGCCGAGCAGATCGCGGCGGCCGCGCCCGCGCTGCCGTGGTGGCCTGCCTGCCGCCGATGGAGCGGCGGGCTCAGCTGAAGGACTTGCCGCAGCCGCAGCTGCGCTGCGCGTTCGGGTTGTCGATGGCGAACCCGGCGCCCTGGAGGCCGTCCTTGTAGTCGAGGGTGGCGCCCTGCGAGGAGCTCGGCGCTCGACGCGTCGACCACGACCTGCACGCCGGAGTAGTCGACGAGGTTGTCGTCGTCGGCGACGTCGGTGTCGAAGAACATCTCGTAGCTGAAGCCCGAGCAGCCGCCGGGGCGGACCGCGACCCGCAGGGCCAGGTTCGGCTCGCCCTCGGCCTCGATGAGGTCCTTGACCTTGGTGGCGGCGGTGTCGGTGAGGGTGATCACGGGTGGGGCCTCCTGCGGGGACCGGGTCTGCAGGGGGCCATGCTACCGGGGCGACGGCGGCGATCTCGACCTGGCACGGATGGCGGTCGGCCAGGTCGTGGAAGTCGACCACCTGGCCGTCGCCGCGAGCGTCGACGAAGCCCTCCACCAGGCCTCGGTGCAGGCCGCACACGAGCTCCGGGTTGGCCTCGGCCAGCTCCCGGAACGGGCAGTGGGTGAAGGCGATGGTGGCGGCGCCGCTCGTCGACCACCGACTCGGGGTCGAAGCCGAGCGCGGCGAGCTCGGCGCCGAGCGCCTCGGCGCAGGTGCCGGCGCGCCGATGGCGGGCGGCGGCGGCGGCGCCCTGCTCCCGGCCGGCGTCGACGGCGTCGGCGGCCGGCGGCGCCGGCCGTGGCCGCCAGGCGGAGCAGCATGCGGGCCAGCACCGGGAAGGCCGGCGGCTCGAACCCGAGCGACGGGGCGTCGGCGGCCAGGGAGTAGCGGTGCTGCGGGCGGCCCGACCGTGCCCTGGGCGTCGGTGACCACCTCGAGCAGGCCGACCTCGCGCATCCGGTCGAGGTGGGGGCGCACGGTGTTGGGGTGCAGGCCCAGGGTGTCGGCGATCTGCGCGGTGGCCAGCGGCGCCGGCGCCCGGGCCAGCTCGAGGTAGATGGCGTAGCGGGTGTTGTCGCCCAGCGCCTTGAGCAGCTCGAGGCGAGGGGCGCCAGGAGTGGGGACCGGGTCGGGCATCGCTCATGGAGTTTACACGGCTCGCGCCGGTAGAATCCGGTGGTGCCCGACACGCCCCTCCCGACTCCCGACGACGTGCTCGACGTCCTCCGGGGCGTCATCGACCCCGAGCTGGGCAGCGACATCGTCGAGCTGGGCATGGCCAAGGGCGCCGCGTGGAGCCCGACGGCGAGGTGGTCGTCACCATCGCCCTCACCACCGCCGGCTGCCCGCTCCGGGCCCAGATCCAGCGCGACGTGCGGGCCCGGGTCGGGTCGCTGCCCGGCGTCACCCACGTGAAGCTCGACTGGACGGAGATGACCCAGGAGGAGAAGTCCTCCGCCATGGCCAAGGCCCGGTGGAACGTGGCCCAGCGCCCGGAGGACACCGCGCCTGGCGCCCACCACCAAGGTGGTCCTGGTGGCCTCCGGCAAGGGCGGGGTGGGCAAGTCGTCGGTCACGGTGAACCTGGCCGCCGCCCTGGCTGCCGCCGGCCGCACGGTCGGCGTCCTCGACGCCGACATCTGGGGCTTCTCGGTGCCGCGGATGCTGGGCGTCGACGGTCGCCTGGCCGGCGAGGAGCGCGACGGCAAGAAGCAGATGATCCCCCACGAGCGGCGGGTGGGCGACGGCGTGCTCCGGGTCATCTCCATGGGCTTCCTGGTGGACGACGAGGAGCAGGCGCTCATGTGGCGCGGCCTCATGCTCAACCGGGGCGTCACCCACTTCCTCCAGGACGTCGCCTGGGGCGACGACCTCGACTACCTCTTCATCGACATGCCCCCGGGCACCGGCGACGTGCAGATGGGCGTGGCCAAGCTGCTGCCCCGAGCCGAGGTGCTCGTGATCACCACCCCCGCCCAGGCGGCGCAGAAGGTGGCCAGCCGGGCCGTGTCGATGGCGCGCAAGAGCTACCTGCGGGTGGCCGGCGTCATCGAGAACATGAGCGCCTTCACCTGCGAGCACGGCACCACCTACGCGCTGTTCGGGGAGGGCGGTGGGGCGGCGCTGGCCGCCGACGCCGGCGTGCCGCTGCTCGGTCAGGTGCCCCTCGAGCCGGCGGTGTCGGCCGGCGGCGACGACGGCGAACCCGTCGTGCTCGGCGAGGGGGCGGCCGCCGACGCCTTCCGGGCCATCGCCGACCGGCTCCTCACCGAGGCCATCCCCCCGGCGGAGATGGCCGGCTGCAGCGCCCGCATGCTCGATGCCGCCGTGGCGGCGCTCGACGAGCTCGACGCCTGACGCCGGGAGCTCGCTCAGGCGGGTGACCAGGGGGCGTCCTGGTCGGCGCCGGTGGCCCGGCCCTCGTCGGCCAGCTTGCGGAGGTGGGCCCACACGGTGCCCTGCGGCCATGGGGACCAGCTCCTCACGCAGGTCCGGGTAGAGCTGCGTCGACCATGGCCGCGACGCGTGGCGCAGCCGGCGGCCAGCAGGTCGACCACCTGCTCCTCGCGCATGGCCCGATGGCGCGAGGTACTCGTCGATCTTGGCGGCGGGCTTGTCGATGAGGTGCCCGTGGCCGGGGGCGATCGACCGGAGCCGGGGCCGGAGGGCCTGGAGGCGCTCGAGCTGCTCGAGGTAGGTGGCCATGTCGCCGTCGGGGGGTCGGATGACGACGGTGGAGCCCTCCATGATGTGGTCGCCGGAGAAGAGCATCCGCTCCTGCTCGAGCAGGAAGCACAGGTGGTTGGAGGCGTGGCCCGGCGTGTGCAGCGCTCGGAGCACGAACTCGGTGGCCTCGATGCGGTCGCCGTCGCCGAGCCGTCGGTCGATCTCGAGGCCGTCGCGGGCGTCGAAGGCCAGCACCTCGGCGCCGGTGCGCTCCTTGAGCCCGGCCACCCCCGGGAAGTGGTCGATGTGGGTGTGGGTGCAGACGATCCAGCGGATGCGGTCGCCGCCGCAACCGGCGATGGCATCGAGGTGGGACGGGTCGTCGGGACCAGGGTCGATGACGACGATCTCGTCGATGCCCACGAGGTAGGTGTTGGTGCCCGGGCCCGTCATCGGTCCCGGGTTGTCGGCCACGATCCGGCGCACCAGCGGGCTGCAGCGCGCTGGCCACGCCGTGCACGATGGGCTGGGCGCTCCTCGACGGCGTCGTCGGGATCCGGCTCGGCGCTCACGCCGGGCCCCGCACGATGGCCGGAGCCCGGTCGTGGGCGGCCAGCAGCGCGTCGGCCGTCGGGTGGCGGGCCGAGGTCCTCGAGGCTGCGGACGGTGGGCTCGATCAGCGGGAAGTCGCCGGCGCGGTGCCGGTCGAGTGCGTCGGCCGGCCGCACCCACTCGCTGCCGATCAGCTCGGCGTCGTCGTGGACGTACGCCTGCCCGTCGGGGGCACGGGCCAGGAAGAAGCGGGTGTCGAACCGCTTGGGAGCCCCTTCGGGCGTGATCCAGTGGGCGACGTAGCGCATCTCGTCGACGCTGAGGACGAGCGCCTCGGCCGCCAGCACCGCCAGCAGCGAGCGTGCACCGGCGTGGACGGCTCGGCGGTGGGCGTCGAACCGGGCCTCCACCGTCGGATCGGCGTCGAAGCGCACCGGTTGGCCGTCGGCGTATCGGGCCAGCAGGACGCCGGCCTCCTCGAAGGCCTCCCGCGCCGGCCGCCACCCAGAAGGCCCGGCCCCCGGCGGGCAGGCCGAGCCGTCGCGAGGCATCGTCGTCGGAGAGCCCCGGGCAGCAGTCGTCGAGGTCGAGCGCCGTGGTCGCTGGAGTCGACCACCCCGCCGGGGAACACGTGGACGCTCCCGAAGGCGGTGCTCGGGTGGCGACGAAGCATGAACACCTCGAGGGGGTCCTCGACGTGATCGCCGTCCCGCACGAGCATCACCGTGGCGCCGTCGCGCGTGGGGACGGACGAGGTCATCGTTCGAGGCCTGGTCGCTCAGGCGGTTCCTCCCAGCCCGTCGACGTCCCACACATCGGCGTCACCGGGCCGGCGTTGGGCGGCCCCAGGCCCGGTTGGCATCGTGGACACCACCCGGAGCAGACCCCCGCCGGCCCGGATGCGTCGGAGGATCGCTGCTCGCACCACCGCTCGGGTGGGCGGAAGCAGCAGGAAGATCGCCAACGCATCGGACAGGAAGCCCGGGGTGATCATCAGGGCACCGGCGAAGAGCACCAGGGCACCGTCGACCAGCTCCGCCGAGGGCACCTTGCCCTGCCGGACGGTCCGCTGCAGCCGGTTGAGGACGCCCAACCCGCTGACCCGGGCCAACCAGGCACCAACGAAGCTGATGCCGATCAGCAGGAGGATCGTCTCGGGGATGCCGATCCCACCGGCGACCTGGACGATCACGTACAGCTCGGCGATGGGCACCACCAGGAAGACCACCGCGAGCAGCACGAACATCGGTCCACCCTACCGTCGGGCTACCGTCTCCCCCGATGGCGACCGAGGAGCGCGAGCCGCGCGCCGCGAGCGGGCTTCTGGCGGCGGATCGTCCCCACCACCGCCCTCGGGCTGGCCGGTCTGCTGTTCTGCGCCAGCGTGGCCTCCGCGTTCACGGGAGCGGTGCTCTACGCCTTCTACGAGTACCGCCTCGGCAAGACCGAGGACCGCGTCGACGCCTTCGAGGCCGGGTTCGAGGACGAGGTGAACGAGGCCATCAAGCGCATCGGGACCGAGCGCGACGACGCGGTCGGCCAGGTGCAGACCCAGCTCGACGATCTGGAGAAGTTCGCCGCCAGCGGCGAGACCCTCCAGGGCCTGCTGGAGACCGTGGCTCCCTCGGTCTGGTTCGTGACCACCCTCGACGAGGCGGGCCAGCCATCGGTCGGCTCGGCCTTCGTGGTGTTCTCCGATGCCGAGCAGTCGTTCCTCCTGACCTCGTACAACACGGTTCGAGCCAACACCCAGGAGCCGGTGCCGGGCATCGCGCTCCGCAAGGGCGACGAAGAGCTGCAGGGGCGGCTGACGGCGTGGGATCCGGCCCGCGACCTCGCCCTGCTCACCGTCGACCGCCCTGAGCTCCCGTCGCTCACCTGGGCAGCCACGGACCCGCCTGTGCAGGTGGGCGACCGGGTGTTCGTGGTGTCGGGGCTGGGGGGATCCGGCGGAGCGATCAGCCAGGGCTTCGTGGCGGGGGTGTCGGCCGAGGGCGTGCAGCACGACGCGCCCGTGGGGGCGGCCTTCCAGGGCGGTCCGCTCATCTCGTCGGCCGGGGAGGTGCTGGCCGTGGCCAGCCGGGCCTACTCGCCGCTGCGGTTCGCCCCCGAAGCGGTGTTCTTCGGTGTGCCCATCCGTGCGGCGTGCGACAAGGTCGTCCGCTGCCCGGATCCGGGCTCGCAGCCCGGGCAGTAGCCACCCGGGGCGCGGCGGCGCCCACCGGTCAGTTCAGGATGCCGCCCTGGGTGGTGGAGGTGGTGCTGCTCGTCGACGAGCTCGACGAGGTGGTGGGCGGCTCGGTGGTGCTGGTCGTGGTGGTGGGGACGTCGGCCTCTGGTGTGCCCGGGTCCTCCACGTAGCCCCCCGCCGACGGCCCCTTCCGGGGGTACATGCGCGCCCCCGGCGCGAAGCCGCGCCGGGCGCGGATCTGCACGGCATCGGGCACGGCCTCGATGGGGGCGGGCTCGCTGAACTCCGTGATCGGGACGTCGCGCAGCGCCTCCCGCATGAACGCCTGCCAGATGCGGGCGGGGTGCGAGCCCCCGGTGACGGCCCGGACCCCTTTGATGCCGAGGAGGGGCTTGGTGGTCTCCAACGTCTTGTTCTCGTAGCCGATCCACACCGACGTCGAGAGGGTGGGGGTGAACCCCGCGAACCACGCGTCGCGACTGTTCTGCGTGGTGCCGGTCTTGCCCGCGGCCGGCCGGTCGAGTCCTCGTCCGGAGGCGGTCCCGCTCGTGAGGACCCCTTGGAGCACGTTGGTGACGTTGTCGGCCACGCCCTCCGCCAGCACCCGCGTGGCGGTGGGCTTGCTGTTGTCGATGATGATCTTGCCGTCGCGGTCGGTGACGCGGAGCACGGGGGTCGGCTCGGCTCGCTGGCCCCGTGCCGCGAAGACCCCGTAGGCGGAGGCCATGTCGAGCGGCGACACCGATTCGGCACCCAGGGCGACGCTGGCGCAGTGCAGGGTGGGGTCGTGCTCCCGCACGCTGGTGAGCCCCATGGCCCGGGCCAGCTCCATCGTCTCCTTCACGCCGACGTCGAGGATGAGCCGGGTGAACACGGTGTTCACCGACTTCCAGGTGGCGAAGCGCAGTGGCACCGTCCCGAACCCGCCGCCCTCGTAGTTGTCCAGGACGGTCCCGGGAGGGCCGCACGGCTTCGAGACGTCGTGGGGCCGCCCTGAGTAGGGCGCTTCGGGGGTGATCCCGGCCGCGAACGCCCGAGCCAGCACGAACGGCTTGAAGGCGGAGCCGGGTTGGCGGCCCGAGCCACCGCCGCTCACCCCGCCGGCGCTCACCCTGCCCAGGGCGTAGTTCACCTGGTCGGACGCGAAGTCGCGCCCGGAGACGAACGCCCGCACGTACCCGGTGGGGGGCTCCACCGACACCAGCGAGGTGCGCAGGTCGGGTTCGGTGCCGTCGAGGAACTCCGCCACCTCCCGCTTGGCCACCTCCTGCAGTCGGGGGTCGAGGGTGGTCTCCACGCGGAGGCCGCCCTGGAAGATCTGGTCGGTGCCCCCCGGGAGGTGCGCCTCTAGCCAGCGGTAGACGTAGTCGGTGAAGTAGGGATCGGCCGACTGCTGCACCTCCGGCGGGTACACGAGGGCAACCGGGCCCGGCGGCGGTCCCTGCGACTCCAGCCACACCCCCTGGAAGTACGCCTCCCCGTACTCGGCCTGGCTGATCATCTTCTCCCCGAGCATGGCGTTGAGCACGATCCGCCGCTTGGCCTCCGCCAGCTCCGGGTTCACGCGGGGGCTGTACCGGCTTGGGGCCGGGATCAGGCCGGCTAGCAGGGCCGACTCGGAGAGCGTGAGCTCGCTGACCGGCTTCCGAAAGTACGTCTCCGCCGCTGCCCCCACCCCGTAGGCGCCCTCACCCAGGTAGATCACCGACAGGTACTCGAAGAGGATCTCCTCCTTCTCGATCTGGCGGTCGAGCTGGCTGGCCAGCACGGCCTCGCGGATCTTGCGGGTGATCGACCGCTCCCCGCCGGTGACCGTGTTCTTCACCAGCTGCTGGGTGATGGTGGACCCGCCCTGGCTGGCCTGACGGTTGCGCACGTCGGCCAGGAGCGCCCGGATGGTGGCCTGCACGTCGACGCCCCCGTGGCGGTAGAACCCACGGTCCTCCGCGGCCACCACCGCCTGCTTGAGCACCTCGGGGACGTCGCCCGGGGCCACTGGGATGCTGGTCTCGAACTGCTTGAAGGTGCCGATCTCGTTGCCCGCGACGTCGTAGACGCGGCTGATCTGGGACGGCGACGGGGGAGTGCGCTCGGGGAGGTCGGCGGGCAGGGGGAGGAAGAGGTAGGCGGCCAGCATCACGCCGGCTGAGGTCACCGGGGTGATCACCGCCACCAGGACGACCGCGAAGGCCGACTTCAGGAACCGCACGGGCCGATCATGCTCGCGTGCGCCCACCTAGGTGGCGCGCCCGCAGGCGGGTGGGCTCAGTTGCTCCGTGCGCCGTGCTGCTTGCGCTCGACCTCGTTGAGGCCGCCCCAGATGCCGTGGGGCTCCCGGATGCGGATGGCGTAGCTCAGGCAGGGCTGGCGGACGGGGCAGGTGGTGCAGATGGCCTTGGCCCGGTGCTCTCGCTCCAGCTTCTCGTCCTTGCGCTCGAAGTGGGACGGCGGGAAGAACACCTCGGCCTGCGGCCCCCGGCACGCAGCCTTCAGCTGCCAGACCTCTTCGACACGCTGTGCACTCACGTGGCATCCCCCTTTCCGGGGCGACCCTACCGGCGGCTCTTTCGACAGAAACAAGGGTCAACCGCCGCGAACGGCTTGCGGGTTGGCGCGAACAGTCCCAGGTCAGGGGCCATGCCGCGCCGGTCCTGAGGCCTGTCAAGGGCGTGCATGGACGCGTGACGGCGAACGGCGCCCATCCGCTCAATGGCGAGCGGTCGGCATCGCCGTCGAGCGGTTCGACCTCGAGGAGGAGGCCGTCGATCGACACCACCCGGACGGTCTGATCGGCCTCGATGGGGGTGGCCCGGTTGGTGCGGGCCCGCCACGGGGCGCTCGCGCACGGTCACGATCCCGTCGGGGGCCACGCGGCCCACCGCGGTGCCGACCTCGCCGATCATCCACTCGCGGCCGATGGTGGGGGTGGAGAAGCGGGTGCGCACCATGGCCGGCATCCCGCCGAGCATGGCCAGGGCCATGCCGACGATGGCCACCAGGAGCGTGATCCACGACAGCGACAGCCCGTCGTAGAGGAGCACGGACCCGACGATGAAGGCCACGGTGGCGATCCCGCTCCAGACCCGGGGCACCCCGGTCTGCACGTCGATGCCGAAGCCGAGCCATCGGCCAGGAGCAGCAGCGCCACCGCCACCGGGTTGGTGGGGAGCACGGCCAGGCCGTAGCAGCCGAGCACCAGCGAGCCGGCCCCCACGAGGCCGGCCACGCCGACGCCGGCGGTGAAGAGCTCGAAGAGGATCAGGGCCAGGCCGATCACGAACAGCAGGTAGGCCACCGGCGGGCTGGCGACGGTGTGGAGCAGCTGGCCCGACAGCGGGAGCTGACCGAAGCGGGCCTGGGTCACGGGCTGGCGGTCGCCGCCCGCTCCACCCGGCTCTCGCACGCCGTCGAGGCCGAGGACGAACTGCCCGATGACCGGGGCGGCGTTGTCGGCCAGGCCGAGGTCGACGGCGTCGCCGGCGCTGACCTTGTCGCCGACGGCCGCCCGGCCGTCGAGGTCCCGGTCGCCCAGGAGGGCGCGGGTGACCTCGACGCGGCTGCCCGGGCGCCACGCCGACGGTGCGGGCGGCGGCCAGCAGGGCGGTGGCGTCGCCGCTGGCCTGGCTCCCGGACGGGCCGACCCAGACGTCCACGGGGACGGCGGCGTCGCTCGATGCGCTCGACGAGGGCGCTCGAGGCGGTCGTCGGAGACCACGGCGCCGCGAGCTGTTGAGCTGGAGGACGAGGGCGACGGCGCCCCGGTCCTCGGCCTGCTCGATCTGGGTCTCCACGAAGTCGACCAGCACCGGGTCGAGCAGGCCGCTCACCTCGATCACCGCCGACGTAGCCCGGGGCCGCCCGCGCGGCGCCGCAGTGGCGGCCGGAGCGCCGAGCGAGCAGCGAGGCACGCCGAGGAGCACGGTGAGCGCAGTCCGGCCCTGGATAGCGTCAGGGGTCGTGGACCCGGCCAGCTTCTTCGCAGCATCTCGGCTGCTCATCGTGGCCGGGAAGGGCGGCGTCGGCAAAACGGTGGTCAGCGCCACCCTGGCGCGGGCGGCGGCCCGGGCCGGCCTGTCGACCCTCGTGATCGAGGTCGAGGGCAAGTCCGGCCTGGCCACGCATGTTCGGCCAGGGCGCCCTCGACTACGACGAGGTCGTGCTGGCCGCCGGCGGCGGGCCGGCGGGCGCGGGCGAGGTGCGGGCCCGCACCCTCACCCCCGACGAGGCGCTGCTCGAGTACCTCGACGACCACGGGCTGTCGCGGATCTCCAAGCGCCTGGTGTCCTCCGGCGCCCTCGACGTGGTGGCCACCGCCGCCCCGGGCATCAAGGACATCCTGGTCCTCGGCAAGGTGAAGCAGCTCGAGCGGAGCGGCGCGCGCCGACCTCATCGTGCTCGACGCCCCCGCCGCCGGGCACGCCATCACCTTCCTGCAGTCGGCCCGGGGCCTGCTCGACGCCGTGCGGGTCGGGCCCGATCAACGCCCAGGCCCGCGACGTCCTGGAGATGCTCACCGACCACGACCGCTGCCAGGTGGTGCTCGTCACCCTGCCGGAGGAGACCCCGGTCAACGAGCTGGTCGAGACCGCCTTCAGCCTGGAGGACCAGGTCGGCGTCGGCCTCGGGCCGGTGGTGGTCAACGGCCTGTACGACGACCGTGCCCGGGCTCGGCCGACCCCGCCGGCGCAGGCGGCCGAGGCCGCCGGCGCCACGCTGCGCCCCGGCGAGGCCGAGGCCCTGGCAGCGGCGGCCAGCTTCCGGGCCGACCGCACGGCGCTGCAGGCCGAGCAGGTCGGGCGGCTGGCCGACGCAGCTGCCGCTCCCCCAGATCCGCCTGCCCTTCCTGTTCACCGCCGAGCTCGGCCCGGCCGAGCTCGACCTGCTGGCCGACCGCCTGCTGGCCGAGATCGACGCCCTCCCGGCGGTGGTGTGATGCCGTCGCACGCCAGCCTGGCGCTCGAGCTCGTCGCCGAGCGCGCAGATCCTCGTCTGCTGCGGGTCGGGCGGCGTGGGCAAGACCACCACCGCCGCCGTGCTGGCCCTGGAGGCGGCCCGGGCCGGGCCGTCGGGCCGTCGTCGTCACCATCGACCCGGCCAAGCGGCTGGCCGACGCCCTCGGCCTCGAGGGCCTCACCGGCGAGCCCAGCCGGATCGAGGGCGACTGGCCCGGCGAGCTGTGGGCGCTGATGCTCGACACCAAGAGCACCTTCGACGCCCTGGTGGCCGCCAACGCCGGCACGCCCGAGCAGGCCGAGCGCATCCTCGACAACCGCTTCTACCGCAACATCTCCGGGGCGCTGTCGGGCACGCAGGAGTACATGGCGATGGAGAAGCTCTACGAGCTCCACCAGACGCAGCGACTTCGACCTGGTCGTGGTCGACACGCCCGCCGACCCGCAACGCCCTCGACTTCCTCGACGCCCCCCGGCGGCTCGCCCGCTTCCTCGACCACCGCCTCTACCGGATGCTCACGGCGCCCGAGCCGGGGCGTGATGAAGGCGGTGAACGTGGCCGCCCAGGCGTTCCTGCGCACCGTGGCCAAGGTGGTCGGCGCCGAGGTGATCGACGACGCCATCGCCTTCTTCCAGGCCTTCGAGGGCATGGAGGAGGGCTTCCAGGAGCGGGCCGACGCCGTGCTGCGAGCTGCTGTCCGACGACGACACCGCCTTCGTGCTGGTGGCCTCGCCCCGGCGCGACACCGTCGACGAGGCCCGGTTCTTCGCCGAGAAGCTGGCCGAGGCCGACATCGCCGTGCGGGCCCTGATCGTCAACCGCATGCACCCGCGCTTCGGCGACGGGCCTCGGCCGAGGCGGCCCGGCGAGCGGGCCGGCACCCTCGAGGGCACCGACCTCGGCGGCCTCTACGGCAACCTGGCCGACTTCCGCTGGTGGCGTCCCGCGAGGAGGAGCACCTCGCCGGCCTGGCCGAGGCGGTGGCGCCGGCGCCGGTGGTGCGGGTGCCGTTCCTGCGCAGCGACGTGCACGACCTCGACGGCCTCGCCGCGCTCGCCGCCCACCTCCTCTAGGCGAACGCCTCGGCCGAGGTCCGTCTCAGCCGGCGGGCTTGGCGTCCTGCAGGGCGGCGGCGGCGTCGTCGACGCGTCTCGGTCGACCGACACGATGCGGTCGAACCCGGTGGTGTGGAGCAGGCGGGTGAGGGTGGGGCGGCTGCAGGCCACGGCCACGTCGCCGCCGGCCTCCCGGGCCCGGCGGATGCCGCCGATGAGCGCGCCGAGGCCGGCCGAGTCCATGAACGGCACGCGGACAGGTCGATCAGCAGGTACTTGGTGCTGGCCAGGCCGCCGAGGGCCTCCCGGAACTGGCTCACGGTGTAGGCGTCGAGCTCGCCGACGGGTCGGCACAGCGTGTAGTCGGTGGACTCCTCCACCTCGATGTCGAGCACACGTCCTCCAAGGGGCGTTGGTGCGGCGTCCCGCAAGGCTAGTCACCCGGTTCGTCGCTTCCGTCCCGTGCACGGTCACCGCTAGCGTGCCCGCCCATGACGGAGGTCCTGATCGCCACCGACGCCGACGCCGTGTTCGCGGAGGTCGAGGCCGCCCTGGCCGACGAGTCGACCACCGTGGTGCGGGTGCGGGAGGGCCAGGCGGTGGCCGGGGCCGTGGCCGGCTCCCCTCCCGACCTGGTGGTGCTCGACCTGCAGATCGGCAACATGGGCGGCATCGCCACCTGCATCCACCTCCGCCTCGAGGCGGGCGCCGGCCGGCTGCCCCCGGTGCCGGTGCTGATGCTGCTCGACCGCCAGGCCGACGTGTTCCTGGCCCGCCGCTCCGGTGCCGACGGCTGGGTGGTCAAGCCGCTCGACGCCTTCACGCTGCGCCGGGCTGCCACGGCGATCCTCGAGGGCCGGTCCGAGGCCGTCGCCGCCGAGCAGTCGCTCGTCGGCGACGCCAACCCCGCCTAGCCCCCACCCCCCGGGGGGCAACTTGCGACGATGCGCGCCCGTTCCGGGCGCGGACCGCCGCAGGTTCGCTGGGGTCGTCGCAAACCCCCCCACCCCCGGGCAACCTGCGACGATCGGCGCTCGTTTCGGGGCTGATCCGTCGCAGGTTTGCGGGTGGACGGCGGCACCATGGCGTCCGCTACTCTCGACCGTCCACCACGGGTGGTGGCTCAGCTTGGCAGAGCGCTGCGTTCGGGACGCAGAGGTCGGGAGTTCAAATCTCCCCCACCCGACTCCAGAGCCGCCGGGTGACCCGGACCCCACCCGCCGCTTCGTCGACGTCGACCCAGGGCGCCGCGGCCCCTTCCCCCAGCCGGTGGTGGCGGCGTAGCCTGACGGATCCTGCGCTGCGGACAGCGCCGAGCCTGGGGGAGGCCGTGGACGGAGCGCTACCGATCGGTGGCACCATCCCGACCGTCGCGTGGCAGCGCCGTCATCGTGGCATCACGCTCATCCTGTGGGCCCACGCTGCAGTGATCCCGGTGTACGCGTGGGTTCGTGGGCTGGGTGTGCTGCACGCCATCGCCGAGTCAGCGGTCGTGCCCTTGGCCGCCATCCTGGCCAACCGGCCGGTCCTGTCGAAGCGGGCGCGCATGTTGGCGGCCAGCGGAGGGCTGCTGGTGTGCTCGGCGCTGCTCGTCCACCTGTCCGGCGGGCTCATCGAGATGCACTTTCACTTCTTCGTGATGATCATCATCGTCTCGCTGTACCAGGACTGGCGGTCGTTCCTCGTCGCCGTCGGCTTCGTGCTCCTTCACCACGGCGTGGTCGGCGTCCTGAGCCCGGAGTCGGTCTACAACCACCCGGCCGCCATCGACCATCCCTGGCTCTTCGCCGCGATCCACTCCGGGTTCGTCGGCGCTGCCAGTGCCGCTGCGCTGGTCAACTGGCGCCTCAGCGAAGGGCACCTGCGGGCCGCCGCCCGCGCCGAGCAGCGGCTCAGCGCGGAGATCCGTCTGGTGGAGAAGCTGAGCGCGGCGGAGACGGTGCTCGCCGCGGACCTCGATCCCGAGCTCGTGGCCCAGAACATCGCCGACGTGGCCGTCCAGCTCACCTCCGCGAGCCACGGGGCCCTGATCTACCGAGCGCCGAACGATGCCGGAGGCGTCCACCTGGTGGTCGTGTCCGCGGGGGGTGCGGGAGCCCTCACGACGATTCCCGGCAGATCCTATGACGCCCGCCGATTCGACCCGACCCTCGACGCTGGGCAGACCCTCCGAGTCGGCGACGGCAGAGGCCCCACGGAAGGCGAGACCAACATCCTCTGGCCGGGATCGATGCGGAGCGTCCTCGCAGTGCCGATCGCACTCCCCGCCGACACGGCGGGCGCCATCGTGTTGGCCGACGAGCGGGTGGGGACCCTCGGCGACGCCGAGGAGCGTGCGGTCATGGGGCTCGCCGCCCATGCGAGCGTCGTGCTCGAGAACGCCCACCTCTACACCACCCAGCGGTCCGCTGCGACGACGCTGCAGCAGAGCCTCCTGCCCGACGTGATGCCGACCGCCGATGGTCTCATCACGACGGCCCGCTATCTGCCGGCCGACAAGGAGTTCGACATCGGCGGCGACTGGTACGACGCCTTCCGCCTCACGGACGGAACGCTCGGCCTGGTCATGGGTGATGTCGTGGGGCGGGGTCTCCCGGCAGCGGCCCTGATGGGCCAGATGCGCAACTCGCTGCGGGCCTACGCCCTCGAGGGGTGCTCGCCGGGCGAGACGTTCGCCCGGCTGAACGACATGACGTGTGCGCTCGACTTCGGATTCGTCGCCACCGCGGTCTTCGCGGCGATCGACCCGTCTACGGGTGTGGCACGGATCGCCTCGGCTGGTCACCCGCCGATCCTGGAGGTCGGGGCTGACGGCGAGGCTCGGTTCCTCGAGGTCAGGAACGGCCTCGCCTTCGGCTGCCTCGACAGGGCGGTCTACCCAGACTCGGTGGTGGAGCTGGCGCCGGGCTCGTCGTTCGTGCTCTACACCGACGGCCTGGTCGAGGATCGCGACAGCAGCATCGATGCCGGCCTCGAACGCCTTCGACGGGCCGCAAGCTGTGCGCCCGG
This sequence comes from uncultured Microthrixaceae bacterium, assembly GCA_963795165.1. Lineage (GTDB taxonomy): Bacteria > Actinomycetota > Acidimicrobiia > Acidimicrobiales > VFJN01 > VFJN01. Next base: position 1,847,972 of record CAWCGT010000001.1, on the reverse strand, counting down.
CGACGCAGATGCCCTGTGCGAGCACATCCTGGAGCACGGTTCGAGCAGCCAGGCCGCGGCCGACGACACCGCCATCCTCGTCGTCCGACGGGCACCGCTTCTGGCGGATCCGGCACGGCGCGAGGAGCCGGGTCAGGCCATGGCGGCGGATGGGCCTGCACGGTGACCGTGGTGCTCTGAGCGGCCCGGCCAGGGACCGGGTCCCCCGGCTAGATGCCGGGTTGGTCGTCGGTGAGGCCGAGGTGGATCTGGGCGGCGTCGATGTAGGTCTTCTCGGAGATGAACGCGTGCTGGGTGCCGGTGTACATGTCGCGGAAGGCTCGCTCGAGCCGTGAGCCGTCGCGGATCGCGGTCGTACCAGCCGCCAGGTGGGCCCACTGGGTGACTTCGCGCGCCGCCTCGGTGGCGTAGGTGGCGGCGATGCGGAGGTCGGCTCGCATCGACGGCGTGAGCTCGGCACCTTCTGCCACCGCCCTCTCTGCGGAGGTGAAGGCCTCGACCACGCCGGCGTGGGCCGCTCGCCACATGCCGGTGTGGTGGCTCAGGTTCCGCTGGAAGGTCTGGCGCAGGGCCAGCGTCTCCATGTCGGACATCCGCACCTTCGCCTTGGCCAGCTCGGCGACGTCGTCGAGCATCGACCGGGCCACGCCGAGCGCCCACGACGCATGGGCTGCCGCGGTGACCGGCATGATCCCCATGCGGTACATCGGTGCCCGACCGCGGTGCGGGGCGCGGGTGAACAGGCGATAGGTCCGGCACTCAGGCACGACCACCGAGTGGACCTCGTAGTCGTAGCTCCCCGTGCCACGGAGGCCCTGGACGTGCCAGCCGTCGGTGAGCTGGACATCGCCGGCGTCGATGACGGCCACGCTGAACTCGTCGAGGTCGAAGACCCGCTCGCCGTCGACCACCTTCACGAAGCCGGCGCTGATGACAGGGGAGTGGGCCACCCCCGAGCCGAAGTTCCAGGCACCGGAGATCTCGAAGCCGCCGTCGACCTTCGTGCCGGTGCCGTTGGGGAAGAGCTGGCCGGCGCTGGTGACCCGCCCGCCGCCACCGAACACGTCGGCGAAGCCCTCGTCGTCGAGGTAGGCGGCGGCCGCCATCGCCGTGGGGAGGTTGGCGATGCCGATCCACCCCGCCGACCCGTCGGCGCGGGCCAGCTCGATCCAGGTCTCGATGATGTCGCGGAACCCGGGCTCGACCCCGCCGGCGTCGGTGGGGTTGAGATAGGTCATCAACCCGCTGTCCCACAGGGCGTCGACGGCCGTCGCAGTGAGCGTCCGGGCGGTCTCGCTGGGGCCGGCCTCGGCCTCGAGGACAGCGCTGATCCCGCGGGCGGCCTCGGGCCCGTTCACGAGCAGCCTCCGAACAGGCCGACCAACAGCCCGCCGGTCATGCCGCCGCTGCTCGCACCTCTGGAACCTGCCCACGCATCTTGGTCATCCAGCTGTCCCATGTGGTCCTCCCGCTGAGGGCACGGATCCTCGCACAGGGTGCGCCGCGGTCGGGCCCGCCGAAGTAGAACGGGCAGATGAAGCCTCTTCGGATCGGCACGCTCGGTGCGGCACGCATCACCCCGGCTGCGCTGCTCAGTCCGGCTCGGCGCAACCCGGCCGTGGAGGTGACGGCGGTGGCTGCTCGCGACCGGGATCGGGCTGAGAGGTTCGCTCGCAAGCGCAAGATCCCGCGGGTGCTCGACTCCTACGAGGCGTTGATAGCCGACCCCGACATCGATGCCGTCTACATCCCGCTGCCCAACTCCCACCACGCCGAGTGGACCATCGCGGCGTTGGAGGCGGGCAAGCACGTCCTCTGCGAGAAGCCCTTCACGGCGAACGCCGCCGAGGCGCAGCGTGTGGCCGACGTGGCGGCCGCTCACCCGGATCTGGTCGTGATGGAGGCCTTCCACTGGCGCTACCACCCGCTGGCCCAGGAGCTGGTCGACATCGTGGCGAGCGGTGACCTCGGCGAGATCCGCCACATCGAGACCACCATGCGCATCCCGTTGTTGTTGCTGCGGGACATCCGCTGGCAGCTGGCGCTCGCCGGGGGGACGATGATGGACGTCGGCTGCTACACGATCTCGATGCTCCGCCACCTGGCCGGCGCTGAACCGAGCGTTCGCTCCGCCACCGCGTGGTACCGCAGCCCCGGTGTCGATCGGCGGATGGTGGCGGACTTCGACTTCGCTGACGGTCGGACGGGCCGGATCCAGGCCTCGATGCTGTCGGGTCGGCCGCTCTGGGCCGAAGCCCGAGTCACCGGCACCCGGGGCTCGCTCCGGGTCCTCAACCCCATCGCCCCTCAGGTGTTCCACCGCTGCACCGTCGTCGTGGACGGCCAACGTCGCCGCCTCTCCTACCCCCGGTCGGTCACCAGCTACGGCAGCCAGCTCGAGGCGTTCGTGACGGCGGTGCGCCACGGCGGACCCGTCCTCACCCCGCCATCGGACTCGGTGGCCAACATGGCCGTCATCGACGCCGTGTACGCCGCCGCCGGGATGGCCGCTCGTCCCAGCCGCCCGCACGCTGCGTGACGGCCCGAGGGTGATTTCGGTCACGCTGGGCAGTCTTGACGTGACATCGACGTCAGGTTGCGCCATCCTGGTGTGCGCCGAACGGGCGGGTTGGGCCCAGTAGGCACCATTTGCGGACAGATGTTCCGACGGCGGTCGGACGGTTTGGGGCGATGATGAGGGGCATGGGCGATCTGAAGCGTTCTGGGTGGAAGCGCGCGCACTCCGCCCTCGGGCTGGTGGCGATCCTCGGGATGGTGGGAGCGCTGCTCATCCCCCAGGCGGCCGCGGCAGCGCCCGCCCCCCCGGGAGCGGGGGGCTCGCTCGATGCCACCTTCGGCTCCGGCGGGGTGGCCACGGTGTCGGTCTCGGGCTTCTCCCTCACCCAGGTGTCGCGGATGCTGGTGCAGCCCGACGGCAAGGTGGTCGTCGCCGGCCTCCAGCCAGGGAAGAAGGAGAGCGTGGTGGTGGCGCGGATCACCACCACCGGTGTCCTCGACACCACCTTCGGCGGGGTCGGCTACGTCAAGCTCAAGATCGGCTCGAGCTCCACGGCCAGCGACGCCCAGATCGCCTTGCAGCAGCCCGGCAACAAGATCATCGTCACCGGCGAGTACCCGGGTGGGGACAAGGTCCTCCTGGCCAGGCTCACGAGCGCGGGCGTGCTCGACAACACCTTCGGCAGCAGCGGGATCACCAAGACCTCGCTGAGCGGCACCCAGAACCTCCAGGGCAACGGGCTGGTGGTCCTCCCCGGCGGCAAGATCCTCGTGAGCGCCGCCACCGGCAGCTCCAGCAACCTCATGGTGCTCCGGTACACCGCGGCAGGGGTGCTCGACCCCACGTTCGGCGAGAACGGCGTGGCCCGCACCACCAACGCAGGAGGCCAGCTCGACTCCCGTGATCTGGCCGTGACGCCCAGCGGGCAGATCATCGTGGTGGGCACCAACAAGGTGGGCTCCCAGCTCGACACGGCAGTCAGCCGGTTCACGTCCTACGGCGTCCTCGACGGCACCTTCCCCGACCCGGGCGACAACACCGGCGCCGTCTCCTTCGACCTCGGCAACGGTGTCACCGATACGCCGGAGAGCGTCACCGTCGACAACACCGGCCGGCTCGTCGTCACCGGCACGATCGCCGGCACCCCATCCCAGGCCTACGTCTTGCGCCTGACGTCGTCCGGCCAGCGAGACACCTCCTTCGGCAACAACGGCCTCCTCGTGGGAGCGTTCGGCGGCGTCTCCGCCACCGGTAGCGGAGCGGCCATCGACCAGCAGGGGCGGTTGCTGACCGCCGGCGGCGACGGCACCCTCTCCAGCACCAGCGCCCTTGGCATCCAGCGCCTGCTCCCCGATGGCGGCGCCTCCCCCTACGACAGCTCCTTCGGAGCACTCAGCAGCCCCGGCCGGGCCACCGTCGACTGCACGCCGGGCCCCGGCGCCGGCACCGCCGTCGCAGTCCAAGAGAACGGGCAGATGCTCCTCGGCGGCCACTGCGCCGGGAAGCTGAAGGTGGCGCGCCTCAACGTGGGGCAGAGCATCAAGAACCTGGCCATGACCACGTCCACGCCGACGGTCGCGGCGGGGCACCCCGTGATCCCGCTCTCCGCCGTGCCGGCCAGCCTCCTCGTGGCCCAGGCCAAGGCCTTCGCCGCAGCCGACCTCGGCTCCACCGGCGCCTACGCCAGCCCCTTCGGCTCGCCGTTCGGCTCGCCGTTCGGCTCTCCGTTCGGGTCGCCGTTCGGGTCGCCGTTCGGGTCGCCGTTCGGCTCTCCGTTCGGGTCGCCGTTCGGGTCGCCGTTCGGCAGCACCATCCAGAGCCAGGTGCTCGGCCAGGAGAGCATCGAGTCGCTCGCCCTCACGCCGCCCACCACCTGGGACGAGGTGCTGGCGGGCACGCCCTGCGCCGACATCCCGCTGGTGGCCGTGACCGTCAGCTACCTGGTGGCCAACTGCGACTCGCCGGCCCTGCGCGCCGCCCAGATCGGGCCAGGGTCCTCGGCGCTGCGCACCGTCTCCGCGGTGGCCTACGCCCTCTCGAACGTCACCGCCGACGCCTACCCCTCGGTGTGCGGCTACCTCAACAACGGGGTCACCTGCTCCAGCCACCCCCGCACCACCACCTCGCTGCTCGGCTACGAGCTCGCCGGCGCCGACCTGGCGGCCTACTACGACGCCACGTCGATCAACCTGCGGCCGATCGACTTCAACCGGTCGCTCCTCCACGACGTGCGGGTGTCCTCGGTCTTCATGGACCGCAGCCCATTCGGTGCGGTCCTGGCCAGCAGCGTCCCCGCCTTCGTCACCTGCGGGAGCTCCTGCCCGGCCGGGCTCACCCTCACCCAGGCCCAAGCCAACCGCCCCAGCCAGATCGTCGACTCGGCGTCGGCCAACGTGGGCGCCTTGGTCGCCGCCCTGCCCACCCAGTCCGTGGTGGACCTCGGCCAGCTGCTCATGTCGCTCCTGCCCAAGGGAGCGCTGCCGATCGAGCAGGTCGACACCGATGCGCTGGTCGCCGCCTCCCCGCTCCCCGACACCGGGGGCGCGACCTACACCATCGCCTTCGACCTCGTCTGCACCGGCGCCGGCGGTCTCGGCATCCAGCCCACGCTCCCCGACGACTTCCGGCTCATCCCCAACTCCGTCACCATGACGGTGGGACCCACCAACAAGCCGGTCACCGTGTCGCAGGATGGGGTGATCACCCCCAGCTCGCCCGTCGCCTGCACGGGCACGCAGCGCGTCACCACCACGCTGCGGGCCGAGCCCCCCGTCCTCCTGGGCGGTCCGCACACGGCCGGCGTCCGCGTCTTCAACACCTTCGAAGAGGCCAGCCTCACCAACCAAGCTCCCGTCACGGTGGTCGACGGCTACACGGCCTCCGCCGGCACCGGGGGCGCCCCGGCTGGGCGGGCCGTCTCCAGCGAGACCGTCTACACCGGCCACATCGGCGCCCCGGGCAACGTCGACTACTACCGCATCACGCCTCAGCCGGCGCCCGGCTCCGCCATCATCGCCACGCTGAGCCAGGTCCCCGCCGACTACGACCTCGTGCTCTACGGACCGGGGACCCCGTCGCTCCGAGGGAGCCCGTTCGGTTCGCCCTTCGGTTCGCCCTTCGGATCTCCCTTCGGATCCCCGTTCGGTAGCGCCCTGCTGGCCACCGACGGAGAGCACGCGCCCACCGCCGACGGGTCCACCGCCCCCGAGGTCCTCGAGGACATCCCCCTCCTCCCCGACGCCGTCGTGCGGTCCGCCTCCGACCACCGAGGCACCACCAACGAGTCCGTCTACACGGCCGTTCCCGAGGCCAGCGGCGAGCCCTTCACCCTGCAGGTGAGCGGGTTCAACGGCGCGTCCAGCCCAGAGCCCTACGTGCTCCGAGTCACCGTGCTCGAGCCAGTGTCGCTCCCGTGCGCCGCCCGCAACGTCGGCTCTGGTGGCACCCAGGGCACCCTGCCCACCGAGCTCGAGCCCGGCACCCGCACCCTCATCCTCGTGAACCAGGATCGCCTCGGCGACCTGTACCCCGGGCAGGCCGGCGCGGTCATGACCGCTCTCGACCAGCTGGCGCACTACGACGACCCCGCCGGTGAGGAGTTCGACGTCCGGGGCACCGTGATCCCCATCGACGGGTCCCCGGCCGTGCAAGCCGCCTACACCGCATGGGATCAGGAGCCGTGCTCCACCGCGGCCGCCAACCAGGTGGTGACGGAGATCAACCGCGTGGTCGACACCCTCCGCGCCGGTCACGACGACCTGCGTCACGTGGTGATCATCGGCGGCGACGAGGTGATCCCCTTCGGGCGCGTGCCCGACCGATCGACCGACTTCAGCGAGGCCAGCGCCGGGCTCGACTTCATCGTCGATGGCCAGCACACCGCCACCTCGGCCGCCCTCGCCCAGAGCAACGTGCTGAGCGACAACCCCTACGGCGATGTGGCGCCGTCCACCCTCGGCGCCGACCCTGTGTACGTGCCGCAGCTCGCCGTCGGTCGCCTCGTGGAGACGCCCGACGACATCGTCGGTGCGGTGGGTGAGTACGTGGCCAGCAAGGGCGTCCGGTCTCCCGACGCGTCCTTCAACGCCGCCTACGACTGGATGCTCGCCACGGGCCAGGCCGTCGACGCCGCCCTCGCCCCCGACGTCCCGACCAGCGCCCGGAGGTTCGACGCCGACAACGCCACCTCGGGTCGCTGGACGGCCGCCGACGCCGCCGCCGGGCTGGAGGTCGCCGCCCACGGCTTCTTCTCGATCAACGCCCACTCGGACCCCGTCCACGCCCTCTCCTCGAAGGACTGGAAGGCCCCCGGCGCCGCCCCGGACCTGCTGAGCACGGCCGACCTCCCCACCGACCTGCGCGACGGCATCGGGCTCACCCTCGGGTGTCACACCGGGCTCAGCCTGGCCGACACCTTCATCGCCAACCCGAACGCCACCGAGCAGGCCGCCCTGCGCGACTGGGCCCAGGGCGTCCTCGCCAACGACGGCGTGCTGCAGGCGCCCACCGGATACGGGATCGGTGAGAAGCACGTCTTGGCGTACTCCGCTCGCCTCCTCGCCCGCTACGCGGAGGACGGGCTCGACGGCACGTCCTCGCTCGGCCAGGGACTGGTCCGGGCCAAGCAGGAGATGGTCCAGACGGCCGTGCCCAGCGTGTACGACGTCAAGGCCCTCCACGAGGCGACCTTCTACGGGCTGCCCATGTATCGGCTAGGCGACGACGGCGATGTGATGGGGTCGTTCCTGCCTGGCACCACCGGCGGGGGCGCGCCGCCCGCCGCCACCACCAGCCACACGTTCCAGGCGGGTGCCAACACCTTCCAAGAGCCGCCGCAGACCGCCGACGGCCGCTACCTGAAGGTGAACGGCGAGGACCCGCAGGTGACGGCCAACCAGCCCATCCAGCCCCGCACCGAGATCGAGCTCAACGCCCCCCACCCAGATCTGGTGGCGCACGACTCCATCATCGAGCAGCTCTCCTCCTACTCCATCTCGAACTTCGATCCGGTGTACGCCGGCGAGGTGGCGGCCGGCGGGGTGCCGGGGGCCGAACCCAACGTGACCTCGGCTGCCTTCCCGTCGCAGCTGGACGCGACGGTGACCAAGATCGGGCCAGATGGCCGCCGATCGTCGTTGGTCCTCGTGCCCGCGCAGTTCGCCACGGATTCCAGTGGCACGGGACGAGGGGTGGAGCAGGTCTACACGAAGGTGCTGGCCACCCAGGGTTGGTCATCGAGCCCGGACTTCACCCGGCCCGACGTGAAGACCGTGTCGGGCACGATCACCGGGAGCACGGCCACCTTCCGGGCCTGCTCGTCGGCCACCGACGTGCAACGCGGCGTCGTGATGTTCCTCTCCGCCCAGAGCAACGTCGTCCAGTCGTGGAGCCACGTCGAGCTGGTGAAGGCCTCGGGAGGCTGCTGGCTCGGAACCGCCAAGCTCCCGTCCGGGGTGACCGGCATCGGGCAGTTCTTCGTCACGCTCTGCGATGGCGCGTGGAACTGCGGCAAGAGCTCGAACAAGGCACGGAACTACAGCGCCTCTGGGGTGGCCAACACCTTCACCTTCGTGGTGGAGCCCGGCGCCGACGAGCGGGGTCTCTACCCCGACCCGACCACCGTCACCATCAACGGTCCGGCCGGCACCCCGTTCACGGTCCGCCTCGATGACGGCTCTGCGATCAGCTGCACCGGGACCTGCTACGTCACCGTGACCGGCGACGGCGCCCACGTGGTGAGCGCCAGCGCTGGCGGCGTGACGGCCGAGGCGGCCATCCCCATCGATGAGCACCCACCGGAAGTGGTGGTGACGAGCCCGCTGCCCGACGCCCGCTACGCACAGGGGGAGGTCGTGCAGACGGAGTTCACCTGTGACAGCGCTCTGGAGGTCACCGGATGCGGTGGCCCGGCCAGCCTGGACACCAGCCTTCCTGGGCATCACGTGGCGACCTTCACCGGTACCGACCAGTTCGGGCTGACCACGGTGGTGGACGTCCGGTACTACGTCGACGGCACGCCGCCGGAGGTCACCTTCGGGACCGGTCCGCCCGTGATCGTCTCGAGCGGCTCCGCCACCTTTGAGTTCACCGGCACCGACCCTGACGAGCCGGACCACCCGGTGACGTTCACGTGCAAGCTCGACGACGAGCCTCCGGTGCCGTGCACCTCGCCCCACACCGCGACGGTGCCAGAGCCGGTCGACGGCACCCACACCTTCACCATCACCGGTCGCGACCGCGTGGGCAACGCCACCACGGCGTCCTACACCTGGGTCATCGACACCCAGGCGCCCATGTTCGAGTCGTTCATCGGCCCAGCCGACCCGACCAACCAGACCACCGCCACCTTCGCCTACACCCTGAACGAACCGGGTCAGATCGTGTGCAAGCTCGACGGTGCGACGAAGCCCTGCACCGCCACGGGCGCGACGATCACGGGCCTGACCCACCGGGTGGCGCCGTACGTGTTCACGGTGACCGTCACCGATGCGGCCGGGAACGCGTCCACCCATGAGCACCGGTGGCACGTCTACGCCGACACGGAGCTCATCGCCCAGCGGGCCGCCCCGCGGTCTACGAGCTGCGAGCCACCCTCCGGATGCTCACCGGCACGCCGGTGGCGAACCAGATCGTGACCTTCAGCCGCGGCCAGGCGCCGGGCGGGCCGTCCGTCACCTGCAGCAACGCGCCGGTGCGCACCGCCAGCAACGGTACGGCGACGTGCGCCCTCACGGCGGGCGAGCTGACGGCGGTGCTGTTCAGCGGTGGGTTCACCGCCACCTTCGCTGACACCCCGCCGTACTTCGGCAGCAAGGGGAGCGCAGGAGTGCTGTGACCCGGGCCGGCGAGGTGGGCGCCGAACCGAGTGAGCAGGACCCGTCTGCTTCGTCTCGCCTGTCCCCCTACGTGTCGGCCCTCCACGCCGAGTGGCTGGCCCAGCCGGGGGCCAGCCGGTGGCGCACGGTCGAAGGTTCGTTGCTATTCGCCGACGTCTCCGGGTTCACGCCGCTGGCCGAGCGGCTGGCCCGCCGCGGCAAGGTGGGCGCCGAGCTGCTCACCGAGACGCTCAACCTCGTCTTCGGCGAACTCCTGGAGGTGGCGAATCGGTTCGGCGGGGACTGCCTGAAGTTCGGCGGCGACGCCCTGCTGCTGGCCTTCACCGGCGCCCACACCGGTCGCCGGGCCGCCGCCGCCGCCCATGGCATGCAGGAGGCGCTGCGGCGGCTCCGCCGAGAGGGCGACGCGGCCGGGCTGGCCCGTCTGGGGATCTCCATGGGGATCGGCAGCGGCACGATCCACGCCTTCCTGGCGGGCACCTCGCACAAGGAGCTCGTGATGGCCGGGCCCGGGGTGAGCCGGACCCTCGCCCTCGAGGCGCAGGCCGGCCGTGGCCAGATCCTCCTCGATGCCGCCACGGCCGCGCAGCTGGACGGTCTGGACGTGGACTCGATCAGCGAGGGGGTGGGCCGGCTCCGCCGTGCTCCTGCCGCGGCCCTGGGCGCAGTCGACCATGGCCAGGTCCGCGTCCGTGCCGAGGAGGGCGTCCCGGCGGCGCTGCGGGCCCACCTCGACGGCGAGCGCAAGGACGGCGAGCATCGGCTGGCCGCGGTGGCCTTCGTGAAGTACGGCGGCACCGACGCGCTCCTCGAGGTCGATGGGCCCGCCGGGGTGGCCACCGCCCTCCACGAGCTGGTGGAGGCAGCGCAGGACCGCTGTGCCGACCACGGGGTGACGTTCGTGGCCTCCGACGTCGATGCAGACGGCGGCAAGCTGATCCTGGCGGCCGGCATGCCCTCAGCGGCAGATGACGACGAGGATCGGCTCCTGCTCGCCTCCCGGCAGGTCGTCGAGGAGCTGAAGGACCACCCGCTGCGGGTCCGGGCGGGCGTGCACCGCGGCCGCATCTTCGCGGTCGATCTCGGGAGCCCGTCCCGCCGAACCTTCACGGTCATGGGTGACGCCGTGAACCTGGCGGCTCGCGTCATGGGGCACTCCGACTGGGGCCAGGTGCTCGCCACCGACGACGTGGTGGAGCGGCGTCGCACGGAGTTCCTGCTGGAGGCCGTGCCGCCGTTCACCGTGAAGGGGAAGTCGGCGCCGATCAGCGCCCAGGTGGTGGGCCCGCCGCTGGGCCAGAGGGCGGCGCGGACCGACACGACCGTCCCGCTGGTGGGTCGAGCCCAGGAAGCCGCCACCGTGCAGACCGTCATCGATGATGCCCGGCGCGGTCGGGGTGGCGTGGTGGAGCTCGTTGGCGAGCCCGGCATCGGGAAGTCCGCGTTGGTGCGGTCGGTGGCGGCGACCGACCACGGCCTGGGGACCTTCGTGTTCGAGGCCGGTCGCTACAGCCTGGCCACCCCGTACTTCGCCCTGCGGCGGGGACTCCGGGGCGCCATGGGGATGACGGTGGACACCCCGGCGCCGGAGGTGGCGGACGCGCTGCGCCGCATCGTCGACGACGTGGCCCCTGACCTGCGTCCGTGGATCCCGCTCCTCGGCATCCCACTGGGTCTCGAGCTGCCCCCCACCGAGGCCACAGCGCAGCTCGACGCGGCCAACCGTCAGGCGACCCTCCAACGGGCCGTCGTCGACCTCATGGTGAAGGTGCTCGCCGACCCGACCCTCGTGGTCATCGAGGACTCGCACTGGCTCGACGCCGCCTCCTGCGACCTCATCCGGGTGCTCCTCGCCCACATCGAAGATCGACCGTGGGCCGTCCTCGTCACCCGCCGAGACGTGTCGGGCGGGTTGGAGCTGCCCGAGGAGGTCCCGGTCCGCCGGCACCGCCTGGAACCGCTCGATCGAGCTGCGCTTCTCGAGCTGGCGACCGTGACGGCTGGCTCGGGGGTGCTGCCCCCCGGCGCGGTCGACGATCTGGTGGACCGCAGCGGGGGCAACCCGCTCTTCCTCCGTGAGCTCGTCACCGCCACCGTGGCCGGGACCCTCGACGAGGTGCCGGAGACGATCGAGGCCGTGGTCGCCGCCACCATCGACACCCTCCAGGCCTCCGACCGGACGCTGCTCCGCCATGCCGCCGTGCTGGGCGGATCGGTGCCGCTGCGGACCCTCGCGCCGATGCTCGACCAACCGCTGGCCGAGGTGACGGAGGCGGTCGGGCGTCTGGGTCACTTCCTGTCCGACGTCGGCAACCACACGGCCCGCTTCTCGCACATCCTCCTGCGGGACGTGGCCTACGCCGGGTTGTCCTTCAAGGCCCGCCAGTCGCTCCACGATCGGGCAGGTCGGATCATCGAGGCCTCCGTCAGCGACCCCGAGGGCATGGCGGAGCTCCTGTCCATCCACTTCGGTCACGCCGGACGGCTGCAGGAGTGCTGGCGCTACTCGCGCCTGGCCGGTGAGAGAGCCCAGCGCAACGGGGCCCCGGTGGAAGCGGCTGCGTTCTACGAGCGGGCCTTGGACGCCGCTGGAGGCTTGGACACCGTCGTCGCTGAGGAGCAGGCCACCGTGGCCGAGCGCCTCGGCGACACCTGGGAGTTCAGCGGTCGCTACGACCGCGCCAGCGCCGCCTACGGCCGGGCCCGCCGGCTGGCGAAGGGCGATCCCGAGCGAAGCGTCCGCCTGTGCCGGAAGCTCGGGTACGTCCGCGACCACGAGGGCCGCTACGACACCGCACAGCGGTGGTTCCGCCGCGGCCTGGCGGAGCTGCCGGCGGTGGGCGAGGGACGCCAGGCCCGAGCCCTGCGCGCCGACCTCACCACAGCCATGGTGTCGAGCAAGTACCGGCAGGGCCGCCACGCCCGGGCTGTCCCGTTGATCCGCCAGGCCATCGAAGACGCAGAGGCCAGCGGAGCGCGCGAGGTCCTGGCCCACGCGTACTTCGTGTACGACGAGCTCCTCATCGACCGGGGCCGGTACGCCGAGGCTCGTCACAGCGAGAAGGCGGCGGAGATCTACGAGAGCGTCGGCGACCACCGGGGCGCGGCTGCGGCTCGCAACGTGATGGGGATGACCGCCTACTGGCTCGGGCACTGGGACGAGGCCGTCTCCTGCTACGAGCGGGCCGCCGAGGAGGACCAGAGGGCGGGAGCCCTCGTCTACAACGCGATCAACCTGAACAACATCGGGGAGATCCGCTCGGATCAGGGGCGGCTGGAAGAGGCCGAGGTGCTGCTCCGTGAGGCGTGCGAGCTCTGGACGGCCGGCGGCTGGCGGGCGGGAACCGGCTGGGCGCTGAGCAACCTCGGGCGGCTGGCGGCTCGAGGCGGACGTTCCGTGGAGGCCGCGGCCCGGCTGCAGGAAGCCCAGGAGGTGCTGCTCGACATCGGGGCGGACGGGATGCTGCTGGAGACCGACGCTCGCCGCATGGAGCTGCAGGTGCTCCAGGGCGACCACGCCGCCGCCCTGGCCGCCGCCGATGCGCTGCTGGCCCGCGCCAGCAAGCTGAAGCTGGTGAGCGTGTCGGCGCTCGTCCAGCGCCTGCGCGGGTATGCCGTCGCCCAAGCGGGCGACGCCCCGGTGGGCTACGCCGACATCCAGGCGAGCTTGGAGGCCTGCCGGGGGCGAGGCGTGCGCTACGAGGTGGCCCTCGGTGCCGAGGCGGCCTACCGGGTCGGCACCCTCGCCGGGGTGCCCGAGGCGACCTGCGCCGTCCACCGCACGGAAGCGGGCGAGATCTTCTCGCAGCTGGGTGTGATCGGCACGCCCCCGGTCCCCCTGCCCGACCCGACCTAGTCAGGCCCTACGGTGCCCTGATGGACCTGGTGGAGCTGCAGCAGCGGATGGCGGCCATCTTCGGTGAGCAGGACCGAGCCCGGGGCGTCCCCAGCACCGTGGCGTGGCTCACCGAGGAGCTCGGCGAGCTGGCTCAGGCCGTCCGCAAGGGCACCCCCGAGCAGCAGCTCCACGAGCTGGGCGACGTGCTGGCCTGGCTGGCGTCGCTGGCCGAGCAGCTGGGCCTGTCGCTCGACGAGGCGGCTGCCCGCTACACAGACGGCTGCCCTCGCTGCCACCGGACCCCCTGCACCTGCCAGCACTGAGCCGTCGCGGCCCGGGAAGGGGGCGGCTAGCGAAGGGCTTCGGCGATCTGGATGGCGTTGAGGGCGGCGCCCTTGCGGAGGTTGTCGCCGGAGAGGAACAGCGCCAGCCCGCGACCGTCGGGGACGGTGGGGTCGTGGCGCAGGCGGCCGACGTGGGTGACGTTGCCGCCGGCGACGTCGAGCGGGGTGGGGACGTCGCTGAGCTCCACCCCGGCCGCCTCGGCCAGCACCTGGCGGGCGTCGGCGGGGCTCACGGGCCGCTCGAACGTGGCGTTGACCGCCATCGAGTGGCCGGTGAACACCGGCACCCGCACGCACAGGCTGGACACCAGCAGCTCGGGGAGCTCGAGGATCTTGCGGCTCTCGTTGCGCAGCTTGCGGTCCTCGTCGGTCTCGCCGGAGCCGTCGTCGAGGAAGCGAGCCGGCCTGGGGGACGACGTTGAAGGCGATCGTCCGGGGGAACGTGCGCGGCCGGCGGGAAGTCCACCGCTTGGCCGTCGTGGGTGAGGGCGGCGGCGCCGTCGGCCACCTTCAGCACCTGCTCCGCCAGCTCGTCGACGCCGGCCAACCCGCTGCCGGACACAGCCTGGTAGGTGCTCACCACCATCGAGCGCAGCCCGGCCGCCTCGTCGAGCGGCTTGAGCACCGGCATGGCCACCATGGTCGTGCAGTTGGGGTTGGCGACGATCCCCTTGGGGATCGAAGCCAGCGCGTGGGCGTTCACCTCCGGAACCACCAGGGGCACGTCGGGATCCATCCGCCACGCCGAGGAGTTGTCGATCACGGTGGCGCCAGCCGCGGCCACCCGGGGAGCCAGGGCCCGGGAGGCGGTGGCGCCGGCCGAGAACAGGGCGAGGTCGAGCCCGTCGTAGGAGGCGGTGTCGGCCTCCTCCACGACGAGCTCCCGTCCGCCGAAGTCGATCGTCCGCCCGGCGGAGCGGGCCGAGGCGAACAGCCGCAGCTCGTCGAGCGGGAACGCCCGCTCCTGGAGGATCCGGAGCATCACGCCGCCGACCTGGCCGGTGGCTCCGAACAGTCCTACGCGCATGGGGAGAGGGTACGGCCGCCACGCCGCCGAGCCCCAAGCGCGGTATCGGTGCGGCGCTCAGAGCTCGAAGGCCGCGTGGAGGGCCTGCACGGCCTCCTCCACCTGCGCCTCGCGCACGATGCAGGAGATGCGGATGGCCGAGGTGGAGATCATCTCGATGTTGATCCCGGCGGCGGCGAGCGTCTCGAAGATGGTGGCGGCCACCCCGGGGTTCGACTTCATGCCAGCGCCCACCAGGCTCACCCGGGCGATGCCGCCGTCGCTGGTCACACCCGTGGCCGAGATCTCCGCGGCGAGGGACGAGGTGATCTCCTGGCTGCGGCGGGAGGTCCTCGTGGGGGACGGTGAAGGAGATGTCGGTGACACCGTGGTCGGAGGTGTTCTGCACGATCATGTCGACGTTCACGTCGGCGTCGGCCAGGAGCCGGAACAGCCGGGCGGCGATGCCGGGCTGGTCGGGTACCCCCGTGACGGTGACCTTGGCCTCCGAGGTGTCGTGGACGACGGCGGAGACGATGGCCTGCTCCATGGACGGATCCTCCTCTTGCACCCAGGTGCCGGGCTCCCAGGTGAACGCTGATCGGATGTGCAGCCGCACGCCCCAGGTGCGGGCGAACTCGACGGAGCGCATGGCGGGCTTGGGGCAGCCGCACGCGGTCATCTCGAGCATCTCGTCGAAGCTGACGGTGGTCATGCGGCGGGCGTCAGGCACCAGCCGCGGATCGGCCGAGAAGACGCCGGAGACGTCGGTGTAGAGCTCGCACGAGTCGCGCGCCCAGGGCATGGGCCAGGGCCACCGCGGTGGTGTCGGAGCCGCCCCGACCGAGGAAGGTCACGTTGCGCTCGTCCGACGACACGCCCTGCGCTCCGCCGACCACCGGCGTGCGCCCGTCGCCCAGCGCGGCCAGCGAGTCGCTCGGGACGCAGCTCGAGGATCTTGGCGTTGGTGTGGTTGCTGTCGGTGATGAACCCGGCCTGGCTGCCGGTGAAGCTGTCGGCCGGCACACCGAGGTCGTGCAGCGCCATGCACAGCAGGGCGGTGGCCTTGCGCTCGCCGGCGGTGATCAGCATGTCCATCTCCCGGCCGGGCCGGATCTTGGAGACGTCGGTGGCGAGCCGGATCAGCTCGTCGGTCTCCTTGCCCATGGCGCTGACCACCACGACGACGTCGTCGCCGCGGCGCTTGGTGCGGGCGACGTGGTCGGCCACCTCCCGGATGCGCTCGGGGTCGGCGACCGACGTGCCGCCGAACTTCTGCACGACCAGGGACACGGTCGACGACGCTACCGCCGTCGCCCCTGGCGTCACGAACTGCTTGCCGGGCCCTCCGACTCCACCAGGGCGCCCCAGACGTGGAGCTGCTCGAGGGTGGTCGCCTCATCGGTGCGCAGCAGGGAGCAGATGGCCCGCAGGTCGTCCCGGCGGACCGACAGCACCCGCCCGTTGTAATCGCCCCGTTCGAGGATGATCGAGCGGAGGTAGCGAAGCACCGACTCCGCCTCGGGAGCCTGCTGCAGGGCAACCAGGTCGAGGACCAGCTTGCCGCTGGTGCGGGGCGTGCCCGGCGGCGTCCTCCTCGCCGAGCAGCACCCCCATGGGCACGTCGTAGAACTGGGCCAGGTCGCGCAGGCGGGGCAGGCTCAGGTTTCGGAAGCCCTCGCTCGTAGGCCCCGACCGCCGAGGCGCTCCACTTCCCCCCGGACTCCCTCTCCACGTCGTCGAGCGACAGCCCGCGCACCCGCCTCACCGACCGCAGGCGCTGGCCGACCTCGTTCGAGAAGGTCGGTGTGTCGTCGTCATCGCCGGGCGAGGTCATGTGAGGGTGCTTCTCCTGTGGACGTGGGCCCGCCGAGTCCGCCTCCCGTCATGGCGGCCCGCCCGACACCAGGTCGGCATCCTACGCAATACACGCAGTGCCGTGGCGCGACCACGCTCCGGAGGGGGTGGGGAGGCGACGCAGAGGGGCCCGAAGGCCGCCGCTAGGGTTCGCCGCCATGCCCAGTGACAAGCGACAGCGCCAGGACGAGGGCCGTCTGCAGCGGCTCGAGGCCCAGCGGGCGGACGCCCGCAAGGGTCAGCGCAAGCGGCAGGTGCGAAACCTCGGCATCCTGCTCGGTGGGCTGCTGCTGGTGGCCGGCGCCATCTCCCTGTTCAGCGGCGACGACGAGGAGGACACCTCCACCACTGGCAGCACCACGACCAGCGCGCCGGACGACGGCACCTCCACCACCGCGGCCGAGAGCACCGTCGTGCTGCCCGGCGCCGGAGCGAGCGTGACGGGGGAGACGCCCTGCCCGCGGGCCGACGGTTCGGCTGCCCGCACCACCGGCTTCGAGCAGGCCCCACCGATCTGCATCGACCCCGCCAAGACCTACACCGCCACCGTGGCCACCACTGAGGGCGACATCGTCATCGAGCTCGACGCAGGGGCGGCGCCGATCGCCGTCAACAACTTCGTCGTGCTGTCCCGGTACCGCTACTACGACGGGGTGCCGTTCCACCGGATCGTGTCCGGGTTCGTGAACCAGGCCGGCGATCCCATCGGCCCCGAGCCGGGAACGGGCGGGCCGGGCTACACGATCGAAGACGAACCGCCTGCCGACCCCGCGACGGCCTACGCCCCCGGCGCCGTGGCCATGGCCAAGACTCCGGAGCCCGACAGCGGCGGCAGCCAGTTCTTCTTGGTGATCGGCGACGCCAACGGCTCGCTGTCAGGCGATGGCACCTACACGGTGTTCGGGAAGATCGTGGAGGGTCAGGACGTGTCGGAGGCGATCAACGCGCTCGGCGGCCCGGAGGACAAGCCCACCAAGCCCGTCGTCATCGAGTCGATCACGATCGTCGAGCAGTAGCCCTCAGGCGCGCAGCGCCCGGGGGGCGGCCGACCTTGGCGCGGGCTGGTGGCTTGGGAGGCTGAACCCGAACCGCGCCCCGCCGCCGGGCCGCTCGTCGCACCAGATCTCCCCGCCCATCTCGTCGAGCGACCGGCGGGCGATGTACAGGCCCAGGCCCACGCCTTGCTGGGCGCGGGTGAGGTGGTCGCCGAGACGGGTGAACTTCTCGAAGATCCGCTCTCGATCCCCGGGGGCCACCCCTGGGCCCTCGTCGCCGACGGTGGTGACCACCCGGTCGCCGTCGAGCGTGGCCTCCACGTGTA
The DNA here is from genome assembly GCA_963795165.1 of uncultured Microthrixaceae bacterium. GTDB lineage: Bacteria > Actinomycetota > Acidimicrobiia > Acidimicrobiales > VFJN01 > VFJN01. Next base: position 1,830,252 of record CAWCGT010000001.1, on the reverse strand, counting down.
TGGGGGTGCCCGACGGCGAGTACTTGAGTGCGTTGGAGAGCAGGTTGGCCAGGATGCCGGTGGACAGGTTGAGGTCGGCCACCACGCGGCTGACCTGGGGATGGACCTGCACCTCGATCGATCGGCTGGGATCGTTGCGGCGGTACAGGTCGGCCTGCTCGGCCACCACCGCCGGCCAGTCGACGACCTCCGGCACGACCACCAGGCCCCGCTGGTCGAGCGTGGTGGCCTGGAGGAGGCTGCTCACCAGGTCCTCCAGGCGCTGCTCCTCCCGCATCATCACTTCGTAGATCCGCTGCCGGTCCTCAGGGGTGAACTGGTCGTCTCGCCGCTGGAGGGTGTGCAGGAAGCCCTTGATCGGCGTGAGGGGGGTGCGCAGCTCGTGGCTGACCTGGGCGATCCAACCGTCCTTGTCGTCCTGGACCTTCTTGCGCTCAGTGTCGTCGCGGGCCACCACCGCGTAGCCGCCCTCGGAGAGGGGGGACCAGCTGCAGGTGAGCCACCGGTCCTCGCCGCCGGAACCGGGCACCCGGACCAGCGCCACCGCCCCCTGATCGCTGCGACCGGGGTCGGCCTGGCCGAACCGAGGCCGACCGTCCTCGTCGACGGGGCGGAAGACGGCCCCCACCGGGTGGCCGATGGCGTCCTCGGCGGGGATGCCCAGGATGCGGGCCATGGCGGGGTTCCACGAGCGGACGGCCACGTCGAGCCCGACGGTGAAGATGCCATCAGACGACGACTCCAGGACATCGGCGAGCGTCCGCCGCTCCGCCTGCACCTCGGTGAAGAGCGACAGGCGGTGCAGCGTCGAGGAGACCCGATGTGCCAGGGCGTCGAGCATGCCCTCCTGCTGAGCTGTATAGGGGCGCCCGTCGCGACGCGCACCGACGGCGATGGACCCGCACGGCACGCCGTCGTCGTCGAGGAGCCGCATCCGGCTCCCGTCCCCAAAGAGCGACCCTGACCCGTCGCCGGCCGACACCCTGACGGTGTCGCCGATGCCCTCGATGATCACGATGGCCGTGGGTGCCCCGAGCAGGGCGATGGCGTGGTCGGCCAGCTGGCGAGCCGCGTCGACGGTGCTGGGCGCTGCGGCCAGGGCGACCTCGGCCTGGCGCAGCCGCTCCATCTGGTCGATCTGCAGACCGGCGCCGGCCCGCAGCCGGCGAGCCATCACGAGGGCGGCGATGGTGGGCACCGCAACCACGGGGAGCAGCCGTGGCTCCAGCACGCTCACCGCCACGGCCAGCACCGCCAACCCGGCGGCTGAGGCGAGCAACGGCGCCTGCAGCTCTCCGCGGTTGCTGCCCGAGCCGGTCTTGCGGTCCACACCTGCTCCCAACGCTGTCGCTCGTGCCGCTTCGGTCGTCCACATCGTCCCGGTATCGGCTGCGACCGTCCATGGCCCAGCGGGGTCATTTCGGGCTAGTCCGCCCGCGTGGAGTGACTAGGGCAGGTGGCCCATGTTGGCGGGGGCGCCGTCGACGAAGACGGCGACCTCCCCCGCCCCGGAGGACCGCCACCGCCCGTCGGGGTCGCGGATCAGCGCTGTGCGGGCGTCGATGCCCACGATGGGGAGCCCGGCCGGGGCGATGCGGAGGGTGCGCTTGGCCTTGTCCTCGCTCCAGGTGTCGTGGTGGGGGATCACCGCCATCTGCTCCACCAGCCCGAGCCCCAGCGTGAGGGCCCCGCCCCGCGGGTCGACCATCGGGTCGCAGAGCACCATGGCGCCCGACCCGGATCCCGCCACCACCGCCCCGCGCTGCCAGGCCGCCACCAGCGCATCCCACACCGGTGAGTCCTTCAGCACCGAGCGGAGGTGCATCGGCGACCCGCCGGAGAGGTAGATGAAGGCGGCGTCGGCCAGGGGAGCGGCGTTGGCGGCATCGACGGCGTCGGGTCGGGTGAGGACCGGAAGCGGGCGCACGGTGGCCCCCAGGTCCGCGAACCACCGTCGGGCCGCGTCGAGGGCCCGGTCGGGGTGCTCGTAGGCGGAGGCGGTGGGGAGGACCACCACCTCGGTGCCGCCGCTGGTCTCCAGCAGCTCGCGGTCGAAGTCGCACCCGGCCTGCCACTCGGCGCCACCGACGAGGGCGAGGGTCCCGGGCATGGCGGCGAACCTAGTGCCAGCGACCGCTGCATCTGGACCCCGGTTGTTACCCGTCGGTAGCGTCGCCCGGCATGAGCATCACCACGCTGGGCATCGTCGGATCGGGGATCATGGGCTCGGGCATCGCCGAGGTGGCGGCCAAGGCCGGGGTCGACGTGGTCCTGCGGTCGCGCCAGCAGGCGTCGGCCGATGCCATGGTGGCCGGGCTCGAGAAGTCGCTGGCCAAGCAGGTGGAGCGAGGGCAAGCTCGAGGAGGCGACGGCCAAGGAGATCAGCGCTCGCGGTGAGCGCCACCGACGACCTCCAGGCGCTGGCCGACTGCGACCTGGTGCTCGAGTCGGTGGTGGAGGACCTCGCCGTGAAGAAGGAGCTGTTCCAGCAGCTCGACGGCATCGTGCAGCCGAGGCGGCATCCTCGCCACCAACACCTCCACCCTGCCGGTGGTGGAGCTGGCGATGGCCACCGGGCGTCCGGAGCAGGTCGTGGGCATCCACTTCTTCAACCCGGCCCCGATGATGAGCCTGGTCGAGGTCATCGCACCGCTCACCGCCAGCGACGCCACCGTCGCTGCGGCCAAGGAGTTCGCCGACCGGCTGCGGCAAGGACGTGGTGGAGGTCAAGGACCGGGCCGGCTTCATCGTCAACGCCCTCCTGTTCCCGTACCTCAACAACGCCGTTCGGATGCTCGAGGCCGGCACCGCCAGCCGCGACGACATCGACACGGCGATGAAGGGCGGCTGCAACTTCCCGATGGGCCCGCTGGCCCTGCTCGACCTCGTGGGCCTCGACACCTCGCTCTCCATCCTCGATGCGCTCTACGACGAGTTCCGCGACCCCAACTACGCCGCCATGCCCCTCCTGCGCCGGATGGTGACCGCCGGCCAGCTGGGGCGGAAGTCGGGCGCCGGCTTCTTCGACTACGCCAAGAAGTAGTAGCCAGGGCGCCATGAGCGCATCAGAGCTGTTCGACATCGCCGGGAAGCGAGCCGTCGTCACCGGCGGCGGGAGCGGCATCGGGACGATGATCGCCTCAGGGTTCGTGGACGCCGGGGTGAGCGTGATCATCGCCTCCCGGAAGGAGGACTCCCTCAAGGAGGTCACCGACGAGCTCTCGGCGAGGGGTGACTGCTCCTACGTGGTGGCCGACCTCTCCACCGAGGAGGGCTGCCGAGGTCTCGGAGAGGCGGTGGCCGACCGATGGGACTCGCTCGACGTCCTCGTCAACAACGCGGGGGCCAACTGGGGGGCGCCTCTGGCCGAGCAGGACTCGAAGTCCTGGCACCGCGTGCTCGACGTCAACGTCGAAGGCGTCTTCCACACCACCAAGTTCCTGCTCCCGCTGCTGCAGGCGGCCGGCACCGCCGAAGAGCCGGCCCGGGTGATCAACATCGGCTCGGTGGACGGGATCCAGGTGCCCGGGTTCGAGACCTACGCCTACTCGGCGTCCAAGGCAGCCGTGCACCAGCTCACCCGCCACCTGGCCAAGCACCTCGCCCCGGCGATCACCGTCAACGCCATCGCTCCTGGCCCCTTCCAGTCGCGGATGATGCGAGCCACCCTCGAAGCCGCCGGCGACGGCATGGCCAAGATGATGCCGCTGCAGCGGATCGGACGCCCGGAGGACATGGCGGGCCCGGCCATCTTCCTCAGCTCGCAGGCCGGCGCCTTCCTCACCGGCGCCATCATCCCCGTCGACGGCGGCATCGCCACCACGAAGTAGCCGTGCCGACGGAACCGCCGGCCAGCCCGTGGCGGTTCCCCGACCCGTCGACCGCCGACGAGCACGGGGTGGTGGGCGTCGGCGCCGACCTGGCGCCGGGCACCCTCTTGCTCGCCTACCGGAGCGGGCTGTTCCCGATGCCCGTCGACCGGCACGGTCCCGTGGCCTGGTGGTCCCCCGACCCCCGTGGCGTGGTCCCGTTGGACGCCTTGGAGGTGTCACGGTCGCTCCGGCGCTCGTGTCGTCGCTACGAGGTGCGCATCGACACCGCCTTCGCATCGGTGGTGCGCGCCTGCGCCGATCCAGCGCGAGCCGGTGGGTGGATCTCCCCGGAGATCCAGGACGCCTACGGCGAGCTCCATCGTCTGGGGTGGGCCCACAGCGTGGAGACCTGGGACGGCGATCACCTCGCGGGCGGCCTCTACGGCGTGGCCGTCGGAGGCCTCTTCGCCGGGGAGTCGATGTTCCACCGCCGCCCGGACGCATCCAAGGTGGCGTTGGTCGCGCTGGTGGACCTGCTGGGCGACCGACCACGCCGAGGGGCGGTTGCTCGACGTGCAGTGGACCACTGACCACCTCCGTGGGCTCGGGGCCGTGGACGTGCCTCGGGAGCGCTACCTGGAGCTGCTGGCCAGCGCTCTGGCGGTTCCGCTCCCGACGGTGTGGGCCGGCGAGGCCGGCGCCCGGACCTGACCGGGTCGGGCGGTCGCCGCTCGGCCCGCCCACATCCGGTGGCCCTCGGGATCGACCTGCTCCGCCAGCGCTTCGAGGCGGCCGCTGGTGTCGGCCCACAGGGCGTAGATCGACCGAGCCACCGCCAGGTCCTCCTCGTCCAGCCATCCTGCGATGGCGCTGGCCAGGACGTGGCGCAGCTGGCTGGCGTCCTCTGCCGCTCCTTCGAGGGTTGCCCGGTCGCGGTGGTCATGGGCGAGCGGCGCGGCGTGGTCGAGGAGGGCCGCCATCCATGCTGCCCAGAGCTCCATGGCGGCGAGGTCACCGGCGGTGTCAGCCATCGGGGGGACGGTGCGCATGCCCCCAGACTCGGACATCCCGGCACGCGGATCCAGCCCTGGCGGTGCTCATCCTGCTCGGGCCATGACGTCATGGCCCGCCCGTCGTTTGGCCCCTGTCCGGCCACAGGGGGATCATGGGACCCATGACCGCCCACCTGGAGCAGCCGGACCGCGCCTGGATGATCCGCACGTACTCGGGGCACTCCACTGCCCGAGCCAGCAACGAGCTGTACCGCTCCAACCTGGCCAAGGGCCAGACCGGTCTGTCCATCGCCTTCGACCTGCCCACGCAGACCGGCTACGACCCCGATCACATCCTGGCTCGGGGCGAGGTGGGCAAGGTGGGGGTGCCGGTGAGCCACCTGGGCCACATGGGCGAGCTGCTCGACGGCATCCCGCAAGGCGAGATGAACACGTCCATGACGATCAACGCCCCGGCGGCCTGGCTGCTGGGCCTCTACGTGGCCAACGCCGAGCGCCAGGGGGTGGCCAGCCAGGACCTGCGGGGCACCACCCAGAACGACATCGTCAAGGAGTACCTGTCGCGAGGCACCTACATCTTCCCGCCGCTGCCGTCGCGGCGGCTGATCGTCGACATGGTCGCGTTCTGCGCCGAGCGGATCCCGCTGTGGAACCCCATGAACGTCTGCAGCTACCACCTCCAAGAGGCGGGGGCGACGCCGGTGCAGGAGCTGGCGTACTCGCTGGCCACCGCCATCGGCGTGCTCGACGCCGTACGAGAGTCCGGTCAGGTCGATGAGGACCGCTTCCCGCAGGTGTTCGCATCCATCAGCTTCTTCGTGAACAGCGGCATCCGATTCGTGGAGGAGACCGCCAAGATGCGGGCCTTCACGCAGCTGTGGGACCGCATCGGCCAGGAGCGCTACGGCGTCAGCGACCCGAAGGCCCGCCGCTTCCGGTACGGCGTGCAGGTCAACAGCCTCGGCCTCACCGAGGCCCAGCCGGAGAACAACGTGCAGCGCATCGTGCTGGAGATGCTCGGTGTCACCCTGTCCCGCGACGCCAGGGCTCGCTCCATCCAGCTCCCGGCGTGGAACGAGGCCTTGGGCCTCCCACGCCCGTGGGACCAGCAGTGGGCGCTGCGCATGCAGCAGGTCCTGGCCTACGAGACCGACCTGCTGGAGTACCCCGACCTCTTCGAGGGCTCGGTGGTGATGGAGGGGCTCACCACGGAGCTCGTCGATGCCGCATGGGCCGAGCTGGAGGACGTGCTGGCCCTGGGCGGCGCCTTCGAGGCCATCGACGAGCTCAAGGGCCGCTTGGTCGCCAGCCACGCCGAGCGGATGCGGCGCCTCGAATCAGGCGACCTCACGGTGGTCGGCGTCAACCGCTTCACCGAGGCGCTGCCCTCGCCGCTGGAGGGCGACGGCGCCATCCTCCGAGTTGATCCGGCTCTGGAGGCCGAGACGGTGGCGGGCGTCGAGGCCTGGCGGTCGGCGCGGGACGCCGATGCGGTCAAGCGCTCGCTGGAGGAGCTTGGGAGGGTGGCGGCCTCGGGCGAGAACGTCATGCCGGCCACCATCGAGCTGGCGCACGCCGGCGGCACCACCGGTGAGTGGGCCCAGGTGCTGCGCGAGGTCTTCGGCGAGTACCGGGCCCCCACGGGCGTGGCCGCCGCGGCCGGCATGGGTGGGGGCAGCCAAGGACTCCGCGCCGTGGCCGAGCGGGTGAAGGGGCTGCCCGGGGGGCCGCCCCGGTTGCTCGTGGCCAAGCCTGGGCTCGACGGGCACAGCAACGGGGCCGAGCAGATCGCTGTGGCGGCTCGAGACGCCGGGCTCGAGGTCATCTACCAGGGCATCCGTCTCACCCCCGAGCAGATCGCCGCCGTGGCGCTCGACGAGGACGTCGACGTCATCGGGCTCTCCATCCTGTCGGGCAGCCACCTGGAGCTGGTCCCCGAGGTGGTGCGCCTCTGCCGGGAGCGCGGGGTCAGCGCGCCGGTGGTGGCCGGCGGCATCATCCCGGAGGAGGACCGGCCCCGGCTGCTGGCGGCCGACGTGGCCGCCGTCTACACGCCGAAGGACTTCGAGCTCACCAAGATCATGGAGGCCATCGTCGATCTGGCCGTCGCCCGTCGCGGCTGACCCCTGTAGCCTCACGACAGTGGGGGACGGTGGAAAAGACGATCACGGCTCGGACGGCGCGCTCGCCACGGACCCGTCGCTGCTCGACCCCGCCTCCGGGCTCTTCGCCCAGCCCTTCTTCCTCGCTGCTCTGAGCTGGCGGGTCATCGCCTGTCGCCGCGTGCTCCGACCGCTGGCCTTCGCGCTGGTGGAGGTGGTCGACGGGTTGCCCGACGGCCCCGTGGTGCCCTCGGACCCGCGGGTGGTGACGGCGATGGTCCGGACCACCCTGCGCACCTCCGACGTCGCCGCCCGGCTGCACGACGGGACCTTCGGCCTGATGCTCGAGGACACGCCCGAGGACGGTGCGGTGTGGGCGGTGGAGCGGTTGCGCCGGTCCTTGGCCACCCGGCCCGGCGGCCGGGTCCTCCGGGCGGGGGTGGCGTGCTACCCCGGTCAGGCCCTCACGCCCACCGACATCGTGCTGGCCGCCCAGCAGGCGTTCGCCACCGCCCGCCAATGGCCACAGGATCGCATCGAGGTGGCCCCCAACACCGCCTGAGACCGGGGGGCGGCGGGCCGTCAGGCGACCCACCGCCCCCTCCGGGATCCGCCGCTACCTCCGCACGACGCCCGTCGCGCTCGACGATCCCCTCGCCGTAGAAGCCGTTGTGAGCCGTGGTGCCCTCACAGGTGGCGTTCCAATCGGGCGGGCGACCTTCGTCGGTGTAGTCCTCCACACCCCCGGCCGGGCAGGCGTGGTCGACGGCGGAGGACAGCAGCCGCGACCGCACCTGTGACGGGGCCAGCGCGTAGCCGTGGTGCGGGTTGCCTCGCCCGTGGCGCTGGATGGCCAGCGCCGCGACACCGGTGACGTGGGGCGCCGCCATCGATGTCCCCTGGAGGTAGGTGTAGAAGCCGCACGTGCGGCCGTCGTCCGAGCAGCTGCGCACCGAGAAGGCGTCGGCGGGCGAGCCGTCGGGGTTGGCCAGGCCCTCCTCGATGGCCAGCGCCAGCGGGTAGCTGGACAGCACCATGTTGCCTGGCGTGCGGTAGGTGGCGGTGCCGATGCCGTCGCGGAACCAGCCGCCCGGCGCCGAGATCTCCACGTCGCCGAGACCCCAGTTGGAGTAGTCGGCCTTGGTGGTGCTCGGGCCCAGCGCCACCGTCGAGATGACGTCGGGGCCCTCGCTGGGCAGGTCGAGGCAGTTGTCGGTGACGGTGCGCTCCTGGGCCTCGCCGGGCGGGTAGTCAGGGCTGCTGGCGTCGTGGCGCACTGGGTCGGCCAGGTTGGTGTGGCTGTTGCCGGCTGAGCCCACCAGCGTCACGCCGTGGTCGGTGGCGTGGTCGAGGGCGGCGAGGATCGTCGAGCGGGTGAAGGCCTGGTCGGCGATCTCCTCCTCGGTGGGCGTGCCCTCGATGTAGTCGTCCGCCGACTCGCAGTTGTACAGCCAGGGATCCGTGTAGAAGCTCATGTTCACGACGTCGAGGCCGGCATCGCCCGCGTACGTGAGGGCGGCGACGGTCTCGTAGAGGAAGAAGTAGCCGGAGTCCTGGCCGGCCCGGACGTTCACGAGGGTGGCGTCGGGGGCGACGCCGGCGATGCCCACGCCGTTGCGGGCCGCGGCCACCGTCCCGGCCACGTGGGTGCCGTGACCCCCCTCGTCGACGTCGGCGGGGTCCACGCAGGTGGCCACCTCGCACGGCCCGTCGATGGCAGGGATGTCCATGGTGAAGTTCCGGCTCAGCTCGTGGGAGAAGTTGGCCGCCAGGTCGGGGTGGCTGGCGTCGACGCCGGTGTCGATGATGCCGACGGTGACGCCGCGGCCTGTTGCCTGCTTCCAGGCGCCGTCGGGGGTGGCCCCGATCATGGCCATGTCCCACTGCAGGTCAGCGAGGGGTTCGGTTCCCTTCGCCGGCGTGCCCTTCTTGGCGGCCGAGGGTTGGCCGGTCGCGGCCCGGTCAGCCGTCGACGGCCGCTCCTCGGCGAAGCGGTGCGGCGCCCCGGGTCGGGTGGTGCCCACCGAGTGGTTGCGGGCGGCTCCGCGCACGGCCTTCTCGGCGCGCACGGCCTCGAGGAAGCCGTCAGACGAGGACTCCACCAGGGCCAGCCCGGCCGAGTCCGTGACGTCGAGCACCCGGCCTCCGGCGTCGGCCACCGCGGCGAAGGCGTCATCGCGCTCCGCCGCCTCGTAGGCCACCACGAACTCCGCCACCGTCGTGCTCGACGCCTCGCGCACCGAGCCGCCTGGGGCGGTGGCGGCCGGCTGGGCCAGGACCACCAAGGACAGAAGCAGAGCTGTGCTGGCGCCCACCCCGCCAGCCACGCTGCGAGCAGATCGCATCAAACGCACCCCAATCGATCGTGCCCGCCGCTCGCGGGTCTAGTGAGGCGGGGCCAGGGCTGTCAATGGATCGCCCACCCGAGCGCGATCCTGCTGATCGATCTGCCAGAGATCACAGCCTATGGCTGGTCGGATCGCGTCGTCTGGCGGGCGTCGACGTCACTGGGTCCAGTGGGGCGGGTTGTCGACGCCCAGCGCGCGCCCCGGCCACCGCACGGCGCCAGGCGTCTGGCTGAGGCGGGCCACCAGCCCCTGCATCGGCACCCCGTCCACCGTGATGATCGACCCGCGTGCGGCGTAGTGCGGGTCGTCGGCGATGTCGGCCATGTCGAGGATGGGGGCGGCCGCTGCGTGCGCGTCCTCGAAGGCGGACAGCACGTCGTCGAGCGAGCGGGCGGCGCAGAACTCCGCCATCCGAGCGTCCACCTCCTCCCGGGCGGCGATGCGCCCGTTGAAGGTGCGCAAATCGTCGCGATCGCCGAAGCCGATCAGCTCCATCACCCGGGCGGCCACCGTCTCGGCCGACGTGGAGACGGCCACCCACCGTTCGTCAGCGCAGCGCCAGGTGCCCCGCGGCACGGAGTAAGGGATCCCCGAGCCCAGGCGGGGTTGCAGGTAGCCGGTGGTGGCGAAGGCGCCGGGCAGCGGCCCCATGCACTGGAAGAGCGACTCCAGGAGGTTCACGTCCACCACCTGGCCCACCCCCGACCACAGCGCCACCATGGTGGCGAAGGCGCCGGTCGAGCGCGGTGACCTCGTCGGTCAGTGCGATCGGGGGGAGCACCGGCCCTCCGTCGGCGTCGCCGTTGATGGCCGCGAAGCCCGACATGGCCTCGGCGATGGTGGCGAAGCCGGCCCGGCCCGCGTAGGGGCCGTCCTGGCCGAAGCCGGTGACCCGCAGCACCACCAGCCGGGAGTTGCGAGCCAGTAGCACCTCGGGGCCCAGCCCCAGCCGCTCCAGGGTCCCCGGTCGGAAGTTCTCCACCACCACGTGGGCGTCCTCGACCAGGCGCAGGATGGTGTCGCGCCCATCGGCGGTCTTCAGGTCGACGGTGGCGCAGCGCTTCCCGCGGGACACGAGCTTCCAGTACAGCGACGTGCCGTCGGCGGGATCGGGCAGGCCCATCTGGCGCGTGGCGTCCCCGGTGCCCGGTCGCTCGATCTTCAGGACGTCGGCCCCGTAGTCGGCGAGGTAGCGGGCGGCGCCGGGACCGGCGATCACGGTGGCGAGGTCGAGGACTCGGATGCCCGCGAGGGGCAGGGTCATCGCGACGGCATGGCGAAGCAGCGGTCGCCGAGGTCCCCGAAGGCGTAGCCGGCGTAGAGGCCGGCGAACATGCCGCGGGTCTGCTCGGTCCACGCCAGCGCCTCGGGGGTGGAGATGCGGCGGTGGACCTGGAGGACCCCACCCTCGTACACCCGGTACTCGGCCCAGGTGCCGGGGTAGTCCTTCACGCAGGCCACCTCGGCCCAGGGCCGGTCGCCCGTGGCGGCGAAGCGCCGGACCCGGTTCCGGTGGGTGTGACCGGCGGCGTAGCCGAGGATGCTGTCGTGGCGGGCCACTGCGGCGATGAAGCGCTCGGAGTCGTCGGGGTGGATGCCGAAGTACTCGTCGGGCCGGGCGCTCGAGCCCGGGTTCCACACGTGGTGGTGGCCGAGGAGGAGCACGGGACGGTCGGCCTCGGCTGCGAGGTCGTCCAGCCACTCGAGCTGCTCGGCGGGCATCTGACCGGTGGTGCGTCCCGGGATGGTGGTGTCGAGGAGGGCGATCGTGAGCCCGGGCACGTCGATCCGCTGGGGCCCCTCCGGGGCGTAGGTCTGGTGGCGATAGGCGTCGTGGTTGCCGCGGACGTGGTGGAGTCGGTCGCCGAAGGCGGTGCCGTAGGCGGCCAAGAAGGCGGCGTACTCCTCGTCTCGCCCGTCGCAGGTGAGGTCGCCCTTCACCAGGACCGCGTCCGGCGCGATGGCGCTGATCTCCTGGATCGCTCCCCGGTTCATCATCTCCGGGTAGGGGTCGGCGCCGGGCTCGCTGCGGAAGATGGGTCCCTCGGGAAGGCCCGACATCAGGCCGCAGACCTCCTCGCCGAAGTGCACGTCGTTGACGGTGGCGATGGTGGCGAGGCGCTGGCCCGGCCGGGGCAGGGTGCGGAAGCGGAAGCCGTCGACGTCGTGGTCCGTGTCGGGGGCGAGGCTGTCGTAGGTGCGGGCCTCGGGGCCGTCGTGGACGACGGCTTCGTCGTCGGCGACCGTGGTGAGCTCAGCCATGGCGGTCGCTACCAGGGGCGGTCGCGGCGGACCGGGATCGGCTTGGTCCACCAGCGGCCGGCGAAGCGCCAGCGCGGCGGCTCGGGGGCCGGTGCCGCGACCACCCGCGGCCAGGAGACCTCGATGGCGGCCACGATCGCCGCCGCCTCCTCATCGGTGGGAGTGGGGGAGATGTCCACTCACAGCGGCACGTTCCCGTGCTTGCGCTTGGGGAGCTCTTCGCGCTTGGAGCGAAGCAGCTCCAGACCCGCCACCAGCTTGATGCGGGTCTCGGCGGGGTCGATGACGTCGTCGACGAAGCCCCGCTCGGCGGCCACGTAGGGGTTGCAGAACCGCTCGGTGTACTCGTCGACCAGCTCGGCCCGCTTGGCCACCGGGTCGTCGGCCGCCGCCAGCTCCTTGCGGTAGACGATCTCCACCGCCCCCTGCGGCCCCATCACGGCCAGCTCGGCCGAGGGCCAGGCAAAGGCGAGGTCGGCGCCGATCGACTTGGAGTTCATCACCACGTAGGCGCCGCCGTAGGCCTTGCGGGTGATGATCTGGATGCGCGGCACGGTGGCTTCGCAGTAGGCGTAGAGCAGCTTGGCGCCGTGCCGGATGATGCCGCCGTACTCCTGGTCGACGCCGGGCAGGAACCCGGGGACGTCGACGAAGGTGATGAGCGGGATGTTGAAGGCGTCGCAGGTGCGGACGAAGCGGGCCGCCTTCTCGGCGCTGTTGATGTCGAGGACCCCGGCCAGGACCAGCGGCTGGTTGCCCACCATGCCGACGGGGTGGCCGTCGACCCGGGCGAAGCCGCAGGTGATGGAGCCGGCCCAGTGCGGGAAGTACTCCACGTAGTCGCCGTCGTCGACGACTGCGCCGATGACCGTCTTCATGTCGTAGGGGATGTTGGGGCTGTCGGGCATGAGCTCGCGCAGCTCGGGGCACTCCCGGTTCGGGTCGTCGGTGGGGGCGACGTGGGGAGGCTCCTCCAGGTTGTTGGCCGGCAGGAAGCTGAGGAGGTAGCGGACCTCCTCGAGCACGGTCTGCTCGTCGTCGCCCACGAAGGTGGCGACGCCGCTCTTGGAGGCGTGTGACATGGCGCCGCCGAGCTCCTCGAGGGTGACCTCCTCGCCGGTGACGGTCTTCACCACGTCGGGGCCCGTGATGAACATGTGAGAGTGCTCCTTCACCATGAAGATGAAGTCCGTCATGGCGGGGGAGTACACCGCCCCACCGGCGCACGGGCCGAGGATCACGCTGATCTGGGGGATGACGCCCGAGGCCAGCACGTTGCGGTGGAAGATGCCGCCGTAGCTGGCCAGGCTCACCGGGCCCTCCTGGATGCGGGCGCCGGCGCCGTCGTTCAGACCGATGAGCGGTGCGCCCACCTTGATGGCCAGGTCCATCACCTTGTGGATCTTCTCGGCGAACACCTCGCCCAGGGCCCCGCCGAACACGGTGAAGTCCTGGCTGAAGAGGAACACCTTGCGGCCGTGGATGGTGCCCCATCCGGTGACGACGCCGTCGGTGTAGGGGCGCTCGAGCAGGCCGCTGTCGTGGGCGCGGTGACGGGCCAGCATGTCGAGCTCGTGGAACGACCCGGGGTCGAGCAGGTACTCGATCCGCTCCCGGGCGAGCATCTTGCCCTTGGCGTGCTGACGCTCGACGGAGCGCTCCGAACCTGCGTGGAGGGCCTGCTCCTTGCGCTTGGCCAGCTCGGACAGCCGCTCGCTCATCGGGTGCTCGGTCACCGCGGTCACGGTAGTTCCGGCCCGCCGACCACGGAAAACCGACCAAGATCTGTGGACGGTGATGTCCGCATAGCGGACGAATGCGTCCACAGATCTTGGTGAGGGGGACCTGATGCACGAGCTGGTGATCCGCGGGGGGACCGTGGTGGACGGGACGGGGGCGCCGTCGGTGACCGCCGACGTCGCCGTCGACGACGGCCGCGATCACCGACGTCGGGCAGGTCGACGGCGCCGGTCGGCACGAGCTCGACGCCGATGGGCTGGTCGTGGCGCCCGGGGTGGGTCGACATCCACACCCACTACGACGGGCAGGTCACCTGGGACCCCGAGCTCACCCCGTCGAGCTGGCACGGCGTCACCACCGTGGTGATGGGCAACTGCGGCGTGGGGTTCGCGCCCGGTCCGCCCCGGCGGCACAGGGCTTCCTCATCGAGCTCATGGAGGGGGTGGAGGACATCCCCGGCACCGCCCTCCACGAGGGCATCGACTGGGACTGGGAGAGCTTCCCCGAGTACCTCGACGCCCTCGACAAGCGACGCCCCGCGTCCATCGACATCGCCGCCCAGGTGCCGCACGCCGCCCTGCGCGCCTACGTGATGGGGGAGCGTGCGCACGAGCGGGACGCCGACCCGGAGGAGATCCAGCCAGATGTCGAAGCCTGGCCGAGGAGGCGCTGCGAGCGGGCGCGTGCGGCGTGAGCACCAGCCGCACGATCCTGCACCGCTCGCAAGCACGGCCTGGTGCCCGGCACCGACGCCCCGCCCGACGAGCTGCTCGCCCTCGGCGACGCCATCGGCCGCGCCGGCCACGGCGTGTTCCAGCTGGTGTCCGACCACCAGGGAGGCGCCGGCGACCGGGCCTGGCTGGTCGACCTGGTGGAGCGCACCGGCGCCACGGCCACCTACGCGCTGGCCCAGGCCGGCTACGCACCCGAGGCGTGGCGCGATGCCGCTGGCCAGCACGGTGGAGGACCAGGCGGCCGGCCGGCGCATCATCCCGCAGGTGTCCTGCCGGCCCACCGGGATGCTCTTCGGGCTCCAGTCGTCGCTGCACCCGTTCTCTTCCCACCCCACCTACCGCGCCGTGGCCGACCTCCCGCTGCGCCGAGCGCGTGGCCCGGCTCGCGCCAGCCTGAGGTGCGCGCCGCGCTGCTTGGCCGAGGAGCCGGCCACCCGCAACCCCATCGCCGCTCGCGCTCATGCAGCGGTGGGAGCAGATGTTCCCGCTCGGCGACCCGCCCGACTACGAGCCGCCCCGCTCGAGCCAGCGTGGCCGGCGTGGCCGAGCGCGACGGTCGCACTCCCCAGGAGGTCGTCCTCGACTGGCTGCTCGAGCGCGACGGTCAGGCGTTCCTGTTCGCGCCGCTCGCCAGCTACGTACGACCACGACCACGAGGCCCTCCGGGAGATGATGACGCAACCCGAACACCGTCCTCGGCCTCTCCGACGGGGGCGCCCACTGCGGGCTCATCTGCGACGTGAGCATGCCCACCTACCTGCTCACCCACTGGGTGAACGGCCGGGAGCGGGGGCCTCGTCTCGGGCCTGGAGCAGGCCATCAGCCTGCAGACGTCGCGGACGGCCGCCGCCTACGGCTTCACCGACCGAGGGGTGATCGCCGCGGGCAAGCGGGCCGACCTCAACCTGATCGACCTCGACGGCATGCACCTCCGTGCGCCGGAGATGGTCTTCGACCTGCCCGCCGGGGGCCGACGGCTCGTGCAGCGCGCCGACGGCTACGTCGCCACCCTCGTGGCGGGCCAGGTCACCATGGAGCACGGCGAGCCCACGGGCGACCGTCCCGGCCGTCTCGTCCGCTTCTGACCCGTCGATCAGCCGACCCCGCCCTCCGGCAGCTTGCGACGTTTCGCGCCCGGATCGGGCGCGAGCTGTCGCAGGTTCGCCGGGGGTGGCGAGCGACGCCCTCCACCCACGTTTCCTGCGACCGTGCGCGCTCGAATCGGGCGCGAATTGCCGCAGGTTGCCGGGGTGGGGCGAGGCATCCTGTGCCATGGCGATTGAGGTGCGGGGGCTCACCAAGGTGTTCACGACGGGCCGCCGGTCGAGCGCGCCGCCGGATCGACGCCGTCCGTGACCTGACCTCGACGTGGCCCCCGGAGAGCGGGTGGCCTACATCGGTCCCAACGGAGCCGGGAAGTCCACCTCGATCAAGATCCTCACCGGCATCCTGCACCCCACCGGCGGCGAGGCCCGCGTGCTCGGCATCGTGCCCTGGGAGGAGCGCAAGCGGCTCGCCCAGCGCATCGGCACCCTCTTCGGGCAGCGCTCGCTGCTCTGGCTCGAGCTCACGCCCCGCCAGTCGTACCGGATGCTCGGCGGCCATCTACGGGCTCGACCGCGCCGCCGAGCAGCGCCGCGTGGCCGAGCTGGGCGAGCTGCTCGGCGCCACCGAGCTGTTCGACCAGCCGGTCCGCAGCCTGTCGCTCGGTCAGCGGATGCGCTGCGAGCTGGCCGCCTGCCTGCTCCACGACCCGGAGATCCTCTTCCTCGACGAGCCCACCATCGGTCTCGACCTGGTGGCCAAGCAGCGCTTCCGCGAGCTGCTCGTGCGCCTCAACGAGCAGCGGGGCACCACCATCTTCCTCACCTCGCCACGACGTCGCCGACATCGAGCACGTGGCCCGACGGGCCGTCGTCATCAACCACGGCGAGGTCATCTACGACGACCGACGTGGCGGCCATGCGCCGCGCCCTGCTCGCCACCAAGGTGGTGGAGGTGGGTCTCGCCGCGCCGATCGAGGTGCCCGACCGCCCGGGTGTCGAGCGTGCTCGAGCACACCGACCAGACGCTGAGCTGGTGGTCGACACCACCGCCACCTCGATCCGAACGGTGCTCGACGACCTGCTCGGCCCGGCCGTCGTCGACATCTCCATCGTCGACCCGCCGCTCGAGCAGGTGATCGCCGAGATCTACGAGCTGCCCGGCCCGATGAGCCGACGGGGACAGGTCGAGGCGCTTCGCGAGCGCGATGCACCGCACGCCTTGTCGACCGGGGTGGCCTGGTGGTGGCGGTGCCTTCTACGTCGTGATCGTGGCCACGCTCTCCGGGCTCTGGCGGGTGGCGGTCGACGCCAACGGCGGCGACCTCGGTGGCTACGGCCGTGGCCGCATCACCTGGTACATCGTCACCTCCGAGGCGGCCATCGTGTCGGTCGACGCCCGCCTACATCGAGGACGTCGGGAGCGACATCGCCGAGGGCACCGTGGCGGTGGAGATGCTGCGACCGGCCTCCGTGCTCGGCATCCGGATGGCCACCGAGGTGGGCCGGGGCCTCGTCCGCGGTCGCGGTGCTGTGGGCGACTGGGGCGCTGGTGGCCGCCGTGGTGGCCGGCGGCCCGCCCCGCGCCTGCCACCCTGCTGCTCGCTGTCCCCAGCCTGGTGCTGGCCATCGTCGCCAACCTCCTCGCTCAGCACGCGGTGGCGGCCGTGGCCTTCTGGCTGCGCGACGCCGGGTCGATGTGGTTCCTCTACCTCAAGGCCGTCTTCATCCTCGGCGGGATGATCATCCCGCTCGAGCTCCTGCCCGACGGCGTGCAGCGGGCCGCTCTGCTGCTGCCCGTTCCGTGCCATGGCCTACGTGCCGGCCCGCCTGGCATCGGGCCACTGGGAGCCGGCGCCTCCTCCTCGAGCAGGTCGGCGTGGATCGTCGTGCTGCGGTGCGCTGGCCACCGGCGGCCTTCCGCGCCGGCGAGCGCCGGCTGCAGGTGGTGGGCGGGTGAGGGCGCTCCTGGCTACGGTCCGCAACGCCGTCGCCGAGGTGGCTGGCCAAGCCGGCGCGCCCTGGCCGCCCAGATGGCGGTGATGATCGTGAACGACGCCGTGTGGGTGGTGTTCTGGGTGCTCTTCTTCGACCGGGTGGGCACGTCGGGCGGCTGGGACGTGCGAGCGGCATCATCCTGCTCCAGGCGGTGCTCACCACCGCCGGCGGGCTCTCGCTCGGGCTCCTCGCCAACGCCCGCCGGGTGGGGGCCATGGCCGTCGGCGGTGACCTCGACGCCGTGCTGGCCCTGCCCGTGGCGCCGCTGCCCTTCGTGCTGCTGCGCCGCATCGAGCCGGTGAACCTCGGCGACCTCGCCTTCGGGATCGTGCTCTTCGCCGTCGTCGGCCACCCCACGCCCAGCCGGGCGCTCGTGTTCGTGCTGGTGGTGCTGGCCTCGGCCACCCTGCTCACCGGGTTCCTCGTGCTCACCGGTGCGCTGGCCTTCTTCTCCGGCCGCAGCGAGAGCGGCGAGCTCGGCTTCCACGCGATGCTGCTGCTCGGCGCCTACCCGGTCGACCTGTTCGCCGGCGCCATCCGGGTGCTGCTGTTCACGGTGGTGCCGGCGGCGTTCATCGTCGGCCGTGCCCGCTCGCCTCATCGACGACTTCGACCTCGGCCGGGCCGTCGCTCTGGCGGCGGCCGCCAGCCGTCTTCGCCCTCGCCGCCACCGTCACCTTCACCCTCGGGCTGCGTCGCTACACCAGCGGCAGCGTCTGGACCCGCGCCTGAGCCAGCCCACCCCAAAAAGTGGAACCGGCGACAATCGGCACCCGAATCGGGTGCGTTCTGTCGCAGGTTGCATCGATGGAGGGGGTCGGGGTCGGGGAGGGGGGAGAGAGGGAGGGGAGGGGGAGGTCAGGGCTCGCGGGTGCTGAGGATCTCCCACTTCTTGGCGTTGAACTCTGACTCGGAGAGGCCGCCACGGCGGTAGAGGTCGTGCAGCAGGCCGAGCTGTCGAGCGTCGGCGGCCTGACGGTCTTCCGGCTTGCCGAGGAGGAGGTCCTTGGCGCGCTCCCACTCCTGCGCGTCCAGCAGACCCCGCTGCGCCAGCTCCGCGAGGGTGGCGAGCGAGTGGGCCACCCCCGCCGGCGGCGGATCGGGGAGGACGGTGGCCGGGTCGACGGCGGTGAAGTGCCCGCCGACCGTCACCCGCTTGGCGATGGGGTGGATGATCAGGTTGAGCAGACCGACCCCCGCCCAGATGAGCCCCATCAGCCGGAGGGTGGACGCGGCCTCGCCCCCGGCGCGGATCTCGCCGACACCGAGGAAGCCGAAGGGGGCGGTGATCGATCGTCCCGTGCTCAGCACGACCAGCAGCACGCCCGCGACGAAGAAGAAGCCGCCGATCCCCATACCGACCCACCGTCCGCCTCCGCCGCGCACGAGGCTGAGGTTAGCGGGGGAGGGAGCGCCACGGCGCCCCCTTGAGCGGGTCCGGCTCCCGGGGGAGGCCGAGCACCCGCTCGGCCAGGATGTTGCGCTGCACGTTCTCGGTGCCGCCGCCGATCCGGCTCGACCACTGGAACAGGAAGGTGTCCTGCCAGAAGCCGCCGTCGGGGGAGTCGTCGTTCCAGAGCATCCCGGTGGCGCCCAGCACGGAGAGGACCAGAGACCCCACGTGCTCTACGTGGTGGCTGTTGAGCAGCTTGAGGATGGATGCCTCGGGCCCGGGCTGCACCCCGTGGGCCAGCGCCGTGCGCACGCGGTAGACGAGCCAGCGCTGCACCATCTCCCGGGTGGCCAGGCGGGCCAGCTCCTGGCGGAGGATCGGGTCGGCCAGGCGACCGAACCGGCGGGCCAGATCGGCTACCTCCCGCCAGCCGGTCTGCCCGCCCTCGCCGATCGAGGTCCGCTCCGCGGTGAGCGTGGTCATGGCCACCCGCCAGCCGTCGCCCACCGCGCCCACCACCTGGTCGTGCGGCACTCGAACCTCGTCCAGGAACACCTCGTTGAAGTGGATGGCCCCATCGATCTGGCGGAGGGGCCGCACGGTCACGCCAGGGGCGTGCATGTCGACGACGAAGTACGTGATGCCGGCGTGCTTGGCCACGTCGGGGTCGGTGCGGGCCAGGCAGATGCCGAGGTCGGCGACGTGGGCCGACGACGTCCACACCTTCTGTCCGCTGAGCACCCACTCGTCGCCGTCGCGCACGGCCCGCGTCGACAGCGACGCCAGGTCGGAGCCGGAGCCAGGTTCGGAGAACAGCTGGCACCACACCTCGTCGCCTCGCAGCATCGGCTCGAGGAACCGCTTCTGCTGCTCGGGGGTGCCGTGGGCCATGAGGGTGGGGCCAGCCATGTCGACGCCGACCACGAAGAAGTTGGCGGCGACGTCGAAGGCAGCCTCCTCCTCGGAGACCACGCCGGCCTCGATGCCGCTGCGACCTTGCCCGCCGAACTCCACCGGCCAGTGCGGCGCCGCCCACCCGGCGTCGAACTTCGTGCGCTGCCAGGCCTTGGCCATGGCCAGCTGGGCGTGGTCCTCGTCGTCGGTCTTGGCTCGGAAGGCCCGCCAGTCGCCGTCCCCCTCGCCCCGCCGCTTGGCGACGCTCTCCAGCCAGGCTCTGGCCTCGGCCCGCAGCGCGGCCTCGTCGGCCGAGTCCTGGAAGTCCACTAGAACACGTTCTACTTTCCGACACGGCCTAGCGTCGAATGCCGTGGACCTGCCCGTGCTGCCCCCGGTGAAGCCCATGCTGGCCAAGGCGGTGCACGAGGTCCCCCGGCAGGAGGGTCTCTGCTACGAGCCCAAGTGGGACGGCTTCCGCTGCATCGTCTTCCGCGACGGCGACGAGCTCGTGCTGGGGTCTCGCAACGATCGGCCCCTCACCCGCTACTTCCCCGAGCTCGTGGACCTGCTGCTGTCGGCCCTGCCTGAGCGGTGCGTGGTCGACGGCGAGATCGTCATCGTCACCGACGGCGGGTTGGCCTTCGACAGCCTCCAGATGCGGCTCCATCCGGCCGAGTCGCGAGTGCGGAAGCTGGCGGCGGAGATCCCGGCCAGCTACGTGGCCTTCGACCTCCTGGCCCTGGGTGACCGCGACCTCCGGCCCGAGCCCTTCCGGGAACGGCGCCGGGTGCTCGAGGAGGTGCTCACCGGCGATCTCGGTCGGGTGCACCTCACGCCCACCACCGACGATCCCGACGAGGCCCAGGACTGGTTCACGCGCTTCGAGGGGGCGGGGTTCGACGGCGTGATGGCCAAGCCGGGTGACCAGCCCTACGCCGAGGACAAGCGGGTGATGTGGAAGGTGAAGCACGAGCGCACGGCCGACTGCGTGGTGGCCGGCTACCGCGTGCACAAGGACGGCGAGGGGGTGGGGTCGCTCCTGCTCGGCCTGTTCGACGACGACGGCACCCTGCACCACGTGGGGGTGGCCAGCAGCTTCACGGCCGCCCGCCGCCGAGAGCTGCTCGACGAGCTGGCCCCGCTGCGAGAGCGTGCCCTCGACGGGCACCCCTGGCGCCACTGGGCGGAGGCGGCGGCCGACGCCAAGGACGCAGGACGGATGCCTGGCGGGGTGAGCCGCTGGAACGCCCAGAAGGACCTGTCCTGGGAGCCGCTGCGGCCCGAGCTGGTGGCCGAGGTCCGCTACGAGCACGTCCTGGGCGGGCGCTTCCGCCACGGGGGTCGGCTCGTGCGGTTCCGGGCCGACCGCACCCCTGACTCCTGCACCTACGCCCAGCTCGAAGAGGTGGCCCCGGCCGAGCTGGCGCAGCTCTTCCGCTGAGGAAGGGCGGGCTCAGCGGTCGATGGGATCGAGCGCCTCGTCGGTGTAGACGACGTTCGGGTTCCACAGCAGGAAGCCGTCGATGCCGAGCTCCTTGGCGGCTTGGATCTGGGCCCGCACCTCGGCCTCGCCGTAGCGGACGCCATGGATGGTGAAGTCCTGCAGCCAGGGCAGGAAGCGCACGCCCGTGTCCTCGGACACCCGCTGGAAGTCGGCCAGCGACTTCTTGACGATGTCGTAGGGCTGCTCGATCGGGCTGTCGACCCGGTACATCCCCGGGCCCCAGTGCGATGGGTACACCATGGGCGCCAGGTAGTCGACGACGGCCCCCATGGCAGGGACGTCCTGGGCGATGCTGTCGCCGGCGGCCGCCGCGATCCCGAACACCGACGCGCCCTGGTACGCGCCGAGCGGCCGCAGCTCTCGCTGCATCCCGGCCAGGAAGCTGGTGACCGACTCCGAGCTGGGTCCCTCGAGCCCGGGGATGACCATGCTGGCGGGGTCGCCCTCGGGGCGGCGGATGTAGTCCCAGAGGATGTCCTTCACGCCCATGGACACCGCCTCCATGGCGATGGCCCGGTTGTACGAGCGCACCCGCTGGTGGGAGAAGTTGGTGAAGCCGCCGTAGGAGCTGAACATCTCGCCGTCGGGGTTCTGCACCACCTGATCGCGCTCGCCCGCCGCCCAGGCCGCCTTGGCGTAGATGGGGTCTCGGAACGCCACCAGGCGCCCGATGACCCGGATGCCCTTGGCCTCGAGCTCCTTGACGGTCTCGGAGAGGTCGTAGTCGGCCGTGACGGCGCCGATCTCCTTGGCCTTCTGCAGCTGGGAGTCGTAGCCGACGATGCCCGACTCGTCCTTGAGGTCGAGCTCGATGGTGTCGACCAGCCCGCGATCGATGAGCGAGTCGATGCCCGCCCGCAGGTCCCGGTCGGCCCAGGCGGCGGCGCTCACGTGCACGGCGTGGGAGGTGTCGGGGTAGTCCACCGGGACCACCACGTGGCGGGTGGTGCGGTTGCCGGCCTCGTCGATGGCGGTGAAGGCGAGGGAGCCGGTGGGCGGGGTCTCGAAGTCGACCTCGAAGGAGCCACCGTCGTCGTCGATCACCTCGTCGCCGAGGCGGAGCTCCACGTCGTCTTCGGTGCGGCCCTCGATGGTGACCGGCTGGTCGATCGGGACCGGGTCGAGGCTTGGGGGAACGTCGAGGGTCGGGGCCACGCTGTCGACCACGTAGGACCAGCTGAAGCTGGAGTCGCCCAGGAAGGGACGGCTCACCGACAGCTGGATCTGGTGCTCGCCCTCGGCCAGCGCCTCCTCGGCCACCTCGTCCTCCACCAGGTCGGCGGGCCGGATCCGGATGGACGTCCCGTCGGGCTCCGGTTCGATGCCCTCTAGCACCGGCACGCCGTCCACCCGAAGGTCGGAACGGAACAGCTCGTCGCGGGTCTCGAAGCGAAGAAGGATGTCCAGCTCCTCGGCCGCCTCCGGGGTGAGCGCTCGACCGTTCTCGAAGCCGCTGGCGGCGACATCCACTCGGGTGGCCGTCCAGAAGGCCGAGCCGATCCAGGCGGCCACGGCGAGGGCGCCGATCACCAGGGCGATCAGGAAGAGGTCGATCTGGCGCGACGGGCGGTTGAGGCTGCGGCGAGGGGGGCGAGGCCGCCCGAGGCGGAGCCCGCCGGGCGTGAGGTCGAGCGTGGTCCGGCGCGAGGGGGTCCGCAGCGCTCGTTCGGCGCGGCGGTGCTTCGGGGCGCGGTTGGCCCCCGGGATGTCTCGGAGTGAGGTCGCCATCGGGTCGGGCCGGTCGCGGCCAGGGTCCAGTCTGCCCGCCGAGGCCCCCTCCCGGCCATCGCGACGGGCGCACAGGGCACACTGGGGGCCTGTGACGGGGGAGATCGTGGTCGACGTCGATGGCACCGAGGTGGCCATCACCCACCCCGACAAGGTGTTCTTCACCGCCCGGGGCGAGACGAAGCTCGACCTCGTCCGCTACTACCAGGCGGTGGCCGACCCCTGGCTGGCCACCATCCGCGACCGCCCGGTGCTGCTGCAGCGCTTCCCCGACGGGGCCAGCGGCAAGTCGTTCTTCCAGAAGCGGGTGCCGAAGTCCGCCCCCGACTGGCTCACCACGACCGTGGTCTCCACGCCCAACGGCACCACCAGCGACGCCTTGGTGGCCGCCGACCTCGCCCACCTGCTGTGGGCGGTCAACCAGGGGTGCCTGGGCTTCCACGTGTGGCCCAACCGGCTCCCGGACCTGGCGGTGGCCGACGAGCTCCGCATCGACCTCGACCCCTCGCCTGGGGTGGAGTTCCCGCAGCTCCAGGAGGCGGCGGCGCTGACCCGTGACCTCCTGGACGAGCTGGGCATCGCCGCCCACCTCAAGACGTCCGGATCCCGGGGGTTGCACGTGTACGTCGCCCTCCAGCGTCGGTGGGACAGCTACGAGGTGCGCGCTGCGGCGGTGGCCCTGGCCCGCGAGCTCGAGCGGCGGCACCCGGACCGCATCACCGCCCAGTGGTGGAAGGAGGAGCGGGGAGCGCGGGTGTTCGTCGACTTCAACCAGAACGCCCCCCACAAGACCATCTTCGGAGCCTGGTGCGTGCGACCCCGGGTAGGTGCGCAGGTGTCGACCCCCATCGGCTGGGACGAGCTCGACACGGTGGCACCCGACGAGCTCACCATCGCCACCGTCCCCGCCCGCCTGGGGGAGCGCGGCGACCCATGGGCGGGGATGTGGGACGCCCCGCAGGACCTGACCCCGCTCCTCGACCGGTCGGCCGCCGACATGGCCAGCGGCCTGATGGACGCCCCCTGGCCGCCCGTCTACCCCAAGCAGCCCAACGAGCCGCCGCGGGTGGCGCCCAGCCGCGCCCGCCAGACTTGACCCGCCGGTCAAGATCCGCTGTGCTGTGCGCAGACCGCCGGGTACCTGTCCGATCCAGGGGGAGCGATGACCGACACCGCCGAACGCACCAGCCAGTCGAGCGACGCCGTGGAGGAGGTCACCGAGTGGCTCAAGGAGAACTGGGACCCTGAGCTCACGGTGGCCGAGTGGTGGGAGCGCCTCGGCCTGTCGGGCTGGGCGGCGCCGGGCCTCCCCGAGAACGCCTACGGCAAGGGCCTGAACCGCAACGACGCCGTGGCGGTGCAGGCCGCCATCGGTGAGTTCGGTGCCCTCGGCGCCCCCGGTGGCCTGGGCCTGCTGCTGGCCGCTCCCACGATCGCGGCTCACGGCACCCAGGAGCAGATCGACCTGTTCGTCCGCGACATCGTCACCGGCCAGAAGGCCTGGTGCCAGCTCTTCAGCGAGCCGGGTGCCGGCTCCGACCTCGCCGGGCTGCAGACCAAGGCCATCAAGGACGGCGAGGAGTGGGTGGTCACCGGGCAGAAGGTGTGGACCTCAGGTGGCCAGGTGGCCGACCTCGGCATGCTCATCGCCCGCACCGACCCGGATGTCCCCAAGCACCAGGGCATCACCTACTTCGGCATCGACATGCACCAGAAGGGGATCGAGATCCGGCCCCTGGTGGAGATGACCGGGCACGCCATGTTCAACGAGGTGTTCATGGAGGAGGCCACCACCCCCGACAGCTCGCTGATCGGTGGCCTGAACAACGGCTGGGCGGTGGCCAACACCACGCTCATGAACGAGCGGGCGGGTCTGGGCTCGGGCGGCGGTCACGCCGCCGCCAGCGCGGCCACACCGGGCACCGTGGTCAACGATCTGGTGAAGCGGGCGGGCGACTTCGTGGCCGAGGGCGGCGCGCCCAAGCGGCGCAGCGGTGGCGGGGGCGGCGGCATGTTCGGCGCCTCCTACAAGCTGCTCGTGGAGCTGGCCAAGGGCAACGGCAAGATCGACGACCCCAACATCCGCCAGGATCTCATGCGGCTCCACACGCTCAACGAGCTGGGCCGGATGAACAACCTGCGGGCCAAGGCGGCCAAGGCCATCGGCCAGGACGTGCCGGGCCTGCCCAACATCTCCAAGCTCTCGATGAGCGAGATCGTGCGCCAGCAGCGCGACGTGGGGCTCAAGATCGTCGGCCCCTACGGCACCCTCCACGCCTACAAGCCCGAGGACCAGAAGGCCCTCAACGAGGCCACGGGCAACCCGTTCTCGGCCATGGTCACGGGGATGGCGCTCTTCGCCCAGGCCCCGCCGATCTACGGCGGCACCGATCAGGTCCAGCGCAACATCATCGGCGAGCGCGTCCTCGGGCTTCCCAAGGAGGCCAACAACGACAAGACGGCCGCCTTCAAGGACCTTCCCAGGAACACCTGAGCTCTTGTGTTGTTTCGTCGGGAAGACCCTGACGAAACGACACACGAGCGGTGGTCTGCGGCGGTCGGATCGCCGGGTCAGGTCACGAGGACCGGAAGCGACACCGGGCCGTTGGTGAACGGAACGGGCGTCTTCTCGAACCGGAACGACGGATCGAGCGTGAGGGTGTCGACGCGGTCGAGCAGGACCTCGATGGCGATGCGCGCCTCGAGGCGGGCCAGCGAGGCGCCCGGGCAGACGTGGGGCCCGTCGCCGAAGGCCAGGTGGCTGCGGAGGTTGGCCCGGTCGACATCGAACTCGTCGGGCTGGTCGAACACCTGCTCGTCGCGGTTGGCGGCCGCCAGTCCGAACGCGACAGTCGCGCCCTCGACGAGGTCGGTGTCCCCGATGCGCACGTCGTCCATGCACTGGCGCAAGAGGAACGTGAGGGGCGGGTCGACCCGGAGCGACTCCTCGATGAAGGGGACCACGTCGCCTCGCTCGGCTCGCAGCCGGGCGAACAGCGCCGGCGTCGACGCCAGCCGCAGCATGGCGTTGGCGAGCAGGTTGCGGGTGGTCTCGGTGCCGGCGACGAGCAGGAAGATGAGCTGTGTCCGGGCGGCGGTCGGCGAGAGACGGATGCCGGCGACCTCTGTGTGCACGAGCCGGGTGATGAAGTCGTCGGGCGGCTTGTCGGATCCCAGGCGAGCGGCGATCTCCTCGTCGAGGTAGGCCGAGATCTCGGCCATGGCCTGGCGGCTCCGGCGCGCGCTCTCGGCATCGCCGAGCACCGAGCCGCCGAACAGGCCGTGCGCCCACTCGATGAATCGGGGCTGCTGATCGTCGGGCAGGCCGAGGAGGTAGCCGATGCCAGCTGCCGGGATGGGCGCGATGTAGCGCTCGCCGAGGTCGCCGTGCCCGGTGTCGACCACCGCATCGAGCAGCTGATCGCAGAGGGCTCGGAGCTGGGGCTCGATGCGACTCAGCCGGTGGGCGGCGATGGCGGCGTTGATCACCCGGCGGACCCGGCCGTGCTCGGGCTCGCTGATGAAGGGGAGGAACTGCGTGTCGATGTCCGCGCCGCTCGGTGCGAGGAACGCCGATTCGATGCGGTTGACGTCGCGGCTGGCCGTGACGACGTCGGCGTGGCGAGCGAGGTACCACGCCCCGCTCGGGGTCTGGGACACGGGGCAGGTCCGCCGCAGCTGCCCGAGCTCGCCGTGTGGCACCTCGTTGGTCGGCGCCAGCGGATCAAAGGCGTCGACGGGGTCCGGATCCCTCATCGCCGCGCACCCTACTCAGGTGTCCTCGGGGATGGCCTCCCACCACTGGCACCACCACTCGCCGCCCACGAGGACCCGCAGGGTCTGGTGCCAGCAGTAGCTGATGTCGTCGTCGGGGTTCAGGTAGTAGAGGCAGTTGTCGCACTTCTCCTCACCCATGGGCTTGCCCTTCAGGGTGGCCCGCTCGAGCTTGTCCTTCAGCTCGAGCCACAGCTTCTCGTCGATGGGCTTGGGTTCGGGCGTCGGGATCTCGTAATCGCTCATGGCGGGGCAACGTACCCGTCGCCCGGTGGCTCAGACGACGCGCTCGGCCAGCCGCGCTGCCCGTGCCAGCAGGCGGTCGTCGTCGAGGTCGGCCACGATCCCGGCGAAGTCGTTGGTGGGGCCCCGCCACGCCCAGGACTCGACGGTGCCCACCTCGGCGTCGGTCTCGACCGTGGCGATGCGCCGGAACAGCAGCGCCAGCTCGAACTGGTCCCGCAGCACCCCGTTGAGCTTGGCGGCGCCCCGCACACCGGCATCCCAGAGGAGCGGGTCTTCGGGGATGTCCTCCAGGTGGCCCCACCGATCGAGGATGGCGGCGGCCGACTTGGCCCCCCACCCCGGCAGCCCCGGGAACCCGTCAGCGGAGTCGCCGACGAGGGCGAGCAGGTCGGGGATCGACGGCGGGAGCACGCCGAGCCGGGCGTGGACGCCCGCCGCGTCGAACCACTTGTCCTGCCGGCGGTCCCACTGCCACACCTTGCCGCCGACGCACTGGCCCAGGTCCTTGTCGGGCGTGCAGATCACCACCCGCTCGACGCCCTCGTCGGCCGCGGCCACCTTGGCCCCGGCGGCCAGGGCATCGTCAGCCTCCTGCTCCACCATGGCCCACACGGGGAAGCCCGCAGCGCGGAGGGCGTCCTCCACCACGGGGAACTGCGCTCGCAGGTGCGGGTCGATGCCCGAACCGTCCTTGTAGCCCGCCCAGAGGTCGTTGCGGAACGACTCGATCACGTGGTCGGTGGCCACAGCCACGTGGGTGGCGCCCTGCTCGAGCAGCATCAGGCAGGAGGCCACCACCCCTCGGGTGGCACCTCGCTCCTCGTCCTTGTTGGCGGGGGAGTAGTGGTAGCGGAACAGCTCGTAGGTGCCGTCGACGAGGTGGACCTGCAGCCCCATCCTGACGGCTCAGAGGCCGATGGCGCTGAGGGCGTCGGCAGCCCGCCCGATGAGGGAGGCCAGCTGTGGGTGGGAGGCCTCGAACCGCGTGACCTCCTCGCGGAGCTCGTCGACCACGCCGTCGGGGTCGTCATCGCCGAGGCGTCGCTCCACCTCGCCGGCCAGGCGGGCCAGCTCGTCGTTGTTGTCGGCGCCGTCCTCCGACGCATCGATGGCGTCCTTGAGGTGGGCGAGCAGCTCTCTCAGGGGTTCCTGCATCGCCGACAGCGTATGCGCCGCGTAGGTTGACCGGCGCCGTGACCGCTCCGGAAGACCTGCCCCGACCCGGCGCGCGGCCCCTGCGGGCGCCGGCGATGCTCGTGGCCGCCGTGGTGCTCACCGCCGCCTGCTCGGGCTCGGGCGACGGGGGCGGTGACGACGGGGCCGCCGTTGATCCCGACGCGGGACCCAACCGGGGTCCCGTGCCCACCTTGGTCGGCGGCGTCGACCTGCCCCGGGTCGAGGTGGTGGACGTCCTGGTGGGCGAGGGGCTGGCCTATGGCGACCCCCTCCCCAGCGAGCAGGCGGCCGCCCAGGCCTACACCGAGGATCCGGAGGTGGCCGGGGTGCTGCGCCGCCGGATCCACTCCATCCGCGACGGCCGGCTGGTGGGGCACCTGCTCGTGCTGCGCCTGGACGGGAGCGAGGTGTTCGACGAAGGGGTGCTCGCCGCCTTCGAGCGAGGCCTCGTCGGCGCGCTGGGGGGCGGAGACCCCGCGCCGGAGGATCTGGCTGGGCGGACCGTCGTGCGCGCCCGGGGCGAGGCCACCACCGCCATCGGCTACCGGGAGGGCGACCTGCTCGTGGTCGTGGCGGGCCCGGTCGACCACGACGTGACCGTGGTGGCAGAGCGGCAGCTCACCGACCTGGCAGCGGGCGTCCCCGGGGCCTTTGCTCCGACCACCCCGCTGGTGGGCACCCCGGTGGGCGCGGCCTTCGTCCCGGTGCCCACCGTGACCTTCGGGCCGATCCCGTCCGCGGAGGAGGAAGTGCCGCCTGCGCCTCCGGCCCTTGCCGGCGCGACCGCCGTGGAGGGTCGCTACGGGGTGGTGGCCGGCGAGCGGCGCACCACGGTGTGGTCCTTGGCCGTGGCCGACGCCTACCGGTCGGCGGAGGCCCTCCAGCCGGCGACGGCCGGGCTGGTCTCGTCGCGGGCAGTCGGGGGAGCGACGGCCACGGGCGAGCTGGGGGGTCGGGTGGTCCTGCGGGCGAGCGCCGATGACGGTTCCGTCGCGGTCGCCGCCTTCCGCCACCACGGGCTCGTGCTGCTGGTGGAGGGCACCGACGCTGAGGACGTCGAGGCCGTGGTGTCGGCCTGGATCGCCGCCCTGGGCTGAGCCGGCGCCGCTACTCCTGGACGAGCTCGATCAGGGTCCCGAAGCTCCCCTTCGGGTGCACGAAGGCCACTGTGGTGCCGCGGCTGCCAGGGCGGGGCGCCTGGTCGATGGCCGTGGCCCCGGCTGCCACCATGGCGGCCAGGGCAGCGGCGCAGTCGTCCACCCGATAGCCGACGTGGTGGAGCCCCTCGCCCCGCTTCTCGATCGACTTGGCGATGGGAGAGTCGGGTCGGGTGGCCGCGGTGAGCTGGATGTAGGAGTCGGCCACCTTGATGAGCGCCTCCTCCACGCCGTCGCTGTCCACCACCTCCCGATGGGCCACCTCGGCGCCGAAGGCCTCCTGGTAGTAGGCGATGGCCGCCTCCAGGTCGCGCACGGCGATGGCGATGTGGTCGATCTCGGTGAGCAGCACGGTGCCTCCTAGAGCTCGCCCCGGGCGTGGCGCTGGAAGAGGGTGATCTTGTCCTCGCCGATGCGCTCCCGCTTCTCCGGGTCGGTGATGCCGAGCCCCTCCGAGGGGGCCAGGCACCGGACGGCCAGCTTGCCCTCGGCCTCGTTGCGGTGCACGGCCCGGGCCGCCTCGCCCACCTCGGTGAGGTCGTAGGCCGCCGACATGACGGGCTGGATGCGGCCCTGGTCGATGAGCCGGTTCATGTCCCACGCCTCCTGGTAGTTGGCGAAGTGGGACGACACGATCCGCTTCAGCTTCATCCAGAGGTGGCGGTTGTCGTACTCGAGCATGAAGCCTGAGGTGGCGGCACAGGTGACCACCGTGCCGCCGCGCTTGGCGATGAAGACCGATGCCCCGAAGGTGGAGCGGCCGGGGTGCTCGAAGACGATGGTGGGGTCCTCACCGATCAGGCCCCGCACCTTCTTGCCCAGGCGGCGCCACTCGCCCTCGTTCTGCTCGGTGTCGTCCTCGTTCCAGAACTGGTAGCCCTCTTCCCGGCGGTCGATGACGCTCTCGCAGCCCATGGCCTCCAGCAGCTTCACCCGCTCGGGGCTCGACACCACGCCCAAGGGCGTGCCGCCGCCGTTGAGGACCAGCTGGATGGCGTAGGCGCCGATGCCGCCGGTGGCACCCCACACGAACACCGAGTCGCCCTGCTTCATCTGGGCGGCGTGGCGTCCCACCAGCATCCGGTAGCTGGTGGAGGCGCACAGGCCGTTGACGGCGCTCTCCTCCCACGTGAGGTGCTGGGGCTTGGGCATCAGCTGGTTGGCCTTGACCACGGCCAGGTCCGCCAGCCCGCCGAAGTTCGTCTCGAAGCCCCAGATCCGCTGGTTGGCGGCCAGCATCGAGTCGTCGTGGGCCGAGGGGTCCTGGTCGTCGAGGTGGTTGCAGTGCACGACCACCCGGTCGCCGGGCTTCCAGTTGCGCACGGCCGAGCCCACCCGCAGCACGACCCCGGAGGCGTCGGAGCCCACCACGTGGTGGTCGAGGGCGTGGCGCTTGCCCCACACCGACTCCTTGCCCAGGCGGTCGAGGAACCCGAAGGTGGGCAGCGGCTCGAAGATGGAGGTCCACACGGTGTTGAAGTTGATGGAGCTGGCCATCACCCCCAGGTACACCTCGTCGGGCGCCAGCTCCGGGGTGGGCACCTCGTCGATGTGCAGCGACTTGCGCGGGTCCTTGTCGGCAGACTCCACCCCCTCCCACATCTCCTGCTCGGCCCGCAGCACGTGAGCGGCCCGGTAGCTCTCGGGGATCGGGAGGGCGGCGATGTCGTCACCGGACGCGTCGCCTTCGATGGCTTCGAGGAAGTCCTGCATGGCCCGAAACCTAGTTCCGGGTGCGCCCCGAGCCGGAATGCGGACCTCGGGTGCCTCCACCGCCGGTGGATAGGGTCGCCGGCGTGAGGCGCCCGGTGCTCTCGTCGCGGCTTTCGGGTCTGGGGACCACGATCTTCGCGGAGATGTCGGCGTTGGCCGCCGCCACTGGGGCCATCAACCTGGGGCAGGGCTTCCCCGACGAGGACGGCCCGATCGAGGTGGCCGACGCCGCCGTGGCCGCCATCCGATCCGGGCAGAACCAATACCCGCCCGGCGACGGCGTGGCGGTCCTGCGCCAGGCCATCGCCGATCACCAGGCCCGGTTCTGGGGGATGGCCCTCGACCCCGACACCGAGGTGCTGGTCACCGCCGGCGCCACCGAGGCCATCGCCGCCGCGGTCCTCGCACTGTGCGAGCCGGGCGACGAGATCCTCGCCTTCGAGCCCACCTACGACTCCTACGGCGCCGTGGCCGCCATGGCCGGCGCCCGGCTCCGGCCCGTCACCCTGGAGCCCCCTGGCCTCGTCGCCGACGTCGGGGCGCTGGCCGAGCGGGTCACCCCCCGCACCCGGCTCCTGCTCCTCAACTCGCCGCACAACCCCTCCGGCAAGGTCTTCACACCCGAGGAGCTGGTGGCCGTCGCCCGCCTCTGCGTGGACCACGACCTCATCGCCGTGACCGATGAGGTCTACGAGCACCTCGTGTTCGACGGAGCCCACGTCCCGCTCGCCACCCTGCCCGGGATGGCGGAGCGAACCCTGACCATCTCCTCTGCCGGCAAGACGTTCTCCTTCACCGGGTGGAAGGTGGGCTGGGCCTGCGGCCCCCGGGAGCTCGTGGACGCCGTGCGCACCGCCAAGCAGTTCCTGACCTACACCAACGCCGCCCCCTTCCAGCCCGCCATCGCCGTGGGCCTGGGACTGCCCGACGAGTTCTACGACGACCTCCGCAGCGGCCTCCAGGCCAAGCGCGATCTGCTCTGCGACGGACTGACCCGGGCCGGCTTCGAGGTCTTCCGACCCCAGGGCACCTACTTCGCCACCGTCGACATCCGCTCGGTTGGCGCCGACGACGCCCTCGACTTCTGCCGGGAGCTCCCGCACCGCTGCGGGGTGGTGGCGGTGCCGAGCTCGGTGTTCTACGAGGATCCCGCCACGGGTGGGCACCTCGTGCGCTTCGCGTTCTGCAAGCGAACCGCCGTCCTCACCGAGGCGGTGCAGCGGTTGGCGAGCGGGTTCGCTGATACCTGAGTGGTTCAGTCAGGATTCGGGCTACGATGGGCTCCATGGCCGCCACACAGGTGTTCTCCTTCCCTCGCACGGTGAACGAGGTGTCGGCTCGCCTCGTGGCCGGCGGCGTCGTCCTCATGTCCGTGGCCACCATCGCCTTCGACCTGCGTTGGATGACCATCGTGCTCGCCTACGGGTTCGTGGCTCGCGTGCTCACCGGCCCCACCTTGAGCCCGCTCGGGCAGCTGGTCACGAAGGTGGTCACCCCCGCCCTGGGCCTCGAGCCGAAGGAGGTGCCGGGCCCGCCCAAGCGCTTCGCGCAGGGGATCGGCGCTGCCTTCACCCTCACGGCCGCCACGCTCACCTACGGGTTCGACGCCTTCGGCCCAGCCCAGGTGGTCCTCGGCCTGCTGGTGGTGGCGGCGTCACTCGAGTCCTTCGCCGGCTACTGCCTGGGCTGCCAGGCCTTCGCGCTGCTGATGCGGGTGGGGGTCATCCCGGAGTCGGTGTGCGAGCGCTGCAACGACATCTGGGGTCGCACCGCCGTCTCGGCCACCTGAGCCGCACCGGCTGTCACACCCCCTGAGGAACATGGGGGCATGGACCTCTGGTACCCGCCCCACGACCAGCCCCACCTCCTCGAGTGGTGGCGCCCCCTGATCCAGGCCAGCCGGGCCGTCCGGGCCCAGCGCATCCCCTGGCTGCTGCACGTCGACGAGTTCACGTTGGTGGGCCGGGTCGACCGCCGCGACCGCCCGCCCATCTGGGTGTACCGCCATGCCGAGTCCGGCCGGGAGCTCTACCTCGACCCCACGGGCACCCCACACACCTTCACCCGCACGCCGAAGGCCAAGGCCTACGGCCGGTTCAACCGGGTCGACATCCGCACCGCCATCTGGCGGGCCGGCCTGCCGTCGGTGATCGAGCCGCTGTTCCACGACGAGCCCCCCGCCCCCCGCCAGGGTTGGGACGCCGAGGCGCTGGACCCGATCGAGCCCGCGCCCGACCCCGCCGCCTCGCACCCCGC
Organism: uncultured Microthrixaceae bacterium; assembly: GCA_963795165.1. Lineage (GTDB taxonomy): Bacteria > Actinomycetota > Acidimicrobiia > Acidimicrobiales > VFJN01 > VFJN01. The sequence goes on along the minus strand of CAWCGT010000001.1, from coordinate 1,797,356 downwards.
CGCCCGCCGCCGAGGCCACCTCACCGTCCTCCCCGGCGGTCGATCCCTCGCCGGCTGAGGCACTCGGACGGGCCGACTAGGTGAGCGGCCGGTCGCTGGGGTCGATGATGCGGGGGAGGGCCGTGGTGCCCATGAGGTGCCGGTCCACCTCGGCGGCGGCGCTGCGGCCTTCGGCGATGGCCCACACGATGAGGCTCTGGCCGCGGCCCATGTCACCAGCCACGAACACGCCGGGGATGTTGGTGGCGAACCGCTCGTTGCGGGCCACGTTGGTGCGGGCATCGAGCTCCACCCCGAGCTGCTCCAGCAGCCCGTCCTTCTGCGGGCCGAGGAACCCCATGGCGAGCAGCACCAGCTGGGCAGGGAGCTCCTGGTCGGTGCCCTCCACCTTCTCGAAGCGCCCGTCCACCAGCTCCACCTCGTGGAGGCGCAGGGCCCGCACGCCGCCGTCGTCGTCACCGAGGAAGCACTCCGTGTTCACCGCGTACACCCGCTCCCCGCCCTCCTCGTGGGCGGAGGTCACCTTGTAGCTCATGGGATAGGTGGGCCACGGGTTGGCGTCGGGCCGTCCGTCCACCGGGCGGGGCAGGATCTCCAGCTGGGTCACAGAACGGGCGCCGTGGCGGTGGGCGGTGCCGAGGCAGTCGGCCCCGGTGTCGCCGCCACCGATGATGATGACGTCCTTGTCTGCGGCAGTGATGGGCACGTCCTCCACGGCCAGGTCGCCCTCCTGGACGCGGTTGGACCAGGGCAGGTACTCCATGGCCTGGTGCACGCCGTCGAGCTCCCGCCCGGGCACGGGCAGGTCGCGCCAGACGGTGGCCCCGCCCGCCAGCACCACGGCGTCGAACTCGTCGTGGAGGGCCTCCACCGAGATGTCGACGCCGACGTCGGTGCTGGAACGGAACTCGGTGCCCTCCGCCTCCATCTGGGCCAGCCGCCGGTCGAGGTGCCGCTTCTCCATCTTGAACTCGGGGATCCCGTAGCGCAGGAGGCCCCCGATGCGGTCGGCCCGCTCGAACACGACCACGCCGTGCCCGGCCCGGGTGAGCTGCTGGGCGGCGGCCAGCCCGGCCGGACCCGACCCCACCACGGCCACCTTCTTGCCGGTGGCGACCGAAGGCCGCACGGGCACGACCCAGCCCTCGTCCCAGGCTCGGTCGATGATCTCCACCTCCACCTGCTTGATGGTCACCGGGTCCTGGTTGATGCCGAGCACGCACGCGCCCTCGCAGGGTGCCGGGCACAGGCGGCCGGTGAACTCGGGGAAGTTGTTGGTGGCGTGCAGGCGATCGATGGCGTCTCGCCACCGGTCCCGGAACACGAGGTCGTTCCAGTCCGGGATGAGGTTTCCCAAGGGGCAGCCGTTGTTGCAGAACGGGATCCCGCAGTCCATGCAACGCGACGCCTGGACCTGGAGGTGGTCCTCGGGGAACTCCTCGTACACCTCCTTCCAGTCGAGCAGCCGCACCGGCACCGGTCGCCGCGTGGGCAGCTCCCGCCCGTGCTTGAGGAATCCCTTCACGTCACCCATCGTCAGCCGTCCCTATCCGTGTGCGGCGGCCATGATGGCCTCGTCGACATCGAGCCCGGACTCCTCGGCGATCTGGGCTGCTTCGAGCACGCGCTTGTAATCGCGCGGCATCACCTTCTTGAACCGCCGCACCTCGCTGTGCCAGCGCTCGAGGAGCTGCTGGGCGACGGTGGAGCCCGTGGTGCTCTGGTGGGTCCGGAGCACGTCGCGCAGCCACTCGGCGTCGTCCGGGTCGACCGGCTCGAGGTCCACCATCTCGCCGTTGAGGCGCCGGAAGAACGTGTCGTCGGGGTCGTGGACGAAGGCGATGCCCCCGGACATCCCGGCCCCGAAGTTGCGGCCGGTGCGGCCCAGCACCACGGCCCGACCGCCGGTCATGTACTCGCACCCGTGGTCGCCGACGCCCTCCACCACGGCCACCGCGCCGGAGTTCCGGACGCAGAACCGCTCGCCCACGACGCCTCGCACGAACGCCTCGCCGCTCGTGGCGCCGTAGAGCATCACGTTGCCGGCGATGATGTTCTCCTCCGGCACGAAGTCGGGATGTGACGGCTCGGGCGGTCGGATGATCAGGCGTCCGCCCGACAGGCCCTTGCCCACGTAGTCGTTGGCGTCGCCCTCCAGCAGCAGGGTGATCCCACGGGGGACGAAGGCGCCGAAGCTCTGCCCGGCCGAACCGGTGAGACGCACGCGGATGGTGTCGTCGGGCAGCCCCTCGCCCCGGTAGCGCTTGGTGACCTCGTGACCCAGCAGGGTGCCGACGGTGCGGTTGACGTTCCGGACCTCCGCCTCGATCGAGACGGGCTGCCCGTCGTCGAGGGCAGGGCCCGCCTGGCGGATCAGCTCGTTGTCGAGGGCCTTGTCGAGGCCGTGGTCCTGGGTGCCCGTGCAGAGGAGATCCTGCTCGAAGGGCGACTCGGGCTGGTGGAGGATGGGACTGAGGTCGAGCCCGCTGGCCTTCCAGTGGTCCACGGCGACCCGGGTGTCGAGCGCCTCCACGTGGCCGATGGCCTCGGCCAGCGTGCGATACCCGAGGGCAGCCAGGTGCTCCCGCACCTCCTCGGCGATGTACTCGAAGAAGGTCTCGACGAACTCGGGCTGCCCGTCGAAGCGCGCCCGCAGCTCCGGGTTCTGCGTGGCGACGCCCACCGGGCAGGTGTCGAGGTGGCAGACCCGCATCATGATGCAGCCCGAGACCACCAGCGGGGCGGTGGCGAAGCCGTACTCCTCGGCACCGAGGAGGGCGGCGATCACCACATCGCGCCCGGTCTTCATCTGGCCGTCGGTCTGCACGACGATGCGGTCGCGCAGCCCGTTGAGGAGCAGGGTCTGCTGGGTCTCGGCCAACCCCAGCTCCCAGGGGGCCCCGGCGTGCTTGAGGGAGTTCAGCGGGCTGGCGCCGGTGCCGCCGTCGTGACCGGAGATCAGCACGACGTCGGCCTTGGCCTTCGACACCCCGGCGGCCACCGTGCCCACGCCCACCTCGGCCACCAGCTTCACGTGGATGCGGGCCTCGGGGTTGGCGTTCTTGAGGTCGTGGATGAGCTGCTTCAGGTCCTCGATGCTGTAGATGTCGTGGTGCGGCGGCGGCGAGATGAGCCCCACGCCGGGCGTGGAGAACCGGGTCTTGGCGATCCAGGGGTAGACCTTGCCGCCGGGCAGCTGCCCGCCCTCGCCGGGCTTGGCCCCCTGGGCCATCTTGATCTGGATGTCGTCGGCGTTGGTGAGGTACTCCGACGTCACGCCGAAGCGGCCGGAGGCCACCTGCTTGATGGCGCTGCGGCGCTCTGGGTCGTAGAGGCGGTCGGCGTCCTCGCCACCTTCTCCGGTGTTGGACTTGGCGCCCATGCGGTTCATGGCCACGGCCAGGGTGGTGTGCGCCTCCATGGAGATGGAGCCGTAGCTCATGGCCCCGGTGGAGAAGCGCTTCACGATCTCGCTGATCGGCTCCACCTCGTCGATGGGGACGGGAGGACGCAGGCCGTCCCGCAGCTCGAACAGGCCCCGAAGGGTGGCCAGCCGGCGCGACTGGTCGTCGACGCGGGTGGTGTACTCCTTGAAGACGTCGTAGCGCTTGGAGCGGGTGGCGTGCTGGAGCTTGAACACGGTCTCGGGGTTGAAGAGGTGGTGCTCACCCTCTCGCCGCCACTGGTACTCGCCGCCCATCCACAGATCGCGATGCGCCGCCCCTCCGGACCGCTCGAGGTGGGCGAAACGGTGGCGCTGGGCCACCTCCTCGGCCAGCTGGTCGAGCCCCACGCCACTGATGCGGCTGGTGGTGCCGGTGAAGTACTCCTCCACCAGGTCCTCCGACAGCCCGATGGCCTCGAACACCTGGGCCCCCGTGTAGGACGCCACCGTCGAGATGCCCATCTTCGACATGATCTTCAGCACGCCCTTGGTGCTGGCCTTGACGAAGTTCCGCACGGCCTGCCGAGGGGTGAGGCCCGTGAGGACCTCCTGGCTGATGAGGTCGTCGATGGTCTCGAAGGCCAGGTAGGGGTTGACGGCAGCGGCGCCGTACCCGAGCAGGAGCGCCATGTGGTGCACCTCGCGGGCGTCGCCGCACTCCACCACCAGGCCCACCTGCGTGCGGGTCTTCTCCCTGATGAGGTGGTGGTGGACCGCCGAGGTGAGCAGCAGCGACGGGATGGGCGCCAGCTCCTCAGAGGAGTAGCGGTCGGAGAGCACGATCAGCTTGGCCCCGTCAGCGATGGCCTCGCTCACCTTGGCCCGCACCTCCTCCAGCGCACGGCGCATCCCCTCGCCGCCCTCGGCGACCCGGTAGAGGCCGTCGATGGCGAAGGGCTTGAACCCAGGCATGTCGCTGTCGTCGTTGACGTAGAGGAGCTTGGCCAGCTCCTCGTTGGTGAGGATCGGCTGCGGCAGCACGATGTGCCGGCACGACGCCGGTCCCGGCCGCAGGAGGTTCCCCTCGGGGCCGATGGCGGCGCCCATCGAGGTGACCAGCTCCTCGCGGATGGCATCGAGGGGCGGGTTGGTGACCTGGGCGAAGAGCTGCTGGAAGTAGTCGAACAGCAGGCGAGACCGGTCCGACAGCACGGCCACCGGGGTGTCGGTGCCCATCGAGCCGATGGGCTCGGCCCCGGTGCGGGCCATGGGCGCAATGAGGATCTTGAGCTCTTCGGTCGTGTAGCCGAACACCCGCTGGCGCTGCACCACCGACGCGTGCTGCGGGGTGAGGAAGTCGCGCGACGGCAGGTCGTCGAGGTGGAGGAGCCCGGCGTGCAGCCACTCGCCGTAGGGCTGCTGGGTGGCCAGCGCCTCCTTGATCTCGTCGTCGTCGACGATGCGCCCCAGCTTGGTGTCGATCAGGAACATCCGGCCCGGCTGGAGACGGCCCTTCTGCACCACCGTGGCGGGGTCGATGGGGAGCACCCCCACCTCGGAGGCCATCACCACCAGACCGTCCTCGGTGACCCAGTAGCGGGACGGCCGCAGCCCGTTGCGATCGAGCACGGCGCCGATGACGGTGCCGTCGGTGAAGGCGATGGACGCCGGGCCGTCCCACGGCTCCATGATCGAAGCGTGGAATCGGTAGAAGTCGCGCTTCCAGTCCGGCATGGACTCGTGGTGCTCCCAGGCCTCCGGGATCATCATCAGCACGGCGTGGGGGAGGGAGTAGCCGCCGAGGTGCAGGAGCTCCAGGACCTCGTCGAAGCGGGCGGTGTCGGAGCTCCCGGGCGTGCAGATGGGGAAGGCTCGATCCAGCCCGTCGATCAGGTCGGACTCGAGGAGGGCCTCCCGCGCCCGCATCCAGTTCTCGTTGCCCATCACCGTGTTGATCTCGCCGTTGTGGGCGACGAACCGGTAGGGGTGGGCCAGGGGCCACGACGGGAAGGTGTTGGTGGAGAAGCGGCTGTGCACGAGCGCCAGCGCGGACTCCAGGCGCTCGTCGTCCAGGTCGGTGAAGAACCGGCCCACCTGGTAGGAGATCAGCATCCCCTTGTAGACGAGGGTGCGGGCCGACAGGCTCGGGAAGTACACCCCGTCGTCGCCTGCCTCGAGCTCGTGCTCGATGCGCTTGCGCACCACGAAGCACCGCCGGTCGAGCGCGATGTCCGTCAGCTCCGGCGTCCCGTCCGCTGCGGCCAGGAACACCTGGCGGAACGACGGCTGGGCGTCGGCCGCCTGCTGGCCGATCATCGAGTCGTCCACCGGGACCTGGCGCCACCCCAGGACCTGCAGCCCCTCGGTGGCGGCGATCTTCTCGATCCCGGCCACGGCGGCCGCCTCCACCTCCGGATCTCGCGGGAGGAAGGCGATGCCTGTGGCGTAGGCGCCGGCCGGGGGGAGCTCGAAGTCGACGACGTCTCGCAGGAAGCGGTCGGGCACCTGGATGAGGATCCCGGCGCCGTCGCCCACGTTGGGCTCGGCGTTGGTGGCGCCCCGGTGGTCGAGGTTGCAGAGGGAGTCGAGGCCCAGCTGGACCATGCGATGGCTCCGCCGGCCGTGGACGTCGGCCACGAAGGAGACGCCGCAGGAGTCGTGCTCGAAGCGCGGGTCGTACAGGCCTTGCTTGGAGGGCAGCATCGAGGTGTCCATCCCGTTGAGCGGTGGATCGGGGTTCAGGTCCAGAGCTCTGCGGTGGGACGACGTTGGCCCGCTGCAGGTCGTACGACTCTACCGATCCGCGATGACCGCAGGCCAACCGTTACGCTCGATGCGGAAGGGGGCGGGCAACCATGGACGACGTGGTGCGGGATGGCAGAGGCACAGATCCCGCCGTGGTGAGCGAGGCCTTTGCCGCCGCCCGGGCCCTGCTCCAGCAGGCGGAGACCGATGCCGCCCAGGTGCGGACCGCCGCCGACCGCTACGCCCGTCAGCGCGAGCTGGAGGCCGAGCTCCTGGTAGCCAAGGCCCGCCGGGTCCTCCTGGCCGCCGAGGCGCACGTCGCGGCCCACCTGGCTGCCGCCGGGCCGCCGCCCGGGGTGATCGACCTGGACGGCGAGTCGACCCCCCGACCCGGTCGCCGGACACCGGCGGCCGACGCCTCGATCCCCACCGCCCTCGACGGCATCCTGGCCACCGCCATCGGCCGGGCCGTCCACAAGGCATTCCCGGCCGACGCCTGACGCGCCGGCCAGCCTCGTCTGGCCGCCCTCGGAGCCTCCTCACTACGCTGGGCCGACACGACCCGACGTTCCTTTGGGGGAGAGACACATGGCTGGTTCCGTGATCCTGGCAGGCGCTCGCACGCCGATCGGCAAGCTGTCCGGCTCGCTGGCGGGGTTCTCCGGCGCTGAGCTCGGAGGCTTCGCCATCAAGGCGGCGCTCCAGCGGGCTGGCCTCAGCCCCGAGCAGGTCGACTACGTCTTCATGGGCCAGGTCCTCCAGGCCGGAGCGGGGCAGATCGCCGCCCGCCAGGCGGCCGCCTACGCCGGCATCCCGATGACGGTGCCCGCCACCACCATCAACAAGGTGTGCCTGTCCGGCCTCAACACCATCTACCTGGCCGACAAGATGATCCAGGACGGCGACGCCGAGGTGGTGGTGGCGGGTGGCATGGAGTCCATGACCCAGGCGCCCTACCTCCTGCCCGGCGCCAGGGCGGGCTACCGCATCGGCGACCAGAAGGTCGTCGACTCGATGATGTACGACGGTCTGTTCTGCGCCTTCGACCAGGTGGCCATGGGTGCGGGCACCGAGAAGTACGCCGCCTCCGCCGGGCTGGCTCGTGAGCCGCAGGACGCCCTGGCAGCCAAGTCGCACGAGCGGGCCGCCAGGGCCGCCAAGGACGGGCTGTTCGACAACGAGATCGTCCCCGTCGAGATCCCCCAGCGCAAGGGCGATCCGGTCGTCTTCGACACCGACGAGGGCGTGCGAGGCGAGACCACCGCCGAGTCGCTGGCGGGGCTGCGCCCGGCCTTCGACAAGGCCGGCAACATCACGGCGGGCAACGCTTCGCAGATCAGCGACGGCGGCGCCGCCGTGATCGTGGTGTCGAAGGCCGTCGCCGAGAAGCTGGGCGCCGAGGTGCTCGGCGAGGTCGTCGGCTACGGCCAGGTGGCCGGCCCGGACCCGTCCCTGCTCACCCAGCCTGCCCGCGCCATCCAGCAGGCAGCCGAGCGCACGGGCACCAAGATCACCGACATCGACCTGTTCGAGCTCAACGAGGCCTTTGCCGCGGTGGGCCTAGCCTCGATGGCCGACCTGTCGATCACCGACGACATCGTCAACGTCAACGGTGGCGCCATCGCCCTCGGGCACCCCGTGGGCATGTCCGGCACCCGGGTGGCCCTCACCCTGCTGAACGAGCTCAAGCGGCGTGGCGGGGGCATCGGTGCGGCCGCCCTCTGTGGCGGCGGTGGCCAGGGCGACGCCCTGCTCGTCAAGACCCTGTAGGCGTCTTCGTTTGGTGCGATACTCCCAGCCGAGCGCTGGGAGGCGGAGACCATGTTCAAGAACATCGTCGTCGGAACAGACGGGTCGGAGTCGGCCACCAAGGCCCTGCTGTCGGCGGCCGAGCTGGCGGCGATGGCCGGCGCCGAGCTGCACATCGTGAGCGGCTACCACCCCAAATCGGGGTTGCGCGTCACGGGGGCGGGGAGCAGCACCGAGGCGTGGATGGTCAGCTCCACCGACGAGGTGAACGGCATCCTCCGCGACGCCGTGGACCGGGTCCGCAAGCACAAGGTCGCCACCACCACCCACGACGAGGAAGGCGACCCGGGCAAGGCCCTGGTGACCATCGCCAAGAAGGTCGAGGCGGACCTGGTGGTGGTGGGCAACCGCGGGATGAAGGGCATGAAGCGCTTCGTGCTGGGGAGCGTCCCCAACGACGTCTCCCACAACGCACCCTGCGCCGTCCTCATCCTCAAGACCACCTGACCCACCCCCCCGGGGCAACTTGCGACAGTTCGCGCCCGGTTCGAGTCGTCGTTGTCGCAGGTTCGCGGGGTGTGACCCGCCCCGCGCACTTGCGACAGTTCGCGCCCGGTTCGAGTCGCCGTTGTCGCAGGTTCGCGGGGCGGGTGTGACTGGAATCGACCCCTGGCGAGACGACGGGCGGCTCCCTAGCGTCAGGACGGCTTCCCCGGGCACACGACGTGTTGCGCGGGAGGTTCGATGGACACCGTCGACCAGCGGATCGCCACGCTGGCCAGCAGCCAGCACTCGGTCTTCTGCCGGGCTCAGGCGGCCGCAGTGGGGATCACCCGGAGGATGCTGCAGGCGCGGGTGCGGAGAGGAAGCCTGGTGCAGCTGTCGCCCGACGTGTTCCGGGTGGCGGGCACTCCGGCCACCTGGGAGGGGAGCGTGGTGGCCGCCCTGCTCTCAGCCGGGCCCACGGCCCTCGTGTCGCATCGCACGGCCGCAGTGCTGTGGGACCTCGACGGAGCCCGCGCCGGCATCCCGGAGGTCACCGTGCCGCGGGGGCGACGGGTCCGCCGAACCGGCGTCCGCGTCCACGAGAGCACCGACCTCGCCCTGGCCGGCCGTCGCAGGCGACGAGGCATCGAGGTCACCGACCCGGCCCGCACGCTCCTCGACCTGGCCCGCTATCGCGGCGATGCCGCGCCTGCTCGACGCCATCGAGTCGGCCCGTCGCCAGCACTTCACGTCGTGGGACGAGCTGATCGCCACGCTCCTCGCCCATGCCCGCCGGGGTCGACCCGGGATCCGCCGGCTGCGGAGGGTGATCGCCGCCAACCTCCATCGCGAGGAGGCCACCGACAGCCGCTTCGAGATCCTCGTCCTCACGCTGCTGCTCGAGCACGGCCTGCCAGAGCCGGTCCTCCACCACAACGTGCGTGCGGCCGACGGCCGCTTCATCGCCGAGGTGGACCTCGCCTACCCCGAGCTTCGCATCGCCATCGAGCTCGATGGCGGCGTCCACCGCGACCGCGAGGTGTTCGAGCGGGATCGCCCCCGTCAGAACCGCCTGGTCCTCGAGGGGTGGACGGTGCTGCGCTTCACCTGGGACACGCTGGTCCGGCACCCCGAACGGATCGTCGCCGAGGTGCGAGCCGCTCGAGCCCGCGCCCTCGCCCTCGCCGGTCGCTGAGTCCGGCGACGCCCCCCTCCAAGTTGCGACAGAAGTGAACGGTTCCGGGCGCGTTCTGTCGCAAGTTGCAGAGGGGGTGGGGGTGGGGGTGGGGTGGGGTGGGGTCAGGCGTTGGGGAGCATGCCGTAGGCGTGTGTGGGGCGGAGGCGGGCGACGAGGCGGCGGTCGCGGACCATGGCCTGGCGGAAGGCGTCCCAGTCGTCGTGGTCGCCGGCGATCACCTTGTACTGCTCCACCAGCTCCTCGACGGTGGCGTCGTCGGGCGCCTCGGCCACCGGGCTGAGCTCGGCGTCGCCCTCCAGCACGGCGTAGGCGTAGAAGTCCTCGCGGGTCACGTGCAACGACGCGCGCGGGTCGCGGGCCAGGTTCTTCGTCTTGGCCCGGTCGGCCGTGACGGAGATGCGGATCACGCCGTCGCTGCCGACGGCGTAGGCGATGTTCGACAGCTGAGGACGACCGCCGCTCTTCTGCGTCGCGAGCACCCCCCGACGGTGCTCACGGGCGAAGGTGAGGGCGGTGGCGAGGTCCATGGAACGGTCCAACGGAGCCGCCCCAACGTTTCTTCCCCGAAGGGGAAGGACGGGTGACCGTTTGACAAGCGGCCTGCCGACGGGGTCAATGTTGCGCCGATGCCCAAGTACCTCGTCATCGTCGAGTCCCCAGCCAAGGCCCGCACCATCAGCGGGTTCCTCGGCGCGGACTTCGTGGTCGACTCGTCGATGGGGCACATCCGCGACCTCCCGTCCAAGGGCCTCAGCGTCGACGTCGAGAACGCCTTCAAGGTCGACTACGTCGTGCACCCGACCAAGAAGGACGTGATCTCCCGGCTCCGACGGGCCCTGAAGGGCGTCGACGAGCTGTATCTGGCCACGGATGAGGACCGCGAAGGGGAGGCCATCTCGTGGCACCTGTTGGAGGTGCTGAAGCCGCAGGTGCCGGTGAAGCGGATGGTCTTCCACGAGATCACCCAGAGCGCCATCCAGCACGCCATCGACGCCTCCCGCGACGTCGACTACGGGTTGGTCGACGCGCAGGAGAGCCGTCGCATCGTCGACCGGCTCTACGGCTACCCCGTGTCGGAGGTGTGCTGGCGGAAGATCCGCCAAGGCCTCTCAGCCGGTCGCGTGCAGTCACCCTGCGTCCGCCTCGTCGTGGAGCGGGAGCGGGAGCGCATGGCCTTCGTCGCCGCCAGCTACTGGGACCTGAGCGCCGCCTTCGCCACCGAGCCGGCCTTCACGGCCAGCCTGCTCACCCTCGACGGCGCCCGGGTGGCCGGCAGCCGCGACTTCGACGCCCAGGGCCGCACCAAGCGCGACGACGTGGCCGTGCTCGACGAAGCTGCCGCCGCCCGCCTGCGCGATGGCATCACCGGGCAGCCCTTCTCGGTGAGCAGCGTCGAGACCAAGCCCTACACCTCCCGCCCCAAGCCCCCCTTCATCACCTCCACCCTCCAGCAGGTGGGCGGCTCCCGCCTCCGGATGAGCAGCCGCCAGGTCATGTCGCTCGCCCAGGGCCTCTACGAGGACGGCTACATCACCTACATGCGGACCGACAGCACCACGCTGTCCACCACCGCTCTGACCGCAGCCCGCCAGGTGATCGAGCGCACCTTCGGGAGCGAGTACCTCACCGACGGCCCCCGCACGTACGCCAAGAAGGCCAAGAACGCCCAGGAGGCGCACGAGGCCATCCGCCCCGCCGGCGACAGCTGGCGGAGCCCCGACCAGCTCCGAGCCGAGCTGCGAGGCGACCAGCTCCGCCTCTACGAGCTCATCTGGCAGCGCACGCTCGCCAGCCAGATGCCCGACTCCCGTGGCAACACGGTCAGCGTGCGGATCGCCGCCTCCACGGCCGACGGGGTGGCCACCGAGTGGTCGGCGTCGGGGCGCACCATCACCTTCCCCGGCTGGCAGGCCGTCTACGGCTACGGCGGGGACGACGACGCGTCGGACAGCGGCGACGACACCGCCAAGCTGCCGAGCCTCGAGGAGGGTCAGGCGCTGCCCGACCCCGCGGTCGCCGCCGAGGGGCACACCACCCAGCCGCCGGCCCGCTACACCGAGGCGACCCTGGTCAAGATGCTGGAGGAGAAGGGCATCGGCCGGCCCTCCACCTACGCCTCCATCATGCAGACCATCCAGGACCGTGGCTACGTGTGGAAGAAGGGCCAGGCCCTGGTCCCCACCACCGACGCGTTCGCGGTGGTCAGCCTGCTCGAGCAGCACTTCAGCCACCTCGTGGACTACGAGTTCACCGCACGCATGGAGGACGACCTCGACGAGATCGCCGGCGGGCGCCAGCAGCGCGTCCCGTGGCTCCACCAGTTCTGGTTCGGGAACGGCACACCAGGGGTCAAGGGACTGAAGGATCGGGCGCTGGAGGAGGCCGACGCCGAGGCCATCAACACGATCCCCTTGGGGGTCGACGAGGACGGCCAGCCCATCGTGGTGCGCAATGGCCGCTACGGCCCGTACCTCAAGCGCGGCGACGACACCGCGTCGATGCCCGAGGACCTCCCCCTCGACGAGCTCACGATCGACCGGGCGGTGGAGATCCTGTCGGCGCCCAAGGGCGGCGAGCCGCTGGGGACCGACCCAGAGTCGGGCCTCCCGGTGTTCGCCAAGAGCGGGCGCTTCGGCCCCTACGTGCAGCTCGGCGACGCCGACACCCTCCCGCCGGACACCAAGCCGCGGATGTCGTCGCTGTTCCAGACCATGTCGCTGTCCACCATCACCCTGGACGAGGCCCTGCAGGTGCTGCAGCTCCCTCGGGTGGTGGGCGCCCACCCGGAGGACGGCCAGGAGATCGTGGCCGCCAACGGCCGCTATGGCCCCTACGTGAAGTGGGGCGAGGAGACGCGCAGCGTCGACAGCGAGGAGGTGCTGCTCACCATCACCGTGGAGGCGGCGGCGAAGGTCCTGGCCGAGCCCAAGAAGTTCGGGCGCCGGCGGGCGGCACCGGCTCCGCCCCTCAAGGAGCTGGGCAACGACCCCGTCTCTGAGAAGCCGGTGGTGGTGAAGGACGGGCGCTTCGGGCCCTACGTCACCGACGGGGACACCAACGCCAGCCTGCGCAAGGGCGACACGGTGGAGAACGTGACGATCGAGCGGGCGGCCGAGCTGCTGCAGATCCGTCGCGACGCCGGGCCGGCCAAGAAGGCCCGCAAGGGGGCCAAGAAGGCGCCGGCCAAGAAGGCGGCCAAGAAGAAGACCGCCGCCAAGACGAAGACCGCCGCCAAGAAGGTCCCGGCCAAGAAGAAGGGCCCCGCCCCGGCGCCTCCTGGGGACGCGTCCGCCGACCCCGAGGAGTGATCGCGGGCCGCCCCTCGGGCGACCCGTAACGTGGACCCGATGGCTGACCAGCGTCCGGTGCCGTTGCCGGGGTTCGACGACCTGGTCGCCGACGCACCCACGGAGCCAGCCCCCGTGGTGCCCCTGGGCGACAAGCCCGGCTTCCACGTCCGGATGTTCGGCTCCACCCAGTTCTTTCGCCTCTGGGTCACCCAGGTGGCCTCGGCCACCGGCGACTGGCTCGGGTTCCTGGCCATCGCCGCCCTTGCCGCCAACATCGGCGGCAGCTCCCCGGAGCGCGCCATCGGCGTGGTGATGGCTGCTCGCATCGTCCCCGGGTTCTTCCTCGGGCCCGCCTCGGGCGTGGTGGCCGACCGCTTCGACCGCAAGAAGGTGATGGTGGTCTGCGACGTGGGCCGGGCCGCCGTCCTCGTCACCCTGCCCTTCGTCAACTCCGTGCTCGAGCTGGTGCTGGCCTCGCTGGTGCTGGAGTGCTTCACCCTCCTCTGGACGCCGGCGAAGGAGGCATCGGTCCCCAACCTGGTCCCACCCGATCACCTCACCACCGCCAACTCGCTGTCGCTGGTGGCGGCCTACGGCACCCTGCCGATCGCCGCCGGCCTCTTCTCGCTGCTCGCCGGGTTCAGCAAGTTCCTGGGGCGCATCGACGCCCTCGACGGCCTGCGAACCAATCAGGAGGCCGTCGCGTTCTACGTGGACGCCGGCACCTTCCTCCTGTCGGCGTTCATGATCTCCCGGCTGGTCCTGCCCAAGGTGGAGCGACGACCGAGGCTCGACGGGCGCCGGCTCGACTTCGGCCAGGCCTTCCACGAGCTGAAGGAGGGCTGGTCGTTCATCTTCATCAACCCGGTCGTGCGGGCCGTGAACGTGGGCCTGGCCACCGGCCTCATCGGCGGCGGGATGCTGGTGCCCCTCGGACCGGTGTTCTCCGACCGGGTCCTCAACGCCGGCACGGCGGGCTTCGGCATCTTCATCTTCGCCCTGGGCAGCGGCGTGGCTGTCGGCGTGGTGGTGCTGTCCGTGTTCCAACGCCACATCCCCAAGGCGCGGGTCTTCGCCGGCTCGGTGGTGCTGGCCGGGGTCAGCCTGGTGCTGGCAGCGTCGATGTCGGCGTTGGAGTTCGCGGCGCTGTTCGTCACCATCCTGGGGGTGTGCGCCGGGGCGGTGTACGTCCTCGGCTTCACCCTCCTCCATGAGAGCGTCGACGACGAGCTCCGCGGCCGCATCTTCAGCGCCCTCTACACCCTGGTGCGCTTCTGCGTGCTCGTCGCCTTCGCGGTGGGGCCGCTCCTGTCCGACCTGCTCGGGCGCCTCAGCCTGTGGCTCTTCGAGGACGGCCACGCGAGCGTCCTCGGCCTGCAGATCGCGGTGCCTGGCGTGCGCCTCACCCTCTGGTTGGCCGGCCTCATCATCATCGGGGCGGGGGTGCTGGCAGTGCTGTCGCTGCGGGCGGGTGAGGCCTCCCCGACCGACGGGCACGGCGCCGACCGCGACGAGCTGCTCTTCCATGAGGGGGCCGAGATCGTCACGGGGGTGACGGCGCCCTTCGCCGAGGTGAAGCGCAGCCGCGGCGCCCAGCGCCCACTGGTCGCCCCCGACCCCGACGACCCCGACGCCCCCTCGTGAGCGGGCACTTCATCGCCTTCGAAGGTGGCGAGGGGAGCGGCAAGTCCACCCAGGCCCGCCGGCTGGCGGAGCGGCTCGGTGGTCGCGCCCTGCTGACCTTCGAGCCAGGGGACACACCGCTCGGCGCCGAGGTGCGACGACTCCTCCTCGATGCGCCCGACCTGGCCATCACGGATCGGGCCGAGGCGCTGCTGATGGCGGCCGACCGGGCCCAGCACGTGGTCGACGTGGTGCGCCCAACCCTGGAGGCGGGGCGCACCGTGATCACCGACCGGTACGCGGGGTCCTCCGTCGCCTACCAAGGCCATGGCCGCCAGCTCCCGGCCAGCGAGGTGGAGCAGCTGTCCCGCTGGGCCGCCGACGGGCTCTGGCCCGACCTCATCGTGCTGCTGGAGGTGGCGCCCAAGGCGGCCGACGCCCGTCTCGACCGTGCGCGCGACCGACTGGAGTCGGCGGGCGATGCCTTCCACGCCCGCGTCCACGACGGGTTCCTCGTCCAAGCGATGGAGGACCCGGACCGGTGGGCGATCGTCGACGGTGCCGCGACCGAGGAGGCGGTGGCTCAGGCGGTCTGGGAGATCGTCAGCATCCGGTTCCCCGACCTCGTCTGACCCACCGAGCGCTGCTCGCGCGATGATGCGGTCGTGACCGACACGGCGGCCCCTCCCGACGTGTGGGGCGGCGTGGTGGGCCAGGACCGAGCGGTGGTCCAGCTCACGGCGGCTGCCGTCAACCCGGTCCACGCCTACCTGTTGGTGGGTCCCAACGGGTCCGGCAAGCGGGCGGCCGCCCGCGCCTTCGCTGCCCTCCTCCTCTCGGCGGGCGCCGAGGGAGAGGCCGCCGACCGTCACGTGCGGCTGGCGCTGGCCGAGACCCATCCTGACCTCCACGTGGTGGAGGCCACCTCGGCCCAGGGGCGCATCGATGTGGACACGGCGCGCCAGGTCGTGAAGAAGGCGGCGCTCAGCCCCGCCGAAGGCAGCCGCAAGGTGCTGGTCCTGGAGGACTTCCACCTCATCGACCGCTTCGGGGCCATCCTGCTCAAGTACGTGGAGGAGCCCCCGCCGTCGACGTACTTCGTGGTCCTGGCCGAGGACGTGCCCCCCGAGCTGGTCACCATCGCCTCCCGAGCGGTCCGCATCGACTTCGGCCCGGTCCCCCTCGCGGCGGTGGTCGCCCGCCTGGTCGCCGAAGGGCTCGACGCCGAGCGGGCCGCAACGGTGGCCGCCGCCGCGGCCGGCGACCTCGACCGGGCCCGACTCCTGGCCACGGACGCCCGCTTCGCCGTGCGAACCAGCGCTCTGCAGGGGATGCCGGGTCGCCTCGACGGCACCGGCGCCCGCGCCGCCGAGCTGGCCGCCGAGGTGAAGGCTCTCATCGACGACGCGCAGGACGTCATCGACGCCCGCCACGCCCAGGAGGCGGCCGAGCTGGATGAGCGCATCGAGCGCTACGGGCAGCGGGGGAGCGGCAAGAAGGACCTCGAGACCCGCCACAAGCGGGAGGTCCGCCGCCACCGCAGCGCCGAGCTCCGCCTCGCCCTCGCCACCTTTGCCGGCGAGTACCGCGACGCGCTGGCCCACGCCCGGCGCCCGGCCGAGGTCGTGGCGGGCATCCACCGCATCGAGCAGGCGGCCCTGAAGCTGGAGGTGTTCCCCAACGAGGCGCTGATGCTCCAGGCGCTCCTTGCTCAGCTCCCTCAGGTCGATCCGGCTCGGTAGCCCGCCGGGGCCCTCGGATAGAGTCTCCGGTCCTGCCCGGGTAGCTCAGCTGGTAGAGCAACGCACTCGTAATGCGTAGGTCGTCGGTTCGACTCCGATCTCGGGCTCTTCCCAGCGGCCTCAGTCGCCGAGGGCGTGGTGGCGGAACTGGCGCAGGCCGGTCTCGATGACCCAGTCGTGACCGAACCGGGCGATGGGCGACGCCACCGCCGCCACGGCCCGCAGCACCGGATGGCTGGGCGCCAGCTCCGAGCGCAGGACCAGCTCGCTGCCCGTCGGCGTCGCCTCGATCTCGAAGGAGGCTTCGCCGACGATGTCCCCGGTGACCTCCGCCACCACCGAGCGGGGCGCCTCGACCGTGTGCAGGTGCAGGGCGAAGGTGAGCCGGTAGGGCAGCGGCGGCTGGATGGTCGCCGTCCACCGGGCATCGCGTGCGAGGGGAGCAGCGTCCAGCCCGCGCAGCCAGGGCCACCAGGCCCGGTACTCGCTGGTGCGCCCGATGTGCTCCCACAGCACCTCGGGGGGGACGACGAAGGGCTCGCGCCGCTCGGAGCGGATCCGCACCGGGCCAGCGTCCCACTCCCACGTTGCGACAGGACAGTCCTGGTTCGGGCGCGGGATGTCGCAGGTTCGGGCTCGTAGAGTGCGGGGATGGCTGAGGGCACCGGCGACGGGCTGCGGGCACTGGTGGTCGACGACGATGAGCCCATCCGGAACATGCTGCGCACCGTGCTCGAGCTGGAGGGCTGGGAGGTCCACGAGGCAGAGGATGGCGGCCAGGCGGTGGCCCTCGCCAAGGCCGAGAAGCCCCACGGGGTGATCCTCGACGTGATGATGCCGGTGAAGGACGGCTTCGACGTGCTGGCCGACCTCCGCCAGACCGAGCACGGCAGCCAGATGGCCGTGGTGATGCTCACGGCCAAGACCCGTCCGTCCGACATCCTGCGCGGCACGCGCCTGGGCGCCGACCTCTACCTCACCAAGCCCTTCGACCCGGATCACGTGGCGGAGCGGCTGGCCTTCCACGCCCTGCGCCGCAGCCCCGGGGCCCGGACCCAACGCCCGCCGGCCCCTCGGCCCGGTCGACGGCGTCCGGCTCGAGGGCCCCGCTCCGCGTGACGCCGGTACCCTCGCCGCCACCCGACGACAGAGGAGACCGACATGGCCGGATGGGGTGACGATCCGACGCTCGCCGAGCTGCGCACGCTGGTGTACGAGGACGGATGGACGCCGGTGTCCATCGACGAGGGCGCCGGCTCCGTCGACACCGTGGTGGTGGAGAAGGACGGCGAGCAGCGCACGTTCAGCTCCGACCACATCGCCTTCCACCGCTTCGTGGAAGGGGTGAAGGAGGAGTTCGGACTGTAAGTTCGGCAGCGATGGCCGACCAGGCGAAGTTCGCGGAGCTGGCGATGGAGCACATGAGCTCCCTCTACTCAGGTGCCCTCCGCATGACCCGCAACCCGGCCGATGCCGAGGACCTGGTGCAGGAGACCTACCTGAAGGCCTACCGAGGGTTTGGTGGGTTCGAGGAGGGCACCAACCTCAAGGCCTGGCTCTACCGGATCCTCACCAACACCTACATCAACGCCTACCGCGCCAAGCAGCGGCGGCCCGACGAGACCGATCTCGACGAGGTGGAGGACCTGTACCTCTACCGTCGCCTCGGCGGTCTGGAGGCGGCCCGAGCCGGCCGCTCCGCCGAGGACGAGCTGATGGACCTCTTCAGCGAGGCCGAGGTCAAGAACGCCCTCGAAGAGCTCCCCGAGGGGTTCCGGATGGCCGTCCTCCTCGCCGACGTGGAGGGCTTCTCCTACAAGGAGATCGCCGAGATCATGGACATCCCGATCGGCACGGTGATGAGTCGCCTCCACCGCGGAAGAAAGCAGCTAGAGAAGCTGTTGTACGAGTTCGCCGTGTCCAACCGACTCGCTGAGCCTCTTGCGGACCCGGCCTCCTAGACGCCATGGCCACCGAACCCTCGCCTCTCAAGCCGAAGTGCGACGAAGCGCTGCACGAGATCTACCACCTGCTGTCGGGGGAGATCGACGACGCCAAGCGGGCGCAGATCGCCGAGCACCTCGATGAGTGCGCTCCCTGCGCCGAGCCCTACGACTTCTACGCCGACCTTCGCCGCTGCCTCCAGCAGCGCTGCCAGGACCTGGCCCCGCCCGAGCTGATGGCCCGCATCGAGGCCGCCCTCGACCACGAGCCGCACGGCTGATGCCGGGGCCCACGGGGCCTCGGTCTACGATCAGACGATGCTCGCAGTCGTGTGGCACTACTGGATCGGCGTGGCCATCGTGGTTCCCGCCCTCCTCGTGACCGTGGCCCTGTTCGTCCAGTACCTCACCAAGACCCAGTCACCCAAGTACGGGCGCGACGACTAGCGGTGCCGAACAGCCCCGTCGACTGGCACCTGGCGGGGCGGGTCGCGGTCCGGGCGGCAGGGCGCGAGCCCTTCTCCAGCTCCTATCTCGCCCACTCCCTGCAGGCTGACTTCGACGAGGCCACCGCGGAGGCCGAGGAGCTGGTGGCGGAGGCCACCGGGCTCCGCAGCCAGTCGGGCCCCGCTCGGGCGCGGGTCACCGATCGGGCCGGGTGGATCGACGCCAACGTCGCCAGCTTCCAGCGGTTGCTGCGCCCGCTCACCGACAAGCTCGGCGACCGCATGGGCGGCAACCTCACCTCCGGGGTGGCCCGCAAGGTGGCCGGGGCCGAGATCGGCGTGCTGCTGGGCTGGATGTCCGGGCGGGTGCTGGGTCAGTACGACCTGCTCGTCATCGATGACCCGGCCGACGCCCCGCCTGACGACCAGGACCTCGTGTACTACGTGGGGCCCAACGTGCTGGCGCTGGAGAAGCGGTTCGCCTTCCCGCCCAAGGAGTTCCGGCTCTGGTTGGCCCTCCACGAGGTCACCCATCGGGCGCAGTTCACCGGCGTCCCGTGGCTGCGGGAGCACTACCTCGGTCTCGTCCACCAAACCCTCGACTCGGTCGACCCAGACCCCCGCCGGTTCCTCGATGCCCTGACCCGGGTGGTCGACGACCTCCGGAACGGCCGGCGGCCCCTCGACGACGGTGGGCTGGCCGCCCTGCTGGCCAGCCCCGAGCAGCGCGCCGTGCTGGACAAGATCGGCGGCCTCATGAGCCTGCTCGAGGGTCACGGCGACGTCACCATGGACCGGGCGGGGGCGGCCCGACTGCCGAGCGCCCACCGGTTCGCGAAGGTGCTCCGAGAGCGACGGGCCAACGCCAACCCGGCCGCCAAGATGCTGCAGCGCCTGCTCGGGATCGAGGCCAAGATCAACCAGTACGCCCAAGGGGAGGCGTTCATCGCCGAGGTGGAGCGCCTGGGGGGCGGACCAGCTGCGCTCGATCCGGTGTGGCGGGGCGCCAGCTGGCTCCCCACCCTGGCCGAGATCCGGGAGCCTGAGGAGTGGCTGGACCGGGTCCGGCTGTCCGACGAGCTCGTCGGCTGACCCGCCGCCCTACCATCGACGTCGATGGCCAACGTCCTGGTGGTCGACGACGAGCCGGACATCGCGCTGTTCGTGGAGGTGAACCTCGAGCTGGCGGGTCACCAGGTGACCACCGTCGAGGACGGCGAGGCCGCGGTGGCCGCGGTGGACCGCCAGCGCCCCGATGCGGTGATCCTCGACGTGATGATGCCGAGGCTCGACGGCTGGGGCGTCCTCGAGCACCTCAAAGGGCACCCCGACGAGGCGGTGCGGACCATCCCCGTAGTGATGCTGACGGCCCTCGACACCGACGAGGACGAGGCGCGCGGTGGCATCGAAGGGGCGGTCCGCTACCTCACCAAGCCCATCAGCCCCGACGACCTCCTCGCCGCCCTCCACGACGTCCTCGGCGGGCCGCCCGAGCCGGAGCAGCGCCGGCTGGCTCAGCGCCAGGGCCTCACCAGCCTGGCTCGCATCGAGCGCCACGCCGCTGGAGGGGCGGCGCCCTCGGATGCCGGCACCCACCTGACGCGCTTGGAGAGGTCGCCGAGCCCGGTCCCCCCGGGCCAGCCGGTGCCACCACCGGCGCCCACCTTGGCCACCGCCCTGACCGACCGCCAGCGCCAGCTGCTGGTGGCCATCGCCGGCGCCGAGTCGGTGAGCGCGGCTGCCCTCGAGCTCGAGATGAGCCGATCGAACATCTACGCCAGCCTCCGGCGCATCGGCCGCAAGCTGAACGTCGCCGACGTCTCTGATCTGCTGACGATGCTCCGCGACGGTGCGCTCGACGAGGTGCTGGAGCCGTGACGACCACCGCTGAGCTGCTGGCGCGCTGCCACCTCCCCCCGGCGGGCACCGCCGTCGACTGCGCGGTGTCCGGCGGCGCCGACTCGTTGGCCCTTCTGGTGCTGGCGGTGGAGTCGGGGTGCCTGGTGACGGCGGTGCACGTCGACCACGGGCTGCGGCCGGACTCGGCGGTGGAGGCCGACGTGGTGGCGGCGGCGGCGGATCGTTGGGGCGCTCGGTTCCGCTCGGTCGAGGCGGACGTCGAGCCCGGTCCCGATCTAGAGGCCCGAGCCCGACGAGCGCGCTACGAGGCCCTCCCCACCGGTGCCCTCACCGGCCACACGGCCGACGACCAGGCCGAGACCGTGGTGCTCAACCTCCTCCGCGGGTCCGGGCTCGACGGTCTGACCGGGTTCGACCCGGGCCGGCGCCCGCTCCGCCGGCTCCGCCGCCACGAGACGCACAAGCTCTGTGCCGACCGGGGGCTGCACCCGGTGCACGATCCGTCCAACGACGATCGCCGGTTCCGACGCAACCGCGTCCGCCATGAGGTGCTGCCGCTCCTCGATGCGGTCGGGGAGCGCGACGTGGCCGGTCTCCTGGCCCGCCAGGCCGACCTCCTCCGGGCCGATGCCGCCTTCCTCGACGAGCTGGCGGCCGGCATCGACCCAACGGACGCCCGGGCCCTGGCCGCCGCGCCGGTGCCGCTGGCGGCCCGCGCCGTGCGCGCCTGGCTCCGCACCGGCGCCGAGCAGCACCCGCCCGACGCCGCCGCCGTCGAGCGCGTCCTCGCCGTGGCGCGGGGCGACGCGGTCGCCACCGAGGTCTCCGGCGGACGAGCCGTGCGCCGGCACCAGCAGCGCCTGGTGCTGACCTGACCCGCCCGGTGGTGCCGGCGCCCCCCGGCCGTTACGTTGCTGAGGTGGCCTCGGACTCGGAGCACCAGCACCTGTTCGACAGCCCCGACCTCGGCGAGGTGGTCGTCGACGCCGACACCCTGCAGGCCCGGGTGGCCGAGCTGGGGGCAGCCATCACGCACGACTACGCCGACCGAGCCCCCCTGCTCATCGGGGTCCTCAAGGGCGCCGCCATGTTCATGACCGACCTGGCCCGGGCCATCGCCCTGCCCCTCGAGATCGACTTCATGGCGGTGTCGTCCTACGGGAACGCCACCCGCACCTCCGGGGTGGTTCGCATCGTCAAGGACCTCGACATCGACCTCACCGGCCGCGACGTGATCATCGTCGAGGACATCGTCGACTCCGGCCTCACGCTCTCCTACCTCCGCAAGACGCTCGCCGCCCGGGGGGCCAACAGCCTCGAGGTGTGCGCCCTGCTCGTGCGGGAGGGCCTCCAGAAGACCGACGAGGACCTCCGCTACGTGGGCTTCAGGATCCCCCCGAAGTTCGTCATCGGCTACGGCCTCGACTTCGCCGAGAAGTACCGCAACCTGCCCTACGTGTGCGTGTTCGAGGGCGAGGGCTGAGTTCCGCTCCCGCGGGGGCGCCGGTAGCCTGCTGCCCATCGTGAAGCGTCCCTCCCGCGCCACCCTCGGCTACGTCCTCCTCGGGGCCATCGCCCTGTTCTTCGCCACGCAGTTCCTGACGCGCGACGACAAGCCCCGCGAGCTCACCCTCACCGAGTTCCGGCAGCTGGTCGACGACGGCGAGGTGGCCACCGCCACCATCAAGGACCGCTCGAACGAGGTCACGGGTGAGCTCGACGGCGAAGAGGAGTACAAGGTCGCCTACCCCCAGGAGTTCGCCGACGAGCTGGCCACCGAGATCGGCGAGGCTCGTCCACCGATCGACCTCGAGGTGGACCAGCAAGAGGACTCGATCTGGACCAGCCTCTTGTTCAGCCTCCTCCCGATGGTGATCCTGTTCGGGCTGTTCCTCTTCGTCCTCAACTCCATGCAGGGCGGCGGCAGCCGGGTGATGCAGTTCGGCAAGGCCAAGGCCCGACAGGTCTCCAAGGACGAGCCGAAGGTCACCTTCGCCGACGTGGCCGGCTGCGACGAGGCCGTGGAGGAGCTCCACGAGATCAAGGAGTTCCTCCAGAACCCGGCCCGCTTCCAGGCCATCGGGGCCAAGATCCCCAAGGGGGTGCTGCTCTACGGGCCGCCCGGGACGGGCAAGACCCTGCTGGCGCGAGCCGTGGCCGGCGAGGCCGCCGTGCCGTTCTTCTCCATCTCGGGCTCCGACTTCGTCGAGATGTTCGTGGGCGTGGGCGCCAGCCGCGTGCGCGACCTGTTCGAGCAGGCCAAGCAGGCCGCTCCAGCAATCATCTTCGTCGACGAGATCGACGCCGTCGGGCGCCACAGAGGGGCCGGCCTGGGCGGCGGACACGACGAGCGGGAGCAGACGCTCAACCAGATGCTCGTGGAGATGGACGGCTTCGACGCCCGAACGGGCGTGATCCTCATCGCGGCATCCAACCGCCCCGACATCCTCGATCCCGCCCTTCTCCGACCCGGTCGGTTCGACCGTCAGATCGTGGTGGACCGTCCCGATCTCGAAGGCCGCAAGGCCATCCTCGAGGTCCACGCCAAGGGCAAGCCCCTCGAGCCCAACGTCCGCCTCGACGTCCTCGCTCGCCGCACGCCAGGCTTTACGGGCGCCGATCTGGCCAACCTGATGAACGAGGCAGCCCTGCTGGCCGCCCGTCGGAACCTCCAGCTCATCGGTCACGCCGAGCTGGAGGCGGCCATCGACCGGGTGATGGCCGGCCCCGAGCGCAAGAACCGGATCATGAGCGAGAAGGAGAAGCTCGACCATCGCCTACCACGAGGGCGGTCACACACTGGTGGGCCACGTCTTGGAGGGCACGGACCCGATCCACAAGGTGTCGATCGTGGCGCGCGTGGTCGTGCCCTCGGCTGGACGCTGGCCCTGCCCACCGAGGACAAGTACCTCCGCACCCGCAGCGAGCTCGAGGATTCGATGGCGATGCTCCTCGGGGGGCGCACGGCCGAGGAGCTCGTCTTCGGGGAGATCACCACCGGTGCCTCCGACGACATCGAGCGCTGCACCGACATCGCCCGGGGGATGGTCACGCAGTACGGGATGAGCGACCTGCTCGGTCCCCAGCAGCTCGGGAAGCTCAAGGGCGAGGTCTTCCTCGGCTACGACAAGGGCCACGAGGCCGACTACTCGCCCGAGGTGGCGGCCGTCGTCGACTCCGAGGTCCGCGGCCTCATCGACACCGCCCACGACCGTGCCCGCGCCATCCTCTTCACCCATCGCGAGACCCTCGACGTCCTGGCCAAGGCGCTGGTGGAGAAGGAGACCCTCGAGGACTCCGACCTGGCCGAGATCTTCGGACCGCTCGACAAGGGGAGCGGGATCGACCTGACCGAGCCCACCCCCACCGACGACCCGGTCCCGCTCATCCCCGAGCCAGTGGGCGTCACCGTGGAGGCCGCGGTGGCCGAGGCCCAGCCGGTCGCCGAGCGATCCGGGAGGACCGCCGCTGAGCCCGCCCAGGCCAAGCCTCGGTGGTGGAAGCGCCTGGGGCTCCGTGCCCCTCGCCCCAGCGGGACCTGACCGACCGTGACCGACCACGAGCGCCCCCCGATCGACACGCCCATGGACCTGGCGCGCATCGAGAAGGCTGTGCACGAGCTCCTGGTGGCCATCGGCGAGGACCCCGATCGGGACGGCCTGCAAGGGACGCCAGGGCGGGTGGCCCGCATGTACGCCGAGATCGTCTCGGGTCTCCACGAGGATCCTGCCGACCACCTGACCGTCACCTTCGAGTCGGGACACGACGAGATGGTGATGGTGCGCGACATCCCGCTGTACAGCCTGTGCGAGCACCACCTCATCCCCTTCATTGGCAAGGCTCACGTCGCGTACATCCCCGGCGAGGACGGACGCATCACCGGCCTCTCGAAGATCGCCCGTCTGGTCGAGGGCTACAGCCGCCGACCGCAGGTGCAGGAGCAGCTCACCGTGCAGATCGCCGATGCCATGGAGAACACCCTCGAGCCCAGGGGCGTGATGGTGATCATCGAGGCCGAGCACCTGTGCATGTCGATGCGCGGGGTCCAGAAGGCCGGTTCCACCACGGTCACCTCGGCGGTGCGAGGCCTCTTCCGCGAGAGCATCGCCACCCGCCAGGAGGCCATGCGCTTCGTCACCGGGCGCGGGTGAGGGGCCCGTCCCGCCGTCGCCTGGGCGCGGTGCTGATCCCGCTCCTGGTCGTCGTCGGCTGCTCGACCACCGACGACGACCCCACCTTCTCGGGGAAGGCCACCACCACCGAGACCAGCGCCCCTACCCCGACCTTCACCGGTGACGGGAGCAGCTTCTGCGACGCCATGCTGGGCGTAGGCAAGGTGGAGCGGCAGGCGGGCGACACCCGGGCCCAGGTGATGGCCGACAACGAGGAGCTCATGTCCCTCCTCGACGAGGCGCAGGCCAACACGCCCGAGGACGCCCCGCCGGACTTCGACCTGCTGCTCGACGACTACCGGGCCGCCGCCCTCGCCATCGCCGCTTCGGGGGGGGACGTGGACAAGGCATTCGAGGCGCTGACGGCCGATTCCCCGGCGGTGGTGCGACGCCTTGGTTCGTCCCGGTCACACCAGCCCGCCTACGAGTTCCTCGTCGAGCGGTGCGGGTTCACCGACCGCTGAACGCACGGAGATGCACTGAAAGGCATAGATCCTTACCGAACAGGAGCGGGATCGGACCCCTAGACTGCCCGGCGTGCTGTCGCGTCCGCTGGTCATGGGTGTCATCAACGTGACGCCCGATTCGTTCTCCGATGGAGGCCGCTACCTCGACGCCGATGCGGCGGTCGCCCACGGACGGTCCCTGCGGGCCGAGGGCGCCGACTGGCTCGACGTCGGCGGCGAGTCCACCCGACCCGGGGCGGCCCCCGTGGAGGAGGCCGAGGAGCTGCGACGCACCATCCCCGTCGTGGAAGCCTTGGCGGCCGACGGGGCCCAGGTGTCCATCGACACACGGTCGCCAGCGGTGGCCCGGGCGGCGGTGGCGGCTGGCGCCACCCTGCTCAACGACGTCGGCGGCCCGGCTCGGCGACCTGGCGCGGCGAGCTCGGGGTGGCCTGGGCGGCCATGCACGTCCAGGGTGAGCCCGCGACGATGCAGCACGACCCGCACTACGACGACGTGGTCGGAGAGGTCCGTCGCCGACCTGGTCGGACCGGGCCGCGCGCGCACGAGCGCGCCGGCGTGCCGGAGGTCTGGATCGATCCCGGCATCGGCTTCGGCAAGACGGCGACGCACAACCTCGCGCTCCTCGCCCACCTCGACGCGTTCGTCGCCAGCGGCTTCCCGGTCCTCATCGGCACGAGCCGCAAGGGGTTCCTGGGCGCCCTGCTGGGGCGAGTCCGATGGGTCGAGCGTCGCCGGCTCCCGTCGACGACCGCCTGGAGGGATCGCTGGCCACCGCCACGTGGGCCTACGCCTGCGGGCGCCGCAATGGTGCGGGCCCACGACGTACGGGCCACCGTCCACGCCGCCGAGGTCACTGGCGGCCAGATCACCAACGCCGCGGCGTGAGCGGCCACCACCGACAGGGAGCAGCAGTCGTGCCGATGAAGGGCAAGTGGGCGCAGGGCATCCAGCCCCGGAACTTCGCGTGGGTCCTCAAGGATCGGCTGGCCGTGTGCGAGCGCCCCGGCGGCTACGGCGCCAACCACCGCCGCGTGCGCCGTCAGGAGGAGATCATCTGGATCCGGGAGCAGGGCTTCACCTGCGTGGTCACGCTGATCCCCTCGCCGCACAACCTCCACAACTACGACGAGCTGGGCGTCACCTGGCGCCACCTGCCCTTCGGACCCCACGACGACGCCCACGGGGTGCTGGCCACCCTCTACCCAGACCTCGCCACCATGCTGGCCGGGGGTGGCAAGGTCCTGGTCCACCAGGACGAGCTGTCCGACCGCGTCGCCGGGCTGATGGCCGGCTACCTGCTGTGGTCGGAGGTCGTTCCCCTCGCTCCCCAGGCCACCTCCGTGGTGGAGCGGCTGCTGTCGCGCCAGATGGGTCCTCTCGGGCGCGACCTCGTCGCCTTGGCTGCCACCATCCCCAAGTAGGCGACGGTGGCCGACGTCATCGAGCTTCGAGGCCTGCACCTCGCTGGGGTGGTGGGCGTGCTGCCGCACGAGCAGTCCCAGCCCCAGCCCCTCCAGGTCGACGTCGACCTGCACCTCGACCTGGCGGAGGCAGCGACCAGCGACGACCTGGCCGACACGGTCGACTACGGCGCCGTCTGCGACACGGCCGAGCGGGTGGTGGGCTCCACCCGCTACGCGCTGCTGGAAGCGCTGGCCGGCCACCTCGGCGCGGGTTCCTCGAGCTCGACGACCGGATCGAGTCGGTCACCGTGACGGTGCGCAAGCTCCGCCCGCCGGTCGCCCAGCCGCTGAGCACCTCTGGCGTCCGCATCACCCGGAGCCGCTGATGGGCCGGGCCTTCCTCGGACTGGGCTCCAACCTCGGCGACCGGCTCCTGCACCTGCGCCGGGCCGTGGCCGGGCTGCCCGACGTGGCCGCGGTGTCCCAGGTGTACGAGACGGTCCCCGTGGGCGGCCCGGAGCAGGGCGCCTACCTCAACCTGGTGGTGGAGCTGGCCACCGACCTCGACGCGCGCGCCTGCTGGTGCGCGGGCAGGAGCTGGAACGGGCAGCCGATCGGACCAGAGCGGTGCGATGGGGTCCCCGCACCCTCGACGTGGACGTGCTGTGGGTGGAGGGTCAGGAGGTGGACGAGCCCGACCTACAGGTGCCGCACCCGCGCTGGCGCTCCCGCCGGTTCGTCCTGGCCCCCCTGTCGGAGCTGGCCCCCGACCTCGTCTGGCCTGGCGACCTCGCCGCCGCCGAGGGGGAGGTCCGAGCGCTCGGACCCCTCTCCGACCTGACCGCCGGTGGCTCGCCGCCATGACGCGGGTGCGCATCATCGGCCCCGGTCGAGCGGGCACCTCGCTGGCCACCGCCCTGTCGCGCGCTGGTTGGGACGTGCTGGCCCCCCTCGGTCGGGACGACGACCTCGGTGGGGCCGCCGCTGGCACCGATCTGCTGGTGATCGCCACCCCCGACGCGGCCATCGCCGACGTGGCGGCGGCGGTGGTCCCGGACCCCGAGACCGCCGTGGCCCACCTGTCGGGCGCCGCTGGTCTCCGCCCGCTGGCTCGTCACCCGCGCCGGGCCGTCCTGCACCCCCTCGTGGCCCTTCCCGACCCCGAACGGGGTGCCGAGCGGCTGGTGGGGGCCTGGTTCGGCCTGGCCGCCACGGGCGATCCGCTGGCGGCCGAGGCCGTGGCCAGCTTGCGGGGCCGGGTGGTGCACGTGGCCGAGACCGACTGGCCCCGCTACCACGCCGCTGCCGTCATCGCCTCCAACCACCTGGTGGCCCTCCTCGGACAAGCCGAGCGGGTGGCGGCGTCGGTTGGCGCCCCCGTGGAGGCCTTCCTCGACCTGGCCCGGGGCAGCCTGGCCGACGTGGCCGCCCTGGGCCCGCGCGACGCCCTGACCGGCCCTGTCCGCCGCGGCGACCTCGACACGGTGGCGCGCCACCTCGATGCCCTGCCCCCCGAGGAGCGGGCCGCCTACGAGGCCATGGCGGCAGAGGCAGGTCGACTGTGCCCGTGACGACCGTCGCCACCATCGGCGACCTGCGCCAGCGCCTCGACGGGGCCCGGACCGCCGGCCGATCGGTGGGGTTCGTCCCCACCATGGGCTACCTCCACGAGGGGCACGCCTCGTTGATGGCGGCGGCCCGTGCCGACTGCGCCGTCGTGGTGGCGTCCATCTTCGTCAACCCGCTGCAGTTCGGTCCCGACGAGGATCTCGACGCGTACCCCCGCGACCTGGCTGGCGACTCGGCGCTGGTCGAACGGGAGGGCGTCGACCTCCTCTTCGTGCCGGCGGTGGGCGAGATGTACCCGGATGGCCCGGTGCTCACCACCGTCTCGGTGGCGGCGGTGTCGGCTCCCCTCGAAGGCCGGACGCGGCCGACCCACTTCGATGGTGTTGCCACCGTCGTCGCCAAGCTGTTCGCCATCGTCGGGCCCTGCCGGGCCTACTTCGGCGAGAAGGACTTCCAGCAGATCGCGGTGGTGCGTCGGATGGTCGCGCGACCTGTCCATCCCGGTGGAGGTGGTGGGCTGTCCCACGGCGCGCGCCGCGGACGGGCTGGCCCTCTCCAGCCGCAACGCCTACCTCACGCCCGAGGAGCGGGCGGCGGCCCCGACGCTCCACGCCGCCCTCCAGGCTGGGCGGGCCGCCATCGATGCCGGGGAGCGCGACCCGGCCAAGGTCCGTTCGCTGATGGCCGACCTCATCGCCGCTCAGCCCCTCGCCGAGCTCGACTACGCCGAGGTGGTCGATGCCGCCACCCTCCAGGTCGTCGAACCGCTGGCCGGCGAGCTGCGCCTGCTGGCGGCGGCCCACTTCGGTCGAGCTCGGCTGATCGACAACCTGGCGGCGGCTGCCCCGGGCTGAGACTCAGTCGAAGCGAAGCGCGGCCACCGGCTCCAGCCGCCCCGCCCGCCGCGCCGGGACGAGCGAGGCGACGGCGGCGACGACCAGGGTGGCCACGAACAGCGGCGGGAGGAAGGCCCACGGCAGGGTGAGATCGATCGACGCGCCGATTGCGCTGCGGAAGGCCGCTGACGTCCCCAGGCTGATGATCAGGCCGAGGGGGAGGGCCAGCACGAAGGCCACCAGCGCCAGGGTCACCGCCTCGGCCAGGACCATCCGCCGCACCTGTCGTCGCCGGGTGCCGACCGACCGCAGCACCCCGATCTCCCGGGTGCGGGCCAGCACCGACACGGCCAGCGTGTTGGCCAGACCGAGCAGCCCAGCGGCGGCGGCCGCCAAGAGGATGACGTAGGCGAGGGAGAAGAACCCGCGCAGCTGTCCGAAGGCGAAGTCGCGGACGGACTTCGGGGTGTCCACGATCAGGTCGTACTCGTCGCCGAGGTCTCCGACGATGGCGAGCCGGAGCATCTCGGGGTCCGTGCCGGGGCTCGCGTTCACCAGGAAGGCGTTGGGGCGACCGGCGCCGAAGGCGGCGGCGTCGGGCGTTCCCGCGACGATGCCGAAGCCTGGGCCGAGGACGGCGTAGGTGCCAGCCACCTCGAAGGGGCGAACCCCGAGGCTGGTGCGCAGGCGGATGGTGTCGCCGCGCTCGAGGCCGGCGCCGACGGCGAAGGGATCGGGGAGGAGCACCGCCCCGCCGGCCGCCAGCCGGCGGCGGGCGCTGTCGTCGTCGCCATCCACCCACGCAAACCCGGCCACCTCGAAGTACGAGGCCGGGTCGATCACCGACACGTCGACCCGGGTGGACCCGCTGTCGTGCAGCCGGTCGGTGAGGCCGAAGCGCACCGGGCTGACCGCGTCAGCCCCCTCCACCGCCGCCAGGCGGTCGGCCACCGAGGGGTCGAAGGCACCGGGGGCGAACACCTGCACGCTGCCGCCCGACTGCCTGTCGATCACGCGGGTGAGGGTGTCGGACATGGCGGCGTTGGCCCCGGCGATGGCGATCAGCATCGCCAGGACCACCATCACGAGGGCCAGGGTGTAGGCGGAGCGGCTGCGCTCCTTCTGCAGGTGGAGGATGGCGATGTCGCCGGTGCCGGGGGCCAGCCGGGAGCCGACCCGACCCACGATCCCGGCCACCGGCCGCAGCACGAAGGGGACCAGGAGCACAGCGCCGAGGAGGACGAGCAGGGTGGAGAGGCTGCGGGTCGCCACGCCGCTGCTGCTGGCCCCCAGCGCCAGGCCGGCCCCCAAGACCAGGGCGCGGGGCCACCACCGGCCGGTGAGCTCCAGGCCCGCCGACCCCTCCCGCATGGCGGACACCGGGCCGAGGGCGGCGGCCCGACGGCCGGGCAGCCAGGCGGCGGCCACGCTCACGCCCACCCCCACGACGGTGGCCACGGCGGCCGGACCCAGCGGGAGGCCCAGGGCGGGCAGATCGAGACCCAGCAGCGACTCGGTGATCCCGACGCTTGCTCCGGCGATCCCTCGCCCCAGCGCGAGGCCCACCAGGCTGGCCACCAGCCCCAGCAGGGCCGCCTCGGCCAGCACGACCCGGCGCACCTGCTTGGGATGGGCGCCCAGCGCCCGGAGGGTCCCGTAGGTGCGGGTGCGCTCGGCCACCGCCACCGAGAAGGTGAGGAACACGAGGAACCCGCCGACGAACACGGCGATCACCGACATGAGGGTCAGCCCGTTGCTGATGGCCAGGATGAAGTCGCGGAACCCGCCAGCGACATCCCGAGCGTCCTGCATCGACAGTGCCTGGCCCAGGTCCTCGCGGTTGGCCTCGATCCAGGCGTCGATGCTCACCCCGTCGGCCAGGACCACGTCGACACCGGTGATCACGTCGCCCTTGGCCAGGATGGCCTGAGCGTGGCCCAGGCTGGTGTAGGCCACGTCGCCCTGGAAGCCCAGCCCGGCCCCGGCGCCCTCGAGGATGCCGGTGACCAGCACCTCCCGGTCCCCAGCCGGCGCAGCCAGCCGCACCCGGTCGCCCGCCGTCACCCCGAGGTCGTCGGCCGCCCCCTCGGCGACGGCGATCTCGGCCGCCTCCGGCGCGGGCAGCCGACCGCTCTGGATCTCTAGGCGGCGGATCTCCGACGTGGCGGCGAGATCCGCGCCCACCACGAACACGATGCCGTCGCGCGACGAGAGGTCCCTCGTCGCGGTGACCTCCTCGTTCGCCGGCCGCAGGGAGCTGCGGATCACCACCGACCCGAGGGCCCGCTTCACACCCTCCCGCGCCGCCACGCGCTCTGCCAGGTCGGGCGGGAGGGTGGCGTCGTAGGAGCCCACCGGGCCGATGACCACGTCGGCATCGCCCGCTGAGCCGGAGATGGCATCGTCGAGCGCGTCGGTGGTGGCGCCGCTGGTGACCAGCACGGCATAGAGGACGGCCACACCGAGGGCGGCGCCGGCACCGGTGAGCGCGAACCGACCCGGCCGTCGCCGCAGGCTCCGCGCGGACAGGCTCGACAGCGACCGCACGGTCAGGCCTCGCCGACTCGCAGCGGGGCACGACGTCGACCGGCGGCACCGGTGGCGTCGAGCTCCTCCAGCCACCGCAGCACCGCACGCGAGCGCCCCTCGTGGGCCCGGTCGGTGCGGGCGGCCCCGCGGCACCGGCGGGTGACGTCGAGGGACGCGACCATCCGCCCGTCGCGCAGCAGGCACACAGCGTCGGCGTGGGCGGCGCTGCGCGGGTCGTGGGTCACCATCACGATGGTCTGGCCGAGGGCGACCTGGGCCTCGGTGAAGAGACGCAGCACCTCGGCGCCCGATGCCAGGTCCAGGTTCCCGGTGGGCTCGTCGGCCAGAAGCACCGTCGGCTCGATGAACAGGGCGCGACCGATGGCCGCCCGCTGCTGCTGCCCGCCCGAGAGCTGGGCAGGTTGCTTGTCGCGGTGCGGGGCGAGGCCCACGAGGTCGATCACCTCATCGAGGCGCGCCCGGTAGTCAGCGGGTCGCCGGCCGGCGATCACCGCCGGTAGGGCGATGTTCTCGGCGGCCGTCAGCACCGGCACCAGGTTGAACGCCTGGTAGACGATCCCGATCCGCTGCCGGCGGAGGTCGGTGCGGGCATCGTCGCCGAGCGACGAGAGCGTCGTGCCATCGAGGGCGATCTCACCGGCGTCGGGGATGTCCAGCCCGCCGAGCAGGTGCAGCAAGGTGGACTTGCCCGAGCCCGACGGCCCCATGATGGCCACGAACCGTCCCGGGGCCACCTCCAGGTCCACCTCGTCGAGGACCCGCTGGACGCCATCGCCCTGCGGGTACTCCTTCACCACGCCGCGCGCCGCCAAGACCGCCGTCGTCTCGCCCTCCACCCCCATGACACCCCCAGCAGTGGCGCTCCCATGGCGCCGTCGGCGAGGCTACCCAGAGGCCGACGCTCGTCCGGCACGGGTTACCGCCGCTCCGCTCCCCGCCGGTAGGGTGAGGCCGTCACCACAGGGGGCGACCGGAAGCGGCGCCCACCGATCAGGGGAGCATCTGCCATGCGCCGTCGCATGATGAAGAGCAAGATCCACCGCGCCACGGTCACCGACGCCAACCTGCACTACGTGGGCTCCATCACCGTCGACCGTGACCTGATGGACCAGGCCGACCTGCTGGAGTTCGAGCAGGTCGCGGTGGTCGACGTCGACAACGGGGCCCGCCTCGAGACCTACGTCATCGAGGGCGCGCGGGGCTCGGGGGACATCTGCCTCAACGGGGCGGCGGCCCGCCTGGTGGACCCCGGCGACCGGGTCATCATCATCAGCTACGCCGACTTCGAGCAGTCCGAGCTCCAGGACGGCTACCAGCCCACCGTCGTGCACGTCGACCAGGCCAACCGCCCCGTCGACGAGCTCACCGCCGAGCTGATCGCGGCCGAGCAGCAGGGACCAGCCCCCCACCGGTACGTCGAGGTCGACGCCGACGCTCGGCCGAGAGCCTGATCGTGACGGCCGCCCCTCGCGTGGCGGTGGGCCGGGTCCGGTAGACCTGTCCCGTGACCTCGTTGGACCTGTTGGTGCTGGGATCGGGGGTGGCGGGGCTCTCGGCGGCGGTGCGGGCGGCGGAGATCCACGGGATGCGGGTCGGCGTGGTCACCAAGGCCGAGCTCCAGCAGGCCACCACCCGCTGGGCGCAAGGAGGGGTGGCGGCCGTCCTCGGCGGCGACCCTGACTCCACCGACCTGCACCTCGCCGACACCCTCGCCGCCGGCGCCGGGCTCTGCGACGTGGATGCGGTTCGGGTGCTGGTGGACGAGGGACCGTCGCGGGTGCACGAGCTGATCGCCCTCGGCGCCGCCTTCGATCGCGACCCCGACGGTCAGCTGGAGCTGGCGCGCGAGGGCGGCCACTCGCTGCCCCGGATCGTGCACGCCGGTGGAGCGGCCACGGGTGCCGAGATCGAGCGCACCCTGGTCGACGCCGTGCGAGCAGAGGTGTCGGCGGTGTACGAGAGCAGCTTCGCCCTGGACCTGCTGGTGGAGGGTGGCCGGTGCAGGGGCGTTCTCGTTGCCGACCTCACCGGACAGCGGACGGAGGTGCGAGCCAGCAACGTGCTCGTCGCCACCGGTGGCTACGGACAGCTCTTCGCCGTCACCACCAACCCCCGAGAGGCCACCGGCGACGGGGTGGCCATGGCCATCCGGGCCGGGGTGGCGGTGGCCGACGTGGAGTTCGAGCAGTTCCACCCCACGGCCCTCCACCATCCCGCCATGCCACGCCCGCTGCTGTCGGAGGCCCTCCGGGGCCACGGCGCCCTCCTGCGCGACGCGAAGGGCGAGCGCTTCGTCGACGAGCTCCTGTCACGCGACAAGGTGAGCCGCGCCATCACCGCTCGGATGATCGAGCAGGACGTGGAGCACCTCTGGCTCGACGCCACCGGTCTGGACAGCTTCGCCGATCGCTTCCCCACCATCGCCGCCGAGCTGGCCCAGGTGGGGCTCGATCCCGCCACGGACTGGCTGCCGATCGCCCCGGCCGCCCACTACAGCTGCGGCGGCATCCTGGCCGACCTCGACGGGGCCACGTCGCTCCCGGGCCTCTGGGTGGCCGGGGAGGCCAGCTGCAACGGCGTCATGGGCGCCAACCGGCTGGCGTCGAACTCGCTGCTCGACGGCATGGTGTTCGGACCCCGCGTGGTCGAGGCCATCGACCGGGGGGTGGACGGCCCGACCGCCACCGGTGCGATGCGGTGCGTCCTCGGCGGCGGCGACATCCCGGGGCGCGCGCGATCGCGGTGCCTGCTCCCGATGCCAGCGACCGTGCCGAGCGCGTGACGAGCTCCAGCGCACCATGACCGCCAACGCCGGAGTCCTGCGATCGCCGGAGTCGCTGGCCGACGCGGCGGCTGCAGTGGCCGGCGAGGTGCAGCGGCGACGACCTCGAGGCGTGGGAGCTCCGCAACCTGGCGACGGTCGGGTCGGTTGCTGGTGGCCGCCGCGCTCGCCCGCACCGAGAGCCGCGGCGCCCACACCCGCACCGATCACCCCGGCCTTCGCGACGACCTCCAGGTGCGCTTCGTCGCCGGGGGCTGACCGGCCGGCTGCTCGGTAGCCTCACCGCGATGAGCGACAGCGGCAGTCCCCGCCAACTGGTACCCCGACCCCCTCGGTCGCCACGAGCTGCGCTACTGGGACGGCAGCCAGTGGACCGAGCACGTCTCCTCCCACGGGCGACAGTCGGTCGACCCGCCCGGCGGCGGCGGGGCCGTCCCCACCACCCGACGGGCCACCGAGAAGATCGTGCAGGACGTCGCCAAGGCGGGGGCCACCTCCGGCGCCTCAGGGCGGGGGGACGATCTTCACCGAGCCGGTGCTGGTGGTGAACCAGAAGGCCAAGCTGATCGAGGTCAACAACGAGTACGCCATCTACGACCAGAACGGCACCCAGATCGGCGCCGTCCGCCAGGTGGGCCAGTCGGCGGCCAAGAAGGTGCTGCGGGTGCTCACCTCCGTCGACCAGTTCATGACCCACAAGCTCCAGGTGGTCGACGCGCAGGGCACCGTGCTGCTCGCCCTCACCCGCCCGGCCAAGGTGCTGAAGTCGCAAGATCATCGTGCAGGACGGCCAGGGCAACGAGATCGGCCAGATCGTGCAGCAGAACGCCATCGGCAAGATCCGCTTCGGCCTCGAGGCCGACGGGCACACCTACGGCTCGATCAACGCCGAGAACTGGCGGGCCTGGAACTTCAACGTCGCCGACGCACGCCGGCACCGAGGTGGCCCGGATCACCAAGACGTGGGAGGGCCTGGCCAAGACGATGTTCACCACCGCCGACAACTTCGTCGTGCAGATCCACCGCCCGCTCGACGAGCCGCTGCGCTCGCTGGTGGTGGCCAGCAGCCTCGCCGTCGACACCGCCCTCAAGCAGGACAACCGCGGCTTCGGCTGATGCGGCATCGCCGTCGCGACCGCCGATCCACGCGGTGCGCGAGGCCGTCGCGCGTCGCGCTGGCCGAGGACCTGACGCCGCTCGGCGACCTGACCGCCGCGCTGCTGCCCGCCGGGGCGTCGGCCGCCGCCGACGTTCGTGCCCCGCGCCGACGGCGTGCTGGCCGGCACCGCCTGCGCCACCGAGGCGTTCGCCCAGCTCGACCCGGCGCGTGGCGGTGACCTGGGCGGCCGCCGACGGCGACGCCGTCGCCGCCGGCACGGTCGTCGGCACCGTCGCCGGGCCGCATGGCGTCGATCCTCACCGGCGAGCGCACCGCCCTCAACTTCCTCTGCCACCTCTCCGGCGTCGCCACCCTCACCCGGCGCTTCGTCGACGCCGCCGCGGCGGGCGGGACCGGCTCGCATCTGGGACACCCGCAAGACCACGCCCGGGCCTGCGCACCCTCGAGAAGGCGGCCGTGCGGGCCGGCGGCGCGGTGCAACCACCGCGGCAACCTGTCGCGACTGGGTGATGTTCAAGGACAACCACCTGGCCCTGCTCGGCATCGCCGAGGCGGTGGCGGCGGCCCGAGGCCACCTGGCCGGGCCGGCTCGTGCACGTCGAGGCGACCGACCTCGACGCAGGTCGCCGAGGCCCTCGAGGCCGGGGCCGACGCCGTGCTGCTCGACAACATGACGCCGGAGGAGGCCAAGGCCGCCGTGGCCCTGGTCGACGACTGGGACGGCCGTCGGCGGCCGTCGCCCGCTGCTCGAGTGCAGCGGCGGCATCACCCTCGAGACGGCCGCGGCCTACGCCGGCCACCGGCGTCGACCTGCTCTCGACGCAGCCAGATCACCCAGTCGGCGCCCGCGCTCGACATCGGCCTCGACATCCGGTGACGCCCCCATCGGGTTCGACCGGTGGCGGTCAGCCTCGTAGCGTCTGACGCCGTGCTCCTCGCCATCGACGTCGGCAACACCCAGACCGTGGTCGGGCTCTACGACCTCGACGGTGACGACGCCAACCTCGAGCGCCGCATGGCCGACACCGGCCTGATCGACCACTGGCGCATCGCCACCAACGTCGAGCGCACGGCCGACGAGCACGCCCTCGTGCTCCAGGAGTTCCTCGGCTTCCACGGGTCCAGCTGGGACGACAACGACATCGACGGCATCGCCGTGTGCTCCTCGGTGCCCCGCGTGACGGGCTCGCTGCGCCGCATGTCGGAGCGCTACTTCGGCTTCCCGGCCCTGGTGGTCGAGCCCGGGGTGCGCACCGGCACTGCCGATCCTCTACGACAACCCCAAGGAGGTCGGCGCCGACCGCATCGCCGACGCGGTGGCCGCCTTCGACCTCTTCGGCGGGCCCGACCATCGTCGTCGACTTCGGCACCGCCACCACCTTCGAGGCCATCTCGGCCAAGGGCGAGTACCTCGGCGGCGCCATCTTCCCGGGCATCGACATCAGCCTCGACGCCCTCTTCGCCCGGGCCGCGGCGCTGCGCCGGGTCGAGCTCGTCGAGCCCCGCAACGTGATCGGCCGCAGCACCGTCGAGTCGATGCAGTCGGGCGCCATCTACGGCTTCGCCGTCGCTGGTCGACGGCATGTGCGAGCGCATCCGCGACGAGCTCGAGGCCGACGCCACCGTGGTGGCCACCGGCGGGCTGTCCGGGCTGATCGGCCCGCTGTCGGCGACGATCGCCCACGTCGAGCCCTGGCTCACCCTCCACGGCCTGCGCCTCATCTACGAGAAGAACGCCGACGCATGACCGCTCCCGTACCGATTCGACGTCACCGCCACCGCCGCCGACCTCCGCGCCGAGCACGACGGGCTGGAGGCCGGGCGAGGAGACGGGGATCGCCGTCACCGTGGCCGGGCGGGTCATGCTCCACCGGGCCCAGGGCAAGCTGGCCTTCGCGCACGCTGCGCGACGGCAGCGGGGGCGAGGTGCAGCTCTTCGCCCTCGCTGCGGTCACCGAGGACTTCGAGGGCTTCGGCAAGATCAGCCTCGGCGACTGGGTGGGCGCCACCGGCGAGGTGGTGAAGACCAAGCGGGGCGAGCTGTCGGTGAAGGTGGCGTCGTGGACGATGCTGGCCGAGACCCGCCGCGGCTTCGGCGACAAGTGGCACGGCATCACCGACGTCGACACCCGCTACCGCCAGCGCTACGTCGACCTCTGGGCCAACCCCGAGACCCGCACCACCTTCCTGCAGCGCAGCCGGATCTTCAGCCTCACGCGTCGCTGGCTGGAGGACCGCGGGTTCATCGAGGTGGAGACGCCGGTGTTCCACCCCATCCCGGGCGGCGCGCTGGCCAAGCCCTTCACCACGCACCACAACGCCCTCGACATGGACCTGTTCCTGCGCATCGCGCCCGAGCTCTACCTGAAGCGCCTGACCGTGGGCGGCTTCGAGCGGGTGTTCGAGATCGGGCGGGTGTTCCGCAACGAGGGGCTCTCGACCCGCCACAACCCCGAGTTCACGATGCTCGAGCTCTACCAGGCCTACGGCGACTACACGACATGATGGTGCTCACCGAGGAGCTCGTGGCCCACCTCGCCCGGAGCTCCACGGCACCACCAAGCTCACCTACGGCGGCCGCGAGCTCGACCTCACCCCGCCGTGGCGACGGGCCAGCCTCACTCGACCTCGTCGAGGAGCACGCCGGTGTGCGCGTCGACGTGCGCATGCCGATCGACGACCTGCGCCGCATCGCCGCCGAGCACGGCGTGGAGGTGAAGGACGAGTACGGCCCCGGCAAGCTCGTGCTCGAGATCTACGAGAAGACCACCGAGGCGGAGCTCTGGGGCCCGGTGTTCGTCACCGACTACCCCAAGGAGGTGTC
This sequence comes from uncultured Microthrixaceae bacterium, assembly GCA_963795165.1. Taxonomy (GTDB): domain Bacteria; phylum Actinomycetota; class Acidimicrobiia; order Acidimicrobiales; family VFJN01; genus VFJN01. Next base: position 1,759,163 of record CAWCGT010000001.1, on the reverse strand, counting down.
GCCGCTCGCCCGCGACCATCGCGAGCTGCCCGACATGGTCGAGCGCTTCGAGCCGATCGTGGCCGGTCGCGAGCTCGGCAACGCCTTCTCGGAGCTGGTCGACCCCGACGAGCAGCGAGCTCCGCTTCGAGGACCAGGCCCGCCAGAAGCGCGGCCGGCGACGACGAGGCCATGGTGGTCGACGAGGACTACCTCCGCGCCCTCGAGTACGGGCTGCCGCCCACCGCCGGTCTCGGCATCGGCATGGACCGCCTGGTGATGCTGCTCACCGACACCCAGAGCATCCGCGACGTCATCCTCTTCCCCACGCTGCGCCCCGAGCAGGAGTAGCGCAGAGCCGGCGTACCGCCCTCTGGCCTAGGACCTGCGACCGAGGGAGAACCGGCCGACCGCCCGATGGCGAGACGCAGTGCGGTCCCTACGGTGCCAGCATGCCCAGCGTGACCCTCGACGAGCCCGCCCCGCTCGCCGCGCCCGTGCTCCGTCCCGACGCCGACGGGGTGTGGGCGCCGGCTCGGCGGCGCCTGACGCTCGGGCTGGTCCTCACCATCACCCTGGTGGCGTTCGAGGCTCTCGCCATCTCCACCGTGATGCCCGTGGTGGCCGGCGACCTGGGCGGGCTGGGCCTGTACGGCTGGGTGTTCAGCGGCTTCTTCCTCGGGAGCCTGCTCGGGATCGTGGTGGCCGGCCAGGCCGCCGACCGACGGGGCACCGCCTTCCCCTTCCTGGTGGGGCTCGGGCTCTTCGCCGTCGGGCTCCTGGCCGGCGGCCTGGCCCCCTCGATGGGGATCCTGGTGGTGGCCCGCGTGCTGCAGGGGATCGGTGCAGGCGCCATCCCCGCCGTCGCCTACGCCAGCGTCGGCCAGGCCTACCCGGCCGCCGTCCGGCCCCGGGTGTTCGCCATCTTCTCCTCGGCGTGGGTCATCCCCGGGCTTGTGGGACCGGCCGCCAGCAGCGCCATCGCCGAGGCCACCTCCTGGCGGTTCGTGTTCCTGGCCCTGCTGCCCATCGTCGTCGTCGCCGGGATCATGACGATCCCCGCCCTCACCGGGACCACCCGCCGGGCGTCCTCCACCGCCGCGGCGGGCCAGGAGGATGCCCGCACCGGTCGGGCCGTCGCCCTGGCCGTGGGGGCGGCGGCGGTGCTGGTGGCCATCAGCGGACCGCCTCCCGTGCTGGCCGTCCCCCTCCTCGTCGGTGGCGGGTGGATCGGCCTCCGAGCCTTCCTCGGCCTGGTGCCGGCGGGCACGCTGCGCCTGGCGCCGGGCATACCGGCGGCGGTGCTGGTGCGGGGGATCCTCACCTTCGCCTTCTTCGGGGCCGACGCCTACGTGTCGCTCACCTTCCAGGAGGTGCGGGACCAGCCCACCTGGGTGGCCGGGGCGGCGCTGACCGGCGCCACCCTCCTCTGGACGGCCGGCGCCTGGATCCAGCAGCGCTGGATCCTCACGGCGGGCCCTCGCCGGGTGGTGATGGTGGGGTTCGGGTTCGTGGCCCTGGGGATCGCCGGGATGTTCGGTGCGCTGGGCGCACTGCCGCTGGGGCCGTCGGTGGGGGCGTGGTCGATCGCCGGCCTCGGGATGGGCCTGGCCTACGCGCCGCTGTCGGTCACCGTCCTGGGCCTGGCCGAGCCGGGCCGAGAGGGCTCCGCCTCCAGCAGCATCCAGCTCACCGACGTCCTCGGCATCGCGCTCGGCACCGGGCTCGGTGGCGCCTTCGTGGCGTTGGGCGAGGCCCAGGGCTGGGCCACCCGCAGCGCCCTCGAGCTGGCCTTCCCCATCACCCTCGCCGTCGCCCTCCTCGGCGTCCTCGCCGCCCGCCGCCTCCCCACCACCCTGCCCGGCTGACGTCCCCACCTATCGAGGTTGGGGGCATGGGGCGGCTCGTGCCGACCGCTCATGCCCCCAACCTCCTCAGGCGAAGTGCTCGTCGACGACGTCCACCAGGCGGCGGCCGGTCTCGACCGGGCCGAGCTCGTGGCGCTCCATGGCCACCCCGGCGCCCAGCAGCGTGGTGCCGCCGAGGGCCAGCCAGGTCCAGGTGGGGAGCTCGGCCGTGAGGGCGAGGGTCTCGAAGCCGACAAGGGCGACGAGCAACCCCGTGCCGAGGAACAGCGGGGCCGCCAGGCGACGGTGCCCGCCGGCCGCAACCGACACCATCCCCACCGCCCCCGCCACCAGGGCGTGCCAGCCGGCGCCACCGCCGATGCGCTCGGCCAAGGCGGCCCCACCCAGGAGGGCGATCACCGGCCCGTAGGCGATCCAGCTGCTGGTCCCGGTGGATCGGGCCCGGAGACCGCCGCCGAGGAGGAGGGCGGCCACCGGCAGGATGTAGGGCTCGCTCGTCCCCACCCCGGCGTCGGCCAGGCGCAACCACAGGCCGCCGGTCAGGCTGATCCCCGCGAGGAGCCCGCCGTCGAGGCGGCCTCGCTCCACCGAGGCTGCCAGCGCGATGCCGCTGGCCACCATGACGGCGTCGGCGAAGGCGGACGGCTCGCTGGTGGCGAGGGCCAGGCCGCTCACCGTCGAGATGGCGACGGCCATGAGCGACGGAACCGCCCATCGCCCGCCCGCCAGGGCCCCCAGGCCGGCCAGGACGGCGGCACCGAGCACCAGCGCCACGCCCGCCCGGGCGGGGGAGAGGCCTGTGGAGAGGGCGAAGGCGCCGACGGCGACGGGAATGGCCAGCGCGGCACCCAGCGCCACGTGAGGGTCGCGCAGCCGGGCGGCGTCGAACAGCGAGAGCGCAGCGACGGCCACCGCCACCGCACCCGTCGCCGATGGATCCACGCCCCCGACGCCCATGAGGACCGACACCGCGCCCAGTCGAGCCACCGTGCCGAGCGGGAGGTCTCCGGTCACCGCAGCCCGGTCGGCCAGCGCAGCCAGGCCGGAGGCCGCCACTGCCGCGCCGGCAAGGGCCAGCGCCAGGTTGTCGGTGAGGGCGGCGAAGGCACCAGCGGCCAGCGCGCCCGGGAGCAGCGCCAACGCCCCCAGGATCCAGGTGCCGAGCTCGAAGGACGCTGGCGCTGGCGTCGTCGCACGCGACCGCCGGACCGCAGCCTCGACGACGGCTGCGCTGCCGGCCAGTCCGGTCGCCACGATGGCCCACCCGTTGGTGTCGGCCGCCGTCAGCGGAGCCGCCACGGCGGCGACGACCGCCACCACCAGCGCACCAGGGCGCAACGCCGTGGGGTGGCCAGCGGGCGCGCCGGTCGAGGAGAGGGCGGGGAGGCGGGGAAGGAGCACGGCTCCGCCCGCCACGGCGACGAGGGCGACTGCCACCGCGCCCGCGGAGCCGCCGGCCATGGCGACCGTGCCCACCACGCTCACGGCCACACCGATGGTGGACGAGGGCCGTCCGGTGCCCGTCCGCACCTCAGCGGCCAGCCAACCCAAGCCCAGCACGGCGGTGGCCAGGGCCACCCGCCCGTCGGTCCCGCCCATCACCGGCACCAGAGCGATCGACAGCGCCGTGGCGATGGTGGCCGGACGAGCCAACAGCTCGCCGAGCCAGGCCACCACGGCCGCCGGCCGGCGCCAGAAGGCGTCGTGCCTCGTCGCCACCGCCACGACCTCGATGGCGAGGAAGGCCGCCGCCAGGCCGACGAGCGCGTCAGCCGGGTCGGTGTCGAGGCCCGACCAGCTGGCGGCCACCCCGGTAACGGCCACCAGGGTGCCCAGCAGCGCCAGGCCCACGTCGTCGCGCCGTCGGCCCACCAGTGCCAGCACCGCCGCGGCGGCCACACCGGTCACCACCGCCGCGCTCCGCGGCTGCTCGCCCGTCAGGCCCAGGCGCTCGATGGTCCCGGTGCCGGTGAAGGTGACCCGATCCAGGAAGGTGAGGAGCGGCGTGGCGCCCGCGATGGCGGCCCAGCCGGTGGCCGCACCGAGTCGACCGGTGGCCAGGGCCACGACCGAGGCCGACGCCAGCGCGAGCGGCGCGGGGACTGCGGTGGTGGCACCGATGCCACCGGCCAGGGCCACCACCGCCCCCGCGGCGGCCCAGCGCAGCACCACCGACCGCTCGGTGGCTGCCGCCCAGGCGAAGACCACGGTGGCCGTCAGGCCCTCCGCTAGCAGCAGACCAGCCCAGTCGAGGTCGAGCCGCAGCCCGACGGCGACCACGTCGATGGGCACCAGGAAGGCTCCGAGGTGGAACAGGGCGCCGGCGGTGGCGGGGAGGGAGGTCTTGAGCGCTCGGCCGGCCAGCAGGAAGGCGCCCGTGGCCAGGCCCAGGGCGCCGAGCTTGGCCGCATCGGGGATCTGCTCCCACCGCATGGCGGTGAACACCGCCGCGGCGGCCAGGAGGAGGAAGGCGCCGGTGCCGGTCACCCAGACGGCTCCGGTGCGGGTCGGGTCGGGTCGTGCGTTGGTGGTCATGCCGCCACCATCGAGGCTGTCGGCCCCGGAGACGACCCGGGGAACCCCCCAGCGACCTCTGGGGGACCCCTATTCGATCCCGTGCTCCAGGGCGTAGCGGACCAGCTCCTGCTTCCGGTTGAGGTGGAGCTTCCCGAGGATGTTGCGGACGTGGTTCTCGACGGTCTTCTCGGCGATGAAGAGCGTCTCGCCGATCTCGCGGTAGGTGTGGCCCCGGGCGACGTGCTGGAGCACCTCCCGCTCCCGATCCGACAGCGGCTGCACCGGGCCGCTGGCCTTGGCCAGGCGCCGGAACTCGCCGAGACCAGCGAGGCCAGCGACGGGGAGAACACGGGGTCGCCGTGAGCGGCTCGCCACAGGCCCTGCCGGAGCTCCTCGGGTGGCGTCGACTTCACGAGGTAGCCGATGGCGCCGGCCGCCACCGCGTCGAGCAGGTCGCGCTCGGCCTCCGACACGGTCAGCATCACGATCCGGGTGTGCTCCCCGCACGTCTTGGCCACCTTGATGCCCCCGCCGTTGGGCATGTGGAGGTCGCACACCACCAGGTCGGGCGAGGTGGCACCGATGACCTCGATCGCCTCGTCGGCATCGCTGGCCTCCCCCACCACGTGGAAGCTCGAGCCGAGGTCGGCCCGCACCCCCGAGCGCCAGATCGGGTGGTCGTCGGCGAGCACGACGCGGACCAGCTGGAGGTCAGCCACCGGGGGAGTCTCCTACACCCACAGCCGCACCTCGGTCCCTCGCCCGGGGTTCCCGTCGATCTCCACCCGGCCACCCACCTCCGCCACGCGATCGCGCACCGACCGGCGCAGGCCGATCCCCTCGGGCTGCCCTGGTTGGAACCCCTGTCCGTCGTCCTTCACCGAGCAGAACACGCCAGCACCGTCGGGTTCGGCGTAGACGGTGACCGAGGCCGCTCCGCCGTGCTTGCCGGCGTTGGCCAGCGCCTCCGCCACTGCCCCAGCGAGCGCCTCCACCTTGGCCGTCGCCAGCGCCGGGAGGTCCTCGGCCACCACCACCTGCGCTCGACCGTCGAAGTGGTCCTCGAACCGGGCTGCCGCCTGTCGCAGGCGCGGGCCCAGCTCACCCCCCGGCGCCTCGGCGCCGAACAGGTACTCCCGCAGCTCCCGCTCCTGGTCGCGGGCCAGGCGGGCCAGCTCCGGGTCGTTCGCCCGGCGCTGCACCACGGCAAGGGTCTGCAGGACGCCGTCGTGCAGGGTGCGAGCGACCTCCTCTCGGGCCTGCACCGTGGAGATGCGCCGCTCGGCCTCCCGCAGCGTCACGACTGCGTAGCCCGCCGCCCCTCCGGCCAGGGCGTAGAGCACGAACGTGGACGCTGCCGAGATCGTGAGCTCGCTGATGGGGGTGGTGTTCCGCTGCTCCACCAGGTCGCCGAAGAGGCGCCCGAGGCCCACCACGGCGCCGGCGAGGGCGCCGCCACGGCCGGCCCAGCGAACCCCGGCCGTCATCACGCCGGCCAGGGGCCACACCGAACCCAGCGACTGCGGGTGGTCCCCTGCGAAGGCCCAGTCGTCGCCGGCACCGAGCCCGAAGCCCACCGCCAGCTCGGCCACGATCAACACGGTCGACAGCAGCCGCTCGGGCTCGGTCCGGGCCAGCACGCCGGCAACGCCGGTCACCGCCAGCGCCGCCGCCACCAGCAGCACCGCGACCCACGGGCGCCCGCCGCTCGAGGTCGTCTCGGCTGATGAGCAGCACGATGGCCATCCAGGCCCACGCCAGCCATCGAAAGGCGGCGATGGCGACCAGCAGCCCCCGGACGAGCGCGTCCTCACGTGCGGCGACCACGGCCGGGAACGCTACCGCCCGGCCGTGTCAGGTAGCGGCGGCGACCAGGGCCTCGAGCTCGGTGAGGAGGGCCCGGGAGGTGGCAGCCAGCGCGAGGGCGCTCGGGGTGCCGTCGAGCGGGGCCAGGGTGGCCTCCGCCTGCTCGATGTAGCCGCGGGCCACGCCTACCGATGCCGGGATGGCATCGCTGTGGCGGACGAGCTCCCTGGCCCGCTGCAGGTCGTCGCCGTCGATCGGGCCGCCGAGCAGGGGTCGCAGGTCGGCGCCCTCGGAGCCGGCAAGGGCCCGGATGACGGGGAGGTTGTAGATGCCCTCGGCGATGTCGTGGCCCGACGGGCTTGCCGAGCTGCTCGTCGGTGGCGACCACGTCGAGGACGTCGTCGACCACCTGGAACGCCATCCCGTAGAGGCGCCCGAACTCGGTGAGGCTGGTCGATGGTTGGGCGGGGCAGGTCGCCCACGATCCCGCCCACCCGGCACGCCGTGGCGAACAGGGCCGCCGTCTTCCCTTCGATGGCGGCCAGGTAGGAGGCCTCGGTGCGGCTCGACGTCGTAGGCGTGGCGCAGCTCGTGGACCTCGCCCTCGCAAAGGCGTCCGATGGTGGCGGCCAGCAGGCCGGCCACCTCGGTGCCGAGGTCAGCGGCGATCTCCGAGGCCTTGGCCAGGAGGAAGTCGCCGGCCAGGATCGCCTTCAGGTTGCCCCAGCGGAGCGTTGACGCTCTCGACGCCCCGACGGGTCTCGGCTTCGTCGATGACGTCGTCGTGGCAGAGCGACCCCACCTGGACCAGCTCCACCGACACCCCACCGAGGACCACGTCGTCCGTGACGGCGGCCTCGATGGCCGCATCGTCGCTGGCCAGGGCAGCGGCAGCGGCGACGGCGAACAGCGGACGGGCCCGCTTCCCGCCGGCGGTGATGAGGTGACGTCCCATCTGCGCCATCAGCTCGTCCTCGGCCTGCACAGCCGATCGGAGGGCCGCTTCCACACGCGCTCGGTGCCGGGCCATCCCAGGGAGCTGGAGAAGCGGGCTCTCGGAGGCCACCCCTGCACGCTAGGCGAGGGCCCCTCGTGCCCGGAAAACCGGCACCCATCGCTCACGTCCGGCGGTTGGATCGCCGATGGAAGGGCGAGGGCTGGAGCCGACGGCTCGCGGTGCGATGTGGGGGGCCGGGGATACACTCGGCCCACGGATCCCCCAGAAGGGGCGGGAGGCTCACTTGTTCGAACGGTTCACCGACCGAGCCCGACGGGTCGTCGTACTGGCCCAAGAGGAAGCTCGGCTCCTCAACCACAACTACATCGGCACCGAGCACATCCTGCTCGGGCTGATCCACGAGGGCGAAGGCGTGGCCGCCAAGGCCCTCGAATCCCTCGGCATCTCGCTGGAGGCCGTGCGCAGCCAGGTCGAGGAGATCATCGGCCAAGGGCGGCTCGTCGCCGTCCGGCCACATCCCCTTCACGCCGCGGGCCAAGAAGGTCCTCGAGCTGTCGCTGCGGGAGGCCCTGCAGCTCGGCCACAACTACATCGGCACCGAGCACATCCTGCTCGGGCTGATCCGCGAGGGCGAGGGCGTGGCCGCCCAGGTCCTCGTGAAGCTGGGCGCCGACCTCTCCCGCGTCCGCCAGCAGGTGATCCAGCTCCTCAGCGGCTACCAGGGCCCCGGTGGCTCGTCGGAGAAGGCCGGGCAGGCCGCCGGCCCCGGCTCGGCCAGCGGCGAGCAGGCCTCCGGCTCGCTGGTGCTCGACCAGTTCGGTCGCAACCTCACCCAGCAGGCCCGCGAGAAGAAGCTCGACCCGGTCATCGGCCGCTCCAAGGAGATCGAGCGGGTCATGCAGGTCCTGTCCCGCCGTCAGAAGAACAACCCCGTGCTCGTGGGCGAGCCCGGCGTCGGCAAGACGGCCGTGGTCGAGGGCCTGGCCCAGAAGATCGTGGCCGACGACGTCCCCGAGACCCTCAAGGGCAAGCAGCTCTACACCCTCGACCTCGGCGCCCTGGTGGCCGGGTCCCGCTACCGCGGCGACTTCGAGGAGCGCCTCAAGAAGGTGCTCAAGGAGATCCGCACCCGCGGCGACATCATCCTGTTCATCGACGAGCTCCACACCCTCGTGGGTGCCGGTGCCGCCGAGGGCGCCATCGACGCCGCCTCGATCCTCAAGCCGATGCTGGCCCGCGGCGAGCTGCAGACCATCGGTGCCACCACCCTCGACGAGTACCGCAAGCACCTCGAGAAGGACGCCGCCCTCGAGCGCCGCTTCCAGAAGATCGTCGTCGAAGAGCCCACCGTGGCCCACACCATCGAGATCCTGAAGGGCCTGCGCGACCGCTACGAGGCCCACCACCGGGTCACCATCACCGACCAGGCCCTGGTGGCCTCGGCCAACCTGGCCGACCGCTACATCGCCGACCGCCACCTCCCCGACAAGGCCATCGACCTCATCGACGAGGCCGGGTCGCGGCCTGCGCATCAAGCGCATGGAGACCCCGGCCGACTACAAGGAGATCGAGACCGAGCTCTCCGGCGTGGTCGAGGCCAAGAAGAAGGCCGTCGAGAGCCAGAACTTCGAGGAGGCCGGCAAGCTCCGCGACAAGGAGAAGGAGCTGCTCGCCGCCAAGGAGGGCAAGGAGCGCGAGATCAAGGACTCCGGCGTCGACCTCTTCGACGAGGTCGACGAGGAGGCCATCGCCGAGGTCCTCTCCATGTGGACGGGCATCCCCGTCTACAAGCTCACCGAGGAGGAGACGCAGAAGCTCCTCCGCATGGAGGACGAGCTCCACAAGCGGGTCATCGGCCAGGAGGACTCCATCCGGGCCGTCTCCCAGGCCGTGCGCCGCACCCGGGCCGGCCTCAAGGACCCGAAGCGCCCCAGCGGCAGCTTCATCTTCCTCGGCCCGTCCGGCGTCGGGAAGACCGAGCTGGCCAAGACGCTCGCCGAGTTCCTCTTCGGCGACGAGACCGCCGCTCATCAGCCTCGACATGTCCGAGTACATGGAGAAGCACACCGTCAGCCGCCTGGTGGGCTCGCCCCCCGGCTACGTGGGCTACGAGGAGGGCGGCCAGCTCACCGAGGCCGTCCGGCGCAAGCCGTTCTCCGTGGTGCTCTTCGACGAGATCGAGAAGGCCCACCCCGACGTGTTCAACACGCTGCTCCAGATCCTGGAGGAGGGGCGGCTCACCGACGCCCAGGGCCGCTCGGTCGACTTCCGCAACACCGTGCTGATCATGACCTCCAACCTCGGCACCGCCGACCTGCGCAAGGCCAACCTCGGCTTCGGCAAGGCCGACGAGGCGATCACCTACGAGCGGATGAAGGAGAAGGTCAACGACGCGCTGAAGCAGCACTTCCGGCCCGAGTTCCTCAACCGCATCGACGAGACCATCGTCTTCCACGAGCTCAGCAAGGCCGAGGTCACCCAGCATCGTCGACCTCATGATCGCCCGCACGCAGAAGCAGCTCGAGGGCCAGGGCATCGGCATCGAGCTCACGCCAGCCGCCAAGCAGCTGGTGGCCGAGCGGGGCTACGACCCCACCCTCGGCGCCCGCCCGCTGCGACGGGCCATCCAGCGCCTCATCGAGGACGCCGCTGTCGGAGAAGCTTCTCTACAAGGAGTTCCGGGCCGGGCAGATCGTCGTCGTCGACGCCGAGCCCGATCCGGAGACCGGCGAGATGGTGCTCACCTTCAAGGGCGTCGAGGGCTTCGAGCCGCCGCCGATGGAGCTGGCCGAGACCGGCGGCGCCGAGGGCTGATCAGCCCCGGCGCTCCGGTGTAGGTTGCGCGCCCATGTACGAGCGGATGCTGGTTGGCACCGATGGCTCCAAGACTGCGGCCAAGGCCGTCGACCGTGCCGTGGAGGTGGCCCGCAGCACCGGGGCCCGCCTCACCGTGTTCTCGGCCGCTTCGCTCGACAAGGGCGAGCAGATCGTCCGGGCCGCCCAGGAGCGTCACGCCGACTCCGGCGTCGACATCGACGTGAAGGTGGTGGACGCCGATCCCGTCTCCGCCCTGATCGAAGAGGCGCGCGACGGCCACTACGACCTGTTGGTGATGGGCAACAAGGGCATGACCGGGATCACCCGGTTCCTCAAGCCGGGCTCGGTCCCGAGCAAGGTGTCCCACCACCTCCCTTGCTCGCTGCTCATCGTCAAGACCACGTGAGGCTTCGAGCTCGGCGGCCTGCGGCCGCCTCGCTCGAGCTGGGCGGTGCGCCTTCGGCGCCCTCGCTGCTGGTCGGCGACCGGCGGAGCCGGATCGCCTCCCGGGCGGGGGGCTCCGGCGGAGCCTCTGCCCCCCGCACCCCCCGCCGGGTCCTCCTGGTCCTCTTGGTGCTGCTGGTGCTGGTGCTGGGGGCTTGTCGGATGGAGCTGGATCTGAACGTCTCCGTGGCGAAGGACGGGTCGGGCACCGTGGAGGTGGTGGTGGGGCTGGACCCCGACGCCATCGAGCGCATCGGCGGCGACCTCGAGGCGGTGCTGGAGGTCGACGACCTCCTCGACGCCGGGTGGACCGTCGACGGACCCGACGAGGAGGCCGACGGCTACACGAGGGTGCGGATCCGTCGCTCCTTCGCCGACCCCGAGGAAGCCGCTGACGTCTTCGCCGACGTCGCCGCCGAGGACGGGCCCTTCCAAGACTTCGGGGTGCGTCGCCAGCAGGCCTTCGCCAGCACGGAGTGGGCCTTCAGCGGACGGGTCGACTTCAGCGGGGGGCTCGATGCCTTCGGCGACGAGGCCCTGGCCGCCGAGCTCGACGGCGAGCCGCTCGGCCTCACCGCCGAGGAGATCGAGGACCAGCTGGGGGAGAGCCTCAGCCGGCTGGTGCAGGTGCGGGTGGGGGTGCGGCTGCCGGGTGAGGTGACCTCCAACGCCACCACCAAGGCCGACAACGGCGCCGTGTGGCAGGTGGCCTTCGGCGAGGGGGCCATCGATCTGGAGGCGACCGGAGAGGAGCAGCGCACCGGCACCCTGGTGGCCCTCGGGGTGGGCGCCGCCTGCGCGGCCGTCCTGCTGCTCTACGGCCTGGTGCGGCTGGCGATGCGGTCGACCGCCAAGAGGCAGGCGGTCAGCGGGGCCGGGCCAGCCAGCTGACGGCGACGGCGGCGTAGGTGGCGACGCCGGCGGCCATGGCCTCCTCGTGGAGCACCATCCGGTTGCTGTGGTTGGGCGCCACCTGGTGAGGAGCCAGGCCCGGGGGCCGAGTGCCGAGGAAGGCCATCGCCCCGGGGACCTGCTGGAGCACGTAGCTCCAGTCCTCGGCCCCCATCACCGGGTTGGGCATCTCCACCGCCTGGCGATCGCCGAGCAGCGACCCGGCGGTGTCGAGGACGAACCGGGCGGCGTCGACGTCGTTGACGGTGACGGGGTAGCCCCGGTCGATGCGCACCTCGGCGGTCATCCCGTGGGCCGACGCCACGCCGCCCGCCACCCGCTCGATGTCGGCCAGCACCGCCTCGCGGGCCTTGTCGGACACGGTGCGCACCGTGCCGATCAGCTCGGCGGTCTCCGGGATGACGTTGGACGTCGTGCCGGCCTGGATGCGAGCCACGGTGACGACTGCGGGGTCGAACACGTCGACCCGGCGGGTGACCATCGCCTGCAGGGCGCCCACCACCTCGCAGGCCACCGGGATGGGGTCGGCGGCGTGGTGGGGCATGGAGGCGTGGCCGCCCTTTCCCGCGGATCGTCAGCGTGAAGCTGTCGGCAGAGGCGAGGAGGGACAGGCCCCGGCTGGCGATCATCCCCGAGGGGATGGTGGGGGTCTGGTGGATGGCGAAGGCCATCGTCACCGGCTCGGCGCCGTCACCGGCCGTGGCCAGCAGGCCCTCGTCGAGCATGTGGCGGGCCCCGTCGTGGCCCTCCTCGCCGGGCTGGAACATGAAGGCCACCCGCCCCCGCAAACCGCCCCGGCGGGCCGAAAGGAGCCGGGCGGCGCCGGCCAGCATGGCCACGTGGGCGTCGTGCCCGCAGGCGTGCATGGCCCCGTCGACCTCGCTCCGGAACTCCACGTCGGTGTCCTCCGGCATCGGGAGGGCGTCCATGTCGCCGCGCAGGAGGACGGTGGGGCCGGGCTCGTCGCCATCGAGGATCGCCACGACCGAGGACGAGGAGGTGCCGGTGGTGGTGGCCAGCGGCAGTCCGTCGAGGGCCTCCAGCACGGCCGCCTGGGTGCGGGGGCAGGTCGAGGCCGAGCTCGGGGTGGTGGTGGAGGCGACGCCGCAGGTCGACGGCAGCGGTCAGCTCGCTCCCCGCCTCGTCGACGATCCCGGCGAGCACATCGGTGGCCATGGGCTCGACGGTACCCGTCGGCTTCAGGCGGAGGGGTCGAGGAGGACCTTCAGCACCCCGTCGGTGCGGGCGTCGAAGATCCGGTAGCCCTCGGCGGCCTCGGAGAGCCCCATGCGGTGGGTGAACACGTCCTCGGGGTGGAGGGTGCCGTTGGCCACCAGCGGGAACAGGGCGTCCCAGGTGGTGGGGATCGGGGCGATGGTGATCTTGAAGGTGAGGCCCCGCATCAAGGCGATCGGCATCGGGAACGGGAAGGCCAGGTTGAGGTTGACGCCAACCACCGACACGGTGGCGCCGGGGGCGGCGCAGAGGATGGCGTCCGACACCGTCTGGTCAGCCCCCACCGCCTCGATCACCGCGCCGGCTCCTCGTCCGCCGGTGGCTTCCAGCACCTGGGCCACCGTGTCCCCGCCGGACGCGTCGATGGGCTCGGCGCCCAGTGCCTCGGCTCGGGCCAGGCGGTCGGGCACCATGTCCACGGCCAGGATGCGGGAGGGGCCGTGGAGCTGGGCGCACTGAAGGGCGAACACGCCCACGGGGCCGAGCCCGATGACCACCACCACGTCGCCGGGGGTGATGTCGGCTCGCAGGGCGCCCAGGTAGCCGGTGGGGAGGATGTCGGTGAGCAGCACCGCCTGCTCGGTGCTGATCCCCTCGGGGATGCGCACCACGGCCGAGTCGGCGGCCGGGACCGCCACCGCCTCCGCCTGACCGCCGTCGAGGTCGAGGGAGGTGCCGAAGGCCACCGGCCCGGAGGTGCGGCAGGTGACGGCGTTGCCCGCTCGGCACGACGAGCAGCGGCCGCAGCCCACCACGCCCGACACGAGCACGCGGTCGCCCTTGCTGACCGTGCTGACCGAGGGGCCGACGTCTTCCACCGTGCCGACGAACTCGTGGCCGAGGCGCACCCCGGGGATCGTCATCGGCCCGTGGTAGAGGTGCAGGTCGCTCCCGCAGATGGCCGTGCGCTCCACCCGCAGCAGCAGCCCGTCGTCGCCGGGGACCCCGGCGTCGGGCACGTCCTCCACCCGGATGTCCCGTTCGCCGTGCAGCACCACCGCTCGCATGGCGGCGACCCTAGGTCAGAGCCGCCAGTCGACGGGGGCCCGACCCGCCTCCTCCAGGGCTCGGTTGGCGCGGGAGAACGGCCGGCTGCCGAAGAAGCCGTTGCGGGCCGAGAGGGGAGAGGGGTGGGGCGACTCGATGACCACGTGGCGGCTGGTGTCCACCAGCGCCTTCTTCTTGCGGGCCGAGGCCCCCCACAGGATGAAGACCACCCGCTCGGGCTTGGCGTCGACGGCGCGGATGACCGCGTCGGTGAAGGTCTCCCAGCCCTTGCCTTGGTGCGACGCGGCCTGACGGGCTCGCACCGTGAGCGTGGCGTTGAGGAGCAGCACCCCCTGCCGGGCCCAGGCCTCGAGGCAGCCGTGCTTGGGCGGGTCGATGCCGAGATCGTCGTGGAGCTCGGTGAAGATGTTCTGCAACGACGGAGGGGTGGCGACGCCGGGCCGCACCGAGAAGCACAGCCCGTGGGCCTGCCCCGGCCCGTGGTACGGGTCTTGGCCGAGGATGAGCACCTTCACCTCGGCAAAGGGGGTCAGGTGCAGGGCGGCGAACACCTCGTCGGGGGCGGGGTACACCGGGCCCCGCGCCCGCTCCTCGGCCACGAAGCGCTGCAGGTCGGGCCAGTAGGGCGCATCGAGCTGGGCGCGCAGCACCGGGTTCCAGTCCGTCTGGGGCGCCATGGGGTCGACGGTAGTGGCCGCCTGAGCGCCCCTGGATGCCGTAGTGTCGAACAGATGTTCGTCAGCACCGCTGTCACAGGGCCTGCGTAGGTTCGGTCGCCATGAGCCGATCTCGCACCGTCTACCGCTGCACAGAGTGCGGCACCGCCGAGCCGAAGTGGACTGGCCGCTGCTCCGGCTGCGAGGCCTGGAACACCCTGGTGGAGGAGCGCGACGACCCTGCGGTCGCCCCGCTGCCGGCGCCGGCCGGAGGGAGCACACCCTGTCCGATCGCCGAGGTCGACACCGCCGCCTGGGCCCCGGCCCCCACCCACCTCGGCGAGCTCGACCGGGTGCTCCAGGGTGGGCTCGTGCCCGGATCGGTCACCCTGTTGGGCGGGGAGCCCGGGATCGGCAAGTCCACCCTGGTGCTGCAGGCGCTGGCTGGGCTGGCCAAGAGCGGCCACCGCTGCCTCTACGTCACCGCCGAGGAGTCGGCCCAGCAGGTGCGGCTGCGGGCCGAGCGCCTCGGCGCCCTGCCGCCCAACCTCTGGCTGGTGGCCGACACCGCCCTGCCCCACGTCCTCGCCCACCTCGACGCGGTCGAGCCGGATGTGGTGGTGGTCGACTCCATCCAGACGGTCTACGAACCGGCGATGTCGAGCGCCCCGGGCTCGGTCGCCCAGGTGCGGGAGTGCGCCCACCGGCTGGTGCGGGCGTCGAAGGACCGGGCGCTGGCCTCGGTGCTGGTGGGCCACGTCACCAAGGACGGCGGCCTGGCCGGCCCCCGGGTCCTCGAGCACCTCGTCGACACGGTGCTGTCGTTCGAGGGCGAGCGCCACCACGCTCTGCGCCTGCTGCGGGCAGTGAAGCACCGCTACGGCTCCACCGACGAGCTCGGCCTGTTCGAGATGACCGACACGGGCCTCGACGGCGTGCCCGACCCCTCGGCGCTGTTCCTGGCCGATCGGCGCCCGGGCACCGCCGGGTCGATGGTGGTGCCGATCCTCGACGGCCACCGGCCGCTGCTGGTGGAGGTGCAGGCTCTGGTGAGCAAGAGCCCGCTGCCCACGCCGCGCCGCTCGGCCCAGGGGCTCGACAGCGGTCGCCTGGCCCTGGTGGTGGCGGTGCTCCACCGTCACGTGCGCTGCCACCTCCAGGAGCTCGACGTGCACACCGTGGCCGCCGGGGGCGTGCGCACCGTGGAGCCGGGCGCCGATCTGGCCCTCGCCCTGGCGTTGGTGTCGGCGCAGTCGGGGGTGCCCGCTGCGCCCGACCTGGTGGCCTGTGGCGAGGTGGGCCTCGGCGGCGAGCTCCGCCAGGTGCACCAGACGGCCCGTCGTCTGTCCGAGGCTGCTCGCCTGGGGTTCCGCCGGGCTGTGGTGCCCTTCAGCGCCCCGGCCGACGTGCCCGGCATGGAGCTGCTGCGGGCCGCCACCCTGGCCGAGGCGGTCGAGCTGGCCGGCGTCCGCCGGTCGGGCCCCACCGCCCTCGACGACCGCCGTGCGTCCTAGACGTCCCGCCCGCTCGGAGGGCCAGGGTCGCCGAACACGACGATCGTCTTCATCTTGCCGTCGTCGCCGAGCTCCGCGAAGTCGGTGCCGTAGCCCCGGTCGTCGCCGAGGATCCACACGAACCCACCGCGGCCGAAGCCGTGGTGCGAGTCGACCGGCGTGGTGAGCTCCACCCGCACGTCGACCCCCTCCGGCCACCCGGCCTGGAACTCGGCGATGGTCTGGTCGAGGGCGTCGATGCCGACCACCTCGTGCTCCCAGCCCTCCTGCAGGAAGCGGATGCCCGGGCTGCACGCTCGGTCGAGAAGCGCTCGCCGCTCCGCAGGGTCGGTCTCGTTCCACGCCGCTGCGTACCAGCCGGCCAGCTCATCGGGCGTCGCCATGGCACAGGTCTAGCTACCCACCCCTGACAGCACCCGACAGGTTTCGGGCCGGTTGCGGTCGCTGGTCGCTACCGTGCCGCCGTGGCACCGGAGCTCGACCAGGCGTTCTGGGACCGCCGCTGGTCCGAGGTGCTCGCGGAGCACGGGGACCGGGTGGTGCAGATGCCCGCCAACGCCTACCTGACGCAGGTGGCGGCCGAGCTGGCCCCGGGTCGCGCCCTCGACGCCGGCTGCGGCCACGGCGCCGAGACGCTGTGGCTGGCTGGCCACGGCTGGGAGGTGACGGCGGTCGACTTCTCGCCGACTGCCCTTGCCCAGGGCCGCTCGACAGCGGCGTCGATGGATGCCGAGCTCGCCGCTCGGATCACCTGGGTGGAGGGCGACCTCGGGGTCTGGGCTCCGGAGCCCGGCGCCTTCGACCTGGTGCTGAGCCTCTACGTGCACGTCGCCGGATCCGTGCCCGAGATGGTGGCTCGCCTGGCCTCCGGTGTGGCGCCCGGAGGCTTCGTGCTCCTGGTCGGCCACCTCCCTGTCGATCCCGTCAGCGGGGAGCTGACCCCCGCCGCCGGGCAGACCCAGGTGACGGTCGACGAAGGGGTCACGGCCCTCGGTCAGGGGGCGTGGGAGCTGGTGGTCGCCGAGGACCGCCCCCGCACGGCCGCCGGGACCGGCCACGACGCCGTCATCCAGGCCCGCCGCCGGGATCGATGACACGTCCGGTTCGTCGCCTACGCCGTTGGCCTCGGCGGCCTCCTCGGCGAAGCCGCCCTGCTCGGCGGTGACGCGGCCGCTAGCTGTCACCAGAACGATCCACCCACGCGCTGGGGCCCGGAAGGCAAGAGCACGAGGCATGGACGAGACTGACGGCGATGGGTGCTGTGGAGCGCGCCAGAGACGCCTTCGTGCGTCGGGTCTGGGGGGAGGCCTACGCGGAGCTGGTCGCCGTCGACGTGTCCAGCCTCGAGCCCGACGACCTCGAGCGGCTGGCTGTGGCCGCCTATCTGGTCGGTGAGGAGGAGGCGAGCGAGCAGGCGTGGGAGCGCACGCACGCCGCGCATGACGCCGCGGGGCGGGCCGAGGACGCGGCGCGATGTGCCTTGTGGCTGGGCACGGTCTTGTTCCTGCGCGGCGAGGTCACCCGTGCCGGTGGCTGGTTCGCCCGGGCGGACCACCTGGCGGCCCGGGCGCCAGCTGAAGGTCGGGGTCGATGCTTCGGGTTGATCGCCGGCAACCTCCAGGCGCTGTTGCGGGGCGACCTCGACGCGGCGTTGTCGCTGGGCGTCGAGATGGTCGAGGTCGGTCGCCGCACGAGCGACCGCGAGCTCCTGGCCTGGGGGCTCATGTGCATGGGCGAGACGGAGATCGCGCTCGGGGATGGCCGACGGGGTCTGCAGCGCCTCGACGAGGCGCTGCTCGCCGTCGCCAGCGCCGACTTCTCGCCGCTGCCGGCCGGGGTGGTCTACTGCGCGGCGATCAGCGCCTGCATGGCCGCATCAGACCTGCGCCGCGCGTCGGAGTGGACCGACGCCCTCAACACGTGGTGCACCGCTCAGCCCGACCTCGTCCCGTTCCGAGGCCAGTGCCTCGTGCACCGGGCCCAGCTGCTTCAGGCCAAGGGCGCGTGGGCGGATGCCGCGGCCGAGGCGGCCCGAGCGAGCGAGCGGCTCTCGGTGCCGCTCAGCCCCGCGTTCGGGATGGCCCGCTACCAGCAGGGCGAGCTCCACCGCCTGCGCGGTGAGGACGCTCCCGCTCATGCCGCCTACCGCGATGCAGCGGCACACGGCCATGACCCGGGCCCGGGACTCGCGCTGCTGCGCCTGGCCGAGGGCGACCTCGCGGCCGCCACCGCCCTCGTCCGCAGGATGCTCGCCGAGCCTCGCGATGCCGAGCGCGAGGTGATGGTGCTGGGCGCGGCGATCGAGGTGCTCGTGGCCGCTGGCGACCTCGACGCGGCGCAAGCCACCTGCACCACCCTGCAGGTGCACGCCGAGGGTGCGGGAACCCCGTTCCTGCGTGCGCTCGCCGATCACGCTCGGGGCACCGTCGTGCTCGCCGAGGGCGACGCCGGTGAGGCGCTGTCGCACCTCCGACGCGCCTGCCGGGCCTTCCACGAGATCGACCTCCCCTACGAAGCGGCCCGCAGCGAGGTGTGCATCGCCAAGGCGTGCCTGATCCTCGGCGATCCCGAATCGGCCCGCCTCGCCCTCGACGCCGCGCGCGCCACCTTCGCTCGTCTGGGCGCCGCCCCCGATCTCCAGGCGGTCGCCAGCGTCGGAACCGAACCAGGCGGCCGGGCCGGACCCCTGACCGCCCGCGAGGAGGAGGTCCTGCGCCTCGTCGCCGCCGGGAAGAGGAATCGGGAGATCGCGGAGGCGCTCACGATCAGTCCCCACACCGTGGGACGGCACCTCCAGAACATCTTCATGAAGCTGGACCTGTCGTCCCGGTCGGCGGCGACGGCCTACGCCTACGAGCACGGGCTCACCTGACGGAGCGCCTGCCCGAGTGGTGCGAACGCACCACACCACCCGCCAGCAGATGGCGGATCCGGTCGATCCGCTCGTCGACCCTCCTTCCGTACCTTGCCATCGAGGGCACTCGGCCCTCGAGGAAGGAGATCGAGATGTCCACCACGCACTCCACGGCCTTGCTCGACCACGCCGAGGCCGAACGGCTTGCCCGAGCCATGTGTGACTTCTACGAGACGCTCGACGCGGCCGACGACCTGTTGGCCCCCGACATCTTCCTCGACTCGTTCCCGCCGGAGTGGCGCTTCCAGCTCCAGGGTCGAAGCACCCTGCTGGCCCAGCTGCGGGCCGAGAACGAAGACGCCGCGGTCACCGCTCGCCTCCTCCGAGTGCTGCCCACCGCAACGGGCTTCGTGATGGAGCACGAAGAGACCTACGCAGGCGACGAGACCCAGTCGGCCCGACACCTCGACCTGTGCGAGGTGCGCGACGGCCGGATCGTCGAGATCGTCAGCTACTGCAACGGCGGCTGGGACGACACCCTGCGGACACGTCACGCTGCCGAGGCACCGATGCTCCGCACCGACGTGGAGGTGGCCCGATGACCGTCGTCGACACGAAGGCCCGCACGGCCCAGGGCGTCCTTCGCGCCGTGCAGGACCTCACGCCCACCATCGCCGCCCGCGCCGCCGAGATCGAAGCGGCCCGCCGGGTGCCGGCCGATCTGCTCGGTGAGCTCATCGGCACCGGGTGCTTCCGGATGCTGCTGCCGCCGAGCCATGGCGGGGCCGCTGCCGACCTGCCGACCGCCATGCGCGTCCTGGAGACGCTGGCCGCCGCCGATGCGTCCGTCGCCTGGACCGTCGGCATCGGCGCCGGGGCGTTCCTGGATCTTGTCGGCCTCCCTCGGGCCAGCTTCGACGACATCGTGGGCACCGCGCCCGAGGTCATCGGCGCCGGGGTGTTCCGGCCTGCCGGCACCGCCGTCCCCGTCGACGGGGGCTACCGGGTGACGGGCCGGTGGAGCTTCGCCAGCGGGTGCGAGCACGCGGCCTGGATCTACGGGAACTGCATCGTGCCCGGCGACCCTGCCGATGAGGATGGGCCACCCGAGATGCGCATCGCCGTCTTCTCCCCCAGCGAGGTCTCCATCGAGGACACCTGGCACGTGTCGGGCCTGCGTGGCACGGGCAGCCATGACTTCCGGGTCGACGACGTGTTCGTGCCAGGGGAGCGCACGCTGGATGTGATGGGGGATCCGCCGTGCCTCGACGAGCCCATCGTCCGCGCCCCGTTGCTCTCCGTCCTTGCACTGCCGATGGCGAGCATCGCCCTCGGCGTCGCCCGCGACGCGCTCGACGACATCGTGGCGCTGGCCACCGGCAAGGTGCCGCTGCTGGCGTCGGGGTCGCTGTCCACCAACCCGCTGTTCCAGTACGAGCTGGCTGTGGCGGAGATCGAGCTGCGAGCCGTCCGCGCCGTCGCCTACGAGCAGGCCGAGACCATCTGGGCGGCCGCAGCCAGCGGAGCCGAATCCACGATGCATGACCAGGCCCTGGCCCGGGCAGCAGGCGCGTGGGCGACGTCGCGGTCCGCTGCCATCGTCGACATGGCCTACCGCAGCGGCGGGGGCAGCACGCTCTACAGCGACCACCCGCTCCAACGCCGCCTGCGCGACGCGCACGCCATCACCCAGCACTTCCTCGTCAAGGCTGACGTGCTCACCGCCGCCGGCGCCGTCTTGGCCGGCCACGACCCAGGCGTCCCGCTGTTCTGAACCGACCGGGGTCGCGGGCACATCCCCTCACCTGCTCCCTACAGTGCGATGGACGTCCCGCAGGGAGGACTGGGCCGTGCCGACGGCACGTGAGCTGGCGTCGACAGACGCCACCTGGAAGGCGACGACCATCGAGCGGGGCTGGGGCTCGACGCTCGTGGCTCGGCTCGGCGAGCTGATCGACACCGAAGCCTTGCCCGGGTTCGTCGCTGAGCGCGCCGGTCGACTCGTCGGGCTCACCACCTTTCAGGCGCGCACCGATGGGGTCGAGGTCGTCACGATCCAGGCACTCACTGAGGGAACCGGCGTCGGCCGTTCACTCATGGACCTCGTCCGGGTCGTTCACGACGGGGTGTCGGCGTCGCGGCGCGTCAAGCCTTCGATCCCCGCAGCAGGCACCAGTGGCATCCCACTCCGTCTCGAGATCGAGCTCGAGCTCCGGCTCGACCGGCCACTCCGGTGATGCAACAGGGACCGATGGGAAGTAGCGGGACACCCGGTCTGGGTAGCGTCTGAACGAGCACGCGACGGCAACCGGGAGATGGCGATGAGACCGCTCCGATACTCGATCAACGTCACCCTCGACGGCTGCTGCGATCACGAGGCGATCGCCCCGGACGAGGAGCTGCACCGATACTTCGCCGAGCAGCTGGCGCGAGCCGATGCGCTGCTCTTCGGTCGGGTGACCTACCAGATGATGGAGGAAGCCTGGCGACAGCAGGCGCCGGGGGTCTGGCCCGACTGGATGGACGAGTGGATGATCCCGTTCGCCGAGACGATCGACGCCGCGAAGAAGTACGTCGTGTCGAGCACCCTCGACCACGTCGACTGGAACGCCGAGCTCGTGCAGGGCGACCTGGCCGAGGCCGTGCAGCAGCTCAAGCAGGAGCCCGGCGAGGGCCTCTACGTGGGGGGCATGACCCTCCCGCTCGCGCTGGCAGACCTGGGGCTGATCGACGAGTACGAGCTCGTGGTGCACCCCGTCGTGGCAGGTCACGGGCCGACGTTGTTCGCCGGTCTGAGCGAGCGGCTCGAGCTGGAGGTCGTCGGGCGCCAGGAGTTCGGGTGTGGCGCGGTGGCGCAGCGCTATCGACCGCGTCGAGGCCCGGCCTGACGGAGCGTGCTTGCGGGGGTGCGACAGCTGGGCGTCAAGGTGTCAGCGGTCGAGCTGGGCCAGGAGCTCGCTCGCCTCAGGCTTTGACCGGAGCACGTGCACCGTCGTGTGCTGGCCGTGCTCCGAGATGATCGTGCGCTCGATCTCGGGCTCGATGCGCCGCTGTCGCCAGATGCGCAGGGCCAGCGGCAGCTCGTCGCGCATCCGACGCCAGGCTGAGTCCTTGCAGCCCTCCGGCATCGTGCCGCCGGTGCTCCACAGGCCGCGGCGGACGGCGCGTGCCGAGCACAGCGGCCAGGGCGTGTCGAGCACCACAACGGTGTCGGCCCGCTCGAGACGCAGCGCCAGGGTCTCGTGGTAGTTGCCATCCGCGATCCAGGCGTCGCCGGCGAGGGCGGCGCGCTGCGTGGCGCTCCACTCAGCGTCCGACGGCGCCACCCACCCCGGCTTCCAGAACTCGAGGTCCAGGTGGATGAGCGGCGGGCCGGTTCTCGCGGCGAGTGCCTTCGAGAAGGTGCTCTTCCCGGAGCCGGGCAGTCCCGTCACGAGGATGCGATCGCCGAACGGCGAGGCGGCGGCGCTCATCGAGCCAGTGTCACCCGGGCCGCGCGTCAACGACGAACCGATTCGGAGATCCGGTCTTCGGTGTTGGTCAGACGAATGCGGCCACTGCTGCGAGGGTCAGCGCCGTCGCGCCAGCGAGAGCGCTGCCGAGCATCACGGTCCTGTTCGCCCAAGATGTGCACGAACTTTTGGGAAGGCCCCAATCGTACCGGCGGGGGGGTGTGACAGCCCCCGTGTCACGGAGCGATCGTCATCGGAACCTGGGAGGATTCGTTCAGCGTGCTCACAGCGGCCGCACAGGAACGGCAACCAGGATGGCCCGAGCTCGCTCCACCGCTCGAGAGGAACCTGTCATGCCGATCGCCGTCCGTTCGCTCGCCCTGCTGCTCGCCGTGGGGCTGACCGCGGCGGCGTGCGGCTCGTCCGACGACGACGTGTCGACCGCCACGACAGGAGTGGCCACGGGGGCCGCTGCCGATGGTCTCGACGTCGACCGGTTCTTCGACGGCGCGCTCGCCGAGGACGTCACCACCGAGGACTGCACGCTCAGCGATGGCACGGAGACGACGTGCTACCGGATCACCGTGAGCGGCCACCCCGTGAGCCACGACGTCGGTCCGTTCTGCCCGGACACGATCACCGACAGCGCGGAGGAGGGCGGCATCTGGTTCGACGGCGATGCCGTCTACGACCTCTCCGGCGAGTTCTTCGTCGATCTGCCCGCCACCTACGACGACGACGCGCTGGCAGATGTACGACGCCGACGGCAACATCCTCACCACCGAGACCGCGGAGGAGTTCGAGGCTGCGGCCCGACCCGACGTCGACCCGTCGCTCGAGAACCACTGCGTCGAGGGACGCCTCGAGTGGCTCGACGACGGCGACCCGATCACCACGACGGTGCTGATCCCCACCGTGCCGGTGCTGGCCGCCAGCCCGAGCGCACCCCGCGGCAACCAGGGCGTGACGCTCGACGGGGTGGTGATCGCCGCGTCCGCTCCGGTGTCGGCGATCCTCGGCGCCTACACGATCGCCGCGTTCGACGACTGCGGCGGCCACTTCAACCCCGCCGAGGGCTACCACCTGCACGGCGCCGTCGGTTGCTCCGAGAGCGACGGCGACACCGCGGGCGACACGCCGATGTTCGGGTACGCCATGGACGGTTACCCGGTGCACAGTCCCCTCGACGCGGCCGACTCGACGCAGCCGACCTCGACGAGTGCGGCGGCCACACGACCGACGCGGCCGGCTACCACTACCACGCCAACAACGCCGCTGAGAACCAGGTGATCACCTGCCTGATCGGCCAGACCGTGGCCGGCGCCGACGACGCGGGTGGTGGCCCTCCCGGCGGCGGTCCTCCAGGCTGAGGCCTTCCCCCGGGCGGCGCCGCGCCCGGGGAGCCCCGCTCGCACCGCTACCGCGCTGGCGTGTCTGACGATCTCTGCGGTCACCCACCTGATGACGGGGGTTGGCTGCCTACTTGTAGGACCGCGCCTGGAGCTCGTAGAGCTCTGCGTAGAGTCCGCCGGCGGCGGCCAGGCGCTTGTGGTCGCCTACCTCGACGATGTGGCCGCCATCGAGGACCACGATCAGGTCGGCCATCCGGACGGTGGAGAACCGGTGCGACACGAGCACGGTCACCGAGCCCGCTGCGGACGCCGCCGCTCGTGCCCCGGCCACGTAGTGCTCGAAGAGCTCGCGCTCGGCGTGTGCGTCGAGTGCTGCCGTGGGTTCGTCGAGGACCACCAGCAGGGGGAGCGGCCGCATCATGGCTCGGCCGAGGGCGAGCGTCTGCCACTGACCGGCGGAGAGATCGACTGGAGCACCGAACAGCGTGCCGACTCGGGTCTCGAGCCCGGACGGCAGCTCGCGGACGATGCTGGTTGCGCCGCTTCGTGCGAGAGCGGAGCTGATCGCCTCGGCGTCCCGGAGGTGCGAGAGGTCGCCGATGCCGACGACTTCGCCCGCACACAGCTCGAATCGCACGAAGTCCTGGAACGCGGCCGCGCTTGCCTGGCGCCAGGCGTCGAGGTCCAGGGACGGCAGCGGCTGACCGTCGACGGTGATCGTCCCTCGGCTCGGTGTGTACAGACCGAGGAGAAGCTTCGTGAGGGTTGTCTTGCCGGCCCCGTTCTCGCCGACGAGGGCGACGACCGTCCCCGTGGGCAGCTCGAGGTCGACGTCCTCGAGTGCGACGACGTCGGTACCGGGGTAGGTGAACGAGACCCCGCGAAGCTCGATGCCTTGAGTCAGCCGCGCGGGCGGCGGCGCACCTGGCCCGGCAAGTCGGCGGTCGGCTTCGAACTTGCTGAGCCAGCGGAACAGCGCGACCGCTTGCATCCCCTGGGTGAGTGTCCCAACGAGGGATGCGGCTCCCGCCACCTGCCAGTTGACCTGCCCGGCGAGCGCGACGACGAGGATGACATCACCGGCGCTCGCACCTCCGTCGACAGCGAGGAGGGCGACACCGACGATGGCGGCGACGTAGGCGACCCCGAAGGACAGCCACCCGGTGGTGTTCCAAAGCCCGGCCACGAGGGTGGCCTTGCGGCGGGTCCTGGTGACCGCGTCCCACGAGCTGTGCTCGGCCTGGCGGAGCATCGGGCCGGCACCGAGGACGCGGATCTCCTTGGCCGGCCCGGGTGTGGTCGACACCGACCACAGGTGCTCGTTGCGGCGAGCGTCGGCCGCCTCGGCCAGCGCAGCATCGTGCGTGACCTTCTCGGCACGTCGGGCCGCCCACAGCGACGGCAGCGCGAACACGGGGAGAAGCACCAGGGCCGGATGCACGAGCGCCATCAGCACGACGGTGAACACCCCTCGGATCAGCGTCATCGCGGCCTCGACAACGGCCCCGAGCGCGGTGGACAACGGCCGGAACGAGTTGCGGAACACCGAGAGGCGGTCGATGTGATCGGTGGCCTCGTGGTGCTCGAGCGTCGGGACGTTGCCTGCAAGCGCCATGCTCTCGCGCTGGAAGTGGATGAGGGCGCGATCGTGCAGGTCCATCCTCGCCATCTCCGAGTGCACCCGACCCCAGCTCCGGAGCGCGTCGCTCCCCGCCAGCACGATCGCCCAGATCACCGCTGAGCGGAGCTGCTGGTCGACGACGGCGTCGATGACGAACTTGAACCACAGCGCCCGGATCGTCTGGCCGACGCTCACGACCAGCAGCGTGGCGATCAACGCCACCGTGAGGCGTCGGTCGATGCGCCAGCCGGTGGCGAGCAGAAAGCGGGTGTCCGCGAGCCGTTCACGCATCGCGTGCCTCGGCGAACTGTTCGGCCTGAGCTCGGAACATCGCCGCGTAGCGGCCGTCCAACGCCAGGAGCTGTTCGTGCGTGCCGTCCTCGATGATGCGGCCACCGTCGAGGACGACGATGCGGTCAGCCCGCCGGACGGTGGAGAAGCGGTGCGAGATGAGCACCGACGTCTGCCCGGCGGTCCAGTCGAGGAAGCGGTCGAACAGCTCTGCCTCGGCGCGCACGTCGAGGTTGGCGGTCGGCTCGTCGAGCACGAGCACGGTGGCCCGGCGCTCCACCGCGTGGAACGCCCGGGCCAGGGCGATGCGCTGCCACTGGCCGCCCGACAGGTCCGCACCGCCGGCGTACTGGCGCGAGAGCACGGTGTCCAGGCCCCCGGGGCAACCGGTCGACGACATCGGCGATGCCGGCGCGCTCGAGCGCGGCGCGGATCGAGTCGTCGGTCGATGGGTGGCCGAGGGCGACGTTGTCGCGGACGCTGAGGTCGTAGTGAACGAAGTCCTGGAAGATGACGCTGACGCGCCCGCGCCAGTCGTCGGCGTCGAACCCGTCGATCGGAGCCCCGTCGGCCGTGATGCGACCTGCGGTGGGCTCGTAGAGCCGGGTCAGCAGCTTCACGAAGGTGGTCTTGCCCGCGCCGTTGAGGCCAACCAGGGCGAGGCGCTCGCCGACGGTGATCGTCAGATCCAGCTGGTCGAGCACGGGCCGATCGTTGCCCGGGTAGGTGAAGGACACGCCCTCGAATCGGATCTCCTCCCGCGGGTGATCGCCGACGGGCGCCCCGATGGCGCGCGGCTCGACGGAGGTCCGGGCCCGGATCCGTTCGGCGGCTACGAGGGCGGCGTGGCCGGCCGGTGTCGAGAAGTCATCGGCGTTCACTGCCGTGAGCTCGGCAGCGACGAACAACGCCTGCAGCACGGCGGCAACGACGCCAAGCGACAGGTCGCCGACGATGGCCGCCCGCGTCACGGCGACGAACGCGATGGCGTACGCGATCCCGAGCAGGGTGAGCTCGGCGTTGGCGCTGCCTCGGATCTGCGAGCGGATCTGGAACGGCCCCGCCACCGCTGATTCCCAGAGTCGGCCGGCGCGCTCGACGAGCCAGTCGACCAGCGCGAAGACCCGCACCTCTTTTGCGGCCGGGGGTGCCAGCGCCAGGTCGGCGGTGTAGGTGACCTCGAAGAGGTCGCCGCCGGCGTCCACGATCGACGAGGCCAGCTCACCGAAGAACCGATGCCACCGGAACCGGATGACCAGGATGATCGAACCAACCAGCAGGGCGAGCCAGACCGAGTACCACGCCAGTACCGCCATCGCCGCGAACGTCTGGACATAGCGGCTGACGACACCCGCTGCAGCAACGGAGGCAGCACCCAAGCTGCCGAAGAACCCGCCCTTGGCCACCGCGAGATCCGCCTGCACCTGCGGGTCTTCCAAGGCAGCGATCCCGGCCGGTCCGCCGAGCGCGTCGACGATCGACGCCCGAAAGTGGCCGTCGACTCGCCGGCTCACCGTCCAGCGCACGACGTCGCGCAACGGGAGCAGGAGCCGCTCACCGAGCAACAGCATTGCCACGGCGATGAGCGCGGCGACGAGGTCCCGGCCCGACGGTGAGTCGAGCCCGTCACGGATCGCGTCGGGAACGGCGGCCAGCACCGCGCCGGTCGCGACGGCGAACGCGGTCGGCCACACAGCGGTGGCCGTCAGCAGCACCGCAAGTGCCACGACCCACCCAGGGCCGGCGTGGCGAAGGGTGCCCAGAAGCGCGCCCCTGGAGCGAATCAGCTCACCCGGTCCGCGCACGTTGCCCTGGTATCGCTGTGGTCCGCCACGCCGACAGGGCCGTCCAGCCGCCCAGCGCGACAAGGACGATGACGGTCAGCCACCGGAACCAGTCGGCCCGGTTGCCGTCCTCGACGGTGAAGTAGGGGTTGTTCACTCCGAGCTCGACGGGGATGCCGTGGTGGAGAACGAAGCCCAGTGCGACCGCACCGGATGCGACGATGACCCAGCTGCGCGCCGAGCGGCCGCCCAGCAAGAGCGATTGCGAAGGCGACGATGGCGAGGCCGATGCCAACCGCGGCGAGCGGGTCGGCCAGTACGCCAGGGAACGATGCGTCCTCGGCGTAGCGCAGAACGTCGATGAGATGGACCAGCTGGATCAGGGCGAGAGCGGCGGTGGCAGCGAGCAGTCCCCTCCGTGTCGTGGTCTCGAGCACAGCGGTTGTCGTCGTGGTCATCGTGCCTCCAGAGGTTGGGTGTCGCGGATCCACTCGAGCTGGCGCAGCCACACCGGGATCAACCGGTCCCGCTCGGCCGCGGGATCAGCGGATCCGGCGATGTGGGTGGCGAGTGCGTTCCCACCCGTGAGGAGCACGCGGGCGAGCGGCTCGACGGGCTGCTCGGACATCACGTCGTGCTCGATCAGGTCGCGCAGGCCAGCGATCACCGCGTTCAGGCAGTAGAGGTCGTCGATCTCCCGCCACGCCTCCAGCCCCATGGCCGCCGGCGCGTCGACCATGAGCACCCGAACCCCAGGCTGATCGGCGACGCCGAGGAACGCCACCCAGCCGGCGGTGAAGACCTCCCACGCATTCGGCTCCTGGGCCAGCGCCGCCGCGATCACGCGCTCGATGAGCTCCTCCTGGATGTCGATCACCACCGCCCGGAGCAGATCCTGCTTGTCGGCGAAGTGGTGGTAGAGCGCGCCACGGGTCACGCCGGCGCCGCGCACGATGTCGGCCGTTGCCGTCCCGGCGTAGCCCCGCTCCTCGAAGAGGCGGCGGGCCGCAGACACCAGCGCAGCCTTCGTGGCTGCTGATCGCGCCGCGTTGCTCCCCCTCCGCTCCACGCCTACATACTGCCTGTAGGTCGATTTGTGGCGCAAGCGAGATCGTCAGGCCGGCGAGGGCAACGCGGGTGCGATTCCCCGAGCTCTACGAGAGCGTGCCGACCGCGGCCAAGAGGGCCGTTGCGCCGGCGATGGCACTGCCCAGCATCACCGTCTGGCGATGCAGCGCTTGGGCGAGCTCGATGCGCAGCTCGCTTCGCAGCTCGGCCAGCTCGGCGCGGAGGAACTGCTTGGTGACGAGCTCATCGGCTTCGACAGCGGGGAACTCAGACATCAGGCGGTTCGCATCCTGCTCTCCCAAGATGGGCACGAACTTCTGGTAGATCGACGACCTGCTCCGGGCATCAAGAGCCATGGTGACGCACATCCTTCGCGGAGACAACAGACGAAGGGGAAGGCCCTCATCGTACCGCCCGGGGTGTGACAGCGGCCCGTGCCCGCGACGGGCCGACCATGCACTCGTAGGCTCCGAGCGTGGAGACCCGAACCGTCATCAGCTGTGGCGACTGCGGCGCGTTCTGGGACCCGGCGGCCGAGGCGGCGGCGTGCACCGATTCGAGTCACCAGCACCACCATTTCGATTCGCACCTCCACCGCAGTGATGTGGTGCTGCCCGACGGCACCGTGGTGATCGCGGTGTCCTTCGGCAGCGCCGAACCCTACGCCCGCGACGCACCCCCCGACTTCGGGCTGTACCTCGACGAGCGCTGGCAGCCGCCATGGCCCTACGAGTTCTTCGACTGGCCCGACTTCGGGGTCCCCGACGATCCAGCGCCCGTGGTCGCGGCGCTCGGGTCGCTGCGCGAGCGGGCTCGGGCGGGCCAGCGCGTCGAGATCGGCTGCTACGGCGCGCACGGTCGCACCGGCACGGCGCTGGCGTGTCTCGCGATCCTCTGCGGCCACCCACCTGATGACGCCGTGAGGTGGGTGCGAGTCGCCCACTGCGAGCGGGCGGTCGAGAACGACCAGCAAGAAGCCTTCGTCCGAGACTTCACCAGCTGACCTGCCGCTGGCGACCAGCGAGGACGGCGGCTCAGGCGCGATCTGCCGGGGCGTCGAACAACGCCAGCTCTGCCGCATCGGGGGCCTCGAAGATGGCGACCCATGCATCGAGATCGGCGCGAGCGATCGGTTTGTCGCTCCAGTCGGGCGACGCGTTCCGCTCGTCGATGCGCCGCCAGAGCTCCCGTTCGATCCTGTCTCCGGTGGGTCGGTCCCATGGGCTCGAGCCGAGCGCCCAGAGCCACTCATCCTTCGTGAGACGCACGGCGCCCCGCTCCGCCGCGAGCTTCGTGGCGAGTGTGGTCTTGCCAGCCCCGGGCAACCCGCACATGAGCATCAGTCGGGCCTCACTCATCGAGCGTCAGTCCACCATCGCTGCGGTCTGCTCGAGTCGGGGCCGGGGTCAGGTCAACCTTGTCCACGCTGGCCATCCTCGCGGGGATGATCGCCGATGAAGGCTGGCTTATCGCTCGCGACAGAAGCAGCCAGCACCGAGCACCTTGGCGACCCCTGTGCCAGGGTGAGCCATGGGCTCCGAGCAGCACGCCAGCGGTGACATCCCTCGCACCTATGGGGCGGGGCCGAGCGATCCGGTGTGCCTGGCTGATCAGCCGGGCACGTGGGTGGAGGTCGACATCGCGGCGCCGGTGGCGCGGGTGTGGGAGCTCGTCACCGACCTCGACCTACCGGCCCGGTTCTCCGAGGAGTTCCAGGGCGGGTCGTGGCTCGACGACGGGCCCGCACCCGGCGCGCGCTTCGTCGGTCGCAACCAGCACCCGGCGATCGGCGAGTGGGAGGTGGAGTGCTTCGTCGAGGTGTTCGACGAGCCGCGCTCGTTCGGGTGGGGCACCAGTGACCCGTTGAACCCGGGGGCCCGGTGGCGGTTCGACCTCGAACCGAGCGAGGCCGGCACGCAGCTGCGGTTCTCGCTGTCGCTCGGTCCCGGCCCGTCGGGCATCACCGTCGCCATCGAGTCGAGGCCCGACAAGGAAGCGCGCATCCTGGCGCGTCGGCTCGACGAGCATCACGCCAACATGACCCGCACCGTCGAGGGCATCCGGGACGTCGCCCAAGGGGTGGCGTGACCCTCGAGATCGGGGTGACGACACTCCGGAATCGATCAGGTGGGCGTACGCCGGCGGGAGCACGCCGTGCGGCTTCCCCGCAACGCCTGCATCGCGGCGCGCCTGAGGACCGTGGGCGGAGGCGGGCGGCGGCGTCGGCGGACGGCGCGTCATCGGGATCGCCATGACGGTGCACGACCTTCCACTCGTCGCCTTCCCGCCGGAAGATCGTGGTGACACGCAGCGTGTAGGAGGCGGGTGGGTCGTCACCGATGGACGCGGTGGTGTGCTCGCGGCCGACGATGTAGGCGAGGTCGCCGCTGACGTCAGCGGCGAGCACCTCGTGGGTCCACGCGGTGCAGTTCGAGAATCGCGAGGCCAAGAGGTCGAAGGTGGCGCTGATGTCGTCCCAGCCGGTGGCGCTCAGGGCCGCGCCGAACAACGTGACCGGGTCGTCGTGGGACCACAGCGCAGCTCGTGGGTTGGCGTCGCCGTTGTGCAGCGCGACATCCACGGCCTCCAACCGCGGCAGCATCGTGCCGAGGAACGCGTCGAGATCGCTCATGAGAACCTTCCTTCGCTTGTTCGTCCGGCCAGGTGCAGCAGCCGAACCTGTGGTGGTGCCGGGGAGGGCAGCGGCACGGCAGGTGCTGCGTACGAGCCGTGCTCGCGTCCGGCCTCGATCGCCTCTGCGTGCGCCAGCGCGTACGCAACCGCATCGGGTTCGAGGGTGTCGTTCACGCCGAGGGCGTGGGCGAGGTCCCACGTGTGCACCGTGAGGTCGAGCACGCGCATGTCGAGCAGCTCGGCTCCGGATCGGTCCCCCATCGGATGGTGCCCGATGCGACCGAGCGCTCCTTCCTCCCCGAACGCCGTGGTGAGCTCGTTGGCCGTGTCCGTGAACGCGGCGACGGGGTCGTCGCCGAGGTGATCTTCGCTCCGCGTGCGCGTCACGGCGGCCGCTGAGGCGCCGTGCAGCAGCATCGTGTAGCGGCGATTGCCACCGATCACGTGGTTGACCAGCGCGCGCACATCCCACTCCGAGCACGGCGTCGGCCGAGACCAGTCGTCGGTGCCGACGAGCCGTAGCCGCTGGTTGAACATGACGATCGCTTGGCGGAGCGCGGTCGAGCCGTCGGGCACCGTCATCGTTCTGCTACCGCCGCGACTGCGGGCTCGTCGTCAAGGGCTCTGAGCTGATCCTGCACCGCCCCCAGCAGGCGGATGAGCTGTTCGGATCGTGACGGGCTCAGCCCGGCAGCCCAGCGCTTCTCGTGCTCGATCAGCTCCGGGACAAGACGGTCCAGGAGCCCACGGCCATCGTCGGTGATCTCCACAAGGATGCTGCGTCGGTCGGACGGGTGCGGCCGCCGACGCGGCAAGCCCACGGGTCTCCAGCGTGTCCATGAGCCCGGTCACCGTCGCAGACGTGACCGTCAGGCGCGCCGCCACGTCGGTCGGCGTCAACGCGTCGGTGGCACCACCGAGGATCTGCAACACGTTGTGGGAGCCCGTCGTGAGGTCGTAGGCCCGCAGGACTTGGTCGAGGCGCCGACCCAGGAGCTCGGCAGTGTGCAAGACATTGATCACGAGCTCCGTGGCCGACGGGTCCGCAGTCGGGTTGCCCTCGACGTAGTCGCGGCTCACCCGGAAGGGACCCGTCCGGGTGCTCTCGTCCGGCTGGCGCCTCACGGGGTTGCCTCCCCGGCCCACCTCGCTAGCCCCCTCATAACTAGGATCCTAAGTAGTTGTCTCGGCGACGTCAACCGACGGATCCTCCTGCGCTCTTCTACGACCCCGCGGAGGTCTTGTTCGACCCAATCGCCGCCGGCGCCGAGCAGTCCGGGCGGACGCTGGCCGACATCGACCTCACCGTCGCCGTGAGCTGTGAGATCACCGACGACGTCGACGAGGGCGGCCGCCGCCACGCCGAGGGCTACGCGTTCACGTTCGGGGCCATGGGGTCGGGACGCACCAACTTCTACAACCAGGCCTTCGAGCGCCAGGGGTTCGGCGACGCCGTGGCGGAGGTGCAGCGCCTCTGGCTCGCCGGCGACCGAGACGCCGCCCGCCGTGCCGTGCCCATCGAGATCGGCCTACGCACCAACCTCATCGGCCCCGCCGAGGTGATCCGACACCGCCTACGCCAATACCGCGACTGCGGCGTGACCGCGCTTCGGGTGAACCCGATGGGCTCGACGCTCGACGCTCAACTGGAGGGGCTTGGTGTGCTGGTGGGGTTGGTGCGGGAGGTGAATGGACAAGGCTGACGACTCGCGGCTCTAGCCGGGCGGCTCCATGTCACAGGTGCTTGGACATGCTGCTCGGGACCGGTGGCGCTCGGCCTCCGAGCCCGGAAGGGGATGGAGAACGAGAGGACGGAGATGTCGGACGGCGATAACGAGCCACCGACGAGCGTGACCTACGACCTCGAGGAAGCACTCGAGCTGCTGGCCGCTCTCGAGGAGGCCAGGGGCACGCTTCGCGGCACCGAACATTCTCGCTGGTGTGCTCACACTCGAAGCCCAGATCCAGGCCCTCAGCCGTAGACTCGGCTTCGACGAGAGAGGAACCGATGCCCGCTGAGCCGCTCATTGCTGCAGAGGCCGCCCGCCGGTTGGACCTGCCTACCAAGGCGCTCCTGCGCCTCGTCTATGAGCGCAAGATCCGCTACGTCATGGTCGACGGGATCGCCCACATCCCCGAAGGTGCCCTCGAGGAGTACCGACGCCAAGCCGCGTCATGATGCTCAGGCTGACCATTCACCCGCCAAAGGAACGCCCCAGGTCGCGCATCTAGCGGGCCGCCACGGCAGAGCTTCGCGACCGTCATCGACCCGGCGATGGGGGATGCTCCGTCCCGGCGAAAAGCCGGTGGGCGTGGCGGCTCACGTACTGCGACCATGACACGATGCCTGTCGATCTGATCGCGGTGGTGATCGATTCGAGTTCCCCGGCGGAGCTGGCGCAGTTCTGGGCGCGAGCGCTGAGATGGGAGGTGAGCACCACGGCATCGGGCGACCCGGAGTTGATCCCGAGGGACCCGACCAGCTTTCGTCTCGCGTTTCGCAATGGCGCCGAGACCAAGGTCGCGCAGAATCCGATCCACTTCGATCTGACGTCTACCTCGTCCGGCGATCAGCAGTCCTCAGTCGCCGACCTGACTGCACACGGCGCAAGGCCGGCGGACGTCGGCCAGGTTGGCACCGAGGGCCATGTGGTGCTGGAGGACCCCGAGGGCAACGAGTTCTGCGTGATCGAACCGGGCAACAGCTTCCTCGGCAGCTGTCCGCGCCTCGGCGCCGTGAACTGTGACGGAACCAAGGAGCTCGGCCAGTTCTTCAGCGCCCTCCTCGGATGGCCGCTCGTGTGGGATCAGGACGAGGAGACAGCGATCCAGGCGCCCAGCGGAGACGGGCCCAAAATCACCTGGAGCGGACCGCCGCTGATGTCCAAGTCTCACCGCGAACGGATCCACCTTCATATTGCGCCGGCAGTAGGCACATCCACCGACGCTGCCGTGGCCGAGGTCCTTCGACTTGGAGCCACACGCCTCCGCGAGGATGGCCCTCGATGCCTCGGAGCGGTTGCTCTTGCCGATGTAGACGGCAACGAGCTCTGCCTGGTGGGTTGAGACCTGCCGAACCGTGACGCTCGCCCGACCAAGGCCACGCGTCACTTCACCCAGACGACAAGAGAAGCCGCGCGTAAGAGCGGATCTCAAAACTGACCCACAACGCTCAGCCAAGACGCCGCGCAGCGACCACACCGTCCGAGAACGCCGGATGGGCACGCGAGTCGCTCACCGCAGGCCGACGGGCTCGTGGCAAGTCCACCCGGTCTACAGATGGGCGACCTAGGAGAGCCCCGCAGCCAGACCACGGCGGGCATCCTCGATCCACGCCCGCTCGCCGTCATCCCTGACCCCCGCCTCGATCCCATAAAGCGCGCTCGCGTTGTCGCCGAGGATCTTCTGCTTCACCTCGGGGGTGAGCGCCGGGTAGCCGTGCGCCCCCTGGACGCGCTCCGGGATCACGAACGTGCGGAAGGCGTCGATGAGGGGTTGGGGCGGGCCGTACCAAACGGAGTCGGTGCCCCACAGGATGCGGTCCTCGCCGACGGCGAGGAGGAGCTTGCCGAGCACGTGGGCGGCCTCGAGCGGTCGTCGCAGCACCAGCGACCAGGTGGAGCCGAGCTCGGCCCACACGTTGGCGCCCGGCCGCACGCCGGCGGCGGCGAGGCTGGAGACGAGCCGGCTCACGCCGCGCTGGGGGTCGGCGTCGTGGGCGCCTTCGAGCTGGCCCGGGTCGATGTCGTAGCCGGAGTGGTACACCACGAAGTCGATGTCGGGATAGGCCACCGCCGCCGGACCGATGTCTCGCGGTGACGCCGCCGCCGGGGCCAGCGACGGGATCGGTCCGGCCAGGCCCTTGTGCGCGCACACGATGCGCGGGCCCACCTCGCGCACGCGGTCGAGGAAGGCGGCGCCGAGGTCGTCGTCGAGGTACCAGCCACCGGTGGGCCCGCCCGGCGGGTCCCAAAGCGTGTACACCTTCCAGCCGGCCGGACGGAGCTCGGCCGACCACGTGGCCATCCGCTCGAGCTCGTCGGGTCCGGCGTTCGGGTGGACGATCGTGTGGGTGAGCACGCGGCCGGTGCCGGCGTAGCGGTCGACCACCTCACGGGCCGCCGCGATGTCGGCGTTGTCGATCACCCCGTGGCCCTCGAGGCCCGGCGGCGACGTGAGCAGCGCCACCGACGTCTCGCTGCCGCCGAACACGCAGCTCGCCCAGGCGGGGGCCGACAGGAGCTCGGGGTCGATCGGGTCGCTCCAGCGCTCGGGCTCCACCATCCGCAGGAAGCCCATCAGCGCAGCGGCGCTGGCGGTGGTGTGACGACTCGGGCGCACGAGGTGCGTCTGCACGTCGACCACCGGCTCGCGCGCCGCGAAGCACTCCGCCGCGGCCGCCGGGTCCACCTCCGCCTCGGCGGGGATGTCGAAGAACCCGCCGCCATGCTCCGCGTCGAGGGCCCGAAGCGCCGCGGCCGTGCCCACCCGGTCGCGCAGGTACTCCGGCGTGGTCAGGTCGAGGCGCGGCGCATGCTGGTCGGCCCGCTCGACGGTGCGGTGCAGCGCCCGTCGCTGCCGAGGCCCCGGCGGCACCGGTGCGTACTCGTCGGTCGACCGAGGCGACAGCAGGGGAACGTCGATGCGTGGCACGCTACCGGCGGCTAGTCCTTCCGGAGCGTGAGATGACCGTCCTCATCTCGCGCCCGCAGCGCGAAGTCGAAGCGGTCGAGATCGAGGCAGAGATCGACGTCGTGGACGTGCACTCCCTGGTAGCCGAGTTCGACGGCGCGGCGCAGCCGTTGGCCCGCCGCGTCGGCTCGGGCGAGGTACGGCGCAGGGTCTGGTCGATCGCCGCTGAGCCGAGCTCGCAGGTACTCCGCGCAGGCGAGGTCCTCCTCGCTTCGTCCGTCGTCACCGGTGATCACGAAGGTCACGAGCTTGGGCCGCGCCTCGAGCACACGGCGGAGGGTGGCCTCGGCGACGACGAAGCTCGTGCCGTACACGTGCGATGCGTTGCGGGCAGCCACCGCACCGATCGTCCCTGCCGAGGTGCGGTGCACGATGGTCCGCCCTCCCAGATCGGTTCGCTCGAGGGCCTGCCCGGGCGAGTTGTCGAGCTCGAACCCCTCCCGTGGCCGCCCGTCCTTGCCGGCCAGCGCCCCTGGGATGCGGGTCACCAGTTCCAGCGCAGCATCGAGGTCGTCCATCAGGATCAACCGCTCGGCCCCCGCGTCCAGCGCGAAGGCTACGAATGAGAACGCCCGCAGCACGTCGACCACCAGCACAACGCCGGTGATCCCCTCACAGCCATCGTTGCTGACGAACGCGAGCTCCACGGTGGGAGCCTGCACCACAGCGGTGGTGTCTGCACCCACTGTCGTTGCAGGCGGAACGTCGGCTTCGTGGCCCTCGGCTGCGGGGTGGGCGTCGTTCCCCGGCTGGTGCTCGACAACGGCGCGCTTCGCGACCGGATCACCGAGGTCGGCGTCAGGCCAACGCTCCCTCAGTTTCGCATCGGGTTGTGCGTGCGGGAACGATCGCTCGCCGACCCTCTCGTGGCCGCGGTCTGGGATGCCTAGCCCTGGTCAGCGGGGTGGGACCAAGGCGCCAGTCCACAGATGCGTTGCCCGTCTGGGGAGCGGGATGCCGTCGGCGCGACCGGTCGCGTCACGGTCTAGATTCTCGGGCCGGGCGATGCTCCCCAGTTGGGTTCACCGCCCGGCGGTTCGACGCAAGGGGGCGTTGTGGCTGAGACGGAAGTCGACTACCTGGTGGTCGGGGCCGGAGCATCGGGCATGGCCTTCGTCGATGCCCTGGTGGCCCTCGACGGAGACGCCAAGGTGCTCCTGGTCGACCGGCGGCACCGCCCCGGTGGTCACTGGCTCGACGCCTACCCGTTCGTCCGCCTCCACCAGCCGTCGGCGACCTATGGCGTGACCTCCCGTCGGCTCGGCGACGACCGCATCGACGAGACAGGCTCCAACGCCGGCTTCTACGAGCGAGCAACCGCTGCCGAGATCGTCGCCTACTACGACAAGGTCCTCGAGGAGGTCCTCCTCCCAGCGGGGGTGCGGTTCGTCGGGATGACCGAGCATCGAGGCGGCGCGGATGGTGCAGCCAGCGGGCACGCGTTGCGATCGCTCCTCACCGGCGAGGAGACGACGGTGAGGGTGCGGCGCCGGGTCGTCGACGCCACCTACACGGCGTCATCGATTCCGTCGACTCACACGCCGGAGTTCACCAGCGACGACGGTGCGATCCTCGTGCCACCGAACGATCTGGTCTCCCTTCAGGGCCCAGCGCAGGGCTACACGGTGATCGGGGGCGGGAAGACCGGGATGGACACCTGCGGGTGGCTGCTCGACTCCGGGGTGGACCCCGGTCGCATCCGGTGGGTGCGGTCCTGCGACGGGTGGTACTTCAACCGCGAGTTCACGCAGCCGCTCGAGCAGGTCGGTTCGTTCATGCACCTGCAGGCCAGGTTCGTCGCCGCTGCTGCGGCGGCGCAGGATGCCCACGACTTCGCGCACCGGCTGGAGGCCGACGGGATCTTCCTCCGGCTCGACCCGACCGTGGAGCCCCAAGCGTTCCGCGGTGCCACCGTGAGCAGGGCGGAGGTCGAGATGCTGCGCACGATCGAGGACGTCGTGCGGCGTGGGCGGGTCCGCCATGTCGGCGTCGACCAGATCACCTTCGACGACGGC
Source organism: uncultured Microthrixaceae bacterium (assembly GCA_963795165.1). Lineage (GTDB taxonomy): Bacteria > Actinomycetota > Acidimicrobiia > Acidimicrobiales > VFJN01 > VFJN01. The sequence goes on along the minus strand of CAWCGT010000001.1, from coordinate 1,721,685 downwards.
GAGCTGCCCACCAGTCCCGATCACGTGCATGTCGATTGCACGGCGGCTGGGGTGCCGGCCACCGTGCCCCGACCCGTGTTCGCCCCGGGGTGCATCACCCTCCAGTACGTCACCCTCGGGTTCGTGCCGTGGGGGGCCGCCACCATCGGGGCGGTGGAGGCACTGAAGGACGACGATGAGACGAAGAACCGGCTCTGCCCGCCGGTGGTCTTCACGGGACGCGATGTCCTGGGTTTCGCCAGGTCTGGCATGCACGGAACGATGGCGCGAGCCGCCGATCCGGAGATCTCCGGCTGGACTGACGGGTGCCGGCTCAACCCCGCTCGCAACGCCTCCGCCCACCTCGACGATCCCCGCGTCGCCGATGCCTTCACCGTGATCGGGGACAACATCTTCCCTGCCCTCGAGAACCTCGACCGCCTCGTCTAGCCAGCAGCGGGACTGACGAGCGACTCGAGCGCAGCATCGGCGGCGTCCGACAGGGTCCAGGTCGCCGCTCGGGCCGCCAACCTACTGCCGGCGCTCCAGACCACTACGGTCCCGACGCGGAGGCCACCTCATGGCGACGCGGACGATGGAGACCGACTACCTCGTGGTGGGGGCGGGCGCGGCGGGGATGGCCTTCACCGACGCCCTGATCGACCACGCCGACGTGCACGTCACGCTGGTCGACCGCCGCTACGCGGCTGGCGGTCACTGGCAGGACGCCTACCCCTTCGTCCAGCTCCACCAGGCGTCGGTCTTCTACGGCGTGGCGTCCACAGTGCTCGGCACCGGAGCCGGCCAAGAGCAGGGCCCCGAGACCGGTCTGCAGGAGCGGGCCCGACGAGCGGAGATCCAGAGCTACTACGACGACATCCTCCACCGTCGCTTCGTCGGCTCCGGCCGGGTCACCTTCCTCGGCGCCCACGAGCACCACACCGATGGCACCTCGCACCTCGCTCACTCGGTGATCTCCGGAGAGACCACGCAGATCGACGTGCGGCGCCGGGTCGTGGATGCCACCTACCTGGCACCGACGATCCCCGCGTCCACGACGCCCCCCTTCGGCGTCGCCGACTCCGTCGCGCGTCGTACCCGTCAACGAGCTGGGCGACCTCGCGGAGACGCCGAGCCAGTTCGTGGTCGTCGGCTCCGGCAAGACAGCCACCGACGGGATCATCTGGCTGCTGTTGCACGGCGTGGCGCCCGACCGGATCGTCTGGGTGCGGCCCGCGCGAGCCGTGGATGCTGAACCGCGCCGTCGTCCAGCCCGACCCAGTCGTGGCGCTCGGACCTGGCGGCGGACACGATGGCGGCTGCCGCCGAGGCCGCGTCGCTCGACGACCTGTTCCTTCGCCTCGAGGCGGCGGGCGTCATGCTGCGGATCGACACCGACCGTCGTGCCCACGATGGCGAAGACCCCCACCTTGGCCGAGTGGGAGCTCGAGCTGCTGCGCACGGTCGAGCACGTCGTCCGCCTCGGCCACATTCAGCAAGTGACGCGCGCGGGAGATCGTGCTGGCCGACGGGACGGTGCCGTTGGCGCCCGGAGCACTCGTGGTGCACTGCGCCGCCTCCGGGCTGCAGTACCCGCCCATGGTGCCGCTGTGGGGGCCAGACGGCGATCCGGCTCCAGACGATCCGCGCCGGCTTCCCGTGCTTCAACGCCGCGCTGGCGGGCTACGTGGAGGCCACCCGCGACGACGACCGCGAGCGCAACCGGCTGTGCCCGCCCAACACCCTCCCGGACTCCCTGACCACTTGGGCGCGGATGCAGGTGCGGGGCACCCTCGCCACGCGAGCGTTCGGCGCCGAGCCCGACATCGCCGAGTGGGCCAACGCCTGCCGCGCTGAACCCCGCCAAGGTGGAGCCGGCCCAGCGGCGGGACCCGGGGGTGGTGGCCGCCACCGCTCGGCTGGGCGATGTCGGGGCGCCGGGCCTCGCCCGCCTGGCCGAGCTGGCCGGCGAACCGCTCACCGGGGCTGGGGCAGGCTGACCGCACGGCATCTGAGATCGGCTGTCACACCCCCTTCATAGGCTTGGGCCCATGCCGGTGCAGGACGACTGCTCTGATCGACTGTCACACCCTCTTCGTAGGGTTGGGGTCATGGAGGTGCAGGACGCACGCCGGGTTGGGGAGGCTGTTGATCAGCTGGTGGCGGCTGTCGCGGGACTGGATCTGGGGGCGATGGTGCCGGCCACGCATCGGGAGCTGGTGGGGTTGGGGGAGCGGATCGAGCGGACGGGGCGCACCCTGAAGGCGTTGGCGGCGGCGAGGGTGGCGGAGTCGGCGGTGTGGCGGGGGGAGGGGGACCGCACGGCGGAGGAGTGGCTGGCCCGCACGACGGGCACCACCCGGGCGGAGGCGGCCAAGGAGCTGCAGTGCGGCCGGGAGCTGCAGGCGGTCCCGGAGGTCGCTCGGGCGGCTACCGCGGGTGAGCTGTCGGTGCGCCAGACCGAAGCCATCGCGGGGGCGGCGGCGGTGGACCCGGCCGCGGCGGGGCGGCTGTTGCGGAGTGCTGGGGGCAAGGGGTTGCGGGAGCTGCAGGACGAGTGCCGGGCGACGCGCACCAACGCTGACCCGGATCCGGAGGCCACCCGGGCCCGGATCCATGCCCGCCGGTCGTATCGCACCTGGACCGACGCCGAGGGCACCGGGCATCTCCACCTCGCCGGCCCGAGCGATGTGCTGGCCCGGGTCGACAACGCCGTGCGGCACTGCTGTGAACGGATCTTCCGCCAGGCCCGGCGGGCCGGGCGCCGCGACCCCGGGGACGCCTACGCCTTCGACGCCGCCATCGAGCTCCTCACCACCACCGGTGCGGGGGCTCAGGTGCCGGTAGGGGCCGACGCGAAGGTGATCGTGCGGGTCGATCTCCCCGCCCTGCTCCGGGGCCGGCCGGTGGAGGGGGAGACCTGCGAGATCGCCGGGCTGGGACCGGTCCCAGTGTCCGTGGTGCAGGAGTGGATGGACAACGCCTTCCTGGCCGCGGTGCTCACCAAGGGCACCGAGATCACCAAGGTCGTGCACCTCGGCCGCCGCTTCACCAGCGAGCAACGCACCGCCCTGCAATGGCGCGACCCTGTCTGCGCTCGCAAGGGCTGCAGCAACCGCCTCGGCCTCCAATACGACCACTTCGAAGACTGGGCCAGCACCCGAACGACCCGGGTAGCCGCCGCCAAGAGGTTCTGCCCCCCCTGCCACCGCCTCAAGACCCTCGGCTGGACCGTCAGCGAACCCGACACCCACGGCCAGTGCACCTTCACCCCACCCCCCAACCCCGACCCCCACCCACCACCGCCACCCGGGGCCACCCAAGCCCACCAGATCGCCGAAGCCACCCGCGCCGCCCTCCGCTCCCGCCGCAACGCCCTCGCCCAACCCCGAACCTGAACGAGGGCGAGGTGACGACGTGCACGGGCTCCCCACGAACCGCCCAGGTGGGGACAAGTACCATTCGGCGATGGCCCCCCGCCGTAGTCCGGAGCTCATCGCCGCCCTTGGCGTGGTGGCACCCGGCACACCCCTGCGCGACGGGCTCGATCGGATCCTCCAGGCGAAGATGGGCGGCCTGGTGGTGGTGGGCGACGGGCCCGAGGTGCTGAACATCTGCTCGGGCGGGTTTCTCCTCGACGCCGCCTTCAGCCCTCAGCGGCTCTCGGAGCTGGCGAAGATGGACGGCGCCATCATCCTCGCCCCCGACGCCAGCCGCATCGCACGGGCCAACGTCCACCTTGTGCCCAACCCCAACGTGCCCACCACCGAGACCGGCACCCGGCACCGCACGGCTGAGCGGGTGGCCCGTTCCATCGACGTCCCGGTGATCTCCATCTCCGAGGACATGGCGATCGTGGCCGTCTACGCCCTCGACCAGAAGCACACCCTGGAGCCGATCCCGCGGCTGCTCACCCGGGCCAACCAGGCCATCCAGACCCTCGAGCGCTACCGGAACCGCCTCGACGAGGTGACGGCCGACCTGTCCACCGTGGAGGTGGAGGACCTCGTCACCGTCCGCGACGTGGTCACCGTGCTCCAGCGCACCGAGATGGTGCGACGGGTGGCCGACGAGATCGAGCTGGGCATCATCGAGCTGGGGGTGGAAGGACGCCTCGTGCAGCTCCAGCTCGAGGAGCTGATGGGCGACGTGGAGGAGGAGCGGCGGCTCGTCATCCGCGACTACTTCCACGAGGAGTCCGACTGGCACGTCGACGAGGCCCTGGAGGCCCTGGCCGACCTGACCACCGAGGACCTGCTCGATCACAAGGAGGTGGGCGCCGCCCTCCACCTCCCGGACAAGCAGCTCGATCTGGAGCAGGGCCTGCAGCCGAGGGGCTACCGGCTGCTGGCCAAGATCCCCCGGCTGCCGGAGCCCATCATCGAGCGGATCGTCAACCGCTTCGGCAACCTGCAGAAGGTGATGCGGGCCACCATCGACGACCTCGACGACGTGTCCGGGGTGGGGGAGACCCGGGCCCGGGCCATCAAGGAGGGCCTGTCCCGCCTGGCTGAGACCAGCATCCTCGACCGCTACGCCTGAACGGCGGCAGCTGCAGGGGATAGACAACAGCCATGCGCACCGAGCTCTCGTCTGGAACCCCTGTGGAGATCGCCCGGCCGGCCGCCGGCCGCCGCGCCGACCGGGGGCTGGTGGTGATCCCCGACATCATGGGGCTCCGCCCGCTCTTCGACGGCCACGCCCAGCGGATCGCCGACGAGCAGGGGTGGGCGGTGGCCGCGGTGGAGCCGTGGCCGGGCCGGGAGGACATGCCCCTGGAGGAGCGCCTCGGGGCGGTGGCGACCATCGACGACCAGGCCCTCCTGGCCGACCTGACCGCCGCCGCCGACCTCCTCGAGGTGGACCCGGTGGGGATCACCGGCTTCTGCATGGGCGGCATGTTCACGCTCAAGGCAGCCGGGACGGGCCGGTTTCACCGGGCGGTGGCCTTCTACGGGATGCTCAAGGTGCCGCCGGACTGGCGGAGCGAGGGCGCCATCGAGCCGCTAGAGGCCGTGCAGGCCGATGGGGCCTGCCCCACCATGGCCATCGTCGGCACGGTCGACCAGTGGACGCCGCCCGACGACGTGACGGCTGCCGAGGCCGCGGGGATCACCGTGGTCCGCTACGAGGGCGCCGACCACGGCTTCGTCCACGACGACACCCGTCCCGCCCACCGGCCCGACGACGCCGCCGACGCCTGGCAGAAGGCGATGGCCTTCCTGGCCGGCTAGCGAGCCCGACGGGTGAGCTGCTCGCGGTCGAGGATCACGTAGCGCCGCTCGGACTGGTCGATCCAGCCGAGGCGCACGAAGCTGGCGATTGCCTTGTTGACCCGCTCGCGGGAGGCGCCGACCATCCCCGCCAGCTCCTCCTGGGTGACAGGCAGCTGGAACTCGTCCTCGCCATCGCCCAGCTCCAGCAGGCGCTTGGCCGTGCGCCCGGTGACGTCGAGGAACACCGAGTCGGCCAGAGCGGAGTCCATGCTCCGGAGCCGGCCGGCGAGGAGGCTCACCACGCCCCACAGCAGCTCGGGGCGGGCCTGGAACACGTCCCGGACCGGGTCGTAGGGGATCTCCATGATCTGGGAGGGCTCGAGTGCTCGGGCCTCCGCTGAGCGCCCCAGGCCGTCGAGGAGCCCCATCTCGCCGAAGAGCTCACCCCGCTCCATCAGCGCGAAGACGGACTCGCGCCCGTCGTCGGACCGGCTGGCGATGGCGATGCGCCCGTCGTCGACCACGTAGAGGTGCTTGGGCTCGGCTCCCTCTTCGAAGACCACGTCCCCGCGTCGCAGGTCGCGCGGCACCACGGACGCGACGATCCGGTCGAGCTCATCGTCGGAGAGCTGTGCGAAGAGCTCGGTGCCGCGGATCAGATCCCGATCGACCACGGGCGGGAGCCTAGTGACGGATTTCACTGGCGGTATCGTCCAGATCATGTCGACCTGGGCGATCGTGGTGGCCGGCGGCCGCGGCGAGCGCTTCGGCGACCGCAAGCAGTACCAACCCCTCGCCGGGGCCAGGGTGATCGACTGGGCCCTTCGGGCGGCAGCCACGCACTGTGACGGGGTGGTGCTGGTGGTGCCGGCCGATGCGGCCGGGGCTGCGGAGCCCCTGGCATCGACGGTGGTGGCCGGGGGTGCCACCCGGTCGGCGTCGGTGCGGGCTGGGTTGGCGGCCGTTCCCGACGACGCCGAGGTGATCGTGGTGCACGACGCCGCTCGCCCCGTCCCGGTGCCCGAGGTGTGGCGCAGCGTGCTGGCGGCCATCGAGGCAGGGGCCGACGCCGCCGTCCCAGCCGTGGCGGTGTCGGACACGCTGCGCGACCTGAGAGGCACGACCGTGGACCGTGCCCGGTTCGTGGCGGTGCAGACGCCGCAGGGGTTCCGGGCCGCCGCCCTGCGCGCCGCCCACGGGGCCGGCGGCGAGGGGACCGACGACGCCTCGCTGGTGGACGCGGCGGGTGGCAGGGTGGTGGTCGTGGACGGCGACCCGACCAACATCAAGGTGACCACTCCGGCCGACCTGCAGGTGGCCGAGCTCTGGTGCCGGTGACCGCCACCCGCGTCGGCCAGGGCTTCGACATCCACCCCTTCAGCGACGACCCCCGCCGTCCGCTGGTGCTCGGTGGGGTGGTGTTCGACGGGGAGCGAGGGCTGGCGGGCCACAGCGACGCCGACGTGATCGCCCACGCCGTCACCGACGCCCTGCTCGGCGCGGCCGGCCTGGGCGACATCGGGCAGCACTTCCCCGACACCGATCCGGCGCTGGCCGGAGCCGACAGCCTCGACCTGCTCCGGCAGGCGGTGGCCGACGTCCGAGCGGCCGGGTGGGAACCAGGGAACGTCGACTGCACGGTGGTGCTGGAGGCCCCCAAGCTGGCGCCCCGCCGGGGCGAGATCGAGGCCGCCCTGACGGCGGCGGTGGGCGCACCCGTCTCCGTGAAGGCCAAGCGCGCCGAGGGCCTCGGTGCCCTCGGTCGCCGGGAGGGGATCGCCTGCTATGCGGTCGGCCTGGTGACCGCCACCGAGCTCGGGGCCTCGTGAGCAAGCCGCGCAAGAAGCCCACCAAGGGCACAGCGGCCCGTGGGGTGACGCGACGCTCGCCCACGCCGGGACGGGTCCCCCCGGGCACCGGCCGGCGCGCGTCTGGAGCCCCACGGGGCAAGCAGGCCGCCGGGGGCGGTGCCCGCCAGGGTGGGCGGCGCCAGGGGCTGGGCGGCGACCAGGTGGAGGGCCGGCACGCCGTGCGGGAGCTGCTGCTGGCCGGTCGCCGCAAGGTCCGCGAGGTCTGGCTGCTGGCCGAGCAGGACCCGGCCGACGTGCTCGAGGACATCCGCGAGCTGGCCGAGGCCGAGCGGGTGCCGGTGCGGCAGGTGGGCCGCGGGCGCTTCTTCGCCGAGGCCCGATGCGAGGCCCCACAGGGGGTGCTGGCCAAGGCGGCCCCGTTGCCGGAGGCGTCGCTCGACGACCTCGCCACCACCCGCCTCGGCGGCCGGGCGCCGTTCCTGGTGGCGGTCGACGGCGTCACCGACCCCGGGAACCTGGGGGCTCTGCTGCGCTCGGCCGAGGGGGCGGGCGCCACCGGGGTGGTGCTGCCCCGGCACCGGGCCGTGCACATCACGCCCACGGTCACCAAGGCGGCCGCTGGCGCCGTGGAGCACCTCCCCATGGCCATCGTCGGAGGCCTGCCCGCCGCCCTGCAGCAGCTGGCCGGCCACGGCGTGTGGGTGGTGGGCCTCGACAGCGGGGGCTCCACCACGGTGTGGGACCTGCCGGCCGCCGACGGGCCCATCGCGGTGGTGCTGGGGGCCGAAGGGGCCGGGCTGTCGCGCCTGGTTCGGCAACGGTGCGACGTGGTTGCCCAGATCCCACTCAGCGGAGCGCTGGACTCACTGAACGTATCGGTGGCTGGGGCGCTGGCCTGCTTCGAGGTGGCCCGGGCGCGGCGACCGGGCGGCGCGACGGACTAGTCCGTTCGACCATTCCTTGCTTCCGGTTCGTCCGGTTCGGGGCGGTTCCGGCAGTTTGCGTGCCGATTTCTGGGGGCTGACGGGGGAGTGACCATTGACACATGGCCCCTCCCATGGTTCAACCTGACTAGTCACTTCCGGCTACCCCGGGTAGCAGCAACCGCAGCACTCCGTCGTACCAGCAGGAGCACCACCGCCGTGAACGTCCGACAGCACCACACCGCTCTCACCGATCTGACCGACCTCCAGCTGGTCGCCCGCTTCCAGAGCGGCTGTCAGGACGCACTCGAGGTGATCATCACCCGGTACCGGCGGTTCGCTCGGGCCAAGGCCCGCAGCTACTTCCTGGTGGGCGCCGACAGCGACGACGTGGAGCAGGAGGCGCTGATCGGCCTGTACAAGGCCGCCCGCGACTTCCGACCCGAGCACCAGTCGTCGTTCCGGGCCTTCGCCGAGCTGTGCATCACCCGGCAGATCATCACGGCCATCAAGACGGCCACCCGGCAGAAGCACCAGGCGCTCAACCAGTACGTGTCCATCTCGGGGAGCCGCACCGGCGACGACGCGGGCGAGCGGGCCGTCGAGGAGCTCATCCACGTCAACCACAAGGGCGACGACCCGGCGGACCGCCTGGTGGCGGCCGATCGCTTCGAGGCGATCAAGGACAACCTGGCCGACGTGCTCTCAGGGCTCGAGGTCGACGTGCTCGCCCTCTACGTGGAGGGCAAGAGCTACCAGGACATCGCCGAGCACCTCGACCGCCACGTGAAGTCGATCGACAACGCCCTCCAGCGCATCAAGCGCAAGCTCGAGGTGCACCTCGCCGACCGGGCCGAGTCCGACCGCCACGACGACCTCGCCCTCATCGCCTAGTCGTTCCGGAGGTGGGTCGTCACCCTGGGCGGGTGGCGTGCGTGTCGTACCAGCGCGCCGGCCCCAGTGCCCGCCGTGCGAGGGTCCTCAGGGATCGCAGGCCCCTGCGCACGATGCGCCACCGCGAGTGCCTGCGCAGCAACCCGGCGTCGCCGTAGAGGCGGTACCGCAGGAAGATGGCTCGGTAGCGACGGAGGGCCTGAGGGCGTGTCAGCCACGGCCCAGGGGCTTCCTCACCGAACAGCCCGCTGGACCCGGGCTCGAACCGGTGGTCCACGTAGGTGCCTTCGCGGGCCGGACGGGGGCAGCGCTGTGCGGGCACGTCGGGCTGGGAGACCACCTTGAAGCGGGTGTAGCCGAGCTCGTCGAGGAGGTCGAACTCGGCACGGAGCCCCTTCCAGGATGACTTGTCCGACTCGATGGACAGGTGGGTGGGACGATCGGCCGTCTCGGCCAGCCCCTCCAGGCAGAGCCGGTCGGCTCCCTCGATGTCGACCTTCAGGTAGTACGGCGTGCCGTGCTCCCGGAGCAGGTCGGCGAACCGGACGCCCTCCACCGTCACCTCCTCTGACGGGGACCCCAGCTGCGCGTTGCGGGCGGCCCACCCGGGGTCGGTCGTGCCCCACGTGGTGGTGGAGTTGGCGTAGAAGGTCACCGGCCCCGCAGTCGGTGTGACGGCCTTGTTCACGATGGTGAGCCGGCCCTCCTCCAACGCGTCGCGCAGGCGCTCCGCGGCCTGCTGACAGAGCGGTTCCATCGCCTCGACCGCGACCACGCGAAACCCCTTGGCCAGGTAGAAGGCGGAGTCCTCGCCCGTGTGCAGGCCGACATCGAAGATCAGTGACGCGTCGGGGTCGGTGCGGTCGCTCATGGAGTCGGGTGCCGGATCGAACCGACGACATCTTGTCTACAAGAGTTGTCTACAAGAGCGGTGCGCTGCGCGCTGGCTACCGGGCGGGTCGAGCGGCAACCATGCCGTCGACCCGCCCGGCCCGGTCATCGGCTCAGCCGTAGCCGCCTGAGGTCCCGCCGCCTCCGGTGGTCTCGTAGCCGCCACCGCCCGCCGGCGGGCCGACGTGCACGCCGCTCGTCCCGCTGGTCATGCTGAACTTCGTCGTCAGCGAGTACCACCCGCCCACGAACACTGCGTTGCTGAGCGACGCCGTGCGGCCGGTGTCGGGGGCTCCGGTCGTCAGCCAGTAGCCGGTGAAGAACCCGCCGCCGCTGAAGTCCTTGCCGCCGGTGATCAGCGCGCCGGTGCCATCGTCGAGTCGGGGCCCCTGCGGGTAGGGAGCCGGCGGCGTGGACCCGCCGCCCGAGGCGTTGATGTCGCCGGCGATGTGCACGAAGCTGCTCGGGCCGAGGTCACCGCCCGGAACGATGGCGCCGCCGCTCTGGAACTTCACCTGCCCCTGAAGACCCGAGGCGCTTCGGTCGGCGTCCCACCGCAGGAAGAAGAGGTCCTCGGCGTCACCGGTGATCGTGATGGGCGTGGAGACCTTCAGCCCCTTGGTCACGTTGATGACGATCTCGTCGGGCTGGCCATCCTGGGTGTTGAGACCGTGGAGCGACTGCGCCGAACGGTCCTCGTAGCCCGGGGAGGCGACCAGCCCGTCGATCGTTGCTATGGCCGACGTCAACGTGGCGGTCAGGTCCTGAAGCCAGAGCTGGGCTCCGGTGGCGGACGAAGCCTGGGTGGGGTTGTCGGTGACGATCTTCTGCCACGCCCCGAGGTTCGTGTCGTTGGTGGTGATCACCCCGCGGTAGGCGATGGTGCCCGACGTCCGCTCGTCGGCATCGAGCCCATCGACGGCGACGTTCCCCACGTAGCCCTTCGACGAGCTCTGCCAGTTGGCGTCTTGGCTGCCATCGGTGAACACGAAGAGGTGGTCGGTCAGACATCCGAGGTCGACCGGACCGAGCGTGGTCCCGCCCGCGCAGGTGGTGTCGGCGGCCGCCGTCGTCCCCGGCACCGCAACCGCCAAGGTGAGCAGGCCGATCGCGCCGACGGCCACCGCGGTGCGCTGCAATCGTCGTCGAGAGATCATGTGTTGCCCCTTCGCCCCCTGGGGCCCGCCAGCCGAGCCCTCCTCTGGGCACAATAGGCCGAATGACCCAAATGTGGCCACTGTGCGTGGCGAGGAAGACGCTGCCCGGGTGCGCCTGGGGTCCGCGGCGGGGGTCAAGTAGCCCGCCGAACCGGACGATAGAGAAGGAACCCGAGAGCGAACGCCTGGTTTGGACACGGCGCATCCCTGTGGTGCGGCGGCCGCCGAGGCTCGACGCGACCTCTCCATTCCCTTTGGAAGAGGAACGTCGTGCATGCGCAGTCCACCGTCCACCCCCTCCGCCGTGGTCCGCGAGGCCGCCGAGCGTTCACCCGGGTCGTCTCCGTAGCGAGCATGACCCTGGGAGCCGTGCTGCTGCTCCCGGCTGTCGACGCCAACGCCGCGGCAGGCGCCGATCGAGCTCGGTACCGCCACGAGCTTCGCGGTCCTCGCCGGTGCCGGGATCACGAACACCGGGCCAACCACCATCACCGGCGACGTGGGCACCCACCCGACCGACTCCGAGACGGGCTTCGGGGAGGTCACCCTCGACGGCGCCAACTACCCGGGCGGGGCCGTAGCCGAACAGGCCAAGACCGACCTGGCCACGGCCTTCAACGTGGCCGCCGGCCGGGGTCCGACGGTCGACGTCGAGACCGAGCTCGGCGGCCTGACGCTGACACCAGGCGTGTACGGCAACGAGACGCTCGGCATCACCGGCACCCTCACGCTCAACACCCTTGGCGACCCCAATGCCGTGTTCATCTTCCAAGCCGACTCCACCCTCATCACGGCCTCCGCCAGCCGGGTCATCGTGCTGGGCGGGGGGACCGCCTGCAACGTGTTCTGGCAGATCGGAAGCTCGGCCACCCTGGGCACGAACTCGGATCTCATCGGCACGGTGATGGCCAGCGCGGCCATCACCGCCGCCACGGGAGCAGAGATCGAGGGTCGGCTTCTCGCGCAGACCGAGTCCGTCACCCTCCACACCAACACCATCACCCGCCCGACGTGCTCCGCCCCAGGTGGCACAGATGGAGCAGACACCGGCCCGGGTGGCACGGATGCAGCCACAGACGGCACGGACACCGGCCCGGGTGGCACGGATGCAGCGACAGATGGAGCAGACACCGGCCCGGGTGGCACGGATGCAGCCACAGACGGCACGGACGCCGGCACGTCTGACGCCAGGTCGGATGGCACGTCGGGGACCTCCGACGGCCGGTCGACATCGACGAGCAGCGGACGACCGGATCTGCCGGCCACGGGAACCAACCAGGACCTCACCGTCGCCGGTGGCCTGACGCTGGCCGTGGGCGGTGCGCTCCTGGGACTGTCGAAGGTCCGCAACACACGGGCTCGACCGCTGAGCGGTCACACGAAGCCCGGTGGCAGGTCGACGCTCTGAGGGACGGTCGTGGAGCCGGGTGTCGGGGTCGAACCGACGACCTCTTCTTTACAAGAGAAGTGCTCTACCAGCTGAGCTAACCCGGCGAGTCGGAGTGACAACGTACCCCTCGTCGGGCGAGGGTCCTTGATCCACCCTCGTCCAGCGGCCAGCCTGTCCCCGATGGCACTCACCGAGCGCGACCGGGCGATCCTCGACTTCGAGCGAAGCTGGTGGACCGAGCCGGGTCCCAAGGACACGGCGATCAAGGAGCGCTTCGAGCTCTCGGGCACGCGGTACTACCAGCTGCTCACCGAGCTGCTCGACGATCCCGAGGCCCTGGACTACGACCCGCTGCTGGTGCGTCGGCTTCGTCGGGTGCGGGAGCGGCGGCGCCGGGCGCGTGTGGAGGGCCGGCCGATGAGCCAGCTCGACGGCCGATAGGGGAGACTTCACCCATGGCTCGACGTCGCCCTGCCGAACCCACCGTCAACCCCGCTCGCGGGGCCGCCCTGGTGGTGGTCGCCGTGGTGATCGGGTTGTTCCTGCTCCGCAACGGCCTCGACACGTCGGAGGCTGTCACCTCCACCGGGGGCCCCGGCGGGGCGACGGACTCGGCGGCCGACGGTGGCGACGCCGGGACCGACGAGGGCACCGACGGCACCACCTCCACCACCGCCGCCCCCGTCCGCCCGCCGGCCGAGGTCCCAACCATCGTGCTCAACGACTCCGGCACGTCCGGGGTGGCCGGCAAGTACAGCGAGTTCCTGACCGCCGCCGGCTACCAGCTCACCAACCCGTCAGGGGCCAACGCCGACGCCCCCGGCGACGCCGCCGTCAGCCAGGTGTACTTCGCCCCCGGCTTCGAGGCGGAGGCCGCTGCCGTGGTAGCCGCCCTCGGCGCGCCCGCCACCGTCGTCCCGGCCGCACTGCCCACCACGCCCCCTGGGCCGATCGCAGGGGCCAGCGTGGTGGTGGTGATCGGCACCGATCTGGCGGGCCTCACGCCCAGCACGACCGCTCCCGCCAACTGACCTCCCGCCTACCGCACGTCCCGCCTGACGTCCCGCTGCCGACGTCACCCCAGCCGGGTGGTGCGGACCCTGAGCTCGTAGGTGATGGTGGCCGCCACCGGTGGCGCATCCACGTTCGGGGGCGGTGAGATCAGCGCGTCCACGGTGCCCTCCGAGCGGGTGCGGGCTCGACGGATGGCCCCGTCGGCGAGGTCGAAGGCCGTGGAGGTGGTGGACCGGAGGAGCCCGGCGAGGGTCACCAGGCTGTCGTCGACGGTGGTGGTGTCCTCGATCTGCTCGTCGAGCCGGGATGCCACCACGGCCACGTCCCGGCCGTCGACCACCCCGAGCCGGTCGAGCCGGCCGCTGCCGCGCAGGAGGCCGTCCTCGATGGGCCACCGATCGCCGAGGCGAAGGGGTCCGGAAGGGGGCTCGGTGGCGGTGGACGCCAGGAGGGCCCCCGCCGAGGGGAGGCCCACCAGGTCCACCGACAGGCCGTCGACCTGCTGGATGGCGCCCAGCGACCCGGCCCGGTCGAGCAGCACCACTGCGGTCCGCGGGACGCCCTCGTCGGCCCGCAGCCGCACCTCGACCACCAGTCCGGCGGCCGTTCGCTCCACCACCTCCTGCTCCGAGGTCACGGTGCTGGTCACCTCGGTGACCTCGGGTGCCCCTCCCTCCACCACCGTGGTGATGGTGGCGTCCACCTCGTAGCGGTAGCGGAACACCGCCCCGACGGCGGGGTCGAAGCCCAAGGCGACGGTGTCGGTCCGGCACCCGGCCATCACCACGATGGCCGCAGCTGCCACCCACGCTGCGCGCCGAGCCATCAGGCGACGGTACCTGTCCCGCCACCCCCTAGGGTCGCCGCGGTGGACGACGCCATCGCCGCCCTGCGCCGGTCGCCCCTCGAGACGGCGCTGTTCCTCGACTTCGACGGCACCCTTGCTCCCATCGTCCCTCAGGCCGACCAGGCCCGCCCCCTGCCGGGCGTGGCCGAGCTGCTCCAGCGGCTGCACGCAGCCATGGGACGGGTGGCGGTGGTGTCGGGTCGGCCGGTGGCCTTTCTCCAGCGCCACGTGCCCGCCGAGATCGAGCTCCACGGCCTCTACGGGCTGGAGTCGGCGGTCGGGGGCCCGGTGGCCGAGCACCCGGCGGCGGCCCGGTGGCGGGCGGTGGTGGCCGAGCTCTCGACGGCTGCCCGGCGTGACGGGCCCGAAGGCCTCGACGTGGAGGACAAGGGGCTGTCGCTCACGCTCCACTTCCGACAGCGGCCCGAGGTGGAGCGGGCGACGAAGGCCTGGGCCGTGGAGGCGGCGGCGCGCGCCGGGGTGCTGCTGCGCCCGGCCAAGATGTCGATCGAGCTCCACCCGCCCATCGACGTCGACAAGGGGACTGTGGTGGAGCAGCGCTCGATGGGGATGGTGACGGTGGCCTACCTCGGCGACGACGAGGGCGACCTCCCCGCCTTTGCCGCCCTCGACCGGCTCGCCGCCGCAGGCCGCACCACCGTGAAGGTGGCCGTCCACACGCCCGACGCCTCGCCCCGCCTCCTCGATCAGGCCGACGTCCACGTCGACGGCCCCGAGGGGACGGTCAGCCTGCTCCGCGCCCTGCTGTAGCGGTCAGCGCCGGGCTGTAGCGGTCAGCGCCGGGCTGCAGCGGTCAGCGCCGGGCAGCAGCCAGCTGGTCGTCGAACCAGCCCGCCGGCGTGCGGTCCTCGGCCAGAGCCCGCAGCGCCGCCGCCCGCTCGGCACGCTCGGCGGCGGGCATCACGAGCGCCTCGTGCAGGACCGCCGCGGTGCCGGCCACGTCGAAGGGAGGGACCTCAAGGGCCTGGGGGGCGAACCGCTCCCACGCCCCCGCCTCCGGGGACAGCGCCAGCACGGCGTCGCGGTCGTTCACCAGCGCCCCCTCGGAGGCCACCAGGTTGAGGCCGTCGCGGATCGGGTTCACCAGCAGCACGTCGGCCCGGCGCAGGAGGGCGACCGAGCGAGGGAAGTCGTCCTCCACGTCGAGCAGGACGGGCGTCCAGTCGGCATCGCCCCACCGGTCGTTCACCCGGGCCACCTCCGCCTCCACCTCGGCCCGGTAGGCGGCGTAGGCGGGCACCCCCTCGCGGGAGGCGTAGGCGTTGGCCACGAACACAACCCGCCGGCGGTGCTCGGGGTGGGAGGCGAGGAGGTGGTCGAACGCCTGGAACCCGCGCACCAGGTTCTTGGACAGCTCCACCCGGTCCACCCGTCCGATCACCGTGCGGTCGCCCACGAGAGCATCGAGGGAGGCCAGCGCGGCATCGCACTCGGCGGAGGCGGCCGCCTTGCGGATGTCGTCGGGGTCGGAGGCCAGCGGGGCGACGAAGGTCGCCACGTCGAGCCCAGCGAGGTCGTGGGCCGACGCTGCGAAGTCGGCTGCCCAGCGGGCGCTGTGGAACCCGCAGGCGGTGTGGGCGGCCAACCCCTCCAGCAGCTCTCGAGCGGCCGCGCCGGGCAGGGGTCGGAGCCACACCGGCGGGGCGAAGGGGGTGTGGTGGAAGTGGACGCAGTCGAGGTCGGGTCGCAGCTCGCGCACCCGGGGGGCCACCAGGCAGAGGTGGTAGTCCTGCACCAAGACGGCCGCTCCCTCCGGCGCCTCCTCGGCCACCGCGTCGGCGAAGGCCCGGTTCACCGCCCGGTAGGCGTCCCAGGCCTCGGCCCACCCGGCGTCGAACGCGGGTTGGCGGACCAGGTCCCACAGGCCGTGGTGGGCGAACCACAAGGTGCCGTTGCTGACGACGTCGTAGGCCAGCCGGTACTGCTCGGGCTCCAGGGCGAGCAGCCGCACGCGGAACCCGTCGGCGTCGACGGTGCCGGTGGCGGCGGCCTCCCGGTCGCCGTCGGTCATGGCCGCGGCCAGCCACGGGGAGTCGCTCTGGGCCACGATCGGCCCGATCCCCGAGACCAGGCCACCGGCTCCGCGCCGGCTGGTGAGCCCGTCGGCGGTGCGCTCGAAGGTGACGGGTCCGCGGTTGGACACCAGGACGACGGGGCGTTGGGGGGTGGACCTGGGCATGGCTGCGCCACCGTACCCAGCGCCGCGCCCCGGCTGCGATGGGCCACCATGGCCCTGTGCGCGTCGTTGCTGCCCCCGACAAGCTGCGAGGGACCGCCACCGCTCGCGAGGCGGCGGCCGCCATCGGCCGGGCGGCGCGACGAGCCGGGTGGGACTGCACCGAGGTGCCCATGGCCGACGGCGGGGAGGGGACCCTCGATGCCCTGGGCGGCCCCAACCGCACCACCACCGTCACCGGTCCGCTCGGCCACCCGGTGGCGGCCCGCTGGCGGCTGGACGGCCGCACCGCCGTGATCGAGATGGCGGAGGCATCCGGTCTGGTCCTGGCCGGTGGCGCCGAAGGGAACGACGCTGTGGCCGCCTCCACCGTCGGCACCGGCGAGCTGATCGGGGCAGCGGTCGACGCCGGCGCTCGGCGCGTCATCGTGGGCCTGGGCGGCTCCGCATCCACCGACGGAGGCCTGGCCGCCCTACGGGCCCTGCACCCGCTCGGACGGCTGAAGGGGGTGGAGCTGCTGGTGGCCTGCGACGCCCGGGTGGGGTTCGTGGACGCCGCCGCCACCTATGCGCCCCAGAAGGGGGCCAACCCCGCCCAGGTCGAGCTGCTCCGGCGGCGGCTGGAGCGCCTGGCCCAGGTGTACCTCGAGGAGCACGGCGTCGACGTGACCACCCTGGACGCCGCCGGAGCCGCTGGG
This sequence comes from uncultured Microthrixaceae bacterium, assembly GCA_963795165.1. Classification (GTDB taxonomy): domain Bacteria; phylum Actinomycetota; class Acidimicrobiia; order Acidimicrobiales; family VFJN01; genus VFJN01. The sequence continues at coordinate 1,704,668 of CAWCGT010000001.1, read as the reverse complement.
GGGCTGGCCGGCGGGCTGGCGGCCGCTGGGGCCACCCTCGTCAGCGGGTTCGACCTGGTGGCCGAGGAGGTGGGCCTCGACGAGCACATCGAGGGAGCCGACCTGGTGATCACCGGGGAGGGCTTCCTCGATGCCCACAGCTTCGAGGGCAAGGTGGTGGGGGGCGTGGTCGAGCTGGCCGCCTCGTTGGGGGTGCCAGTGGTGGCGGTGGCGGGCGAGGTCTTCGACGGGGCCGAGCGCCTCGTCGAGGCGATCAGCTTGGTCGACCGCTTCGGGGAGGTCCGGGCGCGAGACGGCGCCGTCTCCTGCATCGAGGCGGTGGTGGCCGACGTGCTGGCGGCTCACAGGGCATGATCAGGACAAGATGAGCGCCACCGACGCCCCCATCGTGGAACGCCTACGACGGGCGGGTGCCGTCTCCTGGGCCTTCTGCGGGGTCGCCGCGGTGCTGCTGCTCCTCGGGGTCCTGGCCTGGATCGTCCGGGTGATCTGGCCGCCGCTGATCCTCGCAGGGGCCATCGTGTTCCTGCTCAACCCCATCGTCGCCGGCCTGCAGGCGCGCCACGTGCCCCGGGTGCTGGGCACAGGCATCGCCTACCTCGGGGTCCTGGCTCTCATGGTGATCACCGTCTTCCTCGTGGCGCCCTTGGCCACCCAGCAGTACGACGACCTGGCCGCCGAGTGGCCCGAGCTCCGGCGCGACCTGGAGGAGCAGATCGACGACCTGTCCGCCCGGTCGGAGGAGGACGGCTGGCCGGTGCGGGTCCCCACCTACCAGGAGCTCGAGGACCAGTTCTCAGCGGAGGAGGCGGCCGACACCAACGGCGACGGCGTGATCACCGACGAGGAGCGCCAGGAGCGCTTCGCCGCCCAGATCGACACCGCCAGGGAGCTGGCGCTGCGGGTGTTCCACGTCGGGATCATCTTCATCCTGGCCCCGATCATCGCCTTCTACCTGCTGATCGACCTGCCCCACATCCGCCAGGTCTTCCGGTCCCTGGTGCCGGACCGGGCCCGCGGCGACGCCATGGTGGTCAGCCGGCGGCTCAGCACTGCCATCGGCGGCTACTTCCGCGGCCAGCTGGCCGTGGCGTTCGTGGTGGGCACGATGTCGTCGATCGGGCTGCTCATCATCGACCTGCCCTTCTGGCTCATCGTCGGGATGATCGCCGGCCTCTTCAACATGATCCCGCTCATCGGCCCGTGGGTGGGCGCCGTACCCGGGATCATCATCGCCCTCACCACCGGCGGCGGGCTCAGCAAGGCCATCGCCGTGGCGGTGGTGATGGCGGTCGTCCAGCAGATCGACAACCACTTCATCAGCCCGATCGTGATGCAACGGGCCGTCAAGATCCATCCGGCCGTGGTGATGCTGGCTCTCCTCGCCGGTGGCACCTTGGGCGGGTTCTTCGGGCTGCTCCTCGCCGTCCCCACCACCGCGGTGCTCAAGATCGTGTGCGGCCACGCCTGGCGCCACTACGTGCTGGGGGAGCCTCTCGACGAGATCGAGGCGCGGTGGGAAGCCGCCCACGACGGTGGCATCCACTCGGGCAGCAGGGCAGCGGGCGCGCCGGGTGCAGCCGACAGCCTCGAAGGGGAAACGCCAGGCGACGGGGCCACGACCACCGCCGGGACCACGCCGGACGGAGCCGCGCCAAGCGGAGCGGCGCCAGACGGCGACACGACGCAGGGGGTGGGGGCGGGTCCGACCCGCTCCAGCTAGCGGACGGTCGAGAGCGCGCGCTGGGTCACCAGCGCTCGCTGCTCAGAGAGCGGGCGGAGGGGCCCCGGCCCGAGCATGCGCCGCCGTCGCCCGAAGGGAGACCATGGCTCGCGCCATGGTCAGGACGGCGGCGTCGGGGTCGGCTGGTCCGGCCGGGGTCGGGTCGCTCAGCGCCAGCTCCGCTCGCTCGATGCTGCAGCCCGTGAGGGCCTGGATCAGCTCGGCGAGTCGGTGGCCAGCCGGCGGGTCGTCGAGGTCGATGACCACTGGCGTGGTAGGGGCCACGGTGACCGTCATGGGAGAACGTGCTCCAGTCTCGCCCTGGTGCTGGTCGGTTTGTCCCTCCCTCCATCGGCCACGCTCCGTGGTCACCTTGAGGACTTTCTGGGTCCAATGACCTAGGCCAACCTGGACGCCTCGGGAGGATCTACGCGGTACGGCGCCGGTAGCCAGCCACGTCGACGAGGGGCGGTCGCTCCTCGGCCCCGACCTCGACCGGCTCGGCATCGGGTCGCACGAGAGAGGCGGGCTGGGTGGCCGGGGCGCCCGAGCGGGCCAAGGCGGCCTGGAGCACGGCCAGGGCCTGCGGACCCAGCTGCTCGAGGGGGCGGTTCCGGTGCCGGCGCACGCCGAGGTCCACCTGGGCGATGGACTCGGTGCCCTCCAGCTCGGCGATGTCGATCAGCAGCGCCAGGTCGACGCCGTAGCCCTGCACGAAGGGGAGCCGCTCCAGCAGGGAGCGCCGTCCGGCGTACTCGCCCGCCAGGGGCTGGACGATCGAAGCCAGATGGGGGAACAGCGCGGCGATCACGGGCCGGGCCATCAGCTCGGTCACCCGCCCGCCGCCGTGGGGGCTCCCGGTGACCGGGCGGTCGTAGAAGCCCTTGACGAAGCCGATGTCGGGCCGCTGCAGCAGCGGGCCCAGGAGCCCCACCACGAAGTGGGGCTCGAAGTCGCGGATGTCGGCGTCGCACCAGGCGATCAGGTCCCCTCGGGCGGCCGCCACCGACTTGTAGAGCGCCTCGCCCTTGCCGTGCCCCGGACCCAGCTCCGGGAGCACCTCGTCGACGTGCACCACCCGAGCGCCGGCCTCGGCCGCCACCTGGGCGGTGGCGTCGGTGGAATGGTCGTCGATCACCAGCACCTCGTCCACGAGGCCGCAGCCCTCCACGAGGTGGTGCCGGACCTGGGTCACGATGGCGCCGACGGTGGATGCCTCGTCCCGCGCTGGCAGGCACACCGACACCACGTGGCCGCGAGCTGCCTTCTGCTCCGCGAGGGCGCCGGCGTCGAAGCCACCGTGGTGGAACGTCCGGAAGATGGGCCGACGCACGGCGCCATTCAACCTGGGTCCCCCTGGAGCGGCAACCTGCGACGTCGCCACCGGCCACGGGGAATGGCCGACCCTCCGCGCCGGTTCTGTACGATCGCCGCTGCCCCCCTGACCCCGGAGAGCTGATCCCGATGAGCGTCACCGTTCGAGTGCCCACCACCCTCCGCACCCTCACCGGAGGGGCCTCTGAGGTGTCGGTCGACGGTGCCACCGTGGGCGACGTTCTCGCCGCCCTCGAGGCGCAGCACCCCGGATTCGCCGAGCGGATCCTCGACGACGACGGCGGCCTGCGCCGGTTCGTCAACGTGTTCGTCGCCGACGACGACGTGCGGTTCCTGGAGGCGATGGCCACCCCGGTGCCCGACGGCGAGACCGTCTCGATCATCCCCGCCGTCGCCGGCGGCTGATCCGCCCACGGCCCGCTGGTGGGCCGTTCGGACCAATCGGCTCAACCCAACGGGGGGTCCCGTCGATCCGAACCTATGGACCTGCCCGTCGTGCTGGTGGTGGATGACGACCCTGACGTCCGAGCCATGCTCGGCTACTGCCTCGGCACCGAGTTCTCGGTGCGGTCGGCCAGCTCCGGGGCCGAGGCGCTCCAGGTGCTGGAGACGGACCCGCCCGCGGCGATGATCCTCGACGTGATGATGCCGGACCTGAGCGGCTACGACGTGCTCGAGGTGCGGCGGGAGCGGGGCCTGGCCCCCCACACCTGGGTGCTGATGCTCACCTGCCTCAGCGAGGAGCGGGACCTCGTGCGGAGCTGGGCGCTGGGGGCCGACGCCTACCTGTCCAAGCCGACCGATCCCGAGCAGATCGCCGCCAAGCTCCGAGCGCAGCTCTCGGCGGCCGCCGACGCCTGAGCCCCGGGCGACGCGGCCCTCGACGCGGCCCCGGTGGTCGGTGCCTGGCGGGCAGCGCACCGGCCACCGGTTCCGCACCGTTCAGGCAGCAGCCAGCAGTCAGGCAGCAGCCAGCAGGGCCAGCAGCCCCTCGCGCTCCGGGCCGAACGGGGCATCGGGGGGTCGCTCGTCGCGCCGCTGGTAGGCGTCCATCACCGTCGCCACCACCTCGGCGTCCTGCAGCAGCGCCTCCGGTGGCTCGAGGAGGTTGAAGCCCCGCAGGAAGGCGCGGAAGACGGCGGGGTCAGTCCGCATGGCTGGCAGCAGGCCCTCGCGCAGCACGGAGCGCATGAAGCGGCGAGACACCGCCGCGGGGTCCTCGTCGCCGTCGTCGCCCGCGCTCGGGCCCCCGTCTGGCGCCTCCCCCGTGAGGAGCTGGGCCGCCTCGGCGCGCTGCATCCGATCCTGCTGGACCGCCGCCCGGTACCAGGGCTCCACCTCGCGGGCCGAGGCGGCCTCGTAGGCCAGGTGGAGGGCCTCGTCGGCCGTCGGGTGCTCAGCGAGCGCGTCGGCCAGCAGCTCGGCCTGCACCATGGCGAGGGAGCAGCCCCGCCCGTACAGCGGGTTGGTGCAGGTGTGGGCGTCGCCGACCGCCACCACCCCGAGGGCGGCCGGGCGGCCCGCCACCAGGAAGCGGCGGATCCGATTGCGGAGGCGGGCCATCGGGTGCACCCCGGTGATGGGTTCGCTCACCCCCGGCGCCAACCACGGGGCGATCGGGCGCCATCGTCCGGGCGGCGGCGTCGAAGTGGGCGGGCGTGGAGAGCGTCCGCAGTGCCCGCGTCGTCGGTCGAGCGTGGCCAGGGTCACCGAGAAGGTGCCGTTGTCGCCGGGGAACACGGCGAACTTGAGGTAGCCGAGGTCGGCGCCGATCGGACCGTCGCTCTCGGGGGCCTCCCTGAGGAGCCGGTAGAAGCGCGACCAGTACACGATCCCGGTGTCCTCATCGTCCTCGGCCACCAGCCCGGCCCCGATGTCCTCGAACCAGCGCGGGACATCGCCGCGCCGGCCTCCGGCCAGGACCACCAGGTCCGCCGGCGACCACGTCGCCGTCGGCCAGGTGCACCCCGGTGACCCGGCGCAGGCCCGATGCGTCGTCGCGAGCGGCCAGGCCGTCGACCACCACGCCGTCCCTCAGATCAACGTCGGGAGCAGCCAGGGTGGACCGGCGCAGCACCCACTCGAAGGTCGTTCGCCGACAGGCCAGTGCCACCAGGTCCTCGTCGCCGGGGCGGGGCGACCGGTCGTCGATGGTGTCGGGCATCATCTCGAGAAAGCGCAGCTCGGTGGCCCCGGCATCGAGCAGGTCCTGCAGCACGTCCGGGTGGCGGTCCCGCAGCAGGTTCCGGAGACGGGCGAGGAACGCATGGCTGTGCCGGACCTGGGGGGCGCCCCGGCGGTCCCACTCGAAGGCGGCGTGGGGGTCGGCCGGCAGGGGAGTGGCGTCCCGCTCGAGCACCGTCACGTGGTGCCCGGCCCGGCCCAGCGCCAGCGCTGTGCCCAGTCCGCCGACGCCCGCCCCCACCACCACGACGTCGAGCATCGACCCCATCGGAGTCGAAACTAGACCGGGCGGTCAAGTGCGACGACCCGGTCCCGCTGGCACTCGCCGGTTGCGAGTGCTGATCGGGAGTGGTTGACTGGCTGGCAGTCACGCACCGAGAGTGCTAACGCAACCCACCCCGCTACCGGAGGAACACCCGCCGATGCCCAAGACCATCGCCTTCGACGAAGAGGCCCGCCGCGGCCTCGAGGCCGGCATGAACAAGCTGGCCGACGCCGTGCGCGTCACGCTCGGCCCCAAGGGCCGCAACGTCGTGCTCGACAAGAAGTGGGGCGCCCCCACCATCACCAAGGACGGCGTCTCCGTCGCCAAGGAGATCGAGCTCGAGGACCCCTTCGAGAAGATCGGCGCCGAGCTCGTCAAGGAGGTCGCCAAGAAGACCGACGACGTCGCCGGCGACGGCACCACCACCGCCACCGTGCTGGCCTGGGCCATGGTCCGCGAGGGCCTGCGCAACGTGGCCGCCGGCGCCAACCCGATGGCCCTCAAGCGGGGCATCGAGGCAGGCGTCGAGGCGGCTGTGGCCAACCTCACCAAGCTCTCCAAGGACGTCGAGTCCAAGGAGCAGATCGCCCAGGTCGCATCGATCTCCGCCAACAACGACATGGAGATCGGCCAGGTGATCGCCGAGGCCATCGACAAGGTCGGCAAGGACGGCGTGGTCACCGTCGAGGAGTAGCAACACCTTCGGCATCGAGATGGACCTCGTCGAGGGCATGCGCTTCGACAAGGGCTACATCTCGCCCTACTTCGTCACCGACCCCGACCGCATGGAGACGGTGCTCGAGGATCCCTACATCCTGCTCGTGAGCTCCAAGATCACCGCCGTGCGCGACATGCTCCCGGTGCTCGAGAAGGTCATGCAGTCGGGCAAGCCGCTGCTGATCATCGCCGAGGACATCGAGGGCGAGGCCCTGGCCACCCTCGTGGTGAACAAGATCCGCGGCACCTTCAAGAGCGCCGCCGTCAAGGCCCCCGGCTTCGGCGAGCGCCGCAAGGCGATGCTGCAGGACATGGCCATCCTCACCGGTGGCCAGGTCGTCTCCGAGGAGGTGGGCCTGAAGCTCGAGAGCACCACCCTCGACCTGCTGGGCTCGGCCTCCAAGGTGATCGTCACCAAGGACGAGACCACCATCGTCCAGGGTGCCGGCGCCGAGGCCGACATCAAGGGCCGCATCCAGCAGATCAAGAACGAGATCGACAACACCGACTCCGACTACGACCGGGAGAAGCTCCAGGAGCGCCTGGCCAAGCTGTCCGGTGGCGTGGCCGTCCTCAAGGTCGGCGCCGCCACCGAGGTCGAGCTCAAGGAGAAGAAGCACCGCATCGAGGACGCCGTCTCCACCGCCAAGGCAGCGGTCGAGGAGGGCATCGTCCCCGGCGGCGGCGTGGCCCTGGTCCGCTCGCAGGACGCGGTGCTGGCCGTGGCCAAGAAGCTCAAGGTGGACGACGAGGCCACCGGTGCTCGCCTGGTGGCCAAGGCCATCGAGGAGCCGCTGCGCCAGATCGCCCTCAACGCCGGCATCGAGCCCGGCGTGGCCACCGAGCGGGTGAAGATGATGGAGGGCAACGACGGCCTCAACGCCGCCACCGGCGACTACGAGGACCTCATCAAGGCCGGCGTGGCCGACCCCACCAAGGTCACCCGCTCCGCCCTGCAGAACGCGGCGTCGATCGCGGCGCTGTTCCTCACCACCGAGGCGGTCATCGCCGACAAGCCCGAGGACGCCCCCGGCCATGCCCGGCGGCGGCATGGAGGACTTCTGAGCCCTCCCCCTCGACACCACGGGCCCTGCGACCGGCCGCCCTTCGGGGCGGCCGGTCCGCGTGGCGCTGGGGTTGCCGACGGGGTTGGCCCACGCTAGAACCTACAACTAGATGGTTGCAGATCAGTGGACCGCGCCGGAGACCGACATGGTGTTCCACGCCCTCGCCGATCCCACCCGACGGGACATCGTGCGGACGGTGCTGGTGGAGCCGCACTCGATCTCGGCGCTGGCCCGGCAGCACCCGATGAGCTTCGCCGCCGTGCACAAGCACGTGGCCGTCCTCGAGGCGGCCGGGCTGGTGTCGAAGCAGCGGCGGGGCCGGGAGTCGCTGGTGCGGGGCGACATCGAACAGGTGCGAGGCGCCCGCCGGGCCCTCGATGCCCTCGAGCTGCTGTGGCGTGACCGCGTCGCACAGATGGACCAGATCCTCGCCGAGGATCCCTAGAACCGGAGAAGCGTCGCATGCCCATCACCCGTGTCGACAAGAACCTCGATGCCCACACGATGACGGTCGTCGCCGAGTACGACGCTGCTGTCGAGCGGGTGTGGCAGCTGTACGCCGACCCCCGCCAGATGGAGCGCTTCTGGGGCCCGCCCACGTGGCCGGCCACCGTCGTCGACCACGACCTCCGCCCGGGTGGTCGGGTCAGCTACGTCATGACCGGCCCCGACGGGGAGAAGGCCGCCGGCTACTGGGACGTGCTCGAGGTCGACGCCCCCCGTCGATTCGTCGTCGACGACGGCTTCGCCGACGACGCCGGGCAGCCCAACCCGGACCTCCCGATCACACGCATGGAGCTCGAGCTGGCCGAGCGCGACGGTGGCGGCACCACCATGACCGTGCGCTCCACCTTCGCGTCCGCCGAAGCCATGAGCCGGCTGATCGACATGGGCATGGAAGAGGGGATGCGCGAGTCCATGGGCCAGATCGACGGCATCCTCGCCGAGGCGTCCTGACGGCGTGGCCACCCCAGTACCGGCCGTCGCGGGCATCGACGACTTCGAGCGGGAGCTCCTCGCCCTCCGCGCCCGCGAGAAGGCGCACACGCGCGCCGGCGACGCCATCGCAGCGGCCCGGCGCCGGCTGCCGATGACTGAGGTGCCACCCGACACCGTGGTCGTCGGCCCCGACGGCCCGGTGCCCTTCGGCGACGTCTTCGACGGTCGCGACGAGCTGATCGTGTACAGCCACATGTTCCACGACGACCAGCCCTGGGAGGCGCAGTGCGAGGGCTGCACCCGGAACGTCTGGAACATGGGCTACGCCGCCGACGCCGCCTACCTGAATGCCCACGGGGTCACCTTCGCCGTCCTCGGCGACGGGCCCTACGCGCAGCTCGCCGCCTTCCGAGCCTTCATGGGCTACACCGTGCCGTGGTACTCCAACGCCCACCTCGATCACCCCACGGTGGGCGTCGCCGGCCGCATCTCCTGCTACGTGCGCCAGGGGGACCGGGTGTACCTGACCTACTGGACGACCGGCCGGGGCGACGAGGTGATGAGCCCCTCGTTCGGGCTGCTCGACCTCACGGCCTACGGGCGGCGGGAGTCGTGGGAGGACTCGCCCGCCGGCTGGCCGCAGCGTCCGACCCATGCCCTCCTGCGCACCGACGAGCACGGCGCGCCGATGGGCGCCGGCGGCGGCGGTCGTCCCGTGCCCCAGTGGACCCGCCCAGGCGTCGCGGAGAGCGGTCCTACGATGGCGCCGTGAGCCTGGAGTGGGAGCAGACGATCGTCGACGCGCGAGACCCCGGTGCGCTCGGCCGCTGGTGGCAAGAGGCGCTCGGCTGGGTGGTGGTCAACGACGAGCCCGATGAGTACGAGATCCGGCCCGCTCCCGATCGCCTGCCGGGGCTGCTGTTCGTGCCCGTCCCGGAGCAGAAGACCGTCAAGAACCGGCTGCACCTCGACTTCCGGCCCGACGACCGGGACGCAGAGGTCGAACGGCTGGTGGCGCTGGGCGCGCGGCGGGCCGACGTCGGGCAGGGCGACGAGACGTGGGTGGTCCTCTCGGACCCGGAGGGCAACGAGTTCTGCGTGCTGGGGTCGAGGGTCCTCTAGCGGGTCGTCGAACCCGTCGGCGCCGCTGCTACCGACGATCCGCACGACCGCGGGCAGCGGGGTGCCGTGTGGTCCCTCGTACGGGCTCCCTGGTGGGTCGAGCGTGCTCGACGATGGCGGACGCGATGGCCGCCCGATCAGCGAGGTCGATGCCGTGACCCGCCCCGTCGAGCGGGAGGAACCTGGCGCCGGGGATCGCGGCGGCCAGCGCCCGGCCATGCGCGATGGGAAACATCGCATCAGCCGTCCCGTGGATCACCAACGTCGGGACCGAGATGGACGACAGCGCCGGACAGGGGTCGTCGTCATGGGGGATGAGGTCGTGGTTCTGCAGAGAGGCGAGCTGTTCGGCCCGCGCCAGGTCTCGGCGAACCAGGTCGCGACACGCCGTCTCGTCGAACGGTCGGTCGTCGCCGGCGAGGACCTCTGCGTATCGGACCAGGTGCCCGCTCACCGAGGCCGGGTCTGACCAGTCGACCGTCAGCTCGGCCACCAGGCTGCCGAAGCGCTGGGTGGGTGGCGGCAGGTCGCGGTCGACAGGAACGGCAGGGGACGTGCTGATGAGCACCAGGGAGAGGACTCGTTCGCCTGCGGTGAGGGCCAGTCGCTGGGCCATGCCCCCGCCGGCCGACACGCCGACCAGGTGGGCGGCGTCGAGCCCGTAGGCATCGAGCACCCTGGCGGCGTCGTGTGCCAGGTCGGCCCCGCTGTAGTCGGGGCGTCCCGGCTCGCACGCGGTCGAGCGGCCGGTGTCGCGATGGTCGTAGCGGATGACGTAGTGCCCGGCGTCGGCGAGCATGCGACAAAAGCCCTCGTCCCACCACAGCATCGACGCGCCCAGGCCCATGATGAGGAGGACGGGCGGGTCGGTCGGCTGACCGAAGGGCTCGGTGCACAGCCGAACCCCGTCTGTGTCGATCAGGACCTCCGTCGTGGCCTGCACTGGCTCAGGTGAGCGACGTAGCGCCGACGATGTCGTACTGCTGCACGTCAGCGTCGAGGATCGCTTGACGCTGGGTGTCGCTCGGACCCGAGCCGCGGAAGTGCTCGACCGCAGCGGCGCTCTCCCATCGTTCGAAGACGTTGACCCTGTTGGCCTCGAGGGGGTCGGCAGCGAGCCTGGAAGTCGAGGCAGCCCGGCGCGGCCCGTGCCGCGGTGATCACTTCCCGGTGGCTGTCCAACATCGACTGGCGCTGCTCGGGTGCGACGATCAGATGCCCGGCGACGATGATCATGAGGGGTGTCCTCCTGGGGCAGGGGAGTGGGCGGAGTGGCCATGTCGCCCTGTCATCGACCTCCTCCGAGAACCGATTGCAGGGCGCAACCGGTTCGATGGTAGCTAGACTGATTGCATGGCGCAACCGGTAGAGCGGGCTCCGCTTGCAGTGGAGGACGGCCGCTCCGGCTGTCCCATCAACATGACCATGGAGCTCTTGGGCGACCGATGGAGCCTGGTGGTGCTGCGCGACCTCATGTTCAGCGACCGCACCGGCTTTCGCGAGCTGCTGCACGGCTCGCTGGAGGGCATCGCCAGCAACGTCCTGTCGGCCCGGCTCTCCAAGCTGGTCGCCGCAGGGTTGCTCTCCCGCCACCCCAACCCCGCCCATCGCCAGCGGGTCGACTACCGGCTCACCGCCGCGGCGATCGACCTCGTGCCCCTCATCGTCGAGCTCGGCGCCTGGGGAGCCCGATGGCTGCCCACCACCCCAGCGCTGGCCGTGCGGGCTCGTCTGCTCGCCGAGGGCGGTGATGACCTGCGGCGTCGCTTCATGGACGAGCTCCGCTGCATCCACGTCGACCAGCAGCTCCGGCCGACCGGCGGCGTGCTCGACGAGCTGGATCTCGCCTACGAGCGCGTCGCCCGCGGCGCTGCGCCCGGGACTGACCCGCCGCCTCGAGCGCATCGAGGTCGCTGAGAAGGACTGTCACACCCCCTGCGTAGCGTGATGGGCATGGAGGTCCAGGGGATTCACCGGGAGGTCACCGAGCTGCGGCAGCGGTTCGGGACGGTGGTGGCCGAGCTCGATCCGGATGCGTTGCCGGCCAGTCTCGCCCCCGGCCTCTGGCAGGAGCTCGATCGGCTCGGCCGGCAGGTGGCAGCGGCCAAGACGTTGGTGGCCCGGCGGGTGGACGACTCACGGGTGTGGCAGCGGGAGGGCTTCGCCTCGGCGGCCGACTACCTGGCGGCCCGGGGCGGCACGTCGGTGGGGACGGCCCGCCAGGAGCTCGCCACCTCCAAGGCCCTGCCGGAGCTGCCTACCACCCGAGGGGCCCTGGTCGAGGGGACGCTGTCGCCAGCGCAGGGGGCGCTGATCGCGGAGGCGGCCCGGGTGAACCCCAGGGCCGAAGCCGGGCTGGTCGGCGCCGCGGGCCGGGAGTCGTTCCGGGAGCTGAAGGACCGGTCGCAGCGGGCCAAGGCGGCTGGGGATCCCGACCCGGAGGCCACCCAGCGGCGGATCCACCGAGATCGCGGCCTGCGGGAGTACATCGACGCCGAGGGCGCCTGGAACCTCCATGCCCGAGGCACCAAGGCCGATGGCGCCCGCATCCACGCCGCCCTGGCCCCGTTCATCGAGGAGCGCTTCGCCTGCGATCGCAGGGACGGCGTGCGCGCCACGCCCGACGCGAGGTCCTTCGACGCGCTGGTGTCGGCGCTGGAGCGCCCGGGCTCGGGCGGCAAAGGCGGCCGTCGGATGCGGCGGGAGGGTCTGATCCGCTGCGACCTGGCCGCCCTGCAACGCGGTGCGGTGGAGGGCGACGAAGTGTGTGAGGTGGCCGGGGTGGGGTCGGTGTCGGTCCCGCAGGCGATCGAGCTGCTCGGCGAGGCCACCTGGCGGCTGCTGCTCACCCGCGGCGTCGACGTCTGCAACGTCACCACCCTGTCGCGGAAGGCCAGCGCCGCCATGCTCGCCGCGCTGGCGTGGCGCCAGCCGACCTGCACAGCCGAGGGCTGCGGCCGCACGCTGGTGGAGATCGACCACCGTCTCCCGTGGGCCACCACCCGGCACACCACGCTCTCCGAGCTCGACCCGTTGTGCGACCACCACCACGACCTCAAGACCCGACAGCACTGGGCCCTCGTGGCCGGATCCGGTCCCCGGCCGTTCGTCGCGCCCGACGACCCCCACCACCCCGACCGCATGGAGCGAGACCCGACGGCCAGCGTGGGTGCCGATCCCCCCGCTGCCTGATCGGGGGCGCCAGCGTCAGCGGCCCGTGCGCTCCCGGTGCTTGCACCCCGGCCAGCAGCACGGCCGGCGCTGGCCCTCCTCCAGCTCCTCGCGGGTCCGACGGATGCGGCGCTCGCGGGTCGCCTGCTGCTTGGCATCCTCGACCCAGCAGATGAACTCGTTGCGAGCCAGCGGCGTGATGTCCTTCCACGCGTGGAGGGCGGTGGGGGCCGTGAGCAGCGCGGCGCGCAGGTCCGGGGGAAGCCGGTGCACCACGCCGCCGGGCACTCGGGGGCCGCTCACAGGGCCACGGTACCGAACCCGCACCACCCCCTCGCCCGCGTCGATGGCGGGCGAGGGACCTAGCTGGCTGCCGCCTGGTCGCGCAGCACGCGTCGGAGGATCTTGCCGCTGGCGCTCTTGGGGATCTGGTCGATGAAGGTGAGCCGTCGGATGTGCTTGTAGCTGGCCACCTGACCCGCCACGAACTCCTGGATCTCCGTCTCGGTGGCCTCCTGGCCCTCCTGCAAGACCACGTAGGCCGCCGGGATCTCGCCCGCCTCGTCGTCGGGCAGGCCGATGACGGCAGCGTCGGCCACCTTGGGGTGGGTGAGGAGGAGTGCCTCCAGCTCCGCCGGCGGCACCTGGAACCCCTTGTACTTGATGAGCTCCTTGAGGCGGTCCACGACGTAGAGGTGGCCGTCGCTGTCGATGTGGCCGACGTCGCCGGTGTGGAGCCAACCGTCGTCGTCGATCGTCTCGGCGGTGGCCTGCGGGTTGTTCAGGTAGCCCTGCATCACCTGGGGCCCCCGCACCCACACCTCGCCGTCCTGGTCGGTCCCCAGCGCCTCGCCGGTGGCGGGGTCGACGATCTGCGTCTCGGTCTGGGCCAAGGCGACGCCCACCGAGCCCGGCTTGAACCAGCCCTTCGGGGTGGCGTGGGTGACCGGCGACAGCTCGGTCATGCCGTAGCCCTGCACCACCTCGCAGTCGAGGCGGGCTCCGGCCTCCAGGGCCAGCTCGGCCGACAGGGGAGCGGCCCCGGAGAACACCACCTCGAGGGCCGACAGGTCGTACTTGTCGACGAGGGGGTGCTTCGCCAGCGCCACCACCATCGGCGGCGCCACGAAGGCCCGGGTGAGGCCATGGTCCTGGTGGAGCTTCAGGAACAGCTCGAGGTCGAACCGGGGCATGGTGACGACGGTGGCCCCGGCGGCAAGACCGGTGTTCATCAGGACCTGCATCCCGTAGATGTGGAAGAAGGGCAGGACGGCCACGAACGAGTCGTCCGGGGTCATCTCCATGCAGCCCTGCGTCTGGACGATGTTGGACACCAGGTTGCGGTGGGTGAGCATCACGCCCTTGGAGAGTCCGGTGGTGCCCGAGGAGTACGGGAGCACCACCACGTCGTCGAGGCCGACCGGCACCTGCTCGGCCAGCGGCTCGCCGAAGAGCTCGTCGAGGGAGCGCTGGCCCTCGGCCCCACCGATCACGAAGAGCTCGCGCACAGCGGTGCCCTCCATCGCCTCCGTGGCGGTTTCGAGGAACATCTCGATGGTCACCAGGCGGGTGGCCCCGGCGTCGACGAGCTGGTGGTGGACCTCACCGGCCGTGTAGGTGGGATTGATGGTGGTGATCACCCCGCCGGCCAGGGCGACGCCGTGGAACACCACCCCGTACTCGGGGATGTTGGGCGCCATGATGGCCAGCACCTCACCCGGTGGCATCCCGGCGGCCACCAGACCGCCGGCCAGGCGTCGCACGGCATCGTCGAGCTGCCCGAAGGTGAGGGCCCGGCCCGACGCCCCGTCGACCAGCGCCGGCTTGTCGGCCAGCTCGGCCGCCTTCTGCAGCGTGAAGGCCGTGAGCGGCTGCTCGGGGATGGTGACATCGGACAGTGGGCTGGCGTGGATCACCGGGGGCCTCCAGGGTCGAGCCGTCGGGTGCCCTCGACGGCGGCGGCCATGATGGCACCCGCGGGGCGGCCTCGCGGGCGTGTCGCGGCGTCGGGGCGCCCTCGTAGGGTGGCGGCATGGACGGGACGCGGATCGTGCTGGTGCGCCACGGGGAGTCGCGGGCGCAGGAGCTCGGCATCATCGGAGGGCACCAGAGCTGTCAGGGGCTATCGGATCGGGGTCGCCAGCAGGTGGAGCGGCTCGGCGAGCGGCTCCAGCGCACCGGTGAGCTGCGCCGACGCGGCGGTCCTGTACGCCTCGGTGCTCCCGCGAGCCATCGAGACAGCCCACATCATCGCCCCGGCCCTCGGCGGCTTGGAGGTCCGGGAGGAGTGCGACTTCTGCGAAGGCCACGTGGGCGAAGCCGACGGCCTCACGTGGGCCGAGCTGCGAGCCCGGGCCGGATGCATGGGATGCCGACCACCGGCCGGTGCCGGGGTGGGAGACCTGGCGGGAGATGCAGGACCGGGTGCAGCGCGCCCTGGCGTCGGTGGTGGATCGGCACCCCGGGGAGACGGTGGTGGTGGCCTGCCACGGCGGTGTGGTGGTGCAGTCGATGCTGCACTGGCTGGCCCTCGAGGAGGCCTCCACGGACCGGCGGGCCTGGCTGAGCCCGGAGAACGCCTCGCTCACGGAGTGGCGCTTCGCGCCCAACCCCTATCGGAAGGGCACCCTGCCGGTGGAGCTCGTGCGGTTCAACGACCACGCCCACCTCATCGGCGGCGGGTAGGCGGCGGGATCCACCGCGGGTCCACGTCGTCGCCGGGCTCCAGGGGCCGCATGGCCAGGTCGATGGCGCTCCAGAGGGTCTGCGACGACCCGAAGAACGCGAGGGGCACCACCAGCGCCACCGCAAACGCTGGGAGCAGGATCGGCGACCGCCCGCCGGTCGTCCCACATCACCGTGAACCCGATCAGCAGCGTCAGGAGCAGCATGCCCAGGGTGACCACCGTGTTGATCCCGACCGCCCCGATCCAGTGGCCCTCCTCCCGGCGGATCGGGAAGTTGCACCGCGGGCAGCGGTCGCGCACCTCGAACCAAGAGGAGAACACCCCCCGGACCCCACACACGGGGCACCGTCGCGCCAGGCCGCGCGTCACGAGCCGCGGCACGGTCAGGGGCGACGGGTCAGGACTCTCCATCGGGCCGAGGCTCGCACGCGGCCGGCGGTGCGAGCCAGTGCCAACGGGACCTGCCCGCCGGCCACGAAGGCGGCCAGCAGGATGGCCACCAGGCTGAGGGGGTGGCGCCTCGGGTCGAGGGCCTCGGGCAGGGGCGTCGGGTCGAACGAGAAGGCGTCGGCCGGAGCTCGCTCGAGCCGGAACTCGCTGGCCGGCACCACCGGCTGCCGGGCCAGGGCGGCGGTCTCGTCGGGCAGGGCCTGGATGGCCTCCTCGGCGGGCGGGGGCGGGAGTGGCGCACCGTCAGCGGTGCCCAGGGCGGCTTCGAAGCGGGTGGAACGGAGCCCGAGTGAACGGGCGAAGCTGCGCCCGTCGACCGCTCGATCGCCGGCCGATCCCTGCAGCGTCAGCCGCATCGCCCGGCCCGAGGGCCCGCGCTCGGTGACCGCCAACCCGGTCACCGATCCGGGGTAGGCGAACCGGCGGGCCAGCTCGTCGAGGCCGACCACCAGGTGCCACGGGAGGGGGTTGTCGGTGTCGTAGCGCACGTTGCGCAGGTAGGGGTAGGTGCCATCGGGGGTGCCGAAGCCCTCGAAGGTGTTGGCCGACACCCCGCCGGCGTCAGCGGAGTAGACGGCCGCGGCCAGCCGCCCGTGGTGGGTGACCACCCGTCGGGCGGTGGCAGCCACTGCCCGGTCCTGCCCGGCCGACTCGGCGGTGGCGCCCACGTACACCTGGCAGCGGGCGTCGTCGCAGATCTCTCCGCCCGACTGCATCGACCGGAGGGCGTAGGTGCGCGCGGCGATGGTCTGGGCCTGCACAGCAGTGGCGGGCCAGCCCCCGGGCACCTCGGCCATCCCGCGCAGGTAGTCCTCCACACCGACCACGTTCACCAGCCGGAGCCCGGCCCCGCCGGTCGCCTGCACGGTGCCCCGATAGCTGCGACCTCGATCGAGCACGGTGGTCACCCCGCCGCCAGCGGGGATGGCGACCACTGGCGCACCCGACGAGGCCGTGGACCCGGCCGGGGCCGGGGCGCTCGACGACGGCCCGCCTCCGCTGGGCGAGCCGCTGGGTCGGGTGGTCGGCGGGCTCTTGGGGGCGGTGGTGGAGGTGGTGGGCGGTGCCGTGGTGGTCGGGCACAGCACCGCCAGGGCGCAGTCCTGATAGGGGGTGGTGGCCCCCGCCGACTGCCCCGACACCAGCGCCGTCACTCGATAGGCACCGTCGAAGGCCACCCGAACCCGCCCTCCCGGGCCCACGCGGACCGGGAACCCGGGTGCCTGGGGACCCTGCGGGGCGCTGCGGACCTCACCGCCACGCGGGAAGGCGAGGGTGGTCACCGGCACCGAGGGCGTGTGGACCGCCACGCGCATCGGTCCGCTGGCCTCGCCCAACCCGGCGCCCGGGTAGAACGTGGCCAGGATCTGCTCGGTCGACCGGCCCGTGCGGGCGAGGTACTCCGCCCCCCACTGCGAGAGGCCCACCCCGTGGCCATGGCCGGTCCCGTCCAGGACCAGCACCGGCACCGCGGCGGCAGCGGGGGTGGCCGGGACCAGACCTAGCCCCGCAGCCAGCACGGCTGCGGCCAGGACCCTGAGCACCCACCATCTCCCCCGCATCCCGGGTTGGGTTCGGTGGCCGGCACCGCGGTTCCTGCCTCTGGCGTCGGCTCGGTAGCCTGACGGCGATGGACGAGGAGCCCGCACCGGGTCCCGCCGCGGGGGAGGGGTCGCCGCCCTCGCCGGAAGCGTCCGGTTCGACCCATCTGCCCGATCCCACTGACCCCCTTGTGGTCGCCCAGGCCGAGCTCCGGCAGGCCATCGACGCCGGAGCCGGCTCTCCCGAGGAGCTGCGTGCCCTCGCCGCTCGGATCCGTGAGCACAAGGCGCAGGAGGAGAGCCGGTGGCGGGCGGAGGTGCGCCCGGTCCTGATGGAGTCGAAGAAGGGGGCGTTTCGGCTCGGCGAGCTGCGCCGCCGCCCCGCCCGAGAGGAGCGGTCGGACGGCACCGGGTGGGGCATCGGGGTGGCCATCGGGCTCGTCATGGTGGCCCTGGTGCTGCTGGCCACCCAGACCTCCCTGCTGCTCATCCTGGTGCCGGCGTTGGGGGTGCTGGTGTACGCCTACGTGCAGGGTCGCCAGGCCCGAGTCCCGCGCCGCCGGACCCACCCGTCGACCCGGCTCCCTGACCGATCGGTACCCTCGGGTGGTGACCCGAGGCCGGACGTCGAAGGTGCTCGTGCAGCGCTGGGACGGCGCCGAGCTGCGCCGCCGGCCCGACGACCTCATCGTCGAGGAGCCGCTGGAGATCCGCCTCGACGATCACCTGGTGGCCACCACCATGCGCACGCCAGGCCACGACTTCGAGCTGGCGGCGGGGCTCGTCCACGGGGACGGGCTGCTCGGTGGGGCGTCGATCCTCACCTGCCGCTACTGCGGCACCGGCCCGGCCGTCGACAGCGACTTCAACGTGGTCTCGGTGGACACCGGCGGGGCTGCCCCCACGCCCGACGCCGCGGGTGGCGGCCACGTCCACCGCCTGCGGGATGTGCGGCTCCACCATCATCGACGAGCTGCGCGACCGCATCGCCCCCATCCCCGTCGGTGCCCCGTGGCCCGTCGAGTGCCTGGCCGGCGTGCCCGCCGCTGTCCACCCCGAGCAGGACCTGTTCGCGTCGACCGGGGCGGTCCATGCCGCCGCCGCCTTCGACCGCGACGGCACGCCGCTGGTGGTGCGAGAGGACATCGGCCGCCACAACGCGGTGGACAAGGTGGTGGGGCGGCTCCTCCTCGACGGACGGCTCCCGGCCACCGAGCTGGGCCTGTACGTCAGCGGGCGGGCGGGGTTCGAGATCGTGCAGAAGGCGTGGGCGGCCGGGTTCAGCGCGGTGGTGGCCGTGAGCGCTCCGTCCGCTCTCGCCGTGGAAGCGGCCCGCCAGAGCGGGATCACGCTCCTCGGCTTCGTGCGCGGCGACGCCCCCACGGCCAACCTCTACAGCCCGGCCCAGCACCCCTGATGGGCTGGCGCGAGCAGCTCACCGGCTGGCGCCCGTCGGGCTGGGTGGGACTCCGCCCCAACGGGGTGGGCCTCCAGAAGCCGCAGCACTACCGGGACATGGCGGCGGCGGCGTGGGCCAACCGAGCCCACCCCAAGTACGCCTACGACGTGCTCACCAAGGGCGCGTGCGACGGGTGTGCCCTCGGGGTGGCCGGCCTCCACGACTGGACCATCGACGGCATCCACCTCTGCACCACCCGGCTGAACCTGCTGCAGCTCAACACCGCCGACGCGCTCGACCCGGTGGTGCTGAGCGACCTCGGGCCGCTCGGCGGCCGGAGCTCGGGCCAGCTGCGGGCGCTCGGTCGGCTGGCCCACCCGATGCGGCGCCGCCGGGGCGAGGCCGGGTTCCGTCGCGTCACGTGGTCCGAGGCCCTCGACGCCGTCGCCGCCGGGCTCGGGCGCAGCGATCCGGATCGGGTGGCCCTCTACCTGACCAGCCGGGGCATCACCAACGAGACCTACTACGTGGCCGGGAAGGCCGCCCGGGCCATGGGGATCGCCAGCATCGACTCCGCTGCACGCGTCTGCCACGCCCCCTCCACCGTCGGCCTCAAGCAGACGATCGGGGTGGCGGCCTCCACCTGCTCCCTGCAGGACGTGATCGAGAGCGACCTGGTGGTGCTGTGGGGCACCAATCCCGCCAACAACCAGCCGGTGTTCATGAAGTACCTGTACCTGGCCAAGAAGCGCGGGTGCCGGGTGGTGGTAGTGAACCCCTACCTGGAGCCGGGGCTCGAGCGGTACTGGGTGCCCTCCAACATCGAGTCGGCCCTGTTCGGGACGACGGTGTGCGACCTCCACGTGCCCGTGCGACCCGGCGGCGACGTGGCCCTCGCCAACGCCGTGCTCCAACGCCTGATCGAGCGCGGCGCCCTCGACGACCGGTTCATCGACGAGCACACCTCGGGGTTCGACGACCTGCGAACCGCCCTCGCGGCCCAGGACCCCCAGGACCTGCTGGCCCAGGCGGGGGTCACGGCCGAGGTGGTCGACGCCTTCGCCGACCTCTACGCCGGGGCCGACGCGGCGATCCTCGTGTGGTCGATGGGGATCACCCAGCACCGGGATGCCGTCGATGGCGTGCAGGCCATCGTCAACCTGGCGCTGGCCCGCGGGAACGTGGGCCGCGACGGCGCCGGGCTGATGCCCATCCGGGGCCACTCGGGCGTGCAGGGCGGCGCCGAGATGGGGGCCTACGCCACCGCCCTCCCCGGGGGTCGCCCGGTCGACACGGCCCACGCCGCCGCCCTCTCCGAGCGATGGGGGTTCGAGGTCCCCGGCCGGCCGGGTCGCACGGCGCCCGAGATGGTGGAGGCCGCCGGCGACGGGGGCCTCGACGTGCTGTGGACGTCCGGTGGCAACTTCCTGGAGGTGCTGCCCGACCCGCCAGCGGTCGAACGAGCCCTACGACGGGTGCCCCTGCGCGTGCACCAGGACGTGGTGGTGACCTCGCAGATGCTGGTGGAGGGCGACGACGTGGTGCTGCTCCCGGTGGCCACCCGCTATGAGCAGGAGGGCGGCGGCACCGAGACCACCACCGAGCGTCGCATCGTCTTCAGCCCAGAGATCCCCCGGCAGGTGGGGGAGGCCCGGAGCGAGTGGCGGCTGTTCGCCGACGTCGCGGTCCGCGTCCGCCCTCACCTGCGGGCGGCCTTCTCCTGGGCCGACAACCGGGCGCTGCGGGCCGAGATCGCGGAGGTGGTGCCCGACTACTCCGGCATCGAGGACCTGGCCACCACCGGCGACCAGGTGCAGTGGGGCGGCCGGCACCTGTGTGCCGGAGGGCGGTTCCCCTTCGACGACGGCCGGGGCCGCTTCACCGCCCTCACCCCCGCCACGGTGGCGCTCCCGCCCGGCTCCTTCACCGTGTCGACCCGACGGGGGAAGCAGTTCAACTCGATGGTGCACGGTGCCGTCGACCCGCTCACCGGAGCCGATCGAGACGCCGTGTACATCGACCAGGCCGACGCCCGCGCACTGGGGGGCACCGACGGCTCGGCCGTGCGCCTGCGCAGCGCCACGGGGACCATGGACGGCCGCCTAAAGCTCGTGCGGCTCCCGGCCGGGAGCCTGCAGGTGCACTGGCCCGAGGGCAACGCGCTGATCCCGGCGGGCGCCGAGCACCGGGAGCCTCGATCCGCCGTTCCCGACTACAACGCCGTGGTCACCGTCGAGGTGCTCGGCGGCTGAGCGCGCCGATACCCTCAGGGTCATGCCCGACCCCCTCGAGCCCACCGTCGGACAGGGGGTGCTGCACCTCTTCGCCCGGGTGAGCCCCATCGCCGAGGCGGAGGCCGTCACCGCCGCCGTGAAGTCGGCCGAGGCCGACGGGGTCCAGGTGGTCTCGGTGGCCATGCTCGGCCACAAGGCCGATGTGGCGCTCATGGCCGCTCGGTCCGGACCTGTGGCGGCTGCGGCGCCTCCAGACCGAGGTGGCGACCGCAGGCCTCGAGGTGGTCGACAGCTACGTCTCGCTCACCGAGCTCTCCGAGTACGCCCAGGGCGTGCCCGAGGAGCTCAAGCAAGCGCGCCTGCACCCGCAGCTCCCGCCCGAGGGCAAGCGAGCCTTCTGCTTCTACCCGATGTCGAAGCGCCGAGGGGATGCCCACAACTGGTTCACGCCTCCCCTACGACGACCGCAAGGAGCTGATGTACGCCCACGGCGCCAGCGGCCGCACCTTCGCCGGGCGCATCCTGCAGGTGGTCACCGGGTCCACCGGCCTCGACGACTTCGAGTGGGGGGTCACCCTCTTCGGTGTCCATCCCGACGACCTCAAGGAGGTCGTGTACACGATGCGCTTCGACGAGGCATCTGCTCTGTACGCGGAGTTCGGACCCTTCTACACCGGCATGGTCGCTCCGCTCGGTGAGGTCCTTCGCGCTGTCGGTCTCGACTGACCGTGCGCTGATCGTCGCACCACCAGGGGTGCCGTATGCTCCCCGGATCGTGCCGCCTGGAACCCGTCTGCGTCGACTGCTGCTGGCACTGCTGATGGGGGCCACCGTCTTGCTGGTCTCGCCCCTCGCCACCGGTGCGGGAGCCGGGGAGCCCACGGGGACAGAGCGGGAGATCGCCGTCAACGTGATCGATCGCAAGGGCACGCCCGAGCGCGACGACGACGAGGCCGTGGCGGGCGCCCTCATCGTCGTCACCGATGCCAGCGGTGAGGTCCTCGACGAGGTGGAGACCGACGAGGAGGGCAAGGCGACCCTGGTCCTCCCCGGAGAGGGCCAGTACACCGCCACCCTCGACCTCGACTCGCTGGACGAGGACACCGGCCTCCCCCGCGAGGGCCGAGACGTGGTGGCGATCGACCCCAGCCGTACGTCGCGTCCTGAACTTCATCCTCGGCGACCGTACGCGCGCCATCACCACCACGTGGGACCGTGTGCCACAGCTGGTGTTCAACGGGCTCAGCTTCGGGCTGATCATCGCCATCACATCGGTGGGGCTCTCCCTCATCTTCGGTACCACCGGCCTGGTGAACTTCTCCCACAGCGAGCACGTCACGTGGGGTGCCATCGTGGCCTGGTGGATCAACGCCGACCACGGGGTCCACATCATCCCGGCGGCGATGCTCGCCATCCTGGTGGGAGCTGCCTCTGCCGCGCTCGTCGATCGGTTGCTGTGGAAGCGGCTCCGCGACCGGGGCATGAGCCTGGTCGCCATGATGATCGTGTCGATCGGGCTGAGCCTGGCCGCCCGCAACGTGTTCCAGCTCGTGTTCGGGGAGATCTACCGGCCCTACCGCCAGTACAACGTGCAGAAGGGCATCGACGTGGGGCCCATCACCGCCTCGCCCAAGGACTTCTGGATCATCGCCATCATCCTCGTCGTCATCGTGGGCACCGCCTCCCTGCTGCAGTTCACCCGGATCGGCAAGGCCATGCGGGCGGTGTCCGACAACCCGGACCTGGCCGCCTCCTCGGGCATCGACGTCGATCGGGTGATCCTCTTCGTCTGGGCCCTCGGTGGCGGTCTGGCCGCTCTGGGCGGGATCCTGTTCGGCATGCAGCAGCAGGTGCAGTTCGAGATGGGCTTCCGCCTCCTGCTCCTGATGTTCGCCGGCATCACCCTGGGAGGGCTGGGCACCGCCTACGGCGCCCTCGTCGGCTCGTTCGTGGTCGGCCTCTTCATCGAGACCTCCACGCTGGTGGTGCCCACGGAGCTGAAGAACGTCGGGGCGCTGGCCGTCCTCATCGTCGTCCTCCTGCTGCGGCCGCAGGGGATCCTCGGACGCGCCGAGCGGATCGGCTGAAGGAGTCGTCATGGACTGGGAGTTCATCTTCAGCGTCTCGCTCACCACGGCCTTCGGCCCGCAGGCCGTCGTGTTCGCTCTGGCGGCCATCGGCCTGAACGTGCACTTCGGCTACACGGGGCTGGTGAACTTCGGGCAGGTGGGCTTCCTGGCCGTCGGCGCCTACACGGTGGCCATGGGCGTCAGACACCTACGGGCTGTCGTTCTGGCTGTGCGTGTTCCTCAGCTTCTTCACCGCCACCGATCCTTGCGCTGATCCTCGGGCGTCCCCACCCTGCGACTGCGGGCCGACTACCTGGCCATCGTCACCATCGCTGCCGGCGAGATCATCCGCCTGGTGCTGCGCGCCGCACGGTTCCGGGAGACCACCGGCGGGGCGGCCGGCATCCAGAACTTCGCCGGTGACTTCTTCGATCTCAACCCGTTCGACCGCGGTCGCTTCACGCTCGACATCCCTGGCACCAGCGTGGGCGTCACCTACTCCTCCAGCCAGCTGTGGGTCCTCTTGGTGGGCTGGTCGCTGGTCGGCCTGGCCTGCCTGTTCGTCTACCTGCTCGTGCGCAGCCCCTGGGGCCGGGTGCTCAAGGCCATCCGGGAGGACGAGGAGGCGGTGCGCAGCCTCGGCAAGAACGTCTACGTGTACAAGCTGCAGTCGCTCGCCATCGGCGGCATCATCGGCGCCGTCGGCGGCGTGGTCTTCGCCATCTCCCGGCAGTCGGTGGTCCCCGACAGCCTGGGCACCGCCCTCACCTTCTTCGCCTACGTGGCCCTCGTGCTCGGGGGCGCGGCCCGCGTCTTCGGGCCGGTCATCGGGTCGATCGTCTTCTTCTTCGTGACCGCCTTCGTCGACGTGCTGCTCCGGCAGGCGATCAGCGCCGGCCACATCGAGTTCCTCGTCGCCAACGAGGTGGGCATCGTGCGCCAGATCCTGGTGGGTGCCGGGCTGATGGCCCTGATGATCTTCCGGCCCCAGGGGATCATCGGCGACAAGCGGGAGGTGGCGGTCAGTGTCCGCCGCTGAGCCCGGTCGCCTTCGCGTCGCTGGCTCCTGAGCCGGGGGTGGCCAAGCCCGACCCGATCCTGGTGGCCGACGACGTCCGCCGCCGGTTCGGCGGTCTGATGGCCGTCGACGTCGAGCGCATCGAGGTGCAGCGGGGCGCCATCACCGCCCTGATCGGCCCCAACGGCGCCGGCAAGACCACCTTCTTCAACCTCCTCACCGGCTTCGACACCGCCGACCGGGGGAAGTGGGACGTTCGACGGTCGCGAGCCTGTCGGGCGTGCCGGCCCACCGCGTGGCCCGCTACGGGATGGTCCGCACCTTCCAGCTCACCAAGTCGCTGGCTCGGCTCACCGTGCTCGACAACGTGAAGCTGGGCGCCACCGGCCAGCGGGGCGAGCGGTTCTTCGCCAGCCTGGTCAAACCCCTCTGGAAGCAGCAGGAGGCCGAGGTCGAGGCGCGGGCCGAGGACGCTGCTCGGAGCGCTTCAAGCTCGACCCACATGCGCGACGAGTTCGCCGGATCGCTCTCCGGCGGGCAGCGCAAGCTGCTCGAGATGGCCCGGGCGCTGATGGTGCAGCCCGCCATGGTCATGCTCGACGAGCCCATGGCGGGGGTGAACCCCGCCCTCACCCAGTCGCTGCTCGGCCACGTGAAGTCGCTGCGCGACGACGGCATGACCGTGATGTTCGTCGAGCACGACATGGACGTCGTCCACGACATCTCCGACTGGGTGGTGGTGATGGGGGAGGGCCGGATCATCGCCGAGGGGACACCCGACCAGATCAGCGCCAACCCGCAGGTCATCGACGCCTACCTCGGGGCGCACCACGACGCCCCGCTCACCGTCGCCGGATCGGCACGCAGGCCGAGGCGACGATGCCTGACCACGAACCCGCTGCCGCGCCGTCGACGTGGACCTGGAGCCGGTCGACGAGCCCACCTGGGACGGCCCGCTGCTGGCCGCTCGGAAGGCTGGTGGCCGGGTACGTGCCCGGCGTCGACATCCTCACCGGCTGCGACCTCGAGCTCGACGCAGGGCGAGCTGGTGGGCATCATCGGCCCCAACGGTGCCGGCAAGTCGACCCTGCTCAAGGCCATGTTCGGCCTGGTGCCGGTGACGCTCCGGGTCCATCGAGCTCCGGGGTCAGGACATCACCCAGGCCAAGGCCCACCGGCTGGTGGCCCTCGGCGTGGGCTACGTGCCCCAGAACAACAACGTCTTCCCGAGCCTCACCGTCCAGGAGAACCTGGAGATGGGCCTCTACCAGCGGCCGACGCGACTTCGGCGCCCGGTTCGACGAGGTCTGCGACCTGTTCCCGCTCCTCGGGGAGCGCCGCAAGCAGCGGGCGGGCTCGCTGTCGGGGGGCGAGCGCCAGATGGTGGCCATGGGCCGGGCCCTGATGATGCGGCCCGTCGGTGCTGCTGCTCGACGAGCCCTCCGCCGGGCTGTCGCCCGCCTTCCAGGACGAGGTGTTCATCCGATGCCGGCAGATCAACGAGACCGGCGTGTCGATCGTGATGGTGGAGCAGAACGCTCGTCGCTGCCTGCAGATCTGCCACGCGGGCCTTCGTGCTCGACCAGGGTCGCAACGCCTACTCGGGCACCGGCGAGGAGCTCATGCACGACCCGAAGGTGATCGAGCTCTACCTCGGGCACCCTGGCCAAGGCCAAGTAGCCCGGCCACGCGGACGCGGAAGGGCCCCCGCCGGAGCGGGGGCCCGTCGCAGCGCTGCGTGATCGGGGTGGGCTACTCGCCCGTGTCGAAGCGCTCCCCGAGCGGGTTGCCGATGTTGCCGTCGACCAGGTAGGTCGGGAGGTCTTGCGGGCCGAGCCCCTGCTCGACGAGGGCGACCAGCAGGCGGCTGGTCTCGTCGAAGCCGATCAGGGCGATGGCGTCGGCATCGGCGGCCAGCGCCTCCTGGACCTCAGCGTCGAAGGTCTGGGCCTGCGGGTCGTAGGTGATCTTGTCGATCACCTCGCCACCGCCAGCCTCGAAGGACGCGGTGAGGTCGTCGGCCAGGCCGTTGCCGTAGTCGTCGTCGAAGTTCAGGATCACGAGCGAGGCGTTGCCGTCCTCGGCGATCACCTCAGCCAGCACCTGGCCCTGCAGGATGTCGGACGGTCCGAGGCGGAAGTACAGGCCCTTGTCCGGGTAGTCCGAGAACTGCTTGGAGGTGTTGGCCGGGCGAGAACATCGTCACGCCGGCCTCGGTGATCTGGTCGATCACGCTGGCCGACACGCTGGAGCTGGCGGCGCCGATGATGGCGTCGGCCTTGGCGGCCAGCTCACGGGTGACGGTCTGGACGGCGGTGTCGGTGGTGGTGTCACCGGAGTCGCCCTCCACCAGGACCACGTCGGTGCCCTTGAAGCCGCCGGCCTCGTTGATCTCCGCGACGGCCATCTGCACGCCGGCGATCTCGGGTGGTCCGAGGAAGGCCAGGTTGCCGGTCTCCGGCAGCAGGGTGCCGATGGTGAGGACGTCGTCGCCGGCTCGGTCGGCCGTGACCGGGTCCACCGCCATCTCCTGGAACTCCTCGCTGGCCTCGACCGTCTTGAAGGTCTCCAGCTCGGCGTCGAGGCGGTTGTCGTCGCCGTAGACCTGCACGGCGTAGGAGCCGACGATCGGCTCACCGTTGCCGGACATGTCGGTGGCACCCGACACGCCCTCGTAGTCGATGTCGGTGCCGGCCTCGATCGAGCGCGAGGCAGTCGGCGTAGGTGCTGCACTTCTCGCCGTCCTTGGTGACGTTCACGATCTCGGCGGCGTGGCCGCTGCCGTCGGTGTCCGCCACCTGGGCGGCCAGGGCGATGATCATCGTGCGTGTCGTAGGCCTCGGGCCCGTAGGCGAAGGTGCCGTCCGAGATCGATGCCGGCCTCGTCGGCGTGGGCCTGTCCATGCGGCTCCTGGAACTCGCGGACGGCATCGGTGGTCTCGTGGTGCGGGCGTGGTGCCCTTGGCGCCGGCCAGCTCGCCACCACCGCCACCGCTCGCCTGCGGTGGTCGTGGTGGTCTCGTCGGGGCTCGACGAATCGTCGTCGTCCCCGCACGCAGCTGCCAGCAGCGAGAGCCCGCACACGATCGCCGTTGCTCTCAGGAACCTTCTCTTGCCCATGGTGCTCCTTGCCTCCCCTCGCCCAGGGACCTGGACGATGTGGATGGCGACCTTACACAGCCATCTGTTTCCGTGCTGTGAAGCCGGCCTCGGCCAGGGCAGACTGGCCCCCCATGAAGCCCCCCGCCCCCGATCGCCTCGACGTCCTCCGGGACGGGCTCCGCCAGCTCGGATCGGTCGTGGTGGCCTTCTCCGGGGGGCGGACTCCGCCTTCCTGGCCTGGGTGGCCCACGACGCCCTCGGCCCGGAGCGAGCGCTGGCGGTCACGGCGGTGTCCCCGTCGCTGCCCGCCGCTGAGCGCCACGACTGTCGGTCCCTGGCCGAGGGATGGGGCCTGGCGTGGCAGGAGGTGGAGACCGACGAGCTCGACAACCCCGCCTACGCCCGCAACGACGGTGACCGCTGCTACTGGTGCAAGGACGCCCTGATGCGCGGCCGTCGGGCCCGATCGCCGCCGCGACGAGGGGCCACGGTCGTGCTCGGCGTCAACGTCGACGACCTCGACGATCACCGGCCCGGCCAGCGGGCCGCCGCCGAGCGCGGTGCCACCTTCCCGCTCGTCGACGCCGGCTTCACCAAGGAGGACGTCCGGGCCTGCTCACGAGCGCTCGGGCTCTGCGACGTGGGACAAGCCGGCCGCCGCCTGCCTGGCCTCCCGGCTTCCGTACGGCACGCCGGTCACCCTTCGGCCGGCTCAGCACCGTGGAGCAGGCCGAGGCCGGTCTCCGGGCGCTCGGGTTCCCGAGCTCCGGGTGCGCCACCACGGCGACGTGGCCCGCATCGAGGTGCCGAGCCGACGCTCTCGATGCGGTGCTCGAGCAGCGCCAGGCGGTGGTGGCGGCGGTGCAGGCGGGCCGGCTACCGGTGGGTCGACCCTCGACCTGGCCGGGCTGCGCAGCGGCGGGTTCAACCAGCTGCTCGACCTGACCGGCTCAGTCGGTCACCGGCACGACCGTCCAGGTGGGGAAGGAGATGTGGGGCACGTCGAGGTGCTCGACGATGCGCCCCTTGGCGGCCAGGCGGTCGAGGCAGCGGTGCGGCTCGCTCCATTCCTCCGGCCATCGGGATGTAGTCGGCCACCGACAGCAGCAGCGGCCCCGACTCGGCGTCGGCGTCGCCCGGGCGGAGCACCGCCTCCACCTCCAGGGTGGGGCGGGCGGGGTTGGCGGGGTCGACGCACCAGCAGTGGTACACGACCCCCTCGAACACGGACAGGGCGCGGATCCGCACGGCTACCAGTGGGCCGTGCCGGCGCCGCCCTTGAACGGGCCCGACCACCTCGGCGGTGATCCAGCCGCCGTAGAAGGTGCCCTCGTTGCCCGATCACCGCCTCGCCGTCGACCGAGCAGTCGAGGCGCTGGGCGTAGAAGGCCAGGTGGTCGCGGATCGGCCCGAAGGCCGGCGTGGGGTCGCGGTAGGTCCACGCGGCCGCATCGGCGCCGACCACGTCGCCGACCACCACGTCGAAGTACGCGGCCTGGCCCTTCCACTCGCAGAACGTGACGTGGGTGCTCGGCCGCAGCAGGTCCAGCGCGGACGTCGGCAGGGTCGACGTAGTAGGCGGGTGGCTGGCTCGTCTCCAGCACCCGGTGGGCCGCGCGTGGTGTCGGCCACGGTCACGCCCGCGCCAGCGACACCACGACGTGCCGGGCGGTGGGCTCCAGCCGCGGCGGTCGGGGGTAGTCCCACACCGACTCCTGCCCGGGACCGGGTTCGACGCGCTCGACTGCTCATGCGGCAAGCATGGTGCCTGTGGGCACCGACGCCAACCCGCCCGACGACCCGAGCGACGCTGCCGCCCTGCGACGGCACGCCGTGGCGCTGGCCGACGCGGTCGAGCCGTCCTGCCCGGCTGGGTGGAGCGGGCCGTCGCCCAACGCTACGAGGCGCTGGGCCGGCGCGACCGCCGCCGCCGGCGGTGGCGGCGGCCGCGGCGGGCCGGCCGGCGCGCAGGCGGCGGCCGACGTGGGCCCGCGCCTGCGCGGCCTGCTCGCCACCGACGTCGACGCGCAGCGGAGCCAACCCGCTGGCCCTGCTGCGGTCGGCGGTCCGGTACCCCACCGACGGTGCTGGCCGCCGCCGGGGTGCCGCCGGTGCGCGCGCGACGTCGCAGGCCGTGCGGCTCTTCCCCGACGACGCCTACGACCTCGGCCCGGCGACCTTCGCCGACCTCCACCCGTCGGTGCACGAGCCGGGCCTGGTCTGGGGCGCTGCCAAGGCCCACGTGGTCCTGGCCCGTCGCCGTCGCGGCCGCGGCCCGCGGTGCGCTAGCTGTCCTCGTCGGGGGCTCCTCGAAGCGCTGCCAGCCGGCGTCGGTGATCGAGCGAGACTCGAAGAACAGGCAGTCGTCGGGGCAGGCGAAGGGCGTGGCCTCGGCCAGCGTCGACGCGGCAGCGCTGCACGACGTCGCCCGAGGGCATCGTGCGGGTCGAGTAGTGGCGACAGTCCTGCGCGCACGGCCATCGCGGAAGTCTCGCACGACGCCGACCGGTAGCCTGCGGCCGTGGCCGAACGTCTCGTGGTGATCGGAGGCGACGCCGGCGGCATGGCGGCCGCCATGCAGGCTCGCCGCCGACAGCCCTACCTCGAGATCGTGGCCCTCGAGCGGGGCCGCGTGGACCAGCTACTCGGCGTGCGGCATCCCCTACCTCGTCGGCGGCGACGTCGGCGTCCCTCGACGACCTGGTGGCCCGCTCGCCGCAGGAGTTCCGGGACGAGCACCGCATCGACGTGCGGCTGCAGCACGAGGTGATGGGCATCGACCTGGCCGCCGGCACCGCTCGAGGTGCGCGACCTCGCACCGACAGCGCACGATCTCCCTCGCCTTCGACCAGCTCCACGTGGCCACCGGCGCCCGCCCCATCCGGCCCGACCTGCCCGGCATCGACCTCGACCACGTGAAGGGCGTGCAGACCCTCGACGACGCCAAGGTCGCTGCTCGAGCACGCCCGGGTGGCGCGCTGCCGGTCGGTGGTGGTGGTCGGCGGCGGCTACATCGGGCTGGAGATGGCCGAGGCCTTCGTGCGCTGGGGAGCCGAGGTCACGCTGCTCGAGGGCGCCGACCAGCTCATGCGCACCCTCGACGCCGACATGGCCGAGCGCCTGGTGGCGCCGATGGACGGCATGGGCATCGACGTGCGCCTCGGCACCCGGGTGGCCGGGTTCGAGCCCGGCGCAGGTGCTGCTGGCCGACGGCGGCAGCCTGCCGGCCGACCTCGTGGTGCTCGGGCTCGGGCGTGACGCCCAACGCCGAGCTGGCCGGCGGACGCCGGTGCCGCGACGGGCGCCCGGGGCGCGCTCGTGGTCGATCGCCGTCAGCGCACCACCCTCGACGGCGTGTACGCCGCCGGCGACTGCTGCGAGTCGCCGCCACCTCGTCACCGGGCCGGCCCGTGCACGTCGCCCTCGGCACGGTGGCCAACAAGCAGGGCCGGGTGGCCGGCATCAACCTCGGCGGCGGCTACGCCACCTTCCCGGGCGTGGTCGGCACCGCCATCACCAAGGTGTGCTGCCTCGAGGTGGCCCGCACCGGGCTCACCGAGCGCGAAGCCGCCGAGGCCGGGTTCGAGACCGGCCGCGGTCAGCATCGACACCACCACCATCGCCGGGTACATGCCCGACGCCGGCCGATGACGCGTGAAGCTGGTGGGCGAGCGGGGCACCGGCCGGCTGCTCGGCGCGCCAGATCGTGGGCGAGGGGCGGGTCGGCCAAGCGGATCGACACCGTTGCCACCGCGCTGCACGCCCGGCTGCGCGTCGCCGACCTGATCGACCTCGACCTCGCCTACGCCCCGCCGTTCTCGAGCGCCTGGGATCCCGATCCACATCGCCGCCCGCCAGCTGCGTCGGCCAGCTGGGCTGACCTGGCAGACTGCGGCATGGCAGCTGGCCTCCCGGCGCGCGGCCCTCGACGGACGATCCGGCCCTCGCCGGGCGCGCCCTGTGCCGCGGCCTACAGCGAGCTGGTCGACGAGCTGGCTGGCGGACCTGCTCGCCGGCGCGGAGGCGGAGTGCGGCGCCGGGGGCGTGGCCCTGGTCGCCGTCGGCGGCTACGGCCGGGCCGAGCTGAGCCTCCAGTCCGACATCGACGTGGTGCTCCTCCACGACGGCCGCTCCGACATCGGCACGCTCGCCGACCGCATCTGGTACCCGATCTGGGACGAGGGCCTGAAGCTCGGCCACGCCGTGCGCACGCCGCGGGAGGCCCTCACCCTCGCCGCCGACGACCTCGACACCGCCACCTCGCTGCTCCAGGTCCGCCACGTCGCCGGCGACGCGGCCCTCACCGACGACCTCGGCCAGCCAGGCCCTCGCGCAGTGGCAGAAGCGGGCCAAGCGCTGGCTCGCCGAGCTGTCCGCGGCGCGTCCGCGGCCCGGCATGCCGCACGCGGGCGAGGTGGCCTTCCTGCTCGAGCCCGACCTCAAGGAAGGGCGGGGCGGCCTGCGCGACGTGCACGCGCTGCGCTGGGCGGAGGCGGCGCGCAGCCTGCTGTGGGACGGGCGACGACCGGCGCCTCGAGCGACGCCTACGCGGCGCTGCTCGTCGGCCCGGGTCGAGCTGCACCGCCGCACCGGTCGGCCCGGCGACCGGCTGCTGCTCGAGGAGCAGGACGCGGTGGCCGCGCGCGCTCGGCGATCGACGTCGGCCGACGCCCTCATGCACCGCGCTGGCGGCCGCGGCCCGCACCATCGCCTGGCGCAGCGACGACGCCTGGCAGCGCATCGACGCCTCCCTGACCGGACCCCTCGGCTGGCGCTCCCGGCGCGACAAGGCCATCGGCCCGGGCCTGGTGCTGCGCGACGGCGAGGTGCACCTCACCGCCGACGCCGACCCGTGGCCGACCCGACCCTCGTCCTGCGAGCCGCCGCGGCCGCGGCCGGCGGCGCGACACCCGCATCCACCGCGCCTCGCTCGACCGGCTGGCCGCAGCAGCGCCCGCCGCTCCCGGACCCGTGGCCGCCGGAGGTGCGGGCCGCGCTGGTCGACCTGCTCCTCGCCGGGCCACCGGGCCATCCCCGTGATCGAGGCCCTCGACCAGATGGGCCTCTGGGCGCTCGTGCTGCCCGAGTGGGACGCCGTGCGCAGCAAGCCGCAGCGCAACGCCTACCACCGCTTCACGGTCGACCGGCACCTCATGGAGACGGCCGCCAACGCGGCCGGCTCTGGTCGCCCGCACCGAGCGCCCCGACCTGCTCGTGCTCGGCGCCCTGCTCCACGACATCGGCAAGGGGTACCCGGGCGACCACACCGACGTCGGCATCGAGCTGGTGGACGTCATCGGTCCCCGGATGGGGTTTCCCGCCGACGGACGTCGCGGTGCTCCAGGCGATGGTGCGCCACCACCTGCTGCTGCCCGACGTCGCCACCCGGCGCGACCTCGACGACCCGGCCACCCTCGACCGTGTGGCCGAGGCGGTCGGCGACCTGCTCACGCTCGGGCTGCTCGGCGGCCCTCACCGAGGCCGACAGCCTGGCCACCGGCCCGGCCGCCTGGGGTCAGTGGAAGGCCGACCTCGTGCGCGACCTCGTGGGCCGGACCGCCCACGTGCTCGGCGGCGGCACCGCCGAGGAGGTGCGCGACGACTTCCCCACGGCCGAGCACCTCGATCTGCTGCGCTGCGGGACGCACGGTGCTGCGCGGCGAGGGCGACCGCCTCACGGTCGTCGCCGCCGACCGGCCGGGCCTGTTCAGCCGGGTCACCGGCGTGCTGGCGCTGCACGGGCTCGGCGTGCTCGACGCCGCCGTCACCAGCCTCGACGGCATGGCCCTCGAGGTGCTGCGGGTGGAGTCGAGCTTCGGCCCCACCATCGCCTGGGACAAGGTGCTGGCCGACCTCGAGCGGGTCCTCGAGGGCCGCCTCGCCCTGCAGGCCCGCCTGGCCGAGCGGGCCCGCGTCTACGGCGCGCGCGTCCGGTCGCAGGCCCCGCTCCACGAGCCGCCGTGGGTGGTGGTCGACAACGAGCGCCTCGCGGGACGCCACCGTGGTGGAGGTCCACGCCGTCGACGCCATCGGCGTCCTGTACCGGATCACCCGGGCCCTCGCCGAGCTCGACCTCAACATCGTGTCGGCCAAGGTGCAGACCCTCGGCGACCGGGTCGTCGACGCCTTCTACGTCCGCGATCTGCGCGGGCGACAAGCTCACCGACCCGGCCACCCTCGTCGAGGTCGAGCGAGCCCTGCTCCACGAGCTGGTGTCGTGACCGAAGCAGGGTCAGCCACGAGCGAACGCTCGGCTGTCGCTAGGTTGCTCGGCCATGGAGCGGATCGAGATCGTCGCCATCGTCGATCTGGCGCCGGTCGAGGTCGGAGGGCGCGGCGCGGCGACCGGCGCCCTGCTGGTCGCTACCGACGACGCTGGACGCCGCCACCGGGTGGGTGCTGAAGCCAGAGGGTCTGTGCCGTGGCGACGTGTGCGTGCCGGTGCGCGATCCGGACGGGCCTGGCCGTAGGACGGGCTGGTCGACCTGGCCGCGCTGCGCGGACACGCATCGGTCGGGTCGTCGCCATCGATGCCGCCGAGGCGGTCGCCGTGCTCGGCGGACCCGCCACCGCGGTCGCCGCCGTGCCACCGGCGCCACGGGCCCCCGATGCTCGCGCTGCCCGACGCTCGACGGCGGCGAGGTGCGGCTGTCCGACTACGCCGGGCAGAAGCGGATGGTCGTGGCCTGGGCGTCGTGGTGCGGTTGCCGGCACGAGCTGGGCGCCTGGCAGGCGCTGCAGGACGAGCTCGGCGAGCAGAACGTCCGGATCATCTCCGTGGCCCTCGACGAGGACGCCGCCGCCGCCCGGCCCTGGGTCGACGATGCAGGGGTGACCTACCCGGTGGCCATCGACCGGGAGGGGGTGCTGGCCGAGCGCTACGGCGTGGTCAACGT
Organism: uncultured Microthrixaceae bacterium; assembly: GCA_963795165.1. Taxonomy (GTDB): domain Bacteria; phylum Actinomycetota; class Acidimicrobiia; order Acidimicrobiales; family VFJN01; genus VFJN01. Next base: position 1,670,749 of record CAWCGT010000001.1, on the reverse strand, counting down.
GCCCACCACCATCTGGATCGACGAGGACGACCAGATCGTGCGCCCGCCCGACATCGCGCCTGGCGACGACCAGTGGAAGGAGTTCACCCAGAAGGACTCCGCCGCCCACCACGACGCCCTGCGGCGCTGGGTGCATCGACGGCGACGCTCCCATGGCCGGACGACGAGGTGGTCGGCCCAGCACCGTCGCCGCACCCCGGACGAGCACCGAGCGCTGGCCCACCGACGTCTGGCCGTCCACCTGCGGCGCGGCGGTCGCCAGGACGCGGCCGAGCGCCACATGGACCGAGCGGCCGACCTGGCCCCGATGGACTGGACCATCCGCCGAGGCCTGCTGCCGCTGCGGGGTCAGGACCCCTTCGGCCAGCCCTTCTTCGACTTCTGGGAGGAGTGGGAGGCCGCCGGCCGTCCCGACTACTGATCGGCCGACGATCACCGAGCACCGCCTCCCGCCGACCCGTCAGGACCTGATCCGCTGGTCCGAGGCGCTGGCCGGCATCGCCCGCACCGGCCTCGGGTTCACCAAGAGCCTCTACGAGCAGGAGCGCTTCGAGGAGGTCCTCCACATCGCCGGCGACATCCGAGCGAGCATCGCCGCCGACGCGCGAGCTCGACGTGGAGCACTACGTCGACGAGTGGATGCGCAACGTGGGGGAGGGAGTGGCGGGCTACGTCACGCCCAAGTCGGCGATCGGCGCGGTCGTCTACGACGACCAGCAGCGCATCCTGCTCGTGCAGCGAGCCGACTCCGGGGTGTGGCTCTACCCCACCGGCTGGGCCGACGTGGGCTACTCGCCGGCCGAGGTGGCAGTGAAGGAGGTGCTGGAGGAGACCGGCATCCACTGCGAGCCGGAAGGCGTGATCGCCGTGCTCGACGGCATGCGCATGGGCATGACCCGCATCCCGCTCTACTCCATCGTGTTCCTCTGCCGCGCCACCGGCGGCGACCTCACCGCCCACCCGCTCGAGACGAGCGACGTGGGCTGGTTCGGCGAGCACGAGCTTCCCCCGATGACCGTTGGCCTCCCCCAGTGGGGTCGCCACGCCTTCGCAGCCATCCGCGGCGAGGCCCTCCCCGTGCTCTTCGACCCGCCGCGAGCCGAGCCCTGGGGGCGCTGAGCCGGCCCGACGGTCAGGGCGCCACCGGGTAGAACACGGCGCCGATCGTGCCAGCGCCGGTGTGGGCGCCCACGGACGGGCCGACGGCATAGCGCACGACCTCCTCCACCAGATCGACCTGGCGCAGCCGGTCGGCCAGGTCAGCCCCCAGCTCGGGTGCGAGGGCGTCGCCCACCCCGACCCGCTGGCGGCCCCCATCGGCGGCCGCCACATAGGCCACCATCGCGTCCAAGGCCTCGTCGATGGAGCGGGCCTGGCCGACCGCCCGCATCTGGCCGCCCTCCAGGGCCAGCACCGAGAGCTTCTCGCTGTCGGCCGCTCCGGGGGCCAGACGGCCGCCGGCCTCGGCCAGTGCCCGGGCTCCGAGCACGAACACGTTGCCGACGGCACCCGCCACCCGGCGGGCCTCGGCCGCCGCTGCATCCAGGTCGGCGCCCGCGGCCAGGGCTTCGCCGGCCGCCCAGGCGCAGCAGGCCACCGCGAAGGAGGCGGTGGAGGTGTCGATCACCGTGACCGGGATGGGGCTCATCCCCGCCGCCACCTGGGCCGCCTGCACCGTGGCCGACACGTCGCTGCCCACGTGGATCGACAGCACCGCGGTGGCGCCGTCACGGGCCGCCGCCTCGTAGGCCTCCAGCACCTGGCCCGGGGACGGGGCGGCGGTGGAGACCGAGGCGCCGCCCGACAGGCGCTCGTAGAAGTCGACCGGATCGAGGTCGACGCCCTCGAGGTGGGGCACGCCGTCGACGAGCACGGTGATCGGCACCACCCGCATGCGATAGCGGTTCCGGAGGTCGTCCGGGAGCTGGGCGTTGGAGTCGGTGACGATGGCGACGGCCATGGCGGCGAACCTATCGGCCGGTCCCGGACCCGGCCGGGCAGGCCGCTCAGCCGCCGCCTAGGTTGCGTCGCCATGCAGGAGACCGCCATACAGATCGCCGAGTCGGTGCGAACAGGGGAGCGCACGGCCGTGGAGGTGCTGGAGGCCTGCCTGGCCGAGGTGGCCTCCGGGAACGAGCCCCTCAACGCGTTCGTGCACCTCGACGAGGACCTGGCCCGGGCGGCGGCGGAGGCCGTCGACGCCGCCGTGGCCCGTGGCGATGACCCCGGCCCCTTTGCCGGCGTCCCCTTCGGGGTGAAGGACCTCGACGACTGCGAGGGCATGCCCACCAGCCACGGGTCGCTGCTCTACAAGGGCCAGCGCCCCTGCCTCGGCGGACTCGATCCACGTGGCCCGACTGCGAGCGGCGGGGGCTGTCCCGATCGGCAAGACCGCCGCACCCGAGTTCGGCACCCTCAACTTCACCAAGACGAAGGCGTGGGGCATCACCCGCAACCCGTGGGACCCGGCACGGACACCCGGCGGGTCCTCCGGTGGCAGCGCGGCGGCAGTGGCGGCGGGACTGGTGCCCATGGCCACAGCCAGCGACGGCGGCGGCTCCACCCGCATCCCCGCCGCCTTCTCCGGACTGGTCGGGCATGAAGCCGAGCCACGGCCGCATCCCCCACCCGGGGGCGACCGGGTCGCAGACGTCCGTCCACGGGATCCTCACCACGACGGTGGCCGACAGCGCCCGGCACCTCGACGTGACGGCCGGTCCACACGACGATGACCGGCTGTCGCTGCCCGCCCCCGATGTCCGGTACGAGGAGGCCATCGAGACGCTGGAGGTGGCGGGTCTGCGGGCTCGGTGGTCAGTCGACCTCGGCTTCGTGGAAGCGGTCGATCCCGAGGTGGCTGCCCTCGCCGAGTCGGCGGCCACCGAGCTGGTGAAGGCGGCCGGGCTCGAGCTCGACCCCGGGGAGGTGGTGCTGACCGACCCCGTGCGCACCTGGTTGAGCAGCGGGGCCCTCGACCTCTGGTTCTCCATCGAGGAGGACATGTGGCCCGGGGTGGCCGACGACCTCACCCGCTACTCCCGCGACGCCCTCGAGCAGACCAAGGACTATCCGCTGTCGAAGTACGCCCGGGCGGTCCGCCGGCGGGAGCAGCTCACCCTCGATGCCGCCCGGCTCTTCTCCGAGGTCGACGTGCTGCTCACCCCCACCACAGCCGTGCCCGCCTTCGCGGCCGAGGGGCCACCCCCCGGCGGGGCCATGGCCACGCCGTTCACGATGCTGGCGAACCTTTGCTGGAACCCGTCGATCTCGGTGCCGGCCGGACGGACCCGCGACGGGCTGCCGGTGGGCCTCCAGATCACCGTCCCCCGTCACCAGGACGGACGGGCGCTGCGCCTGGCCCGGATCCACGAGCAGGCCACCCCCTGGGAGCGGCACGCCCCCGGGTAGCCATGGCGGCCCTGCTACATCACTGATCGCGCAGGAAGCGCTCGACCTCGTCGGCGATGGTCTCCGCCGTCGGGACGGTGCCCGGGTCGACGTCGTGGCGCTCCTCGAGCGAGGCGACGTAGGTGGCCGTCTCCTCGTCGGCCTCCACCAGCTCGGTGACCTGCCGCTCGTAGGAGGCCGAGGCGATCTCGAGGTCGGTGGTGGGGATGTGGGTCTGCAGCATGGCGGCCGCCCGCTCGACCAGCGCCAGGGCCGCCTTGGGCGAGGGCGCCCCGGGGACGTAGGCGGGGACGGTGGCCCACAGGGAAGCCGACCGCAACCCGGAGCGGCGCCAGGCGTCGTGCAGGACCCCGACGATCCCGGTCGGACCCTCGTAGCGGGAGGGCCGGAGGTCGAGGCCCGCCACCACGTCGGGCTCGTAGGCGGTGCCGACGATGGGGGTGGGCCGGGTGTGGGGGACCTCTGCGAGCAGGGCGCCGAGGGTCACGCACAGCTTGGCGCCCTGCTCGTTGGCGACCTCGGTGAGCGCACCGCAGTAGGTCCGCCAGCGGAGCTGGGGTTCGGCCCCCACCACGAGCAGGACGTCCTGCTCGGTGCCAGGGACCCGGCCGGCGTGGAGCTCGGTGGCGGGCCAGACGATCTCCCGGATGCCGTCGTCGTCGAGCCGGACATCGGGTCGCGTCGACGTGAAGTCGTAGAACTCCTCCGGGTCGATGTCGGCCACGGGTTGGGCGCCCCACCGCTCGATCAGGTAGCGGGCCGCCGTGCTGGCGGCGTCACCGGCGTCGTTCCAGCCTTCGAAGGCGGCGATGACGACGGGCTCGTGGAGGGTGGGCCGGGTCGTCCAGCGGACGTGGTCCATCGCCCTACCGTACCGTCGGGAACCATCGCCTCCGCCCCGACGACCACCACGGCATGCTCCGACGCCCCCTCAGGCTGATCGCCGTCGCCTCGGCCCTGCTGCTCGCGCTGGCCGTCCCCGCTGCCGCCCATGTGAACGTCGAGCCGGGCGAGGCCGTGGCCGGTTCGACCACGACGCTCACCTTCAGCTTCCACCACGGCAAGGACGGCGCTGCCACCACCGCGCTCGAGGTGCGGCTGCCGTCGGGCACCACCGTGGTGGACATCCCCGAGGTGGCCGGCTTCACCAGCGCCGTGGACGCCGGGGCCCGCACGGTCCGCTGGTCGGGTGGGTCGGTGCCCGACGGGACGGAGGCCCGCTTTCCGCTGGTGGTGGAGCTGCCGGCCACGCCCGGCGTGGCGCTGTTCCCGGCGATCCAGGAGACACCGGCGGGCGAGCTGGCCTGGGTCGACGAGGAGGAGGGTCACGGCGAGGACGCCAACCCTGCCCCCCGGCTGACCCTGGTCGCTGACCCGGCCGCCACCACGACCAGCGAAGGCACCTCCACCACGGCGGAGCTGCCCGGCACCACCCTCGAGGCCGAGGAGCGCGACGACGGTGACGGATCTCCGGCGCCCTGGCTGATCGGCTCCGGCCTGGTCGCCGCCATCGCCATCGCCGTCGGGGGCACCCTCCTCAAGCGCCGGACGGGCTGACCCCGGCGGGGTCAGGCGGCAGCAGCAGCGTCGGCCGCTCGAGACGACCCGACGGCCGAGTGGGGCGAGCGATGCTCGAGTCGCCGGGCCAGCCCCTGCACGAGCCAGTCCTCCCGGGCCTGCACCTCGAGGGTTCCCCGCGCGTTGGCGAGGGCCCCGTCGTTGCCCATCGAGCGCACGAACGTGGTGAGCGGGTTCATGCCAGCCACCCTCGCGCTCGGGATGTGACGCGGACGGCACGGCCAGGTGAGCGCTCTGTCGCGGGCAGGTGAACGTTCTCTGATGGCAAAGATGACGGCCGCGTCAGGGTCGGTAGGATCGCCCCATGCCCCCGACCAGCACCGTTCGCACGGTCGCCGAGGTGATGAGCTCCCCGGCCGTCACCGGCCAATCCTCTGAGAGCATCGCCGAGGTGTCGGCGCGGATGGCCGAGCAGAAGAAGGGGTCGGTGGTCATCGTCGACGGGACGCGCCCGATCGGCATCCTCACCGAGCGCGACCTCGTCCGCTTCAACGCCACCGGCGCCGCCGCCGCCGACACCAAGGTCAGCGAGTGGATGACCCAGCCCGTCGACTGCGCCGCCCCGGACCTGTCCGTTCAGGAGGCCTTCGCCGAGTTCGCGGAGCACGGCTACCGCCACCTGCCGGTGGTCGACGGCGACGAGGTGGTGGGCGTGGTGTCCCTGCGGGCCCTGATGGGCATGGCGCAGATCCAGCCGGTCGTGCACCCGTCGACCATCGAGGCGCCGCCTGGCCTCGAGGGCGTGATCGTGGCCGAGACCGAGGTGGGCGACGTGCGAGGCCTCGAGGGCTTCTACCACTACCGCCAGTACGACGCCGTGGAGCTGGCCGACAAGCTGCCCCTCGAGGACGTGTGGCACCTCCTCATCGAGGGCCACCTGCCCAGCCCCACCGAGCGGGAGGCCTTCGCCGCCGAGGTCAACCCGTTGCGGGTCGTCCCCGACACCGTGGCCGAGCTGCTCCCGGCCCTGGCCGCCTCGAGCCAGTCGGTGATGGACGGCGGTGCGCTCAGCCATGTCGATGGTGGGGGCGAGCCGAGGGGTTCCGGCCCACCCTCGACATCGACCACGACGAGCGTCGCCGCAACGCCCTCCAGATGTGTGCGGTGATGCCGACGCTGATCATGGCCATCCACCGTCTCCAGCAGGGCCAGGAGCCGATCGCCCCCCGCCCGGACCTCGGCTACGGCGCCAACTACCTCTGGATGCTCACCGGCGAGGAGTTCGACGCCGACCGGGGCCGCGCGGTCGAGCAGTACCAGATCACCACCATCGACCACGGGTTCAACGCCTCGACGTTCACCTCCCGCGTCATCTGCTCCTCGGGAGCGGACGTGGCGGCGGCGGTGGTGGGCGGCATGGGCGCGCTGTCCGGTCCGCTCCACGGCGGCGCGCCCTCGCGGGCCCTGGCGCTGCTCGAGGCCATCGGGACGGCCGAGAACGCCCGCCCCTACCTCATCGACCACGTCACGCCGCGGCGAGAAGATCATGGGGTTCGGCCACCGCGTCTACAAGACCGACGACCCCCGCTCGCTGTTCCTGCGGGGCGTCGCCGAGCGGATCGACGCCGACAAGCTGGCCTTCGCCAAGGTGGTGGAGCAGACGGTGGTAGAGGTGCTGGCCGAGCTGAAGCCGGGCCGGAACCTCTACGCCAACGTGGAGTTCTACGCCGGCGTGGTGATGGATCACTGTGGTCTGCCCTCGGAGCTCTTCACCCCCACCTTCGCGTCGAGCCGCGTGATCGGGTGGTGCGCCAACATCCTCGAGCAGGCCGCCGACAACCGGATCATCCGACCGTCGGCCAAGTACGTCGGGCCGCCGCCGCCGGTCCCGGTCCCCGACCCCTCCTGACCGCTGCCCCCGTGCCGGCCACCGTCTCGATCGCCTCCAGCGCCGACGCTGCCGAGCTGCACGCAGCCCTGCAGCACCTCGTCCCGCAGCTGTCGCGCTCCAACCCGCCGCCCGACGCTCGAGGCGGTGCAGGCCCTCCTGGCCCACGACGCCACCGCTCAGTTCCTGGCACGGAGCCAGAACGACGGGGCCATCGTCGGCGTGGCCACCCTGGTCACCTTCCCCATCCCCACCACCACTCGAGCCTGGGTGGAGGACGTGATCGTCGACGAGGCCAGCGCCAACCAGGGCATCGGTCGCCTGCTGGTCGAGGCCATGGTGGCCGGGCCCGTCGGCTCGGCGCCAAGACGGTCGACCTCACCAGCCGTCCCTCCCGCGAGGCCGCCAACCACCTCTATCGCTCCGCCGGCTTCGAGGTCCGCGACACCAACGTCTACCGGTTCACCATCGACGCCGGCTGAACCGGGGCAGGCCCCGGCCGAGCCCAGGCTCGTTACCGGCGCGGGCGGGAGAGCCGGCCGGTACGATCGCTCCGTGCGTGGGAGTCGACGCCGTGCGCTCCTGGCGATCCTTTTGGCGAGCGCTCTGGTCACGGTCGCCTGCGCCAACGAGGCCGACGATGGCTCCGCCGACCAGGTTCGCCCGGCCGACGGGTTCCCCGAGTGGCCCGCTCCAGCGGATCCGATGGAACGGACGATCGAGGCGGGGCTGACGCCCGAGGTGATGGAGCACCTGCAGACCCACCGGCACTCCCATCTCGACGTGTTCGTCGATGGCGTGGCGGTGCCCGTGCCCGCCGGCATCGGCATCGACATCACCGATCCCGGCGTCAAGCGCTTTCCCGATAGCACCTATGGGGGCATCGAAGAGTGCGACGAGCCGTGCATCTCGCCGCTGCACACCCACGACGAGACGGGGATCATCCACACGGAGGCGGCCGCCGACACGCTGCTCACCCTCGGCCAGCTCTTCACCGAGTGGGGAGTGGTGCTGCAGGACGGGTGCGTAGGGGAGTACTGCGAGGCGGACACCGACATCGCGGTCTACATCGGCGGGGACGAGTTCGAGGGCAACCCCGCCGACATCGAGCTCGACGACCAGCTCGTCATCGCCATCGTGATCGGCACCCCGCCCGACCACATCCCCGCCCGAGCCGACTTCTCCCAGGCCTGATCCCACCCAGCAGCCCGAGGCAATGACTGCCGTTTCGGCGCGGTCGAGTCCTCCACTGCCGCATGCGGCAGTCATCGCCTCGACCGAGGATGAACGGCAGTCATTGCCTCGGGTCGGGGTCGGGCTGGCAGGATGCGGGGATGACCACAGCAGAGCGGCTCGAGGTGCAGCGGACCATCAAGGCAGCGCCGGCAGAGATCTTCCGGGTCCTGTGCGACCCGTCCGGTCACGTCGCCATCGACAGCTCCGGGATGCTGCAGTCAGCCTCGGGGGATCCTGTCTCGGCGGTGGGCGACAGCTTCGTGGTGCACATGGACCGCGAGGCGCTCAACGACTATCCGATGGGCGAGTACGACGTCACCGTCACCATCACCACCTTCGAGCAGGACCGGGAGATCGCGTGGACGATCCTCGGGAAGATCCGACCCCAGATCGGCCACGTGTACGGCTACCGGCTCGAACCCATCGAGGGCGGGACGCTCGTCACCTCCTACTACGACTGGTCTGACATCGACCCGGCGTGGAAGGAGGCCGGGATCTTCCCCGTGCTGTCCGAAGGCGCGCTGCGCGCCACGCTCGGGATCCTGGCTCGGACCGCCGCCCCCACCCCCTGAGGGCGATCAGCCCGCCGGAGGCCGGATGGGGCGGTAGAGGCACTGCCCGCCGCCCGACGCGTGGAGCCGACCACCGGGCGACCACACCCGGGCCGTCCACCCGAACAGGCCGCCGGTGGACAGCGGTGCCGCCCCGTCGCACAGCAGCCACGGCTCGTCGGTGGCGGGCTGGTGGAAGGCGACGTTGAGGTCGAGGGTGGGAGCGGTGAAGGCCGGCTGCCGCCAGGCGTGGGGGCGGTGGGCTGAGGGCCAGCTGGGGAGGTCGACCAGGATCACGCAGCGGGCCGCGTCCACCCAGGGATCCTCCGTCGGCGGGTCCGGGAGGAAGCGCAGCCACTCCCCCCACCGGGCCGGCCGGGGCCCATCCGGCGGCCAGGGGATCTCGAACTCGAGCGGCTTCACGTCGAAGTTTCGCCAGAACGGGAAGGGCGGCTCGGCATCGTCGGGCAGCAGGTCCTCGATGCTGGGGAGCTCCTCGGGCCCGGGCACGTCGGGTGGGACCGTCTCGTCATGCTCGAGCCCGTCGATGTCCGCGACGCTCCACACCATGCCGTCGAGGATCGGGCGACCCTCCTGGCTGACCTCCACCCGATGAGAGCTGGCCGCCCGGCCCTCGCGCCGGGCCTCCACCCGGATGTCGACCGGTTCGAAGCGGGCCACGCCCAGGTAGTGGCAGGAGAAGGCCGCTGGTCGCCCGGTGACCTCGGCCCCGACCGCCCGGAGGGCGAGGGAGGCCACGTAGCCGCCCATGGGCCCCCAGATCTCCCAGTCGCGGGAGACGGTGCTCGTGTAGCGACCGTCACCGACCGCCTGGACCGCCGTGTCCACCCCCAGATCACCCATCTCGCCAGCCTGACCGGTGGCACACGGCCCCTACAACCGAGATCATCAGGTGGGTGGGGCGGCCTCGGGGGTGAGCCGGCCGTCGAGGTGGGTGGTGTCGTTGAAGCGTCGGAGCACCCACCGCTCGCCTACCACCACGAGGTGCGAGATCGACCCGTTGTCGGCGCCGGTGAAGGCGAAGGGTCGAGCGCCGGTCGCCTGCGCTGAGGATCTGGCCGATCACGCCACCGTGAGCGAACACCGCCACCCGCGGCATCGGCGTGGGCGGCGGCGATGCGCTGCACGGCCCGTCGCACCCGGGCGGAGAAGAGCGTGGGCCGGCTCGGCGCCGGGGATGACGTCCCACCGCTCCTCGGTGAGCATCCGCACCGCGATGGGGTGGCCGTCGGCGACCCGCTGCCGGAAGGCGCCCCCCTCCCACTCGCCGAGGTGGACCTCGTGCAGGTCCGGGTCCACGAGCGGCTCGATGCCGAGCGCGGCGGCCAGTCCCGCAGCGGTCTCCACCGTGCGGCGGAGCTTCGACACGTAGATGGCGGCGACGCCCTCGCCCGTCAGGCGGGCGCACACCCGGCGAGCCTGCTCCTGCCCCTCGGGCGACAGCGCCGGGTCACCGTGGCCGTCGACCAGCTCGAAGGGCCGACCCTCGACGGCCGGCTCCGACTCACCGTGGCGCACCAGCAGGAGCTCGGTGGCTCCCGGGGGCGGGCTGAATCGCTGTTGCCGGAACGAGCGCGGGGTCCCCACAGACGGCGAGACTAGGCCGGTCGGTCCGGTCGCCCGAGTCTCGGAGGGCCTCGATGGGGTAGACCGGTCAGGTCCACCAACCGGGAGGTCACCCATGGGCGTCATCCGCAAGGCCGCATCGATCTCGACCCTGGGCATCATCGACTTCCGCTCCAAGAAGGAGCTGCATCAAGCAAGGCCGAGAAGGCAGCGGAAGTCGGCTCAGGGCGACCTGGAGAAGGTCAAGCTGGCTCGTGCCGCCCTCGACCAGCGTGTCGTCGCCACCGAGAAGCGGGCCCGCAAGGCTGAGCTGCTGGCGCTGCAGCAGGCCAAGAAGGCCGATGTCGCCAAGGGCAACCGCCGAGCCCGCCGCAAGGCGGCCGCCGCTCAGGCCATCGATGCGGTCGAGGACTTCGTCAGCGCCACGGCTCCTGTCGTCGAGCAGCGAGCCAAGGACCTGAGCCGTCGGGGCCGCAAGGCGGCCGCCAAGGCGGCCAAGCAGGCTGAGGAGATGGCCGACAAGGCCCAGAAGGAGGCCCGGAAGCGAGGCCGCCGGGCCAAGCAGAAGCTCGACGAGGTCAGCGAGTCGGCGACGGACTTCGTCCGCGAGCACCGCTGAGCCCATGCCGGCCGAGCGGGCGGAGCTCCAGCAGGTCCGGCAGCTCTGCCTGACCCTGCCTGAGGTGTCGGAGCGTCTCAGCCACGGTGCCCCCACGTGGTTCGCAGGCAAGAAGACGATGGCCACGTTCATGGATGACCACCATGGCGACGGTCGCCTGGCGCTCTGGGTGGCGGCTCCGCCCGGCGCACAGCACGACATGGTGGAGCAGGAGCCCGACCGCTTCTTCGTGCCCCCCTACGTGGGTCACCGGGGGTGGCTCGGCGTGCGCCTCGACCACGCCCCGGACTGGGACGAGGTGGCCGACATCCTCGACGAGGCCTACCGCGAGGTGGCCCTGAAGCGCATGTTGGCCCAGCTCGACTCCTCAGCCGACTAACTTCTCGCCCCGTCGAGGAGGCTGGTGCTGGGGATGGCGGACGGCAAGGCACAGGCGGGCAAGCAGGAGCGAGCGGCCCGCCGGATCAACCGGCGGTTCTGGCAGCTGGCTGGCCTGGCGCTGTTCGTGCTCATCATGGCCCCGCTGCTGTTCTGGGCCTTCGAGCACGAGCGCAACGGCGACGTGGGCGACGTGCCGTCCGCCTACCTGTGGCTCGTCCGCACCCTCATCGAGGGCGACACCGCCTACGGCATCGAGACAGCGGGCGGCTACGTCGTCTTCTACGCCGTCCAGATCGCCGGCATCAGCCTGGTGGCCTTCGTGAGCGGCGCCATCGCCTCGAAGCTGGTCACCACCGTCATGAACAGGGGGAAGGGCATGGGCGCCACCAACGCCAAGGGCCACGTGGTCATCTGCGGCTGGAGCGGCAAAGGGGCGGAGATCATCCGCGAGCTGCGAGCCCGGGAGGTGGAGGACCCGCGACGGATCGTGGTGCTGGCCCCCCTCGAGGACGACCCGACCAAGGTCGACCACGTGGAGTTCCTGCGGGGTGATCCCAGCGACGAGGCGGACCTCCTGCGCGCTGGCATCGACCGCTGCACGATGGCGATCGTCCTGGCCGACGAGTCCACCCCGGCCGCCACCGACGCCGAGCGCGACGCCCGGACCCTGTTCACGGTGCTGGCGGTGGAGACCGTGAACGCCGACGCGTACAGCTGCGTCGAGGTGATCCGCTCCGAGAACAAGCGGCACTTCGCCAACACCCGGGCCAACGAGCTGGTCATCAGCGGCGAGGTCACCGGCGCCCTGCTGGCCGGCTCGGCCCACAACCCGGGCTTGTCTCGTGTCGTGACCAACCTGGTGACCCACCCCGACGACCAGGAGTTCTACCGGATCCCGGTGCCCGCCGATCTGGTGGGCCAGCCGGTGTCCGCCGCCCTGGTGGCTCTGAAGGAGCGCCACGACGCCCTCCTCGTGGGGATCATCGAGGGGATCGACGGCTACGTGCTGAACCCACCGATGACCCGCACCCTCGATGCCGAGGAGAAGCTCCTGGTGATCGCGTCCTACCTGCGGATCGACACGATCGCCCCAGCGCTGGGACGAGCTCAGCCGGCCCGGTAGTCGGCCACGGGCAGCGGGGCCGACTGCGTCGTAGCCCACCGGCAGGTACACGTCGCCCTGGTCGGTGAGGTACCAGATCCCCCAGTGGTAGTAGCCGAGGAAGGCGCGCGGGTGCTCGGCGATGAGGTCGGCGTAGTAGCGCACCCCCCGCACGTAGCGCTGGCTCTGGTTGTAGCGGAACAGCGCGTGGTCGATGTCGGCAGCCCCGTTGTTGGCGGCCAGGTAGCGGGCGGCGCCCATGATGGCGTCGCGGGTGTCGTTGATGTCGCCGCCCGCCCCGTAAGCGTCCCAGGTGGCGGGCATGAACTGCATCGGGCCCTGGGCTCCGGCGCTGGAGGTCCCTCGGATGCGACCGGCCCCGGTCTCGACCAGGTTGATGGCGGCGAGGAACTTCCAGGGGATGCCGAAGGCGGCCTCGGCGTCGCGGTAGGTGGCCAGCAAGGTGTCGGCGGGCTCCGGCTCCACGATGCGCCAGGCCGGCAGGGTGGGCGACAGCGTGCGGTGCATGCCCCGGAACTCGCGGCGGGCGACGGCGTTGCAGCCGGGCCGTCACCCGCAGGTCCTCGGGCAGGGCGGCGGCCACCGGCTGCGTCCCACTGCGGGTGACGCCCGAGCTGCCGGTAGGCGACCTGCTGGGCGAGGGCGGCCCTCGCCACCGACGGCTCGTCGGCCCGCGCATCTCGGATGGTCCGCTCGGCCTGCTCGATCTGGCGGGCCAGGCTGGCCGGGTCGGGCGCCGGCGACGGGGGTGTGAGAGCGAAGACGTCGACGGGGGGTGCCGTGCTGGTGGTGGTGGGGGGCACGGTGGAGGTGGTCGTGGACGAGGTGGTCGTGGGGGCCAGCTCGGCGCGCTCGACCGCGTCCTGCGGGGAGGCCTCGTGGGCGCAGGCGGCCATCATCAGCAGACCGGCAAGAGCAGCGGCGCGGGCGGTGGAGCGACGAGGCACGCTGCCCAAGGGTAGGGGAGGGGTGGCGGACTTCGGCGTCGTAGGCTCCGCCGATGCCGGTGGTGGAGGTGTGGGTGGCGCCCGAGCACGTCGAGCTGGCCGCTGACGCGCTGTGGGCGGCCGGTGCCAGCGCGGTCTCTGAGGAAGCTGGTCTCGCGACCGAGGTGCGCCTGGTGGCCGACGTCCAGGCGCTGGGCCGGGTGCCGTCCCGCTGGCGGGCTCGTCCGGTGTCGACGGACCTAGCCCGCGACCTCGACGGTTGGCGGGAGTTCGCCCGGGCCCATCGGGTCGGCCGGGTGGTCCTCAGCCCGGCCTGGCACCCCGATCCCCCCGACGCCTCGCTCGATGACGTCGTGGTCCGGCTCGATCCTGGTCACGCCTTCGGCTCCGGGTCGCACCCATCCACCCGGTTGGCCCTCGCCCTCCTCCAGGAGCGTGGCGTCGACGGAGCCGCCGTCCTCGACGTCGGGTGCGGGAGCGGGGTGCTGTCGGTGGCGGCCTGCCTCCTCGGCGCCGACCACGCCACGGCCCTCGACATCGATCGCCAGGCTGTCGAGGCCACCGAGGCCAACGCCGCCGCCAACGGGGTGGCGGCAGGCGTCTCCGCCAGCACCACCGCGCTGGCTGAGGTGTCCGGCTCGTTCGACCTCGTGGTGGCCAACATCGGTGCCAGGGTGCTGCGCCAGCTCGCTTCGGCCATCGACGCCCGCCTGGCACCCGGCGGAGCCGTCGTGCTGGCGGGGCTCCTCGAGCACCAGCTCGACGAGGTGCTCGTCGCCTTCGCCGCCCCCGTGACGTCCCAGCGGGTGGAGGAGGGCTGGGTGGCCGTCACCCTCGGGTGAGCCTCAGCGCCCCTCGTCGCCCGTCCACCGGCGCACCTCGACCACCTCGTCGACGCGGATGGGCCGGTAGACGTGGGGATAGCGCTGCCCCGGCAGGCTCTCCTCCCATCGCAGGTCCGCGGCGATGCTGGTCTCGTCGAGGGCCAGCAGCACCAGGCTGCGGTGGCCGGCGAAGTACCGGTCGATCGTCCCGGTCAGCTGGTCCTCCGTGCTGCAGTGCACGAAGCCCTCGACGTCCAGGCTGGCGGGGCGACCACCCCGGCGGCCTGGGCCTCCTCCCACTCGTCGGGGGTGGCGAGGTGGATGATCCCCACGCCGTCAGCCTGCGATCAGCTTGAGAAGGGGGCCACTGCCCAGCAGCACGTAGAGCTCGCCGTCGTCGTCCTGCCCGAAGGACTGGACCTGCACGACAGGCAGATCCCAGGTGCGCTCGTCGATCACCATCCCTCGGTCGACCTGGATGGCCCGGATGCCGCGGGCGCAGTAGTCGGCGAAGACGTAGGCGCCGTCCAGGGCCGGGATGTCGTCGCCTCGGTACACGTAGCCACCGGTGACCGAGCAGCCGTCGTCGTGGCTGTACTCGTAGCACGGGCAGCACCGCCCCCTCCGGGTTGGCGCCGCCCTCGGACGGAGTGCGTGCCCTCCATCTCGTTCCAGCCGAGGTTGGCGCCCCGCCCGGCGTCGAACCCGTTGGCCGAGGGGAGCAGGTCGATCTCCTCCCAGGTCTGCTGGCCGACGTCGGCCGACCCACAGGTCGCCGGTGGCGCGGTCGAAGCTGAAGCGCCACGGGTTGCGCACGCCGTAGAGCCACATCTCGCGGCGCGCCGTCCGCGCCGTCGGCGAAGGGGTTGCCGGCGGGACGCGCGTAGGCCGGGCCCTCCTCGTCGGCCGCCTTCGGGGTCGATGCGCAGGATCGTGCCGAGCAGGGTGGTCGGGTCCTGGCCGTTGCCGTCGGGGTCGCCGGCCGCCGCCGCCGTCGCCGAGGCCGATGTAGAGGAAGCCGTCGGGGCCGAACGACCAGCTGCCCGCCGTTGTGGTTGGCGAAGGGCTGCTCGACCACCAGCAGCTCGCGCCGCGAGCGACCGTCGATGGTGGTCCGGTCGCCCAGCTCGTACTCCGCCACGACGGTGGCGCCGTCGGGCTCGCGGGTGTAGTCGAGGTAGAGCGGTCCGGCCGTCGGTGGAGAAGGCCAGGCCGAGGAGGCCCTGCTCGCCGCTCGTTGCGGACCTCGTCGGTGAGGTCGAGCAGCGGGGTGCGTCTGCAGCTGGGTAGGTGAGCTTCGGTCGGTCGCCTCGTCCGCCGTGCACCTTCGACGAGCCGGACGCGTCCGCCCTTCTCGGCGACGTAGAGGTCGGCGGAGCCGGGCCGGGCCGCCAGGGCGATGGGCTCGTCGAGCGCGGCCACCTCGATCGGTCGTCGAGGCGCCACCTGCGTCGAGCGTGCCCGTCGGCGACGGGGCGCCGAGGTGGTCGGTGTCGGCCGGCGGCCGTCGTGGTCGTGGTGGCCGCGGCGCTGGTGCGGTCCGCGGCGTCGTCGCCGGTGCAGCGCGACGCCGAGCAGCGACCAGCAGGCGTGGCGACCGCCACGGCGAGCGCGCCTCATCGGGCGGACCACCCGGATCAGGCCCTCCTGCACCACGGTGACGGCGAGGTGCCCCTCGGCGGTGAAGATGCTGCCCCGGCCGAGGCCGCGCCCGCCGGACGCCGACGGGGTGTCCTGGTCGTAGAGCAGCCACTCGTCGGCCCGGAACGGCCGGTGGAACCACATGGCGTGGTCGAGGCTGGCCATGAAGAGGTCCTCGTCGTCCCAGCTCGCCGCCGTGGGGGAGCAGCGCCGTGTCGAGCAGCGTCATGTCGCTGGCGTAGGTGAGCACGCAGGCGTGCAGCACCGGGTCGTCGGGCAGGTCGCCGTCGGCCCGCAGCCACACCTGCTGGTGCGGCGGGCAGCGGGCTGCTTGCGGTCGGGCGGGCTCCAGTCGACGTGGCGGGTGTCGATCGGGCGGGGCCGGTGGTACCAGGGCGCCCATCGTCGTCGGCGTAGGGCGCCATGCGCGTCTGGAAGTCGGGCAGCGTCCTCGGGCTCGGGCGACCGTCGGGCATCGGGGCCTCGTGCTCGAGGCCCTCCTCGGGCACCTGGAAGCTCGACTGCAGGTTGAAGATCGCCTTGCCGTGCTGGATGGCCACCACCCGGCGGGTGGTGAACGAGCGGCCGTCGCGGATGCGGTCGACCTCGTAGAGGATCGGCACGGTGCGGGTCGCCGGGGCGCAGGAAGTAGGCGTGCAGCGAGTGCACGGACCGGCCGGGCTCGACGGTGCGGGCCGCCGCCACCAGCGCCTGGCCGGCCACCTGGCCGCCGAAGACGCGCTGGCGGTCCTCGTCCGGGGACAGCCCCCGGAAGAGGTTGACCTCGATCGGCTCGAGGTCGAGCAGCTGCACCGAGCGCGTCGACGGCGTCCTGCGACATGGCGCCATCCTCGCGTACGGCGGCTCGGGTACGGTCCCGCCCCATGTCCGACGACGACCTTTCCCGACGGGTTCCGCTGGGGGACCGCCACCGCCGCCCACCAGATCGAGGGCGGCAACGTCAACAACGACTGGTGGCGCTGGGAGCACACCCCCGGCTCGGGCTGCAAGGAGTCGAGCGGCGACGCCTGCGACAGCTGGCACCGCTGGCCCGAGGACGTCGCCCTGCTGCGCCGAGCTCGGCTTCACCGACTACCGGTTCTCGCTCGAGTGGAGCCGCATCGAGCCGGCCGACGGCGAGTTCTCCACCGTGGCCCTCGACCACTACGCCCGGCTCTGCGAGGGCCTCCTGGAGGCCGGGATCGCTCCGGTCGTCACCTTCCACCACTTCACCACGCCGCTGTGGCTGGCCGACCAGGGCGGCTGGGAGAGCGACGCGATGCCCGAGCGCTTCGCCGCCTACTGCGAGACAGGCCGCCGCTCGCCTGGCCGGGCTGATGGAGCGGGCCTGCACGATCAACGAGCCGAGCATGGTGTCGACCATCGGCTACCTGGCCGGAGCCTTCCCGCCGGGCAAGCACGATCGGGACGCTGCGCCGCCGGGTGAACGAGATCATGGTGCGGTCGCACCGGCCAGCCGTCGACGCCATCCGCGCCGCCGCCCCAGGCGTGCCGGTGGGCATCACGCTCGCCATGAGCGACTACCAGGCCGTCGACGGCGGCGAGTCGAAGCTCGACGCAGATCCGGCGCGGCATGGAGGACGTGTTCTTCGACGCCACCACCGGCGACGACTTCGTCGGCGTGCAGACCTACTCCCGCACCCGGGTCGGCCCCGACGGCGTGCTCGGCGCCCGAGGAGGGCGTGCCCACGCTGATCATGGGCTACGAGTACTACCCGGAGTCCCTCGAGGCCACGATCCGCCGGGCCTGGGAGTACACGAAGGGCGAGGTGCCGATCCTCGTCACCGAGAACGGCATCGGCACCGACGACGACGCCCAGCGGATGGCCTACGTGCGCACCGCGCTCGAGGGCGTGCTGGCCTGCCTCGCCGACGGCATCGACGTGCGCGGCTACACGTACTGGAGCCTGCTCGACAACTTCGAGTGGGCCTTCGGCTACGGGCCCCGGTTCGGCATCGTCGACTGCGACCGGCACACCTTCGTGCGCACCCCCAAGGAGAGCGCCCGCTGGCTCGGCCGGGTGGCCCAGGCCAACGCCCTCGTCGACTGAGCGGCGCGGACTGGCGGGTCCTCAAGGCCGCGGCCCCTAGCCTCCGATGTCGTGAACATGTCCCCTGCCGCGCGTGCTCGACCGCGTCACCGGCGGCCGCGGTGCCCTCGCCATCAAGTACTCGATGGTGTCGGTCGTCGGCGTCGTGATCACCCAGACGCTGCTGGTCCTGCTCGTCGGGATCCTCGGTCACGACCCCACCTGGTCGAACGTCGTCGCCGTCATGATCACCGCCGTGCCCGTCTTCCTGCTCAACAAGCGCTGGGTGTGGAGCCACGACGGCCGCTCAGCTTCCGGCGGGAGATCCTGCCGTTCTGGGTCTTCACGGCCGCGGGCCTCGCTCCTCTCCACCGGGTTCGTGGCCGTGGCCCACCGCGTGTCCGAGACAGCACGCTGCTGGTGATGCTGGCCAACGTCAGCGGCTTCGGCGTCCTCTGGGTGGCCAAGTTCCTCTTCCTCGACCAGGTGATGTTCGGCCGGCCCGAGATCGACGAGGTGCTCGCCCAGGAGGACGCTGCCACCTAGCCGCAGCGGTAGCGTCCGCGCCATGTCGCCGCTGCTGCCCCTCGATCCCGACGAGCTCCTGTCCACCACCCGCTCCGTGCGCAAGCGCCTCGATCTCACCCGTCCCGTCGAGCCGGACCTGATGCGGGAGTGCATCGAGATCGCCACCCAGGCGCCCACCGGCGGCAACAACCAGGGCTGGCACTTCGTCGTGGTCACCGACGAGGAGAAGCGGCGGCAGCTGGCCGAGTGGTACGGCGCCGCGTTCGCGGCCTTCTACGGCGACCCCGACGCGGTGACGGCCCGGCTGCCCGCAGGACGACCCCGACTACGTCGGCCGCCACCCGGCGGGTGATCGGCTCGGCGCAGTACCTGGCCGACCACCTGGCCGAGGTGCCCGTGCACGTGATCCCGCTGCATCGAGGGTCGGACCGATCAACGTGAGGTGCACGTGGCCCTCCAGGCCGCCATGTGGGGCTCGCTGCTGCCGGCGGTGTGGAGCTTCATGCTGGCCGCCCGCGCCCGCGGCCTCGGCACCTGCTGGACCACCCTGCACCTGGCCAACGACACGGAGTCGCGCGAGCTGCTCGGCATCCCCGACCACGTCATGCAGGGCGCGCTGATCCCCGTGGCCCACACCCTCGGGGCACCGACTTCAAGCCGGGCGCCCGCCGCGACCTCGACCGCATCATCCACACCGACGGGTGGTGATGGACCCTGCCCTGCGAGCGGCACGCGGAGGCCGCCCGGGGCTTCATGCCGCCCGACGAGGGCGAGGCCCTCCACGAGGCCGCCGCGTCGGTCGCCGTCGACGGCCCGCTGCTCGAGGTGGGCACCTACTGCGGCAAGTCGTCGGTGTACCTGGGCGCGGCGGCCCGCACGCTGGGGCGGGTGCTGTTCACCGTCGACCACCACCGGGGCTCCGAGGAGAACCAGCCCGGCTGGGAGTGGCACGAGCCCGACCTCGTCGACCCGGCGGTCGGCCAGATGGACACCCTGCCGTTCTTCCGCAAGACCATCCACGACGCCGGGCCTCGAGGGCACGGTGATCGCGGTGGTGGGCGACTCGCCCGACGGTGGCGGCGGCCTGGGCCACGCCGCTGGCCTTCCTGTTCATCGACGGCGGCCACGGCGAGGAGCCGGCCCGCACCGACTACGAGCGCTGGACGCCCCACGTCGTGCCCGGGCGGCACCTTCTGCATCCACGACGTCTTCGCCGACCCGGCCGACGGCGGCCGGCCCCCCACGACCAGATCTACCGCCCCGCCCTGGAGTCCGGCCGCTTCGACGAGGTGGCCGCCGTCGGCAGCCTCCGGGTCCTCCGCCGCCCCCTTCAAGATCTGTGAACGATGTCGTTCGCTATGCGAACGAATCGGACCACAGATCCTGGTGCTAGAGCTGCATCAGGGGGGGAGGACGCCGGCGGTCTCCACGAAGAGGGCGCTGGCTGGGGTGCCGCCGGCCAGGGCGTCGGCGGCGAGGATGACGGTGGCGGCGGTGTAGGTGCTGCGCTCGCCGCCGGGGAAGCGGGCCTCGTCGGGGAAGACGGTGCCGGTCCAGTAGCGACCGTCGTCGTCGTGGCGGAACTGCTGGGCCCAGCCGAAGAGCCGCTCGGCCGTCTGGCGGTCGCCGACGGCGAGGTAGGCCATGGCGCACTCGCAGGTCTCGGCCACCGTGACCCACGGGCGGTCGGACACGCAGCGCACGCCGCGGCCGTCCATCACGAACGTGTCGCGCGCGCTCGGCGAGGCGCTGCGCGGCCGGCCTCGCCCAGCACCACGCCGCCGAGCACCGGGTAGTACCAGTCCATGGCCCAGCGGTGCTTCGGGGCGAAGGCCTCGGGCACCTCGCGGATGACCTGGGCCAGCCGGGCGGCGGACGAGCTCCCAGTCGGGGCGCTCGTGGCCGAGCAGCTCGGCGATGGCGATGGCGCAGCGCAGGCTGTGGCAGATCGACGACGACCCGGTGAGCAGGGCGAAGCTCCACGGGGTGCCGTCGGCGTGGCGGGCCCAGAGGATCTCGCCCCGCGGCGTCTGCAGGTCGAGCACGAAGTCGATGGCCCGCTCGACGATCGGCCACATGGTCTCGACGAAGCCCTCGGTCGTCGGTGAGCAGCCAGCGGTGCCACACGCCGGCGGCGACGTAGGCGCAGACGTTGGCGTCGAGCTTGTCCTGCTCGACCTGGGTGCTGCCGTCGTCGCCGGCGACGTAGTACTGGTGCCAGGAGCCGTCGGGGCGCTGGAGGTCGACCAGCCACTCGTAGGCCCGGTCGGCCTCGGCCCGGCGGCCGCCGAGGTCGAGGGCCATGGCCGCCTCGACGTGGTTCCACGGGTCGGCGTGGCCGCCGGGGAACCAGGGGATCATCCCCGAGGGCAGCTGCCACTCGGCGATGCCGTCGACGGTGGCGTGCAGGTCGGTGGCCGACACGAGGCCGGGGACGTCGATGGGCATGGCTACGCTCTTCCCGCCGGGCTTGCGGGCGTAGACGACGAGGCTCTTGCCGAGGACCGGGTTGAGCACCCGCTCGGCCAGCCGGGTGAGCGTGCCCATCGGCTGCGTCTGGGCGATGTCCCAGAGAGCACCTGGAGGTAGGCCTTCACCAGCGGGTGGTCGTCGTTGGTGGGGCCGACCGCGCACTTCAGCCACCAGTACGGCGAGTGCAGGGCGTGGGCGTGGTGGGCGCCGCGGGGCCGGAGGCCGGCGGTGCGCATGCGGGCCCGGAGCCTCGGCTCGGAGTAGATGCGCACGTGGCCGCCCTCCACGAACGGGGCGTGGTACTCGTCGGACAGCGCCCAGCAGACCTGCTCGGGCAGCCACGACGGCACGGTGGCGGCCAGGCGTGCCGCCCGGCTTGAGCACCCGGAGGATCTCGTCGAGGGCGACCTGGTCGTCGGTGACGTGCTCGAGCACCTCGGAGGCGATGATCCGGTCGAAGGTGTCGTCGGCGAAGGGCAGGCGCAGGGCGTCGCCGTTGCAGGTGGCGGCCAGCGCGCCCGGGCTGGGTGCCCGCCTCGCCGGCCTCGCGCATGGCGGCGAACAGGCCGCCGACGTCCTTGAGCTCGGCGGCCGAGTAGTCGAAGGCCACGACCCGGGCGCCGCGTCGGAAGGCCTCGAAGGCGTGGCGGCCCGCGCCGCAGCCCATGTCGAGCAGCAGGTCGCCCGGCTGCACGCCGAGCTGGTCGAAGCGGACGGTCAGCACGGGTCAGCCCTGGCCCAGCCGGATGCGGTACTGCTCGACGGTCTTGACCGCGGTGTGCTTCCAGGACCAGCGGTCGATGATCCGCTGGCGGCCGGCGCGCCGATCGTGCCGCGGAGGTCGGGCTGCTCGAGGCCCCAGCGGATCTTGGCGGCCAGCGCCTCGCTGTCGCCGGGCGGCACGACCATCGCGGTGTCGCCGTCCTTGCCGATCACCTCGGGCACCGCGCCGCCGGTGGTGCCCACCAGCGGGGTGCCGCACGCCATGGCCTCGATGGCCGGCAGGGAGAAGCCCTCGTAGAGCGACGGCACGACGGCCATCTCCGCCTCGGAGTACAGCTCGATGATGCGCTGCTCGGGGACGCCGGTGACGAACTCGACGTGGTCCTCGAGGCCGAGCCGCTTGATCGTGGCGTCGCTGGCGCCGCCGGGCTTGCGCTTGCCGATCACCACGAGGTGGACGTCGTCGCGCTCGGTCCGGAGCTTGGCCACCGCCTCCAGCAGGAACTTGAGGCCCTTCATGGCCACGTCGGCCGAGGCGGTGGTGACGAGGCGGCCGGGGACGACCGCCACCTCGGGCAGCGGCTTGAACAGCTCGATGTCGACGCCCACGGGGACGACGGCCATCCGGTCGGGGTCCACCTTGTGGTCGGTCGACGATGTCCTTGAAGGAGTTCTCCGACACCGTGATGATCCGCTGGAGGCGGCGGGCCACCTGCGTCTGCATGTCGACGAAGGCGTACCAGCGGCGCAGCGTGAGCCGCTTGTACCAGGCTTCGGCCGCCTCCATCTCGAGGCGGCGGTCGACCGTGATCGGGTGGTGGATGGTGCCGAGCACCGGCAGGCCGAGCTGGCGCTCGATGAGCAGCAGGCCGTAGCCGAGGCACTGGTTGTCGTGGACGATGTCGAAGTCGTCCGGGCGGTGCCGGAGGTGGTCCCAGGCCCGCATCGAGAAGGCGAGGGGCTCGGGGAAGGTGCCGGCGGAGAAGGCCGTGACCTCGAGGAAGTCGGTCCAGTGCTTCAGCTCCCACAGCCCGGGCATGCGCATCGGGAAGTGGTCGTTGTAGATGTCGAGGCTGGGCAGCTCGATGAGCGGCACCCGCTCGTCGAGGATCGGGGTAGGGCTGGCCGCCGAGCACCTCGACGTGGTGGCCGAGGTCGACGAGCGCCTTGGCCAGGTGGCGGGTGTAGACGCCCTGGCCGCCCACGTGGGGCTTGCCCCGGTAGGTGAGGAGGGCGATCCGGAGGGGGGCGTCGCTGGGCATGGTCCGACAAGCCTTTCGGGCGATTGACCCATCGGTCAACTCACGCAGGCGCGGCGCCTGTAGCGCAGCGGCGTGCACCGTATCGCCCACCCGCACCGTCCCGCGCGTGGGTGATCGTGGCGTAGACGCCCAGGTTGTTGCCGTTGGCGTCGCGGATCGTGGTGCCGATGGCCAGGTCCCGGTCGAGGCCCGGTTGGGCTCGCGACGGCATCGAGCAGCGCATCGTCGGCATGCAGCACCTCGCTGCCGACGTCGCCCACCTGCACGGTGGTCCAGGCCTCCTCGGGGAAGCCGGCCGTCGGCCTCGATGAGGGCCGTGGGCCGGAACCGCCGCACGTCCCACTGGCCCGTCGGGGTGGGCCTCGGCGATGGCCGCCAGGCTGGCGGTGGTGAGCCAGTGGGCGTCGGCGAGGTCGAGCCACGCTCCCGGGGGCCCGGGCCAGTCGAACAGCGGCGTGCTCTCGTCGGACATGCCCGTGTACATCTCCATGGGGAGGGCGCCGTCGGCCGGCGGCGGCTCCAGCCGCACGTCGCGGCCGAGCCAGGCTCGACAGCGCACCGTGGACGGCGGGGTCGTCGGCGGCCACCTCGGTGCCGTCGGGCAGGCGTGAGGATCACCTCGCCGTCGGTCAGCCGGGCCGGGCCAGGAGCAGGTCGGCATGGCGCTTGGCCGACAGCACCTTGCCGGCGGCGGGGTCGACGACGGCGAGGGTGCGGTCGCCGGGAGCGCCACCTGGAGCGAGGTCGAGGGCGTCGACCTGCTCGCCCTGGAAGGACTTCACCGGGTAGCGCCAGAGCTGGGTGACGGTGCCGACGGCGTTCATCCCCCGCACCCTACGGCGCCCAGCTGAGGGCCATCTCGGCGACGAGCGGGCGGGAGCGGCGCACGAGGCTGGCCCACTCGAGGTGGTTGAGGGCGTCGGGCGGGCCGGTCTGCGGCTCCACGCAGATGGCGTGGCGGGGCTGGTCGTAGAGCACGACGTGGTCGCAGGTGGAGGTCATGCTGACCTCCAGGGCCCCGGGCCAGCGTCAGCCGGGCCGGCCAGGTGATGGCGGTGAAGCAGTCGTCCCACGGCCGACGCGGCGGGAGGGGCTCGACGGCGCCGGGGGGAGGCCGTCGACGCCGCGGCGGGTACCACCGACGGGCGTCGAGGTCGACCTCGAGGTCGCCGCCCTCCTCGAGCTGGCGCCGGAACCACGGGTGCCAGCCCAGCGGTGGCCGGGAAGGTGGCCGCCGCCGTGTGCACCTCCAGGCGGAGCTCGAGGCGACTCGGGCTGAGGGCCACCTCGTGGATGACCCAGCCGTCGCACGGCCAGCCCGGGCCGCAGGTCGCCGCGGAGCCGCAGGTACCCGACGTCGGCCAGCTCGACCAGCCAGCGCCGGTCGAAGACGGTCCCGTGCATGGCGTGGCCGGCGTGGTTCGGGTCCAGCTCGTGGACCGCGCCGGACCAGGCGAAGCGACCACCCCGGATGCGGCCGGCAAAGGGAGCCATCGGGTAGCAGCCCGACAGCAGCGGGTCGCTGGGCTCGCTCTCGCCGACCGGCCTCGGGCTGGACGAGCAGCTCGTGACCGTGGACGACGAGCGAGGTCAGGCGCGCTCCCCGGGCCCGGTCCACCCGCACCGTGGCCGGTCCAGCGGTGAGCGTGGGCACCGGCGCAGGTTACGGCAGTGGGGGTCAGGCGAAGACGGGTTCCAGGTGCTCGGTGACGCAGCGCGTCGCGGTCGAACACGAGGAAGCGGTCGAAGCCGCGGAGGAACCATCGGTCGTGGGTGACCACCACCACGGTGCCCACGTAGCTCTCCAGCGCCTCCTCCAGGGCCTCGGCCGACGCCAGGTCGAGGTTGTCGGTGGGCTCGTCGAGCAGGAGCAGCGTGCTGCCGGCCAGCTCCAGCAGCAGGATCTGCAGGCGCGCCTGCTGTCCGCCGGAGAGCGTCTCGAAGGGCTGGTCGGCGCACCCGTGGATGCCGTAGCGACGCAGGGCGGCCATCGCCTTGCCCCGCTCGACCCCTCGTCCCATCAGCAGGTCGAGGAGCCGGACGCCCCGCAGCTCGGGGTGGTCGTGGGTCTGCGAGAAGTAGCCGGGCACCACCCGCGCCCCGAGGCGCCAGGTGCCCGTCGTGGGCCACCGGCTCGCCGGCCAGCAGCCGCAGGAAGTGGCTCTTGCCGGTGCCGTTGGGACCGAGCACCGCGACGCGCTCGCCGTAGAACACCTCCGGCGTCGAACGGGTCGGTGAGGCCGTGGAGCTCGAGCTGCTCGCAGACGATCACCCGGGTGCCGGTGCGGTCGCCGCCCAGCCGCATGGTCACCTGGTGGTCGCGCACCTGCTCCGGGGGCGGGGCCGCCTCGAACCGCTCGATCTTGCTCTTGGTCGCCCGGACCCGCGACGCGAAGGCGTCGCTCCCCATCGAGGCCCGGCGTCGGTACTCCACCAGCGACTGCCTGCATGCGCTTGCGCTCCTCCTGCCATCGGCGGTGCTCCTCGTCGATGCGGGCCAGCCGGGCCTCGCGGGCGTCGTGCCAGGTGGTGAAGGAGCCGCCGTGCACCCATGCGGTGCGCCCCTCGAGGGTGACCACCCGGTGGGCGACGGCCGCCAGCAGCTGCCGATCGTGGCTGATGAGCAGGATCGTCTTGGAGCAACGCTCGGAGCGGCGTCCTCCAGCCACTCCTTGCCCGGGACGTCGAGGTAGTTGTCGGGCTCGTCGAGCAGGAGCACCTCGGCGTCGGAGCGGAGCAGCACCTCGAGCGCCAGCCGCTTCTGCTCGCCGCCGGACAGGGTGGCGAGCGGCCGCTCGCCGCCCTCGGTGAGGGGCTGGCGCACCGCGATGGTGCAGCAGGTGTCCCACAGCACCTCGGCGTCCCACCCGCCGGCGTCGCCCCAGGCGGCGTGGGCCCGGGCCAGGGCCATGCCGGTGCGCTCGCCGGGCTCGGCCTCCGCGGCGGCCTCGGCATCGGCCAGCTGGCGCGGCCGCCCGCTGCAGCGGGCGCGGGCGAGAGGTCGAGCAGCATGTCCCGCACGGTGCGTCCCTCCTCGCGCCACCCCACCAGCTGGCGCATCACCTGCAGCCGGCCGTCGACGTGGACGCTGCCCGCCGTGCGGCGCCTGGTCGCCGGCGATCACTCGGAACAGGGTGGTCTTGCCCGCGCCGTTGGCGCCGACGAGGGCCACGTGGTCGCCGTCGCCCACCCCGAAGCTCACGTCCTGCAGGAGCTCGGCTCCGTCGGGCGTGCGGCACGCCACCCCGTTCACGTCGATGGCTCCCACGGTCGGGAGACGCTACCGGTGGCCGTCGCCTGACCACGGACGGTTTCCGAGGCGTCACCTCCCGGCGAACCTGCGACCGAACGGCCCCGGAACGGGCGCGGGTTGCCGCCGGCTGCCAGGGGTGGACGGGTGGCCTACCGTCGCGCCGATGCGAGCGGTGGTGCAGCGAGTGCGGGAGGCGGCGGTGACCGTCGACGGCGAGCTGGTGGGTGCCATCGGTGCCGGGCTGTGCGTGCTGGTGGGCGTCACCCACGACGACGACGAGGCCGCCGCCGGCAAGCTGGCCGACAAGCTCTGGCACCTGCGCATCCTCGACGACGCCGACGGGGTCATGAACGTCTCGGCCGCCGACGCCGGCGCCCCGCTGCTGGTGATCAGCCAGTTCACCCTCTACGGCGACACCGCCAAGGGTCGACGGCCCTCGTGGATCGACGCCGCCCGCCCCGAGCACGGCCGAGCCGCTGATCGAGGCGGTCGTCGCCCGGTTGCGGTCCTGGGCGCGGTGGTGGAGACGGGTCGGTTCCGCGCCGACATGGAGGTGTCCCTGGTCAACGACGGCCCGGTCACCCTGATCGTCGAGGTCTGATCAGGTAAGCAAGGCCGATGGAGCCGGGCGCGCGGGCACTGCCGAGGTGGTTCGACGACGCCAAGCTCGGGATCTTCGTGCACTGGACGGCGGCGGCTGTGCCGGCCTTCGCGCCGATCACCGACTCACCGTTCGACCTGGCCGCCGACGGTGGGTGGGAGGAGGCGATGCGCTGCTCTCCCTACGTCGAGTGGTACCAGAACTCGATCGCCATCGACGGGCAGCCCGGCCGCCCGCCACCACGCCGAGGTGCACGGCAACCGGCCCTACGACGACTTCGTGGCCCAGTTCCTCGCCGGCCACGCCGGGTGGCAGCCCGAGCCCTGGGCCGACCTGTTCGCAGCAGGCGGGCGCCCGCTACGTGGTGCTCGTCACCAAGCACCACGACGGCGTGCTCCTGTGGCCCAGCGCCACGCCCAACCCGCACGAGGAGCGCTGGGGGAGCGAGCGGGACCTGGTGGGGGACCTGGCCGACGGCGGTCCGCGCGCCGCGAGATGCGCTTCGGCACCTACTACTCAGGGGGCCTCGACTGGACCTTCGGTGGCATCCCGATGACGGACTTCCAGTCGATGTTCACCGCCATCCCCCAGACGCCCGAGTACCTGGCCTACGCCGACGCCCACTGGCACGAGCTCATCGACCGCTACCGGCCCGACGTGCTCTGGAACGACATCGGCTACCCGGCGGCGGCCGACCTGCCGGCCCTCTTCGCCGACTACTACGCGGCCGTGCCCGACGGCGTGGTCAACAACCGCTTCGACTGGATGGGGCAGACGGCCGGGGCCGTGCACTGCGACTTCATCACCCCGGAGTACTCGACCGCGGGGAGCCCCGACCGGAAGTGGGAGAGCACCCGGGGCATCGGCACGTCGTTCGGCTACAACCGCGAGGAGACCGACGCCTCCTACCTCTCCTCCGACGAGCTCGTGCGGATGTTCGTCGACGTGGTGGCCCACGGCGGCAACCTCCTGCTCAACGTGGGCCCCAACGCCGACGGGACCATCCCGTGGCCCCAGGCGCAGCGCCTGCTCGCCCTCGGCTGGTGGCTCCGCACCAACGGCGAGGCCATCTACGACACCCGCCCGTGGGGACGCGCCTGACGGCACCACCGCCGAGGGCCACCGCGGTGCGCTACACCAGCCGTGACGGCGCGGTGTTCGCCATCGTGCAAGGCACGCCCGGCAGCGAGGTGGTGGAGCTCGACGTCGACCCCGACCGACGGCGCCGAGGTGCGCCTGCTCGGCTGCAGCGCCCCCCTGCCCTGGCGAGCCACCACCGGCGGCTGTCGGGTCAGCCTCCCGTGCCGCCCGGCCGACGGCCCGGCCATCGCCCTTCGGGTCTCGTCGGTGGCGGAGTAGCCCGTCGGTGGCGGAGTAGTCAGTGGCGGGTGGCCACGAACACCGGGATGTGTCGCTCGGTGGCCGCCTGGTACTCGGCGTAGGGCGGGTAGGCCGCCACCGCCCGCTCCCACCACGCAGCTCGCTCCTCACCCTCCACCTCGCGGACCGTGGCGTCGAAGGGCTCGGGGCCGTCCTGCACCATCACCGCCGTGGGGTCGGCCCGCAGGTTGTGGACCCAGACGGGGTGGCTCGGCGCGCCGCCGACGGAGCCCACCAGGGCGTACTTCCCGTCGTGCTCCACCCGCATCAGCGCTGTCTTGCGCAGCTTGCCGGTCTTGTTGCCCCGCGTGGTGACGATCACCACCGGGAGCCCGGTGTCGAGGAAGGTGTCGCCCTCCTGTCCCCCGGTGGCTTCGTAGGCCTCCACCTGCTCCCGCACCCAGTCCCAGGGGCTCGGTTCGTACTCGCCTTGGAGGGTCATGCACCCACGCTAGGGCGCAGGTCGGTCCGGCGGCTCAGCCCACGGTGATCTCGGCTGCCATGTCGTCGGCGCTGGGATCTTCCGCGTCCGAGGTGTGGGGCTCGCAGATCAACACGTAGGTGCCGGGCGAGTCCGGGAGCGTCACCAGCTTCTCGCTGTCGGGGCCGAGGTCGACGTCCACCCCGAGGGCCTCGACCGTGAAGGTGTGGGCGAAGGGGTCGCTGTTCCGCACCAGCACGGTGCCACCCGCCGGCACGTCGTAGGAGGCTCGGTCGAACTCGAAGTCCGCCATGTCGACGGTGAGGTCGGCGTTGGCGGCGGCCTCGGCGTCGACGGTGTCGCGCCCGGCGACGGTGAGGACCGCTGACGCCAGGGCGAGGACCCCCACCCCGGCCAGCACGACCGTGGCCGTCCGCCGCTCACCCGGGCCGACGGGCCGGTCGCGCTTGGCGGCCCGGACCGACGTGATGCCCGCCACCACGGCGAGCAGGCTCCCGGGGAGCACGAGGACACCCGGCACGAAGTCGAAGAAGCTGGCGGGGAGGAAGAGGCCGAAGGCGGTCCAGAAGAGCATGACGGCCACGGCGAGGGCCATGACCACCGCCACCACCCTCGCCGCCGTGCTGCGCCGCCGCATCAGCGCGGCGCCGGCCAGGCCCAGCACCGACGGGACGGCGAAGAAGGCAGCGTCGTCGGTGTCGAGGCCGAACACGAGCGTGGCGGCGATCATCAGGATCGGGCCGGCCGCCGCCATCAGCAGCCCGACGGTGGCCAGGGCGGTGCCGCGGGGCTGGGGCTCGGGTGCAGCGGTCTCCGGGTGGGTGGTCGTGGTGTCCATGCGATGCACGATGCGATGCGACCGGGGGAGCGCCAAGGGCGCAGGCACCACGTTCCCAGGTGTGGCCAGCCTCCCTCGGCCAAAGTTGAGTCGATGGTTGTCAAGAAAGGTGCTGGCGTTGTAGGGTGATCGACAAGCAACCCACAGACCCCACGCATGAGGAGGCTGACCCATGCTGATGCGCTTCGACCCCTTCCGCGAACTCGATCGGCTCTCGCAGCCAGGGTGGAACGGTGGCAGCCGGTCCCCGGTGATGCCGCTGGACGCCTACCGCGAGGGCGATCGCTTCCTCGTCGTCCTCGACGTCCCGGGCATCGATCCGGCCACCATCGATCTCACCGTGGAGAAGAACGTGCTGACGATCAGCACCGAGCGCCGGTGGGAGCGGTCTGAAGACCTCGAGGTGGTCGTGGCCGAGCGGCCCCAGGGCACGTTCACCCGCCAGCTCTTCCTGGGGGAGGGCCTGGATGCCGATCGCATCGAGGCGCACTACGAGAACGGCGTCCTCCGGGTCACCGTGCCGGTGGCCGAGCAGGCCAAGCCCCGGAAGGTGGAGATCAGCCAGGGGGCGGCGGAGGCCAAGGCCATCGAGACGTCAGCGGCCTGATCCCGTCAGTCCCCGTCGGCGCCCGGGTCCCCTGCGGCCCGGGCGCCGACGCGTCCCGACCGCCTTCTCCCTTCGACGGCCCAGCCCCCGACCACCAGCGCGGCAGCGAGCAGGAGGCCCGGGCCGTTGCCCCACCTCGTGTAGAGCGTGAGCCCCTCGCGCAGCTCCACTGTCTGCTGGATCACGGCGCGCTCGCCGATGGCCGTGCGCTGCTGCACCCGGCCCCGGTCATCGATCACGGCGGAGAAGCCCGTGGGCGCCACCTGGGCCACCCAACGCCCGGCCTCGATGGCCCGCATCCGCGAGGACGCCACCTGCTGGGTCTGGACGATGGTGCCGGTGAAGGAGGCGCCGTTGGTGGGGTTGAGCACCAGACGGGCCCCCGCCTCCACGCCCTCGCGCGTGCGGTCGGGGAAGAAGATCTCCCACGAGATCGGCACCGCCACCCGCCCCACCGCACCAGGGACGTCGAGGTGGCCGGGGAGGTCGCCCACACGGGCGTCGCGGTCGGGCAGGGCGGCGCCCGCCACCGGCTCCAGCAGCCACCGGAGCGGGACGTACTCGCCGAAGGGGACCCGGTGGACCTTGTCGTAGCGCTGGCGGACGGCGCCGTCGGAGCCGATCAGCACGGCTGCGTTGCGGAAGGCGTCCGGACCGTCGCCTTCCACCGTCCCGACGATCATCGGCGCACGGAGGTCCCGGGCGAGGGTGGCGACCTGGGCCGACCACGGGTCGTCGACGAAGCGGCCATCGGTGTCGATCACGTCCTCCGGCCAGACCACCAGGTCCACCGGACGCTCGACCAGCGCCGTGGCGTCGAGGTGGCGGTCGAAGACCTCGACGACGCTGGTCGCCGTCTTGCGGGTGCCCTGCTCGCCGCCGCCCTGCACCAACGCCACCTCGGCGGTGCCCACCGGCCGCCCGTCGGGGGCGATGGCGGCCACGGTCACCACCACCAGCGCCAGACCGGCCAGCCCAGCCGCCGGCGAGCCACGCCCGTCGCACGGCGGAGGCGGCCGCCTGGCCCAGGGCCACCGTCACCACCAGCAGGAGCAGGAGCGCCCCCCACCCGCAGGACGGGTGCCAGCGGCCCTCCCACCTGTCCGATGGCCAGGTTGGCGAGCGGCACGCCACCGAAGGGCCAGGTCCAGCGCAGCAGCTCCGCCACCGCCCAGGTCCCCGGCAGCGCCAGCCACCGGCCCCGTCCGCGGGGGGCGGCGGCCACGCCGCCGGCCAGCATGCCGGAGTAGGCGGCGCAGGCGATGACGTAGCCAGGGCGCGGTGAGGGCGGTCATCCAGCTCAACGACGGCACGAAGCACGCCATGGCCACCAACCAGGCCCGCCGGAAGCGGCGAGCGGCCGGCTGGTCGTCGACCAACCGATCGAGGAGGACCAGTCCCACGAACGCGAGGGGCCAGAAGCCGAACGGTGGCAGCGACGCGCAGAGGAGCCCCCCGGCCGCCACGGCGGTGGCGGCGGTCGGTATGAGGTCGGCCCGGCGCAGCACCCGGGAATGATGGCCGCCCGACGCCGGGCTCAGGGCGCCGGGGTGCTGCTCAGGAGGGTGAAGTGCCCCACGATCCGCTGCCGGGCGCTGCCCTTGGGGTGGCACCCGAAGAGGGTGGCCCGGTAGCCGTAGGACTGGTCGACGATGTGGAGGGCGCTGGCATCGACCACCTCGACGCGGTCGAGGAGGTACACGTGCCGCGCGCCGTCGGCCATGGTGATGATCAGCTCATCGCCGGGCTGGGTCTGGTCGAGGTCGTAGAACGGGCGGGTCTTGGTGACCCGGTGGCCGGCGATCACCATGTTGCCGAGCTGGCCCGGGAGCGGCGTGCCGGGCCAGTGGCTGGGCCCGTGGTCGATGGCCGTGAGGGTGACCCCTTCGTGGAGGGTCTGGGCGAGGCCGATGGAGGGGATCTCCAGGAGCCCGTGCTCCACCAGCGGGGTGGGGGCGCGTGCGTGGAGGGGGGAGGGCTCGGGGACGGGCAGGTCGGCGGTGAGGCCGTCGACGACGGCCGCGGCCGACGTGCTGGCAGGGGTGAGGTCGAGCGGCGCCGGCGCGGGCGCCGCCACCGTCTCGGCCTGCACGGTGTCCTCGGCCACCAGCTCTGTGGCCAGGGCACCCCCGGCCACGCCCAGGCTGGCAGTGATCGCCATGGCGATCACCCGCACGCCCCACCGGGGTCGCGTCGGTCGGGGGGACATCAGGTGCACGGACTCATGGTCGCGCGTCGAGCGCCTCCAGGGCACGACGGGCGGCGTCGGCACCCTGCCGGATGCACGCCGGGACGCCCAGCCCACGGAGGGCGGCGCCGGCCACCACCACCCCCGGCGCCGCGGTGGCGAGGTGGCCGTCGAGGGCCTCCACCCGATCGAGGTGCCCAGGCCGGTACTGCGGGAACGAGGAGGCCCATCGCGTCACCCGCACCGCCGTGGGGCGACCGTGCAGGGCCATCGTCGCCGACAGGTCGGCCAGCACGGCGTCCACCAGCGCCCCGTCGTCGAGCTGCAGGGCGTGGTCGGCGCCGTCTCGGCCCACGGACGCCCGCAGCCAGGTGGTGCCGTTGCCCGCCAGGTGGGGCCACTTGGCCGAGGTCCACGAGCACGCTGTGATCGTCCGGCCCTCGGTGCGGGGCACCAGGTACCCACTGCCGTCGAGGGGGCGATCGATGGCCTGGCGGGGGACGGCGAGGGAGACCATCGCCACCGAGGCGTAGGGGACGGCTGCGAGGAGGGTGGCGGCGCGGGGGGCCTGGGGGCGGATCGACTCGGCAGCCGCGCCAGCGGGGAGAGCCAGGACCACCGCATCGGCGAGCAACGTCCCCCCCTCCGTCAGCTCCACCGACCACCGGGCTCCGCGGCGACGCACCGAGCCGATAGACGCCGCCGCGATCGACACCCCCCGAGCGGCCAGGTCGTCGACGAGGGCGGCCACCAGCGCTCCCATGCCCCGCGAGGGGCGAAGAAGACCGGGGCCGACCGGTCGGCGGCGGCTCGCTGGGCCCGGCAGGCGTCGATGAGCGAGGGGCCGCGTCGACCGGCGGCGTCGAGCTGCGGGACGGTGGCGGCCAGGCTGAGGCGGTCGGTGTCCCCGGCGTTGATGCCGCCGACCAGCGGATCGACCAGCCGCTCGGCCACCTCGTCGCCCAGCCGATCGCGCACGAAGGCGCCGATGGGCACGTCGCCCTCGGAGATGGAGGCGGGCCGCTCGAGGTCGGTGGCGGCCCGGGCCACGGCCGCCGCCGACACGATCCCCGACGCCGCCAGCTCGTCGAGGTCCGTCGGCACCCCCAGCACCTGCCCCTCCGGGAGCAGCCGCAGCGCGCCATCCACCCACACGAAGGCCCGCCGCTGGGCGGGCGACACCAGGTCGCCGGCCAGCCCCAGCTCCTCGCAGAGAGCCACCCCCTCGGGCACCCGGGCGAGGAAGGCGTCGGCGGCCTCGTCGAGCTCCCCGTCGAAGGGGCTCGACCGGACCTTGCCCCCGAGCGGCCCCGGCTCCACGACGGTCACCGAGGCCCCGGCGATGGCCGCGGCGCGTGCGGCCACGAGCCCGGTGATGCCACCGCCAGCCACCACGACGTCGGTCATGGTCGGGCCGGGGTCATGGCGCGGCGGCCAGGATCCGGTCGGCGAGCGCGCCCAGCACCGGGGGGTCGTCGTTGAGGACCCGGGTGCGGCCAAAGGCCAAGCCCACGTCCTCCGCGACCCGGCGGGCCTCGATGTCGAGGTCGTAGAGCACCTCGAGGTGGTCGCTCACGAAGCCCTGGGGGCACACCAGCACCCCGTCGGCTCGACCGGTGGCGGCCAGGTCGCACAGCACGTCCAGCACGTCGGGGCCGCGCCACGGCTCGGGGGTGCGTCCGGCCGACTGCCAGGCCAGGGCCCACCCCGCCCAGCGGTCGAGTCCTGCGGCGCTGGCTGTGGCGGCCGCGGACTCCCGGAGCTGCTCGGGGTAGGGGTCCTCGGCCAAGGCCCGCTCGGGCAGCGAGTGGGCCGTGAACAGCACCTTGGTGCGCGCGGGCAGGCTGACCAGCGCGTCGGTGACGGCCCTCTGGAGGAAGGCGAGGTAGTGGGGCTCCAGGTGCCAGCTCTCGAGGCCGGCCGTGGCCAGGCCGTGCTCGGATCCGGCCGTCTGCAGCCGCTCCAGGTACTGGCCCACCGAGGCACGGGAGAAGTGGGGAGCCAGGACCACGCCGACCACGGCCGGCACCCCCTCGGCGGCCAAGGTGGCCACCGCGTCCTCGATGAAGGGGGCGGCGTGCTTCTGCCCGAGCACCACCCGGCAGCGTCCGGGGGCCCGGGCCTCCAGGGCCACTTCGATGCCGGCCCGCTGGGCCTCGGTGCGCTGGGCCAGCGGCGAGATGCCCCCGATGGCCTGGTAGCGGGCGGTCAGGTCGGCGAGCTGCTCGGGGGTGGGAGGCCGACCCCGTCGGATGTGGGTGTAGTAGGCCTCCACGTCGTCGGGCGACGCGGGGGTGCCGTAGGCCATCACCACCACGCCCAGCCGGTGGTCAGCCACCGTCGGCGCGTCCCTCCTCGTGCACCAGGTCCACCACCTGGGCCAGCACGCCGGGGTCGAGCTCGGGGAGCACGCCGTGGCCCAGATTGAAGATGTGACCGGGGCGGCCGCCGTTGCGGCGCAGCACGTCGCGCGTGCGGTCGGCCACGACCTCCCACGGGGCCAGGCACACCGCAGGGTCGAGGTTGCCCTGCACCGCCTTGCCGGGCAGCCGCTGGCGGGCCACGTCGAGCGGGACGCGCCAGTCGACCCCCACCACGTCGGCCCCTGCCTCTCCCATCAGCGGGAGGAGCTCGCCGGTGCCGACCCCGAAGTGGATGCGGGGGACCCCGGTGGGCGCCAAGGCGGCCAGCACCTTGGCGCTGGCCGGGAGCACGAGCTCGCGGTACACGTCCGGGGAGAGCGAGCCCGCCCAGGAGTCGAAGAGCTGGACGGCGCTGGCTCCCGCCTCGATCTGGGCCTGCAGCGAGGCGATGGCGATGTCGGCCAGCCGGTCGAGCAGCCGACGCCAGAGGTCGGGCTGGCCGTGCATCATCGCCTTCGTGAGCCCGTAGGTGCGGGACGGGCGTCCCTCGATCAGATAGCTGGCGACCGTGAAGGGCGCCCCGGCGAAGCCGATCAGCGGCGTGCCACCGAGGTCGGCCACCACCTGGCGGACCGTCTCTGCGACGTAGGGGGCGTCGACGTCTGGCTCGAAGGGGCGGAGGCGAGCCAGATCGGCCTCGGAGCGGAACGGCTCGGCCACCACGGGACCGACGCCCGGCGCCACGTCCACGCCGAAGCCGATGGCTGCGGCGGGCACCACGATGTCGCTGTAGAGGATGGCGGCGTCGACGCCGTAGCGGCGGACCGGCTGCAGGGTGATCTCGGCCGACAGGTCGGGCTGGCGGATGGCATCGAGGATGCTTCCCTCGCCCCGGAGGGCTCGGTACTCGGGGAGGGAGCGGCCGGCCTGGCGCATGAACCACACGGGCACCCGACTGGCGGGCAGGCCACGCGCCGCACGCAGCAGGGGGGCGTCGGCGAGGTCGGGGTGCGGGCCGGTCACCGGCCCAACCTACGGCTCCCCTCGGGCCCTCACGAAGTCGTGCTCTGATGGCGGCGTGCGACGCTCCATCGACGATCACCCCTTCACCGCTGGCGAGCTGCCCCCGACGAGGAGGACGTGCAGCACCTCTCGTGGGCCGTCGCCATCAGCGACGACTACGAGGACGCCGAGCCCCGCGTCGTGCTGACCGTCGAGGAGGTCGGGCCAGCCGGGGCCGGGCTCATCGCCCACCTGCCGCCGCCCATCGCCCGTCGCCTCCGCGTCGCCCTGCGCGACGCCCTCGAGGAGATCGGCGAAGACCCGGCCCCTGACGAGATCTGTGGTCGGATTCGTCCGCCATGCGAGCGAATCCGTCCACAGACGCTGGGGAGGTCAGTAGCGGAGCTCGGCGAGGACGGCGAGGTGGTCGCTCGGGACGACGCCGTCGACGGGCTCGAGGCCTTCGACCCGGCAGGACGTGACGTGGCCGGCGCCGCCGGCCTTGGGCCAGCCGACGAGGACGTAGTCGATGCGGCGGTCGGGCTCGAGGTCGAGCGTGGCGTAGGGGTTGGCGTTGCTCCACGTGGCGCCGTTGTCGCTCGACTCCGACGCCTGGCCGGCCACCTCCCACGCGTCGTGGAACACCAGCTTCGGCACGGGCGTGGCGGCCCGGCCGGTGAGCATCCGGATCTCGTCGCTGTCGGGGTCGGCGTTGAAGTCGCCGCAGAGGATCGGCGGCAAGGCCCGGCCGCCGCTCGGGCGCGGCCCCGCGATGAACCGGGCAGATCGCCCGCACCTGGTCCTGGCGGACGTCGCTCTGGTCGAACCGCCAGTTGAGGTGGGTGCTGAACACCTGCAGCGCCCCGCGCGGGCCGTCGACGTCGGCCCGCACGCACGTCCGGATCTCCTGCTGGTGTCCGGCGCCGGGAGGGTCGAGCACGTCGCTGCCGGTGATCGGCCACCGGGACAGCACGGCGTTGCCGAACCGCACGCCATCGAGGTCGAGGTGGGAGCCGTACACGTGGTGGAAGCCGAGCCCTTCGGCGAGCTCCTCGGCGAAGCCCGACCTCGCCGTCGTCCCACACCTCCTGGAGGCACACCACGTCGGGGTCGAGCCGGGCCAGCGTGGCGGCGATGGCCGGGCGCCGCGCCTCCCAGGGCCCGAAGCGCCACCACAGGTTCCAGGTGAGCACCCGCAGGCGGGTGTCGATGAGCGGCCCGTAGGGCCCGTCGGAGTCGGTCACGCCCGCAGCATCCCCTACGTCTGCATGTCTTCGCTGGTCTCGCACGGTCCGGTAGGATCGCGAGTCTCCCTTCTGCCCGGGAGGATGATGGCGTCCCATCCCGACCTGTCTGCCGAGCAGGCCTACATCGACCATGCCTACGCCAGCCTCGAGCGCTCGCGCGAAGAGGCCACCCGGCTGCGGTCGATGGTCGAGGTCGGCAAGGGCGGCACCGAGCAGGCGCGGTGGGAGCGGGAGATGATCGAGGGCAACATCGCCCAGCGGCTGGCCTCGCTCCAGCTCGGCGACGCCAGCCTGGTGTTCGGGCGCATCGACCGCACCCGCAGCGAGGGTGGCGACAGCTTCTACATCGGTCGCCTGGCCGTGTCCGACGAGCACCGCGAGCCGCTGGTGGTCGACTGGCGGGCGCCCGTGGCGGAGCCGTTCTACCGGGCCACCGGCCGCCAGCCGATGGGCCTCGTGCGCCGCCGGCACTTCGCCACCCGGGGTCGCCAGCTCCTCAACATCGAGGACGAGCTGTTCGGCGAGTCGGCGGGGCTGCTCGGCGGCGAGCTGGCGGTGGTCGACGAGGGCCGCGAGATCCGGGGCCAGAGCACGCTCATCGCCGCGCTGGAGGAGGTCCGCACCGGTCGGCTCAGCGACATCGTCGCCACCATCCAGGGCGAGCAGGACGAGATCATCCGCTCCGAGCTGCCGGGCGTGCTGGTCGTGCAGGGCGGTCCGGGCACCGGCAAGACGGTGGTGGCACTGCACCGCGCCGCCTACCTGCTCTACACGCACCGGTTCCCGCTCGAGGGCCAAGGGCGTGCTCGTGGTCGGGCCCGAACCGGCTCTTCCTGGGCTACATCGAGCAGGTGCTGCCGAGCCTCGGCGAGGCCGGCGTCGAGCTGGCCGTGCTGGCCGACCTGCTCGACAGCAGCCACCCGCTCGACATCGAGGGCCGCGATCTGCCCGACACCGGTCGCGTCAAGGGCGACCTGCGCATGGCGAAGGTGCTGGCCAAGGCCGTGCGCGACCGCCAGCGACCGCTGCGCCGGGCGCTGCGGGTCGGCTACGGCGTCCAGACCCTCAGCCTCACCGCCGGACCAGAGCAAGGCCATCGTCGCCGACGCCAAGCGCCGCTTCCGCCTCCACAACGCCGGTCGCCGCCACGTCGAGGCCAGCGTGTTCGCCACCCTGGCCGACAGCGCCCGCGTGCCGGTGGAGGCCCACGAGGTCCGCGACCGCCTGCGCCACGCCCCCGAGGTGCGTGAGGCGCTCGAGCGGATGTGGCCGGTGCTCACGCCGGCCGACCTCCTCCACGACCTGTTCGGGTCGTCGGCGCTGATCCGGCTGGCGCCCAGGCGGTTGCTCGTCGGCCGACGAGCAGGCCGCCCTGCGGCGCAAGCGGGCCGGGTCGCTCGACGAGGTCACCTGGACGGTCGACGACGTGCCGCTGCTCGACGAGGCCCGCGCCATGCTCGGCCCGCAGTCCCCGGCGTCGCCGGCCCGCCGGGTCAGCCGGTCGACGAGACGTGCGCACCTACGGCCACATCGTCGTCGACGAGGCGCAGGACCTCTCGCCGATGCAGCTGCGCATGCTCACCCGTCGGTCGCTCAACGGGTCGATGACCGTGGTCGGCGACATCGCCCAGTCCACCGGCGCCTGGGCTCACGCCGACTGGGACGAGGTGCTCGAGCAGCTCCCCGACCGTCGCCCGGCCCGCCGAACCGAGCTCACCATCGGCTACCGGCTGCCCGGCCCGAACATGGTGCTGGCCGCCAAGGTGCTCGCCCTGGCGGCGCCCGACCTCACGCCCGCCGTCGTCGGTGCGTCAGGAGGGCGACGAGCCCCGGTTCGTGCCGGCCGCGCAGCGGCGGGTGGCCGAAGCGGCCGTGGAGCAGGCCGCTCATCGAGCGCGACGCCGTCGACCCCGGCAGCGTGGCCGTCATCGTCCCCGACTCGCTCCTCGGCGCGGTCGGCGGCGGCGCTCGAGGCGGCGTGGCGTCGAGTTCGGCCGGGCCGCCCGCAACGGCCTCAACAGCCAGATCACCCTGGTGCCGGTCAGCCTCGTGAAGGGCTCGAGCTCGACGCCTCGGTGGTGGTGGAGCCGGCCGCCATCCTCGAGGAGGAGGTGCAGGGGGCCCGGGCGCTCTACGTCGCCCTCACCCGCGCCACCAAGCGGCTGGTGCTGGTCCACGAGCGACCGCTCCCCGCCGTCCTCACCTCCTGACTGGACATCTGGCCGCCCCCTCAGGGAAAGTTAGGCTCACCTAATTCCGAGTGATGCCTGGAGGTTCCCGATGCGTCGTCCCGTGCGGTCCCTGGCCCTGCTGGGCGCGGTCGTCCTGCTGACCGCCGCCTGCGGAGGCGATGACGGCGACGGCGGGGACGCCGATGGCTCCGGTGGGGGCAGCCTCGTCGTCTACTCAGGCCGAAGCGAGGACCTGGTGGGACCGCTGATCGAGCGGTTCGAGGCCGAGACAGGCATCGCCGTGGAGGTCCGCTACGGCGACACCGCCGAGATGGCGGCTCAGATCCTGGAGGAGGGCGGCAACTCCCCGGCCGACGTGTTCTTCGGCCAGGACGCCGGCGCGCTCGGCGCGCTGGCGGCCGAGGGACGGCTCGTCGAGCTCGAGCGACGCGCAGCTCGTCGAAGGTGCCCGACGGGCTGAAGGACGACGAGGGCCGATGGGTGGGCACCTCGGCTCGGGTCAGGGTCGTCGTCTACAACAACGACGAGCTCACCGAGGCGGACCTCCCCGACTCGATCCTCGACTTCACCGACCCGGAGTGGAAGGGCCGCATCGGGTGGGCGCCCACCAACGGCTCGTTCCAGGCCTTCGTGACGGCCCTGCGGGTGCTGGAGGGCGAGGACGGCGCCCGCGCCTGGCTGGAGGGCATCCAGGCCAACGACCCGGTGGAGTTCGACGGCAACATCCGCGATCGTGGAGGCGGTGGCGGCGGGCGAGATCGTCGGTCGGCTTCGTGAACCACTACTACCTGTACCGCTTCCTCGCCGAGGACCCGGACTACGCCGCCAGCAACAAGCTCTACGGCGGTGGCGACGCCGGCGGGCTGGTGAACGTGGCCGGTGGAGGGCTCGCTCGACTCCGCCGATCACACCGAGGAGGCCAACGCCTTGATCGACTTCCTCCTGTCCGAGGAGTCGCAGCGATACTTCGCCGAGGAGACCTTCGAGATCCCCGCTGGCCGACGGCGTGCAGCCTGCCGCCGGCGTGCCCACCCTCGACGACGTCACCGTGCCCGACCTCGATCTCAACCAGCTCGACGACCTGGCCGGCACCCTTGCCCTCCTGACCGAGCTCGGGATCGTCTGACCGCTCGCCTCGCTCCCCGGGCGGCGGTGGCCGCGGCGTCCCCCGCTGCTGTTGGGCCTGGCCGGCGTCGTGGTGGCCGGCATCGCCCTGCTGCCGCTCGGCTACCTGCTGGTCCGATCGTCGGAGATCGGGCTCGACCGCGTCGGTGGAGGTGGCCACCAGCGCCCGGACCCGGGGCCTCCTCTGGCGCACCGGTCTCCTCGCCACCTCCGTCACCGTCACCGCCGTGGCCATCGCCGTGCCGGTGGCGTGGCTCACCGTCCGCACCGACGTCCCCCTGCGCCGCTTCTGGGTGGTGGCCACGGCGCTTGCCGCTGGCCATCCCCACCTACGTGGGGGGCTACGCCTTCATCGGAGCGCTGGGTCCCCGCGGGATCCTCCAGGGGTGGTTGGAGCCCTTTGGGGTGGAGTCACTGCCCTCCTTCTACGGCTTCTGGGGCGCGTGGATGGTGCTCACGCTGTTCACCTACCCCTACGTGCTCCTCACGGTGCGGGCCGGCGGTGCGTGGGCTCGACCCGAGCCTCGAGGAGGCCAGTCGCACCCTTGGCCAGGGTCGGTGGACCACCCTGCGGCGCATCGTGCTCCCGCAGCTGCGACCGTCGATCGTGGCGGGCGTCGCTGCTGGTGGCGCTCTACACGCTGTCCGACTTCGGCGCCGTGTCGATGCTCCGCTTCGACAGCTTCACCCGGGCCATCTTCGTGCAGTACCGCGCCTCGCTCGATCGCTCGACCGCGGCCGTGCTCGGGCTGGTGCTGGTGGCGGTGACGCTGGTGGTGCTGGGGGGCGAGTCGGCGGCGCGGCGCACGAGCGGCTACCACCGGCTCCACGCCGGTGGCGCGCGGCCGGCGCCGGTCACGCCCCTGGGTCGCTGGCGGTGGCCGACGTTCGCGCTCCTCGCAGCACTGGTGGCGGTGGCGCTCGTGCTCCCCCTGGCGGTGGTGCTGACCTGGTTCCTCCGGGGGCTCGATGCCGGCGAGCCGGTGCGGCTCACCGGCACGCTGATCGGCAACAGCCTCAGGCGGCCGCCCTGGGTGCGCTGGCGTCGGTGGCGGCCGCCTGGCCCGTCGCCGTGCTCGCGGTGCGGCGCGGGGGGCGACTGGGGCGGGTGGTCGAGGGGGCGTGCTGGGCCGGTCACTCTCTGCCGGGGGTGGTGGTGGCCCTCTCCCTCGTCTTCTTCGGGGCCCGCGTGGTGCCGTCGATCTACCAGACCCACTGGCTGCTCACCCTGGCCTACGTGGTGCTGTTCCTGCCGCAGGCCCTCGGCGCCATCCGGGCGTCGCTGCTGCAGATCAGCCCCAGCCTGGAGGAGGCGTCGCGCCTGCTTGGGCCGGGTCCCGGGCCGCCACCCTGCGAGCGTGGTGCTGCCGCTGGCTCGGTCCGGGCCTGCTGGCTGGCGGGGCGCTGGTGTTCCTCACCTGCATGAAGGAGCTGCCGGCCACCCTGCTGCTCGCCCCCACCGGGTACCCGACCCTGGCCACCCAGGTGTGGAGCGCCACGTCGGAGGCGTTCTTCGCTCGGGCCGCCCTGCCCGCCCTGGCCCTGGTGCTGCTGTCGTCGCTGCCCATGGCCGTCCTGGTCCTGCGGGACAAGGAGCGCTAGCGCCGATGGGAGCGCGGCGGGCCACCGGTAGCCTGTCAAGCGTGCTGAACAGCGGGTCGGCGGCCATCTCGGTGACAGGCGTGGACAAGCGCTTCGGGCGCGCAGCCAGGTGCTGCGCGGGGTCAACCTCGAGGTGCCGGAGGGGTCGGTGGTGGCCCTCCTCGGACCCAGCGGCTGCGGCAAGACCACCCTGCTGCGCACCATCGCCGGGCTCGAGCACCCCGACGCCGGGAGCGTGTCGATCGGCGACGAGGCGGTGGTCGGGCCCCGGGCGTCGACGTGCCGCCCGAGAAGCGGCGGGTGGGCATGGTCTTCCAGGACTGGGCGCTGTTCCCGCACCTCGATGTGGGCGGCAACGTGGGCTACGGGCTGCCCCGCAAGGAGCGCACCCCGGCCCGCATCGAGGCGGCCCTCGAGCTTGTCGGGCTGGGTGGGATGGCCCGCTCGTCAGCCCGGGACCCTCTCCGGCGGGCAGCAGCAGCGGGTGGCGCTGGCGCGGGCCATCGCGCCGCGAGCCGTCGGTGCTCCTGCTCGACGAGCCCTTCTCCAACCTCGACACCGCCCTCCGGGTGCAGGTGCGCACCGAGATCCACCAGCTCCTCGTGGAGCTCGGGCGTCACCGCCGTGTTCGTCACCCACGACCAAGAGGAGGCCTTCGTCCTCGGCGACGAGGTGGCGGTGATGCACGAGGGGGTCGATCGTGCAGCAGGCCACACCGGCCGAGCTCTACGCCGCGCCGGCCATCTCCCTGGGTGGCCGACTTCGTGGGCGACGCCAACCTGCGTCGCCGGCCACGGCCGCCGCTGGGCGCGGCCGTCACCCTCGGTGGGCGAGGTGCCCCTGGCTTCGGCTGGTGTCGGGGTCGGCCACCGTGCTGCTGCGCCCAGAGCACCTCCGCCTGGTGGCCGGCGGCGACGCCATCGTGGAGCTCACCGAGTTCTACGGCCACGACACCGTGTACCTGGTGCGCACCGCCGCCGGTCGGGTGGTGCGGGTGAGGGCCGGGTCCGCGCCGGCGCACCAGCGAGGCGACGCGGTGTCGGTGACCTATGTCGGCCCGCCCGCGGTCAGCTACCTCGACGACGAGGGGCCACCACGTCTCTCAGACGGTGACGAGGATGCGGGCTGGCCGGCGAACGCGCCGATGCCCACGTGGCGGCCGTTGACCTCCACGGTGGTGGTGCCGTCGGGTGACGCGGCGGTGATGCGTGCCGGCCCGGCCGGGCACGACGTCGGCGTCCTCCAGGAACTCCAGCAGGCCGGGGGTGAACTCGAGCTCCTCGGGGATGCGGCTCACCGTGAAGCCGCCCCCCACGCGTGACGTCGCTCAGCGGGACCGACGCGGGGGCGACGTAGTCGGCGCCGGGGATCGGGTTGCCGTGCGGGCAGGTGGTGGGGTCGCCGAGCACCCGCACGATGGCCGCCTCGACCGGCTCGGAGATGATGTGCTCCCACTTCCCGGCCTCCTGGTGGGCGTCGGCCCACGACAGGTCGAGGATGTCGGTGAGGAACCGCTCGGCGAGGCGGTGGCGGCGCACGACCCGCTCGGCCAGTCGAAGCGCCGTCCGGCGGTGAGGCTGATGGCGTTGTGGTCGATGGCGACGAGGCCCTCGGCCTCGAGCCGCTTGATCATCTCGGACACGGCCGGGCCGCGACACCATGAGACGGTCGGCGATGCGGGCCTGGATGACCTCGACGTCGTCCTCGTGGAGCTCGTAGATCGCCTCGCAGTACTCCTCGAAGGCGGGGTGGAACTCCGGCGTCTTGTACTCGGCCATGACGCCGGAGGCTACCGGGCGCCAGTCGAGATGAAGCCTGCCTAACGCGAGATGTCGAGCGCCCGAGCGCGTACTCGGGGCTCTCCTTCGTGGCCGCCTCTGGCGGCTCGCCGCACACCAGCACCGGCAGGATGCGGGTCGATCTCGACCGTCGCGCGTGCCCCGGCCGGTGGTGCCGTCGGGGTCGCGCCACTCCAGCGTGCACCGGCGGCCGAGCGCCCGTCGTCGGCCACCTCGGCGTGCGACGTCGGTCACGTCGTGGTCGAGCCACGTCCATCCGATCTCGCGCGAAGACGCGCCCGCTCCACCACCTGGGCCCACGGGTCGAAGGCCAGGCAGCCCGCGATCGTGGGGCGCGAGCTCGGCCAGGTCGCCGGCGCTGCGGCCAGCACCGCCTCGAGCAGGTCGGCGTCGGCGTAGGCCCACGCCCGTCCGTCCGGCAGGGTGATGGCGGTGGGCGCGAACCGGTGGCCGCCGGTGTGGCTGCAGCGCCACACCCGCACGTCGGTCTGGCGGGCGGCCAGCTCGACGTGGAGCAGCGTCCCCCAGCGTCCGCAGCACGGCGTCGCGACGGCCGTGCCCGCACACGAGCACCTCCGGGCGGGGCCTCGCCCACCGCGGTGGGCCAGTCGCAGGGTCGTCGTCCGGCATCGAGCAGGGCGGCGAGCAGGGCGGTCACCTCCGCGTGCGGGACGCGGTGGTCGACGCCGACCAGGCGGTGGGTGCCGACGCGGCGATGGTGGACGACCCGTACGAGCCCGTCGGCCCCGACGTCATCGGCCCGCGGGACCACCATCATCACCCGGCGCCCGTCCGTCGCCGGCCGCCGCCGCCAGCGCCGGGATGTCGCCCACGTCGGCCGGCCAGGGCAGCGGCCACTCCACCAGCAGCAGCTGGTCGAAGTGGCACGGCCGACCCGATCGGATCGACGCCCTGGGCCTTGGTCCACGGCGAGCAGCGGTACTCGGATCGTGGGCGTGGCGACGTCGGCGGCGTCGACAGCGCTCATGCGGGCCCCAGCGTAGGGAGGGATGGCGCGCCCACGCCTGGTACGGTGCCGCCGGTCGGGCGACCGGTCCACAACAGCGCTCCAGCAGGGGAAGCCGGTCGAAGTCCGGCACTGACCCGCAGCCGTAGGTCACCGACCCTCGTGCCGGTGACGAGTCGGAATGCCCGCTCGAGAGCGCATCGGCTCCATCAGCCGTCGAGGTCTGCGGATCGGGAGCTCGGGACGCACGGCAGGGCCGTGGGCCATCGAGCGATGTCCA
Source organism: uncultured Microthrixaceae bacterium (assembly GCA_963795165.1). Lineage (GTDB taxonomy): Bacteria > Actinomycetota > Acidimicrobiia > Acidimicrobiales > VFJN01 > VFJN01. The sequence continues at coordinate 1,626,104 of CAWCGT010000001.1, read as the reverse complement.
AAGGGCTCGACCTTCCGGAAGGCCCATCGATGCTCCAGCGTTCCAGGTCCCTCGCCACCATCGGCGCGGCGATCGCCGCTCTGGCCGTGCTCGGCTCCTCCGCCCCTGGCGGGACGGCCGAGCCCACCACCCCCTCCCATCCCGCCCAGGCCGCAGCCGGCTGGCTGGCCGACGAGCTCGTGGCCGAGGACGGCATGCTCACCGTCTCCTTCGGCGGCCCCGAGGAGTACCCCGACCAGGGGCTGACCATCGACGCCGTCCTCGCCATCCTGGCTGCCGGCGCCGGCGACCACCCGGCCGTCGCCCTGGCCACGGCGGCCCTGGCCGACCAGCTGGCGCCGTACGTCACGGGGTTCTCGCTCCAACCCGGACGACCGGGCCGCCAACGCGGTGGCCAAGACCCTGCTCTTGGAGCGCGTGGCGGGCACCGACGTGAGCGCCGCCTACGACCTCGACGCCGACCTCCGCTCCCTGATGGAGGCCTCGGGCCCGGATGCCGGCCGGTTCAGCGACACCGATTCGCAGGGCTTCGGCAACTACGCCAACGGCATCGGCCAGGCCCTGGCGGTCCTGGCCCTCGATCGCACCCCCGAGGGCGTGCCCGCCTCAGCCGTCGAGTACCTCCTGCGCCAGCAGTGCAGCGACGGCAGCTTCCGGCTCTACCAGTTCGGCTACGTGCTCTCGTTCGACCCCTTCCAGACCGTGGACACCCACACCTGCGACGACACCGCCGAGGGCGACCCCGACACCACCGCCTTCGCCCTGCAGGCCCTGCTGGCGGTGCCGCCTACACCCGGTGTGGGCGCCGGGATCGACGCCGCTGTCGCCCACCTGTTGGCCCAGCAGCAGCCCTCCGGCGGGTTCTCGGCGCACGGGGGCCCTGAACAGCAACACCACCGGCCTGGCGGCCACGGCCCTTCGGGCCGCCGGCGAGACGGGCGCGGCCGATGCAGGGGCCGCCTTCCTCGCGACCCTGCAGCTCCGCACCTGCGCCGATCTCGGCGCCCTCGCCTACGACCAGGATGCCTTTACGGCCGGCATCGCCGTCGGATCGGGCCCAGTGGACCCGAGCCACCGCCCAGGGCACCCTCGGCCTCGGCCTCCCCGGCTACGCCGGCATCGGGCTGGTGGCCCCCGTCCCGGCCGGGCTGGGCCCCATCACCTGCCCGGCGGGCCCGGCTGGACCGCCCACCCCGCCCGGACCCCCAGCTGGTGACCCCAGCATCGTCGCCTCTGTCCGCACCGTGGTCGCTGGGGGACAGGTGACGGTGACAGCCACCGGCTTCACCCCCGGTGAGGCGGTCGACGCCACCCTCCACTCCACACCCATCCGGCTGGGCACCTTCGCAGCCGACGATGCTGGCGCGGTGGTGGCCACCGTCACCATCCCCGCCGACGTCGAACCGGGGGAGCATCGCATCGAGCTGGTGGGCCGGACCTCCGGGCTGCGGGTCTCGGTGCCGGTGGAGGTGCACGGCGCCCGCCGGCGACGGGTCGCCCACCCTGCCCGCCACGGGTCGCCACTCGGAGCAGCTGGCCGCCGCCGGTGCCGCCCTCCTGGGCCTCGGCGCCGGCCTCATCGCGGCGGGGCGTCGGCGGGCCCGGCTCGACCTCGCCCGCCCCCGGCACCTGGCCGCCTGATGCGCTCCTGGCACCGGCCCATCGCCGCCGCCCTCCTGGGCGGTCTGGCGACGATGGTGCCCGTGACCCTGCCCGCGGCATCACCCGCCCCCGCTCCCATCGGGTCGGCCGGGGCGTGCCCTGACGCCTCGGGCATCACCGTGGTGGTGGACAAGACCGCCTTCGGCGACGGCGTGCAGGTGCGCTGCGCCCCGCAACCGGTGGGCTCCGGGTTCGAGGCGCTCGACCAAGGCGGGCTTCCGGTACTCCGGCACCGTCCGGTTCCCCGGGCTGCTCTGCCGGATCGACGGCGAGCCGGCCTCCGACCCCTGTCAGGGCGCCCCGCCCCCCAGCGCCTACTGGGGGTACTGGACCGCCACGCGCGGGCGGATCGTGGACCTACAGCACGTCGGGGGCGGGCAACCGCACCCCTCCTCCCGGGACGGTCGAGGGCTGGGCCTTCGGCGACGACGCCCGCCCGGGCATCAGCCCCCCCGCCGCCGCGCCCCGACCGACCACCACGACCACCGCCCGTCCACCGACGCAGGGCCCGGCCCCGGCCCCGCCCTCGGGCTCGGCGCCGGACGTCCCACCGGATCGGTCGCCGCCGGTTGGTTCGGGGCCGACAGAGACCGCCCCGTCGTCGGAACGCGAGGCGAGGACCCATCGTGGCGACGTCGACGAGGACCCGGCCGCAGCCCGCGACGTCGGTGAGCAGCCGCGAGGGATGGCCGAAGGGTCGACGGCCGCCGACACCTCCGACGAGCAGTCTGCCCCGCCGGCCCCCGCCCGCTCCGGGGTCGACTCGGTGCCCGACGCGGGGTCGCCCCTCGGGGTGATCGCCACGGCGCTCCTCGTGCTGTCGGCGGCGATCGTCGCCAGCCGGATCCGGAGACGGAGCGCCAACCGTGCGTGACGCGCCGGGCCGGCGACTGCCCCGACCGCTGCACCCCGGTGCGTGGTGGCTGTGGGCCGCTCGGGACTGGCCACCGCCGCCAGCCGCACCACCAACCCGCTCCTGCTGCTGCTGGTCGTGGCCGTGGTCGCCTGGTGGTGGCTGCCCGGCGCACCGACGCCCCCTGGGCGCGCGGCTTCAAGATGTACGTGATACCTCGGGCTCGCTGGTCATCGTCGATCCGCGTCGTGCTTCCGCATCCTGCTCGACGGCCAGCACGGCGAGCACGTGCTGTTCACGCTGCCCGAGCTCCCGCTGCCCGAGGCCGCCGCGGGGATCCGCATCGGCGGACCGGTGTCGCTCGAGGGCGATCGCGGCCGCCTTCTACGACGGTCTCCGGCTGGCCACCCTCCTGCTCTGCGTGGGCGCCGCCAACGTGCTCGCCAACCCCAAGCGTCTGCTCAAGGCGGTGCCGGCGGCGCTGCACGAGGTGGGCGTGGCCGTCACGGTGGCCCTGACCGTGGCCCCGCAGCTGATCGAGAGCGGCCAGCGGGTGCCGGGCCGCCCGTCGGCTCCGCGGCGAGGCCGGCCGGCGCCTGCACCTGCTCCGCGAGATCGCCATCCCCGTGATGACCGACGCCCTCGACCGATCGCTGCTCCTCGCCGCGGCCATGGACTCGCGCGGCTACGGGCGCGCGGCCGCCGTCCCCGCCGGGGTGCGGACCGCCACCGGCGGGCTGCTGCTCGGGGGGCTGGTGGGGATCTGCGATCGGCACCTACGGCCTGCTCGACAGCACCGCACCCCGATGGCTCGGCCTCCCGATGCTCCTGGGCGGCACGGCGGTGGGGCTGGCTGGGGATGCGCCTGGCGGTCGGCGGGTGCTCCGCAGCCGCTACCGGCCCGACCCGTGGCGCGGCGCCGAGTGGGCGGTGGTCGCCGCTGGGCTCGTCGTGGCCGCGGTGGTGGTCGCGGCGCCAGCGTGGTCGACCCGACGACCTCTACCCGTCGCTGCAGCCGCTGCGGTGGCCCTCGCTGCCCGTGCCTCCCCGCCGCTGCCAGTGCTGCTTGGTGCCGCTCCCGCCTGGTTCGCCCCGCCCGTCGACCGGGCCGCTCCGACGCGCCGCGCGGCGTCCGATGCTGGCCGTGGAGCGGGCGGCGTGATCCGCTTCGAGCACGTGACGATCACCTACCCGGAGGCCAGCGCGCCCGGCGCTGCGTCGAGGTGGACCTCACCATCCCCGAGGGCGAGCTGTGCGTCGTCGTGGGCCCGACCGGCTCCGGCAAGACGACGTTCCTCGGCGCCATCAACGGCCTGGTGCCCCACTTCACCGGCGGCCACCTCGCCGGGCGGGTCGTGGTCGACGGGCGCGACACCCGCACCCACCCGCCCCGCGAGCTGGCCGACGTGGTGGGCATGGTGGGCCAGGACCCCCTGGCGGGCTTCGTCACCGACACGGTGGAGGAGGAGCTGGCCTACGCCATGGAGCAGCTGGCCGTGCCCGCCGACGTCATGCGCAAGCGGGTCGAGGAGACGCTCGACCTGCTCGGCATCGCCGAGCTGCGACAGCCGCCCGCTGCGCACGCTGTCGGGCGGGCAGCAGCAGCGGGTGGCCATCGGCTCGGTGCTCACCGCCCACCCGCGGGTGCTCGTGCTCGACGAGCCCACCTCCGCGCTCGACCCCACCGCGGCCGAGGAGGTGCTGGCCGCGCTCACCCGCCTCGTGCACGACCTCGGCATCACCGTGGTGATGGCCGAGCACCGCCTCGAGCGGGTCGTCCAGCACGCCGACCAGGTGGTGCTGCTCGACGGGCGCGGCCGGCGCGGCCCGCTCGCCGACCCGGCAGGCCCTGGTCGGCTCGCGACCTGGCCCCGCCCGTCGTCCGCCTCGGGCCGCCTGGCCGGCTGGGACCCGTTGCCCCTGTCGGTGCGCGACGCCCGTCGCCACGCCGCCCGCCGCTGCAGCGGCCAGTCTTGTGCCCGTTCGTCCCGAAGACCTGCAACAGGACGACACAAGACCTGGTGCGGGCGGCCGGCGGGTTGGTGGTGCGGTACGGCGACGGTGGTGGCGCTGCGGAGCGTCGACCTCGACCTGGCGGGCGGCGAGGTGGTCGCCGTGATGGGTCGCAACGGCGTCGGGCAAGTCGTCGCTGCTGTGGGCGCTGCACCCGGCGGGACGCCGGCACGCCGGCACGGTGACGATGGCCGACGGCGACTCTCCGTGGCGGACCGTCGTCGGTGGCGTTGGTGCCCCAGACCCCGTCCGACCTGCTCTACCTGGCCACGGTCGACGAGGAGTGCGCTCAGGCGGACCGGGAGAGCTGCCCAGGCCAGCGGCGCCGCCGGGCGCTCCTCGACCGGATCGTGCCCGGGCATCGCCGGCGACCAGCACCCGCGCGACCTCTCCGAGGGCCAGCGGCTCGGCCTGGTCCTGGCCGTGCAGCTGGTGCAGCGCGCCGCCGTGGTGCTGCTCGACGAGCCGACCCGTGGCCTCGACCACCCGTCGAAGGAGCGCCTCACCGCCCTCCTCGCCGAGCTGGCCGCCGAGGGCCGGGCGGTCGTGGTGGCCACCCACGACGTCGAGTTCGTGGCGCGCGTCGCCCACCGGGTGGTGGTGCTGGCCGACGGCGAGGTGGTGGCCGACGGACCCACCGCCGAGGTGGTGGTGTCGTCGCCGGCCTTCGCGCCGCAGGTGGCCAAGGTGCTCCACCCCGAGCCGTGGCTCACCGTCGAGCAGGTGGCCGACGCGCTGGCCGGGTGCGTCATGACGGCGGTGCGCGACCCCTCGCCGTTCCGTTCTCCGCATGGCGCCCCGCACCGCCCTGGCGCTGGTGGTCGCCTCGGCTGCCGGGCTGGCCATGTTCGCGTGGCCGCTGCTCATCGACCCGCCGGCCGACTTCGACCACAGCCGCGACGCCCCCTTCGTCTTCGCCCTCATCCTCCCGGTCCTGGTCGCCGTCGTCCTGGCCGAGATGACCAGCCGGGGCATGGACACGAAGGCCCTGGCCATGCTCGGGGTGCTGTCGGCCATCGGCGCCGCCCTCCGACCGCTCGGGGCCGGCACCGGCGGCATCGAGCTGGTGTTCTTCCTGCTGGTGCTGGGCGGCCGGGTCTACGGCCCGGCCTTCGGGTTCGTGCTCGGCTCCACCACCCTCTTCGCCTCGGCCCTCCTCACCGGAGGGGTGGGCCCGTGGCTGCCGTTCCAGATGCTGGCGTCGTCGTGGGTCGGGCTGCTGGCCGGCCTCCTCCCGCCGGCCCGGGGTCGGGTGGAGCTCGCCCTGCTGGCGGTCTACGCGGGGGTGGCGGCCTACCTCTACGGGTTCCTCGTCAACCTGTGGGGCTGGCCCTTCGCCCTCGGCGCCGACACCCAGCTCAGCTACGTGGCGGGCGCCCCGGTGCTCGAGAACCTCCACCGCTTCGTCCTGTACACGCCTGGCCACCTCCACCTGGGGCTGGGACACCGGCCGGGCCATCACCAACGTGGCCGCCGTGCTCCTCGTGGGTCGGGCGGTGCTGGCGACCCTCCGGCGAGCCACCCGTCGGGCCGCCTTCGACGCTCCCGTGGCCTTCGCGCCCGACGGCCCTCAGCGATAGGGGCAGTGGCGGCAATCGTTGGCGCAGCAGTGCCCGCGTCGAACGTGCTCGGCGGCGGTGAGCACGAACAGGCCGGTCGCCGGGTCGAGATAGCCCGGTTGGCCGGCCTCCACCGCGGCCCGGTGGGCGGCGAGGATCTCGGCCCGTCGGGGGTGGTCGGGTGCGACCCGCTCAGGGTGCGGCTCGAACAGGGAGCGGCGCGCCGGTGTCTGACCCACCGAGCCACGGTAGGCGGGTGCCCAGCGCACGCAGCGTCGATGTGTGACCATGGGGGTGGACAGTCGGCACCAAGGGGGTTGTGCGTGCTCGCCGATCAGATCCTTGAACGCAAGGGACGCGACGTCTCCACCGTCCCGCCCGACGCCACCGTCAGGCAGGCCGCCGAGGCCCTGGCGGAGGCCAACGTGGGTGCGCTGGTGGTGTCACCAGACGGATCGGCCCTCGCCGGCATCCTCTCCGAACGCGACATCGTTCGGCGCCTGGCGTCTGATGGCCCCGACCTCCTCGACCAGCCCGTCTCCTCGATCATGCGTTCCGAGGTCCACACCTGCCACGGGTCCGACCACGTCGACCAGCTGATGGAGCTCATGTCGAGCCACCGCATCCGGCACCTCCCCGTGGTGGACGACGGCGCCCTGGCCGGGATCATCAGCATCGGCGACGTCGTCAAGACCCGCGTCGACGAGCTGGAGACCGAGCGCAGCCAGCTGGTCGACTACATCCGCACCGGCCGCTAGGGGCCCTCAGCCCGACACGACGGCGCCGGCCAGCGTCAGCACCCCCACTACGAGGAAGGCCACCGCGCCACCCCGCTGCAGGGTTCGGGGAGCGATGAGAGAGGTCAGGCGCTGCCCCGCCAGCACGGCCAAGGCCGTCGCCGCCAGCATGGCCGCGAACGAGCCAAGCCACACCACGGCGGGTCCGCGGTCGGCGGCCAGGCCGGCGGTGGTCAGCATGGTCTTGTCCCCCAGCTCGGCGAGGAAGAAGGCCACCGCCACCGCCCACAAGCCGGAGCTCGGTGGACGGTCGACCTGGTCGTCGTGCTCGTCGGACGAGCGCCACGTCCACGCCGCGAAGGCGAGGAACAGGACCCCAGCTCCGGTGGCGATGGCTCGCTCCGGCACGGCCTCGCTGATGAGCGCTCCGGCGGTCACCGAAAGGGTCTGCAGGACAGCGATGGCACCCCCCAGGGCCAGCAGCACGCGGGTCGGCGGGTAGCGGCCGGCGAGGGCGAGCGCCACCAGCTGCGTCTTGTCGCCCAGCTCGGCCAGGAAGACGACCACGAAGGCGGTGGTCAGGTCGGCCACCGCTACCCTCGCCTCCGCGATCGGGGAACCTCGCCCGGCTCGTCGACGACCTCCCCTTCGACATGCGCCTCCTCCGACCCGCCGCCCTCGTCGCAGCGGTGCTCGCCGTCGCCGCAGGCTGCGGCGACACCGACGGGCCCGTCGCCCCCCTCCCCGGCGGGTGCCAGGACGCCGCCGACGGGCAGCTCGCCATCGTCGCCATCGACCTGGCCTGGAGCACTCCGTGCCTGCGCGCGCCCGCCGGTGTCCCGCTGACCGTGGCCATCGACAACCGAGACGTCCGGGTGAACCACAACCTGCATGTCCCGCTGGCCCCGGGATCGCCCGCCACGCCGCTGGAGGCGGGGCCCGTCACCCAGCGCCTGGAGCTCCCTCCGCTCGACCCCGGCGACTACGAGTACCTCTGCGACATCCACCCCACCATGGTGGGCACCTTGGAGGTCCGCCCCGCCACCTGACGACAGCTCAGGCGTGGCAGTCATTGCCTCGAGCTGCGGTGGAGGGAGCTGTGGATCCCTGACAGGTCTTGTCACCTGCCATCGGTAGCGTGACGGGGTGGCTGCCCCGGACCCGCTCGCGCCCTTCTCGCCCGCTGTGCGGGCTTGGTTCGAGGCCGCCTTCCCGGAGGCCACCCCGCCGCAGGCGAAGGGCTGGCCCGCCATCGCCCAGGGCGACCACACGCTGATCCTGGCCCCCACCGGGTCGGGCAAGACCCTGTCGGCCTTCCTCTGGGGCATCGACCAGCTCGTCTCCCGTCCGGCGCCCACCGACCGCACCCACCGCACCCGGCTCCTCTACGTGTCGCCGCTGCGGGCGCTGGCCGTCGACGTGGAGAAGAACCTCCGCAGCCCGCTCCAGGGCATCCGGCTGGCGGCCGAGCGGCTCGGCGAGCCGTACACCGAGCCCACCGTGGGCATGCGCACGGGCGACACCCCCGCCGACGAGCGCCGCTCGCTGGTGCGGAACCCGCCCGACATCCTCATCACCACCCCCGAGTCGCTCTACCTGATGCTCACCTCCGCGGCCCGGGAGACGCTGCGGGGCGTGGAGGCGGTGATCGTCGACGAGATCCACGCGCTCGCCGCCACCAAGCGCGGCACCCACCTGGCCGTCACCCTCGAGCGGCTCGACCACTGGGTGCGAGCCGACGGCGGTGCCCCGCCCCAGCGGATCGGGCTGTCGGCCACCCAGCGGCCCCTCGAGGAGATCGCCCGGTTCCTCGGCGGCACCGAGGTGCTGGCCGGCACCGGCACCCGCACCCCTCGCCCCGTCACCGTGGTCGACGCCGGCGTCCGCAAGCCGCTGGAGATCGAGGTGGTCATCCCCGTCGACGACATGGGCGACCTCGGCACGGTGATCGACGAGCCCACCTCGGGCCCTGCGGCGGCTGGTCCGGCACGGCGGTCCATCTGGCCGGCCATGCACCCGCGGCTGCTGGAGCTGGTGCAGGAGCACCGGTCCACCCTCATCTTCGTGAACGCCCGGCGCCTGGCCGAGCGGCTGGCCACGCGCCTCAACGAGCTCCACTGGGAAGGGGAGAACCGCGGCGACGAGCAGGATGGTCAGCCACCGGAGCAGGAGGAGCTGGTCAAGGCCCACCACGGCTCCCTCTCCCGTGAACGGCGCCTCCAGATCGAAGACGAGCTCAAGTCGGGCCGGCTCAAGGGCCTGGTGGCCACCTCCAGCCTGGAGCTCGGCATCGACATGGGTGCGGTCGACCTGGTCATCCAGGTGGAGTCACCCGGCGCGGTGGCCACCGGTCTGCAGCGGATCGGCCGGGCCGGCCACCAGGTGGGGGCGCCCAGCCGGGGGAAGCTGTTCCCGAAGCACCGGGCCGACCTGCTGGAGGCCGCCGTGGTGGTGGAGCGGATGCAGGCGGGGCAGATCGAGGAGACCCACTACCCCCGCAACCCGCTCGACGTGCTGTGCCAGCAGATCGTGGCCATGTGCGCCCTCGACGAGTGGGCCGTCGACGAGCTGGCGTCGGTCCTGCGTGCCTCGGCGCCCTTCGCCGAGCTCTCCGAGGAGGTGCTGGCCTCCGTCCTCGACCTCCTGGCCGGCCGCTACCCGTCGGAGGAGTTCGCCGAGCTGCGCCCGCGCATCGTGTGGGACCGGGTGGAGGGCATGCTGCGGGGTCGCTCGGGCGCCCAGCGCCTGGCCGTCACCAACTCCGGCACCATCCCCGACCGGGGTCTGTTCACCGTCACCCTCCCCGACGGCACCCGCGTCGGCGAGCTCGACGAGGAGATGGTCTACGAGAGCCGCCCGGGTGAGACGTTCCTGCTGGGCGCCTCGCACCTGGCGCATCGAGGACATCACCTTCCAGAAGGTGATCGTCACCCCGGCGCCTGGGCAGCCGGGGAAGATGCCGTTCTGGCACGGCGACGGCCCGGGCCGTCCGCTCGAGCTGGGTCGGGCCATCGGCGCCTTCACCCGGGAGCTCCGGGCCGGGGCCGCCCAGGGGGTGGACCCGGTCCAGCGCCTGCGCGACGGCGGCCTCGACGATCGCGCCGCCACCAACCTCGTTGCCTACCTCGACGAGCAGGCCGAGGCCACCGGGGCCGTCCCCGACGACCGCACCATCGTCGTCGAGCGCTTCCGCGACGAGATCGGCGACTGGCGGGTGTGCGTCCTCTCGCCCTTCGGCGCCCAGGTCCACGCCCCGTGGGCCATGGCCCTCCAGCACCGCCTCGGCGAGCGGTGGGGGGTGGCGGTCGAGCTCATGTGGAGCGACGACGGCATCGTGGTCCGCCTGCCCGAGTCGGTCGACGACCTCCCCGACGAAGAGCTCCTCATCGACCCGGACGAGGTCGAGGAGCTGATCGTCTCCCAGCTCCCGTCCACCGCCATGTTCGCCTCCCGGTTCCGCGAGTGCGCGGCCCGGGCGCTGCTCCTGCCCAAGCGCCGGCCCGATCAGCGCACCCCGCTGTGGCAGCAGCGCCAGCGCTCCGCCGACCTGCTTGGCCGTGGCCGGCAAGTACCCGAGCTTCCCGATCCTCCTCGAGGCCACCCGAGAGTGCCTCAACGACGTGTTCGACGTGCCGGCGCTGGTGGAGGTGCTGCGCGACCTGCGCAGCCGCAAGGTGCGGCTGGTGGCCGTCGACAGCCCACAGGCCTCCCCGTTCGCCCAGTCGCTCCTGTTCGGCTGGATCGCCGTGTACATGTACGCGGGCGACGCCCCGCTGGCCGAGCGTCGAGCAGCGGCGCTTGCCCTCGACCGCGACCTCCTGCGCGACCTGCTCGGCGCCGAGGAGCTCCGCGAGCTCATCGACGCCGACGTGCTCGCCGACCTCGAGCTCGAGCTCCAGCGGCTGGTGGAAGGCCGGCTGGCCCGCGACGTCGACGAGGCGCACGACCAGCTCCGCCTCCTCGGGCCCGCTGACGGTCGACGAGCTGGGCCTGCGGTCCGTCGACGGCGCTCCGGTGAAGGACTGGGTCGACCAGCTGGTGGGGGAGCGGCGGGCCTTCCTGGGCTCGGTGGCGGGGGAGGAGCGGGTGTGCGCGGCCGAGGACGCCGGGCGGCTGCGCGACGCCCTCGGCGTGGCCATCCCCCTCGGGCTCCCGCACGCCTGCACCGAGTCGGTCACCACCCCGGTGCTGGATCTGGTGGCGCGCTACGCCCGCACCCACGGACCGTTCCTCGTGCAGCACGCGGCGGCGCGCTATGGGCTGGCCTCGGAGCCGGTGCGGGCCGCCCTCGAGGTCCTGCTGGCGCAGGGCCGGGCGGTGCGGGGCGAGTTCCGACCCGACGGCGTGGAGCGGGAGTGGTGCGACGACGAGGTGCTGCGGCAGCTCCGCCGCCGCTCCCTGGCCGCCCTCCGCAAGGAGGTGGAGCCGGTCGATGCGGGCACGCTGGCCCGCTTCCTGCCCCGCTGGCACGGCATCGGCAACCCCCGGCGCGGCGTCGACGCCCTGGTGGACGTTGTGGCCCAGCTCCAGGGAGCCTCCCTGGTGGCCTCCACCCTGGACCGCGACGTGCTGCGCGCCCGGCTGCCCCACCACCAGCCCGCTGACCTCGACGCCCTGTGCACCTCCGGCGACGTGGTGTGGGTGGGCGCCGGAGCCATCGGGGCGAGCGACGGACGGATCCGGCTGGCCTTCCGCGACCAAGCCGGGTTGCTGCTCTCGCCGCAGGACGGGTTCGAGCCCTCCACCCTGCACGACGCGCTGCTGGACCACCTCCGGGAGCGTGGGGCCTCGTTCTGGGCTGACCTCCCCCGCGCCGCCCAGGCCGCCGGTCACCCCTTCGACGACGCCACCGTGCTCACCGCGCTCTGGGACCTGGTGTGGGCAGGTCTCGTCACCAACGACTCGTTGGCGCCGGTGCGGGCGTTCGTGGGGGCCACCCGTCGCCGGTCCGCCGGCCGGTCGTCCAGCCGGGCCGGCGCTCGCGGCCGACCCCGTCCCGGGCGCCTGGCCCGACTCGGCCCACCCGCCGGCGCCGGCCGGTGGTCGCTCGTCGCCCCGCTGCTCGAACCGGCCCCGACGCCCACAGAGGCCACGCACGCCCGAGCGCTGCAGCTGCTGGAGCGCTACGGCGTCCTCACCCGCGAGGCGGCGCTGGGCGAGGGCGCCGAGGGCGGGTTCGCCGGCGTCTACCCGGTGCTCAAGGCGCTGGAGGAGCGCGGCCAGGTGCGTCGGGGCTACTTCGTGGCCGGGCTCGGTGCCGCGCAGTTCGCGGTGGCGGGTGCGGTCGACCGCTTGCGCGGCGACCGGCACGGCGAGGGCGACGAGCAGCCCATCGTGCTGGCGGCCACGGATCCGGCCCAGCCCTTCGGCGCTGCGGTCCCCTGGCCGGAGTCCGCCGGTCGGCCTGCTCGGGCAGCGGGGGCGATGGTGGTGCTGGCGGGCGCCGACCCGCTGGCCTACCTGGAGAAGGGATCGCACAAGGTGCTGCGGTTCCCCGCCGGCGTGGCCGACCCCCGCTGGGCCAGGGCCCTGGCCGGCCTGATCGATGAGGAGCGGTTCCGGAGCCTGGAGGTCCGGGCCGTCGACGGCGTGGGCGTGCACGAGGCGGGCGACGACGTACGCGCTGCGCTGGAGGAGGCCGGGTTCCAGCAGGGGTACAAGGGCTGGACCCGCCGTCCACCCCGTCGGTGATGGACGCTCACGACGGCAGCCTCTCAGGGCGCTTCGACGAGGCCGTCTCCCTCCTCGACGCCGCCCTCGTGATCGTCACGGTGGCAGCCGGCGGAGAGCGCGACGGCTGCCTGGTGGGCTTCCACTGCCAGGCCAGCATCCACCCCCGCCACTACGCGGTGTGGCTGTCGGTCGTCAACCGCACCTGCCGGCTGGCGCGGTCGGCGGACCACCTTGGCGTGCACGTCGTGGCCGCCGACCAGCGCCACCTGGCCGAGCACTTCGGCGGGAGCACCGGCGACGAGGTCGACAAGCTCGCGCAGGTGTCCTGGACGGAGGGCCCCGGTGGCGTTCCCCTGCTCGACGACTGCCCCGTCTGGTTCGTGGGCCGGGTGGTGCAGCGCATCGACGTCGGCGGAGATCACCTCGCAGTCCTCCTCGATCCGGTCGACGCCGCGCGACCCACCTCCGAGCGCCCCACCCCCCTCCGGCTGGGTGACGCCGTCGACATCGAGCCCGGTCACCGCCCTGACTAGCGTCACCTCGATGGGCGTGACGTTGCGAGGGTTCACCTGCGGGTGGCTCGAGACCGACATCGCCGGGCTGGTGGAGGGAGCCGAGGGCCACGTGCGGATCCCGGTGCTGTCCTACCTGGTGGAGCACCCGCGGGGCCGCGTGCTCTTCGACACCGGGCTCCACCCGGACACGCGGGACGACGCTCGCAGCCGCATCGGTGGGCTGGCCGACCACTTCGCCGTGTCCATGGCCACTGGCACCGCCGTCCACGAGCGCCTCGATGCGCTCGGCGCCCACCCCGACCAGGTGGTCTGCTCCCACCTCCACTTCGACCACTGCGGGGGCAACGGCGTGCTCGGTGACGTGCCGGTGGTGGTGCAGCGCAACGAGTGGGACGTGGCGCACTCGGAGGCCAACCGCTCCGGCGGCTACCGCCCGGTCGACTACGACACCGGCCAGACCATCCAGCTGGTCGACGGCGAGCACGACGTGTTCGGCGACGGCCGGGTGGTGTGCATCCCCACCCCGGGGCACACGGCGGGGCACCAGTCGCTGCGCGTCCGCACCGACGAGCGGGAGGTCGTGCTCACCAGCGACGCCTGCTACATGCGGCGCTCCCTCGAGGAGTCGCGGCTGCCGCTGTTCGGGCACGACCGCGAGGAGCAGCTCCGGTCCTTCGACCTCCTGCGGCGGCTCGAGGCCGGCGGGGCGCACCTCGTGTTCGGGCACGATCCGGGCCAGTGGAACGGCGACGACGTCGCCACCCTCTGACGTGCCCGACCTCCAGATGACCGTCGAGGAGCTCAACGACTTCCTCGGGAGCGCCTTCCCCGGAGCCCCGCGCGCCTACCGGGTGGAACAGGTCGACGAGCGCGGGCTGCGCATGCGGGTGCCCTACGACACCGCCCAGCTCCGCCCCGGGGGCACCCTGTCCGGCCCCACGATGATGGGGCTGGCCGACGCAGCGGCGTGGCTGGTCACCCTCTCTCGGATCGGTCCGGTGGCTCTGGCCGTCACCAGCCAGCTCAGCATCAGCTTCCTCACCAAGCCCGCCCCCGCTGACCTCCTGGCCCATGCGACCCTCCTGCGGCTGGGGCGGCGGCAGTCGGTGAGCGAGGTGCGGCTGTGGTCCGACGGCGCCGACCCGTCCGCGCCGGTGGCCCACGCCACCGTCACCTACGCCATCCCGAGGTCCACCGGCTAGGGCGCCAGCCAGATCCGAACCAGGTCGCGAAGGCGGTCGATGCCGACGTTGCGAACGGCGCTCACCCACACCACGTCGCCCGGCTCGAGGTCGCAGGCCTCGGCGAGCTGCCGCTTGCGCTTGTCGCGCTGGGCCGCCTTCACCTTGTCGTGCTTGGTGGCCACCACCTGGTGGGGGAGGGACTCGGAGCGCAACCACTCGAGCATCGACTGGTCGAGGGGCGTGGGGCCCACCTCGCCGTCGACCAGCACCATGACCATCGCCAGCTCGCTTCGTCCGAGGAGGTAGCCCTCGATCATCGAGCCCATGGCGGCCCGCTGCACCTTGGAGACCTTGGCGTAGCCGTAGCCCGGGCAGTCGACCATGGTCGTGCCATCAGGCAGCTCGTAGCAGTTCAGCAGCTGGGTGCGGCCAGGGGTCTTCGACGTGTGGGCCAGCGCGTTGCGCTTGGCCAGGGCGTTGATGAGCGAGGACTTGCCCACGTTGGAGCGGCCCACCACGGCCACCTCCGCCGCGGTGGCCGGCAGCCGGTCGAGCCGGTCTGCCGACGTCACGAACTGCAGCTCGAGGGGTGCCGACACCGGAGCACCTTGCCACCTCCAGCGGTCCGGGTCCGCCGCTCAGGCGCCCCGCCACCGGTCGGTCTGGCGTCGGTCCCGTTTGGTGGGCCGGCCCGCGCCCCGCTCACGGGCGGCCACGCGGGTGCGGTCGACCTCGGGGGGAGGCGGTGTGTGGTCGAGGTAGGCGGCGGCGGCGAGCGCCGCCCCCACCCGCTTCTCCAGCACCTGCACCACCTCGACCATCCGGTCGACGTCGTGGGTGCGCGCCTCCACCCGGTCGCCCACCGTGACCGGGGTGGCGGGCTTGGCCCCTCGGCCGTTCACGCGCACGTGACCGCCTCGGCAAGCGTCGGTCGCGTCGCCGCGGGTCTTGTACAGCCGGATGGCCCACACCCAGCGATCGACCCGTGTGGATGGGCTGGGGCTTCGGCCGGCTCCCGGTGGCGCGGTCATGCCGAGATGGTGCCATCCCCGGGTGTCGAGGGGCGGACGCCCCGGCAGACTGGTCCGGTGCCCGAAGGCGACACCCTGTACAAGACAGCCACCCGGCTGAAGCCGGCGCTGCAGGGCCACGTCCTCACCCGCTTCGAGGCGCCCCGGCTGCGGGGCGATGCGCCGACGGTGGGAGAGGCCATCGAGCTGGTGGAGGCTCGGGGGAAGCACCTGCTGATCCACTTCGCCGGTGGCCTGGTGCTGCGCACCCACCTGCGCATGACCGGCTCGTGGCACGTGTACCGGGACCGGGAGCGGTGGCAGAAGCCCGCCTACCTCGCCCGGGCGGTGGTGGGGGCCGACAGCGGCTGGGTGGCGGTGTGCTTTCAGGCGCCCGTGGTGGAGACCTACCACCGGGCGGGGGCCGAACCGACGGCACTGGCCGGTCTGGGCCCCGACCTCTGCCTGCCGGCGGCCCGCACCGATGCGGTGATCGACGAGGTGCTGGCCCGTGTCGGTCCGTGCGCGGAGGCAGGGACCACGCTGGGCGAGGCCCTGCTCGACCAGCGCATCGCCGCGGGCATCGGCAACGTCTACAAGTCCGAGGCGTGCTTCGCGGCAGGGTTGGATCCGGGCACGCCCATCGAGCACGTCGAGGAGGCCGCCCGGCGCAGGGTGTGGTCGATCGCCGCCCGCCAGCTGCAGGCCAACCTGCACCGGGCCGAGCGGATCACGCACCCGGCGGGTCTGGCCGTCTACGGCCGACGGGGCCAGCCCTGTCGGCGTTGCGGCACGCCGGTGCGCATGACCCGTCACGGCGACCAGGCCCGGTCCACCTACTGGTGCCCGGTCTGTCAGCCACCGCAAGCCGCCACTCGTGAGCAGGTTCACAAGGCCCGGTAGCCTGGGCGGATGGCGGTGCTGCCCAAGGTCGTTGTGGTGGGCGCCGGCTTCGGCGGGCTGGAGGTGGCGCGGCACCTCGCCGGGGTGCCCGTGGAGGTGACCCTGCTCGATCAGCACAACTTCCACACCTTCCAACCGCTGCTGTACCAGGTGGCCACCGCCGGGCTGAACGCCGCCGATGTGGCCCACGCCGTGCGCGGGTTGTTCCACGGCCAGTCCCACGTCCGGTTCCGCACGGGCCGGGTCGATCGGCGTCGACTGGGACGCCAGCAGCGGTGGAGGTGGCCGACCAGCCTGCCCTTGCCTTCGACCACCTGGTGCTGGCCGCGGGTGCCTCCGTCGCGTGGTTCGGGACGCCTGGAGCGGCAGAGCACGGCTACCCCCTCTACACGCTCACGGACGCCACCCGGCTTCGCAACCACGTCATCGAGCGCTTCGAGGCGGCCGACGTCGACCCGTCGGTCATCGAGCGCGGTGGGCTCACCTTCACCGTGGTGGGCGGCGGACCCACCGGTGTGGAGACGGCCGGCGCCCTGGCCGAGCTGTTCGCCATGGTCTTCCGCAAGGACTACCCCGGCATGGACGTAGGCCGCGCCCGGGTCGTCCTGGTCGAGATGGCCGACCACCTCCTCCACCCCTTCAAGCCCCCGAGCCGACGGCACGCGCTCGACACCCTGCGCTCACGCGGCGTGGAGGTGCGCCTCGGCACCAAGGTGGCCTCGGTCACCGCCGAGACGGTGGAGCTGGCCGACGGCGAGGTGATCCGGTGCCACACCCTCGTGTGGGCCGCGGGCATCCGGGCCAACCCTCTCGGCGACGCGCTCGGGTTGCGACCAGGGCCCGGGGGGACGGGTGGTGGTCAGCCCGGACCTGCAGGTGCCCGGCCGCCCAGGGGTGTGGACGATCGGCGACCTGGCCGCCGCGCGGGGCAGGGACGGCGAGCTCCTGCCCCAGCTGGCCCCCGTCGCCATGCAGAGCGGCCGGCACGTGGCTCGTCAGATCCGTCGGATCCTCGAGGGACGACCCACCCGGCCCTTCCGCTACCTCGACAAGGGGACGATGGCCACGGTGGGCCGCCGCGCCGCCGTGGCCGAGCTCCCCGCCGGCATCCGTCTCCGCGGGGCCCCCGCCTGGCTGGCCTGGTTGGGGCTCCACCTGGTGCTGCTGGTGGGGAAGCGCAACCGGGCATCGGTCCTGCTCAACTGGGCGTGGAACTACCTCACCTGGGATCGCGGGCCGCGCCTGCTCCTCCGGCGGGGGAACGACCAGCGGTAGGTTCGGCCCCATGAGCGCCGACCCCACCACCATCCGCTCCGTCGTGGACCAGTACTGCGCCACCTTCACGGCCGGGGACCAAGACGGCTACGTGGGGCTCTACGCAGACGATGCCTGGATCGAGGATCCCGTCGGCACCCCCCGCCACGAGGGTCGTGACGCCATCGGTGCCTTCTTCGCCATGTCCCGCTCGCTGGCCGAGGTCATCGAGCTGCGCCTCACCGGCCCGGTCCGCGTGGCCGCGGGCGAAGCCGCCTTCCCGATGCAGGCCCGTCCTCAGATCGGCGACACCACGTACGCCGTCGACATCATCGACGTCATGACCTTCGACGACGAGGGCAAGATCACCACCATGCGGGCCTTCTGGGATGCCGGCGAGATGCGTCCCGCCAGCGACTGAGCCACCCCACCGGAGGCGCCGGTCAGCTGGCCGCGGTGGTGCGGCCGGGACGGAGCTCCTTGCGCAGGCACAGGCGGAGGCCCGACCAGGTGTCGTCGATGGCGCACACCTTCACGTCGACCAGACCGGTGGGAAGGGCGATCTCGCGGACGGTGTCCTCGGTGATGTCGGTGGCCACGCCTGCTGTCCGCTTCGGCCACGCCACCCACAGCCCGCCGTCGACGTCGAGGGCTCGCATCAGCGCCGGTAGCCGACGGGCCAGCTGGGCTCGCTCGGTGTGGAAGCTGACGATCACGTCGGCTCGTCCGCGCAGGTCCGCTCGCAGCTCGACGCCACGGGGCAGCTCGGGGATGGCGAACCCCGCAGGCGCACCCACCACCGTCAGTCGGGTCTCCGGCCGGACCCCGAGCTTCTGGGCCAGCGGCGTCCCCGAGTAGCCGGCCACGCGATGCCGTCCCGTCCCTAGACGGGTTGGCCGAGGTGGAAGGTGGCGCTGAGGCCCTCACCCCAGGTGGCCATGTCCGGCAGACGGGGCAGGCCCAAGCTGCGCAGCTCGTCGGCCACGGGGCTGTCGCCGAGCTCGAGCACCACGTCGAGCGGCTCCACCATCCCGGTGCCCATGTCCATCGACAGGTCGGTGCCGTAGGGGCGGCCGTCGAGGTAGGAGTAGCTGGTGGCTTCCACCCGAGCGGGAGCCCCGAGAGGGGCCGCCCTCGGCAGCGTGAGGGTGAGGACGTGCTGGCCGCCCATGGCCAGGCGGAAGGTGACGGCGTCGTCGGTGTAGGCGACGCTCAGGTCCTCGACCGTCTTCGGGAAGCCCATCACCTTGTTGCCGGCCTCGCACGTGAAGGCTTGGTTCACCGGCATGCGGTAGACGAACGAACCCATCACGTCGTCGGGAGCGCCGGCGGGTCGGGCGAGGAAGCCCAGGTTGAGCTCGTCGTAGTCGCCCCACGGGTTGCGCACGTAGTCGCACGCCGCCACCACCAGCTGCGCGGTGGCGGGCGCCACCTCCACCACCTCGAAGGCGTCGCCGGGCAGCAGGCGGGTGGCCGCGTCGGCAGGAACCGAGTACAGGACGGTGGCGGCTCGCAGCTCCTCCACCTCCATCGGGAAGGTGATGGTGCGACCCTGCACCTCCCCCCAGGTGGTGGTGGCGGTCGTCATGGCCCGGACCGTACCCCCCCGAGCCGAGGCAATGACTGCCGTTCGCGCCCGGTCGAGGCAATGACTGCCGCATGCGGCAGTGGAGGACTCGGCCTCCATCCCGTGGCAGTCATTGCCTCGGCTCGGGTGAGGGCGTCAGTTGCCGCCGCGCTGGCGGAACATCACGCTGATGCGGGGGCCGGCGCGCGCCCGCTTGGGGACGCAGTGCTCGAACGTGCGCTGGCAGGTGCCACCCTGCACCAGGAGGTCGCCAGAGCGCATGGCGAACGCCGTGGACGGACCGCCCCCGTCCGGTCGCAGCAGCAGGGTGCGCGGGCTGCCCAACGACAGGATGGCGACGACGGCGTCGGCCCGCGTCCGCCCGATGCGGTCACCGTGCCAGGCCACCGAGTCGTTGCCGTCGCGGTAGAGGTTGGCGGAGATCGAGGGAAGGCTCACTCCGTAGCGCCTCCCGAGGCACCGGGCCATGCCGCCCAGGAGCGGCGGCCGGTCGGTCCAGGTGCGCGTCTCCAGCCGGGGGACGCCGACCACCCGGTCGTACATGGGCCGCTCGAAGGCCTTCCAGGGGGCGACCTCGAGGACGTGGTCGAAGAGGGCGTCGGCGCCGGTCACCCAGCCGGGGACGACGTCCACCCATGCGCCCCTGCCCAGGAAGCGGCGCCGAGCGCCGTGCAGCGAGGCGTCGAAGTCGGGCTCGGCCATGCCCAGCAGCGACGGCTGCCAGGTGACGTGGCGGTCGGGTTCCACCTCGGTGAACACGCACGCACGCTACACGAACAGGCGTTCGCACTAGGAACACCGGCGAACGACCGCTACTCCGTGCCGATGGCCTCGAGGATCTCCAAGCGGGCGGCGCGGCGGGCGGGGCGCACGGCGGCCAGCGTCCCCAGCAGGGCGGCCAGCACCGCGATCACCACCAGCGACGGCACCGGGACCGAGAAGCGGTTGAGCCCGAAGCCCGCCAGCGAGGTGACCAGCGCCCAGCTCAGCGTGAGGCCCAGGCTGATGCCGACCACGGCACCGAGCACGGAGATGAGCACGGCCTCCCATCGGATGGCGGACCGCAGCTGGCGGCGGTCCATGCCGACGGCTCGCAGGAGCCCGAGCTCGCGGGTGCGCTCGTTGATGGACAGGGAGAGGGTGTTGGCGATCCCGATCAGGGCGATGACGATCGAGAGGATCAGCAGGGCGATGATGATCGTCACGAAGGAGGTGATCTGGCTGGCCAGGCTGCCGATGAACCCCTCTCGATCGAGCACCTCCATCGACGGGGTGCCGCTGATGGCCTCCTCGACGGCCGGGAGGACGTCGTCGATGTCGGTGCCTTCGGTCACCGTGCCGAACACCTGCACGTCGAGGAGCTGCGGGACGATCGTGGCGTAGGTGTCGCGCGTGATGGTGAACCAACCGAGGAGGGTCAGGTCGTCGCTCAGGGCCTGCACCTCGAGGCTGGCCTCGTCGCCACCGGGCGCGGTGACCACGACGGTGTCGCCGATGGCGAGGTCGTGGTCCTCGGCGGAGGCGACGTCGACCACGATGCCGCTGTCGTCGAGGTCGGCGATCGACCCTGTGGCCATGCGGGGCGACATCACCTCCGTGAGACCGGTGGGCTCGACGGCGGTGAGCCCCTGGGTGACCGTCTTGCCATCGGGGTAGGTGAACGTGCCGGTGCCGAAGCCCAGCCCCACGACGACGTCGACCCCGTCGACGCCCTCGACTGCGTCGGCCACGGCGGCCGGGAAGCCGCTGGGCGGCCCGAAGGCGGAGCTCTCGCTCTGCACCACGAAGTCGGCGCTGAAGCCCCGGTTGACCTCCGCTTCCACCGACTCGGTGGCCGAGGCCGCGAACACGGTGATGAACGCCACCAGCGCCACGCCGATGATCAGGGCCGAGGCGGTGGCGGAGGTCCGCTTGGGGCTGCGGGCGGCGTTCTGCGTGGCCAGCTTGCCGGTGACCCCCTTGAGTCGGGGGAGTCCGGCTCCGATCCCTCGGATGGTCGGGCCGGCCAGCACCGGGCCCACCACGATGGCCCCCACGATGATCAGCACGGCGCCGAACCCCACCGTGGGGATGGCGTCGGTGTCGCCGTCCCGGGTCCAGGCGGCCGACAGGTTGAAGGCGCCATAGGCCAGCACCGCCACGCCGAGGCCGACACGGACCCGGGAGGCCCCCGACCGGTCGATGGCGACGTCGCGCAGCGCTGCCAGCGGCGGCACCCGGGTGGCGCGGAGGGCGGGGATGAGCGCCGCCACGACCGTCACGCCGAGGCCGAGGACGAAGGCGACCACGATGGTGGGGGGCCGCACGACCAAGGTGGAGGTGGGGAGGTCGGCCCCCGACGCCTCGAGGGCGACGGTGACGGCCTTGGCCAGCCCCACCCCCGAGAGCATCCCGAGCACGGCGGCCACCAGGCCCACCAGCACCGCCTCCAGCATCACCGAGCCGAGCACCTGGCCCCGCCCGGCCCCCACCGCTCGAAGCAGCGCCAGCTCGCGGGTGCGTTGGGCGACGAGGATCGAGAACGTGTTGGAGATGACGAACACCCCCACCAGCAGGGCGATCCCGCCGAAGATGGTGAGAGCTTGCTGGAAGAAGCTGAACCCCTGCTGCACGTCGGAGGAGAGCTGGGCGGCCGCCTCCTCGCCGGTGATCACCTCGGCGCTCTCGGGAACCACCGGCGCGATGGCCTCGCACCAGCGCAGCCTGTGAGATGCCCTCGTCGGCGCTGGCGATCACCGTCTGGATCCGGCCCTCCGTGCCGCCGATCCGCTGGGCCTCGGCCAGCGTCACCTCCACCGACACCGCGCCCGCTGAGCTCTCGGCGGTGCCGAAGAGCACGGTTCCCGACCAGCGTGTACTCCTTCGAGCCCAGCTGGCTCACCATGGTGACGCTGTCGCCGACCTCGAAGCCGGCGTCGTCGGCGGCCGCCACGTTCAAAGCCATCTCGTCGTCGGCCTCGGGCCCGCGTCCGTCGGCCACCCGGTAGGGGGTGAGGGTGCTCCCTGGGATCCAGCTCTCCACCAGCGTGGGCGGGCCCGCCGACGCCCCCACCGGATCTCCCTCCGGGTCGAGCACCCGGTTGGCGCTGCCGAAGCCCACCGTGATCACGTAGGGCTCGGCGGCCGCCACCCCGTCGACGGCGGCCACCGCCTCCACCAGCCCGGCGTCGAGCAGCTGCCGCTGGTCGCCCCCGCCGAAGGGGTCGCTGAAGAGGACGTCCCCCTGCACCTGGGCGTCGACCGCCGCGTTGCCCTCCGCGAAGAGGTCGTCGAAGACCTGGTCGAGCGTGTCGGTGAGCACGAAGGTGCCGGCCATGAAGGCCACGCCGAGGACGATGGCCACGACCGTGGACACCAGCCGGCGCTTGTGCGCCCAGAACGACCGCAGCGTGACGCGGAGCATCAGGGCTCGCCGAGGGCCTTCATGCGATCGAGGACGTGCTCGGCGGACGGGTCGGCCAGCTCGTCGACGATGCGACCGTCGGCCAGGAACACCACCCGGCTGGCGTAGGCGGCGGCCACCGGATCGTGGGTGACCATCACGATGGTCTGGCCGAGGTCGGTGACCGCGCGCTGCATGAACCCGAGGATCTCGGCGCCCGAGCGCGAGTCGAGGTTGCCGGTGGGCTCGTCGGCGAAGGTGATGGCGGGCTTGGACACCAGCGCCCGAGCCACCGCCACCCGCTGCTGCTGGCCGCCCGAGAGCTCGCTGGGGCGGTGGGTGAGCCGGTCGCCCAGGCGGACCGTCTGCACCACCTGGTCGACCCACCCCGGCTCCGGCTTCCGGCCGGCCAGGTCGAGGGGCAGGGTGATGTTCTCCTCGGCGTTGAGCGTGGGGATGAGGTTGAAGCTCTGGAAGACGAACCCCACCTGGTCGCGGCGCACCTGGGTGAGCTCCCGGTCGCTCAAGGTGGTGAGGTCGATCCCGCCGATGTGCACCTGGCCCGAGGTGAGCGAGTCCAGGCCCGCCACGCAGTGCATCAGGGTGGACTTGCCCGACCCCGACGGCCCCATGATGGCGGTGAAGCGACCGGCATCGAAGTCCACCGTGACGTCGTCGAGGGCTCGAACGGCGGTGTCTCCGCTCCCGAACACCTTGGTGGCGTGGCTGGCACGGGCGGCCGCCACCGGTGGCGCGCTGAGAGGGGTGGTCCTGGCCATGTCGGGGACCTTAGGGGCGGACTTCGGGTGGGCCCATCGGGATCGGCACCATTCGGACACCTGGTTGGGGGGTGCCCCCCGGTAGATTCGGGCGCGGTGACCTGCCCAAGCTGTCGTGCCGAGATGCCAGCGGGAGCCCGGTTCTGCCCGGATTGCGGCCAGGACCTGCGGCTGCGCGGCGACGAGCGGCGGGTGGTCACCGTCATGTTCGCCGACCTGGTGGGCTACACCGCGCTGTCCGAGCTGCGCGACCCAGAGCAGGTGAAGAACCTCGTCGACGGCTGCTTCGAGCGCCTGGTGGCCGACATCGACGCCTTCGGCGGGCGGGTCGACAAGATCGTGGGTGACGCCATCGTGGCGCTCTTCGGCGCCCCCACCGCTCACGAGGACGACGCCGAGCGGGCCGTGCGAGCGGCCCTGCGCATGCAGGAGACGCTGGCGGCGTCCTCCGAGCAGCTCGGGGTCGACATCCGCATGCGGGTGGGCGTCAACACCGGCGAGGTGCTGGTGGGTGCCCTGCGGGCGGGCGGCGACTACACGGCGATGGGCGACGTGGTGAACACCGCCAACCGGCTGCAGACCGCCGCCCGCCCCGGCGAGGTGCTGGTGGGCTCCGCCACCTACGCCGCCACCCGCCGCACCGTCCGCTACGAGGTCCTCGAGCCCATCGACGCCAAGGGTCGAGAGGAGCTGGTCCCCGCCTGGCGGGCCGAGTCGGCGCTGGCCCCGCCCGGCTACCGGCCGGAGCGCAACCGGGCCCCGCTGCTGGGCCGCCACGCCGAGCTGGGTCTGCTGTGCCACAGCGTGGAGAACGCCATCCGCAACTCTCGGGGGGCCCTGCTCCTGCTGCTCGGCGAGGCCGGTGTGGGGAAGTCGCGACTGGCCGAGGAGCTGGCCACCCACGTGGCCGAGGAGCACGACGCCCTCATCCTGGAGGGCCGCTGCGTGCCCTACGGCGAGGCCAACGTGTGGTGGCCCGTGGCCGACGCCCTTCGCCACGGCGCCGGCATCCGGTCGAGCGATCCCGCCGACGTGGCGATCGACCTCGCCCGCTCCTCCGTGGCCACCGCGTTGGGCGAGGGAGCGTCGGAGGCAGAGATCGAGCGGGTCCACCAGGGCCTCCTCTTCCTCATGGGCTACGAGAGCGAGCTGCGCGGGATCGACCCGGCGCGGGCGCGCGAGGAGGCCACCGAGGCGGTCATCACCTACGCCGACCGCTTCTCGCAGCACCGTCCGGTGGTGGTGGTCCTGTCCGACCTCCACTGGGCCGACGACCTGGTCCTGGAGCTGGTCGACACGCTCCTCGACCGCCTGTCCAGCCGTCGGTTCGTCGTCTTGGCCACCGCCCGCCAGCCGATGGACGAGCGGTGGCACCCGCCGCACGGTCGCCACAACCTGGTGGTGCTGACGGTGGACAGCCTCACCACCGACTCCGCCGCCGAGCTCCTCGCAGTGCTGGCCGGCGAGGATCTGGGCGACGAGCTGGCCCGAGCGCTCCTCGACCGCAGCGGGGGCAACCCGTTCTTCATGGAGGAGCTCGTCACCCTCCTGGCGGAGGCTGGCATGGTCGGCGGCGAGGGTGCCGTCGTCCCGCTGCACGGTCGGGTCGAGCTGCCCGACACCCTCCGCGGGCTGGTAGCCGCCCGGCTCGATGGCCTCACCGACGACGAGCGGCGCGTCCTCGAGGGCTGTGCGGTGCTCGGCCGACGCGGCCCGCTCATGGCCATCGTGGTGATGGCCAGCAAGCGCCTCGGGGTGGAGGACGTGCGCCCGATCCTCGAGGCGCTGCAGGAGAAGGACCTCCTCGTCTTGAGCGGCGCAGGGGAGGCGGAGAAGTGGACGTTCCGCTCCGACCTCGTCCGTGAGGTCGCCTACGGCACGCTCACCAAGTCGGACCGGGCCCGTTCGCACGCCGGCATCGCCGCCTGGATGGAGGAGCACGAAGACCTCGATCGGGACCACGTCACGGATCGGATCACCTACCACTACGTGCGCGCCGCCGAGCTGCTACGCGAGCTCGGCGCGGTGGAGGGCCTCCCACCCGACCTCGACGAGCGGGCGCTGCACTGGCTGGAGCGGGCCGCCGCACGCGCCAACCAGGCCGAGATCCCGATGGTGGCGGAGCAGCTCTACAGCGAGGGCCTGGCGCTGATCGGAGAGGACCGAGGCCCGCTTCGCCGGGCCTTCCTCGCCGGTCGGGCGCGGGCCCTGGCCGGTCTTCGAGACCTGAAGGCGGCTCGGGTCGACGCCGAGGCTGCGGTGGCGGCGAGCCGTGCAGCAGGGGGCGAGGGCCAAGCCGACCTGGCCCGAGCGCTGCTGGTGCTGGCGGAGATCGAGCAGAAGGAGTCGGCGTGGCCGGCATCGGAGGCGGTGCTGGCCGAGGCGGCCGACGTGCTCGATTCCCTCCACGATCCTTCGGGTGCGGCAGAGGTGCTCCGGCTGCGCGGCTTCGGCGCCCTGCTCCGCCACGAGTACGACGTCGCCACCGAGCTGCTCGAGGAGGCCCGGGCCCGGTTCGAGGCAGCTCGACGATCGGCGGGGCGTGGCGTGGGCCCTCCAGAACCTGGCCTGGTGCGCCTTCTACTCCGGGCGGGCCGAAGAGGCCGAGGGGTTGCTGCGTCGGGCCGCCGCCACCTTCGAGGAGCTCGGCGACCCCGGCGGCCTGCGCTGGGCGCACGGCCTCCTGGCCTGGACCCGGTTCCAGCAGGGCCACGCCGAGGAGGCCGGGGAGATGGCCGAGGCCGTCCTCGCCGGCGAGCGCCGGGGCGGCGACCGGTGGGCGCTCGGGATGATGTACGTCCTGGCCGGCTCCGTCCGGCTGTGGACCGGGCACACCCGCAGCGCCATCGAGCGGCTCCGGGAGGCCCATCGAGCTCTTCGAGTCGATCGACGACGACTTCGGACGGGCCCAGAGCGCCGCGGTCCTGGGCCGCGCCCTCGTCCTGGCGGGCCACATCGACGAGGGCCTGGAGACGGTGGCCAGCGTCGGCCGCGACTCCGACCGTGCCCCTGTCCGATCGCGAGTACCTCGTGTCGGTCATGGGGGGCCTCGGTGCCACCGTGCAGGTGGGCGACGTGGAGCGCAGCGAACGGCTGCTCGCGGCTGGTCCCCGTCCGGAGGCGGTTACGGCCGACGACCTCACCGTCGGCGACACCGAGCGCGTCACGGGGCTGGGTCTGCACCGCCTCCAGATCGGTGACGTGGCCGGGGCCGTCGAGGTGCTGGCAGCGCTCGACTCCCGCCACGCCCCCATCGACCCGAACCTGCACTCGGCGCTGGCTCTCGCCCACGCGGCGGCCGGTGAGGTGGACGACCGCGCTTCGCGAGGCCGACGAGGTCGATGCCTCCGAGCGGGCCACCTACCTCGACAAGATCACGGCCGGGATCGCCCGAGGGCTGGCCCTGGCGCGGGGCGACGACGTGGCCGCGGCGCTTGCCGCCCTCGACCAGGTGACGGCAGCCGCCGACGCCACCGAGGACCGGGTGTCCCAGGCCCTGGTCCGGTTGGCCGGTGCCACGGCGGCAGCCGCTCGCGGGAGGTCCCGACGCCGCGGCCCGCCACACCGAGGCCGAGGCCCGGTTGGAGGAGCTCGGCCTCAGCCGTACCGGATGGCGGCAGGCGTACGCCCTGGCCGTGGGCGTCCCCGCGTGAGGGATCCCAGGGTCAGGTGGGCTGCTTGACCACCCGCAGGTAGGGCTTCTTGGTGTCCCATCCATCGGGGAAGGCCGCCTTGGCGTCCTCGTCGGAGAGGGCGGCCACGATGATCACGTCGTCGCCCTGCTTCCAGTCCGATGGGGTGGCCACCTTGTGCTTGGCCGTGAGCTGGAGGGAGTCGATGACCCGCAGCAGCTCGTCGAAGTTCCGCCCGGTGGACGCCGGGTAGGTGAGCGTGAGCTTCACCTTGTTGTCGGGATCGATCACGAACACCGACCGCACGGTGAGGGTGTCGTCGGCCTGCGGGTGGATCATGTCGTAGAGGTCAGCCACCGTGCGGTCGGGGTCGGCCAGCAGCGGGAAGTTGAGCGACGAGCCGGTGACGTCGGTGATGTCCTGGCTCCAGCGCTCGTGGTCCGCCACGCCGTCCACGGACAGGCCCACCACCTTGACGTCCCGCTTGTCGAACTCCGGCTTGAGGGCGGCCACCCGTCCCAGCTCGGTGGTGCAGACCGGGGTGAAGTCGCGGGGGTGGCTGAACAGCACGGCCCAGCTGTCGCCCTTCCAGGCGTGGAAGCTGATCTTGCCGTCGGTGCTGTCGGCGGTGAAGTCGGGAGCTTCGTCTCCCAGGCGGATGGCCATGTCGTCGTCCTCCGTGTGCGTCGGTCGGCGAAACCCTAGTCGATGGGGTCGGGATTTGCGATGTGACCCATGCCACTTGCTCTATCTAGCAAGTGCTAGATATAGTTAGCGACATTCCCAACCCCCTGGAGCATCCCCCCATGAGCACCATCCTGAGCACGGTCGTCGGCTACGAGGACCAGATCATCGACTTCGTGAAGAGCGCCAAGGCCCCCGTGGTCGACTACGTCGCCAAGGGCGTCGAGCTGGTCGAGGACCGCCTCCCCGAGGTGACCTACCCCGCCAGCCTCCCCACCCCGATCGAGGTCGTGGAGTCGCAGGTCGCCTTCGCCAAGAAGCTGATCGACGCCAACACCGCCATCGTGACCGCCGTCCTCGAGACGGTGGCCCCCGTGGCCGGCTTCAAGCCGAAGAAGGTCGTCAAGGCCGCCAAGGCCGCCTGAGCTCGCAGGGGCCACCCCCCGGCCCCTGCCGCCGGCCCCACTGGGGTTCGAGCGACGACGAGCGGTGCCCTTCCCCCCAAGGGCACCGCTCGTCCGCGTCGCCCGGGGTCAGTGACCAGGGTCGTCGACGAAGCTCCGGTACACGCTGAGGAGAGCGGCCCGCTGGTCGGCGGTCAGCTTCGGGTCGGCCCGCACCGCCTGCTCCACCGTCACCGGCGGCTCGGCGCCCGGCTCCCCCTCGAGCACCCCCGCCTGCACGAGGAGGGACTCGGCGGACAGGTTGAGGGCGCCGGCGATCGCCTTGAGGACTCGCACCGATGGCTCGTGCAGGCCTCGCTCGATCTGCGAGAGGTACGGGTTCGAGACGTTGGCGCGAGCGGCCAGCTCCCGCAGCGTCAGCTCGGCCTGCTTGCGCTGGGTCCGGATGAGGGCGCCGAGGGCCTCGAGCTGGGCTCGGGCTCCGGCGTCCGCGGGCATCTCGGCTGGCTCAGTCGGCGTTGGCGCGCAGCACCCGCCGGCGGCGGGGGGCCGGCTCCGGGTGGGGCTCAGCGGCCGGGTGGTCGTCGGGCAGGTCGGGGACGAAGGGGTCGCCGGGCAGGTCCGTGCCCATGACGTCGGGTTCGATGTACATGATCCCGGCGGCGGGAACTCCACGTCGCACGTTGGCCTCCACCCGATTGACAGCCTCCGCGAGCTCCGTCACCGAGAGGCTTCCGAGGAAGCTCACCTTGGCCCCGATCAAGCAGCTCCTCGGGACCGAGGTGCTGGGTGCGCACGTGGATCAGCCGCTCCACGGCGGGCTCGATCTCCACCGCCGAGCGGATGGTCTCCAGCACCTTGCGGTCGGCCGACTCGCCGATGAGGAGGCTCTTCATCTCCACCGCCAGGACGATGGCGATCAGCGTGAGCAGCACGCCGATCGACAGCGTGCCGTACGCCGTCGTAGACCGGCGTTGTCCGTGGCCAGTGAGGTGATCACGGCACCGAGGGCGATGAGGAGGCCCAACATGGCACCGAGGTCCTCCAGCAGCACGACGGGCAGCTCGGGGTTCTTCGACCGGCGCACGAACTGCCACCAGCTCGAGTCGCCCTTCACCTTCCTGGACTCGACGATGGCGGTGCGGAAGGAGAGCGCCTCGAGGAGGCAGGCCACCGCCAGGATGCCGATGGCGATCCCGGCCGACTCGATCTCGTGCGGGTGGCGGATCTTCTCGATGCCCTCGAAGATGGCGAAGGCTCCGCCGAGGCTGAAGAGCACCATGGCCACCACGAAGGCCCAGAAGTAGCGCTCCCGGCCGTAGCCGAAGGGATGGGCCTCGCTGGCCGCCCGCCGGGCTCGCCGCCCGCCGAGCAGCAGCAGGCCCTGGTTGCCGGAGTCGGCGACGGAGTGGATCGACTCCGCCAGCATCGACGCCGATCCGGTGATCACGAAGCCCACGAACTTGGCGACGGCGATCCCGGCGTTGGCGAGCAGCGCGGCGACGACCGCCTTGGTCCCGTGTCCTCCTCCTGCCATCTGCGCACACTACGGCGCGCCGGGCGGAGGCGGGACCGCCGGATCCCTGCCAGGATCACCGACCCATGAGCTTCCTCGACCGGGTCGCGGACGATCCCGACGCCCCCGCCGTCGACGACCTCACCCGGCGCCGGACGCGCGGCGAGCTGCTCGACCGGGCCCGCCGGCTCGGGCACTGGCTGCTCGACGACGGCGGCGTGGCGCCGGGTGGTCACGTCGCCGTGCTGATCGGCAACCGGGTGGAGCTCATCGAGCTCCTGGTCGCCGCCCAGCACTCCGGCACCTGGCTCACCGCCGTCAACTGGCACCTCACCGCCGAGGAGGTCGCCTACATCCTGGACGACTCGGCCGCCGCTCTCCTGCTCACCGACCCGGACCACGAGGCGGTGGCCCGTCAGGCGGCGGCCCTGGCCCGCCGCTCGGTCGCGGTGGTGGTGGCGGGGCCTGAGCTCGAGGCGGCTCGCCGCCCACCCCGACGACTCGCCCTTCGACGCTCGATGGTCCCGGAGGCGGGACGATGCTCTACACGTCGGGCACCACGGGACGGCCCAAGGGAGTGAAGCGCACCCGGCAGCCCTCGCTGGGCCGGACGCTCGCCGTCGGCGCGGCCGCCGGCCTGGTGCTGGGCCTCGACGGCCTCGGGCCCCACCTCGTGACCGGACCGCTCTACCACGCCGCCCCCCTCGGCTTCGCGGCCATCGACCTCGCCAACGGCAGCGAGCTGGTGCTGATGCCTCGCTGGGACGAGTCGCACTGCCTGCGCCTCATCGAGGAGCGATCGGTCCGCAACAGCCACGTGGTGCCCACCATGTGCGTGCGGCTCCTGCG
The DNA here is from genome assembly GCA_963795165.1 of uncultured Microthrixaceae bacterium. GTDB lineage: Bacteria > Actinomycetota > Acidimicrobiia > Acidimicrobiales > VFJN01 > VFJN01. Next base: position 1,595,907 of record CAWCGT010000001.1, on the reverse strand, counting down.
CCTGCCCGACGAGGAGCGCGCGACCTTCGATCCGTCGTCGCTGGCCACCGTCCTCCACGGCGCCGCCCCCATCGCGCCCACCACCAAGCAGCGGATGATCGAGTGGTGGGGTCCGGTCCTCACGGAGTACTGGGGGAGCACCGAAGGGCGGCGTGTTCACCCTGGTGGACTCCGAGGCCTGGCTCACCAAGCCGGGCACCGTCGGCAAGGCCATCGCCACCTACGAGGTGTTCGCCGTCGACGCCGACGGCGACCGTCTCCCGCCCGGCGAGGTGGGCACCCTCTACACGCACAACCTCACCACCGACGAGGTCTTCGAGTACCACCGGGCCGCCGAGAAGACAGCCGCCGCCCACCTGGCCCCGGGCACGTTCACCATGGGCGACATCGGGCACGTCGACGACGACGGCTACGTCTTCCTCTCCGACCGGGCGGCCAACCTGATCATCTCCGGTGGTGTGAACATCTACCCGGCCGAGATCGAGCAAGTGCTGATCGAGCACCCGGCCGTGGCCGACGTTGCCGTCTTCGGCGTCCCCGACGAGGAGTGGGGGGAGCAGGTGAAGGCGGCGGTGGAGCTGGTGGAGGGCCATGCGCCCACGGCGGCGCTGGAGCAGGACCTGCTGCTGTTCGCCCGCCGCCGGCTGGCCGGGTTCAAGGTGCCCCGGTCGGTCGACTTCGAGGACCAGCTTCCCCGGCACCCCACCGGCAAGCTCTACACCCGTCTGCTGCGCGATCGGTACTGGTCCGACCGCCCGACGTCGGTCTGAGGGCGCGCCGGACGGCGTCAGGTGGGCGGGGCGGGGGTGAAGGTGACCGCCAGCTCCTCGAGGCCGCTGATGAAGTTGGCGGGACGGAGGGCGGGGGAGGAGCCGGGGTCGGCGAGATCCAGGTCGGGGAGACGGGTGAGCAGCTCGTCGAGCATGGCGGCGATCTCCAGCCGGGCCAGGCTGGCCCCCAAGCAGAAGTGGGGGCCGAACCCGAAGGCCACGTGCTCGTTGGGGGAGCGGGCCACGTCGAAGGTGAAGGGGTCGGCGAAGGTGCGCTCGTCGCGGTTGGCCGACGGGTAGAGCAGCATGAGCTCCTGGCCCTCGGCGAGGTCCTGGTCGCCCAGCCGACGTGGCGCGGGTGACGGTTCGCACCATGTTCTTGATGGGCGACACCCACCGCAGCATCTCCTCCACCGCCGACACGCCGCAGCTCGGGGTCCGTTCGCAGGGCCTCCCACTGCGACGCGATCGAGCAGCAGCTGGTGCACCCCGCCGCTGATCACGTGCCGGGTGGTCTCGTCGCCGCCGACGAGGATCAACAGCGACTCGTGCACGATCTCGTCGTCGGCCAGGCGATCGCCGTCGACCTCGGCGTGGACGAGCACGCTCATCAGGTCGTCGGCGGGGGCGGCGCGACGTTGGGCGATGACGTCCGTGGCGTAGGCCCAGTACTCGCCGAACGCGGTGCCGGCCGCCTCCAGCTGCTCGGGGGTGGCGTGGGCGTCCTGCCCCTTCACCATGTCGTCGGACCAGCGCAGCAGGTCGGCTCGGTGCTCTGGGCGGACCCCGAGCGCGTCGCCGATCATGATCATCGGGAGGTGGGCGGCGATGTCGCCCACCAGGTCGGCCGATCCCCGCTCGCACACGGCGTCGACGATCTCGCCGCAGGCCCGGCGCACCGCCGGCTCGCTGTCACGCACCCGCCGGGGCGTGAACCCCTTGTTCACCAGCTTGCGGCGCTGGAAGTGGGCAGGGTCGTCCATGTCGATCATCATCGGGAGCGGGGCGAAGCCGGGACGGATCCCACCGGCGTTGGAGAACTCTTCCGGGCGCCTCGACGCGTCCTTGAGGTCGGCATAGCGGGTCACCCCCCACACCGTCCCGTCCCAGTACACCGGGGCGTTGTCTCGCATCCAGGTGAGCGCCTCGTGGTGGTCTCCGGCCCAGAAGGCTCCGCTGCACAGCTCGATGTCGTCTCGCGTGGGGTGGTCTGGCACGCGGCCATTCTGACAGGTCGTCAGATCCGGTCCCCAGTAGCCTCAGGACGACATGGGCCCCACCTCTGCCCCGCGCCCGAGCTGGGGCGCCCCCGAAGCGGCACTGGCGGCGCTGCTGGCTGTGACCGCGATCGGTGCCGGCCTGGCCGACGCGGCCCCGTCGGCCGTCGATGCCGCCGATGTGGTGTGGCGGGTCCTGGCCGGGGTGGCGGTGGTGGTCGCCGCCTCTCGGGTCGGCCCGCTCGCGCCGGTGCTCCCGGCGGCCGCCGCGGCGGGCGTCTGCGTGTGGACGGAGTCGTGGGCCGGGGCGGCGGTGGCGGGGCTCGCCATGGCCGGCGCGCTCCGCCCCCCGATCCAGGGGCGGTGGCAGCCCACCATCGACGCGGCGCTCACCGCCATGGCCGTGCAGGTCCTGTTCCGTCTGCCGACGCTGACGGTGGATCGGCTCACGACGGGCCTGGCAGTCGTCGCCTGCCTGCCGGTTCTCGTGCGGGGCTGGCGGATGACCCCCGAGCGCCCGCGGGCCGTCCTTCGTCGAGCCGGCGGGGTGCTGGTGGGCGGGTTGGCGTTGGCGGCGGCCCCCTTCGTGGTGGCCGGGGCGCTGGCTTGGGGCGACATCGGGCGAGGCACCGGCGAGGCGGCCGAGTGGCGCCGCACCACCACCGCGGGATTCGAGGAGGAGGCGGCGACGCACCTGGAGCGCGCCACCCATGCCTTCCGTCGAGCCGACGATCGGCTCGACGGGTGGTGGACCGCGCCGGCCCGGCTGGTCCCGGTGGTGGGCCACCACGCGGAGGCGGCCGAGGTGGGGATGCACTCGGGGCTCCGGTTGGTGGAGGCCGCCCAGGACATCCTCGATGTGGCCGACCCCAAGGACCTGCAGCTCTCCGACGGCGCGCTCGACCTCGACCTGGTGGCCGATCTGCAGGTTCCCCTCGACGACGGGCGGGGCACCCTGGCCGACGTCGAGGGCGACCTGGCTGCCTTGGAGACCCGGTGGCTCCTGCCCAACATCGCCGACGACGTTCGCGACGTGGCGTCCCGGGTGATCGATGCCCGTCGCGACGCCGACTTCGCCGATCGCGTGCTCGACGTCCTCCCGGGCCTGCTCGGCCAAGGCGAAGCCCGTCGCTACTTCGTGGTGTTCAGCTCCCCGGCCGAGACGCGCGAGCTGGGCGGGTTCCTCGGCAACTGGGGCATCCTGCGGGCCGAGGAGGGCCGCCTGGACCTCGAGGAGACGGGACGGGCCGCCGACCTCAACGAAGCGTCCCTGGCCGTCGGCTCCAGCCTCACCGATCCGGACTCCTTCCCGGAGCGCTACGTCCGCGCCCAGCAGGGTTCGTTCTGGCAGAACGTCACCAGCTCGCCCGACCTGCCCACCGTGGCCCGGGGCGTGGCCGACCTCTACCGGCAGACAACCGGGGATGCCATCGACGGCGTGCTCGTCGTCGACCCGCTGGCCCTGGCCGCCCTGCTGGAGCTCACCGGGCCGGTGGAGGTCCCCGACCTCGACGAGCCGCTGGACGCCGACAACGCCGCCTCGTTCCTCCTTCGGGAGCAGTACCTGCGGTTCCCGGAGCGGACCGAGCGCATCGACTTCCTCGACGCCACGGCCGATGCCACCTTCGACGACCTCACCGATGGCGACATGCCGGGTCCCTCTCGGATCGCCGACGTGCTCGGACCGGTCGTCCGCGACCGGCACCTGCTGTTCTGGACGCTCGACCCCGTGGCGCAGCCGCTGCTGCGCGAGCTCGGCCTGGCCGGTGAGATGCCTCCGGTACAGGGTGATGCGCTGGCGGTGGCTCGGGCCAACGGCGGCCCGAACAAGCTCGACGCGTACCTCGACGAGACGATCCGCTACGAGGTGGAGGTGGACGAGATCTCCGGGACCCTGCGCTCCGTCGTCACCGCGACCTACACGAACGAGGCGCCGGCCGGGCTGCCTCCGTTCGTGGCCACCAACATCCACGGGCTGCCCGACGGCACCAACCGCACCCTCGTGTCGCTGTGGACCCCCCACGAGGTGGTGGAGGCGACGCTCGACGGCCAGCCGGTGGCCCTCGAGCGCCAGGAGGAGCTGGGGCGCCATCGGTACCTCACGTTCCTCACGGTCCGTCGGGGCGAGTCCACCACCCTCCGTGTTGCTCTGGCCGGTCGCGTGCCGGCCGGTGCCTACGAGCTGACGGTCCTCCGCCAGCCTCTGGCGACTCGCAGCGAGGTGGACGTCACCGTGCGCGGTCCTGGTGGCGCGGACCTCCTCGATCGGCCCCGGATCCGGGTGGTCGGGGGGTGACTTTGACCACGGAGAAAGTTCGACTCGCCACGTATGCCCCGTATGGGCTAGTTTTCTGGCCGAACAGGATCCTCTCTACACGTGCGAAGGATGGCGGTTGCAATGGCTCGAGGAACGAAGCGTGCTTTGGTGCTCCTGACGACCGGGCTGGCGGCCCTGGTCCTGCTGGCGGGTCCGGCCGAAGCCGGCGACTACGACCCTCCGCCCTCGTCCTCGGTGACGGCCAAGGGCACGGGCTGTGATGTCGGCAGCGCGGTCGTGGTCACCCTCGGTGGTGAAGAGGTGGCCACCACGACGGTGGGCAGCGACGGCGCCTACTCCGTGACCTATGAGATCGCGGACGGCACCGACCCGGCTGACTACGTCGTCACGGCAAGCGGCTGCGACGAGGTCGTCGGTGGGAAGACCGTCGAGCGGGGCGCCGCCCTGCCGCAGACCGGCTCCAGCAACACCGGTGCGCTGGTGCGGGCCGGACTCGTGCTGGTGGCCGCTGGTGCGGTGCTCGTCGTCGGCATCCGCCGTCGGCAGCACGCCACCATCGACGCCTGAGGCGGCTGACCGCCAGCGCTCGCCTGGTCGCTGGGCTGCCCGTCGCTAGACGGGCAGCCACACCAGGCTGAGCTCGACGACTCGGACGTCGCTCTTCTCCAGCCCAACCTCGAGGGGCTCGATGGCGATGGCCTTGGCGTCCCACTCGTCCGCGATGGTCGCCAGCTCGTCGGCCATGTCCGCCTCGAGGTCCGCCACCGCCTGGGCCTTCTCGGCCGCTCGATTGCTGGCTGTCTCCACCCGCTTGGCCGCCTCGCTGGCCCGGCCCCGGCGCCGAGCCAGACCGCCGACCTTGCGGGCGATCGACCGGGCACCCCCGCGACCCCCGAGCAGCGAGCCCAACAGGTCGCCGGCCCCGCTCACCAGCTCGTCGGTCGTCTTGCTCGACTTCGCCTCCTCGGCCTGCCCCACCCGGTCGTCGGCGGCGGCCGCGGCCTTGCGCGCCCGGTCGATGCGGCCGGCCATCTTCTTGGCCATGGCCGCAGCCGCCTTGTCGGCGCCGTCATCGGCAGCCTTCTCGCACCTCGCGGCGAAGGCGTCAGGCGTCTCGCCGGGCCGGCTGTAGAGCTTGAGCTCCCGGTTGGCGGACAGGGTGAGCGAGCGGTTGGCCAACAGGTGCTCCACGATGGATCGCTTGAGAGCGGTGAAGGTGGCCTTCTTGCTGAGGGCGGCGTCGGGGAGGCGGTAGGCGGCGCCGTCGGGCGCCGCCTCTCGGAAGTCGCGGGGATCGTGGTCGACCAGGACCAGCGAGGCCGGGTCGGGTGGATGGGCCAGCGGGTACAGGATCCCCTCCACGGTCTCAGTGTGGCGGAGGTCGGCCTTGGTCTCGTCGAAGAGGAGCTCGACGGTGGCGGCCACCGCGGCCGCGTAGGTGGTGCTGGTGGCGTCCCCGTCCGCCTCCGCGATCCACGCGGCCGCGGGATCGACCCACCGCACGGGGATGCCGTCGGCCACGGCCGGGACGACGGGGGTGGCGTCATCCGACAGCGGCGGCTCCGCCTCGGCGGCCGCCACGGGCGCAGGGCCAGCCCGGTCGGCCATCAGGGTGGCGATCTGGTCCCGGGTGAGGGGACCCCGCAGGTATGACATCGCCCAGCGGCTGGTGAAGGTGGTGGTGTCGGACTGGCCCGCCTGGCGCAGCACGAACTCCCGCTTCTCCAGCCCGGCGATGGTGTCCCCGGTGGTGCCGGGATCGCTCCCGCCGGTCACTGACGCCAGCCCGTCGAGGAGACGGGCCTTGTCCTGCTCGGTCTGCAGCCGACCGATCATCCAGGTTCCGGCGTTGGAGAGCGCCTTGTAGTCCACGTCGACGGGGTTCTGGGTGGCCAGGACCAGCCCCACGCCGAAGGCCCGTGCTTGCTTCAACAGGGTGAGGATCGGGGCCTTGGCCGGGGGCGTGGCCGTCGGTGGGACGAAGCCCACCACCTCGTCGAAGTACACGAGCACCCGGAGCCGGTCGGTGCCGGGCTGGCGACGCATCCAGGTGACCAGCTTCGACAGCACCAGGGTGACCACGAACTGCCGCTCGTCGTCGGAGAGGTGGGCCAGCGAGACGATGGCGCAGCCGGGCGGCTCGTCCTCACCGCCGGGGGTGAGGAGCCCGTCGATGTCCAGCGGCTGGCCACCGCCCCAGGCGGCGAAGGCGGGAGAGGCCAGCAAGCCGTTCAGCCGCAGTGCCAGCTGGGTGCGGTCGTCGGCCGGGAAGAACTCGTCGAGCTCGAACACCCCGAGCTTTCGCAGCGGCGGCGCCTGCACCTGACCCACCAGGCCGGCGAGATCGAGGTCGCGACCTTCGGCCCAGGCGTGCTGCACCAGGTTGGCCAGCAGGATGTGCTCGCGGCTGGCGAGGGGATCGGCCTCGATCCCCACCAGGCGGAGCAGCCCGGACACGAACCCCTGCACCTCATCGGCGGTGGTCTCGGCATCGGTGCCCTCGGGCGGGCGCTGCAGGCTGCCCACCACGTCGAGGCCCACCCCACTGGTGGAGCCCGGCGTGTAGATGGTGAAGGTGGCGGCGTCCCGCAGGGCCTGGATGCGGTCGCCGTCCATGCCCCAGCCAGCCAGGCCCTCCCGCCACCGCTCGGCCACCTCCGCGGCGTCGTCGCCCTCCACCCAGGGGGCGAAGGACTCGGCGGCCAAGTCGGGGAAGGCGAGGAGGAGGTTGCCCAGGTCGCCCTTGGGATCGAGGATCAGCGTCGGGATCCCCTGGAGGAGGGCCTCCTCGATCAGGGCCACCCCGAGGCCCGTCTTTCCGGAGCCGGTCATCCCCACGATCACCCCGTGGGTGGTGAGGTCGGCTGCCTCCAGCAGGACGCGATCTCCGGTGCGCTCATGGTCGGCATCGACCGCCTCGCCCAGGAACAGGTGGCCGGCGGGGATGTCTTCCATGCCAGCGACGCTAGCCAGGGCCACTGGGACGGCGTCGGGGCCGGCGGCGCGCCGGGGTTGGTGCGTCAGGCGGTGGCGGCCTGCGGGGCTGGCTTCCGCAGGGAGCTGCGGCCGTTGGCCCACGCGTCGAGGGCGTGACGGGAGAAACGCCCTTCGACGGCGGTGACGGCCTGGGCGCCGAACACGATGTCGGGGCCGAGGTCCGGGTCCTGTTGCGCCAGAGCGACCGCCATGTCCTGCCGAGCCACCACCTCGTGGACGGCGTCGGCCTCCACGTGCACGTCGTAGAACCGGCAGGCCTTGTCGCCCAGTCCCAGCCTGCGCAGGGCGGCCGCATACCGACCCATCGGCGCCACCGAGGTCATCTCGAACAGGGCCAGGTGACCCACCAGCGCCCCCCGCAGCCGGCGGTGCAGGCCGAGCATGGAGACCAGGTTCACCGTGGCCAGCGTCGGGCCTGGCAGGTCGTCGAGGTAGGCGCCGTAGGCGGGGTCGAGGTCGAGTGCCGCCATGGTGTCGGCGAAGAGCGCCGAGTGCATGGACGCCGGGTCACCGTTGCCGTACTCGTCGGCCTGGATGTCCACGAGCGCCGCCTTGGCCGTTCCGCTGGGGAGCCGGGGGATGGCCCACGTGTGGGGGTCGGCCTCCTTGAGCTGGTAGGCGGAGCGGTGCGCCGCCAGCTCTCGTACCTGCTCCAGGGTGCCCTGGTCGGCCACGAAGGCCGACAGCGATCGGTCGTCGCCCCCGCCGGTGGCCAGGTCGACGAGCGCCCTGTCGACGTCGGCGTGATCGTCCACTCGGACGTCGGGAGCTTCCTCGCGCAGCGCGGCCTCGAAGGCCCGTTCCAGGCGGGCCCGCAGGGCCAGCAGCGACGGCGCCCACTCCCACCCGTCGTCCACCCCCGAGAACGACCGGTAGTGCAGCTCGTAGCAGACGTAGAGCGCGAGGTGGAGGTCGTCGTCGACGAGCGGGTTCGTGAGCTCGAAGAGCGGCGCGGCGATGCGGTGAGGCGGCTGGCGGACGGCGTCGAGAAGGAGGCCCGACACGGGGCCGCGGGGGGTGGGGAGTCGAGGAGCGATGCCCCCGCCTTCCCGACGAAGACGGCCGGCAACCCTCCGGTGGGCTATCCCGGCTCTACGACGACGAGCGCGTCGAGGTGGTGCTCGATGCCGTCGGCCGTGCGGACTCCCTCGGCCACCACCCGGGCGATCGGCCAGGTGACGAGCTCCACGTGGGGGTGGCGCAGCACTCGGTAGAAGGTGCTGCTGTAGGCGATGTTGCTCCGAGAGGGGGGTTGGGATGGGGTGAGCTGGCGGCGGGTCCACCCGTCGGGCACGCCGGCGCGCAGGTGAGCGCGAGCGATCCGTCTCGTCAGCCGACGCCGGACCTGCACGGGGGCGAGCCGGGGCAGCCAGGTGGTCAGTGCCGCCGGACCGCCCAGTCGCGGGAGGATCCAGGCCCCATCGGTCTGGAACACCTTGAGGCAGGCGGCGCTCGCCGCCAGGGCGGGCGTCACCCCTGCGATGCCCACGGGGTCGCCCACCACGCCGATCCGCCGCCCCGCCACCTGGCCGTCGACTTCGTCGGCGCGCTGGAGGTGGAGGACCGGACCGGCGAACGCCTCGAGCTCGAGAGGCAGCAGGACCGGGCGAGGCCCGGTGGCGACGCGGGAGCTCACGCCACCGGCTCGTAGGTGAGGCTGTCGATCCAGCTGGGGACGGGGCCGAAGGCCCGATTGGGGATCCGGTCGGTGAGGCTGACCAGGATCTCGGCCAGGCTGGCCAGCCAGCTGTCGTCCTCGACGATCTGGTCGCCGTAGCGGCGCAGCACCCGGTAGGCCGGGTTGCGGGTGGCGTCTCCGTTGCGGGCGGCCAGCTGCCCGTAGCGCTCGATGGCGGCGTGCAGGCGGGTCTCGTCGAGGCCCATGCTCACGATGTTCTCCCGCATCTTGGTGAACAGCGGGAGGGCGATGGGGACCGACGCAACGATCCCCGGGTTGGTCAGCGTCTTCAGGACGCTGCGCAGGTCGACGCCCGACGCCTCCTGGCCCAGGAGGCCCAGGACGTGGAAGTCCACGGCGAGGTGCCGGGACTCGTCGTTGTTGATCTTCTCGAACACCGCGTGGCACAGCGGGTCGTGCACCTCGTCGAGGAGGAACTTCAGCAGGGCGCCGTCGAGGGCCACCTCCAGGAGCGGGATGACCGACCCGAGCACGCCCATCGGGAGCCCGTCGCCGAAGCGGTCCAGCCACTCGATGACGAGGCGGATGTTGTTGTTGGGAGCGGGGGTGTCGCCCTCGAGCATCCCCCAGCGCCGCATCAGGGCCAGCTCGGCGTTGGCGTGGCGCTGCTCCTCGGCGTGGAACCAGCGATAGATCTCGGCCAGGGTGGGATCGTCGGCTTGGCGGGACAGCGCGGCAAAGGCTCGGGCCCCCACCTGCTCGATCCACACCAGGTCGATCATGAACGCGGCCAGGTCAGGCCGCTGCTCGTCGGTGATGGCCTCGGCCCCCGGCGCCTCCCAGTCGAAGTCGGCGAGCGCCCACTGCCGCTCCTGGATCCGGATCAGCATCTTGTCCAAGTCGAGCGTCATGTTGGTCCTCCTGGTCAGGGCTGGAGCGCGGGGCGGAGCATCTCGTCGAGGAAGGCACGCAGGTCGCCCGGCGGCGGGGCCACCAGCAACGAGAGGCCCACCCGCACGATCCACTCGGTGACCATGGCCGGGTCGCGCCTCGCCAGCAGGCCGGCGTCGATGGCGGTGCCCACCATGGGGGAGAGCAGCTCCCGCAAGCGCTCGATGATCGACGGGACGCCGTCGAGCAGGAAGCCGGAGATCAGCTCCGGCTCGTCGGTGAGGACCTTGGTGAGCACGGGGTGCTCCAGGCAGTGCTCCACGGCGGCCGCCACCATCTCCACCACAAGGCCGGGCCCGTCCGTCTCCTCGGGGATCGACGACGGGATGGCGGCCACCAGCTTGTGCAGCTCATGCGCCACCACCAGCCGGTACACGTCGGACATGGACCCCACGTGGCGGTAGACGGTGGTGCGCTCCACCCCGGCTTCGCGAGCGATGTCGCGCATGGTGGTGCGGGCCCAGCCGAAGCGGCCGATGGCCCGGCAGGCGGCATCCAGGAACGGCACCACCGCCTCCTCAGGTGGTTCCGGCAGCACCCCCTGCGCCTGTGGCCAGGCCAGCACCTCACTCATCCCCGCCACTGTGCCACGCTGCAACATAGACAGTCAACGTGTTGCAGACGCCGGCCAACGACCTGTCATCGCCAGCCTCGCGAGGTGAGGCGTACCCTGGCGGAATGCACCGAGCAGCTCGGCGGGCGGTGGTCCTGGCTCCTGGGGGAGGTCGGGCCTACGACATGGGCGGGATGCGCGCCACGTTCAAGGCCGATGGGGCTGAGTCAGCCAACCTCTACAACGTGTCGGAGTGGTGGCTCGACCCGCACACCGTCGGGCCCGACGCCCACTCGCACGACGAGGACGACGTCTTCTACGTCATCGAGGGGACCATGGACTTCCTGGTCGACGAGGAGTGGATCGAGGCCCCGCGGGGCTCCTTTGTGCTGGTGCCGGGCGGGGTGACCCACACCTTCAAGAACTCGCACGACCAACCGGCCGGCGCTCTGAACATCGGAGCACCGGGCGGGTTCGAGGCGATGATGCCGAGCATCGTGGAGTACTTCGAGGAGCACCCGCTCGGATCGGCCTGACTCGCATCGGCCGGGGGGGGCTGCGAGGGTTGCGCCCTCGGCAGGATTCGAACCTGCGACGCACGGTTTAGGAAACCGATGCTCTATCCCCTGAGCTACGAGGGCAAAGGACAGGTGACTCTACCTGCAGGGCCCGAAAGCTCAGGCTGGGGTAGTCCATGGAACCGTTTCAGTCCGGATCGGTCTGACCCCGCGACAGTGGCATGGTTACGCACGACTCCGTCCAGCCACGGATAGACGAGCTGCCGCTTGGTGCGCGTGTCGATCACCTCGATCGGAGCGACGATTGCCGGGTGTCGTACCGTCCGGTGAAACGCCATGGCTCGTCCAAGTGACTCACGTGCCTGGTCCGTTCCGGCGGAACGAGCGTCGCGCGCAAGGGGCCTGAGCGCAGCGACTATCGAACGTCGAGCCGGATCGTTGTGAGCTGAGTCCCGAATCGCTCGACGAGTCGAGCATGTCCCGGTCGATGCCATGTGCCCATCCGTGCACTGGCATCGTCGTCGTCGATGATCGACGCGCTCGCCGCACGCCACTGGGCGCGCCGACGGACTCGGACCTCGGGTTCAGCCTCGAGATTGCGAACCCATCCGGCACGTCGTCCCTGCTCGGCGACCACCCAGATCGTGTCGCCGTCGCGGTGCGCACCGACGACAGTGCGCCGTCGTTTGCCGGTCCGGCAGCCGAGCGTTTCGATGACGACGTGGCCGGGCACGACACCCAGCCAGACGAGCAGCTTCATCGGCGGGTTCAGAATCCATCGTTGCAGTGCCAGAACCCGACGTCGCTTTCGCGCATCGGTAGCCGCATCACGGCTCATGGCCATCCCCACCTCCCTCGGTCATCACTACGATCGTAGTGATGCGAGTATCACTACAATCGTAGTGATGGTCAAGTCGGGGTTGCATCAGACGCGAGATCGGCTCATCGATGCCACGCTCGAACTGGTCGCCGAGCGCGGCTTCGCTGGGGTGAGTGTCGGCGACATCGAGGCCGGTGCGGGGCTCGCGCCGCGCAGTGGAGCGCTGTACAAGTACTTCGATTCGAAGCTGGCAGTGCTCGAGGCTGGATTGGAGCGACACCTCGCCTCGATCGCCGAGGTCGAGATCGACCTCTCCGCTTCACCACTCACGGAGCCCGCAGCCGAGATCGAGGCAGTCATGCGATGGCTGCTCGCGGAACTCGACCGTGAACGCACCATCACCCACGTCATCGAACGAGAAGGAGACCGACTCCCCGAACTACGCGATCGGATGCGGACCGGCGTGTCCGATCGCGGCTACCGAGTCGCGGCGTCGCTCATCGAACGATGGACCGCCACGATCACCGACCAACGCATCGACAACGAAGCCCTCGCAGTGCTGCTCATCGGCGGCCTCATCAACCTGCGACGCTCGACCTGGAGCTTCGGCGCACCGCCGCTCGGGCTCTCCGACGAGCGCTTCATCGACACCTTCGTGGCGCTGAGCACCACGCTCCTCAACATCCGTGGGAGAGAACCTCCCGGCGACCGTGCCGGCTTGCCGTCAGCGTGAAGGGCGCGGATTGCAGCGTCTCCGGGCACTGAGGCGTCTGGTGCCACCATGGTGGTCCCACACGCACGCTGCCACCACCCCACCGGGGCGAGTGGCCCGCCGCATCTCGCGCAGTCCCGCCACCGGGTCAGCCATGACCACAAGGCCGCGTCAGAGCCTATGCGTGGCCGAGTGGGACCGGAGGCAGTCCGCCGCCATGCCCGCCGGGTACGGACGCATGGTCGAGCGTGGCGAGACCCACGAGGAGGGTGAGGATCCCACGAGGCGTTCGGGGATCGAAGCCGCTCGTCTCGGCCACGGTCCTGAGGCGGTTGAGGATGGTGTTCGGGTGACAGTGGAGACGGGCGGCCACCCCTCGGAGGTCGCCGTCCAGGTCGTGCCACTGTGCGAGCACCTCCCGAGCGGACGGGCTGTTGCGGTCAGCCACGCGGTGGAGGTTGCGGACGCCTTCCGGGACCAGGTGCGCAGCGTTGACGCCTCCGACGGCGACCAGGTACTCCAGGACGCCGAGGTTGGCAGCGTCGACGACGGGCCGGTGCTCGGTGGTGGCATCGTGGGCGAGGCGGGCCTCGCGGGCGAGCTCCAGCCCCTGACCAGCCTCCAGGATGGAGCTGACCCCCACGCGCAGTCCCACCACGCCGTCGGAGCGCAGGGCGTCGACTGCGGCGCGGAGGGTGTCGACCACTCGTGCCACACCGTCGCCACCGAGGACCACGCCGTCGACGTGGTGGTCGGCGACCAGCAGGTTGGGGGCTGGAACCATCGCCAACCAGGCGGAGAGGCGACGGGCGAGAGCGTCGGTTCGCAGCGTCCCGAGTGACGCCCAGCTGCCAGCGACGACACAGCACGGCGTGTGCTCGGTCATCCCGAGGGTGGCGGCCTGCCGCGTCGCGCTGGCCGTCCACCCGCCGCGGGTGGTGAGGATCTCGTCGAGGAAGCGGCGAGCGGCACGAGGGTTGTCGACCACGTCGGCCTCACGCGACTCGACGTAGCCCTCGACGAACGCTTCGGTCGTGGCCGTCGCGTACTGGTTGTGGCGCCGCACCAGCTCGGCGACGTCGTCGGGAGGCCACGCACGGGCGGCTTCCAGCGCCGCGTCGAGGAGCAGGGGGTACGCCGCCCGGTGCGCCGTGAAGTGGTGCTCGAGCGGGAGGCGCGTGTGGCCCACCGCTCGGCCGAGGTCCACCATGAACCGCAGCGGCGGTACGTCGCCGGAGGAGAGGGTGGCGATCTCCGCGTCGATGATCGCCTCCCGCAGCTGGAAGGCCCGCTCCTCCGCGGCCGGGTCGGTGAAGCGGAAGTCGGCCACCTCAGACTCGACTGCGTCTCGGAGATCGTTGTGCAACGCCGCCCGCCGGGCAGAGAGCGCGGCACCCAGGTAGCGCCACGGGTCGTCCACGGGCCAATTGTGGCCGCCCACAAACGCCGGGGCAGTGATGTGGGGCACACCCCAACCGTCCCCCACAGATCATCGCTCTACCGACGAGAAGGAGCGGCCGATCGATGGGGCACGTGATGATGATCATCAGCGGACAGGCGCAGCCTGGTGCGCGGGACCAGCTCCTCGAGCTGTTCCGGACGCACCTCGCAGATCGGGCGACGGCGAACGACGCCCAGCCGGTGGTCATCTGGGCGGCCGACGATGGCGACGCGGACCGGTTCCACCTCGTGGAGGTGTACGACGATCCGGCCGCCGTTGCCGTCAGCTCGCAGGCCGACTGGTTCTGGGCCTACATGGCCGAAGCCGGTCCGCTGATGGCCGGTGAACCTGCGGTCAGCACCTGCTCACCGCGGTGGATGAAGGGTGTCGCCCCCACCGGCTGAGCGACCGGCGAGATGCCGTTGCCGGTGACCCGGCGAGCTCACGGGTCAGGTGCGGCCGCGAGCGGCCCAGGCGCTCGCCGTCAGCGTGAAGGGTGCCGACGGCATCGTTTCCTGGCACAGCGCTCGTAGCCGGGCTCGGCCAGCCTCGTCGAGGCTCGCCGTGAAGGCCCCGGCGGGTCCGACGCCGAGCGTGAAGGGCTCCCACCAGTCGTCGAAGGTGGGGTGCTCCACCTGCGACGACAGGAGGGTCTCCTCCACGTCGTGGAGGCCGGCGGCCCCGAACAGCTCGGTGAGGTGCCCTCGGCGCGCTCCAGCCAGGCTGGACTCGTCCTGCACGGCCGCATCGAAGCGGTGGGCGGCCGCCCAGAACGGGCTGAGGGGGCTCGTGCCACCCTGGTAGTCCCAGACGCACGCTGCCACCACCCCATTGGGGCGCGTCACCCGCCGCATCTCGCGCAGTCCGGCCACCGGGTCAGCCATGAAGTGCACGACGAGCTGGGCGACAGCGACGTCGAACGCGTCGTCCTCGAAGGGGAGCTCCTCGGCCCGGGCGTGGCGCACATCGACGTCGGGGTGCCGCTCCCGGGCGGCGGCGACGAACGGCTCCGACGGGTCGACGGCCGCCACCGATCCAGGGCCCACCCGGGACACCAGCTCGGCCGTGAGCGCCCCTGGCCCGCATCCGACGTCCACCACCCGCTGGCCGGAGACGACCCCGGCCAGATCTGCGAACCGGGGACCGAGGGGCACCGAGTACCGCCCCATGAACCGGTCGTAGGACTCCGCCGCCACCGAGAAGCTCACGCTGCGAACCTACGGCAGCGGCCGTGCTGCCGCCTCCGGGCTGGTTCCGGGCCGCGTCGGCGGGTCAGAGCTGGGCGGCCCGGCGGAGGGCCTCCACGTCGGCCAGGACGAACTGGCCTCGGCCCACCCGCTCGAGGAGCCCCCGCCGCACGAACTCCGACAGGATGCGGCTCACGTTCTCCCGGGAGCCGCCGGCCAGGCTGGCCAGGTCGGTCTGGGTGACGGTGGGCACCTTGGTGCCGTCCGGGGGGAGGTCGGCGAAGGCGGGGGTCACCAGCCCCAGAAGGCGCTTGGCCACGCGGCCACGGAGATCGAGGAAGAGGAGGTCGTCGATCAGCCCACCGAAGGCCTGCACCTGCTGGGCGAGGGCTCGCAGCACCGCCCGGGCCGCCGGCGGGGTGTCGTCGAGGAAGGCGAGGAAGGCGTCGGCAGGGATCGACAGGACCAGGCAGTCGGTGACAGCGAAGGCACCGGACCCTCGGGGTTGCTCGGCGAGGACGCCGAGCTCACCGAAGAGCTGGGGTGGCGACAGGACG
Source organism: uncultured Microthrixaceae bacterium (assembly GCA_963795165.1). GTDB lineage: Bacteria > Actinomycetota > Acidimicrobiia > Acidimicrobiales > VFJN01 > VFJN01. The sequence goes on along the minus strand of CAWCGT010000001.1, from coordinate 1,580,267 downwards.
GTGTGCAGCTGCCGGTCGCCGCTGGGGGAGGTGGAGGAGATCTCCACCCGGCCCTCGCAGAGGACGACAACGTCGGGGGCCTCGTCGCCTTGGTGGAAGAGGTAGCTGCTGCGCCGGTACTGCTTGACGTGCCCGACGGCGGCCAGCCGCTTCAGGGCGTCGGCCGGCACCCCCGCCAGCATCGGCACCTCCGCCAGCGCGACGGCAAGGTCGCGGGCGCCGATGCTGGCGGAACCGGAGGTCACCGCCATCGTGGGCTCCGGTCGCGCCGACAGGGCACGGCCGAGCCGTGCCCTGTCGGCGGCGTGCGTCGGACCCGGAGGCCCGAACGCTCGACTACAGCTTGTTGCGAAGCTGCTTGCGCTGCACCGTCCGCTTGACGAACTTCTTGGTGATGCGGGTGGTGGCCTTGTCCTCGTCGGTGGCGGCGCTGGTCTTGTCGGCGGCCTTCGGGGTGATCTTCTTGTCGGACATCGTGCGCTCCTTGGTTGGGCGAGTTGTTGCCTGCAGCATGCGCCTCCAGGCGGTGCCCGGGTTGTGCCGTTTGGCCCCTTCGCGTCGTGATGTTCATCACAACGGGTTCAGGCCAGCTCGGGGAGGGGCACGGGCTCGGGCCGGGGGTGGCAGTGGCCGCACGCGAGGGCGTCGTCCACCACGAGGGCGTTGGGGGTGCCGTCGCGGCTGTACAGGCTGAGCACGAACGGCTGTGTTCGCACGTGGTCCTCGCAGATGCCGCGGCCGCAGAAGCGGCAGGCCCCGACCGCCGTCCTTCGACAGTGCCAGCAGTCCATGGGGGATCCCTCCAGGGGGTCGTCGTGGTGGTCAATGGCTCATCACCCGCTGCTCGGGCTCGTCGACGGCGCGTGGGCGGGCATCGGCGGCCAGGAACCGGCGGAAGGCGGTCGGCGGCACCTGGAAGAGGCGCAGCGGCGTGACGGCAGTGACGGTGGCGGCCCGCGGCTCGCCGCTCTGCAGCGCCAGCTCCCCGAAGGCGTCGCCGGCTCCGAGCGTCCCCAGCTTCCGCCGTTTCCGTCTCACCTCGGCCTGGCCGGACGAGATCACATAGAAGGCGTCGCCCACCTCGCCCTCGCTGACCACCGCGGTGCCTGGGGCCACGTCGAGCCAGGTGCCGGCCCGGTGCAGGGCGGCCAGCCGGGCCGAGGTGAGACGGGCGAAGGGGGGGAGGGCTCCGAGGGTGGCGAGCGCGGTGAGGGTGGGGGCGACGGTGGGGAGGCTGGCGTCGGTCCGGAGCAGCCGGTCGAAGTCGTTCTCGAGCACCACGAAGACCTCGGACGGGGCGGTAGCCCGCACGGTGGCCTGGCGCACGGCGTGGCCGAGCAGGCCCAGCTCGCCGAAGGTGTCGCCTCGCTGGAGGATGGCCATCACGGTGGTGTCCTGGTCGGTCTCGGACACCACCTGGAGCGTTCCGGTCCGCACGACGTAGAAGGCGTCGGCCCGGTCGCCCTGCCGGAACACCGCCTCGCCGGGATCGATCCGGCGGCGTCGGAGCCGACCCGACAGGTCGCTCAACGTCTCCTCCGGCAGGTCGCCGAACACCGGCGAGTCGTCGAGGAGGAGCGCCGCCTCCACCCGCCAGCTCGTCTCGAACCGGAAGCGCACGTCGGCCGCCGCCTGGGTCGCCCGGGCCAGGAGGTTGCGGGTGAGCTTGGCCGCCCCCTGCACGGCCGGTCCGGCCAGGGCGGCGGCGCCCACCACCAGGATGACCCGGCTGGTGGTGCCGCCGTTCCACAGGCCGCTCACCATGGGCCCGAACATGGTCTGCCAGAACACGATGGCCACCCACACCGACCAGATGGTGAAGGCGGTGCCCACGACCACGTAGAAGGTGAACCACACCTCGTGGCGGCGGAGGGGCTGGCGGCGCCACAGCCGGGTGGGGAGCTCGTGGCGGACGAACTCGAAGGACCGGCTGCGCAACGTGGGCGACTCCAGGAGCTCCGCGAAGATCCAGTAGCCATCCAGCTCCAGCAGCGGGATGAGGTTCAGGAAGACCCCGAAGTAGAGCAGCAGGATGAACACGTGCATGGTGTCGGCCACGCCCCCGGCAGGCAGGGCGAGGGCAACCAGCGCGATGGCGCCCCCGAGGACCATCTCGTAGTAGGGACCGGCGAACGCCTGGCGGATCCGGTCGCGCCGCTCCAGAAGCAGCCCGTCGGTGGAGTCGACGAAGAAGGCCGGGGATCCGAAGTAGAGGAGGAACCCGGCGCTGTACACCCGCCGGCGCCGGTGCACGAGGTAGGCGGCGTGGCCCAGCTCGTGCACGAAGGTCATGAACAGCGAGAGCACGATCAGGAAGACACCGGAGGTCACGCTTCCCTGGCTGAGGGTGAGCCGGCCATCGGCTGCCATCCACCCGAAGGCCGCCAGGCCCGCCACGGCCACGGCGATCAGGATGGGTTGTAGCCAGGGGACGAAGAGCGGCCGCAGCACCGTCCGGTAGAGGGCGGCGACCAGGGCCTCGGCGCCTGTCCACTCCACCTTCAAGCTGGCCAGGGTGGCGATCACCCGCTGGCGCAGCGTCCTCGGCGGGGTGGTGGCCTCGGCGAGCGTGCGCCAGACGTCGCGGTTGCCACCCTCGAGCATGTCGCCGTGCCGGAGGAGGGCGATGAGGTCCCGCACGGCGTCGGGATCGAGCACCCCGTCCTGCTCTAGGCGCAGGGCCACCAGCTCTTCCAAGGAGCGCTGGCCATCCATCCGCTGGGCCAGCTCCCACTCCCAGGGCTCCAGGGTGAAGTGCTTGCGGCGTTCGGGGTCGCCCACCACCCAGTAGTCGTCGTCCCAGCGCACCGGGACGAAGCGCGCCTCCACCGATGCGCGGAGCTGGGGACGCGGATCCTCCACCGTCGACACTGCCTGCCAGACGTCGGGCGCGCCCCGTCGCCGCCGCTTCTTCGGAGCGCTGAAGAGGGCCGCCCACGCCTCATCGTCGCCGTTGGTCCTCACAGCCGCCGTGAGATCCACGATCGCCTTTCGTCCCAGTCTTGGATCGACCGTACTCGGGCGCCCGACGCCCTGCGGCCACCGTCAGGAGGGCCCGACGCGCTTCACCAGGGCATCGAGGGTCCGCTGGGGGAGCAGACGGTCGAGGGTGCCGAGCAGCTTGGCGTCCACGCCCACCAGGTACTGGCTGCGCGGCCGAGCGCTGAACAGGGCGTGCTCGAAGGCGGCGGCCACCTGTTCAGGCGGGGTGGCCCGGTTGTCCTGGTAGTCGATGCCCTTCCGGAGGAAGGCCACGCCCTCGGCGTACTTGGCCGCCACCTCGGGACCCAGCTCCGACTCGAGCTCGTCGGCCGTCTGGCGACCCTTGTCCCAGATGGGGGTCTTGACGGCCCCCGGCTCCACCACCGACACGTGGATGCCCCACGGCTCGAGCTCTCCACGAAGCGCCTGGCTGATGGCCTCGACGGCGTGCTTCGACGCCGCGTAGGGGCCGAGCATGGGGTTGGCGGTGCGTCCGGCGATCGAGCCGGTGAAGCTGATCCGGCCGCGGCCCTGCCGAACCAGGTCGAGGAAGGCCTGGGTGACCGCGATCTGCCCGAACACGTTCACCTCGAACTGCCACCGCCAGCGGTCGAGGGTCAGGTGCTCCAGCGGGCCGCCGACGGCCACCCCGGCGTTGTTGATCAAGCCCTGGAGGCCGGCGTCGCCCACCTCGTCGCCCACCACCTTCCGAGCGGCGGCGATCTGGCCGCCGTCGGTCACGTCGCATCGCACCGGCACGATGCGCCCGGGAGCCTGGCTGGCCAGCGCCTCGCCGTCGGCATCCTGACGCACACCGGCGAACACCCGGTGACCCAGCCGGGCCAGACGCAGGGCGGTCGCCTCCCCGATGCCGGTGGACGCGCCGGTGATGAAGACGTTGGGCATGCCCGGAACCTAGGGGACCGGACCTCGGCTCGCTCAGCCTCCGGTAATGGCGATGCTGCGGGTGGGACAGCCCTGGGCGGCCTTGGCGATCACGCCGGGATCGTCGTGGGGCGGGTCCAGGACGAAGGCCACGTTGTCGTCGCCGATGTCGAAGGTGTGCGGGGCCCAGAAGCCGCAGTTGCCCGACCCGATGCAGGTGTTGCGGTCGATCTCGATCATCAGAAGAGCACGGGCAGCGCGGTGGGCGATCGAAAGCGCTCACCATGGATGTGGGGGTCGTCCCCGTCGGGATCGATGCGGAGGTCGGGGAGCCGGTCAAGAAGGCGGTTGACGGCCACCCGCAGCTCCAGCCGGGCCAGGTGCATCCCGAGGCACATGTGCGGACCAGCCCCGAAGGCGATCTGGGGCTTCGGCTCGCGGTGGATGTCGAAGGACTCGGCATCGTCCCAGTGGGCCTCGTCGTGGTTGGCCGAGCCCAGGTTGGCGATCACGTTGGCCCCCTCCGGGATGGCGACGCCGGCGACTTCGGTGTCGGCCATGCACCGACGGGTGGTGATCAGCAGCGGCGACTCCCACCGGATGGCCTCCTCCACCGCTGGCACCATCAGCGAGCGATCGGCTCGCAGGGCGTCCATCTGGTCGGGGTTGGTGAGGAGGCCGAAGAGGAAGTTCCCGGCCGCCCGATAGGTGGTCTCGGCGCCGGCGGGCAGGAGCAGCCGGAGGAAGGAGTAGATCTCCTCGTCGTCGAGCACCTCGCCGTCGAACTCGCTGGTGACGAGGTCGCTGATCACATCGGTGCCGGGATCGCGCCGCCGGGCCTCGACGTGCTCGGAGAGGTAGGTGCGGAGGGCCTCGGACGCCTTGATGCCGGCTTCGGGGTTGGCGGCCACGTTGATGATGGCCACGGCGTACTCGTGGAACCGCTCGTGGTCCTCGTGGGGGAGGCCCAGCACCTCCGCGATCACCTGCACGGGGAAGTGGAAGGTGAGCTGGCGGACCAGCTCGGCCCGGCCGTCGCCAGCGAACCCGTCGATGAGCTGATCGATCACGTCGGTGATGAGGTCGTCTTCCCAGTGGGCCAGAGCCTTGGACCGGAAGGCCTGCGACACCAGGTGGCGATGGCGCTTGTGCTCGGCGCCGTCCATGCCCACCAGCACGAAGGGTCCCATCACCACGCCCATGAGGTCGCGGATGGCGGTGGACGAGAAGGTGGCGTTGTCGCGCAGCACGGTGGCCACGTCGTCGTGGCGGTACACGGTGGCGGTGAGCCGCTCCTCGAGGTCGAACCCCATCTGCATGTCGAGCTCGACGGGCGACTCGCGCCGCTTGCGCGCCAGCTCCGGATAGGGGTCGCGGACGTCACCAGCCACCGTGTCGGTGAACTGGCCCATGGCGTCGAAGGTCTCGGTCATTGGGCGCCTCCTTGGATCCGGTCGCCGAGCCGGTAGAGGTCGATCGGTGTCGACCACAGGACGGCGTTGCGATCCTCGTGGGATAGGTCGTGCTCGGCACACCGACGAGCGAACTCGCGCGGCCGAGCCGGGGAACACCGCGTCGGGATGGGGGAAGTCGCTGGCCCACAGCACGTGGTCGGCCCCGACGGCACCCACCACGTCGGCGGCCAGGTCGTCGTCGGCTTCGGTGCTGATGGCGCACTGCCGTGCGAAGTACTCGCTGGCGCTGAGGGACAGGTCTGCGCACTCGGTGCCCTCGAGCCACTCGCGGTGCTCGTCGAGGCGGTGCAGCCAGTAGGGCAGCCACCCTGTGCCCGACTCCAAGAACGCAGTGCGCAGCGCCGGGTGCCGCTCGAAGGCGCCGTCGAGCACGAGGCTGGCCATGGCCGCCATCTGCTCCATCGGGTGGCTGAGGGCGTGGCGCGGCCCGAAGCGATCGAAGCGATCGGAGCCGATGGTGGGCTGGCCGCGCAGGCCCAGCCCCTCGTGCACGGAGAGCACCAAGCCGTGGCCGGCCAGGGCGTCGTAGACGCCGTCGTAGGCAGGATCGCCGAGGTTGCGCCCGTAGAGGTGGTTGGGGCGGGCCATCATGGCCACCAGCCCCATCTCGGCCGCCCGGCTGACCTCCTTCTCCGCCTCCGCGGGGTCAGCCAGCGGGAGGATGCCCACGCCGAACAGGCGGCCGTCGGTGTCGCTGCAGTACTCGGCGATCCAATCGTCGTAGGCCCGGCAGGCGGCCACGCTCTCGGCGGTGTCGAGCTCGGGTAGGAACGGCACGAACAGACCGATCGACGGGTAGAGCACCGCAGCGTCGATGCCCTGTGCGTCCAACGCCCGGAGGTAGGAAGGGGCGTCGAAGCCGTGCTCGAGCTGGTCGGCCAGCAGGTCGAAGTCGCCGCAGGGGACCATCGGGGTGGTCGCGGGCAGGTCCATGGGCAGCCGGCCCTCGCTCCACCGGTGGAACAGGTGGGCGGGCTCGATCACGTGCCCGTCGGCGTCGAGCACCCGAGCGCCGTCGTCCAGCATCACATCCTCCGAGCGGCCAGGCCGCCATCGAGGGGGAGCACGGTACCGCTGGTGTACGAGGACGCATCGGACGCGAAGAAGGCAACGGCGTCGCAAACCTCCCGAGCCGTGCCGAGGCGGCCCATCGGCACGTTGGACGTGACCATGCGTCTGATGGCCTCTGGGTCGCCGGTGGACTCGGCCATCCGTACGAACAGTCCGGTGTCGCAGGCCGAGGGCGCCACCACGTTGACGCGCACGCCGTCCGGGGCGTGCTCGATGGCCACCTGCTTGCAGAGGTTGGTGAGGGCGAACTTGCTGGTGCAGTAGGCGGGGTACCCGGGGGCGACGATGGCGCCCAGCGTGGAGCCGAGGGCCACGATGGAACCGCCACCGGCGTCGACCATCTTGGGCACCACGGCCCGCATGCAGAGGAAGGGGCCCTTGAGGTTGGTGTCGAGCACCGAGCGCCAGTCGTCGTCGGAGGTGTCGAGGATGCCCGCCCGCACCTCCACGGCCGCCGACAGCACCAGGACACGGACCGGACCGAGCTCGGCCGAGTGATCGGCGAGTGCCTGCACCTCGTCGGCGACGGCGCACGTCGACCGCGAACGGGTGTCCGCCGACGTCGGCGGCCACCTTGCCGGCGGCCTCGACGTCGATGTCGGCGACCACCACCGTGTGGCCGTCGTCGGCCAGCCGCTGCGAGATGGCGGCGCCCAGGCCGGAGCCTCCGCCCGTGACGATGGCGACGGGCGGCGGTCATCGCAGGACCGCCAGCCCGCCGTCGGCCGGGATCACCGCACCGGAGGTGTACGCGGACAGGTCGGACGGCGAGGAACAGGGCGATCCCGGCCACGTCGTCGGCCGTGCCCGAGCCGGTGCAGCGGGATGTTCTTGTGGAGCATGTCGAGGAAGGCCTGTCGCTCCATGCCCATGTCCTCGGCCACCTTGCGGAACCGGGGCGTGTCGATCGATCCGGGCGCGATGACGTTGGCCCGCACCGTCCGGGCCGTGCTCCACCGCGAGCTGGCGGGTGAGCGCCACCAGGCCCGCCTTGGCGGCGCCGTAGGCGCAGTAGCCCTCCGAGCCCGACCAGCCCGAGCACCGACGCGGTGTTGATGATCGAGCCGGCCCCGCTGGCCCGCAGGTGGGGGAGGGCGGCCCGGCAGGCCCAGAAGATGGCGTCGAGGTTGGTGGCCACCGTGCGGTCCCACTCGTCCTCGGTGCACTCCACGCAGCCGGCCCGACATCTGCACGGCGGCGTTGTTGTAGAGGACATCGAGGCGTCCCCATCGGTCCACCGCCGCCGCCACCATGGCCTCGTTGTCGGCCCGGATGGAGACGTCGGCGTGCACGCTGGTCGCCTCACCCCCGCTCTCTGCCACCATCGAGACGGTCTCGTCGGCGCCGGCGTCGTCCACATCGGCCACCAGGATGCGAGCCCCGTTGTCGGCGAAGAGGCGAGCGGCGGCCCGGCCCTGGCCGGAGGCCGCGCCGGTGATCACGGCCACCTTCCCCTCGAGGAGACCCGAACCTGACATGCCGCGTTAGACCATAGCCGCGACGGGGCGTTCAGGGCGTGGGCATCGTCATCCGCTGCATGTCGGCATCGATCCCGGCCAGCACCCGCTCGGCCAGGGCGCGGTTGATGGCCAGCTTCGTGTGCCGGTAGGCGGCGGCCGGGAGCTCTCCCAGGCGGCGGGCCTCCTCGATGGTGGCCTTCGCCACGTCCGCGGCCGACACCACTCGATCGGCGTACCCGGCCTCCACCGCCCCCTCCGGGCTGTAGATCTCGGCTTGGACCGCGCCCCGACGCAGGTGGGCGGGGGAGAGTCGGGCCTGGGCCAGCTCCACGGCGTAGGCAGGCAACCCCATGCCGATGGCTGTCTCGTTCAGCCCGATCTTGGCCGGCCCGTCGCCCACCACCCGCACGTCGCAGGCCAGGCACAGGAGGGCCCCGGCCGCCAAGGCGTGTCCGGTGATGCCGAGCACCACAGGCTGGGGATGGGTGAACACGCGCATCAGCAGGCGGCCGCCTGCTCCCACCAGGGCACCGGCCCGCTCGGGGCTGGCCGTCATCTCGCTCAGGTCGAACCCCGCCGAGAGCTTGCCGTCCCGCCCGATGATGGCCACGGCGGTGGCATCAGCCTGGGCGCTGTCGAGGGCAGCGAGGAGGAGCTCGACCACCCGGTGGCTGATGACGTTGACCTTGCCGTCGTCGATGCGGACGACGGCGACGCCCTCCTCGATGGTGGTGGTGACGGGCTCGGTGGTCGTGTCTGGGGACATGACCGGACGCTACTGCTGCCTAGCGGTCGTCTCAGGTGGCGTCAGGATCGGTGACGAAGTCGATGAGCTGCTCCACTGCGCCGACCAGGCCAGGCTGCAGGTCGGCGTAGCTCTGCACGCTGCCGAGCAGCTGGCGCCAGAACGCCCCGGGGTGGGCCACGATGCCGAGGGCATCCAGCACCCCCGCCTTCCACGGCACCCCCATGGGGACGTCCGGCCAGGCGTCGATCCCGATGGCGGTCGGGCGGACGGCGGCCCACACGTCGACGAAGGGCGTGCCCGTCACGAGGACGTGCGGATGACGGACCTCCCGGGCCGCCCGCCACTCCTTCGAGCCCGGCACCAGATGGTCGAGCAGCACGCCGAGCCGACGACCCGGAGCCGGATCAAGGTTGCGCACCACGTCGGCCAGATCATCCATCCCGTCGAGGCGCTCCACCACCACCGCTACCTCCCGGAGGTCGTCGCCCCACACCTTCTCCACCAGCTCCGCGTCGTGGATGCCCTCGACGAGGATCCGGCTGGCGCGGGCGACTCGGGCGGGCCGGGCCGGGCCAGCGACCGATCCGGAGGCGGTGGTCGCCCAGCGAGCGCCGGCGGGGGGCGCCACGAGCGTGGCCACCCGTCCCTCCACCAGGAACCCCCCTGGCAGGTTGCGCAGGGGTCGGTCGACCTCCTGGCGATCGCGCAGCACCACCACCGCGTCGCTGAAGGAGCGGATGGAGCCGACCACACCGCTGGCCCGGTGCTCCACCACCAGGCCGAGTCGTGCCTCGACGGTGGGGTGGGCCGGATGCCGAGGGCGGCCGTCGAGGTCGATGGGGCCGGAGAGGATGCCGTCCGAGGCCACCTGGTCGACGGTACCGACTGACGATCCGCTCGCCGCGGACCGTGGCCCACGCGCGAGTCGGCCGAGCCCCGCCCGCCGGGACTCGGCCGGATTCGCTGGCGGGCGTCGCCGAGGCGACGCTTTCGCTGGTGACTCCCTCCGAGGAGGTCGTTCCCAGCAGGATCCCTGTTCTCGCCTCGCCGCGCCAGAGTCGATCGGCCCAATTCGGCACCGAGCGTGCCGAGTCCTGGGCCGTGGGTCAGGAGCCCTTGCCGCGCTTGAAGATCGACCGCTTGGCGGCCTGTCCGGCCTTCTGGGCCTGATCCTTGGCCTTGTCGAGCATGGTCTCAGCCCAGGCGAACTCCGATGCCAGCACGGCCAGGCCCCCGATGATGACGAGGATCCCGGGGCCAGGAAGGACCAGCATGGCCAACCCGGCGACCACCAGCGCGGTGCCCACGACGAGGATCACCACCCGCTTGGCCGACAGCAGGATGAAGTCGAGGAGCTCTCGAGGGGAGTGCCAGTCCGGCCGGGCCATGGGGGGGACGATAGAGGCGGCGGTGGCGGGCCGGTCGGCAGTCGTTAGCCTGGCCCCATGGCCGATGCCACCGCAGAGACCGACCTGGTGGTCTTCACCGTCACCCCCGACGCCATCGCACGCGTGCTGGAGCTGCGGGAGCAGGAGGATGATCCGCCCGGGCTGGCCCTGCGCGTCGAGGTCACCGGCACCACCGGCGTGGAGTACGCCTACGACCTCACCTTCGATCCGATCGCCGAGGCCGACGACGCCGACGTCCACTACTCCCAGGGCGATCTCCCGGTCCTCGTGCCGGCGGGTTCGATCGAGCAGCTCACCGGCGCCACCCTCGACATCCCGGCGGGCGGTGGCCCCGGGTTGGTGCTCCGCAACCCCAACCGGCCAGATCCCCTCTCGGGCAAGCACCTCGAGCTGACGGGCTCGGTGCCGGAGAAGGTCGAGCAGCTCCTCCAGGAGCAGATCAACCCGGCGCTGGCCGCCCACGGCGGCTTCGCGGAGCTGAAGGGCATCGACGGCGACAAGGCCTACGTGACCATGGGAGGCGGCTGCCAGGGCTGTGCCGTGTCGGCCATGACCCTCCGCGATGGGATCGCTCGCTCGATCACCGAGGCCATCCCGGAGATCACCGAGGTCATCGACACCACCGACCACGCGGCCGGCGAGAACCCCTTCTACACCTGAGCTATCAGACGGGCACCACGCGGCCGCGGCCCATCTCGTGCCCGGCGCCGTCGACGGCCACCACCTGGCCCTGACCGGCCTCTACCGTCTCCCCGTACACGCGTCGGCCGTCGGGTAGCTCATGGGTCTGGAGGGCCTCGGTGGTGCCGTCGACGCTCTCGAAGACTGCAGCCGCCGCTCCGACGGGCAAGGTGCCGAAGGGGAACAGCCGCCCGTCGACGTCGTCCACCCACATGGTGTCCATCGGGACCTCCGGGTCCACGACCATGCCCGAGGAGCCGTAGCCCCTGCCCGGTCCTGACCGGCCCTCCCAGGTGAGCGAGAAGCGGTAGCCACCAGGACCGGCGGCCGAATCCTCGGCGTAGCCGAACTGCCACTCCGACTCGCCGTCCGGGTCGGAGGTGGCCAGCTGCACCAGCTCGGTGGGGAACCCGACCGGGCGTTCGCTCAGCTCCGCTGCCACGCCGTTGCCCCGGATGTGCAGCCGCCCGTCGGCGAGCGTCCACGTGGCGCTCCCGCGGAACAGCGATCCCAGAGTGGTCTCGATCCAGGTCAGGTCCTCGTCGAGGCACGCCGCCGCTGTCGAGGCGATCTCGCGACCCCAGGTGAGCCGCCCCGCATCGACGGTGACGTCGCCCCCGGTGTGGTTGCACGTCTTGGCACTGAAGCCGCCTTCGCCGTCGAAGCGCAGCACGGCGTCGTAGTCCGGGGCGACGTCCCGGCGGTCGCCACTGGCGTCGGTGATCACCTCGATGCGCCAGTCGCGCCGGACGAGCTGGGCCACCGCTACGTCGCCAGCGCTCTCGCCGTCGGCCCGCACCTCGGCCCCCTGATCGCGGCAGCCGACGGCGGCCGCGACGATGAGGAGGCCCAGCAGGAGTCGTCGCATGGTGGATCCGACGTCCAGGGACCCTGGGTGGTTCCCGCCCGGCTCAGCCGGCGGGGGCGAGGAGGGCCTGCACAGCTGCCGCCAGGCCAGACCCGTCGAGTCCCAGCTCGGCGAGGATCTGGTCGGGCTTGCCGTGCGGGATGAACTCGATGGGCACCCCCAGCACCCGCACCGGAGGGGCGCTGCGGCCCGTGCGGGAGATGGCATCGGCGATCATCGTGCCGACCCCGCCCTCGCGCACGCCGTCTTCGGCGGTGACGACGGCTGGATGGCTGGCCGCGTCGGCGAGCATCTCGGGGTCGAGGGGGACCACCCGCACGTCCCACACCGTGGCCTCCACGCCCTCAGCGGCCAGCGCCTCGGCGGCCTCCTGGGCCGCGCCCAGCATCTTGCCCACGGCGAGGATGCACACATCAGCACCCACCCGCACCCGGCGGGCCGAGAGACCCGAGCCCACCTCGTCGTCGGACACGGAGGGGGCGGCTGTCTTCGACCACCGTATGGCGGCCGGACCGTCGGTGCACAGGTCGAGGGCGTCGTGCAGCATCACCCCGAGCTCCTGGTAGCTGGAGGGGGCGAAGAGGGTCATCCCCGGCACCTTGGTGACGAGCGCCATGTCGAGCACCCCGTGGTGCGACGCGCCGTCGTCGCCCGTGATGCCCGCCCGATCGAGGCAGAACACCACCGGCTGGCCGTGGAGGCCGACGTCGTAGGTGACCTGGTCGACGGCCCGGGTGAGGAAGGTGGCGTAGACGGCGACGACGGGCCGCAGGCCCCCCATCGCCATCCCGGCGGCCGACGTCACGGCGTGCTGCTCGGCGATGCCCACGTCGATGAGCCGGCCGGGGAACCGCTCTCCGAAGGGGAGGAGGCCGGTGGAGTCGGGCATGGCGGCGGTGATGGCCACCAGCTCGGGCCGCGCCTCCGCCTCCTTGATCATGGCTTCGGTGAAGGCGGCCGTGTAGCTGCCCGGCTTGGCGCCGTGGCCCATGTCGTGGAGCCGCTTCACCTCGTCGTTCTCGGCGGGGGCGTGGCCCCGGCCCTTCTGGGTGAGGACGTGGACCACGATCGGCCCGTCGTACTCGGCGGCGTGGCGCAGGGCCTTCTCCATGCCCTCGATGTCGTGCCCGTCGAAGGGGCCGGTGTAGCGAACGCCGAGGTTCTCGAAGAAGGCCGGCGGCTCGAACATCTCGCGCATGGCCGCCACGAAGCCGTCGAGGCTCTTCTCGAGCTGGTGCCCCACCACCGGCACCTCGTGGAGGATGCGGTCGAGCCGCGAGCGGTTGCGCAGGTAGGTGGGGTTGAGGCGCAGCCGAGCCAGGCTGTCGCCCAGCTTGGAGACGGTGGGGGCGTAAGACCGGCCGTTGTCGTTGAGCACGAGGATGGCCTTCTTGCCCGAGTGGCCCAGGTTGTTGAGGCCCTCGAAGGCCATGCCGCCGGTGAGCGAGCCGTCGCCGATCACGGCCACGATGCGCCGCCCGTCTCCCAGCTCGTGCTCCTGGGCGACGGCCAGCCCGTGGGCGTAGCTGATCACGGTGGACGCGTGGCTGTTCTCGATCCAGTCGTGGTCCGACTCCGCACGCGATGGGTAGCCGGAGAGCCCGCCGGCCTGGCGCAGGGTGGCGAAGTCGGCCACGCGCCCGGTGAGCATCTTGTGCACGTAGGCCTGGTGGCCGGTGTCCCACAGCAGGATGTCGCGGGGCGAGTCGAAGACGCGGTGCAGCGCCAGGGTGAGCTCCACCGCCCCGAGGTTGGAGCCGAGGTGCCCGTGACCAGTCCCCTCCACGGAGGTGACGATGAGCTGCCGGAGCTCGACCGCCAGCCGCTCGAGCTGCTCCTGGGAGAGCGCCTTCAGGTCGCCGGGACCGTGGATCGAGTCGAGGAGCATGGAGGACCCACGGTACCCGCCACCCGGCCACCGAGACCACGCAGGGCAGGGTTTTCGGCGAGCGGCGGTGGCTAGGTTGGGCCGGTGGCTGGAGCCGACGACGTGCAACCCAAGGGTGAGTCGGCCATGGGATCGGTACGGCGAGGGCTGGCCGAGCGCGCCGCCGACCTGCTTCGGCGAGATCCGGAGCTCACCGACACCGCCGTGGAGGTAGGGCTCGTCGACCGGTCGTGGCTCGAGGCCCCCGGCGACCGCCCGATGCGCACCGCCCCTGCCCTCGACGTCGTCCATCGGTTCCTCGAGCGGTCCGTGGAGCGGCGACCGTCGGCGCTGGGGTCGATCGGCCTCAACGCCTTGCAGCTGTTGGCCTACGACCGCAGTGGCGACGAGGAGGCCACGCGGCCGATCCCGCTGTCGATCGTGTTCACCGACCTCGAGGGCTTCACCCGCTTCACGTCCCGCCACGGCGACGATGCCGCCCTCGCCCTGCTGGCCGATCACCACCGGGTGATCGGCCCGGTCGTGCGCAGCCGCGGCGGCCGGGTGGTCAAGCGGCTGGGCGATGGGCTGATGCTCTCCTTCCCTTCGGCCGAGTCGGCTGTGATGGCGGCCCTCGAGCTGATCGAGGTGCCGCCGGAGGCCCTCCGCCTTCGGGCGGGGGTGCACACCGGTGAGGTGGTGGCCACCGCCGACGACCTCATCGGCCACGACGTGAACGTGGCGGCTCGCGTGGCCTCCGTGGCCAAGGGGGATCAGGTGCTGGCCACTGCCACCACCCGCGACGCGGTGGGGGACCTCCCATCGGTGGTGTTCGGTCGCGCCCGCCGGCGCAGCTTCAAGGGCGTGGAGCAGGCGGTGTCGGTGTGCCCGGTGTCTCGAGGTGGCTGAGGGGCACGACGACCTCGACCGGGTGGTCGAGGTGGTGGCGTTCCAGGCCGACGCCTGCGCTGGTCAGGGGTCCCCCCTCTACGGGCTCGTCCTGCGAGCCGTGGTGGCCGACCTGCGACGGGGCGGGCCCACGACGGCCCTGCTGACCGGCCGTGTCGGAGATCCGCTGGGCTCGGCCCTCACGCTGCGCTTCCTCGGCGCCGTCCACCGGATCGTGCTGGAGGGACGGTCTCCCGCGCTGGCCGGTCACTACCCGTCGGCCGGAGGCCAGCCGGGCGATGGAGCCGAGGCTGCCTTCCTGGCCACGGTGGAGGAGCACGCGGCGGAGATCGATCGGCGGATCGAGGACGGCGTGCAGACCAACGAGGTGGGCCGCTCGGCTGTGCTGGTGGGCGGCTACGCAGCCGTGGCTCGTCGCACGCACCTTCCCCTCCGCGTCCTCGAGGTGGGGGCCAGTGCCGGTCTCAACCTCCGGTGGGACCACTACGCCTACGACACGGGCCGGGGGGTGACCGGCGATCCCGACAGCCCCGTCCGCTTCGCGGGGTTGTGGGAGGGCGAACCGCCTGAGCTCCCGGCCGCCTTCGACGTGGCCGAGCGGGCGGGGTGCGATCGCAACCCCGTCGATGCCACCACCCCGGAGGGCCGGCTGACCTTGCTGTCATACGTGTGGCCCGACCAGCTGGAGCGCGTCCGTCGCTTGGAGGCCGCCATCGGCGTCGCCCGCCGGGTGCCCGCCACCGTGGAGGAGGCCGACGCCGACGATTGGGTGGCGAGGCGGCTCGCCGAGCCTCGCCCGGGGATGGCCACCGTGGTGGTGCACTCGATCGTGGCCCAGTACCTCTCCGCCGCTCAGCGACGGCGGTTTCGGCAGGCGCTGGCCGAGGCGGGCCAACGGGCCACCGGTGCTGCCCCGCTGGCCTGGCTGCGCCTGGAGCCTGGCGGCGAGCGGGCGGAGCTCCGCCTGACGACCTGGCCTCACGGCGACGAGCGCCTCCTGGCCACCTCCGGGTACCACGGGGGGCCGATCTGGTGGTCGACGGAGCGGTGAGGGTTCGCGGCCCCGGCGGTGGGGTAAGGGCGGCGTCATGCAGCGCACCACCACCAGCCGTCTCCGCTCCGCCACCCTGGCCGCTCTCCTCGGGCTCGGCTCGTTGACTGCCGCCGCCTGCTCCGACGAGGACGGCGACGGCGGCACCACCGACGAGGAGATCCAGGACGGCAAGGACACCGTCGACTCCATCGAGGACCAGGTGGAGCAGGAGGTCGACGCCCAGGACGAGGGGACCAACCAGGACAACGAGTAGCCGCTCGGGGTCGCCTACTCCACCTGGGGTCGGGTGAGCACCCGGGCCAAGCCATAGCCCGCCGCCAGGCAGGCCAGGCCGCCCACGCCATCGATCCAGTAGTGGTTGCCGGTGACCACGATGCACACCAACGTGATGAACGGGTAGAGGACGGCGAGCGCCTTGGCCCAACGTCGTCGCACCAGCGGCACGAGCACGATGGCGCTCCAGGCCGACCAGCCGATGTGCATGCTGGGCATGGCGGCGTACTGGTTCGACACCTGCTTCATGCCCTCGTCGCCGAAGCTGATCCACCCGCCGTAGCGGGCCACCGTGTCGACGTAGCCGAAGCGGTCGCAGCCCGGTGCGGTGAGGGCCCCCGGCGGCGCGGCGCGGGCGGCCTCGGGAGCGTAGACCTGGCACCCTCCGAACTCGCCTGGGTCGTCGAGGAGGCGCGGCGGCATGAGGGAGTAGGCCGCGAACCCGATCACCGCCAGCGCGGTGGTGATGGCCAAGGTGTTGCGAAGCACCCGATGACGGGTGGGGGCCCGGCGGAACATCCACACCAACGCCCCCAGCGTCACCACGAAGTGGGCGAGCCCGTAGTACACGTTCCAGAGTCGGATGAGCCCGTTGGCCGGCAGGTCCAGGTACCACGCCTGGATGTCCCGCTCGACGTAGAGGTGGAGGCGATCCTCCAGGTCGATGAGGTCCAGGGCGTGGCCGAAGGCCGGGCCCGGGTCCCCGCCAGCGGACCCGAACTGGTTCCGCACGACCGAGTACACCCCGTACACGGCAGCGGCGAGGAGCACCTCCTTCCACCACCGGAGGCCGGCGCGGTCGTCGCCGATCTCGGCCTCCGCCGCCACCTCAGTCATGGCGCAAGGGTTAGCAGGTCACGGTGCGGCGGGAAGCGCTGCCTCGGGGTTGGGGAGGCGACCTCCCACCGCAAACGCCGGAGCGCCCAGCAGGCTCACGCCCAGGTTGAGCAGGTAGAGGAGCAGTCCCAGGGCGATGGCGTCCTGAGAGGCCACGCCGAGGGGACTGAGGAAGAGGACGAAGGCCCCCTCTCGCACACCGAGCCCGGAGATCCCGATGGGCAGCACCTGGGCGATGGCGACGGCGGGGAAGAAGGCGAGCAGGGCGGTGAGCCCGGCGGGTCGCACGCCCAGCGCCTGGGCCGCCGCCACCGCCGCCAGGACGAGGACCAGCTGGTAGGCGAACCCGACGGCGAGCACGTTGATGGCCGCCGCGGGGTCTCGCTTCATCCGGTCGAGGCCGAGGTGGACGGCGCTGGCGAAGCGACGCCAGCCGTCGCGCGCCTCGAAGCGGCCGCCGATGCGCTGGTCGGCCACGGCGTACAGGAGGATCCCGAGCGCCAGCAGCGTGACGAAGGCCATCCCCACCGCCACCTGGGTGGCCCGCCCGAGGTGCTGGAGCGGGGGGTTGACCAGGAAGCCGATGACGCTGATCACCGGGAGGACGAGCCAGCCGGTGAGCCGCTCCAGCACGACGGAGGCGAAGGTCTTGGGGGACTCGCCGGTTTCGCGCGACAGCCTGCTCACCCGCAGCACGTCGCCGCCGATGGTGGTGGGGAGCACGTTGGAGACGAACTGGCCGGCGAGGTAGTGCGAGAGGAGGCGGCGCAGTCCGGCGTGGAGGCCCAGGACGTCGAGGACCCGCTGCCAGCGGAGGGCCGACAGCACCAAGCCGGCCAGGGTGAGCCCCATGGCCACGACCAGCCACAGGACGGTCCGGACCGTCAGCTCCGGGACCACCTCGTCGAGGTCGAAGGACGGGACCCGCCACAGCAGCACGCCGAGCATCGCCCCGCTCAGGGCCAGGCGCAGCACCAGCGACATTGCCTGCTTGCGGTTCACTGCCCCCCCTCGTGCTGTCCGGCGACCATCGTATTCCTCCCTATCGACCCTTCCGTCGGCCCAGTACGCTGCCGCACGGGCGAGCACAGGCGGGGGACCTGGCTGGGACCTGTCGAACCACACGCTGCACCCTCGGAGGACGCATGTTCCGGAAGCTGATCGTGACGCTGGCCGCGCCGTTGCTCCTCGTAGCGGCTTGTGCCGACGAGGCCGATCGGGCCGCGGTCGAGGTCCGCACCGGGGCCGAGGCGGCCAGCGCACTGCGGTCGGCTCCCGACGCCGTGACCGAGTCGGGGACGGCCGCCTTCGAGATGGTGATGGACATGACCGTCGACGGGCAGTCCTTCGACATCTTGGCCACGGGTGCGCTCGACGCTGCCGCTCAGCGCATGTCGATGGAGATGGACATGGGCGCCATGTTCCAGAGGTTGGCCGCCGCCGACGACGAGGAGGTGCCCGCCGGCTTCGACGAGCCGTGGCAGGTCGTGGCCGACGGCACGACCGTGTACCTGCGGGCGGCCATGTTCCGCATGCTCACGGGAGCGGATGGGTGGTTGTCCGTGACGCCCGATGCGCTCGGCCCTGGGGCCGAGGGGCTGGGCCTGGGGGCCGGGTCCTACGACTTCACCGAGCTCCTCGACACGCTCCGCGGGGTGGTGGGTGAGCCGGAGGTGGTCGGACAGGAGACGGTTCGGGGGGTGGAGACCACCCGCTACTCCATCACCATGGATCTGGCCACCGCCATCGAGCGGGCTCCCGCCGATCAGCGTGAGCGGCTGGAGGCGCAGCTGGACCGACTCGGGGTGTCGGCCGACGCGGGCGTCCCCGTCGAGGTGTGGCTCGATGCTGACGACCTGCCGCGCCGGCTGCGGATGGACATGGGGTCCATGCTCGCCGGCACCGACCTCGGCGACGGCGCGACGGCGGCCATGACGTTGGAGGTGTTCGACTACGGCGAGCCCGTCACCATCGACGTGCCCTCCGCCGACGAGGTCACGCCCTTCACAGATCTGATGGGTGGGCTCCTGGGCGCCCGTTCACGCGCCAGCCGATCGTGATCGAGCGCCACCTCGAGGTGGTCGGGTCGGGCGGCCCGGTCGAGCTCTGCCTGGCCGAGGCCGGTCCCGGCGGTCGGCCGCTCCTCCTGGTCCACGGCTTCACCGGGGCCAAGGAGGACTTCACCGACTGGCTCGATCGGCTGGCCGAGCTCGGCTGGCACGCGGTGGCGCCCGACCAGCGGGGTCACGGGTGCAGCGCCCAGCCCGATGCGGAGGAGGCCTACGGGTTCGACGTGTTCTCAGCGGACCTCCTGGGCCTGGTCGACGCGCTGGGATGGGAGCG
Source organism: uncultured Microthrixaceae bacterium (assembly GCA_963795165.1). Taxonomy (GTDB): domain Bacteria; phylum Actinomycetota; class Acidimicrobiia; order Acidimicrobiales; family VFJN01; genus VFJN01. The sequence continues at coordinate 1,561,405 of CAWCGT010000001.1, read as the reverse complement.
CTGCGCCGTGCTCGGCCACTCGATGGGCGGCATGGTCGTGCAGACGGCGGTGCTGCGGGCGCCCGAGCGCTTCGACGCGCTGGTGCCTCATGGACACGTCCCACCGCGGCGTGCGAGCCGACGGCGGTCTGGTGGAGATGGGGGCGGCGCTGGCCCGAACCGAGGGCATGGCCGCCGTCATGGCTGCCCAGGACGCTCTCGGGAAGGACCAACCCCTCGCCAGCGGCGCCCACCAGCGCCTCCTCGACTCCCGCGAGGGCTACCGCGAGTTCGGAGCTCGCAAGATGCTCGCCTCGTCGCCGGTCATGTACGCCGCCATGCTGCCGCGCCATCACCGACGCCGCTGCGGTCGATCGCCTCCCCGACCTTCCCCAGATCGCCATGCCGGCGCTGGTGCTGGTGGGGGAGGAGGACACCCCGTTCCTCAAGCCATCCCGGCGGATGGCGGAGGCGATCGCCGGGGCCGAGCTGGTGGTGCTCCCGGAGGCGGGGCACTCCCCGCAGTTCGAGAGCCCTGACGCCTGGTGGTCGGCGCTGTCGGGGTTCCTGGCCCGGCTCTGACCGGGCCGATCCTCAGCGGGCCTTCTCGAGGAAGCGGTCGGTGTCGACGACCACTCGGGTGACCTTGCCGGCGGCGACAAGGCCACAGCTGTCGCTGGCCGACACGGTGAAGGTGAGCCGGCGCCCCTCCACCTTCTCCAGGTTCGCCTCGGCCGCCACCGAGGATCCCACGGAGGTGGGGGCCAGGTGGTCGATCTGCACCCGCATGCCCACGGTGGTCTGACCGGCCGGGAGGCCATCAGCGAGGGCGACGATGGCCGCCTCCTCGCAGAGCGCGATGAGGCGGGGGGTGGCCAGCACCGGTACGTCACCGGAGTGGTGGGCGATGGCCGTGTCGTCGTCTCCCACCACCAGCTTGGCGCTGCCGTGGAGCCCTGGCTGCAGAGGCACCTGGGTACGATACGCCGCACCCTGACCACCGGAGCAAGAGGAGCCCAGTGCTTGATCACGACCTCGTCCAACGCACCCTGAGCACCGCCCTGCGCCGAGGAGGCGAGCTGGCGGAGATCTTCGTGGAGGACAAGGCCAGCGCCAACGCCATCTTCGACGACGGGAAGGTGGAGAACCTCAGCTCCGGCCGCGATCCGCGGGGCCGGGATCCGGGTGATCGTGGGGGAGACGACCGGGTTCGCCCACACCGCCGACCTGTCCGAGGCCGGCTTGGCCGAGGCAGCTGAGGCGGCCGGGGCCGCCGCCCGCTCCGGGGACGGCGGGGTGGTGGAGGTGGCCCTCACCCGCCAGGAGGCACCCCGACCCAACGAGATCGCCGTGCTCCCTGAGGACGTGGCCAAGGGCCGCAAGGTGGAGCTGCTGCGTCGAGCCGATGCCAGTGCCCGCGGCGGCTGGTGGGGCCATCAGCCAGGTGACGGCTCGCTACGGCGATAGCCGTCGACGCATCCTGGTGGCCAACAGCGACGGCCTCCTCACGGAGGACGACCAGGTGCGAACGCTCTTCACGGTGATGGCGGTGGCCACCGGCGACACGGGCATGCAGACGGGCTACCAGTCGCTCGGCCGCACCGTGGGGTTCGAGCTGTTCGACACCTACGACGTCGACGACATCGCCCGGGAGGCGGCGGAGCGGGCCCTGCTCAAGCTGGCCGCCCGTCCGGCCCCGTCCGGCACCCTGCCCGTGGTCATCGGCCCCGGCGGCGGCGGTGTGCTCTTCCATGAGGCTTGCGGGCACGGCCTGGAAGCCGATCTGGTCGCCAAAGGCGCCTCGGTGTTCGCCGGTCGGGTGGGCGAGCGGGTGGCCGACCCGCGCATCACCCTGGTCGACGACGGCACGATGGCCGAGGAGTGGGGCGCCTTCGCCGTCGACGACGAGGGCTCGCTGGCCCAGCGCAACGTCCTCATCGAGGACGGCATCCTCACCGACTACATGTACGACCTGCTCCGCTCCCGCACAGAGGGCCGGCCCCGGTCGGGCAACGGCCGCCGCCAGAGCTACAAGCACCTCCCGATGGTCCGCATGACCAACACCTACGTGCTCGGCGGGCCCGACGAGCCCGACGACATCGTGGCCGGCACCCCCGACGGGGTCTACGTGGCCCACCTCGGAGGCGGTCAGGTGAACACGGCCACCGGGGACTTCGTCTTCGGCATGACGGAGGCCTACCTCATCGAGGGAGGTCGCATCACCGAGCCCATCAGGGAGGGCAACCTCATCGGCAACGGTCCCGCGGTGCTGGCCAGCATCGACGCCGTGGGCAACGACTTCGCCATGGGGAGCCCGGGGATGTGCGGCAAGGACGGGCAGGGCGTGCCGGTCGGCGACGGGGTTCCCACCCTCCGGGTGCCGGCGCTCACCGTCGGCGGCACGGCGTGAGCAGCCCGGACCACCCCGAGCTGCTCGACGTCGCCGCCCGCATCGCCGACCGGGCTGAGCCCGGCGAGCAGGTCGAGGCCTTCGTCGCCCGGGGCACCAGCACCTCGGTGCGGGCCTACGCCGGGGAGGTGGAGAGCCTCACCCAGGCCACCTCGGCCGGCATCGGGGTGCGGGTCATCGTCGACCACCGGCAGGGCTTCGCCTATGCAGGCACCCTCGACGAAGCCGTGGTCCTCGAAGCGCTCGCCGAGGCACGCGACAACGCCGCGTTCGGCGAGCCGGACGAGTTCAACGGCCTGGCCGAGCCCGATGGCGTGGTGGCGGCCGACCTCGACCTCTGGCCCGAGCACCTGGCCGACGTGCCCACCGCCGACAAGGTGGCCATGGCCCTCGAGCTGGAGAAGGCCACCACCGGGCGCGACCCCCGGGTCACCGGGGTTCGCATGGCGCTCTTCAGCGACTCGCTCGGGGAGGGCGCGGTGGCGACCAGCACGGGGATCCGTGCGTGGGGTCGGGCGGGCACCTGCCACCTCATGGTCCAGGCCCTGGCTCGGCAGGGCGAGGAGACCCAGATCGCCGGGGGGCTGTCGGTGGGTCGCGAGATCAGTCGAGCTCTCCATCGACGAGGCGGCCGACGACGCCGTGCTGCGCTCCACCCGGCTGCTGGGCTCCTCCCAGCCGTCCACCCAGCGCCTCACCCTGGTCCTCGAGCCTCGCATGACTGCCACCATCCTCGGGCTGGTGGGCGGCATGCTCAGCGGCGAGGCCGTCCTGAAGGGGCGGTCGCCCTTCGCCGGTCGGGTGGGGGAGCAGGTGGCATCCGAGCTGCTCACCTTCATCGACGACCCCACCGACCCCCGTTCCCTGGGCGCCGAGTCCCACGACGGGGAGGGGCTGGCCCGTCGCCGCAACGAGCTGGTGGTCGACGGCGTCCTGCAGGGCTTCCTGCACAACACGTACACCGGGCGGAGGTCGGGCACCGCCTCCACCGGGTCGGCTGAGCGCGGGGTGGCCTCCACCCCAGGCGTGTCAGCCGCTGCGCTGGCCGTTGCGCCAGGGGCGGGCACCCACGAGGAGGTGCTCGGCGCCGTGGAGCACGGCCTGTTCGTCACGTCGATGGCCGGGCTGCACTCCGGGGTGAACCCGGTGTCCGGCGACTTCTCCGTCGGGGTGGAGGGTCTCATGGTCAAGGGAGGCGAGCTGGCTGAGCCCATCCGGGAGGCCACCATCGCCTCCACCCTCCAGCGGCTGCTGCTCGACATCTCCGCGGTGGGAGCCGACCTCGAGTGGCTGCCCGACGGCACCGGGGGCGTCACGCTCGTGATCCCCGACATCGCCCTCTCGGGCGCCTAGCCGAGCGTGCCGATCCTCCACGCCATCGTCCTGGGCATCACCCAGGGCCTCTCGGAGTTCCTGCCCATCTCCTCCAGCGGCCACCTGCGGCTGGTGCCGTGGCTGTTCGGTTGGGACGACTTCGCCGGTCAGGAGTCCTTGGAGAAGACCTTCGACGTGGCCCTCCACCTGGGGACGCTGGTGGGCGCAGTGGCCTACTTCCGCCGGGATGTCGTCCGCTACGCGCGGGCCGGCCTCACCCGGGCTGGACGAGGCACCGACGACGGGCGCCTGGCCTGGCTGCTGGTCGTGTCGACCATCCCCGCGGCCGTCACCGGTGCCCTCTTCGCCGACGTCATCGAGGAGCGCACCGGCTACATCTGGCTCATCGCCACCATGCTCATCGTGTTCGGGCTGGTGCTGGCCTGGGCCGACCGGCGGCCGGGTGTGCGCCGGGTGGAGGACATCCGGCTGCGCGACGCCCTGCTCATGGGCGCCGGACAGGCCGTGGCCCTGCAGCCCGGCGTCTCACGCTCCGGCGTCACCATGACCGCGGGACGCCTGGTGGGTCTGGGGCGCGACGGCGCCGCCCGCTTCGCCTTCCTGATGAGCCTTCCCATCACCGCCGGGGCGCTCGTCTTCAAGGCTCTCGACGCCGCCAGCGAAGGAGGCATCCCCGACGGGTTCCATGCCCCCTTCGCATGGGGCATCGTCGCCTCGGGCCTCACCGGTTGGCTGGCCGTGTGGGGGACCCTGCGGCTGATCCGGACCCGGTCCTTCGCCCCCTTCGTCATCTACCGGGTGGTGCTCGGCGTGGGCGTGCTGGTGCTCTACGCCGTCCGCTGAGGCTCGCCGTCAGCCCACGGTGAGCGCCAGCAGGACGGCGCCCTGGGTGAGGGCGACCGCCAGCCGCGGCGCGGCATCGCGGGGCACGGCCACGGTGACGGCCGCCTCGGCCACGTCGACCACCATCGCGTTGGTGGTCAGGGCGAAGCCGGGGGCGCCGGTCCCGGCCGCCTCCGGACCCAGTGCCACCAGGACGTCGACGCGGTCGCCCACCTCGAGTGGTGGGGTGGTGGCAGGCTCCCTCGGGACGGCCACCGCACGCGTGCCGGCAGGCAGCCGGGCCGCCGCCGCCGACGTGGCGGCCGGGGCCAGCCGCCCTTCGTGCACCACCTCCCCGGCGAACACCGGGTGGGCCAGGCGGACGCCGTCGGGGAGCCCCGTGAGGGCCCCGGCCGGCACGAGCGGGCCGGGATGGTCGACCAGTCGAACGTCGCCGGGCTCGAGCACCTCCCCGGCCTCGACGTCGCGCGACGGCGACCACCACGGCGGTTCGTCGACCCCACGCCGCCCGGGTCTGCTCGGCCTGGTTGGCGGTGATGGCCACGGCCGCGCCCGTGAGCACGGCCACCGCGCTGGCCACGGCGGCCCGGAGGCGAGGCCGACGGCGCAGGGTCAGGGCCATGCCGGGACGGCGGTGCAGCGGCTTCCGGCGCATGGGCGCGCCTCCTGGGATGGAGCGGCGAGCGGGGAAGCCGGGCCTGACGCTAGTGGCGGCCTCGGCCGTCGGGAAGGGTCAGGTGCCCGAGGCGGGGGTGGCGGCGGGCTTGGCCTTCTTGGTCTCCGTGGAGCCGCCAGAGCTCGATCCGTTGGTGCTGGCCGCCTTGTCGCCCGTGGTGGTGCTGGGGCTGGCGGTGTCGGACCCGCTGGAGCCGTTGTCGCCGCTCGAGGTGCTCGACGCGGCCTTGGTCTTGCCTCGGCTGTCGTTCTTGTAGAACCCGCTGCCCTTGAAGGCGATGCCGACGTTCCCGAACACCTTGCGCAGGTCGCCGCCGCAGGCGTCGCAGGTGGTGAGGGCGTCGTCGGTGAACGACTGCACGACCTCGAGCTCGTCGCCGCAGGCCTTGCACCGGTACTCGTAGGTGGGCACGCTCCGTCCTCCGTTAGCACTCGAACGTGGAGAGTGCCAGGGTAGCGGCCGGCCGTCCCGGCCCGCACGCCACGGCCGCCCGTAGGGTCACGGGGTGGACGTCGCCTGGCTGCTGGTGCTGCCCGCCTACCTGCTGGGCACCTTCCCCACCGCCGCCCTGGTGGGGCGCCGGCTGGGGCGCGACCTCACGACCGAGGGCTCCGGCAACCCCGGGGCCTCGAACGCCTACCGGACGCTGGGCCGCCGGGCCGGAGCTGCCGTCCTGCTCGGTGATCTGGCCAAGGGCGTCCTGGCCGCAGCCGGGGGTCTTGCCACCGGCAACCGGGCCGTGGGGGTGGCCTGCGGGCTGGCCGCCGTGGTGGGCCACGTGGTGCCGGTGACCCGAGGCGGCCGTGGGGGCAAGGGGGTGGCCACCGGGGCCGGCATGGCCCTGGTGCTGCTTCCCGGGCCGGCCGTGGTGCTGGCCGCGCTGTGGCTGGTGGCCGTACGGGTGGCCGGCGCAGCATCGGCCGGGTCGCTCGTGGTGGCGCTCGGGCTCCCTGCCGGGGCCGCCCTGGCTGGGCGGCCGGCAGGGGAGGTGGTGGCCTTCGCGGCCGGCGGGCTGCTGGTGGTGGCGCGCCACCGCGAGAACCTGGGGCGCCTCCGTCGAGGGGAGGAGCGCTCGTTGTCCCGGGAGGGAGCAAGTAGAAACGAGGGATGAGCGCCGTCCGCAAGGCTGTCATCCCCGCTGCCGGGCTGGGCACCCGGTTCCTCCCCGCCACCAAGGCCCAGCCCAAGGAGATGCTGCCGGTCGTCGACAAGCCGGCCATCCAGTACGTGGTGGAGGAGGCGGTGCGCTCGGGGATCGACGACATCCTGATCATCACCGGGCGGGGCAAGAAGGCCATCGAGGACCACTTCGACCGCAACGCCGAGCTGGAGGCCGAGCTCCACGCCAAGGGCAAGGACTCGCTGCTGGCCGAGGTGCTCGATCTCGCCGGCCTGGCCGACATCCACTACGTCCGCCAGGGCGAGGCGCTGGGGCTGGGGCACGCGGTGGCGATGGGCCGCAAGCACGTGGGCGACCAGCCCTTCGCCGTGATGCTGGGCGACGACATCATGGACGAGCACTCCACTGTCCTGGTGGAGATGATCGAGGCCCACCAGCAGCGGGGAGCGGCCGCCGTCATCGCCTGCAAGCAGTTCCCGCCGGAGGAGATCAGCCTCTACGGCAGCATCGCCCACGGTGAGGAGGTGGCCCCCCGGCTGCTGCCCGTGCACGGCATCGTGGAGAAGCCGAAGCCGGCTGACGCCCCGTCCGGATGGGGGGTGATGGGCCGCTACGTGTTCACCGCCGACATCTTCGAGTCGATCGACCGCACCAAGCCGGGGGCCGGGGGGGAGATCCAGCTCACCGATGCGATCGGGGGGCTCCTGCCCGAGCTCGAGGTCTACGGCTACACCTTCGACGAGGGCCGCTACGACATCGGCAGCAAGCTCGACTACCTGCGGGCCACCGTGGAGCTGGCCCTGGCCCGAGACGACCTCGGCCCGGAGTTCCGCGCCTGGCTGGCCACCTACGTCCGCGCCCAGGGCATCGCCTGACCCCACCCCGGCTCGAGGCAATGACTGCCGTTCTGGTCGTCTCGAGGCGATGACTGCCACATGCGGCAGTGGAGGACTCGACCTCGCCGAGGTGGCAGTCATTGCCTCGGGTCGGTCGGGGGTCGGCGGCTCGTAGGCTCTCCGGGTGCTGCTGCCGCTGGAGGACGCTCGGGGCCATGTGCTCGAACGGGTGGCTCCGCTTCCGCCGGAGCGGGTGGCCGTGGCCGACGCCCGAGGGTGCGTGCTGGCCGAGGGCGTCACCTCGCCGGAGGACGTGCCACCCTTCGCCAACACGGCCATGGACGGGTACGCCGTGCGGGCGGCCGACGTCGCTGGTGCCAGCGCCGATGCCCCGGTGGAGCTCCCGGTTGTGGCCGAGGTGGCGGCCGGGCACCCGGCCGACCGCCCGCTCCAGGCCGGGGAGGCCATGCGGATCTTCACCGGGGCTCCGATGCCTTCCGGCGCCGATGCGGTGGTGATGGTGGAGCGCACCGAGCGCCTCGACGACGGCCGCCGTGTGGCGATCCGCGCCGAGGTCCCGGCGGGGGAAGCGGTGCGGGCGGCCGGCGACGACCTCCGGGCGGGCGATGCTGTCTTCGCCGCCGGCGAGGTCCTCGGCCCTGGTCACCTGGGGGTGCTGACGGGCATCGGCTGCACCGAGGCGCTGGTGCACCCCCGGCTGCGGGTCGGGGTGCTGTCCACCGGCGACGAGCTGGTGGGCGACGGCCGGCCGCTCGGCCCGGGCCAGATCCGCGACGCCAACCGGGCGGCGCTGCTCGCCCTCGTCGCCGAGGAGGGGTGGACCCCGGTCGACCTCGGCCTGATCCCCGACGACGAGGGCGCCATCGCCGCCGCCATCACCCAGGGCGTGGCCGAGTGCCATGCGGTGCTCACCAGCGGCGGCGTCTCGATGGGCGACATCGATCTCGTGAAGGTGGTGCTCGATCGGCTGGGCGACATGCGGTGGATGCAGATCGCCATCCGCCCGGCCAAGCCCTTCGCCTTCGGGCTGGTCGGCCCACGGTCCGCTCCGGTGTTCGGCCTGCCCGGCAACCCGGTGTCGTCGCTCGTCAGCTTCGAGCTCCTGGCCCGGCCGGCGCTGCGGCGCATGGCCGGCCACACCGACCTGCTGCGGCCGGCGATCCCGGCGGTGACGGCGGAGGACTTCCCCCGACGGCCCGACGGGAAGGTCCACTTCGTGCGAGTGCGAGCCGAGCGGGACGCCGACGGCCAGCTGCTGGTCCGCTCCGCCGGCGGCCAGGGCTCCCACCACCTCACCGCCATGGCCCGGGCCCACGGCCTGCTCCCGCTCCCCGACGGCGACGGCGTCACGCAGGGCACCCCCGTCCACGTCCTCCTCCGCACCCACGTCTGACCCCGCCCACCGCGACAACCCCCGCAGCTTGTGGCGAATCCGTGCCGAAACGGCACGTCGTCATCACAAGTTGCGGGGGGTGGGACGCCGCGCTCCCAGCTTGTGGCGATTTCGTGCGGAAACGGATCGGATTCGCCACAAGTTGCGGGGGTGGGAGGTGGCCGGTCGTAGCCTGGCGGACGATGACCGCTGTCCACGAGCGCGAGGTGCCCCGGCCGCTGGTCGACGGGTTCGGGCGGGTGCACCGCGATCTGCGGATCTCGGTGACGGACCGCTGCAACTTTCGCTGCACCTACTGCATGCCGGAAGAGGGCATGACGTGGCTCCCGAGAGACGAGGTGCTCACCTTCGAGGAGCTGGGCCGGGTGGCGCGGGTGCTGGTGGAGCGCCACGGCATCGACGCCATCCGCCTCACCGGCGGCGAGCCCACCGTGCGAGCCCACCTCCCGACGCTCGTGGCGAAGCTGGCCGTGCTGCCCGTCGACCTGGCCCTCACCACCAACGGCGCCACCTTGGCCACGGTGGCCCCGGGCCTGGCGGGCGCCGGCCTCCGCCGGGTCAACGTCTCCCTCGACTCGCTCCGCCCCGAGCGCTTCGCCGCCCTCACCCGGCGCGACCAGCTCCAGGACGTCCTCGACGGCATCGACGCCGCTGTGGCAGCGGGGTTGCACCCGGTGAAGGTGAACGTGGTGGTGGTGCGGGGCGTCAACGACGACGAGATCGTCGACCTGGCCCGCTACGGCCGTGACCGGGGGGTGACGGTGCGCTTCATCGAGTGGATGCCCCTGGAGGCCGACGGCAGCTGGACCAACGACCAGGTGGTCACCCAGGCGGAGATCCTCCAGCGGATCGCGGCCGTCTTCCCGCTGGAGGCGGTCCAGCGCGGGAGCGAGCCGGCCGAGCGCTTCCGCTATCTCGACGGCGGCGGTGAGGTGGGGGTGATCCCCAGCGTCACCCGCCCGTTCTGCGAGCAGTGCGACCGGATCCGCCTCACGGCCGACGGCCAGCTGCGCAGCTGCCTCTTCGCCTTGGAGGACCACGATCTGCGATCCGTCCTTCGCAGCGGCGGCACCGACGACGACCTCTCGGACGCCATCGAGGCCTGTGTCGGCGCCAAGTGGGCGGGCCACGCCATCAACCAGGTCCAGTTCGTTCGGCCTCGCCGCAGCATGAGCCAGATCGGCGGCTGAGGGGGGTCACTAGACTCCCGCCCATGTCTGACCGCGGCCTCACCCACCTCGATCCGCTGGGCCGGGCCCGCATGGTCGACGTCACCCCCAAGGACGCCACCCATCGTCGTGCGGTGGCCAAGGCGAGGGTGCACATGCAGCCCGACACCACCTCGCTGGTGGCCAAGGGGGCCGTCACCAAGGGCGACGTCCTCTCGGTGGCTCGGGTGGCGGGGATCCAGGCGGCCAAGCGGACCGCCGACCTGATCCCGCTCTGCCACCCGCTGCTGGTGGGAGCGGTGCTCGTGAACTTCCGGATCGAGGACACCTTCATCGAGGTGGAGGCGGCGGTGGACACCGTCGACCGCACCGGCGTGGAGATGGAGGCGCTCACTGCCTGCACCGTGGCGGCGCTCACGATCTACGACATGTGCAAGTCGGTCGACCGCTCGATGGTGATCGGCGACGTGGCCCTGTGGGAGAAGACCGGCGGCCGCTCCGGCTCGTACCGACGGTCACCCGTCGACGAGGACCTCGATCTCGGGCTCTAGCGCTTGCTGGGTGCTTGCAGAAGTTTGCAGTTCTGGTGGCGATCGTCGTAGGTTCGTAGTACAACCGTAACGTTCGATCGCCGCCCGTCATGGACGGCCTGACCGCAAGTGACCGAAACCGCCGGATCGACCGGGCTGCCGAGCATCCACCGATGCCACCACGGCGCCAGGTACGTTCCTCAAAGCGCAAAGGACGGCTACGGAGCGTGACCACCGTGCTGGTACTCATGATCCTGGGCCTCATCTGGGGCTTCGTGTTGATCCCTCCCTACCTGCAGACGCGGCGGGAGAGCCGCCCTGGCGACTCCATCGCCTCGTTCCGCCAGCAGCTCAGCGTCCTGGAGCGCACCACCCCTGGCGCCCGGCGCAGCAACCTGGCCCGCCTCGACGTGGGTCGCTACGACGCCCCCCGCTACGACCCGAGGGGCAACGTGGCCCAGCTGGCCGGTCGTGCACCGCAGCGCCGTCCGGCCGCCTCCCACGCCGCCCTGCGCCGGGCCGAGGTCCGTCGCCGTCGCCGCGACGTCTTCCTCACCCTGCTGGGTGCCGTCGGTGTGTCCTTCCTCCTGGCCGTCGCCCTCGGCGGCTCCGTGTGGATGCTCCACCTGCTCATCGACGTGGCCTTCGTGGCCTACGTGGGGATGCTGGTGAGCCTGCAGCAGCAGACGGCCGAGAAGGACCTCAAGGTGCGGCGTCTGCCCAGCCAGGCCCCCGCCCGTCGGCAGGTCCCGCCGCAGCTGGCCGTCCGCCGCTACGGCAGCTGAGCCGGTAGGGGCCCCGCAGCCGCACGCGCTAGCGTGACGGCTCCCTCGGGGGTGTAGCTCAGTTGGCTAGAGCGCTTCGGTCGCATCGAAGAGGCCGTGGGTTCGAGTCCCATCACCTCCACCACCACACCGGGCTCAGGGCGGCCTCAGCCGCCTCGTACGACCGGGAGGACCTCCTCCACCACCCGGCGGAGGTAGGGCCAGGCCACGTCGGGGGACAGGCCGCCGCAGAGGGGCTGCAGGCCCAGGGCGCCGTCGCGCTGGACGAGGGCGACGGCCTCGGCGACCGTGACGACGCGGTGGGACCCGTTGGCTTCGCGCAGCTCGTCCACCGTGGAGCCCTTGGTGAGCGACACGGTGTGCTCGGCCAGGCCAGCCGCCTGGTTCCAGGCGTAGTAGGCGGTGGCATCGGCGAGGAGGGCGTCGCCCACCTCCCGCCACCCCGCCTCGACGTCGTCGGTCACGAACACCGAGGCCGGTGAGCCGCTGTCGGGGAGGATGCAGAGGCCCGGCTTGTGGCCGGCGGCGCGGGCGGCCGCCTCGTAGGCGACACCCAGCGCCGGGTCGTCCGACTGGGCGAGGAAGCCCAGCCCGTTGCGCCCCGCCCGCTCAGCCGCCTTGGGGGTGCTGCCGCCCCACAGCAGCATCGGTCCGCCCGAGGTGAAGGGCGCCGGGGTGATCCGAGTCGTCGCGGTGGCCTCGTGGGCGATGCGCAGGTGCTCTAGGAGCGCGGCCAGCTTCTCGTCGGCGATCTTGCCCCGCCGGTGGAAGTCCACGCCGTGGAGCTCGTACTCCACCGGTCGGTAGCCGACGCCGAGGACGTAGATCACGCGTCCACGTGACAGGTGATCGAGGACGATCATCTCCTCGGCCAGCCGCACAGGGTCGTAGAGCGGGAGGAGGGCGGCAGTCACCATGATCGGCGTCTGGCTGGTGACGGCGGCCACGGCGGCCGCCATGGGGAGGGGAGACGGGAGGTACCCGTCCTCGGAGGCGTGGTGCTCTGAGATGGCGATGGCCTGGCAGCCCTTGTCGTCGGCCCACGCCGCCATCTCCAGCGCGGTCTCGTAGAGCCGGGCGACCTCCTCGGGCGAGCTCCCGGGGGCCCGCATGTCGAACCTGAGCCTGAACACGCTGCGACTCCTCCGGACGGGCGACCGGAGCGGAACCTACTGCGACGGAGCGCGATGCTGTCGCCCATCGTCCGCCTCCTCTGGAGCTGCCCGTGAGCGCCACCCCGCTGCCGCCGATGAACGAGCTCGGCTTCTACGCGTTGGCGGGCGCCCCGCCTTCGCCGGCGCCGCTGATGGAGGAGGTGGCCGCCGGGGAGACCTTGGGCTTCGGCTCGACGTTCATCTCGGAGCGGTACAACATCAAGGAGGCGGCCACGCTGTGCGGGGCGGCAGCGGCTCGTCACCGCCCGGTTGGGGATCGCCACGGCGGCGACCAACCAGAACACCCGCCACCCGCTCATCACAGCGGCGTTCGGGACCACGATGCACCGCCTGAGCGGGGGGCGGTTCACCCTCGGTCTGGGGCGGGGCATCGACGCCATCTTCGGGGCCTTCGGGATCCCCAAGATCACCACCGCCCAGATGGAGGACTTCGTGGGCCTGCTGCGCCGGCTGTGGCGGGGTGAGGTCATCTTCGGCCACGACGGTCCGGCCGGTCGGTTCCCGGTGCTGCACCTGGACGCCTCGTTCGACGAGGACATCCCCGTCGGTCTGGTGGCCTTCGGGCCCCAGAGCCTCGCCCTGGCCGGCCGGGCCTTCGACATGGTGGTGCTCCACACGTTCTTCACGGACGAGACGGTCGAGCGGGCCGTTCGCATCGTACGGACGGCGGCCGAGGAGGCGGGCCGAGACCCGGCGTCGGTTCGGATCTGGTCCTGCTACGCCACCGTCCCCGACACCATCGAGCCCGCCCTGGTCCTGAAGAAGACGGTGGGCCGGCTGGCGACCTACCTACAGGGCTACGGCGACCTCCTGGTCAGCACGAACGGGTGGGATCCCGCTGTGCTCGAGCGCTTCCGTGCCGACCCCGTGGTCGGGTCGATCGCCGGCGCCATCGACGGCGTCGCCGACCGCACCCAGCTCGAGCACATCGCCACGCTGCTGCCAGAAGACTGGCTCGAGCCGTCCGCGCGCGGCTCGGCCGAGCACTGCGCGGCGCGGGTTCTCCGCCAGCTGGACCTGGGCGTGGACGGCGTGATCATGCACGGGGCCACGCCCGACGAGCTGGCCCCGGTTGTGTCGGCCTACCGGGCCCTGCGACCGGAGGGCCTCGACGGCTGGCCGGCCAACCCTGGACGGGCCCGGATCTCACCGTGAGGCTGGTTCGGTGGAGGCCCGGACCTCGATCAGTAGTCGGTGGTGGCGGCGACCTCCGCCGCCTCCCGCATCAGGTTGAGCACCACCGGCCCGAAGGCGTTGAGCTTCTCGTCGTCGCCTCGCCGCTGGTACCCCTGCTCGAGCACCACGGCCAGCTTCCACTTGGCGAGGATCACGTAGTAGTCGATGTCGTCGACCTGCCGGCCCGACACCTCGGCATAGCGGGACAGCACCTGGTCGCGCGTCGGCATGCCGCTCATGTCGACGTAGGAGAGGGCTCGATCGGTCTCGGCCGTGTCGGTCGGCCAGGACTGCACCACCCACCCGAGGTCGAGCTTGGGATCGCCGACGGTGCCCATCTCCCAGTCGACGATGGCGGCCAGCCGAGCCGGCCCGCCGTGGCGGTACATGACGTTGGCGAACTGGTAGTCGCCGTGCATCAGCCCCGGCACGTAGTCGATGCGGCGAGTGGGTTCGCAGCCAGGCTGACGCCTCGTCGAACCCCGGCAGCTCCCGGCCCTTGATGCGCTCGAGGAAGGCCGTCCAGCGGTCGACCTGACGCTCGTGGAACCCGTCGGGACGCCCGAGGTCGTGGAGGCCCTTGGCCTTCCAGTCCACCTTGGACAGCAGGGCGATGCCGTCGACCAGCTCGTAGGCCAGCCCCTGCCGGGCGGCCATGTCGGTGTCGAAGGGGGCGGGCCAGTCGTCGACGTTCATCGGCGACCAGCCGTCGACGAACCCCATGACGTAGAAGGCCCGGCCCAGCACGTCGACGTCGGTGCAGGCCGCGATGGCCGACGTGTGGGGCACGTCGGTGCCGTCGAGCGCCTCGATGATCCGCCACTCGCGCAGGATGCCCTCGTCGCGGCTCTCGGGCGCAGCGGCCGGCGGGATGCGCAGCGCGCCGTGCAGGTCGCCACGGCGGATCTCGTAGATCTCGTTCTGGGTGCCACCGGAGACGAAGCGTGGCCTCCAGCGGCTCGTCCGGTGCCAGGGACGTCCTGCTCGTCGAGCCAGGCGGCCAGGCGGTCAGTGTCGAGGCTCACAGGTTGCCCACCTCGTGCTCCAGGTGCTCGGCGTACTTCTCGCGTGCGGCGGCCAGGCGCTTGGGAAGGTGCGTGGTGGGCCAGAGGTCGTCGGTGGCCTTGTGCTCACGAAGCACCTGGCGGGCGACGGTGACCTTGTGGACCTCGGTGGGGCCGTCGGCCAGGCCCATGATGCTGGAGCCGAGGAGCATCCCGGGGAAGGGCATCTCGTTGCTCACGCCGAGCGCGCCGTGGATCTGGATGGCCCGCCAGGCGATGTCGTGCAGCACGCCCGGCATCAGCACCTTCACCGCCGCGATGTCCTTGCGGACCTTGCTTGTAGTCGTTGTGCTTGTCGATCGTCCACGCCGTGTAGAGCACGAACAGCCGGAACTGCGCCAGCTGGGCGTAGGAGTCGGCGATGTAGCCCTGCACGAACTGCTTGTCGGCCAGGATGCCGCCCTGCACCTTGCGGCTGAGGGCCCGCTCGCACATGGCGTCGATGGCCTTCTGGGCCATGCCGATGGTGCGCATGGCGTGGTGGATGCGGCCGCCGCCGAGGCGGGTCTGCGCGATGGCGAAGGCCTGGCCCTCGCCGCCGAGCAGGGCGTCGGCCGGCACGTGCACGTCGTCGTAGTGGATGAGCGCGTGCGAGCCCTCTCCGAGAGGCTCGCCACCGAGGCCGATGTGGCGCTCGATCTTGATGCCCGGCGTGTCGGTCGGGACGAGGAACATCGACATGCCCTGGTAGGCGCTCACCTCGGGGTCGGTGACGGCCATGACGATGAGGAAGGCGGCCGTCTTGGCGTTGGAGGAGAAGTACTTCCAGCCCTGGATCACCCACTCGTCGCCGTCCTTGGTGGCCCGGGTGGTGAACAGCGTGGGGTCGGACCCGCCGTGGGGCTCGGTCATCGAGTAGCAGGAGAACAGCTCGCCCTGCAGCAGCGGCTGGAGGTAGCGCTCCTTCTGCTCGGGCGTGCCGTAGTGGGCGATGATCTCGGCGTTGCCGGTGTCGGGCGCCTGGCAGCCGAAGATCACCGGGGCCCACGAGCGAGCGCCCGAGGATCTCGTTGAGCAGGCTCAGCTTGAGCTGGCCGTAGCCCTCGCCGCCGAGCTCGGGCCCGAGGTGGGTGGCCCACAGGCCCTGGGCGCGCACCTGGTCCTTGAGCGGGTCGAGCACCGCCTTCAGGCGGGCATCGGGCGGCGTGAACACGAGGTCGGGCCACAGCAGGTCGAGCGGCTCCACCTCCTCCCGCACGAAGGCATCCGCCCAGTCCAGCTTCTGCTGGAACTCAGGCTCGGTCTCGAAGCTCCACGTCATGGCGTGCAGAATGCCACTCCGCAGCCCGTATCGGGATGGGTTCGCACGCCGGGTTGCACGGCTCCGTGGTCGGGGGAGCGGACGCTCACCTAGGTCCTCAGCACTGAGGACGGGTGGTCCTGCTCCCGTCTGGGCGGCTGAGGTGCTGATTGGCGGTAGGAGGTCACGGGTGTGGTGCGGCCCGGGACAGGGGGTGCTGGAGGCCCTGATCCTGGACGAGATCTGATCACTGCGGTTGACGTGCGAACGTCTGTTCGATACGATGAGGGCCTTCCCCTTCGGGAGCGATGGCTCCCCTTCCAGTGGTTGACCGCGTTCCGAGTGGGGTCGGCGATGTCCGCAGCGGACAAGTACCACGAGTTCGAAGGCCCGGCGATCGCCGGGGTGATCGAGCAGATGGCCTCGCTCGTGTGCGCGGCCGATGCCGAGCTGCTCACGGCGATCGTGGCATTCGACCGGGCTGAGCACTGGCGGCCCGACGGCATGTTCTCCATGCGCGACTGGCTGGTGATGGCGCTCAACGTGTCGGCGGCGACAGCGTCGGAGTGGGTGCGGGTGGCCACCGCCCTCGACGAGCTCCCGGCACTGCGCGCGCTGCACGCGTGCGGCGAGCTGTCGTGGGACCAGGTTCGCCAAGCCACCCGGTTCGCCACGGCCGCCACCGACGAAGCGCTCGCCGCCGAGCTTCCTGCCTTCTCCGCCGCCCAGATCGAGCGCATGGCTCGCGAGCGCCAACCGCTGGCGGCCCGCGACGCCAACGAGGCCCACGCCAAGCGGCGGTTCTCGATCCGGCCCACCCGGGCGGGCGATGGCTGGCGCCTCGGCGGGTTCCTCCCACCGGAGCAGGGCGCCGTCGTGTCCGCTGCCATCGCGCAAGCCGCCACCGACCTCGGCCCCGATCCGGCCACCGGCCTCTGGGCGCCCCAGCACCAGCGCCAGGCCGACGCCCTCGTCGCCGTCGCCGACCAGCAGCTCGGCGAACACCCGCCCCCCGATCACGCCGTCGTCGTCCACATCGACAGCGAGGTGGTCGAGGGGCTCGAAGCCGGCAACGGCGCGCTGCCCAACGGCATGCAGCTGCCCCGCGACTCGATCCTGCGGCTGCTCTGCGACGGCCAGATCGAGTTCCACGTCGACGGCCCCGACGGCGCCACCATCGGGATCGGCCGGACCAGCCGCCGGATCCCGCGCTGGCTGGCCCGGCGCATCCACCACCGCGACGCCGGCATCTGCCGCTTCCCCGGCTGCGGCCGTCGCATCCGCCACGTCCACCACGTCGCCCACTGGCGCGACGGCGGCGCCACCGACGCGGCGAACCTGATCGGCCTCTGCTGGGAGCACCACCATCTCGTCCACGAGGGCGGCTGGGACGTCCTGGGCCACGCCGACGGTGAGCTCACCTTCGTCAGCCCCTGGGGCCGAGAGCTCCGATGTCGACCAGCCCCCCTGGCGAGGGGCACTCGCCAGCACCTCGAGCAGCAGCTCGGCATCCATCTCGACGACCCGAAGGCCACGGGCACCGACGGCTGACGGCCGAGGCCATGCGGACGGGCGCGAAGCCGGTGCCGACGGGGTTGCAGCTTGCGGTGGATGGGCGAGGGATCGAGTGCGGGCGGTTGGGTCACCCAGCACCGATGCTCGACGAGACCCCTAGCCCTTGGGCTGGCGCAGGCGGTCGACGTTGGCGCGCAGCTCGGGGCTCTGGAAGGAGCGGTCCTCGGCGGTGAGGGCGAAGTCGAGGGTGGAGAGCACGGCCCGCTCCAGCTGCATGTTGAGGATGCGCTTGGTGTCCTCGGCCGCCCGCTGGGGGAGGGCCGCGATCTTGCGGGCGCACGCCAGCGCTGCGTCGAGCACCTCGCCGTCGGGGCAGACGTGGTTGACCAGACCGATCTCCGCCGCCCGCCGGGCCGGGATGCGGTCGCCGGTGAGGGCGTACTCCTTGGCCAGCTGGAGGCTGGTGAGCAGCGGCCAGGTGACGGGGCCGCCATCGGCTGCCACCAGGCCGATGAGCACGTGAGGGTCGGCCAGGTGGGCGCTCTCTGCCATGAAGACGATGTCGGAGAGGGCGACCAGGCTGCAGCCCAGACCCACGGCCGGGCCGTTGACCGCTGCGATCACCGGCACTCGGCAGGCCACCATCCGCTGCACGATCTTCTTGCCGTCGAGGAGGCTCTCCTGGCGGAGGGCAGCGTCGGCGATGAGCTCGTCGATGTAGTCGAAGTCGCCGCCAGCGGAGAAGGCCCGGCCGTTGCCGGTGAGCACGGCCACCCGGGCGTCGAGGTCGGCGTCGAGCTGAGGCCACACCTCGGCCAGGGCGCCGTGGAGCACGTGGTTGGTGGCGTTGAGCTGCTCAGGGCGGTTCAAGCGGATGATCCGCACGGGACCATCGGCCTCCACGGTGAGCACGTCGGGCAGCGAGTACGTCATGGGTCTCGCAGCCGGCTCAGACGGGCCCGTACTTGCCGCGTAGGAAGTCGACGGACTCCACGGCGGAGGGAAAGGCTCGGGTGATCCCTGCGCCGACGTAGCCGGCGTCGGTGATCATGGTGATGCCGTTGACGCCGGTGGCCGCGTCGCTGCACAGGTACACGAGCGGGTAGGCCTGCTCGAGCGGGGTCGACGCCTCGATGCCCGCCTCCTCCCGATAGTCGGCGCCGAAGGAGAGCCACGTGTCGGCGTTCGCCTGGGCCAGCGGCGTGTTCGTGGGGCCGGGCAGGATGGCGTTGATCCGGATCCCCCGCTGGAGCAGCGGGAACGCCTGCTGGGCGACGTAGGTGTTGATGACCTGCTTGCTCCACATGTAGGTGGCCCGGCCCTGTTCGTGGCACCAGGCCGAGGCGGCGTCGAAGTCATCGATCTCCAGGAACTCGAGGATGAGGTCGAGGTTCGACTCCCAGCCCAGCCCGGCGGCCGAGGAGATCATGCCGATGGCCGAGCCGCGGGGGAGGAGGTCGGCATCCAGGAGGCGATCGATCATGTAGCGGTGGCCGACGAAGTTGATGCGTTCGATGCCTGGGGTGCCGTCGGCCACCCCTGCGCACGAGAACAAGGCGTGGATGGGTCCTCCGCACTCGTCGATGGCGGCGTCGATCGAGGCCTTGTCGGAGAGGTCGAGGCGGATGGCCTTGACCCCATCGAGGGTCACGTCGGCCCGGTCCATCACCACGACCTCGGCTCCGGCGTCCTTGGCCACCTCCGCCACGGCGGCGCCCATGCCCGTGGCACCGCCGACGACGAGCGCCCGCTTGCCTCGGTAGGAGAACGCATCGAACAGGGTCATGTCACCGGCTCCTGGGTCGTTGTGGATCTTGGCGGTCGGACGATGACGAGCGCCCGAACCGTCCAGGATGGCATCCCGTGAACTCCTCGGCGTCGACGCCCCCCGGCCGCCGTAGCCCTAGCCCCCTCCCGGGGATCCGTCCTGCTCGCCGACGACCAGCCGGCGGGTGCCGGCGAGCAGTCGGCGGACCTCGTCGTCGGTGGTCTGGGAGAAGTCGTCGTACCACTCGCCCACCGCACGGAACTGCGGTGGCGTCGACGGGCAGATCAGCACGTCGACGGCAGGTTGCAGGCGCTCGACCGTGTCGGCGGAGCCCACCGGCACGGCCAAGAGCACCCGTTCCGGGCGAAGCGCTCGGACCGACGCCAGGGCGGCCTCGGCCGTGACGCCTGTGGCCAGACCGTCGTCGACCACCACCGCGGCGCGGCCCGCCAGGGGCGGGAGGGGCTGTCCGCCGCGGAAGCGGTCGACGGCGTCGACGAGCCTGGCCTCCTCCCGCCGGGCCAGCGCGTCGAAGGTCTCGCCGCTGATCCTGAGGTGCTCGAGCGCCGTCCGGTCGGCTACCCGCCCCCCACCTTCGGCCACCGCACCGATCCCGTACTCGGGCTGGTGCGGGGCACCCACCTTGCGCGCTACGAGCACGTCGAGCGGGGCGTCCAGCGCATCGGCCACGGCCACCGCCACCGCCACGCCGCCCCGAGGGAGGGCGAGCACGACGGCATCGATGTCGCCCACCTCGGCGGCCACCCGAGCGGCCAGCTGGCGGCCGGCGTCGGCGCGGTCCCGATAGCGCATTCCCCCAGGCCAGCGTGTGGCCTGCGTGACCGCAAGTGGGTCAGCTGAGGGGGCCGAGGGTGAACCGGGGGAGGAGGAGCCGGCCCACCCGCTCGGCCCGCGCGTTGAGCAGCTCCACCCACAGCAGGTGTCGGCGCGGAGCGTACGGTCTCCGCCCATGGCCGACCCCTATGCCGCCTTCCCCCACCTCAGCTTCGACCGGCCCGCCGAGGGCGTCCTGCGTGTCACGCTCGACGCGCCCGGCCTCAACGCGGTCGGCCCCGAGGCCCACGCCGAGCTGGCCGAGGTGTGGCGGGCCATCGACCGTGATCCGGACGTCGACGTCGCGCTGCTGCGGGGTGCTGGGAAGGGCTTCTCGGCCGGCGGTTCCTTCGAGCTGGTCGGCGGCGTGATCGACGACGTGGAGACTCGGCTCCGGGTGCTGCGCGAGGCCCGCGACCTGGTGGTGAACCTCCTCGACTGCTCCACCCCGATCGTCTCGGCCGTGCACGGGCCAGCCGTGGGGGCGGGCCTGGTGGCGGCGCTGCTGGCCGACGTCTCCGTGGTGGGCCGCCGCGCTCGGATCATCGACGGTCACACCCGCCTCGGGGTGGCAGCCGGTGACCACGCCGCGGTGTGCTGGCCGCTGCTGTGCGGGATGGCCAAGGCCAAGTACTACCTGCTCACCTGCGAGCCCCTGACCGGCGAGGAGGCCGAGCGCATCGGCCTGGTGTCGCTGTGCGTCGACGACGACGAGGTGCAGGACCGCGCCCTGGCGGTGGCGGTGCAGCTGGCCGGCGGGTCTCGCTCGGCCATCCGATGGACCAAGCACACCCTCAACCACTGGTACCGGACCCAGCTCCCGGCCTTCGACGCCTCCCTGGCCTACGAGTTCCTCGGCTTCGGTCTCCCCGACGCGCGCGAGGGCCTGGCCAGCCACCAGGAGAAGCGACCGCCGCGGTTCACCGGCCCGGGGTGAAGCGCAAGATGGCCTGTCCCACCCGACCCTCGGCCATCTCTGCGTCGGCGCCCTCGACGGCGGCGAACACTGCTTCGACCGGCAGCCCGATGACGACCGACTCGGGGTCGTCGGTGACCACGTTGGCGAGCACCCGAGGGCCCTCGGCCAGCTCCACGTAGGCGGCCACGTAGGGCGCCGCCGTCGCCCACGGACCCATCCCCTTGTGGAGGATGGTGCGGGCGTACACGGTGCCTCGGCCGCTCAGCTCGGTCCAGGTGACCGACTGGCCGCCGCACACGGGGCACCATGACCGCGGGTACCAGATGTGGTGGTCGCAGGCATCGCACACCGGGAGGACCAAGCGGCCCTCGGCGGCCGCGGCCCAGTAGGGCGCCGCCTCGGCGTTGAAGGGCGGCCGGGCCGCCGGGAGGGAGCTCACCTCGACCACGCGCCGAGAACGAGGGTGGCACTGCCGTGTCGGGTGCTGAGAGCACCGCCAGTGCCGTGGGCCAACGCCAGCTCGCACCCCGGAACCTGGACGGCCGGGTGGGCCTCACCGCGGAGCTGGCGGACCGCCTCGATCACCTTGGTCATCCCGCCGCGGTTGGCCGGGTGGTTGTTGCACAGACCCCCGCCGTCGGTGTTGAAGGGCAGCCGGCCCCCAGGGCTGCGCAGGCCCCCGTCAGCCACGAAGGCCCCGCCCCCGCCCTTCTCGCAGAACCCGAGGTCCTCGAGGGCGATCAGCACGGTGATCGTGAAGCTGTCGTAGATGCTGGCGTACTGGATGTCGTGGGCAGATACGCCGGCCTCGGCGAAGGCGGCGGGCCCCGACCAGCGGGCGGCTGAGTAGGTGAGGTCGACGCGCCCAGCATCGGTGTGCTTCAGCGCCTCGCCGTGACCGAGCACGGACGCGCCGGGTCGCCCGAGCTCCGTGGCCACGTCGGGGTGCGCCACCACGAGCGCGCCGCCGCCGTCGGTGACCACGCAGCAGTCGAGGCGGTGCAAGGGGTCGGCGACCAGCGGAGAGGCCAGCACGTCGTCGACGGTCACCACGGTGCGGAGGAGGGCGTCGGGGTTGTGCTGGGCGTGCTCCGACGCCGCCACCTTGATCCACGCCAGCTGCTCGCTGGTGGTGCCGAACTCGTGCATGTGCCGCGAGGCCGTCAGGGCGTAGTTGCCCACCGGGGCGAAGATCCCGGCCTGCTCGAAGCCCGCCTCGGGGCTGTCCATGATCCGCTGGGCCCCGCCCGGCGCGTTGCCGCCGGTGCGGGGCCGGCCCGCCAGGGTGATGAGGGCCACGCGGCACTTGCCGGTGGCGATGGCGGCGGCGGCGTGGCCCACGTGAGCCAGGTAGGAGCTGCCGCCGGTCTCGGTGGAGTCCACGTAGCGGGCCGACAGACCCAGGTACTCGGACATCGACACCGGGCCGAAGCCCGGCGCGGTGGCGTCGCAGAAGTAGCCGTCGACATCGGCCAGGGTGAGCCCGGCGTCGGCCAGCGCCCCGACGGCCACCTCGCGATGGATCTGGGCGATGGTCCGGTCGGGGATCTCGCGGCGGGGGTGCTCGTAGGCGCCGACGATGACGGCCTTCCCCCGGATCGACATCGCCGCAGCCTGCCCGTCCGCTGGCAACCACCTCAAACCGAGGGAGACGCCCGTCCACACCGGTACGGTGGCCCGGGTGCCCCCCACCCCTGATGCCTTCGCGGTCGATTCCACCGCGTCGACCGCAGCATCCGCTTCGACCTCGTGTTCAACGTGCGCGATCTGGGAGGGCTGCCCGCCGCCGACGGCGCCCGGATCGCCCCGGGTCGCCTCTTCCGGGCCGACGGCGTCCAGCGGCTGGCCGGCGACGATCTGGAACGGGCCCGAGGCCTCGGTCTGACCACCGTCATCGACCTCCGCACCGCCGGAGAGATCGAGCGCGGTGGCCGATTCCCGGTGGAGCACCTGCCGGTCACCTGGCACCACCTCCCGATCATCGATCGCATGTGGTCGGAGGACGACCTGGTGGCCACCACCGGTGCGGTGGACTTCCTGCGCGAGCGGTATCTCGAGATGCTCGTCTCGGGCGGGCCGTCGCTGGCCCGGATCGTGGAGCTGGTGGGCGCCGGCACCCCTGCCTTGTTCCACTGCGCTGCCGGCAAGGACCGGACCGGCGTGGTGGCGGCGGTGCTGCTCGGTCTGGCGGGCGTCCCCCACGACGAGATCGCCAGCGACTACCACGCGACGGCAGGGGCGATGGCGGCCTTCGTCGATTGGCTCACCATGGCCCACCCCGAGGCCATGGACTCGATGACCAGCCAGCCGCCCGAGTACCTCGAGGCGCCGATGGAGGCCATGGTCGGCTTCCTGGAGGTGGTCGAGGTGCGCCACGGGTCGATGGAGGGCCTGGCCCGAACCCTCGGCATCGACGACGCGGCCGTCGGCGCCCTGCGCAACGCCCTTCTCGTCTGAGCCGACGGCGACGGTCAGGCGGGACCGAAGGTGACCTCGCCGAGGCGAGCGGCCAGCCCGGCATCGGCCAGGGCGGCGATGACCCGTTCCACGTGGGCGTGGTCGTAGGTCTCGATCACCACCTCGAGCTCGGCGGAGCGGGCCGACACGTCGAGGAACATGCGCTGGTGAGCGATCTCCACGATGTTGGCACCGGCCTGCCCGACGGTGGTGGCCACCAGGGCGAGGCTCCCGGGCACGTCGGGGATCTCCACCTGCAGCCGGGTGAGGCGGCCCGAGCGGACCAGGCCCCGCATGATCACGGAGGCCAGCAACCGCTGGTCGACGTTGCCTCCGCTGAGCACCACGCCCACCTCTCGACCCCGCAGTCGGTCGGGGTGGGTGAGCAGGGCCGCGATCCCCGCCGCCCCGGCGCCTTCCACCACCACCTTCTCGATCTCCAGCAGGAGGTTCATGGCCTCCTCGACCGCCGTGTCCGGCACCGTGACGACGTCGTCGACGAGATCGGCGATCAGCCGACCCGTGAGCTCGCCGGCCACGGGGACCGCGATCCCCTCCGCGATGGTGGGCCCGCCCATGGGCAGCTCGCGGCCGGTGGTGGCCGACACCATCGACGGCCACCGGTCGCTCTGCGCCCCCACGATCGTGAGGTCGGGGCGGAGAGCGCGGGCCACCACCGCCATCCCGGCGAGGAGCCCGCCGCCTCCGGTGGGGACAACGAGGGCCTCGAGGTCGGGATGATCGGCCAGCAGCTCCAGGGCCACCGTTCCCTGGCCCGCCACCACCGCGGGGTCGTCGTAGGGGTGCACGAAGGTGCGACCCTCGGTCTCGAGGCGACGGGCCTCGGCCGTGGCCTCCGCCAGCCCGGCGCCGTGGAGCACGACGTGGGCGCCCAGGACCTCCGTGCGCTGCACCTTCACGAACGGGGTGTGGGCGGGCATGACGATGGTGGCGTCGATCCCGAGACGAGTGGCGTGACGAGCCACCGCCTGAGCGTGGTTCCCCGCCGACATGGCCACAACCCCACAGGCCCGCTCGGCGTCGGACAGCGAGAGGAGCTTGTTGAGCGCGCCCCGCTCCTTGAAGGCCGCCGTGAACTGCAGGTTCTCGAACTTCATCACCACGCCGCAGCCCAGCAGCTCGGAGAGAGTCTGCGATCGGGCGCTCGGGGTGCGCTCCACGTGCCCGGCGATGCGAGCGGCGGCCGCTTGCACGTCGTCGAGCGTCACGTCGGGAAGGCTGGTCATGGGGCCTCCAACCGTAGGACCTCGGCGTCGACCAGGGCACTGGGTTCGGGCGTCACGCCCACGCCGGGCCCGGTGGGGACCGCCCACCGGCCCTCGACGGGTGGGGGCAGGTCGGCCAGGTCGGTGTCGTAGCGGGACCGCGGGTCGGCATCCGGGGCCAGCGCCATCCCCGGCAGCGCCGCCACCGCCAGGTTGGCCGCCCGCCCCAGGCTCGTCTCCAGCATCCCGCCCAGCCACACGGGCACGCCCAGCTCACCGCACCGGTCGTGCACGGCCCGGGCTGCTGCCCAGCCCCCGACCCGTGCGGGCTTCAGGCACACCACCTCGCAGGCGCCGAGGGCCACCGCCGCCTCCACCGCTCCCAGCGAGGTGAGGGGCTCGTCGAGGCAGATCGGCGTGGCCAGCCGCTCTGCGAGGCGGGCGTGGCCGAGCAGGTCGTCGGGGGGCAGCGGCTGCTCGAGGCAGGCCAACCCGAGCTCGTCGATGGCGGCCAGCTCGCGGTCGTCCTCGGCGAAGGAGCCGTTGGCATCGGCCTGCAGGGCCACCTGATCGCCCACGTGCTCGCGGAGCGCCCGAAGATGGACGGCAGCCTGACCGGGGGCGATCTTCACGCGGAGGCGGGCCGCTCCGGCGGCCAGGGCCTCATCGGCCTCGGCCAGGAGGTCGTCGGGATCGGCGTGCAGGCCGAGGGCGGCGCCGGCGGCCACGCTGGCGGCGGTGGCCCCCAGCCACGACGCCAGCGATGCCCCCGCCGCTCGGAGCTGGGCATCGAGCACGGCCAAGAGCAGCGCAGCCCGGGCGGGATGGTGGCCTCGCACGGTCGCCAGGTGATCCTCGAGGGCGGCGGCCTCGCCGATGGGCCCTGTCCACGCCAGCGGGAGCAGGTGCTGGTGGAGGACGAGCGCCTCGCCATCACGGTGGTCGGCGTCGTAGCCGGGGGCCGCCTCCACCGCACACTCGGCCCACCCGTCGGCCTCGTCGGCCTCCACTCGCACCAGGAGCGGCCCCCGTCGGGTCGCCGGGCCGGCCGCGCTGCGCAGCGGTCGGGTCATGGAGAGCCGGGGGCTGACCAGCTCCACCGCCCGCACGCCCACGGCGGGGAGCGGCTGGAGCGCAGGCACGACCCCATGGTGGCACCGATAGCCTCAGATCTCGTGACCGACCTGTCCACCAGCCGGGTGCCCAAGGCCAACGACCCCTGCTGGTGTGGGAGCGGGAAGAAGTTCAAGCGCTGCCACAAGGCCGCCGCCACCACCATCCGGCCCGGTCGGCTCAGTCCCCCCCGCGCGGTGCCCGCCCACATCCCCCGGCCGCCCTACGCCGAGTCCGGTCGGCCGGTCCGGCAGGCCGAGGACCCGGTGCAGCCACCCGAGGTGATCGAGCGCATGCGGGTGGCGGGTCGGGCGGCTGCCGAGGTGCTCGCCCTCACGGGGGCGGCCATCGTCCCCGGGATCACCACCGATGCGCTCGACGCCCTCTGCCACCAGGCCTGCATCGAACGGGGCGGGTACCCGAGCCCCCTCAACTACAACGGGTTCCCCAAGTCGCTCTGCACGTCGGTGAACGAGGTGATCTGCCACGGCATCCCCGACGACCGCGCCCTCGTCGACGGTGACATCTGCAACCTCGACGTCACCATCTACCTCGACGGCGTCCACGGCGACACCAACGCCACGTTCCTGGTCGGTCAGGTCGACGACGAGAGCCGTCGCCTGGTGGAGGTCACCCGGGAGTGCCTCGAGCGCGCCATCGCGGTGGTGCGCCCCGGGCAGCCCTTCAACGAGATCGGTCGCGCCATCCAGAGCCACGCCGAGGCGAGCGGCTTCGGGGTGGTGCGGAGCTTCGTGGGCCACGGCATCGGACGGCAGTTCCACACCGACCTCCACGTGCCCCACTACTACGAGCCCCGACTCACCCGGGTGATGGAGGAAGGGATGACCTTCACCATCGAACCGATGATCACCGTGGGGGCGTGGGAGCACGACCTCTGGGATGACGGGTGGACGGCGGTCACCATCGACCGCCGTCGCACGGCCCAGTTCGAGCACACCCTGGTCGTCACCGCCGACGGGTGCGACGTGCTGACCCGCGTCTAGTCGCTACCAGGAGCGGGCGGCTCGGGTGAAGCCGTAGGGCGCCTTGCCGAACCACACGGCATCGGCGGCCGCTCCCGGTGCGAGGAAGGCCACGTCGTCGTACCCGTCGCCGTCGTGATCCCCGGTCGCCACCTGGTAGGTGCCGTCGATCCAGGTGGCCCGGCTGCCCTTGGCACCGCCCAGACGGTGGTACCACACGAAGTCGGCGGCCGAGCCGGGGGCGTACCAGAGGATGTCGTCGACGCGGTTGCCGTCGAAGTCGCCGGCGACGGGCCGGTAGGCGGTGCCGTTCACCTGGGTGGCCCGGCTGCCCTTGGTCCCGCCGAGGTGGTGGTACCACAGGAAGTCGGCGGCCGTGCCGGGGGCGTACCAGAGGATGTCGTCGACGCGGTTGCCGTCGAAGTCGCCGGCGACGGGCCGGTAGGCGGTGCCGTTCACCTGGGTGGGGCGGCTCGTGTGGGACCCGTCGGCACGGTGGTACCACAGGAAGTCGGGGGCGGTGCCGGGGGCGTACCAGAGGATGTCGTCGATGCCGTTGCCGTCGAAGTCGCCGACCACCGGCCGGTAGTGCCCATCGACCCGGATGGGGCGGCTGGTGTGGGACCCGCCAGCCCGATGTCGCCAGAGGTAGTCGGCGGCGGGGCCCGGCGCGTACCAGAGGATGTCGGTGAGCCCGTCGCCGTCGAAGCGGCCGACCACGGGTCGGTAGCTGCCGTTGACGGGGCTGGCGGAGGCGGTGGCCAGCTGCCGCGATCGGGTGCCGGGGTAGAGGCGCTCCGTGGCCGGGCCCGGTCGGTACACGAAGACGTCATCGACGGCGTCCCCGGTGAGGTCACCCACGATGGGGAGGTCGGCGATCCCACAGATCTCCGCTGCCCGCGGGTCGGCCAGCCGCACCACTTGGACCGCACACCGGATCCGCGACGCCCCGATGTACACGTACTCCCACGGCTCGGGGTTGGGCCCCTGGGCGCCGGCGCCGGCGGGGTAGCTGGGGATGAACCCGTAGGTCTTGGCCACCTGGTAGTCGCCCGCGGTGAGCCAGCGGTGGGCGGCGGTGCCTGCGAAGCCACCGTTGGTACCGCCGGCGTGGGAGAGGTCGATCGTCTTGGCCGTGTGATGCCGGGAGTAGCCCGGGATGCTGTGGTACGCCAGCACGGACTCGATGGCCCCATCGGCCGCCCCCGCAGCGATCTCCCCCATGGTGTAGGGCCGCCCGATCCGGGCCCGGCCGGCGTCGTCGAGGCGGCGGGTGAAGATCTCCCGTTGCGCTGACACCGACCGGTAGCCCGAGTTGCCCTGCAGCGGGGTGCCGTTCCGGCGGGAGGCGTCGAGAAGGGCCAGCCAGGCGTGTCCGGCGTCGCTGGCGAGGGTGAGGCCCCCGTAGGAGCCCAGGGCGACCGTGGGCGTCACCTGCAGCCGGTAGCCCCGAGCCTCGGCCCGGCTCTGGATGCGGGCGTCGGCCCCGCTGTGTCCGTAGATGGCGGGTCGCGACGTGATCCGGGCCGTGCCCGGCAGCGGCAGGGAGGCGTAGTAGAAGGCCTTGTACTCGGCGCCGGTGAAGGTCGGGAACGGCGGTCCGGCGGCGCCGGCCCCCGACGTCGGCAACCCGGCCACCCCGACGACCACGAGCACGAGGCCCGCCGCGATCCGGAGACCCCAGCGGCAGCGCCCCTGCTCTCTCGTTGCTCGACCCACCAGCGCTCCCTCCTGCCCGCCCGCCTCTGTGTCCGCCCGGAACCTAGTGGCCACCGTTGATCGCTCCGGTGATCGCATCGGCCAGGTTGCCGTGTGGCTCCACCGTTATGTCGCCCAGCCCGAGGAACCGCGCCATGTCAGCGAGGCGGTCGATCAGAGCCGGGAGATCCCGATCCGGTTCGAAGGTGGGCTCGGCGAAGGCGCCCCGCACGCGGAGGGCACCGGCTTGGCGATCGGCCTTGAGGTCCACGCGACCCACCAGCCCTGCGTCGTTGAGGAACGGCAGCACGTAGTAGCCGTGCACTCGCTTGGCCGCCGGCACGTAGATCTCGATCCGGTACCGGAACCCGAAGAGTGCCTCGGTGCGCTGTCGCTCCCACACCAGCGAGTCGAACGGCGACAGGAGGGCCGACGCCCGCACCCAGCGCGGGAGCTGGGCCTCCGGGTGGAGGTAGGCCGGGTGCCGCCAACCCTCCACCTCCACCTGTCGCAGGGCCCGGTCGGCCGCCAGCTCGGCCACCAGGCGCCGGGCCGGGACGATCGGCAACCGGTGGTAGTCGGCCAGGTCTCGTGCGGTGGCCACCCCGTGGCTGCGGGCGGCCAGCAGGAGCAGCGCCTTCATGGCGGCGTCATCGGGTGGGGTGGGGGCAGCCAGGATGTCGGCCGGAAGGGCGCGTCCCGGAGGCAGGTAGTAGCGGCCGAAGGTCGTGGGGTTGCGGACCGCCGACACCTCGCCCCGCCAGAACAGCCACTCCACGCCCTTCTTGGCGTCGCTCCAGTTCCACATGGCCCCGGGCGCGGCGGGCCCCCGCTTGTTGGCCTCCCCCAGGTGCTCGAGCTCGGAGAGGGCGACGGGCCCCCGCGCCTCGACCGCCGCCCGGAGCTGCTGCAGCAGCTGCGGGCGGCGCTGGGCCACCCGGAGCATCCCGCCCCATGCATGGTCGCCTGCCATCCGCCACCGCAGCAGCGGGTGGAGACCGACGGGCAGCAGCGACGCCTCGTGCCCCCAGTACTCGAAGATCTCGCCGCTGTCCCACAGCCACCGAGCCAAGGCGTCTCGGTCGTACGGTCCGAGCCGGGCCAGGAACGGCAGCTCGTGCGAACGCGTGAGCACGTTCACCGAGTCGATCTGCACCAGGCCCACTCGGTCCACCACCCGACGGAAGTGGCGACGGTCCACGCGCCCGTCAGGCCGCCGATCGGCGAACCCTTGGGCGTGGAGCGCGATCCGGCGGGCCTCGCCCACCCGCAGCCAGTCGGACGTCAGCGGCATGACCCCGGCAGAGTAGGTTCCCGCGGCAGGACCCTGACCACTGCCTGTGAGGAGTACGAGCATGCGAGTCGTCGTCGACTACGACCTCTGTGAGAGCAACGCGCTGTGCATGGCAGCCGCACCGGAGGTGTTCGAGGTGCGCGATGACGACTTCCTGTACGTGCTCCAGGACGAGCCGCCCGAGGAGCTGCGGGGCAAGGTGGAGGAGGCCGTTCGGCGCTGCCCCAAGCAAGCCATCACGATCGAGGGCTGACTGCGACCGGTGGGGCTCGATCGGGTCGTCGTCGTGGGGGCCTCGCTGGCCGGGCTGAGAGCGGCTGAGGAGCTGCGATCGCAGGGCCACGAGGGGACGATCACGATCGTCGGGGACGAGCCGCACCGGCCCTACGACCGGCCACCGTTGTCGAAGCAGGTGCTTGCCGGCAGCAAGCCGCCAGAGACCACCGAGCTGGTCGCCGCTCGCGGTCCGGTCGACGACCTGGACCTCGACTGGCGGCTCGGCCAATCCGCCACCGGCCTCGACGTCGGCGGCCGGTCGGTGTTGCTGGGCGGGGGAGAGCGGCTGCCCTTCGATGGTCTGGTGATCGCTACCGGAGCCTCTCCGAAGCAGATGCCGGGCACCGACCACCTCCAGGGCGTGCACACCCTCCGCACCCTCGACGACTGCGCGGCCATCCGCGCGGCGCTGCTGGCCGCTCCCCGGCGGGTGGCGGTGGTGGGGGCCGGCTTCATCGGGGCCGAGGTCGCCGCCACCTGTCGCGGGATGGGGATCGAGGTGAGCCTCATCGAGGCGCTCCCTGTGCCGCTCGAGCGGGGCCTGGGCGCCGCCATGGGGGAGGTGGTGGCAGACGTACACCGGGATCACGGGGTCGACGTGCGCGTGGGGGTGGGGGTGGTGCGCATCGAGGGAGCCGAGCGGGTGGAGCGGGTTCGCCTCACCGACGGGACGGTCCTCGACGTCGACGTGGTGGTGGTGGGCATCGGGGTCACCCCGAACACCGGGTGGCTGGCGGGCTCGGGCCTGACCATCGACAATGGCGTGGTGTGCGATGCCACCTGCCGGGCGGCGCCGGAGATCGTGGCGGCCGGTGACGTGGCCCGTTGGCCCAACCAGCGGTTCGGCGAGGTGATGCGCGTGGAGCACTGGGACAACGCCATCGCCATGGGCACCCATGCCGCTGGGACCCTTCTCGCCGGTCCGATGGCCACGGCCTACGCGCCGGTGCCGTGGTTCTGGTCCGACCAGTACGACCGCAAGATCCAGCTGGCCGGACGAGCCTCGTCCGACGACGAGGTGCAGGTGGTGTCGGGCTCGGTGGAGGAGCGCCGCTTCGTGGCCTTCTACGGGCGGGGCGGACGGTTGGTGGGGGTGCTGGGGATGAACCAGCCGGCCAAGGTCATGCGCTGGCGGGGGCTGGTGGAGGAGGGCGCGGCATGGGACGCGGCCGTGGCGACGGCGATGGCCTCCACATGACCGGTGCCGCCTTCCTCCTCCTGGCGCTGGCGCTCGCCGTGGCCTTCGGCGACTGGGTGGCGGTGCAGCAGGGCAACCGGGCGCTGGAGTACGTGTGCAAGCCCCTCACCCTGATCCTCCTCATCGGCAGCGCCGTCGCCCTCGATCCCGTCGATCCCGCCGTCCGCACCTGGTTCGTGGTGGCGCTGGTGCTGTGCCTGGCTGGCGACGTGTTCCTGATGCTGCCGAAGGACCTGTTCGTGCCCGGGTTGGCCTCGTTCCTGCTCGGCCACGTGGCCTACGTCGTGGGGATGCACGTCGACGGCGTCGACGGCCCGCGCTTCCTCATCGGGATCGTGGTGGTGATGTTGGCCCTGTCCGTGCTGGGCACCCTGATCCTGCGCGGCGTCCGCGCCGGCACTGAGCCGAAGCTGGCCGGGCCGGTGGTGGCCTACATGTTCGTGATCTCGGCCATGGTGGCCAGCGCCATCGGCGTGGGGCACCTCACCGGCATCGCTGGTGCCCTGCTCTTCTACGTGAGCGACGCCCTCATCGCCTGGAACCGGTTCAAGGAGGAGACGCCCCACAGCCGCCTGAGCATCATGGTGACCTACCACCTCGCCCAGGTGGGGTTGGTCCTGTCGCTGGTCTGAGCTCAGCCGCCTGCGACGCCTTGGCGCTCACGCAGCCCCACGCTGACGCGCATGCGCTCCAGGTGCTGCTGGAGGGACTGCTTGGCCTGCGGCACCGGGTGCTCTGCGGTGAAGGCCTCGATGTCAGCGGCTAGCACCGGATCGTTGACCGCTCGGATGCCGGAGAGCATGCGGACGATGCTGTTGGAGGGGAAGCGCTCGTTCATCTCCCCCCAGCGCTCGTGGACCAGCCGCCAGGCCTGGGCCCCATTGGCCCGGTTGGCGATGCAGGAGCCGATGAGGAAGGGCGCGTTCTGGGTGCGGACCTCGGAGGTCATGGCCAGCTCGAGCACACGGTCCATCTGGGTCGGGTCGCGCACCTCGCTGAGCGCGTAGAGGAACCGGAGCTCCTCTTGGGGGGTGGTGGCGCCCCGGAAGCCGGCGATGATGGCGTCGACGTCGTCGGCCCCCGCCAGCGCCGCCGTAGCCCGCACGACCGCGGCGGCCACGTTGGCCTCCACGCTGTGCAGGTCGGCGCAGTAGCGGCCGAAGAGCTCCCTCGACGCGGGTGCGGGCGTCGGGGTCGGCGCCCAGGGTGACCAGGGCCCCGATCAGCGCGCCACGGAGCTCCCGGTCGCGGTCGGTGTCGTCGGCCCGCTCATCCCATCCGAGCCGATCCAGCGCCGGTCCCACCAGCGTGCGCACCCGTGCCTGGAGGGCCTCACGGGCGTCGTTCGCCGCCAGCCGGTCGGCGGTGTCGAGCCCGGCGAGGAGGCGGCGCCACACCGACACGTCCTCCTCCTGTGCGAACCCGTCGGCCAGGGTCAGGAAGTCCGCCAGCGCCGTGGTGCCGGCCAGCACCGACGCCCACGTGTCGTCGACCAGGCCGTAGCGCTCCACATCGGACAGCACCACCTGGGCCCGGTCCACCAGCGCGGCTCGGAGCGGACGCGACAGGTGCACCCGGTAGAAGCCGTGGCCGTCGGCGTTGCCCACCACCCATGCCACCGGCTCATCGAAGGTGAGCTCGAGGGCGTCCTCCTCCAGCAGGGCCCGGGTGGTGACGACGGCCCCGGAGGCCAGCCCGCAGCGCAGCTGGACCGGGACGGCCCACCGGGTTCGGTCGTCGGGATCCGGCAGGTACTGAAAGCGCTCCTGGGTCAAGCGCAGGGTGCGACCGTCGTCGGGGGCGTCGATGCCGACGATCGGGTGGCCGCCCTGGAAGATCCAGGAGTCCATGATCCGGCGCACGGGCTCCCCCGACGCCTCCTCGATGGCGTCCCAGAGGTCGGTGGTCTCGGTGTTCCCGTACTGGTGGTTGACCATGTACTTGCGGATCCCGGCGCGGAACACCTCCTCACCCAGGTACTGCTCGAGCATCCGCACCACCGCAGCGCCCTTCTCGTAGGTGAGGACGTCGAACATGCCCTCGGCGTCGGCCGGAGACACCACCGGATACTCGATGGGACGCGTGGTGTGGAGGGCATCGGTGTCGAAGGCAGACGAGCGGGCCAGCCCGAAGCTCACCCAGCGCTCCCAGTCCGGGCGGAAGGCATCGGTGACCTTCAGCTCCATGAACGTGGCGAAGGCCTCGTTGAGCCAGATCCCGTTCCACCACTTCATCGTCACGAGGTCGCCGAACCACATGTGGGCGAGCTCGTGGGCGATGACGTCGACCACGTTCTGGAGCTCGCCCTGGGTGGCGTGGTCCGGGTCGGCCAGCAGCAGCGTCTCCCGGAAGGTCACGCACCCGAGGTTCTCCATGGCCCCGAAGGCGAAGTCGGGGATGGCGATCAGGTCGAGCGAGTCGCCCGGGATAGGGGAGGTCGAAGTAGTCGGCCAGGTACACGAGAGAGAACTCGGCCACCTCGAGCCCGAACCCGGTGAGGTGCAGCTTGCCCGGCGGGCACAGCAGCCGCAGCGGCGTGCCGGCCACGTCGATGGGCTCGGTGACCTCGAAGCGGCCCGACGACGAAGGCGACGAGGTAGGTCGACAGCGTCATGGTCTCCGCGAAGCGGACTCTCCGCTTCCCGTCGATCACCTCGTCGGCGACGATGGCGGCGTTGGACACCGCGTGCAGGTCGCCATCGAGGTGCAGGGTGATGGCGAAGCGAGCCTTCAGGTCGGGCTCGTCCCAGCAGGGGAAGGCCCGCCGGGCGTCGGTTGCCTCGAACTGGGTGGTGGCGATGACCCGCTCCACCCCGTCATCGTCGGTGAAGGTCGACCGGTAGAAGCCGCGGAGCTTGTCGTTGAGGGTGCCTCGGAACCGGAGCGAGACGACCGCGTCGCCCGTCGGGATGGGGCGGGGCGAGGTGCAAGGTGGCCCGCTCCGCCTCCTCATCGAGATCCACCCTGGCCTCGAGCCGCTCGCCGCCGACGGTGACCCAGGCCGCATCGATCTCGAGCTCGACGGCGTTCAGCACCACCGCATCGGTGGGTGCGTCGACGGCCACCTCCACGTCGACGGCACCGGAGAAGGTGGCGGCGTCGAGGTCGGGCGTCAAGGCCAGGTCGTACCGACGAGGGATGATGTTGCGAGGCAGGCGATGTGGGTTGACCACGGGCGGAAGGCTATCGGTGCCGGTGACGGCGCCCGACCTAGCGCGACAGCCCTGTAGCCTCGGACGCCGTGACCGACGCCTCGCACGCAACAGACGCCCTCGACGTCGTGGGCATCGGCAATGCCCTCGTCGACGTGCTCACGCACGAGGACGACGCGTTCCTCGAGGCGCACGGGCTGGTGAAGGGGGCCATGACCCTCGTCGACACCGATCGGGCCGAGTCGCTCTACGCCGCCATGGGCCAGGGGATCGAGGTGTCCGGAGGGTCGGCGGCCAACACCATCGCCGGGATCGCCAGCTTCGGGGGTCGGGCGGCCTACATCGGCCGGGTGCACGACGATCAGCTGGGTGCCGTGTTCGCCCACGACCTCCGGGCCACTGGCGTCCTCTTCCGGGGCACCCCCGCCACCGAGGGGCCCCCGACGGGCCGCTGCCTCATCGTCGTCACCCCCGACGCCGAGCGCACCATGAACACCTACCTGGGTGCCTCCGAGCACTTCGGGCCCGAGGACGTCGACGCCGACCTCATCGCCTCCGCCCAGGTGACCTACCTCGAGGGCTACCTGTTCGACCGGCCCGACGCCAAGGAGGCCTACTGGAAGGCCAGCCGGGTGGCTCACGACGCCGGCCGCCGGGTGGCCCTCACGCTGTCGCGACACCTTCTGCGTGGAGCGCCACAAGCAGGAGTGGCGGGCTCTGGTGGGCGACCAGGTCGACATCCTGTTCGCCAACGAGGGTGAGGCCATGGCCCTCTACGAGGTGGACACCGCCCAGGAAGCGCTGGAGCGCGTCCGGGACGACGTGGAGATCGCGGCGATCACCCGTGGCGCCCGCGGCTCGCTGGTGGTGCACGGCGACGAGGTGGTCGAGGTGGCGGCGCATCCCGTGGAGCGCGTGGTCGACACCACCGCCGCCGGCGACCTCTACGCCGCCGGGTTCCTCTTCGGCTTCACCGCCGGACGCCCCCTCGCGGAGGCTGGCCGGCTCGGATCGGTGGCGGCCTCCGCGGTGCTCGGGCACACTGGGGCGCGCCCCGGGCTGTCGCTCGCCCAGCTGCTGTGATCGCCGCCCGGTGCCCCGGCCTGGTGGTGATCCGTGGCACCAGCTGACCCCTGGGTCACGGTGGCCGAGGGCGCCTCGGCCATCGCCGATCGCACTGGTGCTGCCCGACACGACGTCCTGGTGGTGCTCGGCTCGGGCTGGGCGCCGGCGGCGGACCGGTTCGGGGAGCTGGTGGCCGAGGTTCCCGTCGCCGACCTGCCCGGGTTCCCCCACGTCGAGGTGGCCGGTCACGCGGGCGTCCTGCGGTCGATCCGCAGTGCAGGTGGCCGGCGAGTCCTCGCCCTGCTGGGCCGGGTGCACGCCTACGAGGGCCACGACCTCTCGGTGGTGGTCCACGGCGTGCGCGCCGCCATCACGGCCGGGTGCGAGACCGTGGTGGTCACCAACGCGGCGGGAGGCCTGCGCGAGGGGATGCGGGTGGGCCAGCCCGTGCTCATCAGCGACCACATCAACCTCACCGGACGGTCACCCCTCAAGGGACCCCCGGCCCCCGATGCCCTCGGTTTGCCTCGCTTCGTCGACCTCACCGAGGCCTACTCCAGCCGACTGCGCGGCCTGGCTCGAGCCGCCGACCCCGCCCTCGAGGAGGGCGTGTACGCCGGCGTGCCCGGCCCCCAGTACGAGACCCCAGCGGAGATCCGCATGCTGCAGGCGCTGGGGGCCGACCTGGTGGGCATGTCGACCGTGCACGAGGTGATCGCCGCCCGCCACCTCGGCGCAGAGGTCCTGGGCCTCTCGCTGGTGACCAACCTGGCCGCGGGCCTCGGCCACGCCGATCTCGACCACGCCGACGTGCTGGCCGCCGGTCAGGCCGCAGCCGAGGCCATGGGCGACCTGCTGGCCGAGGTGGTCGCCCGGCTGTGAGCGACGCGGACCTCCGGCACAGGGCGGAAGCGTGGCGAGACGAGGATCCCGACCCTGACGACGCGCGCCGAGGTGGACGCCTTGCTGGCGACTGACGACCTGGGCGCCCTGCGCGACCGGTTCGACGACCGACTCCAGTTCGGGACGGCCGGCCTGCGCGGCCCCTTGGGCGCCGGCCCCAATCGGATGAACCGGGCCCTCGTCCGGCGGGCCACCGCAGGCGTGGCCGCGTGGCTGCAGGCCGACGGACGCCTTGGCCCGGTGGTGGTGGGTCGCGACGCCCGCCACGGCAGCGAGGCGTTCGCCCGAGAGGTCGCCGAGGTGCTGGCGGGCGCAGGTCGTGGGGTGCTCGTGCTGCCCGGTCCGCTGCCCACCCCGCTCCTGGCCTTTGCCACGCGCCACGTGGGCGCGGCGGCGGGCATCATGATCACCGCCAGCCACAACCCCCCGCAGGACAACGGCTACAAGCTCTACCTCGGCGACGGCGCTCAGATCGTCCCGCCCGACGACTCGGCCATCTCGGCGGCCATCGACGCCGTGGGGCCCCTCAGCGAGGTGAGGCTCGCGGTCGATGGGATCGAGGTGCTCGGGGATGAGGTGCTCGCGGCCTACCTGGACGGCGCGGTGAGGTTGCTCGATCCGGCCGGCGGACCCCGTCAGATCACCGCCGTCTACACGGCCATGCACGGCGTGGGCGCCAGCACGCTGCCGCGCAGCGCTGGCTGCGGCCGGCTTCCCGCCGCCCGCACGAGGTGGCCGCGCAGGTGGAGCCCGACCCCGACTTCCCGACGGTCGCCTTCCCCAACCCCGAGGAGCCCGGCGCCCTCGACCTGGCGCTGGCCCGGGCCAAGGAGGTCGACGCCGATCTGGTGCTGGCCAACGATCCCGACGCCGACCGCCTGGCCGTGGCGGTCCCGGACCCGGGCGCGCCGGGCGGATGGCGCCCGCTCACCGGCGACGAGCTCGGTGCCTTGCTCGCCGACCACCTGCTGCGCACGCGGTGGGCTCGGGCCCGACGATGTGCTGGCCACCACGGTGGTGTCCTCCCGCCTCCTCGCGCACGCTGGCCGCCGACCGCCGGTGTGGCCTACGTCGAGTCGCTCACCGGGCTTCAAGTGGGTGGTACGCACCCCCGGGCCCGGGCAGCGCCTGGCCTTCGGCTACGAGGAGGCGCTCGGCTACTGCGTGGGCGACCTGGTGCGCGACAAGGACGGCATCACGGCGGCCCTGGTGGCGGCCGAGCTGGCCGCCGACGCCCGGGCCGGCGGGGCGTCGCTGCTCGAGCGGCTGCACGACATCTTCGAGGTCCACGGCGCGCACGTGACCCGTCAGCGGTCGGTCCGCCTCGAGGGGAGCGACTGGCTGGACCGGGTGACCGAGGCGATGGCAGCTGTGCGCGCCGACACCGCCGGACCAGCTGGCCGGCCGGGCGGTGACCGAGGTGGAGGACCTGGCCGGCCCGGCGGCCGGTTCCCGTCCGTCGGACGTGCTGGTGTGGACCGTGGACGGGAGCCCGTGTGGTGGTTCGCCCCAGCGGCACCGAGCCGAAGCTCAAGACCTACGCGGAGGCGGTCGTGCCCGTCGCCCGCCTGGGTGTCGATGCGGCGAGGGCAGACAGCCAGCCGGACCGTCGACGAGGTCCTCGAGGCCGTCCACGCCCACCTGAGCGCCCACGGCCTCTGACCACCCTGCCCCCCCGGCCTGGGCTGGGTCAGGCGGTGCCGAAGAGGCGGTCGCCGGCGTCGCCGAGGCCGGGGACGATGTAGGCCTGGTCGTTGAGCCGCTCGTCGATCGACGCGGTCACGACGTGGGCGACCAGCCCCGATCGCCGCCAGCCGGGCGACGCCCTCGGGCGCGGCCAGCACGCACACCGCGGTGAGGGGTCCGGCCCCCCGCTCGGCCAGGATCCGACAGGTGTGCTCGAGCGAGCCTCCGGTGGCCAGCATCGGGTCGAGCACCAGCACCGGTCGGCCGCTCAGGGCCGTCCGGGCACCGAGTTCATGTAGGGCTCCGGGACGAAGGTCTCCTCGTTGCGGGCCAGGCCGATGAACCCGGTGTCGGTCTCCGGCAGGTGGCGGAGCACGCCGCCGAGCATGCCGAGCCCGGCGCGCAGCACCGGCACCACCAGGGGCGGGCGGCGCAGTCTGCGTGCCCGGTGGTCGGGCCGAGGGGGGTGTCGCATGGCGACGGGCTCCACCTCGAGCGTCGCGGGCGGCCTCGTAGACGAGGATGCCGGACAGGTCGTCCATGGCCCGGCGGAAGCCGGCCCGGTCGGTGTCGGCGTCGCGCAGACGGGTCAGCAGCTGGGCGGCGAGCGGATGGTCGACGACGGTGACCTGCATGGAGGCATGATGGCAGCCGATGGACCGAGCCACCCTGGCTGCCATGATCGACCACACCCTGCTGCGGCCCGAGGCCACGGCGGAGGAGGTGGTCGCCCTCTGCGAGGAGGCCACCGACCTGGGCGTGGCCGCGGTGTGCGTGTCGCCGTCGCATGCTCCCGATCACCGCCGGGCTGGGGGTGGGCATCGGGGTGGCCACGGTGATCGGCTTCCCGAGCGGCGCCCACCAGCCGGCGGTGAAGGCGCACGAGGCCGAGGTGGCCGTCGACGCCGGGGCCACCGAGCTCGACATGGTGGTGAACCTCGGGCTGGTGAAGGCCGGTGAGTGGGTGGCGGTCGGCGACGACATCGGGGCGGTGCGTGAGGCCACGCCGCCCACCGCCTTGCTCAAGGTGATCCTCGAGACGGCGGCGCTCACCGACGACCGAGCGTGGCCGAGGCCTGCCACGTCGCCGAGGCGGCGGGCGCCGACTACGTGAAGACGTCCACCGGGTTCCACCCCGCCGGTGGCGCCTCCGTGGCCGCGTGGCGGCTGATGGCCGACGCGGTGGGGGGCCGCCTGGGCGTCAAGGCCAGCGGCGGCATCCGCGACGCGGGCTTCGCCCTCGCCATGGTCGACGCCGGGGCCACCCGCCTCGGTTGCTCGGCCAGCCGGGCCATCCTCGACGGC
Source organism: uncultured Microthrixaceae bacterium (assembly GCA_963795165.1). Classification (GTDB taxonomy): domain Bacteria; phylum Actinomycetota; class Acidimicrobiia; order Acidimicrobiales; family VFJN01; genus VFJN01. The sequence continues at coordinate 1,522,261 of CAWCGT010000001.1, read as the reverse complement.
CTCTGACGGGAGGGCTCCGAGTCAGAGGTGGGCGGCTCGCAGCTGGGCGTAGGCCGGCTTGATCTGCTCGTTGATGATCCGCAGGCGCTGGTCGAAGGGCCAGAAGGAGCTCTTCATGGCGTTGAGGGTGAACCACTCGATCTCGTCCCAGCCGTAGCCGAAGGCCTCGACGAGGGCGGCCATCTCCGAGGTCAGCGACACGCCGCTCATCAGGCGGTTGTCGGTGTTGACGGTGACCCGGAAGCGGAGGCGGGCCAGCAGCCCGATGGGGTGCTCGGCGATGGAGTCGCACACCCCGGTGTTCACGTTCGAGGTGGGGCACATCTCCAGGGGCACCCGCCGATCGCGGACGAAGCTGGCCAGCCGCCCGAGGGTGGGCCGCCCCTCGGCGTCGACGGCGATGTCGTCCACGATGCGCACGCCGTGGCCCAGTCGCTCGGCGCCGCACAGCTGCACCGCCTCCCAGATCGACGGGAGCCCGAAGGCCTCGCCGGCGTGGATGGTGATGTGGAAGTTCTCCGCGGCCACCAGCTGGAAGGCGTCGAGGTGCCGCGTCGGGCGGGTTGCCGGCCTCGCTGCCGGCGATGTCGAACCCGACCACGCCCGCATCGCGATGGCGCACGGCCAGCTCGGCGATCTCCGTGGAGTGGGCGGCGTGGCGCATGGCGGTGAGGATGGTGCCGATGGTGAGCGGGGTGCCGGCCGCTGCCCATCCGGAACCCCTCCAGACCGCCTCCACCACCTCGTCGAGGGTGAGCCCCTCGAGCAGGTGCTGCTCGGGCGCGAAGCGCACCTCGGCGTAGACCACGCCGTCGGCGGCGAGGTCCTCGGCGCACTCCTGGGCCACCCGGATGAGGGCGTCCTTGGTCTGCATGACGCCGACCGTGTGGTCGAAGGTCTCGAGGTACAGCACCAGGTCCTGCCGGGCCGCCCCCTCGGTGAACCAGCGACCGAGCGCCTCGGCGTCGGTGGTGGGAAGCCCGTCGTAGCCGGTCTCGCGGGCCAGCTCGATCACCGTCTCGGGCCGCAGACCGCCGTCGAGGTGGTCGTGGAGCAGCACCTTCGGCGCTCGGCGCAGCTGGTCGAGCGAGGGCGCCTGTCGCATCCGGTCACGGTACCGCCGGGGGAGGGGTTGGGCCTCAGCGGGCCCGGCGCACCCACCAGGTGCCCAGGGCGACCGCCCCGATGCCCGCGACGCCCACCGTGGCCCAGGCGGTGGCCATGGTGAGCTCATCGATGCGCGCGGCGGTGCCGACGGGCAGGGTGAGCACGAAGGCCTCCATCCGGGCCGCCCACCCCAGCACCAGGCCGAGCAGGACGACCAGGGCGAGCAGCGACGTGAAGGCGAAGGCCGATCGGGCGGCGTCGGGGGAGGGGGCCGGGCGGGCTGGTGCGTCCAGGGTCGGGACCGTCCGGGGCAGTCGATGGACCGACCGGGTGGGCAGGGCCAGGCCAGCCACCTGGCGAGCGGCCCTGCCGGGGGGGCCGGCCACGCGACGGCAGCCGGCACAGGTGAGGCTGTCGAACGCGATGTCGAAGCCGCAGCGCTTGCAGCGCTCGATGACGGGTGCGATGGCCATGGTGGTCCGCCGGCCGGGGGAGCACGCCCGCCACCCCGGGTGACACGGTCACGGTAGGCGAGCTCGCCGCGACCGCCGCGGACCCCCAGCCGCGGCTAGAGCTGGGTGCGACCCCGTGCCACGACGGCCTGCCGACGCTCCTCGAGGGCGGCCGGATCGAGGCCCTTGCCCTGCCAGGCCGCCGCTACCTCACCCTCCAGGGCCCAGGCCCCGGCTCCGTCGCGCAGGGCGCCGTCGTCGTAGGTGCGCAGCATCTGCCGCACGGCGACGCCGTCGACCGAGGCGATGTCCTGGCCCAGCTGGAGCAGAACGGAAGGAGCTCCTCGTGGGGCACGACGTGGTTCACCAGCCCCCAGGACAAGGCCGTGGGGGCGTCGAGGAAGTTCCCCGTGGTCGACAGCTCCTTGGCCCGGCGCACGCCGACGGCGGCGGGGAGGAGCACGGTGAGGCCCCACCCGGGCATGATCCCCACCCGAGCGTGGGTGTCGGCGAAGCGGGCCCGCTCGGAGGCGACCAAGAAGTCGCACGCCAGCGCCACCTCGAACCCGCCGGTGATGGCCACCCCGTTGATCGCGCCGATCACCGGCGTCTCCATCTCGGGGAACGGGCCCCGGCGGCCCGGTCCGCCGGCGCCGGTGGCCCCGCTCTCCCGCAGGGCGTCCCCGCCGCTGGCCAGCTCCTTCAGGTCGAGTCCGGCGCAGAAGGCCGGGTCGGCTCCGGTGAGGACGATGGCGCCCACGTCCTCACGCCCGTCGAGCTCCGTGAGGGCTCGGGGCAGCGCTCGTCGCAGGTCTCGGTTGAGCGCGTTGCGGGCGTCCGGGCGGTTGAGGGTGACCGTGGCCACCCCGCCGGCCACATCCACCAGCACCAGATCGTCGGTCATGTCACCCCTCCTCGTCGGCAGGCAGGAAGTCGAGCTTCAGGTCACCGAGGCGGACCAGCGTCGACGCGATCCACCCCCCCATGGCGGAGAAGTGATCGTCGAGGATGGAGCCGTCGGCCAGGGTGGCCTCGTCGAGCTCGTAGCTGCCCTCGTAGCTCACCTCGAGGGCCCAGTCCTCGGCCTCCAGCTCGTTGCTGAAGGCGATCTCCACGGTGGGCGACGAGCGCTCGAGTCGCTCGGCGCCGATCGGAGGGCTCGTCTCGGGAAGCACCGCGAGCACCGGCTTGACGTCGGGCATCGAGGCCAGGCGCTGGATGCGCATGACGATCTCGATCTCGATGCGGGGCGCCTCGTCGGCGGGCTCGCCGATGTACCAGGAGCGGTACGACGTCTGCGCCCAGGTCGGCCAGTCGAGGGTGATGTCGGCTTGCACGCGCGGGGGCAGGCCCTCACCGGGGAGCCCGTAGGAGGTCTCCCACGTGGTGTCGCCCAGGAGCACGTCCACCTGGAACCGCTCCTCGAAGGCCTGACGCTCGAGGAACGCCTTCTCGAAGGTGTCGCGGAGCGCCCCGATGGCGTCGGTGAAGACGTGGTCGAGCATGGGTGCCCGACGCTACTGCCGCCGGCTCACGCGGCGCGCCCGGTGGCGAACTCCTCGGCGATGCCAGCGCACACCTCGAGGGTGGCGGCGACGAACCCGTCGAGGAGCGCCGAGGGCCGGCGCTCAGCGTGCCAGGAAACGGTGAGCGTGCGGGGGGCAACCGGGGGCATCACCTCCACCACGGTGGTGGTCGGGTCGTCGAGGTCGATGGTGAGCATCGGAGTCAGCGCCACGCCGAGGCCCGCCGCCACACAGCTCTGGATCGTGGTGTTGTCGTCGCTCTGGAACACGAAGCTGGTGGCCAGCTCCCCGAAGGCTCGGAGGGACTGGGCGAAGCACGACGCGTTTCGGTTGCCCACCAGGGGGTGCCGCGCCAGCTCCTCGATGGTGATGCTCGGCCGGCCCTGCCACTCGGCGGTGTTCGGCGCCAGGACCACGAACGGGTCCTCGAGCACCAGGCGGGTGGCGAAGGGCCCGTCGGGGTCGAGCTGCTCGGAGAAGGCCAGATCGAGCTCCTGGGCGGCCACCAGGTCCAACAGGTCCTGCGGGTCCTGGGCCTCGTGGAGCGCCAGCTCCATGCCCGGCCGGTCGGCGACGAAGCCGGTGAGGAGCTCGGGGAGGATCTTGGTGCCGACGCTCTGGATGATCCCGACGCGCAGCCGACCTCGGTCTCCTCGAGCCACGGCCTCCACGTCGGCGGCCGCCGCCCGCAGCCGGGTCAGCACCACCTCGGCGTGCTCGAGGAGCACCATGCCCGCCGGGGTGAGGCGCACCGGGCGGGGGCCGCCGGGCCGGTCGAACACGGGGGCGCTCACCGCCCGCTCCAGCGCGGCGATCTGCTGGCTCACCGCCGACTGCGTGTAGCCGAGGGCCTGGGCCGCCCGACCGAAGGTGCCGTGCTCGGCCACCGCGAGCAGGGCCTGCAGGTGGCGAACCTCGATCTCCATGGCCCAAGTATCAGTCAGGCTGATGTTCAGAGCAAGGGATGATCGCTAGCGCTTCTACAGCCGAGGGCGGAAGATGCCCCCATGACCCTCTGCGACTGCTCTCGCTGCGGCCTCCGCGAGCTTCGCGGCGCCCGGTCTGTCCACGCGGTGCCCACCCCCTCGGGCGACGTGCTCGCCCTCACGTGCCGACGGTGCGGCGCGGTGGTGACCGCCGCCACCAGCCAGCCGCTGCGGGCGGCCGCGCTGGACGCGGTGGCCTGACGGGTCCTCGCGCGGCGGTGCGTCAGGGCCGGGGCTCGGGCGACATGAGCGCGGTGGCCACGCTCATGCCGAGGTCGCGGTGCCTGAGGGTGGCGATCTGCCGACCGTGCTGCACCGCTTCCTTGGCCGCGCCGAGCCCATCGCCGAGCAGTCGGCTGGCGGCGTCGAGGTCCTCGACCGTGACGGCCAGTCCGAAGAACCCCGGTGCCCCGTCGCCGGCCACATCGGGCTGCCCCACGAGCTCCAGGATCACCTCGCCCAGCCGATAGAAGAGCTGCCGCATCGGGGCGCCGTAGGTGTCCGACTCCCGCTCGCCGCGTCGATCGAGGCCCAGCTCGGTCAGCACCGCGGCCGTGCGGTCCAGGTGGGGGGAGAGGACCACCACATGATCGATGTGGGTGGCGCCGTTGGGGTGTCGGGCCGGCGGGCCGGGGGGAGCGTCGGAGGCGGCGGTGGGGAGCCCGTCGAGGGAGCCTCCGGCCGAGCGCGCCGGGAGCCCCACCTCGAAGCGTCCAGCCGAGGATCCGCTTTCCCCGGTCCCGACCCACCAGGCGCACCCGCACCGCGCCGATGCGGCAGGTGCCGTCGTCGTCGACGTGGTAGCCGGCGGCGGTCCATGCCTCTGGCGGGTCGCCCACCTGGATCTCGTCGATCGTCACACCCATGGCCACACCGTAGGGTGGAGGGGTGCCGGACGTCGTCGTCGTGGGATCGGGACCGAACGGGTTGGCGGCCGCCATCACCTGCGCCGAGGCGGGCCGGTCGGTGCTCGTCCTGGAGGCGGCCGACACCATCGGCGGTGGCGTTCGCAGCGCCGAGCTGACCCTCCCCGGGTTCGTGCACGACATCTGCTCGGCCATCCACCCCTTGGCTGCCGTGTCGCCGTTCTTCAAGGATGCCGGGCTCGACCGGCACGGGCTGGAGCTGATCCAGCCGGAGGTGGACCTCGTCCATCCGCTCGACGACGGGCGGGCGGGCGTCCTGCGGCGCTCGCTCCCCGACACCGCTGGCCGGACTGGGTGCCGACAGCCGATCCTGGGACCGCCACGTGGGCTGGGCGGCCCGCCACTGGGACCAGCTGGCCCCCGCGCTGCTGGGTCCGCTGCTCCGCGTGCCCCGCCACCCCTTTGCCATGGCCGCGTTCGGCGCCCGGGGAGCCCTGCCGGCGACTGTCCTCGGCCGGGTCTTCACCACCGAGGAGGCGCGTGGCCTCTTCGCCGGCGCGTCGGCCCACGCCTTCCTGCCCCTCAGCCGTCCCCTCACCTCGGCCATGGGGCTCATGCTCCTGGCTTCGGGGCACGTGGCCGGCTGGCCCAGTGCCCGAGGAGGGTCGCAGGCCATCGCCGACGCCATGGCCAAGCGGCTGGCCGAGCTGGGCGGCAGCATCGAGACGGGCCGGCCCGTCCGCTCCCTCGACGACGTCCCTGCGTCACGAGCGGTGCTGTTCGACGTCACCCCCCGACAGCTCCTTCGCATCTGCGGCGACGCCCTGCCCGCCTCCTACCGGCGGCGCATGGGGCGGTTCAAGTACGGGCCGGGGGTCTTCAAGATCGACTACGCCCTGTCCGAGCCCGTGCCGTGGACGAACGCCGACGCCCGCCGCGCCGGCTGCCTGCATCTCGGGGGCACCCTGTCCGAGGTGGCCCAGGCCGAGGCCGACGTGGCCGCCGGTCGGCACCCGGCCCGGCCCTTCGTGCTGGTGGGTCAGCAGAGCCCCTTCGATCCCAGCCGGGCCCCGGAGGGCCAGCACACGCTCTGGACCTACACGCATGTCCCGTCCCGCTCCACCCTCGACATGACCGACGCCATCGAAGGGCAGATCGAGCGGTTCGCACCCGGGTTCCGCGACGTGGTGCTGGCCCGACACGTGGGCGACAGCGCGTGGTACGAGGCCCACAACCCGAACAACATCGGGGGCGACATCGCTGGCGGGTCCCACGCGGGCCTCCAGCTGGCCATGCGGCCCCGCCCGGGCGTGCACCCCTACAAGACCCCCAACCCGCGCCTGTTCCTCTGCTCGGCGTCCACCCCTCCCGGTGGGGGCGTCCACGGGATGTGCGGCCAGCACGCCGCGCAGGCAGCGCTGGCGACGGTGCTGCGCTGAGGTCGAGGAGGTCCGGTCGCGCTGTGGCGGTCTCCTAGGCTGGCGAATCGTGCCCATCCGGGTGGTGCTCGCCGAGGACAACACGTTGCTGCGTGAGGGGATCGCGCGCCTGCTGGAGCGGGCCGACGACCTCGAGCTGGTGGGCACGGCCTGCGACCGACCCGAGCTCGAGGCGCTCATCGACTCGGCCTCGCCCGATCTGGTGGTCACCGACATCCGCATGCCGCCCACCGGGACCGATGAGGGCATCCAGATCGCCGCCGCCCTGCGGGAGAGCCACCCCGAGGTGGGCGTGGTGGTGCTCAGCCAGTACGCCGACCCCGCCTACGCCCTCGCCCTGCTCGAGGGTGGGTCGGAGGGGCGGGCCTACCTCCTCAAGGAGCGCGTCAGCGAGGTGGACGAGCTGCTGGCGGCCATCCGGGAGGTGGCCGCAGGGGGGTCGGTGATCGACTCCAAGGTGGTCGAATCCCTGGTGGCCACCAAGCGCCCAGCGTCGTCCGACATCGACCGCCTCACCCCCCGTGAACGAGAGATCCTGGGCGAGATGGCCCAAGGCAAGAGCAACGCGGCCATCGCAGCGTCGCTGGTGCTCTCGACGCGGGCGGTGGAGAAGCACACCAACTCCATCTTCTCCAAGCTCGGCTTGTCCGAGGAGATCGACGTGAACCGCCGCGTGAAGGCGGTGCTGCTGTACTTGGCTGCCGGTTGATCCGGGGGGAGGGTAGCCACACCCCCCGGACACCTGGCCCCACCCTGGGAGGCATGGGCGGTGCCCGAGGAAGATGACCAGGAGATGATGGTTGCGGCCGACGTGGTGACGGTGCTGATCGTGGACGATCAGCTGCCCTTCCGCCTCGCCGCGCGCGCTGTCCTCCGTCGCACGGAGGGCTTCGAGCTGGTGGGGGAGGCCGCCGACGGCGACGAGGCGGTGGAGCTGGTTCGCGAGCTGCGGCCCAGCCTGGTGCTGATGGACATCAACATGCCGCGCCTCAACGGCATCGAGGCCACCCGCCAGATCATCGCCGCCGTGCCGGGCACCACGGTGTTCCTGTGCTCCACCTACCAGCGGTCCGACCTGCCGCCCGAGGCCGAGTCGTCGGGGTTCGCCGCCTACGTGAACAAGGAGGAGCTCGGTCCCGACCTCATCCGCCGGCTGTGGGACGAGCGTCCGCAGGCCGGCGGGTGATCGCTACTCGGTTCTGAGCACCGGCCCCGGCGACTGCTGCGCCGCTCGCCGGGCGGGGGCCAGCGAGGCGACCAACGCCACCACCATCGCCCCGAGCGCCACCCCGGCCACCAGCCCCCACCGGATGCTGGCATCGGTGGCCACGAATGCACCCGAGGCCGTCACCCGCCAGAGGGTGGACCCGATGGCCAGCCCGACGGGCCCACCGATCAACAGACCGATGGTCACGATGGCCAACGCCATCACCACGACCGCCACCCCCGTCTGCGTCCCGGTGAAGCCGATGGCCCGCAGCAGGGCGAGGTCGCCCCGCCGCCGGCGGACGGCCACCGCCAGGGCGTTGACCAAGGCGGCCACGGCCACCACCCCCACCAGCCCGGCCACGGCGCTGGGAAGTCGCCCCAGGGCGTCGAGGTTCTGGACCTCCATCGGGACTGCCTTTGGTCCGGCCTCGAACCGCTCGGCCAGCGCCGCCTCCAGCTCGTCGGGGTCCTGGCCGGGAGCGACCGTCAGCGCCGCCCCCGTGAAGGGGGCCGCCCGCCCAGCCCGGGCCAACCCGTCGGCGGTGAGCAGGGCGTTGAGCCCGAGCTGCTCGCCGTTCAGCGCCGGGACCACCGCCGTGCCCACCACCGCCAGGTCGATGGGCTCGCCATCGGCGGGCCGGGCCCGCACGGCGTCGCCCACCTCCATCCCGAGCTGTTGGGCGGCCCGCAGACCCAGCACCACCTCATCGGGGGTGCGCGGCAGACGGCCCGTCACCACGTCGACGCCAGCCCGGCCCCGGACCTCGGTGAGGGCGTGACCGCTGAGCTCGAGGCCGTCGAGGGACACCGGAGCGCTGGCCGTCTCGACCACCGCGTCGATCCGCGGGTCGTCGACCACCTCTGGTCCCAGCTTTTCGACGGTCACGTCCGACACCTGGATGTCGTAGGGGGTTCCAGACCGGCTCGGCGAGGCCACCAGCCGATCGAGGCTGCCCACGAAGACCAGCCCGGCCACCACCCCCGCCGTCCCGATCACCGCCCCGGTGATCGCCGTGACGGACGGGCACGGCGCGGTCGCCGCGCCCCGGCTCCAGCGCGAAGCGGAGCCCGAGCACCGTGGACGGCGCGCCGCCGACGCGGGTGGCTCGACCGACCAGGGCGCTCTCCCGCAGCGGGAGGCCCGACCGCCGACGGGCCCAGCGGCTGGTTGTGGCAAAGCTGGCCGCCACCGCGAGGGTGGTGAGCGCTCCGCCGCCAGCCACCACCGCTGCGTTGACGCTGCGCCCAGGGTGCGGCTCGTAGAGCTGCACGGCACCGATGGGGTCGAGCGAGCTGGCGGCCGTCGCTCCCGCCAGCGTCGCCGTCAGCGCAATGGTGGTGGGCACGACGGCCACCGCCAGGCGGGCGAGCAGCTGCTGGCGAACGGTCAGCCCCAGCGCCCCCTCCACCTGGCGGTCGGCGGCGTTGGCGCCGTTGTGGCGGGCCACGGCCTGGGCGACGGCGATCGAGCCGACCAGCGCGATGGCGGCCGCCATGGCGAGAAGGGCCCGCCCCAGGAGCACGGCGGTGTTGTCGACGGCTGCGGACGCCTCGGCGGTGCTGTCGATGCTGACGACCTCGAACTCCTGCGCTTCGGGGGGAGCGTCAGACCGTCGGCCAAACGGGCCACATCGGCGCGGAAGCGGTCGAGGGCGGCGTCGCCGCCGTCGAGCCGGGCGAACCAGCTGCGCCCGAGGAAGGCGTCGGGGTGCGCGGCCAGGGCCTCGGGGCTGGCGAAGGCGGGGGGGAGGGTGGACTCGCTGCCCGCCAGACGCACGGTCCCCACCACGCGGAGCCGGTGCTGAGGCCCGTGCGGCTCGCCTCCCTCGAAGCCCGTGTCGAACCGGTAGTAGTCGTCCTCGGTGAGGAACCGCACGGGCACCTCGGTGCCGAGCGGGATCCGGAACGCTCGCTGGAAGTCCTCCCGCAGCGTGATCTCGATGACGTCGGGCTCGTCCGAGGGACCCGGCGGCCGACCGTCGAGCACTATGGGTCGCAGCAGCGACGACGGCTCGGCCGGACCGGCGGTGACGCCCAGGAAGTTGAACTCGTCGTCGAGCTTGGCGATGCCGATGCCGCCCTCCCAGCCCTCGGCGACCTGCGGCAGATCGAGGATCTGGTCCACGAGGTCTGGGTGGGCCAGCACCATCCCCCGAGCGTCGTCCGCGCCGGTGGCCACCTCGAGCCGGTCGTAGGCCGTGGTGGTCCGCCGGGCCAGGGCGACCGCGCTGGTGGCCGCGGCGCCGACGGCACCGGCCAAAAGGCCCAGCAGGACCAGCGCCCACCATCGACGGCGCAGCTCCGCCCGCGCCAAGGCGGTGACGGCGCTCACGGGAGCGGGATGGTGCCGTGGATGCTGGCCCCTGCGCCCGGCTCCGAGCGCCAATCCACGGTGCCGCCGATGGCCCCGACCCGGTCGCTCATGTTCACGAACCCGTGTCCGGCCGTGGCGACGGCGACGTCGAACCCGGGGCCGTCGTCGGACACGGTGAACCGCAGCTCGCCAGCGTCCTCCACGACCTGAACGTCCACTGTGGCATCGGGGGCGTGCTTGCCCGCGTTCTGCAGGGCCTCGAGGCAGCAGAAGTACACGGCCGCCTCGATCTCGCTCGAGTAGCGCCCGACCCCGTCAGCCATGACCGACACCTGCAGGGGGCTGCGGTTGGCCGCCGCCCGGAGAGCTTCGGGGAGGCCGCTGTCCATCAGCAGGGGTGGGTAGATGCCGTGGGCGAGGTCTGCGTAGCTCCTGGATGGTGTCCTTCACCGCGTCGGCCAGAGCGTCGAGCATCTCGGCCGCCGCCTCCGGATCGTCGGCCAGGATGTCCTTGGTCAGCCGGAGGTTCACGGCCAGAGCCACCAGGTGCTGCTGGGCGCCGTCGTGGAGGTTTCGCTCGATCTTGCGCCGCTCGGCGTCACCAGTGGCCACGATGCGGGCGCGGGAGGCCTGCGCAGGTCCTCGTTGGCTCGCTCCAGGTTCTCCAGGCTCTCCTGCAGGGCGGAGTCGAGCTGCACGTTGTGCAGGGCCAGACCCGACCTGTCGAGCCAGCTCGGTCAGCACCCGATCGTCCTCGTCGGTGAACTGATCGCCGTCGGCGGCCCGCTCGATCACAAGGAGCCCGAGCAGCGTCCCGGAGTGGGAGGCCGGGGCCACCCGCAGCTGGGCGTTGGTGCGCCCCTCCAGCAGGGCGGGGAGCCACACCTCCAGCCAGGCGTTGCCGGTGACGCCCGCTCGAGTGACCACTGGGCGCTCCTCGGCGCCGAGCAGGAGCGGGGGTGCCGTGCGGTCCGGGACCGACACGGCCAGCTCGAGACGGTCCGGTGTGCCGGTCCAGATCTCCGCCCGGCGCAGCACCAGCACCTTGCGCAGCGATTCCGCCAGCTGCAGCAGCAGCTCGTCCATCGGGATGGAGCGGCTGAGGCGGCTGCCCCACGTGCGCAGCACCTCGTCGGGCGGGTGGCGCTCGCCGTACACCAGCCGGTTGGCCGTCTCGGCCAGTCGCTCCCGGGCAGGCACGTAGGCGAGCGAGGCCACCGCCGCGGCCAGCATCGACAGCACCAGCAGCGTGCGCTCGTCGTCCGCCGGCGCCCGGCCCAGGCCGATCACGATCACGAGGTACACCAGCACCACCACGGCCGTCAGTCCGGTGGCCGACACGGTGTGGACGAGCAGCCGGTCGACGTTGCGAGAGATCTTGGCGCTCGTCCCGGCCGCCAAGGCCAGGGGGATGAGTGCGGTGGCGCCGGCGGCCACCTCGCCGGCGTGCGTGGGGCCAGTCCACGAGCAGGCGCAGGGCCGCCACCACCAGGGCCACCTCCACGATGATCGCGGTGGCGCAGCCCACCAGCTGCAGCCGCTGGCGGGCCAGGCCGGTGGAGGCCCGGTAGCGCTGGTGGGTGATCGGGAGACCCAACAGCAGCGCTGCCGATCACCGCGGTGGCCACGGCCGGGACGGCCGGCACGCGGTCAGCCGCCCCGAGGGCGAGACCCACCGCCAGGGCCACTCCGTAGCCGACGAGCACCAGGTTGCGGTGGTAGCGCTTCCCGATCTCCCCGGTGGGGATGGCCACCTCCAGGTGCAGCGCGGTGGCCGGGATCAGCGAGGAGGCGATCACGTGAACCAGCGTCGAGGTCGGCGGAGGATGCGGTGGCGGCGCACACGCCCCCGGCCACCGCGGCGCCGCGCCACCACCGCACCGAGCGGGGCGCTGCCCCGGGTGGCGAGCACCAGGGCGGCCAGGGCCCAGGTGGCCACCAGGCCGGCCCGCACCCAGCTGCCGGCCACGAGGTCGCCGTCGGTGAGGCTGGCGGCGGCTAGTGCGAGGGCGGTGATGGCGATCAGCGCCACCAGCGGCTTCGCCCGGGCGGCGGCTACGGGTCGTTCGAGCGTGTGATCGATCGAGGTCGGCACGGTTGTCACAGGAAGGCTCCGTCTGTGGGGATCATTCCGTCCTCAGCACCTCTGCAGCAGGGGTCCGTCCGGCGGACCGACCGGCTGAGCGTGGCTGATCCTTGCGCCAGCACCAGGGCGGACAACGGGACGACCACGATGATGGCGAACGGGACGTCGGGTGCGTAGGGCAGCGAGGCGCTGTCGGTCACCGCTCGCCACACCAGCCGGCCGACGACCAGCCCGATCACGGTGCCCGATCGTGGCGCCGACGTGCGGTGAGCGCCAGCACGAGCACGGTGACGGTGGTGCGGAGCTGGCGCCCGGTCATCCCGAGCACCCGCAGGATCGGCCAGGTCGGCCCGGCGGCGGCGCACCGTGCTGGCGGCGGCGAAGCTGATGGCCGTGGCGGCCAGCAGGGCGAGGAACCCGGCCAGGAACGAGGGGAGGTCCTGCACGGCGGTGAGCCGCTCGACCTCGGCGGACGGTTCGGGGAGGTAGACCGCGACACCGTGGTCGGGGTTTGAGTAGCGCTCGGCGATCGTGCTCGAGGCGACGCCGTCGCGCACCGCCAGCCCGACGGACCGCGTGCACGAGTCCCCGTTGGCGCAGGAGTCGTCGAACCCCATCGCGTCTGCGGTGGCCGCGGTGAAGTAGGCGCCGCTGGCGCTCGAACCTCCGTCCTACGGCACCGGGCAGGGCCACGATCCCCGAGACCCGCATCGGCACGGCGTCGCCGCCCACCGACACCCGCACCCGGTCGCCGATCCCCACCCCGACGCGGTCGGCGGTGTCGCCTCCGAGGGCCAGCTCGTCGGCCCCCACCGGCTCGCTGCCCTCGAACCATGACGGGGCGCAGGTGCCCCTTGACGTCACGCGTCGTCATGGCGAACTCGGGGACGCCGTCGAGCGTCACGGGGATCTGGCGGGTCACCATGCCCACGTCGGTCACGTCGTCGTCGGCGAGGAGGGCCGTGGTGTCGAACGGCCCCTCTCCGAGGTCTTGCCGGTCGGCGCCTTCGATGACGGCATCCCAGCCCCAGCCATAGAGGTCGGGCGCGGTGCGAAGCTGCGAGACGCTGGCCCCGAAGATCAGCGCCGCCAGGACCCCAACGACGCCGAGGAGCACACCGCTCACCGCCGCCCGGCTGGGGGCTCCGGGGGTGCCCGAGGTCAGCGTGACCCCGCTCACCACCGGCGTGGGTGCGCCCGAGCGGGCCGCGACGCGGCCCGGACCGCTGACTCGCAGACGAGGGTTGGCCGAGCTCGACCGTCGAACCCGTGCCACCGGCCAGCGAGCCGAGGAGGGCCAGCCCCACCACCAGCGCCACGGCCCCGCCGAGGCCGAGGACGAGCGCGTCGACGTGCACTCCCGGGTCGGGCTCGGCCCGCCGGGACAGACCGATCGGGAACAGCGGCGACGCCGCGGCGGCGGCGACCGATGCCGATCACCGTCCCGGCGGTGACGGCTGTGGCTCCGGACACGACGAGGCGGATCCATCGGGTGGACCGAGGAACGCCCAGCGCCGCGAGCGTGCGGTCGTCGTCGCCGATCGTCTGCTGGAGGCGCGCGACCACCTGGGCGAGGGCGGCGATGCCGGCCAGGGCGACGACACCGCCGAAGACGAGCAGGGCGGTACCGATCGCTTGGGTGGTCGGCTCGATCTGACGTCGCAGCGCGTCGGTGCTGATGAAGCTCGTGTCGAGCTCCACCTCCTCGCCGCGGACGGCCTCGGTCACCGAGCGGAGCGGATGACCCGGACGCATCTTGATGAAGGTTCCCTCGGTGAGCGTCCCGATCTCCTCGAGCGGGTGCTCGCGCCGGAAGGCGGGGGAGAGGTACGACGAACGCGATGTCGTCCTTGCGAGCACCGATGTCGCCGGGATCGCGCACCACGCCGACGACGGTGAACGTGAGCTGCGGGCCGTCGGAGACAGGGTCGCCGCCGCTCTCGGCGAGGATCGTCCGCGCTGCGCTGGCGTGGCGCTCTCCATGGCGAGCTCGTCGCCCGCACCCACCCCGAGGCGGTCAGCGGTGCGCTCGCTCACCACCATCTCGAGCGGCTCGTCGGGGTCCGGCAGCCGGCCGTCGACGACGGGCAGGCGGACCATCTCGTAGAGGATCGTGCCCGACGGCTCGGCGACCATCGGGTAGAAGAAGTCGTCGCCGGGCGGCCACACGGCCGGGAGGTCCATGTCGAGGGCGTGGGCCACCCCGGGGAGCTCGTCGAGCCGGCTTCGCACGGCCGGATCACCGAAAGCCATGGCGTCGGGTGCCACCAGATCGTCGAGGTAGCGGTCGAACGCTGTGCTGGAGCGGCGCGCCCCTGCTGTGGCCGCCAGCACCGTGCCCACCACCATCGCCACGAGCACCGCCACGAGCAGCGTGCTCCGCCAGTGGCGACGGAGCTCGATGGCGGTGAGGTAGGCGATCATGTGCGGACGGTCGCGAGCGCCGGCGCGTCAGCCGGTCGGGGCGGCGACGACCGAGCCGTCGCCGGGATCGATGACCTTGCCGTCCTTCATGCGGGCGATGCGCTGGGCGGCGGCGGCCACGTCGTCGTCGTGGGTGACCATGAGGATCGTCTGGCCGCTGCTGGTGGAGGCGGCGGAACAGCTCGATGACCTCCTGGCCGCCCTCGGAGTCGAGGGCGCCGGTGGGCTCGTCGGCCAGCAGCAGCGTGGGCTCGTTGGCCAGGGCACGGGCGATGGCCAGCCGCTGGCGCTGCCCGCCCGACAGCGAGCCCGGGGGCCGCCTTGGCCTTGTCGGAGCAGGCCGAGGAGGTCGAGCAGGTCGCGGCCGCGGGTCTCGGCCGGCTTGCGCTTGAGTCCGGCGACCATCGCCGGGAGGGCCACGTTCTCGAGCACGGTCATGCCCTCGAGCAGGTTGAAGAACTGGAACACGATGCCGATGTGCTTGCGCCGCATCCGGGCCAGCTCGTCCTCGGTCTTGCCGGTGACCTCCTCGTCGGCCAGGAGGATGGTGCCCTCGTCGGCCTGGTCGAGGCCGGCCACCAGGTTGAGCAGCGTGGACTTCCCGCAGCCCGACGGGCCCATGATCGCCACGAACTCGCCGCGGGTCATCGGGAAGTCGGCGCCCCGCAGGGCCCGCACCGGGCGCGTTCTCGGCCTCGAAGGTGCGGCGCACGCCGCGGACGTCGAGCACCAGGTCGGTCGGCGCGGGGCGGGGCGGGTGGGGGCGGGCTCGGTGGTGGTCATGGCTGGCTCCAGGTCTCTCGTTCGATCCGGTAGGTGGTGACAGGGGTGGCCCGGCCCTTGACGAGCTCGGGTGGGTTCGGGGTGGCGGTCGGCGGTGTCGGTGAGCCCCTCCCAGGTGGCCTCGCTGAGGATGGTCTGCCCACCCGGACGGGCCATCTCCTGCAGTCGCTGCGCCAGGTTCACCGTGTCGCCCACGAGCGTGTACTCCAAGCGCTCCTCAGAGCCGAGCAGCGCGGCGGCGGCCTTGCCGGTGGAGAGCCCGATGCCGAGCAGGAACTCCTCCCGGTCCGTACCCTCCCACGCCTGGTTGAGCTCGTGCTGCGACCGGTGCATGGCGAGGGCCGCCTCGACCGCCCGGTCGGCGTGGTCGGGCTGCGGGAAGGGGGCGCCGAACACCGCCATCACCGCGTCGCCGACGAACTGCATCACCGTGCCGCCGGCGCCGATGATGGCCCGGTTCATGGCGGCCCGGTGCTCGTTGAGCTGGGCGGCCAGGTGGGTGGGGGAGATGCGCTCGGCGATCGACGAGTAGCTGCGGATGTCCGACATCAGCACGGTGACCTCGAGCTCCTCGGTCTCGCCGATGTGCTTGCCCTCGTTGCGGAGCTTCTCGGCCAGACCCGCCGGGCAGGAGCCGGGAGAGGGTCTCGCCCTGCTCCTCGCGGTCGACGATGGCCTGGTGCAGCATGCGCAGGCGGCGCAGGGCGCTCTCGGCGCCGGTCGACGCGCCCTTGGCGAGATCCAGGAAGAGGTGCTCCACGGCGTCCGAGACCGCCTCCGGGGTGGTCTGGCGGGCGACCGCGATGGCCTTGATGGGCTTGCCCTCGGCGATGAAGGTGAGCAGCTCCTGGTCGGCGTGGCTGAGGTCGTCGTCGGCCGGCCTGCACGGGGCGCACCAGCGCGTCGACGATCACCGGGTCGAGGAGCGTGCCGCCGGTGGCCACGGCCCGGATGGCGTCGATCAGCTGGTCGCCCTCGGCCAGCCGGTCCTTCAGCAGGTAGGCGTAGCCGGCCGCACCGTCGGCCAGCAGCGAGACGGCGTACTCGGGGTCGTCGTACTGCGACAGGATCACGATCCCGGTGCCGGGGTTGCGCTGGCGGATCTCCTTGGCGGCGTCGATGCCCTCGCGCTGGAACGTGGGCGGCATGCGGATGTCGGTGACGACCACCTGGGGCTGGTGCTCCTCGGCGGCGGCCAGCAGCTCGGGGTGGTCGGCGGCCTCGCCCACCACCTCGACGTCGGCCTCCCGGGCGAGCAGGGCGCGCACGCCGGCGCGCACGATCAGGTTGTCGTCGGCCAGCACCACGGTGATCACGCCGTCGGCCATGGCCCCCATCAAGCCACATCGCGGACGCCTGGCGGAAGGGGGCAGCCATGCGGCGAGCAGGGGGTGCCAGCCCCACCCCGCCGACACCTGACAGCGCCCTTGGGCGCACGGGCCTCACGGCCGGATGGTGGGCGCATCGACCGACACAGGAGGAGGAGGGCACGATGAAGATCGAAGTCGAGGGTCGTCGCGGTGTCGTGGATCCCGTCGGAGGCTGTCAAGGGCGCGCTGAAGGCGCCGTTCGAGCTCGGCATCGCCCACTACGACGAGCCGCTGCCCGGACGAGCTGGGCGACCTGGAGGACTGGAAGGCCCGCGACCTGTTCCGGGTGGCCAACGACCTCCGGGCCTGGATCGAGGTGGACGACGCCGGCGCCATCACCGGCCACGGCTACACCGGCGGTGGGGTGATCGGCTCGACCACCATGGGCCTCGGAAGCGCCTCGGCCACCTTCCAAGCCGTCGCCTACCCCGACCTGCAGGCGGAGCCCGAGGTGGGCGACGGTTGGGTGCGGTTCACCCAGACGGCCGGCGGTCGCACCGGTGTGCCGGCGCCCCGGCGGGTGGCCAAGCCGCCGTTCGTGCAGTACCACGCGCCGACGGCGTGGTCGACGCTGTCGCTCACCATCCACACCGACGGGACGACCGACTGGGATCTCGACGGGGCCAGCCCCTTCCCACGGCACTGGATCTACGGTCCCGACGGGAAGCTGGCCGCCAAGAGCGGCCTGGTGGACTTCAAGGACTGGTACCGGCACGCCTTCGGCGACAACAGCCCCTGGGGCGGGGAGGACTCGCCGGCGCTGGTGACCGCGGTCGAGACGGCGATGGAGCGCCAGCTCTCCCGGGTGATCATGGGCGAGGGCAAGCCCAAGATCCGCAAGCTGAAGGCGGGGGCCGCCCTCACCCAGCAGGGCGAGGAGGCCGACGCGATCTACCTGCTGCTCGACGGCGTCATCCAGGTGGTCGTCGACGGCGAGGAGGTGGCGGCCCTCGGGCCGGGCGCCCTCATCGGGGAGCGGGCCGTGCTGGAGGGTGGGCGGCGGACGGCCACCCTCCTGGCGGTCAGCCCCTGCAAGGTGGCGGAGGCCCGCAAGGTGCGAGCTCGACCTGGCTGCCCTGGCCGAGGTGAGCGAGGGTCACCGGCGCGAGGAGCAGCCGAAGGCCCAGCGTGAGGGTCCACGTGCTCGGCGTGCGGGGGTCCACCCCCGCCCCCGGGCACGCCTTCGCGCGCCACGGCGGCAACACATCCTGCGTGGCCCTGGCGCGCGACGGCCACCCCCCGAGCCTGGTGCTCGACGCTGGCACCGGGCTGCGCGGGCTGGGAGCCCTGCTGGGGGAGCGTCCCTTCGTGGGCGCCCTCCTGCTGGGGCACCTCCACTGGGACCACACCCAGGGCCTGCCCTTCTCCCGGGCCATCGACGACGACGGGGCCGAGGTGCGCCTGTGCCTCCCCGACCAGGAGGACGGCGACGAGGCCATCGACGTGCTACGCCGCGCCATGTCGCCGCCGCACTTCCCGATCGGTCCGGAGGGCCTGCGCGGGCACTGGACGCTTCGAAAGCCTTCCGCCCGGCGAGCACCACCTGGCCGGCTTCGAGGTGCTGGCCCTCGACATCCCGCACAAGGGTGGCCGAACCTTCGGCTACCGGGTCAGCGACGGCACCGCAGCGGTGGCGTACCTGTCCGACCACGGGCCGGTGGCCCTGGGACCGGGCCCCGACGGCTGGGGCCCCTACCACGACGCCGCCCTGGCCCTGGCCGCCGATGTCGACCTCCTCATCCACGACGCCCAGCACACGGCCGAGGAGCTGCCCGCCCGGGCCGCCTTCGGGCACTCGGCGGTCGACTACCCGGTGCGCCTGGCCGAGGTGGCCGGCGCCAAGGCCGTCCTCCTGTTCCACCACGACCCCACCCGCACCGACGAGGAGCTCGACACGATCGTGGCCGGGTTCGCCGACGCGGGTGTGCCGGTGACCGCCGCCGCCGAGGGTGCGGTGATGGACCTCCCCGTCCGGTGACGCCGAGCCCCCCGACGATCGACCGTCCCGCCGAGCGGGCCGCGGGCGCCGTCGCCATCCTGGCCGGGGTCCTCGTGCTGGTCCACGCCGCCACGTGGGATGCCGTGCGCTACCACGACGGCTCGTTCATCGTCGACGTCGCCGACCTCGTCACCGTCGGAACCGGCCGGGCCGGCCTGTTCCGCCTCTCCCTCCTCGCCGACATGCTTGGGTCCTACCTCCTGCTGGTACCGGCGGCCGTCGCCCTCCGGGCCCGGCTGGCCCTGCGGTCCCCGCTGTGGGGCGATCTCACGACGCTGGCGGGCGTCGCCTACGGGATCCTCGGAGCCGCGGCGGCCGCCGCCTTCGCCGGCGCCGGCGAGCCGCTGATCCGCGAGCACGCCGCCACCGGATCCGACCAGTCGGCGACGGCCTTCGCCGCCATCGCCGACATCGCCGTCACGACCTGGCAGGTGCCGGGCGCCATCTTCGGGGCCATCTGGCTCCTGGGGCTGTGGGCTGGGTTGCGAGACCAGTGGCCCTGGTACGCCCGGTTCGTCGGCGTGCTCGGTGGGCTCCTCTTGGCCGGTGCCGCCGTGAAGATGGCGGGGGTGTCGTTCGACTCGGCGGCCCCGGCCAGTCCGGCCTTCGGCGTGCTGGGGATCCTGGGGCTCTGGACGGGCACCCTGCTGTGGCGCTCGCCAGGGGTCCACCCCGAAGGATCTAGCCGGGCCCAGCCAGGGCGGTCGTGAGGAAGGCGAGGACGTCGGCGCGCTCTTCGATCTGCTTGGTGGCCGGTTTGCCCTGGCCGTGGCCGGCGGCTGACTCGACACGGAGCAGCACGGGGCGCTGGTCCCCACAGGCGGTGGCCGCCTGGAGGCGAGCCGCCAGCTTCCGGGCATGGCACGGGTCGACCCGGCTGTCCTCCTCCCCGGTGGTGATGAGGGTGCTGGGATAGCAAGCTCCCTCGACGACCTGGTGGTACGGCGAGTAGGCGTAGAGCCAGGCCAGCTCTTCGGGCACCTCCGGGTCGCCGTACTCGGGGATCCACAGCCGGGCGATCAGGAAGCGCGGGAAGCGCACCATGTCGGTGAGCGGGACCTCGCACACCACCGCCTGGCAGAGGTCCGGGCGCCGAGTCGTGCAGGCGGCCACCAGCAGGCCACCGTTCGACCCACCCCGGATGCCCAGTCGTGTCCGGGAGGTTCGGCCCTCGGCCACCAGCCAGTCGGCCGCCGCCTCGAAGTCGGCGAAGACCTGCGGCTTGCGCTCGCGGATGCCCGCCTGGTGCCAGGCCTCGCCTTCCTCGCCTCCACCCCGCAGGCCGGCCACGGCCAGCTGCCCACCGGCCTCGCACCATGCCGCCACGAACGGGCTCCAGGCCGGGGTCTCGGTGATGTTGAACCCCCCGTAGCCCGTGAGCAGCGTCGGGGTGTCGGGGCCGATCGGGGTCTGGGCCCCGTGGACGAGCAGCAGAGGGATCTCCACGCCGTCGTCCGACGGGTAGCGGACCTGGGCGACGCGGGTGGGCTCGAGGGTGGGGCCCGGCAGCTCTACCAGCGCGGCGGGGGCGGCGTCGGGGCGCCAGCCCGTGACGGTGTCCGGCCGGGTGAAGGACGTGTGGGCGACGGCGACGAGATCCGGGCGGCTGGGGTGGCTGGCCAGGCCGGTGACGGCGGCCAGGCCGCCGGTGATCTCGGGGAGGTCGGCCACCGGAGCGCCGGATGGCTCGTGGTGGTGGAGCGAGGACACGCCGGCCCGGTTGCGGAGCACGATCAGGTGCTCGCCGGTGAGGGCGAACCCGGAGAGGACGTCGTCGCCCTCGGGCACCAGGTCCACCCACCCCTCGGGGCCGGGAGCGCCGGGGATCGCCGCGATCAGCCGCCCCCTCGGAGCGTCGAGGGTGGTGGTGCCGACCAAGCGCTGGCGCTCTCCGTCGACCCGCAGCCAGGTGTTGGCCTCCACCCCCTCGACCACGGTGGCCCAGGTGCCGGTGCGGCAGTCGTGGAGGTGGACGTCGGTGCGGCTCCACCCCAGCTCGATGTGCACGAGGAGCCAGCGCCCGTCGGCCGACAGCGAGACCTCGGGCCAGGCCTCCTTGGTGGGAAGGTCGGTGAAGCAGGGGCGGTCGTCGACCGAGTCGGCGCCGAGGTCGTGCCACCAGACGGTGCGGTGGTAGCCCGCCTCCTCGTCGCCCACCTCGGAGGGATCGGGGTAGCGGGTGTAGGCGAAGCCGGAGCCGTCGGGCCGCCACGCCACCGATGCGGCCCGGGTGTGGGCGATCTCGTCGGACCGCAGTCGCAGGGTGTCGACCTCCAGCACGTGCAGCGTCGAGCGCTCGTCGCCCCCAGTCGACGTGCCGAAGGCCACCAGGTCACCGTCGGGGGACGGCTCGTACCAGTCGATGGCCGAGGTCACCTCACCGGAGGCGTCGGCCGGGTCGAGCAGCACGCGCCCCGGCCCGGTCACCGCCGCGTCGATCGACCGGACCACCAGGGCGGCCCGGTCTCGGTCCCCCCAGCGGTCGATCGTGAACAGCCGATCACCCCGCACCGACGGGGCGGTGGCCGTGCCCGCCTGGGTCAGCTCGGCCAGGCGGGCGCGGAACCGCCCCCGGGCCGGGAGGGCATCGAGGGCGGTGCGAGTGCGCTCGTTCTGGGCCGTGGTCCAGGCTCGGACCTCGCTGGACGTCCCGTCCTCCAGCCAGCGGTACGGGTCGGCGACCTCGATGCCGGCGAGGGTCTCGACGAGGTCGTCAGCCCGTGTGGGCGGGGGCGGCGGGACCTCGGCCAGGGCCGTGGCTACGAGTTGCGGCCGCGGTTCGGCTTGCGGCCGTGGTTGGCCTTCTTCTTCCGAGCCCGGTGGGTCGCCTTCTTCGTGCGCTTCGACATAGGGATGCCACGCTACCGGCCGGTTGCTGGTTCGCTCCAGTCCCGCCGGGCCGACGGAACTGCCTGCCGGAGCCGCAGACCTCGTGGCTAGGTTCCCCGGCATGGGAACGGGCTGGGAGGATCTCGACCTGGTCGAGGTGGGCGAGGGCTGCTTCGCCACCAGCATCAGCGACACGTGGCAGCTGGCCGTCGTCCCGCAGGGTGGGGTGGTGGCGGCCATCGCCGTGCGGGCGATGGAGCGGGTGCTCGGCCAGCCTGACCAGACGCTCCGGACGATGACGGCCATGTTCGCCGGCCAGGTGGCCGGCGGGCCGGTGGAGGTCGACGTGACCGTCCTGCGCCGGGGCCGATCGATGTCGCAGCTCTCGGCCACGGTGCGGAACCCCGGAGCGGCCGCCGGCCTCACCGCCATGGCCGCCTTTGGTGCGCCCCGTCGCGGCTTCGACTTCACCGAGCTCGTCATGCCGGACGTGGCCGGGCCCGAGGGGGTGCGCGGCTTCCGGGACCCGCTGCCCGACGGTGTCGTGTTCGAGTTCGACTTCCCGCCGATGCGGTTCTGGGAGGAGGTCGTCGAAGCCCGGCCGGTCATCGGGCGCGCCCCTGGGAGCCCTTCGAGGACGGCCCGGCCGAGGCGGCGTTCTGGTACCGGCTGGACCACCCGCCGGCGCGACCTGACGGCACCCTCGACCCCGCCGGGGCCCTCGTGCTGTGCGACACCATGCCCAGCTCCGTGGGTCAGAAGCTCGGTCCTGACTCTGGCTCGTGGTTCGCGCCGAGCGTCGACTACACCTTCCACCTCTTCCGGCCTCCGTCCCCCGGGTGGCTGCTCGCGCACCACCGGGCCCGCCACGCCGGCGACGGCTACGCCAGCGTCGACCTCGCCCTCTGGGATCCCGCCGGCCCGCACCTGGTCGCCTACGGCACCCAGGTGATGCTGTTCTCGTTCTTGTAGTCGGCGCCGAAGCGGAGCTTCGTCGCCGAGCTGTTCGGGGCTCGCCTTCGGCTCGCGCTGCGGGCTTGTCCGGGGCGACCGGCGGAGCCGGATCGCCCCGGGGTGGGGGGCTCCGCCGGAGGCTCTGCCCCCCACGCCCCCCGCCGCACCGCACCCCGCCGACCCCGTCAGGCGGTCTGCGTGGGTGGTGGTCCAGTCGATCAGATCGTCGGCGTCCATCGTGTTGATGATTCGTTCGGACTCGATGCGCAGCCGGGCGGCCTTGTCGCAGCCGTAGGCCTGCCACTCCAGCTGTCCGGGAGCGTGGGCGTCGGTGTCGATCGACACCAGGCAGTCCCAGTCGAGGGCCAGGCTCAGCAGCTCCTCGGGTGGGTCCTGCCGCTCGGGCCGGCAGTTGATCTCCACGGCGGTGCCGAAGCGGGCGCAGGCGGCGAAGACGATGTC
The DNA here is from genome assembly GCA_963795165.1 of uncultured Microthrixaceae bacterium. GTDB lineage: Bacteria > Actinomycetota > Acidimicrobiia > Acidimicrobiales > VFJN01 > VFJN01. The sequence continues at coordinate 1,499,455 of CAWCGT010000001.1, read as the reverse complement.
GGCATCGAACTGGCTCTGCGGTCGACCTGCGCCCACCACCTTCCGCCCCGTGCAGTGGCCCAGGATGTCGACGTGCGGGTTGGCCGCCGCCAGCACCATCCGTCGGGTCATGTCCTTCTCCGGCATCCGCAGCTTCGAGTGCACCGAGGCCACCACCACGTCGAGGCGCTCCAGCAGGTCCAGGTCCTGATCGAGCGATCCGTCCTCCAGGATGTCGACCTCCATCCCCGTGAGGATCCGGAAGGGGGCCAGCTCCGCGTTCAGCGCCTCGATCTCCTCGAGCTGGGCCAGCAGGCGGTCGCGGTTGAGGCCGTGGGCGATGGTGAGCCGGGGAGAGTGGTCGGTGACCACCAGGTACTCGTGGCCCAGGGCCATCGCCGTGCGGGCCATCTCGGCGGTGGCGGCCCCGCCGTCGCTCCAGGTGGTGTGGCTGTGGCAGTCGCCCTTCAGGGCGGCCCGCAGCGCAGCGCCCTCACCCGGGTCGATGGCGCTCTCCGCCTCGAGCTGGGCCAGGTGCTCGTCGATGCCGCCGTCGATGGCCAGGGCGATCACGTGCCCGGTCGACTTCCCGATCCCGGGCTGGTCGAGCAGCTCTCCGGCCCGGTGGAGCCGCCCCACCTCGTCATCCCCTGCCTCTCGGGCCCAGTCGCGGGCCTTGGCGTAGGCCGCCACCCGCCGCCCCTCGGCCAGCGCCCGGTCGAGGAGGTAGACGACGCGGTCGAGCGCATCGGCAGGCGACATGACGACGGGGGGCACTCCGCCACGCTACCCAGCCGCCCACTTCGCCCGAGCCGGCCACCGGCCCGTACCCTGCCCGGCCATGGAGCGCTTCGGGTTCGTCGGTCTTCCCAACGCGGGCAAGTCGTCCCTGTACAACGCGCTCGCCGGTGGCGGCGCCCTGGCGGCGCCTTACGCCTTCGCCACCACCGACCCGAACGTGGGCATGGCCCGGGTCCCCGATCCCCGACTCCACGCCTTGGCCGAGATGAGCCAGAGCAAGAACGTCGTCCCCGCCACCGTCCAGTTCGTCGACATCGGGGGTCTGGTCGCCGGAGCCAGCAAGGGCGAGGGGCTCGGCAACAAGTTCCTCAGCCACATCCGTGAGGTCGATGCCGTCGTCTACGTGCTGCGGGCCTTCGCGGACGACGACGTGCCCGGACCATCCGACCCCCTCGAGCACCTCGAGGTGGTGGAGCTGGAGCTCACCTACGCCGATCTGGAGACCGTCGAGGCCCAGATCGAGAAGCGCCGCAAGGCGGCCAAAGGCGACAAGTCGCTTCTTGACGAGGTGGCCGCCCTCGACCGGGCCAAGGCCGTCCTGGAGGCCGGCACCCCCGTCTACCGCAGCGACCTCAGCCCCGACGAGCGACGTCTGCTGCGGCCCTGGTTCCTCCTCACCAACCGCCCGGTGATGGCACTGGTGAATGTGGCCGAAGACCAGCTCGACGACATCGAGTCGGTGGTGGCTCCGGTCCGAGATGAGCTGGCCGGCCGGGCGGAGGTGCTCGGCATGTGCGTCCAGCTGGAGGCGGAGGCGGCGCTCCTCGACGCCGACGAGCGAGCCGAGATGCTGGAGGGCTTGGGCCTGGGCGAGGGGGCCTTGCCGAAGTTCCTCCACACCGCCTACCAGCTGCTCGGACTGCGCACCTTCCTCACCACCGGCGAGAAGGAGTCGCGGGCGTGGACCTTCCGCGCCGGCTCCAAGGCCCCCCAGTGCGCCGGGGTGATCCACGGCGACTTCGAGCGAGGCTTCATCCGCGCCGAGGTCATCCACTGGGATGAGCTGCTGGAGCTGGGGTCGTGGGTGAAGGCCCGCGAGGTGGGGAAGCTCCGGGTCGAGGGCAAGGACTACGTCGTGCAGGACGGCGACGTCCTCGAGATCCGCTTCAACGTGTAGCGGCCTAGCCTCGCCCCGTGGCTTGGTTGCTCCGGGACGGGGAGGTGCTCGCATCGCTGGAGGTGGCTGGCACGCGTGCCGCCCGCCGGCGGGGTCTCCTGGGGCGCGACGAGCTCGACGGCGCGCTGCTCCTCGAACCAGCCCGGTCGGTGCACACCTTCGGCATGCGGTTCCCGATCGATGTGGCGTGGTGCGACGCCGAGTTCACGGTGGTCCGGGTGGCCCGGCTCCGCCGCCATCGGATGAGCCGGCCCGTGCTGCGGGCGCGGGTGGTCCTGGAGGCGGAAGCAGGGGCCTTCGCCCGATGGGGCCTGCACGTGGGCGACCAGCTCGAACGGAAGGACTGACGTGCCCCTCGTTCTGGTGGGCACGCCCATCGGCAACCTCGGCGACCTCGCCCCGAGGGCGGTGGAGGCCCTGGCGGCGGCCGACGTCGTCTGCTGCGAGGACACCCGCCGCACCGGGCGGCTGCTCCAGCACGCCGGGGTGGCGCGTCGTCCCCTGGTGGTCGTCAACGACCACACCGAGGAGGCGGCCCTGCCCGGCGTCCTCCAGCGCCTCGAGCGAGGCGAACGGGTGGCGGTGGTGAGCGACGCCGGTATGCCCGGCATCTCCGACCCTGGGGAGCGGCTCGTTCGGGCTGCCCTCGCCGCCGGGCACGTCGTGGAGGTGGTCCCCGGGCCGTCCGCTGCGCTGGCCGCCCTCGTGGCCAGCGGTCTGCCGGGGGGGCGGTTCGCCTTCGAGGGCTTCCTGCCGCGCAAGGGGGCCGCCCGCACGGCCCGCGTCGCCGAGGTGGCCGCCGAGCTGCGGACCGTGGTGCTCTACGAGGCGCCCCACCGCCTGGCCCGGACGCTGACCGACCTCCGCGCCGCCTGCGGTGACGACCGCCAGGTGGTGGTGGCCAGAGAGCTCACCAAGCTCCACGAGGAGGTGTGGCGAGGCCGGCTCGACGATGCGGTGACCTGGGCCACCGACCAGTCGCCCAAGGGGGAGATGACGCTCGTGCTGGCTGGCGCCACCGCGCCCCCGCCGCCGGGCGCCGAGGAGGTGGAGGCGGCGGTGCGGGCCAGGCTGGCCGGCGGCGATACCGCTCGCGATGCCGCCGCGGCGGTGGCCGCCCGGCTCGGCGTTCCCAGGCGAGCCGCCTACGAGGCAGCCGTCAGGTTGCGGGGCTGACTGCTAGCCGCTTCCCGTGGTGGTGGTGCTGCCGGCCCCGGCCGCTTCGGTGCGAGCCAGCTGGATCTCCTGGTCGATGAGGCTCAGCAGGACCCGGGCCAGTCGGTCGGCTCCCGGAGAGCTGAGGTGCACCCCGTCCTCTTGGCGGAGGTCCACCAGGGTGCCGCCAGGGTTGGCCTTGCGCGCCACGTAGCGCCCCTGGGCGTCACCGAACACTGGCACCGTGTCGACGAAGGACATCCACGAGCGGGCTTCCGCCTCCTCGCGGTAGATGCGGCTCATGGTGGCGGCGCGACCGTTGAAGCCGGCCTCGCGCATCGGCGGTAGGCCGATCCAGTAGACGAGGCGGTCGTCGGCCCGCGCCAGGTCCATCACCTGCCCCACCCGTCGCGCGGTACTCGGCTTGCCACCCGGGTTCGCTGGGACCCTTGAACGTCTCCCCGGAGGGAGCGACGAGGGCCTGGCTGTCGTTGCCTCCGAAGAGGAGGAAGACCACCTCGGGCCGGTGCGACGCCATGTCCTCGGCGATGGCGGCTGGCCAGTCGTAGAAGTCGGGGCGGGTGAGCCCCGTGGCGTTCTCGTAGTGGAGCGTGGTGTCGAAGAGCGGGCTGCCGCTGGCGATCTCCAGGAACGCGTCACCAGCGTCGCGGACGATGGAGTCGCCGCCGATGTACACCCGCAGCGGGTCGCCGGCCGCCGGTGGTCGCAGGGTGGGGCGGACGACGGTGTCGGGGGGCGGGGCGAGCTCGGTGACCACCTTCGGCACCAGATCCCCACCGCGGTCCTCGTTGCCGACCAGTGCGTCCCCGAGGGCGCGCAAGCGATGGAGCTGGGTGACGTGGGCGATGTCCTGGACGGGGTGCCAGACGAGGAGCGATCGATCTCGGCCGGCACCCAGGGGCTTGCGCTCGGCCCGCTCCACGAGGGCGTCGGCGTTCACCAGAGCCGCCAGGCCAAGCGCCACCAGCATGACCACCAGGATGCGTCCGGCCGGCTCCTCGCCCCGCCGTCGGCGGCTTCGAGCCGGGCGGGGGGCCGTGTGCGGCGGCGGGGGGGCGAGATCGCCGGTGGTGGCCATCAGAACTGGAAGTAGATGAAGGGGGCGACGCCGTCGGGGCCGAGCACGTCGATGACGGTGAGGGCGCCGGCGAGCAACCCCACCTGCAGCGCGGGGCCAAGGGCGCTGTAGCGGACCTGCGCCCGGGTCGACGGCGCTGGGGGGGACGAACTGGCTGGCCAGCATCAGGGTGATGGTCACGAGCAGCAGCGGGGTGACGAGGTCGCTCGGCTGGCTGCCGGCCAAGATGCCGCCGAGGACGTCGAAGGCGGCACCGACCGACTCGGCTCGGAAGAAGATCCAGGCGAGGCAGACCACGTGGAAGGTGAGCACCCACTGGAGCACAGAGGTCACGAAGGACGGTAGGACAGGGTGTGGGACCCGCTCGCGCCACCGCGCCTTCACCTGCCGCTCCAGCACCAGGAACCCGCCGTGGATGGCGCCCCACACCACGAAGGTGGTGGCAGCGCCGTGCCAGAGCCCTCCGATCACCATCGTGAGGAACAGGTTGCGGTAGGTGAAGCGCACCGTCCCCCGGCTGCCGCCGAGGGGGATGTACAGGTAGTCGCGGAGCCAGCGCGACAGGGTCATGTGCCACCGGCGCCAGAAGTCCTGGAGCGACAGGGCTCGGTAGGGGGCGTCGAAGTTCTGGGGGAACCGCAGGCCCAGCAGCAGGGCGCAGCCGATGGCGATGTCCGTGTAGCCCGAGAAGTCGGCGTAGATCTGGATGGCGTAGGCGTAGACGCCCACGAGGAGATCGAGCGGGCCGTGGGCTCCGGGCGCGCCGAACACGGGGTCGACCAGCTCGGTGGCCACGTAGCTCGACACCACCACCTTCTTGAACAGCCCGGCGGCGATGAGCCGGAAGGCCTCACCGGACGGCACGCGGCGAGGGTCGGGTCGCTGGCGCAGCTGGGGGCCGAGCTCGCTGGCGCGGACGATCGGGCCGGCCACCAGGTGGGGGAAGAACGACAGGTAGAGGGCGTGCTCGTCGAGGCGGAGCGGCTCGAGCTCGCCCCGCCCGATGTCGATCACGTAGCTGAGGGCGTGGAAGGTGAAGAAGGAGATGCCCACCGGCAGGGCGATCTCCAGGATCGGGGGGCTGAGGTTCAGCCCGATCGACTGGGTGGCATCGGCCACGCTGTCGACGAAGAACCCGTAGTACTTGAAGAACCCGAGCAGGGCCAGATGGACGACCACGGCGGCGCGCACCAGGTTGGTGGATCGGACGGTGGCCTCCCGCTCCGGGGTCGAGCGACCGCCAGATGGCCTCGCCGAAGCCCCAGCTCACCACCGTGGTCCCGAGCAGGAGCCAGACGAATCGAGCGTCGCTGTAGCCGTAGAACACCAGGCTCAGCCCGGTCATCACCCACAGCCACAACCGGTAGGTGGGACGCAGGGTCCAGCTGATCGTGAAGGCGATCAGGAAGAAGACCGCGAAGGTGACGGTGGGGAACAGCACCCCGGGGGACCGGCTTACCCGCGCAGGTGGCGGGCGGCCAGCTCGGGGGCGACGATGTTGATCATCACGCCGGTGCCCTGCTCGAAACCGGCCAGGCTGGTGAGCCTGGGAACGATGTGGACGTGCCAGTGGAACGGCCCGTCGTGGTGGTGCGGCGCCGTGTGGAACACCAGGTTGTAGGCAGCCTCCCCAACCTTGGCCCGAAGCACCACCAGCGCGTCCCTGATGGCCCGTCCCACCGCTACCGCGTCGGGCGGCGCCGTGTTCTCGAGGTGCACCTCGTGGGTGCGGGGCAGCACCAGCATCTCGTAGGGGGCGCCGCTCCAGAACGGGCACACCACCAGCGCTCGTTCGCTCTCCACCACCACGCGGTGGCCGACCTGGAGCTCGGCTTCGGCCACCGTGCACAGGAGGCACGACTCACCGAAGCGCCGGAAGCCCGCCTCCTCCTCCGCGATCTCACCGGGGACGAACGGGATGCCGAGGAGCTGTCCGTGGGGGTGGTCGAGGGAGGCCCCTGCCTCGCGGCCGGCGTTGACGATGGCCTGCGTGTAGCGGACCGTGGCCCGTCGGGCGTGGTCCTCCATCCGGTCACGGATGGCGGCCATGGCGAGGCCGGCGGACTTGTCGTCGAGGTCGGCCCAGCTGCTGGCGTGTTCGGGGCTGAACACCAGCACCTCGTGGACCCCGCTGGCCGAGGCCTGGGTGAACACCGGCCCGAGGTTCTGGACCCGCAGGGGCTCGTTGCCCTCGAATGCGGGGAAGAGGTTCGGGACCACACGCACCAGCCAGTTCCCGGTGGGCCCGTAGGTCTCGAGGGCAGGCGGGGTCGCCTCCTCGTTCCCCGGGCAGAACGGGCACTGCCGGTCCGGGTCCGACTCCACCGGCAGCCGACGGGAGATCAGCTCCCCAGGTCGGGAGGCGCGCTCAGCGGCAACCGTGACCCAGCGCCCGGTGAGGGGGTTGAGGCGGAGCTGGCTCACTGGTGCATGGCGCCGGGAGGTCGCACGGATCGGACGTTACCGCCTTGGTAGGCGGACACGTGGACGCTGGACTCGGGCCCGAACGCCGACTCATCCCACCCGCCGTGGCGCCACGCCAAGGCCAGCCCGGCGGCGTCGGCCATGGCATCGAGCTCCTCGGGTGGGGCGTAGCGGAGGTGCCACGGGCGCAGTCGGATCCCCGCCTCGGTGATGTGCACGTGCTGCCCCGTGACCGTCTGCGCAACCGGGTCGTGCTGGCTCACGGTGAGGACCACCTCATCGGTGGTGATGCGCCGGGGGGCCACCCCGCCGTCGGGGAGCCGATCGTCGTCGGGGGGGACGAACCCCTCTACCAGCAGGAGCCCCTCGGGGCTCAGCCCGCCGGCCACGCGCTGCAGGCAGCGCTGCTGGTCGGCTGCGGTGGCCAGGTTGAAGAAGGTGTTGAACGCCACCAGCACCACCACGAAGGGCGGCGGGTCCGCCAGCGCCAGATCGGCCATGTCGCCGAGCGTCACGTGGATCCGGTCGGCGCCCGGCTTGGCCCGCAATCGGTCGAGCATTGCGGCTGAGGCGTCGATGCCGTGCACCTCGAGACCGAGGTCGGCCAGGGCGAGGGCGAGTCGACCCGATCCCACCCCCAGCTCCAGCACCGGACCACCCCCGGCGGCCGTCACCAGCGCCGCCACCCGCTCTGTGCAGGCCGCCACCGCCGTCGGGTCGGCGTACCACTCGTCGTAGACGTCGGCGAAGCTGTCCCCGTAGGTGCTCGGCTGGTAGCCCTCCACGACGCCAGTGTGGCGGGTCGAGCACCGCGGGGGTGACCGGCCCGGTAGAACGTACGGACGTGGAGTGGGCCACCCCCGATGTCAGCGGCTCTGCCGACCGGCCCGCTCCGGAGGACCTCACCCGGACGCCCGCGCCGGCGGGGCCGTCCTCGCCCATGGGGCGACTGGGCCCGATGACAGCGTCGGACATCCTCGACGGCGGCTTCGAGATCCTGCGTCGAGCCCCCGCCACCGTGATCGGCCTCACCGCTGCGTTCGTCGTCCCGGTGTACGCCCTGGGCGGGTGGCTCGGTCGCGGGGCCGACGGCGTCGATCTCGGCGAGGCCATCGAGCAAGGGGATGCCTCCCTCGGCCTGGGCGGTCCGGCGCTGTCGGGCGCGGCCGCCACCGTGCTCACGGTGGGCCCCATGCTCGCCTTGGTGTTCGTGGCCGCCGCGCTCGCTCGGCTGGTGTCGGCCTGGTACGTCGGCCACGACCTGTCGATCGGTGCCCTGCTGCGCGGCAGCCTGACGCAGAGCTGGCCGCTGCTGGCCAGCTGGGTGCTCGTCCACCTGCTGGAGGCGGTGGCCCTCATCGGTGTGGTGCTCCCGCTGGCCGTGATGACTTGGTTCCTGGTGACCGCCCCCGTCATCGGTGCCGAGCGCCTGGGCCCCGTGGCGGCCATGCGCCGCTCCGCCCGCCTGGTGCGGCGACGCTTCTGGGCCGTGCTCGGCGTGGCGCTGCTCGGCCTGGGTGTCGAGCAGCTCTTCGAGACCGCCATCGGGCTGGTGCCGTCGGTCCTGTCCACGTTGCTCGGCACCGAGGGCCTCGGGTGGCTGCTGGCGGGCGCTGTCGGCATCCTCACGTCGCTCGTCACCATCCCGGTCGTGGCCGGGATCACGGTGCTCATCTACCTCGATCTCCGGGTCCGAACGGAGGCACTCGATCTGGAGCTCGACGCCATCGACGCCTTTCCCGATCTGTCCTGATGGGCCTCCCATCGCCGGACCACGAGCCCCAGGTCGTGCGCGACCTGGCGGACCGGATCCTGGCTGATCCTCGCTACGACACCCCGAGCGAACCGATCGCGGATCGGGTGATCGGGTGGGTGGGCGATCAGATCGCTCGGGCCTTCGGTGCCCTGGTGTCAGGAGGCGGTGGGACGGTGCTGGCCTGGGTCGTCCTTGTGGGGGCCGTGGGCAGCGTCGTCTACCTCCTCGTGCGCCACGGCCGGGTACGTCTTCCCACGCTCGCAGGTGCGGACGAGCCCATGGTCATGGTGGAGATGACCCGCACGGCGGAGGAGTGGCGCACGGCTGCAGCCCAGCACGAGGCGGAGAGCCGGTGGGCGGAGGGGCTGCGCTGCCGCCACCGGGCGCTGGTGGCCGAGCTGGTTCGCCGCGGCGTCATCCCTGAGCAGCCTGGCCGCACGGCCGGTGAGCACCTTCGCGACGTGGCGGCCGGCCTCCCGGAGGCCGCCCCGGCCATGGCCGCGGCCACTGAGCTGTTCGAGGCGGCGTGGTACGGGGCCGCTCGCACCGGGCCGGATGAGGCCGCTCGCTTCGTCGCCCTCGAGGGTCAGGTCCTGGGGGTGAGGGTGGGATGAAGCGCCCTGGCGTGGCGGTGGCCGTGGCGGTGGCCGCTGGTCTGCTCGGCGTCGCCATGCTGGGGGGACGGCCCGACGGTGGGCCGCCGTTGGATCCCCGCTCCGACGAGCCGCTCGGCACCAGTGCGCTGGTGGCCCTCCTGTCTCGCCTGGATGCGCGGGTGGAGCTGTCGGCCGGGCTCCCTGACGAGCAGGACGACGTCGCCCTGGTGCTCGACGACCGGCTGGATCCGGAGCAGTCGGAGCGGGTGCTGGCGTGGGTGCGGGCTGGGGGGACCCTGGTGGTCACCGACCCGGCCTCCGGGCTGGCCCCCCCGACGCTCGGTGGCCTCGAGGCGGCGCTCGCCGATGCGCCGGGCCGGGGGGTGTGCACCATCCGGGCGCTCGACGAGGTGGCAGCGGTGGACACCGGAACCGCCACCCGCTTCGACACCGATGGTGCCACCGGCTCGTGCTTCGGCAGCCGCGACTTCGCGTTCGTGGTGGCGCGCGCCCTCGGTGAGGGCACGGTGGTGGCCGTGGGCGGGGCCGCCTTCGCCACCAACGAACGACTCGACCGCGACGACAACGCGGTGTTGGCCGCCGCCGTCCTGGCGCCCCGAGCCGGCACCCGTGTGCGGTTCGTGGACGCCCCGATCCCCGTGGGTGGGGGTGATCGTTCGCTCTATGAGCTGATCTCCGATGGCGTCCGCCGCGGTGGCCTCCAGATGGGCGTGGCCTTCCTGCTGTACGCGGCCTGGCGGGCCGTTCGCCTGGGCCGGCCGGTCCTCGAGGAGCAACCGGTGGAGATCGCCGGCGCCGAGCTGGTGAGTGCGGCAGGCCGGTTGCTGGAGCGAGGGAGGGCCCCGGGCGACGCCGCCGAGGTGCTGCGCTCTGACCTCCGTCGCGCCATCCGCAACCGCCTGGGCCTGCCCGCCGGGGTCTCACCCGCCTCGGTGGCCGCGGTCGCCGCCGAGCGGCTCGGTGTGGACGCCGGGCTGGCGACGGCGGCCCTCGGCGACCGTTCTGTCACCACCGACACTGAGCTCGTGGCCGTGGCGCGCGCCGTGGCATCCATCCATCAGGAGGTCTTCCGTTGACTGACGCCCCCCCCGCTGCCGACCCCCGAGCGGCCGTCCTCGCCGTGCGAGAGGAGGTGGGCAAGGTGGTGGTGGGTCAGGACGGCACCCTGTCGGGCCTCGTCACCGCCTTGCTCGTCGGTGGTCACGTGCTGCTGGAGGGGGTGCCCGGCGTGGCCAAGACCCTCCTCGGCAAGGCCCTCGCCGCCGCCCTCGACCTGGACTTCACCCGGGTGCAGTTCACCCCCGACCTGATGCCGTCGGACGTCGTCGGCCAGGTCATCTTCAGCCCGGGGCAGGCGGGCGGGACGGGGGACTTCCGATTTCGAGAGGGGCCGGTGTTCACCAACCTCCTCCTGGCCGACGAGATCAACCGCACGCCTCCGAAGACCCAAGCCGCTCTCCTGGAGGCCATGGAGGAGCGCCAGGTCACGGTGGAGGGCCAGGCCCGCGCCGCTCCCCGACCCATTCATCGTCGTCGCCACCCAGAACCCCATCGAGTACGAGGGCACCTACCCCCTGCCGGAGGCCCAGCTCGATCGCTTCCTCCTCAAGCTCCATGTCGGGTACCCCACGGCCGATCAGGAGCGGGAGGTCCTGCGGCGCCACGACCAGGGCCTCGACCCGCACGATGTCGCGGTCGGTGGTCCGCCCGGTTGCTACCGCCGCTGACCTGGCGGTGGCCCGGCGCCTGGTTGACGACGTGCGGGTGGAGGAACCGGTGCTCGGCTACGTCGTCGACCTGGCGCACGCCACCCGCCAGGCGGGCGCCCTGTCGCTCGGCGTGTCGCCCCGGGGGTCGGCCATGCTGCTTCGTGCCGCCAAGGCCTGGGCCTGGCTGAGCGGCCGGACGTTCGTCACCCCGGACGAGGTGAAGGCCATCGCCAAGCCGGCCCTGCGCCACCGGGTGCAGCTGCGCCCCGAAGTGGAGCTCGAGGGCACCACGGTCGATGCGGTGCTCGACGGTCTGCTGGCCACCGTCCCCGTGCCGCGATGAGCAGCGTCGGGTCCCGGTGATCCCCGTCCCCACTCGCCGGATGGCCGTGGCCGCTGCGGCGCTGGCCCTGGTGGTCGTGGCGCTCCCCGCCGACGGGCTCCTCGCCATCCTGCTGGTCGTCAACGGCGCCCTGCTGGCGCTTGCGCTGGTCGATGCGTGGCTGGCGGTCGATCCGAACCGCCTGCTGATCGAGCGGGCGGCGCCGGGGGTGCTGGCCCTGGGAGGCTCCGGATCGCTCGGCTGGTCGGTGCGCAACCCCACCGATCGCGTTGCTCGCCTGGCTCTGGCGGACGCGATCGCCCCCTCCCTTGGCGCCGGGACGCGGCGCCTGCGTGGCGCTGTCCCCGCAGGTGCCACCCTTCGGTCGAGCACCCCGCTGCGGCCCCGCCGACGCGGCCGGTTCGTGCTCGACCACTTGGTGGTTCGGGTGGAAGGGCCCTTGGGCCTCGGCGCGCCGGCAGCGGCGCATCGAGCAGCCCACCACGCTGCGGGTCCACCCCGCCTTCCCGAGCCGGGAGGAAGCCGAGTTGCGGATCGACCGGGCGCGGATCCTCGAGGTGGGACTCCGATCGGCGAGGGGGCGAGGAGGCGGCACCGAGTTCGACCAGCTCCGCGACTACGCGGTCGACGACGAGGTCCGTCGCATCGACTGGGCCGCCACCGCTCGCACGGGACGGGCCATGGTGCGCACCTACCGTGCCGAGCGGAACCAGCCTGTGCTGCTGCTCCTCGACCACGGCCGGGTGATGGCGGGCCAGGTAGCCGGGGCGCCGCGGGTGGAGCACGCCATGGACGCCCTCATGTGCCTGACGGCGGTGGCCACCCGGCTGGGGGACCGATGCGGCATGGTCGCCTTCGACGACGGCGTGCGCTCGGTTGTCCCTGCCCGGGCCGGACGGGAGCAGCTGGGACGGGTCACCGAGGCGCTCTACGACCTCCACCCGGCCCTGGTGGAGAGCGACTACCGCGGCGCGTTCACCCACGCCCTGGCCCGCTTCCGTCGACGCTCCCTGATCGTGCTCTTCACCGATCTGGTCGAGCAGGCAGTGGGCGAGTCCTTGCTCCCCGCGCTGCCGCTGCTGGTCCGCCATCACCTGGTGGTGGTGGCGGCCGTCCGCGACCCCGATGTGGTGGGCTGGGCCAACGCCTCCCCCGAGACTGCGGGTGACGCCTACCGGTCGGCGGCCGCCACCCTGGCCCTCGCCGAGCGCGACCGGGCCACCGCCCGCCTCCGCGGGATGGGCGCCATCGTCGTCGACGCCCCCGCCGGGCGGCTGGCCCCCCTCCTCGCCGACACCTACCTCGACCTGAAGGCCACCGGCTCCCTCTGACCCAGCCCGCAGCGGAGGTTGGGGGCATGGAGGGCCGCGGGGCGGCGGCCGGTGCCCCCAACCTGCGTCAGGGGAGCGGGGGACGCTGGCGGCGCAGCGCCTCGTGCTCGCCGAAGGCGCCGGTGTACCCGGCGGCGGCGGCCGTGCGCCCGAGAACGACTACGTAGGTCCAGAAGCAGACGAACACCGACGCACCGATGGCGAGCCGCACGGAGGTGGGCAGCCCGCTGGGCGTGACGAAGCCCTCGATGATGCCGGCGACCACGAAGGCCAGCGCCAGCCCCAGCGCGATCACGGCCGAGCGGCGACCCTGCTCGGCGAGGGCGGCTGAGCGCGTCCGGTCGCCGGGATCGATGACCGCCCAGCCCACCGCCAGGCCCGCTCCCCCGGCCACCACGATGGCCGACAGCTCCAGCAGACCGTGGGGCAGGATCAGGCCGTAGAACTTCGCCTGCTCGCCCACCGCGGCGAAGAGGCCCGCCGCCTGCCCGATGTTCACGCCGTTGTTCACCAGGATGAAGGCGGTGGCGACGCACAGCAGGATGCCGCTGGCGAAGGCCAGGAACCCCACTTGGATGTTGTTCACCGTGACGGCGGTGGCGAACTCCCCGGCGGGAACGGAGGAGTAGTAGGCCTCGAAGTCGTCCTCCACGTACGCCTCCCGCACGGCGTCGGGGGCCGACGCTTCGAGGGCCGCCTCGGACCCCGCCAACCAGCCGCCCACCAGGAGGGCGGGGACGAACAGCAGCGCCGCCGACGCAACCACGAAGCGACGGGCGTGCCACACCGCGGCGGGGAAGCTCGTGGTGAAGAAGCGGGCCACACCGGACAGCGACCGGCTGCGCGTGCCGTAGAGCACCCCAGCCGCCGCCGCCACCAGGCGCGTGCGAGGCGAGCCACCAGCGCCGGGTCGGCTCGTTGGGTCCGGGCATGGGACAGGTGGGCCGATGCCCGCTGGTAGAGCTGCACCAGCTCGTCGACCTCGCGGGGTCGGAGGCGGCTGCCGCGCGCCCCGGCCGCAGCCGTCAGGTGCTCGAGCCGTGACCAGCTGGTCTGGTTCGCAGTGATGAAGCGGTCGACGTCCACAGCGGCTCCCGGCCACGCTCCACGACGCGGCCGCCGGTACCGTAGCCACGGCATGGCCACCCGCCCGCGCGGCATCATCACCCCCGAGGCCGTCGTGCTCGACTTCGAGACCGCCGGCATCGCGTCCCGCGCCCTGGCCCGCGCCCTCGACGCCCTGATCCAGGCTGTGGCCCTGTTCGCCATCCTCCTCCTGGCGGTGAACCTCCCTGGGTCGACCGGAGTGGTGATCGCCATCGTGGGGGTGGGCCTCGTTGTCTTGGGCTACCCGATCCTCTGCGAGGTCGTCTCCCGGGGTCGGTCGCCGGGCAAGGCCGCCCTGGGGCTGCGGGTGGTGACCGTGGAGGGAGCTCCCGAGGCACCCCGTCACGCCTTCATCCGCTCGGCGCTGGGGGTCATCGACTTCCTGGTCCCACCCGGCGGGATGTTCGCCGTCGTGGCCGCCCTCGTGTCACCGCGCAGCCAGCGGTTCGGCGACCTGGTGGCCGGCACCATCGTCCTGCGCGAGCGGAGCGCGGTCGCCCCCGCCATGGCCGTGTGGTTCCGGCCCCCGGCCGGGATGGAGGCCTACACCGAATCGCTCGAGGTCAGCGCGGTGACAGATGCGCAGCTCGCCGTGATCCGCGCCTTCCTGCTGCGGGTCGACGAGCTGGCCCCCGAAGCGCGTGCGGCGATGACCATGCGCCTGGCGCCGCCCCTGGCTGCGGCCATGGGTCACACCCCTCCGCCCGGTGTCCACCCGGAGCACTTCCTGGTGTGCGTGGCGGCGGCGGTGCAGCGCCGCCGCGGCGCGACGGCCCCGCCCCTCGCCACCCCGTGGGGCGCGCCACCCCCGCCTCCTCCGCCGCCTCCGCCCCCGCCCCCGATCGTCGCCGACCGCCCCCACGCCGAGGCGACCGACTTCGCCCCCCCGACCTGATGTCCTGGCGCTACCTCGACCACGCCGCCACCTCCCCCCTGCGCCCCGAGGCTCGGGAGGCCATGGTGTCGGCCCTCGACGCCGGGTTCGGCAACCCCTCTGGCGCGCACGCCCTGTCCCGAGCGGCCCGCATCGCCCTCGACGCGGCGCGGGAAGACCTGGCGTCGGTGGCGGGGTGCCAGCCCGGCGACGTCGTCCTCACCAGCGGCGGCACGGAGGCCGACAACCTCGCCGTGGCGGGAGTGATCGGTGCTCGCCCCGGGAGGGTGGTCTGCACGGCGATCGAGCACCACGCCGTCCTCCACCCCGTCGAGGCCGCGGGTGGCGCTGTCGTGGCGGTCGACCGGCGCGGAGTGGTGGACCTCGACGCGCTCGCGGCCGTCCTCGACTCTGACGTCGGCCTCGTCTCGGTGATGCTGGTCAACAACGAGGTGGGCGTGGTCCAGCCGCTCGCCGAGGTGGCGGCGTTGGTGCGGGAGCGGGCGCCCGAGGCTGTCCTCCACACCGATGCCGCCCAGGCCCTGTGCTGGCTCGACGTCGCAGAGCACACCGCGGAGTGCGACCTCATCACCCTGGCTTCGCACAAGGCTGGAGGTCCCGTGGGGGCGGGCGCCCTGATCGTACGGCCCGGGGTGGCGCTGGCCCCCCAGCTCCTGGGCGGTGGCCAGGAGCGCGACCGTCGGAGCGGCACACAGGACGTCGCTGGCGCGGCGGGCTTCGCAGCGGCGGCCGTGGCGGCGGCGGCAGGGCGACCGGACCTGGTGGCGCGTGCCGGGACGTGGCGCGACCACCTGGCGGACTCGATCCTCGCTGCGGTGCCCGGCGCGGTGGAGAGCGCGGTGCCCGAGCCAGGGAGGCGCGGCCACCTGATCGCCGGCACCGCCAACCTCTGCCTTCCCGCCGTCGATAGCGAGGCGCTGCTCTACGTCCTGGAGCACGAGCACCGAGTGCTGGCCAGCGCGGCGTCGAGCTGCGCCAGCGGTGCCCAGGAGCCCTCGCACGTCCTGGCCGCCCTCGGGCTCGACCGAGGGGTGGCGGCCGGTTCGCTCCGCCTGTCGCTCGGCTGGTCCACGACTGCCGCCGACGTCGAGGCAGCGGCCGGGGCGGTGGCGTCCGTCGCCGCCCGCCTGCAGGCCCACGCCCGGGGGGGGACGCCGGCATGAGCCCGGAGCGCATCCTCGTGGCCATGTCCGGCGGGGTCGACTCGTCGGTGGCCGCCGCCCTCCTGGTGGAGGCGGGCCACCACGTGGTGGGGGCCACCCTGAAGCTGTGGGGGGGACCCTCGGACTCCGGCTGCTGCTCGGTGGCCGACGTCGACGACGCCCGCCGCGTCGCCCGGTCGCTGGGGATCGAGCACCACGTGTTCAACTTCGGGGCCGACTTCGACGAGCACGTGGTAGCGCCCTACGTGGCGGACCACGCGGCCGGTCGCACCCCCAACCCGTGCATCGAGTGCAACCGCCACCTCAAGTTCGACCGCCTGCTGCGCCGGGCCGATGCCCTGGGCTTCCAGGCGGTGGCCACCGGGCACCACGCCCGCATCGTGGTCGCCCCCGACGGCACACCGCGCGTAGCCCGTGGGGCCGATCCGGCGAAGGACCAGTCCTACGTGCTGCACGTCCTCGGTCCCGACGCCCTCGCCCGCGTCCGCTTCCCGATCGGTCACCTCGGCAAGGACGAGGTCCGGGCGGCGGCGGCGCGGCTCGGGTTGGTGACGGCCGACAAGCCCGACAGCCAGGACGTGTGCTTCATCACCGCCACGGGAGGTCGTCGGGCCTTCCTCGGCGACCGCATCACCACGCGCCCCGCCCGCGTGGTCGATGGGAGCGGAGCACCGCTCGGTGAGGTGCCGGCCGTCGAGCTGGTCACCATCGGCCAGCGGCGCGGCCTGGGGCTCCCGGGCGGCGGACCGGTCCGCTACGTGGTCGACGTCGACGTGCCGGGTGCCGTCGTCACGGTGGGCTCGGCAGAGGACCTGCTCGATGATCGTCTCGTCGTGGAGCCGATCACCTGGGTGGGGCGACCTCATCTGGGTCACCTCCTGGTGCAGTGCAGCGCCCACGGCACCCCCCGACCCGGACGGGTGGTGGGCGATGTGGTCCACCTCGATGAGCCGGCTCGGAAGGTGGCGCCGGGCCAGAGCGTCGTGCTCTACGACGGCGAGCTGGTGGTGGGCGGGAGCATCGTCACCCCTCGCTGACCTCGGCCCGGCGCTCGGCGAGCGGGGCCATGGCCGCCCACTGGGCCGGCGTGGACGTGGCCCAGTCGTACAGGCTCCCACCGGGTGCGTCGCGAGCCTCGATGGCCCGGACCATGCCGATCACCTCCGCCGTCGCGGTGCCATCAGCGATCCCACCGATGGGCACGATGGGGATGTCGGCCCGGCCGGTGCTGGCGCGGATGCGGTCGAGGTTCTCGCCGACGTAGCGCTCGCCGTTCCGCCACTCCGGCGAGCGGATCGACCAGTAGGTCATCGGAAGGATGGCGTCGTACGTGTCGGCGACCTGCGGCCATGGGAACCCGGGCCAGTAGTCCACGTTGACGACCTGGACGTGCACGGCGGATGGCGTGATGGCGGCTAGAGCCCGATCCGGCCCCATCGCGGTCCGCAGATCCTCGCCCAGCTGCAGCAGGCGTCGGTTGCGCTCCGTCGGGTCCGCGACGTCGATGGACTCGATGTCCACCGCCAGCCCACCCACCGGCAGCTCGGCCGACGCCAGCAGCCGCCGGAGATCGTCGGCCGGGTCCCGCAACGACGGCAGGTACCAGGCCACCACGTGCATCCCGTGGCCATGGGCTGCGTCCACCAGCTCCGACAGCCGCTCGGGTTCGATCACGCCCGCGGCTTGCGAGCTCCGATGAGCCGTCTGGATGTACACGGTCTGGATCCCGAGGTCGTGCATGGCATCGATGTCGGCTCGACGCACGGCGGGGCGTCCGTCGGTGAACTCCAGGGTCCAGTCGTACACGTCCACCCAGGCGCCCAGGCCCGTGTGCGGGACGACGGTCCAGGCGCCCTCAGGCGGCCGAGGTGGGCCCTCGGGCCGGGCCGCCAGCCAGCCGACCGCCAGGCAGGCCGCCATGGCCGTCAGCACCACCACCAGACGTCGGCCGCCCGACCGCCGGAGGGCGGGTTCGGAGACGACGAGCTCCTCACCGGCCGAAGGGGTCATCCCAACGGGTTACCCCATGGGATGGGCGTCAGCCGCTGCGCAGCGGTCGGAGGGCGGCCCACTGGGCGTCGTTGGAGGTGTTCCAGTCGTACAGGCTGCCGCCGAGGACGCCGCGCGCCTGGATGGCCCGGACCATCCCGGCCACCTCCGCCGGGCTGGCCCCGTCGGCGATGCCGCCGATCGGGTGGATGGGAACCTCGGGTCGGCCGGTGCTGGCGCGGATGCGGTCGATGTTCTCCCCGATGTAGCGCTCGCCCGATCGGTACTCGGGCCGCCTGATGGACCAGTAGGCCATCGGGAGCAGGGCGTCGTAGGTGGTGGCCAGCTCCGGCCACGGGAACCCGGGCCAGAAGCCGGGGTTGATCACCTGCAGGTGCACCGCCGAGGGTGTGATGGCGGCGATGGCCCGGGAGCCGACGGCTTGGCGGAGCCGCGCCGACAGCTCCAGCAGGCGCCGGGTGCGTTCAGCCGGGTCGGCGACGGCTCGGCTCTCGATGTCGACGCCGAGGCCGTCCACGGGCAGTCGGGCCGCCGCCACCAGGCGGCGCAGGTCGACGGTGGTGTCCTCCAGCGTCGGCAGGTACCAGGCGACCACGGACATGTCGTGGGCGTGCGCCTTGTCGATGAAGGCCCGCAGCCGCTCGGGCTCGATCACGTCGGCTGCCGAGCGGCGGTGGGCGGTCTGGATGTACAGCGTCTGGATGCCCCGTGCGGCCATCGTGTCGACGTCGACGGGATGGGCGGACGGGCGGCCGCCCGTGAGCTCGTGGGTCCAGTCGTAGACGTCCAGCCACACCCCGGTGCCGCGCAGCGGTCCGAGCGTCCACGGGCCGGCCTGACCCGCACCGGCCGCGGCGATCGACGGCAAGGCCGGCGCAACGGTCGTGCTCGTGGTGGTGGACCCGGCGGTGGAGGGCGGCGCGGGGGCGACGGTGGTGGTGGCCGCGGTCGTCGTGGTGGTGCGCCGCACGGCGGTGGTGCTGGTGGACGGGCGCTCCACCGCCGCAGCCCGTCGCTCGCCGTCCCCCGTGCGGGCGGCCACCATCAACAGGTCGACGACCAGGACGAGGACGCCAAGCGTCAGCGCGACGCCGCGCACCCACCTGCGCTCCCAGCTCCTCCTCGTTCCCACTCTGGCCCGATGGTAGGGGAGGGCGGCGGGTGGCTTCGGTCAGCCCATCGGGATCCGTCGGTCGGCGGCCTCACGCAAGGCGGCTCCCGGACGGGTGGGTGCGAACAGGATCCGTTCGACCGGTGAAGACGCTTCCGCTCCTCGCAGGCGACGCGGCGCCACCGCAGTGGGTTCGCGGAGCACCAGCTGGAGGGCCAGCCCAGCGGCTCCCTGGGTGGCGTCCAGGGCCTGCTCGGCCGCATCGACCGGCGCGGGCCCCAGCCGCTCGATCGACCGGCGGGTGAAGAGCACCGGCTCCAGCAGGGCGTGGTGGTCGTGGAGCACCAGCCCGGCGGGCACCAGCACCATCCACCGGCGGGCCAGCCCGTGCAGGGCGCGCACGGCGACGGCCGTGGTGGGGAGGCCCACGAGGAGGACGGCCCCTCCGGCGAGCCACTGCCCGGCGGCCAGCAGCAGGGGCCCGGCCACCGGACCGGTCACGGCCGCCAGCCAGGCGAGCGGGAGGGGCCCGAGGAGCAGCGGGCCCGGCACGCGTAGGGCAAGCCGCCGCTCGTCGCCGTAGGAGGATCCGTTGACGAAGACGTCACCGGTGAGGGGAGACAGGGCGGCCACCACAGCGACCGCGCCCCCGGCCATGGCCAACCCGTCGAGTGCGCCAGGGTCGTCAGCGAACGCGGCCCAGATCGCCGCGGCCAGGGCGGCAGGCGCGGCGATCCGCAGGGCGGTGAGGCTGACCGTGCGAGGGAGCAGGACGGCGACGAGGATCACCGCCCACGTGCCCCAGGCCAGCACGGAGGCGGTGCGAGCGACGGCCAGGCTCCGGTCGGCGAGGGCGTCCCCGAGGGCGGGTCCTAGCAGCAGCGGGAGCAGCGCCCAGGTGATGCGGGCGGGCCAGGGTCCGGAGAGCGGGGGCATGGGCAGGGCGAGATTTGCCCATCGGTGGCCCGGCTGGCCATTCTCAAGACGACAGATCAGGGGGACTTGTGGCCTTGGACCACGAAGACGGATGAAGTCGCTCGACCTCGTCCACGGCGTGTCGACCTCGATCGGCAGCCTTCCGCACGTCGATCCGCGGGCGGCGGCCACCTTCGTGCTCGAACGGCAGCCGCGCCTGCCTGCCGCGCCCTCGCTACCCAACCGGTCGGGGATGGAGCGGATGGTGGCGCAGGCGGCGTGGGGGATCGCCGGCGTGCAGGTGTGCCCCGATGGCTCGTTGGCCCTCGACGACGTCGTCCTCGACCCGCGGGCCCCGCTCACCACGCCGGGGATCGACGGGGAGCCCTTCGTCGGCTTGCGGGCCTTCCTCGGTGCCGTCGCCGGACGGCGAGCGCCAATCAAGCTGCAGCTGACCGGGCCGGTCACGCTGGGGATCGCCCTGCTCAACCTGGGGGTCCCGTCCCGCCGCGCCTTTGCAGTGGCCGGGGCGGCCGTGCGGGCCCGGGCCCGGGCGCTGGTGGCGGCGGCCCAGGAGACGGCACCGATGGCGCCGTTGGTGGTGTTCATCGACGAGCCAGGGCTGACGGCCGCCATGCACCCGGGGTTCCCGCTCGATCCGAACCGCACGATCGATCTGGTGTCGAGCGCCTTGGCCACGCTCGAGCCGAACGCGGTCACCGGCGTCCACTGCTGCGGAGCGGCCGACTGGCGGGTGGTCCTCCAGGCCGGGCCGCAGGTCCTCTCGCTGCCCCTCGACGAGGGAGCGGTGGAGCACGCTGGTGCGCTGGGGGCCTTCCTCGAAGGCGGCGGCTGGGTGGCCTGGGGCGCGGTGCCCACCACGGGGCCGCTGGGCTCCACCCCTGAGCGGCTGTGGCAGCTGCTCTCGACGGAGTGGTGCGCCCTCACCCGCCTCGGTTGCGATCCGGTCCTCCTGCGCGATCAGGCCCTCGTCACTCCTGCCTGCGGGCTGGCCCGTCATGGCGAAGCCCAAGCCGACCTGGTCCTCGGGCTCACCAACCAGGTGGCCCGGCGCCTCGGGACCCAGACGCAGGGCATGCGGCTCACCGTCGGCGCCTGACCACCGCCGAGCCCGCCTGAGCGCCGCACCCCCGTCGGTACCATCGGCCCGATGGCCGTCCCAGTCCCTGCCGACCTGCCGTCGGCCCGCCTCGAGCACGATGCGCTCAGCCGCACGGTGCGCGAGGCCCGCTACCGCTACTTCGTGCTGTCGGACCTGTCCATGCCCGACGCCGACTTCGACGCTCTCGTGCAGCGCCTCGAGGCCATCGAGGATGCCTTCCCGGCGCTGCGAACGTCCGACTCGCCCACCCAGCAGGTCGGGGCTCCGCTCGACGAGGCCTTCCCTCCCTTCCAGCACCTGGAGGCGATGCAGTCGCTCGACAACGTGTTCAGCGCCGACGACCTGCGCGCCTGGTCGGATCGCGTCCGACGTGGCCTGCCTGAGGGAGCGGCCGTGCGCTGGGCCTGCGAGCTCAAGATCGACGGCACCGCCATCAGCTGCGTGTACCGAGGCGGTGTGCTGGCGGTGGGTGCCACCCGCGGCACGGGGTCGGTCGGCGAGACCGTCACCCAGCAGCTCCTCACCCTCGACGACGTCCCCTACCGCCTCGCCGACGAGGACCCACCCGCGGTGATCGAGGTCCGCGGCGAGGTGTACTACCCGGTCGATCGCTTCACGCAGATGAACGAGGAGCGCATCGAGCGCGGGGAGCCTGCGTTCATGAACCCCCGCAACGCGGCGTCCGGTGCCCTCCGCCAGAAGGACCCGGAGAAGGTGCGCGAGCGGCCCCTGGCGATGTGGGTGCACGGTGTGGGTCACCTGGAGGGCCGCACCTTCGCCGCCTACTCGGAGTTCCTGACGTGGGCCCGGGGTGCCGGGCTGCCGGTCCCCGACGCCTCCACCGCCGTCGACAGCATCGACGAGGTGCTGGAGCTGGTGGCCGACTTCACCGAGCGGCGCCACCAGTTCGGCTTCGAGGTCGACGGCGTCGTGGTGAAGGTCGACGACATGGCGCAGCGGGAGGCGCTCGGCTCCACGGCCAAGGCCCCCCGGTGGGCCATCGCCTACAAGATGCCTCCCATCGAGCAGCAGACGGTGCTGCGGGCCATCGAGGTGAACGTGGGGCGGACGGGCAAAGCCACCCCGTTCGCGGTGCTGGAGCCCGTGGCGGTGGCGGGCGTCACCATCACCAACGCCACCCTGCACAACGAGGTCCAGGTGCAGGCCAAAGACGTGCGGGTGGGCGACACCGTGATCGTGCGCCGGGCGGGCGACGTGATCCCGGAGGTGGTCGGCAGCGTGAAGGACCGGCGCCCCGCCGGCGCCTCACCGTGGAAGATGCCCGCTCGGTGCCCGGCCTGCCAGCAGCCGCTCGTCCGTCCTGAGGGGGAGGGCCACCACTTCTGCGAGAACGTCGACTGCCCGAGCCGCATCACCGAGTCGCTGATCCACCTGGCATCGCGGGGTGCCCTCGACATCGAGGGCCTGGGCACCAAGACGGTGGCCCAGATGCGGGAGCTGGGCTGGCTCGACGACCTGGCCGACGTGTTCCGCCTCCACGAGCACCGAGACGAGATGCTCGCCCTGCCCGGGTGGAAGGAGCGCAGCGTCGACAAGCTGCTCGACGGCATCGCCACCGGCTCGCAGCGTCCTCTCGAGCGGCTGCTGGTGGCCCTCAACATCCGCCACGTGGGTCCCACCGTGGCCAAGGACCTGGCTCGCCACCTCCGCACGCTGGCGGGGATCGCCCAGGCATCGGCCGACGACCTGGCGGCCATCGCCGGCATCGGGCCCACCATCGCCGCGGCGGTGCGGGCCTGGTTCGACACCCCCCGCAACGCTGAGCTGGCCCAGGCCCTCGCCGACCTCGGCATCCGCACGGACACCGACCTTCCCGAGCCCGCCGCCGAGGAGTCGCTGGCGCTGGCTGGCCTCACGTTCGTGGTCACCGGGACGCTGGACGGCTTCACCCGGGATGAGGTGAAGGAGCGCCTGGAGGCCCTGGGGGCCAAGGTGAGCGGGAGCGTGTCGGCCAAGACCGCCGCCCTGATCGCGGGGGAGGAAGCCGGCTCGAAGCTCGACAAGGCGCGCGACAAGGGCGTCCCCGTGCTCGACGCCGCGGCCCTCGGCCGCCTGCTCGACGGCACCTCGCTGGCCGACCTGGTGGGGTAGTGGTGGTGCCCTCAGAGGGCGTCGAAGCACCAGGTGAACGTCTCGTCGGCTCGGGTCCCCCGGCCTACCGCTGAGCGCCACGCCACCGCGGCGGCGCAGTTCCTCCCGGCCCGCAGCTCCTCGACGACCTTGCCGGCCCCAGGGGTGAAGAACACCTGGTTCTGCTCGGGCACCAGCCGCAGCTCGTCGGTGGGGATCTCCACCCCGTTGACCAGCAGCGTCCCTTCGTAGCCTGGCGCCAGGTCGATCCCCAGCTCGGCCTGGCGGAGGACGGAGTCGCCCTCGTTCGGCACCAGGTGCTCCACCACGTCGCGGCGGCCGGCGACGGTGGCGGGGTCGTTCTCGTCGGTTTCGGTGGCCTGCACCCCTGCGTAGAGGGCAGCCAGCGCCGCCACCACCATGGCGCCGATCAGCAGCCGATAGCGACCCTCGGAGAGCCGGCGGGGTGGGTGGTCGGGGCTGGGCACGGGTCAGGCCTTTGGGAGGGTGGGGGAGGGGAAGGCGTGCAAGGAGGAGGCGAGCAGCACCAGTGCGGCGGCGGCCACGCCGCCCACCACCAGCCGGGCGGTTAGAGCGGCCTCCACGGCGGCGAAGGCTGCCACCACGGTGGTGCCCTCGAGGAGCAGCAGGCCCAGCATGGCGCCGGCGCCCAGGTGGAGGATGCGCCAGGCGAACAGCCACTTCAGCCCCACGCACAGCACCAAGCCGGTGCGGAGCCCGACGGTGAGCTCTGTGCGCCCGGCCACGGCCAGCGCCTCCACCAGCGCCTCGCCCGACACCAGCCACACGGCGCTGCGCAGCGTCCAGGGCAGCGCGAGGGGCTCGACGGCGGGGGGCACCAGGCCAGTCTGGCCCGTTCCGAGCCGGGGAGGTGCACCGGGGGAGCGGGGGCGGCGGGTACCCTCGCTCCGTGGTCATGTCCCGCATGGCGGACCAGATCGGTCGCGTCCTCAGCGGGCGGTATCGGCTCATCGCCCCTGTCGGAACCGGCGCGTCAGCCCAGGTCTACCTGGCGGACGACGTGCGGCTCCGCCGGCGGGTGGCGGTGAAGGTGCTGCACGCCGCCCTCGCCGACGACGAGGCCTTCTTGCGCCGCTTCCGAGCCGAGGCGCAGGCGGCCGCGGCCCTGAACCACCCCAACATCGTGGCCGTCTACGACTGGGGCGACGACGACGGCGCCCCGTACATCGTCACCGAGTACCTGGGGGGCGGAAGCCTCCGGTCCGTCCTCGACCGCGGCACCCGACTGACCCAGTCCCAGGCCCTGCTGGTGGGGCTGGAGGTCACCCGGGCCCTCGACTACGCCCACCGTCGGGGGTTCGTCCACCGCGACGTGAAGCCCGCCAACCTGCTCTTCGGGGAGGACGGGAGGCTGCGCGTCGCCGACTTCGGCTTGGCCCGGGCGCTCGCTGAGGCGGCCTGGACCGAGCCCCAAGGCGCCGTCCTGGGCACCGCCCGGTACGCCTCGCCCGAGCAGGCCCAGGGCCAGACGGTCGACGGCAAGGCCGACGTCTACTCGTTGGGCCTCGTGCTCATCGAGTCGGTCACCGGCACGGTGCCCTTCGCAGCCGACACCACCATCGCCACCCTCATGGCGCGCGTGGGCAAGGCGGTGGTGGTGCCCGAGGCGCTGGGACCGCTGCGGGGTCCGCTGGAGCGCGCCGGTCTTCCCGAGCCTGCTGAGCGCCCCGACGCAGGAGCCCTGGCCATCGCGCTGATGGCCAGCGCCGAGGACCTGCCCCGCCCCGAACCCCTCCCGATCGCCACCAGCCCGGCGGTGGTCGACCTGACTGCCCCCGAGGGGGACGATGCGACGATGCTCGGTCCCGTGGCCGGGGGGACCCGCCTGGCGGCCCACGACGAGGACCGCGACGCCACCGCGGTGGAGGTGCTCTCACCAGGACCCACCTCCTCCCCCGACTACCTCGACGACGACCTTGTCGTGGCCACCCCGGACGGTCCGCGACGCCGGTGGCCTTGGGTGGTCGTCGCCACCCTGCTGGCGGTGCTGCTCGGGGTGGGAGCTGCGGTGGCCTGGGACCAGGTGACCACGCCCAGCCACGAGGTCCCCGTCCTCATCGGCCAGACCGAGGCCGAGGCTCGGGCGCTCGTGAAGCCCCTCGGCTTCGACGTGGAGACGCGGGAGACCCGGCGCGACGGCAGCACCCCGGGCGAGGTCCTCGACACCCAACCCACGGCGGGTGAGCAGCTCGACGAGGGCAGCACCCTGGTGCTGGTGGTCTCCCTGGGCAACACGCCGGCGCCTGTGCCCACCGACCTGCCCGGCAAGACCATCGAGGACGCCACCAAGCTCCTGGGCGAGGCCGGCCAGTTCACCCCGAAGGCGACCGAGGTGGAGTCGGAGGAGATCGCGGCTGGGATCGTGATCGAGGTGGGTCCCGGCGTGCCCGCCGAGCTCCCCAAGGGCAGCGAGGTGCCGCTGGTGGTGTCGAAGGGCCCCCGGCCCCGACCCGTCCCCACCGGCCTGGAGGGCAAGACCTTCGATGACGCCAAGAAGGCGCTGGAGGCGGTGCAGCTCCAGGCCAAGCAGGTCGAGGAGTTCTCCGACGAGGTCAAGAAGGGCCGCGTCATCGGGCTCCGACCCGGGTCCGGGACGGCCCCGCGCGACAGCGAGGTGGCGGTGGTCGTCTCCAAGGGGCCCGATGTCGTCAAGGTCCCCTCGGTGAAGGGGAAGTCGCTCGATGAGGCCGTCGGCGCGCTCGAAGCGGAGGGCCTGGTGGTCGGAGACGCCTTCGGCCCCGCCAACGGGAAGCCCTTCGAGACCGACCCACCCGCCGGCACCACGGTTCGGCGCGGGACCACCGTCGACATCTTCCTCCGCCGGTAGCCGCCACTACAGTGCCGCCGACGCGGCCGGTGGGTCGTGGTCGTCGTCGTCGTGGGGAGGGTCGCAGCGTGGGGTCACTGGATGGCCGGGTCGCCATCATCACCGGGGCCGGTCGTGGACTGGGTCGGGCCCACGCGCTGCTGTTCGCGTCCGAGGGCGCCCACGTGGTGGTGAACGACCTCGGCGACGCCGCCGAGGAGGCGGCCGCCGAGGTCGAGGCGGCGGGTGGCCAGGCCACCCCATCGAACCACGACATCACCAGCTGGGACGGCGGCCGAGCGCTGATCGACACCGCCATCGCCACCTACGGCCGTCTGGACGTGCTGGTCAACAACGCCGGGATCCTCCGCGACCGGATGCTGGTCTCCATGTCAGAGGAGGAGTGGGACGAGGTGGTGGCCGTCCACCTGAAGGGTCACTTCGTGCCCACCCGCTTCGCGGCCGCCCACTGGCGCGAGCGGGCCAAGGCCGGCGATTCGGTGCGGGCGTCCATCATCAACACGTCGTCCACCTCGGGACTGCTCGGCAACCCGGGGCAGACCAACTACGGGGCGGCCAAGGCGGGGATCGGGTCGTTCAGCATCATCTGCGCGGCAGGAGCTCAGCCGGTACGGGGTGCGCTCCAACTGCATCGCGCCGGCTGCTCGCACCCGCCTCACCGAGGCCACCCCGGGCCTGGGGGAGATGGTCGCGGCCCCCGCCGACGGGTTCGACGTGTGGGA
Source organism: uncultured Microthrixaceae bacterium (assembly GCA_963795165.1). Lineage (GTDB taxonomy): Bacteria > Actinomycetota > Acidimicrobiia > Acidimicrobiales > VFJN01 > VFJN01. The sequence continues at coordinate 1,473,118 of CAWCGT010000001.1, read as the reverse complement.
TCCGGCCAACGTCTCGCCCCTGGTTGCCTACCTTGCCACCGAGGGCTGCGAGATCACCGGGCGCACCTTCTTCGTGCAGGGGGCCACGGTGCGCTTGATGGAGCCGTGGCGCATGGGGGAGACCCTCGAGCGGGACGACCGCTGGACCGTCGAGGAGCTGGCCGAGCAGCTGCCGAAGATCCTGGGCTGACGGGTGGCGCCCCGAAGGGGGCGTGTACGATCGATGCCAGGACACGTGCCCGGCTCGTTGGGGCGGTGTGCCGGACGTGGCGTTCCCCAGCCGCCACGATGAGGCCGCCGCTCCAACCGGTCGGGTACGTGGCTGTCGGGGGCTGGAGTTGCCGCACTTGACCCGAGGGTCAATACCCTGGCTCGGTGCGCGACCTCGACGACAGCCACCCCGAGGAGCTGTCGATCGATGCCCTGGGCGCCGACGAGGTGGCTGTCGTCCCCTGGCCGCTCATGCTCCGGGAGCGCTTGCTCGACCGGGTGTCCGACAGCCCCAAGTACCCCTGGCTGGTGCTGGCGGTGGCCCTCTTCGGGCTGTTCTCCGTGGGGTTCACCATCACCATCCTCTCCGTCTCGATCCCGCGGATCGCCGACGAGCTGGGGAGCGACACCAGCACGGTCACGTGGGTCGTCACCGGCCCGCTCCTGGCCTTCGCCGTGCTCGGCCCGGCGATGGGAAAGCTCGGCGACCTCCACGGCCACCGGCGCGTCTACGGGCTCTCGATGGCCTGCGTGTGCGTGTTCGCCGGGCTCACCGCCTCCGCGTGGAGCGCCGGGGCCCTGATCGCCTTTCGCACGCTGGGAGCGGCCACCGGTGCCGCGGTGGGCCCCGCCTCGATCGCCATCATCAACCGCCTCTTCCCGCGGGAGCGGCGGGTGCAGGCCATGGGGTACTGGTCGATGGTGGCGGCGGGCGGGCCGGTGGTGGGGGTGGTGGCCGGCGGCCCCATCGTGGAGACGTTCGGGTGGCGCTGGATCTTCGTCGCCCAAGTGCCGCTCACGCTCGGGGGACTGCTGCTGGCGATGCTGGTCCTCCCCGAGACCGAGCGCCGCGAGCGGGTGGCCTTCGACGTGAAGGGGGCGGTGATCCTGGCCCTCGGCGCCACGTCGCTGCTCTTCGCCATCAACCGCGGGCCGCTGTGGGGCTGGTCCAACCCGGCCATCGTGGTGGGGTTCCTGCTGGCCCCGGCCGCCGTCGCCCTGTTCGCCGTCGTCGAGCGGGCGGTGGAGCACCCGCTGCTCCCGCTGGCCTACATGCGGCGCCGCAACTTCTCCTTCGCCATCGCCACCCAGGGCTTCACCAACTTCGCCTACATGGGCGGGTTCGTCATCACACCGATCTTCTTGGAGTCGGTGTTCGACTATCCCGAGACCCGCGTCGGCGGGTTGATGATCGCCCGTCCGCTGGCCTTCGCCATCTCGGGCCCGCTGGCCGGCTACGTCGCCGTGAAGGTGGGAGAGCGGTCGTCGGCCGTGGCCGGGTCGGCCTTCGTGGTGGCGTCGATGATCGCCCTGTCCACCGTGGCGCCGGGGTCGTCCGACCTGGTGATCGTGGGAGCGCTGGCCCTGTCGGGCATCGGGCTGGGCTGCTCGTCGCCCGCCCTGGCCGCCAGCATCGCCAACGCCGTGGAGGAGGAGGACCTCGGTGTGGCCGGGGCCTTCCAGCAGATGATGACGCAGCTCGGCGTGGTGATCGGCATCCAGGTGATGCAGACCGTGTCGGTGGTGCGGGAGCCGGCGGTGGGTGAGGTGGGGGCCTACGGGGAGGCCTACCTGGTCGGCGGGCTGATGGCCGCCTGCGGCTTGGTGTGCGCCCTGTTCGTGCAGTCCAGCCGACGCGGCGAGGGCGCCCCGCAGGGCGCCCCCGTCGCAGATCGACCAGCACTGGCGTCGTAGCCGCCGAGGCGGCCGCCGACGCTCGCTCAGTCGGCGGTGATCTCCTTGATCTTGGCCGCGATCTCCGCCTGCATGGGGTCGGGGGTGCCCGACTGCAGGGCCATCATCTTGGTCATGTCGCCCTGCACCTTGATCTTGCCGGCCATGAAGGCCTGCATCCCGGCCTGCGGGTTTCCGTCGACCAGGATGGCCTTGGCGGTGGGGTAGTCGAGGGTGACGGTGAGGTCAGCGTCGTCGAGGTGCCCCATGTCCATCTCCATCTCCCCGCCGGAGGTGTCCATGTGCGCCTCGATGGTGCCCTCGCCGAAGGGGACCTCGGTGATGATCTGGTTCATCCGCACGGCGTGGGCGGGCGGCTGCGCCTTGCCCGAGTACTCCTCGCGGATCTTCTTGGCGGCATCGAGCCACTCGTCGGAAAGGAACGGGTACTGCGCCACGGCGGGCTACCTCCAGGTCGGACGTTCAGGGCGGAGGCACCCTAGTTCGATTGCAGTGCGCGTGCAGGAAGTCTGGGTCTAGGTGGTGACGGCGGCGCGGGCGCCTCGGAGGGCGTCGGCCACGGCCGCGTCATCGGACGCCACCGAGTGCACGACGTACCGGGCCACGAAGCTGGCCAGCTCCTCGAGCGGGACCGTGATCCGCCCTGTGCGGTGGAAGTGCGAGTAGTGCCCCACCGACCCCACCACGCCCAGGGCCATCAGGGTGGGGTCCTCCTCCCGGATGGTGCCGTCGGCCTGACCCGCCTCGATGATGCGCACCATGTCGCTGATGTGCTGCTGGGTGCCCTGGCGGAGGACGTCGGTGAAGTTCCGCCCCTCCACCTCCAGCAGCGAGAAGAAGTGGGCGTGCTCGGCCATGAAGTGCACCGAGACCTCGGTGCCGCGGTAGAGGTTGACCAGCGGCGGGGCCTCAGGGTCGAGTGCCCCGCCCTGGACGCGCCGCAGGTTGAGGCGGATGCTGCCGGCCAGCTCCTCGAAGAGGGCTTCCTTGTTCTCGAAGTACCAGTAGAAGAGGCCCTTGGCCACGCCGGCGGCCCGGACGATGTCGATGACCCGCGTCTCGGCGTAGCCGCGCTCGGCGAAGAGCTCGGCGGCGCGGTCGAGGAGCTGCTGCTTGCGCTCCAGGCCCTGCGCGGTGAGCCGGCGATCGGGTTCCATCGGGAAGAGCGTGCCCGAACCTTGACCCGTGGGTCAATGGTTGGGGGCCGGTGCTACCGTCGACGGGGATGGCAGCCAGCACCCGGCCGGAGCGCATCGCCGACCGCGAGCGGAACCCCAAGTGGAAGAACCCGCCGCTGCTCATCGACATGTCGATCTGCATCAACTGCGACACGTGCATCCGTCACTGCCCGCCCCAGTTCGGCGCGATCTTCAACCACGGGATGGACGTCATCATCATCCCGGAGCTGTGCTCGGGGTGCGACAAGTGCCTCGACCCCTGCCCGGTGGACTGCATCTACCCCGACCCCGACTGGTCGCCCACCGGCGACGACTGGTGGCAAGAACCCGCCACCGACGACCCCTACACCTGATCTTCCGAGATCTGTGGACGTTCGCGCTCGCTATGCGGACGTATTCGTCCACAGATCTCGTGGGGGTAGGTTGCGGGGATGACGCGCACGCCTGCCGACGACGTCCATCCGGTCCTTCCCGGTTGCGAGCCGTGGTCTTCGCCAGCGGGTGGCCCGCACGGGGCGCTGGTGCTGCACGGGTTCACCGGGAGCCCGGTGTCGATGCGACCCCTCGCCGAGGCGCTGGCCAACGCCGGCTTCGCCGTGGAGATGCCCCGTCTCCCGGGGCACGGCACGGCGGTCGAGGACATGGTGGAGACGGGGTGGGACGACTGGCTGGGCGAGGCCGAGCGGGCCCTGCTGACCGTGCAGACCCGGACCACCAGCGGCGGAGTCGTCGTGGTGGGCCTGTCGATGGGCGGGGCCCTCACCACCGCGCTGGCCGAGGGGCACCCTGAGCTCGCAGGCATCGTGCTGATCAACACCCCGGCGTCGGTGCCCGAGGAGCTGGTGGGGGCCGTCGAGGAGATGCTGGCCTCGGGCATGGAGGTCATGGACTCCATCGGCGGTGACATCGCCGATCCCGATGCCGACGAGGTGTCCTACGGCGAGACCCCGCTGCGCCCGCTGGTCACCATGATCATGGCCGGGCGCGACGTGCGGGCCCGGCTGGGCGACATCGCCTGCCCCGTGCTGATCATCACCAGCCGGCAGGACCACGTGGTGAACCCAGAGGACTCCGACGTGCTGGCCGCCGAGATCGCCGGTCCGGTCGAGCGGGTCTGGCTGGAGAAGAGCTACCACGTCGCCACCCTCGACTACGACCGCGCAGAGGTCGAAGCGGCCACGGTGGCCTTCGCCGCCAAGGTCACCGCCCAGTAGCGCTCCCGGTAGCGTCGCCCGCCATGGACATCGTGTCGGCGCTCTTCACCGAGGACCTCCAGCTGCGGGAGGCGCCGGGTCCGTCGACCCGGATCGATCTCTCCGGCGTCATGTTCTCGATGGCCGCGCCGTCGGGGGCGCCGGTCACGGTCACACCCCACCTCGTGGTGCTCGTGCGCTGCCGGGCCGACGAGGACGGCGACGGCGTGCTGGTGGTGGAGTTCCTCGACGAGGCCGGCGAGCAGGTGGCGCGCAACGCCTCCCCGTTCCAGGTGGAGCCGGGGAAGTTCACCTACCGGCTGGTGCGAGCCGAGCTCACCTACCCGGCGGTGCCCTCCACCATCGAGGCCCACTGCCGGATCGGCCAGGGCCCAGCGACGGTCGTACCCCTCACCCTGCTCCCGCCCGTCTAGGCCGGGGCGGGGCCGGCGCCTCGGGAGTCAGCACTCGGCTGCGGCGGCAGTGAACTGCGAGCTGTAGAGACGGAAGTACGGGCCGTCGCGACTCAGGAGCTCGTCGTGGCTTCCTTGCTCCACGATGGCGCCGTCCTCCATCACGAGGATCACGTCGGCGCCGCGGATGGTGGACAGCCGGTGGGCGATCACGAAGCTGGTGCGGTCGGTCCGGAGGGCGTTCATGGCCTCCTGGATCTGCACCTCGGTGCGCGTGTCCACCGAGCTGGTGGCCTCGTCGAGGATGAGGATGGCGGGTTGGGCGAGGAAGGCGCGAGCGATGGTCAGCAGCTGCTTCTGCCCGGTGGAGATGTTGTCGCCCTCCTCGTCGATCACGGTGTCGTAGCCGTCGGGGAGGGAGTGCACGAACCGGTCCACGTAGGTGGCCTGGGCGGCGGCCAGCACCTCGGCGTCGGTGGCCCCTGGCCGCCCGTAGGCGATGTTGTCGCGGATGGTGCCGCCGAAGAGCCACGTGTCCTGCAGCACCATGCCCATGGTGGAGCGCAGCTCGTGGCGGGGGAGCTGCGAGATGTCCCGCCCGTCGAGGGTGATCCGCCCGCCGTCGAGCTCGTAGAAGCGCATGATGAGGTTCACGAGCGTGGTCTTGCCGGCCCCGGTGGGACCCACGATGGCCACCGTCTGACCGGGCTCGGCGGTGAGCGACAGGCCCTCGATGAGGGGGCGGTCCGGGGAGTAGGAGAAGGTCACGTTCTCGAAGACCACCCTGCCGCGAACGGGCGCCAGCGGCTCGGCGCCGTCGGGGTTCGGTGTCTGCTCCTCGGCGTCGAGCAGCTCGAGCACCCGCTCCAGCGACGCGATGCCGGACTGGAAGATGTTCATCATCGAGGCCAGCTGCGTGAGCGGCATGGAGAAGGTGCGGGCGTACTGGATGAAGGCCTGGACGTCGCCCACGGAGATGGCCCCGCTCGCCACCCGCAGACCGCCCACCACAGCCACCAGGACGTACTGCACGTTGCCCAGGAACATCGTGAGCGGTTGCATCAGGCTCGACATGAACTGGGCTCCGGCCGAGGCCTCGTAGAGCTCGGCGTTGGTGGTGCGGAACCGCGCCTCCACCTGTCGCTGGCGACCGAAGGCCTTGACGACGGCGTGGCCGGTGAAGGTCTCTTCGATCTGGGCGTTGAGCGCCCCGGTGCTGCCCCACTGGGCCAAGTAGCGCGGACGGGCGCGGCCTGCCACCTTCTTCATCCCGTACACGGACAGGGGCACGGTGGTGAGCGCCACCACCGCCAGGAGCGGCGAGATCGTGAACATCATCACGGCCACCCCGAGGAGCAGGAGCACCGAGGTGAGCATCTGGCTCATCGTCTGCTGGAGGCTCTGGGCCAGGTTGTCGAGGTCGTTGGTGACGCGGCTCAGCAGGTCGCCCCGCGCCTGCTGGTCGATGTGTCGCAGCGGAAGGGCGTGGACCTTCTCCTCCGCCATCGTGCGGAGGCGGTGCATGAGGCGCTGGACCACCCCGGCGATGAGGAAGGCGACCAGGACGGAGAGGACGGCCGAGACCGCATAGAGCCCCACCGCCTCCCACAGGATCCCGTGGAGGCGGCCGGTGTCGATGCCCGTCGGGCTGAACACGCCTCGGATGATGACGTCGGTGCCCCGCCCCAGCACCCGCGGGCCGAGGACGTTGCAGATCGTGCTGGCCAGCGCAGCGGTCGCCACCAGCAGCAGCACGGGTCGCTCTGGGCCCAGGAGCGCCACGAGGCGGCGGACGCTGGCCCCGAACTGGGACGAGCGCTCGGTGGGGACGCCGGCGGAGTTCCAGCGACCGGCGGCGCGGGTCTCGGGAGCGGCCAGGTCGGGCTTGTCGTCGTCGCTGTCGACGGCGGCGGCCGGGTCGTCGACGCTCGTCATGCGTGGCTCTTCTCGCCGATCTGCGACTGCACGATCTCGGCGTAGGTGTCGTTGCTCGCCAGCAGCTCGTCGTGGGTGCCGCGACCCACCAGCAGCCCGTCCTCGAGCACCAGGATCTCGTCGGCGGTGGCGATGGTCGACACCCGCTGGGCCACGATCACCACGGCGGCGTCGGCAGTGTGGGGGGCCAGGGCGGCACGGAGGCGAGCGTCGGTGGTGAGGTCGAGCGCTGAGAAGGAGTCGTCGAAGAGGTAGATGCGCGGTCGCCGGATCAAGGCCCGGGCGATGGAGAGCCGCTGGCGCTGACCGCCCGACACGTTGGCGCCGCCCTGGTCGATCCGGGCCTCCAAGCCGCCTGTCATCGACCGCACGAAGTCGGCCGCCTGGGCCACCTCCAGCGCCTCCCACATCTCCGCCTCGGTGGCGTCGGGCTTGCCGAACTCGAGGTTCGAGGCCACGGTGCCCGAGAACAGGAACGGCTTCTGGGGCACCAGCCCGATGCGGTCCCACAGGTCCTCGGGTGCCAGGTCCCGCACGTCGACGCCATCCACCAGAACCGAGCCGGAGGTGGCGTCGAACAACCTCGGCACCAGGTTCACCAGGGTGGTCTTGCCAGCCCCTGTGCTGCCCACGATGGCGGTGGTGCGCCCGGGGCGGGTGGTGAACGAGATGTCGCTGAGCACCGGGTGCTGGGCGCCCGGGTAGTGGAACCCGACGTCGCGCAGCTCGAGGGTGCCGGTGGCGGCCACGCCGGAGGCGGGCTGAGCAGGAGGACGCACGCTCGGCTGGGTGTCGAGCACCTCCTGGATTCGGCCCGCCGCCACCGCGGCTCGAGGGATCATGGAGATGGTGAAGGTGGCCATCACCACCGACATCAGGATCTGCACGAGGTAGCTGAGGTAGGCCACCAGCGACCCGACCTGGATGTCGCCTGAGGCGACTCGGTCGGCGCCCACCCACAGCACCGCCACGCTCGACCCGTTGATGAGGAGGTTGACCACCGGGAACATCGAGGCCATCAGGCGGCCGCCCCGCAGGGCGGTGGCCGTGAGATCGTCGTTGGCGACTCGGAAGCGGGCGCGCTCCTCCGGCTCGCGCACGAAGGCCCGCACCACCCGGATGCCCGTGATCTGCTCGCGGAGCACGCGGTTGATCCGATCGATGTGGTCCTGCATCCGACGGAACGTCGGGACCATCCGGCTCACGATCGTGCCCAGCACGACAGCGGCCACCGGCATGGCCACCACCAGCACCACCGAGAGGCCCGCGCTCTGGCGCGTGGCCATGATGACGCCGACGACCATCGTGATGGGGGCGGCGATGGCCATGGTGCAGCCCATCACCACCAACATCTGCACCTGCTGCACGTCGTTGGTGATCCGGGTGATGAGCGAGGGCGCTCCGAAGGCGCCCACCTCACGGGCGGAGAAGTCGGTCACCCGGTGGAAGAGGGCAGCCCGCAGGTCGCGGCCGAACCCCATCGCCACCCGAGCGCCGAACCAGACGGCCGCCACGGAGAAGGCCACCTGCACCACGGCGAAGGCGAGCATGACGCCGCCGGTCGACCGGATGTAGCCGTTGTCGCCCACCAGCACCCCACGGTCGATGATGTCGGCGTTCAGGGTGGGGAGGGTGAGGGCGGCGGCCGTCTGGACGGCCTGCAGGACGACGATCAGGCCGAGCGTGCGCCCGTAGGGGCCCAGGTGGGCGCGGAGCAGGCGGGTCAGCACGCGCCGGGCCGCCCGATGCCATGGAGGAACAGCTCGGCGATCTCCGCCGGGGGGGTCGGGATCTCGCTCAACAGAGGATGTGAGGCCGCCAGCGTCACCGCCCGCAGGTGCCGGGCGGCCGCCTCGGGCGAGCGGGTGATGGCGCGACGATGCGCAGTGAGGATCCCAACCAGCCCCGGGCTGTCGGTCATCGGCGATCGGGTGCGCTCGTGGAACCGCGGGCCCACGTTCGACAGGAGCTGCCAGACGGTGATGGTTCGCTCCTGCAGGAGCGCCACCACCTCCAGGAGGACCTCGGACAGCGGGCGCTCCACATCGATGGCACCCAGCGCCGTCTCCATGGGGCTCGGGTCGAGGGCGAGGTCGACGGCTGCCGCGATCACCTCGTCCTTGTCGGCGAACACCCGGAAGATCGTCCCCTCGGCCACGCCCGCCGCCTCGGCGATCTCGCGCGAGGTGATGGGCTCGCCGTGCCCCAGGAGCAGCGGCAGGGTGGCCGCCACGATCATCGACCGTCGCTCGTCGGGAGGCAGGGCGCTGGCCCGTCCCGTGCGCTTGTGGTCGATGGTCCCTGGCACCCGAGCGAGGCTACTGAGTGAGCACTCACTCAGACAAGTAGGCGGGCGGGCCGCTACCGTCCGGGGTGTGAGCGAACCGCGCCTGGCCACCCCTGCCGATCGCGACATGGTGGCCCGCATCGCAGCCGCCGGGTTCTACGACGACCCGGTGCTGTCATGGGTGTTCCAAGACCCTCGGGATCGTCGGGCCAAGCTCGAGAACGTGTTCGGCGGCCTCGTCGACGACACCCTGCCCGACCGGGGCGTGGTCCACCTGTCGGCCGATGCCAGCGTGGCCTTCTGGCGCGAGCCCACCTACGAGCACGGACGCACGGCCAGCGACCGGATCGGGGACGCCACCGAGGCCGTGGTGGACGTGCCTGCGTTCGTCAACCCCTTCACCGACGAGGAGCTCGGCCGGCTCGTGGTCTTGGGTGAGGCCATGACGGAGGCCCATCCACACGAGCCCCACTGGTACCTCAACGTGGTCAGCACGCTTCCCGAGCGACAGGGTCAGGGGCTCGGGGGAGCCGTGCTCCAGCCGGTCCTGCGCCGCTGCGACGAAGAGGGTCACCGCGCCTACCTGGAGTCGACCAACCCGCGCAACCGGAGCCTCTATCGGCGCCACGGCTTCGTGGAGGCGGAGGAGATCCCGCTGGCGGGTGGCCCGCCCCTCCAGCAGATGTGGCGCGACCCCCGCTGAACGGGTTCGGGGGCCTCTGTCGGGCACCCCTACGATGGCCCCCCTATGGCATCGCTGACCCGTGAGGAAGTCGCCCACGTCGCCCGGCTGGCCCGGCTGCAGCTGACCGACGAGCAGATCGACACCTTCACGCCGCAGCTGGCGGCCGTGCTCGATCACGCCGCCGACGTCGAGGCGCTCGACCTCGACGACGTCCCCCCGACCGCTCACCCGCATCCGCTGGCCAACGTCCTGCGACCCGATGAGGTGCGCGATGCCGGGATCCGAGATGCCGTGCTGGCCCAGGCACCGTCCGTGGAGGACGGCATGTTCCGCGTCCCGCCGGTGTTGGGCGAGGCACCGTGAGCACAACGGCTCTCCAGGCGGCGGCCGCCGTCAGGTCAGGCGAGCGGACGGCTCGATCGCTGACGGAGGAGGCGCTTGCCGCCATCGGGGCACGGGATGGCGAGCTGCACGCCTTCAACCTGGTCACCGGCGACGAGGCCCTGCGCGCCGCCGACTCGGTGGACGCCCAGGTGGCGGCGGGCGACGATCCAGGCCCGCTGGCCGGCGTGCCCATCGCCCTCAAGGACAACCTCTGCACATCGGGCATCCCCACCACCTGCTCGTCGAAGATCCTCGAGGGGTGGCGGCCGCCCTACGACGCCACCGTGGTGGAGCGGCTGGCGGCCGCCGGAGCCGTGATGGTGGGCAAGACGAACCTCGATGAGTTCGCCATGGGCTCCTCCACCGAGAACTCCGCCTTCGGGCCAACGAGGAACCCCCACGACACCAGCAAGGTGCCCGGTGGATCGTCCGGCGGGAGTGCGGCGGCGGTGGCCGCCGGCTTCACTCCCTTGGCGCTGGGCTCCGACACGGGCGGCTCGATCCGGCAGCCGGCCGCCCTCTGCGGGGTGGTCGGCATGAAGCCCACCTACGGCCGGGTCAGCCGATACGGGCTGGTGGCCTTCGCCTCCAGCCTCGACCAGATCGGCCCCTTCGCCGCCACCGTGGCCGACGCCGCCGCCCTCTACGACGTCATCGCCGGCCACGACCCCCGCGACGCCACGTCGATCCCCGAGCCGCTGGAGCCCGTGTCGCCCCATCTCGGCGACGGCGTGGAGGGGCTGCGCGTGGGAGTGGTGCAGGAGCTGCTGGACATCGAGGGCATCGCTCCCGATGTGGCCGCACGGGCCCGCGCCGCCGCCGACGCGCTGGAGGCGGCCGGGGCCAAGGTGGAGGAGGTGTCGGTGCCGGCGGTGATCTACGGGCTCTCTGCCTACTACCTGATCGCGCCGGCAGAGGCGTCCAGCAACCTGGCCCGCTACGACGGGGTCCGGTATGGCCTGCGGGTGGATGCCCCCACCACCGGCGAGATGTACGACCGCACCAGGACCGCCGGCTTCGGTCCGGAGGTGGAGCGGCGCATCATGCTGGGCACCTACGCCCTCTCGGCGGGCTACTACGACGCCTACTACGGCAAGGCCCAGAGGGTCCGGACGCTCATCATCCGCGACTTCGAGGCCGCCTACGAGCGTTGCGACGTGCTCCTGTCACCCACCTCGCCCACCACTGCGTTCGCGCTCGGGGCCAAGGCCGATCCACTCGCCATGTACCTCAACGACGTGTGCACCATCCCGTCCAACCTGGCCGGCCACCCCGCCATCTCGGTCCCCTACGGCCAGGGCGATGACGGCCTGCCGGTGGGCATCCAGGTCATGGCCGGTGCCCTCCAGGAGTCCATGCTCTTCCGCGTGGCCGCAGCGCTGGAAGGAGGACTTCCGTGACCGATCCGTCCGAGCTGCCCGACCCCTGGGGGATGGTGATCGGGCTGGAGGTGCACTGCGAGCTGGCCACAGCCACGAAGCTGTTCTGCGCCTGCGCCAATCGCTTCGGCGACCAGCCCAACGCCAACACCTGCCCCACCTGTTTGGGGCTGCCGGGTTCGCTCCCCGTCGTCAACGCCGCGGCGGTCGAGCTGGCCATGCGGCTGGGGCGGGCGCTGGCGTGCGGGGTGAAGCGGTCGGTCTTCGCCCGGAAGAACTACTTCTACCCGGACCAGCCGAAGGACTACCAGATCTCCCAGTACGACCTGCCCACCAACGAGCACGGCCATCTCGACCTGCAGTCCGGGCTGCGGGTGGGGATCACCCGGGCCCACATCGAGGAGGACACCGGCAAGCTCACCCACGTCGGCGGCGGCGGGCGCGTCCACGATGCCGAGCACAGCCTGGTCGACTACAACCGCTCCGGCGTCCCGCTGGTGGAGATCGTCAGCGAAGCGGACATGCGCACCAGCGACCAGGCGCGCGAGTACGTGGCCGAGCTCAGGGCGATCCTGCTGGCCACCGGGGTCTCCGACGCCAAGATGGAGGAAGGGTCGATGCGCGTGGACGCCAACGTGTCGGTCCACCGAGCCGGGGAGCCGTGGGGCACCCGCTGCGAGATCAAGAACCTGAACTCGTTGCGGTCGCTGGGCCGGGCCATCGATCACGAGGCCCGGCGGCAGGTCGCCCTACTGGAGGCCGGTGACGCGGTGCGGCAGGAGACCCGCCATTGGGACGAGGCGGCCGGCCGCACTGGGACCCTCCGGGTGAAGGAGGACGCCGACGACTACCGCTACTTCCCCGAGCCCGATCTGGTGCCTCTCGATCCCTCGGCTGAGGACATCGCTCGCATCGACGCCGCCCTGCCGGTGCTCCCCGCCGCGCGCCGCTCCGCCCTCGCGGTGGCGGCTGCGGTGGAGCCGACCGACTCGGCGGTGGCCATCGCGGTGGAGCGCCAGCTCGATGCGGTCGCAGTGGCTGCGATCGGAGCAGGAGCCGACGCCGCCCGTGTCCTCACGCATGTGGAGCACAACCTCGCGGCGGACGGCGCCGAGTCCCTCTCCGCCGCCCATCTCGCCACGCTCGTGCAGATGGAGACAGGGGGGAGCTGACGGCCACCCAGGCGAAGGCGGTGCTGGCCGAGGTCGTGGCCACCGGGGTGGGGCCGGCAGAGGTGGCCAAGGCCAAGGGGTTCGAGGCCCTCGACACGGGCGCGCTCGAGTCCATCGTCGACCAGGTGATCGCCGCCCACCCCGAGGAGTTCGAGCAGCTGCGCACCGGCGATGCCAAGGCCCAGGGAAAGCTCACGGGCTTCTTCATGGGCAAGGTCATGCAGGCCTCCAAAGGCCAAGCCGACGGCAAGTCAGCCACCGCCCTCTTGCGCACCAAGGCCGGTCTCTGACCCGGCGTCTCTTGGTCCTGGCCGCGGTGCTGGCCCTGGCGGCGTGTGCGGGCGGCGACGGCAGCAGCAGCGGTGGGCAGGCATCGTCCTCGACTGCCCCCCCGCCGTCGTCGACCGCCGGTCCGACGTTCACGGGGGACGAGGGCTCGCCCTTCTGCCGACTGCTCGATGGGGTCGACCTCGGTGTGGTGGACCGAGCCGGCGGGGAGCCCGCGGCGCTGGCCCAGGCGTTCACGACCCTGGTGGACGTGCTGGTGGAGGCGGCCCGGCTGGCCCCGCCAGAGATCCGAGTCGACGTCACCCTGGTGGCCGAGGGCATGACCGCCTTCGACGCGGCCCTGGCTGCGGTGGGCTACGACGTGGTGGCCCTGTCCGAGTCGGCGGAGGGGCCGGAGGTGGCCGCCGCCGTCAACGACCCCGCCTTCGCGGAGGCCGGTGAGCGGCTGGCGGCCTACCGACAGCAGGTCTGCGGCCTCTGACGGCTGGTGGTACATTCAGTGATGTTATGTACCACGACGAGCTCGGCCCGGACACCCTGCTGTGGCGCTACGCCGGCGACACCCGGATCGCCTTCATGGGCGGCACGATCGGGCTCCTGCAGCTGATGCACCCCGCCATCGGGGCGGGGGTGATGGAGCACTCAGACTTCTTCCGCGACCCGATGGACCGGGTGGTCCGGTCCCTGCCGGCCATCCTCGGCGCCGTCTACGACGGCTCCGAGGCCGAGGCCACCGGCCAATGGGTTCGGAACGAGCACACGCGGATCAAGGGCGTGGATGTCCAGGGCCGGCGCTACCACGCCCTCACACCGGAGACGTACTGGTGGGCCCATGCCACCTTCCAGTTCATGGCCGAGCAGGTGGTCGACCGCTACGACGATCGCCACCTCACCGACGACGAGCGCGAGCAGCTGTACCAGGAGGGGCTGGTGTGGTTCCGGCGCTACGGCGTGAGCGACCGAGCCGTCCCCGCCACCCGGTCCGCCTTCGAGGACCAGTGGGACCACTACTGCACCGAGGTGCTGGAGATGAACGAGGCGGTGCAGTTCGTCCTCAAGCTGCTCCACCGCCCCCTGCGCATCGAGCTCCCCGGCCCGTTGGCGATGTTCAACGGGCTGGCCCGTCGCAGCCCCGTGGCGAGGCTGGTGACCGTGCCGGCTCGCATCAGCGCCATCGGCGGCCTGCCGCCCGTCGTGCGGGAGCGCTTCGACATCCCGTGGAGCCGGTCCGACCAACGGCAGCTGGAGGCCCTCGAGCTGGCGGTGCGCAAGGCGTGGCGGTTCGTCCCCTTCTCCGTTCGGTGGCAGCCACGAGCCCAGGCCGGGTGGCGACGGGTGCGAGCCGAGGCACGAGGCGCCGGGTGGCCCGCCGCAAGCTGAGCCTGGCCCTGGCCCCCATCGTCGCCGGCGTGGGCGCGCCCGTCGACGACGCGGCGGCCGTGGCCGTGCTCGACGCCGCCGCCGCCCACCTCCGCCGCACCGGACTGGCCCGGTGGAGCGTCGACGACGTGGCCGACGCCGCTGGGGTGGGTCGTACGAGCGTCTACCGGTGGTTCGGATCGCGGGAGGAGCTGGTGCACGCCGTGCTGGCCCGAGAGCTCCGGAGCACGCTGCGCGCCGTCGAGCGAGCCACCGCGGGTGCGAAGGACTTCGAGGATCAGGCGGTGGAGGCGGCCCTCGTGTGCCTGGCTGCCCTGGACGGGTCGGTCGTCGACCACCTCCTGCGGAACGACCCCGAGCTGGTCCTCCCGCTGCTCACCACCGGCGCCGGGCCGCTCATCGTCCTCGCCAGGCAGGCCCTGGGCCCGCCGCTGGTGGCGGCAGGGATCGTCGAGGACCTGGCGGCGGCCGGGGTCCTCGCCGAGGCCCTGGCCCGGCTCGGCCTCTCGTTCGTCCTCACCCGCGACACGTCGGTTCCAGTAGCCGACCCTGTCGCCCTCCGCGCCACCCTCCGCTCCCTGCTCCGGCCGCTCCTGGGCGTCCGGCTCGGCGCCTCCGAACGTCTCCCCACCCCAGCCGGGGTCTGACGGGCCGACGGCGTCATGTGGCCCAGGCGTCGGTGCGCCAGCGCATCGACAGGGTGACGAGCCGAGCCAGCATGAGGACGCCGACGGCGCCCCACAGCCACCCGATGCCGAGACCGAACCAGAGGACGGAACCGGCGACGGGGGTGAAGCAGGCCAGGGAGATCACCATCGACCCCGCCAGATAGCGCTGGTCCCCGGCCCCGATGAGCAGGCCGTCGAGGGCGAAGACCACCCCGTTGACCGGCTGGAGTACGGCCACCCAGAGGAGGACGAACGCCGTGAGGTCCCGAACGGCTGCGTCTTCGGTGAAGACCTGGGGGAGCACCGTGCGGGTGGCCACCACGACCACCAGCGCCACCACCCCGAGCCCGGCACCCCACACGAGCATCCGATCGCCTGCGCCCGGCGCCACCGCCAGCCGCCGTGCCCCCAGGTGGTTCCCCACCAGGGCCTGGCCGGCGATGGCGACGGCGTCGAGGCCGAGCGCAAGGAAGCTCCACACCTCGAAGGAGATCTGGTGGGCGGCCAGGTCGACGGTCCCGAGCCGGGCCGCTACGGCGGTGGCGATCAGCAGGGAGGCCCGCAGCGCGGCGGTGCGCACGATGAGGTCGCGTCCCACCCGCGCCAGAGCACCGATGCGAGCCAGGTGGGGGCGCACCGAGACAGCCGCCACCCGTGCCCCGCGACCGACCGATCGCACGTAGACGGCAGCGCCGACCCACTGGGCCGCCACCGTGGCCGCCGCCGAGGCCCCGATGCCGTAGTCCAACCCGAAGACCAGCACCGACTCCAGGACCAGGTTGCCGATCGCCGTCCCCACGGCCACCACCACCGGGGTGCGCGTGTCCTGGATGCCCCGGAGCCAGCCGGTGCCGGCCAGGGTCAGGAGCATGGCGGGGAGCCCGAGCAGACTGATGCGGAGGTACACGAGCCCGTGGGTGAGCACCGCGCCCTCGGCGCCGAGGGCGCGCAGGAGCGGCTCGGCGAAGGCCGCCCCCGCCGCCATGGCCACCACCGAGATGGCCACCGCCAGCCACAGCGACTGGAGGGCGTCGGCCGCGGCGCCGTCTCGGTCCCCGGCGCCCAGCCGGCGGGCCACCGAGGCGGTGGTGCCGTAGGCCAAGAAGATCGACAGGGAGTGGAAGGTGAGCAGGACGGCGGAGGCCACCGCCAGGCCGCCCAGCTCGGGGGTGCCGATGCGACCGACCACCGCGGTGTCGGCCAGGACGTAGAGCGGTTCGGCCACCAGGGCGGCGAAGGCGGGCACCGCCAGCCGCACGATGTCGCGGTCGTGCTCGCTGCGGCGACCGAGGGCGGCCCGCAACGGGCTGGGGGCGGTCTCGGGCACACCGGTAGCCTGCCCGACCATGACCAGGGACCAGGGTGAGACCCCCGTCGACATCAAGCCGCGCAGCCGCGACGTCACCGACGGTCCGAGCCGGGCGCCCGCCCGCGCCATGCTGCGGGCGATCGGCATGACCGACGACGACTGGGACAAGCCCCAGGTGGCGGTGGCGTCGTCGTGGAACGAGGTCACCCCGTGCAACCTGCCCCTCGACTCGGCTGGCCCAGCGCTCGAAGGTCGGGCGTCCGGGACGCCGGCGGCTTCCCGATCGAGTTCACCACCATCGCAGTGTCCGACGGCATCTCCATGGGTCACGAGGGCATGCGGGCGTCGCTCGTGAGCCGAGAGGTGATCGCCGACTCGGTCGAGACGGTCATGCACGCCGAGCGGATCGACGGACTGGTGACCTTCGCCGGGTGCGACAAGAGCCTCCCGGGCATGCTGATGGCGGCCGCCCGCCTCAACCTGCCCTCGGTGTTCCTCTACGGCGGGTCGATCCTCCCCGGCTCCGCACAAGGGCCAGGCCACCGACATCGTCGTCGGTGTTCGAAGCGGTCGGGGCCCACGCCGCCGGCACCATCGACGACGCCGAGCTCGACGCCATCGAGCGGGGCGCCTGCCCGAGCGAGGGCAGCTGCGCCGGCATGTTCACGGCCAACACCATGGCGTCGGTGGCCGAGGCCATCGGCATGTCGCTGCCCGGGCTCGTCGTCGCCCCCAGCCCCCGACAGCCGCCGCGACGACTTCGCCTACGCCTCTGGGCAGGCAGTCGTCCGCCTGCTTGGAGCAGGGGATCCGGCCTCGCCAGATCATGACCAAGGAGGCCTTCGAGAACGCCATCGCCGTGGTGATGGCGCTGGGGGGCTCCACCAACGCAGTGCTCCACCTCCTGGCCATCGCGGCAGAGGCGCGCGTCGACCTGGCGCTCGACGACTTCAACACCGTGGCCGCACGCGTGCCGCACATCGCCGACACCAAGCCCCACGGCAAGTACCACATGGTCGACATCGATCGCATCGGGGGCGTGCCGGTCGTCATGCGCCACCTGCTGGAAGCAGGGCTGCTGCACGGCGACTGCCTCACCGTCACCGGGAAGACGGTGGCGGAGAACCTGACCGACCTTTCGCCGCCCGCCCCCGACGGCGAGGTCATCCACCCGCTGACCAACCCCATCCACCGGGTGGGCGGCATCGCCGTCCTCACCGGCTCGCTGGCCCCCAAGGGCGCCGTGGTGAAGGTGGCCGGCATCGACCACCTCGAGTTCGAGGGCCCGGCCCGGGTGTTCGACGGCGAGGACGCAGCCATGGAAGCGGTGCTGGGCGATCGGATCGAGGCCGGCGACATCGTGGTCATCCGCTACGAGGGGCCCAAGGGTGGGCCTGGGATGCGCGAGATGCTGGCCATCACGGGGGCCATGAAGGGCGTGGGCCGGGGCGGCGACGCTGCCCTGATCACCGACGGCCGGTTCTCGGGCGGCACCCACGGGTTCTGCATCGGCCACGTGGCCCCGGAGGCCGTGGACGGCGGCCCGATCGCCTTCGTGGAGGAGGGCGACCGGATCCGCATCGACGTGGTCTCGCACGCCATCGACCTCCTGGTCGACGACGCCACCCTGGCCGAGCGACGGGAGCGGTGGAAGGTGCCGGAGCCCCGCTACACGAGCGGCGTGCTGGCCAAGTACGCCCGGCTGGCCAGCGGCGCCGAGCGCGGCGCCATCACCGAGGCCTGAGCGGGGATCACACCGGCAGGTCACCCAGCAGCAGGCCCAGCACGGCAGCCACGAGGGTGAGGGCCAGCGAGGCGAGGGCCGCCAGCTGTCCCACGGTGGCGGCCCTCGGCGCCGATCCGACAGGACGTCGCGTCGCGATGGCGGTGGCACCGGCCGCCAGGACCAGCAGGGCCGCGGCGCCGATGACCGCCACGCGAGCGGCCACCGGCGCCTCGCCATCGGCAGGCGGGCGAGCGGCCGCGAACCAGGAGATCAGCTGGGGCACGTCGTCGGTGACCGTCACCCGGCCATCGATGGTGAGCGGCAGGGGCTCGACGCGCGCCGAGGGCAGGAGCCGTAGCACCGACACCTCCCGGGGGAGGGTGAAGTCGACACGTCGCACCAGTGTGGTCCCCGCTGGGACGTCCACCAGGAAGGTTCGCGCGTGCAGCGGTGGGTCGATGCCCTGGGTCCGGAAGCCGGGCGGGTCGGGCGTGGTGATGTCGCTCGCATCGGCCGGGAGGTGCACGGTGAGGAAGAGGCCCTGCAGCTCAGGCGAGTTGCCCAGGATGTACGGCGAGGCATCGGGGAGCTCCGACAGGGGCGGCATCTCCATCGACATGGTCAGCCGGGCCCGGTAGTCGCCGGAGGGCAGCCGTCGCACGTCGAGGGCGGCCGCCGGCCGGAGGTACCAGTCCATCTTGTTGGCGGAGTAGTTCTGGAAGGCGATCAGCAGATCGCGCTCCTCGAGGCCTCCATGAGCACCGAGCTCGGCCCAGGTCGACTGGAGGTCCTCCGCCCCCGACCACAGGAGGAGGTGGCGGCCCTCCACGCCATCCAGGAGCGCTGCGGCCAGCGACGCGGCGTCCACGTTGCCGGTGGTGAGCGATTCGAAGACAGCCTTGGCGATCTCCCCCTGGTAGGAGTCCCGCTCGGGCCGCTCCTCCGTGGACTGGAACTCCTTGTAGCTCTCGTTGAGCACCTCGGACAGCACGTTGTCGGCCGTGAGCTCGGTGTCGCGGACGGTGACGCCCTCCGTGACCTCCATGAGACGGGCCAGCATGACGGCATCGACGATGACCACGCCGTCGAGGTCCTCGATGCCGAGCTCGGTGGCCATGGCCTGCACCACCGGGCCCATGACGGGCAGGTTGGGGGTGCGGGTGGTGGACCGGAAGTCGATCCCCACCCCCGTGGGTCGGTAGATGGACCGCAGGTCACCCGGCAGCGCCACGCTCTTGGGCAGCCGCAGCTGCCGGGCCGGGATCACCTCGCCGAGGTCGATCTCCCCACCCTGGAAGGTGAGCGGGCCGGCGCTCAGCGCCAATCCCGCCCCGCCGGCCATCTCGGCGTTGTTGGCCGCCAGCAGCAGGAAGGTGGAGGGACCTTGGAGCATGGCGCGGATCGGCTCGATGAGCGCACGCCCCTCCTGCACGCGGGTGCGCGCCTCCTCGATGGTCTCGACGAGGTCGTCGTGGGCCCCCCGGAGCGGTCCGACCAGGCCGTCGGGCCGGCCGAGGTCGACGCCGGCCAGCGCCTCGTCGATGTTGTCGAGCTCCTCGAGGGCGGTGGCCAGCAGCGCCACCCGCCCAGCAGGCTCCCCGGCCCGACCCAGGTCGGCGTCGAGACGGCGGGCGGCGGTCAGCCCCGTCTCCCCGAGGCGGTCGGTGACGGCGGTCATCCGTCGGACGCCGTCCACCTGGTCGTCGAGCACCGGCAGCTGCCCCAGCAGGCGAAGGGCGGGGCTGGAGTCGGCACGCGCCGCGGCGTCGTCGAGCCGGCCGGCGGCTTCGGTGGCCAGCTCGGCCAGGCCGGTGTCGGCGGCAGCGTCCAGGTTCAGGCCGTCGAGGGCCGCCCGCCCTGCCTCCAGGTCGTCACGGATCTGGTACAGGTCCCACGCCACCCAGGCCAGGAAGCCGGCGGCGAGCGCGAACGTGCCCGCAACCCATAGGTTGCGGGCACGAACCCTGCGAACGCTGGCGGTGAGGCTCAGCTACGAGCGATGCGGCGCATGGCGACCGCACCGGCCGCCGCTCCGCCGCCCAGGACCAGCAGCATGCTGGCGTCCCCACCCGTGGTGGGCAGGCTGCCGTCAGTGGTGGTGGTGAGGGCGCTGTCGTCGGCACCCACATCGGACCCCAGGTCCGAGTCGGCACTGTCGGCGCCCGACGTGGTCGTGTCGTCAGTGGCGCCGTCGGTGGTCGGGTCGGACGGATCCGACGGGTCGGACGGGTCCGACTGGGCGTGCACTGGCGTGGCCACCACGGCAAGGCCAGCGGCGCCCAAGAGCCCGCTCACCACGGCAGCGCGCACATAGCGGCTCAGCTTGTCCTTCGAGATTCCCACGCGTTGTCTCCTCGGTTTCCCCAGTGTGGCCGGATCGGCTCTGGACAGGTTTCGCCAGACGTTAGCGCCTTTCCTCCCCGTGTCACGTCATTCCAGACAGGTTGCCTCCCACCGGCCTGCCGTGGAACACTGCCCCCGTGACCTCCTCGACCATCCTGGTACTCACCTAGCGCGCCGCGACTCACCCCGCGCGTGCGCTTCTCGACCTCCCAGACGGGAGGTCGTTCTCGTTTTGCACCGAAAGGCACCCCAGGACATGCAGCTCTCCGGATCCCAAGCCCTGATCAAGGCCCTCGAGATGGAAGGGGTCGACACCATCTTCGGCCTGCCCGGAGGGTGCATCCTGCCCGTCTACGACCCGCTGCTCGACAGCCCCATCCGCCACATCCTGGTGCGCCACGAGCAGGGGGCGGGCCACATGGCCGAGGGCTACGCCCACGTCACGGGACGGCCTGGGGTGGCCATGGTGACCTCCGGTCCGGCTGCCACCAACATCGTCACCCCGCTGTGCGACGCCTACATGGACTCGATCCCGATGGTCGTCATCACAGGCCAGGTGCCGGTCGGTGCCATCGGCACTGATGCCTTTCAGGAGTGCGACACCATCGGCATCACCCGATCCGTCACCAAGCACAACGAGCTGGTGACCTCCGCCCAGGACATCCCCCGGGCCGTCCGGGAGGCCTTCCACATCGCCACCACCGGTCGGCCCGGCCCGGTGCTGCTCGACATCCCGAAGGACATCGTCGACCCCAAGAACCCCAACTCGGCGATGGACTGGGCATGGCCCGACGATGCGGAGATCCGTGAGGGGCTCCCGGGCTACAAGCCCACCCTCAAGGGCCACCCTCGCAAGATCCGGGAGGCCGCCGAGATGATCCTGCGGTCGGAGCGGCCGGTGATCTACGCCGGTGGGGGGATCCTCAAGGCCCGCGCCGCCGAGGCCCTCCGGGAGCTGGCCGAGCTCTGCGACATCCACGTCGTCACCACCCTCATGGCCCGAGGGGCCTTTCCCGACAGCCACGACCTGGCGCTCGGGATGCCGGGGATGCACGGCAACTACACGGCGGTCACCTCGATGCAGCGTTCCGACCTCCTCATCGCCCTCGGCAGCCGCTTCGACGACCGCGTCACCGGCAAGGTGCCTGCGTTCGCTCCTGAGGCCAAGATCATCCACGTCGACATCGACCCTGCCGAGCTCGGGAAGGTCCGCCGGCCCGACGTGCCGATCGTGGGCGACTGCCGGCTCGTCATCGAGGAGCTGGTCATGGTGCTCAAGGGCCTGCTGGCCGACGGCGCCGCCTTCCCCGACCGCACCCCGTGGAAGCAGACGGTGTCGGGGTGGCAGGAGCGCTACCCCCTCACCTACCAGCAGTCCGAGCCCGGTGACGCCCTCAAGCCCCAGTTCGTGCTCGAGCAGCTTCGGGACAACACCCCCGACGACTGCATCGTGGCCAGCGGCGTGGGACAGCACCAGATGTGGACGTCGCAGTACTGGCGGTTCGACTACCCCTACACCTGGGTGAACTCCGGGGGGCTGGGCACCATGGGCTTCGCGGTCCCGGCCGCCATCGGCGCCAAGGTCGGTCGTCCCGACGCCATGGTGTGGGCTGTCGACGGCGATGGCTGCTTCCAGATGACAGCCCAGGAGCTGGTCACCGCCGCGGCGGAGCGGATCCCGGTGAAGGTGGCCATCCTCAACAACGCCTACCTCGGCATGGTCCGGCAGTGGCAGGAGATGTTCTACGAGGAGCGCTACTCCGAGGTCTACCTGTCTCCCGACCTGCCCGACTACAAGCTGTGGGCCGAGGCGATGGGGTGCGTCGGCATGCGGGTGGAGTCGCCCGAAGAGGTCGAGTCGGCCATCCAGAAGGCCAACGAGATCGACGACCGCCCCGTCGTGATCGACTTCCGCACCGACTCCTCCGAGAAGGTGTTCCCGATGGTGGCGGCGGGGGCCAGCAACGACGACATCATCACCGATCCCGCCCATGGGGAGGACATCGTCCAGTGAACACAACCCATCACCTCTTGTCGGTCCTGGTGGAGAACAAAGCCGGTGTGCTGGCCCGGGTCGCCGGTCTGTTCGCCCGTCGCGGCTTCAACATCATCACCTTGGCGGTGGCCCCCACCGAGGACGAGCGGTTCAGCCGCATCACCATCGCCGTCGACGCCGAGTCGGCCCCGCTGGAACAGGTCACCAAGCAGCTGTTCAAGCTGGTCAACGTGGTGAAGATCACCGAGCTGGACCCCCACCAGGCCGTGGAGCGCGAGCTCCTGCTGGCCACCGTCGAGGCCCCGCCGGCCGTGCGCAGCCAGGTGATCGAGCTGGTCGACGTGTTCGAGGGGCGGATCCTCAACGTGGGTCACGATCGGCTCACCGTGTCGCTGGACGGGCACCCCGAGAAGCTCGACGACTTCGAGGCGCTGCTGCAGCCCTACGGCATCGCCGAGCTGGCCCGCACCGGCCGGGTGGCGCTCCCGAAGATCGACAACGCCCCGTCCCGGGTCCGACCGGCGCGGGCGTCCTGAACGACGATTGGAACCTGTCCACCACCGGGGCGAACATGGTGCCCCTCCCTCGACGGAAGTGACGACTGATGGCCAACGTGTACTACGACAAGGACGCTGACAGCTCCCTCATCGCCGGCCGCAAGGTGGCCGTGATCGGGTACGGCTCGCAGGGCCACGCCCATGCCCTGAACCTCAAGGACTCGGGCGTCGACGTCCGGGTCGGGCTTCGAGCGGGGTCATCGTCGGTTGCCAAGGCCGAGGAGGCCGGGCTGCGGGTGCTCTCGGTCGCCGACGCCACCGCCGAGGCCGACCTGGTGATGCTCCTGGGCCCCGACACAGAGCACAAGGCGATCTTCGACGACCACATCGCCCCCAACCTCTCGTCCGGCGATGCCCTCTTCGTGGGCCACGGCTTCAGCGTCCGCTTCGAGCAGGTGGTGCCTGCGGCCGATGTCGACGTGGCGCTGGTGGCCCCCAAGGGACCCGGCCACCTCGTGCGTCGCACCTACACCGAGGGTGGTGGGGTGCCGTGCCTCATCGCCGTCTCCCAGGACGCGTCGGGCAAGGCCCGCGACCTGGCCCTGTCCTACGCCGCAGCCATCGGTGGTGCCCGCGCTGGGGTGCTGGAGACCACCTTCGAGGAGGAGACCGAGACCGACCTGTTCGGCGAGCAGGTGGTGCTGTGCGGAGGGCTCACCGCACTGGTCCAAGCCGGGTTCGAGACCCTCGTCGACGCCGGCTACCAGCCGGAGTCGGCCTACTTCGAGTGCCTGCACGAGCTGAAGCTCATCGTGGACCTCATGTACGAGCAGGGCATCGCCGGCATGCGCTACTCGATCTCCGACACCGCCGAGTACGGCGACCTCACTCGGGGCCCTCGCATCATCACCGACGCCGTGAAGGGCGAGATGCGCAAGATCCTCGATGAGATCCAGGACGGTCGGTTCGCCCAGGAGTGGGTGGCCGAGAGCGAGGGCGGTCGGAACCGCTACAAGCAGCTCCAGGCCCAGGGCAAGGAGCACCAGATCGAGACGGTGGGGGAGCAGCTGCGGGGCATGATGCCCTGGATCTCCGCCGGCAAGCAGCGGGTGCAGGACATCAGCGGCGGCTGAGGGCCCATCCGGGCGCCTCGGTGGCGCCGTAGGAGGTGGTATGGAGCGTCCGAAGGTCCCCGAGCTCGTCGTTGCGGCCCTGGCGGTCGCCCTGTTGGTGGGGTCGGTGGTGGGGCTGACCCGGTCGCGCGACACGGCGGTCCCGGCGGCGTCGCCGGGAGGCACCGACGTCGACATCGTCGACTTCGTGTTCACCCCGAAGGCACTGACGGTGTCAGTGGGCGACACCGTGACGTTCACGAACGCCGACAACGCCGTCCACACCGCCACCGGGAGGGGCACCGACGTCGTCGACTCGCCCGACATCCGGACCGACGAGACCTA
This sequence comes from uncultured Microthrixaceae bacterium, assembly GCA_963795165.1. GTDB lineage: Bacteria > Actinomycetota > Acidimicrobiia > Acidimicrobiales > VFJN01 > VFJN01. The sequence continues at coordinate 1,448,923 of CAWCGT010000001.1, read as the reverse complement.
CGAGGTGACCCTCGCCGAGGCCGGCTCCTATGAGTACTTCTGCAAGTTCCACCCGTTCATGACCGGCACGATCACGGTGGAGGGCTGACATGGACCGCAACCGGTTGGTCCGTCTGGTGGGCGCCAGCCTCGTCCTCCTGGGCGGGGCCGTGCACCTGAAGCTCAACCTGGATGACTACGGCACCGAGGACATCGCGCGCACCTTCGCCCTGAACGCGCTGGTCTCTGCCCTGGTGGCCGCCTACATCGTCCTTCGGCGCGACGAGGTGGGGCTGCTGGCCGGCGTCGGCGTGAGCCTCGGCACCTTGGTGGCCTTCACGCTCAGCCGGGTGGGTGACGGGATCCTCGACTTCCGCGAGGTCGGGTTCAACCCGTCTCCCGATGCCGCCATCACCGTGATCACCGAGGTGGGGGCGCTGCTGGTGCTCTCGGCGGTGTTGGCCCTGGGTCGCCGGGGCGACCGGTCGCCGTCGTCGTCTCCGCCCCGCTGACCGCAGCAGGGGTCGGCGGGTCGGGCGCCGAAACCAGACGCCATGTCGGACCTCGGCGGCGCGCCGGTCGCTGCGGCTGAGCCTCCCCACGGACCCGACCTGCGGTTCGGGTTCAACGCCCACGAGTGGGGCGTCCTGATCCCGCTGTCGCTGGTCGGGTTCTTCCTCAACTACGACACGGGGCTGCTGAGCCTGGCCGCGCCCTCGATCGCCGAGGGCCTCGACGTCTCGGTCGCCCGGTTCGGCATCGGTGTGGCCGTCATCCGGCTGGCGGCGCTGGGCAGCATGCCCGTGCTGCGGCTGGCCGACCGGTTCGGGCGGCGGCAGATGCTGCTCGTGTCCGTGTTGGCCTTCACCATCGCCACGGCGGCGACCTCCCTGGCCTGGGGCCTCGTCTCCTTCGTGGTGTTCCAGATGGTCGCCCGGCTGTTCCTGGCCACCGAGGAGTCGCTCGCCGGGATCGTCATCAGCGAGGAGGTGCGACCCGACCGGCGCGGCGCGGGGCTGACGCTCCTGGGGATCATCGCCATGTTGGGCTTCGGCCTGGTGGCGATCATGCTGCTCGTCGTGCCGCTGACACCTCTCGACTGGCGGATCCTCTACCTCGCCGCCCTCCCCCCGCTGCTGCTGGTGGCGTGGCTGCGCCGCAACCTGCGGGAGACCCAGGCCTTCACCGTCGCGGCCGAGGACGACCGGGTCCAGGCGTCGTTCTGGCCGGAGGTCGACCGGGCCCACCGCCCGCGGCTCTGGCGGATCACCGTCGTGCTCGGGGCCCATGGCCTCCTGGCGACGCCCATGTTCTTCTACGCCGCCGAGCTGGCCCAGGACGGCTACGGGTGGGAGGGCCTCTTCACGGTGATCGTGATCGCAGCCGGCCCCGCGACGCTGCTCGGCTACGTCGCCGGTGGTCGGCTGAGCGATCGGGTCGGCCGGAAGCCGGTGGTGCTGTGGTCGTCGCTGATCGTGATCCTCGGTGTCGCGCTGGTGTTCAGCCAGGAGCGGTGGCTGTTCGCGCCAGGCTTCTTCCTGCTGACGGGGGCCGACGCCGGGTTGGCTGCCGTCCGTCCGGCCTACCTGTCCGAGCTGTTCCCCACGGAGGTTCGGGCGACGTTGCTGTCATTCGTCTTCGCGGTGGTGGTGGCGGCCGGGTCGGTCGGCCTCGTCGTGGTCGGCGCCTTGGAGGGGACGGTGAGCACGACGGCGGCCATCTACGGCCTGCTCGTGGTCATGCTGATCGGGCTGGTGGCGTTGCAGCGGCTCCCCGAGACCGTGGGCGCCGACGTGATCACATCGTCTCCGCGAAGCTGACGTCGCCCTCGCCGCGGAGCACGTTCTTCAGGAGCTTGCCGCTGGCGTTGCGGGGCAGCTTCTCGGCGGTGACCTCCACGTAGGTGGGCACCTTGAAGGCGGCCAGCCCGTCGGCCACCCACTGCTTGCACCTCGGCCTCGGTCGACCGCTCGATCCGGCCTCCGAGCTGGACGACCGCCTTCACCTCCTCGCCGAGCTCGGGGTGGGGCACCCCGAACACGGCGGCGTCGGCGATCTCGGGGTGGGTCACCAGCCGCTGCTCGATCTCCACGCAGTAGATGTTCTCGCCGCCCCGGATGATCATGTCCTTCTTCGGTCGGTGATGTAGACGAAGCCGTCCGCATCGACGTGGCCGATGTCGCCGGTGTGCAGCCAGCCGTCGGCGTCGATGGCCTCGGCGGTGGCCTCCGGCTTGTTCCAGTAGCCGGCCATCAGGATGGGGCCGGTGATGCACACCTCGCCGGTCTCGCCGGCTGCCGCCTCGGTCGCCGTCGGCGTCGACGATCTTCACGGACACGGTGGGCACCGGCGGTCCCACCGAGGTGGGTCGTTCGACGGCGTCGTGACCGGAGATCACCGTGGCCACCGAGGACGTCTCGGTGAGCCCGTAGGCGTTGGACGTGGTCGTCACGTTGGGGAACGTCTCGCGGATCATCCGCTGGAGCTCGTCGGCCGACGGGGAGCCGCCGAAGGCCACGGACGCGACCGACGAGGTGTCGTAGGCGTGGCGGTCGGGGTGCTCGCACACCCGCCACACCATGGTGGGGACCGTGGCCCACACCGTGACGCGGTGCTCCTGGATCAGCTCGAGTGCTCGCTCGGGGGTGAACCGACCCTCGGGCATCACCAGCTTGAGGCCCGCCAGCATCCCCACCACCAGGGTGGAGTGGCATCCGGACACGTGGAAGAGCGGGGAGGTGAACAGCGACACGTTCTGGCCGGCGCCCGGGTCCGGGAGGGCGCCGCCACCGGTCATCGACCCGGCCACGGCGTCGTACATGGTGTTCTGGAGGTTGGCGATCATGCTCCGGTGGGTGGAGATGGCGCCCTTCGGTCGGCCGGTGGTGCCCGAGGTGTAGAAGATGACCGCGGGGTCGTCCTCGGCGATGTCCTCGTCCACGAAGTCGGCGGTGGGGGCGCCGGGTGAGCTCGTCGAAGGTGTGCAGGCGGGGATCGTCCGCCAGGCCCAGGTCGGCCGGGCGAGCAGTCGACCAGGAACACGTGCTCGAGGTCGGGGGCGTCGGTCGAGCGAGGTCGGCGATCCGCTCGAAGCGCTTCCGGTCGGCCACCAGCACCTTGGCGCCGGAGTCCTGCAAGCCGTAGTAGATCTCGTCGGTGGTCCACCAGCCGTTGAGGCCCACGAGGATGGCGCCCTGCTGGACGGTGGCCCAGAAGGCGAGGCACCACTCCGGGTTGTTCTGGGAGAGCACGGCCACCCGGTCGCCCTTGGCGAGCCCGAAGCGATCGCGGAGGGCGTCGGCCACGCCGTTGGCGGTCTGCGACGAAGGTGCCGAACCCGTAGGTGCGGTCGCCGTAGACGATGAAGGTCTGGTCGTCCCCCGCGAAGCAGGCCCACCTCGGCCACCGACCGCAGCGAGGGCATGCGGCTCTTGTACACCTGCGTGGGTCGACCGAGGACCTCCTCGGTGACCACCTCGAACATCCCCCCGGGCCCCGTGAGCTGGGCGCGGACCTCGGCGCTGGTCGGCATGGCGGCACCGTAGCCAGACTAATCCTGGACATGCAGCTATCCGGGATGTCTATTGTCCGAGATATGCGGATGAGCGAGGCGGTCGAGTGGTCGATCCACTGCTGCACGGTGCTGGCCACCCTGCCCGAGCGATCAGGCCCTGCCCGCCGCCCGGCTGGCCGAGTTCCACGACGTGCCGCCGGCCTACCTGGCCAAGGCGCTCCAGGCCCTGACCGCCGCCGGCATCACCGAGTCGCGCTCTGGGCCCCTCGGCGGCTACCGCCTGGCCCGCCCCCCGGCCGAGGTCTCGGTGCTCGACGTGGTGCTGGCCGTCGACGGCGACGACACCGCCTTCCGGTGCAGCGAGATCCGCCAGCGGGGCCCGGCGGCCAGCCGACGAGCGTCGGGGCCTACCGCAGCCCGTGCGGCATCGCCCGCGCCATGTGGCGGGCCGAGGACGCCTGGCGGGCCGAGCTGGCCGCCACCTCGATCGGCGACCTGCGTGATCGGAGCTCGTCGCCACCGTGCCCATGGCCCAGCTGGTCAAGGGGGCCGAGTGGATCCAGCAGGTCGACATCACGAGGAGGCAACGAACATGAAGATCTTCCTCACCGGCGGCACGGGCGTCGTCGGCACCCGGGCCCTGCCCGCCCTGGTGGCGGCCGGCCACCAGGTCACCGCGGTGGCCCGGGGCGACGCCAAGGCCGAGCTCGTCGCGCTCGCTCGGCGGCGAGCCGGTGGCGGTCGACCTGTTCGACGGCGCCGCGGTCGCCGAGGCGGTGGTGGGCCACGAGGTCGTGGTCCACCTGGCCACCAACATCCCGCCGCTCACCAAGGCGGCCCGCTCCGAGCGCCTGGGGCACGAACGAGCGGCTGCGCACCGAGGCCTCCGCCCACCTGGTCGACGCCGCCCTGGCCGCCGGGGCCGTCCGGTACGTGCAGGAGTCGATCTGCTTCCCGTACCAGGACGCCGGGTGACCGGTGGATCGACGAGGACCACCCCGTCGACCACGTCGGGCCCGTTCGCCGGCGCGGCGGCCGCCGAAGCGGCCGCCGGCGCGGTTCGCGCGAGGGCGGCGGCCACGGCGTCGTGCTGCGCTTCGCCCAGTTCTACGCCCCCGAGAGCAGCCACACCCAGGCCTTCAACGCCCTGGTCCGCCGTCGGCTCAACCCGTTCCTGGGCGACGCCCGACGGCTACACGTCGTTCATCCACGCCGGCGACGCCGGCGCGGCCGTCGTGGCGGCGCTGGCGGCGTCCAGCGGCATCTACAACGTGGTCGACGACGAGCCCGTCACCCGACGCCGAGGCCGGCCGCATCGTGGCCGACCGTGCTCGGGCGTGCGGCCGCCCAGGGGCCTCCCCAAGGTGCTGCGCGTCGGCCAGCCCGTCGTCGGCGAAGCTCCTCATGCGCTCGCTGCGGGTGTCCCACGACCGCTTCACCGCCGCCACCGGGTGGCGCCCGACCACCCGAGCATCCGCGACGGCTGGCCGACCGCGTGGTGGACTCGATGACCACTGCTCCGCCGCATCGCCCTGGTCGTCATCGCCGGAGGCTCGCTGCTGGTGGGGGTGTGGGCCCAGGCCTTCCCCCGCTCGTTCTACGACGACTTCCCCGGCAGCGGGCCGGGTGTGGGTGGCCGTCGACGGCCCCTACAACGAGCACCTGGTGCGCGACGTCGGCGGGCTCAACCTGGCCCTCGCCTTCGTGGCGCTCCTGGCGCTGGTGACCGGCAGCGTGCTCGTGGCCCGGGCCGCCGGCGGCGCCGCGCTCATCTTCGGTGTGCCCCACCTCGCTCTACCACGCCGCCAACCTCGACCCCTTCGACACCGCCGACTCGGTCGCCCTGGTCGGCTCGCTGGCGGTGGCCGCCCTCGCCGCCGTCCTCGCCCTCGCTGCCCCCCCGCCCCGGGTGCAGCTGCCCACCGACCCGTAGGGATCGGGGATCAGCGGAAGGTCGGGGCGACCTGCTCGATGATGCGCGTCCATGCGGTCGAGGCGGTGCTGGCCCTGTGCCCAGGGTGAAGTCGGGGACGATGACCTCGTCGAGGCCGACCGCCTGCCAGGCCGCCACCGCCTCGGCCACCTGGTCGACCGTGCCGGCGATGGCGGCCCGCCCGCCGTGCCTGCGAGGAACGGTCCGGGCCGTGGTCTCGTCGTCGGTGAGGAGCACGAGGGCCTGCGCGACTGCGGTGGATCTCGGCCGGGTCGCGGTCCGATGGCCTCGCAGCGGCTGCGCCAGCACCGCCGACCGCTCGGCGATGCGTCGGCCCCAGCCCCCACATGTTCCACTGGTCGGCGTAGCGGGCCACCACCCCCAGCATGCGGTCGCCCTTGCCGCCGATCAGCAGCGGCAGCGGCTCCTGGACCGGCTTGGGCTCACACAGGGCGTCGGTGAGCTGGTAGTGCGTCGCCGTCGACGGTGGTGCCGGCCCTGCGCGGAGCAGGCCGGTCCAGACCTGGCAGGCCTCCTCGAAGCGGCTGACCCGCTCCCCGGGCGGCGGCAGCCGGATCCCGTACTGGGCGTGCTCGTTCTCCTGCCAGCCGGCGCCCACGCCGAGCACCAGGCGCCCGCCGCTGAGGTGGTCGACGGTGGCCGCCCAGTTGGCCAGCACGGCCGGGTGGCGGTAGGTGTTGCCGAGCACGAGGCTGCCCGAGGCGCAGCCGGCCGGTGCCGGCAGCCAGGGCGGCCAGCACCCCGGTGGCCTCCAGCATCGGGCGTGTCGGCGGCCCGAAGCCCGCCGGCGTCGCCCATGAAGTGGTCGGCCACGTAGGCGCCGTCCCATCCGGTGCGCCTCGGCGTGGTGGACCACCTCGTGGACGTCGGCCCAGGCTCGACACGCCGGGCCAGATCGAGAACCTCACGCCGAGAGCGCCGCCACCACGTGGTCGATGCAGCGCGGTGAGGGCGGCGACGTCGTCGGGGTCGATGGCCGGGAACAGGGCGACGCGGAGCTGGTTGCGGCCCAGCTTGCGGTAGCTCTCGGTGTCGACGATGCCGTTGGCCCGCAGCACCTTGCGACACGGCGTTGGCGTCGACCGCGCTCGTCGAGGTCGATGGTGGCGACCACGTGGCTGCGCTGGGCGGGATCGGCCACGAACGGCGTGGCGTAGCGGCGACGCCTCGGCCCAGCCGTAGATGGTCGTCGGCCGAGCGGTCGCAGCGGCCGGCCGCCCACTCGAGCCCGCCGTTCTGGTTGATCCACTCGACCTGCTGGTCGGCCAGGAAGACCGTGGCCAGCGCCGGCGTGTTGTAGGTCTGGTCCTTGCGGCGAGTTGTCGAGGGCGATCTTGAGGTCGAGCGACGCCGGGATCCAGCGGTCGGACGCGCGCGATGCGCTCGATGCGCTCGATGGCGGCGGGCGAGCACGGCGGCCAGCCAGAGGCCGCCGTCGGAGGCGAGGCACTTCTGCGGGGCGAAGTAGTAGACGTCGACCTCGGTCGGGTCGAAGCGCAGGCCGCCGGCGGCCGAGGTGGCGTCGACCGCGCACCAGCGCCGGCGTCGGCGCCCGCCGGGCCGGCTCGAGCGGCATGGCCACGCCGGTGGAGGTCTCGTTGTGGGTCAGGGCGTAGAGCGTCGACGTCGGCGTCGGCCACCGGCGTCGGGGTGGGTGCCCGGGTCGCTCGACAGGTACGACGGGCTCGTCGAGGAACGGGGCGGCGGCCGCCGCCGTCGGCGAACTTGGAGGAGAACTCGCCGAAGCGCGAGGTGCTGGCTGCGGCTGCTCGATCAGCCCGAAGGTGGCGGCGTCCCAGAAGCACGGTGGTGCCGCCGTTGCCGAGCAGGACCTCGTAGCCGTCGGGCAGGGCGAACAGCTCGGCCAGGCCGTTGCGCAGCGCGGCCGACCTCGAACTGCACCGGTGCCTGGCGGTGGGTGGTGCCGAGGTACGTCGCGGCCGCCGCGGCCAGGGCGGCGACGCGCCTCGGGGCGGACCTTGGACGGCCCGCAGCCGAAGCGGCCGTCGGCGGGCAGCAGGTCGGCGGGGATCGTGATGTCGGGGACGTGCGGGGGGCGTCACCGGCGCCATGATCGCGGACGGCGCCGCCGGGCCGGGCGACCGGGACGCCCATCCGGCGAGCCGGCGGCGGGCCGACGTGCCACCATGGCGGAGTCCGACTCGACAGGAGCACCCGTGGCCACCCCCATGCCCGAGCGCCGCGTGTCCCGCCGCATCGCCGCCATCGCCGAGTCGGCCACCCTGGCCGTCGACGCCAAGGCCAAGGCGCTGAAGGCGGCCGGCGAGCCGGTCATCGGCTTCGGCGCCGGCGAGCCCGACTTCCCCACGCCGGACCACATCGTCGAGGCCGCCGTCGCGGCCTGCCGCGACCCGGCGAACCACCGCTACACCCCGGCCGGCGGGCTGCCCGAGCTGAAGGAGGCGATCGCGGCCAAGACGGCGCGCGACTGCGGGCTCGAGCGTCGCCGCCGGCCAGGTGCTGGTCACCAACGGCGGCAAGCACGCCGTCTACAACGCCTTCGCCGACCCTGCTCGACCCGGGCGACGAGGTGCTGCTCCCGGCGCCGTACTGGACCACCTACCCCGAGCCGATCGCCCTGGCCGGCGGCGTCGCCGGTGGTGCTGCCCACCGACGAGACCACCGGCTTCCGGGTCACCGTCGAGCAGCTCGAGGCGGCCCGCACCGACCGCACCAAGGTGCTGCTGTTCGTGTCGCCGTCGAACCCCACCGGCGCCGTGTACCCGCGCGGACGAGGTCGAGGCCATCGGCCGCTGGGCCGTCGAGCACGGCATCTGGGTGGTCACCGACGAGATCTACGAGCACCTCACCTACGGCGACCACGAGCTTCACCTCGATGCCCGCCGCTCGTGCCCGAGCTGGCCGACCGCTGCGTCGTCCTCAACGGCGTGGCCAAGACCTACGCCATGACCGGCTGGCGGGTGGGCTGGATGATCGGCCCGGCCGACGTGATCAAGGCCGCCACCAACCTGCAGTCGCACGCCACCTCCAACGTGGCCAACGTGGCCCAGCGGGCCGCCCTCGCCGCGGTCGCCGGCGACCTCGACGGCGGTGGCCGAGATGCGCGACGCCTTCGACCGGCGGGGCCAGACCATGCACCAGCTGCTCACCGGGATCGACGGGCGTCACCTGCCTCGAGCCGCAGGGCGCCTTCTACGCCTTCCCCAACCTCGAGCGGCGCTGCTCGGCCGCCCGATCCGGCGGGCGCACCGCCGACCACCACCCTCGAGCTGGCCGACGTCATCCTCGACGAGGCCAAGGTGGCCATCGTGCCGGGCGAGGCCTTCGGCGCGCCGGGCTACGCCCGGCTGTCGCTTCGCCCTCGGCGACGACGACCTCGGCGAGGGCGTCGGCCGCATCGCCGACCTGCTCGCCGAGGCCGACGTGACCGAGCGCCCGGCCCTACGGGTCCTGGCCGTCGCCCATCACCAGCGAGCTGGTCGTGCGACGAGCGCGCCTCCCCGGCGGCGTCGCGGTCGACGGCGACGACCTGTGGTGGTCGGAGTGCGCGCCCGGAGGAGGGCGGCCGCACCGCCGTGCTGCGCCGAGCGGCCGACGGCCCGTCACCGAGGTGGTGACCGCCCCGGGCAACGCCCGACCGGCGTCCACGAGTACGGCGGCGGAGCCTGGTGGGTCGACCGACGGGGTGCTGTGGTTCGCCGACTGGGCCGACCAGCGCCTCCACCGGCTGGAGCCGGGCGGCGAGCCCCGTCGCCCTCACGCCGGCGCCGCCGGTGCCCGCGGCCTCGCGCTACGCCGACGGCGACGTCGAGCCCGACGGGGTCGGTGATCCTGTGCGTGCAGGAGGAGCACCCAGCCGACGGTGGCGGAGGCGGTGAACACGATCGTTCGCCTGGCTGCCCAGGAGCCGTCGCTCCCCGAGGTGGTGGTGCAGCGGCCCCGACTTCGTGGCCGACCCTCGCTGGCGCGCCGACGGGGGTGCGTTCTGCTGGCTGGAGTGGGACCACCCGGACATGCCGTGGGACGCCACCGGGCTGGTGGTCGACGAGGGCGGCACCCGCAGGGTGGTGGCGGGCGGCGACGCGGCGGGAGTCGGTGGGCCAGCCCGCCTGGGTCGCCCGACGGCTCGCTCTGGTTCTTCGCCGATCGAACCGGGTTCTGGAGCCTCTACCGCTGGACGCCGGACGGCGGGGTCGAGGGCGATGGTCGACCTGGGCCGGGACATCGGCCACCCGCAGTGGGTGTTCGGCCTGTCGCTGCTACGCCTTCCTCGCCGACGGCCGGGTGGTGTTCGCCTACGGCGGCGATGGTCTCGAGCAGCTGGCGGTGCGGGAACCGGACGGCACGGTGCGGGACCGTCGGCCGTGCCCCACACGATGATCGACCAGCTGCGGGCCACTGCCCGAGGCGGATCGCCTACATCGGGGCCAGTCCCACCGAGGAGCCCCACGTGGTGGCCGTCGACGTCGACACCAGCACGGTGGAGGTGGTGGTGCCGCCCCGCGGACCTCGGGCCTGGACCCCGGGCTGGTGGTCACAGCCCGAGCCGGTGGCCTTCCCCACCGGGGCGGGCGGCCGTCGCCCACGCCCTGCTCTACCGCGCCGACCAACCCCGAGGTCGAGGGCCCCGACGGACGAGCTGCCGCCGCTGCTCGTGATGATCCACGGCGGCCCCACGTCGGCCGCCCGCCCGATGCTGCAGCTGTCACGCCAGTTCTGGACGAGCCGTGGCTTCGCCGTGGTCGACGTCAACTACGGCGGCTCCACCGGCTACGGCCGGGCCTACCGCGACCTGCTGCGCGGGCGAGTGGGGCGTCGTCGACGTGGAGGACTGCGCCGCGGTGGCCGCTCCTGGTGCGAGCGGGGCGACGTCGACGGCGATCGGCTCTGCATCCGGGGCGGCTCGGCCGGCGGGTTCACCACGCTGGCCGCCCTGGCCTTCCAGGACGTGTTCGCGGCCGGCGCCAGCCACTACGGCGTGGCCGACCTCGGCGCGCTGGCCGCGGAGACCCACAAGTTCGAGACCCGCTACCTCGACGGCCTGGTCGGCCCGTGGCCCGAGGCCCGAGCCGTCTACGAGGCGCGCTCGCCGATCCACCACACCGACGGGATCGACCGCCCGCTGCTGTGCTTCCAGGGCCTCGAGGACGAGGTCGTGCCGCCGAACCAGGCCGAGATGATCGTGGACGCGCTGCGCGCCAAGGGCATCCCGGTGGCCTACCTCGCCTTCGAGGGCGAGCAGCACGGCTTCCGCCAGGCCGCCAACATCCGCGCCGCCCTCGACGGCGAGCTGTGCTTCTACGCCGAGGTCCTCAGCTTCCCCCTCCCCGCCAGATCTGTGGACGGATTCGTCTGCGCATAGCGAGCGAAACGGTGCCACAGATCCCGTCAGGTGACGCGGCCGAGGACGAGGGGTGGGGGGGCGACCACAGTGGGGGAGACCTCGATGGCGTCCTCGAGGGCGGCAAGGGCGGCCGGAAGACGGTCAGGGTCGTCGAGGTGGAGCTCGAGGAGCGGTTGCCCCTCCCGCACGGCGTCGCCAACGGTGGCGTGCCACACCACCCCGGCGATGGCGGACACGGGGTCCTCCTTGCGGGAGCGACCAGCACCGAGGCGCCAGGCGGCCAGGCCGACAGCCATGGCGTCGAGGCGGGACAGGTGACCGGTGGCGGGGGACCGGACGACCTCCACCTCGGTCGCCCGCGGCAGCGCCGCATCCGGGTCGCCGCCCTGGGCGCGCACCAGAGCCCGCCAGGCGTCCATGGCGCCGCCGCCGGCCAGTACGGCCGCCGGGTCGGCGTCGATCTCGACGAGGTCCAGCATCTCCCGGGCCAGCACCACGGTGAGCTCCACCAGGTCGGGCGGCCCACCGCCGGCCAGCGCCTCCACCGCCTCCACCACCTCGATGGCGTTGCCGGCGGTGCGGCCCAGGGGCACGTCCATCTGGGTCAGCAGGGCCGTCGTGCGCACGCCGTGGTCGGCCCCCAAGCCCACCATCGTCTCGGCCAGCTCCTGGGCGCGGCCCTCCTCTTTCATGAAGGCCCCGCTGCCCACCTTCACATCGAGGACGAGCGCCCCGGTCCCCTCGGCGATCTTCTTCGACATGATCGAGCTGGCGATGAGCGGGACGGACTCCACCGTCCCGGTCACATCCCGCAGTGCGTAGAGCCGACCATCGGCGGGCGCCAGGTCCGGGCCCGCCGCGTTGATCACCGCCCCTGAGGTGCGGAGGATCTGTCGCACCTCGTCGGCGGAGAGCGACGCCCGCCACCCAGGGATCACCTCCATCTTGTCGATGGTCCCGCCGGTGTGGCCCAGTCCTCGACCGGCTGTCTGCGGGACGGCGGCCCCGCACGCCGCGACCAGCGGGCAGAGGACGAGGGACACCTTGTCGCCCACGCCGCCTGTGCTGTGCTTGTCGACCGTCGGACGCCCCACGTCGGTCAGGTCGGCCCGGGTGCCCGAAGCGATCATCTGCTGGGTCCAGCGGGCCAGCTCGGCGGCGTCGAGCCCCTGGAACAGGATGGCCATCAAGAGGGCAGCGGCCTGCTCGTCGCCAACCGCCCCCGCCGTGTAGGCCCCGATGAACCAGTCGATCTGCTCGTCGTCGAGCCGCCCACCGTCGCGCTTGGTCAGGATCAGGTCGATGGCGTCCACGTCAGCGGTCGTGCAGGTGCTCGGGCCCGAAGGCATCCGGCAGCAGCTCGCCCAGAGGCCGCTCGTTGAAGAGGAGCGCCGAGCCCCCGTGCTCGTGCAGGAGCTGCCGGCAGCGCCCGCAGGGCACCAGGGGTCGGCCGCGGCCATCGACGCACGCCACCGCCACCAGCCGCCCGCCTCCGGTGGCGTGGAGGGCCGACACCAGACCGCACTCGGCGCAGAGGGTGCAGCCGTAGGAGGCGTTCTCCACGTTGCAGGCCGTGAGCACCCGCCCGTCGTCCACGAGGCCCGGCCACCCCCACGGGGTACTGCGAGTACGGGGCGTAGGCCAGCTGGCAGGCCGCCGCAGCCGCCGCCTGCAGCGCCGGCCAGTCGATGGAGTCGCTCATCGGGACCGCTCGTAGGGGACGCCGTCCGCCGCCGGGGCGACGGCCCGCCCCACCGCCCCGGCCACCACGATGATGGTGACGACGTAGGGGAGGGACTGGAGGAACTCGCTGGGGATGGAGAAGTCGCCGATGGTGACGTTGAGGATCTGCAGGCGGGAGCCCAGCGCCCGCGTGAACCCGAAGAGGATGGCCCCGGCGAAGGCGGTTGCGGGCCGCCACTTCCCCAGGATGAGGGCAGCCAGCGCGATGAAGCCGGCGCCGTTCGTCATGTTGTCCTGGAACCCGCCCTGCGACTCCAGGGAGAACCATGCCCCGCCGAGTCCGGCGATGAGCCCGCCGATGATCACGGCGCGGTAGCGGATGCGGATGGGGTTGATGCCGACGGTCTCTGCGGCGTGGGGATGCTCCCCAACCGCCCGGACCCGCAGACCGAAGGGGGTGCGATACAGCACGAAGGCGGTGACGGCCACGATGACGAACATGCTGAAGAAGATCGGCTTGTTGGTGAACAGCTGCGGCCCCACGATGGGGATCTCGCTGAGGAGGGGGAGGCTCACGAGTCCGGTGGGCACGCCCGTGGAGATGCCCGTGCCCACGATGACCTCGGAGCGGAGGAACCCCGTGAGCCCCGAGCGCGAGGAGGTTGATCACCACCCCGGAGATGATCTGGTCCACCCGGAAGGTCACGGCCAGGATGGCGTGGAGCAGGCCGAGCAGCCCTCCGGTGAGGATGGCGACCAGGACGGCCAGCCACAGCACCGATGAGTTGCTGCCGTCCCCGACCACGGCGTAGGTCATGAAACCGGTGCCGGCCGCGGTCAGCATCATCCCCTCGATGCCGATGTTGACCACACCCGCCCGCTCGCACCACAGCCCGGACATCGCCCCCAGCGGCGATCGGGGTGCCCAGCCGCAGGGACTCCACCAGCAGCTGCATCACGTTCGTGTCGCGGAGGTTGGACAGCGCCAGCGCCAGCACGACGACCAACGGGATGAACAGCACGTTGCCCAGGATCAGCGCCCCGCTGGCCAGGCGCCGCGATCGGCGCTCGAAGAACGTCGCCACTGCCACCAGCGCGAACACCACCCCGATGGCTGTGATCACGTTGGTGGGGTCGACGCTCAGCCCGCGCCGGGTCCGGGGGCTGTTCGAAGGTGAGGCCCTTGTCGGCGGGATCGAGGTTCGGTGCCACGTAGCCCACGAGCACCACTCCGAGCAGGCCGAACAGGACGCCGAGCGTCTGGCGGCGCCCCAGCTGGAGCCGTCGCCTCATCCCGCCGACCCCCACCCGGAGGTGATCTGCGTGGTCTCCAGCGCCGTTGCCGAGCTCCGACGCACCCGGAACAAGGTTCGCACGATGACCTCGGCGGCGACGAACAGCAGGACGAGGGCCTGCACGATCCGCACGGCGTCGATGGACAAGCCGCTGTCCTGCTGCATCAGCCCCGCCCCGGACAGCATCGAGCCCCACAGGATCGAGGTGAGGATGATGGCGAAGGGGTTGGCCCGGGCGAGCAGGGCGATGGCGATGGCGTCGAAGCCGATGGCCGCGAACACCCCGGGGCTCAGGAACCCGGACGTCCCAGAGATCTCGCCCGCCCCGGCCAGGCCGGCGAAGGCTCCCGACATCGCCATCACCCCGACGATGGTCCGGTTGACGCCCATCCCGGCGTACTTGGCGGCGTCGGCGTTGGTGCCGACGGTGCGAACCTCGAAGCCGAAGGTGGTGCGGCGCAGGATGAACCACACCAGTGCGCACAGCGCGACTGCGATGAAGAACCCGAGGTGCAGCGGCGGACGCGTCTGGATGATCTCGGGGAGGCGGGCGCTGTCGGGGATGACTGCGGTGCGAGGGACCGTGGACGAGGTGTCGCGGAGGATGATCGGGTCCTGCGAGTTGACCATCCAGCGCACCACGAGCAGGGCGATGCTGTTCAGCATGATCGTGGTGATGACCTCGTGGGCCCCCGTTCGGGCCTTCAGGACCCCGGGGATGCCGCCCCAGATGGCGCCGCCCGCCACCCCCACGACGAGCATCAGCGTCACGGCCAGCGGACCGGGGAGGTCGGCCATGAGGCTGAAGGTACCCACCCAGGCCGAGGCGGTGGCCCCCACGAGCACCTGCCCCTCGGCGCCGATGTTGAACAACCCCGCTCGAAAGGCGAAGGCCACAGCCAGGGCCGCGCCGATGAAGGGGGTGGAGCGTCCCAGGGAGGCGTTGATGCGGTCGGCGTCACCGAACATGCCCCGCAGCAGGGCCCAGTAGGCCTCCAGCGGGTTGGCGCCGACCAAGAGGATCACCACTGCGGCCACGGCCAGGGCGAGGAGGACGGCGTAGACGGGCACGAGGGCGGATTGCAGCCGCGCTGCGTCGCGCAGGGTGCCGAGGAGCCCGACCCCAGGCCGGCCTGCGGCGCCGTCGGGGGCCATCAGCCCGCCACCGTGGTCCGGCCGCTGGCCATGTACAGCCCGATCTCGTCGCGGGTGATGTCGGCACGGTCGAAGGTCCCCACCAGCGAACCCCGGTAGATCACGCCCACCCGGTCGGCCAGGGTGAGGACCTCGTCGAGCTCGGCCGACACCAGCAGCACGGCGACGCCCTGGTCGCGCATCTCCACGATCCGGCGGTGGATGAACTCGATCGAGCCCACGTCGAGCCCGCGGGTGGGCTGGGCCACCACCAGGAGGTTGAGGTCGCCGCTCAGCTCGCGGGCGATGATCACCTTCTGCTGGTTGCCGCCCGAGAGCGTGCCCGCCGGGGCCAGCGGGCTCGGCGTCCGCACGTCGAACCGCTCCACCAGCGCCTCGGCGTGCCGAGCGATGGCGGCGTCGGAGCGGATCCCTCGCCGGGCGAAGGGCGGGCGCCGATAGCGGTTGAGGACGAGGTTGTCGGCGATGCTGAACGGGCTGACCAGGCCGTGCTTGCCGCGATCCTCAGGCACGTGGCCGACGCCGAGCTCGGTGACCACGCGGGGGCTGGCGCGGGTGACGTCCTGCCCACAGATGACCACGCGACCGGAGCGTGCCGGCCGCATGCCCATCAGCGCTTCGACCAGCTCGCGCTGCCCATTGCCCTCCACTCCGGCGATGCCGAAGATCTCGCCGGCCCGCACCTCCAGGTCGAGGTCGGCCACGGTGGCCACGCCGCGATCGTCGTCCACCCAGAGGCGGAGGACTTCCAGCACCGGTCGACCGGGGTGGGCCGGAGCCTTGTCGATGGTGAAGGCGACGTCGCGGCCGACCATGAGCGAGGCCAGGCTCTCTTGGGTGGCCTGTCTCGGGTCGGCTTCGCCGACCACCGTGCCCCCCCGCAGCACGACCACGTGGTCCGCCAGGGCCAGGACCTCCCCCAGCTTGTGCGTGATGAAGATGATCGACTTGCCCTGCTCGACCAGGCCGCGGACCATCCCGAAGAACTCCTGCACCTCGCCGGGTGTGAGGACGGCCGTGGGCTCGTCGAGGATCAGCAGCTCAGCGTCCCGGTACAGCGCCTTGACCAGCTCCACCCGTTGCTGCTGACCGACAGACAGATCGCCCACCGTCGCGTCTGGATCGACGTCGAGGCCGTACCGGGTGCTGAGCTCCCGGATGCGGCGCCGGGGGCCGTCGAGGTCGAGACGGATCCCCTTGCGGGTCTCGTTGCCCAGCACGACGTTCTCTACCACCGACAGCACGGGGATCAGCTGGAAGTGCTGGTGGACCATCCCGATCCCCGCGGCGATGGCGTCTCGGGAGCTGTGGAAGCGGACCGGCTGGCCGTGCAGCCGGATCTCGCCCGCGTCGGGCTGGTAGAGCCCGAACACGGTGTTCATCAAGGTGCTCTTGCCGGCACCGTTCTCACCAAGCAGGCACAGCACCTGACCACGGTGGAGGGTGAGGTCCACGTCGCGGTTGGCGACAACACCGGGGAACGTCTTGGTGATGCCCCGCACCTCGAGGACCGGCGCCTCGACGTCCTCGCTCATAGGCCTCCCCTGCGACAACGTGGGTGCAGGTGCCAGGCGGCGGATGGGGTTGCACACCCCGGCCGCCGCCCGGCACCCCTTCGCTACTCGGGCAGACCCGTGATCGGGTCGATGCCGGTCTCGATGGACCCGTCGGCCAGGCCCGCCCGGGTGTCCTCGAGCAGCTGTCGCCGTCTCCTCGGGGACGTCGGCGTCGTGGAACGTCGGCGTAGGTGATGCCGCCGTTGGCGGCGGTCAGGGCGAAGAACACCGCCCTCGAACTCGTCCTTCAGCACCTCGACGATCTGGAGAAGACGCCGTAGTCGACCCGCTTGACCGCCGAGGTCGCCAAGCTTCTCGGCGCCAGGCGCCGAGCCGCCGTTGAAGGTGGTGAAGTACTCGTCCTGGTCGACGCCGATGCCCCACACGCCCTGCGCTCGGTGGCGGCGGCCACGCCGCCGGAGCCGGTCTGGCCGCCGGCACCGAAGATCACGTCGGCGCCCTCACCGATGAACTGCTGCGCATCGGATGCGCCCCCTTGTCCGGGGCGGTGAAGGAGTCGTTGTAGATGCTCAGCACCTGGACGTCCGGCGTCGACCGACTTGGCGCCGACCTCGTAGCCGTTCACCAGGCGCACCACCGGCGGGACCGATCCTCCAGGCCGCCGACGACGCCGACGACGCCGGTCTCGCTCAGCGAGCCGGCCAGCACGCCGGCCAGGTAGCCCGCCCTCGTCCTCGGTGGACTGCACGCCGACGTAGTTGGTCGGGTACTCGGCTTGGAACTGGTCGACGCCGATGAAGACGGTGTCGGGGTTGGCCTGCGCCGCCGCCAGCGGTGGCATCGGTGCCATAAGGAAGCCTGACCGTGATCACGACGTCGGGGTCGCCCTCGAGGGCGGTGGAGATGTTCTTGTCGTAGTCGGCCTCGGACGCGGTCTCGATGAAGCTGGTCTCGAAGCCGAAGCAGTCCTCGGCGGCCATCATGCCGTCGAAGGCGTACTCGTTGAAGGTGCCATCGTCGACCTTGCCGATGTCGGTGACGAGGCGGACGGTGAAGTCCTCGGGGACCTCGACGCCCTCGGCCTTGGCCTCCTCGCACAGCTCGTCGAGGTCGATCTGGGCCCCTCGTCGCCGTTCTCACCAGCCGTCGTGGTGGTGCCGTCGTCCGCGTGGTGGTCGTCGTCGCTTCCGTGTGTGTCGTCGTCGCCGCAGGCGGCGGTGAGCAGGCCGAGAGCGACGAGACCGGCGAGCAGGCGCAGGGAGCGCGTGTGCACGTGAGCCTCCATGGCGTATGGATCTGGGACCGCGAGAGGCAGCGAGGTCCGCGTGGATGCTCCGCCCGGCCGCCGCCTTCAGGTTGGCGGCTCTGCCGGTGACCCGACCAGACTCGCCCCATGGCCCGCATCCTCGTGACGGAGAAGATCGCCGACGGAGGTCTCGACCGGCTCCGGGCCGCCGGCCACGAGGTGGACCTCCAGCTCGACCTCAGCGAGGGTCAGCTCCTCGAGGCGGTCGTGGGCGCCGCACGCCTTGATCATCCGCTCGGCCACCACCGTGACGGCCGACATCCTGCAGGCCGGGCAGGACCTGGTGGTGGTGGGCCGGGCCGGGATCGGGCTCGACAACGTCGACACCGAGGCTGCCACCGCCCGAGGGCGTGATGGTGGTGAACGCCCCGCAGTCGAACATCCTCACCACCGCCGAGCACACCCTCGCCATGCTCCTGGCCCAGGCCCGCAACATCCCCCAGGCCCACGCCGCCCTCGTGCAGGGCCGCTGGGAGCGGTCGCGGTGGGAGGGCGTGGAGCTGGCCGACAAGACCCTGGGCATCGTCGGCTTGGGCCGCATCGGCAAGCTGGTGGCCCAGCGAGCGTCGGCCTTCGCCATGAAGGTGGTGGCGCACGACCCCTTCGTGGCCCCCGACCGGGCCCGCCAGATCAACGTGGAGCTCCTCAGCCTCGAGGAGCTGGTGGCGGTGTCCGACTTCCTCACGCTGCACGTGGTCAAGACGCCGGACACCGTGGGCATGATCGGCAAGGAGCTGCTGGCCACGGCCAAGCCCACCCTGCGGATCGTCAACGTCTCTCGGGGCGGCGTCATCGACGAGGAGGCCCTGGCCGAAGCCGTTCGGGAGGGCCGAATCGCCGGCGCCGCCATCGACGTGTTCGCCAGCGAGCCCACCACCTCGTCGCCGCTGTTCGACCTGCCGCAGGTGGTGGTGACCCCACACCTGGGGGCGAGCACGGCGGAGGCCCAGGACAAGGCGGGCGACACCATCGCCGAACAGGTGGGGTTGGCCTTGGCCGGCGAGTTCGTGCCCTTTGCGGTCAACGTCAGCGCAGCGGAGGCCTCCACCACCGTGCGCCCCTTCCTCCCCTTGGCCGAGCGGCTCGGGCAGCTCTACGCGGCCCTGGCCGCCGCCGTCCCGGACACCCTCGAGATCGGCTACGAGGGCCAGCTGGCCGAGAGCGACACGCGCATCCTCACCCTCTCAGTCCTGAAGGGCGTCTTCGGCCGGGTGAGCGACGAGCCCGTGAGCTACGTCAACGCCCCCCGGCTGGCGGAGGAGCGCGGCGTGGAGGTTCGGGAGTCGTCCACGGCCACCAGCCACGAGTACGTCAACCTGATCACCGTTCGAGGCGGTGGCCACGCCATCGGCGGCACCCTGGTGGGGCTGCAGGCGCAGGCCCGACTGGTGATGCTCGATGACCACTCCGTCGACGTGCCTCCGGCCGACCACATGCTCGTGGTCCGCAACGAGGACGTCCCCGGGATGATCGCCGGCGTCACGGGCGTCGTGGGCGAGGCCGGGATCAACATCGATGACATGCACCTGGGTCGCTCCGAGGAGGGTCGGGCCGCCCTCATGGTGCTGGCCACCGACGTGGCCGTCCCCGAGGAGGTCCAGGCGGCCATCGGCGGCCTGCAGGGCGTCGTGAGCGTGGCGTCCCTGTAGGTGTCGCTCAGCGCTTGGCGGCCCGGAGGCCGTCGGCCTCCGCCGTGCCGGCATCGGTGTAGCACCGGTCGGCGTTGGTGCGGTCGTAGTTGAGCATCCCCGGCAGGTGGAAGATCTTGGAGCTGAGCTTGGCCTTCACGGGGTGGGAGGTGGGGCAGGCGCCATCCGAGGGCGCCACCCACACCTTGGCTGGGGCCGCCTTCTTCTTGGCCGGGGCCTTCTTCTTGGCCGGCGCCTGCTTGGCGGGGGCGGGGGTGGGAGCAGCGGGAGCGGCGGGGGCCACCACGGCCTCCTCCACCACGGGCGCCACCGGCGACGGGGCCGCGGGGTCGGGCACCATGGCGGGCGCGGCCGAGCGAGCGGTGGGGACGGTGGGATCGCTCTCGAGGCGCGGCCAGGGCTTGGGATCCGGCGCGGGAGCCGGCTCGTGGCCGTTGCGGCTCTCAAGCATCTTCGCCAGGGCGAAGCCCAGCCCGGCGAGGACGCCCAACGTCAGCCCGATGCGGAACGATCGTCTGATCACCTGACCGACCCTAGTTCCGCCTTGACGGATCGTCTGCCCGGGCGGTTCACTGGTCGGGCATGACCAGGCCCTTCGCGTCCGACCTCCTCCTGCTTATGTAGGCGAGCGCCCTCATCTCGGCGCTCGCCCCGACGACCTCCTGCCCAGGGCAGGAGGTTTCTTTTTGCCCCACGAGAGGACCACCCGATGCCCCCGGAACCCGTGACACCGAAGCGGATGTCCTTCGACAAGTACCGGCCGTTCCTCCCCCTCGACCTGCCCGACCGCACCTGGCCCGACCAGCGCATCGCCAAGGCCCCCCTCTGGTGCTCCGTCGACCTCCGCGACGGCAACCAGGCCCTCATCGACCCCATGGACCCCGCCCGCAAGCGGCGCATGTTCGACACCGTCGTGCAGATGGGCTTCAAGGAGATCGAGGTGGGGTTCCCCTCGGCCAGCCAGCCCGACTTCGACTTCATCCGCCAGCTCATCGAGGAGGACCTGGTCCCCGACGACGTCA
Organism: uncultured Microthrixaceae bacterium; assembly: GCA_963795165.1. Taxonomy (GTDB): domain Bacteria; phylum Actinomycetota; class Acidimicrobiia; order Acidimicrobiales; family VFJN01; genus VFJN01. The sequence goes on along the minus strand of CAWCGT010000001.1, from coordinate 1,428,523 downwards.
CCATCCAGGTCCTGACGCAGTGCCGCCCGGAGCTGATCGAGCGCACCTATGCGTGCCTCCAAGGCGCCAACGACGTCATCGTGCACTTCTACAACTCCACCTCCGTCCTCCAGCGCCGGGTGGTCTTCGGGCTCGACAAGGACGGCATCACCCAGATCGCCACGGACGCCGCCAAGCTCTGCAGGAAGCTCGAGCCCACCCTGACGGGCACCAACGTCCGCTACGAGTACAGCCCCGAGAGCTTCACCGGCACAGAGATCGACTACGCCATCGAGATCTGCGCGGCCGTGAGCGACGTCATCGAGCCCGACACGGACCGCCGGCTCATCCTCAACCTCCCGGCCACCGTGGAGATGTACACCCCCAACCTCTACGGCGACGTCATCGAGTACTTCCATCGCAACGTGCCCGACCGCGACCGGATCTGCTTGTCGCTGCACCCCCACAACGACCAGGGGACTGGGGTGGCAGCCGCCCAGTTCGGGATCATGGCCGGTGCCGACCGAGTGGAGGGCACGCTGTTCGGCAACGGCGAGCGCACCGGCAACGTCGATGTGGTCAACATCGCCATGAACCTCTTCAGCCAGGGGATCGATCCCGAGCTCGACATCTCCGACATCGATGCGCTGCGGCGGGTGGCCGAGTACTGCAACCGGCTGCCCGTCCACCCGCGGCACCCCTACGTGGGCGACCTCGTCTACACCTCCTTCTCCGGCAGCCACCAGGACGCCATCAAGAAGGGCTTCGAGGCCCTCGGCTACGGCGACTACGAGGAATGGGCCGTCCCCTACCTCCCCATCGATCCCAAGCACGTCGGCCGCACCTACGAGGCTGTCATCCGGGTCAACAGCCAGAGCGGCAAGGGCGGGGTGGCGTACCTCATGAAGGCCGAGCACGGCCTCGACCTGCCCCGCCGTCTCCAGATCGAGTTCTCCAAGACCGTCCAGACGATCACCGAGGACACCGGGACGGAGATCCCTGCGGCCGAGGTGTGGCTGGCCTTCCAGGACACGTACCTGCCCCTCCACGCCGACATCGAGCTCCTGAGCCACGAGATCACCACCGGCGACGCCGGGTCGTCCGTCACGGCGCAGCTCCTGGTCGACGGTGAGCACCACACCGTCCATGCCGACGGCACCGGGCCCCTGGCCGCATTCGTGGCCGCCCTCCAGGCCGACCTCGGGATCGAGCTCGAGGTGCTCGACTACTCCGAGCACGCCGTGAGCTCCGGCACCAACGCCCAAGCCGCCGCCTACGTGGAGACCCAGTCACCCGACGGCGAGGTCCGGTGGGGGGTAGGCCTCGACGAGAGCATCCTCACGGCATCGCTGCGAGCGGTCGTGAGCGCCGCCAACCGCCATCGGGACCACCAGCGGCTGGTGGAGCGCCACGAGGGCTAGCGCGAGCGAGCGACCTCGCACTCGGCCACCCGGGCGAGGCGGTGGCAGAGGCGCTTGAAGATGAGGGCGTGGAACGGGATCAACCCGTACCAGTAGAGGCGGCCCAGCAGCCCCCTCGGGTGGAAGATGGCGCGCTGCTCCAGCACCGAACCGGAGACATCGGGGCGGATGCGCCACTCGAGCCACGCGTCTCCGGGCGTGAGCATCTCGGCTCGGAGGCGCACCAGGCTCGGTGGCTCGAGTGCCTCGACCCGCCAGAAGTCCAGTGCCTCGCCCACCTGCAGGTCGTCGGGGTGGCGACGACCGCGGCGCATCCCGACCCCGCCGATGAGCACGTCGATCGATCCCCGGAGCGACCACAGGCGCTCGGCGACGTACCAGCCCCGCTTCCCGCCGACGCCCGACACGGCGCGGTAGACGGCGTCGGGCGGGGCCGCCGAGCGAGCCTCCTGCTCGTCGATGAGCAGGGTCCCGCTGGCCCAGTCGGGATCGGTGGGCATCGGGTCAGCGGGGGTGCGGCCGGGAAGGGTGGCGTCGGACCATCGCGAGGGAACCTCGAGATCCTCCACCCGTCGCACCGCGAGCTCGAGGGCGCCCCGCAGGTCGAGGGGCTGGTGGGGCATGACGTCCTGCACCGGCCGGTCTGTCACCACCACCTCGTTCACCAGGCTCTCGATGAGGGGACGCGCCAGCCCCAGGGGGAGGGGGGTGACGAGGCCTACCCAGTGCGACGAGAGCCGGGGGGTCAGCAGCGGGACCCGGAGGACCAGACGCTTGCGGAGCCCCGCCACCTCGGCGTAGGCGTGCATCATCTCCTCGTAGGTGACCACCTCCGGGCCACCCACCTCCAGCACCCGGTCGCGTGCCTCCGGGGTGGAGGCTGACGTCACCAACCAGTGGAGGATGTCCTGGATGGCCACCGGTTGACAGCGGGTCGACACCCACTGCGGGGTCACCATCATCGGGAGGACCTCGGTGAGGTTCCGCAGCATCTCGAAGCTGGCGCTCCCCGACCCGATGATCACCGCGGCGCGCAGCTCCGTCACCGCCACCGGTCCGTCGGCCAGGACCCGACCCACCTCGTGCCGGCTGCTCAGGTGCGGCGACAGGGAGGCGTCGTGCTCGTCGCCGAGCCCGCCGAGGTAGACGATCTGCTCGAGGCCGGCCGTCGCCGCAGCGTCTCGGAAGGTGGCGGCTGCCTCCCGATCTCGGGCTGCGAAGTCGTCGCTGTCCCCCATCGAGTGGACCAGGTAGTAGCCAACGGATGCGCCAGTCATCGCGCGAACCAGGGCGTCAGGATCGGTGACGTCTCCGTGCACCACCTCGACCTGGTCTCGCCACGGCTCGGCGGTCAGCTTGGCCGGGGTGCGGGCGAGGATCCGCACCTGGTACCCGGCCTGGAGCAGCTCGGGCACGAGCCGGCCCCCGATGTAGCCGGTTGCTCCCGTGACGAGCACGGTGGGGTGGTCCATGGTGCAGGTGTAGCCGACCGGCCGGGTACCGAGTCACCGCGCACGCAGTGGGTACCGTGGCCGCCATGCTGCGCCAGCCGATCGCCCGCGTCGTATCCCTGCTCATCCTGGCCGGGGCCCTCGTGGCCTGCGGGGGTGACGACTCGACCAGCGACGCCAACACCGACCTCACGTCGGAGGAGCAGGCCTACGCCGACGCGTGGGCTGCCTCGCTCTCCGACGACGAAGACGGCATCGCCGCCTCAGCGAAGGAGGGCGCGTGCATGGGGAAGGCGATCATGGCCGAGCTCGGCGTCGAGCGGTTCGAGGAGGCGGGTGTGGAGCCGTCGGACATCCACGTCGAGGGCGCGGAGGAGGACGACAGCCCCGGCCAGCTGCTGGGCGACGGAGCTGTCACCGAGGCCGAAGCCGCGGCGATCCTCGATACCTGGGAGGCCGACTGCGCGGACGTGGCGGCCCTGTTCGCCCAGGCTGGGGCGGAGGAGTTCGGCCTCGAGGGCGATGGGCTCGCCTGCCTGGAGGATCGCTTGCGGGAGGACGGACTGGCCCGCACCGCCCTGATGGCTTCCTTCACCGACGACGACGAGGATCCCCCCGAGGAGGTGCTGACCGAGCTGGTGGCGGCACTGGCGTCGTGCAGCGAGGAGGGCGGGGGCCTCAACGACACGCTGGTCGACAGCATGGCCGAGAGCATCGCCGCTGACGGCGAGCTCGACGAAGAGCAGTCGCGCTGCGTGGCCCAGGGGATGCTCGACGCCCTCGGGATCGAGCGCCTCATGGAGCTCGGGGTGAGCGATGGGCTCGACAGCGGTGCCTCGCCCGAGGTGCAGCAGGAGGTGGCCCAGGCGGTGCTGCAGGCCGCGTCCGACTGCGATGTCCCGCTGAGCTCCCTCTGACGCCGCCGACCGGAACGGTCCGGTGCGTTCTGGGAGGCTGGCTGGCGTGACGCGCCGGTGGATCCTCGCCGTGGCCGCCGCGGCGGCGGTGGCGGGACTCGTCACGTGGCTCTCCGGTCAGGACGACCGGGGGACCCCTGCGAGCACTGCCACCACCCGGCCCCTCACCACGGCGAGCACCGAGGCCCCGCTGGTGGGAACGCCCGGGGCGAGCGGCGCGGGGGACCCCTACTTCGCCAGCCTGGGCAACGGGGGCTACGACGTCGACCACTACGCCCTCGATCTCACCTGGCGGGCCGACGAGGGCGAGCTCGACGGGGTGGCCACCATCGAGGCGCGCGCCACCCAGGACCTGAGCCGGTTCAACCTCGATCTGGCTGGGCTGACCGTGCGATCGGTGACCGTGGAGGGAGCGCCGGCTGGGGTGGGCCGGACCGAGCGGGAGCTGATCGTCACCCCGGAGGCGCCCATCCCCGAGGGCTCGTCGTTCACCACCGTCGTGGCCTACGGCGGACGGCCCGTTCCGCTGGGTGAGGGCACGGACCTGTTCGACCTCGGGTGGCAGACCGACGGCCGCGAGGCCTACGTGGTGTCGGAGCCCTCCGGCGCCTCGACCTTCTTCCCGGTGAACGACCACCCGACCGACAAGGCCACCTACACGGTCCAGGTCACGGCCCCGGAGGATCAGACGGTTGCCGCCAGTGGCCTGTTGGTGTCCAGGGACGACATCGGCCACGGCACGACCGCCTGGTCCTACGAGGCGCGCGATCCGATGGCCAGCTACCTGCTGCAGATCGCCATCGGGGACTTCGAGCTCGTGGACGCCGGGGAGGTGGACGGCGTCGTCGTGCGGCACGCGTTCCACCGCAGCCTGGCCGCCGATGCTCGGGTGGCGGTGGAGCGGACGGGGGAGATGATCGTGCTGCTCACCGACGTCTACGGGCCCTACCCCTTCGACGTCTACGGGGTGCTGGCGGTCGATGAGGAGCTCGGCTTCGCTCTGGAGACCCAGACGCTGACCATCATCGGCGCGGACATCGCCCGGCGAGGCCGGGACGCGGACAGCATCCTCCTCCACGAGCTGGCCCACCAGTGGGTGGGCAACGCGGTCAGTCCGAGCACCTGGAAGGACATCTGGCTCAACGAGGGGTTCGCCACCTACTCCCAGTGGCTGTTCGAGGAGCGCACCGGCGGGGTTCCGGCGGCGCAGGAGGCGCGGCGCTACGAAGGCTTCGAGCGGCTCGACCTGCCCCCGGGGGATCCCGGCCCCGACGAGCTGTTCGAGGCGACCGTGTACGTGCGGGGGGCCATGACGCTCCAAGCGCTGCGAGAGCGCATCGGTGACGATGCCTTCTTCACCCTGCTGCGGGCCTGGGTGGAGGAGCACCGCGACGGAGATGCGTCCACGCAGGACCTGCTGGAGCTGGCCGAAGCGGTCTCGGGCCAGGACCTCGACGACCTCTTCCTGCGCTGGATCTACGCCGACGCCGTCCCGGACCTCTAGGCCAGCGGGTTCACAGCCAGGCGGGGCGCTGCTGCTCGAACGCTGTGATGGCGTGTTCGGTGCGCAGCGTGATCCCGATGTCGTCCAGTCCCTCGAGGAACCGCTCGCGCACCGAGTCCTCCAGCGGGAAGGGCTCTTCGAGCCCCAACGCGGGAGCCGACAGGGTGCGGCGGTCGACGTCGACCACCAGCTCGAGGCGTGGGTCGGCCTCGATGGCGGAGAGGAGGCGACCGCCGACCTCGGGTGACACCTGGACGGGCACGAGCCCGTTCTTGGTGCAGTTGTTCCGGAAGATGTCGGCGAACCGGGGGCTGATCACGGCCTGGAACCCGTAGTCCATGATCGCCCAGACGGCGTGCTCTCGGCTGGAACCCGTCCCGAAGTTGGGGCCGGCCACGAGGATGCTGGCGCCGGCGAAGCGCTCGTCGTTGAGGACGAAGGCGCGGTCGTCGCGCCACGACGAGAAAAGCCCCTTGCCGAAGCCCGTTCGCTCCACCCGCTTGAGCCACTCGGCCGGGATGATCTGGTCGGTGTCGACGTCGGAACGGCCGAGCGGGAGGGCCGTGCCCTGGACGATCGTGACGGCCTCCATCACAGCTCCTCCGGGAGGGCGAAGTGGCCGGCGATGGCGGTGGCGGCGGCCACAGCCGGCGACACGAGGTGGGTGCGTCCACCACGACCCTGGCGCCCCTCGAAGTTGCGGTTGCTGGTGCTGGCCGCCCGCTCACCCGGCGCCAGCTTGTCGGGGTTCATGGCCAGGCACATCGAGCAGCCGGGCTCCCGCCAATCGAAGCCGGCCCCCCTGAACACCTCGTGGAGGCCCTCGGCCTCGGCCTGCTGCTTCACGGCGAAGGAGCCGGGGACCACGAGCGTGCGCACACCTCTCCGCACCTTGCCGTCCCTCGGCGACGGCGGCGGCCGCCCGGAGGTCCTCGATCCGAGAGTTGGTGCAGGACCCGATGAAGACGGTGTCGACGGGGATGTCGCGCACGGGTGTTCCGGCAGTGAGGCCCATGTACTCGAGCGCCCTGGCTGCGCTCTCGCGCTCGCTGGGGTCGGTGAAGTCGTCCGGCGACGGCACGACCCCCGAGAGCGGGACGACCTGGGCGGGGTTGGTGCCCCAGGAGACGTGTGGGGTGATGTCGGCAGCGTCGAGGGCCACCTTCTTGTCGAAGGAGGCGCCGTCGTCGGTGGTCAGGGACCGCCAGTCGTCGAGGGCCTGCTCCCAGGCCGCACCGGTGGGGGTGTGCTCCCGTCCCTCGAGGTAGGCGAAGGTGGTGTCGTCGGGAGCGATGAGCCCCGCCTTGGCTCCTGCCTCGATCGACATGTTGCAGATCGTCATCCGACCCTCCATCGAGAGCCGCTCGATCGTGTCACCGCGGTACTCGATGACCGAACCGATCCCGCCGCCGGTGCCGATGCGCCCGATGATGGCCAGGATGACGTCCTTGGCGGTGGCTCCTGCGGGGAGCTGGCCGGTGACGGTGACTGCCATGGTGCCTGGCCGGACCTGGGGGAGGGTCTGGGTGGCGAGGACGTGCTCCACCTCGCTGGTGCCGATGCCGAAGGCCAACGCACCAAAGGCTCCGTGGGTGGAGGTGTGGCTGTCGCCGCACACGATGGTCATGCCGGGGAGGGTGCGGCCCTGCTCAGGGCCGATGACGTGGACGATGCCCTGGTTGGGGTTGCCGATGCCGTAGTGGGTGATGCCGAACTCCGCCGTGTTCGCCTCCAGCACCTCGAGCTGCTTGGCCGAGATGGGATCGGCCACCGGCTGGTCGATGTCCTGGGTGGGCACGTTGTGGTCGGCGGTGGCGACGGTGAGGTCCGGCCGTCGCACGCGTCGACCGGCGAGGCGGATGCCGTCGAAGGCCTGGGGGCTGGTGACCTCGTGGACGAGGTGGAGGTCGATGTAGAGGAGGTCGGGCTCGCCGGGTGCGCTGCGCACCACGTGGCGGTCCCACACCTTCTCCGAGAGCGTCTTGGTCATGCTGTCCCTCTTGACTGTCTCATCATTCGAGACGATGATCTCGAACCGTGGACAGTGTAAGCGGCGTGGGCGTGGTGGACAAGGCGATGGCCGTGCTCGCGCGCCATCGAGGCCGAGCCGCGCTCGCTGGCCGAGCTGGTGTCCGGGACCGGGCTGAGCCGACCGACCGCCCACCGCCTGGCGGTCGCCCTGGAGGCCCATGGCTTGGTGCGGCGAGACGACGACGGCCGCTTCTGCCTGGGCCTTCGGCTCATCGGCCTGGGCCACGCCGCGGCCGAGGCGGTGCCGCTGTGGGCCGCCGCTCGACCGGCGCTGGCCTGGCTCCACCAGGAGACCGGCGAGTCGGTGCAGCTCTTCGTGCGCGACGGCGACAGCCGCGTCTGCGTCGAGTCGATCGAGTCGCTGCGCGAGCTCCGCACCATCGTCCCGGTGGGGGCGCGCCTGCCGCTGAACGTGGGGAGCGCCGGCCGGGTGCTCACCGGTGCGGTGGGGGAGTGGGTGCAGAGCGTTGGCGAGCGGGAGGAGGGCGTGGCGTCCGTGTCGGCGCCGGTGCGGGACCGGTCGGGTGCCGTGGTGGCGGCGGTGTCGGTGAGCGGGCCGATCCAGCGCCTCACCCGCAAGCCCGGTCAGCGATTCGGCCCGACGGTGGCAAGGGCCGCCGCCCAGGTCGAGGCGGCCGTGGCCTAGCCCCGCTGGCGGTCGACCAGCGCCGGCGAGCGATGCGCGGTTCGGGGCAAGAGGCGTCGGGATGCGACGCGTGGTGCCCCCAACCTCGAGGGTCCGGGCGGTCAGGCGCCGAGCGACCGGTGAGGCTCATCCACCCAGTCCTCCCACCGCCGGCGGCTCGTCTCGGAGCTCGGGATCCACCGGGCTCATGATCCCCACCACCAGGGGGCCAGGACCTCGGACGACGGCGTAGCGGGCGCCCCAGAACGCGTCATAGGGGGGATGCAGGGCTTCTGCGCCGAGAGCCAGCGCGGTCGAAGCCCGCATCCACCGCGTCCCGATCGTCGGTCCGCAGGTTGACGACCACACCCGTGAAGTCATCCGGCAGTCCGCCCCAGTGGGCAGCGTAGGCGGGGCTGTCGAGGTCGGCGTCGAAGCCCTCCGCGACGGCCGGGAACCCGACGTGGTGCACCGCCCACGCCGCCCACTCACCGGCGACCTCCGGCACCTCAGCCCCAGGGACCGCAGGAATCGAGCCGCACCGGCTACGTCCGCCACGACGATGTTGACCTGGTCGAACTGGAGGCTGGCCATCGGCGCAACGTAGCCCTACCCGAGCCCGGTGCGCCGGTGGTCGTGGGTCCTCGAGGGCAGGTGACGAAGTCGCTCTGAGCGAGCCCGTCAGCCGGGGGCGGTGGCCGCCCAGCCACCGATTGTCTCGGGGACCAGCACGATCACCGACCGCACGGCGCCGGTCGTCGCGTAGGCCGGAAAGGCAGCAGCCAGGCGCTCGAGCTGCAGACCACCAGGGGTGGCTTCGTGGGCGGCGCCGTGCACCCTCACCCACCAGAGCTGCGACCAGTCGGCGTCGTAGTGATCCACCAGCAGCACCACTCGCGGGTCGGCATCGAGGTTCCGCAGTCGCTGGAGGCGAGCTCGTCGCTTCGGTTTCACCGAGTCGATCGGGAGGATGATGCACCCCGCATCTGCGATGTAGACCACCGGCACCGCATCGACAGCGCGACGGGGATGGACCGTGCCGAGCACGCCGTGCCCGGCCTTGCCGAGGCGATCCCAGCATTCGGCGATGTCGAGCTGCACCCGATGACCCTCGCACGGGGCACAAGTTCGGGGGGCTGGGAGCCTGAGCAGCCGCGCCAGTCCTCAGTCGGCGGCGGTGGCGCCTTGCTCGACGGTGCGGTAGTCGCCGAAGGGGGCGTCTCGCTCCTGGAGGGCGGCGGTGAGGCCCTTGGTGCGCATCTCCTCGATGAACAGCTCGAAGCTGGGCTGCTTGGTGCCGAGCGAGCAGAGCTCGGTGCCGGCCCGGATGGCCTGCCGGATGCCCATGTGGTCCATGGCGCGGTGCACGGTGCGCTTGTTGAGCTGCACGATGTCGGGCGGGAGCTTGGCGATCCGCTTGGCCACCTCCAGCACCTCGGCGTCGAGGTCGGCCTCCGGGAAGGCCCGGTTGGCCCACCCCAGCCGCACCGCTTCGAGGCCGGAGATGGAGTCGCCGGTGACCATCATCTCCATGGCTGCTCGCATGCCGAGGAACCAGGCGTGGAACTGCATGTCGGGGACGCCGAAGCGCACCGCCGGGTAGCCCATCTTGGCGTCGGTGGCCACGTAGACGAGGTCGCAGCCGGTGGCCAGCTCGCTGCCGCCGGCCAGGCAGTAGCCGTGGACCTGGGCGATGACCGGCTTGGCCTGGTCCCAGATCCCCATCCAGCTCTCGGTGACGTGACGGGGCCACTGGCCCTCGCCGGCCGCTGTGTAGTGCGGGTAGTCGTGACCCTCGTTGCCCCCGCCCAGGTCGTAGCCGGCCGAGAACGACGTGCCCGCGCCGCGGATGATCGTCACGCGCACGGCGTCGTCGTCGTCGGCGGCGTGGAGGGCAGCCAGCAGCTGGCCGCGCAGCGGGTGGTTCAGCGCGTTGCGCTTCTCCGGCCGGTTGAGCGTGATGCGCCGGACGCCCGGCGCGGGATCGTCGAGCAGGACGAGGGAGTCGGTCACTTGATGGCCTTCGGGTCCATGTCGCTCGAGAGGCGCTCGAGCGTCTTGTCGGGGACGGAGTCGATCGGGGTGGCCACCTCCGCCACCGTGGGTCCGATCTCGGCGGCCAGCGGCGCGAGGGCCGCCAGGTCGAAGTCGTAGAGCTTGGCGGCGTTCTCCGAGAACACCATGCGGAGCTCGCTCGGGTCGACGTCGCTGAACCGGGACCGCAGGTGCTCGCGGGTGTAGGGGTGGGTGCCCTCGTCATGCGGGTAGTCGCTGCCCCACATGAACCGGTCGAGGCCGATGGCATGGCGGGCGGCCACATCGGCGGGCCCGGGGCCGCTCACGCCCATCCAGCAGCTCTGCTGGAAGTACTCGGTGGCCGATCGGGGCAGGACGTGCTCGGAGCCGTAGCGGATCTCCCCGGTGGCGCCGGAGTCGCGGATGCTGGCCAGGGTGCGGTCGAGCTGGTCGAGGAGGCCGGGCACCCAGGCGCAGCCGGCCTCGGTCATCACGAACTTGAGGCGGGGGAAGCGCTCGAACACACCCGACATCACCATCTGCACGAAGGGGCGCTGGGTGTAGAAGGACACCTCGTTGATGTAGAGCAGCATCGACACGGGGTACGGGCCGTAGTCGGGGTTGCCGGTGCCGCTGTGCACGTTGATGGGCACCTCGAGGTCCTGGCAGACCTCCCACAGCGGGTCGTAGCACGGGTCGTAGAGGGGTTTGATCCACTTCACGTCGGGCGCCAGGTTGGGGAGGAGGATCCCGCCGCGGAGGCCGTGCTCCTTGATCCAGGTGACGTCCTCGATGGCGTGGTCGACGTCGTTGACGAAGATCTGGCCCACGCCGGCCCGGCGCTCCGGGTACTCCCCGCACCAGTCGACCAGCCACCGGTTGTGGGCATGGACCCCGGCGCGACGGTGGGGGTACTCCTCGTCGGTGGGGGGCTTGGCGAACAGCACGAAGCTGGGGAAGAACGGCGGCACGGTGTTGGGGAACACGACCTCGCCCACCACGCCGTCGCTCTCCTGCTGGGAGTTGCGCATGTCGTTGTCCCAGTTGCGCAGGCGCCGGTTGTCGCCCAGGTCCTTGTAGGGGTTCTTGTACTTGCCCCTCCAGGCGTCGAAGTCCTCGTGGAACGCCGGATCGAGGTACTCGCGATAGGCGGCATGGGATCCGCCGGCATGGCAGTCCGCCGAGATGATGGTGTAGTGCTCGTCCGTCGCGGTGGCGGTCATCGGGCTCCTCCCCCTCGGGCGCCGGCCCCCGGCCCCCTTCCGCGCCAGTCTGCAGTAGAACGCGTTCTCGCGCCAGCCCGGATCAGGCCTCGGCGGGCACCACCGCGGCATCGGGGACACCAGGCGCATCGGCGCCGGGCTGCTCGAAGGCGGTGTGCTCCCGGAGCGGGCGCTCCGGGAGCCGCACGGCGGCCACGGTGGACGCCACACCGACCAGGACAGCGACGAGGAAGACCGGACGCAGCGCCCCCGCCACCGCCACCGGGCTGAGGACGGCACCAGCCAGCCCGCGTTGAGGATGCCTCCGAAGATCGGGATGCCCACCGTGTTGCCCAACGTGCGGAACAGCAGGGCGGTGGAGGTGGCGATGCCCAGCTGGGAGGGCTCGACGCCGTTCTGGGCCGCCAGCAGCGACGGCTGCATGCTGAACCCGGCGCCGGTGCCGAGCAGCAGCGCGGAGGCAGCGGCGAAGAGGATCGACGAGCCTTGGTCGAGCGACGCCAGCAGCAGCATGGCCACCGTCATCAGCACACCGCCGACGATGGGCCAGCGGCGGTACCGCCCGGATGCGGCCACCAGCCGGCCCGTCACCAGCGTGCCCAGCGCGGCGCCGAACATCAGCGGCATCAGGACCAATCCGGACCGCGTGGGGCTCACCTCTCGCACCTGTTGCACGAACTGGGGGACGAAGAAGATGCCGCACCACAGGAGCATGCCGCTGGTGAAGTTGATCCCCGTCGAGGCCCGCACGACGGCGTTCTGGAACAGCGAGAGCGGGAGCACCGGCTCCTGGGCTCGGCGCTCGCGCCGCACGAACAGCAGTCCCAACAGGGCCACCGTGGCGATCAACCCGATGGACCGGCCCGAGGCCCAGGGGATCTCGTGGCCCCCCAACGTGGCGATGAGGACGAAGGCCGCCAGGCCCGAGGTGAGCAGCGCCGCGCCCGACCAGTCGAGGGCGTGGGAGATGCGCCGGTAGGGGAGGCGGAGACGGGCGGCGACGATGGCGGCCGAGAGCAGACCGATGGGGAGGTTGATGAAGAAGGCCCACCGCCAAGAGAGGTGGTCGACGAACAGTCCGCCCACCACGGGCCCGATGGCGCTGGCCACCGCGTAGAGCACCCCTTGGTAGCCGAGCCACCGCCCCAGCTGTCGGGCGGGCACGATGTCGGCCACGGTGGCCATGGCCACCGCGCCCAGCCCACCGCCGCCCAGGCCCTGCAGGAAGCGAGCCGCCAGCAGCTGATCCATCGTCTGGGCCGCACCGCACGCCAGCGACCCCGTCAGGAAGATGCCGATGGCGGCCAGCAGCACCGTGCGCCGGCCGTAGAGGTCCCCCAGCTTCCCGTAGAGGGGCATCGACGCCACCATGGCCAGCGCGTAGGCGGTCACCACCCACGTCGATCGCGAGAACCCGCCGACGTCCCCGACGATGGTGGGCAGGGCGGTGGCCACGATCGTGCCGTCGATCGAGCTCATGACCTGACCGAGCTGGAGCCCCACGAAGATCAGCAGCGTCTGGCGGAACGACAGGGCGGGTCGGGCCTCCCCAGTGGCTGCTGCACCCATCCGTCGCACCCCTCCGCAGCGCGTCCGACGAGAACGCGTTCTACAGTGTGGACCATGGCGCTCCTCGACGTCGAACAGATCTCCGTCCGCTTCGGTGGCGTCAAGGCCGTGGACGAGGTGGACCTCGACGTGGCGTCGGGGATGGCCACCGGCCTCATCGGCCCCAACGGCGCCGGGAAGACCACCCTCTTCAACGCCATCTGCGGGCTCCAGGATGTGGAGCAGGGTCGGGTGGTCTTCGATGGCAACGACATCACCTCGTTGAAGCCCCATGCCCGCGCCCGTCAGGGCATCGCCCGCACCTTTCAGCGCCTCGAGCTGTTCGGCTCCATGTCCGCGCGCGACAACATCCGCGTGGCCGCCGACGTCCATCGCTCCTACACGAAGAGCAAGGACGCCGACGACGCCGACACGGCCGGACGAGCCGACGCGCTGCTCGAACGGGTGGGGCTGGCCGCGGTCGCCGATGAGCGGGTCGACTCCCTTCCCACCGGCATGGCTCGTCTGGTGGAGGTGGGTCGGGCTCTGGCCTCTCGCCCCAAGCTGCTCCTCCTCGACGAGCCATCGTCGGGGCTGAGCGAGCAGGAGACCGACGACTTCGCCGACCTGCTGGAGAGCCTGGCGGCCGAGGGCCTCGGGATCCTCCTGGTGGAGCACGACGTAGAGCTGGTCATGCGGGTGTGCTCGCGCATCCACGTGCTCGACTTCGGCCGGATCATCTCGGCAGGCACCCCCTCCGAGGTCCAGCGCGACAGCCTCGTGCAGGCCGCCTACCTCGGCACCGCAGCGAGCTAGGCGAGTGCGCCTGCGCCGCGCCGGCGCGGTGCTGGCCGCGCTCGGGCTCCTGGCGGGGGCGGCCTGCCAGGACGACGGTGGGAGCAGCTCGCCTCCCACGTCGAGCCGCGACGACCTGACGTCGTTCGTGGCGCTGGCCGGTCGGCCAGCGGCCGTCGTCCTGGAGCAGGACGGCGACGTGCTGTGGGTGGCCGACGACGAGGCGGGGCTGGTGCGCCGACTGTCGCTGGCCGGCGCACCCCTCGGGGACCCGGTGGCGGTGTCGCCCCACCCCGGCGCGATGGCCATCGACGGCGCCGACCTGTGGGTTGTGGATCCGGACGGCACCCTGACGCGCCTTGACGTCGCTCGGGGCGAGGTGGTCTCCGAAGTCGACGTGGGCGGGGTGCTCGTCGACGTCCTGGTGGACGGCGGGGTGGTGTGGGTCGCCGACATCGAGGCGGGAGGCGTCCGCGCCATCGACCCGGGGACGGAGGCCGTCGGCCCCCTCGTCGTCGTGCCCGGCGGGGCGGTGCGCATGGCGGCTGCCGGGCCCATCCTGTGGGTGACGGGCCTCGACGACGTGGTCACCCCGGTGGACCTGGCCACCGGCACGGCGGGCCCCGCCGTGCCGGTGGGACGGGGACCGATTGGCGCAGCCGTCGACGCCGACGGCGTGCTGTGGGTGGCGGTCAGCGACGACGACGTGGTGGCTCGCTTGGATGGCGGCGACGGGTCCGTCGCCGGTCCTCCAGTCCCTGTGGGAGGGGCGCCGGTCGAGGTGGTGGTGCACGGTGACGACGTGTGGGTGCTCGATCAGGAGAGCGTCACGCTCACCCGGCTCTCAGCGTCGACGGGCCAGCCGAGGGGTGCCCCGGTGGCCCTCTCCGGGCTGCCCCGCGCCTTGGTGGCCGACGGAGCAGGGGTGTGGGTGGCGGGGGTCGACCCGTCGGGCCTGACCCGGGTCAGGCGCTAGACGCCGCCTTGGCAGTGCTGTTGCTCGACCGCCGGGGTGCCGCACGACGCCGGGCAGGGGTAGCCCGCGCCGCCCCCTCCAGCTCCTCGACGCGGGCACGCAGGACGTCGAGCTCGGTCTGCGCGGCCCCGGCGCGCTCCGACTCGAGCTTCCGCAGGACCGCCACCCAGAAGGTGGAGACGAGCAGGAGCCCGCCGAGCACGACGAAGGCCAGGCCGAACAGCCCACCGGAGATGAGGTACGGGATCTGCTCGATCTCCCGGGCGGTGCGGGCCGCCCCGATCCATCCGAAGAGCATCACGTTGAACCCGAGCACCACGGCGATGGAGCCAGGCACGAGCATCCACCGCACGAGGTCGTCGGCGGTCGACCCCTTGGCCAGCTCGGACAGCGACTGGCGGAACCGCAGCCGTCGGGACCGGAGCCCCTCGTGGCCGGGGTCGGCGGGGTCGTCGGCGGTCACAGCAGGCTCAGCCACGGTGGCTCCTCTGGGGGTGGGGGCGGCGGGTCATGGGGTGACGGTCAGGGCGAGGGCGCGGGTCATGTACCGGCGGATGCGCCGCGCCCCGGGGATGGCCAGCAGGATCAACCCCACCACGAGGGTGGGGGGGACCCCGGCGAAGTCGTAGTCCACCGCGTCCGAGGTGGGGAGGAGGACCTCCGGCTGGCTCGAGGACCCCGAGGGCAGCAGGGGCGGGAGGTCAGGTGCCGCCACCGGGTCGAGCGTCCCGCCGCCCGCGAAGGGGCCGGGCAGCCGGCTCACGACGTCGCCAAGCCCGGTGGGTGGATCGAACGGAGGCTCCTCGAAGGGAGCCAGGGTGGAGGCGCTGACCGTGGCGGAGGCGCTGGCCACGATCATCTGGAGGGACCCGCCGGCGGGGACGGAGCCGGCCTCAGGCAGCGGGATGGAGATCAGCAGCCCCGAGGCGGTGGTGTTCCCGTTGGCGCCGGTGCAGGACTCGGCGGCTCCGATGGTGCGGGCGGTGATCCCCGATGCCGACAGCGCCTCCTCGGCCGCGGCGGCGGCGGCGGTGCCGAGCAACCCGGGTTGCTCGTCGACGTGGATGCCCTCGCGGTCGATGGTGGCCGGCTGCCCGGCCACGGTGACACCGGAGACGTCGACCTTGCCGGAGCAGGCGGCCGTCTTGGCATCCGTGGTGGTGGTGGCCCGACTGACCACCGAGCGAATGTCGACGACGTCGGAGAGCCCGAGGCCCTCGACGGTGGCCACCGAGTCGGCCGACAGCTTGGAGCCGTTGACCAGCGAGGTGCTGACGGTGCGGGAGGAGTGGATCCCGAAGACGCCCGGGATGGCGGTGCCACCGGCGTCGGCCACCACCACGGCCCGGTCGGGGTCCACGTCGGAGCTCATGGTGATGCCCGGCTGCTCGTTCTTCTTGGCGGGCTCGAACTCCCGGCTCTCCACCACGAGCGGGTAGTCGGGGAGGGGTAGCCGCTGGCCGCTGGCGATCTCGATGAGGGGTCGGATGCCCGCCGTGATGGGGCCGGGGAAGACGGTGCTGGCCCGGCCGAAGCCGGTCCCGCCCGTGGAGAGGGTGGCGGTGGCGAGGGACATGGTGCCCTCGAAGGGCGATTCGACGGGCAGCAGGGCGGGAACCCTGGGCGAGAGCGTGTAGGCGATGCCGGAGCTGGCGGCTTCGTAGCCCACCAGCTCGTCGGTGGCCTCCTGGGCCTGCGTGGTGGCGGGGATGCCGGAGAGGACGAGGACCGCGCCGGCCGCGGCGAGGATGCGGGAGTAGCTCGAGGGCAAGGTCATGCGCCGACTCCTAGGTAGGTGCTCGCCAGCTGGGCGGCCATCTCGTCCGGGGGTCCCTCGGCCTGGACCCGACCGTGGGCCATGACGGCCACCCGGTCGACGAAGGCGGTGACCCCGGCGAACTGCTCGACGACGATGGTGGTCACCCCCGTGGTGGCGAGGGCACGGACGACCTCGAACAGCTCCTCCACGACCAACGGGGCCAGTCCCATCGACAGCTCATCGAGGAGGATCACCGCGGGATCGGTGGTGATGGCCCGGGCCAGGGCCAGCATCTGCTGCTCGCCGCCCGAGAGGGTGCCTGCCAGCTGCTCGCGGCGCTGCCCCAGCCGCGGGAACCGGGCATAGGCGATGGCTTCGAGGTCGCCCGTGGTGACCCGACCCGGCGCCGAGAAGGTGTCCATGAGGACGTTCTCTCGCACCGTGAGGTTGGGGAAGATGCCGCGTCCTTCCGGGATCAGGCAGACGCCGGCTTGCGCCAAGCGATCGGCCGAAGCCCCGGAGACGTCGTGGCCCTCCATGAGCACGGTGCCGCCGGTGGGCCGCACCACGCCGCTCAGGACCTTGAGGGTGGTGGTCTTCCCGGCCCCGTTGGCGCCCAGCACGGCGAGGATGGACCCCGCAGGGACGGCGAGATCGATCCCGTGGAGGACCTCGATCGACCCGTAGGCGGCCCGCACGCCGCGGAGCTCGATGGCCGGGATGTCGACGTCGACGATCCCCTCGGTGGTGGGGGGCTCAGCCACTGAGCGCCGCCTCTCGGGGCTTCTCGTCGGCGGCCTCGGTGGGCGCGTCCGGTGCCGCAGGCCCGGAGACCAGACGTCGAACCGGGTCCAGGCGGAGGTGCAGCCAGGCTCGGAGCTGTCCGGCCAGGCCCTCGGGTCGCCGGGCCACGATGATGGCCAGCAGCCCGATGATCAGGGGCTGCAAGGCCTCGCTCCCGGGGCCGCCGCCGCCGCTCTCCACGTTGCGCAGCACCTCGGGCAGGATCACGAAGAAGCCGGCACCCAGCAGGGCGCCCGACACGCTGGTGATGCCGAAGATCGTGGCCACCAGCAGGACCGTCAGCGACCGGAAGTAGAGGAAGTCGAGGCCGCCGACGCGCACCTGCAGGGCACCGAGCAGGGCCCCGGCGCCACCGGCGAGCATCGCCGAGAGCCCGAACACACGGAGCTTCAGGCTGACGAGGTCCATCCCCATCATCTGGCTGGCGGTGGGGGAGTCGCGCAAGGCCGACAGCATCCGGCCGAAGGCGCTGCGGCGCACGGCGAGGAAGATGTTGGCGTACAGGGCCAGGGCGGCGGCCAGCAGCACGAACATCGCCTGCTCGGAGCTGAGGTCGATGCCGAAGATCTCAGGTCGGGGGACGGCCAGGCTCTCCCCGCCGCCGAGGACCTTGCTGTTCCCGAAGAACAGGCCATCCATCAGGATGGCGAAGGCGAGGGTGCACAGGGCCAGGTAGATGCCGCGGAGACGGAGGACGGGTAGGGCCACCAGGCAGCCGATGGCCCCGGCGCCCACAGCCGCCAGCACCACGGCCAGGAGCCAGGGCACGTCGGCGCCCAGCTTCCCGACGGTGACGGCACCCACCCCGGCAAAGGACATCTGCATGAGCGACACCTGACCGGAGAGGCCGGTGAGCAGCACCAGGCTCAACGTGATGCACCCGAAGACCAGCCCCTTGGACCCCACCAGCAGCTGGAAGTCGGACAGCTGGCTCGACACGAACCACGCGGCGACAACGGCCGCCACGCCCACGAGGGAGGTGAGCGGCAGGGTGGGCGGGGCGGGTTCGGCGTGGGTGGACGCCCGTTCTGGAAGGCGGCGCTCCGGGCGGAGCAGGAGGGCGGCGAAGAGCAGGAGGAAGGGCATGGCCGGCTTCAGGTTCCGCACCAGCTCGTTGTCCTGCGGGAGGTAGCCGATGAGCATCGTCTGGCTCATGCCGAGGACGATCGCCCCGGCGAAGGTGGCCGGGAGGCTCTGCATGCGGCCCACCACCGCGGCGGCGTAGGCGGACACCACCAGCAGGCTCAGCGTGTTGACCTCGAGGTTCAGGCCAGGGGCGATGAGGATGGCGGCGAGGCCGGCCAGCATCGAGCCGAGGGCCCACGATGCCGCCGTGACCCGGTTTGGGCTGAGGCCCTTGATGGCGCAGAGCTCGGGGTTGTCGACCACCGCTCGCATGGCCACCCCCAGACGGGTGCGGCGGAAGAGGAGGCGGAGCCCGAACGCCACCCCCACGGCCGCGGCCACGGTGGTGACCTGGTCCCAGGTGACCACCAGGTCGATGATCGTGAAGCTCCGGTCGCCCCAGAGCCCCGGCACGGTGCGCAGCTCGATGCCCCAGATGGCCAGCGCCATCCCCTGGAAGGCGAGGAGCAGGGCGAGGGTGACCACCAGCTTGGTGGCCACGGACGCCCCTCGGAGGAGGCGACGCATCACCACCACGTCGAGGAAGAACCCGAGCGCCGGCGCACAGATGCCCAGCGTCACCAGCAGGGCGAGCGGGGTTGGCCACCCCCGGCTGACCCGCAGCTCCCAGTACACGAAGGCGAGGAACATCCCCACGGCGCCATGGGCGAAGTTGAAGACGCCCGAGGTGATGTAGGTGACCACCAGGCCCGTCGCCGAGATGGCGTAGACCGCGGAGACGGTCACCCCGAGCACGAAGAAGGTGAAGAACGTCTGGAGATCCATCGGCCCACCCCCCCAAGAATCTCGCGGGCACTTCCGGTGTTCGACAGGAGATCCGACATATCCTGCCGAACCAGGTGAAACAGGTTCTACCAGACGCTCGGGGGCCGCGGAGCCTGCGGGGTGGGTGGGACCTCGAACGAGGGGGACTCGTGATGGCGCAGCGATCGACCACGAACCGGATGCGCTGCCGTCGGGCGCCTGCCGTGGCGGTGGCCCTGCTGATGGTGGCCACCGCCGCGTGCGGCTCGCGGTTGCCTGACGAGGTGCTGGCCGACATCGACGCCGGCCGGGGGAGCGGCAACGGGCAGGTGGCCTCGGGCCCGACCGGCGAGGCCACTGATGGCTCCGACGGGATCGACGGTGTTGCCGACCCCACCGTCGTGAGCGACGGAGGCACCACGGGGGGATCGGCCGACGGCGGTACGACGGGCGGGAGCGCCGCCACCGGCGGGACCGGCGGCACAGGGTCCACCGGGGGCACCGGAGCGACAGCCGACAAGGCCTGCCGAGGGGGAGCGTCGGGTCCCGGCGTCACCGCCACCGAGGTCAAGGTGGCGTCGATCGTGACGGCGTCGGGACCCCTGCCCGGCGCCACGGAGGGTGCCTACCGTGGGGCCGCCGCCTACTTCGCCAAGATCAATGCAGAGGGCGGGGTGTGCGGGCGCAAGCTCACGCTGCTCAAGGGCGACGACGGCTTGGACCCCCAGCGGGCTCGGGCCGAGTTCCTCCGGCTCGAGCCCGGCGCGCTGGCGATGGTGGCGCCCTACTCCGTGGCCGACTCCGGGTACGTGGACCTCGTCGAATCCACCAAGGTGCCCTACGTCGGCATCTTCGTGGACAGCGCCGGGCGAGGCTTCCCGAACGTCTACCCGCGCTCGCAGGTGAACGTGGCCCGGACCGGCCCGTTCGTCTATCTGCGCCAGAAGTACCCGGCGGTGAAGAAGGTGGCCTTCCTCTACACCGACATCGGCGGGGTCCGGGCCAACACCCCGGCCGTCCGCGAGCCGCTGAAGAAGGTGGGCTACCAGATCGCCTACGACTCTGCGGTGCGGGCCACCGACCCGGACTTCACCGCTGAGGTCATCAACATGCAGCGGTCGCAGGCGCAGATGGTCTACCTGTTCGCCTTCGAGGTGAACATGCACGTGCGCATCGCCCGGAACATGCGGCAGCAGAACTACGCCCCGGCCCTGAAGGTCGGGAACATCGGCTACAACTCGAAGCTCATCGAGCTGCTGGGCGACACGGCCAACGGATGGCTGAACCACAACGACCACCTGCCGATGCTGAACGCCGACGAGCCGGCTCGGAGCCCGGCGCTGCGTGAGTTCATCACCTGGAACCAGCGGGTCTTCCCCGACGCGTCCATCGACCTGTTCCCGGTCAGCGGCTGGGGCTCGGCAGCGTTGTTCGTGGAGGCCTTGCGGCGCACCGGGCCCGACGTGACGCGTCAGCGCCTGCTGGCCAGCCTGGCCACCATCAACCGGGAGGACGGTGGCGGGATCCGCGCTCCCACCGACCCGCGCGACGGCACCACGGAAGGGTGCTTCAACATCACCCGGGTGAAGGACCGCAAGTGGGTCCGCGAGTACCCAGCGTCCGGCTACGAGTGCAAGCTGGGCGAGGCCTTCTCCTACGGGTGAGCGGTAGAACGCGTTCTCGTGTAGACCGTGTTCTCGTCGGACGAGAGGTGTGGGGGGCAAGGTGCAGATCGCGTTCACCGATGAGCAGGAGGCGCTGCGGCTGGAGCTGCGCGGCTACTTCGCCAAGCTGATGACCCCTGCGGTCCAGGAGGAGATGGCCTCCGGCTCGGGGGAGTACGGCGGCGGGGACCTCTACAAGCAGCTGGTCCGCCAGATGGGCCAGGACGGGTGGCTGGGGATCGGGTGGCCGACGGAGTACGGCGGCCAGGGCCGGTCCATGCTCGAGCAGCTCATCTTCATGGACGAGGCCAGCCTGGTGAACGCTCCGGTGCCCTTCCTCACCGTGAACACCGTTGGTCCCACCCTCATGCACTTCGGCACCGACGAGCAGCGCCAGGAGTTCCTGCCCCGGATCCTCAAAGGGGAGCTGCACTTCTCGATCGGGTACTCCGAGCCCGGGGCGGGCACCGATCTCGCCTCGCTCACCACGCGCGCCGAGCGCGACGGCGACGAGTACGTGGTCAACGGCCAGAAGATGTGGACCAGCCTCATCCAGTACGCCGACTACGTGTGGCTGGCCGTCCGCACCGACCCCGACGTCGCCAAGCACAAGGGGCTCTCGATGCTGCTGGTGCCCACCGACGCTCCCGGGTTCTCCTGGACGCCCGTCCACACGATGGCCGGCACGTCGACCAGCGCCACCTTCTACGAGGACGTCCGGGTGCCGGCCGCCAACCTGGTGGGGGAGGAGAACGGCGGCTGGAAGCTGATCACCAACCAGCTCAACCACGAACGGGTGGCCCTCTGCTCAGCGGCGGGCGTGCAGAACCTGCTCCACGACGTGCGCCAGTGGGCCCAGTCCACCGAGCTGCCCGACGGCCGCCGGGTGATCGACCAGGAGTGGGTGCAGGTGCACCTAGCCCGGGTGCACGCCAAGGTGGAGTTCCTCAAGCTGATCAACTGGAAGATCGCCTGGGGCGTCAAGAAGGGCGTGGGACCCCAGGACGCCTCGGCCACCAAGGTCTTCGGCACCGAGCTCTACACGGAGGCCTACCGGCTCCTCATGGAGGTGATCGGCGAGGACGCCTCGGTGCAGGCCGGCTCGCCCGGCAGCGTCCTCAAGAGCCGCCTGGAGCGCATGCACCGCTCCGCCCTCATCCTCACCTTCGGTGGGGGCACGAACGAGGTGCAGCGCGACATCATCGCCATGGTCGGCCTCGGGATGCCCCGAGCGCCGCGTCGATAGGAGCCACGATGGACTTCTCCTTCACCGAGGAGCAGGAGGAAGCCGCTGCGCTGGCGCGTCGGATCCTCGAAGACAAGGTCACCGAGCCCGTCCTGCGCGAGGTGGAGTCGGCCGACGTCCGCTTCGACAAGGCGACCTGGGAGGCGCTGGCCGAGGCCGGCCTGCTGGGCCTGGGCCTGCCCGAGGAGCACGGCGGCGGCGGCCTCGGGATCATCGAGCAGTGCAAGGTGCTGGAGCAGGTGGGGCGCACCGTCGCCCCGGTGCCGGTGGCGGCGTCAACGGTGCTCGGCGCCGGCCCGGTGGCCCGCTTCGGGTCCGCCGAGCAGCAGGCCCGGTGGCTGCCGGGCGCGGCCGACGGCTCGGTCATCCTCACCGCGGCCCTGTCGGAGCCGGCCAACCGCCACCCGGACCGACCGGCAACCACCGCCACACCCGTCGAAGGCGGCGGCTGGCGCCTCGACGGGATCAAGACGCGGGTGCTGGCCGGCGCCCAGGCCGACGCGTTCGTCGTCCCCGCCGCCGGTCCCGACGGGCCGGTGGTCCTGCTGGTGCCCCGCGACACCGCCGGGCTCCAGATCGAGCCCCAGCTGGTCACCAACCGCGACACCGAGGCGCTCCTCACCTTCGCCGGTGCCGAAGTGGGGGCCGAAGCTGTCATCGGCGGCGCCGAGCAGGGGGCCGAGGTGATCGACTGGTTGCTGGAGCGGGCCACCGTCGCGCTGTGCGCCCAGCAGCTCGGTGTGCTGGCCCGTGCTCTGGAGATGACGGCCGAGTACTCCAAGGAGCGCATCCAGTTCGACGTTCCGATCGCCACCTTCCAGGCCGTGGGCCACCGGCTGGCGGACTGCTACATCGACGTGGAGGGCCTGCGCCTCACGCTCTGGCAGGCGGTCTGGACGCTCGACGAGGGCCGTCCTGCCGCCACCGAGGTGGAGGTGGCCAAGTACTGGGCGGCCGAGGCGGGCCACCGAGTTGCCCACGCCGTCGTGCACGTCCATGGCGGCACCGGCATCGACAACGACTACCCGCTGCACCGCTACTTCATCGCCGCCAAGTCGCTCGAGCTGCTGCTCGGCGGGGCCACCGACCAGCTCCTGCGCATCGGCGCCCGATTCGCCACCACGCCGATCTAGCGCCGGCGCGCGGGGCGTCAGACCAGCTGGAGGGGGTTGCCGACGGGCACCTGCAGCGCCTTGCGCTGGATCGCGCCCAGCGACTCGCGGAGGAAGGCCTCGACCGCGGGGTCGCCGGCCTCCACCAGCTCGATCACTCGAGCCGTGCTGTCGAGCACGTCCTTGGCCCGTCGCGCCTGCAGTCTCGGCTTGGCGACGAAGTACTCCGTCATCGCCTGACGGTGGGCGCGCACGACCTCGGCCAAGAGGCGGCTGAGGACGGCGAGGACGGGGTTGCCAGCCAGCTCCACGAGCAGCAGCGAGAACTCGGTGGACTCGTCGAGCAGCGCAGCCGCGTCGCCGGCGGCGGCCTCGCATCGGGTCCGCTGCTCGCGGAGCCGATCGAGGTCAGCCTCAGTGTGGTGCTCGGCCAGACGTCGAGCGCCGGCGGGCACCAGCTCCAGGAAGGCGCTGTACACGTCGCCTAGGTCCACGTCCTGGTGCTGGAGCAGCAGACCCAGGCTCCGGGCGGTGACGCTCGGGTGGGGAGCGCACACGCGCGGGCCGAACCGCCCGCCTCGACGGATCTCCAGGAGTCCCTCCACCTCCAGGATGCGGAACGCCTCCCGCATGGTGGGCCGGGATGTGGCGAAGAAGTCGGCCAGCTCGGCCTCCACCGGCAGGTAGTCGCCGTCGGCCAGGTCGCGACGCACGATCTGTGCTCGGAGCTGCTCGGCGATGTGCTCGGCCATCTTCTGGGGCCGGGGCTCCGGGGTTCGCATCTCCGCAGGCATCGCTCCAGTAGACCTTGCCGAACTCAACATCGTCAACTACGTTAGCGATGTGTTCGATAGCGACAACCACTACTACGAGGCCGAGGACGCCTTCACCCGCCACGCTCCACGGTCGATGGCCAAGCGCGGGGTCCAGTGGGCGGAGATCAAGGGTCGCCGCCGGCTCCTGGTGGGCGGGCGCCTCAACGCCTTCATCCCGAACCCCACCTTCGACCCGGTGGGCCGCCCCGGCGCCCTCCAGGCCTTCTTCAAAGGGCAGGCTGGCACCGACGTGAAGGCGGCCTTCGGGGAGCTGGAGCCCATCCGCCCCGAGTACCGCGACCGGGACGCCCGCCTCACGGTGATGGACGGTCAGGGGATGGACGCCGTTTGGTTGTTCCCCACCCTGGGCGTCGGCATCGAGGAGGCCCTGGCCGACGATGGCGCCGCGGCGATGGCAGTGTTCACCGCCTTCAACACCTGGCTCCACGACGACTGGGGGTTCGCCTACCAGGACCGGCTGTTCGGGGCGCCCTACCTCTGCCTCATGGACCTGCCCGGGGCGGTGGCTGAGCTGGAGCGGGTCCTCGACCTCGGGGCGCGTGTGATCTGCATGCGTCCGGGCCCGGTCCACACGCTCACCGGCACCACCTCTCCCTTCACCGAGGCGTTCGACCCCTTCTGGGCACGGGTGGCCGAAGCCGGCATCACGGTGGCCTTCCACGGCGGCGACTCGGGCTACTCCACCCACGTCGACGCGTGGGAGCCCGACACCGAGGCCAAGGCGTTCTTCGCCACCCCGCTCTACCGCGCCATCACCAGCAACCGGGCCATCTCCGAGACGATGCTGGCGATGCTCTGCCACCGGGTGCTCGAGCGGCACCCCCGGCTGCGGATCGCCTCGATCGAGAACGGCGCCAGCTGGGTGTCCCATGTGCTCAAGCTGGCTGCCAAGTCGGCGGCCATGACGCCCGATTGGTTCACCGAGGCGCCGGCCGAGGTGTTCCACCGTCAGGTGTGGGTGTCGCCGTTCTGGGAGGACGACCCGGTGACCTCGGTGGAGATCATCGGCGGGGAGCGGACGCTGTTCGGTTCGGATTGGCCCCACACCGAGGGCCTCGCGGACCCGGGCTCGTACCGCGACGAGCTGGCCGGCCTCCCCGACGACACCATCGATCGGGTGATGGGCGCCAACGCCCTCGAGCTCACCACGCCCCTGCCGTGACCGATCGGGCGTGGGCGGTCCAGTCGATCTTCCACTTCACCGTGAACGCCACCAGCTTCGAGCGGTCGCTCGACTTCTACACGACCCTCGGCTTCCAGGTGCTGCGCGACAACCGCGACGTGATCTGGGGCGACCTGGTGGCCCGGAACTTCGGCATGCCTGCCGCCCAGGGCCGCGGCGCCCTCCTCGGGATCGGCGACGGCCCGCTGGAGACGCGACTCGACCTGATCGAGTGGCTCGAGCCCGTCCTCGACCCACCGCTTCCGGGCCCGATCGAGGGGCGGGTGCCCCGGATCATCGCCCTGCGCACCGACAACGTGCAGGCTGCCTACGACGACCTGACCGCCCGCGGGATCGAGTTCGTCTCCGCTCCGCAGTCGGCCCGCCGAGCCGGCATCGTGAACGTGTGCTGCTGCCGTGATCCCGATGGTCTCCTCGTGGAGCTCATCGAGTACGAGCCGGGGGTGCTGGGCAGCCGCATCGAGGGCCTCCCGAGGCGCACCTCGTGACACGGGTCAGCGAGGAGCGGGCGTCCGCCCTCTACGAGGGCTGCCAGCGGTGGGGGCGCTGGGGGGACGACGACGAGCGCGGTGCCCTCAACCTCCTGACCGCCGAGCGGGTCAGCCGGGCCGCGGGGCTGGCGCGCGACGGCGCCGTGGTGTCGTGTGGGCGGGAGCTGGCCGTGGCACCGGCCGTAGACAACCCAGTGCCGGCCTTGCACCACATGACCCTCGGGGGCGACGTCGGCGCTCGCCGGAGCGGGCTCCAGGCGTCCGCCGACTTCGTCGGGGTGGCCTTCCACGGGATGGCGGTCTCCCACATCGACGCGCTCTGCCACGTGTTCGTCGACGGTCAGATGTGGAACGGCTACCCCGCCTCCGACGTCACCAGCGTCGGTGCTCGGCGCAACTCAATCGCCGCCGGCTTCGACGGGATCGTCGGTCGGGGGGTGCTGCTCGACGTCCCCCGCCACCGGGGGGTGGCCTGGCTCGAGCCGGGCGAGGCCATCCTTCCCGAGGAGCTCGACGCCACCTGCGCCGCCCAGGGGATCGGCCTCGAGGTCGGCGACATCCTGCTGGTCGCCACCGGCCGGGACGCCCGTCGAGACGAGCACGGTCCGTGGGACCCCCAGACCGTCGGCCTGGCCGGGCTCGATCCCGAGTGCATCCCCTGGCTGGCCGATCGCGACCCAGCCGTGGTGGGCAGCGACGGGGTGTCCGACCTCCTGCCTCCCAACCCCCACCAGTGGGCGATGCCGGTGCATCAGTGCCTGCTCGCCGGGATGGGGGTCCACCTCTTGGACAACCTCCACCTGGGCCGGCTGGCCGCCGCGTGCGCCGCCCGCCAGCGTTGGGACTTCCTCTTCGTGGTGTCGCCCCTGCAGGTGGGCGGCGGCACCGGTTCACCCGTCAACCCGATCGCCATCTTCTGAGTGCGCTGGAGGCGTAAGTGATCTTCGACCTGTTCAACGAGCTGCAACGACCTCGGCCCAACGTCGAGCACGATGTGTTCACCGGTGCCCTTGCTCAGGCCGAGCTGGCCGACGAGCTCGGGTACGGCTGCTGGTGGTCCGTGGAGCACCACTGCACGCCCGACTTCTCCTACTCGGGCGCCCCCGAGCTGGTGAACACCGCCATCGCCATGCGCACCGAGCGACTGCGGGTGGGCCACGCCGGCGTCCTCACCCCGTTCAAGATCAACCACCCGCTGCGCGTGGCCGAGCGCATCGCCGTGCTCGACCACCTCTCCGAGGGCCGAGTGGAGGTGGGCCTGGCCCGGTCCGGTGGCGCGGAGTGGGCGACCTTCGGAGTCGATCCGGACGGCACGCTGGCCGAGCTCGAGGAGGCCGCCCGCCTCATGGTGGCCGCCTGGACCCAGCCCGAGCTGTCCTGGCAGTCGGAGCGACTCGACATCCCGGAGCGGACGGTCGTGCCCAAGCCGGTCCAGCAGCCGCACCCCAACCTTTGGCAGACCGTCTCCACCCCCGGGAGCGCTCGGCTGGCCGGCGAGCTGGGGATGGGCATCCTCTGCACCACTCTGCTCTCGCCGGTGTCCACCCTCGCCGCCATGATCGCCGAGCACGACGCTGGGCTGGCCGCGTCCACCGATCCCGTCGGCAAGGTGGTCAACGCCGAGCGCGGCGTCTTCACCTTCGTGCACTGCACCGAGACCGTCGACGAGGCCATCGCCGACCGGGCCGCTGAAGCGGCCATGTGGTACGTGAACGCCGCCCCGAAGGTGTTCTCGGTGCCCCGGACCATCTGGACCAACCTGATCCGTGGCAACGTCAGCTCGGGGCGGGGCCGGGCGGCGGCCGCTCCCGAGGAGCAGGTGCTCGTCGACCTCGACCCCAACGACCCGAACCCCATCATCCGGCTCATGAACCGCCAGGTGCTCGGCGAGCCGATCGACCCCGTGGAGGCCTACGAGGCCCTGGAGGACCAGGACTCGGTGATCATCGGCGACGTGGACACCTGCCGCCGCAAGATCGAGAAGTTCCGCGACGCCGGGTTCGGGCGCCTGATGTGCCTGATGCAGTTCGGCCACCTCGAGCCATGAGCAGGCCACCGCCAGCATCCGCCGGGTAGGAGAGGCGCTCCTCCCTGAGCTGGCCTGCAGACCCGGTGCCGGCATGAGCCGACTCGACGGGACAGGTGGCGATCGTCACCGGCGCCGCCGGCGGACAGGGCGCAGCCGAGGCTCGTCGCATCGCCGTCGAAGGTGGCCGGGTCCTGCTCGGCGACATCGACGACGATGCGGGGGCGGCTCTGGCGGCCGACATCGGCGACGCCGCGCGTCTTCCACCACCTCGACGTCACCTCGGAGGACGACTGGCGAGCGGCGCTCGCCTCCGCCACCGACGCCTTCGGGGTGGTGACGGGCCTGGTGAACAACGCGGGCATCAGCCTGCCGCCCCGGTCGATCATCAAGACACCGGTGGACGAGTACCGCCGCGTGATCGAGGTCAACCAGGTCGGGGCCTACACCGGCATCCACGTGGTGGCCCCCGCCATCGTGGCGGCAGGCGGCGGCAGCATCGTCAACGTGTC
Organism: uncultured Microthrixaceae bacterium; assembly: GCA_963795165.1. Classification (GTDB taxonomy): domain Bacteria; phylum Actinomycetota; class Acidimicrobiia; order Acidimicrobiales; family VFJN01; genus VFJN01. The sequence goes on along the minus strand of CAWCGT010000001.1, from coordinate 1,400,514 downwards.
GTCGGTCAACGGGTTCGTCGGCGCGTGGGGGATCGCCGCCTACGCGTCGTCCAAGTTCGCGCTGCGGGGGCTCACACGGGTGGCCCAGATCGAGCTGGCGCGCAAGGGGGTGCGGGTCAACTCCATCCACCCCGGCCCGATCGACACGCCGATGCTCCGCGGCGGCCTGCCACCGGGCACGCGACCCGGTGGAGGCGATGGTCGCGGGTGATCGCGGCCGGACGGGTCGGCACCGTCGAGGAGGTCGCGAACATGGTGGCGTTCCTGCTGTCGGACGACTCGTCGTACTGCTACGGGTCGGAGCTGGTGCTCGACGGCGGCTACCTGGCCGGCCCCCTCGGCTCACCCAACGTGGACGCGGGCGGGCGCTCGTGAGGATCTCGCTGCTGTTCCCCGAGACGCGCAGCATCGACGCGGTCCGCACCCTGGCGGTGGAGCACAGAGGCCCAGGGGTTCCACGGAATGTGGCTCGGCGCCGCCTTCGGGTTCGATCCGATCATGGCCCTCGCCCTGGCCGGAGCGTCGACCACCACGCTCTCCCTCGGGGTGGCGGTGGTACCCACCTGGCCGCGGCACCCGCTCGTTATGGCCCAGCAGGGCGCCACGGCCAGCGCGGCGTGCGACGGTCGCTTCCGCCTCGGGGTGGGGCCGAGCCACGCGCCCGTGATGCGGATGTACGGGATCGACTTCGACCGACCCATCAGCCACCTCCGCGAGTACCTCACGGTCCTCCGCACCCTGCTGGCCGACGGGCACGTCGCCCACCAGGGCGAGCGCTACCAGGTGAACGGGTTCCTCGACGTGGCCGATGCTCCGCCCCCGCCCGTGCTGCTCGGGGTGCTGCAAGAGCAGATGGCCAGGCTGGCGGGAAGCCACGCCGATGGCGCGCTCGGTCTGGCTGGGCCCAGCCGAGCACCTCGCGACGGTGGTGGCCCCGGGCCTGGCCGCCGGCGCCAAGGAGGCCGGCCGCGATCGCCCGCCGCTGATCGCCGAGCTCCCGTGCGCGCTCACCAGCGACCTGGACGCAGCTGCGCGAGATGGCGGCGCGCGACCTCGCCATCTACCCCCAGGTGCCCTTCTACCGGGCGCTGTTCGAGAAGGCCGGCGTACCACCAGAGGGCAGGCGGTGGACCGACGGGATGCTGCGAGGCATCCGTGGTCTTCGGTGACGAGGACGGCATCGCCGCCAAGGTCGCCGCTCTCTTCGACGCCGGCGCCGACGAGGTGGCCCTCTCGCCGTTCGGCGTTGGCCCCGACCCGGCCGCCTCCCAGGCCGATTGCATCCGAGTGCTCAGCGACCTCGCAAAGGACTGACCGACCATGGACGATGACACGAAACGAGCCGTCAACCGAGCGGTGGTGGACACGGTGCTGAAGACGGTGTCCGCCGGTGCAGTTCGATCAGCTGGCCGACCATGTCACCGACGACCTCGTGTTCGAGCTGCCGTACGGCCCCGACTTCATGCCGAACCCGATCAAGGGCCGGGCGGCGTGGAACGACATGCAGCTGATGACGTTCAAGCTGTTCACCTCCTTCACGCTGGAGCTCACCGAGGTGCACGAGTGCCTCGACCCGGACCAGCTGATCGTGGAGTATCGGAGCGAGGCGGTGGTGGCCGCGCAACGGCAACGACTACCGCAACCGCTACATCGGCGTGTTCCGCTTCCGCGACGGCAAGATCTCGCACTGGCGGGAGTTCCACAACCCAGAAGCGACCCAGGTCCTGTGATGGTCCACCAGGGAGTCGAGGGGCACTGCGACGCGGCGTTCGACGGCGTCGCCGATGCCTTCGCCGCTGACTTCTCCGACGGGCTCGAGCTCGGCGCATCGCTGGCCGTCAGCGTGGGCGGCTCGCCCCATCGTCGATCTCTGGGGCGGCCACGTGGACGCAGCCCGCACGCGACCGTGGGAGCGAGAGACGCCTGGTGTGCGTGTTCTCCTGCACGAAGGGCATCGTGGCCACCGCTGCCATGTGGGCCGTCGAGCGTGGGCTGGTCGATCTCGACGCGCCAGTGGCCCGCTACTGGCCCGAGTTCGCGCGCCGAGGGCAAGGAGTCGGTGCCCGTGCGCTGGCTCCTCACCCACCAGGCCGGTCTCCCCGCGAGTCTCGCCGGCGGATGCCGCTCGGCTCCCTGAGCGACTGGGAGGCCATGACCGCGGCGCTGGCCGCCGAGGCACCTTGGTGGGAGCCCGGCTCCGACCACGGCTATCACGGTGTCACCTACGGGCACCTCATCGGCGAGGTGCTCCGTCGGGCCACCGGCAAGCACCTGCGGCGAGCTGATCCGCGACGAGCTGGCTGCCCCGCTCGACGTGGAGCTCTGGATGCCGCTGCCCCGAGAGCTGGACGCCGACACGGCCGACCTCATCGTGGACGTCTCGCCCGACGGGACCTTCTTCGATCGGTGGGATCCGAAGCGTTCCATCGGCCCACGAGCCTTCGGCAACCCGCCCGACAGCAACGACCCCACCCACTGCATGACCGACCAGTGGCGGCGGGCGGAGATCCCCGCTGCCAACCTGCACGCCAACGCCCGGGCCCTCGAGCGGGTCTACCGGGTGCTGGCAGCCGGCGGCTCGACCCCGGCGACCTCCATCTCGCCTCGCCGACGCTGGTGGAGGAGTTCGGCCGATGCCACGTGCACGGCGAGGACCGGGTGATGGAGCTGCCCACCGCCTTCGGGCTCGGGCTTCGAGCACACCATCCCTGAGTGGCCCTTCGGGCCCGGGGCTCGCACCTACGGCCACAACGGCAGCGGCGGCTCGCTCGGCCTTCGTGGACCCCGACGCCGGGGTGTCCTTCGGCTACGCCATGAACCGGCTGTGGTGGGGTCCCGACCGCACCGACCCCCGCTGGGGCCCGGTCCTCGACGCCCTCTACGACGCCCTCTGAGGAGCGGGGGGGTCCGCGGTCGCGACGGGGCCGATGCCGAGGGCAGCCAGCTTGTGCCACGAGCGCTCCACGATCAGCGGGTAGGTGTGGAGGTAGTACGGCAGGGCCGCGCACGCCTGGTTGACCGCAGCGCCCCGCGATCGCGCAACGGTCGCCTCGTCGACCGCGAGGGCCACGGACGAACGTTGCCCGGGACTCGTCGGTGAACAGAGGTGACCACACCACCTGCACGTCGACGGCAGGGTCGCCGGCGCAAGCCGACCCCCAGTCGACGAGTCCGGCGAGGCGGCCGCCGTGGACCAGGCAGTTGCCCTCCAGGTCGCCGTGCACCCACCGGACCGGACCATCGTGGGGAGGGGCGGCCAGGGCCTCCTCCCACACCCGGAGGGCGGCCTCGGCGTCGATCAGGTGTCCGGCGGCGCCGATGACGTGGCGGGTGGCGGCGTCGTACTCGGCGAGGGGCCTGGCGCGGTTGCGGGCCGGAGGCGCACCGTCGGTGGGCTGGACCTGGAGGGCGGCGACGACCGCCGCCAGGTCGAGGGCGAAAGCGGTGGCGTCGGCGATCAGGAGCGGACCGGCCGGCTCCCCAGGGATCCACCGATGGACCGCCCAGGGGTAGGGATAGCGCGGCATCGGGCTCGCCCACCGCCACCGGCACAGGCACGGCCACCGGCAGGTGGGGTCGCAGGCGGGGCAGCCAGGTGGCCTCACGGTGCACCTGGCCCACCGCCCCCCGGATGCGGGGCAGGCGCACCACCAAGTCGTCGCCCAGCCGCCAGATGGCGTTGTCGGTACCCCAGGGCTCCACGATCGCAAGCGGCAGGGACGCCAGGTCGGGCGTGCTGGGTCGCGAGCAGGTGGCGGACGAGCGCCTCGTCCACCTCCACCTCGTCGGCGTGCATCCGGACCGTCACCGGTGGAGTCTCCGCCACCGGTGACGTCGACGTCGACTGGTTTGGCCGCCTGCGCTCAGGCGTCGGTGAGGTCGTCGACCAGCTTGGTGGTGGTGTCGACGTACTCCTCGACCATCTCCTGGACGACGGCCTTGCTGCTGCGGATCTGTTCATGCGGCTGACGATCTGACCGACGGGCATGCCGACGAGCTCCGTGGGCGGGTTGGAGCCCATCTTGCGGGTGGCGTAGGCGTTGAGGATGAACTGCAGCGGCATCGGGCAGCGTGCCGGGCGACTCGGGCGCCTCCCACGCATCGGTCCACGCCGTGCGCAGCTGGCGGGCCGGCTTGCCGGTGAAGGCCCGCGACCGCACCGTGTCGGTCGACGTGGCGGCGAGCAGCTTCTCGGTGACCACGCCGCCCTGCGTGTTCTCGGCGACGGTGAGCCAGATCGACCCGGTCCACACGCCGTCGGCGCCGAGCGCCATGGCGGCCGCCATCTGCCGGCCCGGAGCCGATGCCGCCGGCCGCCAGCACCGGCACCGGGGCGATGGCGTCGACCACGTCGGGGATGAGCACCATCGATGGCCACCTCGCCGGTGTGGCCGCCGGCCTCGTAGCCCTGGGCGATGATGATGTCGACGCCCTGCTGCGACGTCGCGCACGGCCTGCTCGACCCGGCCGATCAGCGCCGCCACCTGCACGCCCTGCTCGTGGGCCTGGTCGATGGCCGCCTTGGGCGGCGGGCCGAGCGCGCGAGGCCAGCAGGGCGATCGGGTGCGACAGGGCGATCTCGATCTGCGGCGCGCCGGTGGCCTCGGTCCAGCCGAGCACGCCGGCGCCCATGCCGGCGCCCGACTCGAGGACCTCGCTCGTCGCCGCTCGCGTCGACGCCGTGGTCGGCGAGGATCTTGTCGACGTAGTCCCAGTGGTCCTGCGAGATGTACTCGCGGAGCTTGGCGCCGATGTCGCTGATGTCGTCGAGGCCGGCGTCGCGGTCGACGGTCTTGACCGGCATCACCACGTCGACGCCGTAGGGCTTGCCGCCGACGTGCTCGTCGATCCAGCTGCAGCTCCATCTCGAGCTGCTCGGGCGAGAACGCCAGCGCGCCGAGCACGCCCATGCCGCCGGCGTTGGTCACGGCGGCGACGACGTCGCGGCAGTGGCTGAAGGCGAAGATCGGGTACTCGATGCCGAACATCTCGGTCAGGCGGTTGCTCATGATGCTGTCTCCTCGTTCTCGGCGACGGCCTTGGCGCGGCGGTAGTCGGGCTTGCCACTCGGGTGGCGGGGCATCTCGTCCACCAGGTGGAGCTGGCGCGGGACCTTGTAGCCCGCGATCTTGGTGCGGCAGTGCTCGACCAGCTCCTCGAGCGTGGGGGCCTCGCCGGGCCGGGCCTGCACGACGGCGGCGACCGTCTGGCCCCACCGCTCGTCGGCGACGCCCACGCACGAGCGCGTCGAACACCTTGGGGTGGGCCTTCAGGGCCGACTCCACCTCCTCGGGGTAGATCTTCTCGCCGCCCGAGTTGATGCACTGCGAGCCGCGGCCGAGCAGCGTCATCGTGCCGTCGAGCTCGAGCCGGGCCGAGTCGCCGGGCACGGAGTAGCGCTTGCCGTCGATCGTGACGAACGTCGCCGCGCTCTTCTCCGGGTCCTTGTAGTAGCCGAGGGGCACGTTGCCGCCCCGGGCCATGCGGCCGATCTCGCCCGGCTGCACCGGCTGGTTGTCGCTCGTCGATGACGATCGTGTCGGGCCCGCGGTTGACGTTGATCAGGCCGCCGCCGGCCATCGTCGGTGCTGCCCTTCTCGACCAGGCGCATGCCGTTGAAGCCGCTCTCCGAGGAGCCGACCGCCTCGCTGATGAACAGGTTGGGCAGCAGCTCGAACAGCTGGTCCTTCACCACCGGCGAGAACACCGCCGCGGTGGAGGCGATGGCGACGAGGGACGACGTGTCGTAGCGTCTTCTCCTGCAGGGCGTCGATCAGCGGGCGGGCCATGGCGTCGCCGGTGATGGAGATCGTGGCGATCTTGTACCGCTCGACCGCCTCCCACACGGCGTGGCCGCTGAACTGGGGGAGCAGCACGCGACGTCACGCCCCGGATCAGGCCGCCGAGCGTGCCCCACTGCGCGGCGCCGTGCATCAGCGGCGCGAGCACGAGCCCGACGGCGGGCTCGGTCTCGCCGGCGATGCCGGCGTCATCTCGTGCTCGTCCTCGATGCGCTCGCCGGTCTGACGAAGTCGATGCCGCCGCCGAGCGTCCGCCACACGTCCTCGTGCCGCCACATCGACGCCCTTCGGGTAGCCGGTCGTGCCGCCCGTGTAGAGGATGTAGAGGTCGTCGTCGGAGCGGGGCCCGAAGTCGCGCTCGGGCGAGGCGGCGGCCAGGGCGTCCTCGTAGGCGACGGCGTCGGTGGGAGGGGTCGTGCCGTCGCCGTCGTCGACGGCGATGAGGTGCCGCAGCAGCGGGAGCCGGTCGCGCACCGTCTCGACGAGCGGCGTGAACTGCGGCCTGGTAGACGACGCGCCACCGCGTCGCTGTTGTCGAGCAGGTAGACGAGCTCGTCCTCGACGTAGCGGTAGTTCACGTTGATGGGGACGGCCCGCAGCTTGTAGGCGGCGAGCATCGTCTCGACGAACTCGAGGCTGTTGTACGAGTAGACCGCCACGTGGTCGTCGCTGCGCCGACGCCCTGGGCGGCGAGGTGGTGGGCGAGGCGGTTGGCCCGCTCCTCCAGCTGGGCGAAGGTCGCCTCGCGATCGCCGCAGATCAGCGCCGTGCGATCGGGCACGACGTCGACGGTGTGCTCGATGAAGTCGGCCAGGTTGAACGCCATCCCCGAAGTAGAACACGTTCTCCGTCAAATGTGCCTGTAGCCCTGCGATCGCCGGTGGCGCCCAGGTAGAATGTGTTCTACTGCGGCGTGACACGGGGGAGTCCACCTACACGCTCGAGCTGCCGTACCGACGAAGCCTCGGTCCGGTGGTCGGAGCCTTCCTCACCGGCCTGCGCGACAAGCAGGTCTTCGGCAGCCGCACCGCCGCGGGGCGGGTGATCGTGCCCCCGCTGGAGTACGACCCGGAGACCGGGCGACGCCGTGGACGACATCGGTGGAGGTCGGCTCGGCCGGCACCGTCACCAGCTGGGCGTGGATCGACGAACCGCTCCGCAAGCACCCGCTCGACCACCCCTTCGCGTGGGTGCTCGTGCAGCTCGACGGCGCCGACACCTCGATGGTCCACGCCCTCGACGACTCGCCGATGCCGACGTCGTGGCCACCGGCATGCGGGTGCAGATCCGCTGGGCCGACGAGCGGCGCGGGCACATCACCGACATCGCCTGCTTCGAGCCGGAGGTCGAGCCTGATGACCGACACGACCGAGAGAGGACGGGCCGGTGCGCTTCATGCAGCAGCACATCGCCCTCGACTACGTGATGCGCGTCAGCCCGCTCAGCCGCGCGGTTCGGCGACCAGCTCGGAGGACGGCCGCATCGTCGGGCACCGGTGCCCGTCGTGCGCGCTGGTGTACGTGCCGCCGCGGGCGTTCTGCCCGATGTGCGCGGTGGCCATGGGCCGACGACGACGAGGTCGACCTGGCCGACCAGGGCACGGTCACCTCGTACACCGTGCTGACGCCGATCCAGTACCACGGGCAGCAGGAGCGCGACGAGTACGCGCTGGCCAGCATCCTCCTCGACGGGGCCGACGGCACCGTCGGCCAGCAGCGCCTCGTCGACGTCTCGCTCGACAAGCATCCGCATGGGGATGCGGGTCGAGGCGGTGTGGGCTCCGAGGAGCGACGCGCGACGCCGGCGATCGCGGCTTCGGCTTCGGCAACGCCATCGCCGGCTGGCGGCCCGATCGACGAGCCCGACGTCCCCGAAGCCGAGTTCGCGGAGCACGTCCTGTGACGAGACGTCGCCATCGTCTCGTTCGCCCAGTCCGCGCCTCGCGGGCGACGTGTCCGAGACCGAGTCGCAGATGCTCTTCCCGGTGATCGCCGAGGCCATCGAGCGCTCGGGCATCCCGCGCAAGGAGATCGGCTTCACCTGCTCGGGCAGCGCCGACTACCTGGCCGGCGCAGTCCTTCGCCTTCGTCGGCAACCTCGAGGCCACCGGCGCCTGGCCGCCGATCTCCGAGAGCCACGTCGAGATGGACGGTGCCTGGGCGCTGTACGAGGCGTGGGTGCGCCTGCAGCACGGCGACATCGACTCGCGCTCTCGTCTTCGGTTCGGGCATCTCGTCGCGCGGCGACCTGCGCGAGGTGCTCTGCCTCCAGAACGACCCGTACTACCTGATGCCGCTGTGGGCCGATCACATCTCGCTGGCCGCCCTCCAGGCGCGGGCCCTGCTCGACACGGGCAAGGTCACCGAGGCCGACCTGGCCGAGGTGGCCGCCCGCAGCCGCCGCGCCGCGCGTGAGCAACCCGTTCGCCCAGGTGAGCGGCGACGTCACGCGCCGACGGCGATGGCGCAGGAGCCCTACGTCGTGTCGCCGCTGCGGGCCGGCGACGTCCCGCCCATCTCCGACGGCGCGGCGGCCATGGTGCTCGTGGCCGGCGACCGGGCCCGCGAGGTGTGCGAGCGACCGGCCTGGATCCGCGGCATCGACCACCGCATCGAGCCGCACTACCCGGGCGTGCGCGACCTCACGACGAGCGAGTCGACCCGCCTGGCCGGCGGTCACGTCGGCGTGGGCGACGCGCCGATCGAGGTGGCCGAGCTGTCGGCCACGTTCAGCCACGAGGAGCTGATCCTGCGCGACGCGCTCGGCCTCGGCAGCGACGTCGAGATCAACCCGTCGGGCGGCGCGCTGGCCGCCAACCCGGTCATGGCCACCGGGCTCATCCGCATCGGCGAGGCCTTCCGGCAGATCAACGAGCACGGCAAGCACCGCACGCTGGGCCACGCCACGTCGGGCCCGTGCCTGCAGCAGAACCTCGTGTGCGTCCTGGAGGGAGACGACTGATGGCCGAGCGCTGCGCGGTGGTCGGGGTCGGCCAGACCCACCACACGAAGGTCCGCGACGACGTGTCGCTGGCCGGGCTCCTCCGCGAGGCCGGCCAGCGGGCCCTCGACGACGCCGAGATGACCTGGCGCGACATCGACGCCGTCGTCATCGGCACGGCCCCGGACTCGCTTCGAGGGCGTGATGATGCCGGAGCTCTACCTGGCCGACGCGCTGGGCGCGGCCGGCAAGCCGATCCTGCGGGTGCACACCGCCGGCAGCGTCGGCGGCTCGACGGCCATCGTCGCCGCCCACCTCGTCGCAGTCGGGCGTGCGCAAGCGGGTGCTCACCATCGCCTTCGAGAAGCAGTCCGAGGGCGACACCACGTGGGCCCTCGGCGGCGGGCGCAGCGGCGGCGTCGGCGCCGGCGGCTACTTCGCCCCGCACATCCGCGCCTACATCGCGCGGTCGAAGGCGCCCGAGTACGTGGGCTGGATGGTGGCGGTCAAGGACCGCAAGAACGCGCTGAAGAACCCCTACGCCCACCTCAAGCTGCCCGACATCGACCTCGAGATGGTGCGCGACTCGCCGATGGTGTGGGAGCCGGTCCGCCGGCTCGAGAGCTGCCCGGCGTCCGACGGCGCCTGCGCCATGGTGCTCACCGACGAGGCCGGCGGCGACGCCGCGTCGAAGCCGCCGGCGTGGGTGCACGGCACCGCGGTGCGCAGCGAGCTGGGCCAGTTCCCCGGGCGCGACCCGGTGAACCCGCAGGGCGGCCAGGACTGCGCGGCCGACGTCTACGGGCAGGCCGGCATCACCAACCCGCTCGAGGAGATCGACGTGGTCGAGTGCTACGTGCCGTTCAGCTGGTACGAGCCGATGTGGATGGAGAACCTCGGCTTCGCCGCGCGCGGGCGAGGGCTGGAAGCTCACCGAGGACGGCGAGACCGAGATCGGCGGCAAGCTGCCGGTCAACGCATCGGGCGGCGTGCTGTCGTCCAACCCGATCGGCGCCTCCGGCATGCTCCGCTTCGCGGAGGCCGCGCATGCAGGTGCGGGGCCTGGCCGGCGAGCACCAGGTCGACGGCGTCCGCACCGCGGTCGGCCACGCCTACGGCGGCGCCGCCCAGTACTTCGCCATGTGGGTCCTGCGGGACCACGAAGCCGTGACCGACACGACCGAGACGCCCGCCGACCAGCACCTGCTCGTCGAGCGCGACGGGCCGTCCTGATCGTCACGCATGAACCGGCCCGAGCGCCGCAACGCGCTGTCGCCGTCGATGATGGAGGGCATGGGCGCGGCCTGGGACGAGGTCAACGCCAACCCCGACATCCGGGTCGTGATCCTCACCGGCGCCGGCGGCTCGTTCTGCGCCGGCGCCGACCTCGGCGCATGACGACAGTCGCACCGCCGGGCGACGCGTTCGAGAAGGCGCGACGACGGCACGTCGCGACATCGCCAACGGGCATCATCAAGCCGCTGCTCAAGGGCTTCCTGCTCGACAAGCCGCTGATCGCCGCGGTCGAGGGCCCGGCCATCGCCGGCGGCACCGAGATCCTGCAGGGCACCGACATCCGCATCGCCGGCGAGAGCGCCCGCTTCGGCGTGTCCGAGGTGCGCTGGGGCCTGTACCCGCTCGGGCGGCTCGGTGGTGCGCCTGCGCCGCCAGATCCCCTACGCGATCGCCGCCGACATCCTCCTCACCGGTCGCCACGTCCGGGCCCCCGAGGCCAAGGAGATCGGCCTCATCAGCGAGGTCGTCCCCGACGGCACCGCGCTCGACCGGGCGCGCGAGGTGGCGGCCGCGGTCGCCGCCAACGGGCCGGTCGCCGTCCAGGCCGTGCTGCGCGCGCTGCGGGCCACCGAAGGCGATGCCGGAGTCCGAGGCCATGCGCATCGACTCCGAGATCGGGATGCCGGTCTTCATGAGCGACGATGCCAAGGAGGGCCCGCTGGCCTTCATGGAGAAGCGCACGCCCGAGTTCACGGGGAAGTAGGGGGACACATGGAGCTCGACCGACATCGACCTGCTGGACCGGGACGAGTTCACCAAGGACATCCCCCACGAGTGGTTCACCTACCTCCGGGCCAACGAGCCCGTGTACAAGCACCCCGAGCCCGGACGGCCCCGGGTTCTGGGTGATCACCAAGCACGCCGACGTGATCGCCTGCAACCGCGACGCGGCCTCGTTCTCCTCCGACCAGGGCCGCGGCGGCGTGGTCGGCCTCGAGGAGGCCGGCCTCGCGGGCCGACGAGCGAGGCGCCGAGCAGGCCGGCGGCAAGCTCATGCTGATGATGGACCCGCCCGGACCACACCCGCTACCGCAAGCTGGTGAACCGGGGCTTCACCCCCCGGATGATCGGCCAGCTCGAGCCCCACATCCGCGAGCTCACCGACCAGGTCCTCGACGAGGCCGTGGCCAAGGGCGGCGAGATCGACTTCGTCGTCGACATCGCCGCCGAGCTGCCCCTCGAGGTGATCGCCGAGCTGATCGGCGTGCCCAGCGAGGAGCGCCACAAGATCTTCGAGTGGAGCAACCGGATGATCGGCTCGGAGGACCCGGAGTACCTGGTGTCCGCGGAGGAGATCGTTCAACGCGCAGGTCGAGATGTTCATGTACGCCCAGCAGCTGGCCGAGAAGCGCCGGGCCGAGCCCGGCGACGACATCATCACCGCGCTGCTCAGCGCCGAGGTCGACGGCGAGTCCCTGTCGGACATGGACTTCAACCTGTTCTTCCTGCTGCTGTCGGTGGCCGGCAACGAGACCACCCGCAACGCCATCTCCCACGGGATGAACGCCTTCCTCGAGAACCCCGACCAGTGGGACCTGCTCGTGTAGCGACCCGGAGACGCACATCGCCGGCGCCGTCGAGGAGATCCTGCGCTGGGCCACGCCGGTGATGTACTTCCGCCGCAACGCCACCAGCGACGTCGAGCTCCGGCGGCCAGACGATCAAGGCCGGCGACAAGATCAGCCTCTGGTACATCTCGGCCAACCGCGACGAGGACGTCTTCGACGACCCGTTCCGCTTCGACATCACCCGCGACCCCGAACAACCACATCGCCTTCGGTGGCGGCGGCCCGCACTTCTGCCTGGGTGCCCAGCTGGCCCGCATGGAGATCCAGCTGCTCTTCGAGGAGCTGGTCGACGCGCTACCCACGCGATCGAGGCGCTCGGCGCGCCCGACCGCCTGCGCAGCAACTTCATCGGCGGCATCAAGCACCTCCCGGTGCGACTGCACGCAGAGCGCCGTGACCGCGCTCGCAGGTCGCCGGCCACGTGGCGGCGACCCTGCAGCAGGACCAGGGCGCCGATGAACACGAGCGGCGTGACGATGAGGAAGGCGTTGGCCAGGTTGCCCTTCACCTCGCCGTCGACCACGAACTCGAACCGATCGGCGATGAAGCCGATGAGCGACGGGGACGCGGCGCCGCGCCATGGCGCTCAGGAAGCCCGTGACCGAGAAGGCGATGCCCCGGATGGTCGGCCGGCACCACCTCGGTGATCATCACGGGGATGGCCACCAGGCCGCCGACGATGAAGGCCACCGCCAGCGCCCTGGACCGGGCAGCCGGAACCAGAGTCGGCACGTCGACGAAGGTGGGCATGAGGAGCGCGGCGCCGACGAACTGGCACACGCCGGCGAGCAGCATGGGCGCGCCCTCGTAGCGGTCGCGGATCCGGTCGACGACCCGTCCCGAGCAGCGAAGGTGCCGCCGATGGCGCCGACCAGGATGAGCGACGCCGGCGATGCCGGCGGCAGCCTCGGCGCTCAGCGTGGTGTGGCGCTCGTAGAACGCCGGCGCCCAGAACCCGAGCCCGCTGAGCGCTCCGCCGGCGATGGCCGAGCCGATCATGAGCGACCGCAGAGTGCGCACGCGCACGCGCCACCCGCACGTCGTCGCAGCAGGGCGCCGACGCCGGCGTCCCGGTCGGGGACGACCGGGCGCGGCGGCTGGGAGCGGCGCTTCGGGCTGGTCGCCGAGGGCGGGTCCGTCGCTCTCGCCCCGCGGTGGGCTCGGGCAGCCGCCAGACGGCCACCGCCAGCAGCGACCCGGGCACGCCGACCACGAGGAAGGCCCAGCGCCAGCCGAACGGGCGGCGATCACCGCCGCCACCACCGTGCCCGATGGCCTGCCCGAAGAAGCGGCGTCGACCCGCAGGAGGGCGTAGGCCCGCCCCCGCACCTCGGGGCGGTAGTAGTCGGCGACCAGCGACTGCGACGCCGGGTTGTCGACCGTCTCGCCGACGCCCGAGGGCGGCCCGCACGGCAAGGAACTGCCAGAAGTTCCGGACGGTGCGCGTTGAGGGCGGAGATGAGCGCCCCACGACGCCAGCACCACGGCGATGATCCGGGTGCGCCGGTAGCGGTCGGCGAGGTAGCCCGCCGGCAGCGTGACGAGGAAGCCGGTGAGGATGAAGACGCTGCCGAGCAAGCCGGCTCTGCGTGTCGCTGAAGCCGAGGTCGTCCTGCACCTTGGTCAGGACGCCGGGGAGGATGCCCCGGTCGACGGCGTCGACGAGCGCGATCAGGACGAGGATGTTCAGCGGCCGCCGTCCGTACCGATCCCCAGTCGGTCGGCTGCCCACCCAGCTCCGGGGCAGCCAGCACCGGCGACGGCTCGGCCTGTCCTGCCACGGTCGTCTGCTCGCTGTCGGACACCCGCCGTGCTCCCCCAGGTCGGCGTGTCCGGGAGTAGAACACGTTCTTGCCTCGGGTGCAACCAGTCTCCCGCCGCATCTTGTCGATGTGGGCGAGAACGTGTTCTACTGCTGCCGGCAGGACCCCGAGCGAGAGGAGCACGGTGGACTTCGAGGAGAGCCCCGAGGAGGCGGCCTTCCGAGCGGAGGCGCGGGCCTGGCTCGACGAGGCCGCCGGCAGCCGAGACGCGCCGAGGCGGTGCGCTCGGCTGCACCGGCAGCGGCGACGACGAGTGGGTCGACCGGGCCAAGCCCTGGCAGGCCTACCTGGCCGAGCACGGCTGGGCCGGCATCACCTGGCCCAAGGACACGCGGCGGACGGGGCGGCACGCCGTCCGAGGCAGCCATCTTCGCCGAGGAGGCCGCCCGGCTGGCGCTTGGCGGCCAACGCCTTCGCGGTCGGCATCGCCGATGGCTGGGCCGACGATCATCGCCCACGGCACCGAGGAGCAGCGCCACCGCTTCCTGCCTCCCATGCTGCGGGGCGACGAGGTGTGGTGCCAGCTCTTCAGCGAGCCGGGTGCCGGGTCCGACCTGGCCGGCCTGTCCACCCGCGGCGTCCGCGACGGCGACGAGTGGGTGGTCAACGGCCAGAAGGTGTGGACCTCCGGGCGCCCACTACAGCGACCTCGGCATCCTCCTGGCCCGCACCGACCTCGACCAGCCCAAGCACCGCGGCATCACCTACTTCCTGGTCGACATGCACACGCCGGGCATCGAGGTGCGTCCCCTCCGGCAGATGACCGGGCGGCTCGCACTTCAGCGAGGTGTTCTTCACCGACGTCCGGATCCCGCACGACCGGATCCTCGGTGAGGTCAACGGCGGCTGGGGCGTGGCCATGACCACCCTCGCCAACGAGCGCACGATGATGGGCGGCGGCAGCAGTGGTCCGGTGGTCGACGACCTGATCGACGCTGGCGCAGGAGCACGGCGAGTCGCCGAGCGACCCGGTCGTGCGTCAGGGCCTGGCCGCCGCGTACACCCGCGCCGAGATCATGAGGTACCTCGGGTACCGCAGCCGCACCCGGGCCGGCCAGGGCCTGCCGCCCGGGCCCGGAGGCCTCCGTGCGCAAGATCCTGCGCGGCGTGGAACCTGAAGCACAACGGCGAGCTGGCCCTCGCGGTGCAGGGCGCCGACGGCATGCTGCATCGACGACGATGCGCCCGACGGCGGTCGCTGGCAGCAGTCGTTCCTGGGCGCGCCGTCGATCCGCATCGCCGGCGGCAGCGACGAGATCCAGCGCAACGTGATGGGGGAGCGCGTCCTCGGCCTGCCCGCCGAGCCCCGTCGTCGACAAGGACAAGCCCGTTCCGGGAGCTCTGATGGCCGCCGACCCCTCGCCGTACGAGCGAGCCCGTGGCTGACGGCGGACGTCCGACGGAGCTCGTCGCCGGAGCAGCAGGACCGGCGCCGTCGGCTCATCGACGCCGCCTTCGAGCTCGGCGCCGAGGGCGGCTACGACGCCGTGCAGATGCGCAGACGTCTCGGTCACCGCCAACGTGGCCATGGCCACGATCTACCGCTACTTCTCGTCCAAGGACGACCTGCTGGCGGCGGCCATGACGGAGTGGACCGATCCGGCTCCGCGGCCGCGTGCAGCAGTCGCCGCCGCGCGGGCGACACCGCGGCCGACCAGATGGTCGACGTGCTGCACCGGGCCTGCCGGGCCATGGAGCGCCAGCCCAAGCTCAGCGAGGCGCTGGTGCGGGCGCTGTCGTCGGCCGACGCCGGCGTGCAGGAGAGCGGCGCCGACGTGCAGCGCAGATCGCCTCGATGGGCGACTGCATCCTCGTCGACCTCCCGCCCGAGGTGCGGGCCGACATCCTCGCCGTGCTCGGCCACGTCTGGTACTCCACCCTGGTGTCGTGGGCCAACGGTCGACGCGACTTCGCGTCGGTGATGGCCGAGCTCGAGCGGGCGACGCGGGTGCTGATCGAGCCCCACGAGCGCGACCGCCGCACTCGGCGCAGCCGCTAGGCGACGCCACGCTCAGATGGCGCGGGTACGGCCCTCCCAGTACGGGTCGCGGAGCTTGCGCTTGTAGAGCTTGCCGTTGGGGTCGCGGGGCATCTCGGTCGGTGAAGTCGATCGACTTCGGGCAGCTTGAACTTGGCCAGCGCTCGGCGGCAGTGGGCCAGCAGCTCGCCCGTGAGCACGTCGCCGGCCTCCACGCCGGCGGCCGGCTCGACCACCGCCTTGATCTCCTCGCCCCAGTCGGCGTGGGGGATGCCGAACACCGCGGCGTCGGCGACCTTGGGGTGGGTGAGGAGCGCGGCCTCGATCTCGGCCGGGTAGATGTTCACGCCGCCCGGAGATGATCATGTCGGTCTTGCGGTCGCACAGGAACAGGTAGCCGTCGTCGTCGAGGTAGCCGATGTCGCCGACGGTGAAGAAGCCGGCCAGCCGGTTGGCCGTCGGTCTTCTCCTTGTCCTTGAAGTACTCGAAGTCGCCCTGTCCGCAGCTTCAGGTAGACGGTGCCGGTGGCGTCGGCCGGCAGCGGTCTCGCCGTCGTCGTCGAGGATGCGGATCTCCGATCGGGCCACGGCTGCCCGACGGTGCCCGGCTTGGCCAGCCACTGCTCGGGCGTGACCACCGTGCCGCCGCCCTCGGTGGCGGCGTAGTACTCGTAGATCACCGGACCCCACCAGTCGAGCATCCGCTGCTTGACCTCGACCGGGCACGGCGCGGCGGCGTGGATCATCGAGCGCAGCGACGACACGTCGTAGCGGCCCTTCACGTCGTCGGGCAGCGCGAGCAGGCGGTGGAACTGGGTCGGCACCATGTGGCTGTTGGTGACCCGGTGCCGCTCGATGAGCTCGAGCATCCCCTCGGGCGTCCACTGGTCCATGAGCACCACGGGGTGGCCGAGGTGGAGCGACGTCGACGCGAAGGCGAGCACGGCGGTGTGGTAGAGCGGCGACCCGCAGATGTGCACGTTGCCGTCGTGGGGCTTGATGCCGAACAGCGCCAGGAGGAAGCCTCCGGCGCCGATGCCACGTCGGGGTCGGCCCCCGAGAGCGGCGGCGCACGCCCTTGGGCTGGCCGGTGGTGCCCGACGTGTAGTGCATGGCGGCGCCGGCGGTGCGGTCGTCGGGCGGGTGGTGGGCTGGCCGTCGGTCAGGTCGGCGAAGGGCCGGAAGCCGGGGACGTCGCCGACGGCGAAGCGGCGGTCGGCCGGCAGGGCGATCTCGTCGGCCGGCCGCCGCGCACGCCTCGGCGAAGCGCTCGTGGCCGACGAACGCGTCGGCCTCGCAGTCGTCGACGATGTAGGCGATCTCCGGCCCGACCAGGTGGTGGTTGATCGGCGTGAGGTACCAGCCCGCCTGCATGGCGGCGAGGTAGAGGGCGAACATCTCCACCCCGTTCGGGAGCACGGTGGCCACCCCGTCGCCGGTCGTCAGGCCGAGGGCGCGGAGGCCGTGGACCAGCCGGTTGCTCTGCTCGTAGCAGCTCGCCGTAGGTCACCTCCCGCGCCGTCGGGGCTGACGATGGCCAGCCTCCCCGGATCTTCCTCGGCCAGCGTCCAGAACCCCACGGTGTCAGTCACGCCCGCAGGGTAGAACGCGTTTCACCTGCCGTCCATGCCGATGACCGTCAGGCCCCGAGCACCACCTCCGCCACCTGGCGCATCTCCGGCAGGTCGCGAGCGCCGACGACGAGCATCGTGACCCCAGCCTCCTCCCACATGGGCGAGCTCGTCGCGGATCTTCTCGGGGGAGCCGACGAGCGAGATGTCCGCTGCCATCTGGGGCGGGACGGCGGCGATGGCCTCCTCGCGCTTCCCGTCGAAGAACAGGTCTTGGATGGCCTCGGCCTCGGCCTCGTAGCCCATCCGAGCGAACACCTGCTTGTGGAAGTTCATGTCCCGTGCCCCCATGCCGCCGATGTAGAACCCGAGCGTCGGTCGCATGGCATCGAGGGCGGCATCCACGTCGTCGGTCACCACCACCGAGCAGTTGGTGGCGATCTCGAAGCCCGTCGGGTCGTCCGGGTGCCGGCCGTCGGGCGAAGCCCTCCTCCAGCCACCCGTCGTACATGGCGGCCACCTTTGGCGAGTAGTAGATCGGGAGCCAGCCATCGGCGATCTCGGCCGTCAGGGCCACGTTCTTCGGGCCCTCAGCGCCCAGCAAGATGGGCAGATCTGCCCGGCGGGGGTGGGTGATGGGCTTGAGGGGCTTGCCCATCCCGATCGACCCCGGCCCCTCATAGGGGAGGGGATGGTGGGGGCCGGCGCTCGTCACGGGTCCCTCGCGTCGGAGCACCTGGCGGATCGACGTCGACGTACTCGCGGGTGCGGGCAAGGGGCTTTCCGAAGGGACCGCCGTACCAGCCCTCGACCACCTGCGGTCCGGACACCCCGAGCCCCAGCACGAAGCGACCCTCGCTGAGGTGGTCGAGGGTGAGGGCGTGCATCGCGCACGAGGCGGGGGTGCGGGCGGAGATCTGCACGATCGACGTCCCGAGCCGGATGGTGGAGGTGCTCGCTCCCCACCAGGCCAGCGGTCCGAAGGCGTCGCTGCCCCACGACTCCGCGGTGAACACGGTGTCGAACCCGAGGCGCTCCGCCTCCAGCACCCGCTCTTGGGCGTCGGGCGGCGGCTGCGCCCCCCAGTACCCCAGCGTCAGCCCCAGCTTCACAGCGCGCTCCCGTCGATCGTCCTGCCCGCACACTAGAACGCGTTCTCGCGAGGGGCTAGGTTCCCCTTGCCGTGCCTGCCCCTCCGAACCCCGAGGCGCTGCGGCGCGGGGGGTGGCGCATGATGCGCGGCGCCCTGCGCCCCAGCCGGACCTGGATCATCATCGGGGTCGCCACCGCGCTGGGCTGGACGGCGGCCAAGGTGGCCGTGCCCCTCCTGGCCCAACGGGCCATCGATGGGGGGATCGACCCCTTCGACGGCGACGTGCTGCTGCGCTGGACCCGCGCGCTGGTGCGCGCTGACCGTCGTCATCGCCGTGTGCACGGCCTTCCGGCGCTACGCCGCCTTCGCCATCTCGCTGCGCGCGGAGACCGATCTGCGGCGGCAGCTCTTCGCCCACCTCCAACGCCTGCACTTCGCCTATCACGACCGTGCCCAGACCGGTGAGCTGATGTCGCGGGCCAACACCGACCTTCGCCAGATCCAGCTGTTCCTGGTGTTCGTCCCGGTAGCCGGGGCCAACATCGTGATGATCGTCGGGGTGGCGGCCGTGCTCGTCACCCTGAACGCCAAGCTGGCCCTCCTGGCGCTGCTCCCGCTGCCGCTCCTGAACATCGTCGCCACCTGGTTCAGTCGACGGATGCACCCGCAGGCCGCCGACCTGCAGGAGCGCCTGGCCGACGTGTCCGGGGTGGTAGAGGAGAGCCTGTCGGGGCATCCGGGTCGTAAAGGGGTTCGGCGCCGAGGAGCTCCAAGACGACAAGCTCCGCCATGCCGCCGTGGCGGTGGAGCAGCGAGCCCTGGCCATCGCTCGGCTCCGGGCCGCCTTCAACCCGATGATGGAGCTCCTGCCCACCCTCGGGCTGGTGATCGTCCTCTATCGTCGGCGGCCGAGAGGTGCTGGCAGGCCGCCTCTCCGTGGGCGAGCTGGTGGCCTTCAACTTCTACATCCTGCAGCTGATCTTCCCCCTGCGGCTCACCGCCTTCCTGGTGGCGCAGTCGGCGCGGGCGTCGGCGTCGGCGGCACGCGTCTTCGAAGTCCTCGCCACCGAGCCGGAGATCGTCGATCGGCCCAGCGCAGGACCCCTCCCGCCCGGGCCCGGTGAGGTGCGCTTCGAGGACGTCACCTTCGCCTACGACGGGCCGCCTTGTGCTCCGTGCCCTCGACCTCGTCGTGCCGGGCGGCACGTCGGTGGCCCTGGTGGGTTCGACCGGCAGCGGCAAGAGCACCATGGCCCGCCTCACCGCCCGCTTCTACGACGTCGACGCCGGACAGCGTCCTCCTCGACGGCGTGGACGTTCGGGACCTGCGCCTCGACGACCTCCGCGCGCGCAGTGGGGATCGTGTTCGAGGACACCTTCCTCTTCAGCGACACGGTGTACGCCAACATCGCCCTGGCCGACCCGGGCGCCGCTCGCCGCCCAGGTGGAGGCGGCCGCCCGGCTGGCCGGCGCCACCGACTTCATCGCCCGGCTCCCGGACGGCTATGACACCGTGCTCGGCGAGCAGGGGTACTCCTTGTCCGGGGGGCAGCGGCAGCGCATCGCCATTGCCCGGGCCATCCTCGCCGACCCCCGGGTCCTCGTCCTCGACGACGCCACGTCGTCGGTCGACCCCACCAAGGAGCACGAGATCCGCGACGCCCTCGCCGAGGTCATGCGCGGACGCACCACCATCGTGATCGCCCATCGCGCCGCCACCGTCGCCCTGGCCGACCGGGTCGTGCTGCTCGACGAAGGGCGGGCGATGGCGGAGGGCACCCACGAGGAGCTGCTGGCCACCTCGGCCCGCTACCGCGAGGTGCTGGCCCAGGCCGAGCAGAAGATCGCCCAGCAGGGCGCGGGCGAGCTGGGGCCCTGATGCGGATCCCCGACGCCGCCGACGTCCAGCTCTCCGGTCGCGAGAAGCGACGCATCGTCCGACGCACCTGGCGGCTCCTGGCTCCGCAGCGGATCGGACTGGCCCTCATCGCGGTGATGGTGGTCCTCCAGGCCGCGGGCACCATCGCCGGTCCCGCACTGGTGCGCTACGGCATCGACGAGGGGGTGCGGGTGGGCGACGAAGCTGCCCTCACCCGGGCCGGCGATCCTGTTCCTCGGGGCAGCCGTGTTGGCCTACGTGGCCGGGCGGGGGGCCATCCTCGCCGTGGCTCGGGTGGGGGAGGCCTTCCTGCGGGAGCTGCGGGAGCGGGTGTTCGCCCACCAGCTGTCGCTGTCGCTGGAGTTCTTCGACCGGAACCGCACCGGGACGCTGGTGGCCCGCATGACCGCGGACGTGGAAGCCCTGCAGGAGCTGATCGGCCAAGGCCTCACCATGTTCATCGTCAACAGCCTCCTCCTGGTGGGGGCCATGGTGGTGATGGTGGGGATGAGCTGGCAGCTGGCTCTGGGGACCCTCATCGTCGTGCCCTTCGTGGCCAAGGCCACCAGCACCTTCCGGCGGGAGTCCAACAAGGCCTACCTGCACCTGCGGGAGTCGATCGGCACCACGCTGTCGAGCATCCAGGAGGGCCTGGCCGGGGTGCGGGTGGTGCAGGCCTTCAACCAGGAGGACGCCGTCCTCGAGCGGTTCAGCGGCACCAACGAGCGGCTCTTCGGTGCCCACATGCGCACGGAGCGGATCGCCGCCCGCTACTTCCCGGTGATCGAGCTGGCCCAGGGCCTGTCCATCGCGGTGGTCCTCGGCCTCGGGGGCTGGCTCAGCGCGCGGGACGCCGTCACCGTCGGCACCGTCGCGGCCTTCGTGCTCTACCTGCAGAACCTCTTCGAGCCCATCCAGCAGCTCAGCCAGCTGTTCAACCAGCTCCAGGCCTCCGCCGCCTCCCTGCACAAGCTCTACGACCTGCTCGACGAGGAGACGACGGTGGCGGAGCGGCCGGGCGCGGTGGACCTGCCCCGCCGCGGACGCCTGGAGGTGGACGGGGTCGGGTTCGCCTACGCCACCGGCCCGCCGGTGCTCCGCGACGTCACGTTGGCGGTGGAGCCGGGGGAGCGGTTGGCCCTCGTGGGCCCGACCGGCGCCGGCAAGTCCACCCTGGCCAAGCTCATGGCCCGCGCCTACGACCCCACCGAAGGGGCCATCCGCTTCGGGGGCGTGGACCTCCGAGACGGGACGCTGTCCACGCTGCGCCGCCGCATCGTCGTCGTGCCCCAGGAGGGCTTTCTCTTCTCGGGCTCGGTGCGCGACAACCTCCTCATCGGTCGTCCGGGAGCCAGCGACGCGGAGATCGACGCCGCCATCGACACGCTGGGGCTGCGCGAGCGGGTCGACGGGCTTCCGGCCGGCCTCGACACCGAGGTGCGGGAGCGGGGCGCCAACCTCTCGGCCGGGGAGCGACAGCTGGTGGCGCTCATCCGGGCCGCCCTGGCTGACCCAGGAGCCATCGTGCTCGACGAGGCCACCTCCAGCCTCGATCCCGGCACCGAGCTGGTGGTGGAGCAGGCCCTCGAGCGCCTGATGGAGGGCCGCACCGTGGTGGTGATCGCCCATCGGTTGTCCACCGCGGCGCGCGCCGACCGGGTGGCGGTGGTGGCCGGCGGCGGTGTGGTGGAGCACGGCACCCACGCGGAGCTGCTGGCGGCCGGCGGTGCCTACGCCGCGCTCTTCGCCTCCTGGTCGGGTCAGCCGGCGGGGGCGGGCGACTGACCCGACGAGCGCCGTCGGGCCTGGGCCTCGGACCAGGTGAGGCCCGCTTCGACGTCGTCGTCGTGGGGCAGGCCGAGGATCCGCTCGCCGATGATGTTGCGCAGCACCTCTGAGGTGCCACCGCCCACCGTGAGGGCCGGGCTGAACAGGAACCCGCTGCGCCACGGGTCCCACACCGGGTCCCCCCGGGGGCCAGCATGCCCGCCGCGCCCATGAGGTCCTTGGCGAGCGTGAACACGGTCTTGCCGTGCGGGTCCTTCAGCGCCTTCCGCAGCGACGCGTCGGGACCGGGCTTCTTGTTGACCTGGGCCGAGATCTGTCGGAGCTGGTGGATAGCGCATGATCTCGCCCTCGATGTAGGCCGAGGCGAGGCGCTGACGCAGCTCACCGTCGGGCAGACCGCCCTGCGACCGCACCAGGTCGACGAGGTCCCGGACGGTGGGGCCGTGGCCCCACTGGAGCCCATCGCGCGACAGCGACACTCGCTCGTTGGCGAGCGTCTCCTTGGCCATGGCCCATCCACCGTGGAGCGATCCGATGAGGTTCTCGGCGGGCACCTCCACGTCGGTGAAGAACACCTCGCAGAACCCGGCGTCGCCGAAGCCCCCGACCATGTTGCGCAACGGCCGTATCTCGATGCCCGGCAGGTCCATGGGCACGATGAAGTAGGAGATCCCCGTGTACTTCGAGGTGTCGACCTCGGTGCGGGCGATGAGGATCCCGAACGTGGCCACGGTGGCCAGCGAGGTCCAGATCTTCTGCCCGTTGACCACGAACACGTCGCCGTCCCGCACCGCCCTCGTGGTGAGACCGGCCAGGTCAGACCCGGCCTCGGGCTCGCTGAAGAGCTGGCACCACATCTCCTCCCCGCGCAGCATGGGCGGGAGGTAGCGCTCCTTCTGCTCGTCGGTGCCGTGCACCACGATCACCGGCCCGCAGTGCCCGATGCCGATCGGGTTGAGGGGCTTGGCTCACCCCCGCCTGCTTGAGCTCGTCGTCGATGATGAGCTGGAGCTCCGGTTCGGCGTCGAGACCCCACGGGCGGGGCCAGTGGGCGGTGACGTAGCCAGCCTCCACCAGCTGGGCGGGCGTGGGCTGGGGGTGCTCGGCCAGCCAGGCGCGGACCTCCAGGCGTCGCGGGTCGTCGTCGGCGGGGAGATCGATGTCCACGCCGAGAGTCAACCAGGCGCGGAGGCTGCGACGCTCGTGAGGGCGTCGAGCAGGACCGGCACGAACACCGACGGCCGGGTGACGCAGCCGGTGTGGTCGATGTCGGCCTCGTGGACCGATGGGTAGGGGAGGGCGGCCACCAGCCGCCGCTGCCGGGCAGGGACGACCGCGGCATCGCGACGGGTGACCACGACCGCGTGAGGCACGTCGACCTCGCCGATCCACCCCGAGGCGTCGAATCGGGCCAGCGAGAACCCTGCTTGCATGGCCCGGCGGCGGTCCGTGCTGGCCATCTCCCGGGCCAGCCAGCGGCGGAGGTCGCGGTCGAGGCGACCCCGGCGCCCCGGGGCGGCGGCGGTGGCCCGCAGGCGCTGCAGCATCGAGGGGGCTAGGTCGCGCACCGGTTCCAGTCCTCGAAACCGGTGGGCCGTGGCGCACAGGACCAGGCCGGAGGTGCGCTGGCGGTGCCGGTGCCAGACCAGCTGGGCGATGGGTCCGCCCATCGAGTAGCCAACCGGGATGGCGCGCTCCACCCCGAGGACGTCGAGGGCGGCGACGGCGTCGTCGGCGCAATCGGCCAGCCGGACGCGGCGAGGGCTCCGGATGCCGCGGCCGTGGCCGCGATGGTCGATGGCCACCACACCGAAGCGCTCGGCCAGCGCCGGGTAGGCGGTGAACCAGTTGGCGTCGGCGGTGACGCCGATGCCATGGAGGAGCAGCACCGTGGGGGCACCGTCGGGAGCCGGGTGGTGCCGCACGAAGGTCGTCCCCCGGCCCGGCAGCTCCAGCGGCCCACCCGGCAGGAGCTCCGGCGGACCCCATCCCGCATGCTGGCCCTGGGTCGTCGGGCCAGGGCGTTCGCTCTCCGGGCCAGACCGGGTCACCGGATGGCGACGACCTCGACGGTGAGGCTGGCCCCTGTGGGGGACTGGAAGCTCACCTTGTCGCCGACCTTGGCGCCGGCCAGGGCCTGCCCGAGCGGCGATCCGGGGCTGATGATGTCGTGGTCGACGCCCCGCTCCTCCACCGAGCCGTAGAAGAACGTGTCGACGTCGTCGTCCCCCTCGTAGCGGAGATCCACGATGGAGCCGGGGTCGACGATCTCACCGTCGGTGGTCTCGACGATCTCGGCCCCTTCGAGCATGCCGGCCAGCTGGCGGATGCGCGCCTCCATCTGGCCCTGCTGGTCCTTGGCGGCGTGGTAGTCGCCGTTCTCCTTCAGGTCGCCGAGCTCGCGGGCGGCCTCGATCTTGCGGGCGATGTCGACGCGGCCCACCGTGGTGAGCTCGTCGTGCTCGGTCTTGAGCCGGTCGTAGGTCGCCTGGGAGAGGTGGTGCGTCTGCGCCATAGCCGACAAAGGGTAGCGGTGCCCGCCGCATCTCAGGTTCGGGGTTGGGCGAGGGCGTTGCGGCGGGAGCGGAGGGCGGCGCGGGTGGCTTCGGCGATCTGGTGGGCTTGGGTGGCCCCGGGTGGCGGTGGTGGGTCGGGGTCGGGGTTGGGGGGTGGGGTGAAGGTGCACTGGCCGTGGGTGTCGGGTTCGCTGACGGTCCAGCCGAGGGTCTTGAGGCGGTGGCAGGGGGGGCAGAACCTCTTGGCGGCGGCTACCCGGGTCGTTCGGGTGCTGGCCCAGTCTTCGAAGTGGTCGTATTGGAGGCCGAGGCGGTTGCTGCAGCCCTTGCGAGCGCAGACAGGGTCGCGCCATTGCAGGGCGGTGCGTTGCTCGCTGGTGAAGCGGCGGCCGAGGTGCACGACCTTGGTGATCTCGGTGCCCTTGGTGAGCACCGCGGCCAGGAAGGCGTTGTCCATCCACTCCTGCACCACGGACACTGGGACCGGTCCCAGCCCGGCGATCTCGCAGGTCTCCCCCTCCACCGGCCGGCCCCGGAGCAGGGCGGGGAGATCGACCCGCACGATCACCTTCGCGTCGGCCCCCACCGGCACCTGAGCCCCCGCACCGGTGGTGGTGAGGAGCTCGATGGCGGCGTCGAAGGCGTAGGCGTCCCCGGGGTCGCGGCGCCCGGCCCGCCGGGCCTGGCGGAAGATCCGTTCACAGCAGTGCCGCACGGCGTTGTCGACCCGGGCCAGCACATCGCTCGGGCCGGCGAGGTGGAGATGCCCGGTGCCCTCGGCGTCGGTCCAGGTGCGATACGACCGGCGGGCATGGATCCGGGCCCGGGTGGCCTCCGGATCCGGGTCAGCGTTGGTGCGCGTCGCCCGGCACTCGTCCTGCAGCTCCCGCAACCCCTTGCCCCCAGCACTCCGCAACAGCCGCCCCGCCGCGGCCGGGTCCACCGCCGCCGCCCCCGCGATCGCTTCGGTCTGCTTCACCGACAGCTCACCCGCGGTAGCCGCCCGAGCGACCTCCGGGACCGCCTGCAGCTCCCGGCCGCACTGCAGCTCCTTGGCCGCCTCCGCCCGGGTGGTGCCCGTCGTGCGGGCCAGCCACTCCTCCGCCGTGCGGTCCCCCTCCCCCCGCCACACCGCCGACTCCGCCACCCTCGCCGCCGCCAACGCCTTCAGGGTGCGCCCCGTCCGCTCGATCCGCTCCCCCAACCCCACCAGCTCCCGATGCGTGGCCGGCACCATCGCCCCCAGATCCAGTCCCGCGACAGCCGCCACCAGCTGATCAACAGCCTCCCCAACCCGGCGTGCATCCTGCACCCTCATGACGTCAACCCTACGAACGGGGTGTGACAGCCCATCGGGGTGACCTCCTGCTCCATGCCCTAAACGCTACGCAGGGGGTGTGACAGGCGACGGGGCCGGGCTTCTCCGTCCGGCATGGTCTCGCACCATCGTGAGGGAGTGCCGATCCGTCCCCACGATCACGAAGCCCACCGACTCCTAGAGCGCACGGGCGGGGTTGTCCTCGGCGACGCTGAGGCTCAGCGCTCGGCATCCCTGGGCGACGCTGGCTTCGATCAGTCCGATGAGAAGTCGTCGTCCGATCCCCTCGCGTCGACGCGAGGCGACGACGGCGATGGACAGCTCGGGCACATCCTCGGCGACGAAGCCGTAGCCGTGAGCCGCCTCTGTGTAGGTCCGGAACCACGCCGCGCCCACCGGTCCGTCGTGCTCGGCGACGAGCCCAACGTCACCTTGCCTCGGCCACCCCGCGAGGTACAGCGCATACCGCGGGTCGGCCATCACCCGCTCTGCGGTCGGGGTGGGCTTGTCGGGCCGCCAGACCGCGGCCTCACCAAGCATCGCCGCGAGGAAGGTGAAGTCCTCCGTTCCGGCCGGTCGACACCGGAGCCCGTCCACCGCTTCAGTCCAGCACGTCCGCCGAGCTCGTGAGCGATGCGCACTGCGTGCACGATCCATGCGCCAACATTGATCCACCTGGTCGCGTGAGCACGGAGGAACGGTGGGGGACGAGCGGCAACCCGAGCACGAGCGGTCGATCGCCGACGCCATCGCCCAATCGGCGGACGCCGAACACGTTCCGGTGACCTTCGACAGCTGCGACCACGTGGCCGGACCGTTCTTCCATGGGACGAGAACGGAGCTCGCGATCGGGGACGAGCTCGTCCCCGGGCATGGCTCGAACTACCACGAGGGCCGGGTCGCGAACCACGTCTACTTCGCTGCCTTGCTCGAGCCGGCCGTCTGGGCCGCCGAGCTGGCCGTCGCCCTCGGCGATGGCACCGACCGGGAGCGCGTCTACGTCGTGGAGCCGACCGGCCCCTTCGAAGACGACCCCAACGTCACCAACAAGCGGTTCCCCGGCAACGTCACACGGTCGTACCGGACCCGCCACCCGATGCGGGTCGTCGCCGAGGTGGACACTTGGGAGAGCCACCCTCCCGAGACGCTGAAGGGCATGCTCGACAACCTCGCCCGGCTCCGCGCCGACGGGCTCGACGTCATCGAGGACTGAGCTCGTTCGGTCGTTCTCGCGGTGGGCACGAGCGGAAGCCCGTGCGGAGCGCAGGGCGCGATGCGAGGATGCGGAGCGTGGCTGCATCCTCCCTCGACTTCTACGCCGCGTCCGGTCGACACACCGACATCACGAGGCTCGGGATCCACGCAGCCGGGATCGAGAGGGCGGTCGAGATCGTCCAGGGCGGCAGGTGTTCGGCATGGATCCCGACGCACACACCGTCGTGGTCGGTCCGAGGCAGTTCCTGACCGGCGGGCACGCGTGGCGTGCGTGGCGCGCGGGCGAGCTCGACGCAGATCGTTGCGGCTTGACGTCGATCCCGGAGCATGAAGCGTTCTGGATCGCTGGGAACCTCAGGCTCGACCTCGCAGCGTTGAACAAGGTCGAGAATGTTGCCGTGGGACGTCTGGGGCCTGCACTGGAAGCCTTCGGAAGAACCCACTCAGGCGATGCTCGCGACCTTCGACGCCGTCGCCGAGCTGACGGTCGATCCCGACGCCCACCTCGACGAGATCCGGCACCGATACGACTCGGACGAGTTCCGCGTGGGGGGCGCCGTGTTCAGCGTGGCACTCGGCGAGATGGTGGAGCTTTGAGCTGCCGGCGGTCACCGGAGCGCTAGAGGGCCTTGCGCATGTGCACGTCTTCGGGCTCCAGCTCGAGGAGCTCGTTCAGCGGCTCTGGGGTGGGGACGAACCCGCGGCCCATGTAGAAGTCGACGGTGTTCCTCGATGGAGTGGCCGACACGACCATCTCCGTAGACCCTGCGCTCCTGGCGATGTCGTCGAGCTGCGCGGACAGGCGGGAGCCGATGCCAGCTGCGCGCCACGGTGCGCTCACGTGGAGGAAGGCCAGCTGTGCGATCCCCGGTCGGAGGTTGGGCACGACGACACCGACGCCGACCAGACGCCCGGCGGCCAGCGCGCCGACCGCCGTGCCGCCGAGGCCGACGTAGCGGCGCAGCTCCCGCACCTTTGCCTCGATCGAGTGCTCCCCGTGACCTGCGCTCTCCCACGCGGGTGAGTCCCAGCTTCCGTGCCGCTCGACGAGGCGCTCGCCCTCTTGGATCAGGAGAACGTCGATGCGTTCTGTCCGATCGATCTCCGCGACTCGGATGAGCTCGCCCGGAGCCAGGCATCGGATCTCGACAGCGGCTGCCACGTCCGCATGGTGGCACCGCCGCCGCGTTCGAGCGTGTCGGATTCCCCGACCCCCTGGGCCGGCGAGCGTGCGCTCGGCGTGTCAGCGCGATCGGTGCCCGAGATGGGCGACGACACGCTCGACGTTGTGGCTGATGGGCTCGACGGTGTCGAGCACGAGGCGGTCCTCCGTCCACTGCTCCCATTCGTCTCGGCGAGCAACGACCTCGTCCCACGTCGGCTCCGGGAAGCCATCGATGCCGCGAGCGCGAGCTGAGAGACGGCTGCGATGCAGACCCGTGTCGCTGCATACGACCTCGATCACGGTGACCGGGGCGTCGGCGTTGCGCGCCGCTCGGCGCCACATCGAACGTGCGATCTCGACGGCGTTCACGGCGTCGGCGATCACCTGGAGGCCAAGCCTGAGCTGGTGCTCAGCCAGCACGGCGGCCACCTCATACGCGGCGACGCCGGTCTCGAACGATTGCGTGATCCCGGCACGACAGACCGCGCCTTCGATGGGATCGACCGACAGCACCGGGGCGGGTAGTCGTCGCCCGAGCTGATCGGCTATCGCACTCTTGCCCGCGCCCGGTAGCCCGCTGAAGACGACCAACATGCCGTCATCCTTGCTGACAGCGATCGCCCGCGTCTGGGACGGCAGAACACCCGCAACCGCCACTTCGCATCTCGCTCGCGCGTGCGCTGGATGGGCGACCCCCGGAGACGGCGGACCGGCTCAGTTGATTTGACGCTCGCGGCCCTCCCAGTAGGGGGCGCGCAGCTTGAACTTCTGGAGCTTGCCGGTGGCGGTGCGGGCCAGCTCGTCGCGCAGCTCGATCGACGTCGGGCACTTGTAGCCGGCCAGGCGCTCCTTGCACCAGGCCCGCAGCTCCTCCTCGGTGGCCTCGGCGCCCGGGGCCAGCACCACCAGGCCCTTCACCGTCTCGCCCCACTTGTCGTGCGGGACGCCGATGACGGCGACCTCGGCGACCGCCGGGTGGGAGAACAGGGCGTCCTCCACCTCGATGGAGCTGACGTTCTCGCCACCCGAGATGATCACGTCCTTCTTCCGGTCGCTGATGGTGAGGTAGCCACCCTCGTCGATGGTCCCACCGTCGCCGGTGTGGAACCAGCCGCCGTCGAGGGCATCGGCGGTCGCCTCGGGCTGGTCCCAGTAGCTCTTCAAGATGTGGTTGCCGCGGGCCAGCACCTCGCCCTCGGCGTCGATCATCAGGTCGATCCCCAGCGCCGGCACGCCCGCAGCGGCCAAGCGAGCGGCGCGCTCACCGGCGGACAGCGCGTCCCACTCGGGGCGGGTGCGGTTGATGGTGAGCAGCGGCGCCGTCTCGGTGAGCCCGTAGATCTGGATCATCTCCCACCCCAGCTCTGTCTCGATCCGCTCGATGGTGCGGGTGGGAGGTGGGGCGCCGGCCACCACGATGCGGGTGCGTCCGGCTCCGGGGACGGGACCGTCCCACTCGGCAGCGGCGTCGAGCACCATGGACACCACGGCGGGAGCCCCGCACAGCAGGGTGACACCGTGCTCATCGATGCGGCGCAGGATGTCGACGCCGTCGACCTTGCGCAGCACCACCTGCGGGACACCCATGGCCGTCAGCGCGTATGGCATCCCCCACCCGTTGCAGTGGAACATGGGGAGGGTGTGCAGGTACACGTCTCGGTCGTTGACGCCGGTGTGCCAGCCGAAGATGGCCGAGTTGCTCCACAGGTTGCGGTGCGTCATCTCCACCCCCTTGGGGCGGGCCGTGGTGCCGCTCGTGTAGTTGACGGTGGCGGTGGCGTCCTCGTCCTGGTCGTCCCAGGGCTCCGGATCCCTGCCCTCGCTGTACACCTCGCCTTCGGTGGCCGTGCCCAGCACCACCCGGTGCTTCACCTGGAGGTGGGCGACGGCGTCGGCCAGCTCCGGGTCGACCAGCAGCATCGACGCGCCGGAGTGCTCGAGGATGTACTCGATCTCGACCGGGGACAGCCGGAAGTTGACCGGGACCAGCACCCGCCCGTAGCCGCTCACGCCGAAGAAGGAGGTGAGCAGCCGTCCGGAGTTCTGCGACAGCACCGCCACCCGCTCGCCGCGGCCGATGCCGCGCTCGTCGAGGTTGGCCGCCTGGGCGCGAGCCAGCTCCTGCATTCGCCGATAGGTGATCGCACCCAGCCCGCCGCCGGGGGCGTCGGGTTCGTCGTGGATCCCGATGCGGTCGCCGTACACGAGGGCTGCCCTGTCGAGGTGCCCACCGATGGTCATGGGGGTGCGCATGGCCGGACCGTACCGCCTTGACTCCCGCTCGGCCGGAGGGGACACTTCCACGGATGTCGATGACCGCTCAGGCCGTAATCATCATCGTGTAGCGCACGCTCCCGAAGCGTGCGCTACGTCCGACCGTCCACCCTGGTGGGCGGTTTTCTCGTTCTGGAGCAAGGAGCGGATCGTGGGTCACAAGGTCGGAGTCATCGGAGGCGACGGGATCGGTCCCGAGGTCACCGCGGAGGCGCTCAAGGTCGTGCGCGCTGCCGGCGTGGCCCTCGACACCGTCGACTACGACCTCGGCGGCGCCCGCTACCTGCGCGACGGCACCATCCTCCCCGACGAGGTGTTGGAGGAGTGGCGGAGGCTCGACGCCCTGCTCCTCGGCGCCGTCGGCACACCAGGGGTCCCGCCCGGGGTGATCGAGCGGGGCCTCCTGCTGAAGATGCGCTTCGAGCTCGACCTCTACATCAACCAGCGACCCTTCCTCCTGGCCGCCAAGGGCATCGACATGGTGGTCATCCGTGAGAACACGGAGGGCCCCTACCTGGGGGAGGGCGGGACCCTGCGGAAGGGCACGTCGCACGAGGTGGCCACCCAGGGGTCGATCAACACCCGCCATGGGGTGGAGCGCTGCGTGCGCTACGCCTTCCGGCTGGCCGAGCAGCGGCCCCGAAAGCACCTCACCCTGGTGCACAAGACGAACGTGCTCACCTTCGCCGGCGACCTCTGGGACCGCACCTTCGCCGAGGTCGGCGCCGAGCACCCCGACGTCAGCACCGCCTACAACCACGTCGACGCCGCCTGCATCTACTTCGTGCAATCGCCGGAGCAGTACGACGTGGTGGTCACCGACAACCTCTTCGGCGACATCCTCACGGACCTCGGAGGAGCCGTATCCGGGGGGATCGGGTTCGCAGCGAGCGGCAACCTGAACCCCGACCGCACCGGGCCCTCGATGTTCGAGCCCGTCCACGGCTCCGCCCCCGACATCGCCGGCCAGGGCAAGGCCAACCCCGTGGCTGCCATCCTGTCGGCCGCCCTCATGCTCGACCACCTCGGCGAGTCGGCCGCCGCCGACCGGGTCCGCAAGGCCTGCGCCGAGGTCACCAGCCACACTGGCTCCACCAACGAGATCGGCGACGAGATCGCCGCCCGCCTGTAAGGACCGAGCACATGCCCATCACCCCCACCGAGAAGATCTGGATGAACGGTGAGCTCGTCCCCTGGGACGACGCCCGCATCCACATCCTCACCCACACCCTCCACTACGGCATGGGGGTGTTCGAGGGCATCCGGGCCTACGAGACCGACCAGGGCCCGGGCGTCTTCCGGCTCACCCACCACATCGAGCGGCTCTTCCGGTCCGCCCAGATCCTCGGCATGGAGATCCCCTACAAGGTGGAGGATCTGGTGCAGGCCACCAAGGACACGGTGGCCAGCACCGGCCTCGACAGCTGCTACGTCCGACCCATCGCCTACTTCGGCTACGGCGAGATGGGCCTCAACACCCTCCCCTGCACCGTCGACGTGTCGGTGGCCTGCTGGCCGTGGGGCGCCTACCTGGGCGACGACGCCCTCACCAAGGGCGTCCGCATGAAGATCAGCAGCTGGACGCGCCACGACCACAACACGATGCCGCCGGCGTCGAAGACGACGGGCAACTACGTGAACTCCAGCCTGGCCAAGGTGGAGGCGCTGAAGGCCGGCTACGACGAGGCCCTCCTCCTGAACCCGCAGGGGTTCGTGTCCGAGTGCACCGGCGAGAACATCTTTGTGGCCCGCCACGGGCGCCTCATCACCCCGCCGCTGTCGGCGGGCGCCCTCGAGGGGATCACGCAGGACACGGTGATCCAGCTGTCCAAGGACATGGGCTTCGACGTGGTGTTCGGCGACCTCACCCGCAGCGACCTCTACGTGGCCGAAGAGATGTTCGTGGTCGGCACGGCCGCCGAGGTCAGCGCCGTCAGCTCGGTCGACGACCGTGAGATCCCCGCGCCTGGTCCGATGACCCTTGCCATCGGCGAGGAGTACGCCCGCGTCGTGCGCGGCCAGAACGACAAGTACAAGGACTGGGTGGAGCTGTGCCGGTGACAGCCGTCGAGATCTTCGACACCACCCTGCGGGACGGCGCCCAGTTCGAGGGGATCTCCCTCACCGTCGAGGACAAGCTGAAGGTGGCCGAGCAGCTCGACTGGCTCGGGGTGGCGTGGATCGAGGGGGGCTACCCGCAGGCCAACCCCAAGGACGCCGAGTTCTTCCGGCGGGCCGTCACCGAGCTGGAGCTGGAGACGGCCACGCTGGTGGCCTTCGGATCCACCCGCCGGCCGGCTGGCAAGGTCGACGTCGACCCCACCCTCCGGGCGCTGGTGGAGGCCGGCACCTCCACGGTGTGCATCGTGGGCAAGAGCTGGGACTTCCACGTGGAGGAGGCCCTCCAGACCACCCTCGACGAGGGGGTGGCCATGGTGGGGGAGAGCGTCGAGTTCCTCAAGGCCGCGGGGCTGCGGGTGTTCTTCGACGCCGAGCACTTCTTCGACGGCTACAAGGCCAACGCCGAGTACGCCCTGCGGGTGATGGAGGCGGCGGCCACCAACGGTGCCGACTGCCTCGTGATGTGCGACACCAACGGGGGCTCTCTGCCGCACGAGGTGCAGCGGATCGCCGGCGAGGTCCACGCCTACTTCGGCCCCGACCAGCAGCTGGGCATCCACACCCAGAACGACTCCGGCTGCGCCGTGGCCAACTCGGTGGCCGCCGTGCTCGGTGGTGCCACCCAGCTCCAGGGGACTGTGAACGGCTACGGGGAGCGCACCGGCAACGCCAACCTCATGACCTGCATCCCCAACCTCGAGCTGAAGATGGGGTTGCGCTGCCTGCCCGAGGGTCGGCTGGAGCGGCTCACGGCTGTCAGCCGCCACGTAGCGGAGCTGGTGAACCTGCCCCCTCACGCCGCCGATCCCTACGTGGGCATGTCGGCCTTCGCCCACAAGGGAGGGCTCCACACGTCGGCGCTCGGCAAGGCCGGTGGGGCCACCTACGAGCACATCGACCCTCCGCTGGTCGGCAACGGCACCCGGGTGCTGGTGAGCGATCTGGGGGGACGGGCCGGCATGGTGATGAAGGCCAAGGAGCTGGGGGTCGACCTCGATGACCGGGCGGCCGGTCGTCTCTCCGACGACCTGAAGCAGCTGGAGGCGGAGGGCTTCGTCTTCGAGGCGGCCGACGCCAGCCTGGAGCTGCTGATGCGAGCGGCCACCGGCTGGCAGCACACCTACTTCCGGGTGGAGGGCTACCGGGCCACCACCTACCACCGGGCCCCGAAGGAGGGAGCCTGATCGGCCGGCCATCGACACCGAGGCCACCGTGAAGGTGTGGGTGGGCGAGGAGCGGCTCATCGCCGTTGGCGAGGGCAACGGCCCCGTCAACGCGCTCGACCAAGCCCTCCGGCGGGTGCTGGCGGGCAGCTACCCCCAGCTGGCCCACATCCACCTCACGGACTACCGCGTGCGCATCCTCGACACCGAGGCCGACACCGACGCGGTGGTGCGGGTGCTCATCGACTCCACCGACGGCGATCGGGCGTGGACCACCATCGGGGTGTCGACGAACATCATCGAAGCCTCTTGGCAGGCCCTCATCGACGCCCTCGTGTGGGGTCTGGTCCACTCCGAGCAGTAGGTTCGCCGCCGTGGCCGCGCCCGAGCACGTCCCCGTCGATCGCAACCAACCCGTGCGGGGCTACACGTCCCCGCCGCGCCGCCCGGCGCCTTGGCTGGCGATTCGTCCGGGCGAGGTGGTCGACGACGGGCAGCCCCGTGGTGCGAGGCTCGGCCACCAAGGGCCCGACCAGGGCTACGCACTGACCCTGGCTCGGCGCTTCGAGGGCAAGCTCACCCTGGCGACGGGGGAGCACGAACGAGATGCCCTGGCCGGTGCCGTCGGGGTGGCGCTCAAGCGGGCATCGCTGTACGGCCGGGCCCCGGTGGTCCACGACCTCACGGTGGCCCTCACCGCATGGGGGTTCCTCGACGAGGCTCCCGCCGAGCTGGTAGAGCGTCGACGCCGCCTCTTCGAGGAGGTCTCCCACCCCCACCACTACGTCGGCGCTCGACGAATCGTGGACCTGGTGCCCGATGCCACCCTTCGCTTGACGCCGGGCCAGGTCTCTCAGGCCCACCGGGCCGATTGGCGCTCCCTGTTGGGCGACCTCGGCTGACCGTCCAGCCATCGGTGGGTGGGCCGCGCGGCCGGTACCCTCGGCAAGTGACCTCCGACCTGCCCCGGCTGCGGTTCGCACCGTCGCCCACGGGCTACCTCCACGTCGGGGGTGCCCGCACCGTCCTGTTCAACTGGCTGCACGCCCGCCGCACCGGGGGCGAGCTGATCCTGCGGATCGAGGACACCGACACGGAGCGCAACCGCCCCGAGCTCACCCAGAACATCCTCGACATGCTCCAGTGGCTGGGCCTCGGGTGGGACGGCGAGGTGGTGTACCAGAGCGACCGCTCGGCGCTGTACGCCGCTGCGCAGCCGATCAGCTCCTGGCCGGCGGCCAGGCCTACTGGTGCGACTGCACGGCCGAGGACGCGCAAGCCCGTGCCACGGAGCGGGGCGGCCCTCCCGGCTACGACGGGCACTGCCGCGACCGAGGGCTCGACCGGGCGCCCACCACGGCGCTCCGCTTCCGCACCCCCGACGACGGCGCCACCGCCTTCGATGACCTGATCCGGGGCCAGGTGAGCGTGGAGAACAAGACGCTGGAGGACTTCGTCCTGCTCCGCTCCAGCAGCACCCCCACCTTCTTGCTGGCCAACATCGTCGACGACGCCGATCTCGGCATCACCCACGTGGTGCGGGGCGAGGAGCACGTCAACGGCACTCCCAAGTACCTCTGCCTCGGTGATGCCTTGGGCTACGACTACCGGCCGACCTTCGCCCACCTGCCTGTGCTGGTGAACGAGCAGCGCAAGAAGCTCTCGAAGCGCCGCGACGCGGTGTCGGTGCAGGACTTCAAGGACCGCGGCTACCTGGCCAGCGCGCTGGTGAACTACCTGGCGCTGCTGGGGTGGGGGCCCAAGGACGGCATCGAGGTGCGGCCGCTGGCCGAGATCCAGGAGCAGTTCCGACTGGACGAGGTGAACTCGGCCCCCGCCTTCTTCGACGAGAAGAAGCTCCAGCACGTCAACGCCGAGCACCTCCGAGCCCTCCCGGAGGCCGGCTTCCT
Source organism: uncultured Microthrixaceae bacterium (assembly GCA_963795165.1). Classification (GTDB taxonomy): domain Bacteria; phylum Actinomycetota; class Acidimicrobiia; order Acidimicrobiales; family VFJN01; genus VFJN01. Next base: position 1,365,095 of record CAWCGT010000001.1, on the reverse strand, counting down.
GGAGGCGGTCGAGCCCTTCGTGTCGACCGCCTCGCTGGACGTGCTGCGCCCCATCGCCCCGCTGGTGCAGGAGCGGGTGCGCCTTCTGAGGGAGGTGGAGCCGATGGTGGCCTTCCTCCTCGACCAGCCCCTGGCGATCGACGAGGCGTCGTGGACCAAGGCCATGGTCAAGGGCAAGGCCGCCCCCGAGATGCTCGACGCTGCCGCGACTGCCCTCGCTGAGCTCGACGACTGGTCCGCCTCGGCGATCCGGCTGGCCATCGAGGGAGCCGCGGTGGCGGTGGGTCTGGTCAACGCCGAGGGCGAGCCGCAGCTGAGCAAGGCGCAGGGGCCGGTCCGGGTGGCCACTACCGGGCGCTCGGTCGGCCCGCCCCTGTTCGAGTCGCTGGAGGCCCTCGGTGCCGATCGCACCCTGGAGCGCCTTCGCGCCGCGAGGGAGCGCCTGTGATGGCTGTGGCCGAGCGCGAGGCGCTCGGCCCGGTGCGGCCCCCCCGCCGCCGCTGGGGGCGTGTCGTCGTGCGCGTGGTGCTGGCGGCCGTGCTGCTCACGGGCGCCTACCTGGCCGTCACCTTCGCCCAGGTGTACCGGGCCAGCCGAAACGACGGGGCCCGGTCAGCCGACGCCATCGTGGTGCTGGGGGCCGCCCAGTACGACGGACGTCCGTCGCCGGTCCTGCGGAACCGGCTCGACCATGCCCTGGGGCTGTACGAAGGGGGGCTGGCACCCCACATCGTGCTCACCGGCGGTCGTCAGGAGGGCGACCGCTTCACCGAGGCCACCGCTGGCTACAACTACCTGCGCCAGCGGGGGGTGCCCGACGAGGACCTGCTGCGGGAGGTCAACGGCCACAGCAGCTGGGAGTCGCTGGCGGCGGCGGCCCGGTTCCTCATCGAGCGAGGCGAGACCGACGTGGTGCTGGTCACCGACGGCTACCACGCCTACCGGGTGGAGGCCATCGCTGAGGACCTCGGTCTACGGGCCAGCGTGTCGCCCAGCGACTCTCGTCTGTCGCGTGCCGCTGAGGCCCGTCAGCTGGTGCGGGAGACGGCCGCAGTGGCCATCGGGCGGATCATCGGCTTCGACCGCCTGCTCCGCTTGGACAACGCCGTCAACGACTGATCAGCGGTGTGCGACCCCCGCAGGTGGTTCGGTAGGGTGAGCGGCCCACCTTCGGGGGTGGTGTAATCGGTAACACAGCTGGTTCTGGTCCAGTCGTTGGGGGTTCGAGTCCTCCCCCCCGAGCTCAGCGTTCGGTTCGGTCAGCCCGTCATCGCGAAGTGGTGGAGGCTCCAGTCCGGCTCCGGGTGGAGGTGGGCGAACTCCCGCCCCCGGAGGAAGGCAGCGTCGGGGCCCGCAGGCCGGCTCCCGGCGAGCACCAGGGCCCTCGCCCCCGGCACCGAGATGATGCTGTCGCGCTCGACCACCCCGTCCAGGGCGAACGCCCGTTGAGCCAGCTCGTCCGGGACGCCTGGATCGACCGGCTGCTGGTCGAGCTGGCTGTGGGGGACACCGACGTCGTGGCCGGACGCCCCCCGCGCCGGCGTGGGAGGTCGGTGATCACATCCACATGAGCTCCAGCGCGATGTTGTCCGGGTCGCGGAAGCACAACGTGGCGGCGGGGAACGGCTCGGAGATGTCGTTGATGGCGCTGTGCTCCACGCCCAGCGCGTCCAGGTGCTCGACCCATCGGTCCAGGTCTTCACGGGTGGCCACGCCGATGGCGAGGTGGTCGAGACCCGTCCGGTGCTCCTCGAACAGCTCCCCCTGATGGGCGTCGTGCTTGTCGAGGCCCATGAAGATCGGCGTGCCCGGGATGGTCATCACGACCGCGTAGCCGGTGCCCTCGTTGTGCGGCTCCACGAAGGCCCGTCTTTCTCGGCCGTCAAGGAGCGATGGGCGCGATGGCGCGGAAGCGGAACGTGGAGACCGAGGCAAAGATCGCGGAGGCGGCCACCGAGCTGTTCTGCACCCTGGGCTACGTCGACACCACCATGGCGTCGATCGCCGCGGCGGCCGGCGTGTCCGTGCAGACCCTGTACCTCCGTCACGGGTCGAAGGCGGCGATCCTGTCGGCGGCGCTCGACGTGGCCATCGCTGGTGACGCCGAGCCGGTGGCGTTGACCGAGCGATCGGAGGACTTCTTCGTGCGGGCGCTCGCCGAGCCGGACGCCGCACGAGCCGTTGCCACGTGGGCCCACGGAGCTCGCTGCATCAGCGACCGGACCCATGGTCTCTACGACGTGATCCGCTCGGCCTCGGCGGATCCGGAGGTGGCTGAGGTCCTCGGGAAGAACCGTCGGGATCGCCTGGCCGGACACCAGGTGCTCGCCGATGCGCTGGTCACCAAGGTGGGGTACGACACGGACGTCTCCGTGCAGCGGACGACGGACCTGCTCTACGCCCTGGGGACGGAGGACGCCTATCTGCTCTTCGTCGTCGACCGCGGGTGGAGCGCCGACGAGTGGGAGCGCTGGGTGGTGGACACCGTGACCGCCCAGATCGTCCGGGCCATCTAACCCGTGAGGCCGGCGTTCCCGACCGCCCGTTGCGGTCTGCCAACGTGCCCGTCCGGCGCCTGGTCGGGTAGCCTCGTCCGCTCCTAGCCCCCATCGTCTAGCGGCCTAGGACACCACCCTCTCAAGGTGGCGGCACGGGTTCGAATCCCGTTGGGGGTGCCACGAAAACGCAGGAGGCTCTGCAGATCCCTCAGCCGCTGCGCCGCTCGAGGCCTGCGACGAAGGTGGCGATGGCCGCGTCGAAGGACGCCTCCCAGTCGGGATCGAGGAACTCGGCGGCGCCACCGTGCCGTGCGACCTGCTCGTCGAGGTCGCGCGACGCGAGCCCGCGGTTCTGCACCTCGTTCAGCACCAGCCCGACCACGAGAGCGGCCAGGCCGCGGTAGGCGAACACCGCCTCGCGATCGTCGAGGCCCGCTGATCGGAACGCGGTGAGGGCTTCGGTCACGAGGCGCGCCCACTGGCTGCTGGCCCCAGCGGCGGGGCGCCGGAACACGAGGACGACCGCAGGGGCGTGGTGCAGCAGCGCGCGCCGGTACTCGCCGGCGGCCACCGTCGAAGAACTCCTGCCAGGTGCGAGTGGACTCCGGGATCTGGATCTCCGACAGGACCAGCTCGACGATTCCGTCGATCAGGTCGTCGCGGTCGGTGATGTGGGCGTAGAGGGACATCGGCTTCGCGCCCAGGCGTCTCGCCAACGAGCGGATGGTGAGGTCCGTCACCCTCATCGAGCAGCGAGAGGCCGGCCGCGACGATGCCCTCACGGCTCAAGGTTCCCCGTTGCAATCGTCCCGATCTCGTCATAACGTACAGTGTATGTTAGCCGACGACCTCGGAAGGTGGAGCTGCAGGACGTCGTGGACGCCGTCGCCCGCGAGCTGGGGCTGCCTGGCGTCGCGGTTGGGGTCCTGTGCGGCGACGAGCGGGCGATCGCCTGTGCGGGGGTGACCAACGTCGAGCACCCGCTCGACATCGACGCGTCAACCCTGTTCCAGGTCGGCTCGATCACGAAGACCTTCACCACCGCCGCGATGATGCTGCTCGTCGAGCGCGGCGACGTGGCGCTCGAGGATCCGGTTGGACGACACCTGCCCTGGCTCGAGGAGGAGACCGGGCTTGCCGCCTCGGAGATCACCCTCGAGCACCTGCTCAGCCACCAGGCCGGCTTCGACGGCGACCACCTCATGGTCCATCGGGAGTCTCGCAGCTTCGCCTCCCTCACCGATGCGCGTCGGCTCTTCGCCCCGGGCACCGGGTGCAGCTACAACAACGCCGCGTTCTGCCTCGCGGGCGCCGTGATCGAGGCCGTGTCCGGTCGAGCCCTATGCCGCCTTCGTCCGCGAGCGCCTCCTCCTGCCGCTCGGGATGACGACCGCCTGCTTCACCGCCGACGACGCCATCACGCACCGAGTCGCCGCTCCCCATGCCGTGTTCGACCCCGCCGCACCCATGGTGGTGCGAGGCCTCGGTTGGCAGGCTGGCTGGGCGCTGAGCGGGATCGAGCCTCGCGCAGGGTGGCCTGATCGCATCGATCGAGCACCTGCTCGCCTGGGCGGCCTTCAACCTGCACGGCGCCTCGGTGGGAGGCGACGCCCTGCTGTCGGCGGAGTCCCTCGGCCGCCTGCACACCCCGGTCGTCGACCTCGACTGCACCGAGTCGGTTGCGCTCGACTGGTTCGTCCGAGGCTCCGGCGCGACGCGCACGCTCGAGCACCCGGGTGCGACCGCTGGCTACACCTCCTGGATCGTGCTCGCTCCGGGGGCGTCGACCGGGTTCGCGGTGCTCGTCAACGACTCGGTGAGGGCGGGGGAGGCGATCCACCGCATCCGCCGGTGGGTGCTCGAGCACTTCGCTGGCATCGTGGAGACCGACCCTGAGCCGACGACGACCGACGTCGACGTGGCGCGCGTCGAGGGCGTCTACGCGGCACCGATGGCCACGCTGACGGTCGTGCGCGGCGACGAGCCGGGCACGGCGCACGTCAGGGTCGCGGCACGCGAGGACACCGCTGGCTGGCCGATCACGTTTCCTCCGTTCCCGTACGATCGCCCGGCGCTCCTGCGGTTCTTCGAGCCCGACAACGCCGTGGACACGACGCCCCCCACCCGGGTGGTCCACTTCGATCCCACAGGCGACAGATCGAGCTGGATGACCTGGGACCTCCGTCGAGCGGTTCGGGTCGGCTGATGGCTGGGTCGCGCCGCTCGCTTCGAGTGCGGCGGCTCGGCGGCGTCCTCGCCGCTGTCCTCGCGCTCGCCTCGGTCCTCGCAATCGGGTGGGCGCTGTCCAGCCGACCGCATCCGATGCCGCTCGGGGTGGGGCGGACCGACTCGGGGCGCCGCCGGGGAGCGATGCACAGGAGACGGCCGGCTCAGGCCCGACGGACTCCGCTGGGCGTCGTTCCCCCCGGGCGGCGCTTGGGGCCTCGTCGAACCGGGCCACTCGCCCCGCTGGGCCGCAGTGCCTTCCGGAGCCCCATCCCTGCGGTGAGGTGTGGCCGGACGGGGCCAGCGGCCCGTTCGCGCTGCGCGAGGTTCGCCGTGTGGCGGTCCGATCGCACGACGGCATCATCCTCGACGGGTGGCTGGGCATCCCGGACCTGCCTGCCGGCGTGCGCGCCCCGGTCGTCCTGAACTCCACGCCGTACCTGTCGACGTGCATCGTGCACCCCACGAGCTCCGGCTGCCTCCGCAATCCCGGCACGCCGGGCTGGTGGGACGACGGCCCGATCCAGGAGGACCAAGCCTTCGCCGGCCTCGGCATCCCCCCGATCCGCTGGATCCAGCGCGGCTATGTCGTCGCCACGTTCAGCCTCCGCGGCACCGGCCACTCCGGTGGCTGCTTCGAGACCGGCGGCGTGGCGGAGCAGCTCGACCAGTCGATCCTCGTCGACTGGCTCGGCGCCCAGCCGTGGTCGAACGGCCGGGTGGGGATGGGGGGACTCTCGTATCCGGGCGGCACGACGCTGGCAGGCCGCGGTGCAGGCACCGCCGGCCTTGAAGGCCATCGCGTCCGTGGCGCCGCTCATCGATCTCTACGAGTTCGTCTTCTCGCCCCAGGGGGCACGCAGCACGGGGACCCTCGTGGTCACCTCGTCGCTCTTCCCCGAGTACAGCAACCCCTCGGTGAACGACGACCTCACCACCATCGCGGGGCCGATGGTCGACCGGGCCGACTGCCCGCCGGGTGGCAACGCTGCCGTGTGGCACGCGAGCGGCTTCGCGACTGGCGATCGCCCTGCGGCCTTCTTCCACCCTCGAGACCTCCGGCCGAAGCTCGCGAACGTGCGCGCGGCGGTCCTCCACGCGCAGGGCTACAGCGACTTCGTCCACCACTTCCAGGACCGCACGCTCGCCGCCCGCCTCACGCCGGGCACGCCGGTGCGCGAGCTGCGCGGGTGGTGGTTCCACGAGTTCCCGAACGGGCTGCACGACAACCGACCGTTCGCGCCGCCGCCCCGCACCGGTGAGCAGACCTGGGAGCAGATCATCACCACCTGGTTCGACTACTGGCTGAAGGGCGTCGGTCCCGTGCCGCCGCTCGGCGTCGATCACCAGGACCAGCGCGGGGCCTGGCACCAGAGCGATCAGTGGCCACCGGCAGGCACGTCGGACCACGAGCTCGCGGTCGGTCCGGTCGACCTGCTCCTCGCGCCCGTGCCTCACGAGACCTCCCTCGTGTCGATCACGGCCGCCCCGGAGCTCGGCGGCGGTGGGAGCCTGTGCACCTCGAGCCCTCCAGGCGCCCCGACCATCGCCGCCTCCTTCAGTGAGACCGCAACGTCGGATCTGCTGATCGCCGGCAACCCCTACCTCGACCTGACCGTGACGAGCCTGCGGCCGACGGGGCTGATCGACGTCGCCCTCTATGCCGTCGAACCAGGCTTCAGCTGTCCTTCGCTCGCCTCGCCGGCCGTCCGCTGGTTGGCGGTGGCGGCGTCGATCTCTCGCACCACGACAGCCGCTACGAGGCCCGTCCGTTCCCGACCGCGCACGCCGACGCCGTCTGCGCATCGACCTGTCCGACGTGACCGCCACGATCCCCGCCGGTCACCGCATCGTCGTGGTGCTGAGCGATGGCCAGCTGCTGCACACCGGCGAGCGCGATGCCTACCCCGGGCTGGTCAGGATCCACGACGGCAGTCACCTCGTGCTCCCGCTGCTGCCGGGATGAGACGACCGCCCCTCGGTGGGCGAACCGCCAGTCCGCAGCGCGCCGTGAGCGGGCGACTCCGGAGTGGGCGATCCGCCCGGCCCACGCCCCGTCGGGACGTGTCGGCATCAGCTCACGAGGCTGCGGGCGGCCATCGCCAGGAAGCCTCCAGTGCAGAGGGCCATCATGGTCCGACGGAAGGAGTCCCGGCCGTCGCCGTCGGCGGCTTGCCCGCCCACGACGCCGAGGCCCAGGGCCAGGACGTGGTTGTCGCCAACGGTCGCAGCAAGGAGCAGGCCGCCACCGATGAGCGTCGCCGCTGTCGCGCCGACGAACCATCCGCCACCGAGCCGATGGTTCGACCCGATCAGCGCTCGGGCTCCTGCGGCACCAGCCGCCGCGAAGATGGCGGCTGAGGCACCGCCGCCCTGACGCCCCCCAACGACGTAGCGAAGCGCGTTGGCGGAGAACCCTGCACCGATGTAGGTGGCGAGGAATCGGCGCGATCCGATGAGCGCCTCGGCCCGCGATCCGGTCAGGAGCAGCAGCCCAGTGTTGATGCCGAGGTGGATCCAACCTCCGGGGTGGACGAACAGCGAGGTCAGTGGACGCCACAGTTCCCCAGCGTCGATCTCGTCTCCAGACGGCACAGCGAGGTCGAGGAGCGCTCGCCCTCCGATCTCGATGTGCTGGGCGGCGAAGCCGGCGAGGTTGGCCGCCACCAGCCACGGCCAGACCGAGCGACTGAACGGAGCCGCTCCCGGCCCGCGCACCCCTTCCCTCATCGTCAGAGGGTAGGTCGCCGATCCAGAGCCCGACCGAGTGGGAGGAGCCCTCCCGTCGAGGGAGGGTCTCCGAGCGCTCACCGGGGGTACGGACGGCGCATGCTCCAGGGGCCTCCTGCCACCGACCCGACGAATCGCGGCCCCTTCGCCCCTCATCGATCTCTGGGGCCCCACGCTCGTCGCCGCGCCGGTCTGGGATGCGCCCGCGCGGCCGACCCTGGTCGTCGTGCCCCACCCCGACGACGAGGTCCTCTGCTTCGGGGGGCTCATCGCGCGGCAGCGGGGCCGCGGGAGCGCCGGTGACCGTCCTCGCCGTCACCGACGGGGAGAGCCGCCTATCAGCTGCCCGGGGTCGATCGTGGCGCACCGCCGACGGAAGGAGCAAGGCCGGGCGCTTGCGGTGCTCGGGGTCGGGTCGCTCGAGACGCACCGGCTCGGGCTGCCCGACGGGAACGTCGAGGCCCACGCAGCCGCCCTCGAGGAGGCCGTGGCCGAGCTCGCCGATCCCGCGGGAGTGGTCGTGGCCCCCTGGACCAGGGACCACCATTGCGACCACGAGGCCAGCGGCCGGGCGGCCCTGAGGAGCGCTCCGTCCTCCGCCGTCCTGGCCTTCGGGCTCTTCTGGACCTACCACCGCCGGCTTCCCCTCGGACCTGCAGGGCGAGCACCTCGTCCGCCTCGACCTCTCGCCTGACGAGTGCCGGCGCCGGGGCCTGGCCCTGCAGGCCCACCGCAGCCAGATCACCCACGACCTGTGCCCGCCGCTGCTGACCTGGGCTGATCTCGAGCCGAGCCGCTGGGCGGCCGAGGCCTATGTCCTCGGGCGGGGGCCAGGGTGACGGCCATCGACCACGTGCGTGATCGTCGTTCCTGCCCACCAGGAGGAAGGGCCGCGTGCTGGCGACCCTCGATGGCCTGGCTGCCGCCCGTGCGGCCCTCCCGCCCTTGGTGACGAGCGCCGTGGTGGTGGTCGCCGACGCCTGTGGGGACGCCACCGCCGAGCTGGCCAGGGCTCGCAGGCGGTCGGCCGCCGACCAGGTGCTGGAGATGGACCTCCAGCTGCGTGGGGGCGGCTCGTCGGGTGGGGACGGCCCTGGGCCTCGCCACCCGCCCGGGCCTCCTGCAGCGCACGTGGGTGGCGAGCACCGACGCCGACACGCTGGTGCCCCCCACTTGGCTCTGCGACCAGGTGGCCCTAGCCGCTGATGGGGTGGTGGCCATGGCCGGGATCGTGCGCCTGCGCGACGACGAGCCGACCGACATCGCAGTGCGAACGGGCTTCGACGTCCGGTACTCGCGTCGGGATCGGCCTCGTCCACCACCACGTCCATGGCGCCAACCTCGGCTTCCGGGCCGACGCCTACCGCCGAGCGGGTGGCTGGCGGGCTCTGCCGACCGGAGAGGACCACGACCTGTGGGACCGCCTGCGCACCCAGGGGCCGGTAGCCGCCACGCCCGCCATCGTGGTCGCCACCAGCCCCCGGTTGGTTGGGCGGGCGCCGGCTGGCTTCGCCGCCGATCTTGCCGCCATCGACCGGTGTCCGGCATGACGAGCACCGCAGTGCTGCTCCGCGACCTGGAGGGGGCAGGAGAGCTCACCCTCCCCCTGCCGGCGCAGGGTCGCACCCCGGTCCGGCTCCTCGCCCTCTTCGAGCTGGCCCGCCACCATGATGTGGCGGTGGCCCGTCTGGCCGAGGCCCACACGGACGCCCTCGCCATCCTCCACGAAGCGGGCAAATCGCCGGCTCCGGGGGCCCTCTATGGGGTCTGGGCCTCCGAGGGTGGCCCGGCACCGGTCCGGATCGGCAGTGGCGGCGTGCTGACCGGCTCCAAGCGGTTCTGCTCCGGCATCGGCGTCGTGGACCGAGCCCTGGTCACCGCCCTGCATGCGGGCGGCCAGCCACAGCTGGTCGAGGTGGACCTCACCCCCAGCCCTCGGATCCGGCTCGACCCCGGCCCCTGGCACACCGCTGCGCTGGCCGACACGGCGACTGGCACCGTCACCTTTGACCGCCACCCTCTCGCCGGCCCACCCGTCGGTGCCCCCGCCTGGTACCTGGAGCGCCCGGGCTTCTGGCACGGGGCCTGCGGGCCGGCTGCCTGCTGGGCGGGGGCGGCCGTAGGCCTGGTCGACGCGGCCGAGAAGCACACAGATGCCGACCCGCATCGTCGGGCCCACCTGGGCGCGCTGACGGGCCACCGGGTGGGGCTTGGTGGCTCTCCTCCGGCAGGCCGGGAGCGAGATCGACGTGCAGCCGTGCGACCCGCTGGCGGCCCGGCGCCGAGCGCTGTCGCTGCGCCACCTCGTGGAGGCGGCCTGCACCGACGTGCTCGGGCGGTTCAGTCGGTCGCTCGGACCTCGCCCGTTCACCACCGATGCCGGGATCGCCCAGCGGACGGCCGACCTCCACCTCTACCTCCGACAGCACCACGCTGAGCGCGACCTGCACGCCCTCGCGGCGCTTCCTCTGGAGGATCAAGGGTGAGCAGGCGACCGACTGACGATGCGCGGCTGTCCCACCGCCGCAGCTACTTCGAGGAGCAGTATGAGCATCACGACGACCCATGGGGCTTCGACAGCACGTGGTACGAGCGAAGGAAGTACGCCTGCACGCTGGCGGCCCTGCCGGCGGCGCGCTATCGACGGGGGGTGGAGGCGGGATGCGCCAACGGGGCCCTGACGGAGGGCCTGGCCGCACGCTGCGATGCGCTGATCGCCTTCGATCTGATTCCCACGGCGGTCGAGCGAGCGCGAGCTCGCTTGTCCCGACAGACCCACGTCACGTTGGACGTTGGCGAGCTGCCGGGGTACTGGCCGGACGGGACGGGAGACCTGGTGGTGTGGTCGGAGGTGGCCTACTACCTCACCGATGAGGGTGCGGCGGTCGCTCTGGCCGGCCTGGAGCGCTGGCTGGACCCTGGCGGAGTCCTCGTGGCGGTCCACTACACGGGGGAGACCGATTACCCGCGCCCGGGCTCGTCGATCGGGCCCTGGTTGGATGCCACCCCCTTCCTCGACCGGGAGGTGGCGTTGCGCGACCCGTCCTTCGAGCTCGGGATCTGGCGGCGGCGCTGATCAGCCCGCCACCAGGAGCTGCTCCCGCACCAGCCGGCGGACGAGCACCAGCTGGCTGGCCAGGGTGAGGCCGGGCAGGTCGCCCACCACCGCCTCGGTGCACTCGAGCAGGTGTCGGATGGCGGCCTCCGTCTCCGCCGGCAAGCGCAGTCGGCGGTCGGCCAGCTCTAGGACGATGCGGCCGTCATCCGCCGGCTCCTCGGCCAGCCTGGCCGGCTGATCGAGACGGCGGCGCAGCACGGTGCCTGCCTCCACCGGCTCCAGGATGGATGCCAGCTGGCCCTCCAGGAGCGGGGCGCGGCGGGTCAGCGCCCGTCTGGCCTCGCGCTCCGCCCGGCGTCCGGGGTCGGTTGCCTCGGTCGGGCCCTCCAGCGCCTGGGCCACTCCGAACAGGGCCTTGGCCAGGTGCTCCTCCAGCTCCTCCCGGCGCTCGGGTCGCGCGTAGCCGAGGGGCAGCGGCCGACCCAGGCCCAGCGGTTCCTCCAGGTCATCCAGCACCCGGCGCACCACCTGGCCCACCGTCACCCGGAGGATGCCGAGCGTGAGGTGGAGGCTGGCGGCCTCCTGGGCGTGCGCGGCATGCCGGGCGCCCGCGGGGATGTAGAGGGCGTCGCCCGGGGCGGTGGTCACCGGGCCGAGGCCGGCCACCTCCCACGCCTTTCCGCCGGTCACCTGCAGGACGATGACGTCGTGGTCGTCGGCGTGCTCAGCCAGCCCGGCTGCGCCGGCGGGGGTGAGGTAGGCGTTGGCCTGCACCGGATGGCTGGTCGCCCGCTCCAGCGCGCGACAGAAGCGAGTCAGTGGCAGCCACGTCCGCTGCAGCCCCTGGAGGACGAGCGTGGCTCCCGACGCGATGGCGGCGGTGATCTTGCCGGGGTCACCGACATCGTCGACCGGAGCACCCCCCATCCGCACTCGGGTGGTGCTGTCCGGCACCGGCAGGGTGACGCCATCGCGCACCAGCCGGAACGTGGGTCGGCGAGGGGTGCTGAGCAGCAGGTGCTCCACAACCGCCAGATCGAGGAGGTCGTCGAACCCAGCGCCGCTGGCGCGGTGCAGCGGGCGCTCCCCCCAGTGCGCGGATGCGAAGGCGTCGACATCGCCCACGCACCTGGCCAGAACCGCCAGATCGGGATCGGAGCCGGTCATGGGGTTTCCGGCCGGGAGCGGAGGGGCACACAGGGGCCATGAGCGACATCAACGACGACGACATCACCACCGACGCCCCCACGGAGGCCGAGGAGGACCGAGACCAGGGTGGCCACGGCGCCCGCGACACGGGTGACGAGCCCACCGAGGCGGTCGAGGACCGAGACGCCGGCGGCGAAGGCCCGAAGGACACTGGCGACGAGGCCTGATCTCCCCGTGGTGCGCTGACCCTGCCCGTCAGGAACGGGCAGGGTCAGGCTCCACATCGCTGTCACCGCCTTCGTCCGACTGGCCGTCGTCGGAGCTCTCCTCCACGTCGAGATCTGGGTCGTTGGGCATCGGTGGGCACCTCCGTCGGCAGCCTGCCCGACCTCGCCATCGAGTAGACCCCGGCGCCAAGTCCACGGATCATGATGACCTCGATGAAACGCCCCGGGCCGAGGTGGACATGGAGGGGATGACCGCGCCACCCGGCGTCGGCGCAACCCGACGGGGGTGGTTCCTGGTGCAAGGTGGCTACGGCGACGAGGACCGCTTCCGCGCCCTCTTCGAAGCCTGCTCGCCGGCGGTACTGGCCTACGCCGTGCGCCGCACCGCCAACCCCACTGACGCCGCCGACGTGGTGGCCGAGACGTTCGTGGTGGCTTGGCGCCGCATCGGCGACGTACCGGTCGGTGACGAGGCCAGACTGTGGCTCTTCGGGGTGGCCCGGCGAGTCCTCAGCAACCACCGTCGGGGCTCGCTGCGCCGCAGTCGGCTGGCTGATCGCCTGCGCACCCGGCTGGCCGACGTCCACATCGAGGACCCGTCAGCGGCTGTGGAGGCGGTGCAGATCGTGCGCGCGGGTCTGGCCCTGCTCGACGACGACGATCGGGAGCTCCTGCTCCTGACCAGCTGGGAGGGGCTGACGCCTACGGAGCTGGCCGCCGTTCTCGGTGTGCCGGCGGCCACCGTCAGAACGCGCTTGCACCGCGCCCGTGGCCGGCTCCGAGACGCGTTGGGGTCGATCGGATGGGACGGCGAACGGTCGATCTCGGACGGACATGTGATGGCTGGCGAGCGAGTGCTCGCCCAGGAGACGGAGTGCGAATGATGACCGACGACGAACTCGATGCACTGGTGGCGGCGGTCTGCCCAGCCTCGCAAGAGCAGATCGACGGCCTCGGGCTCCACGCCCCTGCTGCTGACCTCATGGAGGCCATCGTGTCTGTGTCCGAAGATGTTCGACCGCTTGCGATTCCGCTCGATCGGCCTCGAGCTCGCCGCCCGATCCGTCGCCGATTCCTCGCCGCGGCGGCCGCGGCCGCAGCCGTGCTGGTGGGGGTGCTCGCGATGCCCGGTTCCGATGACGGCACCGCCTTCGCGGCGGAGCTGGTGGCGGTGGCCGAGGACGCCCCCCGCATCCTGGTCGACGACGACAGCTGGTCCGTCACGCGCGCCGACGAGTTCGGCGCCCTCCACGGCGAGATCACCTTCAGCGACGGGGCGGACGACGTGGAGGTCCGCTGGAACCCAGCTGGCGAGCTGAACAGCCTGCTGGCCGACCGGGCGGAGTCGGCCACCGCCCGCCAGCCTGTCGACGTCCTCGGCCACCCTGGTGAGCTCTTCCACTACGACGGCGGCGGGGACTTCACTGCCCTCTGGGTTGATGGTCCCCATGTGGTGGAGGCGCGAGGAGCCTTCGACACGGTCGAGCTCTACCGGGCCCAGCTGGAGCGGCTGGAGCTGGTCGACGTGGAGACCTGGCTGTCCGCCATGCCCGAGAGCGTGATCACCCCCGCCACCCGGGCAGCAGTGGTGGACGGAATGCTCCGGGACATCCCCCGACCGGAGGGGTTCGACACTGAGGCCCTCTATGCCGGTGGAGGCGTGGATGACCGCTATCAGCTCGGTGCCGAGGTAGCCGGCTCGGTCGCCTGCGCCTGGATCGAGCAGTGGATCGAGGCCGGCGACACCGGTGACGGAGCGTCCGCCGAGGCGGCGGCCGTCGCCCTCGCCACCAGCCCTGACTGGCCGGTGCTGCAGGCCATGGACGCCGAGGGCGACTACCCCGAGGCCGTCTGGGAGCTGAGCAGCGAAGCCTCTCGTCCCGGCGCTGGTACGGGCCCGTCGCCTGCGCTGCGGAGCCGCTACGTCGCATCGCTCGGGTGCTCACAGGGGTAGTGCCACCCCGAGCCTGCCCCACTGCCCACCCGTGCCGGAGGCACGGGTGGGCAGGGTCGCGTCACGTGCGGTTTCGGGTCCCGTCGCTCTGGGTACAGCCCGGACCATGTTGCGGTGGTTGGCCTGGCTCATGGCCCAGTTCGATGAGGCGCTCGACTGGGACGCCGAGGCCGATTTGCCCACGCCCGTAGCCTGAGGCCCCCATCACCCTCGCTCGACCCCGCGCCACGTACCGGGTGCAGCTGCACGCCGGGTTCACCTTCGACGACGCGGCGCGGGCCGTCCCGTACCTGGCCCGGCTCGGGGTGAGCCACCTGTACTGCTCGCCGGTGCTCCAAGCCGTCCCGGGGAGCACCCACGGCTACGACGTGGTGGACCACAGCCGGCTGAGCGACGACCTGGGCGGCCCCAGCGCCTACGCCCGGCTCACCCGGACCCTGGCCGACCAGGACCTCTCCCTGGTCCTCGACATCGTGCCGAACCACATGGCCCTGGCCGGCGCCGCCAACCGGTGGTGGTGGGACGTCCTCGAAGACGGTCCCGCCAGCCGCTTCGCTCGCCACTTCGACATCGACTGGTCGCCCACCCCGCGCCGGATCCGGTCCATCGGTGCTGATGCCCATCCTGGGGGACCAGTACGGCCGGGTGCTGGAGGCCGGAGAGCTGGAGCTTCGCCGCGTCGGGGGGCCTTCACCGTCCGCTACCACGAGCACGAGCTGCCGCTGTCACCGCGCAGCGTGCGCGACCTGGTGCGAGCGGCCGCCGACCGGGCAAGGTCGCCCGAGCTGGCCGCCATCGCTGATGGGTTGGAGGGGCTCCCGCCGGCGACGGCCACCGACGCCATCGAGGAGCGGCACCGAGGGAAGGAGGCCCTGCGCCAGGAGCTGCGGGCTCTCGCCGCCTCCCAGCCGGTGGTGGCCGAGGCGCTCGACGACGAGCTCCGGGCGGTCCAAGGCGACCCAGACGCGCTGGACGACCTCTTGGCTCGGCAGAGCTATCGCCTGGCCCACTGGCGGACGGCGAGCGAGGAGCTCGACTACCGACGCTTCTTCGACATCACCACCCTCGTGGGTCTGAGGGCCGAGGACGACGCGGTGTTCCAGGACACCCACGGCCTCTTGGCCGAGCTGGTGGCGGCCGGCGACGTGGCCGGGCTGCGAGTGGACCACGTCGACGGGCTCCGCGACCCTCACGGCTACCTCAAGCGCCTGGCCGCCGCCGCCCCCGCAGCGTGGGTGGCGGTGGAGAAGATCCTGGCCGCCGACGAAGCCCTCCCGTCGTCCTGGCCGGTGATCGGCACCTCGGGATACGACTTCTTGGCCCGGGTGGGCGAGGCGCTGGTGGATCCCTCGGGCGAGGAGGTGCTGCAGCGCGGGTGGGCAGAGCGGACGGACGACCCTCGCACCTTCGCCGAGGTGGCCCACGACGCCAAGCACCACGTGATGGGCCACGAGCTGGCGACGGAGGTGGAGCGCATCACGGACCTCTTGGCGCGGGTGTGCCAGGACCGCCGGCGGCATCGTGACCACACTCGGCGCGACCTCCGCGAGGCGGTGCGGGAGATGGCGGCCAACATGGACGT
Source organism: uncultured Microthrixaceae bacterium (assembly GCA_963795165.1). Taxonomy (GTDB): domain Bacteria; phylum Actinomycetota; class Acidimicrobiia; order Acidimicrobiales; family VFJN01; genus VFJN01. The sequence goes on along the minus strand of CAWCGT010000001.1, from coordinate 1,349,671 downwards.
GTACCGCACCTACGTGGCACCGGGTCGGTCGACGACAGCGGAGGACCGGGCCCGCCTGACCAGCGCCGTCGCGGCGGCAGGCGCCCGTCGCCCCGACCTGGACGCCGAGCTGCTGCACCTCCTCCAGCGGATCCTCTTGCTCGACGAGGCGGGGGAGGTGGAGACCGAGCTGGCCCTGCGCTTCCAGCAGCTGAGCGCCCCCGTGATGGCCAAGGGCGTGGAGGACACCACCTTCTACCGATACGGCCCGCTGCTGGCCCGCAACGAGGTGGGGGCCGACCCGGACGTGGGCGCCCGCGGGGCGGGGCAGCTCCACGACCACAACGCCGCCACGGCCCAGCGGTGGCCGGGGACGATGCTTGCCCTGTCCACCCACGACACCAAGCGCAGCGCCGACGTGCGCGCTCGGCTGTCGGTGCTCTCGGAGCTGCCGGACGAGTGGCTGGCCGAGGTCGACCGATGGATGACGCACAACGAACCGCACCGCCGCCACGGGTGGCCGGACCGCGCCACTGAGCTGATGCTGTACCAGGCCCTGGTGGGCGCCTGGCCCATCGACGAGGAACGGGCGGTGGCGGCGGCGGTCAAGGCCGCCAACGAGGCCAAGGCGCACACGTCGTGGCACGACCCCGATCCGGCCTACCAGGACGCCCTCGTGGCGTTCGTGGGCGCCGTGCTGGGCGACGAGGCGTTCGTCGCCCAGCTCGAGGCGTTCCTCGCCGAGCATGCAGTGGTGGAGCTGGGCCGGATCACCTCGCTGGCCCAGACGGCCCTCCTCCTCACCAGCCCCGGTGTGCCTGACATCTACCAAGGAGATGAGCTCTGGGACCTCAGCCTGGTCGATCCGGACAACCGGCGGCCGGTCGACTTCGACCACCGAGCCGACCTCCTCGCTCGCCTCGCCGACGCCGAGCCCGAGGTGGCCTTGGCCGACCCCGACGGCGGGGCCAAGCTCTGGCTGATCCTACGGCTGCTCCAGCACCGTCGCCAGCGCCCGGGGTGGTACGAGGCCACCGACTACGTCGCCCTTCCGGCCCACGGTGCGAAGGGCGAGCACGTCATCGCCTTCGCTCGCGACGGTCTCGTCACCGTGGTCCCCCGGCTGCCACGCCAGCTGCAACAGGGATGGGCGGGAACGACGGTCACCCTCCCGGAGGGTTCGTGGGTCGACGTGCTCACGGGCGCGGCCGGGTGGGAGGGAGCGGTCGACCTCACGCAGCTGCTGGCACGGTTCCCGGTGGCTGTCCTCGAGCGGGCGGAGGCATGACGCCCTTCTCCGTGTGGGCGCCGCGACCGGGCCGGGTCGAGCTGGTGCTGAACAGCCAGACCCTCCCGATGGAGCGGGAGCCCTCAGGGTGGTGGGTGGCAGAGGCCGAGGCCGGCCCCGGCGACCGCTACGGCTTCTCCCTCGACGGGGGACCCCCACGCCCTGACCCTCGCTCCTCGCACCAACCGGACGGCGTCGACGAGCTGTCAGCGGTCTACGACCACGGCGCGTACCGGTGGGGCGACCAGAGCTGGCGAGGGCTTGACCTGGGCGGAGCCGTGCTCTACGAGCTCCACATCGGGACCTTCACCCCCGCCGGGACCTTTGAGGGCGCCATCGACCGCTTGCCTCACCTGGTCCGGCTGGGCGTCGACGCCATCGAGCTCATGCCGGTGGCGGGGGCGTCCGGCAGCCGCGGGTGGGGCTACGACGGCGTTGACCTCTTCGCCCCGCACGCCGCCTACGGGGGCCCCAACGGCCTCAAGCGCCTGGTGGACGCCGCCCACCAGCACGGGCCTCGGTGTGGTGATGGACGTCGTGTACAACCACCTCGGTCCCGTCGGGAACCACCTGGCCGAGCTGGCCCCGTACTTCACCGACCGCCACGTCACGCACTGGGGCGACGCCGTGAACTTCGACGGGCCCGACGCCGGCGAGGTCCGGCGCTTCGTGGTCGACAACGCCCTGCACTGGCTGCGCGACCACCACTGCGACGGACTCCGTCTCGATGCCGTCCACGCCATCGTCGACGACTCTGACCCGCACATCCTGGCTGAGGTCGGTCAGGCCGTGGACCGGCTGTCCGAGGAGCTGGATCGGCGTCTGATCGTGATCGCCGAGAGCGACCTCAACGACCCGGTGTTCGTGCGACCCCGGCCCGACGGGCACGGACTGGACGCCGCCTGGGCCGACGACTGGCACCACGCCCTCCACGCCGTCCTGACCGGTGAGACCGACGGCTACTACGCCGACTTCGGCCACCTGGACGACCTGACCAAGGCCCTCGAGCAGGCATGGGTGTACGACGGCACCTGGTCGCGCCACCGTCAGCGACCCCACGGGGGCTCACCCGACGGCCTGCCTGCCGAGCGCTTCGTCGTGGCGGCCCAGAACCACGACCAGGTGGGGAACCGGGCCGCTGGGGAGCGCCTGGGGGCCCTCACCACGCCGGGGCGGCTGGGGGTGGCGGCGGCCCTGCTGCTCACCAGCCCGTTCACCGTCCTGCTCTTCCAAGGCGAGGAGTGGGGAGCCTCGACGCCCTTCCAGTACTTCACCGACCACCAGGATCCCGTGCTGGGCCTCGCCGTCAGCGAGGGACGCGCGAGAGAGTTCGCAGCGTTCGGTTGGGCGCCCGGCGACGTGCCCGATCCGCAGGATCCCGCCACCTTCGAGCGCTCGGTGCTGCGATGGCAGGAAGCGGAGGAGGGCGACCACGCCAGGCTCCACGCCTGGTACCGGGACCTGATCGCGCTCGGCGGGAAGCGCCTGACCTCCACGACCCGAGCGTCCGGTGCACGGCTTGTCACGACGGCGGGGTCGTGGTCGTCGACCGTGGGGCCTGGAGGGTGCTGGCCAACCTCGGAGCGGACCCCCACCGTGCCGACCTCGACGGCTGGACGGTGGTGGGGCGCTTGGGGTGTCGTCACCGACGACCGGAACGGGTTGGTCCTCCCAGTCGATAGCGTCGCGATCTTGCGCACCGCACCGACAGACGCCCCGCATGGCTGATCAGATCGAGATCTGGCCGGGATCCAGCTATCCGCTCGGCGCCACCTACGACGGCGCCGGCACCAACTTCTCGGTGTTCTCCGAGGTGGCCGAGCCGTCGACCTGTGCCTCTTCGACGACGACGGCGCCGAGGTCCGCGTCCCGCTCGCGCGAGATGGACGCCTTCTGCTGGCACGGCTACCTCCCCAGCGTCGGTCCGGGCCAGCGCTACGGCTACCGAATGCACGGCCCCTGGGAGCCCGAGCGAGGGACTGCGGGCCAATCCGGCCAAGCTGCTGCTCGACCCCTACGCCAAGGCCATCGACGGGCTCGCTCGCACCCGCACGCCACGTCCTTCGGGTACCAGCTCGGCGACGACGATGGCCCGGAACGACGACGACAGCGCCCCCCACAGCGCCAAGTCCGTCGTGCACAACCCCTTCTTCGACTGGTCCTCCGAGCGCCGCCCGGATCGACCGCTCCACGAGTCGATCATCTACGAGGTCCACGTGAAGGGCTTCACCGCCCGGCACCCCGGCATCCCCGAAGCCCTGCGGGGCACCTACGGCGGGCTGGCCCACCCGGCCGCCATCGAGCACCTCACCGACCTGGGGGTCACCACCGTCGAGCTGCTCCCGGTGCACCAGTTCGTCCACGACGCCCACCTCCTCGACAAGGGGCTGCGGAACTACTGGGGCTACAACTCCATCGCCTTCTTCGCCCCCCACAACGAGTACGCCGCCAACGGTCAGCGCGGCGAGCAGGTCACCGAGTTCAAGGCCATGGTGCGGGCGCTGCACGACGCGGACCTCGAGGTGATCCTCGACGTCGTCTACAACCACACCGCCGAAGGCAACCACCTCGGACCCACCCTGTCGTTCCGCGGCATCGACAACGCCGCCTACTACCGCCTGGTGCCCGACGACCCGCGCTTCTACTACGACACCACCGGCACGGGGAACAGCCTCAACATGGCCCACCCCCAGACCTTGCAGCTGATCATGGACTCGCTGCGGTACTGGGTCACCGAGATGCACGTCGACGGCTTCCGCTTCGATCTGGCCTCCACCCTGGCCCGCCAGTTCCACGAGGTCGACCGGCTGTCGGCCTTCTTCGACCTCATCCACCAGGACCCTGTCATCAGCCAGGTGAAGCTGATCGCCGAGCCGTGGGACGTCGGTGAGGGCGGCTACCAGGTCGGCAACTTCCCGCCGAAGTGGTCGGAGTGGAACGGCAAGTACCGCGACTCCGTGCGCGACTTCTGGCGGGGCGAGCCCGGCACGGTGGGGGAGATGGCCTCGCGGCTGACCGGGAGCTCCGACCTCTACCAGGCCGACGCTCGCCGGCCCGTCGCCAGCATCAACTTCATCACCGCCCACGACGGCTTCACCCTCCGCGACCTCGTGTCCTACAACGAGAAGCACAACGAGGCCAACGGCGAGGGCGGAGCCGACGGCGACAGCACCAACCGCTCCTGGAACTGCGGTGCCGAGGGGGAGACCGACGACCCTGAGGTGCTTGCGCTGCCGGGCCGCGCAGCAGCGCAACCTGCTCACCACGCTGCTGCTCTCGCAAGGGCGTGCCGATGCTGGTGGCGGGCGACGAGCTCGGCCGGACCCAGGGCGGCAACAACAACGCCTACTGCCAGGACAACGAGATCTCGTGGCAGGACTGGGACGACCTCGACGAGGACCTGTTCGAGTTCACCAAGCGGCTCATCGAGCTGCGGACCGAGCACCCCACCTTCCGTCGCCGCCGCTACTTCCAGGGTCGCCCCATCCGGGGCACGGTGGACCTCGGCTGGTGCAAGCCCGACGGCACCGAGATGACCGACGACGACTGGAACGACGGCCATGCCCGCTCCATCGGGCTGTTCCTGAACGGCGAGTCGATCACCGACCTGGACCAGCGGGGTCAGCCCGTGGTGGACGACTCGTTCCTGCTGCTCCTCAACGCCCACCACGAGCCGATCCTCTGGACGCTTCCCGACCAGTGGGCCCACCCGTGGGAGGTGGTGCTGTCGACTGCGGTCCCGACGCTCGAGGGCAGCGCCCCTGCGGGGAAGCTGGAGGTGCCGGCGAGGTCGGTTCTGGTGCTCAGCGACGGCCGCTGAGGGCCGTCACCGCCCCCGCTCGTCGGTGCCTGGATCCCTCGGGGTGGTGCCGATGCCAGGTTCACCGGCGGCGGTCATCGTCTCGTTCTCCAGCTCCGGCGTGCGCCCGCCGAAGTAGACGAAGCCCGCCGTGCTTCCCGCAAGCGTGGCCAGCAGCGGGGCCACCCAGCGGGCGGGGGAGCCGGCGTCGAAGACAAGGAAGCCGACGGCCAGCCCGATCAGCAGGCCCACGAGGGCACCGCCCAGGGAACCGAGGACGGCGCCGTGGGTCTGTCCCTCTGTGCCGAACATCGCTCGCTGCATCTCGCGCTGCTGCTGGAGCCGGAGGTCCTCGGGCGTGGGATCGGGTCGATCCTCCAGGCCCTTGGGACGGTTGCCATCGGGCTGGGTGCGCTCATCGAGCCAGGACTCCGCCTTCTCGGCGGGCTCCGGTCGGTCGGGGAGGGCCGGCATCAGCGGGCTCCTGCCAGCGCGTCGTCAAGGGTGGGTTGCTGCGAGCCGTCGGTGCGGACGTCGAGCACGTCGGAGACGCCCAGGAGGGCGCCGCGGGCGTCGTTGAGGCGGTCCAGGTCGAGATCGCCCCGCAGGGTGACGGCGCCGTCCTCCACGCCGGTGATCCGCACATCGGTGCCGGTGGGCACCTTGCCGTCCAGCGCCAGGAGGAGCCTGGCCTCCGTGAGAGCGTCACGGCTGCGCCCGCCGGACACCAGGTGCGGCAGGCGCTTGCCCAGGTCCACGGCTCGCACCACCGTGCCCCGGTGCTGCCAGAGCCAGCTGGTGATGGTCATCATGCCCACCTGTCGAACGACGCGTCGCATCATGGGGCGGTCTCTGCCCGATCGAGCCGACTCCGAACCATCCGACGCCGACGGGGAGGGCGGCGTAGGTTCCCCGGCGTGATCGACACCGCCCCCTTCGGGACCACCGGCCACCGCCAGCAGCCGAGTCATCTTCGGTGCTGCTGCCCTCGGGGCCATGCGCCAGGAGCGGGCCGACGAGGTGCTCCCGCAGCTGCTGGCCGCCGGGGTCAACCACATCGACACCGCCGCCAGCTACGGCGACTCCGAGCTCCGGATCGGTCCCTGGATGGGCGAGCACCGCTCCCGGTTCTTCCTCGCCACCAAGACCGGTGAGCGCAGGGGTGACGCGGCTCGGGCCCAGCTGGAGCGCTCCCTCGAGCGCTTGCAGGTCGACGCCGTCGACCTGATCCAGCTCCACAACCTCGTGGAGCCCGACGAGTGGGAGGTGGCTCACGGGCCAGGGGGCGTCGTGGAGGCCATGGCCGCCGCTCAGGAGGAGGGGCTGGTGGGTCACGTCGGCGTCACAGGGCACGGCACCCGCATCGCCGGGATGCACCTGCGGAGCCTCGAGCGCCACCCCTTCGCGTCGGTGCTCCTGCCCTACAGCTTCGTGGCGCTCCAGGACGCCGACTACCGGGCCGAGGTGGGTGCCCTTCTGGGGGTCTGCGCGGAGCGGGGGGTGGCCGTGCAGACCATCAAGGCCATCGGACGTCGCCGGTGGCCCGAGGGATACGACGGCCGGCGCTTCAGCTGGTACGAGCCCGTCACCGACCCCGACGCCATCGGGCGCGCCGTCCGCTGGGTCCTGGCGCACGACCAGCTCTTCCTCAACACGTCGAGCGACGCCCGTCTGCTGGCCCCAGCCCTGGCCGCCGCCCACGACGGAGCCGACCCTCCGACCGACGACGAGATGGCCGCCGATGCCAGGAACTTCGGCGTGAAACCGCTCTTCGACGGTGGCGCCCTCGAACGGATCTGAGGGCGCCGCGCCGACCGCTGGGGGTTTGGACCGCAGTGCGGCCGGGGACGCGTGGCGGCAGGAAACAGATGCCCGAGGAGGAGCCATGCCGCAGAAGGCCTGGAGCAAGAAGCGCGAGCGCCAGTACGAGCACATCAAGGACGGGCAGCTCGAGCAGGGCAAGGACGAGGACGAGGCCGAGGAGATCGCCGCCCGAACCGTCAACAAGGAGCGAGCCCGTCACGGTGAGGCCGAGGAGAGCAGCCGGCTGTCGCGGGAGGACATCTCCTCGGGTCGCCGGGGCGGCCTCCGCTCCCACAAGGGGCCGGGAGGTCGGACGAAGGCGCAGCTGTACAACGAGGCCAAGGACAAGGGCATCGAGGGCCGATCGACGATGAACAAGGCCGAGCTCGAACGAGCCGTCGGGCGCTGACGTGGCCCGACCCGTCTGGACTGGCACCATCAGCTTCGGGCTGGTGAACGTGCCCGTGAAGGCGTACACGGCCGTGCGCGACCACGACGTGCACTTCAACCAGCTGGAGAAGGGGACCGGCGCCCGGATCCGCAACCGCAAGGTGTCGGACAAGACCGGCGACGAGGTCGATCGCGACGACATCGAGCTCGGCTACGAGATCGGCAAGGGGACGCTACGTCACCTTCGACCGGGACGAGCTCGATGAGCTGCGCCCCGAGTCCACCAAGGCGGTCGAGGTGAGCGACTTCGTCGACCTCGCCGCAGTGGATCCCGATCTACTACGAGCGCACCTATTGGCTCGGCCCCGCCAACGACGCTGCCAAGCAGGCCTACCAGCTTCTGCTGGCCGCCATGGAGAACAAGCAGAAGGTGGCCATCGGCACCGTGGTGATGCGCAACAAGCAGTACCTTTCGGCCATCCGGCCGCTCGACGGCGCGCTGGCGATGTCGACCATGCGCTTCGCCGACGAGGTGGTGCCCCGCAGCGAGGTCGACGGCGTGCCGTCCCGCCGGGCCAAGCCCGACGCCAAGGCGCTGAAGCTGGCCACCCAGATCGTCGACGTCTCTCGCCGCCGACTGGACGCCCGAGCAGTACCACGACACCTACGCCGAAGAGCTCCGCCAAAGGATCGCCAAGCAAGGAGAAGGGCGAGGACCTCGTCGACGAGGCGGCCCCGTCCGATCCCGACGCCAAGGTGCTCGACCTCATGGAGGCTCTCGAGCAGAGCGTGGCCGACGCCAAGTCGGCCAAGGGGGCCAAGCGGAAGCGGTCCTCGTCGGCGACGTCGAAGGCGAAGAAGAGCGCGTAGCTGCGGGCAGACCGACGCTGCGTGGCTACGGGCCGCCTGCAGGAGTGGACCTGAGCTAGGCGCCGGGGGGCAGCGAGTCGTCGTCGGAGTCCGTGGCGTCGGCAGGCGTCTGCGCGTCCGGGTTCTCGTCGAGGGCGCCGACCTTGTCAGTGCGCTCCTGCCGGGTGGGGTCCTCGCCGGTCACGCCCGGGCTGCCGGGTTCGTCGACGTCGCTCATGCCGCCTCGCCGGTTCGGGCTGGCTGGGGCTCGGGGACGGGTGGGGTGCCTGGCTCGGGATGCGGCTGCGGGATCGGAGGCTGCGGCGGCAGCGGGTCGGGAATCGACAGCCGGGCGGGGAAGGAGATTGGCATCTCCGGTCCGTTCCCCGATCGTCAGCTGGTCATCCCCCCGAGGCCCACCAGCCCCCGCGCCAGCTCGATCTCGCCCATGTGGCGGAGGCCGTGCTGGTAGATCCAGCACTCGATGGCGTCGAGGACCGTGATGCCCGCATCGGTGGCCACTCGGGCGCTGTAGGTGCTGGCCACCGACGGCGGCAGCGGCTGCGGGACCACGACCTTGGTGAGCTCGGCTGGGTCGAGCTGGGCCAGCCACGCCTCCGTGCGGGCGAACACGGCGCGCTGGTACGCACCGAACGCCTGGTAGTCGCCGATGCGCTGGTCGCCCATCTCCTCCACGGTGCGCTCCTTGCCGTGGTCGTCGATGGCCATCTGCACCTTGGCCCTCCACCCGTCATCCCACACCGGCGGCTCACCCATCAGGAGCCCCGACGTCACGTCCTGCATGTTCGTGTAGTGGAACAGGCTGAAGGCGATGGGCAGCACGCCGGGCCGCTCGAAGTGGTTCACGTGGTCGAGGTCCATGGTGGCCAGCGCATCCTCGTAGAGGCTGTGCATCGCCCGCATGCGGCGGCGGAGAGAGTCGAGGATGAGCTCCATGCCCCCGAGCGTAGGTATCGTCACGCGCTGTGACCACTTCCGCGGGGGCCGGATGAGGGCCTCGGTCCGTCGCCAGCGGCGCATCGCCGTGCCCGCCGACCGGGCGTGGGCGATCGTCGGCCGTCCTGAGCTGCTCCACCTCTGGTTCCCGGGCGTGGCGGAGTGCTCGGTGGAGGGCGACCGGCGCACCATCACCCTCGGGACCGGCATCTCCTTGCCCGAGGAGCTCCTCACCAACGACCCGCTCCAGCGGCGCTTCCAGTATCGGATCGCCGGAGGGCTCTTCGCCGAGCACCTCGGCACCATCGACGTCATCGAGCTCGACGCCGCCTCGTGCCTGGTCGTGTACGCCAGCGACGCCGACCCGGCCACGATGGCCATCGTCCTCGGCGGCGCCACCCAGGCCGCCCTCGACGAGCTGGCCCGGCAGCTGGAGTCAGGCGCCGGCCCGGCCCTCGTCGCTGTCGCGGCGGTGGGGACCTGATGGGCCGCAAGATCCTGTTCGTCACCACCGACCAGCAGCGCTACGACACGCTCGGCTGCAACGGCGGCCAGCTGAGCCGCACCCCCGTCGTCGACGGTCTGGCGGCGGCGGGGATCCGCTACGAGCGGGCGGTGCCGCAGTCGGTCGTCTGCATGCCGTCGCGGTCCACCATGCTCACCGGCCAGCACCCGAGCACCCACGGCGTGTGGATGAACGGCGTGGCCCTGCCGGTCGACGCGCCGTCGGTGGCCGCCGAGCTGCATCGGGCCGGCTACCGCACCGCCCTGGTGGGCAAGCCCCACTTCGAGCCGTTCCTGGATCCCTTCGGCCGCTTCACGGAGAACACGCTGGCCACCAAGGGCGTCCCCACCGTCGAGTCGCCGTGGCACGACGGCACCTCGGGACCGCACCGAGGCTTTGACCACCTTGAGCTGGCCACCCACAGCCCGATGGGGGCGCTCCACTACGCCCGCTGGATGTCCGAGCACCATCGCGATGCGCTCGGCGGCTTCTACGCCGTGCTGGACCGCGACCTCGAGGTGAACGCCGACGGCGGGGGCGACACCGGCGCCCCCCAGGTGAAGGTGAACCCCGTGGAGCGGGGCGTCTACCACACGGAGTGGGTGGCCGACCGGACGATCGCCTGGCTCGATGGGCTGGCCGCCGACGACGACTGGTTCTGCTGGATGAGCTTCCCCGACCCTCACCACCCGTGGGACCCGCCAGCCTCTGAGCTTGGGCGCGTCGACTGGCGGGAGGTCCCACTGCCGGCGGGCTACGTGGCCGATCCGGGCGAGCGCGAGCGCATCCTCGACGCCAAGCCCCGCCACTGGCGCCTCTGGTACGACGGCGCCCTCGTCTCCAACTACGAGGCGCCCACCCACTGGGTCCCGGCGTCGCTCACGGCCGACCAGGTGAGGGAGGTCAACGCCGTCAATGCCGTCGAGGTGGAGCTCATCGACGAGGCCGTCGGTCGGGTGCTGGCCGCCGTGGCGGCCCGGGGGTGGGCGGACGACGTGGACGTGATCGTCACCACCGACCACGGCGAGCTGCAGGGCGACTTCGGGCTCCTGTTCAAGGGCCCCTACCACGTCGACGGGCTCATGCGGCTCCCGCTCATCTGGCGGCCCGCCCCCGCCGCCGGGGCGCTCCCGGCGACGGTCACCGCGCCGGTGGGGCTGGTGGACCTGGCGCCGACGTTCTGTCGGATCGCTGGGCTCGACGCGCCCGAGTGGATGGAAGGCCAGGCGCTCCCCGTCGACGACGTCGACGCTGAGGTGCGGGGCTTCGAGCGGGTCCTCACCGAGTGGGACAGCGAGCTGCTCGGCGTGGGCGTCCACCTCCGGACCATCACGCGTGACGGGTGGGTGTGCACCACCTACGGCCCGGGCACCGTGCACGACGGCACTGAGGGCGAGCTCTACGACCTGGTCCACGATCCCCTGCAGCAGGTGAACCGTTGGGCCGACCCCGGTGCGCGCCCCCGGCGCGACGACCTGGTCGCCGACCTCCTCGACCACCTCCCCGCCACCCGCCACCCACAGCTCCCCCTCGAGGCCCCGGTCTGACCCCCCGTTCGGGTCAGACGGCCTGGTCCCTTCGAACTAGGGCCGTTTGGCCCATTCAGGCCGTTCCCAGCGGATGCCGATCTTGCCAAGGTGCAAGCGACTGAGCCGCGGTGGTCGGGAGTCCCCGGAGGTCGGTCGCGACTGGGGCTGCACATGGGTGACGAGGTGGGCACGAACGTGGACCGCGTCTGGGAGGACGAGGCCTTCCGGGCCGTCGACACCTCGCTGGGCGCCCTCATCCTGCAGCTCACGCGCGCGCTGGCTGGCCTGACGGCCGCCTACCTGGCCGCCCGCATCATCATCGAGCGGGGCTTCGAGGTGGGGGAAGGGCCCGGCGGGGTGATGATCGCCACCGCCGTGCACGTGACGCTGGCTGGGCTGGCGCTGTTCGTCACCTCCGCTCGGCCCATCCGCCGGGACCTGGCCGCCCAGCGACGCCTCTTGCGGGCCAGCGAAGCGGACATGGTGGAGCGGGTGGCCCAGCAGGCCTTCCTGCGCGACCTCCAGGACGCCCTGGACATGGGGGAGACGGAGGGCGACGCGCTCGGGGTGACGGCCAAGGCGCTCCGCGACGCCGTGCCTGGACCCGCCGAGCTGCTGGTGGCCGATGCCAGTCGCGCCCACCTGCGCCGGGCGGCGTCGGCGGAGGGCCACCCGCCTCCGGGGTGCGGAGTCGAGACCCCGTGGGGCTGCCCAGCCGTGCGGCGGGGTCGAACGCTGCGCTTCGAGGACAGCGAGGACCTGTCGGCCTGTCCCCGACTCGCCGACCGGGGCGACGGCCCGCTCTCGGCTGTCTGCGTGCCCATCACCATCCTCGGCACGCCGACCGCCGTGATCCACGCCACCGGACCGGTGGGGGAGCGCAGCTGGGAGGCGACGGCGATCGATCGCCTGGAGGGGGTGGCGGTGCAGGTGGGCGCCCGGCTCGGCGTGCTGCGGGCCATGGCCAAGTCGCAGCTCCAGGCTGAGACCGATCCTCTGACGGGACTGCTGAACCGCCGAGCCACCGAGGAGCGGGTGCGACACCTGCGGGAGGCCCAGACGCCCTTCGCCGTCGCCATGGCCGACCTCGACCACTTCAAGCGCCTCAACGACAGCTACGGCCACGACACCGGCGACCGCGCCCTGCGAACCTTCGCTCGCGTCCTCCGCGAGGCCGTGCGTGACAACGACATCGTGGCTCGTCACGGGGGGGAGGAGTTCGTGATCGTCCTCCCGGGTGTCGATGCCCTCACCGCCGCCCCGGTGCTGCACCGCATCCGCGAGAAGCTGAAGGAGGCAGTGGGCACGGCCCTGATCCCCGGGTTCACCGTGAGCGTCGGGTTGGCCGACTCGAGCTTCTCCAGCGACCTGAGCGACGTGCTCCGGGCGGCCGACCACGCCCTGATGCAGGCCAAGGCCCAGGGGCGCGATCGGCTGGTCATCGCCGATCCCCCGTCGCCGGGAGCCGTGGCGCCGACCAGCCCCCTCCCTGAGCCCGATCCGCTCGGAATGTTCGACGGGGGTAGCACGTTTGTGGAGGAGGACTGACCGAAGGAGTCCCGATGCCTGTCACCCGTCTCAACCACGCCGTCCTCTACGTCCGTGATCTCGAGGCGACCCGAGACTTCTACGAGCAGGCCCTCGGCTTCCGCACCCTCACTCACCTTCCCGGGCAGGCCATCTTCTTCCAGGCACCGGGCTCCACCAACGACCACGACCTGGGCGTGTTCCAGATCGGGTCGGGCGCCGGGCCTTCCGAGGCGGGTCGCGGCACGGTGGGGCTCTACCACCTGGCGTGGGAGGTGGACACGCTCGCGGAGCTCGAGCGCCTTCGGGCCGTGCTGTCCGAGCGAGGTGCCCTCGTGGGCGCCTCCGACCACGTCACCACCAAGTCGCTGTACGCCCACGATCCTGACGGGATCGAGTTCGAGGTCTGCTGGATCCTCCCTGCCCATGCCGTGACCGAGGACCTGCGGGCAGAGGCCAAGGCCGACTCCCGGCCCCGCCCGCTCGACCTGGAGGCCGAGAAGGCCCGCTACGGCGCGGAGACGCCTGGCGGGATCGGCGTGTCGGTGCCCGCCGTCACCGATCGATGAAGTCGAAGAGGTGCCGGCCCGGCACGTAGGGCGGCGGCGGGACGGCCAGCCGGGCTGTCCCGATGGCGAACAGGAAGCCCTCCTCGACGTCGAAGGCCACCTCGCTGAACCCGGCGTCGGTGTACCAGCCCCGGATGGCAGGAGCGCGGTCTGGCTCCCGCCGGTGCCGCGTCCAGATGGTGACGGCGCCCGGCGCGCACAGCTCGGGGAGGGCCTGGACGGTGGCGGCGATGTCGTCATCGCTGATGTTCCCGTACACCCCGCACACCAGGAGGAGGTCGGCCGGCACCGCCGGGGCGAAGAGGGCGGTGTCGGCGGCATCGCCCTGGACCACGTCGACGCGCTCCAGCCCGGCCTCGGCCGCCCGGGACCGCGCCGCCGCCACGTTCCGCTCGTCCAGCTCCACCAGCAAGGCCCGGACGTCGGCGCGGCGGGGATGGGTGGGGAGCACCTCCAGCAGGTCGCGGCCCTGCCCGGCGCAGAGGCTGAGGACCGAGATCGGCCCGGGAGGGAACCCGGCAAGCGCCTCGGCGACCCGGTGCTGGACGAGCCGCAGCCGCCGGTCCAGGTAGGAGCCGGGTTCGTCGTAGGGGTCGTGCCAGGCCGCCCAGTCCGGTCCTCCGGTCGCCACTCGCAGATCCTGCCACGCCGGATCAGCGGTCGAGCCGCCCCCGCCACGTAGCGTCGGCGGCCATGGGCGCCCCGGGGACCTCCGCACCGATCCTGACCGGCGTCCGGGCTCGCGGCTCGATCGCGTGGGGCCCCATCCTGGCCGTCGTCGCCGCCAAGACGACGCTGAACCTGATGAGCGCCGGTCGCTACGGCTGGCACCGGGACGAGCTCTACTACCGGGCGGCTGGCGAGCACCCCCAGCTCGGGTACCCCGACTTCCCGCCCGTGACGCCGCTGCTCGCATGGGTGGCCGAGGCGCTGTTCGGCGCGTCGCTCGTCGGCCTCCGGTCGCTCGCCATCGTCGCCGGTGGGGCGACCGTGGTGGTGACGGCGCTCATGGCCCGCGACCTCGGCGGGGATCGGTGGGCCCAAGGGGTGGCGGCGCTGACGGTGGCCGCCCCGCTCACCCTCGGCGCCAACGCCATCTTCCAGACGGTGTCGTTCGACCAGCTGGCCTGGGCCCTGCTCCTCTGGGCGGCGCTGCGGGTGCTGGACGGGCCGACCCCCTCCCGATGGGCCTGGGCCGGCGTCGCCGCCGGCGGGGCCGTCCTCACCAAGTACACCGTGCTGCCGCTGCTGGCTGGCCTGGGCCTCGGGTTCGCCGCCACCGGCGCGGGACGCCGGGCGCTGCGAGGCGTCGGGCCGGTCCTGGCCGTCGTGATCGCCCTGGGTTTGCTGGCCCCCAACCTCTGGTGGCAGGCCGACCACGGGTGGCCGAGCGTCGACTTCTTCCTCGGGCGCAACGACGACACTCGCAGCGACAACCCGCCGTGGGTGTTCCTCGGCGAGCTGTTCGTGCTCGTGGGCGTGCTGGCGTGGGGCCTGGTGGTGAGCGGCACGCGGGGCCTCCTGGCCGACACGGCCCGGCGTCCCTTGGGGGTGGCCGTGGTGGCCGTCCCCATCCTGGTGCTGGCCACCGGAGGCAAGAGCTACTACGCCGCCCCGGTGGTGGTGGCGGCGGTGGCGGCCGGGGCCGTGCGCTTCGAGCGGGGGGCTCGGCCTGCAGTGCGGCGCTGGCTCCCAGCGGCCATGGTGGCGCTGGCGGCGGTGACCCTCCCGCTCGTCGTCCCGGTGCTCCCGCAGGACCAGATGCTCGACCGGGGCCTGGACGAGGCTCGGGACGACTACGCCGCCATGCTCGGCTGGCCGTTGGCGGTGGCCCAGGTGGCCGACGCCTGGGACGCCCTGCCGCGTGAGCAGCGATCCGGAGGCGCCATCGTGGCCGAGACCTACCCGCTGGCCGGCGCCATCGACCTCTACGGCCCCGGCCGCGGGCTGCCCCCTGCGGTGTCCGGGCACCTCGGGTACGGGTACTGGGACCCGCCGGCCGAAGCGCTGGCCGCCACCACCGTGCTGGTGGTGGGCTACGACCGGGCCTTCCTGGCCCCCCACTGCGTCGCCCTCCGACAGGTGGGCCGCCTGCAGGGCACCATCGACCCGGAGGCTTCCGGCGCCCCGCTGCACCGCTGTCAGCTTCGCGGGACCTTGGGCGACCTCTACCCCGCCCTCCGTCACGACGCTTGAGCGGGAGGCTCAGGCGAGGCGACTCCAGAACTCGGTGAGGATGGCCGCCCCTCGCTGGGGCTGCTCCAGCATCCACCAGTGGCCGGCCCCGGGCAGCTCGACCACGTCGGCGCCCGTCCGCTCCGCCAGGCGGGCGGCGCGTGACGCGCTCCGGAAGGGGTCCTCGGTGGACTGGATGACGAGGCCCGGGCCGCCGATCCGGTCGATGCCCGGACCCCACTCGGTGCCGACGTCGGTGGCCGACCGGTAGAGGGTCAGGATGGCGTCGCCCATCGTGCGATCGACGGCGGCGGCCATGGCCGACGCGCCCTCCTCGGGGACGCCGACGGAGACGAGGATGGCCGCCCGGTCGGTGGGGCTGGCCCCCACCATCCCGTCCATCAGGGCCTCCCCCTCGCCTGGCGTCTGCCAGGTGCGGGCGGTGTCGTGCCACCGGAAGTCGTCGCCGAGGTCGCCGATGTCGGTGGCCCAGGAGCGGACGTTGGCCGGCTCGTCGGCCAGCACCCGCAGGGCCAGCAGCGCCCCCCAGTCGTGCACCACGAGGTCGATCTCCTCGAAGGTGGCCAGCTCCTGGGCCAGCCAGTCGGCGTAGCGGTGCATGGTCGGGTCGAAGTCCCCGGGGAGCGGGCAGCCGAAGCCCGGCATCTGCAGCGTGGCCACGTCGCCGCGCTGGAGGTGGCCGATGAGCGGCGCCCACACCTCGTGGGTCTCGGGCACCCCGTGGACGAAGACAGCGGTCATGCCTCGACCCTACGACCGAGGGAGTCGGGCCGCTGTCTGGCATCCTGCACCGGTGACGGAGGACCGTGACCTCACCGAGGCGCTCCGATCGGCCACCGAGCTCCTCGAGGCCGTTGCCGCCGACCGCGCCCTGCTGGACGGCCTGACGCCGCCCGAGCGTCTGGCGCTGATCAACGCCGCCGGCAACGTCTTCGCCCCCGACGTGGAGGCACGGCGTCAGCAGACGAAGGCCCGTCGTCGACGAGAGCGGGCGGCGCGGATCGAGCGAGACGAGGCGGTCCTCACCGACACCGGCATCCGTCGTCAGCGGGCCAAGCCCGTCTACGTCACCCCGAACGTCTTCGTGCCCGAGGACTTCGAGCAGGTGACGGTGCCGGACGAGGCGGCGGCGCGGGGCGTGGAGGAACGCCACTGCTACGTGTGCAAGCAGCACTACACGAGCGTCCACCACTTCTACGACCAGCTCTGCCCGCCGTGCGCGGCCCTGAACTTCGCCAAGCGGTCCGAGACGGCCGACCTGCACGGCCAGGTGGCGCTGCTCACCGGAGGACGGGTGAAGATCGGCTACCAGGCCGGGATCAAGCTCCTTCGGGCCGGTGCCACCCTCATCGTGACCACCCGCTTCCCCCGCGACGCGGCCGCCCGCTACGCCGCCGAGCCCGACGCCGGCGAGTGGGGTCACCGCCTGGAGGTGCACGGCCTCGACCTCCGCCACACGCCCAGTGTGGAGACGTTCTGCCGTCACCTGCTGAGCACCCGGGACCGCCTCGACCACATCGTCAACAACGCCTGTCAGACGGTGCGCCGACCACCCGAGTTCTACCGCCACATGCTCGACCAGGAGCGAGCCAGCGCGTCCGCCCTGCCCGACCGGGCGCTGGCCCTGCTGGGCGGGGTGGACGGCGTGCGCACACCGGACCTCATCGCCCCGTCGGCCGCGCTGTCGCAGACAGCCCTGCTTCCGGAGGACGGCACCGAAGGGCACCTCTTCCCGGCCGGTCGACTCGACCAGGACCGCCAGCAGGTCGACCTGCGGGGTCGCAACTCCTGGCGGCTGACGCTCGACGAGGTGAGCTCGGTGGAGCTGCTCGAGACGCAGCTCGTCAACGCCGTGGCCCCCTACGTGCTCAACGCCCGCCTGAAGCCCCTTTTGCTCCGCACTCCTGGGCGGGGCAAGCACATCGTGAACGTGTCGGCGGTGGAAGGGCAGTTCTACCGGCGCTTCAAGACCACCAGGCACCCGCACACCAACATGGCCAAGGCCGCCCTCAACATGATGACGAGGACCTCGGCGGCCGACTACCAGGCCGACGGCATCCACATGAACAGCGTGGACACCGGCTGGGTGAGCGACGAGGACCCCCTCGCCATCGCCGAGCAGAAGCGAGCCGAGCACCGCTTCCACCCGCCCCTCGACATCGTGGACGGGGCGGCGCGGATCGTGGACCCGATCATCGTCGGCACCAACACCGGGGAGCACGTGTGGGGTCAGTTCCTGAAGGACTACACGCCCACCGACTGGTAGCCGCCATGATGGGCCCATGCCCGTCCTCGAACCGCCCGCATCCAGCAACGCCGAGGTGTCGGCGGTCGACCGGGCCCACGTCTTCCACTCCTGGTCGGCCCAGCACCTGATCAACCCCATGCCGCTGGCCGGCGGCGAGGGGTGCGAGTTCTGGGACCACGACGGCAACCGGTGGCTCGACTTCTCCTCGCAGCTGGTCAACCTCAACCTCGGGCACCAGCACCCCAAGGTGATCGCCGCCATCGTGGAGCAGGCCGAGCGGCTCTGCACCGTCGCCCCCAGCTTCGCCAACCAGACCCGCAACCAGGCCGCCGCCCTCATCGCCTCCCACGCCCCCGACGGCCTCGATCGGGTGTTCTTCACCAACGCCGGCGCCGAGGCCAACGAGAACGCCATCCGCATGGCCCGTCACCACACCGGGCGCGACAAGGTCCTGGCGACCTACCGCAGCTACCACGGCGGCCACCGCTGCCACCATGGCCCTCACCGGCGAGCCCCGGCGCTGGGGCTCCGAGCCGGCCATCCCCGGCGTCGTCCACTTCATGGGCCCCTACCCCTATCGCTCGTCGTTCGGATCCACCTCCGAGGCCGAGGAAGCCGAGCGGGCGCTGGCGCACCTGGCCGAGGTCATCCAGTACGAGGGGGCCCACACGATCGCCGCGATCATCCTCGAGACGGTGGTGGGCACCAACGGCGTGCTGGTCCCCCCGCCGGGCTACCTCCCTGGCGTGCGGGCGCTGTGCGACGAGCACGGCATCCTGCTCATCCTCGACGAGGTGATGGTGGGCTTCGGCCGCACCGGTCGCTGGTTCGCCGCTGGAGCACTTCGACGTGGTGCCCGACCTGCTCACCTTCGCCAAGGGCGTGAACTGCGGCTACGTGCCCCTCGGCGGCGTGGTGATGACCGAGGCCGTGGCCGAGACCTTCGCCGAGCGGGTGTACCCCGGTGGCCTCACCTACTCCGGCCACCCGCTGGCCTGCGGGGCGGCCGTCGGTGCCATCACGGCCATGGAGGACGACGGCGTGGTGGAGCACGCCGCCCACATCGGCGACGACGTCCTCGGCCCAGGGCTGCAGCAGCTGGCCGCGTCGCCACGCGTCGGTGGGGGAGGTGCGGGGCCTGGGCTGCTTCTTCGCCGTCGAGCTCGTGCGGGATCCCGAGACGCGCGAGGGCCTGGTGCCCTTCAACGCCGTCAGGGGATGCCGCCAAGCCGATGGTGGAGGTGCTGAACGCCTGCAAGAGCCGCGGCCTGTGGCCCTTCGCCCACTTCAACCGCATCCAGATGGCTCCGCCGCTGATCGTGACGGAGGCCGAGGTCAGCCGGGCCCTTGGGATCCTCGACGAGGCCCTCGAGGTCGCTGACGGGTTCGTCGCCTAGGCGGCCGACTTCTCCAGGATGTGGACGCCGCAGGCGGAGCCGAGGCCGATGACGTGGGCCAGGCCCACCTTGGCGCCCTCGATCTGGCGGTCGCCGGCCTCGCCGCGGAGGTGGTGGCACACCTCCCAGATGTTGGCGATGCCGGTGGCGGCGATCGGGTGGCCCTTGGACTGCAGGCCGCCGGACACGTTCACCGGGGTCGTGCCGTCGCGCCAGGTGGCGCCGCTGTTGAAGAAGTCGACGGCGCCGCCCTCCTCGCAGAGCTGCAGGTTGTCGTAGTGGACGAGCTCGGCGGTGGCGAAGCAGTCGTGCAGCTCGACGAGGTCGAGGTCCTCGGGGCCGACGCCGGCCTGCTCGTAGGCCTGGGTGGCGGCCATGCGGGTGAGCGTGTTGACGTCGGGGAGGACCTGGCAGCTCTCCTGCCACGGGTCGCTGGTGAGCACCGAGGCCGACACCTTGACCGCCCGGCGCTGCTGCTCCTTCGAGAGCGTCTTCAGCTTGGCGTCCGACACCACCACCGCGGCGGCGGCGCCGTCGCAGTTGGCCGAGCACATCGGCCGGGTGTTCGGGTAGGCGATCATCATGTCGCCCATGATCTCCTCGAGGGTCATCTTCTTCGTGTAGGCGGCCAGCGGGTTCAGCGTGGAGTGGCTGTGGTTCTTCTCGCTGATCTTGGCGAACAGCTCGAAGCTGCGTGCCGCCGTACTTGTGGCCGTACTCCATGCCGATCTGGGCGAAGATGCCGGGCATGTTCTTGGTGCCGATGCGCCCGTCGGTGCCGGTGACGGCGCCGTAGCGGCCCGACGGCTCCCAGGTGTGCTTGTCGCCCTTCTTGCCGCCGCCTCCGCCCGCGCCGAGCAGGCCGGCGCCGGAGAGCTTCTCGACGCCGACGGCCAGGCCCATGTCGCACTCGCCGGCCTTGACGGCCATGATCGCCGTGCGCAGGGCGGTGGCCCCGGTGGCGCAGGCGTTGGCCACGTTGTAGACGGGGATGCCGGTCTGGCCGATCTGCTTCTGGAGCTGCTGGCCGATGCCGGCGCTGGCGCTCATCAGGTTGCCGGCGGCGAGGATGCCCATGTCCTTCATGGTGACGCCGCCGTCGGCGAGCGCGGCCAGGGCGGCCTCGGCGGCGAGGTCGACGGTGTCCTGGTCCGGGTGCTTGCCGAACTTGGTCATGTTGATCCCGAGGATCCAGATGTCGTCGCTCATCGGTCAGGCCTCCAGGGGCTCGAAGCCGAAGCCGATGGCCTCGGTGCCGTCGTCGTCGGTGCCGACCACGTAGGTGGCCAGCTTCACCTTCATGCCGAGCGTCACGTGCTCGGGGTCGGGCTCGGTGTTGATCACGTTGCCGCGCACGCTGGTGCCGTCGCAGTCGACGACGCCGGCGACGAAGGGCACCGGCACGCCGGGGGCGGCGAAGGCCACGATGGTGAACGCCTTCAGCTCGCCCTCGGTGGCGATGTCGGGCGTCCGTGAACTCGGTGGCGAAGCACGAGGCGCAGGCGTTGCGGCGGTCGAAGAACCGGGCCCCGCACGCTCGTGCACTCCTTGGCCACCAGGTGCGGGTCGTCGCCCAGCACCAGGTAGTCGACGATCGGAACGGCTGCGGCCATCGGGCCCCCCTCTTGCGTCCGTCGATTCTGCGGCCATCGCTAGCAGGTGGCCGTGCCTGACGTCGAAGTCAGGTGGACGTGTAGGTCCAGTCCGGCTGCTTGTGGGCGTGGCGCTCGTCGTAGGTGGCGACGCCGTCGGCGACGTCGACCAGCTTCGGCACGAGGATCGGCCGAGGCGCGTGGCGAGCACCGGCCCGCCACGTGCAGGGCGAACTCCTCCGGGAAGGCCCGCAGGAGGCTGGCGATCAGGACCTGCTCCTCGGTGGCCAGGTAGCACCGCACCTGGTCGGTGACCGAGCGCAGCCGGGCGCCGATCACCTCGATGTCGCGGTCGGTGCCCTCACCGGCCACGAGGCCCTCCAGCGTGCGGGTGATCTCGCCGCAGCCGAACTTGCAGCTCCGGCACTGGCCGCAGCTCTCCACGTAGAGGAACCGCGACAGCTCCCGGCCCACCTCCACCATGCAGGCCGTGTCGTCGTAGACGATGAACCCGGCCGACCCCATCCCGCTGCCGACCGCGGCCAGCCCCTCGTAGGAGACGGGGGCGTCGAGGTGCTCGGCCGTGATGACGGCGTTGGCCACCCCGGAGAACACCGCCTGCACCGTGCGCCCCGGTCGCCACGCCCTCCGGCCCGCTCGATCAGGGCTCGACAGCGGCGTGCCGAGCTCCACCTCGCCGACGAACGGCGCGGTGACGTCGCCCACCACCGTGGCGATCGTGGTGCCCGGCGACTCGGTGGTGCCCATGGTGCGGAACCAGTCCGCGCCGCGCAGGACGATCCGCGGCACGTGGGCGAGCGTCTCCACGTTGTTCACCAGGGTGGGGTTGGCCTCGCCCCGACCGTCGCGTGCCCGTCGTGGGGCCCTCGATCGACTGCCAGCCGGTCTGCACGTCGGTGGCGAACAGCCCGTGCTCGTAGGGCGGCAGCAGGCGCGGGAGGGGATCGTGGCCCTCGATCACCTCGAGCAGCGCCTTCTCCTCGCCGAACAGGTACTCGTCGGGCCCGAGCACCAGGTGTGATCCGGAGGTCGGCGAACAGCCCGGCTGCCTCGATCTCGGCGATGGCGGTGGCCAGCCGCTCGGCCTCCCGCTCGTAGCGGGCCTTGGTGGCGATGTAGGCCGCCTCGGCCCCGACGGCGAACGACGGCGATGGCCAGCCCCTCCAGCACCCGGTACGGGTCGTGGCGGAGCAGGGCCCGGTCCTTGAAGGTCCCCGGCTCGCCCTCGGCGGCGTTGCACACGGCGAACCGCCGGCCCGCGCCCGGCCTCCCGGATGCCGGTCCACTTCTTGCCCGGTCGGGAACCCGCCGCCACCCCGTCCGCGCAGCCCGCTGGCCGTGATCTCCGCCACGATCGACGTCCTCGCCGGCTGCCACCGCGGCGGCGAACGCCTGCCCTCCGCCCCGCTCCCGGTACTCGGCCAGCGAAGCCACCGGGTCCCCCACCAGCAGCATCGGTTCCATGCCGCCGAGGGTAGAGGCGTCACGCTCCCGGGTGACAGCGCAGGGCAGGCGGCGGGGCCAGCCGGAGGACGAGCGGGGGTGACGACGGCTAGGGGAGGAAGGTGCCGAGGGTGCCGCAGCAGCCCATGCGGCGCTCGTCCGGTGGCGGGGGGAGGCGGTGGACGGTGGCTTCGGCGAGGTGGTCGGGGTCGGCCTCGGCGAGGGCGCGGAGGAGGTCGCCGGTGCGCTCGACCTCGCGGAGCGGTCCGTGGCGCCAGCGGGTGGTCCAGTCGGCGATGCTGCGGCTGGACCAGGCGGGCGGCGGCCTCGTGGAAGGCCCGCAGGGGAGCGGGGTCGCCAGCCTCCGTGGCGTGGCGGAGCTCGACGAACGTCGGGCACGGCGAGGTCGCGTCGGGCCCGGGCGGCGGCGCCGGGGCCGGCGGTGGTGCGCTCGTCCTCGGGCAGCGTGGCGGCCGCCGCGTAGGCCGTCGG
Organism: uncultured Microthrixaceae bacterium; assembly: GCA_963795165.1. Taxonomy (GTDB): domain Bacteria; phylum Actinomycetota; class Acidimicrobiia; order Acidimicrobiales; family VFJN01; genus VFJN01. Next base: position 1,327,087 of record CAWCGT010000001.1, on the reverse strand, counting down.
CGAGGCCAGCACCTCGGGCGGGAAGGTGATCACCATGTCGCCGGCCTCGGGCAGGCCCGGCGTTCTGCATGAGGACCAGGATCTCGAGGTCGCCGCCGTTGACGAGGCGGTGGATGGTGCCGGGCGTGAACCACACGAAGGCGCCGGGCTCGAGCGGCACCTCCTCGTAGCCGCCGGTCGTGAGCGTCTGCACGGCGCCGGTGCCGGCGACCACCCAGTAGGCCTCGGTGCAGGCGGTGTGGAGGTGGGGCGTGCCACCGGCCAGGCCGTCGGGCGCCTCGGTGTCGTACACCCGCAGGTGCGACGCTCCGATGGCGCCGGGGAAGGGCGGGCGCTCAGCCACCCGTGTAGCGCACCCACTCGGTGGCGCAGCGGTCGGCGTCCAGGTGCCGTCGTGGACCACGATGCGGAAGCGGAACGGCAGCGAGCGTGTGCGCTGGGACGCTCCAGGGCCGAGTGCCACAGGAAGGCGGCGTTCACGAAGTTGCTCCAGCCCTCGTCGCCGTAGGTGGCGGCCCGGGTGGAGGCGTACCAGGGCACGGGGTGACGAGGGTTGTCCGGGTGGTCGAGGAGGAGCACGCCGGCCTCGCCGCCGTCGACCGTGCCGCTGAGGTCGAGCCAGTCGCCGTCGACGCCCAGCACCCGGTCGTGCGCGCTGCCGTCGCTGAGCAGGAGCCGGGTGTCGGTCCAGTCGCCCCGCCCCCGGAGGGCCAGGCCGCCGTAGCCGCCCCAGGTGGTGAACTCGGTGCGGTCGAGCACCACGTCGACCTGCGGGGTGAGGGTGACGTCCCAGTCGATGGCGTAGGCGTCGTCCACGCCGAGGTCGACGTGGGTGAGGGTGCGCCGGTCGACGATCACCACCGTCTCGCGGTCGGGGCGGATCCAGTGGACGGTGTCGTCGTCGACGTGGCGGAGCACGCCGTAGCTGTCCATCTCCTCCCAGAAGTTCTCCTCGTTGACGAACTTGATCGTGAACCACAGCGCGTGGTGCCACGGGTGGTCGTCGGGGGCGTCGCGGGTGAGCGTGACGCCCGGCGGGCGTCGTCAGCGGGTGGACGTTGGGGCGCTTGCGGTGGTCCCGGTTGTAGGTCCACAGGTCGCTCATGGCAGCCAGCTCCGATAGAGGGGGTGGTCGGAGGAGAGCGGCAGGGCCACGTCGACGTCCCGCCGGGCGGAGTCGTACAGGGCGGTGATCAGCTCGACGGACGCCCGGGCGTCGGCGAGGGCTGACCGGCGGCGTCCGCGGCGGTGCCGTCGAGCGCAGTCGCCGTAGCGCTCGAACTGGCCCCACCAGCCCTCGGGCCGTGGCTCCCAGCGTTCGAGGACGGCGGCGATCGCAGTCGCGCTGTCCTCGTCGTCGGGGTGGATGTCCCACGGGTCGGCGCTGCTCTCGTAGGCCGAGGTGCCGCTCTCGGCCGAGAGGTTGGCGAAGTGGAAGCGGTGCCGGGTGATCTCCTGGTCGGAGCCGAGGGTGGCGGTGATGGTGGCCAGCGACCCGTCGGCCAGCTCCAGGGAGATGGCGGCGCAGTCCTCCACCTCGATGTCGTTCACCCGGGTGCGTGACCCGGGCGAACACGCGCCGTGGGCGGGCCCGGCGACGTAGGTGAGCATGTCGATGGCGTGGACGGCCTGGCTGAGCAGCACCCCGCCGAGCTCGGTGGCCCAGCGGCCCCGCCACGGCACCGCGTAGTACTCGGCCCGGCGCCGCCAGGCCACCTCCACCGACGCCGTGTAGGCCGGCCCGGCCACGCCACGGTCGACCAGCGCCTTCACCTTCTGGAGGCCGTTGCCGAAGCGGTACTGGAAGATCGGCATGACGCCGACCGGGGCTGGCCGCCTCCGCCGCGGCGATGGCGTCGCAGTCGGCCAGCGAGGCCACCAGCGGCTTCTCGCACACCACGTGCTTGCCGGCCCGCAGGGCGGCCACGATCTGCTCGAGGTGCAGCGACGGCGGCGTGCAGAGGTCGACGATGTCGACGTCGTCGCGCTCGATGATCTCCTCGAAGGTGGCGACGTCCGCACCGGTGCGCTCGGCGGCGTCGGCGACGCGGCCTCGTCGGGATCGGCGACGGCGGTGACGGGAAGCGGTCCTTCATCCGGCGCCACGACCACACGTGCATCTGGCCGATGCCGAGGCCGACCACGGCGACGCGGTGGCGGCCGTTCGCGTCAGGCACGGGCCCGCTTCTTGGCCTGCACCAGCAGGGGCCGATCGGGGTGCTCCTTGTAGAACGGATCGATCGGGAAGCAGCCGGACACCAGCCCGTTGCGCGGGGCGGTGGTGCAGTCGCTGAAGGTGCGGCACAAGCGCCGGCGCGTCGAGCGGCCGGCCGGCCAGCACGTCGGCCGGGAGGTCGGGGTAGCTGAGCGCCATCCGGCCGAGGCCGACCAGCGCGGCGCCGCCGTCGCGCACCATGGCCGAGGCCACGTGGGGCAGCCACTCCTGGAGGTAGGAGAACCCGGTGGCCACCACCGTCACGTCGGGCCGGGCCGCAGCGATGCGCCGCTGCGCTGTCGAGGAGGCGGGCCACGCCCACCAGCGGGTCCTCCGGCGGCGAGTAGCCGTCGCTGGGCGGGAACCAGGCCGGCCGCTGGGCGTGCGGGCAGTAGTACGGGCTGCCGGCGGTGACGCACAGCAGGTCGACCTCCAGCAGGTCGAGCAGCGCCCAGCGGGTCGGCGAACCCCCAGGGCCCCGACGACCTCGGGCTCGCCGACGCCGTCGGGCCCGGGCCGGTGCGGTGGTACGTCGAAGGTGCTGAGGCGCACGCCCACGCGGATGCCCTCGGCCCGCACCCGCTCGACGATGGTGCGCATCACCTCGCCGTCGGCGGTGACGTCGCCGGAGCCGGCCAAGCAGCTCGTGGAGCAGGTAGCCGTGGCAGGCCTTCACGTCGACGAAGTCGAACCCGGCGTCGCGGGCCAGCCGGGCCGCCGCCACGTAGTCGTCGGCGATGGCGTCGAGCTCGTCGGCGGTGAGCACCGGCCCCGATGCGGCGGGCGTCGAGCAGCGGATCGGCCGCGGCCCGGCCGCGGGCTCCACGGACCAACGCCCGCTGTGGGTGAGCTGGAGGCTGGTGACCTGGCCCGGGTCGAGCAGCGAGTGGAGCTCGGCCAGGTCGTCGGCCGACGTCGGACCGAGGCAGAGCTGGTGCGGGTTGGCCCGTCCCTCAGGGCGCACGGCGAAGGCCTCCCCACCCCACACCAGGCCCGCCCCGCTCGTGCCGAACCGGGCCCAACGACGTCGCACGAGATCGGTGGGGCGGCCGTCGTCGGTGCCGTCCCAGCCCTCCATGGGCAGGATGGCGAAGCGGTTGGCGCAGGCGCGCCCGGCGATCGTCCACTGGCGCTCGACAGGGCGTCGAGGTCGGGTGGGTCGACGAACGGCAACCGGATGCCGAGGTCGTCGAGGTGGGCCAGGAAGGCATCGGATCGCTTCAGCGTCTTCACCTGGGGGTGGTCGCGCCTCACGCCACGGCCTCCAGGGCGCCCGAGATCTCGCGCAGCACCTCGACCTCCCACGCCGGGCGCCGGGGGGCGCCGTCCGGCGTGGCGTCGCTGCTCGCCCACCCGCGGAGGTGGAAGAACGAGCGCGGCGTCGTGGCGGTAGGCGGGCACCGGGGGGCGGAAGGCGGTCGTCCCCAGCCATTGGAGGACGTCGTTGATGCGGTGGAAGCCGTCGACATCGCCTTCGGCCCAGCAGGCGTCGCGGGCGGCGAACTCGGCCGGCGCGAAGGTGGACAGGCCCGAGCAGGTAGTCGCTGCCGTACATCACCATGTCGATGGCGAGGTCGTTGCCGGTGAGCACCCGGAACGTCGGGGCGGACCTCGTCGCGCAACCGCAAGCGGTCCCACTCCGCCTGCCGCGACAGCGACGAGTGCTTGGCCCCGATGCACTGCGGGATGTCGAGGACGGCCCGGTAGGTGTCGAGGTCCCAGATGCGCCCGTCGGGGTTGAACACCGGCGACAGCTCGAAGCCGAGGAAGCGATCGGCGACAGCGGCGATGCGCTGATAGGCGGGCACCACGTCGTGGGTCACCGCTGACGGGAACAGCACCGGGGTTCCCCCGAGGCCCTGCACGACGTCGACGTCGGCCTCGTCGAAGGCCCCCGCCACGAACTCCACTCCGAGGGACGTGGTCCGGGCCAGCACCTCTGCCCGCTGCTCCGACGAGAGGAGGTGGACGTAGCCCGTGTCCATGTTCACGGCAGGGACGAGCCCGGCCCCGGCCGTGCGCTCCACATGCGCCTCGAAGGCGGCCCAGTCCGGGTCGGCCGGTGATCGATGGGGGAGCAGGATCGCCGACATCCCGGCGATGGTCCGGCGAGGGCGGAGCAGGTCGAGCGGCGGCGTGGTCACCGGTGCGCCGCTCATCCCAGCGCGTGCAGGAGGTCGGCGATGAGGTCGTCGACGTCCTCGATGCCCACCGAGAGGCGCACGAGGTCGTCGGGCACCGCGTTGGCCGTGCCGGCCACGGACGTATGGGTCATCCGGGCCGGGTGCTCGATGAGGCTCTCCACCGCTCCCAGGCTCTCCGCCAGCGTGAACACCTCCGTGCGGCGGCACAGCTCGAGCGCCGCCGCCTCGCCACCGGCGAGCCGCACCGAGAGCATCCCGCCGAACCCCGACATCTGCCGAGCGGCCACCGCGTGCCCCGGGTGGTCAGCCCGCCCCGGGTACAGCACGGCGGCCACCCCTGGGTGGCTCGCGAGCCGGTCGGCCACGACGGCGGCGCTCTCGCTGTGACGGGCCATCCGCAGGTGGAGGGTGCGCATCCCCCGGTGGACGAGGTAGCAGTCGAGGGGGCCGGGCACGGCCCCCACTGCGTTCTGCAGGAAGGCGATCCGCTCGGCCAGGTCGTCGTCGGACGTGGCCACCAATCCGCCCACCACGTCGCTGTGACCGCCGAGGTACTTGGTGGCCGAGTGGACCACCACGTCGGCGCCAAGGGCGAGGGGCTGCTGGAGGGCGGGGGTGGCGAAGGTGTTGTCCACCACGGTCAGGGCCCCCCGGGCTCGGGCGAACGACGCCACGGCCTCGATGTCGACGATGCGGAGCCATGGGTTGCTCGGGGTCTCGATCCACACCAGCCGGGTCGTCTCCCGCCAGGCTTCCGACACCGAGCCCAGGTCGGTCAGGTCGGCGACGTCGACCGCCAGCCCGGCCGGGGCGTGGACCTGCTGCGCGAGGCGAATGGTGCCGCCGTAGGCGTCGTCGGGGAGCAGGGCGTGATCGCCGGGCTGCAAGAGGCGCAACAGGGCGTCCTCGGCCGCCAGCCCGGACGCGAAGGCCAGGCCGTGCGCGGCACCCTCCAGGGCGGCGAGGTGGGCCTCCACCGCGGTGCGGGTGGGGTTGCCGCTCCGGCTGTACTCGTAGCGGAGCGGCTTGCCGACGGCTTCCTGCCGGAAGGTGGTGGCCAGGGAGACGGGAGGGACCACCGCACCGGTGGCGGGATCGGGAGGACCGGCGCCGTGGACGGCTCGGGTGGCGAAGCCCTTCCGGTCGAGATCGACCATCAGCGACCGGCCCGATCGGCTACCAGCCGCCCGAGGACGTCCGATCGGGTGATCACGCCGACCGGATGACCGCCGTCGAGCACCAGCGCCGCCGAGGCCTGCTCGAGGCGGGTGACGGCGAGGTCGATGGGCTCGCCGATCCCGATGGTGGGCAACGGCGGGCCCATCACCTCGCCCACCGGGCGGTCGAGGGCGGCGGGGTCGGCGATGGCAGCCTGCAGCAGCTCCCGCTCCGACACCGCTCCCACCACCTCCGCCAGCACCACCGGGGGTTCGTGCTTCACCACCGGCATCTGGCTCACCTCGAACTCGCGCAGGATCTCGATGGCCTGCCGGACCGTCTCGTCGGGGTGAGTGTGCACGAGGGTGGGAAGGGCGGCGTCGCGCTCGGCGGAGCAGGTCGCCGATCGTCGGCCCCGCCGTGCGCAGGAAGCCGTGGTCGGCCATCCACCCGTCGTCGTACAGCTTCGAGAGGTACCCGCGGCCAGAGTCGGGGATGTGCACCACCACCACGGCGTCGGGTGGCAATCCCGCCGCCACCTGCAGGGCGGCAGCGATCGCCGTGCCTCCCGACCCGCCGATCAGCAGCCCCTCCTCGCGGGTGACGCGGCGAGCGGTCGCGAAGCTGGTGGCGTCGCTGATGGCGATCACCTCGTCGACGACGGAGGGGTCGTAGGTGGCCGGGCCAGAAGTCCTCGCCGATGCCCTCCACCAGGTACGGGCGGCCCGTGCCCGCCGGAGTACACGGAGCCCTTCGGGGTCGGCCCCGATCGTGCGGATCGCCGGGTTCTGCTCCTTGAGGTAGCGGCCGATGCCGGTGATGGTGCCGCCCGTGCCGACCCCGCACACGAAGTGGGTGACCCGGCCCTTGGTCTGCTCCCAGATCTCCGGGCCGGTGGTCTCGTACTGGGCCCGGGGGTTGTCCGGGTTGTGGTACTGGTCGGGCTTCCAGGCGCCCGGGACCTCGCGGGCCAGCCGGTCCGACACCGAGTAGTAGGAGTCCGGGTGGCCCGGGTCGACCGACGTCGGGCACACGATCACCTCGGCGCCGTAGGCCCGCAGCTGGGCGATCTTGTCGGAGGCCACCTTGTCCGGGCACACGAAGATGCACTTGTAGCCCCGGCGGGCCGCCACGATGGCCAGCCCCACGCCCGTGTTGCCGCTGGTGGGCTCCACGATCGTGCCGCCCGGCTGCAGGCGTCCGTCGCGCTCGGCGGTCTCGATCATCGCCAGGGCCGGCCGGTCCTTCGACGAGAACCCCGGGTTGTAGAGCTCGAGCTTGGCCAGCAGGTGGCAGTCGACGTCGCGTGCGGTGCGGTCGAGCCGGACCATCGGGGTGTTGCCGATGAGGGCGACGAGGTCGTCGGCGACGTCCATCGGCCGGGCCCGGCGTCGGTGACGCGCTGGGTGGGGACGTCGGTCACGCTCCGACGGCGTCGTCGGTGTAGAGCACGACGGGTAGCCCGCGGTCGTGGAGCTCCGTGGCGACGGGACCGGCGTCGACGGCCCGAGCCGAGCACCCCCACCCGCCGAGGGATGTGGCCGCGCAGATCGGCCACGACGTCAGGAGCGGTTCGCCCGGCGTCGACGTGGATGACGCGCCGAGCCCGAGCCACCGAGCCGAGCGGGCGCCGGCACGTCACCGACCACCACCAGCAGGTCCACGCCCCGACGCTACCGGTGCCAGCTTGGCCGGCTGCGCCGTAGCCTCCGGCGGTGGTGACGGAACCCTCGGATGACGGTGGTGGGTCCCGACGCATGACAGCGGTGCTCCGGGACGGGGAGAAGGTCACGCCGCTGGAGCTGTTCTTCGACCTCGTCTTCGTGCTCGCCATCACCCAGTGCACCGCCCTGATGGCCGCCGAGCCCACCTGGGAGGGGTTGGCCAAGGGGCTGCTCGTCCTCGGGGTGCTGTGGTGGGCGTGGGTGGGGTACGCCTGGCTGACCAGCGTCGTCGACCCCGAGGAGGGCACCGTCCGTCTGGCCATCTTCGCCGCCATGGCCGCGCTGCTGGTGGTGGCCCTGTGCGTCCCCGAGGCCTTCGAGGACCTGGGCCTCACCTTCGCCCTCTTCTACGGCGTGTTCCGGCTGGGTCAGCTGGTGCTGTTCCTGGTGGCCAGCCGAGACGACGCCGGTGCTGCGTCGCGTCGGTGTGGATCGGGCCTGGTGCCCAGCACGCTCCGTCGGCGTGTCGCTGCTGGTGGTGGCCAGCTTCGTCGACGGGCTGGCCCAGGGTGGCGCTGTGGGCGGCGGCCCTGTCGCTGGACGTCCTGGGTCCGTACCTGTTCGGATCCGAGGGATGGAAGCTGGTTCCTCGGCACTTCGCCGAGCGCCACGGGCTCATCTTCATCGTGGCCCTGGGCGAGTCGATCGTCGCCATCGGCGTGGGCGCCGAAGCCGGCGTCGACGCCGGGGTGATCGCAGCGGCGGTCGCTCGGCGTCGCCCTCGCCGCCGCGATGTGGTGGGCCTACTTCGACGTGGTCGCCCTCGTGGCCGAGCGCCGGCTGAGCGATGCCGCCGAGGGGCAAGTGAGCAGAACGAGATGGCTCGCGACTCGTACTCGCTGCTGCACTTCCCGATGGTGGCCGGGGTCGTCCTCATCGCCCTGGGCCTCAAGAAGACCATCGCCCACGTCGACGAGCCGCTCGAGCCAGGTCACGGCTGTCGCGCTGGTGGGCGGCCTGGCCCTCTACCTGCTGGCCCACGTCGCCTTCCGGTATCGCAACGTGCACTCGCTCAACCCGCAGCGAGCGCTCGTCGCCGGCCTGCTCCTCGCGCTCGCTCCCTTCGCTGACCAGGTGGACGCCCTCGTGGCCCTGGCGGGCGGTGACGGCCCTGATGGTCCTGCTGATCACCTACGAGACGATCCGGTTCTCCGAGGGCCGGGAGTCGATCCGCCACGAGCACCGCGACGTCGCCGCCACCTGATCCGACCCCCCTTGAGGCAACCTGCGACGGTTCGCGCCTGGTTCGGGGCCGTTTCGTCGCAGGTTTGCTTGGGGTGCCGAGCCCTTCGGCAACGTGCGACGGTTCGCGCCGTGGCCTCGCGGCTGCTTTGTCGCAGGTTGCCGGGGTGTCGGTGGTCGTCTACCAGCCGCGGAAGTCGGGGGCGACGCTCGCCGAAGGCCGTGATGCCCTCGGCCATGTCGGCGGTGGCGGTGACCAGCTCCTGGGCGTAGGCCTCCTCCTCGAAGGCGCTGTGCCGGCTGCTCTCGGTGCTCCGGTTGACCAGCCACTTCGTCATGGCGATGGCCTTGGTGGGCCCGGTGGCCAGCCGGCCGGCCAGGTCGTCGACGGCGGCGGCCAGCTCGCCGGCCGGCACCACCCGGTTGGCGATGCCCCACCGCTCGCAGTCGGCGGCTGACAGGTCGTCGCCGAGGAACATCAGCTCCTTGGCCCGCTGGGGACCGACGATCCGCGGGCAGCAGGTAGGCGCCGCCGGCGTCGGGGATGATGCCGCGCTTCACGAACACCTCGATGAGACGGGCGGTGTCGGCCATGACCACGAGGTCGCAGGCCAGCACCAGGTTGGCGCCGCCCCCGGCGGCGGTGCCGTTGACAGCCGCGACCACCGGCTTCTCGCAGTCGAGGATCGACGCCACCAGCCGCTGCCAGCCGCGGCGGATGAGGCGGGCCACGTCGCCGAGGGCCCGGTCGGGCGCGCCGTCGGGTCGGGGCGGTTCCGGCTTCTGGGCGCCGCCGAGACCGGCACCGGTGCAGAAGTGCCGATCGCCGGCACCCGTGAGGACGATGGCCCGCACGCCGAGGGTGGCCGACAGCTCGTCGAAGGTGTCGGCCAGGTGATCGCGCATCTCGGCGGTGAGCGAGTTCCCGGCGTCGACCCGGTCGATGGTGATGCGGGCGACCCCGCCGTCGACGACGTCGGTGCGGATCAGGTCGGTGACGATGGCACGGCCTCGGCCATGGGGCAACCTAGTCACCGGCGCTAGCCGGGCGGTCGTCAGCAGGCGTGGAGGACGATGCCCGTGGGCCACCGCCACGTTCAGGCTGCTGGCTGACCCGATCATCGGGACCGCGAGCGGTCGCGTCGGCCAGATCTCGCAGGGCGCGGGCGAGACCGGTGCGCTCGGTGCCGAGCAGCAGCACGGCGGGGCGGCGTCAGGCGTGGTGCCTGGCCGGAGCTCCAGGTCGCCCGCCTCGTCGGTGGCGTACACGGTGACCGACGCCGACAGCGCGCCAGCCTCGCCACCCAGTCGGCGAGCTGCGCGTGGCTCTCCACGGGCACGACCGGGCAGGGCGAACAGCGAGCCGACGCTGGCCCGGATGGTCCGGGGGTCGTAGAGGTGGGCACCGTGGCCGGTGGTGAGCACGGCGGCGGCGCCGAGGGCGTCGGCGGTGCGGATGATGGTGCCGAGGTTGCCGGGGCTGGACGGTCGGTCGACCACCACCACCACGCCGTCGCCGGGTCGAGCGGCACGCCGGCCAGATCGGGCAGCGGGATCTCGGCCACCAGGAGGATCTCGGGCGGCTCGGCCCGATCGGTGAGGCGGGCGAAGAGCTCCGGAGCGCACCTCCAGGTGCTCGGCGTTGGGGTGGTCGCTCACCACGGCGGCGGCCCAGCGGGAGGGCGTCGGCGCCGAGTGGGGTCACCACGCTGCGGCACGGGCCAGCCGACGGCCCGGCACCGGTCGATGGCCCGCACCCCCTCCACCAGGAACTCGCCGCGCTGCTCTCGCTTGCGCCGGTTGTGGCGGAGGGCCTCCAGCAGCTGGAAGTCGGCGCTCTCCGCTCTGGATGACGGCCACGGTCAGCCGGTGGGGAACGGTGAGCGCCCGTGGCTGGCTCGCTCGGCCGCCTCGCGCAGGCCCTCCCGGAAGGCGGGGTGGGCGATGGCGGCCAGCGCCTCGCCGCGCTGGTCGCACCGTCTTGCCCTGGAGCTCGGCGGCGCCGTACTCGGTGACGATGACGTCGACCTGGTGGCGCGGGGTGGTGATCACCGCACCGGCGTCGAACCACGGGCACGATGCGAGACCGCAGCTCGTCGCCCACCGTGATGGTGGAGGGCAGGCACAGCAGCGAGCGGTCGTCGAGGGCCAGGGCCGGGCCCGACACGAAGTCCTCGTGGCCGCCGATGCCGGAGTACTGGACGCCGCCGATGGTGTCGGCGATCACCTGGCCGTGGATGTCGACGGACATGGCCGCGTTGATGGTCACCATGGCCCGGTTGCGCCCGATGGCCTCCGGCGAGTTCACCAGGTCCACGGGCAGGAAGGCCACGTCGTGGTTCTCGTGCAGCCAGTCGTAGAGCTCCCGAGTGCCGGCGGCGAAGGTGGCGACCGACACGCCGTCGTAGATGCCCTTCTGGTTGGTGACCTTGCCGGCCTGGTGCAGCCGCATGAGCCCGGTGGTGAACATCTCGGAGTGGATCGCCGTAGCCGCCGCCGTCGCCCTCGGCCAGCAGCGACGCCACCACCGACGGCACGGCCCCGATGCCGGTCTGCAGGGTGGCGCCATCCGGGACGAAGGCCCGCACGTGCTCGGCGATGGCCCGATCGATGTCGGTGGGTGGCGGGTCGTCGGTGGCGATCGGCGAGCGGCGTCGCTCTCGATCAGCACGTCGATGTCGCTCCACGTCGATGGCGTGATGGTGTCGCCCGAAGCCGTAGGTGCGGGGGAACGTGGTCGCTCACCTCCACCACGAGCAGGCGGTCCGGGTCGGCGGCGGCCCGCCGGAGCTGGTCGACGCTGGCCCCGGCGTGCAGGGAGAGGCTCACCTGGCCGTCGGCGTCGGGCGGAGCGGCCGCCGTCGCCATCACCCGGGGCGGATCGGCCTCGAGGATCGGCGTGAAGCGCCGGAAGTCGGCGGGAGCGAAGCCGATGTTGGCCCCGCTGTCGCGGAGCAGCCGCTCGAGCGGGCCGTAGAAGCCGCTCAGGTAGTGGACGTTGGGGTGGGAGAAGAGGTCGGTGAGCACCGTGAGGAGGGCGCCACCGATGCGGAGGTGCTCCCAGTCGGTGCGGCGGCCGAGGGCTTCGAGGAAGGCCGGGGGCTGGCCAGGACCGAGCGGCATCCCGAGGCTGTCGACGGGGTGCAGCAGGGCGGCGGCCTCGTCGGCCGTGAGGTGCTGGCCGTCATCGGCCCGCCAGCCGCGGGGCGAGGGTTGCCACCAGGTCGACCACCTCGACTGCACAGGCAGCGAACGTGTCGGCGTCGCCGCCTCCGGGGTCGACGACCTCCTCCCAGTCCTCCAGCTCCTGGTCGGCCAGGCGCAGGGTGGCCACCCGCTCGGCGAGGGGGCCGTCGTCGGTCGGGCAGGTGGCGAGCCAGACGGCGGAGGGTGGCCGTGCGCGACGGCCGCCTCGGCGTGGGTGCGGCGCACCCAGTGGACGTGCTCCGGCGCGAGGGCGATCACCAGCGCAGCATGCCCGAGCTCGGCGTCCGGTTGCCTGTCGGCTGCGATGGTGAGGGAGCGGCGAGGCCCGACCGCCTCGAGGGCGGCCTTGGTCCGCCAGCTCATCGGCTGGCCCTCGACCACCAGCGTCCCGGCGGTGGTCACGTGCCAGTCCGGGAGGTGGGCAGCCAGCGCAGCGCCGGCCATCACCGACCGGGCCGCGTTGCCGGTGCACAGGAAGACGACGGGCCCGCTCACGGGACCACGCAGCCGGGCCCGCACGGCGCGGTGGTCGGAGCCGAGGTCGGGCAGCACGCTCGCCTGCCGACGACCTCCACCGACGGGGTGACCAGGATGTGGTCGATCTGGTGCGTCGGCCGATGGGCCGGCCACGTCTTGCCCTGCACCACGCGGCGCCAGCCCTCGGGGGTCATGGCCGCGATCGTCCACCCCCACATGTTCATGTCCCCGACGAAGCACGGCCGGCTGTCGCCACCGGCGGCAGTGCTCGCCGCAGCGGCCGGGCGTGGCAGCAGCGATCCCGAACTCCAGGTGGCTGAAGTGGGTGGCCACGACCGTGCAGTCGGCGTCGATCCACGTCGAGATCCGCCACCTGGAGAAGCACCCGGCTCCACGGGTCGAACCGGAGGTCGGGCAGCTCGATGGATCGGGTCGTGGTGATCGGCAGCCGGGACAGGATCGCCACGCACCAGTCGCCGTCGCCCGCTGAGCGGTCGGGGTCCGCCCGGCTGATCAGCTTCGGCTTGGGGTCGCAGGACCGCCCGGGCCGTGGCCACCGACCGCACGTCGAGCCCGAGGGCTTCGGCCACCTCGTCGTGCTGGGCCGCGCCGGCGTCGGGTGCCCAGGTCTCCTGCAAGCGCGATGACGTCGGCGTCGAGTGCCCGGCAGGCCTCGATCACGTCGAAGCGGGGCCATCGATCGCGCCGGGACCCCCGGCCCCAGTGAACGTTGAAGGTGGCGACGGTGAGCGGGGCCATGGGTCAGGCGCGCCTGGAGCTGTTCGATGGCATCGGGGAGCTCGACCAGGGAGGCCAGCACCGGGAAGTCGTGCACCTCGGGGTCGGGCGCGACGTGCTCGAGCGCCCAGGTGACTGCGTAGGGAACGTGGATCGCCCGGCCACCGAGGGCGAGGACAGGCAGCACGTCACTGCGCACCGAGTTGCCCACCATCACGAAGGTGGCGGGATCGATGTCGTGACGGGCGAGGATGCGCCGATAGGTGGGTTCGTCCTTCTCGGACACGATCTCCACCTGCCAGAACAGCTCGGCCAAGCCCGACCGAGCCACCTTGGTCTCCTGGTGGAGCAGGTCGCCCTTGGTGATGACCATCACCCGGTAGCGGTCGGTGAGGGCATCGACGGCCTCCCTGCACGCCGTCGAGGAGGTTCACGGGGTGGTCCATGAGCACCTTGCCCAGGTCGAGGACGGCTTGGAGGTCGCCGCCGGGGATGCGCCCGCCGGTGATCTCGATGGCTGTCTCGAGCAGCGACAGCGTGAAGGCCTTCACGCCGTACCCGAACAGGGGGAGGTTCCGCCGCTCCACCTCGAGGAGCTTGGCGTCCAGGGCGGCATCGTCGAGGTCGACGTGCGGGCGGACCAGAGTAGCGGAACCGGTCTTGCGTGTCGACGAAGAGGTGCTCGCTGTGCCACAGCGTGTCGTCGCCGTCGAGGGCGACGACCTCGATCACCCGTACCCTCTGGCCGCCGCCCACTCGGCTGCCTCCCGGCCCAGCGCAGTGGACGGTGGTCCGTCGACGAACGGCCAGATCTCCTCGGAGATGCGTCGCCAGTTGGCCGTGGCACGGAGCTGCCCGAAGATGGCGTAGAGGCCGAGGTTGATGCGCTGGATGATGACGAACGACGGCGGCATGTTGGCCGCGCGCAGGATCTCGGCGTGGTCGCCTCCGTAGTCGAAGAAGCGGCGCACGGTCTCGGAGGCGTACTCGGGGGTGATGGTGCCCACCTCGTCGCGCTGGACGAAGTCGTAGAAGTGGCCGAAGTAGTCCAGCACCTCCTCGTCGGTGAACCGAGTGCCCTGCTTGAGCATCCCGATGCTCTCGATGAGACGGCGGTACTCCTTGATGTCGTTGTCCACCACCATCGCCTTGAGCATCGACGCGATCAGGTCCACCTCGGGCGGCTCGAACCGCTTGACGAGCCCGAAGTCGAGGAACGTCACCTGGCCACCCGGGCGGAAGAGATAGTTGCCGGGGTGCGGGTCGCCGTTGAAGGCGTGCAGGCGGTAGAGGCTCCCGAAGACGAATCGGAAGATCGCCTCGGCTGCGAGATCCCGCTCGGCCTGGCTCCACCCCTCCACCTGGTCGAAGCGCACGCCCTCCGCCAGCTCGGTGGTCAGGACCCGTTCGGCGCTCAGCTCGTCGACGACGCCCGGGATGTGGATGAACGGGTGCCCGGCGTAGTACTCCGCGAACAGTCGCTGGTTGTCGGCCTCCTGCTCGTAGTCGAGCTCCTCCACCAACCGATCTCGGAGCTCTTCCACCAGCGGCTCGGGCTCCAAGCCCGGGAGCATCATGCCCATCGCCCCGAAGAGCATCCCGGCGTTGTCGAGGTCGGCCCTGATGGCGTCGCCCACCCCGGGGTACTGCACCTTGACGGCCACGGCTCGGCCGTCGCGGGTGATGGCTCGGTGCACCTGGCCGATCGACGCGGCAGCGATGGGCTTGGGGTCCCATTCGGCGAAGAGCTCTTCGGGAGGGGCGCCGAGCTCCTCGCGCACCACTTGCGCAGCGAGCTCGGCGCTCATCGGCGGGGCGTTGGCCTGGAGCTCGGCCAGCGCCTGGCGAACCGGCTCGGGCATCCCCTGGTCGAGGTAGCTGGCCATCTGGCCCAGCTTCATGAGGGCACCCTTCATGTTGCCCAGAGCCTCAGCGATGCTCTCGGCCGTCTTCAGCTCGAAGGAGGCGTCGAGCTCGGCCTGACGCTCGGCGGAGGCGAAGACCTTCCGCGCTCGGTGGAGGGCGTACTGACCACCGGTCTTGGCACCCACCCCCGCCATGGCGGCGCTGCGGGCGTTGCGGGTGGACGACAGCACGGGTGACGCCGGGCCCCCGGCCGCCCGCCGGCGCCGCGCCTCCTGGACGGCCAGGGCGCCAGCGGCCGCCGCGGTGACCACCCCGACGATGGTGGCGAGGGTGCGGGCCTTCGGCATGGGCGCCGAGCGTACCGATGGCTCTCTGCGGTGGTCGATCCCGGTACGGTCGCCCGATGAGCGACGCCGACCTCGACGCCATCAACCTGGCCCTGCTCGTGTTCCGCTGCGGCATCGGTGCGGTGCTGTTGGCCCACGGCATCAACCACATCTTCGGAGGCGGCAAGATCGCCGGCACGGGACGGTGGTTCCAGAGCCTGGGGATGCGGCCCGGGATCGTCCATGCCTGGTTGGCCAGCATCACGGAGGTGGTGGGCGGGACGCTGCTCGTGCTGGGGCTCCTCATGCCCTTCGGCGGAGCGGCCGTCATCGGCGTGATGCTGGTGGCCATCGTCACCAACCACCGCGGCAACGGCTTCTTCATCTTCCGCCCCGGCGAGGGCTGGGAGTACGTGATGACCCTGACCATCACCGGGCTGGTCCTGGCCGTGGTGGGCGGGGGCGAGTGGTCGCTCGACCACCTGCTCGAGATCGACGACGACCTCGTCGGCACCACCGGGCTGCTCATCGCGCTGGTCGGGGGCGTGGGCGGCGCCGTCGCCCTGCTGGCCGTCGCGTGGCGGCCGCCGCCCAAGGACGGCTGACCGCGATCCGACGGCGAGCGCCGAGGACCCTTCGCTAGGGTCGGCGCCGACGGAGGGAACCCAGACCGGAGCGACCGGGCCTGGCGGGCACCCAGACGACATCGGTCGGTCCCAAGACACTGGAGGACCGGCATGGCAGGACGAAAGAGGACACTGCGGGCACTGGGGTTGGTGGCCGCCTTGGCCCTGTTCGGCGCCGCGTGCAGCGACGACGACGACCCGGGCGCCGATGAGGGTGCGGCGGGGACCGACAGCCCCACCGAGACCACCGAGGGCGATGGTGGCGGGGGCGACGGCCTCCTGCAGAAGGTCATCGACCGCGGCACCCTGAAGTGCGGCGTCAACGATGCCGTCCCCGGGTTCGGGTTCCTCGACGAGGCCGGCGACTTCTCTGGCTTCGACATCGAGTACTGCCGGGTGATCGCGGCCGCCGTGCTGGGCGACGCTGACGCCGTGGAGCTCACGGCGCTGACGGCCGACCAGCGCTTCACCGCCCTGCAGTCGGGCGAGATCGACGTGCTGGTGCGCAACACGACCTACACCGCCTCGCGAGATGGCGGCGAGGGAGCCGCCTTCGTCACCACCACCTTCTACGACGGCCAGGGGATGATGGTGCGAGGCGACGCCGGGTTCGACGCCATCGACGACATGGACGGTGCCACTGTCTGCGTCCTCCAAGGCACCACCACCGAGCTCAACCTGGCCACCCGCTTCGGCACGGCCGGGCTCGAGGTGACCCCACTCACCTTCGCCGACAACGAGCAGCTCCAGGCGGCCTTCATCGCCGGGCAGTGCGACGGCTGGACCTCCGACAAGTCGCAGCTGGCCGGGGTGCGCTCCGCCTTCCCTGACGCCGAGGGTGGTCCCGATGCCCTGGTGATCCTGGACGAGACCTTCTCGAAGGAACCGCTCGGCCCGGTGGTCCGCGACGGCGACAGCGACTGGTTCGACGCTGTGAACTGGGCGGTCATGGCCACCATGCAGGCCGAGGAGCTCGGGATCACCTCCGACAATGTCGAGGAGATGACAGGCAGCGACGACCTCGACATCCTGCGGTTCCTCGGCCAGCCCTTCGCGGCCGAGGAGGGCGCGGAGCCGGCCGTGCTCGACCCGGGCCTGGGGCTGCCGGAGGACTTCGCCATCGAGGTGATCGGCCAGGTCGGCAACTACGCCGAGATCTACGACCGCAACGTCGGTCCGGGGACGCCGCTCGACCTGGAGCGCGGCCTCAACAACCTGTGGAACGCTGACGAGCCGGGGCTCCTCTACCCGATCCCGTACCGCTGACCGTCGCCACCCGGACCCGCACGCCGCCGTGGCGCGACGTGCGGGTCCTGCGCGCCGTCGCCCAGGTGGCGGCGGTGGCGGGGGTGGTGGCGGTGGTCGGGTTCCTCTACGACAACGTGCGAACCCGTCAGAGGGTCCTGGGCATCGACCAGTCCTTCGACTTCCTCGACCAGCCGGCCGGCGTCAACATCGCCTACTCGGACTTCCGGCCCGGCCAGCCGGTGAGCGATGCCCTCGCGGTCGGGGTGAAGAACACGCTGCTCGTGGCCGTGGTGGGGATGGCCCTCACCCTGGTGCTGGGCACGATCCTCGGGGTGGCCCGTCTGTCGTCGAACTGGCTGGTGCGCCAGGGGGCTGCCCTGTACGTGGAGGCGCTCCGCAACATCCCGCCGCTGCTGGTGATCATCTTCGTCAACGCCGCCGTGGTGCTGAACGCCCTGCCCCGGATCGAGGATTCGGTGGACCTCGGGGGGTTGCTCATCCTGAACAACCGGGAGCTGGCGGTGGCCGCCCCGATCGACGCTGGAGGCGCCGGTGCCTACCTCCTGGTCCTCGGGGTCGGGGCCGTCGCCGCGCTGCTCGTGGGGTGGTGGCGCACCCGTCGGTCGGAGGGCACCGGGCAACCGCACCATCGGGTGCTGTGGGCGCTGGCCACCGTCGTCGCCGTGGCGGTGGCGGGCTTCCTCGCCCTGGGAGGACCCCTCGACGTGTCGACCGCCGATGCGTCGGGCCGGCGCATCCGCGGCGGGGCGTCGATGTCCACGGGGTACGCGGCCCTCCTCACGGGGCTGGTGCTCTACACCGCCAGCCACGTCGCCGAGATCGTGCGGGGGAGCATCCAGTCGGTGCCGCCCGGGCAGGCGGAGGCCGCCACGGCGCTGGGGCTGACCGACGGCCAGCGCCTGCGGTACGTGGTGCTGCCGCAGGCCTTCCGCGTCGCCATCCCGCCCACCATCAACCAGTTCCTCAACCTCACGAAGAACACCTCGCTGGGGATCGCCGTGGGCTTCTCCGAGGTCACCCTCATCACCCGCCAGGTGATCGGCAACGGCAACCCGGCCGTCCAGGCCATCATCCTCCTGCTGGGCATCTACCTGGTCATCTCCGTCGCCGTGTCGCTGCTGTCCAACCTGGTGAACCGGCGTCTGCAGCTGGTGGAGCGATGACGGTCGCAGCGGGGCTCCAGCGGCCGGACGCTCGTGTCGCGCCCCAGCAGTGGCTCCGCCAGAACCTCTTCTCCGGTGCCGTCAGCTCCGTCCTCACACTCGTCTTCGGCGGGCTCCTCGGATGGGTGACGTTCCGTCTGGCCCGCTTCGTCCTGGTGAGCGCTGACTGGGAGGTGGTCCGGCGGAACCTTCGGCTCTTCATGGTGGGACGGTTCCCCGCCGACGAGCTCTGGCGCGTCTGGACCGCCCTGCACCTCGTCGCCCTCGGGGTCGGTCTGGCCTTCGGCGCGGCCAGCCGCTTGGCCCGCGACCCGGCCGACGAGGCCGCCGGCGTCCACCATCCGCGGGCGTCACTGGCCAGCGGGCTCCGCCGCTTCTGGCCGCTGCTCGTGGGCACCGGTGCGGTGCTCTCCTTCACCCGCACCGTGCTGCCGACGCTCCTCGTGATCACCAGCGTCGCCACCCTCGTCGCATCGCGAGCAGCGGCGTCGCGGGTGCCACGGTCCTGGGCGCGCTGGTCGTGGCCGTCGCTGGCCCTGCTCCTGCTGGCGGCCCTCCAGGTGGTCGTGGCCTTCGACGGAGTGGGCTGGGACAGCTGGGGCGGACTGCACCTCACGGTCTTCGTCACCGTGGCCGGGATCGTGGTGGCCTTCCCCATCGGGTTGGTGCTGGCCCTCGGCCGGCGCTCACGCCTCCCGGCGGTGCGGTGGCTCACGGTCATCTACATCGAGGTGTTCCGCGGGGTGCCGCTCATCACGCTGCTCTTCCTCGGGCAGTTCGTGATCTTCTTCATGTTCCCGACCTACTTCGATCCGCCCGGGTTGCTGGTCCGGGCCATGATCGCCATCGTCGCCTTCGAAGCGGCGTACATCGCGGAGGTCGTGCGCGGCGGGCTGCAGGCCGTGCCCAAAGGCCAGTACGAGGCCGCCCAGGCGCTGGGCCTCTCGCAGATCGCGGTGATGCGACGCATCGTGCTGCCCCAGGCCCTTCGGGCAGTCATTCCCGCGCTGGTGGGGCAGTTCATCAGCCTGTACAAAGACACGTCGCTGCTCAGCATCATCGGGGTCCTCGAGATCCTGCGAGTGGCCAGCGCAGCGGTCACCCAGCCCGACTTCCTCGGGCAGGGGCTCGACGCCGTGACGCTGACCTTCGTGGGCTTCCTGTACTGGGTCGGGTGCTACACGATGTCGAGGGAGAGCCGCCGCATCGAGCGGCGCCTGGGAGTGGGGACGAGATGACCGAACCGACCGCATCGCTCACCGACACCGCCACCGTCGCCGGAGGCACCGGGGAGCCCATGATCACCTGCGAGGGGGTGGAGAAGTGGTTCGGCGACTTCGCCGCGCTGAAGGGGGTGGATCTGGTGGTGGGCCGCCAGGAGGTGGTGGTGGTGATCGGTCCGTCCGGCTCCGGGAAGTCCACCCTCATCCGCTGCGTCAACCGCCTGGAGGAGCACGACCGGGGGCGGATCGTGGTCGACGGGACCGAGCTGACCCACGACGTCCGGGGCATCCAGGCCATCCGACGGGAGGTGGGGATGGTGTTCCAGAGCTTCAACCTCTTCCCCCATCTCACCGTCCTCGAGAACGTCACGCTCGCCCCGCGGCAGGTGCGCCGCTGGGACAAGGCCAAGGCGGAGCGGGTGGCACGGGAGCAGCTGGAGCGGGTGCGCATCCCCGAGCAGGCCGACAAGTACCCCGGGCAGCTCTCCGGTGGTCAGCAGCAGCGCGTGGCCATCGCCCGGGCCCTCGCCATGGAACCGAGGGTGATGCTCTTCGACGAGCCCACCTCCGCCCTCGACCCCGAGATGATCGCCGAGGTGCTCGACACCATGAAGGAGCTGGCGCGCAGCGGCATGACGATGGTGGTGGTGACCCACGAGATGGGCTTTGCGCGCGAGGTGGCCGACCGGGTGGTGTTCATGGCCGACGGCGAGGTGGTGGAGGTGGGCACCCCCGAGCACTTCTTCACCAACCCGCGTGAGGAGCGGACCAAGCTCTTCCTGAGCCAGATCCTCTAGGAGCTCGTGCAGGCGGCGCCGAGGTGAGACGCCACCACCTTGGCTCCCTTGGCGGCCAGCAGGATGGAGTAGTGGTTGGTGTCGGTCACCAGCATCTCCAGCCGGACCGGCCAGGCGGCCCGCAGCGGATCGATGAGCTCATCGGGGAGGAGCGGTGGCACCTGGTTGAGAAGTCCCCTCGGCGCCCGCAGCAGGACGGTGGGCTGCTTGAGCCCGTGGAAGGCCTCGCGCACCTCCCGGTCCACCAGCAGCTCGCGGCCGTCGAAGCGCACCGCCTCGAGGGAGGCCGACGAGCGCAGCTCGGGCGCCGTGCCGGCCAGGTCGTGGTCGAGCCACGCCTCGGTGTCGTCGTTCCACGCGCCCGGCTCGACGAGCGCGGGGTGGTCGCGCCAGAAGTCGAAGTAGGTGCCACGATCGGCGAAGGTCATCTCCAGGCGGGCGAGGGCCGGGCCCAGCACACCAGCGAGCATGGCGTCGGGGTCGACCCCCTTCGGGAGCGGCAGCGCCACCCCGCCGTCCACCAGCACGACGCTCGACCAGCGCTCGGGGCTCCCGGTAGCGGCCACGGTGGCCACGTAGGCCCCCATCGAGTGGCCGGCCAGCGCGGCTGATCCGGCACCCAGGTGGTCGAGCACCGCGACCAGGTCGTCGGCGTGCTGGCGCATCCCGAACGGTGGGGGCAGCTCGGTCGACCGGCCCCGGCCGCGCAGGTCCGGAGCCACGAGCGAGACGTCGGGGCCGAGGTGCCGGGCCACGGCCTGCCACGATCGATGGTTGCCGGTGATGCCGTGGGCGGCCACCACGAGGCGGGGCCCCTCCCCCCAACGCCCCACGTGGAGCGATCCGCCCGCCACCGGTACAGCAAAGCTGGAGTACGTCGGTAGCGTGATCACCTGCGCACGATATCGCCGGAGGCGACCCTGCTGGTCAGGCGATGGTGCCAGTGGACCGCAGCGCCGGCCAGGTCCTCAGGCGTCAGGTCCAGCTCCTCGGCGAGGACGGCGTCGGTGTGCTCGCCGAGCCAGGGCACGCGGGTCTCGGGGCCCTCCGCCACGTTGCTCAGCTTCACCGGGTTGCCCGGCACCAGCACCGGCTCGGCGACGCCGTCGCTGCGGGGAACCTCGACGAGCATGTGGCGAGCGCGCGACGTGCTCGTCGGCCACCACCTCCTCGTCGCGGTAGCAGGGCCCGGCGGCCAGCCCGGCGGCCGACATGGCCGCGCAGGCCTCCAGTCGGGTCATGCCGTTCGCCCACCGCTCCACGGCCGGACGGATCACGTCCTCGAGGTGGGCCACCCATCCCGTCCGCTCTGCCAGGCGAGGGTCGTCGAGCCAGCCTGGCTCGCCGACCAGCCTCGCCAGCGTCGGCGAACTGCGGCTCGCGGCCCACCTGCACGATGAACCAGCCGTCGGAGGCGCGGAAGCCGTCCATGATGAGCGGGGCCACCGCGCCGTCGCGCAGCCCGAGCGACCAGAAGTTGGTCACCAGATCCGTCATCGACACCATGGCGTCGAGCATGGCGATGTCGACGTGCTGGCCGGTGCCGGTGGCGTCCCGGTGACGCAACGCCGAGAGCACCCCGATCACGGCGAAGAGGCCGGAGCCGATGTCACCGAGGGCACCGACGGGCGCCACCACCGGCGGGTCGTCGCCCCGGCGCTTGAACTCGTAGATGCCGGACATCGCCTCCACGATCGGGGCGAAGGCCGGCCACGAGTCGTAGGGGGAGGCCCGCGGTTGCCGAAGCCGGAGACAGAGAGGTACACGGCGGCGGGGTGGACGGCTGCGATGTCCTCGTAGCCGAGTCCCAGGCGGGCCATCGCCCCGGCCTTGGAGTTCTCCGCGATCACGTCGAAGCGGGGAGCGAGGCGCAGCACGAGGTCGCGCCCCGCCGGCGCCTTCAGGTCCACGCAGATGCTTCGCTTGCCGAGGTTGTTGCGCAGGAACGTCGCCCCCACAGACCGCCCGTCGGGGTCGGTCATCGCCGGCTGCGAACCCCGACCCAGGTCGCCGCCCGTCGGGTTCTCCACCTTGACGACGTCGGCGCCGAGGCGAGCGAGGAGCTGGGTGGCGAAGGGAAGGGCCTGCATCTGCTCCAGCGCCAGCACCCGCACACCGTCCAGCGGCTTCCCCGCCGGCCGCGCGGCGGCGTTGGCGATGTCTCCCAGGCGCACGGGGCCGACGGTAGGCGCGAATGTGACGACCCGTCAGATTCCGCCGTAGCCTCGCTCCATGACCCGCGGCATCGTCGGCGCCGGCGCCTACTTGCCCCACCGTCGTCTCGACCGCGCCGCCATCGCACCGGTCGCCGGTGGTGGGGGGGGAACGGGCACTCGAACCGTCGCCGGCTACGACGAGGACACCACCACCATGGGCGTGGAAGCCGCCCGGTTGGCCCTGCGGCCCGTGCCAGGAACGTCGCCCTCTACCGTGTGGTTCTCCACCGTCGCCCCCGCCTACGCCGACAAGACCAACGCGGCGACGCTGCACGCCGCCCTTCGCCTCGCCCGGAGCGCGGCCGCCTTCGACGCCAACGGCTCCGTGCGCTCCGCGGTGGGCGCCCTTGCCGCGGCCGCGGATGGAGCGGGCACCCAGCTCGTGGTGGCGTCCGACCTCCGCAGCGGGCTGGCCGGGGGCCCCGACGAGGCCACCTTCGGCGACGGGGCCGCCGCGGTGGTCTTCGGGGACGATGCCCCCGACACCCCCGTGCTGGCCGAGGCGATCGGCCGGGGGCAGGCCACCGAGGAGTTCCTCGACCGCTGGCGGGCTCCTGGCGACGCCCGGTCGAAGGTGTGGGAGGAGCGCTACGGCGAGACCCGCTACGTGCCCCTCGGGGAGGAGGCGTGGGACGACGCTCTGAAGGCAGCAGGCTTGGTGGCCGACCAGGTCGCGCTCGTCGCCATCGCCGGCACCCACGGCCGCGCCGTCGGAGCGCTGGGCAAGCGGCTGGGGGTGGGAGATCATCTGGTGGGGGCGGAGCTGGCGGCGGGCATCGGGAACGCCGGCGCCGCCCAGCCGGCCCTGCTGCTCACCGCCGCGCTGGAGCAGGCCTCGCCCGGACAGGTGATCGCCCTGGTGGTGCTGGCCGATGGAGCCGACGTCCTCCTCTTCCGAGCCACCGAGGCCATCACCGCATGGACCCCGGCCCGCCCCGTGCGCGAGCAGGCCGCCGGAGGGGCGCCGATCGACTACGGCACCTACCTGCGGTGGCGTGGGGTGCTCCCGGTGGAGCCGCCCCGACGCCCTGAACCTACCCGGCCCTCGGCGTCGGCGGCCGGCCGGTCAGCGGACTGGAAGTTCGGCTTCGTGGGGTCGTCGGCGGTCGGGGTCCGAGGAGGTCCACCTCCCGCCCCAGCCCGGCGATGCTGTCGCCGTGCCCATGGCCGACGCCGCCGGGACCATCGCCACCTACACCGTCGACCGACTGGCCTACTCGCCCAGCCCGCCGGTGGTGTTCGCCGTGGTGGACTTCGACGGCGGCGGTCGGCTGCCGGTGGAGCTCACCGACGTCGACGTCGACCAGGTTCGCATCGGTGCACGGGTGGAGCTCACCTTCCGCCGGCTGTTCACCGCCGACGGCATCCACAACTACTTCTGGAAGGCACGGATCGTCTGATGGGCTCCCATGGCATCAAGGACCGAGTCGCCATCGTGGGGATGGGCTGCACCCGCTTCGCAGAGCACTGGGACAAGGGGCTCGACGACCTGCTGATCGATGCCACCGACGAGGCGTTCGCGTCGGCCGGTGTGGGCAAGGACGACGTCGACGCCTACTGGCTCGGTACGGCCCAGGGCGGGATGAGCGGCATGGTGCTGGCCAAGCCCCTGCAGCTGGAGGGCAAGCCGGTGACGCGGGTGGAGAACATGTGCGCCACCGGATCCGAGGCCCTGCGCCAGGCGGCCTACGCGGTCGCCTCCGGCGCCTACGACCTGGCCATGGCCGTGGGCGTGGAGAAGGTCAAGGACTCGGGCTACCAGGGCCTCAACGCCTTCCCGGTGCCCAGCGACGGCACCCAGCGCACGCTGACCGCCGCCGCCATGTTCTCGATGGTCGCCCCCGCCTACGCCGAGCGGTACGGCGTCCCGATGGACGAGCTCAAGGCCGTGCTCGCCCGGATCGCCTCCAAGAACCATCACAACGGTGCTCGGAACCCGCGGGCGCAGTTCCGGCGGGAGATGACCGTGGAGCAGATCCTTGCCATGCCGGAGGTGGCGGGCTGCCTGTCGGTGTTCGACTGCGCCGGGGTGGCCGACGGGGCGGCGGCCGCCATCGTGTGCCGGGCCGAGGATGCCCACCGCTACACCGACGCACCCCTGTACGTGAAGGCTCTGTCGTTCGTGGCCGGCAACGGCTCGGGGTTGAGCGATCCGGCCTACGACTACACCACCTTTCCCGAGATCGCCGCTTGCGCCCGCGACGCCTACGCCCAGGCCGGCATCACCGACCCTCGGGCCGAGCTGGCCATGGCTGAGGTCCACGACTGCTTCACCCCGACCGAGCTCGTGCTCATGGAGGACCTCGGCTTCTGCGACCGGGGGACCGCCTGGAAGGAGATCCAGGCCGGCACCTTCGACCTCCACGGGGAGCTCCCCGTGAACCCCGACGGCGGGCTCAAGTCCTTCGGGCACCCAGTGGGGGCCTCGGGGCTGCGGATGATGTTCGAGGCCTGGCTGCAGCTCCGGCGGGAGGCGCCAGAGGATCGGCAGATCTCCACGGTCGACGACCGCAACCTGGCCCTCACCCACAACCTCGGCGGCTACCCGGGTGAGATGGTGAGCTTCGTCAGCATCCTCGGCACCACCCCCACCCCGACATGATCTGTGGAGCGATTCGTTCGCTATGCGAACGAAAGCGTCCACAGATCTTGGGGGCGGGGGCGGCGGTGCTGCTGCTGCTGCTGGGGGCGACACTTCCGGGATCGGCGTCGGCGGGGCCGCCTGATCCCACCGATGCCGCCACCGCCGCGCTCCGGCAGGTGTGCGACCTGCAGTGGGTGGCGGAGGTGTGCGAAGCCACCGGGTACCCCGAGCCCCAGTACCGGTCCGGAACCGATCCCAACCCGCAGCTGCCGCTCACCCAACGGGTGGGCGTGGTCCACGAGCACAGCGGCTACTCCGACGGGGACCCCGACACCCGCCCGGCCGACTACTACAAGGCGGCGCGAACGGGGCACAACACCATCGACGGTGGAGACGGAGACTCTGGTGTCATCGTCGACTACCTCCTCTCCAGCGAGCACTCGGAGAACGAGCGGCTCCCGATCACCACCGCAGAGGCCTGCATCGACCCCGCCGGGATCCCGGCCGGGATCGCCAACCTGGAGCTGACTGGGATCATCCCGCCGCTGCAGTGCTCCCACCTCGAGGGTGCCGAGCACTACCGGAAGTGGAACGAGACCCTCGCCCAGGCCATCGAGGCGACCACACCCGCCTTCACCGCCATGCGCGGGTTCGAGTGGACCAACGACTACTACAACCACCTCGGCGTCTACTTCTCTCGGAACGTGGTCAACGCCAAGGTCGACGCCAGCTACGTCTCGATGCAGATCTTCTGGGACTGGCTCCGTACCGACTCGACCGCCGGTGGGGGGGACGACGCCCTCGTGGTGTTCAACCACCCCGGTGGCCAGCCCGCCCTCACCCCCTTCGACGGCGACTTCCCCCACAACCAGATCCTGGGCGACACGAAGGGCGGCGCCAACTGGGACGACCTCGCCCTGATCCCCGACCTCGACGACCGCGTGGCCGGAATCGAGGTACGGGGCGGCGACGATCTCACGTGGTACCTGAAGGCTCTGCGCAACGGCTGGCACCTCGGTCCCATCGCAGCCGAAGACGAGCACCAGCTCGAGTGGTCGAGCTCCGACGACGGCAAGACCCTGATCTTCACCCGTGGCGTCAGCCCCCGCGACTACTACTTCGCCCTGCAGCACCACCGCACCATCGCCCTCAGCCAGGCGGTGGTCGGTGGATCGCCCGGCCAACGGGCTGTCGTGCCGACGGTCAGCTTCACTGCCGATGACGGGGTCCCCCTCGGATCGGTGGTGGAGGGCGGCGGCACCCACGCGCTGCACTTCGACGCGTCTCGGCCTGCCTGCCGGAGCGCCGGTGGTGCTCCTGGGTAGCGCCCTCGAGGCGCCCGAGCCCTTGGGCCGAGCCGACCGCAACCGGCCGGTTCACGGCGTCCCGGCCTGTGTCCACGCCCGACGAGGGCGAGGCGTGGTGGCTGGTGGTGGCGTGCGCGCCCGACAGCGAAGACTGCGGCCGGGACGAGGCCTACGACGTTGTCACGGCCCCCATCTGGTTCCGTGCCGCCACGGCGCCCACCTCACCTGATCCGGCACAGCCCTCGTCCCCGCCGGCGCCGCCGGCTGCCGATCCTGTTCCGGGCCCCGTCGGCACCCTGCCGGCCACTGGCGGCGCCCCGCCCGCCTGGCCCTTCGCCGCTGCGCTGCTCGCTGTCGGGGCGCTCGCCCTCCACCCCCGCCACTGACCCGCCCCGAACCTCGGGTGGCACGTAGGGTGCGCGGATGCTGCTGCGGGGGGACCGGGTCGACGTCCGGGCCGCCGATCCCGACGCCATCGAGGTGGAGTGGTCCTTCGACGGCCAGCAGCTGACGTGGTCGGTCGCCAACCGCTCCGACGGACCCGTGCTCGGTCGAGGCCGTGGCCGTGGTGACCGCGCTGGAGCCGGTGGTGGAGCCGCTGCGGGTGCTGCGCCACGGGTACCAGTCGTGGTCGCCGACGGCGGTGGCCACGTTCCGGGTGGACCAGGACCCCTCACGGGCTGAGGGCGTGCGCTCCCTCGTCCTGGGCATGCACCACGCCGACCCGGCTCGCGCCGAGGACGGCGAGCTGCGCAGCGAGCTGGTGACCGCCCTGCGGGACGACACGCGGCGCCGTCGCTGGTGGCCGGGTTCCTGGGCGGATGGGACCACGACGGCACCTTCCGCGTCCGGTGCGCCCGTCGATGACCCCGAGCGCATCGAGGTGTGGATCGAGGCCTACCTCGGCGGGGCGGTCCTGGCGGCGGGCGAGCGACGCGAGCTGCACGACGGTGCGTGCTCAGCGAGGGGGAGGGCGATCCGTCGGCGCTGCTGGAGTCGTGGGCCGCCGCGCTCGGCCGGGCCGGGGCCGCCCGCACGTCGGCGCCGTACCAGGTGGGCTGGTGCTCCTGGTACCACTACTTCCACGCACGTCACCGAGGCCGACCTGCGGGCCAACCTCGCCCATGTCGGCGACTGGCCCTTCGAGATGTTCCAGCTCGACGACGGGTTCCAGCCCGCCATCGGCGACTGGCTGGACGACCAACGATCGGTTCCCCTCCTCCGCTCGACGGCATCGCCGCGACGATCGCCGCCGGAGGGGGTCACGCCGGGGATCTGGCTCGCCCCCTTCCTCGCTGGCCCCGGAGTCGGCGGTGGCGGTCGCCCACCCGGGCTGGATCGCCACCCACCGCGCCAGCGGGAACGCCGCTGGTGGGGATGGTCAACGACGGCGTGGGGTGGCCCGGTCGACACGCTCGACACCACCGCACCCGAGGTGCTCAGCCCATCTGGAGACCGTGGCCCGGGCGCTGGTGGACGCCGGCTTTCCCTACCTCAAGCTCGACTTCACCTACGCGCCGTCGTCTGCCGGGTGCCTACGCCGACCCGGGCCGGACGCCGGCCCAGCGGGTGCGGGCCGGCTTCGAGGCGATCCGCCGCGGGGCTGGCGACGACTGCCTTCCTGCTCGGGTGCGGCGCCCCGCTTGGGGCCGACCGTGGGCCTCGTCGACGGCATGCGCATCGGCGCCGACGTGGCGCCCGTGGTGGCACCCGCGCCCGGACCAGTACCGACCCGCCGGGCCACGAGGGCGGCGAGCCGGCCACCGTCAACGCCTGGCGCAACACCCTCAGCCGCTCGTTCCTGCACCGGCGCCTCTGGCTCAACGATCCCGACTGCCTGATGCTGCGCACCGAGCAGACCGAGCTCGACGCCGAGCAGGTGCGAGCGTGGGCGCTGGCCGTGGGCGTCAGCGGCGGGATGGCCCTGGTGTCGGACGACCTGTCGCTCCTCGGTCCCGACGCCCGCGCGCTCCTCGACGAGGTGGTGGCCCTGGGGCGGGAGGCCGACGCCGAGGATCGCCCGCCCCGATGCCCTGACCTGCTCGACGCCGACCCGCCGCGTCGGCTGGTGACCGACGGCGTGGAGCTGGTGGGCGACCCGGACGCCGGGATCAGCCCACGTGCAGGGCCTGCTCGCCTGAGCGGGTGGGTCACCCGGCGCAGACGGTGTCCTCGCCGGGTTGACCACGGAGGGCCAAGCAGGCGGGTCACGGCGTCGTTGAGCCGCTCCTCGGTGAGGCGTGCCCTCGGCGACCGCGGCCGACGATGCCGTCGCGCAGCACCTCGCACCTGATCTCCCTGGTTCACGAGGACGGCGTCGGCCCCCGCGGTCAGCGCCATGGCCGGGGCCACGTCGAAGCCGAAGCGAGCGTGCACTGCGCCCATCCCGAGGGCGTCGGTGACGGCCACGCCGTCGAAGCCGCGGTCGCGCAGCAATTCGTAGGCCTCCGGCTCGAGGCTGGCCGGAAGGTCGCTCCACACCTCGGGGTAGATGACGTGGCCCATCATCACGGCCTCGATCCCGTCGTCGATGAGCCGGTCGAAGGGCCGGAGGTCCTCGCAGCTCCATGTCGTAGCAGGCTCGAGCGGGTCCGACGGTGCTCCCCAGGTGGGGATCGCCCTCGCCGCCGTGGCCCGGGAAGTGCTTGGCCGTGACGGCCACCCCGGCCTCGCGGAGGCCGTCGGCGAAGGCGGCCGCTGCACCGGTCACCATCGCCGGCGTCGGCCCCGAAGGACCGGTCGCCGATGACGCCGCCGGCGGGTCCGTCGTCGAGGTCGGCCACCGGTGCCAACACCCAGTCGACCCCGATCGAGGCCGCCAGCGATCCGAGGTCCCGGCCGGCCTCCTCGGCGGCCTCGGCGGCCGTCCTGCCCCAGGCCGCCGAGCCGAGCGCAGCGACTGGTCGAGGCCGGCCAGCGACGACACCCGCCCGCCCTCGTCGTCGACCGCCACGAGCACGTGCTCTGCCGAGCGCGGTCGCGCAGCCCCTCGACCAGTGCTCGGGCCTGGTCCTCGTCCTCGACGTTCTCGTCGCGGAGCATCACCCCGCCGACGCCGGTGGCGACCAGGTCGGTCGACCAGCGGATCATCGGCCTCCGTGACCCCGGGAAGGCCCACGACCAGGACCAGTCCGGCCCGCTCGGCGACCGAGGCCTGGCTGCACACGTCGATGCCGGGGTCGGCGGCGAGGGCGGCCGGAGGCTCGCTGGGGCCTCCGCGTCCGGGGAGGACCATCACCCCCGGCCACGCCGGCGATGACCAGCGCCGCACCCAGCGCCAGGGCGGTGGGAAGCGCCCACTGCGGCCGCCGGGCGGAGGGGGCGAGGTGGCGGGGCACGTAGTCGAGGACGTCGTCGCCCCCCGCCTCCGGTGCCCAGCTGTCCCCCGACATCCTTACCAGGATGACACCGTCACGGCCGCGAGCGCGACACCTCCGCGACCAGCGAGCGGCGGTCGACCTTCTGCATCGGCGTGAGCGGGAGCTCGTCGACGATCCGGAGGTCCTCCGGCAGCTTGTAGCGGGCCAGGCGCGGCTCGAGGAAGGCGCGGAGGTCGTCGAGCGTCGGGCGGCTGCGCCGGATCGGCCGGGCACCACCACCGCCACCCCGATCTCGCCCATCACGTCGTCGGGGCGGGGCACCACCACCGCCTCGGCCACGGCCGGGTGGTCGGCCAGCACGGCCTCCACCTCGGCCGGGTACACGTTGTAGCCGCCGCGGATGAACATCTCCTTCAGCCGCCCGGCCAGCGCAGGTTGCCGCGGTCGTCGATGCAGCCCGAGGTCGCCGGTGCGCAGCCAGCCGTCGACGAGGGTCTGGGCCGTCGCCTCGGGGTCGCGCCAGTACGCCGGCCATGGTGGTGGGGGAGCGGAGCCACACCTCGCCGACCTCGCCGTCGGGGAGCGGCTCGGCCGTCGTCGTCGCGGATCGCCACCTCGATGCCGCCGCGGGGCTTGCCCACGCGTGAAGAGCGCCTCGTCGTCGTCGGCGTCGAAGGCGGTGCCGGTGCCGCAGCCCGCCGCTCTCGGTGGACGAGTAGCGGATCGAGTACGCGGCGCCGAAGCGGCTTCGGCCTCCCGCACGAGGGCGGGTGGCGAGGCGGCGCCGCCCACGATGAGGGTCTGCACGCAGTCGAGGTCGTAGGCCTCGACGTCCTCGCGGAGGAGCAGGGCGATCTGCGGGGCCACCCCGCCGATCGAGGGGATGCGGTGCTCGGCGACGCAGGCCAGCGCGTCGGCCGCCC
Source organism: uncultured Microthrixaceae bacterium (assembly GCA_963795165.1). Taxonomy (GTDB): domain Bacteria; phylum Actinomycetota; class Acidimicrobiia; order Acidimicrobiales; family VFJN01; genus VFJN01. The sequence goes on along the minus strand of CAWCGT010000001.1, from coordinate 1,296,622 downwards.
GCCAGCGCCCGAGCACGTGGGTGGTGGTGCCGAGGCGCAGGTACCAGGGCAGCTTGGTCATGAACCCGACGTGGGCGAACTGGGTGCCGGCCAGCATCGGGGCGGCGGGCGGCCGCGGGATCGCCCCAGGCGTCGGCCACGTCGATCCGCGTGATGGCGGCCAGCTGGCGCTCGGTGAAGAGCGCGCCCTTGGGCTGGCCGGTGGTGCCCGAGGTGAAGACGAGGGCCACGGCCGGTCGGCGTCGTCGGCGAGCGGCGGCGACCGCGCCCGGCGGCGGAGCGCGTCGACCGCGTGCGGCCGAGTCGAGCGTGAGGGCCGGCTCCGGCCAGCGTCGGCCACGGCGGCCTGCTCCGGTGGCGCCAGCCGGGGGTTCACGCCCGGCGGTGATGGCGCCCACCTTGGCGATCGGCCGGCGTAGGCCACGACGTAGGCGGAGTCCGACGGCAGCTGCAGCAGCACGACGTCGCCCGGCCCGACCCCGGTGGCCCGCAGCCCGGCGGCCACCTCGTCGGAGCGCCGGTCGAGATCGGCGTAGGAGAGCGCGGGAGCCGTCGGGGTCGACGAAGGCGGCGCGGTCGCCCGAAGCCGCCGCGCCGGCCGTCGCGGCACGGTGGCGGCGAGGCGTCACCGGATGGTGGGGTCGATGCGCTGGCCGGAGGCGAACACCTGCTGGCCCTCGGCCAGCGCGTCCTCGCTCATGGCCAGGTTGAGGAAGGTGTTGCCGACGTCGAGCATCTGGGTGCGGGTGAGCTCGCGGGCGGCCCACAGCGAGCGCAGGCTGGCCTGCACGGCGGTGGGGGGCTGCGAGGCGATGGCGGCCGCGACCCGGTGGGCGGCGGCGGGCAGGTCGGCGGCCGGGACCACCTCGGTGACGAGCCCGATCTCCAGGGCTCGGGCGGCGCTGATGCGCTCGTGGTTGCCGAGCAGCGTCATCCGCATGACCTCGCCGAAGGGCATGCGGTGCAGCATGAGGGCGGGCTCGAACACGGCGGGCATGCCGTAGGTGACGTGCGGGTCGAAGAAGGTGGCGTGGTCGGCGGCGATGAGGATGTCGGCCTCGCCGAGCAGGTAGAAGGCGCCGCCGCAGGCCATCCCGTTGACGGCGGCCACCACCGGCTTCCAGCACTCGTTGCTGCGGGGCCCGAGCCGGCCGCCGGGGTCGCGGTAGGTGAGCGGGTCGAAGGTGTACTCCACGCCGTCGTCGGCGGGGACCTCGGACCGGTCGATCCCGGTGCAGAACGCCTTGTCGCCGGCGGCGGTGACCACCACGGCCCGCACGTCGTCGTCGTCGCGCACGTGGGCCCAGACGGCGGCCATCTCGTCGCACATCGCCGTGGTGAAGGCGTTGTGGCGGTCGGCCCGGTCGAGGGTGATCGTGGCCACGCCGTCGGCGGCCTCGTAGCGGATCGTGGTGAGCGCGCTCGGGTCCATCGCCGGGCGACGCTAGGCGCGCCGCGTGGCGGGCGCGGAACCCGCTCGATGGCCGGCGGGCTCGGCCTGCCAGGATCCGCGCCATGAGCGAGCTGCGGTGGGCGCCGCCCGTGCGTGAGGACGATCCCGAGTGGGCGGCGCTGCTCGCCGCCATCGAGGTGGTCGACCAGCGCGGGCGAGACGTACGAGCTCGACGACCTGGACGACGAGTGGGCGTCCGTCTGGTCGCATCCCGACACCGACGCCCGGTTCGTGTGGGACGGCTCCGAGCTGGTCGGCCTTCGTGTGGCTCAAGGCGTATGCCCGGTCAGCGAGCGGCGCACACGGTGAGCTGCTGGGGCGGGGTGCGGCCCAGCCACCGGCGGCCGGGGCATCGGCACTGCCCTCTTCGAGTGGGCGGTGCGCCGCGCGACGGAGATCGCCGCCGGCCTCGACCCGCGTCTGCCCGTGCACCGGTCCAGGTGGACGCCAGCGACCGCCAGGCCGACCTGCGTGGCGGTGGCCACCGGGGCCGGCTTCGAGCCGGTGCGCCGCTTCCTGGAGATCGCCCGGCCCGCTCGGCGACGCCGTGCCCGAGCCGCCCGCCCCCGCCGGCCTGGAGCTGGTGCCGTGGTCGCCCGAGCTCGACGAGGAGGCTCGGCTGGCCCACGTCGAGTCCTTCGCCGACCACTGGGGGAGCGAGCCCCGCACCCCGGAGGAGTGGACGCAGTGGTACACCGGCCATCGGGGCTTCCGCCCCGACCTCTCGGTGCTGGCCGTCGATCCCGGCCACCGGGGAGGTGGCGTCGCTCGTGCTGTGCGCCGCCTACCCGCAGGACTGGGTGCAGACGCCGGTGGAGGTGTGGGTCAACACGGTGGGCACCCGACCGGCCGTGGCGCGGCAAGGGCGTGGCCCGCTGGCTGCTGGCCGAGGTCGCTGCGCCGGATCGGCGGCGGCCGACGACGGCTTCGAGCGGGCCATCCTCGGCGTCGACGACGAGAACCCCACCGGCGCGCTCCGGCTCTACCGGGCCCTCGGCTTCACCGACGAGGTGCGCAGCGTCACCACGCTGCAGCGCACCGTGGTCGGGTTGAGCTCGCGGGCACGACCGGCGCCCGTGTGCTACACCCTTCCCCACTGACCCGGGCTGGGTTGGGCGGATCAACGGAGGTCACGACCATGGGGATGCGACGCTGGAGTGCGCGCGTGGCGGCGCTTGTAGGCGCTGCTCGGCTTGCTGATCACCGTCCCGGGAGTGCAGCCAGCGGGCGCCACGCTGTCCCTGCTGCAGCCCGACGCGAGCGTGCCCGCCACCTTCGTGGGCCGCGGTGGTGTGTCCACCGACGGTGTCGGCACCACCAGCGGCCAGCCGGCCACGCTGCAGGCGGAGGTGCCGGCCGGCTCCACCGTCGTCCAGGCCTACCTCTACGCCACGTACATCTTCGGCGTCGACGCACCGACCGAGGCGCAGCGCACCATCGGCTTCGAGGGAGCGCCGGTGGTCCTCGCCCTGCGCGGCCCCGACGCCAGCACACCTCTGGCCACGGCGCGGGCCACGGTCACCTCCGCCGTCGCTGCCAAGGTCGGCTCCGGCGGCGGCATCACCAACTTCAACGTCCTCGAGGACGCCGGCATCACGGGCGTTGTGGACGGGACGGCGCTGGTGGTCATCTACTCCAACCCCTCCCTCCCGGTCACCACCATCGCCGTGCTGGACGGCGAGTCGTCGCAGAGCGGGGATGCCTTCACCTTCGCCTTCGCCACCCCCCTCGAGCCCGATCGACCGGGGTTCTCGGCCACGTTGGCCCTGGGCATCGGGTTCAGCTACCAGGGCGCAGCCGGCAACGCCTGCGGTGGAAACCAGTTCTCCACGGTCGACGTCAACGGCGCCCGGCTCACCTCGTGCGCCGGCAACTACGACGACGGGGTCGGGGAGGACGGCGCCTTGATCACCGTGGGTGGGGTGGGGGACGCCACCGACAACCCGGCTGACCCGGATGCCACCTCAGGGGGCACCGACGACGAGCTCTACAACCTGGTGCCCTTCCTCACAGAGGGCGACGCCGACATCACCGTGGAGACGGCCAACCCCTCCAGCGACGACAACCTCTTCCTGGCTGTCCTGTCAATCACCCAGGAGTCCGGGCCGCCGGTGGCCATCCCTGAGGCGGTCGACGACGAGTCCGCCACCGCTGAGGGCACGCCCGTCGACATCGACGTGATCGCCAACGACGACGACCCCGACGGTGTGCTCGACCCGGCCACGCTCTCCATCGCCTCGCCGCCGTCGGACGGCACGGCCACGGTGGCCAACGGCCTCGTCACCTACACCCCGGCGGCCGGGTTCACGGGCGTCGACACGTTCGACTACACGATCTGTGGTGTCGACTTCACCGTGTGCTCCGACGCCACGGTGACGGTCACCGTCACGGCCGACGGGCCGCGCACGCCCGTCCCGGCGCCGGCAGCGAGGCCGGCGGCCGGCTCCCCCACCTACACCGGGTAACCCGCCGGGCCAGCTCTGGTCGGCGAGGTCCGCTCAGCGGACCTCGCCCCAGAGACGGTCGACCAACCGCTCGGCGACGGTGGCCGTGTCGGTGGGTGGCGTGTCTCGAGGCTGCCGGTCAGTCGAGGCCGAGCATGCGGCGGGCGTTGCCCCGCATGATCTTCTCCACCACGTCGGCGGGCACGCCCTCCATGAGCTCGGTGGCCACCGCCTTGGTGTTGGGCCACGTGGAGTCGGTGTGGGGGTAGTCGGTCTCGAAGGTGATGTTGTCGACGCCGACCTTGTCGAGGCTGTCGATGCCGTGCTGGTCGCGGAAGAAGCAGCCGTAGATCTGGCGGTAGTAGTAGGTGGACGGCGGCTCGGGCACGAGGTCGGCCACCCCGCCCCACGCCCGGTGCTCCTCCCACACGGTGTCGGCCCGCTCGAGGATGTAGGGGATCCAGCCGATCTGGCCCTCGCTGTAGGCCAGCTTCACGTCGGGGAACTGCACGAGCTTGCCGGAGAACAGCCAGTCGCTCATCGAGGCCATGGCGTTGTTGAACGACAGCGTGGCCGCCACCGCCACCGGCGCGTCGCCCGAGGTGGCCGGCATCCGCGACGACGAGCCGATGTGCATGCAGATCACCGTCTGGGTGTCCTGGCAGGCGGCGAAGAACGGGTCCCACTCGCCGGAGTGGATCGACGGCAGGCCGAGGTGGGGCGGGATCTCGCTGAAGCACACCGCCCGGGCGCCCCGCTCGGCGTTGCGCACGACCTCCTTGGCCGCCAGCGTGGCGTCCCACAGCGGGATGATCGGCAGGGGGAGGAGCTGGCCGTCGGAGTCGCCGCACCACTCCTCGACCATCCAGTCGTTGTAGGCGTACACGCAGGCTTCGCCGAGCTCGCGGTCCTTGGCCTCGGTGAAGGTCTGGCCGCAGAAGCGGGGGAACGACGGGAAGCACAGCGAGGCCTCCACGTGGTTCATCTCCATGTCCTCGACGCGGGCCTTGGGGTCGTAGCAGCCGGGGCGCATCTCGTCGTAGGTGATCGGCGACATCGTCATGTCGTCGCGGTCGAAGCCGACGGCGGCGACGTGGCGCTTGTGGATGTAGACGAGGTCCTCGAACACCCAGCAGTCGGCCTGCGGGCCCGTCGGGGTCGAAGGTCTGCTCGTACTGGCCGCCGCCGATGTGCTTCATGTGGCCGATGCCGCGGCGCTCGACCGTGGGGCCCGGCCTCGCGGAAGCGCTCGGGCAGCCAGGTCTCCCACACGTGGGGCGGCTCGACCACGTGGTCGTCGACGCTGACGATGGTGGGCAGCTCCCAGCCGGCCGGTCGGGCCTCGAGGGTGGCATCCGTGCGGGTCATGGGGGCTCCAGCCGAAATCTGACGGTGTGTCAGATCACTCTAGCCTCACTGCCCGGCCTTGACGGGAAGGCTGAACCATGTTCATACTCTGAACATGGTTCAGGATCAGCCGGTCGACGACGCTCCCGCTGGGTCGTCGCGCGCGGAACCGCCTGGCCCGCCACCGCGAGTACCTCGCAGACGGCGCTGCTCATCGCCACCGAGGAGGGCCTCGACGCCCTCACCATGCAGCGCCTGGCCGCCGAGGTCGACGCCGCCGTCGGCACCGTCTACACCTACTTCCCGTCGAAGGGCGCCCTGGTCGCCGAGGTGCAGCGCGAGGCCGTCGATCGCCTCACCGGCAGCTACCTGCTGCTGCGGCCGGCGATCGAGGAGCGGGTGGCCGACGCTCGATCCCTCGCGTGGCGGCGCTCGCGCACCTCGTCGGCTTCGCCCGCTTCTGCATCGACAGCGTCGACACGCTTCCCGCACGAGCAGCGCCTGCTGCAGCAGCTCATGCACGACGCCGACCAGCTCGTGCCCGTCGAGGAGGGTGCCCGGGTGCTGCCCACCGTGCTCCGCCTGCTCGACCTGGCCCGAGAGCGCTTCGAGGCCGCCGCCGACGCCGGCGCCCTGCGCACCCGGCGACGCCATGGACCGCACGATCGTGCTGGCCGCCGCGCTCAACGGCGTGCTCCAGGTGACCAAGCTGGCCCGCTGGGACGCCGAGCTGCTCGACGGCGTGCCGCCTCGCCCGGCCGCTGGTCGACGACCTGCTGGTCGGCTTCGGTGCCGACCCCGCCCTCCTCGCCGACGCCCACGCCGTGATCGATCGGCATCGCCGCGTCGACAGCCCCTCGCCCGCCCCCTGCCCACACGGAGACGACCGCCGTGACCACCCCCCTGCTCGCCCTCGCCGGCCGTCGCCCTGCTCGCCGCTCGGTGCGGCCTTGTGGACCCTCGGCGAGTACGTGATGCACCGCTTCGCCATGCACGCCCTCCGCGGGACGCGGCCTCGCCTCGCAGCGAGCACCTGCGCCACCACGCCCAGCGGGACTCGGTGCTCGAGTCGTGGTACTTCGCGTGGCCTGGCGTCATCGGCGGTCGGGAGCGGTCCTCGGCATCAACGCCGCTCAGGCGCTCGGACCGGTGGGCGGGGCGCTCGGCGTCGGCTGGGTGGCGGCCTACGGCTTCTACGACTGGATCCACTGGCGCGCCCACCGCCGGCCTGTCGCCCACCCCTACGAGCGCTGGGTGCGCCGCCACCACTTCCACCACCACTTCGGCCACCCGCTCGCCAACCAGGGCGTCACCACGCCGATGTGGGACCTGGTGTTCGGCACCTTCGAGGCGCGTCGACGGCCCCGTCCGCGTGCCTCGCCGCCTGGCGATGGTGTGGCTGGTCGACGACGACCGGCGAGGTGAAGCCCGAGTACGCCGCCGACTACGTGCTCGTCGGCCACCGGACGTGGAGCGACGACCCAGGCCGCCGAGGACCGTCGCCGCGCCTTCGCCAACCTCGCTCCGGTCACCTGACGGCCCGTCAGATCCTGGTCTAGGGTCGGCGCCATGCCGCTCGACCTGGCCGCGCTCGTCGACCCGGCGCACACGGCGATCGTCACCTCCGAGGTGCAGAACGGCGTGGTGGGCGAGCGCTCGGCCCTGCCCGCCCTGGCCGAGGCGGCCGCGAGCGAGATGCTGCCCGAGCCTCGAGTCGGCTGCTGCCCGTCGGCCCGGGCCGCCGGCGTGCAGGTGGTGCACTGCACCGCCTACCGCCGAGCCGACGGCAAGGGCGCCAACAACAACGCCCGGCTGTTCCTCGGGGTGCGCAGAGTCGCCGGTGCCGCTGCTGCCCGGCACCGCCGAGGTGGAGGTGGTGCCGGCGCTCGGCCCCGAGCCCGCGGACCTCGTGCTCACCCGCACCCACGGCCTCGACCCGATGACCGGCACCGACCTCGACCCGGTGCTCCGCAACCTCGGCGTCCGCACGATCGTGGTCACGGGCGTGTCGGTGAACGTCGCCATCACCAACCTGGTGATGGACGCGGTGAACCGTGGCTACGACGTGGTGCTGCCGCGCGACGCCGTGTGCGGCATCCCGCAGGACTACGCCGACGCCGTCATCGACAACACCCTCGCCCTGCTCGCCGCCGTCACCACCACCGACGACCTCGTCGCGATCTGGAAGGGCTGAGCGATGGCGGACATGGAGACCGGCATCCGCGGTGACCTGGAGTGGGGCACCATCGCCCGGCCTGGTGCGGGCGGCGGCCGAGCGCTTCGGCGACGCCGAGGCGGTGGTCGACGGCGACGTGCGCCTCACCTTCGCGCGAGCTGGCCGCGGCGGCCGCCGACGCGGGCCGGGCGTTCGTCGCCGCCGGCGTCGAGCCGGGCGACCGGGTGGCCATCTGGTCGCCGAACGTGTGGGAGTGGATCGTCGCCCTCCTCGGCCTGCAGTCGGCCGGCGGCGTGGTGGTGCCGATCAACACCCGCTACAAGGGCGCCGAGGCGGCGTACATCCTGCGGGCGAGCCGGGCCCGGCTCCTGGTCACCGTCAACGGCTTCCTCGGCAACGACTACGTCGGCCATGCTCGAGGGCCACGACCTGCCCGCACCTCGAGGGCATGGTGGTGCTGCGCGGCGACGCGCCGGCCGGGCACGGTGGCGTGGAGCGACTTCCTCGCCGCCGGCTCGGTGGTGGATGCCGCCGAGGTCGACGCTCGGGTCGCCGCCCTCAGCGCCGACGACCCGTCCGACATCCTCTTCACCTCCGGCACCACCGGGAACCCCAAGGGGGTGGTGGCCACCCACGGCCAGACCCTGCGGGGCTTCGCCGACTGGGCCGCCATCGTCGGGCTCCGCCACGACGACCGCTACCTCGTGGTCAACCCGTTCTTCCACGCCTTCGGGTACAAGGCCGGGATCGTCGCCTGCCTCACCGTGGGCGCCACCCTCGTGCCGCAGGCGGTGTTCGACATCCCGATGGCGATGGCCAACGTGGCCGAGCACGCCATCACCGCGCTGCCCGGGCCCGCCGGCGATCTACCAGACGTTCCTCAACCACCCCGACCTCGACCGCGAGCGCATGCAGTCGCTGCGCCTGGCCGTCACCGGCGCGGCGCCGGTGCCGGTGGAGCTGATCGAGCGGATGGAGGACGAGCTCGGCTTCGAGACCGTGGTCACCGCCTACGGGCTCACCGAGTGCTGCGGCATCGTCACCGTGTGCCGGCCCGACGACCCGCCGAGCGCATCTCCGGGCAGCTCCGGGCGCGCCATCCCCGGCGTCGAGGTGCGCATCGTCGACGACGACGGCATCGAGGTGCCGCGGGGCGAGCCCGGCGAGATCGTGGTGCGGGGCTACAACGTGATGCAGGGCTACTTCGAGGCCCCTGACCAGACCGCCGAGGTCATCGACGCCGACGGCTGGCTGCACACCGGCGACATCGGCACGATGGACGCCGGCGGCTACGTCGCCATCACCGATCGCAAGAAGGACATGTTCATCACCGGCGGGTTCAACGCCTACCCGGCGGAGATCGAGCGCCTGCTGCTCACCCACCCGGACATCGCCCAGGCGGCGGTCATCGGCGTGCCCGACGAGCGCATGGGCGAGGTCGGCATGGCGTTCGTGGTGCCCAGCGCGGGTGCCGACGCTCGACCCCGACGCGGTGGTGGCCTGGGCGCGCGAGCACATGGCCAACTTCAAGGCCCCGCGCCACGTGCGGGTGGTGGACGCCCTGCCGATGAACGCCAGCAACAAGGTGCTCAAGAGCGAGCTGCGGGCGCGGGCGGCCGCCGACACCTGACACCGCGTCAGATCGTCGGTAGCCTCTCGCCATGCCCGAGGTGACGCCCCTCCACCCGGAGGACGACGACGACCTGCGCGCCGCCGACGGGCGGGTGCCCGGTCGACGAGGCCGCGCCACCCGGCAGCGGCTGCTCGAGTGCACCCGCGACATGCTCACCACCACGAGCTACCGCGACGTGAAGGTGATCGACATCGCCCGCGAGGCCGGCACGTCGCCCGCCACCTTCTACCAGTACTTCGCCGACGTGGAGGCGGCCATCCTCGTGCTGGCCGAGGAGATGGCCCAGCAGGGGCAGCACCTCACGGCCATCATCACCGACGGGCTCCTGGGCAGGGCGCCGAGCGCCTACGACACCTCCCTGGCGCTGGTCGACGCCCTCCTCGAGTTCTGGGACGACCACCGCCCGGTGCTGCGGGTGATGGACCTGGCCACCGACGAGGGCGACGGCCGCTTCCAGAAGATCCGCGTCCGCCTCCTCAACGACATCACCAACGGCCCTGGCCGACGTCACCCGCAGCGCTCGCAGGTCGGCGGGCGGATTCCCGAAGGCGGATGGACCCGATGGCGGCGGCCGGCATCCTCGTGTCGATGCTCGCCCACACCGCCGCCCACCAGTACGGCTTCGAGTTCTGGGGCATCCGCACCGCCAAGCTCCGCGTATTCGATGGCCCGGCAGGTGTCCTGGGGCGTCACCGGCATCACCCCGCCCGAGCTGACCGGAGCACCAGTGCCCACCACCACGATCGACGGGGTCGACATCGCCTACGACGTGACCGGCGACGGCCCGCCTCTCGTGCTGCTGCACGGCATCACCGAGAGCCGCCGGACGTGGGACCCGCTCGTGCCCGACCTGGCCGAGGACCACACGGTCGTGGCCGTCGACCTGCGCGGCCACGGCGAGTCGGCGGCTGGCCCCGGCCTACGACGCCGCCGCGATGGCGGGCGACGCGGCGGCCGTGGTCGCCGCCTCGGGCTCCCCGCCCCGGTGGTGGTCGGTCACTCGATGGGCGGGGTCGTGGTGACGGCCTACGCCGCCGCCTTCACCCTGTGCCGCGCGTCGTGAACGTCGACCAGTCGATCGCCCTGGGGGGCTTCCAGGAGATGGTCCGGAGCGCCGAGCCGATGCTGCGGAGCGACGCCTTCGGTGACGTGATCACCGCGCTCTTCGACAGCCTCCACGGTCCGCTGCCCGATCACGAGGTAGCCCGGCTGAGCGCCCTGCGTCGGCCGGAGCAGGAGGTGCGTGCTCGGGGTGTGGGCGCCGCTGCTCGGAGATGGAGCGAGCGGCGCTCGACGAGCTGGTGCGCGCGCTGGTCGCCGCGGTGACGGTGCCGTACCTGTCGCTCCATGGGAGCGACCCGGGCCCCGACTACGCCCAGTGGCTGGAGTCGGTCATGCCCGTCGTCGACCTTCGAGGTGTGGGAGGACCACGGGCACTACCCGCACCTGGTGGACGCCCGATCGGTTCCTGGCCCGGCTGCGGGCCTTCGAAGCCACGCCTGACGTGATCGCCCTCGGGCTCCTGCCGCCGTACCGGCTCGGCGTGGCCAGCGACCCCGCCTGGATGGGCGCCTTCGCCGCCCACGCCGACGAGGTGGGCTTCGAGTCGCTGCTCGCCGTTGAGCACGTCGTCGTGCCCGTGGGCTACGAGAGCCGCTACCCCTACAGCGACACCGGTCGCATGCCGCTCCCGGAGGACTGCGAGCTGCCCGACCCGCTCGACCTGCTCGCCTGGCTGGCCGGCCGCACCGAGCGGATCCGGCTCGGCACCGGAATCCTGGTGCTCCCCGAGCACCACCCGCTGGTCCTGGCCAAGCGCTGCGCCACCATCGATCGGCTCTCCGGCGGGCGCCTGTTCCTCGGGGTCGGGGTGGGCTGGCTGCGGGAGGAGCTGGAGGCGGTGGGGATCGATCCCGACGAGCGCGGCACCCGCACCGACGAGGCGCATCGAGGCCCTTCGGATGATCTGGCGGGACGACGAGCCGTCCTTCGCCGGCGCCCACTTCACGCGTTCGGCCGCGGTGCGCAGCCACCCCAAGCCGGTGCAGCCCTCCATCCCGATCCTGGTGGGCGGCCACAGCGCGGCGGCGGCTCGGCGGGCCGGGCGGCTGGGCGACGGCTTCTTCCCGCTCGGGCCTGGCCGGCGACGCGCTCGACCGAGCGCTGGGGTCAGGTGCAGTCGGCAGCCGATCGACGGCCGGTCGCGACCCGGACCATCGGCACTCACCATGGGCGGGCTCCTCGGCGACGACGCCGCCATCGCCAGCGCCGCCGAGCGTGACGCCGAGCGGGTGGTCCTCAGCACCCGCACGTCCGACCTCGACGAGCTCCGCGGCGCCATGGACGCGTGCCGTCGAGTGTCGCCCAGACGGCTCGGCTGAGCCGTTCGGGGCTCGACGACTGCCATCAGGACGGCGGCGGGGATGGCCAGGACCGAGGCCTGCGCGCTGGAGCGGGTGGAAGCGCTCCTTGCAGCACGAGGCGAGCCAGGACCACCGTGCCCACGGGGTAGAGCGCGGCCAGCACGGACACCACGCTGAGGAGCCCCTCGCGGATGGCCAGCAGGTAGAAGACGTTGGCGAGCGGCATCGAGCGCGCCGGCGGCCGCCGTGAGCGCACGAGCCCCGACGGCGGGAGCGGCCCGCGTGATGCTCCCGGCGAGGGCGAGGCTGCCCTACCACCGTCACCGATGCCGCCCCGTGCGGCCACCAGGGGCCACAGCCCAGAGTCGTCCCCGGCGTAGGACAGGGCCACGAAGAACAGCCCGAAGCCCGAGCCCGGCCCCGAGCGCGTAGGTGACGCCGCGGAGGTCGGACGGGCCGGAGCCTCCCGCCGCCCTCGGCCGACACCAAGGACGATGGCCACCAGCGCACCGGCCATGCCCACCATCGCCAGGCCGATGGGTCGTTCGCCCGTCCACCACCCCCGCCACCACCGGGACCGCCGCCGACAGCAGGGCGGTGATGGGCGCGACGACGCTCATCGGGCCCACCGACAGGCCCTTGTAGAGCAGGCCCACCCCCGCCGCCCCGGCCAGGCCGCCGACGGCTCCGAGCGCCAGGTCGACACCGACCACGTCTGCGCTCACCACGGCCGAGGCCACCAGGCAGGAGCCCGAGACCCAGGAGGTGGCTACCAGAGCAGCACGGTGGTGGTGGCGATGCGCCGGGCCGCCATGCCTCCACAGAAGTCGCCGACGCCGTAGGTGGCGGCGGAGCACAGGGCGAGGAGGATGGCCACGGCTCGGTGGTCTAGCGGACAGACGGCCGGCTCACGGTGCTAGAACACGTTCTAGTTGTCGTCGCCGCTCGAGGGAGCCCCGTGGCCGTCGCCTTCGGCATGCAGCTGCCGATCCAGAGCGCAGAGCACCATCTTCGTCCAGCCGTGGGAGTCGGGCGCAGGCGCGGCCGAGCTCACCCAGGTGGCACAGGCCTGCGATGCCGCCGGCTTCGACTACGTCGCCGTGTGCGACCACGTAGCCATCCCGCCCGAGCTCGCCCCGAGCCATGAGCCCGGCCTGGTGGGACACGGTGGCCACCCTGTCCTACGTGGCCGCGCGTGACCGAGCCGAGTCCGGCTGCTGAGCCACGTGTACGTCCTCCCGTACCGGCACCCCCTCGTGGTGGCCAAGGCGTGGGCCACCCTCGATGCCCTCTCGGGCGGCCGGGCCATCCTCGGGGTGGGGGCCGGGCACGTGCAGGCGGAGTTCGACGCCCTCGGCGTGCCCTTCGCCGAGCGGGGTCGGCTCCTCGACGAGGCCATCGACGCCGTTCGGGCCGCGCTCACCGACGAGTTCCCAGCACCGGTGAGCGATGGCGTTCAGGCCGGCAGCAGCCCCGAGCCGTGCAGGAGCCGCTGCCGATCTGGGTGGGCGGGTCGTCTCGAGCCGGCGATGCGACGGGCGGCCGAGCGGGGCGACGGCTGGCTGCCGCAGGGCCTGCCCGAGGGCGGCATGGCCGCCGGCATCGACTTCGTCCGCTCGCCACCGCGCCGCCACCCGTGGCGACGACCCCATCGTGCTGGGCGCCCTCTCCGGGCCGCTCCACGTCGGGGAGCCGTCGTGGGATGCACCCCGCTGCGTCCAGGGCTCGCCCGAGCAGGTGGCCGGGCTACCTGCGCACCCTGGCCGACCTCGGCGTCGACCAGATCCAGGTGGGGTTCGTCAGCCGATCGGCCGACGAGCTCTGCGATCAGATCGCCGCCTTCGCCGCCGACGTCGCCCCGCTCGTCAACCCCTGAGGACCCCCATGCCCGAGACGCACATGCCCACGTCCCGCTGCCCGGCTCGACGATGCTCGAGGGGAAGGTCGCCCTCGTGTCCGGCATCGGGCCGGGCATGGGGCGGGACATCTCGCTGCTGCTGGCTGCGCCACGGTGCCGACGTGGTGCTCGGCGCCCGGCGCACCGACACGCTCGAGGAGGTGGCGGCCGAGGTCCGGGCGCTGGGCCGCCGGGCCGAGGTGGTGGCGCTCGACATCACCGACCCGAGGCCTGCGACGCCGCGGTCGGCCGGGCCGTCGATGCGCTCGGCGGTCTCGACATCGCTGGTCAACAACGCCTTCCAGGACGGCAACCGCAAGGCGTTCCTCGACGCGCCGCTGGAGGAGTGGCGGGCGACGATGGACGTCAACCTGTGGGGCACGCTGCAGATGACCAGGGCCGCCGTGCCCGCCATGATCGAGCGGGGCGGCGGGTCGATCGTGATGGTCAACTCGATGTCGACCCACCGGATCGAGGCGACGCTACGGCGCCTACGCCGCCTCGAAGGGCGCGCTGGAGACCGCCACCAAGACCCTGGCGCTCGAGCTCGGGGCCGCACGGGCATCCGGGTGAACGGCGTCTTCCCCGGCTACATCTGGGGCGACTCGGTGGAGTGGTACTTCGGCTACCTCGGCAAGAAGCGCGGGATCAGCGGCGAGGAGGTGTACCAGGAGGTGGCCGACCAGACGGCCCTCAAGTACCTGCCGCACTCCAGCGAGATCGCCGGCTCGGTCCTGTTCTTCGCCTCCGACCTGTCCAAGCCCGTCACGGGCCAGAGCCTCGACGTGAACTGCGGCCACTGGATGGCACCGTGATCAAGCTCACCGTGCTCGTGAAGCGGAACCCGGCGCTGTCGGTCGAGGAGTTCCACGACGAGTGGCGAGCCCACGGCCGGATGATCGCCGCCGAGCCCGTCGTTCCGCCGGTACATCCGACGCTACGAGCAGCACCACCGGGTGCCCGCCGACTACCGGAACGGCGACGCCTACGACGGGCTCGCCGTGCAGTGGTACGACACCTACGCCGACTTCGTCGCCCTGCTCGCAGACCCCCGAGTACGCCAGCGAAGATGCAGCCTGACGAGACCCGCATCCTCGACCTGCTCGGGCATGATCATCCTCTTCACCGAGGAGGCCGAGGTCTTCATCTGGTTGGCCTCGACGATGGGGACGGATCGGGGCACGGTGACGGGGGCGGACGGGGTCACCCGCTGCTGGTGGTGCGGCGACGACCCGCTCTACGTCGACTACCACGACCACGAGTGGGGCCGTCCCCTGCGCGACGAGCGGGCGCTGTTCGAGCTGCTGTGCCTGGAGGGCTTCCAGGCCGGGCTGTCGTGGATCACGATCCTGCGCAAGCGGGTGGCGTTCCGGGAGGCCTTCGACGGCTTCGACGTGGCCCGGGTGGCGCGCTACGACGAGGCCGACGTCCTGCGCCTGCTCGCCGCTGCCTGGGATCGTTCGCCACCGCGGGAAGATCACCGCCACCATCGCCAACGCCCAAGCCGTGGAGGCGATGCGGCGCGGCTGGCACGTCGCCTCACGCAGATCGTGTGGTCGCACGCCCCCGTGGCGCGACGTCGCCGCTCCTGGAGGCGGTGAAGCAGATCCCCGCCCAGACACCGGAGTCGGCTGCGCTGGCCAAGGACCTGCGCGGTGGGGGATGCGGTTCGTGGGCCCCACCACCGTCTACGCCTTCATGCAGTCGGCCGGGCTGGTCGACGACCACCTGGCGGGTTGCCATCGTGCGGGGGTGGGTGGCGCGGCGCGTCGTCGCCGAGCCCGTCTGCCCGCCGACGTCCCGGCCCCGCCCCCGAAGCGGGCCAAGGGCCGGGACGGCGGGTGAGGGTCTAGGCGCTCGGCGCCAGGTAGAGCAGCCGGTTGTTGGCGGTGGCCGGCCGGCACAGGATGAGCAGCGTGCACGTGCGTCCGGTGCCGGTCATCTTGCTGGCCGTGGCCCCGCTGTTGATGCGCGCTGGCGATCGCCGTCGGCGACGATCCCGGGCTGGCCTGGAGGTGCCGGGCGGCCGCTCCCGCCACGTGCGGCGACGACATCGAGGTGCCGCTGATCGTGTTGGTGGCGGTGTTGCTCGTGGACCACGCCGACAGCACGCCTACGCCGGGGGCGAAGAGGTCGACGCAGGTGCCGCCGTTGGAGAACGATGCCATCCCGTCGTCGGAGTCGCTGGCGGCCACCGTGATGGCCTGGGCCACCCGGGCCGGCGACTTCGTGCAGGCGTCGGCCGTCTCGTTGCCCGCCGCCACCACCACGGTGACGCCGTCGTTGTGCAGGTTGCGGATGGCGGTGTCGAGGGCGCTGTTGGCTCCGCCGCCGAGGCTCATGTTGGCGACGGCCGGCTGTCCGGCCGCGTGGTTGCCGATGACCCAGTCGATGCCGCCGATCACCTGGGCGTTGGTGCCGCTGCCGCCGCAGTCGAGCACGCGGACGGCCACCGAGCGAGACCGCCTTGGCGATGCCGTAGGTGGTGCCGCCGATGGTGCCGGCCACGTGGGTGCCGTGGCCGTGGCAGTCGTCGGCGCTGCCGCCGTCGATGGCGTCGAAGCCGGAGGTGGCCCGGCCCCCGAAGTCGACGTGGCTGGTGCGGATGCCGGTGTCGATCACGTAGGCCTTCACCCCGCGCCGGTGGTGGTGAACGTTGTAGCTCTGGTCGAGCGGCAGGTTGCGCTGGTCGGTGCGGTCGAGGCCCCACGGCGGGTTGGTCTGGCTGGCCCGCACCGTCGCCGTTCGGCTCGACCGACGTGATCCCCGGCGCGGCCGAGCAGGGCGGGCACGGCCGGGGTCGGGCAGGGTGACCACCGCGCCGTTGATGGCCCGGGTGAAGACCTGGCTGACGCGTGCCGCCGAGCGGGGCGACGGCGGCGCGCACGACCGCGGCCACCGGACCTGCGGCCGGGTCCACCTGCACGATGTAGGAGGCGGGCGGCGCGATCGGCGGCGCCGGGCTCCGTGCGGGCGGCCGCACGGCGCGGCGCCGTCGGTCGCAGGGCGATGAGGGCCACGATCGCGCCGGCGACGGCGCCGAGCTTCGTCGTGCGCTGCATGTCATCTCCACAGTCTCGTGGGGGATCCCCCCGACTGTGCCCGCCGGCGGCACGCTACCCCGCCTGCCCGTTCGAGGCGAAATGCCCGATTCGAGCGGTTCGCGCTCAGATGTCGGCAGCCACGCGGGCGGCGTCGGCGAAGGCGCCCGACAAGCCGCCGTGGCCGGTGGCGTCGCCGATCACGTGCGCGGCGGGCGTGCGCGGGGGCGGGGCCGCCGCCCCGAGGGTCAGGTCCGCAACGCCACGTCCCGGCGCGCGACGGCGGCCCGGTCGGCCTCGGTGACGCCAGCGGCTCGCACGTCGGCGACCAGGCGGAACCGCCCGGGCAGGCCCAGCTCCGGGGCGAGCACGGCGCCGTCGGGCACCAGGGTCACCTCGAGGTCCCGTCGACCCGGGCGCGAAGCGCGACCGACACCGCCGCCTTGCCGCTGCCGCGGACCACCAGCGGGACCGGGGCAGGGGCCTCGCCGTCGAGCCATGGCCGCAGGTCGTCGAGGCCGAGCCCGTCGCCGCCGGCGGCCAGGTGGCGCCGGCGGCCCACACCAGCACGTCGGCCTCCACGACGGGGCCGACCGCCGCGGCCCAGGTGGATGCGCGACCCCGGCGTCCTCGCGCGCCGCCGACCAGCCAGTCGAGCAGGCCGGCCAGATCGGGGTCGGCCTGCTCGGCGAGCGCCAGGCGCCCGCCGAGGCGGTCGCTCGCCTCCCACAGCTCGACGCGGTGGCCGCGCTCGGCCAGCCGGCGGGCGCACTCGAGCCCGGCGGGTCCGCCACCGGCCACCAGGACGTGGCGAGGCGGTGTCGGCGGTCGGGGCCGGGCGCGCCGACTCGTGGCCGGCCTCCGGGTTCACGGCGCACTGCACCGGCTCGTTGAGGAAGATCGCCCCGATGCAGCGGTACTGGTAGGCGCAGGGGCGGACGTGGTGGCGGCGGCCGCTCGGCCAGCTTGCGGGGGAGGTCGGGGTCGGCGATGAGCGGTCGGCCCATGGCGATGATGTCGGCCGCGCCCATCGGCCAGCGCCTGCTCGGCGGCCTCGGGCGTGAGGCGGCCCATGGCGATCACCGGCACGCCGAGCTCGCGTTGCGCACGCGGGCGGCGTGCTCCAGCAGCGCCCCGGGCACGTGGGGGGTGTGGCCGTCGGTGATGCCGGTGGCCACCATCGGCTCGCCGTAGGCCGTGACGTGGATGGCGTCGAGACCGGCGTCGAGCGCCAGGCCCATGGCCACGAGGGCGTCGTCGATCCGCTGGCCCGGGTCGCGGTGGGCCTCGTGGGTGCCGACCCGGGCCCACAGCGGGAAGCCGGGTCCCACCGCCGCCCGCACCGCCCGCACGACCGCCACGAACAGCTCGGCCCGCGCGCTCGGGCGAACCACCCCAGCGGTCGCCGCGCTGGTTGGTGTGCGGGGAGAGGAAGGCGTGGAGCAGGTAGCCGTGGCCGGCGTGCAGCTCGATGCCGTCGAAGCCGGCCGCCACCGCTCGGCGGGCCGCCGTCGACGAAGCGGTCGACCACCGTCTGCAGATCGTCGTCGGTGGCCTCCCGCACCCGGTAGGCGGCCGTGGGCGAGGCGAAGGGCGCCATCATCTCGGCGGCCTCCTCGGCGGTGACCATGCCCGAGAGCGCGTCGGGTGCCGCCGGCCGCTTCTTGGACGGCACGAGCAGCGGTCGGCCCTCGGCGATGTCGAGCAGGCTGTTGGTGCCGCCGTGCACGAGCTGGGCGGCGATGGCGGCGCCGTGGCGGTGGGCGTCGGCCGGCGAGGCGGCGCAGCCCGGGGAGGTGGGCGTCCTCGCGACGCCGCGATCTGGCGCCGGTCGAAGCTGCCCACCGGGTAGGCGATCGGCCACCGAGCCCACGATGATCAGCCCGGTCCCGCCGCGTGCGCGCGCCTCGAACCACGCCGCCTGGGCGTCGCCGACGGTGCCGTCGGGCTCGGCCAGGTTCACCCCCATCGGGCACATGGCGATCCGGTTGCGGAGCTCGAGGGAGCCGATCCGTCCCGGCGCCAGCAGGCGCTCGAACCCGCGTCACCACAGCTGGTCGGTGTAGGTGTCGGTGCCGGGGATGGTGGGGATGAACGGCGCCGTCCAGAGCATCTCGCCGACGCCGTCGGCAGCCGAGCCGCTCGGCGGCCGCCCGCTGCTCGTCCCACCAGGTGTCGGGGGTGGCGGTGGTGAACGACAGGTGGAGCAGGCAGCCGTCGAGGCGGTCGTGGCCCTGCTGGCTCGACGGGAGCGTCGGCGGGCAGCGGGATCGGCGTGAAGCCGAGCTCCAGCTCGGGCGTGAACGTGCGCGCCACGTAGTCGCCCAGCTCCGCGGCCGAGACGCCCGGCGGCCGGACGCACGAGCGTGGCGGTCACGCCCCCGAAGGGGTGGTCGAGGGCCAGCTCGGCGGGGACGCCCCCGTCGCCGCCCGCCGAGGCGGTGAAGGCGTGGCGGTACAGCAGCGTGTGGATGTGGTCGCGCTCGGCGAACATCCGGCCGTTGGCGTGCAGCCACTGCACCTGGCGCAGCGCCCAGTCGATGTGGTCGTCGTGGCGGCCGTCGAGGATCCAGTAGATCGCCACGTACGACCCGAGGTCGGCGCCGCCGAAGAGGTCGGCGTCGGTGCCGAAGCGCAGGTCCTTGAGGGCGCGGGTGGCCACGAACCGACGGCCGGCGAACAGCCACGGCCCCACCATGCAGCCGGCGTAGAAGTGGTCGCGCTCGTACCAGCGGTTGTAGGCGACCTCGTGGCCACGGTGCGGCTCGACGAGCGTGAACAGCATCGAGCCCAGCCGCACCTCGCCCCCGACGTCGGTCACCGGACCGGCGCTACTTGGTGATGCCGTAGCGCTCGAGGCCGAAGCAGCGGATGGCGTTGCCGCGCAGGAACTTCCAGATCTCCTCGTCGGACAGGCCGGCCTGGGTGCAGATGTCGCTGGCCACCTTCTTGGAGTGCGGGAAGGTGCTGTCGGCGTGGGGGTAGTCGGTCTCGAAGCAGATCTGGTCCATGCCGATGGCGTCGCGGTTCTGCAGCCCGATCTCGTCGTCGAACACGCAGCCGTAGATGCGGTGGTGGATGTAGCTCGACGGCTTGTGCGGCAGGGAGGTGCCGAAGGAGTTGTCGCCCCGCTCGGCCCAGAGCTTGTCGGCCCGCTCGATCACGTAGGGCATCCAGCCGACCTGGCCCTCGCTGTAGGCGATCACCAGGTTGGGGAAGCGCTCCAGCGTGCCGGAGAAGATGAAGTCGAGCATCGAGCCCATGGCGTTGGAGAACGTGAGCGTGGAGCTCGACGATGAACGGCGCGTCGGGCGAGGTGGCCGGCATCCGCGACGACGACCCGATGTGCATGCACACGACCGTGCCGGTCTCCTCGCAGGCCTGGAAGAACGGATCCCAGTGGCGGCCCTTGTCGTGCACCGACGGCAGGCCGAGCGGGTGGGGGTTCTCGGAGAAGGTGACGGCGAAGCAGCCGCGGGCGGCGTTGCGGCGCACCTCGGCGGCGGCCAGCTGCGGGTCCCACAGCGGGATCATGCCGAGCGGGATGAGGCGACCCGCGCCGTCGCCGGCGCACCACTCGTCGATCATCCAGTCGTTGTAGGCCTGCACGCAGAGCAGCGCGAGGTCCTTGTCCTCGCGCTCGTAGAACGTCTGCCCGCAGAAGCGGGGGAGCGTGTTCGGGAAGCAGATCGACGCCTCGACGTGGTTGGCCGTCATGTCGGCCAAGCGGTCCTTCTGGATCCAGCAGCCGGGCCGGATCTCGTCGAAGGTGACCGGCGTGACGTCGAGGTCCTCGAAGTCGAGCGCGGCGCTGCAGCTTGGGGAACGGGTAGACGAGGTCGTCGTAGAGCCACCAGTCGCACGGCTCGCCGCCCTCGACGCCCTTCTCGTAGGAGAAGACGCCGCCCTCGAAGTTGAACTTGGCCGTGTCGCGCTCCACCCGTGGGCGCCCGGTCGAGGTACTTCTTCGGCAGCCGGTCGGTCCAGAGCGTGGGCGGCTCCACCACGTGGTCGTCGACGGAGATGATCAGCGGCAGGTCGGCCATGGGTGCGATGATAGGCCTCCGGAATAGAACGTGTTCTAGTTCTGGCGGACGGACCGCCACAGCGCCTGCGAGCCCACCCCACACGAAGGCGCGGGTCACGTCGACGACGTCGAAGCGATCACGCCACAGACGTGATCCGGCCGTCCCGCACCTCGAAGGTGCCGCACACCCAGAAGGCGGCCGACACGGGGCCGAAGGTCAGCACGTCGGTGCGCTCCGTGAGCACCACTGGCCCGTCGGCGGCCACGTTGTGCCAACGGACCTCGAAGGCCCGCCCGTGAGCGCGCCAGCCAGCCGGAGCTGGCGCTCGACGGCCGCGCAGCCCCTTGGCCGGTGAGGAGCGGCACGTTCTGGCAGACGACATCCTGCGTGCAGCAGGGCGGTGGCGGCGTCGACGTCGAGGCGCTCGAGCGCGCCGAGGAAGTCGCGCACCACTGCGATCTCGGCCTGGGTCGTCGGGCATGCGCGTCTCCTGTCCGGGGATGGGCTTCCACCTTGCCGTCATCGGTGGCGGTACCGTCGCTGGCGATGGGGAAGATCGAGCGGATCAGCGGCGCCGACGCCACCGTCGAAGCGGTGGTCGCAGCTCTGGCCCGCGACGGCTGCGTGGTGGTGGAGCGCTTCTTGGACGACGCCAAGGTGGCCGCGCTCAAGGAGGAGCTGGAGCCGTTCCGAGAGCAGACTCCCGAGCGGCCGCAACGACTTCGAGGGGTTCGGCACCCGTCGCGTCTACGCCCTGTTCGCCAAGGTGCGCGGCTTCGACGAGCTGGCCACCGATCCCGCTCGCTCCTCGGTGTGCTCGACGAGGTGCTCGGCCACTACCAGCTCAGCGGACCGGTGGGCATCGACATCGGCCCGGGGGAGTCGCCCCAGGGCCTGCACCGGGACGACAGCGTCTACCCGATGCCGTGGCCCCACCAGCAGGTGGTGCTCAACACCATGTGGGCCCTCGACGACTTCACCGCCGACAACGGCGCCACCGTGATCGTGCCGGGCAGCCACCGCACCGCCCGAGGCGATGCCAGCCACCGGACGGCGGGCGGTGGCCGCCACCATGCCCGCAGGCTCGGTGATGTTCTACAGCGGCACGGTGTGGCACGGCGGCGGCGCCAACCACACCGAGCAGCGCCGCCTCGGCGTGATCCTCGAGTACGCGGCGTCCTGGCTGCGAGCCCAGGAGAACCACGTCGACAGCGGTGCCGGTCGAGGTCATGCGCACGCTGCCGCCCCGCCTGCAGGAGCTGCTCGGGTACAACATCTTCCCGCCGTTCCTCGGCTACGTCGACGGCCGCCACCCGCGTCGGACCCTCGGTCCGGTCGAGGCCTGACGATGGGCGGCGTCCACATCGAGGCACCCGCCTGGCTCGACGCGCTGGCCCGTCCCGACCTCGGGGCGGCGGCGGGCGACGCGGAGCGGATGGCGTGGGTGGCAACCCTGGTGGAGCAGCAAGTGGACGCTGGCACGGGCGGACCCTTCGCTGCGGCGGTGTTCGACGGGGCGACCGGTTCGGTGCTGAGCGCCGCCGTGAACCGGGTCGAGCCCGCCTCGGCCTGCATCGCCCACGCCGAGGTGCTGGCCCTGGCAGAGGCCGGCCAGGTGACGCAGCGCTTCACCCTCGACGGGCGGGATGCGGTGCTGGTCACCAGCGCCGAGCCCTGTGCGATGTGCCTCGGCGCCATCGGCTGGTCCGGAGTGGCGCGGGTGGTGTGCGGCGCCACCGATCCCGATGCCCGGAGCATCGGCTTCGACGAGGGGGACAAGCCGGCTGACTGGCAGGCCACGCTCGAGCAGCGGGGAATCTCGGTGGCCCGTGGGGTCGAGCGGGCGCGCATCCGGGAAGCCATGGAGCGGTACGCGGCCCGAGGGGGCACCGTCTACAACGGCGACCCGGACTGAGTCGCCCTCCGGCGGTGGGCACAGGCCACCACGCGGGCCTACGGTGCCTCCATGGACCTCAGCCAGACCGGAATGGATCGCCTCACCAAGGGCATGAACCTGCTGCACCGCGGGGTGCTGAAGCTCAGCGGCGGTCGCCTGGGCTGGAAGGCAGCCGGCATGGCGGTGGTGGAGCTCCACACCACCGGCAAGCGATCTGGGCAGCGCCGCTCGGTGATGCTCACCGCCCCCATCGTCGACGGCGAGCGGGTGGTGCTGATCGCCTCCAAGGGTGGCGATGATCGTCACCCGGACTGGTACCACAACCTGGTGGCCCAGCCGGAGGTGGAGCTCACTCGGGAGGGGTGACCGCACCGATGCTCGCCCGCACCGCAACGGCCGACGAGAAGGCGGAGATGTGGCCCACCATCACGAGCACCTACAAGGGCTACGCCGGCTACCAGAAGCGGACCGAGCGCGACATCCCCGTCGTGATCTGCGAGCCCCGCACCTGACACCTCACTAGAACGGGTTCTAGTCTCGGCGGATGGCAGCAGACGGGTACCAGCTCCTCATCGGCGGCGAGCGAGTCGGGCGGTGACGGTGGGGCCTACGACGTCGTGAACCCGGCCACCGAGACGGTGGTGGGACAGGCGCCCGAGGCCATCCGTCGCCCAGGTGGAGGCGGCCGCCCAGGCCGCCGCCGACGCCTTCCCCGCCTGGAGCCGCACCAGGCCCGAGGAGCGGGCCGCCCTCCTCGACCGGGCCGCAGACCTGCTGCGCGACCGGATGGACGACCTCATCCCGCTGGTGCAGGCGGAGACCGGCGCCACCCAGCGGGTGGCCTCCACCATGCAGGTGCCCACCTGCATCGAGCGCTTCCGCCGCTACGCCCGGGGCGCCATGGAGCCCACCACCATCCCGCTGCCCCCCAGCGTCATGCCCTCGACGGCGCTGGCGTCGGGCGGCCTGATGGGCGCCATCGTCGAGCGGCAGCCCGTCGGCGTGGTGGCCTGCATCACGCCGTACAACTTCCCCATCGTGAACATGGCAGGCAAGATCGGTCCGGCTCTCGCCATGGGCAACACCGTGGTGGTGAAGCCTGCCCCGCAGGATCCCCTGGCCGTGACCGTGTTCGGCGAGGTGCTCCACGAGGCCGGCTTCCCGGCCGGCGTCGTCAACGTCGTCACGGGCTCGTCGCCGGAGGCCGGACAGGCGCTGGTGGCCTCGCCGCTCGTCGACATGGTGAGCTTCACCGGCTCCACCCCGGTGGGCCGGGCCATCGGCGAGGTGGCCGGCCGGGACATGAAGCGGCTGCTGCTCGAGCTGGGCGGCAAGGGAGCCGGGATCGTGTTCGACGACGCCGACCTGAAGACCGCCATCGGCACCATCGCCAGCGTGTGGGCCTTCCACTGCGGGCAGATCTGCACGGCCCCCACCCGGGTGATCGCACAGCGCGGGGTGTACGACCAGGTGGTCGCAGGGCTGCAGGCGGCCGCCGGTCGCCTGAAGGTCGGCGACCCGCTCGCGCCGGACACCGTCGTGGGGCCGCTCATCACCGGCCTGCAGCGCGACCGCGTCGAGGCCCTCATCCGAGACGGGTGTGGAGCAGGGCGGCGAGCTGGTGGCGGGCGGCGAGCGGCCCGACATGGAGACGGGCTACTACGTGGCGCCCACGCTCATCGCTGGGTGCAAGCCCGACAACGCCGCCGTGCAGCAGGAGTTCTTCGGCCCAGTGGTGGTCGTGGTGGCCGTCGACGACGAGGACGAGGCCGTCGCCGTCGCCAACGGCACCGAGTTCGGCCTCTACGACTACGTGTTCACCGCCGACACCGCTCGGGCCATGCGGGTGGCCAAGCAGCTCCGCACCGGCAACGTCGGCATCAACACCGCCCAGCGCAACCACGAGGCGCCCTTCGGTGGGTTCAAGATGAGCGGCGTCGGGCGCGACGGCGGCTCCTTCGGCCTCCACGCCTACAGCGAGCTCCAGTCCATCGTCTGGCCTGGATGACCCCGCGCCAGCCTCATAGATCCCGTCGAGGCAGGAGGATCTCGGCGCACCAGCGCTGGAGGTGCTGATCGTCGCGGGCGCCGGTCCAGTAGGCGGCGATCCAGCGCTCCACCGCCCCCACAGCCGCGGCGAGGCCGCGCTCGGCTGCCCAGGTCTCGGCGACGGCGCGGTCCCCTTCCGTGGCGGTGGGGGTGATGGCTGGGTGCAGGTAGGCGATGGCCACGAGGGGGTCGAGGTGTGCCGGACCGCCGATGGTCATCGGCCCGAAGTCGAGCAGCGCCGTGACCCGATCGCCGTCGGCCAGCAGGTTCCCGAGGAACACATCGAGGTGCACGAGCAGGGGACGTTCCGGTTCGGGCTCGGGAAGCGCCGCAACCAGATCGGCGGTCAGCCGGCCCGGGTCGAGGGACCCGAAGGCGGGGGGCGCCTCCCGGAGCGAGGCTGTCAGCCGGGCCGTGGCCCACGCCGCGAACGTCTCTGCTGTCAGGGCGCCGGCGCCCCACAGCTCGCCGAAGCAGGTAGCGGGGCAGGGGAGGTGCCGGACGGCATCGGCGACGTCGAGGTGGTGCCGGACCAGGGCGGCTCGGTTGGTGCCCGTCGCCCCGAGCACCTCGATGGCATCGCGGCCGGGTAGCCGGCGCTCGATCACCACCGTGCGCCCGCCCACCTCCCGGTGCTCGAGCACCGCCGGCAGTGCGACGGGGGCATCGCCCACGGCGATGGCCTCGAGGAGGTCCCGCCGGTCGTCCAAGGCGTCCGGGTCGGTGCCGGGGTGGGGGAGACGCAGCACCCGTTCATCGTCGAGGGCGAACACCCGAGCCTCCCCGCCCCGACCGAGCAGGTCGGTCTCCTCGACGCCGAAGCGAGCGAGCACAGCCCGATCGTGGCGACGGGTCTCCACGTGGGCCAGCCGGTCGAGAAACCGTCCTGACCCCTCGACCGACGCGCCGAGCGCCTGCACCCGTACCCGCAACGCCCGGTCCGAGGTCACCACGGCCACCTGGCCGGGGGAGGGGTCGGCGCCCACCAGACCGACGATGTCGTCGTCGGCCGCGTCTCGCGCTGTCGAGTGGGCGTAGCGGACCTCTACGCCATAGGTAGCTGCCTCGGGCACGCTGGCGGTGGGGTGCCCGTCGGCCACAACGACCACCGGCTCCCCGGCCTCGGCGCGCCACCGGACGATCTCGTCCACCAACCGGGCCAGGGCCGCAGGCCGGTCGCGCCACCAGCCGTCGGGACGCGATCCCATCACGTTGCTGCTGTCGACGATCCAGCGTCGGGCCACCGGACCAGCCTGGCCGACGACGGCGAGTCCCCCAACTGGGGGTTTCCAATAACGTAATAGTACGTTACGCTGAGTACGTGGGAATGGCGTCGCTGTCGACCGAGGTGCTGCTGGCGCTGCTGGACGTCGGCGGCGTCGGCGTTCCCGGCGTCGAGGTCCAGCGCCGCCTGAAGGACCAGGGCAAGGAGCCCCGGGCCGACAAGCTCATGGTGGCCCTGCTCCGGCTGGAGGACACCGGCCACGTCGCCGTCGACCGGAGCGATGGCCTGCGCTTCGCCCTCACCGACACCGGGCGCGACCGGGCCTACGAGCTCGGCGGTGGGCAGCCCGTCCACCTCCAGCTGGTGATGGCCGACCTCGTCGCCTACACCGAGTTCACCACCAACCACGGCGACGCCGCCGCTCGGGCGGCCGCCGGCACCCTGCACCAGGTGGCCTCTGACGCCGTACGCCGCCAAGGCGGCCAGGTGGTCAAGTCGATGGGCGACGGACTGCTGGCGTGGCTCCCGCCCGCCGTCGACCCCGTACCGGTTCTCAGCGAGGTGGCGGCCGGCTGCGCCCAGCCCTCTGGGGAGCAGTGGCGCCTCCACGCCGCCAGCCACGTCGGGCATCCGATCCAGCACCGCGGCGACCTCTTCGGGCGGGACGTGAACCTGGTGGCCCGCCTCTGCGACCAGGCCCGCCCGGGCGAGCTGCTTCGATCGTCCGGTGGCCACGGCGCCCCCGAGCACGTGTCGGTGCGCGGGTTCGACGACCCTGTCCCGGTGTGGCGGGTGGTGATCTCGTGACCCGCCTGTTCGGCCGCGGTGAGCTCAAGGTGGCGCTGCTCCACGTGGCGGCCGACCTCGGCCCCACGAACGGCTACGCCATCATGCACGGCCTGGCCGACCGGGTCGGCGGCACCTGGCAGCCGAGTCCCGGGGCCATCTACCCCGCCCTGCTGGCCCTCGAGGATGCGGGGCTGCTGGAGGGTCGCGACGACGAGGGCACTCGCCGCTACGTCATCACCTCGGCCGGGCGCCGCAAGGTGGACGCCGATCCGGGCGTCATCGAAGACGTGGCCGGGCGGGCCCGCCGAGCCCCGGCTCCGCCGGTGACGGTGGGATCCGTGCTGGATCGCTTGATGGCTGCCGCCCCCCGGCGGGACCACCTGGCCAGCCCGGCCGTGGTGGAGCGCATCGAGACCCTGTTCGAACCAGTGCTCGCCGAGCTCTGGGACCTGACTGCCGAGGAGGCAACGTAGCCATGGACGAGTTCGCGCTCGCAGCGTTCCGGGAGCGGGAGGCCCGCCAGATCCTCAAGCGCCGCACCTTCTACTTGCACCTGGCCGTGTTCGTGGCCGTGCAGGTCATGCTGGTGGCCATCTGGGCCCTGGTGGGAGGCGGGTTCCCGTGGTTCCTGTTCCCGCTCATGGGCTGGGCCATCGGCCTGGTGGCCCATGGGGCGAGTGCCTTCCTGCTCTCCCATCCGGACGACATCGTCCTGCAGCGGGAGCAGCGCCGCCTGGCCCGAGAGTAGATACCCGGACATACCGGGCATCGGCGTCGGTTCGCCGTCGTCGGCGGCCATCATGGGAGCATGGAGGCCCCGCCGATCCCGTTCGACGAGGAGCAGCGCCTGGCATCGCTGCGGTCGCTGGGGCTGCTCGACACGGCTCCCGAGGAGCGCTTCGATCGGATCACCCGGATGGCACAGCGCCTCTTCGACGTGCCCATCGCGCTGGTGAGCCTGGTGGATGAGGACCGCCAGTGGTTCAAGTCGCGATCGGGCCTCGATCTGGCCGAGACGCCCCGGACCGCCTCCTTCTGTGCCCACGCCATCGTTCACGACGACAACGTGCTCCTGGTGGAGGACGCCCTCGAGGACCGGCGCTTCGCCGACAACCCCCTCGTGATCGGCGCCCCCAACATCCGCTTCTACGCGGGGGCGCCCATCGCCGGCCCCGACGGCAGCCTCCTGGGGTCGCTGTGCGTGATCGATCGCCGTCCTCGCGGCATGTCGCAGGAGGACCAGCACGCCCTGCAGGAGCTAGCCCACATGATCGAGCACGAGATCGCGGTGACCCACCTGGCGATGGCCGACGAGCTCACCGGGCTCAGCAACCGGCGGGGCCTGCGGCTCCTCGGACGGCAGCTGCTCAGGGTGTGCGACCGCCAGCAGGTCCCGGCCACGATGGCCTTCGTCGACCTCGACGGACTGAAGGCCATCAACGACGAACAGGGCCACGAGGCCGGCGACGACGCCATCCGGGAGGTGGCGGCGGCGCTGGAGGACACCTTTCGGGCTGCCGACGTGATCGCCCGGCTCGGGGGCGACGAGCTCTGCGCCCTGTTGGTGGACACGCGAACCGCCGACGTCCCCATCGAGCGGCTGCGTGCCTCCCTCGAGGGCCGAAGCGACGTCACCGGGCTCCGCCTGCGCGTCAGCATCGGCTGTGCTGTGTACGAGCCCGGTTCGGGCGTCCCGCTGGACGACCTCATCTCCGAGGCCGACGCAGCCATGTACGAAGAAAAGGGGGCGAAGGCCTCCTCACGATGAGGGCGGTTGTCCCAAACTAGAACGTGTTCTAGTCTCGGGCGATGGCCCCCTTCGACCTGGTGATCACCAACGGCATCGTGGTCGACGGCACGGGCTTGCCGCGCCGTCGGGCCGACGTCGGCATCAAGGACGGGCGCATCGCTGCGGTGGGCTTCATCGAGGCGGCCGACGCTGACCGCGTGATCGACGCGGTCGGTCGAGTGGTGGCTCCGGGGATCGTCGACCCGCACACCCACTACGACCCGCAGCTCACCTTCGAGCCCTACGGAACCTCGAGCTGCTACCACGGCGTCACCACGGTGGTGGCCGGCAACTGCGGGTTCTCCGTCGCCCCTTTGAAGCCCGGCGACGCCCCGTGGCTCATCCAGCTCTTCGCCCGCGTCGAGGGGATGGACGCCACGGCGCTGGAGGGCATCCCGGTCGACGGCTTCGAGAGCTTTCCCGAGTTCCTCGAGTCGATGCGGGGCCGGATCGGCATCAACGCCGCCTTCTACCTCGGCCACTGCGCCCTGCGGCGCTACGTCATGGGGGAGGCGGCCCAGGAGCGAGAGGCCACCCCCGAGGAGGTGGCTCGGATGGTCGAGCTGGTGCAGGAGGCCATGGAGGCCGGTGCGGCCGGGTTCAGCTCCACCCACTCGCCCACCCACTTCGACTCGGCCGACCGGCCCGTGCCGTCGCGCCTCTCCAGCCTCGACGAGCTCCGCGCCCTGTGCGAGGCGGCCGGGCGGGCCGGGCCTGGGTCGTTGGCCTACCTGCCCGGATCTGCCGTGGGTGGCATCACCCCGGAGGACGAGGAGCTGCTGATCGACCTGTCGCTGCGCTCCCGCATGCCGGTGGTCATCCAGGGTCTGGGGGCCCGGTCCAAGGTCGATGCCCCCACCGCCGGGTGGGACAACGCCAAGCGCTTCGTCGACGAGGCCACCGACCGGGGCGCGGCCGTGTACTCGATGGCCATGTCGAAGCCCTTCAACCGCACCTTCAACCTGGCCGACGGCACCAAGCTGTACGAAGGTGCCCTCCAGCTCAACCGGCTGTTCACCGAGGCATCCACCGTGGACGAGCGCCTGGCCCTCGTTGCCGATCCGGCCTTCCGGGACGCCGCGCGGGAGTCGGTCGACCAGCCCAACCGCGATCCCGACGCCGGCCCCACCCTTCCCCCTCCCGGCTGGGCCGTCCTCCACGTGAACAAGGTCGGTGCCGCCGAGAACGAGAAGCTGCTCGGCCGCTCGCTCGTCGACATCGCCGCTGAGCGGGGCGTGCACCCCACCGATGCCTTCCTCGACATCGCAGCGTCGGAGGACCTCGCCGTCGAGTTCCTCTGGAAGACCGAGACGCCCGAGTGGATCGAGGGCACCAAGGTGGCCCAGGACGATCCGCACATGATCGTGGGGACCTCCGACGGTGGGGCCCACCTCGACCGCGACGACGGCGCGGAGGCCCACACCTGGTTCCTGCAGCACTGGGTGCGCGAGTGGGGCGGGTTCACCCTCGAGGAGGGGGTCCGTCAGATCACCGCCATCCCGGCGGCGCTCTGCGGCTTCACCGACCGCGGCCTCCTGCTGGCCGGCTACGCCGCTGACATCGTGATCTTCGACCCGGACACCGTGGGCCCCGACCGGAAGTGGCTGGCGCACGACTTCCCGGGCGGTGCCGCCCGGTGGACCTCGAAGCCGCGCGGGGTCCATGCCACCATCGTCAACGGCGTGCCCATCGTGCTCGAGGGCGAGCTGCAGGCCGACGCCGGCCTTCCCGGACACGTGCTGAGCCCCCGATGAGAGGGCTGGTGTGGACCGGCGAGCTGGAGGTGCGCTCCGACGTGGAGGTCCGAGGGCCGCGGCCCCACGAGGTGGTGGTGCGCATCGCCCACGCCGGGCTCTGCCACTCCGACGTCTCCGTGCTCGACGGCACCATCCCGTTCCCCACGCCTGTGGTCCTCGGTCACGAGGGTGCTGGTGTGGTGGAGGCCGTTGGCGATGCGGTGCGCAAGGTGCAGGTGGGCGACCACGTGGTGCTCACCACGCTCGGGAGCTGTGGGCTGTGCGACGCCTGCGACCGCGGCCAGCCCACCCACTGCCGCGACACCATGGGGAAGCTCAGTCGCCCCTTCACCGTCGGCGGGGAGAAGGCATTCCAGTTCGCCAACGCCGGAGTGTTCACCGAGCGGACGGTGGTCGCAGAGAGCCAAGCCGTCGTCATCTCGAAGGACATGCCGCTCGAGGTGGCCTGCCTCATCGGGTGTGCCGTGGTCACCGGCGCCGGGGCGGTGCTCAACCGGGCCCGCGTCCAGCCCGGCGAGACGGTGGCGGTCATCGGCGCCGGCGGCATCGGGCAGTCCGTCATCCAGGCCGCCCACCTCAGCGCGGCGGGACGGATCGTCGTCATCGATGCCAACCCCGGCAAAGAGGACGTGTCCCGCCGGTTCGGCGCCACCGACTTCCTCGACGGCTCAGCGCTCACCGGCGACGGCGAGCTGGTGCAGGCGGTCAAGGACCTGGGCCTGCCCAACGGCGTCGATCACGCCTTCGAGTGCGTCGGCCATCCCGCCCTCATCCGTCAGGCCGTCGACCTGCTCGACTGGGGTGGCCAGTGCATCCTCCTGGGCGTGCCCAAGCTGGGCACCGAGGCCAGCTTCGTCGTCAACACCCTCTACAACGACAAGTCGATCATGGGCTGCCGCTACGGGAGCACCCGTCCCCACCACGACATCCCGATGTACGTGCAGTTCTACCTCGATGGTCGGATGCCCTTGGGCGACATGGTGAGCCAAACCTACGATCTCGCCGACGTGGCGCAGGCCCTCGACGACATGCACGCCGGCAAGCTCAACCGAGGGGTCCTCACCCTTTGAGCACCGGGGCGCCTGCGGTGCCCTCGCCCTAGGGAGCAGGGCGCTGGCACCGCAGGCGCTCGGGCGGGCTCAGGCGGTCGAACCGCCGCAGGTGTGCCGGGTGGGGAGCGTGAGCCACTCGCGCGGTGGGCCGAAGAAGGGTCCCTGGCCGTGGTCGCAGCCGAGGTCGGCGAGCCACGCCGCCTGAGCCGGTCCGTCGACGCCCGTGGCGACGGTCGCCACGCCGTGGTCACGAGCGCGGGCGAGGAGAGAGGCGGCGAGGGTGAGGCCGTCGCCGTCGAGCAGCAGGCCTGCCACCACCGAGGCATCCAGCCGAACGAAGTCCACCGGCAGGTCTCGCAGACGACGCAGCGAATCGAGATCGCGGCCGAAGTGGTCTACCCCGACGGAGCAGCCGAGAGAGCGGAGCGAGTGCAGGGCGTCGGCGGTGGCCTCTCGGCTGGCGGGGGCGGGACCCGAGAGGGCCAGGGCGAGGGTGCCGGGCTGGAGGTGGTGCCGGTGGGAGAGGTGGGCCACCGCGAGGAGGAGGTCGTCGTCCTCCAGGGCTCGGGTGGGGAGCGAGACCGAGATCCGCACCGGTGGGCCGACGGCCGCCGCCTCCGCCGCCACCTGCTCGAGGATCCGCCAAGGCGGCTGTTCCACCGCGTCGGCTGGCCCACCGGGGCCGACCGGGCTCGACGTGGCATCGGCGCCATGGGTGAGGCCCTGGGTGAGGCACACGACCGGTTGGTAGCCCAGACGGACCTCGGCGGCGACCGGGCGGGGATCAGACATCGCTGGGGTTGCCACGGGTGGCACGGAAGGCCTCGATGAGCTCGGCCTGGGAGTGCACCGAGTACCGAGCGAAGATGGCGGTCAGGTGGTTCCGCACCGTGCTCGTGCTCACGTAGAGGTCGCGAGCGATGGTGGGGACCCGCTGGCCGACGAGCAGTCGACGCAGCACCTCCCGCTGACGAGGCGAGAGATCCCAGGCGCCGGGGACGGCCTCCACCGACGGGAGGTCGCGCGCTTCCTCGAGCAGGCCGGCGGCCTGCACCTCTCGGGCGATCTGGAGCAGGTGCTCCTCCAACCGCGAGCGACGGGCCTCAGCGGCGTCGGGGTCAGCGCGGCCGGCGCCGGCGCTCGCCACCACGAACCCCATCGCCCGTCCCGCTCCGAGCATGCGGGTCAGCGTCAGCCGCACCGACCGCCACCGCTGCGGGGCGCCGATGCGCAGGTTGGTCGTGAGGCTGGTGAGGTCCTCACCGATCGCCGCCACGCGGGTCACGAGACCAGCCAGGTCCGCAGGGTGGATCTGGTGCAGGAGCGACGAGCCGAGCAATGCGGTGGCGGGCAGGTGGAACACGCACCCGTCGTCGACGCTGATCTGCTCGATGGTCCAGTCCTGGTCGATGACGCCGACCACGGTCGCCGCCCCGGCGATGGAGGCGTCCGGGTCGATCCGGACGGTGGCGGCGGGCTGAGGCATGCTCCATGCATCGGCAGCCAGGGACCGTCGGCACAGGTGCGGGCGACTCATCGTGGGGTACCGATCGGTGCTACGACACCATGGCCCATCGTGATCAGGCTCGGTAGCCGCGGCAGTCGCTCGGGCGGCTCGAGTAGCCGACGCCCTTGATGGGCTCCGCGCAGTAGGCGTAGCCCTCAGCCCACTTCTCCTCGGTGGCCTGGGTGCCCGACTTCTTCAGGCGATCCCACGCCACGTGGCCCACCTCGTGCCAGGCGACCTTGCGCAGCACGCGGTCGTCGCCCATCTTCCCGGGCCAGAGCCAGATGGTCCGGTTGGCGTGGTCTGTCCACCCGAGCACCGACTTGCCGCTGGTGGACACGCCGGGGAAGGTGGCGTTGCAGCGCACCCGGTAGCCGAAGGCCTCCGCCTTGGCGTTGGGGCTGGTGAGCCGGTCGCAGCGGGGGTGGCCGGTGGGCTGGCAGGCAGCCAGGCTCCCGGCGACGGTCACGGCGAGGACGGCGAGAACGGTTCGGTGGAGGGTGGTGCGCTTGGTCATGTCGAAGGGATCGGAGGTCCCCGACCCTCCCGACATGGGCGCGCCATCACGTCGGCCTGGGCAGATCGCTGGTCCTGCCCAGCTCTTGGAAAACTAGAACGTGTTCTAGTTTCGTGGTAGGGTCGAGCCCGTTCGCACCGGCCCGCCCAGGAGGCAACCCCATGGAGTTCGGCGTCTTCGCCCAGCTGTTCGTCCCCAAGTTCGAGCGGGCCGCCGACCCGCACGCCGAGCACAAGCGCATCATGCGCAACGTCGACATCGCGGTGGCCGCCGACCGGAACGCCTTCAAGTACGTGTGGTGCCCGCAGCACCACTTCCTCGACGAGTACTCGCACATGCCCGGGCCCGAGGCCTTCCTCGGCCACTGCTCCGCCATCACCGAACGGGTGCACCTGGGCTCGGCCATCTTCAACATCACCCCGCCGGTCAACAAGCCCGTGCGCATCGCGGAGAACGTCGCGCTGCTCGACCACCTCTCGAACAACCGCTTCGAGTTCGGCACCGGCCGGGGCAGCTGCACCACCGAGGTGTACGGCTTCGACATCGCCGACATCAACGAGACCAAGGCGATGTGGCGCGAGGCCATCGACGAGATCCCGAAGATGTGGAAGCACGGCACCTACTCCTACGAGGGCGAGTACTTCCGCGTGCCCGAGCGGGAGGTGTTCCCCAAGCCGCACGGTCCCGCCCACCCCGCCATGTGGGTGGCCGCCGGTTCGCCTCCCACCTTCGGCGAGGCCGGCCGAGCTGGGCCTGGGCGCCTTCTGCTTCTCCACGGGTGCCCCCGACAAGCTGTCGGTGCTGGTGGACAACTACAAGGACAAGATCGGCCAGGCCACCCCGGTGGGCGACTACGTGAACGACAACATCATGGGCGTCACCAACATGCTCTGCATGGAGGACCGCAAGAAGGCCTTCGAGGTCGCCGCCAACATGGGGATGAACTACTACACGTCGCCTCGCCTTCCACTGGCTCGACAACATCCCGAAGCCCGACGGGCTCCCGGAGTGGCCCGAGCGGATCCCCGAGCCCACCCCGGAGCAGGTGGAGCAGATGGCGGCCGGCGGCTTCGTCGTGGTCGGCGACCCGGACGACTGCGCCAAGGGCGTGCAGCAGCTGGGCCGACGTCGGCTTCGACCAGCTCACCTTCAGCCCCACCACCAACACCCTGTCCACCGACGTGGTGGTCCAGTCGATGGAGCTGTTCGGGCGTGAGGTCATCCCGCAGTTCGACAAGGACCCGGTGCACTCCACCACCCGGTACCGCGAGGCCGCCTCGCAGTAGCGAGCGGTCGACTAGACAGCGCCGCATGGCCCTGCCGCCCGACCTCCAAGCGCTGGCCGCCGAGGTCTCCAACTGGGGCCGCTGGGGCGACGACGACGAGATCGGCACCCTCAACCTGATCGACGACGCCGCGGTGGCCCGCGGGCCTGGCCGCCGCCCGCACCGGCGCCCGGTTCTCGCTGGCCATCCGGCTCGACGCCAACGGCCCGCAGCTCGGCACCATCCCCGGTCGGATCAACCCGCTCCACACGATGGTGGCGATCAACACGCCCTACACCGGCGACGTCGACGACTTCTGCTGCAGCGACGACACCATCACGATGGGCCTGCAGGCGTGCACCCACTGGGACGCGCCTCGCCCACGTCGGCTACGCCGGGCTGCTCTACAACGGGTTCCCGGCCGCGCAGCACCACCGCCGAGCGGGGGGCCACCAGGTGCGGCATCCACAAGGTCGGCACCGATCGTGAGCCGGGCGATCCTGCTCGACGTGGCTCGGGCACTGGGTCACGACGTGCTGCCGCCCGCGCCACCCGATCAGCGAGGCCGACCTCGAGGCGGCGGTGGAGCAGGCGGGCGTGCGCCCTCGAGCCCGGCGACATCGTGCTCGTGCGCACCGGCCAGATGACCCTCCTCAAGCGCCGAGACCGCGAGGGCTACACGCTCGGCGACCAGCCCGGCCTCACCACCCACACCATCCGCTGGTTGCGCCGACACGACGTCGCCGCCGTGGCCACCGACACCCTGGCCATGGAGGTCTTCCCGTGCGAGGACCCTGCCGTGCTGTTCCCGGTCCACATGATCCAGCTCCGCGACATGGGCCTCACCCAGGGCCAGAACTTCGACCTGGAGGCGCTCGCCGCGCACTGCGCGCAGCGACGGCGTCTACGAGATGCTGCTCGTCGCCAACCCCGAGCCGGTCACCGGCGGCACCGGTGCCCCCGTCCATCCCGTCGCCATCACCTGAGGACGCCGCCCGTGGTCACCGCCCCCGCCAGCTTCAACTTCGCCGACGTGTGGGAGATGGCCGCCGACGCCGTCCCCGAGCGGGAGGCGCTCGTGTGTCGGCCCGCACCGCCGCACCTACGCCGCAGCTCGAGGAGCGCGCCAACCGGCTGGCCAACCACCTCCGGCGCAGCGGGGTGGGCCCGGGCGACCACGTCGCCCTCTACCTGGAGAACTGCCCGGAGTACCTCGAGGCGATGATGGCCTGCTTCAAGATCCGGGCCGTCCCGATCAACGTGAACTACCGCTACGTGGCCGGCGAGCTGCGCTACCTGCTCGACGACTGCGACGCCGTCGGCGTGCTCCACGGCCCGCAGCACGCCGAGCGTGGTCGCCGAGGTCCTCCCCGACCTCGAGCGGGTGCCGTGGACGCTCGAGACCGGCGCGGCGTACGACGCGGCCCTCGAGCGCCGCGTCGCCCGAGCGCCCGGTCGTCCCGGAACGAGGCGACGACGACCGCTACATCATGTACACCGGCGGCACCACCGGCCTCCCGAAGGGCGTGGTGTGGCGGCAGGGCGACGCCTTCTTCGCCTGCCTCGGCGGCGGCGACCCGATGCGCCTGGCCGGCGAGGTCACCTCGCCGGCCGAGCTGCCCGAGCGGATCGGCGAGCCCGCATCACCTTCCTGCCGCTGGCGCCGCTGATGCACGCCGCCGCGCAGTGGACGTCGTTCATGTGGTTCTTCGTCGGCGGCAGAGGTCGTGCTGATGGAGGGGTCGCTCGACCCGGCCCTGCTGTGGCGCACGGTCGGCGAGCCGAGGGCGTCAACCTCATCACCGTCGTGGGCGACGCGGTGGCCAAGCCGCTGCTGGACGCCTGGGACGCCATGACTCCGACGAGCGCGGCCGGACGTGTCGTCGCTGTTCTCCATCTCCAACGGCGGCGCGCCGATGTCGACCGGGTGCAAGGCCCGGATCCTCGACCGCTTCCCCACGGTGATGGTCAACGACGGGTTCGGCTCGTCGGAGGCGGGCATCCAGGGCTCGTCTCGGGTCACCGCGGCCGACGTCCCGGCGTCCGGCGCGGTGCGGTTCTCCACGGCGGGGGCCAAGCCGATCCTGGTGCTCGACGACGACGACCGCCCGGTGGTCCCCGGCTCGGGCGTGGTGGGCCGCATCGTCACCGGGCGGACGGCTGCCCCTCGAGTACCACGAGCGACCCGGAGAAGACGGCGGCCACCTTCCTCACCGTCGACGGGCGAGCGCTGGCTCATCACCGGCGACCTGGCCACGGTGGCCGACGACGGCACCGTCGAGCTGCTCGGCCGGGGGTCGACGTCGATCAACACCGGCGGCGAGAAGGTGCACCCGGAGGAGGTGGAGGGCGTGCTCCACGGCCACCCGGCGGTGGCCGACGTGCTGGTGGTCGGCGTGCCCGACGAGCGGTGGGGGAGCGCGGTCACCGCGGTGGTCCAGCCGGCCGCCGGCGCCACGCCCACGCTCGACGAGCTGGTGGCCCACTGCAAGGAGCAGCTCTCGGGCTACAAGGCGCCGAAGCACCTCGTGCTGGTCGACAGGTGGTGCGCAGCCCGGCTCGGCAAGGCCGACTACCGCTGGGCCCTCGAGCAGCCGCGGTCAGCCGGCGTCAGCGGGTCCTGACCACCGCCTGCCAGGGGTAGTGGATCTCGAGCGGGCACAGCCGGCGGCACGCCTCGACCAGCCAGCGCAGGGTCTCCTCGGGCGGCGACTGGTAGGTCTTCAGCACGAGGCCGCGCTTGGGGTGCTCGACGCCACGTACCAGTCCTCGGGCACCGGGCAGCCCCGCTCGGCGAGGAGCTGCGTGACCTTCTGACCGGCCATGTGCTGGATGCCGATCTCCCCGGGCGTCCACGTGGCCAGCGGGACGGTGGGGCCACGGTTGCCCGACCAGGTGGGCCAGGGCGGTGCGCGGGGGCACCTCGTCGGCGTCGACCCCGGGGAGAGGTTGATGAACACCGCGCCGCTCGACGTGGTCGAGCAGCGGCGTGATGTCGCCATCGGGGAGCTCCACGAGGAGGTCGGGCACGGCGGCAGGCTATGGCGAGGCGCCCCCGCCGGCACCGTCCCGCGATCTCGACGCCGCCTGATCCACCGCCGCTTCCCTAGGCTGGGCCGATGGACCTCCCTGTCATGCTCCGCGAGGCGCTCGAGCTGCAGCTGCTCGAGCAGGACCCGGAGGAGGCCGCCGCTGCGGTGGGCAAAGGCGTGGCGGAGCACGGCGCCTCCGCCGTCGCGGGGGTGCTGCTGGAGGCCAACGCCGTCGCGCTGCGGCGGATGGTGGCCATCACCGACGAGGCCCTCGACCTGGCCGAGCTCCTCACCCGTCTGGCTCTCGACGGCGCCGTCCCCGAGCACCGCCTCGAGCTGCTCACCGACATCCTCACCTCGGCAGCGGCCACCGCCGGGGGGATCCGCCCGTCCGTCGACGCCCTGCACACCCGCCTCGGCGAGCAGGACCTGCTCTTCGGCGCCTGGCTGGGCCTGCTGGCTGGCATCCGAGTGGCGTCGATGGCCATCGAGACCACCGAGGCCGAGGTGTTGGAGGATCTCCTCCTGGCCTTCGACATCGAGGCCTGAGCGGACCTTCAGCTACGCCCCAGGGCGGGAGCGGTGCTGAGCCGCTCCGCGGCCAGCGCCGGCTACGTCGTGGGGCGGAGGGTTCCGTGGGTGTGGATCCCGCTGGAGGTGATTGGCGAGATCTCCCCGCCCTCGGCGGGCAGGAATGCCAGGTTCCTCGAGCTGGTCACGAGCGTGAACAGATCTGGGCACCGTCCGGGGTGTATCGGGGCTGGGTGGCGCGGGTCTCGCCGTCGGTGTGCTGGGTGAGCTGTTGGGCGTCGGTGCCGTCTGGGTGGACGCGCACGAGGTTCGAGACCTCGTCCCCGTTGAAGTCGTGCAACGGGTGGGTGGCGTAGACGATCCACTCCCCGTTGGGGGACCAGTCTGCCTCGCCACCCTCGTCCTCCCAGTCGGTGAGCTGCCGGTCGCCTCGACCGTCTCCGGCGTGGTCGGCGCGGCGCCCGCATTCGACACCGGACCGAGTCACTGATGCACCACTGCGGGGGTTCGTTCCGCAGGGGTCGACGCCCCGGCGAATAGCCTCCGCCCATGGCAACGGTGGGGGAACCCAAAGATGTGGTTCGGCGGTTTCTCGATCATGGATCGACGGCCGACGGCTGGAACATGGAGGTCATCACCGAGTGCTTCAGCGAGCACTACTGGTCGCACACCTGGCTGGGCGACCTCCCCGCCACTGGGGCCCGCCAGGGTCGGTTCTTTGCTGCCTTCGAGTTCATCGAACGGCTTTCCAGTGACCTGATCGCCGAGGGTGATCTCGTCGTCCACCGATCCACCTTGAGGCTCCGCCACGTTGGCGAGATGTTCGGCATCCCAGCGACGGACCGAGTCGTGACCACGGAACATGTGGAGATGTGGCGAGTCATCGACGCAAAGATCGTCGAGCACTGGGGTGGGCTGGGTGCTGGCGGCCAGCTGTATCGAGCGCTCACGACGCCCGACGGGTGAGGACAAGAGGAGGCCGTCGCGCGCGGGCAGACCTCCCGATCTGCAACGCGAGCCGCGGGCATCCCGCGCGGAGTGCAACATCCGTGGCGCGGCGTATGCGGTGTGCTGGAGCAGCGGCTTGGCCGATGACCACGTTCGAGCCGTGGCTGACCTGAAGCCTCCGCGCCTCGTAGGCAGCGGGGAACGACACGTCCTTCGTGCGTTGACGCAGTACCACCGTGAGTCCGTCGTTCGGAAGCTCGACGGGCTCAGCGAGGATGACGCGCGCCGAGTACTCGTGCCCAGCGGCACGAGTCTCCTCTGGCTCGTCAAGCATCTGACCAAGGCGGAGCTGCTGTGGGTCGGGAGGCGGTTCGCTGGAAGGGACATCTCTCTCCCGTCCGACACCCTCGACGACGACTCGGTGAGTGATGTCATCGGCGCGTATCGAGCTGCCTGGGTGACCGTGGAGGCCATCGCAGATGCTGCGTCACTCGATCAGCTCTGCCGGGACACGGGAGCCGAGACCATGGTCGACCTCCGCTGGGTGCTCACGCATCTCCTCGAGGAGACCGCTCGTCATGCGGGGCATGCGGACATCCTCCGCGAGCTCGTGGATGGGTCGACGGGTAGGTGAACGATCGATCCCCGACGTGTCGGCAGGGGACTCGGCATGGCGTCGCTTGTGAACCTCCTGACGGTCCCGCCTGAGCGCCCCGGCTTCCCGGGTCCCCTAGGGTGCGCGCGGTTGTCAGGAGGAGCCATGCAGACCATCACGGAGCCCACCGCCGAGACGAGCATCGCCATCGAAGCGCCCCCGGAGCGGGTGTGGTCCATCGTGGCCGACGTCACCCGCACCCCGAGTGGAGTCCCGTCTGCCATCGCGTGGAGTGGATCGACGGCGCCAGCGAGGCCGTGGCGGGGGCCCGCTTCCGCGGGCACAACCGCATGAACGGCGCCCGGTGGTCGCGAGAGTGCGTCATCACCGAGGCCGTACCGGGCCAGGTGCTCTGCTTCTCCACCTTCTTCAACGGGCAGGAGTCCACGCGCTGGCGCTACCGGATCGAGGCCGAGGGGTCGGCGACCAGGGTGGACGAGGCCTACCAGATCGTGTCGATGCCTCGCTGGGTGCGGTTCATGCGGCGCTTGCCGGGCGCGCTGGCCAAGACGGAGCGCGACACGGCGTCGAACCTCGACACCAGCCTCCACCGCCTCAAGGCCATCGCCGAGGCCGGGGGCTAGGCGGGCTGCGACCGTCGCCCGCGGCGGATCGGTGCCTAGTATCTGACGGGTCGTCAGGTCGAGCGCACCGGGGAGTCACATGCCGAACGTGGACGGGGGAAGCCTCTGGGAGCTGGTGGAGCGTCGGGCCGACGGCCACGCCCGACGCCTTGGCCGCGGTCGACGAGGACGGTCGCACCCTCACCTGGGCGGAGACGAAGACCGAAGCCGAGCGGGCGGCGGCCGGGCTGGCCCGGCTGGGCATCGGCGCTGGCGACGTCGTGTCGTGGCAGCTGCCGACCTGGCTGGAGGCCAAGATCCTGGTGCTGGCGCTCGCCCGCCTGGGCGCCATCCAGAACCCGATGCTCCACATCTACCGGGAGCGCGAGGTGGGCTTCATCACCCGTCAGGCCCAGAGCAAGCTGCTGGTGGTGCCGTCCACCTGGGGCGGCTTCGACTTCGAGGCCATGGCCCGAGGCATCGCCACCGAGATCGAGGCCGACGGCGGCTCCCTGCAGGTGCTGGTGGCCGACAAGGCCCTTCCCCAGGGCGACCCCGCCACCCTGCCCCCGCCGCCCGATCCGTCCGTCGACGCCGTGCGCTGGTACTTCTACACGTCGGGCACCACCGCCGACCCGAAGGGGGCCCAGCACACCGACCGCACCATCCTGGCCAGCGCGCTCGGGATGAACGCCTGCCTCGAGGTCACCGACGCCGACCGCAACGCGGTGGTGTTCCCCTTCACCCACATCGGCGGGATCGGGTGGCTCTTCAGCGCCCTCGTCGTCGGGTTCCCCACCGTGTACATCGAGCGCTTCGACCCGGCCAAGACCATCGCCCTCATCCAGGAGCACGAGCGTCACCATGGCGGGGGCGGGCACGCCGTTCCACATGGCCTACCTGGCCGCCCAGCGCCAGCTCCCCGAGGGCGAGCGGCTGTTCCCCGGCGTGCGGGTGTACTGCGGCGGCGGGGCCCCCAAGCCACCGCAGCTCCACTACGACATCAAGGCCGAGATGGGCGGGGTGGGGATCGTGTCGGGCTACGGGCTCACCGAGGCCCCCATCATCGTGATGGGATCGGTGCACGACACCGACGAGCAGCTGGCCCACACCGAGGGGAGGGCCACCGGGGCTACGCAGCTGCGGGTGGTCACCCTCGACGGCAAGGAGGCCGGCATCGACGAGGAGGGCGAGATCCGCACCAAGGCCCCCCAGCTCATGAAGGGCTACCTCGACCCGTCGCTCGACGCCGACGCCTTCGACGACGACGGCTGGTTCAAGACCGGCGACCTCGGGCGCATCGACGCCGACGGCATGGTGACCATCACTGGGCGGGTGAAGGACATCATCATCCGGAACATGGAGAACATCTCCGCCAAGGAGGTGGAGGACGTGCTCTTCGGGCATCCCGACGTGGCCGACGCCGCGGTGATCGGGCTGCCCGACCCCAAGACAGGCGAGCGGGTGTGCGCGGTGGTGGTCCCCAGAGAGGGCAGCGCCCCCCTCACCTTCGAGGCGATGGTGGCCTTCTGCCGACAGCAGGGGCTGATGACCCAGAAGCTCCCCGAGCGCCTCGAGATCGTCGACGTCCTGCCCCGCAACCCCACCGGCAAGGTCCTCAAGTTCGAGCTCAAAGACCGCTTCAGCGGCTGAAGGGAACCAACCCCCCATGGCACTCCTCACCGACAAGGTCGCCATCGTCACCGGCGCCGGGCACGGCATCGGCCGGGCCCACGCCCTCGAGCTGGCCAAGCACGGCGCCAAGGTGGTGGTGAACGACCTCGGGACGTCGGTCACCGGCGACGGCGCCGACCAGAAGGCGGCCGACCTGACCGTCGAGCTCATCACCTCCCGCGGGGGCGCTGCGGTGGCGAGCTACGACGACGTCTCCGACTACGAGGCGGCCGGGCGCATGGTGGCGCAGGCCGTCGAGACCTACGGCCGGCTCGACGTCCTGGTGAACAACGCCGGCATCGTCCGTGACACCGCCATCTGGAACATGAGCGAGGCCGACTTCGACTCGGTGCTCAAGGTGCACCTGAAGGGCAGCTGGGCGCCGTCCCACCACGCCGCCCGTCACTGGCGGGAGCGGGCCAAGGCCGGCGAGGTGTTCACCGGGCGGGTGATCAACACCACCTCCGGCGCCGGGCTGGTCGGCAACTTCGGCCAGACCAACTACGCCACCGCCAAGGCGGGCATCGCCGGCTTCACCCAGACGCTCTCGCTCGAGCTGTACAAGCTCGGCGTCACCGTCAACGCGGTGGGGCCGGCGGCCGCCACCCGCATCACCGGCACCATGCCGGGTGCCCCGGCGGTGATCGAGGCCGACGAGGTCCCCGACGACGAGTTCAACCGCATGGACCCGGCCGTGTCGTCGCCGCTCGTGGCCTGGCTGGCCAGCGACGAGAGCCAGCACGTCACCGGTCAGGTCATCCGAGCCGTCGCCGAGGACATCGTGTGGATGCAGGGCTGGAGCGAGGGAGCCAAGATCTCCAACGGGGGCAAGCGCTGGGACGCCGAGAAGCTCGGCCAGCAGCTGGCCACCGACGTCTTCAAGACCCGCGCCCCCGGCCTCCGCTACTGACCCCTCCAGGATCTGTGGACGCATACGACCGCATACCGAACGAAAGCGTCCACAGATCGTGAGGGGGCTCGGGATCCTGGTGGGGCCGGGGGTGGTGACGGCCGGGTGCGTCGAGGGGCTGCGGGCGTTCGCGGCGCGGGTGGGGTGCGGGGTGGTCAACACCTGGGGGGCCAAGGGCGTGCTCCGGTGGGACGACCCGCTGCCACTTCGGCACGGCGGGCCTCCAGGCGCGCGACTTCGAGCTGGCCGGCCTGGGCGACGTCGAGCGTGCTGGTGACCAGCGGGCTCGACCCGGACGAGGTGACGTCGTCGCCGTGGGAGGGGCGGGCCGAGGTGATCGACGTGGCGCCCGGCCGACCTGGCCACCTTCGACCGGGCGCTGCCGACGGGAGCACTCGAGCGACCCGCGCTCTACACCGAGCTGGCGGCCGTGGTGGGTCCGCTCTACGACGACCCGGGGTCGCCGGCGGCTCGGGCCGCGGCGCTGGCCGCCGCCCTTCCTGGCGACGGCGTGGTGGTGGCCCGTCCGGGCCTGGTTGGCTTCTGGATCGCCCGCACGTTCCCCACCGAGCGCCCGGGGTCGGTGCGGATCTCCGCCGTCGGCGACGCCACGGTGGAGGACAGCGACTGGGCAGACCTCGATCTCGATCCCGGCGCTCTGGTGGCCGTGGCCGGTCCCATCGTGGCCTGGGGCGGGGTTGCCTGAGCCACCCCGGACGCGCCACGGCCCCGATCCGATGGACCGGGGCCGCGAGGCGTGGTGGATCTCAGTGTGGCGTCAGCGGTAGCCGAGCTTGCTGGAGCAGGCGGGCCAGTGGGCCCAGCCGCCCTGGTTCCAGAGGCGCTGGCCCATGGCGATCTGGGTCTCGCGGGAGGCCTGGTGCGGGCAGCCCGTGCCCCCGACGCGCCTGCCAGGACGACAGGGAGAACTGGATGCCGCCGTAGTAGCCGTTTCCGGTGTTGGTGGCCCAGTTGCCGCCGGACTCGCACTGGGCGAGGCGGTCCCAGGCGGCGGGGTTGTTGGGGTCGTTGTACCCGGTGCCCGACGCGGCCGGCTGCGGGGCCGGGGCGGGAGGCGGGGCCGGGGCCGCCGTGGTGGGCGGCGCGGGCGGCGCGGTGGTGGTCGTGGTCGGCGCCACGGTGGTGGGCGGGGCGACGGCCTCGGCGATCCCCTCGATGTCGGCCACGGTGGCCGATCGGCGCTCTGGGCCAGAACCTAGGTCCAGCTCGTCCAGGAAGGAGGTGCTGGTGGCCTCGAGGGGCTCAGCGGCGGAGGCGGAGGTCGGTGCCGCCGGCTGTGGCGGCCACGAACGATGGCGGGACCGGCGATGGCGACGAGCGCGGCGACCGGCGGTGAGGAGAGCCCGGCGCACGAGGGGCGTCGGGCTGGTGGTACTCGGGGGGTGGTCCGTCCCAGTCATGGCGGGGGGTCCTCCTGGGGGTGGGGCCGGGGCGCGCGCCGAAGGGATCAGGTGATCGGCGGGGGCAGCGCCCCAGCGGCGGGCCACGCGGGAAGGGCGGCGGCGTTGGGGTTACGAAAGGTTGTCAAGTTCGCAACGAGATCGCAACATTCACACATGTGATTTCAGGCACATGCCCTGGATCCGGGGCCGCGAAGGCACCCGTCTGTGCCACCTTGTAGGGCGTCAGCGGGCGCGAGGGAGGCCGAGGCCCCGGCCGGCGATGATCTCCCGCTGCACCTCGCTGGACCCGCCGTAGATCGTCGTGACGACCGCGTGGCGGAAGGCGTGCTCCACCAGGCCGTCCAGCGGGGCGCCCGGCTCGCCTCGTCGGGCGAGCCCGGCGGTCCCGAGCAGGTCGAGCAGGTCGCTGGAGGCCCGCACGAAGGCCTCGGTGATGTGGAGCTTGGCCATCGACCCCTCGACCTGGGGCATCTCGCCCCGGGAGGACAGCCACGCCGAGCGGAACAGCAGGAGGCGGCCGACCTCGAGCTCGGTGGTGGCCGGGCCAGGACGGCTCGCACCGCCGGGTCGTCGAACGGGCGGGCGCCGTCGGCGCCGGGCTCGCGCGCC
This sequence comes from uncultured Microthrixaceae bacterium, assembly GCA_963795165.1. Classification (GTDB taxonomy): domain Bacteria; phylum Actinomycetota; class Acidimicrobiia; order Acidimicrobiales; family VFJN01; genus VFJN01. Next base: position 1,252,047 of record CAWCGT010000001.1, on the reverse strand, counting down.
CAGGCCGGCCACCGCCTCCACGAGGTGGTCGGGCTCGCCCCAGTTGGCGGAGTTGCGCTCGTAGACGAGGGCGGCGTGCATCACCGTCCAGCCGGCGTCGACCTCGCCGACCCGCGCCGAGTCGGGCACCCGGACGTCGCTGTAGAAGGTGATGTTGGTGCGCTCGCCGCCCATGGTCTCCACCGGGGTGATCTCGATGCCGGGCGTGTCCATCGGCACCAGGAACATCGTGAGGCCCTTGTGCTTGGGGGCGTCGGGGTTGGAGCGGGCCAGCAGGAACACGTAGTGGGCCTCGTGGGCCATCGTCGTGAACATCTTCTGGCCGTCGATCACCCAGTCGTCGCCGTCGCGCACGGCCTTGGTGGCCACGGCGGCGACGTCGGAGCCGGCGTCGGGCTCGCTGTAGCCGAGGCAGCACATGACCTCGCCGGCGAGGATGCGGGGGAGCGACGTCGGCCTTCTGCTCGTCGGTGCCGCACACCAGCAGGGTGGCGCCGACCATGGCGGCGATGCTGAGGCCGTCGATCGGCGCGCCGGAGCCGTAGAGCTCCTGCGTGAGCAGGCACTGGTCGATGGCGCTGCGACCGAGGCCGCCGACCTCCGTCGGGCCAGCCGGCGGCGAGGTAGCCCGCGCTCGCACAGCGCCTGGTGGAAGCCCCAGTCGTGCATGGTGCCGGTGGTGTGGGCCCGCTCGACGATCGCCGCGGTCGAGGTGCTCGGCGATGAAGCCGCGCACCTCGGTGCGGAAGGCCTCGGTCTCCGGGTCGAAGCGGAAGTCCATGCCGGCCCGGGTCGGTGCGGCGCGGCCGCGTCGACTCGGGCGCGGGCGGCGGCGCGCCCCAGCGGCGCTGCGGCGATGAGCTCGCAGCTCGTCGGCCGGGGTCGCCGAGCAGGAGGCGGGTGGCCTTGGCCCGGCGCACGTGGAGCTGCACGTCGTACTCGAGCATGAAGCCGTAGCCGCCGTGGACGTGGAGGCTGAACCCGGCGGCCTCGTCGGCCACCTCGCCGCACCACCACGACGCCTGGGCGGCCAGCGTCGCGCGCGGTGGGCTCGTCCTCGTCGAGGGCCCAGACGGCCTCGTAGGCGAGGAGGCGGCTGCCGTCGACGCGGGTGTGCAGGTCGGCGAAGCGGTGCTGGAGCGCCTGGAAGCTGCCGATCGGCACGCCGAACTGGTGGCGGTCCTTGGCGTACTGCACGCCGACGTCGAGCGTGGCCCGGGCCAGCCCGGCCTGGGCGACGGCGGTCAGGGCTCGCCACTCGTCGAGGGCGTGGCCGTAGGCCGCGATGGCGCGTCGGCCCCTCGGCCAGCACGGTCGGCGTCGGCGAGGTCGACGTCGGCGACGGCCAGGCCGGCCAGGGTGCGGCGGGCCGCGGCGCGGCGGTCGGACGGCGACCACGCCAGCAGCCGGTCGCCGTCGAGGGCCACGACCACCGGCGGCCACCGCCGCCGCCGGGCACGAGGCGGCCGACGCCGGCGACCGGCCGGCTGCAGGGCGAGCGGTGGCGGGGGCGCCCGTCGACCACGACCGCCAGCGCGCTCGGCGGCCTCCGGAGCGAGCCGGGCGAGCGAGGCGGGCCGCCACCGCCGTCTCCACCAGCGGCACGGACCCGAGGTGGGCGCCGTGGACCTCCACGGCGGCGGCGAGGTCGGTGAGCGACGCCCGCCGCCCCGCCGGCGCCTCGGGCAGCGCCATGGTCGGCAGGCCCATCGCCGACCACCGCCGTCCCACAGGGCCGGATCGAAGCCCGGTGGCCTCCGCCTCGCGGACCCGCTCGCCGTGCGACTCCTTGGCGTAGAGGCGGCTGGTGGCCTCCCGCAGGGCGTCCTGATCGGGCGTGAAGGAGAGGTCCATGGAACCCTCGCTCGCGTTTCTGACGGGGCGTCAGACAGTGTGCCATCATCATCGCCGCCATGGCAGATCCGGTCCCGCTGTTCCTGCACGAGGTCGATCGACATCGTGGGGCGGGGCGGGCCGGGCCTACATGGAGCACACCGTCGGCTTCGACGCCGAGCGGCACCACCGGGCGGCGGCCTCGAGCTCCTGGGCACGTGGGAGGTCGTCGGCACCACCGGCCGCTGGCCGCAGGTGGTCAACGTCTGGGAGATCGACGGCTGGGACGGCTGGGAGCGCCTCGCCCAGCGCACCAACGTCGACAAGGCGGACAACGTCGAGCTGGCCGAGTGGTGGGACGAGGCCTACCAGCGCCGCACCGGCGGCTTCGACCGCCTCCTCCGCGGGGCGCCCGGGCTGCCCGACCCTGGCCTCGCTCGCGGCCGACGCCGCGGCGGACGGGTCGTGGTTCGTCCACGAGCTCTCCGAGGTGCGGCCCGGGGCCGGCCCCGACTACCTCGCCGCCACGCTCGCAGGAGCGGGCGCCCGCCATGGCCGAGCGCGGCATCGCCCTCGTCGGCCTCTACGACAGCGTGCTCACCGACACCGAGGTGTGCACGATCTGGGCCACCGACCTCGCCGCCCACACCGCCCTGCTGCGCGACGGCGACCCGTGGCCGACCGTCGCCCGCCAGTGGTGCACCCGCTGGCGCGAGGAGCTCATGACCCCGGACCCGGTCACCCCTCGCCCGACGAGCAGGACCCGCCATGACCACCCCCGCCCCGCTCGCCAGCGTCCGCATCATCGAGTGCTCGATGCTCGGCCCGGGCGCCATCACCACCACGCTCGCCGACCTCGGCGCCGACGTCATCAAGGTCGAGCCGCCGTCGGGCGACTACATCCGCCAGATGACGTGGCCGATCGTCGAGGGCACCTCGCTGATGCACCTCCACATCAGCCGCGGCAAGCGGTCGATCATCCTCGACCTGCGCACCGACGAGGGTCGCGACCGTGTTCCTCGAGCTGGTCGCCGGGCGCCGACGCCGTGATCGAGGCCATGCGTCCCGGCGGGCTCGACAAGCGCGGGGTCGGCTACGAGGCCTGCCTGGCGGTCAACCCGCGGATCGTGTTCTGCACCATCTCCGGCTACGGCATGACCGGGCCGTACAAGGACATGCCGAGCCACGGCATCGCCTACGACGTGTGGGCCGGGCCTGGTGCAGCCCGAGACCACCGACGACGGCTTCTGCGCCATCCCCGAGCACCCGTCGGTCGGCATCCACGCCGGCCCGCTGTTCGGCGCGCTCGGGCGTGCTGGCCGGCATCACCCGGGCCCGGGCCACCGGCGAGCCCTGCCGGCTCGAGATCGCCCAGTCCGACGCCGCGGCCGCCATGGACTGGCTGCGCAGCGAGACCTGGAAGGCCTACGAGCGGCCCGAGACCGAGGTCACCGGCAACAAGGCCGACGACTACGAGCGCCGGGCGCCGGGCACCGCCGGCATGCGCGACGGCGTCCGCTACCAGTTCTACGAGACCTCCGACGGGCACGTCCTCTTCATGGCGTCCGAGCGCGAGTTCTGGGAGAACTTCTGCGACGGCGATCGGCCGGCCCGACCTGTTCGAGCAGCACCCGGGCTCGCAGTACGCCGACCACGCCCGCGGCAACGTCGAGCTGCGCGCCGAGCTGGCCGACGATCTTCCGCGAGCCGCACGACCGCCGAGTGGATCGAGCTCGGCAACCGCGCCAACACCCCGATCGCCCCGGTGAACACGCCGCAAGACGCTGGCCGACGACCCGCAGTTCCAGGACCGGCTGCCGTGGATCCCGCAGGAGCGGGTGGGCACCGACCAGGTGCCGTCGCCGATCAAGGTCGTGGGCGAGGAGCACCCGCTGCCCACCAAGGCCCCGACCGTCGGCGAGCACACCGACGAGATCCTGCGCGACGTGCTCGGCTACGACGACGAGCGCATCGCCGACGCTCCGCGCAGGCGGGCGCCCTCGGCTGAGCGAGTCGCCGCGTCGAGGCTCGCCGCGAGCTGACCGAGGCGTCAGCGGCGACGACAGCCAGATCTCCAGGCGCGCTGCCTCCGTCGGGTCGCGGCGACCAGAAGAGGTCGGCGACCCCGAGCCCGCCGCTCTGAGGACGGCCACCCGATCGACGAGGGCTTGCAGGTGCTGCCGAGCCGGGGCCGCGCCTGGGGCGCGCCGGACGTGAGCAGCAAGCAGCCAGTCGTCCGAGCTGCGGGCTGAGCTCGCTGCCCGAGCTCGGCCAGCGCGGCGAGCACGTCGCCCGGCGGGGACGCCGAGCGGCGATGGGTGCGGCGCGAGGCGTGGTCAGCCAGAGCGCGGCGAGCACGTCCTCGAGGGCCCGCTGCTCGGCGACGGGCCACGCCGGACGCGTCGGCGTGACGGAGCTTGGCGAACAGCACCTCGGGCGGCGTGTCGAGCAGACCGGCGGTCAGGAGCTCGAACACCCGGGGCAGAAGGGCTCGCAGGTCCTCAGCCGTCCCCCAGGTGGTGACCGCGTGGGGGAGCCAGCGGTCGATGGCGGCGGCGGGCACGGAGCGGACCGGTCCGCTCAGGGCGGCGACGTCGGCGGGGGTCACGTCGGCGCGCCGCACCACCATCGAGCGCCCGAGCCGGTTGCGGGCGAAGGCGCCGTAGGCGCGCTCGACGGCGAGCCCGAGGAGCTGGTCCGGTGCGCGGTGGCGCGCCGTTGCCTCAGCCGTGATCGTCATCTTGGCCCATGGCCACCGCCATGATGCGCCGCAGCGGTGTCGGCCGCGGTCGTCGCCGGCCGTGCGCAGCCCGGCGCGCCCATGGGGCTCGGCAGGGTCGAGAGCGCCTGGCGCTGGCGGCTGCGCTCCTCGGCGTGGGCCAGGCGGCGGGCCAGGCGCGTCGGGGTCGTCCTCGGGATCGACCCAGTCGCCGGCACCCAGGTCCCAGGCCTCCGCCACCTGCTGCGGTGGTCGACTCGGCCAGCACGGCGGCGGCCTGGACGCAGGCCCCGGCGGCAGCCAGCGATCCGGCCGGCGCCGGCGCCACGGGGCGGTCGGCGAGGGTGGCCAGCACCTGCGCGTGGGCCGCGAGGCCCGGGTGCCGGCCCGGTGAGCCGGAGCGGCTCGTCCTCGTCCCAGTGCGCCGCCGGCGTCGGTGACCTGGTCGATGGCGTCGAGGGCGGCGCAGGCGACGCCGTCGAAGGCCGCTCGAGCCAGCTCGGGCCCGGCTGGTGCCGGCCCGCAAGCCCGGTGAGCACGCCGCCGCGTCGGCCCGGCACCCCGGGCACGAGCACCGGCCCGTCGTCGTCGGGCTCGGCGGCCAGCGCCAGGGCGCCGAGCTCGTCGGGGTGCAGCTCGAGCAGGTCGGCGATCACCTCGACGAGCGTGGCGCCGCCGGACGCGGTGCCGATGGCGAGGTGGTGGCCGGTGGCGTCGGCCCGGCTGCGCACGCTGCCCGTGGGGTCGGCGATCGGGGTGTCGAGCCCGGCGAGCACCGTGGTGCTGGCGCCGAGCGAGACGGCCATGCGGCCGGGCGCCAGCCCGAGGGCCAGGGCCACCGCCATCGGCTCGCCGGTGCCGGGGCCACCACCGGGCGGCCACGGAGCCCGAGGAGCTCGTAGACGGGAGCCGTCAGCCAGTCCGCCCGGTCGGCCGGATCCGAGGACGTCGGGCAGGCGGTCGGTCCCAGTCGCTGCGCCGCGCCGCCCAGCTCGCTCGAGCACGTCGGGGATCCACGTCTCGGCCGGATGGCGACCAGGCCCCGGTGAGCGAGGCGCTGCCGCGGTCGGTGACGGCCCGGCCCGCCAGTCGGTAGGTGAGCCAGTCGTGGGGGAGCAGCACGGTGCCGATCCGCGCGAAGGTGCTCGGCGTCGGTGCGTCGGAGCCAGGCCAGCCGGGTGACCGCGGCGACGGGGCGTCGGGAGCATCCCGGCCGCGGGTCGCCCACCGCTCGGCGCCGAGGGCCTTGCGGAGGCGGGCGGCGTCGCGCTCGCCATGGGCCTCGGCCCACGGCTGCACGGGCCGGAGGACCGCGCCGGCGCCGTCGAGGAGCACGAGGCCCGGGGTGGCTGCCGCAGACCGAGATGGCGGCGATCTCGCGCTCGCCGGCCTGGGCGACCGCCGCGACGAGCGAGCGCCACCAGGCGGTGGGGTCGTCGACGTCGACGTCGGGGCCGAGGTCGACGTGGCGGGCGCTGCCCCGGGCCACCCGAGGGCGCCCGGTGTCGGCGTCGCGCACCTCGACGTGGGTGGCGCGCGGTCCGAACGCCACCCCCAGGACCTGCGCCATGGCGCGGCGAGCATAGCGAGCCGGACGCGGTCGCCTTCAGGCGAGCAGCGTGCCACACCACCTCCACCAAGCTGCGGGCCGAGCGGGTTCGCCGAGGAGGTCGGACAGAGCTCGCTGGCCATGCGCTGGAGGTCGCCGGGAAGGCGCCCAGCGTCCATCGGGCGAAGAAGCCGTCGTCCATCCAGGCCGCGCACGTCGGGCTGGGAGGCGCCGTCGGGGAGCGGCAGCGGCAGGGATCGAGCCAGGCGGAGCGGCCTCCCAGCCGATGGCGGCCGCGTGGGATCGGGCCACGTGATCCACCAGGCCGGTCGGCGAAGGCGAGTCGACGTCGGGCGGCGGGGGGGCGTGGACGGCGGGGTGGAGCACCGCGATCTGGCCCCAGCTCGAGGTGAGGTCGCGTCGGCGGTGCGGCTGGGCCCACGTGGTCGAGGATGCGGTCGAGCCAGATCGCCGATCCAGAGCGGCAGCGGTGGAGGGCGGAGGCGGGCGCGGTGGGGAGCGCCGAGCACGCGCCGGCACAGGTCGGGGATCGTGCCGACGGCCGGGCCGGGCAGCGTCCGTGACCGCACCGCTCGCGGCGCAGCACCGAGGCCTCGCCGCCCGGACCGGTCGACCAGGAAGGTGGTGGCTGGTGGCGGACGCGACGGGCCGCGGATGGTCGAGGTGGCGGGCCCGACCCGCGGCGCCCGGATGCCGAAGGCCGTCCACCCGTCGGGCGCGGTGAAGCCGGCCAGCACCTCGAACGGGTGGACGTCGGGATCGAGTGGCGACCCCAAGGCCGAGCGGCACCTCCGGGTGCATCGGGATCGTCGACGTGGACGAGCACGTGGCCGGGGTCGTCGGCGGTGGCTCGGTCGACGATGCCCGCGACGCCAGGCAGGAGTCGGTGGAGGCCACGATGGCGGAGCGGGCGGGGGACGGGTGGATCGCATCGGAGCACCTCACGGCGACGGTGGGGTCGGGGAGGCGATCCGAGGATCGCGAGGCGGCCAGCATGGCAGCCGGGGTGTGACAGCGGAAGGGCGTGGTGGGCTAGGCCGGGACGGCGTGGCGCCGGGGTGGCGTGGCGCCGCGGCGACGTGCGCCAGCCTCGTCGGCGGCGACCCGGTCGATGAAGCGGGAGGCCGTGCCCCAGCGGCGCTCGGTGAGGATGCGAGCCAGGCGGGCGTCGCTGGCGGCGTAGGCGTGGAGGGCCTCGTTGGAGAGGTCGTGGATCCGCGTGCGGTCGACCTCGATCGGGCGCGAGCCCCACGAAGCGGGCGATCGACTTCAGCGAGCAGGAGATGCGCAGCGCCGGTCCGACGTCGCCCCGGTAGAGGCGGTAGGCGTCGAGGTGGCCGTGGTCGAACCAGCTGGCTCGGTAGGCGCCGCGGTGGCCGGGGAGCGGGGCGCGGCGCATGGTGATGGCGCTGTCGTGCTGGAGGCGCAGGCCGAGCGGCAGCTCGTGCAGGGCGGCCCGGTCGGCGATGAAGGGCAGGTCGAAGGCGGCGCCGTTCCAGGTGGCGATCACACCCGGGCTCGAGCTGGCCGAGGCGCTCGTCGAGGTCGGCGCAGCAGCTCGGCCTCGCGGGCCGGTGAACACCTCTTCGTAGCCGGGGCCGGCCAGGGCCACGGTGACGACGGCGGCGACCCGCGGGTCGAGCCCGTTCTCGGTGGTGTCGGTCTCGATGTCGAGCCCGTAGACGGCTGGTCGGCGACGCATCCTGCACCCCCCGCACCGTGCTGTGATGCGCAGGCCAGCGTAGGAACGCCGCGCGCCGCCAGGGTGGATGGTCCTCAGCCGAGGCCGGGGATCGGCAGGCGGGTGAGCGAGCGCAGCCGCCGGGCGATGTCGGGCGTGAGGGGCTCGTCGACGTGGTCGAGCTGCGAAGGTGACGGCCAGCTCGCCGTCGCCGGGCGCACCTCGGTGATGCGCGCGCCCTTCGGGCAGCGGGCGGCAGCGGGAGGTAGCCGCGGAAGAAGCGGGCCAGCGGAGCGGGCAGCCCGACGATCGTCATCCGCTTGGGGGCCAGGCGCAGGAACGGACCCGACACCTCGAGGTCGGCGAGCGTCTCGCTCATCCGGATGCCCCGCACCCCGGTGGTGAGCAGCACGCCCTCCTCGGTGAGGGCCAGGCGGATCGGGAGGTGGGCGGTGCGGGTCCACCGGTCGACGTTGTCCTGGCTCACGTAGGCCCGCAGCCCGACGGGTCCGGCCTGCAGGCGGGGCGGGAGCCCGGGCGCGATCCGCACGTGCTCGGCCCGCACCACCACCCGATCGAGCACGAGCCCGGCGGCCAGCACGGCCGGCACCTCCACCTTGACCACGTCGAGCTCCCCGCGGAGCAGCCCCTGCGGGGTGACCTTGACCCGCGGGCGGATCGGGTGGTCGATGATGCGGGAGGCGGCGTCGTCGACCAGGGCGAGGAACGACGCCAGCAGCGGTGGGTCCTCGCGTCGCCTCGTCGGTCGCCGCGGCGGCGGCCGCCACCAGCCTCCGGGTCGTCGAGGAGCCCCCACGGTGCGGCGTGCACGTCGGCGACCGGGGTCGTCGAGCTCGTCGTCGGGTGGCGGCGATGCGGGTCAGGCTACGGCGGCGTCCCGGCTGCGGTGCGCCATCGAGCCCGGTCCAGCAGCCGCGGCCAGTCGACGAGCACGACGGCAGCGGTGGCGACCCACATCGAGTAGTCGAGGCCGTGGGTGAGGTAGATGCCCGCGTGCAGGACGGCCACGGCGCGCGACGTAGCCACGGCCGCAGCCGCGGGTCGGACGAGCGCGAGCACGGCCCCGAGCTCCACGACCAAGGTGCCGAGTGCGACCAGGTGGGCGAGCGCGGTCGATCGGCGATGAACAGCGACACCGCGTCGGTGGGCGCGTGCCCGTTGAGCCGGGCGGCGTACATCACGTTGCGCAGGTTGTCGCTCAGCACCCAGGCCGGTCCGCTCGACACCACCTTCTGGAACCCGGTGAGGAAGTACGACGCCGATGACCACCAGAGGCTGGTGCGCACCGGCCAACCCCAGGCCGCGGACCGACGTCGGTCGAGGAGGCGCAGACCCGACCGGTGCGGCGGCCAGCACCCCCGCCACCAGCAGCAGCGGGAGGTCGTTGTGCTGCACCTTGCCGCGGCTGGCCCGCAGCGCGGCCAGGACCAGCAGGCTCGCCCACGCCACGAGGAACGTCCCGCGCTCCCGCCACGCCGAGCACCGCCAGGGCGGCGGCCAGCCACGCCGATCGAGCTGGATGGCGACGAGGACGCCGGCGGACGGGCATGCTGCCCAGCCACTGCGAGGAACCACACCGGTCGGAACAGCGCGGCCGGCTGCTCGGCCAGCCGCGGTGCAGGCACCGGTGGCCAGGCGGACGCCGATCAGCGCCGCCAGCAGCAGCGCGCATGGCGCGCACCCGGCCGGCCGTCTCCGGCGCGAACAGCCATCGGTCGAGCGCTGCGACCGCGCCGACGGGCCCTCACCCGTCGCCCGCCGCACTCGTAGGCCAGCGTCCGCGTCGGCGGCGGCGGCGTCGGGGCGCACGCTGCCGCACCACCGCGTACACGCGCACGCGCGCCACGTCGGCGCCCGCGTCGCGCAGCGGCGTCGGCCCAGGCGTCGCAGATCTCGTCCCGCTCGTGCCGGATCGAGCCCGCGGAAGCTCGAGCAGCAGCGACGTGGTGTTGCGGAAGGCGAGCGGGCAGCTCGCCGAGCCGGATCGGCGGTCTCCTCGCCGTCGCCGTCGACGGCGCGGAGCTGCCAGCTGTGCCGCTCGTCGCCCGCGCACCTCGCTGAAGAGGCGGAAGCCGCTGAACGGGAACACCTCGAGGTGGGCCACCCCGGTCACCGCGAACACCAGCAGGAACAGGTGGACAGCCCGCCGGGTGCGGGCGGTGACCGGCTCGGGGTCGCCTCGGCGGCCGCGGCGGCCCATGGCGACCGCTACAGGCGCAGGGCGGCGAGGTTGGCCACCTCGGAGCGCTCGCAGTGCGCGAGGCGGATGTGGCCGAAGCAGCGCTCGCCCTCGAAGGCGTCGATCAGCACGCGACACCGCGTTGTTGTGCTCCGACAGGTAGGGGGCGTCGATCTGGCTGGTGTCGCCGGTGAACACCACCTTGGTGCCCTCGCCCACCCGGGTGAGGATCGTCTTCAGAGTGGTGGGCTCGAGGTTCTGGGCCTCGTCGACCAGCACGTAGGTGCCCTGCAGCGATCGGCCCCGCAGGTAGGTGACGGCCTCCATGGTGAGCTTCTCCCGCTCGGTGAGCTCGTCGAGCATGGCGCGGGCGTCGGCGTGGCTGCGGCGCTCGGTGAGGGCGACCAGGGCGTCGTGCACCGCCGTCATCCACGGGTTGAGCTTCTCGTCGAGCGTGCCGGGCAGGAAGCCCGAGCTCGGCCTTGCCGACGGGGACGACGGGTCGGTACACGGCCACCTTGTCGTACAGGCTGATCTCCATCACCTGCTCGAGGCCGGCGGCCAGGGCGAGGATCGTCTTGCCGGTGCCGGCCATGCCGTCGAGGGCGACCACCCGCACCTCGGGGTCGAGCAGGAGGTCGAGGGCGAACTGCTGCTCCTTCGAGCGCGGGCGCAGGCCCCACGGCTCGGGCACCCGCAGCATCGGCTCGAGCTCGCCGTCGACGTGGCGCACGAGCGCCGACTGGCTGCCCGCCCGCAGCACGGCGTAGCGGTCGGCGAGCTCCGTCGCCGCACGCGTGTCGACGTCGCGGGCGTCGAGCTCGTCGATGCCGATGCCGGCCGGGTGGCCGTAGAGCAGGTCGACGGTGGCGGGCGTCACCTCGATGGTGGTCCAGCCCACGGGCGCTCGAAGGCGGTGCGACCCCGGAGGCGCTGGTGCTCCATCGCCTCCAGGCCGAGCTGGGCGGCCTTGATGCGCAGGGCGGCGTCGTTGCGAGACGACGACGGTGCGCCCGTGCACGGCCTGCCCGAGCGAGGCGGCCAGGATGCGGTTGTCGTTCTTGGTCGGGTCGAGGCCGTGCTCGCGGATCTCGTTCAGGTGCAGCCCGTTGGTCTCGATCCGCAGCGTGCCCCCGTTGGGCAGCGGCACCGGCGTGCGGATGTCGCCGTCGTTGGCGACCCGCAGCTCCTCGATGGCGCGGATGACCGCGCGGGCCGCCCGACCCGACGTCGTCCATCCGACCCTTGTGCTGGTCGAGCTCCTCCACCACCACCAGCGGGATCACCGTGTCGGCGCCCGGGAAGGCGGTGATGCAGTCCGGGTCGGAGATGAGCACCGACGTGTCGAGCACCATCCTCGTGGCGGTGGGGGGCTCGGACGCGCCGGAGCGCGCCTGGTCGGCGAGGAGATCGGTCAAGGAGCCCCCAAGGGATCGATGGGAGGGTGGATGGGCCGGTGACGCGGCGCAGCGGCGGGTCGTCCGGGCGTCCGGCGATGCCGGAGCACGACGCGCCTCGGTGGTGTGGAGAGCCCGCTGGGTCACCGCCGCTCAGTGAACCGCACCGACCCTCTCGGGGTGGGGGATGGTCACCCGGAGCCCCGGAACTAGGCGGGCGGGCGCACCGTCCCCTCGGTGTCGCCGTCGCCATCGGGGTCGATGAAGGTCCGATCCGGCGTGGAGTCGGGCAGCGTCCCGTGCTCCTCGGCCTGCCGGCGAGCGTGGTCGATGACCGCGAGCTGAAGCCCCGGCTCCGCCAGCGAAGAGGGGGGTCGTATGGCCGACGATCAAGACCCGGCGACTCGAGAGCCGGCGACGGCGGCGACCTTGACGGTCGAGGAGCTTCTGGTTGCTCTCGGCCGAGAGGTCGTGCGGATCCGCAAGAGCGTCGGGTGGATCGCGTTCTTGCTCTTCCTCAATGCGGTGGTGCTGGCGCTCACCGTGTCCGGCGTCGTGGTGATCGAGTTCCGACCGGTGGGTGGGTGACCCGTCCGGGAGGGCGGATCGCGACGTCAACATCGCACCGGGGGGTCGCCGGAGCGCACGCGGCCGTCGGGAGCGGTGACCTCCACGGTCCCGGAGGGCAGCAGCTTGAGGTGCCAGCCGGGGAGGTGCACCCGGTGGTGGTGGCGGCTGCACAGGAGGACGAGGGTGGACAGCCGGGTCTCCCCTCCGTGCTCCCACGGCACCACGTGGTGGCCGTGGCACCACTCCGGCGGGCGGTCGCAGCCCGGGAACCGGCAGCCGAGGTCGCGCAGCACAAGCGAGGTGTAGACGGCCGGCGGAATGGTGCGTGTTGACCGCCCGTAGTCGAGGATCGAGGATCGGCCGTCGGTGATCACCCGGTGCACCGCAGCATCGCAGAGCAGGCGGTGGATGGTGGGCCGGTCGAGCGGGAGCCCGTCGAGGGTGCGACCGGGACCATCGCCCAGCAGGTCGGGCAGGTCGATCACCACGTTGAGGTGCGGCCGGTGCCGGCCGCCCAGCCGCTCGTCTTGGTGGTCGAGGTAGAAGCGGAGGATGTCGACGAGGGCGTCGGCCCGGCGCTGTGCGGGGATCCGAGGCGGATCGCCCTCGCCGTCGGGCCGCTCGGCGAGGCGCAGGGCGGTGCGCATGACGGCGTGGCCCTCGGAGTCGAGGTCGCCGTCGAGCCGGCCCCTACCGCCGAGGGTGGGGGAGAGGTAGACGGCCCGCTCGGGCTCCTCGGGCAGCGCATCCGGCTGATCGCGCTCCAGCTCGGCCTTGGCCCGCGCCGCCCAGCGCCGGAGGTAGGTGACGGTGTCGCGGCCATCGAGGCGTCGCAGCGCCGTGAGCACCGCCGCCTCTCGCTCCTGGAACAGCGGCCGCAGCGCCTCGGTGACGTTGCCCACCAGTGCGGCCACCTGGCCGCCGTCGAGCTCGCCGCTGGTCCATGCGGCGGCCGTGGCCGGGCAGCCCCGCATCCAGCGGGCCGTGCGCTCCACGCGCATGGCCTCCCTGTGGGTGAGCCCGGCGTGCGAGCGGAGCCAAGCCGCCATCGAGGCGGAGCCGTCCACGTCCCAGAGCTCGGCGCCGTCGAACTCGCTCACGGCCATCGTGATCCGGGCGTCGAGCCGGTCGCGCAGCAGGAGCACCTGCTCGATCTCGCGCTCGTCGACCCCGATCTGGAGATCCTCGATGGCGGTGGCCAGCGCCGTGAACATGCCCCCATTCTCCTCAGGGGGTGTGACAGTTCCGCGGGCGCGAGGATGTCGTTCCGTGATCGTCGGACGGCCGTGAGCGCCATAGCGACTGTCGCACTGCTGGTGGGACTGGAGCTGGCCGATGGATCGGCCCCCACCGATCCCAACGACGAGGTGCACGACCAGCGGACCATCGAGCTGTTCGGAGCCGCGATGGGCCTCGCCGTCATCGGTTCTGGTGTCTCGCTTGCCCGCTCGAGGCCCGTGCCCGGACGTGGCGCCACCTGGTGGTCCGGGGTCGGCCTGGTCTGGGCCGGGGCGGCCCTCAACCGGACCGCCCGCCGACACCTCGGTTCTGCCTACCGAGCGCGGGTCACGGTCGTTTTCAACCACGAGAGCCGACACGGAGGCTGGACCGACGAGCCCTTCACGGCGGCATCACGAGACCACGTCACGGTCTACCGCCTCGAGTAGCACGGCCCCCGCTTCCCGCGTGGTGGGGCTGCGGACGCCGGCTCAGCGGGTGACGGCAGCGTGGATCTCCTCGAGGCGCTCCACCATGGCGGGCACCTGGTCGAGCAGCACCATGCGCTCCTGCAGATCGGCGAGCAGGGTGCGCACCTCGCCGAGCACCTCGGTGGCCTGCTGCAACGTGGCGTCGACGTCGCCTAGCCGGTCGTCGACCCGGCCGACGACCCCGTCGACCTTCTCGAGCATGCCGTCGACCCGGTTGACCATGTCGACGGGGTTGGGGAGGAACTTGGGCACGCTCGTCGACGCTATCCCGATCGCCGTAGCGTGCCGTCCCGATGGCGGCCTGCGTGTTCTGCGAGATCGTGGCCGGGGAGCGTCCGGCCCACGTGGTGCTCGACGACGACGTGGTGCTGGCCTTCCTCGACACCCGGCCGCTGTTCCCGGGCCACGTGCTCGTGGTGCCGCGGGAGCACCACGAGACGCTCACCGACCTGCCGCCGGACCTGGTCGGCCCGCTTCTTCGAGCGGGTGCAGCGGCTGGCCGGGGCCGTGCGGACGGCGATGGGCGCGCAGGGCACCTTCGTGGCCATGAACAACACCGTCAGCCAGAGCGTGCCGCACCTGCACGTGCACGTCGTGCCCCGCACCAAGGGCGACGGCCTCAAGGGGTTCTTCTGGCCGCGCACCACGTACGACGACGACGAGCACGCCGCGACGGTGGCGGCGGCCATCGCCGCGACGGTCGGCTCAGGCTGAGCGGCTGAGCTTCTTGATCTCGGCCGGCTTCACCCCGGTGGCCTCCACGAGCTCGTCGAGGGCGGCCTGCAGGCCGTCGGCGAGGGACCAGACGTCGGGGAGCACGTCGGGGCAGGCCTGGAGGCCGAAGTCGAGGCTGTCGAGGTAGCTCATCACCGTCATGTTGAGGCCGCCGCCGTCCATGATCGGGCCGACCGGGTAGTTGGCCACCATGCGGGCGCCCGATGGAGTACAGCGGGAACGGCGGGCCGGGCACGTTGGAGATGGTGACGTTGAACAGCGGCCGGTGGCGGTCGGCCATCTTGGTGCGGGAGTAGAGCCGGGCGGCCCGGCCGGCCAGCGGCCGGGGCGGCGAACTCGGCCCAGTCGCCGAGCGTGTCGGCGCCGATGGCCTTCTGCTGCTCCTTCACCTCGGCCATGCACTCGTGGATCACCTTGAGGCGCTCGACCGGATCGTCGACGTCGGTGGCCAGCGAGGCGAACATCGAGGTCACCCGGTTGCCCAGCGCGTCCTTCTCGTCGTCGGCTGCGCACCGACACCGGGCACCATCGCCACGAGCGGGCCGTCGGGCTCCTCGCCCTGCTGCGTCGAGGTAGCGGCGCAGCGCGCCGGCGCACAGGCGCGAGCACGACGTCGTTGACGGTGGCACCGGTGGCGTTCTTCACCGCCTTCACCGCCGGCAGCGACACCGAGGTGAAGGCGAAGCTGCGGCGCGGGGTGATGGCGGTGTTGAACGACGTGCGCGGCGCCGAGAACGGCGACGGCGGCGGCGGTGAGGTTCGGGCTCCTCGCGGTTGCGGCGGCGCAGGGCCAGGGCGGCGCGTGGCCGTCTTGCCCACCGCCTTGGCCACCCGGACCGGCTGGCGGGCCAGCGAGGAGGCGGCGTAGCTGAGCAGCTCGACGTCGGTGGGCACCCGGTCGGGCACCCACTCCTCCTCGGGCTCGTGCTGCGGCGACCTCGGGCGTGAGGTCGAGGAGGGCGACGGTGAGCTCGTTGCCCGACGCGCCGTCGATGGCGGCGTGGTGGACCTTCGACAGCACCGCGACGTTGCCGTCCTCCAGGCCCTCGATCACCCACACCTCCCAGAGCGGACGGGTGCGGTCGAGCGGGATGGGCGACGAGCCGGCCCACGAGGGTGGACAGCTGCTCGGCGTTGCCCGGGGACGGGAAGCGCCGTGCCGCGGATGTGGTAGTCGATGTCGAAGTCCGGGTCCTCGATCCAGAGCGGGTGGTGCAGGCCGAACGGCACCTCGGCCAGCCGGCGGCGGAACGGCGGGGCGAGGTGCAGGCGCTGCCCGTAGACCTCCTTCACGCGCTCGAGGTCGACGCCGCCCTTCGACCGTCGGACGGGTCGAGGATCATCAGGCCGGCCACGTGCATGTGCGACGACGGCGTCTCCAGGTAGAGGAACGAGGCGTCGAGACCGGTGAGGCGCTGCATGGGCGCTTCCTACTAGCGGGGCCAGCGCCCCGCTCACCGAGGCCTAGGGCTCCAGCGCGACCGAGGGGGCTCCGTCGCTGACGGTGAGCGTGCCCGGCATCCCGAGGGCGTCAGCTCGTCGACGGCGAGG
Organism: uncultured Microthrixaceae bacterium; assembly: GCA_963795165.1. Taxonomy (GTDB): domain Bacteria; phylum Actinomycetota; class Acidimicrobiia; order Acidimicrobiales; family VFJN01; genus VFJN01. The sequence continues at coordinate 1,236,082 of CAWCGT010000001.1, read as the reverse complement.
CCGCTGGCCCGCATCGACACCACCTCGCCCTTGTGGGCCCCAGCGAGCAGGGTGACGTCGAGGCGCAGCTCGTCGCCGTCCTCGGCTCGGCGTCGACCACGATCACGTCGTACGAGCCGTCCGGGAGCACCGGTGCCACCGTACGCCCTCGTCGCGCGGCGCGAGACTCCGCGGGTGACCGCCACCACCGGCCGCCTGCTCGTCGCCGAGCCGATGCTCGGCGACCCCAACTTCGACCGCACCGTGGTGCTCATCCTCCAGCACTCGCCCGACGGCGCGCTCGGGCTCGTGCTCAACCGTCCCACCGACGTGCCCGTGGCCGATGCGCTGCCCGGCTGGGGCGACCTGGTGACCGACCCCGCCGTGCTCCACGTCGGCGGTCCGGTCGAGGAGCAGAGCGGCTGGTGCCTGGCCCGGGCCCGCGAGCCCGGCGGCGCTCGACGGCTTCGTGCCGGTGCTCGGCGACCTCGGCCTCGTCGACCTCGAGCTGGATCCGGTCGACGTGGCGCCTGGCCTTCCACGCCGTCCGCCTCTACGCCGGCTACTCGGGGTGGGGACCCGGCCAGCTCGAGCACGAGCTGGCCCAGGACGCGTGGTTCGTCGTCGACGCCGAGCCCGACGACCCGTTCCTTCCCGACGGCGCTGCCCTCTGGCAGCGCATCCTCGCCCGCCAGGGTGGGCCGCTCGCCCGCCTGGCGCTCTTCCCGGTCGACCCGAGCCTGAACTGAGCCGTGCCCGTGACCATGCGGCGGTTGGCGGGGCTGGTGGTGGCGGGGCTGCTGGCGGCCGCCTGCTCGGCCGACGACGGGGCCACCAGCACCGCCGGCCCGGGCGGTTCGGTGGCCACGACCGCCCCGGCCACCACCTCGGCACGACGGCAGCGCTGGTGGGACGGCGTGGCCCGTCGGCGCCTGGGTCGCCCGGGGGTCCGACCCGCCGGCACCGCGCAGGCGGGGGCGTCAGGCGGCACGTCCGACGGATCGCCCCGGCACCCCTGCCCCGCCAGCGCCGTCCTTCGCCCGCCCTGTCACCGGGTGGCGTCGGCGACCTGGCCACGGCTCTGCTGCGCCGCGGCCACGGCGACCGCGTCGTGCTCGAGGTGCGGGCCCAGGAGGGCGCCGCGCCCCGCCGGAGCACGCTCGACCACCTCGTCGCGCACCCTTCGCAGCGCGTCGGGCAAGACAGGTGGCCGTCGACGGCCTCGACCCGATCGGCGGCGGGGCCCAGTCTTGGACGCAGCCGCACATCGCTGGCCGCCGACGGCCGACCGGGAGGCGGAGCACCGCCAGGGTGGCGCCGCAGACGGTGCTGCGGCTGCTCTACCTGCGCGGGCACCTTTCAGGGCGACAGCAGCGTCCTCGGGATCGCGGTGCGCGGCGACGTGGCGGCCGTCTTCTCCGATCGGGTCGACGCAGCGGCCGGTCTGCTGCGTGCTCGCCAGCGGCGGTGGAGGACGCGGTGACCATGCACGAGCTCGGCCACCTCCTCGCCCTCGTCGACCTCGTCCTCGACACGGGCCGCCAGGGACCCGGAGCATCCGGGCCACTCCCGCAACCGCGCCTCGGTCATGTACTGGGCGGTCGAGTCCGACCTCATCGCGCAGGTGCTCGACAGCGGGCCGCCCACCGAGCTCGACGATCGACGACCGGGCCGAGCTGGCCCAGCATCCGGTCCGGGTAGCGCTACAGCCGGTCGATGAGCTTGAAGGCCTCGCCCTGCGGCGACGCCCTCCAGCGGCGCCGTGCTCGGCCAGGCGAGCGCGTGATGCGCTCGTCGAAGGCCTGGCGCTGGCGCTCGCACCTCGGTCCGCACCGGCGTCCTCGTCGATGTCCATCGTCGACAGGAGCTGGCTGGTGTGGGCGTGCAGCGCCGCCAGCTTGGCGTCGGCGAAGCCGGCGACGTCCTCGACGTGGTCGGGCTCGTCGGCCTCGAACAGGAGCAGCGCGCTCGGGCCGGTGGTGGGGGAGCGCCTGCTCGGGGAAGAAGTGCGGGTCGCGCGCGGCCACGATCCCCTCGACGGCGAGCAGCCCGGCGTGGCGGTGGTCGGGGTGGAGGCGGTAGCGCTTCCACGGGTCGTGGCCGAGCACCACGGTGGGCCGCAGCGCGCGGATCCAGTAGGCGACCTCCCAGCGCTGCCGCAGCCCGGACTCGAGCTCGCCGTCGGGCCAGCCGAGGAACACGCACTCGCCGGTGGCGCCGAGGGCCGGAGGCGGCCGCTCGCTGCTCGGCCTGGCGGGTGACGACGAGCGCGGCGGTGTCGGCCGACGGGTCCCAGCTGCCCTTCGAGCCGTCGGTGCAGATCAGGTGGTGGACGACGGCGCCGCCGGCCGCCCACTTGGCGAGGGTGGCGCCGCAGCCGAACTCGACGTCGTCGGGGTGGGCGCCGATGGCCAGGGCCACCGCAGGGGTGGGCAGGTTCAGGGACACGCGCACGGCCCCGGCCAGGTAGCGTCGGCGGCGACAGCGCCGGCGGGACGCTCGAGATCGGCGGGCACGTCGACGTCCCAGCCGAGGTGCGGGTCGGGCACCAGGCGAGCGGGCAGCCCGAGCCGGGCTGCCTCGGCCCGGTGGGCGGCGAAGCTCCCGGCGCCGTAGGCGAACCGGAAGCCGGCACCCGGCGGGGATGCACGCCACGTTGGTGCCGTCGCCGTGGCGGTCGGGGACGAGGGTCACGCCGTCGCCGTCGGCCAGCCAGGCGAGGTCGGTGGCGAGGGGCAGGTCGGCGTGGGCGACGATCACCCGCTCGACTGCCGCGGCCGGCCAGGTGGGCGACGCCGGCCTCCACCGCCCCGTTGAGGCCGAGCCCGGGGTCCAGATCGGCCTCGGCCCCATGGTCGCTCGGCCCAGGCCCGCACCTCCTCGTCGTCGCACACGACGGCCGTGGGCAGCGAGCCGGCGGCCGCCAGCACGCGTGGCGGCCATCGCCTGGGCGAGGGCGCGGCGGCTGCGCGGGTCGAGCGCACCGGCGCCAGCCGCTGCTTGGCCGCCGCGAAGGCCTTCACCGGGCACGAGCACGGCCGCGGCCGCGCGAGCGACCGACCATCGCCTCAACCTAACGGGCCGGCCAGCGCCGTAACCTCCCGACCCATGTCGATGCAGGTCGCCGTCATCGGCGCCGGGTCGTGGGGGACCACGGTCGCCCACCTCTGCGCCAAGAACGCGCCCACCACCCTGTGGGCCCGCCGCGACGACGTGGCCGCCGAGGTGCGCGACGCGCACACCAACACCGCCTACCTCGCAGGGCTACGACCTCACCCCGAGCCTCCACGCCACCTCCAGCGCTGGAGGAGGCGGTGGCGGCCGCCGACGTGCTCGTGATGGGCGTGCCGTCGCACGGCATGCGGGCCGACCGCCCAGGAGCTGGCCGCCCACCTGCGGCCCGTGGGTGCCGGTGGTCAGCCTGTCCAAGGGCCTCGAGCAGGGCACCAGCCTGCGGATGACCCAGGTGCTGGAGCAGGAGCTGCCCGGTCACCCCTGCGGCGTGCTCACCGGGCCCAACCTGGCCAAGGAGATCCTCGCCGGCGGGGCCGCCGCGTCGGTGATCGCCATGGACGACCCCGTGATCGCCGAGGCGCTCCAGGACATCTTCGCCAGCGACCTGTTCCGCGTGTACACCAACCCCGACGTGATCGGCTGCGAGGTGGCCGGCGCCCTGAAGAACGTGATGGCCATCGCCTCGGGCATGGCCGACGGCCTCGGGCACGGGCGACAACACCCGGGCCGCGGTCATCACCCGGGGCCTGGCCGAGCTCACCCGGCTCGGCTGCGCGATGGGCGGCCAGCAGGTCACCTTCGCCGGCCTGGCCGGCATGGGCGACCTCATCGCCACCTGCATCTCCCCGCAGAGCCGCAACCGCTACGTGGGCGAGCAGCTCGGGCGGGGCCGCACGATCGAGGAGATCATCGACGAGATGAACATGGTGGCCGAGGGCGTGAAGACGTCGAAGGTGGTGATGGAGCTGGCCCGGCGAGTACGGCGTCGACCTCCCGATCGCCGAGGAGGTCTACGGCGTGGTCCACGAGGGCCATCCGGCCAGCGAGGCCTACCGGGGCCTGCTGGGCCGCCACGTGCGCTCCGAGATGCACGGGATGCCCAACTCCTGATCTGATGGCGCCGATGCGCCTGCGCCCCGATCGAACCGACCGCCGACCCCCTAGCGGCTGGGTGGGTCCGTGCGGGCGTCCAGGGGCGACGCCGCTGGGGACGCTCGACGCAGGCACCGTGGCCCTCGTCGACCCGGCGGGCCTGGTGACCGTCGGCCGGTCGGTCCTGGTCGCTCGACTGGTGGATCGGCGCCGAGGATCGCTGGCACGTCCCGGCGCGGGAGGTCGCCGTGCGCCAGTCGCTGGTGGGCGACAGCCCGGTGGTGGAGACCCGGCTGCGGGTGCCCGAGCGGCGACGCAGTGCACCGCGCCTACGCCGCACGCGGGCCCGACGGCGAGGACGTGGTGGTGGTGGAGGTGCACAACGAGTCGAAGATCCCGTTCGCGGTGGCCCTGGCCGTCCGCCCGTACCGGGCCGACGGCGCCGGCCGAGCCGAGACGGTCGGACCTGGACGGGCCCGCGGTGCGCGTCGACGGAGAGGTGGCGGTGGTGCTGGCCCGGTCGCCGGGACGGATCGCCCTGTCGACGGCGCCGACGGCGACGCCGCCGCGACCGTGTTCGCCGGCGAGGCGGAGTCGGTGCACCGGGCGGCGGCCCGTTGCGTGCGAGGGCTCGGGCCACCGCCAGCGCTGCTGTTCCCGCTCGCCCACACCGCGACCCTGCGGGTGGTGCTGCCCGGCTGCCGGGAGCGCCGGCGCCTCGCCCGAGGCGCTGCCCAGCGCCGAGCAGGTGGCCTCGGGGTGGGCGGCCGCAGGCCGAGCGGCGCCCGCTTCGAGGTCCCCGACCGACGCCTCCGTCGAGCCGTCGCGGCCAGCGCGCGATTCCTCCTGCTCGGGGGCCGAGGGGCCCGAGGCGGCAGCCGCGCTCGACCTGCTCGGCTTCCCCGACGAGGCCGCGGCTGTCCTCGCCGCCGGGGAAGCGGCCGGGACGCTCGTCGATGCACCCGGTGGCGCGTCGGCGGCCATCGCGCGCACTGGCGCCTCACCCGCGACGCCGACACCGCCGAGGTGCTGGTGCGCGACCGTGGCATCGCCTGGTGCCGGTCCTCGCCCACGCCGACCCGGCCGACCGGGCGAGGGCCGAGGCCGCTCTGCCCTCCCTGGCCGCCATGCTCGACGCGATCGGGGAGTCGCGGGCGGCCGCCGACGTGCGGCGCCTGCCGTGGCGCCCCCCCGGAGCCGACCGTCGACCCGTCCGCCGATCTCGGCGGGCTGGCTGGCCGGCGGCGAGCACCACCTGGACCTGGCCGGGTCAGGCGGCGGAGTCGGGTCCCGGCGGCCAACGCCGCCCTCGTCACCGCAGTCCCGCGAGCGTCTCGTGGACGACGACGGCGCAGGGCTGGCGCTGAGCCCGGTCGTGCCCGACGCCTGGCTCGGTCAGGGCTGGGAGGTCCACGACGCGCCGACCGCCTTCGGGCGTCTCTCCTACGCCGTCCGCTGGCACGGCGACCGGCCGGCGCTGCTGTGGGACCTCGACGCCCACGACCCGCTCGACGTCGTCGCCCTCACGGCCCCTGGCCTGGACCCGGCGTGGTCGACCGAGCGACAGCCGGGGTGAGGCCCTGCTGGCTCCGGTCGCCCGTGCCCGACCGACCCGCCGTCCGCCGGGGCCTCTCGCATCCCGGTCGCCATCGAGCCCGCCCCTGGCGGCAGCGGTGAGCGCCCGGCGTCCCGCCGGTGGCGGAGCTCCTCGAGCTCCTCCGCGCCCTCGGGGTCACCGACGACGAGATCGGGCGGGCCGAGGACGACGGCACCCTCGTGCTGCTCGCCATCGACAAGCTCGCCCTGGGGCAGGACCTCCGCTACGACCTCGCGGCGGCCTGCGAGGGCACCGGGCTGCCCGAGGAGGAGCTGCGCCACATCTGGCGGTCGCTCGGCTTCCCGGAGCCGCAGACCGGGCGAGGCGGTCTTCTCCGACGTCGACCTCGGCAACCTGGCCGCGGTGGCCGACCTCATGCACAGCGGGGTGGTGAGCCCCGAGGTCACCTACGGCATGACCCGGGTCATCGGCTCGTCGATGGCCCGGATCGCGTCGGCCCTCATCGACGCCGTCAGCGCCCGGGCCGGCGAGGTGATGGCATCGGTGTCGGACGGAGGACGCCTCCGAGGTCCTCGAACCCATCGCCAGCGAGGCCGGCGGGTTCCTGCCGCTGTTCCCGGCGGTGCTGGAGCAGGTGTGGCGCCGCCACCTCCAGGCGGCCGCCCGCCGCCGACTGCTGCGGGGCGACGCCGAGGACGGGCACGGCCTGGTCGTGGGCTTCGCCGACCTGGTGGGCTTCACCGCGCTGGCCCAGCAGGTGAGCGACGAGGAGCTGGCCGAGGTCGTCGACCAGTTCGAGCGGCTGGCCTACGACGTGGTGGTGGCCGGCGGCGGGCCGGGTGGTGAAGATGATCGGCGACGAGGTGATGTTCGTCGTCGACGACCCGGTGTACGCCGCGGAGATCGCCCTCGGCCTGGCCGACGCCTCCCACGACGCCGCCGGCCTGTCCGACGTGCGGGTGGGCCTGGCCATCGGGCCCGGTGGTCGAGCGAGAGGGCGATGCCTACGGCGCCACCGTCAACCTGGCCAGTCGGGCCACGGCGATCGCCTACCCGGGCACCGTGGTGGTCTCGCCGGAGCTCCGCGAGGTGCTGGCCGAGCGACCCGAGTTCGCCTTCCGCACCATGCGCCCGCGCTACCTGAAGCACATCGGCCGCGTGACCCTCACGGTGCTCCGCCACGCCGACGAGGCTCCCTCGCACCATCCGCGAGACCATCGACGAGCGTCGCCGGCAGATGCGGGAGGTGGTGCGGGATCGGCTGGCCCTGCGGATCGGCAACGGCGGTGGCGGGGCCGCCGACGTCAGCGGGGACGGCGGCTGAGGGTCACTCCGTGCGGAGGGCCTCCGCCGCTCTGACCCGCGCGGCGGATCGGGCCGGCCACACGGCCACTGCGGCGGCCAAGAGGAGCGCCGCGGGCACGAGGGCGGCCACGACGCCGGCCGGCACCGTGGGGGTGGCGGCCACCCCGAGCCCGTCGGCCACCTGGGTCCACGCCGCTCGGCCGGCCACGAGGCCCAGGGGGATGCCCAGCACCAGTCCCACCGCCAGCAGCGTGGAGGACTGCACGGCCACGGCGGTCAGGACCTGGCGTTGCCGGAACCCGACGGCGCGGACGATCCCGATGTCCCGCCGTCGGCGTCGGACCGACGTGACCAGGGCATGGCCCACTGCCGCACTGGCGATCAGGATGAGGAAGCCGCCAAGGACGAAGGGGATCGTCCGCACCTGGGCGAGGTTGCCGACGTCGGAGGGTCTCGACGGGTAGGCGTAGATCGTCAGGGAGTCGGGGAGGAGCGACTCCAGGAGCTTCTCGCCCTCTGCCTCGCTCACCTCTGGCTCGAAGGTCACCATGGCCGATCCGAAGCCGTCGGACGCGGCTACGTCCTCGAGCAGCTCGGGGTGGAACGCCACCCCTTCGTTGAAGGCGTTGTCGTCGAACACGGGGAAGAGGACCTCGCCGACGACCGTGACCTCGCGGTCGCCCCGCTGGGCGGCGACCGTCAGGCGGTCGCCGATGTCGGCCTGGAAGGCGGTCATCGACTTCGGTCCGAGGGCGATCTCGTCTCGGCTCGCCGGCATGCGCCCGTCTAGCACCGTCAACGACGGGCTGCCCTTGACGGCTTGGACGGCCACGCCGTCGACCGCCTGTCCGGCCACCTCGGTCTGCCGGAACAGGACCAGGCCCACGTCGCGCACCTCGGACCGTGCCGCGAGCGTCTCTGCGTCCCCCTCGAAGAGATCGGGGCTGAGCGACCAGTTCCACCCGTAGGCGGATGGCGTGGACACCAAGTGGTCGAGGCTGGCCCCGAACGTGAGCGCCGCCACCACGCCGGCGATCCCGGTCACCGCACCCACCAGCGCCGGCCGCACGGGGACGGCGGTGCGACCCCGGCCAGGCTCCAAGGCCATGGTGATCCCCAGCACTGCCGGCGGTGACCAGCCCGCTCGGGCCGCCACGGCGGCGCCCGTGGACTGCCGCATCGGGGAGGCGCCGCTGTCGGCCCGTCGCCCCGCGTTGTGGCCGGTCAGTCGGAGGGCGCTGACCAGGGCCCACAGCCCGAGCAAGACGGCGATGACGAGCAGACCTGGGAGCAGCACCGCCAGGTCGACGTCGACCCCGGGGTCGGGCTCCGCCCGCCGGGCCACGCCGATCGGCATGAGCGTGGAGCCAGCCACCGCCACCCCCATCGCGGCGATGGCTCCAGTCGCGACGATGGGGCTGGCCAGGAGGAGGATCCCACCCACCCGTTGGCTCCGGGTGAACCCCATCGCCTGCAGGGTGGTCTGCTCGCTGCCCGAGCCGGCGAGGCGTCGGTTGAGGGCCTGTCCGGATGCCACGAGGGCGGCGAGAGCAGCCACAGCGCCAAAGAGCACCAGGCCGGTGGCGAGCACGCGAGTGCTGTCCCTCACCCGGTCGTGCAGGATGCTCAGCGGCTGGACGTCCGGGGCCTCGGCCAGACGGAAGCCGTCCAGAGCGTCGTCGACCACGGCGTCGACCTCGACGCCGGACCGGAGGATCAGCTCGATGGACGGGCCGAACTGTCCGGCTCGGCCGACCACGCTCCGGTAGTACGCGGGCCCCGCCAGCATGATGGAGTTCTCCTCGTCGGCCAGGTCGTCGGGCAGGCGACCGATGCCCACCACCGTCAGCTCTAGGCGCGGGCCGCCCGGACCTTCGTCGAAGCGGAACTCGGCCAGCTGGTCGGCGCTGAAGGTCTCGAGGTCCACTGTGTCGTCCACACCGAGCCCCATCGTGCGGCTCAGGAACTCGTTGATCACCACCTCGTCGGTGGCGTCGGGCGCCGGCAACCGCCCCTGCAGCAGTCGCGGTCGGTCCACGTCTCGCAGCAGCCCAGGATCCGGACTGGCGAAGATGCCGATGTCGTACTCGGAGGCGTCGCTCAGGGCGACGGTGAAGTAGAGCGGCACCGCGAGCTCGACACCCGGGCTGGACCGGAGGCGACGAAGGACCTCGGCGTCGATGCCCTCCTCCTCGGAGGAGTACTGGAGCCGGTGGGTGGCCGACCGGCTGTCTGCAGCGAAGCGCTCGAAGGCGGTGTCGGCCCGACGCGCGCCGGCCACCGCGGTGAGGGCCACGCCCGCGCCGATGCCGATGAGCAGCACCAGGACCACTGCGGACCCCAGTCGCCCCCGAAGCTCCGATCGGGCCAATGCCCATGCCGCGCGCACCTACTGCCCCTCCACCCGCTGAACCATGGGCCCATCAGAGCGCATCGGCATGGGGTGGGCCAGGGCAGTGGCACGCCTGCAGCAGGGGTGGTGCCACCCCCGCCGGCTGGGGTGGGGCCTGAGGGCCTAGCTGGCGCTGGGGAGCTCGGAGGCCCGCAGCAGGCGGTGGACGCCCTGGGCGTTCACGCACCAGTAGGTGTCGAAGCCGTGGTCGAGCAGGTCGGGCGAGAGCCGCCCTGCGCACACCGCTGCCACCACCGTGTCCTCGACGGTGAGGTCCTCCCCGTCGACCACCACGTGCGCCCCCCGCATCCCGGTCATCTGGTCTGCCATCACGATCGCCCTCCTCTTCCTACTGGTTCCTTCGGTCGCCGCACAGGTGGGCTGAAGGGCCTTGACCGATCGGGATCCCGGCGCAAAGGGACCACACGTCCACTCTCGGCGATACCGGCGGTCGGCGAAACCACCCGATCGGGTCATTTCCGCATGGCCCGGTCCGTCACCACACCCCTAGCTCAGGCCAGGGCGGCGGTGGCGAGCTCCCACGGACCGAGGGTGAAGGACTCCTCGAAGGGCCGCTGCGGCCTCCCGCGGAGGTCGACCAGCCAGCCGTGGCACCCGTCGATGGTGACCGTGGCCGGGTCGGCGCTCGGGTTGAAGACCCGCACGTGCAGCGCCCCGGCCTCCCGCACCACCGCACTCACCTCCGCCCCCTCGACCGACAGGGCCTGTCCCGCCAGCGACCCGCTGGCGGCGGTCCCACCCCCGCGGGTGACGACCAGGGGCAGGAAGGCGTCGTCGGCCACCGCGTAGGGGTCGCGACCGCCGAGGTGGATGGCGAAGCGGGCCTCCGCGGGCCCCTGCGACTGCGGTCCCTCCATCGGGGTGAAGGGTCCCGCCGGCAGGGGCCGGGTGGCCATCGGGCCCTGGGAGAGCATCCCGGTGCAGCGCAGCAGGGTGAGGGCCAGGGTGGCGGCGGTGGTGCCCGAGGGATCGAGGTCGACCAGCTCGTACTCCAGCAGCCCTTCGTGGGCGACCGTGAGCCCGCCCGCCCGCACGAACCGGCGAGCCGGGAACGTCGGCAGGCCCTGCTCGGTGGGGCCGCCCTCGGCCGTCAGGCCCCGCTCCACCGTGGCGAACGCGCACTCGGCCATCGAGGAGGCCGCCGCCTCGGGGAGCGGGAGGTGCACGCGCAGCCGGTGGTCGCGCACGCCGTGGTTGTCGAAGGCCACGTGCACCCGCACCAGGTCCTCGCCTGCCGCCAGCTCGAGCGTGGTGCGGATCTCGACGGTGGTGAGGCCGGATCGCTCAGCGGCGGCATGGGCGGGCAGCTCGTAGGTGCGTACCACCTCGAGTCGGCCCCGCACCGGACCGGCCTCGACCACCTGGGTGCGCACGGCGGTGGGCTGGTCGACCAGCCGGTCGGTGGGCGGCGGGCACCAGTTGTAGGTGTCGCCCACGTCGCCACCGTCCACCAGCCGCCCCAGCCCAGCGTGCCCGTCGATGGAGAAGGTGCCGTCGGTGGGATCGACCTCGACGGTCGTCACCCCGTTGGCCAGGCCGAGCTCCGTGGCCACCACCGGGTCGACGGTGGCACCCGCACCCGTCCAGGCCTGCCAGCCGAAGCCGGCCACGCCCGCCACGGGAGCCAGGACGGTGATGGCGGCCCGCCCGGTCACCCGCAGGTCCACGAGCTGTCCGGCCCGGTCCTCCCGGAGGGCGGCCAGCTGCTGCCGGACCTCCGGTGTGACGAGGGCCCCGGCGTCGTCCCGGGCAACGTGCAGGAGCGCCGTGCCGTCGGATGCGTCGATGGCGAAGGCCCGGACGCCACGCACGTACTCGAGCTCGGCCACCATGACGGTGGTCATCTCGATGGGTCCGGCTTCCACGAGCGTGCGCTCGGGCGGCCGGGCCGCCACCAGCTGGCAGCCCTCGGGAACGTCGTTGCCGGGGAGGCGCAGCTCCACCACCGCATCACGGGTTCGGGCGGAGGGGTTCACCAGCACCGGTGTGCGCCCGTCGACCGGGACGGTGGCCCCCAGGGCCTCGACGGCGCGAGCGGCCAGCCCGTCGGCGATCTCGGTGGCCTCGGCGAAGCGGTGCAGCACGGCGTCGCAGACCTCGTCGACCGAGCAGGCGCAGATGGAGTCGTGGGCGCTGTTGCGGATCACCTCCAGCCAGGCCGCATCCAGCAGGGCGCCTGGCCAGTGCTCGGGGGGCAGGAACAAGGCGGACAGGGGCTCGGCGAGGCGCTCCAGGGCCCGCTCGGCGCGGGCGGCCGCCTGCTTCACGTCCACCCGGTTGGAGGCGACGCCCATGAGGAGGTTGGCCCGGGCACCGGAGCGCAGCTCGCCCGCCCAGCTCGGCAGATCGTCGGTGGGGGCATCCCGCACGTGCTCGGCCAGCGAGCAGATGCGCAGCTCGTAGTCGCCGTCGAGGGCGTTGGCCTCCGCCACCACCCGCCCCAACCACGGCTGCGGCAGGAGGTGGTCGGTGCCGTTCATCCAGAGGATGGGGCCCGTGAGCAGGTCGCCCTGCTCCGCTTCGAAGTCGGCGATGCGGCGCACCAGCGCCTTGGCGTCGGTGGGCAGCTGCGCGCCGTTGCCGTAGCCCTGAGGGAGGTACTCGGCTCGCACGGTGGACCCATCAGGGGCCGACCACCAGAAGCCGCTCCGGTCGATGGCGGCCGGTACCCCACGCCACACCACGGCGTGCTCGAAGCCGAGCTGGCGCAGGATCTGCGGCATCTGCGCCACGTGCCCGAACATGTCGGGCAGGTACCCCACCTCCATGGCGCCGCCGAACCGTGCGGCCACACGCAGGCCCCGCTGCAGGTTGCGGACGAGCGTCTCCCCAGAGACGAGGAACTCATCGGGCAGCGCGTACCACGGGCCCATGGCGATGCGGCCGGCGGTGGCCAGCGCCCGGATCCGCTCCTCGGCGTCTGGCCGCACCGCGAGGTAGTCGTCCACCACCGCCATCTGTCCGTCGAGCAAGAAGTGGGCATAGGACGGGTCGGCCTCCAGCTGGGGGAGGAGCCCGTCGAGGAGGTCGACCAGCCGGAGCCGGAAGGCCTGGAAGGGGGAGTACCACTCCCGGTCCCAGTGGGTGTGGGGCACGACATCGACGCGACGGGTCACCCCATGACCGTATTCCGTGGGGTCGACCGGAGTGCCGGAGCGAGGTGGCCGGGTCAGGCAGGACGGTGCCAGAGGGACCAGCGGCTGACAGCCACGTAGCCCAGACGCTCGTACACGGGCCGGCCCACGTCGCTGGCGATGAGCGTGGCGGGAAGCGTGGAGTCGACGACGGTGGCTGCCCAGGTCACGGCGGCGCCGTAGCCCCGCCCCCGCGCGTCGGGCATGGTCGCCACCAGCTCCGCGTTGTTGACCCCGGCCGAGACGTGCCCAGCGGCCACCGCCACCGACCGGCCACCCACCGTCCCGAGGAAGAGGTGGGTCGGCCCACCGAGGATGCGGACGTCGAACAGCGCTCCCGGGCGGTGTGGCTGGAGGGCTGGTTCGGGGTACCCGTCCACGAAGATCCGCTCGAAGGCGACCAGCCCCGCCTCGTCGACCACCTCGGTGACTGTCAGCTCGGCTGGGGCAGTCGGGCCGTCACCTCCTGCCGGCCGCACCATGAGCGGCGGCCGACCGACCGGCTCCCACCCGTGGGGCCGGAGGTCGGGGGTGCCGCTGGCAGCCATCAGCGTCACCGGGTTGCCGCTCGGGACGGTGGCCTCGACCCGAGCGAGCACGTCGGTCCAGCGCTCGGGCTCGACCAGGACGCACGCCACGTTGGTGAACATGCCGCTGCTGCCCTGCCAGGCCACCACCAGGTCGTCGTCCACGAGGACGGGGCGCCCCATGGCTCGTGGCGCTGTGACGGACCCGGTCGGCGGTGGCGGCCAGGGCTCGGTCGGTGAGGGTGCGGGAGTCGGTCATGGTGCTCATGCCCGATGGGCGCCAGATCGGGTCTGGCGCTGCCAGACCACCGGCTGCTCCGGCCGGTAGCTGCAGTAGACGCCGGTGCGGACGGCGTGCTGCAGGTGGTGGCCGAGCTCGGGGTGGACCTCGCCGATCCGGCGGATGGCGTCCCGGATGCGAGCCGACACGGCCTTGCGGAGCCGGTCGACCGGATCGGGTCCGGCGGCCCGGCGGCGGTCGCCCAGGCCCAAGGCGCCGCTGAGCTGGTCGAGGAGGGCGTCCTGCTCCACCCGTGCCCGTTCCGCCCGCCCCAGGTCGTGGGCCGACTCGGCGTCGTCCAGCTCCTCGGCCAGCTCGCGCAGGCGGTCCTTGTAGGCGGCGATGGCCCGGGGGTCGAGGGCGTCGTCACCGCGACCGTCGAGCATCGGTCCCGCCACCCCCTCGAGCTCGCGGACGTGGACCTCCGACCCGGCGCGATCCAAGAGCACGGCCAGGTCGGCCAAGCCCTTGCTGTGCTTCACGATCGTGCTGCGCCCGAGGTAGGTCATGTGCCACACGTCCCCGTCGCGGCGCAGGTGGTTGTCCGTGCCAGCCACCGCGAGGGCCGGGCGCGCGGCAGAGCGCCGGAGCAGGTGCAGGGCGCCGGCCGCCTCGTAGGCCGCGTCGGCGGCGTCGTGGAGCTCTTGCACCTCAGCAGGGGCGGCACCCCCGTCTGCGAGGCACTCGGCAAGCGTGCGCAGCGAGTCGGCCACCAGGGTGCCGCCGAACCTCCGGTTGACCTCGAGGCCCTGGCGGGCCCAGCGCTCGGCGTCCTCGTGGCGCCCCAGCGCCCTGGCTCCCTCGGCGAGGATCCGGGCCACCGAGCCGTAGAGCCCGGCGCCGATCCCCTCCACGGCCACGAGGTCGGCGTAGGGAGCCAGCTCCTCGACGACCTCGGTGAGCATGGGGTGCTCGACGGCCACCGCCGTGCGCACGAGGTTCACCAGGTTGGGCAGCCACTCGGCGTCCACCGGGAGGTGATCGAGGCCGATGGACGCTGCCCTGTCCAGGAGCGCCGTGGCCTCGGTGGGTGCGTCCGCCTGGGTGAACGCCCAGGCCCACCCGCCCAAGGAAGACAGGTACACCGTGAGCTCCGGGTGGTCCACCTGGAGGCCCCGATGGATGTCCATCGCCGCGTCGTGGTCGCCCCGCTGCCAGGCCGCCATCAACCGGAGGACCATGACCAGCATCGAGCTGTTGGTGCTCCCGGCCGCTTGTCCGATGCGCTCGGCCTCGTCGATGCACCGGGTGGCCGCCGCATCATCGCCGGTGATCAGGGCCATCTGGGCCCGCCACAGCGGTGCGTACCACGAGTACAGGGGGTTGCCCAGCGTTCGAGCCCGTCGCTCGAACGCTTGGGCGTCGGCCTGCGCGCCGGCCACATCGCCGCGCTCGAGTCGAGCCAGATAGCGGAGGCGTCGTCCCAGGAGCTCGAGCGGGTCGTCGCGCTGACCGCTCCGGCGATGCGCAGGATCTCGGTGGCCTCGAGCTCGCGCTGCGCCACGTCGGCCGGCCCGGAGATGGCATCGCAGTGAGCAGCCAAGGCCTGACCGAGCACGGCATCGTCATCGGCCGTACGGGCCAGGGCCACCGCCTCCTCGGCGAGGTCGAGGCGGCGCCGGTCCGAGGCCGTGAGCGACAGGGCCACGGAGAGTCGGGCCAGCACGGCCGATCGCAGCGCCGGGAGCTCCTGGTCGACCAGGGCCGTGTCCGCCTCCTCGAGCAGGTCGATCTGCCGCTGGTCGAACAGGCGCACCTCGAAGCCGGAGAGGTCGGCGCTGAAGCCCAGAGCCGCTCGGGCCAGCAGCGGCGGCGACCCCGACCGGCGGCCGATCTGGGCCAGCTCCTCGAACGCACGCGTGGCGCCGGCGTCGTCACCGACGAGGAGCCGGGCCCGGCCCAGGCCCAGCCAGCGCATCGGGTCGCCCGTCATCGTCGACGCCGGGAGCAGCGGGCGGAGAGCGCTCGCTCGTAGTGCGCCAGCCGCCTCCTCCCAGGCCATGGCCGCCAGCGCCCGGTCGCCCGCCCGTACGGACCACGCGGCCGCCTGGGTGGCCAGTCGCCGGACCGGCGGCGAGCAGGTGCTCGGCGATCACCGCCGGCTCGACGCCCTCCCGCTCGGCGCAGGGCGGCCGCCGAGGCATGCAGACTCGGCGACGGCGGTCGGCGTGTCGAACAGGGCGGCCTGGCGGAAGAGGTCGTGCACGAAGGTCCAGGTGGACGTGCCCGCCGCCCGCTCGACGACGCGGAGGGCGGCCGCCCGGTCCAGCGCCGCCGCCACCCTGGCCTCGTCCAGCTCGCTCACGACGGCCACCTGCGCCGCGGTGAAGCGCGAGCCCACCACGGCCGCCACCAGCAGCACCCGCCGATCCTCGTCCGACAGGGAGGCCAGCCGCTGACGGAGCAGGTCGCGGGCCCCTGTCGGGGAGCGCACCGCGCTCGGCCGCGCTCGGATCGTCGGCCGCCAGGAGTCGGCCCACCTGGACCACGAGGAACGGGTTGCCAGCCGTCAGGCGCAGGACATCCGGGGCGAGCTCGCCGGCCCTGTCGGTCGTCGATGTGAGCGGCAAGCAGGTGGGCCACCGCGTCGCTCATCCAGTCCTCGGAGGGGCATTCGGTCCGCCCGTCCCCCGAGGCGCGTCAGCGGCGAGCCAGGCGGCACGTCGGTGTCGCGGAAGGTGCCGACCACCAGCACCGGGAGGGCGGGGAGGTGGGCGGCTCACGACGTCGAGGAGCTGCACGGTTCCCTCGTCAGCCCAGTGCAGGTCGTCGAGCACCAGCAGCAGCGGGCGCTCCGCGGCGTCGGCCTCCACGAGCCTCCACCACGGCGGCGTAGGCGGCGGCGCGGGCGGCGGCGGCGGCGGTGGCTTCGGTGGCCTCCGAGCCCAGCAGGGCCTCCATCGCCTGGCCGCCTGCCGGACCGAGCCCGGAGAGCAGCGTGAGCCACGGAGCAGTGGGCCACGGTGGCCCCGCCGGCCGAGCACGCCGTCCAGCGGACCGGGCCCCGGCCCGGCGGCCCAGGTCGCGGCTGCCTCTCGGGCAGTCGTCGTCTTCCCGATCCCGGCCTCCCCCGAGAGGAGCACGAGCCGGCCAGCTCCCTCGGTAGCGCTGGCGAGGGCCTCGGCCAAGGCGGCCGTCAAGGGTCGACGCCCCGGCGCCCGGTCCGCTTCCACGCCCAGGGGACGGTACTCGCCGTCTGGCGTCGCCAGCCGCGATCTGGCGCCCTTCGGGCATCCGACCACAGGAGGAGCCCATGACTGTCGATTGACGATCCCACCCTGACCGACGGCGCCGACCTCGACGCCGAGATCGGCGCCTTCGCCGAACGAGTGGCCATGGCCACCATCGGGACCTTCGAGCTGGCCACCATCGAGCTGGGCATGCGCCTCGGTCTCTACGAGGCGATGGCCGACGGTCCCGCCACCCCCACGGAGCTGGCCGATCGGGCCGGCATCGACGCTCGCTACGCCCGCGAGTGGCTGGAGCAGCAGGCGACGGCCGGCATCGTGACCGTCGACGCCGAGCCGGTCGACGGGGATCCCGACGCGCGCGCCTTCGCGCTTCCGGTGGCCCACCAGGCCTGCCTGCTCGACCCGGACAGCCTGGCCTGCGTCGCCCCGCTGGCCACGTTCGCCTCCATCGGTCCAGGCGATCCTGCCCGAGCTCGTCGAGGCCTACCGTGACGGCACCGGGATCAGCCTTCGGCGGCTACGGCGAGTGGATCCGCCGGGCCAGTGCGGCCGGCAACCGACCGCAGTTCACCAACCTGCTCGTGCAGGAGTGGCTGCCCGCCATGCCCGACGTGGTGGCGCGCCTCTAGGCCGGGCCGACCCGGGTGGCGGACCTCGGCTGCGGCTGCGGGTGGTCGTCGATCGCCTCGCCCGCGGCTTCCCGGACGTGCACGGTCGACGGCTTCGACACCGACGTGGCCTCCATCGCCGAGGCCAGCGGCAACGCCGAGGCGGCCGGTGTGTCGCGACCGGGTTCGCTTCACTGCTGCCGAGGCGTCGGACGCGGCGAGGAGACCGTTCGACCTCGTGTGCTGCTTCGAGGCTCTCCACGACATGGCCCATCCCGTGGAGGCCCTTCGCCACGATGCGGGCGCCTGGCCGGCCAGGACGGCGCCGTGTTCGTGGTCGACGAGCGAGCGGCCGATGCGCTGACGCCGAACGACCCCGACCCGATGCAGCGGCTCTTCTACTCAGCCAGCGTCCTGCACTGCCTCCCTGTCGGGCGCAGCGAGGAGGAGTCGGCCGCCACCGGCACCGTGCTGCGGGTAGCCACCCTCGAGCGCTACGCGGACGAGGCCGGCTTCAGCAGTGTGGAGGTGCTGCCGGTCGACCACGACATGTTCCGCTTCTACCGCCTGCACCGGTGAGCCGTCTGGCCCGGCTCAGTCGATCACGATCTGCGAGAGGTCGTCGTCCGGTTCGGGCCAGTCGAGGTCCATGCGCTCCAGGGTGGCGACCAGGATCGAGGCCACCGCCCAGTCGCGATACCACTTCTTGTCGGCCGGGATGACGTGCCACGGGGCGTGGGCCGTGCTGGTGCGCTCGACGGCTTCAGCGAAGGCGGCCTGGTAGTCGTCCCACTGGGCACGGGCGTCGAGGTCGCCGAGCCGGAACTTCCACTGCTTCTCGGGGTCGTCCAGGCGAGCCTGCAGCCGCTCCTTCTGCTCCTCCTTCGAGATGTGGAGGAAGACCTTCACGATGGTGGTGCCCTCGTCGACCAGCATCTGCTCGAAGGCGTTGATGTGGTCGAAGCGCCGGCGCCACCAGCGCTCCTCGGGCACCAGCTCGAGCACCCGCACGGCCAGCACGTCCTCGTAGTGGCTGCGGTCGAACACGCCCGATCTCGCCCGCCCGCCGGCACGTCGGCGTGCACCCGCCACAGGTAGTCGTGGGCCAGCTCCGTCCTCGGTGGGCGCCTTGAAGGAGGTCACCCGGAGCCCCGCCGGGTTCACGGCGCCGAACACGTGCTTCGATGGTGCCGCCCTTGCCCGACGTGTCGATGCCCTGGAGCACGACCAGCACCTTCTCCTCGCTGGCGAGCCCACAGCCGGTCCTGCAGCTCGGCCAGCCGCTCGGCCAGCTGGCTCGGTGGCGTCGTCGGTGGCCTCCTTCCCGCCGGGGGCAGCCGAGGTGTCGGCGGGGTCGATGGCGTCCAGGTCCACGGCCTGCCCGGGATCGATGCGGTGCAGGTCACGTCCGTCGACCATGGCGCCGAGCGTAGGAGACTGCGTCCGGTGTGCGATCTCCTGTGCGCTCTCCCGGCGGTCACCGGCGGCGCCGACGCTGTTCGCCAAGAACAGCGACCGGCCACCTGACGAGGTGCAGGTGCTCGAGTGGCTGGCGCCGCGTCGCGACCGGGGCCGGACGAGGGCTACGCACGTAGAGGTGCCGGCCCACCCGGATGCGACGCTTGGGCGTGCTGGGCTCTCGACCGGCGTGGGGGTGGGGCCTGGAGCACGGCGTGAACGAAGCTGGTGTGGCGGCCGGCAACGCCACCATCTACACGACGCTCGACCCCCGGCCGCTTCCCCGACGCCCTCACCGGCATGGACCTCGTGCGCCTGGCGCTGGAGCGGTGCGCCACCGCCGCGGAGGCGGTGGCCACCATCGAGGTCCTCGTGGCCACGGTCGGCCAGGGTGGCTCCGGGCACGACGGCGAGCGGCGGCCCTACTGGTCGTCGTTCCTGGTGGCCGACCCGGTCGAGCGCCTACGTGGTGGAGACCTCGGGCCGTCGCTGGCCGTGGAGCAGGTCGACCGACGTGCGCGGCCACCTCCAACCGGACGACGATCGTGGGCTTCGACGCCGCCGCACCGTCATCCTCGGCAGCCTGTCGCCACCCTCGTCGACCCGCGGCTCGAGGCGTCGCGGCGGGTGCTCGCCGAGGCGCCCGTCACCGTGGCCAGCCTGCAGGCCCACCTGGCGTCGCACGAGGGCGGAGATGGCGGCTGGACGGTGTGCATGCACGTCGACGGTCCCGAGCACCGTGAGGCGACCACTGCCGCCATCGTGGCCGAGCTGCCTCGTACCGGGCCGCCGGTCGCCCATGTCGTCTCAGGATCGCCTTGCCGGGGCGGTTGGGAGCGTCGCGTGGTGGGTTCGGCGTCGGTGACCCTGCACTAGGTTCGCGGGATGCCGAAGTACGTGATGCTCTCCACCCTCGGGCCCGACGGGTCCGCCCGTCTCCGCGAGAACCCGGAGCGCCTGCGGGAGGTCTCCGCGGAGGTCGAGGCGATGGGCGTCACGGTGCTGGAGCAGTTCGCCGTGCTCGGTCAGTGGGACTTCATCAACATCCTCGAGGCGCCCGACGAGGTCACCATGGCCAAGGTGGCCACCACCCTCGCCAGCCGCGGCACCCTGAAGACGATGACGCTCCCGATCATCGACATCGACGACTTCATCGAGCGGCCTCAAGGCAGCCCTAGGCGCCCGCGGTCACACCCACCAGGTGGAGCGCTTGCGGCGGCGGCGCACCCGCTCGTGGGGCAGCTCCGGGAGGACGCACGTCGTCCATCTCCCGGCGCAGGCGGTAGCCGGTGGTCGGTGACCTCCTCGACCACGAAGCCCTCCTGCCAGGTGTCGTCGAGGCCGGACTGCACCTCGACGTGGGTGCCCGGGGCAGCGTAGGGCCCGGCGTGGCCACGCCCGTCTGGCGCCCCCATGTCGGCCATGGCCCGATCGTAGGTCGGTAGTCTCGGCCGGATGCCGCCGGTCGGGACCACAGCCAGGACGAGGCCCGGATCCGTCCCCACGCTGCGCAAGGCGCTCAAGTCGCTCCGCCCCGTCGCTCGCACGTCGAGCGGGCGCTCTGGGCCGAGGGCCACGAGGTGGTCGTCGGCATCGACGAGGTGGGCCGCGGCGCGTGGGCCGGGCCCGCTCACCCTCGGCGCGGCCGTGGTCCCCAAGGACCGCCGGGTCAACAAGATCCGCGACTCCAAGATGCTCACCGAGCCCGAGCGCGAGGCGCTGTTCGACCGGGTCGCCGACTGGTGCGATGGCGTGGTCGGTGGGCCACGCCAGCGAGGAGGAGTGCGACGAGCTCGGGCATGTCGGAGGCGCAGCGCCTGGCCGCCCGGCGGGCCCTCGACGACCTCGGGGTCGCCCGCCGACCGGGTGCTGCTCGACGGCAAGTGGGACTTCGTCGGCGACGGCACCAGCGAGATGCTCGTGAAGGGCGACGCCCGCTGCCTGTCGATCGCGGCGGCGTCGATCCTGGCCAAGGTCACCCGCGACCGCATCATGCGGGCGGAGGCCGAGCACCACCCGTACTGGGCCTTCGAGCTCAACAAGGGCTACCCGTGCCCGCGAGCACAAGATGGCGCTGCAGGGGCATCGGCCCCTCGGCGATCCACCGCCGCAGCTGGGTGTTCATGGACCACCTGTCCTGGGGCGGGCTGCCGCGGCTGGTGCCGCCGCCGCCGGTCGACCCCGCCCTCCGCTACCAGCAGTCGCTGTTCTGACCGTGGCCGAGCCTGCCCGCCCGAGCTCGCGGCCGGGAGGTGCGCCGCACGCTCGCCGACCTGCGGGCCGCTCGCCTGGCGGCGACGGCCTGGCCGGCCGTGGCCGGGGACCTGGCTCGCCTGGCCGCCGCCGTCGAGCACCGGCGACGAGGCCGCAGGTTCGCACGCGCCCTCGTGCCGATCGCCCAGGCCACCTTCGAGGGCAAGGTGCGGGGCCGCCTGGCCGGCGCCGGCAAGCCGGCCGCCTTCGTCGTGGCCACCAAGCCGACGAGCGCGCTGCCCGCTGGTCGGCGCCGTGAGCGCCGTGGTGCTGGTCGGCGATCGGCTACCTGCTCGGCGGCTGGGCTCGTGCGCCGCCCTCACCGGGGTGTTCGCCCTGTTCATCTTCGGGGTCGCCCTGGCCGGCACCCGCACCAACCGCGAGCGGACCGAGGAGCTGCGCCGACGGGCCCTGGCCCCCACGGCCGAGGCCACCGAGCCGGCGCCCCGCCGTGGTGGTGCGAGGCGATCGCTGGAGATCGAGCGATCGCCTGAGCCTGAGCCGTCAGTTCTTGAGGATGTCCTTGAACGGGCGTCTTGGAGTCGATGCCCGGCTCCTTGGGGAGGCCGAGCACCCGCTCGCCGACGATGTTGCGCAGCACCTCGTCGGTGCCGCCGGCGATGCGCATGCCGGGGGTGCCGCAGACGAACTGCGACCAGGCGTAGGTGCCCCACTCGCCGGTGTCGGCCGGCGATGCGCGGGCCGAGGACCTTGGCCACGAAGGCGCCGGTGCGGCTGCAGGTTGTCGGTGAGCGCCAGCTTGCGCGATCGACATCTCCGGGCCGGGCAGCTGGCCGGCCTTGATCTTGTCGAGGGCCCGCTGGTTGGTGTACTTGGCCACCTGGAAGCCGGTGTAGAGCGTCCATCAGCTCGTCGCGGTGCACGGCGCTCGTCGCCGAGGCCGAAGTGGCGCAGCATCTGCGGCCAGGCGGGTGACGTTGGCGACGCCCATGCCGCCGCCGCCGCCGCCGGCGCCGATCGACGCCCGCTCGTTCATGAGCGTGGTGAGCGCGACGGTCCAGCCCTGGTTGACGTCGCCGAGGCGGTGGTCGTCGGGGACGCGGACCTCGTTGAAGAACACCTCGTTGAACGATGGCGCCGCCGGTCATCTGGCGCAGCGGGCGGACCTCGACGCCGGGCGCCTGCATGTCGACGACGAAGCCGGTGAGGCCCTTGTGCTTGGGCAGGTCGGGGTCGGTGCGGCAGATGATCTCGCCGATGTCGGAGTAGTGCGCGCCCGAGGTCCACACCTTCTGGCCGGTGATGACCCACTCGTCGCCGTCGCGCTCGGCCTTGGTCTGCAGGCCGGCCAGGTCGGAGCCGGCGCCGGGCTCGCTGAAGAGCTGGCAGCCGACGAGGTCGCCCCGGTACATGGCCGGGCAGGTACGTGGCCTTGACGTGGTCCTGGGCGTGGGCCTGGATCGTGGGGGCCACCATGCCGAGGCCGATGCCGAAGAAGCCCTGGTCGGGCACCTCGTACTTGGCCTCGAGGCCGGCGTAGAGCGCGGTCGTAGGCGCCGGGCAGCTCGCGGCCGCCGTACTCCTTGGGGCCGGTGATCCAGCCGAGGCCGGCGTCGAAGCGCTTGGCCCGCCACGCCTTGGCCGCGGCCAGGTCGCGCCTGCTCCTGCGTCCCGGTCGACCTCCTCGAACAGGGCGACGTCGTCGTTGCCCTCGCCCCACACGAACTTCTCGTCGCCGTGTCGTGCTTGCGGCGTGGCGTTGGCCTCGAGGAAGGCGAGGCACTCGGTCGCGGAACTCGTCGAGCGTGGGCTGGTCGGCCATGCGGTGGTCCCCCTGGAGCGCGAAACTTGACTGTTCGGTCAAGGTAGCCGGTCGGTAGGTTCGGGCCATGTCGCGCCGCCTGCCGCCTCGCCCGTGCTGGACCCTCCTGGTGTGGACGACCCGCATCGGCAACATCTGGGGCGACGCCGAGCTGTCCACCGGCGAGAAGTGGGGCCGCACGACCCTGGCCCTCACCTTCACCGTGCTGGCGCTTGCCGTGCTGGTGGCCGTCCTACGCGATCGGCCCTGGCGCGGCCCGCGCTGTTCGGGTGCTGGCGGCCTGGACCGTGGGCGTCTGGATCGTCCGCGCCGTCGGGATCGCCACCGGCGACCACGAGGCATCGTTCGTGGCCGTCCACCTCGTGCTGGCGGCGGGCTCCATCGCTCTGGCCACGTGGGAGGTGCGCCGGGTGAGGGCGGCTCGTCCCTCTCCGACGAAGGGAGAAGACCGGTTCAGCCGAGGAGCGTCGGGATCTCGATGAGAGCGGCGCCCAGATCGCGAGGCCGGAAGGCGAGGAGCTCCACGTCGGTTCCGGCCACGACCCGCAGCGGGGGAGCCGCCCTCCTGGTGCCGGGCAGGTCACCCAGGAGCCACGCCCCCTCGCCCACGACGGCCACCGCCTCGCCGTCGGTGCTCAACAGGGCCGTGCCCGAGAGCACGCGATAGGACCACGGTTCGTGGTGGTCGCCGTGGCGGAGGACCGTGCCTCCCGACGCCACGACGATGTCGCCCCGCCGGCCGAGCCGTTGTGCATCCCGCGCCTCGCAGGCCCCCAGGGCGATGAGCCGCTCGAGCTTGCTGTCTGTCGTCGTCGATCGCATGGCGCCATCATCCGGCTGTCGCTTGGGAACGGGTATCGGGTGTCCCCCTGACCGGGTGAGGGATGACCCTCAGCGATGGCTCAGGGCAGGCGCCGGGCTGTGGTGACGAGGTAGCCGGGGGGCGTGAACCGGGCGCTGACGTCGATCGAGCCGCCAGCGGCGGCGGCCATCGCGTGCATCGCCTGGCGCGAGTAGACGCGGCGAAGGCTGATCACCCCGTCGTGGAACATCGGGCGCCCCCCGAGCAGGAGGAACAGGGGCGTGGTGGCCAGCAGGATCGGGTTTCGCCAGGCATCCACGAGCAGCACCGTTCGGGCCACGCGGGTCATCTCCGCCACCGCCATGGTCACCAGGTCGGGCGGCAGGTGGTGGACCGAGAGCGCGAAGACGGCGACGTCCCACGAGCGGTCATCGGCGTCGATGGCGGTGGCGTCGATCAGCCGCACGTCGACGCGGGGATGGGTGCCGAGGTCGCTGGCGGCCAGGGAGGCGACGAACCCGGGCTCGATGTCCGACACGGTGACGTGGGCCGAGGGGGCTCGCCGCAGCACCCGTCGGGAGAGCTCGCCATGGCCAGCGCCGAGCTCGAGGATCCTCGGCTCGGCCACGTCAGCCGCCGAGGCCACCACCAGCCGGCTCAGCCAGCGATAGGTGAGCGTGAGGCGGTGGAAGCGATCGAGTCCGCGGATGACCCGAGCGCGCGTGGCGGCGGGCACGTCGTCGCGATCGAGGAACTCGTCAGCGTCGGTGTCGAAGCGCCGGTCGAGCCAGGACGCCCCCCAGCCGCCCCTTGGCATCTCGCTGATGGGAGGTGCCCCCGCCGTGGTCACCCGCCCACGTTGTCACAGATGGTGCCAGTCAACGGCTGGGCGACAGCACGGTGTCCAAGGACAGGGTGAGGCAGCGGCACCCGCCGCCCGCCTTGAGGAACTCGGCCACCGGGCTCTCCACCACCGTGAAGCCCCAGGCCTCGAGCTGGCGCCCGACCCGGGGCGGGGTTTGGGGCATGACGATGGTGGAGCCGACCACCACCGAGTTGGCGCAGAACGAAAGCGCCTCGTCCTCCTCCAGCCACAGCGGCTCGGGCACCAGGGCCTCCATCACCTTGCGGCCGTACGCGTCCCACCCGCTTGGTGCGCAGATCGCCCGGCGGTCGTCGAGCGGGCAGAAGGTGAGATCGAGGTGGTAGAGGCGCTCGTCCACCAGCTCGATCGCCCGAACCGGGCAGCCGAGGATCCGGCCCAGCTCGGTGACGGCGGCGGCGTCGCTGCGGAACGAGTAGCCGGACACCAGCACCGTCTCGCCGTCGGTGGGGGTGAAGGGGAGGGCGTCGCCAGCCCCCTCGTGGTCGAAGTGGGCGGGAAGCCGATCCACCTCGAACCCTCGAGCCGCGAACCACGCGGCGTCGATCTCCGTCTCCGCCTGGCGCTCCGGGTGACGGAAGTGGCTGGGCACGAACTGGTCGCCGTTGACGATCCCGGCGTTGGCGGTGAACACGAGGTCGGGCACCTCGGGTTGGGGGTCCATGGTCACCACCTCGGCGCCGGCCAAGCGCAGGTTGGCGACCAGCCCGGTCCACTGCTCGGAGGCGCGGTCGTGCTCGACGGCCACCTCCTCGTGCATCCACGGGTTGATCTCGTAGAGCACCCCGAAGTGGTGGGGCGGGCACATCAGGTAGCGCCGCCCCCAGGCGAGCTCAGCCATCAGGCGGGCCCGCAGAGCGCTTGGGCGAGCTGGCCCAGGAAGGGTCCGACATCCGTGACGATGCCGTGGGCCTGGTGGCTCCCTCGATCGGCCAGCTTGGTGACGACCGCCTGGTTGATGTCCACGCAGAACGTCTCGACACCGGCGGGAAGGCAGTTGCCGACCGCGATGGCGTGCAGGGTGGAGGCCAGCATGAGCGCCACCGCCACCCCGGGGACATGCAAGCGCATGGCGTCGGCGGCCGCCGACGTGTCGGTGATGACGTCGGGGAGCGGACCGTCGTCGCGGATGGAGCCGCCCAGCACGAAGGGGACCCCGGCTCGAACGCAGGCCGCCATGGCACCGCCGGTGACGTAGCCAGCGTCCACCGCTGCCCCGATGGAGCCGTGCCGACGCACCTCGTTGATCACCCGGAGGTGGTTGGCGTGGCCGCCCTCGGTGGGGAGCCCCTCGGCCACGGAGACGCCCAACGAGGTCCCGAGCACGTTGGACTCGATGTCGTGGGTGGCGAACCCGTTGCCGGCGAAGAGGACGTCGATCCAGCCGGCGGCCACCAGCCGTGCCACATCGGGCGCCCCACCCGTGTGGACCACCGCCGGACCGCACACGGCCAGCACCTTGCCGCCCGCCGCCCGAGCGGCCCGCACGCGGTCGGCCACCTGCTGGACCACCAGGGCCTTGGGCTTCTCCGAGCTGACCTCGCTGTTCATGAACTCGAACGCCGACGCCCCCCGTTGCTTGGCCGGCGCGTGGACGCGCACCCCGCCGCTCCCGACCACGATCTGGTCGCCCGTGCGCACCCGGTGCATGGGGACGGTGCGGACGGACCCGTCCGTCACCACCAGCCCGCAGTCCATCTCCGGGTGCTCCACCGACACCCAGTGGCCGTCGAGCAGGACGTCGGTGGCCAGGTTGGTGGTGGAGTAGAAGCCGACGGGGAAGACGCCATCGCGGTCAGCGGCGACGAGCGTGCTGGGGCCGGTGCTGAGGCGGTTGACGCCGTGGAGCTGCAGGGCGTCAACCAGGCGGTCGAGGACACCCTGGTCGCCCTCCAGCTGGATGCGAGCCCGGCTTGGATCGGTGTTGGTCCGCCCGATCTCCACCTCGGCCAGGTCGTAGGCGACGCCGGCCTCCACGATGACGTCCAGCACCTTGGCCAGGAGCAACGAGTCCACGATGTGACCCGTCAGCTCGACGGTCTCGGTGGCCATGGGGCAGCTCCTCGCGGTGGTGGTCGGGTTCAGGGTGTGCCCGCCCCATGGGTAGCATGCCGCCTTCTATGGGTCAGCCGATCACCGTCGTCGAGACGCAGTCCCGCAGCAACCCTGCCGTGCTGCGGTTCGAGACCAACCGACCGCTCTCTGGCATGAGTCACGAGCGCTACGAGCAGGCCCCCAGCTTGATGCTGGACCGCCCGGTCGACGAGCTGGCCCGCCGGCTCTTCGCCACTGAGGCGGTGGAGAAGATCCACATCAACAGCTCCGTCGTCACCGTCACGCTCCGAGGCGGTCAGACCGGCGAGGGCCTCGCTGACGTCATCCGCGGCCTCTTCCTCCACTACGGGGGCGAGTCCGGCGCGGGGGCGCTCCCGGCGAGCCCCCCGAGGACGAGGCCGACACCACGCCGGAGTCGCTCGCCGACCCCGCGGAGGCCCCTGCCGCCGAGGCGGCCGAGGGCACGGCCCCCGCGCCGGTCGAAGGCGGCGAGGCGGCCCCCGCCGAGCAGACGATCGAGGGCGTGCCCGACGCCGAGCTCCGTCCCGAGCTCAGCCCCGAGGGCGGCCCGCCGTCCGAGTCCTGACCCTCGGCGCGGCCCCGCTCGCTCGATGTCGGCGGGCTCCCAGGGCCAGCACCACCAGGGCAGCACCGGCGAGGAGCAGCGGGGGGTTGCCCAGGCCGTCGACCCACGCGGTCACCCGTCCGGACCAGTCGCCCACGGCGTCGATGGGGCCTGTGGGCACCGAGCGGCCCTGCTCGATGCGGATGTCGTACCAGCCGTAGTAGGCGACGTAGGCGCCGGCGACCGCCAGCAGGCCCCCCGCGGCCCGCTGCACGTGCGGGAGGACCTGCCGCAGCCGGGCTACCAGCGCCCCCTGGGCCAAGGCCATGGACACGGTGAGCGTGCCGAGGACAGCCGCCATCCCCGCCGTGTAGGCGGCGAACACGGCCAGACCGGAGGCCGCATCGGCTTGCTCGAACGTGGACGCCACGGCGACGAGGAACGCGGGGATCGTGCACGACAACGACACGATGGCGAACGAGGCGCCGAACCAGGCCATGGCCACCACGCCGCGATCATCGGCGGCACCGCGGCGACCGAGCCTCGGCAGGGCCAGCGTCGGTCGCCAGCCGAGGGCCATGGCCACCCCCAACGGGACCAGGGCGAGGCCGACCCCGATGCTGATCCACGGTGTGATGGTCTGCACCGTGATGGCGGCCTGTGTGATGGCGATCCCGGCCAGGCCGAACACGGCCGCGAACCCGAGGCTGACGGCGGTCGTCACCCGGAGCCCGTTCGCCACCCGCTGGGCCGTGCCGGCCCCGGCGTCGGCGTCGGCCGCGAGGAAGAAGGACAGGTACGCCGGGAGCAGCGCGAAGCCGCACGGGTTGAAGGCCGCCACCGCGCCGGCTGCGAACGCGAAGCCGAACGGGGCGTCGAGCACGGGTCAGCTCACGCCGGCGGCGGCGAGGATGGCCTCGGGGTCGAAGTCGCGGAACCACGTCCCGGCCACCTGACCGTCGGCGTCGAGGACGATCACGGTGGGCTGGCTGGTCACGCCGTGGTGGATCCACGACTGGCCGCTCGGGTCCCACACCATGGCGAGATCGTGGGTGCCGGTGTCGTCGAGGAACCCATGGGCCTGCTCGAGGGAGTCCTGGGCCCCGAGGCCGAGGACGTCGACCTCCGTGTCGTGGTCCTCGGCGAAGGCCAGCACCTCCGGAGCCTCCCGTCGGCAGATCGAGCAGTGGGGGGCCCAGAACCAGAGCAGGGTGGGCCGGCCGGGCTCGGCCAGCGAACGGAGCGGCACGGCGTCGCCAGTGGCCAGCTGCACGACCTCGATGTTGGGCAGGTCGATCGTGCCGTCGGTGGCCGGCGCCTCGCCCGCGGAGGTGGGGGCGGGCGGGCTGCTGGTGCTGGCGGGGGCGGCCGGGCCGCCCGCGTCGGCGCCGGTGTCGCCACCGCAGGCCGCGAGGACCAGCGCCATCCCCAGCCCGATCACGACGGCACGAACGCGGGGGGAGGCCATCACCCGACCCTACGGCGGGTCTGCGCCCTGCCGGGGTCGGCCCCCACCTGTTCACGGATCCGTGAGATCAGCGGGTCGGCGAGCAGGCGCTACCGTCGCCCCATGGCCGGTGAGGCAGCGCGCGCGGTGCTGCAGCCGATCCGCATCGGGGGCACCACCTCGCTCCGCAACCGCCTCTACCGGGCGCCGGTGCTGGAGGGGGCCGGCGACGGCGACGACGCCGCAGCCGTCTACGCCAAGCAGTTCGTGCCCAACGCCGAAGCCGGCGTGGGCCTGATCATCCAGGGCAACTCCTGCCTGTACGACGAGGGCCGCACCTCACCGGGGATGACGGTCGTGAGCACCCGGGAGCGGATGCTGCGGCTGGCCCCGATGGTCGACGCCGTGCACGAGCCGGTGCCGCCATCTGGATCCAGGTCGGCCTCGGCGGGCTCTTCGCCATGGAGGCCTGGCACGAGCCCTACGCCTCCCAGCGCACCCGTCCGCTGCTGGCAGCATCCAAGCCTCCCCTCGTGCTGCGCCCGGTCTACCGCCGGGCGCCCATCCACGTGATGACGGGCGACGACATCCGCGCCATGGCGGTCCAGTACGGCGAGGTGGCCGCGCTGGGCTCGGGAGGCCGGCTACGACGGGCTGCAGCTGGCATCGAGCAACGCCAAGCTCATCGACCAGCTCCTGTCTCCCGTTCTGGAACCGGCGCGACGACGAGTTCGGCGGGTCGCTTGGAGCGGCGTGCCGGCGTGCTGCGGCTGATCCGCGCAGCGCATCTCCGAGCGGGCCGGGGACGACTTCACCGTCACTGTGAAGGTGCCGGTCGGGGAGAAGGCCCCGCCCTTCACCCGGCACACCACCTGGGACGAGGGCGTGGCGCTCTGCCGGATGGTGGAGGACTTCGGCTACGACTCGGTGACGCCGGTGGAGGTCTCCGTGTTCCCCGACACCACCCTGTCCCGTGGCGGGATCCCCACCTCCATCTGGAGGAACAAGGGCATGAAGCGACGGTTCCGGGTGGCCGCTCCCGGGCGGGTCGAACGGGCGGTGCTCGACCGCGGGCTACGTGTTCGGCGGGGTCACGGCCCCCTTCCGTCCGGTGTGGAACCGCAGCCGGTTCATGGCCGCCAAGGCGGCGGTGTCGATCCCGGTGCTGGCGGTGGGTGGCATCCGCGACGCGGTCGAGGTGGACGAGATCCTCGAGGGGCGACCAGGCCGACCTGGTGGGCATCGGGCGCCCCTTCTACGCCGAGCCGACGCTGGCTGCTCGCATCCTCGGCGGTGGACCCGAGCCAGGGTCTGTGCCAGTACTCCAACCTGTGCGTCCCGGCGCAGATGCTCGGCATGAAGGGGGCGTGCTACAACCCGGCCGTCACCAAGGTCCAGCAGGGGCGGTAACGCGCCGAAGCGGCAGGCGGTCGGGTAGAACGGTGGCGGGCGGCCCGCCACCACACCGCCCGGGAGGCAATCCGCCGCCATGTCAGCCGACGCCTGGCAGACCGTGCTCGACCGGTTCGACGACGCCGCCAAGCTGGCCGATCTCGACGCCGACGTCCACCGCCTGCTCCGCACCCCCGAGCGGGTGCTGGAGGTGGCGGTGCCGATCCGCATGGACGACGGGAGCATCGAGGTGTTCACCGGGTGGCGGGTGCACCACGACACCACCAGAGGCCCGGGCAAGGGAGGCATCCGCTTCCACCCGGAGGTCGATGTCGACGAGGTGAAGGCCCTGGCGGCGGCCATGACCTTCAAGACGGCCATCCTCGACCTCCCCTTCGGGGGGGCCAAGGGCGGCGTGCGCTGCGACCCGTCGCTCCTGTCCCTCCACGAGCTGGAGCGGCTCACCCGCCGCTACACCTACGAGATCAGCCCGCTGCTCGGCCCCGACCGCGACGTGCCGGCGCCCGACATCAACACCGACGGCCGGGTGATGGCCTGGCTCATGGACACCTTGTCGATGACCCAGGGGGGAGCCACCTTCCCGGATCGGTCACCGGCAAGCCCCTGTCCGTCGGCGGCACCCGAGCCCACGCCGGGGCCACCTCGTCCGGGTGCCTGGTGTGCGCCCGGGCCGCCTTCGCCGAGCTGGGGCTCACCATGGCGGGGGGCCGAGCGGTGATCCAGGGGTTCGGCAAGGTGGGGGGACCGCTCGGCTACCTCCTGCACTCAGCCGGCATGCGGGTGGTGGCGGTGGCCGACGTGGGCGGCGCAGTGGCCAACGAGGGCGGGCTCGACGCCGGGGCGCTGTCGGACCACGTGGCGGCCACGGGCTCGGTGGCCGGGTTCAGCGGCGGGGAGGTCATCCCCGCCGACGCCATCTGGGACGTCGAGTGCGAGCTCCTCGTCCCCGCCGCCCTGGGGGGCGTGATCGACGAGACGGTGGCCCGACGCATCGGCGCCAAGGTCATCGTGGAGGCCGCCAACGGGCCCACCACCATCGAGGGCCAGAAGGTGCTGGAGGAGCGGGGCATCGTGGTGGTCCCCGACATCCTCGCCAACGCCGGTGGCGTGACCGCGTCCTACTTCGAGTGGGCCCAGAGCCGGCAGGGCTACCCGTGGGACGAGAGCACCCTGGCCGAACGGCTGCGGACGTCGATGGACGACGCCTTCGTCACCGTGTGGGCCCGCTCCCAGCAGCTCGGCGTCGACCTGCGCCGGGGGGCCCTCGTGGTGGCCCTCGACCGGATCGCGGCGGCCATCGAGGCCAGGGGGCTGTTTCCCTAGGTAGAGTAGAACGCGTTCTACTTCTCCGAGGAGGGTGCTGTGCCTGAGCTGGGCTTCCGGCTGTTCGACGCCGACAACCACTACTACGAGGCCACCGACGCCTTCACCCGTCACCTCGACCCCCACATGCGGCGCCGGTCGATCCAGTGGGCCAACCTCGAGGGCAAGCAGCGCCTGATGGTGGCGGGGAAGGTCAACCGCTTCATCCCCAACCCCACCTTCGATCCCGTCGCCCGCCCCGGGGTGCTCGACGACTACTTCCGGGGCAAGACCCCGGGCGACGACATCCGTGCCGCCTTCGGCGAGCTGGAGCCGATCAGCCCGGCCTACCGAGACCGCGACGCCCGGCTGTCCCTCATGGACGAGCAGGGGATGGAGGCGTGCTTCCTGTTCCCCACCCTCGGCGTGGGGATGGAGGAGGCGCTGTGCCACGACCCGGAAGCGGCGGCGGCCACCTTCACGGCCTTCAACCGCTGGATGGAGGACGACTGGGGCTACGCCTACCGAGACCGCCTCTTCGCGGCGCCCTACATCTCCCTGCTCGATCCTCGGGCGGCCGAGGACGAGGTCTCCCGCGTGCTGGAGCACGGGGCTCGGGTGGTCGTGCTGCGCTCGGGTCCGGTCAAGGATCCGCTCGGGGCCCGCAGCTATGGCGACCCCGCCCACGACGGCGTGTGGCGTCAGCTCGACGAGGCCGGCGTGCTGGTGGCCTTCCACTCCGGGGAGTCCGGGTACGGGTTCCTGGCCGAGGCCTGGGGTCGCGACGCAGAGTTCGAGGCCTTCCGTCACGACCCCTTCAAGCAGCTGATCACCGGTCATCGGCCCATCTTCGACACGGTGGGCTCGTTCATCTGCGACGGTCTCTTCCGGCGCTTTCCGAACCTGCGAGTGGCCACCATCGAGTCAGGCAGCGACTGGGTGCCGTCGCTGGCCGCCGGCCTCGGCAAGGCCTTCAAGCAGCGACCGGCCTCCTTCGAGGGCGTCGATCCGGTGCAGCAGCTCCGCGACCACGTGTGGGTGTCGCCGTACTACGAGGACGACATCCGGGGCGTGGCTGATGTGCTCGGCGTCGACCGGGTGCTGTTCGGGTCCGACTACCCCCACGCTGAGGGCCTGGCCGACCCGTCCAGCTTCGTCGAGGACCTGGACGGCTTCAGCGACGACGAGGTGCGCAAGATCATGCGGGACAACGGCCTGGCCCTCACCCGCTGACGGCGGCTACTCCTCGAGCAGCAGTCCGAGGGCGATGCCGCCGATGGCGCCGGAGCCTGCGAACAGGGCGACGGCGCCGGGGAGGCGCGAGGCGGGCAGGTGCCGGCGCTGCCGGAGCGTGGCGACGGCGTCGACCACCTCGAAGGCGACCCCCAGCCGGAACCACAGCCGTACAGGGTGACCGAGGGCCAGCGACCGCAGCACGCCGACGCCGAGGGCGGCCTCCCGCACGGCGAAGGCATCGAGCGCTACGCGGCCGCCACCGTCGGCGACGGCCGGCCCCAGCCAGGTCGTCCCCGTTCGCGGCCGGACGAGCAGGGTGGTCCCCACCAGGGCCCGGGTCAGGGCGTGTCCCCAGGCGATCCTGCGGAGGGTCGGCTGGGCTCGTTGACGGAGGTCCATCACCCCAGGTTGCCTCAGTGGGCGCCCTTGACAGCACCGAACAGGTGTTCGATGCTGATCGGATGCGGAGTGGGGCTGCCCTGAGCGAGCTGCGGGAGCTGGCAGAGCGGGTGCGCCCTGTCACGCTCACCCGCGAGCAGCGGCTGCCCGTGCTGCCCGTGCTCGAAGGGCTCCTGCCCGGTGCGGGGCTGCGGCGGGGGGCCACCGTGTCGGTGGGGTCGACGGCTGGGGTGGGCGGGGCCACATCGCTGGCACTGGCTCTGGTGGCCGAGGCCTCTCGGGCCGGGTCGTGGGTGGCGGCGGTGGGCCTGCCGGCACTGGGGCTGGTGGCGGCCGACGAGCTCGGCGTCGCCCTGGAGCGGCTGGTGCTGGTGGCCGCACCGGACCGGGACGCCTGGGGCGGGGTGGTGGCGGCCCTGATCGACGGCTTCGACCTGGTGATCCTCCACGCAGGCCGTGGCGGTGTCCGCCCGGCCGACGCTCGCCGGCTGGTGGCGCGGGGCCGCGAGCGGGGGGCGGTGCTGCTGCAGCTCGGGTCGGGCTGGCCCGAGGGGGCAGACCTGCAGCTTCAGGTCACCCACAGCCGCTGGGAGGGCCTCGACGACGGCCACGGGCACCTGCAGGCCCGCACGGTGCGGGTCGCCCGGCGCGGCAGGGGGGAGGCCGCCCAGCCGCGCCGGCTCGATCTCTGGCTGCCCGGCCCCGACGGCCAGGTGGCGGTGGCCCCGGCCCCCTCCCCTCCGCAGCAGCTTGCGACGGTTCGCGCCCGCAACGAGCGTCATCTGTCGCATGTTGCTGCGGTGGACGAGCCCACTGGAGACCTGCGACAGATGGCGACCGCAGAGGGCGCGTGATGTCGCAGGTTGGGGAGGGGGTGCGCACGCTGGTGGCGTGCTGCGCCGACTGGTCGATCGTGGCGGCGGGGGTGCCGTTGGACGTGCCCGCCGCCGTCTTCCACGCCAACCGGGTGACGGCCACCTCGCCGGCGGCCCGGGACCACGACGTGGCGCTCCACCAGCGCCGGCGGGAGGCCCAGTCGCGCTGTCCGTCGCTGGTGGTGCTCGACCACGATCCAGCTCGGGACGCTCGGGTCTTCGAGCCGATCGTGGCGGCCCTCGACGCCCTCACCCCACGCGTGGAGATCAGTCGGCCGGGCCTGGTGGCCTTCCCCACCCGAGGCCCGTCCCGCTTCTTCGGCGGTGACGAGCCCCTGGCCGCCAACGCCCGGTCGGTGGTCGTCGAGGCCCTCGTCGATTCGACCCCGTTGGCGTCGAATCGACGTCGAATCGACGCCGACGTGCGGGTGGGTATCGCCGGCGGGGGGTTCGCGGCGGTGCTGGCTGCTGCGGCAGCCCGGCCCACCCTCGTCATCGATCCGGGGGAGACGCCGGCCTTCCTGGCGCCGCTGTCCGTGGCCACCCTCGACCGGCCTGAGCTGGTCGACGTCCTGGGCCGCCTCGGGGTGCGCACCCTCGGCGCCCTCGCCGCTCTGCCCGCGGCCGACGTGCTGGCCCGCTTCGGCACCGAGGGCCAGGTCGCCCACCGGCTGGCCTGCGGCCACGACGAACGACCCCCGGCCCTCAGCCCGCCGCCGGCCGACCTCACCGTCAGCGTGGAGCTCGATCCGCCGGCCGAGACGGTGGCTCCCGCCGCCTTCCTCGCCCGAGGTCTCGCCGAGGAGCTTCACGACCGGCTCTGGGCGCGGGGCTCAGCCTGCACCCGGGTGGTCATCGGCGCCGAGACCGAGCACGGCGAGCACCTGGAGCGGGTGTGGCGGGCGGAAGGGGCGCTCACCGCCGCGGCCATCGCCGACCGGCTCCGCTGGCAGCTGGATGGCTGGCTGCAGGGCTCGGTCCGCCACCGACCAACCGCCGGCATCAGCCGCCTCTGGCTCACCCCCGACGAGATCGTCCCCGCCGGTGGCCGTCAGCTCGGCTTCTGGGGCAGCGACGCCGCCACCGTCGACAGGGCCAGCCGAGCCGTCGCCCGGGTCCAGGGGCTGCTCGGAGCCGGGTCGGTGGTGGTGCCCGAGTGGCAGGGCAGCCGCGACCCCGTCACCCAGATCGTCCGGGTGGGCGCCGAGGCGGTGGACCTCACCGGGGAGCGCCCTGACGCCCACCGCGATCGAGTCGTGGGCCCCTGGCCCGGTCGGCTGCCCGTCCCGTCACCGGCCTGGGTCCACGGTGAGCCCACGCCCGCCGAGGTGGTCGAGGCCGACGGGACGCCCCTGCAGGTGAGCGGACGGGGGTTCCTGTCGGCGCCGCCCGCCCGGTTGTCGGTGGCGGGCGGCCCGTGGGCCGAGGTGGTGGCCTGGGCTGGGCCCTGGCCGCTGGAGGAGCGCTGGTGGGACGCGGCCCGCCGGCGCCGGCGGGCCCGCCTCCAGGTGGTCACCGCCGACGGCCAGGCCCGCCTCGTCACCCTCGAGCAGGGCGCGTGGCGCGTCGAAGCCACCTACGACTGACCATCCACGAGATCCTGGGAGAAGACCTTGCCGGGGTTGAGGATGCCGTGGGGGTCGAGGGCCGCCTTGACCGAGCGCAGGAGGCCGAGGACGTCCGGCCCGAGCTGCTGCGCCAGGTGTCGGGCCTTGAGCGTGCCGATGCCGTGCTCGCCGGTGACCGTGCCGCCGAGGCGAAGCGCCACCTGCATCACCTCGTCGAAGGCGGCCTCGGCTCGGGCGGTGGCCGCAGGATCGGTGGCGTCGAAGCACACCAGGGGATGGAAGTTGCCGTCGCCGGCGTGCCCGATCACCGGGATGGCGGTGTCGTGGCGCTCGGCGATCTCAGCGACAGCCGCCACCAGCGCAGGGATCTGCGGGATGGGAACGCCCACGTCCTCGATGAGCACGGTCCCGAGGCGCTCCACGCAGGGGATCGCCATGCGTCGCGCCGCCATGAGCAGCTCACCCTCGGCCGGGTCGTCGCCGACGGCCACATAGGTGGCGCCGGCCGCCGCGAAGGCCCGCTCCACCACCCCCGCCTCGGCCTCGTCGCCGTCGACCTGGGCCAGCAGCAGCGCGCCCAGCCCGGCCTCCAACCCCATCGGCTTCACCCGCTCCACGGCGTCGACAGCGGCGCCGTCCATCAGCTCGAGCGCGGCGGGCCGGACGGCGCCCACCACGGCGGTGACGGCCCGCCCGGCGTCGGCCACCGTGGCGAACGTGCCCACGATCGTCGTCACGGGCGGAGGGGCCGGGCGCAGGCGCAGCGTGGCCTCCGTGATGATCCCCAGCGTCCCTTCGGAGCCGACGAACAGGCGCTTCAGGTCGTAGCCGGCCACGTCCTTGACCGTGCGGCCGCCGAGGCGCACGGCCCGACCGTCGGCCAGCACCACCTCCAGGCCCAGCACGTAGTCGGTGGTCACCCCGTACTTCACGCAGCACAAGCCGCCGGCGTTGGTGGCCAGGTTGCCGCCGATGGAGCAGATCTCGAAGCTGGAGGGGTCCGGGGGATACCACAGCCCGTGCTCGGCGGCAGCCGCCTTCACCTCGGCGTTCAGGAGCCCCGGCTGCACCACTGCCACCATGGCCGCCGGGTCGACGGAGATCGCCCGCATGCGCTCGGTGGACAGGGTGATGGCCCCGTCGAGAGCGCTGGAGCCGCCCGACAGGCCGGTACCGGCGCCCCGCGGGACGACGGCGATCCCGTGCTCCGACGCGATTCGCAGCGTGGCCTGCACGTCGGCAGTCGACGTCGCGCGCACCAAAGCCAGCGGCATGCCAGCCGGCGCCGTCGTCGCCCGGTCCCGCCGGTAGCCCTCGACGATGTCGGCGTCGGTGACCAGCGCCCCGTCCGGCAGGGCCTCGGCCAGCGAGCGGCACACGACGGCGACGTCGGCGGCGGACGGTGCCATGCCCGGCAGCGTACGGGCCGGTCGGGCATCCTGGCTCCATGCCGAGGTGGGTGTGCCCGGAGTGCGGGCGACAGTTCGGGCGGACCAACCAGGGCCACGAGTGCGCACCGGCGATGACCGTGGAGGACTACTTCGCCTCCGGCCCCTCGTTCGAGCGGCCGGTGTTCGAGGCCGTGATGGCACGTCGTCAACGTCCGCGGCCCGGAGGACGTCGACGACGAGCTGGTCGCCTGGCTCGTCGAGGCCTACGACATCTCCCCGGACTAGCGCCCCGCCATCTAGCGTGCCGGCATCGTTGAGCAGGGGGCGTCGACGCGGGTGCAGGCGGTGGAGCACTGGTTCCTCGCGCGCGGCACCCCCCACCTCATCGAGGGCTACAGCGCCACCGCCGACGTGTTCACCCGGATGGTCCCGATCCTCACCGCCATCGCGGTGCTGGAGGTGACCGGTGCCCTCGATGCCGACTTCACCTGGTGGCAGAACGCCCTCGCTGGGCTCGGCGGCCTCCTGCTCCTGGTGGGGCTCTGGGCCGGGGTCAACCGGCTCCGCCGCCGCCCCGCCCTCAGCCGCCCAGCCCGGGTGGGTGCGGCGGAGATCCTGACCTTCGTGGTCGCACCCGCCCTCATCACCTACCTCATCTCACGCGAGGTCGGGCAGGCCTCCGGGCTGGCCACCGCCAACGTGCTGCTGTTGGCGGGAATCTACGTCGTCACCAGCTACGGCCTCATCCCCCTGTTCGCGGTGGGCACTGGTGAAGACGGCTCGCGAGCTGGGGGCGGTGGCCGGCCTGCTGGGGCGGGCCCTACCGCTGCTCTTGCTCATCCAGATCGTGCTGTTCATCAACACGGAGATGTGGCAGGTGGCCGACGGCCTCGACGGCCGCTACCTCGGGGCCGTGACCCTGCTCTTCCTGGTGGTGGGGATCGTGTTCCTGCTCACCCGCCTCCCGCGGGAGCTCGGGCGCCTCGCCACCTTCGCCGACGCCGGCGAGGTGGCGGCCCAGCTGATCGGCACCCCAGCCGAGGGGCTGGCCGACCCGGCCGCCGCGGTGGGGGAGCCCGACCCCGTTGTCCACCCGCCAGCGGGGCAACGTGCTGCTCGTCGCCCTCTTCAGCCAGGGCCTGCAGGTGGTAGTGGTCACTCTGATCCTGGGGACCTTCTACGTGGCCTTCGGCCTGCTCACCATCACCCCTGAGGTGCTGGAGGCGTGGCTGGGGCACACGGGCGACGTAATGGCTCGCTTCGACCTGCTGGGCCGAGAGGTGCAGGTCACCGCGGAGCTGCTGAAGATCAGCGCCTTCCTGGCCGCCTTCTCCGGGCTCTACTTCACCGTGGTGCTCGTGACCGACGGGACCTACCGCGAGGAGTTCTTCGACGAGATCCTCGCTGAGCTCCGTCAGACCTTCGCCGTCCGTGCGGTCTACCTGCACGCCCGTCAGGCCGGCCTCCGCTGATGGCCGACGAGGACCGGCCCCGAGCCCTCCAGCTGCTCACCCCGCTGGCGCCGGTGGTGGCGATGCTGGCCGTCATGTGGGTGAGCGAGGGGGTGGACACTGCGCTGGGCGGGGACCTGGACCGCCACGGCATCATCCCCCGTCGCACCGACGGCCTGGACGGGATCGTCCTCGCGCCGTTCCTCCACGGCGGCTTCGGCCACCTGGTGGCCAACACCTTCCCGTTCCTGATCCTCGGCGGTGCCATCTGCCTGGGTAGCGTCGCTCGCTTCGTCCAGGTCTCGGTCGTCGTCGGCCTCGTGTCGGGGCTCGGAACCTGGCTGACGGGACCGGCCCGGTCAGTCCACATCGGCGCCAGCGGGCTGGTGTTCGGCTACCTCACCTACCTGATCAGCCGGGGCCTCTTCGCTCGCAAGGTCACCTACATCCTGGGCGGGCTCCTCACGCTCATGGTCTACGGCGGTGCCCTCTGGGGTCTGCTACCGCGCCCGGGCGTCTCCTGGCAGGGTCACCTCTTCGGGGCGGTGGGCGGGGTG
Source organism: uncultured Microthrixaceae bacterium (assembly GCA_963795165.1). Taxonomy (GTDB): domain Bacteria; phylum Actinomycetota; class Acidimicrobiia; order Acidimicrobiales; family VFJN01; genus VFJN01. Next base: position 1,197,542 of record CAWCGT010000001.1, on the reverse strand, counting down.
GGGGCGGCATGGGCGCTGCACGCCCGCCAGCCGGACGACGCCGACCTGGCTTGAGGGGAAGACTGCGCCGATGGCCACCGACGACGACCTGCGGACCCGGCGCGAGGCGGTGGTGCGCCTGCACATGGAGAAGGAGAACGAGCACGACTTCGACGCCGTGATCGCCACCTTCGCCCACCCCCGCTACGAGCTGATGGCCACTGGGCAGGTCTTCGACGGTGAGGAGGAGGTGCGGCGCTACTTCACCGCCAGTCGCGGGGCCTTCCCCGACCAGCGCAACGAGCTGGTGTCGATTCGCAGCACCGACGACGCCGTGGTCGTGGAGCTTGACCTGCTCGGCACCCACGACGGCCCGCTCGGCGATCTGGCGCCCACCGGCCGGACGTTCCGGAGTCGCATGGCTGCCTTCTTCGTGTTCGCCGACGGCACCGACCGGATCGTCTGCGAACGCGTCTACTTCGACTCGGGCGACGTGCTTCGCCAGCTCGGCGCGGGCTGATCGGTCGCCGTCCGGCGGCGCAGGGCGAGGCCGGCTGCTCCCGCCGCCGCGGCCAAGCCGACCGGGCCGAGGGGCACGCTGCCCCCCGTGGCCGGCAGGCGACCGCCCCCAGCGGGTGGGTTGCCGGTGCCGTCGGGGGGACGGGGAGCGGGGGCGGGCGTGCAGGAGCTGAAGGGGGCCTTGATCAGCAGCTCCACGTTGCGATCCTCCGGACCTCCTATGGCGTCCGGATCGACTTGGGGCTCGTTGGCCGAGAGCTCCCGGCTCAGCGAGGCCAGCTGAGACGGCGTGGCGGCGGCCGGATCGGTCAGCTCCACCGTGGCTGGTGCGGCGTGCTCGATCAGGGTGCCGAAGATCGACAGCGTGCCGTCGCAGTTGTCGGCCATCTCCACCAGGCGAGCCTGCTCTGGCCAGTCGATGTGAGCCGCGGTGGAGATCTCCCAGAACCCGCCGGTCTGTCCGGTGGGATCGGGCACCGGGGTGATCCGGTTCACGTGGCTGTGCCCGTTCACCCAGGCCACCACGTTGGGGAACCGACGGAGCAGGGCCCGCAGCTCGGTGAACCCCCGTCGGGGACGATCCGGATGGAAGGGGTCGGGGAACGGGTTGCCCAGGGTGCGCAGGTTGTGGTGGCTGAAGAGGACCACCAGGCGGTCGTCGTTGCCGGTGGTGACCGAGGTGCCGCCGGCGTCGAGGTGACGGCCGTGGGCGCTGGCCAGCTGACCCTCCAACCAGGCCAGCTGCACGTCGTCGAGGGTGCCATCGGCGTAGCCACCGTGGTGGATGGTGTCCAGGCTGATGCCCAGCACCCGTTCGTTGATCGGGAACGTGTAGTACAGCTGGCGCGACGCCAGCATGTCGGGCGTGTAGCCGTGGCCGGATGGGCCAGGGCGAGCGGGGGAGTCGAGGTGGCGCTGGATCCAGTGCGCCACGGTGGCGGCAGCGCGGCTGGCATCGGCCGTGACGACGCGAGCGAGGCCCGGGTCGGCGAGCACCGTGGGGTCGGTGACGAGCCCGGGGAGCATCCCCACCGCTGCCGGGGCCTCGGCGGGGTCGAGGGCGGTGGCCAGGGCGGTGATCTTCACCGGCCCGGTAGCCACCACATCGAGCGGCGTCGCACCGCCCGGCAGCTCGCCCGCGAGGTTCCCCTGGAGGAGCCCGTCGTGGTTCCCGTAGGTGGAGTACCAGGGGATCCCGAGGCCGGCGGCCGTGAACGGGGCGATGGCGGCGTCGAGGAGCCCAGGCAGCTCCGGGAAGCCGTTGAGCGCCTTGTAGCCGTCCGGGGGGTTGCTTCCCGGGGGCGGATCGGGGTGCCAGTAGTTGCCGTAGTAGCCGAGGCCCACCGTGTCGTCCTGCACCCCCTCGTAGCGGGTGAGGTCACCGCTGTTCGGGGTGACGGGGCCCCCGTCGAGCACGGTCATGAACCACTCGAGCTCGTTCTGCTGCTGGTTGTCGATGTTGTCCCCGGTCGACACGGCCGCATCGAAGGGCCGCCCCGTGACCGGGCCGGTGGCCAGTGCGTTCACACGATCGACCATCGACGCTCCCACCTGCACCGAGATCGTCTCCTGGGGCCGGTAGGCGCCACCCACCACGGGGTGGACGCGGTCGGTGAACTCCACCCGAGCCGGGCTCTGGGCATCGACGACGTGGATGTCGGTCAGGTGGACGATGGCGGCCAGGGCCTGGCGGCGGCTCTCCCGGTCCGGCTGGGCCTTCGCCAGCTCCTCCCGCACCACCTGGGGGTACGGCGGGCCCTCCACCAGCTTCAGGTAGCCGGTGCCCTGGGGTCGCCGGATCGACAGCTCCAAGGTGGTACCCGAGGGGTCGGTGACGGCCGCCAGCTGGGCCCGGCCAGTCGCTCCCGCCCGCACGGGATCCCAGAGCACGGAGGCGGCCGCCCCCGCGGCGCCCAGGCGGGCCAGGAAGGCCCGCCGGCTGAGCTCGCCGGAACCCGTCAACCAGCCGCAGCCAGGGGCAGGCCCTCGGCGGCTGAGCCCATGAGGTCGAGGAAGTTGTCGCAGTAGAAGGCCTGCCGAACGGCCTCGGAGGCCTCGCCGAGGCTGGCCTCGAAGCGCTCCACAGGGCGGCGCCCGCCCTCGACGTGGGGGAAGTCGGTGGAGAACAGCGGCACCTCGGCGCCCGCCTGCTCGATGATCCAGCCCACGTCCTCGGTGGGGTAGGGGGTGGCCCGAACCTGCCGGCGCACGTACTCGCTGGGGCGCAGCGACAGCGACTGGAGGCGCTCCTCGTGACGGCTGAAGGCGTCGAAGGCCGACTCCATCTGCCGCATCCAGCTGGGCACCCAGATGGCACCCTGCTCGATGACGCCCACCTTCAGCGCTGGGTGGCGCTCGAGGACGCCGTCGATGATCCAGGTGGCCAGCGTCTGGGCCGGTGGCCCCGGGATGGCCATGTAGTCGACCGATCGGAAGTTCTCGTCGCCCCCGTGGAAGTCCTTGACGTAGGGCCCTCCGTTGTCGAAGTACTTCGGGTGGAGGAGCTGCACCGCCGCCGCCCACGTGGAGGACGATCGGGGATGCCGGCCTCCTCGGCCTGACGCCACACGGGATCGAGGCCGACGTGGCTCGGCGAGTGGTCGTTCGGGCAGCCGCTGGGCACGAGGAGCGCCGCTGCCCCCATGGCGATGGCCTCGCCGGCCATGGCCGCCGACCGCTCGAAGTCAGCCAGCGGGACGTAGCAGGTGGGCAGCAGACGGGGGTCGACGGAGCAGAACTCCACCATCCCCCGGTTGTGGGCGCGGGCGGCGCCGTAGGCGAGGTCGAGGTCGCCGTCGCGCTCGAGCCGGAGCAGGTGGCCGTTGTTGAACGTGTTGAAGACGAGCTGGCTGGCCACGCCGAGCAGGTCGAGGGCCAGAGGCCGGTCGGCGCCCGGATGGAGGAGCCGGTGGCCTTGAAGTTCTTGCGGTCCATGATCTCGTCGGCGTCCCGGGCTCGGAACTCCGGGTCGGCGTGCTGCCGGCGAGTATCTGCTCGATCGCCTCCGCCTCCTCCCGGGCGACAGGGCCAGCTCCACGTTGGGCCGGAGCTGCTCGCGGACGTCGGGGTCGGCGTGGTCGAGGAGCCAGGTGGGCTCCTCCATGATGTGGGCATCGGCGTCGTGCACGACGCGCCCCTCGATGTACGGCATCGAGGCCAAGGTTAGACGAGCAGGTCGGCGTACTCCTCGTGCTCGTCGATGAACTCGCGGACGTACCAGCAGGACGGCACCACCTGGCGGCCGGCGGCACGGAGGTCGTCGAGGGCGCCACCTACGAGCACCGCTCCCAACCCCTCGCCTCGCCTGGCTCGGGGCGATCACCGTGTGCGGGAGGATCACCCGGTCGCCCGTCGTCCTGGTAGTCGGCGATGCCCACCACCTCGCCGTCGACCACGAGCTCGTACCGCGTGCGGGCTTCGGCCTTGCGCACCTGTGCATCCATCCCAGCGGTCTACCCGCCGCCGCCGGTGGCCAAGCCCTCCCGCACCGCCCACGTGGCCACCTCGGTCCGGGACGCCATCCCGAGCTTGGCCAGGATGTTGGACACGTGCACGGCGGCGGTGCGGGGGGAGATGAAGAGGCGCTCGGCCAGGGCGGCGTTGCGTGAGGCCCTCGCGCCAGGAGGCTCGCCACCTCCCGCTCGCGAGGCGTGAGCGCCTCCGGACCGCCGGCCTCGGGGCCCATGCCCAGGCGGCGCTGCACAGCCACCAGCTCCTCGACCCGCCAGCCGCGCCACCGGACGAGGAGGTCTGCCGCCGCCGTCAGCGTGGGGACGAGCACCGTCGAGGTCGCCGAGGCCGATGAGCGTCCGGGCGGCGCCCACGTGGGCGGTGGCGCGGTGGCGGGGCAGCAGCCCGAAGGACGATGTCGGAGGCGCTGTCGGCCGCCGCCACGAAGCGCCGGTTGGCGTCCTCGATGTGGCCGTCGGCCTCGGCCAGCTGGGCCTCCACCAAGAGCCGCCAGGGGTGCTCGGGCTCGAGTCGGTGGCCGGGGATGATGCCGATCAGGTCGACGAGGGGCTGGAGCTCGGTCGGTGCCGAGCCCAGCCGGCGAGGCCGGCGGCAAGCCAGGTCGTGCACCATCGACGGCGACGCGTATCCCTCGTCGACGATGGCATCCAGCAGCTCGGGGAGCAGCCGGGCGGGCACGGGCGAGCGTCGCCGGTCGCGGGCCGCCACGTGCACGTCGAGGCCGAGCACGCCCACCCGGCTCCGGGGGGTCGCGGGCTTGGCGACCTCGGTGAGGGCCACGGCGCTCGTCGAGGTCGCCTGCCTCGAGGGCCAGCCCGGCACGGAGCACCGCCAGCCACCGCCGGTTGCCGGCCGTGGCGGCCCGCGGGTCGCCGTGGTGCTCCCGGTCGAGCACGGCCAGGGCGGCGTCGAGGTCGCCATCGGCGGCGGCCAGCGAGGCCGTGGCCTCGACCCGGGCGTAGCTGGCCAGCTGGTCGCAGCCCGCCGCCTCGGCGTGGGTGCGCATGCGGTCGACCAGCTCGCGGGCCTCGTCGAGGCGGCTGGAGGCTCGGGCCAGCCACACCAGCGGCTCGATGGCCTGCGCGGCGAGCGGCGTGGTCGCCCGGCGCTGGCCGCCTCCTCGGCCGCCGCCGCCAGGAGCGCTCGCCCTTCCTCGGCGCTGGGCGCCTCCAGCACCAGCGCCGATCCCTTCTCCACCATGGCCGCCGAGCGCACGCTGGCGAACCCGTTGGCGGCGGCGACCCCGAGGGCCTTGTCGGCCCACTCGCAGGTGGCTGCCACCTGGTCGCAGCAGGCGGTAGGACTGGGCGACGCAGGTCATGGCCCGAGCCCGATCCTCGTCGGCGGGCACCCGGTCGACGGTGCGGATGAGCTCGTCGGTGAACCGGGCCATCTCGGGGAGGTCGCCGATGTCGTAGGCCACCCGCATGCGCCGGCTCAGCGCCGCGCGCCTCGTGGGCTGACGTCACCGTGCGATCGAGCGGCGGCCAGCCAGCGGTCGCCATGGTCGACTGCCTCGTCGAGCAGTCCCACCATGGTGGCCGCCTCGGTGGCTACTGCAGCGCAGGTCGAGGATCGTCGGCGTCCTCCGACAGGCCGGCCTCGGCCAGCTGCAGGGCCTGGTAGGTGGATCCGAGGCGCTGGGACGAGCTCGGCGCCGAGCCGCGCCTCGCTGCACCATCTCGTCGTAGCGCCCGGCGCCGCGAGCGTGGTGGGTGAGGGCGACGTGGTCGTGGCTGCCGATCTGGCGGAGCGCCTCGAGGGCCGCCTCGTGCAGGCGGCGGCGCTCCCGCCCGAGCAGACCCCCCTCGATCGCCTCCCGGGCGAGGTCGTGGTGGAAGCTGAACACGTCGGCGTCGGCCTCCACGAGCAGCCCGGTGTCGACGGCTGCCCGGAGGTGCTCGATGAGCTCGGCCTCCTCGGTGCCGGTGACGGCGGCGAGCAGGTCGAAGGGCACGCGTCGGCCGAGCACCGAGGCTGCCGCCACCACGGCGCGCACCGCCGGGTCGAGGCCGTCGACCTGGCGGCGCACCGCCTCGGCCACCGTCCACGGCAGGGGGGCGGCCTCGAGGTCGTCGTCGCTCAGGTCCCCGGCCCCGGCGACCAGCTCCTCGAGGAAGAACGGGTTGCCGCCGGTGCGGGCGTGCAGCGCGTCGACGGTCCGGAAGGACGGGTCCTGCTCGAGCACGGCGGCGAGGAACTCGCTCACCTCGGCGGGGCTCAGGCGGCGCGAGCTGCACGTGGGTGACGGAGTGGCGGCGCTCGAGGCGGGGCAGCAGCTCGGCGGCGGGGTGGCGGCGGGACAGCCCGTCGGGCCGGTAGGTGCCGACCACGACGAGCGGCCCGCTGTCGGGCTCGGCGAGGCAGCTCGAACGTGCTGAGGCTCTCGGCGTCGGCCCAGTGGAGGTCCTCGAACACGACGAGCCCCGGCTGGCCGGCGGTCACCTCCCGCACCAGCTCCACCGCCGCTCGGATGCGCTCCTCGGCGGGTCGGGCGTCGTCCTGGATCACCGGCAGCCGCGCCGGAGCTGCTCGGCGGTCGCCGACGTGGCGGACGGCATCGAGGAAGAGCTCCATCGGCCGTCCCACGGTGCCGGGGTCGGCCTGTCCGGCCAGCACCACCGTGCCGCTCCGGCAGGTCGCCGACCAGCTCCTGCACCAGGCGGGTCTTGCCGATGCCCGCCTCGCCGGCCACCAGGGCGACGGCGGGGGCGGGGGAGGCGCCGAGGAGCCGGCGGAGTCGGCCGAGCTCGGCGGCTCGACCGACCATCACCGGAGACAGTCCCGCACGTCCCACGAGCATGCCGGGATCGTACGGGTCAGGCGGCGCGGGGTCTCGCGGTGCGAGTCGGGCGCTGGGACCCGGCGGCGCGCGTGCGCTCCGCGGCGGGTCAGGCGGCGGAGCCCGGGCCTCGTGGCGGAGGGTCCCCTGGCGTTCGGCGACGAGGGCCCTGGTCATCTCGTAGCTGGTGAACATGGGGCCATCGTGCGCCTCTACGCGGTCGGCCACATCGGACGACCTGCGCATCTTCGAGGGGTGTGGGGTACGTAGTCGGCCGGGCGAGCGCGCCTACGTATGACCGACGTCACCCCAGGCGGCAGCGCCCTTGACGAGGAGCGAACAAGTGTTCGATCCTGGGTCCGTGGGGTTCAACAACCCGGACGTGTCGTGGTCGGAGCTGGAGCGGACGCTGTCGGACCGCGCCCGCACCGGTCGTCCGAACCGGGTCCCGGAAGGGGCCAACGGGGGCGACAGCCCGGCCTGGTCGTCGCATCGGAGCGCCTACGAGCCGCCGCCGGTGCTGGAGCGGCGGGTCAGCGCCACCCCCTACGCCGAGCTGCACTGCCACTCCACCTTCAGCTTCCTCGACGGGGCCAGCCACCCCGAGGAGCTGGCCGAGGAGGCGGCCCGCCTCGGTCTGGAGGCGCTGGCCCTCACCGACCACGACGGCTTCTACGGCGTGGTGCGCTTCGCCGAGGCGGCCCGGGCGGTGGGCGTGCCCACCGTGTTCGGCTCGGAGCTGTCGCTCGGCCTCACCAAGCCGCAGAACGGGATCCCCGACCCCGAGGGCACCCACCTGCTCGTGCTGGCGCGCGACCCGGAGGGCTATGCCCGGCTGGCGTCGATGATCAGCGCCGCCCAGCTGGCCGGCGGCCGAGAAGGGCAAGCCGATCTACGAGGGCATCGGGTGGGGGGACGCCCACGGCGACCACTGGCTGGTCCTCACCGGCTGCCGCAAGGGGACGGTGCCCGCCAGGCGCTGGAGCGGCACGGCCCAGCGGCGGCGCCCGGGAGCTCGACGACGCTGATCGCCACCTTCGGGCGGCACAACGTGGTCGTGGAGCTCTGCGACCACGGCGACCCGCTCGACTCCCATCGCAACGACGCTCTGGCCCAGCTGGCCGTGCAGGCGGGCGTCGACGTGGTGGCCACCACCAACGCCCACTACGCCACGCCCGCCCGCCGCTCCGCTGGCCACCGCCATGGCGGCGGTGCGGGCCCGGCGCAGCCTCGACGAGCTCGACCCCTGGTTGCCCGCCTGCGCCGGTGCCCACCTGCGCTCGGGTGACGAGCAGGCCCGCCGCTTCGCCCGCTGGCCCGGTGCGGTGGAGCGGGCTGCCGAGCTGGGTCGGGCCTGCGCCTTCGACCTGCAGCTGGTGGCGCCGAAGCTCCCGCCGTTCCCCTGCCCCGACGGCCTCTCCGAGATGCAGCTACCTCCGCCGCCTCACCGCCGAAGGCGCCCAGCAGCGCTACGGCATCGATCCCCGCCAGATCCTCCAGCCGCAGCCGCGGCAAGAGGCGATGCGAGCGACGGAGCCGTCGCACGGCGACAGAGCGGCCCCGGCGGACACCCGGATGGCGCGGGCCGTCGCCAGATGGGCAGATCGAGCACGAGCTGGCGTTGATCGAGCAGCTCGGGTTCCCCGGGTACTTCCTGGTGGTGTGGGACATCGTCGACTTCTGTCGCCGCGTCGAACATCTACTGCCAGGGTCGGGGCAGCGCCGCCAACAGCGCCGTCTGCTACGCGCTCGGCATCACCAACGCCGACGCGGTGGCGCTCGGCCTGCTCTTCGAGCGGTTCCTCTCGCCCGGAGCGCGACGGCCCGCCCGACATCGACATCGACATCGAGTCGGGTCGGCGGGAGGAGGCCATCCAGTACGTGTACGCCAAGCACGGTCGCCGTCACGCCGCCCAGGTGGCCAACGTGATCACCTACCGGGCCAAGTCGTCGATCCGCGACGTCGCCAAGGCCCTCGGCTACGCCCCCGGCCAGCAGGACGCCTGGTCGAAGCAAGCCGATGCCTGGGGCGGCGTCGCCGTCACCGCCCAGCAGCAGGAGCAGGAGCGTGCGGCTGCGCAGCCGCCAGGTGCGTGGCCGGGGAACGTCGATGGCACGGCGAAGCTCGGAGCCCCGAAGAGGGGCGACCAGATACCGACAGATGTCTTGACGCTTGCCGCTGAGCTGGAGCACGCGCCGCGGCACCTCGGCATCCACTCGGGGGGGATGGTGATCTGCGACCGGCCCATCGTGGAGGTGTGCCCGGTGGAGTGGGCTCGGATGACCGGCGCCACGAGCAAGGCCAAGGGACTCCACGGCACCGACCCCATCCGCTCGGTGCTGCAGTGGGACAAGGACGACTGCGCGGCCGTCGGGCTGGTGAAGTTCGACCTGCTCGGTCTCGGGATGCTCGAGGTGCTGCACCGCTGCATCGACCTGGTCCACGAGGTGCACGGCGACACGTCCGTCGACCTGGCCACCCTCCCGCAGGAGGACGAGGTGTACGACATGCTCTGCCGGGCCGACTCCATCGGGCGTGTTCCAGGTGGAGTGCCGGGCCCAGATGGCCACCCTGCCCCGGCTGCGCCCCCGGGAGTTCTACGACCTGGTGGTGGAGGTGGCCCTCATCCGCCCCGGTCCGATCCAGGGCGGCTCGGTGCACCCGTACATCCGGCGTCGCAACGGCCTCGAGGAGGTCACCTACCTCCACCCGCTGCTGGAGCCGAGCCTGAAGAAGACCCTCGGCGTGCCGCTGTTCCAGGAACAGCTCATGCAGATGGCCATCGACGTGGGCGGCTTCAGTCCCGGCGATGCCGACATGCTCCGCCAGGCCATGGGCTCCAAGCGCAGCCGGGAGCGGATGGAGCGGCTCCACCAGCGCTTCGCCGACGGTGCCGCCGAGCGCGGCGTCGCCCCCGACGTGATCGAGATCATCTGGGAGAAGCTGGCGGCCTTCGCCAGCTACGGCTTCCCCGAGAGCCACTCGGTGTCCTTCGCCTACCTGGTGTACGCGTCGTCCTGGCTGAAGCGCTGGTACCCCGCCGCCTTCTGCGCCGCCCTCCTCGACGCACAGCCCATGGGCTTCTACTCGCCCCACACCCTCGTGCAGGACGCCCGCCGCCACGGCGTAGAGGTCCGCACCCCCGACCTGAACCGCTCTACTGCGCTGTCTTGCTTGGAGCCCCTCTTCGGGGCTCCGGGCTTCGCCGATCCGGGTCCTGTCGATGGAGCTGCTCCGCCTGGCGGCTGCGCAGCCTCGTCACGGTCGCCCCTCTACGGGGCTCCGGGCTTCGCCGATCCGGGTCCTGGCGGAGGAGCTGCTCCGCCTAGCGGCCGCCAGCCGCACCGCTCCTTGGATCGCGTGCGGAGCCGCTAGGCGGAGCAGCGGGTGGGTGGACATCCGGATCGGCGGAGCCGAGCGGCCCCGAAGAGGGGCCGCCAGCAGCACCGCTAGGCGGAGCAGCGGGTGGGTGGACATCCGGATCGGCGGAGCCGAGCGGCCCCGAAGAGGGGCCGCCAGCAGCACCGCTAGGCGGAGCAGCGGGTGGGTGGACATCCGGATCGGCGGAGCCGAGCGGCTCCGAAGAGGGGCCGCCAGCAGCAGGGAAGGCAGCTCGGGGTGCGCCGCCGGAGGACTGGGGCAAGCCGGGGCCGGCGGTGCGGCTGGGGATCTCCTACGTGCGGGGGATCGGTGACGAGCTGGCCGAGCAGATCGCCGCTGGTCGTCCCTACGACGACCCCGAGGACCTGGCCCGCCGGGTGCCGCTCACCCTCCCGCAGCTGGAGGCGCTGGCCACCGCCGGTGCCTTCGACTGCTTCGGGATGTCGCGCCGGGAGGCCATCTGGGCGGCGGGCGCGGTGGCCCAGATGGGCACTGATCGCCATGGCGCCCAGCGCCTCCCGGGGATCGTCACAGGTGTCGTCGCTCCGCCGTTGCCGGCCATGACCGGCGACGAGTCGGCCCGGGCCGACCTGTGGTCCACCGGTGTGAGCCCCGAGGGGCACCCCACCCGGTTCATCCGGGAGCACCTGGCTGCCCGGGGCGTGGTCACCGCCACCGGCCTGGCCGCTGTCGAACCGGGCACCCGGGTGCTGGTGGGCGGGGTGGTCACCCACCGGCAGCGCCCAGCGACAGCCGGAGGGACCCTCTTCGTGAACCTGGAAGACGAGACCGGCCTCATCAACGTGGTGGTGTCGAAGGGCTGCTGGGCCGCCCACCGCCGGGTGGCCCGCAGGGCGCCCGCCATGCTGGTGCGAGGGCGGCTCGAGCGCTCGGAGGGTGTCACCAACGTGATCGCCGACCGCCTCGAGCTGCTCCCGCTCGACGCTCCCACCAAGAGCCGCGACTTCCGTTGAGCGCTACTCCGTGCGCAGGGTCTCGGCGATCCGGATGCGCTGGGCCCGCCAGGCCGGGTAGACGGCGGCGAGGCTGCCCGCCAGGAGCACGGCGGCCACCGCCAGGGCCACGGGCCCGAGGGGGAGGACGGCGACGTCGGGCACGCCGATCTGCTCGGCCACCGCCCGCCAGCCCCACCGGCCCAGCATCACTCCGAGCGGGAGGCCGACGGCGGCCGCCACCACGACCAGCGCCAGCACGTGGGTGGTCACGGCCACCACCACCTGCCGGCGCGTGAAGCCCAGGCTCCGGAGCACGGCGAGGTCGAGGTGGCTGCGCCGCACCGACAGGATGGCGGCGTGGGCCAGCGATGCCAGGGCGAGCGCGCCGACGATGCCAGCCAGCAGCAGTGGCAGCCCCCGGATGCGCTCCACGTTGCGGATCGCCTCCTGGGACAGCGGCGGAACCACTTCGCCCCCCGTCTCCGCCTCCAGCGTGGCGGTGGCGGCTTCCAGGTCCGCCCCCGCCGCCAGCTGGAGGATGTGCGGATCGGAGGTCACCTCGGTGGCGTACCGGTCGACCCACGATGGGTGGACGGCGCCCCCGTGTCCGGGGCTGCGCTCGTAGTTGTCGTTGACCATGGTGGTGCCGACGATCCGCAATCGGGAGGACACCCCTGTGGCCGTCGAGGCCACCTCGACCTCGTCGCCGATCGACAGCCCGAGGTCGGCCAGGAGGGTGGAGCCCAGGGCGATCTCGGTGGCGTCGGCAGGTGGGCGACCGTCGTCGATGGGGAGGTCGATCACCTCTTCGACGCCGTCGATGGGACTGAAGGCGTGGAGCCAGGCCACCACGCCGCCGATCTCCACGTCGGTACCGGTGATGGCGGCGGCCGCCTCCACCCCGGGCAGGTCGCGGATGGCCTCGCCGATGGCAGATTCCTGACCTTCGAGGGACCCGATCACGGACAGGTCCCACGGGGCGCCGAAGCGCGCCGGGGTGGCCTGGAGGTCCTCGAGGCTGGCGCGCAGCCCGATGGCGGCCACCAGCACACCGAGGGCCAGGGCCACGCCCAGGACCGCCGTGCCGAGGGGAAGGCCGCCGCTGGCCCGTCGCCAGGCGAGGTCGAGCCCGGCGTTGATGGATGGCGGCGCCCAGGCCGTGGGCCGCGCCTTACGGACCGGCGTGGACCCCGGGTGTGCAGCGGCCGAGCGCAGGAGGGGCAGGGTGGCGGCCGCCACCACCGTGATCACCAGGAGTGCGGTGCCCACCACCAGCACCCACCCGTCGACAGCCAGGCCAGGGCTCGTCTCGGCCCGCCGGGCGGTGCCGACAGGGCCGAGCGGAGAGAGCGCCACCACGACCGGCACCGCCACGGCGCCGGCTCCGGCGGCGATGGCCAGACCGCGGATCCCGGCCGCGGCCAGCGCCTGGCGCGCCGTGACCCCCATCGACCGCAGCACGGGAAGGTCGCGCCACTCGCGCCGTGCCTGCCGGGCCACGGCCTGGGCCGTGAACACAGCGGTGGCCAGACCAGCGAGGACGCCCGCCGCCATCGCGCCGTTGGCCTCGTAACCGATGGCCTCCCGCACGGGTTCGATCTCATCGGCTCCGGTGGCTGGGGAGAGGTTGACCTCGTTGTCGGGCAGGGCTGATCTCACCGCCTGCGCCCCTGCGTCCTCGAACCCGGGGCGCAGGTCGACGAGGACGGCGCTGAAGCCCATCACCTCCGGGGTGGATGCCATGAGGCCTGGTCCGGCGAAGGAGCGCTGCTGGTCCGCCGCCTCAGTCCGGTCGCCGGCCCCGAGGTCGCCGAGCGTCCGGACGACGCCGACCACCCGGACGGTCAGGGATGTCCCGGTGAAGGGCCGGCCCGTGGTTGGGCTGCCGACCTCGTCGTCGGACCAGAAGGTCAGCTCCACTCGAGCGCCGAGACGGAGGCCGGTGGCCTGCCAGGCGGCCTCGTTGAGCACGATCTCGTCGGGAGCGTCCGGGTCCACCATCCGGCCGTGGAGGAGCACCGGCTGTCCGGTCGGGGCGGCGAACCCGACGTCGGGCGATACGAGCACGTCCAGCCCGCCGGTCTCGCTCCCGCCGCGTGGATCCGGAAACGTGGCGCTGCGGAAGAAGGCACGCGTCGCCGACTCGACCTCCCTCAGAGCTCCGATCGTCGCCGCTTCCTCGGCCGGGTCGTAGAAGAAGCACTCGAAGAGGGTCTCCTGGGTGATCTCGACGTCAGGCGGGCAGATGTTGGCCAGCAGCTCCGGAGGGCTGGATCGCTCCAGGAACCGATCGAAGGCACCGGAGGTGCGCCGGCCGGCGGCGGTGGCGGCGATGGCAACGCCACCAGCCAAGCCGATCACCACGGCGAGCAGGACGGTGGCCACCCACCCGCGCCGGATCAGCCGGCTGGCCCGCATCCACGCCACGCCCATCGGCACAGCAGACCACGCCGGTCGGGACCCGGCGAGAGGGCAAGCAGGTCTCTGCGGGTGTGGCTGGCACCACCCCGACTTCCGGCATCGCCACCCGGACCCGTAGCCTCGGACCCCATGTCCTCGAAGCGCCAGCCGTCCAAGCAGCGGCGCCAGGCCCAGAACCAGAAGCAGCGAGCCGCCCTCGAGGCTCGCCGGGCGGCAGCCACCGCCACCGGACCCGCCGCCTCCTCGGGGCGCTCCACGGCGGGGAGGGGATCGCTCCTGAGCCGGCTGCGGGGCACCAGCGCCAACGGGCGAACCCTCCGGGCCGGCGCCGCGGGGGCCCTGCCCGTGGGGCATCGGGCAGCCCTCTCGGCCCTCTTGGCCGCCGCAGCCGGCGCCGTGGTCGGGTCGCTCCTGATCCAGGTGCCGGTGGATCGCGGCGGCGACCCGTTCGGCAGCCGGGAGGCGCTGGTGGCCGAGTGGGTGGTCAGCGCCACGGAGGCGGCCGACGCCGCCCCCGAAGCCTCCGCGCAGGAGGTGGCCGCCGCGGTCGAGGACTGGTCGCCGGGCGGCACCAAGCCCTACGGCCTGGCCTACTTCCCGTTCTCGCTGGCCGCCGTGCTGCCGATCATCGGCACTGGTCTGGGCTTTCGTGTCATCTCGCAGCGAGCCCCGGCCCGCACCGTCAACCGCACGATGTACGTCACCCTCTTCGGTGCTCTCCTCACGTCGCAGCTCCTGCTGCTGTTCCTCCCGGCTGTGGTCAGCCTGGCCGTGGCCGCCTTCCAGGTCCGCAAGGCCGAGCTGGCTGCCGCGGCGACGGCTGACGGTGTGATCGACGTGGACGAGGCTCCCGCCACCGACGAGGTGGACGGAGCCTTGGACGTCGAGGTCGTGGACGAGCCAGGGCAGGCCGACGAGCGGCGCGACTAGCGCAGCGACTGGGCGAGCTCGCCCAGCACCCGGGCCATCTCCCGGTTCGGTTCGGGGTCGGGGCCAGCCGACGCCAGGTCGGACACCTGCTCCGCCAGCCGGCGCAGGGTCAGGGCGACAGCATCCGCCTCGGCTTGGGTGACGTCGATGCGATCGGAGCGCAGCCGGGCACCGATCTGCTCCTGCTGGAGTAGGAGCGCCGTCGCGCCTGCGGACGGGTCCAGCCGTTGCTCGAGGACGGCGCGCGCCGTCTCGGTGACGATCCGCACCCGTTCAGCGGGGTGCACTCTGGACCTCGCCGCCGCCCGCCCTGGCCTGCACCGTCGGGACGCTATCCGCCGGTAGGTTGCCGTCGTGACCCGCTTCGCCACCGACACCTCGGTGGTCCGCACTGCGCCGGGGCGCTACGACGCCAGCATCGATCGGGGCTGGTGGATCGAGCGTGGACCCAACGGCGGGTACCTGGCGGCCATCGTGCTCCGGGCCGTGCTGGCTGAGGTCGACGACCCGGGACGCCGACCCCGGACGCTGGCGCTCCACTACCTCCGCCCCCCGGCTGAGGGCCCGTGCACCGTGGCGGTCACGGTGGAGCGCGCTGGTCGCGGCCTCACCACGGTGTCGGCCCGTCTCCGGCAGGGCGACCGCGACTGCATCCTGGCCCTGGTGGCGCTCGGGGTGGACCGAGGGGGCCCGGAGCTGCACGATCACCCGGCGCCCCCGGTGGAGGGCCCCGAGGCTCTCGGCCCGCCGCCCGAGCCGCCACCCGGGGCTCCCGACATCCCGCTCCGGGGCCGCTACGACCCCCGGCCGGCCGTCGGGTCGCTGCCCTTCAGCCCCGGGCCCGAGGCCGTGACCGGCGGCTGGATCCGCACCGCGGACGCCGATCCGCTCGACGACGTCCTCGTGGCCGCGCTCACCGACGCGTGGCCGCCCGCCATCTTCGCCCGGCTCCCCGCCCCCATCGGTGTCCCGACGGTGGACCTCACCGTCCACTTCCGCGCCCGCCCCGAGGGCGACGATGCCTGGGCGCTGGTGCGCTTCCAGACCCGGGAGGCCACCGCCGGCTACCTGGAAGAGGACGGCGAGGTGTGGAGCGCCGACGGGCGGCTGCTGGCCCAGAGTCGGCAGCTGGCGGCGATCCTGGCGCCCTGAGGACCCTCAGGGGGTCGGCGCCGCCACCAGGCCCGTGAGCACGGCCCGCTGGCCCGACGCGGCTTCGATGGCTGCCGCGGCCTGCTCCGGGGTGACCTCGGGCGGGAGAGCGAGGATCGACGGGAGAGCGTGGAGCACCACCTCGTAGGTGTGCGTCCCCGACCCTGCCGGGGGGCACGGGCCGGCCCATCCGACGCCGCCGGCGTCGTTGGGTCCCTCCACGGCGTTCTCGGGGATCCCGCCCTCGCCGACGCCCTGCACGAAGGGGTCGATGCCCGTGACGATCCAGTGCACGAAGCCGGCGGCGTGGCGATCGCGCACCACGACGGCCAGCTCCACCGCATCGAGGGGGGTGCCGGTCCAGGACAGGTCGGGCGAGATCTCGTCGCCCCGACACGTCAGCCGCTCCGGGACGGGCGCTCCGTCGGCGAAGGCGGTGCTCCGCAGGGTGAACGTCTCGACATCGCCCGTCGGGGGCTGGATCACGGGCGCGCTCGGGGTGGTGGTGGTGCGGTCCGGGTCGGCCGGAGGGAGGGTGCGTCCGTCGCTGGTCGAGCAGGCCACCGCCGCGCCGGCGAGGACGGCGAGGAGCAGGGCGGCCAGGGGGCGGCGGCGCATCAACCCAGTGTGGACCACCTGCGCCGGTGGCTCGCGCCATGCCGAGTGAGCGGAGGCCTATCCTTCGCGACACCGGATGGATGCTCGACCTCGCAACCTCAGGGCCATGCTCTCCGAAGCCAAGGACCTCTCGGAGCTGATGGTCGACCTCGCCTACGCCGCCCTCTACTTCGGCGACCCGGACATGGCCGAGGAGATCGACGAGCTCGAGGACCAGATGTCGGATCTGGTGCACGACATGCGCGCCGTCTCGGTGCTGGCCGCCCGCCATCCCAAGGAGGCCGAGGCCATGGCCTCGGTCCTCCAGGTCATCTCGGCCATCGAGCGGATCGGCAACGCCGCCGTCGACATCGCCCGGATCGTCACCCACCGCCTCGGGATCCCGCGCGAGCTGGTGGCCGACCTCTCCAACGCCGAGGAGGTGTCGCACCGGGTCCGCATCCGGGACGGCAGCCACCTGGCCCGTCGCCCCCTCGCCGCCCTGGAGCTGCCAGTGCAGACGGGCATGCGGGTGATGGCCATCCGTCGGGAGCGGGACTGGATCACCGACGTCGACGGCGACGCCATCTGCCTGCCCGGCGACGTCATCTTCCTGCGGGGGTCCCCGGCGGGCATCCCCCGCCTCCGGGAGCTGGCCGCCGCCCCCTACTGGGAGCCACCGGTGCCCCCTGAGGACGGCAGCCTCTCCGACCTCGACCGGGCGGTCGACGTGCTGGTGGAGATGAAGAACATCTCGGAGGTGGCCGTGGGCCTCGCCTACTCCGCCCTGGTGCTGCGCGACCAGGGGCTGGCCGCCGAGGTGCGCCACCTGGAGGACCGGCTCGACGAGATGAAGGACCGCCTCGAGCTGTGGGTGCTGCGGGCGAGCGGGGATCGGATCGATCCTGCCCCCCTCCGAGGGCTCCTCCACCTCTCGCAGGCTGCGGAGGACCTCGGCGACGCCGCCCAGCAGATGGTGTGGCTCATCGAGGAGAAGGAGGAGCTCCACCCGATCCTCACCATCGCCCTCGGCGACTCGGACGAGGTGGTGGTGCGGGTGCCTGTGGCCGGCGGGTCGGAGGCGGCCGGCTCCACCCTCTCCGAGCTGCAGCTCGACATCGAGCCCGGCTTCCACGTCCTTGCCGTGCAGCGAGGCGGTCGCTACGTGTACCGGCCTGGCGGCCACGTGCGGCTGGAGGTGGGCGACGAGCTCATCGCCTCCGGTCCCGACGAAGGGCACCCGATCCTGGCCGAGCGGTGCGGGTGGCACCTCACCGAAGACGACGACACCGGCGAGCACACGCTCGCCCCCTTGCGCAGCGCCTCCACGGCCTGACCAGGCGTACCGCTAGGCGGGATCTTCCCGGGCGCGGTGCCCATCTGGCGCCCCAAGGGTGATCGTGATTGGGGCAAAACACCCACGCGGGCCGTCGCCGGGCCTCCCTGGATTGGGGCGCTCGTCCGATGCTGTCCGACGGCGGGTGCCCGAGGATCGGTCACCGAGGGCGACCAACGGCAACCTGACCAAGAGGTGAAGTGATGACCGAGATCGACCGCGTCCGCCACCCATCCACCAGCCCAGCCAGGACCCGGCGCCACGGTTGGCTCTGGGCTGTGCTGGCGGTCGCCATCGCGGCTGCCAGCCTCGTCCCCACATCGGCAGGGGCGCAGCGGCCGAGGATCACGGAGAACTCAGCCACCCGCTGGATGGCGCGCGCTCTGGTCGTGGTGCGCTCCGGCTCGCCGTCGCAGCACACCAGCACCCCGGGAGCGGCTCGCACGTACGCCATGGCGACGGCAGCCATGTACGACGCCGTCAACGGCATCGACGTCGCCGCCGGCCGCTCCGAACGCAGCCCTGCCCTCGTCGAGTCCTACAGCGCCGCCCCCAAGAAGGGCGACCGGGAGGCGGCGGTCAGCGCCGCCGCCCATGGGGTGCTCCGGTCCCTGTTCGCCGCCAACCCCTCGGCGAGCCAGTCGCTCGACGCCGCGCTCCACGAGGAGCTGGTGGGTGACGACGGCAAGCCGGCGCGCGTGGAAGAGGGACGAGCGTGGGGAGCGGCTGTCGCCGAGGAGGTCCTGGCGCAGCGGGCGGCCGACGGCACGCAGGTGGCGGAGACGGTGCCGGGCAGCAACGGGCCCGGGGCCAACCCTCGTTCCTTCTCCGGCGCCCAGTTCCGCCGCATGGTGCTCTTCGGGATCTCGTCGATCGACCCCTACCGCTCGCCCGGCCCCCCGGCGCTGGCCAGCCCCGAGTACGCGGCCGCCTTCGAGGAGGTGCGGGTGCTGGGCTCGGCGACCGACACCGATCCCGAGCGATCGGCCATCGCCCGCCACTGGCTGGCTGAGGGTGGCTCGGTCCGGGAGACCGGCCTGTGGCTGAAGGCAGCCCTCGTCGTGGTGAAGACCCAGGGCACCGCAGCATCCCTCTCCGACACCAGCCAGCTGCTCGCCATGCTGGGGATGGGGATCGCCGACGCCGTCGTGGTGTCCTGGAGCGACAAGTACGACTTCGGCTACTGGCGTCCCGGTGACGCCATCCGCCAGGCGGAGGACGACGGCAACCCGGCGACGTCAGGAGACGCCGGCTGGAATCCCCGAAACGGCCCCTGCACCAACCCGAACCTCGCGTTCTGCACCTCCTTCGGAGGGTCTCCCGAGCACACCTCGGGCACCTCCACGTTCGCCGGCGCCGCCTCCAGCATCCTTCGGGGCTTCTACGGCCGGGATGACGTCTCGTTCGCCTTCGCCGGTGAGCAGACCGGAGCGCCGGAACGCACCTACGGCAGCTTCTCGGAGGCAGCCGCCGAGGCCGGCCGCTCGAGGATCTACGGGGGCATCCACTTCGAGTTCAGCAACCAGGCCGGTCAGGAGGCCGGGCGGGGTGCCGGTGAGGAGATCCTCCAGCGCCTGGGGGACCACCTCGACGAAGACGACGACGACTGATCCCGCCGTCAGCTCTCGGCGGGGCGGACCGCCTCCGTGATGCCGGTGATGGCACCGGCGATCCCGGCCAGCTCGGTGGGCAGGATGATCTTGGTGGCGTTGCCGTTGGCCATCACCTGCAGGGCCTCCAGGTACTTGATGGCAATGACGTCGTCGCTGGGGTTGCCGTCGTGGATGGCTTGGTAGACGGAGCGGATGGCGGCCGCCTCGCCTTCGCGCGACGGTCTCCTGCCGGAACCGCTCCGCCTCCGCCACCGCCCGGATGGCGTCGGCCTCGCCCTGCGCCTCGAGGATCTGGCGCTCCTTGATGCCCTCGGCCTGCAGGATGGCGGCGGTCTTCTCGCCCTCCGCGGTGGTGACGGCGGCGGTGCGCCGGCCCTCGGCCTCGGTCACCACGGCTCGCCGGGTGCGCTCGGCCTTCATCTGCTCGTGCATGGCAGCCATCACGTCGGGCGGCGGGTCGATGCGCTGGATCTCGACGCGGACGACCTTGACGCCCCACTTGTCGGTGGCGTCGTCGAGGATCTGCCGCAGGTTCGTGTTGATGCTGTCGCGGCTGGTGAGGGCCTCGTCGAGCTGCATGTCGCCGACCAGGTTCCTGAGGTTCGTCTGCGCCAGCTTCGTGATGGCGAGGATGAAGTTGGCGATGTTGTAGATCAGCCGCTGGGGGTCGGTGGGCTCGTAGTACACGACGGCGTCCACCGAGACCACGACGTTGTCGGAGGTGATGACCTCTTGCGGGGGCACGTCGATCACCTGCTCGCGCATGTCGACGAGTCGCACGGTCTGGATGAAGGGGATGATCAGGCGAAGACCCGGGTCGACCGTCTCCTTGAACTTGCCGAGCTGCTCGATGACGCCTCGCTGGTAGGGGCGGACGATCCGCACCCCCGACGCCACGTAGACGAGCAGGAAGAAGCCGAGGATCGCGAGGAGAACGACGGCAGGGGTCACAGGGAGCGCTCCTTGTTGGGGACGACGACGACTCGGGTGCCTTCCATCTCGGTGACCCTCACGGCCTCGCCCACGGGGATGGGGCCACCATCGGGGGAGGTGGCCCGCCACTCCTCGCTGTCGATGCGGACGGTGCCAGCCCGGTCGGGACCGATCTCCTCGAGCACGATGCCCGACCGCCCGATCAGCCGGCGGGACCCGACGCCCTCCGAGGTGCCCTGGGCGTCGAGACGACGAGCGAGGGGGCGCAGAGCGAGGAAGGTCCCGAGGGAGATGCCGACGAACGCCGCCCACTCGCCGGCCAGGGGCACGTCGGCGAAGGCGAGGATGGCTGCCACGGTGGCCCCGATGGCGAAGGGCGCGAGGAAGAACGATCCGGGGCTCGCCATCTCACCGAGCCCGAAGAGGACCGCGGCCCCCACCCAGATCCAGCGCCAGCTCTCCGGTTCGTCCATGCTCGGCAGGCTAACGAGTGGCCCAGCGTCACACCGAGAACGTCCCGGCGGGCACCTCGGTCGTGTAGGCGCTCGCCTCCAGCCGCTGGCCGTTGGTGTCGAGCAGGAGCTGGGCGCCCTCGACGGAGAGGCAGAGGGTCTCAGGGTCCCGACCACCCGACGGCGTCGCGACCAGGCACGTGGCGTCGGCTCCGGCGATGGTGCGCTCCTCCACCGAGAGGGCCAGGTCGTCACCATCGCTGGAGAGATCAGCGGCGAAGGCCGCAAGCGCCTCGGCGGTGAAGGCGCCGGGCCCTTCGAGCATCGCCCGGGTGCGTCGGCAGCGCAGCGGGCCCGCGGGGTCCTCCTGCGCGGGACGGCACTCGTAGGCGACATCGTCGCGGAACACCTGGCTCTCCACCACCCGCTCTCCTGCGACCACGTCGATGCGACGGTTGGGCGGGGCCTGCGAGACGACGAGGCGCTGCCCCCCTCACCTGGGTAGGTCACCTGGAAGGTGGCCTGGCTGCCCCGGGCGGCCAGCGCCAGCAGGTCGGCCACCTCGTCTGCCAGCCCGGCGTCCTCGGCCGCTTCGCGCACCTGGTCGGCCCGCCGGTCGCCCAGCGACGGGTCGTCGCTGCAGGCCCCCACCAGCACCAGGATCAGCAGCAGCCCGCGTCGCACGGAGCGGGAGCGTACCCAGGGGTACGCTGCGGCCCTGATGGCGACCCCGCCCCGAACCGCCCGGCTGCACGCGGCGGACGACGTCGCCGGAGCCCCGGTCCCGGGTTCGGTCCCTGCTGCTGGGCGCCGGCATCGGCACCGGCGTGGGGGTGGCGGCCATGGGGATCGCCTTCTCCATCATCGCCATCCCGATGTTCATCTTGGCCTCCACCGAGCCCGACGCCGGCCTCGACCGGTCGCTGGTCCGCACCGGCCTCTTCAAGGTGGCATTGCCCTTCGGGCTGGTGGCCGGGATCGCCGCTGGTGTCGTCGTGGGCCTCTGGTACGCCCGGGGCGGTCGGCTGCCCGCCGACGACGGCCCGCTCCAGGGCTGACCGCGTCCACCGGCCCCATCGGTATCCTCGCCCGAATGGCGCCCGATCCGCTCTGCCTGCTGTCGATCCACGCCCACCCCGACGACGAGTCGTCCAAGGGGGCCGGCACCGTCGCTCGATACCACGCCGAGGGCGTCCGCACCGTGCTGGTGTGCTGCACCGGGGGCGAGGAGGGCGACATCCTCAACCCGGCCATGGACCGCGAGGAGGTGCGGGCCGACATCGCCGCCGTTCGCCAAGCCGAGCTGGACAAGGCCGCGGCCATCATCGGCTACGACGAGGTCGAGATGCTGGGCTACCGCGACTCGGGCATGCCCGACAGCGAGGCCAACGCCAACCCCGGCTGCTTCGCCCAGGCGCCGCTCGACGAGGCGCGTCGGACGGCTGGTCGCCATCATCCGCCGCACCCGGCCCCAGGTGGTGGTCACCTACGGCGACGAGCAGGGCGGCTACCCGCACCCCGACCACCTCCGGGTGCACGACATCACCCAGCCGGCCATCGACCGCGGCGGCCGAACCCTCGTGGCGGCCCGACGCCGGGCGAGCCCTGGCAGGTCTCGAAGGTGTACTACTCCGTCTGGTCGAAGAAGCGGATCGAGCTCACCCACGCCAAGTACCTCGAGCTGGGCCTCGAGTCGCCCTACAGCGAGGAGTGGTTCGACCGTCCCGTGGCAGGACGACCGCATCACCACCTCGATCGACATCGAGGGCTTCGCCGAGGTCCGCTTCGACGCCCTGCTGGCCCACGCCACCCAGATCGATCCCGAGTCGCCGTTCTGGTTCGGGCTCCCACGCGAGGTGGCCCGGTCGATCCACCCCTACGACGACTACATCCGGGCCTAGCCGTGGTGGAGGCGCCAACGCCGGAGGACGACCTCTTCGCCGGGCTGCGCGCGTCGGTCGACGCCTGACCGTGGCCCGCCTACCTGAGCCAGGACTGGCTCGACCTGCACCGGACGCTGGCGGCGGACCTGCCCGAGCGTCCCGGGCGTCACGGCGCGAGTGCAGTACGTGGTCACCGGGACTCCGGACGGAGAGGTCCGCTACCACCAGCGGGTCGTCGACGGTCGCGTCGGTGGAGGCGGGGCTGGGCGACGATCCCGAGGCCCAGGTGACCCTCACCCAGAGCTACGGCGACGCGCCGCGAGATCGCCGACGGTGCAGCTCGATGTCAACGCCGCCTTCATGCAGGGGCGGGTGAAGGTGGTGGGCGACATGGGGACGGTGATGGCGCTCATGCCGCTCACGCAGAGCGACGAGCACCGGGCGGCGCTGGTCCGAGCTGGCGAGCCAGACCGACTACTGACGCCTGCTCAGCCCGCCGCCCGGACCGTGAAGGTGCCGCTCGTGGTCGGGCGCCTCCGCGTCGTGGAACGCCACCTCGCCGGGCTCGGTGAGCACCAGCGTGGTCTCGTCGCCCGGGCTGCATGCGCCCGGTGTCGAAGCGCGTGATCGTCCGCGG
Source organism: uncultured Microthrixaceae bacterium (assembly GCA_963795165.1). GTDB lineage: Bacteria > Actinomycetota > Acidimicrobiia > Acidimicrobiales > VFJN01 > VFJN01. The sequence continues at coordinate 1,174,499 of CAWCGT010000001.1, read as the reverse complement.
TGAAGCGTGTGGTCGTCGTCGCCCTCGTTCACGAGCAGCACCACCTCTCCGGCCACCACCTCGAGAGCGATCGGGGCGGTAGCCGCCCTCGTCCACCACCGACGCGTGTGGTCGGGCGACAGGTCGATGGCCTCGAGGTCGGCTGCGGTGGGCGAGCTGGGCTCCGCGTCGCCGCACCCGGCCAGCGCCAGGGCCAGCGCGACGAGCCGGCCGCCACCGCTCTCATGCGGCGCGCTGGAGGTCGCGGAGCGGCCGGTACCCGATGCGGTGCACGCCGGCCCGGTCGAGCATCTGACGGAGGCTGTGGTCGGCCGGTCACCAGCTCGTGGTCGTCGACCCGCGCCGGCCAGTCCGGCGGCCAGGGCCCGGAGCTCGGCGGCGTCGACCGCTGGGTGGATGTAGACCTCGGTGACGCCGGGGCGCAGGTCGTGCACGACCTTCTCGATCGTGCGTCGGGAGCCGACGCCCCGGACGTGCACGAAGTGGTCGGGGAAGATCACGCCCTCCTCGGCGGCCAGCCGTCGGAACGGGAAGCCGATGGCCCGCTCGCTGGACGCGCCGGACAGCCGCAGCGGCAGCCCGAACTCGACGGCCAGGTCGAGGTAGACGTCGAAGAACTCGGGCCGGAGCTGCAGCGTGCCCATGTGGCTGTCGAGGTGGCTCACGTCGAAGCCCCAGAGGATGGCCCGCTCCACCTGGGCCCGGCAGCTCGCGGCGCACCTCGTCGAGGTCGGCGTGGTCCCACACGTCGCTGACGGTGCGGGGGAAGCCGCCGTCGCCGTCGAGCAGCGACGGGGCGTGGGTGATCGGCCCCCAGCGGTAGCGCGTCGTGCTCGGCGTTGAGGGTGAGGTGCACGCCGACGTCCTCGCCGCGGTAGCGGGAGGCGGCGTCGCGCGCCCAGGGGCAGGGCACCATGAGGGTGGCGCTGGTGGCGATGCCGTCGCGCAGCGCCTCGTAGGTGCCCACGTTGGCGGCGTGGCAGGAGCCGAGGTCGTCGCAGTTGATGATCAGCAGGCGGTCGTCGGGCCCGTAGCCCAGGCGCTCGGCGAGTGACGTCACCGCGGTGACGCTACCTGCCCGGCACGGTGGCGTTCGGTGCCGCCGCAGGCGGGCCACAGCCCCCGTCCGGCCGCCCTGGCGGTCGCCTCGGCGGCGTCGAGCTCCGCCTGGTGGGCCACGTTGGGGGGGTAGGCGCGGGCCTCGGCGAAGCCCTCCTCGACCAGGATCAGGTTCACGAGGAGGTCGTCGCTCGTCGCGGATCACGTAGGCGAGCAGTCGGTCGTAGCGGTCCCGCGGCCTCGACGTCGCGCTCGAGGCGCACCGAGGTGCCCACCGGCAGCAGCTCGGCGGTGCGGGCCTTGGCCTCGACGCCGAAGCACTCCACCGGTCGGTCCTGTGCCACCGACTCGGGGGTGTCGATGCCGATGAAGCGCACCGGCTCCTCTCGGCCGTCGATCTCGACGACGATCGTGTCGCCGTCGACGTTGCGCACCACGCGCGGCGGTCCCTGCGGGGGCCGGCCGGGCGACGACGACATGGATCCCGCGCCGCAAGCCGATGCCAGCAGCAGTGGGACCAGTGCTACGAGCCGCATGGCGGTCTCCTCGCCACGGTGGACCAAGGGCCGGCTGGGCCGGCGATGGGTCGGTCGGCGGCGTCCGAGGTCGCCGCCGGGGCCACTACAGGCGCTCGATGATGGTGCCGGTGCCGAGGCCGCCGCCGCAGCACATCGACACCAGGCCGTAGCGCCCGCCGGTGCGCTCGAGCTCGTGGAGGGCCTTGGTGAGCAGGACGGCGCCGGTGCCGCCGAGCGGGTGGCCGAGCGCGATGGCGCCACCGTTGGGGTTGGTCTGCTCGTCGGAGAAGCCGAGCTCCTTCTGCCAGGCCAGCACCACCGAGGCGAAGGCCTCGTTGATCTCGGCACACGTCGATGTCGTCGACGCCGAGCCCGGTGCGCTCGAAGAGGCGCTGGGTGGCGTCGATCGGGCCGGTGAGCATCAGCACCGGGTCGACGCCGACGAGGCAGGTGTCGACGATCCGCGCCCGGGCCCGGAGGCCGAGCGCGTCGGCCCGCTCGGCGGTCATCAGCAGCACGGCGGCGGCGCCGTCGGAGATCTGCGAGGACGAGCCGGCGGTGTGGACGCCGTCCGGGCGGGCCACCGGCTTGAGCTCGGCCAGCTTCTCGAGGCTGGTCTCGCGGAGGCCCTCGTCGCGGCGCGACGGTGTGGGTGGTGCCGGTGGGCTTGCCCGTCCTCGTCGAGGTCGGGGGCCTCGATCGGCACGATCTGGGTGCCGAAGCGATCCTCGGCCCACGCGGTGGCGGCGTTCTGCTGCGAGCGGAGCCCGAAGGCGTCGGTGTCCTGCGCGCGAGATGCCCCACTTCTCGGCGATGCGCTCGGCACCCTCGAACTGCGAGGTCATCTCGTACTGCGGGAAGTAGGACTTGGGGATCGGGATGCCGAGGCCGAGGTCCTTGCGACCGCTCGAGCCGATCGGGCACCCGGCTCATCACCTCGACGCCGCCGGCGACGGCCGAGTCGACCGCCCCGCTGCCCACCAGGGCGGTGGCCAGGTTGGTGGCCTGCTGCGACGACCCGCACTGCGTGTCGACGGTGGTGTTGGCCACCGTGAGGGGCAGGCCGGCGGCTCAGCCAGGCGGTGCGACCGATGTTGAAGGCCTGCTCGCCCACCTGGCTCACGCAGCCGGTGACGACCTGGCCCACCTCGGCCGGGTCGATCCCCGACCGCTCGACCACTGCCTTCTGGACGGCGGCCAGGAGATCGGCCGGGTGGATGGTGGAGAGCCCGCCGTTGCGCTTCCCGACGGGGGAGCGGACGGCTTCGACGATCACGACATCAGACATGCCGGCAACCTACCGGGACGGTCAGCGCCGGCGACCACTGGCGGCTTCGAGGACCAGGAGCAGGGCGGCAGCGCCCACGAAGGCCACGAAGATCGACCCGAGGTCGAGGTCGTCGAAGGTGTCGATGGCGTCGCCGGTGGCGAACCGCGAGACGGCTCCGGCCAGCAGGGCGCCCAGCACGCCGATGGCGATGGTGGCGAGGCAGCCCCGCTTGGGGCGCCGATGGCCCGTCGAGCGAGGCCGCCGGCGAGCAGGCCCATGATGCACCACGCGAGGATCCCCATGAGGGTGACGACGCTAGCGGTGGGGCGAGGGTCAGGCGGCGGAGCGGCCGTGGGACGGGTGCTCTCGGCCGGCAGTGGCCGCCTCGGCGGAGCGCTGGGCGGCGAGGGCGGCCTGGAGGGAGGCCCGTGCCTCGGCGACGCCCCGACGACCCGCCTCGCGGGTGGCTTCGTCGATCCGCCAGGAGGGCGGGGTGTCGAGGAGGGTGAGCTGTCGTGCCATGTGCATCATTCAACCCAGGGGGTGTGACAGTGCTTCCCGTCGTACCCCGAGACAAGGGTCACAAGACCCCTCTGACCAGGCACTTCGCGCTCAGCAGGGGGCGCTGGGGGCCACCAGCGGCCACGGGCAGGTGCGCTCCACCAGGAGGGCCAGGTCGAGCAGCAGGGCGTCCTCGTGGTGCCGGCCGATCACCTGCATCCCCACGGGCAGCCCGTCCACCGGCTCCACCGGGATGGAGATGGCCGGGTTCCCGCAGACGTTGGCCGGGATGGTGAGGGCGCCGTTGTTCTCCGGTCCCACCTTCTGGTCGCCCACCCGGGTGTTCATCTGCACCTCGGCTGGATAGGCCACGTCCGGGTTGGTGGCGCGATGATGAAGTCGACCTCGTCGAAGACCGCCGCCATCGTCTCGTTGGCGTGGATGCGGGCCAGCTCAGCCCGGGCTGAGGTCTCCAGCGTCATCTGGGACTCCGGCGAACTCGAGCCCGAAGGCGATCTGCTTCGAGAGGAGGTCCTTGCACTCGGGCCACTCCTCCAGCAGGTCGGCCCGCAGGGTGGCCAGGTTGGTGAGGGCCCACTCCAGCCCCAGGCCGGGCAGCTGCACCGGCACGTCGACCAGGGTGATCCCGGCGTCCTTCGCCATGGCCTCGGCGGCGGCCCGCACGTTGGCCTCCACCTCCGGGCGCACGATCGCTGAGCCCAGGGTGGGGGCGAGGACGGCTGTCTTCCCGTTGAGGTCGTAGGTGCCGAGGCGCCGCTCCCAGCCCTCCTCCTTGGGGAGGCTGTAGGGGTCGCGCGCGTCGTGCCCAGCGCACACGTCGTAGAAGCGGGCCACGTCGCGCACCGAGCGGGTGAGGCAGCCGGTGACGACGGTGAGCGGGGAGATCATCGTGCGGGGCCCTCGAGGGATGCGGCCGGCGGTGCCCTTCATGCCCACCAGCCCGTTGAAGGCGGCCGGGATCCGGATCGAGCCGCCGCCGTCGCCGCCCGTGGCGAGGGGGAGGACCCCGCCTGCCACCGCCGCTGCCGACCCGCCAGAGGACCCACCGGCGGTTCGACCGTGCTGCCACGGGTTGTGGGTGGTCCCGGTGAGCCGGTTGGTGGACACGTTCAGGCCGCCGAACTCGCTCGCCGTCGTCTGGCCCACCAGGACGCCGCCGCCGTCGTCGACCAGCCGGGTGAGCTTGGTGGAGGTGTAGGTGGCGACCCTGTCCTTGAACACCAGCGACGCCTCGGTGGCCGGCCAGCCGGTCACGTTGTCGAGCATCTTCACGCCGACCGGCACGCCGCCGAAGGGCTTCGCACGGGTCGGCTGACGCCGCCCGTCCCCGGGCGCCGGCGGCGTCGACGAAGGACACGCTGTTGAGCTGGCTGCGCTCGATGGCGCCCAGCACCGGCTCCAGCTCCTCGGCAGGGGAGCGCTCCCCTGCCCGGAAGGCGTCGACCAGGGAGCAGGCATCTTCGAGCCACGGTGCATCGGTCATGCCAGGAGCATGGCCCATGCGAGCAGCCGTTTCCCGCCCCGATAGGTTCCCGGTGCCATGGACGCCCCCGCCTGGCTCGGTCTCGAGCCCACCCACAACCCGATGCGGTGGATGCTCCCGATCACGCCGGGGATCTCCACCGGCCACCAGTTCCTCTTCGGCGGGCTGCGGGCTGGGCGCCGCCATCGCCGCGCTGGAGGGGACCAGCGGGCGGCCGGTGGTGTGGGCCACGGCCCAGTACCTCTCCTACGCCAACCCGCCCTCCATCATGGACATCGACGTGACCATCGCGGTGGCCGGCAAGCAGGTCACCCAGGCCCGGGCCGTGGGCCACGTCGGCGACCGGGAGATCCTCACCGTCAACGCCGCTCTCGGGCAGCGTCCCGCTTGAGGCCGAGGGCCAGTGGGCCGAGATGCCGTCGGTCCCCGAGCCCGACGTCGTGCCCGAAGCGCATGCCCCGCATGCCGGGCAACGACTCGATCATGGAGCGCATCGACGTCCGCCTGGCCGACGCCATCAGCATGGAGGAGCTGCCGGGACCGCCCCAGCCCGGTGGCCGCTCGGCGCTGTGGGCGCAGATCCCCGACGTGCTCGAGATGTCGGCGGCCACCCTGGCCATCCTCGGCGACTACGTGCCGTTCGGCATCGGTCAGGCCCTCGGGGCCCAGGCCGGGGGCAACAGCCTCGACAACACCCTGCGGGTGGCCAAGCTGGTGCCCACCGAGTGGGTGCTCCTCGACATCCGCATCGACGCCATCGCCAACGGCTTCGGCCACGGCGTCGTCCACCTGTGGGCCCAGGACGGCACCCTCCTGGCCAGCGCCAGCCAGAGCACCATCGTCCGCTACTGGCAAGACTGAGCTGCCGGGGTCGCCCAGAACTAGAACAGGTTCTAGTCTCCGGGGATGGAGCGATACGCGGGACGAGTGGTGCTGGTGACCGGGGGCGGCGTCGGGGATCGGCCGGGCCACCGTGCACCGGCTGGTCGACGAGGGGGCCACGGTGGTGGCCGCCGATCTGGCCGAGGAGGGGCTGGCCACCACGGCCAAGGACGCCAGTCGTCCGGACGCCGTCACCGTCTTCGTCGGTGACGTGAGCGACCCCGCCTTCGGTCCGGCCGCCGTGGCCGCCGCCCTGGAGCACGGTCGGCTCGACACGGTGGTGAACAGCGCCGGCATCCTGCGCTTCGAGCACAGCCACGAGGTGACGCCGGACGGCTGGCAGCGGATCCTCGACGTGAACCTCACCGGCACCTTCCTCACCTGCCAGGCCGCCCTCCCCGCCCTGCTCGACGGGGGTGGGACCATCGTCAACGTGGCGTCCACCGCGGCCCTGGCTGCCCACCCCTGGGCTGTGGCCTACTCGGCCTCCAAGGGCGGGGTGCTCGCCCTCACCCGCACCCTGGCCATCGAGTACGCCACCCAGGGCCTGCGGGCCAACGCCGTGTGCCCCGGCTCCATCGACACGCCGATCACCGGGGCCTTCTCCCTCCCCGAGGGCGCCGACGGCAAGCTGCTGCGCCGCATCATGTCGCCGGTGGGCATGGGCTCCCCCGACGCGGTGGCGGCCGCCATCGCCTACCTCGGATCGGACGACTCCCAGCACGTGAACGGGGCCGACCTCCGCATCGACGGCGGCACCCACTCATGAGCGACGACCAGCTCCAGTTCTGCTTCTCGGGAACCTTCTCCCAGCCCGAAGAGCTCGTCCCCCTCGCCCGAGCAGGCGACGCCCATGGTTGGAGCACGTTCTCCGTCTCCGACCACCTCATCAACCCGGTGGAGACCCGGTCCACCTACCCGTACACCAAGGACGGGTCCCGGCGGTGGGAGATGGGGACCCCTTGGCCCGACCCGTGGGTCACCATCGGCCACCTCGCCGCGGTGACCGAGCGCCTCCGGTTCCTCACCACCGTCTACATCCTCCCGGCCCGCACCCCGGTGCACGTGGCCAAGCAGGTGGGCACGGCAGCGGTCCTGTCGGGCAACCGGGTGGACCTCGGCATCGGGATGGGGTGGATGGAGGAGGAGTTCGACGCCATGGGCAGCCCCTTCGCCAAGCGGGGCAAGCGGGCCGACGAGATGCTCGAGGTGATGCGCAAGCTCTGGACGGGCGAGGTCGTGGAGCACCACGGCGACTTCTTCGACGTGCCCCCGCTGGAGATGCTGCCCGCCCCGAAGCGGCCGGTGCCCGTCATGGTGGGCGGCACGTCCGACGCCGCGTTGCGGCGGGCCGCCCGCAACGACGGCTGGGTGAGCGACCTGCACACCATCGAGGAGCTGGCCGCCATCCGGCAGCGCATCGAGGGCTTTCGCCAGGAGTACGACCGCACCCACGTGCCCTTCGCGATGTACGGCTCCGCCAAGGACGCATGGGACCTCGACGGCTACCGCCGCGTGTGCGCGAGGCGGGCGTCACCCACCTCATCACCATGCCCTGGTACTTCTACGCCGGGCCGGAAGCCGATCTGGTCGGCAAGCTGGAGAGCATCGAGCGGTTCGGGGCTGACATCATCGCCAAGTGGTGACCGGTCACTTCCTCTTCGTCACCTGGGACGGCGGGGGCAACGTCCCCCCGGTCCTGGCGCTGGCGGAGCGCCTCCGAGCCCGAGGACACCGCGTGCGGGCCATCGGCTCCGACACGCTGGCCGGCCGCTTCGCCGCTTCCGGGATCGATTACGTCAGCCGCGATCCGCTCAACGAGTGGGACCAGGCCGCCATCGCCCGGGACGTGGCCCGCGAGGCCGTCGACGCCGATGTGGTGGTGTCGGACGTCATGCTCCCGGGCGCCCTCTGCGGGGCCGAGGCTGGTGGGCGGCCCAACGTGGCGCTGGTGCACACGCTCTACGCCGCCAACCGGTCGAGCGACGGGGGGCTGTGGCCCATGGAGATGGCCGCCACCGCCGATGGACTGGCCATCGTCCGCGCCGGCTTGGGTCTGGCTCCGGTCGCCGGCTTCGGTGGGCTGCTGGACCGTGCCTCCGCCGTGCTGGTCGCCTGCCCAGAAGGGCTCGACGAGCCGTTGACGGCACGCCCCGGCAACGTCCACTACGTCGGGCCGCTGCTGGAGGGACCGGGCCCGGACGGTGGTTGGCGACTGCCCGGGACCAACGACGGCCGTCCGCTCGTGGTGGTGGGCCTCGGCACCACCCCCATGGACGAGGTCCCCACGCTGCAACGGGTCCTGTCTGCCCTCGCCGATGCCCCCCAGCAGCTCATCGTCACCACCGGCGCGCACGTGGACCTCGGCGATCTCGACGTCCCCGGCAACGCCCAGATGGTGGGCCACGTCCGTCACGCCGCCCTGCTCCCTTGGGCCTCCGCAGTGGTCTGCCACGGCGGCCTGGGCACCGTCTTGGCCGCCCTGGCCCACGGCCTTCCGGTGGTGAGCGTCCCGCTCGGACGGGAGCAGCCGCAGAACGCCGCCGCCGTCGAGCGCGTCGGCGCCGGCGTCACGGTGGCGTCGACGGCGAGCGACGACGAGATCCGCGTGGCCGTCCGACGGGCGGTCGAGGACCTGGAGCTGCGGGCGTCCGCCGCCCGCATGGCCCTCGCCATCGACGCGCTGGTGCAGTCCGACGCCGCCGCCCTCGCGCTCGAAGCCCACCTCTAGCCCCAACCCCAGGGCAACCCAGGGCAACCCAGGGCACCCAGGGCAACCCCAGGGCAACTTGCGACAATCCGCACCCGATGCGGGAGCGCATCGTCGCACGTTGCAGGGGGTGGGGTACGGGAGCGGGGGTGGGGGCCTGGCATGCTCGACGGGTGGACGAGGTGGAGCCGGCCAGCTTCTACACGGGGCTGGTCGCGGAGCTGTACGCGGTGCTGCGGGGGTCGGGTGCGCCCGATCCGGAGCCCTACGCGCGCGCTTCGTCCGCGCCTCCGGCCAGCCGGCGCTGGAGCTGGGATGCGGCGACGGGGACCCGCTGCTCGACCTCCGCGCCCGGGGCCTCGATGTGGAGGGGCTCGACTCGTCGGGCGACATGCTGTCGCGGTGCAGGAACCGGGCGGCCGAGCGGGGCCTCTCGGTGACGCTCCACGAGGCCTCGATGGAGCAGATGGAGCTCCGCCGCCGGTACCGGTCGATCTACCTGGCCGGGCCCACCTTCAACCTGCTGCCCGACGACGACACCGCCTGGCGGGCCCTTGCCCGCATCCGGGCCCACCTCGACGCCGATGGCTCGGCGCTGGTCCCGCTGTTCGTGCCCCCGCCGGTGACCGCCGACGACCTGGGCCGGCCGCGCGACGCACGTGACCGCTGAGGGCGCCACCTTGCGTTGCACCATCGTGTCGGCCGATCGGGACGAGACGGCCCGGCGCCAGACCGTGCTCTTGCGCTACGAGCGCGAGGTCGACGGCGCGGTCACCGCCCTCGAGCGACCCTGGACCCTGCACTGGTACACCCAGGACGGGTTCCGCCAGCTGGTGGGCGACGCCGGGCTGCTGGCCGCCGACGTCCTCGACCACGCCGGCGCCCGGGCCGACCCAACCGCAGGCGACGTCGCCTTCTGGCTCACCCCCGATCCCGCCTTCGACGTCCGTGCCTCCATCCGGGAGCGCCTTCCTGCGGGGGCCCAGGCCCTGGCCGCCGGGATGCTGGGGCTCGATCAGGCCATCTACGGGGAGCGACCGAAGACCGAGATCGTGGCCGAAGCCGACGCCGACGGCCTCGACCTGGGCGACGTCGACCTCGATCAAGATGACCCCGCCGCCTCCCGCATCGTCCTCCCCGAGGACGACTGACGGCCCGCCGGTGCACGTCCTCGTCCTCGCCGACACCCACCTCGGTGCCGCCACCCTCGACCGGATGCCCGAGGCGGTCTGGACGATGGCCGCCACCGCCGACGCCGTGCTGCACGCGGGCGACGTGGTGGAGCAGGCCGTCCTCGACGCCCTGGCCGAGCGGGCTCCCGTCCACGCCGTCCTCGGCAACAACGACCGGACCCTTGGAGCGCTCCTGCCCCCGACGTGCGAGCTCGAGCTCGGCGGGGTGCCCGTGGCGATGGTCCACGACTCGGGGCCCGCCGCCGGGCGTCACCGGCGCATGGCTCGGCGCTTTCCGGCCGCTCGGGTGGTGGTGTTCGGGCACAGCCACGCCCCGCTCGTCGAGCAGGTCGACGCCGGGCCGCTGCTGGTCAACCCGGGATCGCCCACCCATCGCCGCCGCCAGCCGGTGCACACGGTGGCCTGGCTGGATCTGACCGGCGGGGAGGTGGCGGCGGCGGAGGTGGTCCCGGTGGGGCCTCTGGCGCCCTAGGTGGAGAAGGTGCGGAAGATCCACTCCCGCATGGGGATGCACTGCAGCGTGGCCCGTGTTGCCGAAGGTCTCCATGTGGTCGTCCACCCGCTTGATCTGCTCCATGAGGCGGTCGGGGTCGTCGGCGCAGCCGAAGAAGCGGGTGAAGTCGAGCATGTCGCTCGTCGGTGGGCACGGCCTCGTAGACGATGCCCCGGACGCTCGGGGCGCCCGGCGTGATCGGCCCGCAGCACCTGGTTGCGCACGTAGAGCCAGAACGGGTGGATGTCGAAGCTGAGCGGCGTGTGCTCGCCGTGCCAGATCCGGTAGAAGTCCTCGTCGTCCACGTCCGCCTTCTTGTCGAAGAAGGTGGTGATCGACAGGCCGGGGGACCGCTCGCCGTCGGGCCAGGTGCGGTGGTCGCCGTAGGCGAGGGCTTCGCTCTCGGCCACGATCCAACCGTAGGCCTGGGCGCCGGCCCGGGCGATGGCGGCCTCGTGCGGCAGTCGCGGTTGTCGTAGCTGTCGAGCCAGATCGACACCGAGGCCGCCAGCAGGCCGCCGTCGGGGTTCGCGCCCACGCGGAGGACCTTGCCCGGCGGGCTCCTCCACGTTGATCCGCAGCCCTGCTACGCCGAGGTCGAGCAGGGCGGGGGCCACGTCGTCGAGCAGCGCCGTCCGGATGGGGTCGACGTCCTGGTCGGGGCGACGCCAGAGGCCGTAGACGAGCTTCTCCACGGCCGGAACCTACCGGGACTCAGATGAGCTCGACGGGAAGGGCGTGGGCCGACGCCGACCTCGGCGCCGACGCGCTCGGCGCCCCGCCCGCAGGAACGCCCTCGGTGCCCTGGCCGCCGCCCAAGGCCTCGAGGTACGCGGCGTGGGCCTGCAGCGACGCGCATCCCCACCTCGAACGTGTCGCTGACGTCCACGAAGTGCCGAGACTGCGGGGACGAGGCGGCGAGCACGAAGCGCACGCCCTCCCACGGCTCGTGCCCCTCGTCGATCAGCTCGGGGAACACCCACCGGTTGGCGGCGTCGCGGACGGCGTCGACGAGCGCCTCGCCGAGCGACTCGGTGGTCGGCGTGGTTCCACCCGCCGTCGGCTGCCGTAGAAGCCCTCGCGGAAGGAGATCGTGACCACCACGTCGGGGCGGTGGCGCCGGATGGCGCGGGCCAGGTCGCGCCGGAGGTCGAGCCCGTAGGTGAGCGTGCCGTCGGGGTGGTCGAGGAACTCGACGCGCCTCGGCCCCCACGACCGCCGCGCTGGCCTGCTGCTCGGCCGTGCGGACCCGGGCCGTCTCGGCGGGCTCCATGGTGGCGATCCCTGCCTCGCCACGGGTGGCCAGCACCTCCACCACCGTCTTGCCCTGGCTCGGTCCACCGGGCGAGCGCGCGGCGGCTGACCCGTACTCGAGGTCGTCGGGGTGGGCCACCACGGCGAGGCAGCGGTCCCAGTCCTCCGGGCACGGGTTCGAGGGTCACGCGGCCGACGCTACCGGTGCCGACGCGCCATGATCCCGGGATGGACCAGCGCTACGGCATGACCATCCCCTTCGACGGCGTCCCGCTCCACGCCCAGCGCGACTGGATCGTGGAGCTGGCCGACCTCGGCTACACCGACGTGTGGTCGGCCGAGGCCAACGGCGCCGACGCCTTCACCCCGCTGGCGCTGGCCTCGGTGTGGGCGCCGTCGCTGCGGCTCGGCACCGCCATCGTCCCGGCCTTCACCCGCGGCCCGGCCTGCATGGCCCAGTCGGTCGCCTCGCTGGCCGACGCGGCCCCCGGCCGCTTCGCGTTCGGCATCGGCACGTCGTCGAACGTGATCGTCGAGGGCTGGAACGGCATCCCGTTCGAGTCGCCCTACCAGCGCACCACGCGACATGGTGCGGTTCCTCCGGGCGGCGCTGGCGGGCGAGAAGGTCACCATGGAGACCGACTCGTTCAAGGTGCGCAGCTTCAAGCTCGGGCGTCGCCCCGGAGCAGCCGGTGCCGATCCTCATCGCCGCCCTGCGGGAGGGGATGCTGAAGCTGGCCGGGCCGGGAGGGCGACGGCGCCATCATCAACTGGCTGGCGGCCGACGACGTGAAGACGGTCGCGCCGATCGTGCAGGCGGCGGGCGACGGCGCGGCCAAGGAGGTCGTGGCCCGCATCTTCGTGGCGCCCACCGACGACGCCGACACGGTGCGGGGCATGGGCCGCTTCGCCATCGCCGCCTACCTGAACGTGCCCGTGTACGCCGCCTTCCACGAGTGGCTCGGCCGGGGCGAGGTCCTCGGCGACATGTGGCGGCTCTGGAAGGAGGGCGACCGCAAGGCGGCGCTGGCCGCCATCCCCGACCAGGTCGTCGACGACCTCATCGTGTGGGGCACCGCCCGAGAAGTGCCGCGAGCACATCCAGCGCTACGTCGACAACGGCGTCACCACGCCCGCCCTCGCGCTCCTGCCGTTCGGCATCGACACCCGCCAGGCCATCCGCGACCTCGCCCCCCGCTGACCCGCCCGTGCCCGACGATCCTGCCGACCCCCTGCTGGCGGTGGTCGCCCCGCCGCGGGTGGCTCGCTTCCTGGAGCTGGCCGGGCCTGGCCGACGGTGCCGCGGAGCTCACGGCCGACTTCTCGGGCTGGAGCAAGCTCGTCCTGCTCGACGCCGAGCGAGCGTTCCTGTTCCCCCGGGACCACGTCGCAGGTGGACGGGCTCCGGCGGGAGGTGGAGGCGCTGCAGGTCCTGCGCCCACTCGGCCTCCCGGAGGTGCCGGCGCTGCTCGACGTGTGGGACGACCGCGGCGTGTCCGCCTACCCGGTGGTGGTGGAGTCGTCGGCTGCCCGGTGTCGCTGCTCGCCCATCGGGTCGATGCCCTCGGCTCCGACGAGCTGGCCGGGGTGCTCGAGCAGCTGGCCGAGCTGGCGGCTCGCTGGCACGTCGCCGATCCGGGTCCGCTCACCGAGCGGCCCGCACGCTCGCTGCCCGCCCAGGTCCTCGTCGACGACCTGCTGCGACTGCGTCCCATCGCTGAGGTCCTCCGCCGAGATCAGCGCCGCGCTGGGCCTCGATGGCGCTGCTCGGCGCACTGTCGCTGATGCCATTGCTCAGGCTCGCACCCTGGACCCTGTGCTCGTCCATGGCGACGTCCACGAGGGCCAGGTGCTGGTGGACGACGACCTACGGGTCACCGGCGTGCTCGACTGGCAGACCGCCCGGGTGAACCATCCGTTCACGGAGTTCGACCTAGGGCGAGTGGGGCACCGGCACCTGGCGGGCCCATCGCACCGACTTCCCCGAGCTGCGCCGTCGCCAGTGGAATGCCTACGCCGCGCACCCGCGGCCTCCCCGACGACCTGGGGCCATGCTTCGAGCGGTTCTGGGCGGTGGTCCACGCCCTGCGCTGGCCGCAGAGCGTCTTCGTCGGCTCCGACGTCACCGGCACCCGCGACGAGGTCCTCGCCACCCTCCACGCCGCCCTCGCCCCCCGCTGACCGGATCTGTGGACGGATTCGTCCGCTATGCGGACGTGATCGTCCACAGAACTCGTGGGTGTGCCAGCCTGCGGAGATGGCAGACCTGCTCGAGATCGCGGAACAGCTGTGGAACGGGCGAGGGGTCCACCGACGTCGGTGGGCCACCACCCCGTGACCCAGGACCTCGGCCTGGCCGAGGTGGCCGACCGCGACGGCGTTCAGCGCCTCGTTCGGCAACATCTGCGCCTTCGACACCGACGACGGGCTGCTGCTCGTCGACACCGGCAACCAGGTGATGGCGGCCAGCAACCACGAGCGGATCCGCGGGCTGGAACACCGACCGCCTCGGCACCGTCGTCTACACCCACGGCCACATCGACCACGTCTTCGGCATGGCGCCCTTCGACGAGGAGGCCACGCGCCAACGGGCTGGGAGCCGCCGCACGTGGTCGCCCACGAGCTCGTGCCGCCGCGCTTCGAGCGCTACGTCCTGACGCTGGCTACAACGGCGTCATCAACCAGCGGCAGTTCCAGTTCGCCGAAGCCGTACTGGCCCACCGACTACCGCCAGCCCGACGAGGTCTACCGCGACCACCACACCCTCGACCGTCGGCGGCGAGACGTGGGAGCTCCACCACGACAAGGGCGAGACCGACGACGCCACCTGGGTGTGGAACCCGGGACGCAAGGTGCTCTGCACCGGCGACCTGTTCATCTGGGCCAGCCCCAACTGCGGCAACCCGCAGAAGGTGCAGCGCTACCCCCGCGAGTGGGCGATCGGCCTGCGCAAGATGGCGGCGCTCGGCGCCGAGGTGCTGCTGCCCGGCCACGGCTTCCCGATCCTCGGCGCGACCGCATCGCGCAGGCGCTGCAGCGACACCGCCGAGCTGCTCGAGTCGCTCGTCGAGCAGACCCTCGCGCTGATGAACGAGGGCGCTCGGCTCGACGACATCGTCCACGCCGTCGAGGCGCCGGCCCACCTGCTGGAGAAGCCCTACCTGCGCCGGTGTACGACGAGCCCGAGTTCGTCGTCCGCAACCTCTGGCGGCTCTACGGCGGCTGGTACGACGGCAACCCGGCCCACCTCAAGCCGGCCCCCGACGTCGCCTCGCCGCGAGGTGGCCGCGCTGGCCGGCGGCGCGGCGAAGCTGGCCGAGCGGGCCGCGGAGCTGGCCGCCGCCGGCGACCTGCGCCTGGCCGGGCACCTCGCCGAGATGGCCGCGCAGGCCGCGCCCGACGACGCCGGCGTGCACGGGTCCGCGCCGAGGTGTTCGGCCAGCGGGCGGCCGAGGAGCGCAGCACCATGTCCAAGGGCGTCTTCAGCTGGGCCCAGCGCGAGAGCGCCGACAGGCCGGCGGTAGCTAGGAGCTGAAGTCGGGGTTGTTCCCGCGGACGGCACTCGCTGCGACCCTTGCCGGCTCCTCCCAGTCCTCCTGGCGGCCGAGGGCGGTGAGGTCGAGGAAGTAGTACGAGCCGCCGGTGGACTCCAGGCCGCGGGCGTACTCCGGAGTAGGTGCGGAACACCCGGCCGTCGACCTGCAGGAAGCACGTGCGGCCCGGCATGTCGTAGGGCTGCTCGGCGGTCGTCATGCTCTCCTCGCCCGAGGGCGGCGTACTCGTCGAGAGTGCGGTAGTTGAACGGTCGTCGAAGCCCCGCGACGGCGTCGATGGTGGCGCCGAAGTCGTAGCTGAAGTCGCCGTCGTTGCGTCGAGTACCAGGGGATGTGGCCCAGCCGTGCGCTTCGCCTTCCAACGCTCGAGCTTGGCCAGCGGCGCTCGCGACACCATGGCGTAGGTGGTGTCCCGGGTGCGCAGGTGCTCGAGAAGCCCCGGCGACAGCTCGTCGGTGCCGGCCGTGCAGCTGGGGCAGCCCGTCGTCCCAGTCCGGGTGGAACATGAAGTGGTACACGATCAGCTGCGGCCGGCCCTCGAACAGGTCGAGCAGCGACACGGGTGCCGCCCGGTCCCTCGAAGGCGTAGTCCTTGGTCACCTCCACCATCGGCAGCTGGCGCCGCTCGGCGTTGAGCGCGATCGCGTGCCGTGGTGGCCTCCTTCTCCTTGGCCAGGCAGGGCGCGCGCGAGCGGCCAGCCACTCCTCGGGCGAGACGATCGTCAGGAAGGTCCATGTCAGGTGTCGACGGGCGCAGGGCGGCTGGACTCATCGGTGGGCCTACTCGGCGATGCCGACCGGCGTTGCCGTCGATGATCTGGTCGAGGTACTCGCTGCAGCCCGTAGCCCGTGCGGCCGTCGTCGAGCGTCCACTCGGTCATGCCCTCGGAGATGCGGGTGACGAGCATGTCGCCGGTGTTCGGGGTCGGGGCGGCGGTTGCGCAGCGGGATGAGGTTCGAGCACCTTGCCGGTGACCTTCCACTCCTTGTCCTTGGACCGCAGGGTGGCCGAGATCGCCTGGTGGTAGGTGTCGTCGCCCTGCCACTCGGTGGCGATCTCGAAGTCGTCGCAGAGGTGGAGCTTGCCGTCCTCCCACACGAAGCCGCCGCGGGTGCCGTCGCCGTCGCGGCGGGCGATGCGGGAGCCCATGAAGCCGAAGTCGGGGCCGAAGTTGGCGGTGAGCCACCGGTAGTACAAGGGCGCCTGCCAGTAGCGCGGGCCCCACGAGTGGTCGCGCAGGCCGAAGCCGTCGACCTCCCACTCCTCGTCGCCGACGCGGATCGTGCCCTTGCCGGCGATCAGCTGCTCGTAGTGGCCCTTGGCGAACTCCTCGCCCGGCTTCTCGTGCGGCTCGTCGGGCTCGCCGCCGAACATCGCCGACACGCCGGAGTACTCGATGCGCACCTCGCACTCGGCGTAGGGGTTCTCGGTGAAGGCCGTCTTCGGGTCGGCCATCTGCAGCGGGTCGTCGAGCACGACGACCTTGCCGGAGTACGACACGTCGAGGCGCTCGAACGGGCTCGATCACGTCGAAGCGGATGCCGCCGGCGTCGAAGGCGTCGTTGTTCGCGATCTCGGGCCGCTTGTACATGAACGCCACCCGCCCGTCGGGCAGGTAGAGGCACACCGTCATCTCGGCGTAGCCCTCGTTGGCCCGGTTGCCGCAGCGGAACCAGCCGCCGATCTGCCCTGGGCCGGGTCGTAGAGGTTGAAGTACATGCTCTCGTTGAAGTTCGACTCGGGGCCGAGCTCGTGCATGTACTCGTCGTGCGGTTCGAGGCGTACTCCCATGCGCGGCACCGTACTTGACCGACCGGTCAAGTGCTCCGCGAGCAGCCGGCGCTGCGAGGTGGTCGACGAGGTCGTCGAGGCGTGGTGGCGGCGTTGAGGCCGCTGGTGCTGACGGCATCACGTAGACGGGGCGGCCGCCGAGCGTCGTGGGCTGCCAGCCGGCCACCGCCTTGGCGGTCGACGGCGGCCCGCCAGCCGGCCAGGCCGACGAAGCACACCGCCTGCGGGCCGCAGCCACTCGCACAGCCGGTCGACGCGAGCGACGCCGTCGCGGTACTCGTCGCGGCCGAGCGCGGCGGCCCGCGGCGTGGCCCGCTTCACGAGGTCGGTCATGCCGATGCCGTGCGCCCGCAGGGCGTGGCGGGGATCGCGGTCGCGGCTGACGAGCCCGGCGGCGAGTGCAGCGGGCCAGAAGCGGTTGCCCGGCGTGACGAAGCCGACGCCGGCGTCGGCCGCGTGCACGCTCGGGTTGAGGCCGCACACCAGCAGCCGCATGCCCTCGGCCGACGGTGTCGGCGAGCCCCAGGCCGCGGGTGGCCCGCACCGGCAGTCCGGCTCCGTCGCCGCGCTCCTCCACCACGACCTCCTCGAGGTGCAAGCCGGCCCCCACCACGACGTCGGTCAGCCGCTGCGGCGGCCAGGTGGAGAACCACCGGCCGGGGAAGTCGTCCTCGCGGAACACCGAGCGACCCTCGACCGTGCCGGCGAAGAACGTCAGCTCGACGCGTCCACCGACCGCCAGTGGCCTGGTGGAGGTCGCGCAGCGCCATCGGGAGGTCGACGGCGCGCAGGTGGACGTAGGTGTTGCGCGCCCAGGCCCCGGCCAGCGAGCCGGGGCGGAACGGCAGGGCCAGGAGGTCGGCCTGCACCACGGGCACGTCGGGGGCCACCTCGCGAGTGCGGCGGAGCATGGCCAGGGCGGCGTCGAGGGCGACCGCCCGCGGGCCCAGGGCTGCTCGAGTACCAACCGGGTCCGGCGCCGAGGTCGACCACGGGGCCCGGTGGGCACGACGCTCCCGAAGGTCCGGGCCGCTGGCTCGTGCACCGGCGAGCGGGCCGCCTCGTACTCGGCTGCTCGCTCCTCGTAGAGCTCCACCGTCGCTCGGTCCACGTCGCCAGTCTGTCCGGGACGCCTGCCCTCGCTGGCCAGGCAGACCCCGTGGAGGGTCAGGCGGCAGCGGCGACGCGGGGGCGGCGGAGCAGCGGGGCCAGGCGCCGGGTGGAGCGGGCGGACAGCGCGTGGGCGGTGGCGCCGCGGCGGGCCGCCTCTACGACAGCAGCCGTGCGGTCCTCGGCCATGGCGTTGATGCCCATCACCGAGAGCGTCGCCGGGCTGGGCTCGAAGCGGACCACGGTCGTGCCCTGCGAACGCAGCCGTCGGATCTCGCCTTCGAGCCGTCGGTGGGCAGCCCAGCGCATGGCGGCGTCCGCCGAGCGCGAGCGGCCATGGGCGGCCGACATCGGCGAGACCACCACCACCACGTCGAGGCCGGAGTGGACGAGCACGTCGGCGTTGGTGGGGGAGTGCACCCCCCCGTCGACGTGCTGGCGCCCGTCGATCGGCACCGGGGCGAAGTAGCCCGGGATGGCGCAAGAGGCGGCCACCGCCTCGGAAAGGCGGGCCTCGGGAGCCCCGTGGCGACCGAACACCACGCGTCGTCCGTCGTCGCGCCGGGCGGCGCACACCCACAGGCCCTCGGGCCATCCGGCAGCCAGGTCGTCGAGCACTGCCGTGCGCTCGCGCAGGTCGTAGCTGCCCGGCGGGCAGGAGGGTGCTGGCGAGCGGCCGCCGGCCGCAGCGCCCAGGGCCGCCGAGCAGCCTGAGCGAGCAGGGCCGCCCCGGGCAGGCGCCAGCCCCGCAGGAGGTCCATGGGGAGGGGGCGGGGAGGGCCTCGTCGGCCCCGTCGATGGCCTCGAAGAAGGCCGCACCGGCGGGTGACAGCTCGCCTTCGGTGGCCCAGGCCGCCAGGTCGGAAGCGGCCACCCCCAGACGGAGGGCGGCGCCGGTGACCGACCCGGCCGAGGTGCCGACGATCACGTCGGCGGTCCGGGGGTCCCAGCCCACCTCCTGCTCCAGGGCGGCCAGCACCCCGGCGTGGAACGCCTGCCCGACGATGCCCCCGGCCCCGAGTACCAGCCCTGTCCGCGTCATGGTTGCCGTTTCTACCCAGCGTCACCCGGGCTTCATGCGGATGGTCGGGGGCTCACCAGATGCCGAGCTGCTCGCTGCGCCCGGCCCGCTCGCCCACCGGCTCCCACACGGTGCCGCCGCGCGGCCCTTGGGCCCGTACCTCCAGGCGCTCGATCGGGATGGCCCGCGCCGCGCCGCGCTCGTCGCGCACGCCGATGGAGCCGTCTCGCTCGCGCCGCTCCACCTTGGCCTCCTTCCACACCCCGCCCTCGGTGCGCCGGAACCGCACCCGGTCGCCGGGGCGGAGCCCCACCTCGAGCAGGGCCGACTCGGCCAGCGCGGCGGGGGTGGGTTCGGATCGCTGGGTCATCCGAGGGCGTCCTTGATGCGCCGCTGGAGCTTGCGCATGCCGCCGAGCCAGCGGTCGTAGTCGCCGGCCTTGCGCTGGAAGTAGCGTCAGCACCTCGGGGTGCGGGAGGATCAGGAACCGCTCGGCGGCCAGGCCCTGCACCACCGCCTCGGCCACCTCCTCGGGCTCGATGGCGCCCTGGGCGAGGACCACGGCGCCGGCGGTGTCGTCGGCCCCCGCCAGCAGCATGTTGGTGCGGACGCCCTGCGGGCACAGGCACGACACCTTGATGCCGTCGTCGCCGTGGGTGATGGCCAGCCACTCGGCCAGCGCCACGGCCGCGTGCTTGGTGACGCTGTACGGAGCGGCGCCGAGGTTGGTGAGCAGGCCGGCCGCCGAGGCCGTGTGGAGCAGGTAGCCCTCGCCGCGCGCGAGCATGCCCGGGCAGCACGGCCCGGGCCGCGTACACGTGGGCCATCACGTTGACGTCCCAGATCTGCTGCCAGGCCTCGTTGGGCGCCTCGACGCCGCCGCCGGTGCCGATGCCGGCGTTGGACACCAGCAGGTCGATGGGCCCGAAGCGCTCCTCGGTGGCGCCCACCGCCGCCACCACGTCGGCCTCGCGGGCCACGTCGGCGGCCAGCCCGATGGCGGTGGCGCCCAGCTCCACCGCGAGCTCGTGGGACGCCTCGGCGTCGCGGTCGACGATGGCCAGGCCCCGCACGCCCTCGGCCACGAAGCGCCGGCACAGCGCCCGGCCGATGCCGTTGGCCCCGCCGGTGACCAGGACGACCTTGTCGCGCAGCTCCATCGCTCAGGCCTTGCCGAGCGCGGCGCGGATGGTGAGCGTCGGCTGACGCCCGGCGGTCGGCGCCCCACGGCAGGGGCATGAGCACGGGGACGTCGACGCCGGCGTCGACGTAGGCCCGCATGGTGGCCTGGACGGTGTCCGGCGTCGCCCATGACGTCGATGGCGTCGACCATGCGGTCCGACACGGCGGCCAGCGCGCCCGTCCCGGTCGCGCTCGGCGTGGCGGGCGCGGATCTCGGTCGACCTCGTCGCCGAAGCCGGCCCGCTCGAAGTTGCGGGCGTAGGAGTCGACCACGGCGTAGGAGAACAGGTCGCGGCGGGCCAGCTCGATGCCCTCCTCGCGCTCGCACACGCCGGCGTGGACGTAGGCGTAGATGGTGGCGTCGCCGCCCTTGCGCACCTGCTCCACCGACCACGGCACGTGGGACGCCGGCAGGTAGTTGAGGGCGACGCCGTCGGCCACCTCGCCGGCCAGCTGCAGCATCTTGGGGTTGAGGGCGCCGACCACGATCTTGGGCCGCCGCTCGCCGAGCCGCACGCCGAGGCGGAACCCCTTCACCTCGTAGAAGTCGCCGGCGAAGTCGACCTTCTCGCCGGTGAGGCACGCTCGCAGGAGGGTGACGTACTCGCGGATCTGGGCCAGCGGTCGGTCGCCGTAGGGCATCCCGTGCCAGCGGGTGGTGACGACCGGCGACGAGATGCCGATGCCGAGCACGATGTCTCGGTCCGGGTGCAGGGCCTGGAGGGTGGCGCCGGCCATCGCCACCACCATCGGCGTGCGCAGCTGGAGGGCCAGGACGCCGGTGCCGAGGCCGAGCGACGGCGCCGCCGCCCCCACGGCGCCGAGCAGCGAGAACGCCTCGGGGCCGGTGGTCTCGGCCGTCCAGTACGAGTCGTAGCCGACCTCCTCGGCCAGCCGGGCCGTGTGGAGGGCCAGCTCTGGGCCCAGGCCCATCAGGCTGGCGAAGGTGACGCCGGCTCGCTCCATGCCCATGTCTGGCGACCCTAGTCAGCGCCGTGGAGCGGCCTAGAAGCTCCCGGCCCGCTCGAGGGTGTAGGCCTCGCCGGTGCGGTCGGTGCCGATGGGGGACACGCGGGCGGTGAGGGTGCGGGCCTCCGAAGACAGGCATCGCTGCTCGTCGCAGCGCGCACCGAGGCCGGCACGCCGTCGGCGCTGGTGGTCTCCCCGAGCACCTCGTCGCCGTCGAGGACCTCGAGCCGCAGGGTCATCCCCGCCGGGGCGGTGAGGGTCACCGTGAAGCGACCGTCGCAGAGGAGCTGGGCGCCGTCGCCGACGGCCATGGCGAAGGTGTCGACGTCGTCTCGCGGAACGATCGTGCCCTGCGACGGGGTCGGCGCCCTCCGGGAAGGCCTCGCCGTCGGCCAGGCCGTCGGCGGCGGCCTCGCAGCCGTTGGCCGCGTCGTCGTCGTAGTCCTCGAAGCCGGCGAGGCAGGCGCGGCCGTCGGTGCCCGGCGCCGGCGGCGGCGCGCCGCAAGGCTGGTACGGGAGGGCCGCGCACGTCGGTGGTCGTGGGTGTCGGTGGCGCTGGGCACCGGTCGCCGGTCTCCCGGGCCGCCACGATCGCTCCCGGCCGGCAGGGCCGCCACGCCCAGGCCGCCCACCGCCGCCCACACGGGCCAGCGACGACGGCGGGCGGTCACCGGCTCGGCGCACGACGGTGCCGGCCGGCCCACCGACCAGGGCGGCGGCGGACGGGCGTCGGTCGGGCGCGGGGTCGAGCATGGCTTGCAGCCGGCCGCCGGAGTGGCGTCAGGGAGCTGCCGCGGCACGGGCCGGACCTTGCCCTGGGCGGCCTTGCACCATCAGCAGGTCGGCGGCGCCCCCGGCCGTAGGGCCCCTCGCCGGTGGCTGCGAAGAGCAGGGTGGCGCCGAGGGCGAACACGTCGGCGGCCTGGCCGGCCTCCTCGCCCCGTGCCTGTTCGGGGGCCATGAAGCCGGGCGTGCCGACCACCGTGCCCATCGCGGTGAGGCCGGCGGTGTCGTCCCGTGAGCTGGCCACGCCGAAGTCGGCGAGGTGCGGCACGCCGGCCTCGTCGAACAGCACGTTGCCCGGCTTGATGTCCCGGTGGACCACGCCCGGCCCGGTGGGCGTCGGCGAGGGCGCCGCCCAGCGCGTCGGCCAGCCGCTCGCACCTCGTCGGCCGGTGCCGGGCCGTGGCGGGCCACCCGGTCGGCGAGCGTGCCCCCGGTGAGGTAGGGCATGACGAGCGTGACCTCGTCACCGTCCTCCACCACGCTCCAGGAGCTCGCACGATGTTGGGGTGGTCGAGCCGGCTCAGCACCTCCGCCTCGCGCTCGATCCGCTGCCGGGCCCGGGCGATGTCGCTCGGCCGAGCCGTGCAGGGTCAGGCGCTTGAGGGCCACCTCGGTGCCGTCGGGCCGCCGGGCCAGGTCGACGACTCCCATGCCGCCCCGGCCGAGGCGGGCCACCCGCTCGTAGGCCACCTGACCAGGGTAGAGGCGGGTGACATGCGTCATGGTCGGGTCCATGACGCCTGGTCGTCACACGGCGTGGGTAACCTGGCCCCAATGACTGAGACCGAGGACGTCATCACGAACACGGGCGAGTCGATCACGGGCGCAGCCGACGGCAAGGCGCACGACGCCGTGATCGACGAGGCCCTGCGCCTCATCGACACCGGCCTGTCCGACCTGCTGCACCGGGAGCTGGTGTCCACCGACGAGGTGTCCGACCTGCTGCTCGACGTGCGGATGCTGCTCACGGCGGCCGAGATGGCCGACCGACGCCGGCCTCGCTGGTGGAAGAGCCCGTCGGGGCCTAGCGGCCGGTAGACCGCCGTCGGCTGGCCTTCGGGCGACCGGCGGCGATGAGGGCAGCGAACTCGGCGGCGATGGCGTCCCGGAGGCGCTCCGGGTCGGGCACAGCGCCCAGATCGGCGTTGAGCCCCATGTCGAGGCTGCCGTCGTAGGACATGAGCGTGAGGTTCCACGCGGTGCCGCCCGTGGGGCCGATCGGGTAGTTGGCCTCGATGCGGGCCCCGGCGATGTAGAGCGGGAACGGCGCGCCTCGCACGTTGGAGGTGGCGAAGTCGACCGTCTCCACCTGCTGGCGGGCCAGGCGCACGGACACGGAGGTGGGGAGCAGGTTGGCCACCCCGGCCACGCCGCTCGACCACGCCCATGGCCCGCTCGTGCTTGGTGGTGTCGAGGCGCTCGCGGATGGCGGCGAACCGCTCCGCCGGGTCCTCGATCGCCCACCGGGAGGAGCACCCGGGTCGGGGTGAAGGCGTTGCCCGCCGGCGGAGCCGTCGGTGCGGGTGCTCACGGGCATCGTGATGCGCAGCTCGTCGACTGGGGCCCCGGCCTGCGCGGTGGTAGGCGCCGGCGCCCGCCGGCGGCGGCCGCCACGAAGATGTCGTTGAGGCTGCCGCCGAGGGCCTTGGCGGCCGCCTTGGCGTCGTCGAGGGGCACCTGGAGGACCTCGATCCGCCGTCGGAGCGAGCGCTCGTGCCAGAGCGGTGAGCGGGCCGGGTCCGACACGACCAGCTGGCGCATCGCCGACCGGCCCAGCTCGCGCGGCGTCCTCGGCCAGCGCGGCCAGCCGGCCGGGGTTGCGGGCCACGTCGACGGCCCCTTCCACCGTGCGCCGGGCGATCCCCAACGCCCCGCCGCAGCTGGTGGGTGAGGGTGTCGACGGTCGTCTCGAACAGGTTGGTGTCGATGCGGCTCCGGAACGGGCCGGTCGGGGGCGATCGGCTCGGTGGCGTCGCGGGCGAGGTCGATGAACTGCTCCGACATCCGGATGCTGCCCTCGCCGTCGGCGATGGCGTGGTGCAGCTTCTGCACCATGGCGGCCCGGTCGTCCTCCAGGCCCTCGACCACCACGAACTCCCACAGCGGGCGGGTGCGGTCGAAGGGGGTGTGGACCAGGCCGGCGGCCAGGTCGAGGAGCTGGCGCATCGCCGCCGGGGGCGGGGAGGGCCACCCAGCGCAGGTGGTAGTCGAGGTCGAAGTCGGGGTCGTCTCGCCACTCCGGCGGCGCCAGGCGACCCAGGGCCGGCACCACCCGCTGGCGCAGGCGAGGGACCATCGTGACGGCCCGCTCCAGGCGGGCCCGCAGCCGGTCGGGGTCGGGGGCGCTGTCGAAGACGGTGACGTTGGCGATGGACGCGCTCAGGTGCGGGTCCTTCTCGAGGTTCCACATCAGCGCCTCGACGTCGGTCATGCGACGGTCGCTGCGCATGTCCCGTTGGGCGGCCATGCCGACCGACGCTATCGGTGCGTCAGCGGGGGATCGACGTGTGCTTGAACTCGTTGAGGTCGGGGAACCCCTCGAGCTGGTCCAGGACCCGCTCGACGGTGCGGATGGCGTGGTCGCCGTCGCCCGCCGGGCGGTCCATCAGGCGGACGAACACGGCCTGCTCGCCGGAGATGAAGGTGGGCACGCCCCACACCTCGGTGGGTCTGGGCCGCCGCCTCGTGGGCGGCCTGCACCATCTCGATGGGCCCGCCCCCGTCGATCTCGGCGAGGACGGCGTCGGCGTCGACGTCCTGCGCCTCGAGCGCCTCTCGGACGTCGGCCACCTCGCGCAGGTGCTCGGCGTGGTCGTGGCGCAGGGCGAAGAGGGCCTCGTGGACGTCGAGGAAGCGATCGGGGAACTTGTCGCGCACCACCACGCCGGCCTGCAGGGCGAGGAGCCCGGTGTCGTCCTGCCAGCGACCCCAGATGTCGGGGTCGCCCTCGGCCACGTGCACCTGACCGAGGGAGAAGGGGACGAACGTGACGTCCCAGGGTGCCCCGGCCCGGAGGCCCTCCACCACGTGCTCGTGGGCGTTGCGGGCGAAGGGGCAGCGATAGTCCCAGGTGACGGCGAAGGCGACGGGTGTCGGACATGCAGTGGTTCCAACCCACGGTGAAGGCCGGGCATTCCGGCGGGTCAGGGCCGAGGCCACACCCGTCGGGCCACCCGGGCCAGCCCGACGCCGAGTGCCGCTCCCACGATCACATCGGAGGCGTGGTGCATCTTCACGTACACGCGGCTGGAGGCCACCAGGGCGGCGATGCCGTAGTAGACGGGCCAGAGCGGATCGTCCTGGCTCAGGATCCCGGCGGCGGTGAAGGCCGAGCTGGCGTGGCCGGACGGGAAGCTGCTCGAGTGGGGTGTCCGCACTCGGTGCGGGCGGGGACGGTCGACCTCCCACACGGGCCGGTGGCGCCGGAACAGGCTCTTGATGGCCCCGTTCACGAGGAGCGACTCGACGCCGAGGACGGTCGAGACCCGTACCGCCGACATCGGGTCGCGGCCGGGCAGCACGCCCTGGCCCGCCCCGATGAGGTGCCAGATCAGCGACCAGTCGCCCAGCTCCGACGCGCCGTACATGAGCCGGTCGAGGGCCTGGTGGCCGCGGAGCTGGTCGACGCGCGAGTCGATGGCCTCGTCGAAGTCGACGACGAGCCTGCTTGGCGCGGGAGAGGTGCCGAGGCACGGCGGGCACGGTACCCGCCGGCGGTGCTCGGCTACGCCACCACGCTGACGCGGGCCCCCGTCGTCGCCTGTGCGCGGGTCCGCTGGAGCTCGACCGTCCACCCGGTGGCATCGGCCGGGCGATGTCGCCGCCGAAGGCCGGGCAGTAGGCCTTGAACGCGCACCAGTCGCACAGCCGGCCCGGGTTGGGGCGGAAGTCCTCCCGCTCGCACGCTCGCTCGACGGCCGTCCACACCGCCGCCAGCTTGCGCTCCACCCCGCGGGTGGAGCGGTCGGTGGGGACGGAGATGATGGCCACGGGATCGGCCAGGTACAGGAGCTGGACCTTGGCCGGGCGCCGGCCGAACAGCCGCTCGCACAGCAGCGAGTAGAAGGCCACGCCGGCCAGCCGCTGCTGCTCCTGGCGCTCGCCGGGGGCCCGGCCCGTCTTGTAGTCGGTGACCACCAGCTCGCCGTCGGCGTCGAGCTCGAGGCGGTCGATGATGCCCCGGAGGCGAACGCCACCCAGCTCGACCTCCAGCTTCAGCTCGATGCCGATCGGGGTGATGGTGGTGGGGTCCTCCAGCCGGAAGTACTTCTCGACCAGGGCATCCGGCCTCGGCGAGGAAGGTGGCCTCGGCAGCGGCCGTCGAGCTCGAGGCCGGCGAACTCGGGGTGGTGACGGAGCTCCTCGTGGGCCTCGGCCAGGCAGGCGAGGGCCCGCTCGATGGGTGCGCTCCTGCGGGCTCGAGGCAGAAGAGGCGCTCGAGGGCGGCGTGGACGAGGGTGCCCCGGGTGGCGGCCACCGACGGGGGCTCGGGCAGGTGGTCGATGGCCGAGAACCGGAAGGCCAGCCCGCAGTCGGTGAAGGACGACACCTTCGACGGCGACAGGCTGGTGGGTAGCGGCAGCGGCATGGACCCAGGGTACTCGCGGGGTGTGACAGCGGGCCGGGACCCCCGGCGGCTGTCAGCCGGGTCAGCCGGATCCGGCGCGGAGCGGGCGGGTGCGGGGTCGACGGACGGCCGCCGGCTCCTCCGCAGTGCCCACGCTGGCGCGGAACTCCTGCGGGCTGCACACCCGGAGGCGGGTGTCGGTGACGGCCCGGGCAGTGGCGGAGCGCTGGAGCCCGAGGAGGGGACCGAGCTCGCCGAGGTAGCGGCCGGTGTTCAGCACGGTCAGCCGGGTGGTGGTGCCATCGGCGCGGTCGCGGAGCACCTCCACCTCCCCGGACTCGATGAGGTACACGTGGTCGCTCACGTCGCCCTGGCGGAACAGCACCTCGCCGGCGGCCAGGTCGAGGTGGGCGGGACCGCCCTCGGCCCGCTCGAACCGCGGGGTGAGCTCCACCACGCGGTCGGCCAGCGGGAGGAGCCGGTCGTCATGGGTGGCGATGACGACCGTACGGCCCCCGGCGGCCAGCTCCCGCAGCAGGGCCAGCACGATCTCGCACTGCACGTAGTCGAGGTGGGCGGTGGGCTCGTCGGCCAGGAGGAGGGGGGGATCGTGGGCGAGGGCGCGGGCGATGGCCACCCGTTGCTGCTGCCCTCCGGAGAGCTGGCCAGGCTTGGCCGACGCCCGGTCGGCCAGTCCCACACGGTCGAGGAGCTCCAGCGCTCTCGCCCGCGCCGGCCGGCCCCGAACGCCGGCCATGCGCAGCGACGACAGCACGTTCTCGGTGGCCGACAGGCTGGCGATGAGGTTGAAGGCCTGGAAGACCACCCCCACCTCGTGCCGGCGATATCGCACCAACCCCGCCCGGTCGAGACGGGTGACGTCGGTGCCACCCACCAGCACCCGGCCGGAGGTGGGGGTGAGGATCCCCGCAAGCGCCGAGAGCAGGGTGGTCTTCCCGCAGCCGCTGGCCCCCAGGAGGAGCACCAGCTCCCCAGGGCTGGCCTGCATGCTCAGCCCGTCGAGGGGGCGCACGAGGTAGTCGCCGCTGCGGTACTCCACGGTGAGGTCGTCGACGTGCAGCATGCTCAGGCTCCCGAGAAGGCCAGGGCGGGGTCGATCTGCAGGGTGCGCCGGGTGCTCACCAGGCTGGCCACCAGGGCCACCCCCATGGCCACCAGGCCGAGGGTGACGTAGGACGCAGTGGCGATCTCCGTGCGGACCGGCATGATGGGGGCGAGGAGGAACGACATCCCCACGCCGAGCACGAAGGCGCCGCCGGACAGCAGCGAGGCTTGCAGGGCCAGGCTGCCCAGGAGCGAGCCGTCGGTGGCGCCGGTGGCCTTGAGCACGGCGAAGTCGCGGTGACGGTCGACCGAGGTGAGGTACACGACGGACCCGATGACCATGGCGGCCACGAGCCACAGCAGGACGAGCAGGAGCGCGATGGTGTCGGCGGCCTTGGCCAGCGGGGCCAAGAGGTCTTCGCGCACCGTGGGGCTGTCGAGGGCCACCAGCTCCTCGGGGACGGTGGTGGGGGTCCCCTTCGTGGCCACTGCGGTGGCCAGCCCGGCGCCGCGGTAGCCGATGGCCTGGGCATCGGCGAGGGACACGTAGAGGGAGGGGACGCCGGCCCGGAAGGTGAGGCCATCGGTGTGCCCGACCACCGTGTAGGGCCGTCCGGCGATGGTGGTGCGCTCGCCGAGGTCGAGGCCCAAGTCCGCGCTCGGCGGTGGTCTCGCCCGAGGCCGCCGGGAGCCGCCCCGCCACCAGCGGCGGGTCGGTGAAGGCACCGAAGGTCACGCCGATGAGGTTGGCGTCGGTGTCCTCCTCGACGATGGCGCGGAGCACGGCAACCGGTGCCGCCTCCTCTACTCCGGGCAGCCTGGCTGCGGCGGTGGTGGTCTCCGCCGGGAGCACGCTGGAGGAGAGGAACACGCCCCGAGCTGCCCGACGGCACCAGCCACGCCGAGGCGTCGAAGGCGTCGAGGGTGCGCCGGGCCTCGTTGGGGAAGCTGCGGTTCACGCCGTCGAGCACCAGGGTGAGGGCCAGCACCAGCGCCGTGGCCACCAGGGCGACCATGAAGCGCCGCCACCGCCAGAGCACGTCGCGGATCGCGATCATCACCATCGGGCTTGCGCCCCCCTGCCGCTCGCGCCGACCGCCCCGCCGCTGTCTCGGATGCGAAGAATAGGCACGTTGGCCCACGGTGGGTGGTCTGTCCGGGGCTAGAGCTCCGCGGCGAAGGCGCTGATGGCAGCGGCCAGGACGTCGGGGGCCTCGAGCGGGCCGAAGTGGCCGATGTGGGGGTGGCGCCTCGAGGCGGCCCGCCGGGCAGGGCCTCGGCCACCTCCGAGGCGAAGGCGGCCGGGCCGACCGGATCGGAGCCGCAGGCCACCACCACGGGGCAGCGTCACCTCGCCGAGTCGCTCGAAGGCGCCGTGCGAGCCACCACCCTGGAAGATCTGGCTCTCGTCGGCGGGGCGGCAGGCCAGGTGGACCGCCCCGTCCTCGCCGTCCACGAACCCGTGCCGCACGTAGGCGTGGAGAGCGTCGGCTCGGGCCACGTGACAGGGGCGGCTTGCCCGCGTAGTTGTGCAGCGCGTCGCTCGGGTGACGGGAACGGACGCCCGGCGTCGGGCGGCCCCCTCGGCCAGGTGGTTGCCTCCGGCCAGGGCGTTCAGGCCGTCGGCCGGTGGCACGATGGGCTCGAACAGCCACAGGCCGGCGAAGGTGCCGGGACGGGCCTGCTCGGCGAGCAGCAGGGCGGCGCCGCCCATCGAGTGGCCGACGCCGAGGACCTCCCGCTTCGCGGCAAGGGCAGCCCGTCGACCACGGCGAGCACGTCGTCGGCCATGCCCGACCACGTGCAGCGCCAACCCGGGCGGCACGGTCGACGCGCCGTGGGCCCGGAAGTCGACGGCCCAGCGTCGGAACCCCTCGCCGAGCGCAGCTCCCAGGGGCTCCCACACCGCGCCGTGCAGGCCGGTGGCGTGGCACAGCAGCGTGGGACGTCCCGTGCCGCCCTGGTCGTGGACGGCGACGGTGAGGCCATCGGTGGTGGGCACGGAGCGCATGCCGGCATCCTCGCCGTGGGGCGGCGGCGCGGGCGAATAGCGTCAGGCGCGATGGAGCGACCCGCGCCGCCGACGACGAGCACGCCGGTGACTCCGTCGACGAGGCCAGCCGTGCGGGCCGCCAACCGGGCGTTCTACGAGGCCTTCGAGGCCCGCGACCTCGATGCCATGTCCGACGTGTGGGAGCACGGCGAGCGGGTGTCGTGCACCCACCCGGGGTGGCGCACCCTGCACGGGTGGGGCGCGGTGTCGGCCTCGTGGTTCGCCCTCTTCGGTGGGCCCAGTCCGCTGCAGTTCATCCTCACCAACGAGGTGGTGGCGGTGGCTGGTGACGCCGCCTGGGTGACGGTGGACGAGAACCTCATCAGTGCCGAGGGCAGCGGGACCGTGGCCGCTGTGAACGTCTTCCTCCGCTCCGATAGCGGCTGGCGCCTGGTCGCCCACCACGGCTCGGCCGTCGCCCCGCAGCAGTCGACGGGGTCGCTAACCTGCAGGCACCGTGCAAGAAGCTCCTGCCCACCGACGGCCGCACCCTGCGGTCGCTGCGCACCCGTGAGGCCATCGTGGACGCCACCATCGGCCTGCTCGAGGACGGCGACCTCCGCCCCACGGCCCCGCGGGTGGCCGAGCGGGCCTCGGTGTCGGTGCGCAGCGTGTTCCAGCACTTCGACGACCTCGAGACGCTCCACGCCGCGGTGGCGGAGCGGCTCGTCGAGCGGGTGGCCGTGCTGGTGCTCCCGGTGGCCCCCGACGGCCTTCCGCTCGCGAGCGCCTCGACCGCTTCGTCCGCCAGCGGGCCCTGCTGCTGGAGGCGGTGACGCCCATCCGCCGGGCAGCGGACGTCCACGGCCCGTTCTCCACCGAGATCACGGCCCGGTTGCGTGCCGGCCAGGCCTTCCTGCGCGAGGAGCTGGAGCGCACCTTCGAGCCGGAGCTGCGCGCGGCGGGGGCCGATCGGCGCGACGTGCTCGACGCCCTCGACCTGGCACTGAGCTGGGCCACCTGGGAGGGCCTCCGAGCCGGCCTGGAGCGCGACCACCCCGAGGCCGAGCGGGTCATGCGCCGGTTGGCGGCCGCTGCCATCGACGCCTGACGTCCGCCGGGCTGCAGGCCTATGCTGCGGGCAGCAGGTGGAAGCTCGTGGCGGGCCAGCGACGAGGGGTAGCGACATGGATCTGCGAGTGCTCGTGCTCACCGGAGACCTCGGGCTCTCCGAGCTCCTTCGAGCCCAGGTCGAGAACCTGGGCTGCCACTGCACCCTCCGAGCCGAGCTACGACGACGCCAGCTCCACCATCGACTGGGCCGACGCCGCCATCATCGATCTGGCCGGCGACGGGCTCGACGACCTCAACCGGTTGCGGGTGGAGGCCCCGAGGGTGCGCATCCTGGCCGTGGCCACCGAGGCCGCCCAGGAGGAGGCCGCCCGATCGGCGGGCGCCGACCAGGTGCTCGTGGAGCCCTTCTCCATCGCTGATGTGGTGGAGGCGGTCCGCCGCCTGGGTCCCAGCGGTGGCGCGGTGGTCGTCGACCTGCGTACCGGTGAGCGGGCGCCCGCTCCGGAGGTCGAAGACGCCCCCTGGTGGGCCACCCGCTGACGCGGGCGTCCAGCCAGCGGGACGGAGGGTAACCCCCCGCTCCCGTCGCAGCTCGCCAGGGTTTGGGACTGGAGTTGGCGTTGGCGTTCCAGCGACAAGGACAACCCGTGTCGCTGGAACGCCAACGCGATCAGGGTTGGGCCTTCTGAAGCTCCGAGCGCATCCACCGACCGGTGGACGCTGGCATCGGGCCGAACTCATAGGTGGCCGGGGCCGTGCGTCGAACCCGACCTTTTTGGATCTCCCACCGCAGGGCGTCGCTGATCGTCTTGCTCTCCCGCCCCGGCACGTCGACGCCCACGCGTCCGAGCGCCTCGACGATCTCACCAACGGTCATCGGCCGCCGAACCTCCTGGAGCAAGAGCGTGAGCCGGTACCGAAAGAGACGACCGCCAATCCGAGCAGCCCGTGCAGTCATCGCCCCATGGTCGCAACCCCCTATGACACAGAGCGCAGATAGGCCGCCTTCCTGACCCATCCGTGGGTCGCCGCCTACGGGGCGCTCGGGTTGAGGCCGGTCTCCCAACCGGGCAGTGCGCTGTCGGCCGACAGCGGGAACCAGAGGTCGAAACACTGCAGCCGCGCGCTCGAAGACCCAGGGCTCTCCTGGAAACAGTCCGCCGGTCTTCGCCAGGGCGTTCACCTCGGCGAGAGTCGCCCACTGAGTGGAGCAGTCGGCCATCTCCTCACCCGGTACAACATCGCCGCTGCGGTAGAGCCCCACGAAGGCTGTCATCATGAGGTGCGGAACAGCGTTGTCGTAGTGCCAGGTCCATGCGTGCACGGTTCCGAGCACATCGAGCAGGACGTCGGGGCCAGCTTCTTCTGCGACCTCCCGCCGTACCGCGCCGAGCAGGGTTTCGCCAGCCTCGACGCCACCGTTGACGATCTCCCACCCGGGACGCGGCCGCTTCGGCGGTGAGCTCAGGAGCAGGAATTGGCACGTTTCCGGCGCAACGATGAACACAGCCACAGCGGTCGCGAACCCCACGAAGTGCCGCCCATTCGTTCCGACCAGTTCCGGTTGGAAGTGCCGCCCTGTCACTGTCCCACTCTGCCACCCGATAAGGGACGTGGTGCGGCGACCTACCCACTGTCGTGCAACCGGGGCCGAGCGCTCGCACGATGGAGCGCTGATCACGGCGCGCTACTGCAGTGCCTTGAAGGCGAGCATCATCTCTTCGTTGAGGTTGGCGGGGACCTCGTAGCCCGTCTTCGGCGCGGATCTCGTCGAAGTTGTCGCGCACGGCCTCGGCGCGTGAGGTCGGGGTCGAAGTAGCCGGGGGTGACCCCGATGAAGATCGCGGGCCACGCGGCCGCCGCCGCACGGAGTAGACCTCGCCGCTCACCGGGCAGTCCTCGTGGGCCAGGTAGGTGACCACCGGGCGTGACCAGCTCGGGGGCGAGCTTGTCGGCGGCGGCGCCGAGGAGCTCCTCGGTCATGCGGGTCTTGGCCACCGGGGCGATGGCGTTGGCCTTGATGTTGTTCTTGGCCCCCTCGACCGCCAGCACCCGGGTGAGGCCGACGAGGCCCATCTTGGCGGCGCCGTAGTTGGTCTGGCCGAAGTTGCCGAAGATGCCGGCCGCCGAGGAGGTGTTGATGATCCGGCCGTAGCCCTGGTCGCGCATCAGCTGCCACGCGGGCTGGGTGACGTAGAAGGCGCCCCGCAGGTGCACGTCGAGCACCGGGTTGAGCTGGTCGGGCGTCATGTTCTTGAACGACGTGTCGCGCAGGATGCCGGCGTTGTTGATGATGATGTCGACGCGACCGAAGGTGTCGACCGCCGTCTGCACGATGCTGGCGCCGCCCTCGGGGGTGGCCACGCTGTCGTAGTTGGCGACCGCCTCGCCGCCGGCCGCCGTGATCTCGTCGACCACCTTCTGGGCCGCCGTCTCGGAGTGCCCGGTGCCGTCGGCGGCGCCGCCGAGGTCGTTGACGACGATCAGCGCGCCCCGGCTGGGCCAGGTCGAGGGCGTGGGAGCGGCCGAGGCCACCGCCGGCGCCGGTGATGATCGCAACCTTGCCGTCGAACCCGAGATCAGCCATGCCTGCTCCTGCGTCGTCGGGGTCGTTCTGAGGACGCGGCGAGCGTAGGCGGGCCGGCCTGCCCTCCGAACTCGACGGCGACGGCAGCGCTCAGTCGCGACCCTGGAGCTTGGCCAGCAGCCGCAGCAGCTCGAGGTAGAGCCACACGATGGTGACCAGCAGCCCGAAGGCGGCGTACCACTCCATCTTGCGGGGGGCGCCGGCGGCCACGCCCCGCTCCACGAAGTCGAAGTCGAGCAGCAGGTTGAAGGCGGCCACGCCGACGATGACGCAGGCTGATGCCGATGCCCATCGGCGCCGGTGTCGTGCAGGAACGGCACCGAGGCGCCGAAGAGGCTGAGGACCATGTTGACGACGTACACGAGCATGATGGCGCCGGTGGCCGCCACGATGCCCATGCGGAGCTTGTCGGTGACCTTGATGATCCGGGTGGCGTAGAGGAACAGCATCACCGCGAACACGCCGACGGTGAGGCCCACCGCCTGCACGACGATGCCGTCGTAGGCCGTGTTGTACAGGCCGGAGATGGCGCCGAGGAAGGCGCCCTGCGAGCAGGGCGTAGACCGGGGCGGTGAAGCGGGCCAGGTCGGGCTTGAAGATCGTGAGCATGGCCACGCCGAGGGCACCGAGCACCACGGGGAAGAGCCAGCCCGGGCAGGCGAGACCGAGTCGCGCGGTGACGTCGACGCTGTTCCAGCCGTACACGCCGGCCGCCACCACGCAGCACAGCAGGGCGGCGGTGGCCCACACGGTGCCGTTGACGGTCATGGCGTCGGTGCCGACGATGGGCCCCGGCGGCGGGGGCGCCGTAGGCGTCCTCGAGCGGTCTGCGTGCCGGCGGCCCAGCCGGCGTCGGTCTCCGCCGACGCGGCTGCGAAGGCCTTGTCGTTCAGGGCGGGGTTGGAGTTGCGAAGCGCGGTGGCCATGGCGACAGTCTGC
The DNA here is from genome assembly GCA_963795165.1 of uncultured Microthrixaceae bacterium. Taxonomy (GTDB): domain Bacteria; phylum Actinomycetota; class Acidimicrobiia; order Acidimicrobiales; family VFJN01; genus VFJN01. The sequence goes on along the minus strand of CAWCGT010000001.1, from coordinate 1,140,476 downwards.
CCGGCTCGGGCCGAACCGGTGGTCAGGCGACGGCGCGGGCCACCCGGGTGGCGATGTGGACGGCGTGGTCGCCGAGGCGCTCGTAGAACCGGGCGACGAGGGTGGCGTCGGCGGCCACCGCGGCGGGTACTGCCCCGCTGAGCAGCTCGGCGGTGAGGGCGGTGTGGAGGTCGTCGACCTCGTCGTCGGCGGCCTCGAGGCGCTCGCCGGCGGTGGGGTCGCGGTCGACGAAGCCATCGGCGGCCGCGCGCCAGAGGCCCGCGCGTGACGGTGCCCATGCGCTCGAGCATGCCCGCGGGCGGTGGGGGTGAGCTGGGCGGCCAGCCGGAGCCGGCGCGCTTGGCGATGTGCTCGGCCAGGTCGCCCGAGCGCTCCAGCTCGGGGACGATGCGGATGATGGCCAGGGCGTAGCGGAGCTCGCCGGCCACCGGGGCCTGGAGGAGCAGCAGCCGCTCGATGTCGGCCTCGATGCTCGACCATGAGCTCGTCGATGGTGGCCTCGCCGCGCCGGACCGTGGCCAGGGCGTCGGTGTCGTCGGCCGAGCAGCGCCTCGTTGGCGGCGGCCACCGCCTCCGACACCAGCGCGAACAGCCGCACGACCTTCTGGTCGATGGTGTCGAGCTCGCGGTGGTACCCGACGCGGAGCTCCTGCGGCCGCTCTGTTCACAGCGGTCACCCCGAGCTCGTCGGCCGCCCAGCCCTTGAGGCGCTTGTAGTCGACCTTGCCGTTGGGGGCCCGGCCGATGGTGTCGATCGGCAGCACCCGCTTGGGCGCCTTGTAGGCGGCCAGCTTGCCCTTCACGTGGGCGATGACCGCGGCCTCGTCGAGGCCGGCGCCGGGCTCGAGCTCGACCACGGCGGTGATGGCCTCGCCGAACTTCTCGTCGGGGACGCCGACGGCCACGGCGTCGGCGACCGACTCGTGGGTCTTCAGCACCTCCTCGACCTCCTCGGGGAACACCTTCTCGCCGCCGGTGTTGATGCACACCGAGCCGCGGCCGAGCAGGGTGAGCGAGCCGTCGGCCTCGACCGTGGCGTAGTCGCCGGGCACCGAGTAGCGCTTGCCCTCGAAGGTGATGAAGGTGGCGGCCGACTTCTCGTCGTCCTTGTAGTAGCCGACGGGCTGGAAGCCGCCGACGGCCACCCGGCCGATCTCGCCGGAGCCCGGCTCCACGGCGCGGCCGTCGTCGGTGATCACCTTGGTGTTCTCGCCGAGCGGTGAACTTGGCGGTGGTGCTGGTGCCCGCCGGCGCGTGCGAGACCGACTGGCCCATGCCGAGGGCCTCCGACGACGAGAAGGCGTCGATGATCATCATCCCGGGGTGGTGGCCGAGCAGCGCCTGCTTGGACGCCTCGCTGAACATCACGCCCGAGCTGGAGATGATCATGAGGCTCGAGAGGTCGCACTTGCCGGGCGTGGCGTCGAGGGCGCGCAGCATCGGCTTGGCGAAGGCGTCGCCGACGATGGCGATGGTGTTCACGCGCCTCGCGCTCGATGGTGGCGAACAGCTCCTCGATGTCGAGGTTGCGGGCCTCGAGGGTGACGGTGCAGCCGCCGCCGGACGAGGACGATCAGCTGGGTGAAGCAGCCGGTGCCGTGCATGAGCGGGCAGGCCGGGCAGCCCGACGAAGCCCGGGCCCTGCGACGGCGTCGCGGATGATCTGCTCGGCTCGGGCTCGCCGTCGTGCACGGCCGGCACGAAGGTGCCGACGAGGGTGCGGAAGAGGTCGTCCTGGCGCCACATCACGCCCTTGGGCATGCCGGTGGTGCCGCCCGTGTAGAGCAGCAGCAGGTGGTCGCCGTCGCGGCCCCACGGGCCCTGGCACGGCGGCGGCGGTGCCGGCCTCGGCGGCCGCCTCGTAGGGCGTGGCCCAGTCCGGGCACGGGCCGGCGCCGTCGTCGACCCACAGCCACAGCTTGCACGCGGGGCAGGCGGTCGCGGATGCCCTCGATGCGCTCGGCGAAGGTGCCGTGGAACACGACGGCCACCACGTCGCCGTTGTCCCAGAGGTAGACGAGCTCGTCGTCGAGGTAGCGGTAGTTGGTGTTGATCGGGCGCCAGGCCGGCCTTGAAGGTGGCGAACATCGACTCGAGGTACTCGGGGCCGTTGTAGAGGTACTGGGCGACCTTGTCCTGCTCCGGCCACCCCGGCGTCGAGCAGGGCCTGGGCGACGCCGTTGGCCCGCCGGTCGAACTCCGCCCAGGTGACGCGCCGGTCGCCCTGGACCTGGGCAGGGGCGTCGGGCACCTGCTGGGCCACGATCTCCCAGACGTCGGCGAAGTTCCAGCCCGGCATTGCTCCCCCTCGGTCGTGCGACGGCGGGTCGATGCTAGCCGCCTCCGACCGTTCTTGACCGCACGGTCAAGTGCGGGGCTACGTTGCCGGCGTGGACTTCGAGCTGCCCGGCGACGACGATCCCCGCCGCGCTGGCGGTGCGCGAGTGGCTGGCCGAGCACCCCGCGCCGAGCGGCCGGCAGCTGGCCGAGGCCGGCTACGTGGCGCCGCACTGGCCCCGGCCGTGGGGCCTCGATGCCGACCCGATCCACCAGATCCTCATCGACGAGGAGCTGGCCGCGGCCGGCGGTGCGTCGGCCGTCGAACACGATCGGCATCGGCTGGGCCGGGCCGACGCATCCTCCACGGCGGCACCGAGGAGCAGAAGGAGCGCTACCTCTTCCCGCTGCTGGCGGCCGAGGAGATCTGGTGCCAGCTCTTCAGCGAGCCGGGCTCCGGGTCGGACCTGGCCGTCGCTGTCCACCCGGGCCGTGCGCGACGGCGACGAGTGGGTGGTCACCGGCCAGAAGATCTGGACCTCGCTGGCCCAGCACTCCCGGTTCGGCATCCTCATCGCCCGCACCGATCCCGACGCCCCCAAGCACGAGGGGATCTCGTACTTCATCTGCCCGATGGACGCGCCGGGCGTCGAGATCCGGCCGATCATCGAGATGACCGGCGCGCACATCTTCAACGAGGTGTTCCTCGACGAGGTGCGCCTGCCGGCCGAGAACCTGGTGGGCGACGTCAACCGGGGCTGGGGGCTGGCCAAGGTCACCCTCGGCAACGAGCGGGTGTCCCTGTCGTCCGGCGGCGCGCTGTGGGGGATGGGGCCCACGGCCGACGACCTGCTCGACGTCGTGCGGGCCGCCGGCGGCACCGCACGACGCCGTGCTGCGCCAGCGCCTCGCCCAGCTCCACATCGAGCACGAGCTGCTGCGCCTCATCCGCCTGCGCACGGTCACCGCCCGGATCAAGGGCGAGCCGCCCGGGCGCCGAGGCGTCGATCCGCAAGATCCTGGCCGACGAGCACGGCCAGCACGATCATGGGGCTGGCCAAGGACCTGGCCGGCGCCGGGCGGCATGCTCAGCCACGGCCGGCCCGCTGGGCGCCGACCCGGCGATGTGGCACTACGGCTTCCTGTTCGCGCCGGCCCTCACGGTCGGCGGCGGCACCGGCGAGGTGCAGCGCAACATCGTGGCCGAGCGGGTCCTCGGCCTCCCCCACGACATCGACGTGGAGCAGGGGCAGACCTGGGCGGAGGCCCGCCGCTGACAGCCCGCGGTTGGGAGGCCTCGCGCTGCGGGGTAGGCACGCCGCCGTGGCGGTGCAGGAGATCGATTGCAACGGGCCGGGCATGCCGGCGCCGGCGAGCCGGCAGGGCTTCACGTACCTCGACGAGGACGGCGAGCGGATCGCCGACGACGAGGTGGTCGATCGCATCCGGTCCCTCGCCATCCCGCCGGCGTGGGACGACGTGTGGATCTGCTCCGACCCGCGGGCCACATCCAGGCCACCGGGCGTCGACGCCAAGGGTCGCCGCCAGTACCGCTACCACGACGAGTGGCGGGCGGCCCGGGACCGGGAGAAGCACGACCGCGATCCTGCGCTTCGCCAAGCGGCTGCCCGGAGCTCCGGGCGCGGGTGGCCGAGGACATCGCCCGGTCCGGGATGCCCAAGGAGCGGGTGCTGGCGTGCGCCGTTCGCCTGCTCGAGCTGGGCTTCTTCCGGGTCGGGGGCGAGGCCTACGCGGAGGAGAACGACACCTACGGCCTGGCCACCCTCCGCAAGCGAGCACGTGCGGGTGCGCGGCGACGTCCTCGACTTCGACTACGACGCCAAGAGCGGGCAGCACCGGCAGTGCCAGGTGGTGGACCCGGAGGTCCGTGCCGTGGTGGTGACGCTCCGTCGGCGTCGAGCGTCCGGCGGAGGCCGAGCTGCTCGCCTACAAGGACGGCCGCGACTGGGTCGACATCAAGTCGTCGGACATCAACGACTACATCCAGGAGCACATCGGCGACGACTTCACGGCCAAGGACTTCCGGACCTGGGTCGGGCACGGTGCTGGCCGCCGCCGGCCTGGCCGCCCAGGAGCCGGCCGAGTCGACCACGGCCCGTCAGCGCCTGGTGGCGACGGTCGTGAAGGACGTGGCCGAGCACCTCGGCAACACGCCGGCCGTGGCTCGCTCGGCCTACATCGATCCCCGCGTGGTCGAGCGCTTCGAGGCCGATGACACCGTCGCCGAGGCGCTGGCCGATGTCGCCCCCGAGGACCTGGCCGGCGGGATCCCAGAAGATCTGGAGGAGGCTGTGCTGGGCCTCATCGACCGGGCGCGACGACGACCGGCGCGACGTCGACGGCGCTGATCTCGTGCCGCGTGGCGGGCGCCACCGACCGCAGGGCTCGGAGGGTGAGGAGCCCGGCGGCCAGCGACGTGGCGGCACCGAGGCCCAGCGCCCATCGCGCGCCGAGCGACTCCGACAGCCAGCCAGAGATCGGTCCGCCGATCGGGGTCGACCCGAGGAACACGACCGCCAGCAGGGCCAGGACCCGCCCGCGCATGACCGGTGGGGTGCTGAGCTGCACCACGGCGTTGGCTCCGGAGATCACCAGCACGCTGGTGAGCCCGACGGGCAGGACCAGCAGGTAGGCGACCGCCACGGTGGGGGCAAGGGCCAGGCCGACCATGCTCACCCCGAGGGCCACGGTCCCTCGGGCGAGGAAGGTGGTGTCGGCGTCGGTGCGACGGGCCACGGTGAGGGCTCCGACGACCGAGCCGACGCTCATGATGGAGAACAAGGTGGTGAACGTGGCGGGACCGCCCCCGAGGTCGCGGGTGGCGAAGAGCGGCAGGATCACCGAGAAGTTGAACGCCAGGGTGCCCACCGCGGTCACGAGCAGGAGCGGCAGCTTGCAGATGGGGCTCGCCCCAGACGTAGCGCAAGCCCTCCCGTAGCTGGCCCTTGCCCTTGGCGACCCGCTCGCTGGCCCGGAACCGGAGGCGGTCCATCCGAGCGAAGAGCGCCAGCTGGGGGAGGTAGGACACCGCGTTGACGGCGAAGCACCAGCCGATGCCCGGTCCTGCGATCAGGGCACCGGCCACCGCAGGGCCGATGACGCGCGAGCCGGTCATGAGCGTGCTGTTGAGCCCCACGGCGTTGGGGACGTCGCGATCGTCGACCAGGTCGGTGACGAACGCCCGCCGCGTGGGGTTCTCCAGGGCGGTGACGGTGCCCGCCGCGAAGGTGAGGACGTAGATCGGCCCAGAGGGCGGGCTGCCGGCTGAGGACGAGCACCGCGAACGCCGCGCCCACCACGGCGCCGGCCACGTTGAGGCCGAGCAGCAGCCGGTGGCGGTCGCGGCGGTCGGCCAGCACCCCGGCCCAGGCACCGAGGACGAGGATGGGGACGAACTGGACCGCGGTGACCACGCCCACCGCCACCCCGCTGTCGGTGAGGTCGAGCACCAGCAGCCCGATGGCCACCATCTGCATCCAGGTGCCGGTCTGGCTGATCGATCTGGCCAGCGAAGAAGAGGCGGAAGTTGCGGCTCTGCAGCGAGCGAAAGGTGTCGGCCCCGAAGGCGCGGACCCGGGTCATCGAGCCGCTCGGTGGTCGGTGAGGTGCTCCAGCACCTCGGTGGCCGCCGCCAGCCGGGCCCGCTCGTCCTCGGTCAGATCCTCCAGACGCCGGGCCAGCCACGCGGTCTTGCGGGCTCGGGTGCGCTCGATCAGCGCCTCGCCGTCGGCGGTGAGGCTCGACCCGAACGAACCGGCGATCGTCGGGGTCGGTGACCTTGGCGACCAGACCCTTGTCGTGGAGCAGGGAGATGACCTTGGTGATGGTGGGGGAGGCGACCCGCTCCTGCTCGGCCAGCTCGCCGAGGGTCAGAGGGCCGGACTTCTGCACCGTGGCGAGGACGGAGGCCTGGGTGGGGGACAGGGCGCTGTCGGCCGTCTGACGGAGGCTGCCGGGCCAGGCGGGTCACCGCCAGGCGCAGGCGACCGGCCAGCTCGGCGGTCTCGTCGGAGGTGGGCACGTCGGACATCATTTCACCTAACTAAGTAGCCTGGCTACTTATTCCGCGGGGAGCCGACCGGGCCAGACTGTCGCCCATGGCTGCCGTCCTCACCCCGGTCGACCTCGACCGCCACCAGAAGGTGCGGGCCTGGATCGACCTCCCCGGCGTTCCGATCGGGACGCCCGGGCAAGGTGCTCCAGGTGAGCGGGGTGACCTGGATCCGCTACCGGGTCCTCTTCGAGAACGGCGTCGAGCAGGGCCTGCTCGACGGCCGCCACATCGTGGCGCGCCAAGGGCTTCGTCCCCGTCGACGAGCGGGTGGAGGAGGAGGTCGTCGAGGAGGCGGCCGGCGCCGACGACGGCGACCGACGAGGTGGCAGCCGCCGCCGACAACGAGTTCGGCGTGCCCGCCCACCTGCTCGAGCGCGCCAGCCGCCGCCCGCGCCCGTCGCGCTGCGCTCTGATCGCCACCGTCCACCGACCCAGGGGGAACCATGAAGCTGTCGACCCAGCTCAACTACGCCGGAGGCTTCAAAGAGGCCGTCGACCAGGTGGTGGAGCTCGAGACGGCCGGCCTCGACATGGTGTGGGTGGCCGAGGCCTACAGCTTCGACGCCGTCAGCAGCATGGGCTACCTGGCCGCCAGCACCGACGACCGTCGAGATCGCCGCCGGCATCCTGCCGATCTACACCCGCACCCCCACGCTGATCGCCATGACGGCGGCCGGCATCGACGCGCTGTCAGCGACGGTCGGTGCGTCCTCGGGCCTGGGCGCCTCAGGGCCGCAGGTGATCGAGGGCTTCCACGGCGTGCCCTACGACAGGCCGCTCGGCCGCACCCGCGAGATCATCGACATCTGCCGGCAGGTGTGGCGCCGCGAGAAGGTGGAGCACGAGGGCGCCAGCTACCAGATCCCGGTGCCGGAGGGGCAGGGCACCGGCCTCGGCAAGCCGCTGAAGCTGATCAACCACCCGGTGCGCAGCGAGATCCCGATCTACGTGGCGTCCCTCGGCCCCAAGAACGTCGAGATGACCGCCGAGAAGGCCGACGGCTGGCTTCCGCTCTTCTACCTGCCCGAGAAGGCCCGAGACGTGTGGGGCGCCGACCTCGACGCCGGCGCCGCCAAGCGCGACGCCGGCCTCGGGCCGATGGAGATCGTGGCCGGCGGCCTGCTGTCGGTGGGCGACGGGGCCGAGGCCGTCCGCGACTTCTCCCGTCCCATGACCGCCCTCTACGTGGGCGGCATGGGCGCCAAGGGCAAGAACTTCTACAACGACCTGGTGCGCCGGTACGGCTTCGAGGCCGAGGCCGAGCAGATCCAGGACCTCTACCTCGACGGCAAGAAGCAGGAGGCGGCCGCCCTCGTCCCCGACGAGCTGCTGGAGGCCACCACCCTCTGTGGATCCGAGGGCTACGTGAAGGAGCGGCTGGCCGCCTACAAGGAGAGCGGCGTGACCGTCCTCAACATCACGCCAGTGGGCCCCGATCCCGTGAAGCTCATCGAGCAGGTCAGAGGCTGGATCGACGACCTGTAGAGCGTCCCGGCGGGGCTGTCACACCCCCTGCGTAGCGTCGGGGGCATGGCACCGTCGGACCCGATGACCAAGGCACGGCTGGCGGAGTCGGCCTGTCTGGCCGTTGCCGCGGCCGTGCAGGATCCCGACGGCGTCTCCACCTCGGAAGCGGTGCGGCTCTACGAGACCCTGGAGCGAGCAGGCCGGGCCATCGCCGCCAGCAAGACGCTGCTCGCCAAGCGGGTGGCGGCCGGTCGTGAGTGGCGGCGCAAGGGGCACGGCTCGCCGGCGGAGCTGCTGGCCGAGATCTCCGGCGGGTCGCTGGGCAGCGCCCGAGGCGAGCTGGAGACGTCGGAGGCCCTCGGTGGCCTGCCCGCCACCAAGCGAGCGCTGCTGGAGGGCGAGGTGTCCGAGGCTCAGGGCCGGGTGATCGTGGGTGCCGCCAAGGTCAACCCGGGTGCCGAGGGCCGTCTGCTCGAGGCGGCCAAGACGGCCAACCACTCCGCCCTGCGCGACGAGGCCCTCCGCGCCAAGGCCGCTGCCGACCGCGACCCGGCGGCCACCCACCGGCGCATCCACGCCGACCGGCGGGCCTCCCGGCACACCGATGCCGAGGGCGCCTGGAACCTGCAGGCCCGAGGGACGGTGGCCGAGGGGTCGATCTTCAGCAGCGAGCTCGATCGGCTCACCGACGAGATCTTCCGCGACCGGGGCAAGGCCAGCACCCGGGAGTGCCGCGACGCCTACGCCTTCGATGCGCTCATCGAGATGGCCCGCCGCTCGAGCGGGCTGCGTCACGAGCGTCCGGGTGCCCACGGAGGCGAGTCGTCGAGCCCTCGCCGGCGGCTGAAGGCTCCGCAGCACCTCGCCCTGCTCCGGCTCGACGTGGCCGCGCTCTGGCGGGGCTACGTCGAAGGCGACGAGCTCTGCGAGGTCACCGGCCTGGGCCCGATCCCGGTCGAGGTCGCCCGCACCCTCCTGGGCGAGGCGGTGCTCAAGCTGATCATCACCAAGGGGATCGACGTCGCCAGCGTCACCTCGCTCACCCGTGGCCCCACCCAGGCCATGCACTACGCCAAGCTCTGGACCTCACCCACCTGCACGGTGGAGGGCTGCACCCGCACCATCATCGAGTACGACCACGTCCACGGTGCCGAGTACCGCCACACCCGCCACACCCGGCTCGACGAGCTCGAGCCGGTGTGCCACACCCACCACGACCTCCACACCCTGCACGGCTGGGCCCTGGTGACCGGCACGGGCAAGCGGGCCATGGTCAGCCCCGACGACCCTCGCCACCCCGCCAACGCACCCCCGCCCACGGCGACGGGCCCACCCGACCTGTTCGGCCACCCGGCCGCCTGAGCCAGCAGGCCAGCGCACCCGCACCACTACGGGCGGCCGGCCTCTTCCCACCGGCGGTGGCCGGCCAGGGTGCGCGCCCAGAGGGCATCGAGCGCCTCGGGCGGGGTGTGGTCGAAGCGGAGGCCGAACACCTCGGCCAGCACGCCGAACCAGTCGGCCCGTTCGGTGAGGTCGTCGCTGCGGACGCCGTCCTCGACGCGGGTCAGCACGAGCCCGCGGACGATGTCGACGCCGAGGACGTCGCGCCGCTGGGCGGTGACGACGCGCACGAACCCCGAGTCGGGAGACGGTCGACAGCCACCCATGGCGCTCGACGAAGGCATCCATCTCGGTGGGCGCGGCGCGCCAGCTCATGCCAGCGAACCCCCCGTGCTCGCCGTGGGTGAGGTGCCAGTCGCCGATGCCGTGGTCGGTCTCGTCGAGGACGAGCAGGAACGGGCCCTGCTCGTAGGTGCCGGCGCGCAGGGGCGTGGCCTCGTAGAGGGCGTCGCCGAGGCCGGCGTCGACGTACCAGAGCGCCGTCGGCGTTGTCGTCGGTGGGCAGGTCGCTGACGGTGAGGACCAGGTGGTTCGTCATCTCCGACCCGTCGGGTCCGGTGGGGCCGTGCACACCGCCGACGTGCCGTTCGACGGCGTAGCCCAGCGAACGCAGCAGCACGCTGAAGGCGCCGTTGAGGTGGAAGCAGTAGCCGCCGCGACCCTCGTGTGCGATGCGTTGCACCGAGCCGGCCAGATCGATGTCCCACGCCTCGCCGGTGTGGATCCACATCGTCTCGTAGGGCACGCGCTCGACCTGGGCGCGGTGCAGGCGCTGCAGGGCGTCGACCGACGGGGGCTCTGCGTCGAGGCCGAGCCGGTGGAGGTATGCCGCCTGCAGCTCTGGGTCCACCAGACCAGTCTGCCGGTGGTCAGGCGAAGGCGGCTCGGACGACGCCCATGGCGTCTTCGGCCTCCCGGACGAAGCGCTCCACCAGCTCGCCGGCGGGGACGAGCTCGTCGATGGCACCCGACGCCCTGGCCGGCAGGCCAGAACTCCCGGTCGGGATCGATGTCGGGTGTGCTCGGGATCGCCGCCGAGGTGGTTGGCGCCCTCCTGCATCGTCTTCACGACCTGCATGGGGAACGGCTCAGGCACGCCACCCTCGGCCTCGAAGGCCTTGGTGTAGCTGTTCTCGATCACCCGGCAGGTCTTGCCGGTGTAGGCCCGGGTGATCGTGGTGCCGTCCTCGTGGGTGCGCAGGAGGGCCTCCTTGTAGCCCTGCACGCCGTTGGCCTCGGGGGTGGCGATGAAGCGGGTGCCCACCCAGATGCCGTCGGCCCCCAGGGCCAGGGCGGCGGCCAGCCCGCGGCCGTCGACGATCCCGCCAGCGGCCACCACCGGCACCCGCTCGCCGACGGCGTCGACGATCTGGGGCACAAGGGCGAAGGTGGCGATCTTGCCGGTGTGCCCGCCGGCCTCGGTGCCCTGGGCCACCACGATGTCGCAGCCGGCCTCCACGGCGGCCACGGCGTGGCGCACCTTGCCGCACATGCTGACCACCAGCACGTTGCGGGAGTGGCACAGGTCGACCACGTCGCGCGGCACTCCGAGACCGGCCACGAACACCGAGCCGCCGCCGTCGATGATGTCGTTGACCTTGGCCACCATGTCGCCGGGGGCGGCCGTGAGCAGGTCGACGCCGAAGGGCTTGCTCGTCAGCTCCCGAACCTGGGCGATCTCCTCGCGCATCCGCTCGGCCGACATCGTGGAGGCGCCCATGCACCCGAAGCCGCCCGCCTCGCTCACCGCCGCCACCAGCTGGTGATAGGACACCCCTCCCATCCCCGCCAGCATCACGGGGTGCTCGACCTGCAGGACGTCGGTGAGGCGGGTGCGCATGGGTGATGCCTAGAGGCGCCTTGACCGCCCGGTCAAGTGGGGGCCGCCGCCCGGGGAGCGGGGTGGTGGCACCACCCCGTGGACACCGGGCAGCGCCATCGTCATCCGGACCCGGTCGCCGCACGCTGGACCCATGGGTGAACCAGTGGTGGTGGTGGGCGGCGGCATCGGTGGCCTGACGACAGCCCTGTGCCTGGCGCACCAGGGCATCCCAGCCGTGGTGCACGAACGGGCCCCCGAGCTGCGGGAGATCGGTGCCGGCCTGGGCCTGTGGCCCGCCCCGCTCCGGGTGTACGACCGGCTGGGCATCGGGGACGAGGTGCGGGCGCTGTCCGGGCCGTGGGAGGAGGCCGGGCTCCGCCGCAGCGACGGCTCCTTCATCGTGCGCTACACGGCCGAGCAGATGTCGACCCGCCTGGGGGAGCCGACCATCGGTGTGCACCGCGGCGAGCTGCAGGCCCTCCTGCTGCGCCACGTGGGAGCCGAGCGGGTGCGCACCGACGCCGAGTGCGTGGGGGTGGACCACAACGCCGAGGGCGCGACGGCCCGCTTCGCTGACGGCACGAGGGCCTCGGGACCGGCGGTGGTGGGTGCCGACGGCCGTCGTTCGGTGGTGGCCCGGGAGCTGTTCGGGGATCGCCCGCTGCACGACTGTCGCTCGGGGGGCTGGCGGGGCACGGCGCTCGCCCCCGCCGGGTCGGACTGGCACCGGGTGGTCGGGGAGACCTGGGGGCCCGGTGGACGCTTCGGCATCCTCCCGATCAGCGGCGGACGGGTCACCTGGTACGCCGGCGTGCAGCGGTACTCGAGTGACCGCGGGCTGGCGGAGGTGGCCGAGCGGTTCGGCTCCTGGCACCACCCGATCCCCGACCTCATCGCCGCCACCGACCCGACCCACGTGTGGGTCGATGCCCTGGATGACCGCTTCCCGAGCCGACGGTGGGTGACCGGGCGCGTCGCCTTGCTCGGCGACGCCGCCCACCCCATGACGGCCGACCTGGGGCAGGGGGCCTGTCAGGCCATCCTCGATGCCTGGGTCCTGGCCGAGGAGCTGGCGCGGACGGCCGACGTCCCGAGCGCGCTCCGCGCCTACGAACGCCGCCGGCGGTGGCAGGCCGGGATGATCACCTTGATCGCGCGGAGCGCCACGATCGGCGCCCGCTCCGAGGGGCGACGGTCGGTGGCCATGCGAAGCCGGGTGGCCGGCCTGGCCCCGCCCTCGGCCGTGCTGCGGCAGCTGGCCTTCATCTCCGACGGCGGCATCGTTTCGGCGCTGTGCCCTGATCGGCGAGGGCCGGGGCGGGCTGGGCGTCAGCGGTAGGCGCCGGGGCGGGTGAACACCCCTCGGTGCCACCGCCGCGGGGTGGTGATCACCGACCGCGGGTAGTCCTCGAACAGCCAGCGGGCGAAGTTCCGGCGGGTCCACGGCAGGGCGCCGGCGATGCGCACGGCCGTGCGGGCCCCCTTGCGGTGCCGCAGGGCGCGCACGAGCAGCAGCGACATCTGGTGGTCGGCGAAGAGCGCCGCTCGCACCTCTCGCTCGTAGCGGGCGGTGGCGGCGGCCGCGTCGAGTCCCGCCCCGCCGATGGCCTCGGCGGCCAGCACGCCGGTGAGCAGGGCCTGACCGATGCCCTCGCCGGTCATGGGGTCCGTGGCGGCGGCGGCATCGCCCACGAACAGGGTGCGCTCTGTCGTGAGCACCACCTGGTCGACCCTGGCGGGGATCGGCCAGGCGCGATGGGGCGACTCGGGCCTGGCGTCGGGGCCCAGCACCGCCGCGATGTGGGGTCGGGCGAGCAGGTCGGGCCAGAGGTCCTTCATGTCCTGGACGCGGGCCACCTTCCCGCCGTCGCGCTGGATCCCGAAGCCCACGTTGGCCACCCCGCCCGGCAGCGGGAACGACCAGGCGTAGCCGGGCAGGAGATCCGGCTCGAACCACACGAACAGCTCCTCCGCCGCCCGGGGGCCGACGTGGGTGAAGTACTGGCGGAAGGCGTGCCACTCGCCGCGGTAGCCGGGGGTGGCCACCCCGAGGTGCTTGCGCAGCGGCGACCACATGCCGTCGGCGCCGATGGCGTAGCGGACAGCCAGCGATCCCATGCCCTCGATGTCCAGCACCACCCGGTCGGCTCGCTCCTCGGCGCCGGTGCAGGCTCGTCCGTCGTGCACCGTCACCCCGGCGGCCCGGGCCACGTCGAGCAGGGCGGCGTCGAGCTCCGTGCGGCGGGCGACCACCGCGTAGCTGCCCCGGCCGCGCGGAAGGGGGAACGTCACCTCGTGACCGGACGGCGACCGCACCACGACGTCGTCGACCGGCTGCCACGAAGGGATCGAGGCGGGCTCCAGCCCCAGGTCCTCCAGCAGGCGCAAGGCACCGGCCGTGAGACCGTCGCCGCAGATCTTGTCGCGAGGGAAGGTGGCCCGATCGACCAGCACCACGTCGCGTCCCTGGCCGGCCAGGCGGATGGCGGCGGCCGCCCCCGCCGGCCCCCCGCCGACCACCGCGACGTCGGCGGCGTCCATCAGCAGCCGCCAGGTGCGTTCACGTCAGCACCGCTCGCCGTCCCCGGGCCGGTAGGTCGCCTTGAAGCGTGTCGGCCTCGGTGCGGCCGTCGGGAAAGGTGACGGTGCGAGTGGTGGTCACCACCTGGCAGCGGCCGGACCTGCGCTCGGCGCTGCCTGTCTGCTCCGCCCGGGCGTGGGGGGTCGAGTAGAGCGTCACGGTGAGGCTGGTGTCGGTGTAGGACGTCCAGATCAGGATCCCGTAGGGCGTGTTGTTGGTGAACGCCAGATCGGGGGCCGGGAACCCCATGGTGGCCTCGCGGCCCCGCGGGTAGCGGCTGAAGTACTCCGAGTGGGCCTGCGAGGCGTCGATCTGCAGCCCGGCGAAGTAGGCGGCGTTGAAGATGGTGGTGGCGAACTGAGAGATGCCACCGCCGATCTCGTCGACGTGCTTGCCGTCGCGGATGGCACCGGCGGCCACGAACCCCTTGGCGGCTGTGCGCTCGCCGACGTGGTCGTTGACGGAGAAGGACCCGCCGGGCGGGATCACCACCCCCCGCACCAGGTCGGCGATCCGGTGGATGTTGAGGACGCGGTTGCCCCCGCGCGTCGTGGTACGTGGTGAACCCGGGCCCCGCGGTCGTGGGGGCGCCGTCGCGCCAGGCGTGGTTGCCGCCCACAGGCTCCTTGATGCCGTACGACTGGGCCTCCTCCACCGTGAAGGCGGCCGCCGCCTCCACCAGGGGCAGCTCGACGCGGCGGGTCCCGTCCTGCAGCGCCGCGAGGACCTGACCGGCGGGCATCGCCACCGCAGCAGATGAGTCCCGGGCGGTCGGGTCGGATGACCGGCACGCCGCCCTCCAGCGTGAAGGTGGCGTCGACGGGGTGTCCCTCGACGTCGGCGAAGGCTCGCCGAAGCCCGGCGGCCACCTCGCCGGGGTCGAAGGTGACGACCACGGTGCCGTCGGGGTTGCTGGCCAGCCGCACCCAGGACCGCAGCTGCGTCGGAGGAGATGCGTCCGGGTCGCCGCCCGACGTGGCGATCTCGAGCGGCTCGTCCACCAGCGCCTCTGCGGCCTGAGCCGCGGCCGCTCGGCCTCCTGCACGCTGCCGAGCGGCGGAATGGGGCCCGGCGTCCACGTCGAGGCGGACCACGCCGTCGCCGCCGGCCACCGCGGCCTCGGCGACGCCGGGCAGCCGTCGCGCCACCTCCTCCGGGTCGATGCCCTGCCGTCCACCCCGGCACCACCGAGAAGGCCCCGTCGACGAGCTCCACGGTGGGCTCGGTCGGAGGCTCGCGGTCGTCGCCCTCCAGCTCCACGATCGTGCTGGCCACCTGTTCGGCGTTCACCTGGAGCTCGAGCGGCGCGTGGCGCTCCGGAACAGCGAGCGGGCCCACGACGAACGGGCGGAGGACGAACGATCCCGTCGCCGACGTCGAGGGCCTGCTGGGCCGTCTCGTCCTCGTCCACCATCAGGCCGATCTCCGCGGCGGTGGTCGCGTAGATGGCGTCGCCGACCGTCGAGCTCCACCGGCGTCGATGGCGAAGCGGTCGGCCACGTCGCCGATCCGCCCGGCCAGCTCGTCCTCGGTGAGGCCGCCGATGTCCACTGTCGGCCAGCTGGACGTTGCGCGCCACGGCTCCCGAGCTGGTGTCGACGGCCCAGGCGATCACCAGCACGACCAGCACGAGCAGCGGTGCCAGGCCGCCGGCGAGCAGCCACCGGCGCTGCGCTGGCGCCGCCTCGTCGGGCTCGACCACGGGAGCGGAGCCCGCCAGGTGGGCAGGCCGCACCGGCTCGGCTGAGCCGTCGGCCACCGAGGCGCGTCCGCTGACGTCTCGGTGTTGGCATCATCCATGGGGGCACCAATCTCGCACGCCGGCCGCCCGCTCCCGGAATTCGCCCCCTCGGAGCCGGTGCGCTAGACGAAGGGCGCTGACGGCGAGACGACACGAGGGGGAGCTCCAGCGATGACCAAGCTCTGCGAGGGCCGCGTCGCCATCATCACCGGCGCCGGCCGGGGCATCGGCCGCGAGCACGCGCTGCTGCTGGCCCACCACGGCGCCAAGGTCGTCGTCAACGACCTCGGCGGCTCGATGGACGGTGAGGGCAACGACCAGGGTCCCGCGCAGGACGTCGTCGACGAGATCGTCGCCATGGGCGGCGAGGCCATCGCCAACAGCGACGACATCAGCGACTGGGACGGCGCCGAGCGCTTCGTGCAGACGGCCATCGACACCTTCGGTGGCCTCGACATCGTGATCAACAACGCCGGCATCCTCCGCGACCGCATGCTCACCAACATGACCGAGGCGGAGTGGGACGCCGTCATCAAGGTGCACCTCAAGGGCACCTTCGCTCCCTGCCCGCCACGCCGCCGCCTACTGGCGGGAGCGGTCCAAGGCCGGCGAGACGAACGACGGCCGCATCATCAACACCATCGTCGCCGTCGGGCATCTACGGCAACGTCGGCCAGACCAACTACGGCGCCGCCAAGGCCGGCATCGCCAGCTTCACGATCATCGCCGCCAAGGAGCTCGGCCGCTACGGCGTCACCGTCAACGCCATCGCCCCGGCCGCCCTCACCCGCATGACCGAGGACCTCGGCATGGGCCAGGCGCCCGAGGAGATCAAGGAGCAGATGTCGCCGGCCCACATCGCCCCGATCGTCTGCTGGCTGTCGAGCCCCGAGTCGGCCCACGTCACCGGCCGGGTGTTCGACGTGACCGGCCGGATGATCTCCGTCAGCGAGGGCTGGCACCGCGGCCCGACGCTCGAGAACCCCACCGACGACCCCGCCGAGCTCGGGCCCGAAGGTCGTCGAGCTGGTGGCCCAGGCCCGCCCCAACGCCAACATGCAGGGCTACGACGAGAAGTAGGAGACAGCACCATGCCGATCAACCCCGATGCCGTCGGCACCAAGTCCGAGCCGGCCCGCCGCAAGTGGACGCGCAAGGACGCCCTGATCTACGCCCTCGGCGTGGGCGCCGGCGCGGTCGACCCGCTCGACGAGCTGGAGTTCACCACCGAGAACACCAGCGACAAGCCGCAGCGGGTCCTGCCCACCATGGCCGTGGTGCTCGGCCCGCTGGGCGGGGCCTTCGGCGCCATCGGCACGTTCAACCCGGCCATGCTCGTGCACGGCGAGCAGGGCATCACGCTGCACCGCGAGATCCCGGTCGAGGGCGAGCTCGAGGCCGTCAGCGAGATCACCGGCATCTACGACAAGGGCAAGGGCGCCGTCGTCGTCACCGAGAGCAAGGCCATCGCTGGTGGACACGCGGCGAGCCGCTGTTCGACACCCGCATGTCGGCCTTCATCCGGGGCGAGGGCGGCTGGGGCGGCGACCGCGGCCCGTCGGGCACCGCCGAACGCGGCCCCCGAGCGCGAGCCCGATCACAGCGTCACCGTGCAGACCCGCACCGACCAGGCGCTCATCTACCGCCTGTCCGGCGACCGCAACCCGCTGCACTCCGACCCGGCCTTCGCCGCGATGGGCGGCTTCGACCGGCCGATCCTGCACGGCCTGTGCACCTACGGCTTCACCGGCCGGGCCCTGCTCCACGCGCTCTGCGGCAGCGACCCGGCCCGGTTCAAGGGCATGGACGCCCGCTTCGCGTCGCCGGTGATGCCCGGCGAGGCGCTCACCGTGAAGGCCTGGGACGACGGCGACGGCAGCGCCGATCTTCCAGACCTGCGGCGGCGACGGCCGGGTCGTCATCGACGCCGGCCGCGTCACCTACGCCGCCTGACGGCCCGGCGTTGCGTCAGAACGAGCGAGGTCTGGGCTCGCTCGATGCCCCGCAGGTCGTCGTAGTCGACCTCGACGCAGGTGATGCCGCGCTCGGCGGCGAGCACCTTGGCCTGGGGCTTGATCACCTGGGCCACGAAGATGCCGCGCACCGGGCGCAGCAGCGGGTCGCGCTCCAGGAACTCGAGGTAGCGGGCCAGCTGCTCCACGCCGTCGATCTCGCCGCGGCGCTTGATCTCGACGGCCACCGCCCGGCCCTCGGCGTCGCGGCACAGCAGGTCGACCGGGCCGATCTCGGTGGGTGCTCGCGGCGCACGAGCACCATGCCGGCCTCGAGCCGGTGGCAGGCGGCGGCCAGCAGCTCCTGGAGGTGGGCCTCGACGCCGTCCTTCTGCAGGCCCGGGTCGACGCCGAGCTCGTGGGCGGTGTCGGACAGCACCTCGTCGATCGTGATGATGAGGCGCTCGCCCTTCGGGTTGGTGACCGTCCACTCGCCGTCGCCCTCGACGAGGCGGTTGGGCGCGTTCATCCAGTTCAGCGGCTTGTAGGCGCCGCCGTCGGCGTGGATGGCGACGCAGCCGTCGGCCTTCACCATGATCAGCCGGGTGGCCATCGGGAGGTGGGCGGTGAGCCGGCCGTCGTAGTCGACCGAGCAGCGGGCGATCGACGAGGCGCACGCACTGTCTAGCGCTCGCTCGCGCTTCTGGAGGCGGTCGCGGATGAGCTCGCGGCGCTCCTGCAGGTCGCGGTAGGTCACGGCGCCGTCGTGCCGTCCTCGAAGCCGAAGCTGGCCCGCACGCCGGCGAGGTCGAGCTCGTAGCTCTCGGCGTCGAAGCCGAGCTCGGCGGCGAGCCGCTCGCCGTGGGTGGTGGCGAAGTGCATCGAGACGTTCGCCGATCTCGCCGAAGAGGTCGAGGTCGGGGGCCAGGGTGGCGATGGCACCGTCGAGGAACACCATGTTCTTGACGAAGAGCATCAGCTCCTTGGGCAGCCGGGCGCCGATGCCCAGCAGCGCCTTGATCGGTCCGCTGGATCTCGTGCACGAGCTCGTCGGCGGTCAGCGTGGTGGGGTCGACGACGGGCCGGTCGAGGCCGAGGTCGTTGATGACGGCGTCGAGGTCGGTGTCGGGCGGCAGGGCGCCGAGGTCGCGCAGCGCCGCGAGCTGGCCGTGGATGTCGTTGGTGGTGGCGGTCATGAGCAGGCGGAGGAACGCGAGGCGCCGCGGCTCGGAGAGGCGGCCGATGATGCCGAAGTCGAGCAGGGCGGTGCGGCCGTCGGGGAGCACGAACAGGTTCCCGCCGTGGAGGTCGCCGTGGAAGATGCCGTGGATCATGGCGCCCTCCATGAAGCCGATCATCCCGGTGCGCACGACCGCCTCGGTGTCGACGCCGGCGTCCTTCATGCCGGCCACGTCGTCGAACTTGAAGCCCGATCGAGCCGCTCCATCACCAGCACGCGCGGGTGACGAGCGTCGGGGTGCGGGCGGGGGATCACGTAGTCGCGCTGGCCGAGCTCGGCGAAGGAGCGGGCCACGTCGAGCATGTTCTCGGCCTCGAGGCGGAAGTCGAGCTCCTCGGTGATGGTCTCGGCGAACAGCTCGACCAGCGCCGGCGGGTTGGCCAGCGCGGTGACCGGGATGCGGCCGACGAGGAACGGCGCGATCCAGGCCATCACCCGCAGGTCGCGGTGCACGAGCTCGCCACCGACGGGCGCTGCACCTTCACCACGACCTCCTCGCCGGTGCGCAGCGTGGCGCGGTGGACCTGGGCGATCGACGCCGCGGCGAGCGGCTCGGGGTCGAAGCGCGGCGAACACGTCCTCGAGCGGGCGGCCCAGATCCTCCTCGACCACCCGCCGCACGACCGCGAACGGCTCGGGCGGCACCTGGTCGCGGCACTGCTTGAACTCGCGTCACCAGCTCCTCGGGGAAGATGCCCTCGCCCGAGGAGATGATCTGGCCGAGCTTGATGTAGGTGGGCCCGAGGCGCTCGGCCGCCAGCCGCAGGCGGCGGCGACAGCGTCGGCGGTCGAGGCGCGCCCGCCCTTGCGGCGGGCGCCGAGGTACCAGAGGCGCGAGGGCGGTGCCCGAGCAGGCGGACGGTGCGGACGACCCGGAGGCCGGGCGGCACCCGGCCCGGGCGGGTGAGGCGGGGCAGCTCGTCGGCGATCTGCGGCCGGAGGCCGGGAACGGCCCGCCGCCAGCGCATCGCGCTCGGGATCGACGACCCACGGGGGCGTCCTCGCTGAAGCTCCCGAGCTCGAGGTCGGTGGCGGTCATGGTCGGCCGAGTCTCGCGCGTGGCATCGTCGAGGTCCTGCATCCGCGGCGGACCTCGATGCTCCAGTCCTGGGGCAGACCCGCCGATGGTCCTCCGGCGAGCCCACGCGCGTCTCCCGGCGCGCCCGCCGCACCGTCGTGGCGGGCTGGTCGTGGCGTCGCCCTCCACGCCTCGTACCTGCTCTGGCCCCGGCGGCCACGGACCTCGGTCACGATCGTGAACGACCTCGGCGCAGACGGTCGTGCCCCTCGTGCATGGCGGCCCCGGCGCTGCTCCTGGCCGGCCGACGGTCACGCGGCCGGCAGCGGACGCTCGTGGTGCCTGCTGGCGGCCGCGCCGCGTCAGCTGGGGCCTCGGCCAGGCGGTGTGGACGTGGTTCGAGGTGGTCAGCCACGAGCCCGTGCCGTACCCCGGCTGTCGCCGATGTCGGGTACCTCGGCGCGGTCCCGCTTCTGCTCGCTCGGCGTCATCGTGTTCCCTCGCGCATCGCTGCGCTCGCATGGGTCGGGCCCGGGCCGTGGTCGACGGCCTCATCACGACCGGCGCCATGCTGTTCGTCAGCTACGGCACCTTCCTCGGCGTGGTCTACGACGCCGGCGCGAGGGCGGCACTCGAGCGGGTCGCTCGCCGTGACCTACCCGGTCGCCGACCTGGTGACGGTGGCCGTGGTCCTGGCGGTGCTGGCCCGTCGCGAGCCAGCGGCTGTCCGGCCCGCTGCCGCTCGTGGGCGCCGGGGTCGTCTGCCTCGCCGTCGCCGACTGCGCCTTCGCCTACCTGACCGCCGAGGGCACCTACGGCGACGATCCGGTCACCGACCTCGGCTGGCCGCTCGGGTTCGCGCTCCTGGCCGCTGGCCGCGTGGCTCCCCGAGGCCGCGAGCGACCGCCCACGACGGCCCGCCGCGCCCGCGGGACCGTCTGGCCGGATCGGCTCCTGCCCTACGCTGCCGATGGTCCCCGGGCTGGCCGTGTTCGTCGTGCGGTCCGTCTCCGGTGAGCGCGCTCGGCCCCTTCCTCGGGCTCACCGGGCAGCGTTCGTGGCGCTCCTGCTGGTCGCCCGCCAGGTCGTGACCCTGCTGGAGAACCGCGAGCTCACGCGCCGACCTCGAGCACACCGTCGCCGAGCTCCAGCGAGCGCGAGGGCGAGCTCCAGTTCCAGGCCTTCCACGACCCCCTCACCGTCGCTGGCCAACCGGGCCCTGTTCCGCGATCGGCTCGATCACGCCCTCGAGCAGCGCCGCGACGAGCCGGTGTCGGTGCTGTTCGTCGACCTCGACGACTTCAAGACCGTGAACGACAGCCTCGGTCACGACGCCGGCGACCAGCTGCTCGTGTCGTGGGCGAGCGGCTGCGGGCGTGCGTCCGAGCTGGGGACACGGTCGCCCGGCTCGGCGGCGACGAGTTCGCCATCCTCGCTCGAGGGCGAGCAGGCCGCCGCCGACGGCCCGCTGCTCGCCCAGCGGGTGCTGGCCGCCCTCGACGTCCCGTTCCCGGTGCGCGGGCGCGACCTCCGGGTCGACGGCCAGCCTCGGCCTGGCCAGCGGCATCTACCCCTCCGGCGAGGGCGTGCTGCAGGACGCCGACCTGGCCATGTACGCCGCCAAGGCGAACGGCAAGGCCCGGGTCGAGCTGTTCGAGCACCGGATGCGGACCTCGGCCGTCGACCGGCTCGAGCTGGTGGCCGACGTGCAGGCACGGCCGTCGACGTCCGGTCGAGCTGCGAGTGCACCTCCAGCCGATCGTCGACCTCGTGACCCTGGAGGTCGAGGGCCACGAGGCCCTGGTGCGCTGGCAGCACCCCCAGCGGGGCCTGCTCGGCGCCCGACGCTCTTCGTGCCCCTCGCCGAGGAGACCGGCGCCATCGTCCCCATCGGCTGGTGGGTGCTCGAGCAGGCCTGCGAGCAGGCGCAGACCTGGCCCAGCGGCGACGATCGCCGTGAACCTGGCCGCCCGCCAGGTCCTCGACCCGGGTGCGGTCACCACCGTGGCCGGCCATCCTCGCCCGCACCGGCATCGACCCGCGCCGGGTGGTGCTCGAGATCACCGAGTCGGTGCTGCTCGACGCCGACGCCATCGGCCATCGGCTGCACCAGCTCCGCGCCCTCGGCGTCCGGCTCGCCATCGACGACTTCGGCACGGGCTACTCGTCGCTGAGCTACCTCACCCGCCTCCCGGTGGACATCGTGAAGATCGACCGGTCCTTCGTCGAGCGCCTCGGCGGCCCGCCCGGCGACGAGGTGCTCGTGCGGGCCGTCATCCAGCTCGCCCGCAGCCTCGGGCTGCGGTCGGTCGGCGAGGGCGTGGAGACGGCGGCCCAGCTCGAGCGGCTCCGAGTCCTTCGGCTGCGACGCTGCCCAGGGCTTCCTCTTCGGGCGCCCGCAGCCGGCGCCGCTGCTTCGACCTCGGGCTCGCCTGCGCCCGCTGCACGTCGACCGGCAGCCCGTGCGCTGGCGCCAGGCAGGCGTGAGCGACCGTCAGCCGTGCAGGGCGGCGGAGGACCGGCTCGGCCAGCTCGGGGCGGCAGATGAGCAGGTCGGGCGAGCCACGGATCGGCCTGGTTGTAGCGCAGCGGGCTGCCGTCGAGGCGGCTGACGTGCAGGCCGGCGGCGGCCGCGACCGCGGCCGGGGCGGCGTTGTCCCACTCGTACTGCCCGCCGGAGTGGGCGTAGACGTCGGCCTCGCCGAGCACGACGGCCATGGCCTTGGCCCCGGCCGATCCCAGCGGCACGAGCCGTCCGCCGAGCGCCTCCTGGATCAGCCGGGCCTGGTGGGGCGGGCGGGTGCGGGACACGAGGATCCGGAGCTCGCCCTCGTCGTCGGGCCGGCGGGGGCCGGCGGCGGGTCGGTGGCGAGGGTGAGGCCGCGGGCGGGGAGGGCCACCGCGCCGGCGACCGCCTCGCCGTCGATGGCGAGGGCCACGTGCACCGCCCAGTCGGTGCGGCCCGGCTCGCTGAACTCCCGGGTGCCGTCGAGCGGGTCGATGATCCAGACCCGCTCGGCGTCGAGGCGGCGCAGGTCGTCGCGGCCCTCCTCGGACAGGACGGCGTCGCCGGGCGCCTCCCGGGCGAGCAGGTCCACGAGGAGGAGGTGGGCCTGCCGGTCGCCCTCGTCGCCCATGAGCGCCGGGGTGCATGCCCGGCGGCCTGCAGCTCGCGCCCGCAGGTCGACCAGCAGCTCGCCCGGCCGCGGTGGCGGCCCGGCCGGCCAGCGCGTGGTCGGCGGGGGTGGCGGCGGGCGGGCACGAGGATTGCTTACCAGTCGGGTCGGGATTTACCGTGATCCGTCCCATGGCCGCCACCTACGAGCTCTCCCACCTCCGCGCCCTCGAGGCCGAGGCGATCCACATCATCCGCGAGGTGGCGGCCGAGTTCGAGCGCCCGGTGCTGCTGTTCTCCGGCGGCAAGGACTCGATCGTCATGCTGCACCTGGCCGTGAAGGCGTTCTGCCCGGCCGGGTGCCCGTTCCCGGTGATGCACGTCGACACCGGCCACAACTTCGCCGAGGTCGCTCGCGTTCCGCGACCGCGATGGTGGAGCGGGTCGGCGCCCGCCTCGTCGTGGCCAGCGTGCAGGACGACATCGACGCCGGGCGCTCGGTGCGAGGAGACCGGGCCGCGGGCCAGCCGCAACCGGCTGCAGACCGTCACCCTGCTGCGAGGCATCGAGGAGCAGCGCTTCGACGCCGTCTTCGGCGGTGCCCGCCGCGACGAGGAGAAGGCCCGGGCCAAGGAGCGGGTGTTCAGCTTCCGCGACGACTTCGGCCAGTGGGACCCGAAGAACCAGCGGCCCGAGCTGTGGAACCTCTACAACGGCCGCCACCGCAGGGCGAGCACATCCGGGTGTTCCCGCTGTCGAACTGGACCGAGCTCGACATCTGGCAGTACATCGCCGACGAGGCCGATCGAGCTCCCGTCGATCTACTTCGCCCACCGGCGCCGGGTGTTCCAGCGCGACGGCATGTGGATGGCCGACTCGCCCGCTCATCCCGCGCCTCGACGGCGAGGAGGTGGAGGAGCGCACGGTGCGGTTCCGCACCGTCGGCGACGTCACCTGCACCGGCGCGGTCGAGTCCGCCGGCCGCCACGCTCGAGCAGGTCATCGCCGAGGTGGCCGCCACCCGGCTCACCGAGCGCGGCGCCACCCGGGCCGACGACCGCATCAGCGAGGCCGGCATGGAAGACCGCAAGCGCGAGGGCTACTTCTGATGGAGATGCTCCGGCTGGCCACCGCCGGGTCGGTCGACGACGGCAAGTCGACCCTCATCGGGCGGCTGCTCTACGACTCGAAGGCCATCTTCGAGGACCAGCTCGAGGCGGTGGAGCGCACGTCGCGCGAGCGGGGCGACGAGTACACGAACCTGGCGCTGCTCACCGACGGCCTGCGGGCCGAGCGCGAGCAGGGCATCACCATCGACGTCGCCTACCGCTACTTCGCCACGCCCGAAGCGGAAGTTCATCATCGCCGACACCCCCGGCCACATCCAGTACACGCGCAACATGGTCACCGGGCGCCTCGACGGCCGACCTGGCCCTGATCCTGGTCGACGCCCGCAAGGGCGATCCTCGAGCAGTCCCGCCGCCACGCCTTCCTCTCGTCGCTGCTGCGGCATCCCGCACCTCGTCCTGTGCGTCAACAAGATGGACCTCGTCGACTGGAGCGAGGAGCGCTTCGAGGAGATCAAGGCCGAGTTCCGCGGCTTCGCCATGAAGCTCGACGTCCACGACCTCACCTTCATCCCGATGTCGGCGCTGCACGGCGACAACGTCGTCGACCGCTCGGCCAACATGCCCTGGTACGAGGGCACGCTCGCTGCTGCACCACCTCGAGGAGGTGCACATCGCGTCGGACCGCAACCTGATCGACGCCCGCTTCCCGGTGCAGTACGTGATCCGGCCGCATGAGCGACGACGCCACCACGACTACCGCGGCTACGCCGGCAGGTGGCCGGCGGCGTGCTCAAGCCGGGCGACGAGGTCGTCGTGCTGCCGTCGGGCTTCACCTCCACCATCGCCGCGCATCGACACGGCCGACGGCCCGGTCGAGGAGGCCTTCGCCCCGATGTCGGTCACCGTCCGCCTCGCCGACGAGATCGACATCGCCCGCGGCGACATGATCGCCCGGCGCAAGAACCAGCCCCACGTCGGCCAGGACATCGAGGCCATGGTCTGCTGGATGTCCGAGAGCACCTGGCTGCGCGAGGGCGCCAAGCTCGCCATCAAGCACACCACCCGCTGGGCGCGGGCGCTGGTGAAGGACCTGCAGTACCGGCTCGACGTCAACACCCTGCACCGCGACGAGGACGCCGTCGGCCTCGTCGCTCAACGAGATCGGCCGGGTCACCCTGCGCACCACCCAGCCGCTGTTCTTCGACGAGTACCGCCGCAACCGCGCCACCGGCAGCTTCATCCTCGTCGACGAGGCCACCAACACCACCGTGGGCGCCGGCATGATCCTCGGCCCCCGGCGGCGAGTGAGCAGCAACGTCACCTGGCACCCGGGCGAGGTCGGCCCGGGCCGATCGGCCGTCGCCGGGCGCCACCGTCTGGCTCACCGGGCTGTCGGGCTCGGGGAAGTCCACGGTGGCCGTCGCGTGCGAGGCCCGGCTGGTGGCGTTCGAGCGACCGGCCTACGTGCTCGACGGCGACAACCTGCGCCACGGCCTCAACGGCGACCTCGGCTTCTCGGCCGCGGACCGGGCCGAGAACGTCCGCCGGGTCGGCCACGTCGCCCGTCTGATGGCCGACGCCGGCGTCGTGGTGCTCGTGCCGCTGATCAGCCCGTACCGGGCCGACCGCGACGCCGCCCGCGCCCTGCACGACGACGCCGGCCTCCCGTTCCTCGAGGTGTTCGTCGACACGCCGATCGAGCTGTGCGAGCAGCGCGACCCGAAGGGCCTCTACGCCAAGGCGCGGGCCGGCGAGATCCAGGACTTCACCGGCATCGACGACCCGTACGAGGCGCCGACGGCACCCGAGCTGGTGCTGCGACCGGCCGACGGCGACGCCCGAGGCCATGGCCGCTCTGGTGCTGGCGCTGCTCGCCTGAGGAGCCCGGACCGGTCAGTGGTTTCTGCCGACCGTCGTCAACCAGGCCTCGGTGTCGCGCGGCGACTGCAGGACGACGATCGGTGGGGCCGATGGGTCAGCCAGCCAGGTGGCGATCCAGCCGGTCGGCCCGTACACGAGCATGCGCTGTGCGAGCACGGAGTCCTCGGTCACTCGCGGGGCACCGAGTCGAGCGGGTCTTCGGGCCGGGTGGCGACGGTGTTGAGGACGTGATCGCTCACACCGCCCGCGGGAAGGGTGGTCTGCTCTTCCAGCCGGGTGGCGAGCTCGAGGCCGGTCTCGACCGCGTCGAGCCGCCACCCTGTGGTCTCGTGCAGGTGCTCGACGGCGGCACGGCTGGCCCAGCTGAGCGTGGGCTCGCCCACCTGGCGCCAGCGAACCCGGATGGCTGCGGAGATCAGCCCGCTGACGATCGACGAGGCTCCTCCACCTCGCCAGCTGAAGTTCGCCGACAGCGTCGAGCCGGGCGGGGCAACGCGTCGAAGGGCGCGCCAGACCGACCGGACGTTCTCCTCGTCGAGGTACATGGTCAGGCCCTCGACGAGCACGTGGCACGGTGCAGCAGGATCGAGTCCTGCAGCCAGCAGCGCTGAGCCGATGTCCTCGTCGATCAGGTCGGCTGGGACGAACCGCACCTCGACGCCATCGGGTGGCGGAGGCACAAGCCGGCGCTTGGCGGTCTGGGTCGCAGGGTGGTCGACCTCGTAGAACGTCACCCCCGGCCGCGCGAAGCGCCACGCCCGTGCGTCGTAGCCAGCGCCGACGACGACGACCTGCCTGATGCCGCGCTCGAGCTCGTCCGCGACGAGCGAGTCGAAGAAGATGGTGCGGGCGGCGAGGTAGGCCATCGAGGGCGACCTGGCGAAGCGACGCAGGACAGGCCAGTCGAGGGACCGGACGAAGGCGGCGCTTCCCCGCGAGAGCATGTCGGCTGAGATTGGGTCGTGGATGATGCCCATCCGGTGGAAGCTCGCCCGCGCAGAGAGGACCGCTTGCGCTGAGGCTGAGGGCCGATCGTCGCGCACAAGGTCAGTCTGACCCAGTGCCGAGATCCGGGCGTCGCCTCCCGGCAGCCTGTGGACGAAAACCCTGGTGGGACGCCATTTTGGGGGGTTGGCCTGTCATCGAACTGGTGTACGATGGGTGGATGTTCTCCGGGCTTGCGGGAATCGATCGAAAGGCTGGTGATCGCCCCGCACAGCACCGCGGTGGTCGAGGTCGCACAGCTGCACTCGGCCCTCGGAGCCAAGCTCACCCTGGCCCTCGCCGAGGTCGATCACCGGGGCGAGTGGGCCCTGGATGGCTCGGCATCGATGACGGCCTGGGTCCGCACCCACCTGGGGTGGACCAACCAGCAGGCCAACCGGGTCCTGAAGGTCGCCCGGCGCCTGCACACCTGCCCGGTCACCGCCGAGGCGTGGCTGGCGGGATCGCTGTCGGACGGGCAGGTCGAGGTGATCGTGGCCAACGTCACCGAAGC
The DNA here is from genome assembly GCA_963795165.1 of uncultured Microthrixaceae bacterium. Taxonomy (GTDB): domain Bacteria; phylum Actinomycetota; class Acidimicrobiia; order Acidimicrobiales; family VFJN01; genus VFJN01. The sequence goes on along the minus strand of CAWCGT010000001.1, from coordinate 1,113,338 downwards.
CCGGGCCGGGCTGTGGACTGACCACGAGACCGACCTGGTGCCGCTGCTCGCTGCCAACGACGTCGCGCGACACCCAGATCGCCATGCAGACCTGGGCGGCCAAGGCCGACGCCGTCCTCGACGACCCCGAACCCCCTGCCGAACCGCCGGCCGAGGTGCTGCTGGCCAAGACCCTCGACGGCCGCGGCTACCTGCGGGGCGCCTTCGACGCCGAGGCCACCGAGGTGATCGCCACTGGGCTGCGCCTGGCCGACTCCGGCGACCTCGACACCCCGAGTGCCCACCGGCAGGGCCAAGCGCTGGTCGACGTGTTCCGGTTCTTCCTCGACCACCAGCACGCCAAGGCCGGGGGCCGCCGCCGGCCCCACCTCAACGTGGTCGTCAACGAAGCGGACCTGCGCCACTCCGGGCCCGGGCCGGACCCTCACCGGGGTGCCGCTGCCGGGGTCGACGATCCGCAAGATCGCCTGTGACGCCAACCTGCACCGGGTGATCACCGACGGGGCCTCGTCGATCCTCGACTACGGCCGGGCCGTCCGCACCATCCCCCCGGCCGTGTACACCTCGCTGGTGCTGCGCGACTGGGGCTGCCGGTTCCCTGGCTGCGACCGGCCGGCCGAGTGGAGCGAAGGCCACCACATCCGCCACTGGGAAGACGGCGGACCCACCTGCCTGTCGAACCTGGTGCTGTTGTGCTCCAAGCACCACCACATCGTCCACCAGAAGGGCTGGCACATCCGGCTCGACCCCACCGGCACCGTCGAGGTCACCGACCCCAACGGCCGCCGCCGCACCAGCGACCCACCCGGCACCGCCGCCGTCGCCTGACCGGCGACCGGCGGCCGACCGATCTGGGGACGCAGCGCGTCAGGGGGCTTGTGCCGTCGGCCTGGTCGGCCTGCCCGTGGGAGCGGCCACGCACCTCGGTACGGTCGTTGTGGTGTCAGCCTCCTCTCCGGTCACCGCGGAGCGCCTCCGCAGCCTCCGGCGATGGAACCTCGGTCTCGCCGTCCTGCACGCTGGGCAGGCCCTGCTGGTCCTGGTGCTGGCCAGCGACTTCTCCATCACCCTCACCTCCACGTTTCCGGGGGGTCCGCCCGGATCCCGACGGCCGGCGCCCGAGGCCCTCGTCGACGTGCGCATCGGCTGGGCCATCGCCCTGTTCCTGGCGCTGGCCGCCGTCGATCACCTGATCACGGCCACAGCGTGGCAGGAGACCTATGCACGAGAGCTGGAACGGGGGATCAACCGCTTCCGGTGGGTGGAGTACTCCTTCAGCGCCACGCTCATGGTGATCCTGATCGCCTCCTACAGCGGGATCACCGACGTCTCCGCCGTCATCGGGATCGCCGGGGCGAACGTCGGCATGATCCTCTTCGGGTGGCTGCAGGAGCGGATGAACCCGCCCGATCGGATCACCACCACCATGCTGCCCTTCTGGTTCGGGGCGCTCGTGGGTCTGGCTCCGTGGGTAGCCATCGCCACCAACGTGATCGGCTCGGCGACCGTGCCCGGCTTCGTCTACGGCATCGTGGTGGCTCAGGGGCTGTTCTTCTTCAGCTTCGGACTGAACCAGTGGCTGCAGTACCGCCGCGTCGGGCGATGGGCCGACTACCTGTTCGGGGAGAAGGCCTACCTGGTGCTCAGCCTCGGCGCGAAGTCGGTGCTGGCCTGGCAGATCTTCGGTGGCTCGCTGGCCCCCTGACCCCTTCGCGTCCTACCGCGTCAGCGGCTTGTACTTGATGCGGTGGGGCTGGTCGGCCTCGGCGCCGAGCTCCTTGTGGCGCCAGTCCTCGTACTCGGAGAAGTTGCCCTCGAACCAGCGCACCTGGCTGTCGCCCTCGAAGGCGAGGATGTGGGTGGCGATGCGGTCGAGGAACCAGCGGTCGTGGCTGATGACCACGGCGCAGCCGGCGAAGGCCTCGAGGGCGTCCTCCAGGGCGCGCAGGGTGTCGACGTCGAGGTCGTTGGTGGGCTCGTCGAGCAGCAGCACGTTGCCGCCCTCCTTGAGCATCTTGGCCAGGTGCACCCGGTTGCGCTCGCCGCCGGAGAGCACGCCGACCTTCTTCTGCTGGTCGGAGCCCTTGAAGTTGAAGTTGCCGACGTAGGCCCGGCCGTTCACCTCCCGGTTGCCGACCTTCATGAACTCCGTGCCGCCGGTGATCTCCTCGTAGACGGTGGCGTCGGCGTCGAGGCTGTCGCGGCTCTGGTCGACGTAGGCCAGGTCCACGGTGGCGCCGACCGTGAAGGTGCCGGCGTCGGGCTGCTCCTGGCCGGTGAGCATCCGGAACAGCGTGGTCTTGCCGGCGCCGTTGGGGCCGATGACGCCGACGATGCCGGCCGGGGGCAGCGAGAAGGTGAGGTCCTCGATCAGCAGCCGGTCGCCGTAGCCCTTGGACAGGTGCTCGGCCTCGATCACCACGTCGCCGAGGCGCTCGCCGGACGGGATGTGGATCTGCAGCTTGTCGCCGCCGCCGCTCGGCCTCCTCGGCCTCGGCCAGCAGCTTGTCGTAGGCGGCCAGGCGGGCCTTGCCCTTGGCCTGGCGGGCCTTGGGCGCCATCCGCACCCACTCGAGCTCGCGCTCGAGGGTGCGCGGCCGGGTCGAGTCGGCTCTTCTCCTCCGCGGCGAGGCGGGCCTGCTTCTGCTCCAGCCAGCTCGAGTAGTTGCCCTCGAAGGGGTGGCCCTTGCCCCGGTCGAGCTCGAGGATCCAGCGGGCCACGTTGTCGAGGAAGTAGCGGTCGTGGGTGATGGCCACGACGGTGCCGGGGTAGTCCTGCAGGGTGCGCTCCAGCCAGGCCACCGACTCGGCGTCGAGGTGGTTGGTGGGCTCGTCGAGCAGCAGCAGGTCGGGCTTGGACAGCAGCAGGCGGCACAGGGCCACCCGGCGCCGCTCGCCGCCGGAGAGGGTGGTGACCTCGGCGTCGCCCGGCGGCAGGCGCAGGGCGTCCATGGCGATCTCGATCTGGCGCTCGAGGTCGTCGGCCCCCGCGGCCTCGATCTTGGCCTCGAGCTCGGCCTGCTCGGCGCCGATCTTGTCGTAGTCGGCGTCGGGGTCGGCGTACTTGGCCAGCACCGCGTCGTAGCGCTCCAGCAGCCCGGCGACCTCGGCCACGCCGTCCATCACGTTGCCCTTGACGTCCTTGGTCTCGTCGAGGTGCGGCTCCTGCTCGAGCAGGCCGACGGTGAAGCCGGGGGAGAGGCGGGCCTCGCCGGTGAAGCCGTCGTCGATGCCGGCCATGATCCGCAGCAGCGACGACTTGCCGGAGCCGTTCGGGCCGATCACGCCGATCTTGGCGCCCGGGTAGAAGGAGAGGGTGATGTCCTTCAGCACCTCGCGGTCCGGCGGGTAGAAGCGGCTCACCTTGTGCATGGTGAAGATGAACTGGGCGGCGTTCGACATGGGCGGCCGACGCTACCGGCCGTCCCCGCGGCCTCCCGCAAAGGCGCTGGTGCGGCTGGTCGCCCGCCGGCCAGACGTCGCCCCCGTGCTGCGGGCTACCGGTCTCACCAAGTCCTACGGCGAGGTCCCGGCGCCTCGCTCGGCGCCGACCTCGCCGTGGAGGCCGGGCAGGTGCGTGTCGCTCCGTCGGGCGCAACGGGGCGGGCAAGACCACCATGCTGTCGATCATCGCCGGGCTCCTCCGGCCCGACGCCAGCGGTCGGTGTCCGTCGACGGGTCGACGTCCTCGCCGACCCTGAGGCCGCCGCCAAGCTCCTCGGCGATCGCACCGCAGGCCACCGGCGATCTACCCCGTCCTCACCGTCCGCCAGAACCTGGAGTTCTTCGGCGAGCTGCTCGGGCTTCGACCGGGCCACCCGGTCGCGGTCGAGCCGGCGAGGTGGCCCGAGCAGCTGGGGCTGGCCCACCTCCTGGACCGTCGCGGGCACGGCCGGCTCTCGGGCGGGAGGCCCGCCGGCTCCACACCGCCTGCGCCCTGGTCCACGCCCCACGCCTGCTCATGCTCGACGAGCCCACCGTCGGCGCTGACGTCACCACCCGCGTCCAGCTGATCGACGCGGTGCGCCAGCTGGCCGCCGACGGGGCAGCGGTCGTGTACACCACCCACTACCTCCCGGAGGTGCGAGGCGCTCGACGCCGACGTGGTCATCATCGACGAGGGCACGGTGCTCGGCGGCCGGGACACGGGCCGAGCTGATCGCCCGCGCACGAGCTCCGGGGCCTGCGCTTCGAGGTCGACGGACCGCTCCCGCCGCGCCTGGGTCTCGAGACGGTCGGAGGTGGCCCCCGGTACCGTACCGCGTGGTCGGCGACCTGACCATGGCCGACCTCCTGACTCGGTTCGGGCGTCATGCCGACCGGCTCCTCTCGGTGGAGGCGCTCGAAGCCGGACCTGGAGACCGTGTTCCTCTCGGTCACCGGCAACCGCCTCGATGAAACGCAGCCGGCGGAGGCCTCATGACCGCCGCCCTGGCCATGACGAAGCTCCAGCTCCGGATCATCCGGAACGACCCGTGGTTCCTCGTGATCATGTTCGGGATGCCCCTGGTGGTCATGCCGCTGTTCAAGCAGACGATGGGGCTGTCCCTCATCGACAGCGGCTTCGCCTCCGCCACCGGGGCCGAGCAGGTGGTGCCGGGACAGGTGGTGCTGTTCGGGTTCTTCGTGGGCGGGTCGGTGGGGTTCTGCCTCTTCCGCGAGCACGGCTGGAAGACCTGGGACCGCCTGCGGGCATCAGCAGCGTCGTCACGGTCGCTCCTGGCCGGCCTGGCCGCACCCTGGATCCTGATCCACATCGGCTATCAGGTGCTGCTCTTCCTCGCCGGTGGCGCGGCGCTGGGCCTCCGGTTCGAGGGCGGGTCGCCTGTGGCCGCCCTGCTCGTGATCGCCGGCTACGCCAGCTGTGTCATCGCGCTGATCCTGCTCATGGCCTCCACCTTCCGGACCGTCAACCAGATGAGCGCCTTCCAGAACGTGGGCGCCATGCTCTTCGGGGGTCTCGGCGGCGCCCTGGTGCCCCTCGGGCAGCTGCCGGGCTGGGCCCAGGCCGTGGCCCCGATCACCCCGGCGTACTGGGCCATGGAAGGCCATCGGCGGGTGTTCCTCGAGGCAGGGGGCATTGCGGACGTGGCGCTGCCCGTGGCGGTGCTCCTCGGCGCTTCGGTGCTGATCGGCGGGGTGGCCGCCGGGCGGTTCCGGGCCGACGAGACGAAGGAGTTCTTCGCCTGATCGCCTCGCCGGCGTCCGTCAGCGGCGCCGGATGCCCTGCAGGTGGGGGAGGGCGACCACGTGGTCGATGTCGTCGGCCACGATCCACGCCGAGCGCGCCGTGCACGAGAGCAGCGTGCCCTCGATCGCGCCCGGCGACCGTGCGAGCCGCGATGCTCGGCGCCGACCAGCGGCCGCAGGTCGTGCAGTGACACCCCGTCGCTGCTGCCGAGTGCTTCGCGCTGCTCCCATGGCCGCCTCCCCTTGGCCGAGGGCTGGGTGCGCACCGGTCTACGTCCGGCGCCCGGTCCGAGTGGTGGATGCTCGCGCCGGTACGATCGACGCCGTGGCTGACGACCCCTCCCCCCGGACGAGCCTGCTCCGAGCGCGCTCGGCCCGAACGCCTGGCTCGTCGACGAGATGCACGAGCAGTACCTGGCCGACCCCGCCTCGGTGAGCGAGAGCTGGCGGGACTTCTTCGCGGACTACACAGCGAGATGCCGCACCGCAGACCCGGGTGGCCGAGCCGGCCCCGGCGGCCGCCCCGCGCCCGCCCCCCGCAGCCGAGCCGGCCGCCTCCGGCCGCCGACGCCGCCGTCCGGCCGAGGAGCCGCCGGGCGAGCCCGATCCGGGGCGCCGGCGCCCGCATCGTCGCCAACATGGAGGCCAGCCTCGAGGTCCCCACCGCCACCAGCTTCCGCGAGGTCCCGGCCAAGCTCCTCGAGGTCAACCGCCGGGTCATCAACGGCTACCTCGGCCGCACCCGAGGCGGCAAGGTCTCCTTCACCCACCTGATCGGCTACGCCGTCGTGCGGGCCATCCCCGACACCGTGCCGGTGATGAACTCGTCCTTCGTCGACGACGCCGACGGCAAGCCCCGGGTGATCCGCCACGAGCACGTCAGCCTCGGGCATCGCCGTCGACATGGAGAAGAGCGACGGCAGCCGCACCCTGCTCGTGCCGGTGGTGCGAGACGCCGACACCCTCGACTTCCGCGGCTTCTGGGGCGCCTACGAGGAGCTGATCCGCAAGGTCCGCTCCAACAAGCTCAGCCCCGACGACTTCGCCGGCATCACCGTCAGCCTCACCAACCCGGGCACCATCGGCACCCAGCAGTCGGTGCCGCGGCTGATGCCCGGCCAGGGCCTCATCGTCGGCGTCGGCAGCCTCGACTACCCGACGGCGTGGAAGGCCGCCGACCCCGTCACCCTGGCCGACCTCGGCGTCTCGAAGGTCATCACGATCACCTCCACCTACGACCACCGCATCATCCAGGGCGCCGAGTCCGGCCTCTTCCTGAAGCGGGTCGAGGAGCTGCTGCTCGGCGACGACGGCTTCTACGACGAGGTCTTCCGCGCCCTCGGCGTGCCCTACGAGGCCGTGCAGTGGCGGCGCGACGTCAACCCCATCGACCGCGAGCAGGCGATGCTCGAGAAGCAGATGGCGGTGGCCAACCTCATCCGGGTGCACCGCGTGCGCGGCCACCTGATCGCCGACCTCGACCCGCTGCCGGTGGAAGGAGCCGGACATGCCGGTCGAGCTCGACCCGGCCACCTACGGGCTCACCATCTGGGACCTCGACCGCGAGTTCCTCACCGGCGGCCTGGCCGGGCGAGGAGCGCCTGGCCGCTCGGCGACATCCTCCACGTCCTCCGCGACGCCTACTGCCGCACCATCGGCATCGAGTACATGCACATCCAGGATCCGCGAGGAGCAGCGCTGGATCCAGGAGCAGGTGGAGGGCGTCGTCACCGGAGCTCGACCTCGACGACCAGCGCCACATCCTCGAGCGCCTCAACGCCGCCGAGGCCTTCGAGAAGTTCCTCGCCACCAAGTACGTCGGCCAGAAGCGCTTCGGCCTCGAGGGCGCCGAGTCGGCCATCCCGATCCTCGACGCCATCCTCGAGGCGGCGGCCGATGCCGAGCTCGACGGCGCCGTCGATCGGCATGGCCCACCGCGGCCGGCTCAACGTCCTCACCAACATCGTGGGCAAGAGCTACGACCAGCTCTTCAAGGAGTTCGAGGGCCAGGTCGACCCCGAGTCGATCCAGGGCTCCGGCGACGTCAAGTACCACCTCGGCCAGGTCGGCAAGTTCGTGGCCCGGTCCGGCAAGGACATCACCGTCGAGCTGGCGGCCAACCCCAGCCACCTCGAGGCGGTCGACCCGGTGGTCGTGGGCATGGCCCGGGCCAAGCAGGACGCCATCAACGATCCCGAGGCCTTCTCGGTCCTGCCGATCCTGATGCACGGCGACGCCGCCTTCGCCGGCCAGGGCGTGGTGGCCGAGACGCTCAACATGAGCGACATCAAGGGCTACCGGGTGGGCGGCACCATCCACCTGGTCGTCAACAACCAGATCGGCTTCACCACCACGCCGGAGTCGGCCCGCACCGGGTACTACTCCACCGACGTGGCCAAGATCATCCAGGCCCCGATCTTCCACGTGAACGGCGACGACCCCGAGGCGTGCGTGCGGGTGGCCCGGCTGGCCTTCGCCTACCGCCAGCGGTTCCACAAGGACGTCGTCATCGACATGGTCTGCTACCGCCGCCACGGCCACAACGAGGGCGACGACCCCAGCTACACGCAGCCGATGATGTACGCCAAGATCGACGAGCGGCGCTCCGTGCGCAAGCTCTTCACCGAGTCGCTGGTGAAGCGCGGGCAGCTCTCGCTCGAGGAGGCCGAGAGCGCCCTCGACGACTTCCAGAGCCGCCTCCAGACGGCGCTCGACGAGACCCGCCAGAGCGCCCCGGCCGCCGAGGTGCTGGCCAAGGTCCCGCCGCCGCCCGCTGGGCGTGCTGCCCCACGTCGAGACCGGCGTCGCGCGCGAGGTGCTCGACCGGATCTACGGGGCGCTGTCGGCCGTTCCCCGACGACTTCCAGGTCCACCCCAAGCTGCTCAAGCAGTTCGAGGCCCGCGACAAGATGTGGGCCGACGGCGAGGTCGACTGGGCCCTGGCCGAGGCGATGGCCTTCGGCTCGCTGCTCCTCGAGGGCACCGACATCCGCATCGCCGGCCAGGACACCCGCCGGGGCACCTTCAGCCACCGCCACGCGGTGCTGGTCGACCACACCAACGGCGACGAGTACGCCCCGCTGGCCCACCTCGGTGCCGAGCAGGGCAAGTTCTGGATCTACGACTCGCTGCTGTCGGAGTACGCCGCCCTCGGCTTCGAGTACGGCTACTCCGTGGTGGCCAAGGAGTCGCTGGTGATCTGGGAGGCGCAGTTCGGCGACTTCTTGAACGGCGCCTCCATCATCGTCGACCAGTTCATCGTGGCCGCCGAGGACAAGTGGAACCAGACGGCCGGGCTGGTGCTGTACCTACCGCACGGCTACGAGGGCCAGGGCCCCGAGCACTCGCTCGGCCCGCGTCGAGCGGTTCCTCACGCTGTGCGCCGAGGACAACATCCAGGTGGCCAACTGCACCCAGGCCGGCGCAGTTCTTCCACCTGCTGCGCCGTCAGATGCGCCGGGCGGTGCGCAAGCCGCTGGTCGTCTTCACGCCCGAAGTCGCTGCTGCGGGCCAAGTCGATGCGCTCGCCGGTCGACGACCTCCTCAGCGGCCACTTCGAGGAGACGCTCGACGACGCGGGCGTCGCCGACCCCGCCGCTGTCCGCCGGATCGTGCTGGCCTCCGGCAAGGTGGGCCACGACGCCCTGGCCGCTCGCGACGAGGCCGGCGCCCCGGTGGCGGTCGTCCGGGTCGAGCAGCTCTACCCGTGGCCCTACGACCAGCTCGACGAGATCGTGGCTCGGCTACCCGAACGCCAAGCGAGCTCGTGTGGCTCCAGGAGGAGCCCGAGAACATGGGCGCCTGGAACTTCGTGAAGGGCCGCCTCTACGAGCGCTTCGACGACACCCATACCATCCGCCGGGTGTCCCGCCCCGAGTCCGGCAGCCCCGCCACCGGGTCCCACGGCGATCCACGCCCAGGAGCAGGCGCAGCTCCTCGCAGGCCGCCCTCGACACCGCCTGATCCGGCGTCGGTCGGGGCGTCAGCCGAGGGAGAACCCCACCACGGCCTCGAGGTCGGCGAGGGCGTGGGTGGGATCGACCACCTTGATGGTGGTCATCCCCATGGCGGCGGCCGGCTTGAGGTTCACGCCGAGGTCGTCGAGGAACACGACCTCCGACGGAGCCGACGCCGTGGTCTCACAGGCGATCTCGTAGAAGCGCGGGTCCGGCTTGCGGACACCGACCTTGCTCGACTCGATGATGTGGTCGAACAGGGCGAGGACGTCGTGCGTGCCCGCGGCGCGGGCGTCGGCCGGGAGGTCGTCGTAGCTCACCCAGTTGTTGGTGAGGCAGGCCGTCACCAGGCGCTCGCGGCAGCGGCGGCACCGCCTCCACCATCGCCGGTCGGATCTCGCCCGCGCAGCAGCGGCATCAGCTCCCGCGCGGCCACCTCCTGCCCTGCGCGCGGCACTCGGCCTCGAACAGGTCGCAGAACTCGTCGAAGCTCACCTCGCTGCGCTCGAAGCGGGCCCACGCGTTGGTGTCGGGATCGGTGGCGTTGATCGTGCGGATGAAGTCGACGGGCAGGCCGCGTGGCCGCCTCGAAGCGCGTTGAAGGCGTCGAACGGGCTGGACAGGATCACCCCGCCGAAGTCGAAGAAGGCGGCGCGGATGGGCACGACGGGCATCGTAGGGTGCCCGATGGGCCGCCATGAGCGACCAGCAGCAGGGGCCCGGATGGTGGCTTGGCCTCCGACGGCAAGTGGTACCCGCCGGACCGGCCCCCGCCGTGCCGCCGCCGTCCGACCTGGGCGACCCCCGTCCGGCCCGCCTCCCCGGTCTGGGATGTCCGAGCCGGACCAAGGTGGCATCGTCGCCGCCAGCGTCATCGGCGCGTTCGTGATCCTCATCGGCGCGTCCCGGCTCCTCGGCGACGAGTGCTGGGCGTCGACGTTGCTCCAGCACCGGTTCGGCGATCGGTGATGCGTCGGACGACCGCGACGACGAGCCCGACCCGAGCGCCGACGAGGCCCGTCGACGTCCCCGAGGGGTTCGAGCGTCATCGAAGGCGATGGCGTGTCGATCGCCGCCCCAGGGGACTGGACGGTCCTCGACGCGGGCGACTGTCGACATGACCTCCGACGAGTTCACCGAGGCCTTCCCCGACGCCCCCGCCGAGATGGTCGAGCAAGGCGCCGATCATGTTCGCCGCAGGGCGCCGTGCTCGTCGCGTTCGACTTCACGGCCACGCGACCTTCGCCACGAACGTCAACATCATCACGTCCCTGGCGAGGCGCCCCTCGGCCTCGTGTCCGACCAGGCCCAGCAGCAGATCGCAGGCGCTCGGGGGTGAGGTCGCTCGGACCACGGGAGCGTCGACGTCGCCGTGGGCGAGGTCTGCGCGGATCGAGTACACCCTCGCGGTGAGCGCTCCCCGGTGGCTGCGACCACGCCCGCCGGCGGCGTGCAGTTCTACGTGCCGCTCGACGGACGCACCTACATCGTCACGGTCAGCAGCGTCGGCCGAGGTCGCCGAGCTCGGCCGACCGGATGATCGACACCTTCCGGTGGGCTGAGCCCGCGTCAGGCGCCGAGGAGGTCCCGCGACAGGGCCTCCCACATGTCGGTGCTCAGCTGCAGCGACTTCACGTCGATGCGCTCGTCGTCGCCGTGGAACATCGACGCCGTAGTCCTCGAACGAGAGGTCGGTGGAGAACAAGCCGAACCCGTACGACGTGGTGCCGAGCCGGCGGAAGAAGCGGGCGTCGGTTGCGCCCACGGTCATGAACGGCACGATCTTCGACCCCTCGTAGAAGCCCTGGGTGACCCGTGCCCAGGCATCCCACAGCGGCGTGTCGATCGGTGAGGACTCCGTGGACGGGTCGTCGTGGGACGGCGATCAGCTCGACCTTCGGCGCCAGCTCGCCGAGCGCCTCGTCGAGCATCGCTCGCACCTCGGCCTCGCCGTCGCCCGGCAGGGTGCGGATGTCGACCTGCAGGTCGACGCGATCGGGGATCACGTTGATCTTGGTGCCGCCGTGGGCGATCGTCGGCGCGAACGTGGTGTGGGTGCAGGCGTGGAACTGGCGAGCCATCCCGACCGGCAGCGTCGTCGCAGCGCGTCCATCGAAGGCGTCGGGGTCGAGCAGCGGCGCCGACCAGCTCGTCGGGGTAGTCCATGCCCTCGAGGAACTGCCGCCAGATGTCGTGGATCTGGGTGCGCGGGTTCGTACGTCGGCAGGCGCTGCACGACCGCCGCCGCCGTCACGAGCGCGTTGTCGGTCTTGTAGGGCTGCGACCCGTGGCCCGGCGTGCCCGCACCCGCAGCTGCGCCCAGTGGCTGCCCTTCTCGGCCACGATCACCGGGAGCTTCAGCCCGGTGGGGCTCGGGATCGGGATGCCGCCGGACTCGGTGACCACGTAGTCGGCGCTGACGGCATCGGCCTCGTGCTCGACGAGGTGGCCCGCCCCGAGAGAGCCCGAGCGCCTCCTCGTCGGCGACGGCGAGGTAGACCAGCGTGCCCTTGGGCCGGAAGCCGCTGCGGGCCAGGCGCTTCGTGGCCACGGCCATCGACGCGGTCAGGTTGAGCATGTCGACCGCGCCCCGTCCCCACACCTCGCCGTCGATCAGCTCGCCACCGAAGGGGTCGTGGCGCCACCCGTCAGGGTTCACCGGCACCACGTCGGTGTGGCCCATCAGCAGCAGCGTGGGGGCGCTCGGGTCCGATGCCCTCGATGCGCGTGACGAGGCTCGTGCGACCCGGAGCCGGCTCGTAGCGCTCGAGGTCGAGGCCGTCGCCGTCGAGGTAGGACGCGAGCAGGTCGGCGCTCCGGACCTCGCTGTCCCGACGTCTCGGTGCCGTCGTTCACGCACGCGTTTCGGATGAGGTGCTGCAGCAGATCGGTGACCTCGTCCGTCATCGCGGTGACACTACGCCCGCGTCCAACGCGCGCGTCGGGCTGTCCTTCTTCGCGATCTGTTGCAACATCCCCCGGTGCACTGCGCCCCTCTGGTTGACTTGCAACCCGGATGACCGTCAAGCACGTCGTCGTCGACGGATCGAACCTCGCGACCGAAGGACGCACCCTGCCGAGCTTGCAACAGCTCGACGAGGCAGTGCGAGCGTTCCTCGACGAGTTCGAGCCCGACGACCGTCACCGTCGATCGTCGACGCCAGCTTCCCCAATCGCATCGACGACAGCGGAGCGCGCCGCCTTCGAGGAGGCCATCGACGCGGGCGAGGTGATCTCCCCGCCGGCCGGCGTGATCGGTCGTGGAGATGCGTTCGTGCTGCAGATCGCCGACAAGGCCGACGCCGTCGTCCTCTCCAACGACTCCTTCCAGGAGTTCCACGGTCAGTACGGCTGGCTCTTCGACCAGGGGCGCCTGATCGGCGGCAAGCCGGTGCCCCACGTGGGGTGGGTGTTCATGGAGCGCTCGCCGGTGCGCGGCCCGTTGAGCCGCCGCTCGGTGAGCGACGCCAAGAAGGCAGCCAAGGTCAGCCCGACGCAGGCGGCGAAGGAGCCGGCCTCCAAGACCGGCGGTGGGCGAGGCAGAGGCCGTCCGACCGCAGCGCACCGAAGGCGGAGTCGTCGAAGTCGGCGGGCCGGTCGGCCCAAGCCGATGCGTCCCCGAAGGGGGAGTCGGGTTCGAGCGGTCGTCGCCGTCGTAGCGGTCGGTCCGGGTCGCCGCGGCGCCGGCCAAGAAGGCCGAGCTGGCGACGGACGGCGGAGGTGCGAACCGGCGCCGTCGAGGTCGAGCGGCGGAGCGTGGAGCCGTACAACGAGCCCCTTGCCGTTCATCGAGTTCGTGTCGGCACACCCGGTCGGCTCCACCGTGTCCGGGGAGGTCGAGCGCTTCGCCTCCCATGGCGCCTACGTGCTGGCCGAGGACACCCGCTGCTACCTGCCGCTGAAGCACCTCGGCGACCCCGCCCCGCGGAGTGCCCGCGAGGTGCTCGAGCTTCGGTGAGACCTACACGTTCGTGGTCCATGCGTTCGACACGCCCCGCCGCGGCGTCGACCTGACCATGCCAGGTGTCGTGACCGTGGCAGCGGGAGCTCTCGCCGCCACGGGCCCGGCAAGCGATCCCGTACAACCGACAGAGGAGGAACGGGTGGCAGCAGCAAAGAAGAAGGCGGCAGCCAAGAAGGCTCCGGCCAAGAAGAAGAAGGCAGCGGCCAAGAAGGCCCCGGCGCGCAAGAAGGCACCGGCCAAGCGAGGCGCCGGCCAAGCGGAAGACCGCCGCGAAGAAGGCTCCGGCCAAGCGCAAGGCGGCCGACGGCGAAGAAGGCCCCGGCGAAGAAGAAGGCTCCGGCCAAGAAGAAGCGGCAGCGAAGAAGGCCCCGGCCAAGAAGAAGGCCCCGGCGAAGAAGAAGGCTGCGGCCAAGAAGAAGGCTCCGGCAGCGCAAGAAGAAGGCCACGGCGCGAAGCAGGCTCCGGCCCGCAAGGCAACCAAGAAGCGCTGACCGGCTCCCCCGGGGAGTCCGGGTGCCGCCTGACCCGAGGGGGGTAGGTCCGATCACGTCGGGCCCGCCGCCACTCGGTCAGGCGGGGCGGCCGCGGGCGATAGCGTCCGGGGCCGTGCGCCTCGTGACCTGGAACGTGAACTCGCTCGAAGGTCCGCCTCGAGCGGGTCGAGGAGTGGCTGGCCGAGTGCCAGCCCGACGTGGTCTGCATGCAGGAGACGAAGCTGGCCGACACCGCCTTCCCGGCGATGGCCTTCTCGGCCCTCGGCTACGAGAGCGCCCACCACGGTGAGGGGCGATGGAACGGCGTGGCCATCCTGAGCCGCGTCGGCCTCGACGACGTGGTGGTCGGGTTCGCCGACGACGCTGCCCGCCGATCCCGGAGGCCCGGCTGCTCACCGCCACCTGCGGTGGCGTGCGGGTGATGAGCGTCTACGTGCCCAACGGCCGCGCCCTCGACGACGACCACTACCAGTACAAGCTCCGCTGGCTGGACCGGCTCGTCGGGCACCTCGACGCCACCGCCGATCCCGTGTCGCCCGGTCGCGGTGTGCGGCGACTTCAACATCGCCCCCGCCGATCGAGACGTGTGGGACCCCGCGGCGCTCGTCGGCGCCACCCACGTGAGCGAGCCCGAGCGCACGGCGCTGCGGGCGCCTGCTCGACTGGGGTCTCACCGACGTGTTCCGTGATCGCTACCCCGACACCGAGCGCCTCTTCTCCTGGTGGGACTACCGGGCCGGCAACTTCCACAAGGGCATCGGCATGCGGATCGACCTCGTGCTCGGGTCGGCACCGCTGGCCGAGCGGGTGCGCTGGGCCCTGATCGATCGCAACGCCCGCAAGGGCAAGCAGCCCTCGGACCACGCCCCGCTCGTGGTCGACCTGGAGGACGGCGGCATGACCGACGATCCGACCCCGAAGCCGACGGCAGCTCACCGGCGCTCGCCGGGTGGGCGGCGGCATCCAGGAGCTCCGGGACATCGAGCCGACCCCGCGGCGGGCGGCGCTGTTCCGCGTGGCCGACTCCATCCGGGCGCGTGCTGCACCGCATGGTGCAGTCCAGCGCGCCGAACGAGGTGATCGAGGCGGTGGCCGCCGACGTGGAGGCGGCCGCCGAGCGCTTGGCCGGTCACACCACGAAGTCGATGTACGAGGGGTTCGCCGAGGCGGCCAACGCCGGGGCGCCTTCGGCTTCTTCGACCACAGCCCGATGCTCGGCCAGGCCAACCCGCTGGCCCCGCCCATCACACCTGTGGCTGGACGGCGACCGGATCCGCGGCACGGCCACCTTCGGCGCCGGCCTACGAGGGCCCGCCCGGCTGCGTGCACGGTGGCTACGTCGCCGCCGCCTTCGACGAGGTGCTGGGCTCCACCCAGTCGCTGTCGGGCAGCCCGGGCATGACCGGCCGGCTCACCGTCCACTACCGCAAGCCCACCCCGCTGGAGACCGAGCTCCGCTTCGAGGGACGGCTCGAGCGACGTCGACGGTCGCAAGATCCTACACCAAGGGCGAGCTGTGGGCCGGCGACGCTGCTGTGCGCCGAGGCCGAGGGGCTGTTCATCTCGATCGACCCGGCGAAGTTCGCGGCCATGAAGGCCGAGCGCGACGAGCGCCGAGCCGGCAGGTGCGGGCGCTAGGCCGCCGCCGACGAAGGCCTCCACCACCGGGACCTCGTCGACGAGGTGCTCCTCGAGGCCGGACACGATGGCGCCCTCGACGGCGCCGGCCACGAGCAGCGCCTTCACCCGCAGGTCGCCTTCTCCGCGTCGGCGGCTGCCCGTCGCCGTCGGCCTCGAACCGGTAGGAGCCCGTGCAGCGGAATCGGTCGGCGTAGTGATCGGGGACCATCGTCGAAGGTGACCCGGAGCGAGCGGCGAGGTCGTGGGTCGGAGTGCTCCACCCAGGTGAGGCGGTCGGGTCGATCACGGCCCGCGCGGCGGGCGAGAGCTCGCCGCCGAAGCGGTAGCGGACCTCCAGGCGGATCACCGTCTCGCCGTCGACCTCGTGGGCCGACGCACCTCGGGCTGGGAGAGCTTGGGCAGGCCGATCGAGGGCGGCGTAGAGCGCGGGGTCGGCGTAGGCGCGCGCCACGGCGCTCGACCGTCGGCCGCGAAGCGCTGCTCGATGCGTGAACCTCATCGGTCGCCTCCGGTGTCGGCCAGCGGCGGCAAGCGCGGCCAGGATGGCGGCGCCGAACCGGCTGCGCGAGGATCGGGCCGACGCCGCGGCACCGGCGCCGAGCTCGTCGAGGTCGCGGGGCGCAGCTGCGCCACCCGGGCGAGCACGTGGTCGGGGAGCACGCGCCTCGGGGTCGATCCGGGCGGCCCGAGCGGCGGCCTGTCGCCACGCCCGGAGGGCATCGACCCGCCGGGATGGGCGGCTGCCGTGGCGCCGAGGCAGCGGCTCGCTGCGTCGGGCGACCTCCTCGGTCCAGTCGTCGACGGGCGGGGTCACGGGACCCGACGTCGGCTGGCTTCCGGGCGGTCGCAGCCAGGTCGGCGAGCGGGTCGAGCAGCGGTGAGCGCCGCCGGTCGACCACCTTGGCTGGCGAAGGTGCGCTGCTCGGCCCACGTGAGGCGAGCTCGCGCTGCGCACGGGTCATCGCCACGTACAGCAGTCGGGCCTCCTCGGCCTTGGCCGCGCGCGGTGCGGGCGTGGGCGATCGGCACGTAGCCGTCCTCGACGCCCGGCGAGGTGCACCGTCGCTCCACTCGAGGCCCTTGGCGGCGTGGAAGGTGGCCACGTCGACGGCGTCGCGGCCGCGGCCCGCTGCCGTCGCCCTCCGACTGCACGGTGGCGGTGAGCCAGCTGGCGAACGCGTCGGCCCGGCCGGTCGGGTCGAGGCGGAGGTAGTCGCGACCCATGCGCAGCAGGGCGGCCGAGGGCGCTCTCGCTCGGTCCGCCTGCCGCCTCGAGCCGCCATCACCGCGCGCCTCGGTGTCAGCGTCGTCGTGTCGGAGGTCGATCTCGCGCGTCGTCGGCGCTCGGCCGCCGCCTCGAGCTGCAGCTCGAGGTCGGCCAGCGCCGTGCCCAGCGGCACCGCGCCGGAGCGCGCAGGTCGCGGAGCGCGACCGGCGCACGTCGGGGCGGTCGAGGAAGGCGGCGCCCCCGCGCACCCGGTGCGGGATGCCCGGCGCCGCGGAGCGCCTCGGTGAGGAGGTGGGTCTGGGCGTGGGTGCGCACCAGCACGGCCTGCTCCGACCACGGGCCGCCCGGGGGCGTGGGCCAGGCGGACGGCGCGCGCGATGGCGACGGCCTCCGCCCGGTCGTCGGCGTGGCCCGCGAAGAGCCGGGGTGCAGGCCCGTCGGCGCGCGTGGCCTCGCACCGTGCGGGCTGGCTGCCGGGCACCCCGGAGGACGGCGGCGGCCGCCGTCGAGGATCTGGGGCGTCGACCGGTAGCTGCGCTCGCAGCTCGATGACCTCGGCGGGCGGCCACCACCGGTGGATGTCGAGCAGGAAGCCGGCATCGGCGCCGTTCCACCCGTAGATGGCCTGCTGCGGGTCGCCGACCGCGGTCACGTCGTAGCGGTCGCCCCGCCAGGCCTCGAGCAGCCGGAACTGCAGCGGGTTCACGTCCTGCAGCTCGTCCACGAAGAGGTGGCGGAAGCGCCAGCGCTGGGCGCGCGGCGAAGGCCTCGTCGTCCTCGAGGGCTCGGGCGCAGAGCGCGAGCAGGTCGTCGAAGTCGACCAGCCCCCCGCGCTGCTTGCGGCGTCTCGTAGGCGGCGTAGGCCTCGGCCACCTGCTCGGGCCTGAGCGCCGGGCCGGCGACCGGCCGGTCTGCACCGCCTCCTCGTAGTCGTCGGGGGTGACCATCCGGGCCTTGGCCCACTCGATCTCGGTGGCCAGGTCGGCCGATGACCGTGCGCTTGTCCCGGCCGGGGACCGTGGGGGCCAGCCTCGGCCAGCAGCCGGCCCTTGCGGTCGAGCAGCGTGAGCGGCGGTGCGGCCCTGGTCGGCCCAGCGCGTGCGCAGGGCTGCCCCAGGCCACGGCGTGGAAGGTGCCGGTGGTGGCGTCGCCCCGCAGCCCGAGCCGCCGCAGGCGGTCGTCGAGCTCGCCGGCCGCCTTGCGGGTGAAGGTGATGGCCAGCACGTGGCGGGGGTCGGCCGCGTCCGGTGGCCACGCGGTGGGCGATGCGGCGCGTCAGCACCCGCGTCTTGCCCGACCCGGCCGGGGCCAGGACCACCAGGGGCATCGCCGTGGAGGTCACCGCGGCCCGCTGGGCGTCGTCGAGCCCCTCGAGGAGCGCCTCGGGATCCATCGCTGCCGACCCTACGCTGCACCGATGGTGGATGTGCCGGTGGAGCGCTTCGAGGAGCTGGTGGCCGACGCCCTCGACGAGATCCCCGACGACCTGTGGGCGCTGGTGGACAACGTCGCCGTCCATGGTCCGGGAGGGGATGCGAGGGCTCGCCTGCTGCTCGGGCTCTACGAGGGCGTGCCGCTCGACCGAGCGCGACGCCGGCTACAGGGGATGGTGATGCCAGACCGGATCAGCATCTTCCGCCGGCCGATCCTGGCCCGGTGCGCCGACGAGGCCGAGGTGGTCGAGCAGGTTCGGATCACGGTCATCCACGAGGTCGCCCACCACTTCGGCATCGACGACGAGCGGCTCCACGAGCTCGGTTGGGCCTAGCGGTACGCTGCCGCCGTGCCGTTCTCGCAGAAGCTGCTCAACGAGGGCGAGGACATCGTCCTCGACCTCCACCCGCACTGGGTGACCTTCCTCAAGACGCGGCGCCGCGTTCGCGGCGGCGGTGGTGGTGGGCCTGCGTGCTCCTCGTGGCGGTCGAGGACCCGCCGGCGGCCCTGGAGGCGCTGGCCGGCGTGCTCGTCCTGGGCACGTTGGTCTGGCTCGGAGTCACCTACGTTCGTTGGGTCACCACCAACTTCGTGGTCACCACCGATCGCCTCATCTACCGGCACGGCGTGCTGTCCAAGCACGGGCATCGAGATCCCGCTCGAGCGGGTCAACACCGTGTTCTTCAGCCAGACGATCTTCGAGCGGATGCTGGGCTCTGGCGACCTCGTGATCGAGTCCGCGGGCGAGCAGGGCCGTCAGTCCTTCTCCAACGTGCGCAAGCCCTCGGCGGTGCAGAACGAGATCTACAAGCAGATGGAGGCCAACGAGAACCGCAAGTTCGATCGCATCGGCGCGACCCGCCCGGCGGGCGACTCCATTCCCGATCAGATCGCGCGAGCTCGACGAGCTCCGCCAGCAGGGCGTGCTCACCCAGGCCGAGTTCGACGCCAAGAAGCAGCAGCTCCTCGACAAGATGTGAAGCGCTTCACAGATCGCGGTTGCGGTGGGCGCCGGACGACGGGTGGACCCGCCAGACCTGCTGGTCGAGCACAAGAGGTGCTCCGCGGGTGACGATCGCGACCACGCAGCCGCCGAACCCGGCGCCGGTGAGTCGGGCGCCGACGACGCCGTCGAGCGTCACCAACCCCGCCACCAGGGCGTCGAGGGTCGGGGTGCTGACCTCGAAATCGTCGCGGAGGCTGGCGTGGCTGGCCGCCATCGTCTCGGCGATGACGGTCCGGTCGCCGGCTGCCAGCGCGCTCGGCCAGCGCGTCGACCCGCGCGTTCTCGGTGATCACGTGGCGGGCTCGGCGTCGCACCACCGGGTCGTCCGAGCCGATCGAGGTCGGCGACGGTGGCCATCCGGAGCGGGCCCAGCGCCGCCTGAGCCGCCTGGCAGTCGGCGGCCCGCTCGGCGTAGGCGCTGCTGGCCAGCTCCCGTCGCTGGCCGGAGTCCACCACCACCACCTCGAGGTCCTCGGGCAGCGGACACGGGGGTGACGGCCAGGGTCGTGCAGTCGATGCGCAGGACGTGGCCGGCCACGCCGGCCGCGCTGGCCAGCTGGTCCATGATCCCGCACGGCACGCCCGACGCCCGCTGCTCGGCTCGCTGGCCGAGCCTGGCCAGCTCCAGCGGCGGCCCCTCGAACCCCAGCGCCAGCGCGACGGCCACCTCCAGCGCCGCCGACGACGAGAGACCCGCCCCCACCGGCAGCGTGGTCTCCACCACGCCGACGAAGCCCCGGGCTGGGCGCAGCTCCGCCACCACGCCGGCCACGTAGCGGGCCCAGCCGGGCTCGACGACAGCCGGGTCGGCCACGTCGAGCGGCACGCGCGCCGGCTCCGCGTTCGTGGGTGGACCGCAGGATCACCACCTCGCCGCCTGGGTCCCCGGTCACCGAGGTGCCGAGGTCGATCGCCATCGGGAGCACCAGCCCCCCGGTGTGGTCCGTGTGGTCGCCGATCAGGTTGACCCGCCCTGGTGCCCAGGCCCGAACGGTCACCGCAGCTGCTCGATGGCCTCCGTGGCCAGATCCAGGAGCGACAGGTCCCAGGGGGCACGCAGGCGATGTTGATCTGGTCGGCCCCCGCCTCGACGTACTCCCCGATGCGGTGGACGAGCTGGTCGGGCGAGCCGATCAGCACGCCTGGCCGCACTCCCTCGGCCAACGCCCCGAACTGGGCCCGCAGAGCGTCGTCGTCCTCGCACAGGCCCACGTTCACCGCCGTGCGGATCTCCCCCGGGTCGCGCCCCACCTCGGCGCAGTGCTCGGTGGAGGACGCCCCGCTTGTGGGCCAAGGTCTCCGGTGCCACGAACGGGACGTTCCAGCCGTCGGCGCAACCGAGCGGCGATGCGCAGCGTGCGCTTCTCGCCGCTGCCCCCCACCCAGATCGGGAGCTCGTCCTGGAGCGGCTTGGGCTCGCAGCGGGCGTCGACGAGGGTGACGTGGGCGCCGTCGAGCGTCGGTGACCTCCTGGCGGAGAAGGCCGCGGATCGCCTGGATGCGACTCCTCCAGCAGGTCGAGCCGCTCCCCGGCGCGAGCGGAACGGGATCCCGTAGGCCTCGTACTCGTTCTGCGCCCAGCCGGCGCCCAGCCCGAGCTCCGCCCGCCCGCCGGAGAGGTGGTCGATGGTGGCGATGGCGTTGGCCAGCACGGCGGGGTGACGGTAGCCGCGCAGTAGACCAGCGAGCCCACCCGGACGCGGCTGGTGTGGCACGCCAATGCGGCGTGGCAGGCCACCGCCTCGTGGCACTCGTAGCCGGAGAAGTCGGCCGAGTAGAAGTGGTCCCAGATCGAGATCCAGTCGAAGCCGTGGTCCTCGATCCGGGTCCACAGGTCCCGGAGCGCTCCGATGGTCGTGTTCTGCAGGCCCGTGTGGACCCCGAAGGCGGTCATGCGCGGAACCTACTCCGCCCCTGCGCCGCCTCCTTGACCGGCTGGTCAAGAGGCCGTCAGGATGGCCCGATGACCGACCCCCGCTTCGCCCCCGCCAACGGCATCGAGATCTGCTACGAGACCTTCGGCGACCCGGACGGCGAGCCGCTGCTGCTGGTGATGGGACTGGGGGCCCAGCTGATCGCCTGGCCCGAGGAGCTCTGCCGAGGGTCTGGTCGACCGCGGCTTCTACGTGATCCGGTACGACAACCGCGACGTCGGTCTGTCCACCAAGGTGGACGACGCCGGTGGCGACTTCCTCTCCACCTTCCTCGCCGCCGCCCAGGGGGAGCCCGTCGCGGTGGCCTACCGGCTCACCGACATGGCGGCCGACGGCATGGGGCTGCTCGACCACCTCGGCATCGGCCTCCGCTCACGTCGTCGGCGCGTCGATGGGCGGCATGATCGCCCAGACCATGGCCATCGAGCACCCCGAGCGGGTGCGCTCCTTGACGTCGATCATGTCCACCACAGGGGATCCCGACGTCGGCACGCCCACCCCGGATGCCATGGCCGTGCTGATGCGACCCGTGCCGGCCACCCGGGAAGAAGCCATCGACGCTGCCGTCACCGGCGTCCCGGACGATCAGCGGACCTGACACCTTCGACGAGGCGTGGGCCCGACGGAGGGCCGAGCGGACCTACGACCGCTGCTTCCACCCCGCCGGTCTGGCCCGTCAGCTCCTCGCCATCGTTGCATCGGGCAGCCGGGCCGAGGGCCTCGCCAAGCTCGACATCCCGACCGCTCGTCGTCCACGGCGACGTCGACCCGCTGGTGGCGCCTCTCGGGTGGCCAGCGCACCGCCGAGCTGGTGCCGGGAGCGAGCTGCTGGTGATCGAGGGCATGGGGCACGACCTCCCGCTCGTCCACCTGCCGGCCCTGATCGACGCCGTCACGTCCCTGGCCGCCCGCACCCCCGCGGCCTGAACCACCACAGAGAGGAACCTGCATGTCCGGACCCCTCGCGGGCCTGAAGATCATCGAGCTGGCGGGGATCGGCCCTGGGCCCTTCACCGCCATGATGCTGGCCGACATGGGCGCCGACGTGATCCGGGTCGACCGGGCGCAGAACGTCACCGGCGGCGACCCGGCCACCCCGCCCGCCGACATCAACAACCGAGGCCGGCGCTCCATCGGCGTCGACCTCAAGCACCCCGACGGGGTCGAGACGGTCCTGGCCCTGGCCGAGCAGGCCGACGGCCTCATCGAGGGGTTCCGTCCGGGCGTGATGGAGCGGCTCGGGCTCGGGCCCGACGTCGTGCTGGCTCGGAACCCCCGACTGGTCTACGGCCGCATGACGGGCTGGGGCCAGGACGGCCCCTACGCACCCACCGCGGGTCACGACATCAACTACATCGCTCTGGCCGGGGCCCTCGACCCCATCGGCCGGCCGGGGCGAAGCGCCCGTCCCGCCGCTCAACCTGGTGGGCGACTTCGGCGGCGGCGGGATGCTGCTCGCCTTCGGGATGGTGTGCCGGACTGCTGCAGCGCCCAGCGCGCCGGCGAGGGCCAGGTGGTCGACGCCGCCATGGTCGACGGCGCCGCCCTGCTCACCACCATGTTCCACGCCCTGCGGGCCATGGGCGATCTGGCAGGACGAGCGGGGCACCAACATGCTCGACACGCGGCGCCCACTTCTACGACGTGTACGAGACGGCCGACGGCAAGTACGTGTCGATCGGTTCGATCGAGCCGCAGTTCTACGCCGAGCTGCTCCGCCTCACCGGCCTGGAGGGCGAGGAGCTGCCGTGGCAGCACGACCGGGCCCAGTGGCCGGCGCTGAAGGAGCAGCTGGCCGACATCTTCAGCACCAAGACCCGAGACGAGTGGTGCGCCGTCATGGAGGGCACCGACGTGTGCTTCGCGCCCGTCCTCTCGCTCGGCGAGGCGCCCACCCACCCGCACAACGTCCACCGAGGCACCTTCGTGGAGGTGGACGGGGTGGTGCAGCCTGCTCCGGCACCCCGCTTCTCCGTGACCACCCAGGCCATCCCGCGGCCGCCCTCCCACGCCGGTCAGCACACCGACGAGGTGCTCGGCGAGTGGGGCCTCGACGCCGACCGGGTGGCCAAGCTCCGGGAGGCCGGCGCGATCGCCTAGCCGTGCCCCTAGCCTCGGCGGACATGGCGACCCTCGTCTCCTTCCACGCCCACCCCGACGACGAGTCCATCCAGACCGGTGGGACGCTGGCCAAGGCAGCCGCCGCCGGACACCGGGTGGTGCTGGTGTTCGCCACCAAGGGCGAGCACGGTGAGGTGGCGGACGGTGTCCTCGACCCGGAGGAGCCGCTCTGGCAGCGGCGAGAGCAGGAGGTCCAGCGCGTCGGCCGACGATCCTCGGCGTCCAGCGGGTCGAGTTCCTCGGGCTACCACGACTCCGGGATGATCGGCACCCCGGAGAACGACCTCCCCGACGCCTTCTGGCAGGCCGACCTCGACGAGGCAGCGGGACGGCTGGCCGACATCCTCCGCGAGGAGGACGCCGACATCCTCACCACCTACGACTCCGACGGCGGCTACGGGCACCCCGACCACATCCAGGTGCACCGGGTGGGGGTGCGGGCCGCCGAGCTGGCCGGCACGCCGCGGGTGTTCGAGGCCACGATGAACCGGGACCACCTCCGCGGATCTCATGCTGGCGTCGGTGGAGATCGGGCGAGATGCCGCCAGAGGAGGTGCCCTGACGTCACCGAGATGGACACCTTCGGACGCCCCGATCGGCTCATCACCACGACCGTCGACGTCAGCGACCACCTCGAGGCGAAGCGAGCATCGATGGCTGTGCACGCCAGTCAGATCCCCGAGACGTCGTTCTTCCTCGCCTTGCCTCCGGAAGCGTTCGCCGCATCTTCGGCCAGGAGTGGTTCATCCGCCACGGCGTCCCCGACGGGCACCGCGACGACGACCTCTTCGCCGGTCTGGGCTGACGTGGAGCGGGCCTGGACCCACACCGCCCTGGCGCAGCAGCTGGTGTTCGGCGCCGGCGCCCTCGGCGGGCTCCCGAGCCATCCTCCGTGCTCTCGGATCGCGCCGAGTTCTCCTCGTCACCAGCGAGGGACGCCTGGGCTCCCCGGACGGCGAGCGGTTGGTCAGCCTGATCGGCCGGTCGCTCGAATCGACCTTCGCCGAGGTCCGGTCGCACGTGCCCGTGGACCTGGTCCAGCACGCGGTGCTGCAGGCTCGCCGGGACGCCGTCGACGCGGTGGTGTCCTTCGGTGGCGGCTCCTGCGCCGACCTGGGCAAGGCGGTGTGCTTCTTCGTCGAGCAGGAGGCGGGGATGCCTGGTGCCTCCCACCTCGACCGGCCCGTCCTGCCCCACGTGAGCATCCCCACCACCTACTCGGGCGCCGAGCTCACCCCCTTCTTCGGGATGACCGACCCGGCCACGAGGCAGAAGCAGGGGGCGGGCGGGCCGACGTCAGCGCCGGTGATCGCCGTGTACGACCCTGAGCTGACGCTGTCGACCCCAGCTCGGGTGAGTGCCGAGACGGGGATGAACGCGCTGGCCCACTGCGTGGAGGCGGCCTACGCCACCCGCCGCTCGCCGGAAGCGGAGGCGATCGCCCTGGCCGGGGCGACCATCATCCACCGTGCGCTGCCCACCGTGGTCGACGCCCCCGACGACTTGGCGGCCCGTGCCGCCATGCTCGAGGGCGCCGCGCTCGCCGGGCGCGCGCTCCTCAACGCCGGGATGGGTGTGCACCACGGCCTCGCGCAGCTGGTCGGCGGTCGCACGGGGATTCCGCACGGCCTGGCCAACGCCATCCTCCTGGCCCACGCGGTGCGCTACAACGCAGCGGCCGTGCCGGAGGCCGTCAGCCGGATCGGGGCTGCCATGGACGGGGCCGAGGACGCCGCAGGCGCCATCGACGCCCTGCGCGCCCGGGTGGGGCTGCCCGGTCGCCTCTCGGAGGTGGGGGTGGAGCAGGACGACCTGGAGGCCGTGGCCCGGCTGTCGCAGGCCAATCGCAGCGTGGCCGCCAACCCGCGGCCCGTATCCGAGAGCGATGCCCGCGACATCCTGCGAGCGGCGTGGTGAGGCTCGCCGCCTCGCTGGCCCTGGCCGTCGTCGCCCTGGCCGGGTGCGGCGACGACGGGTCGGCACCTGCCGCTGCCACCAGCACCACGGTGGTCGACGCCACCACGACGACCACGACCCCAGACGCCACCACGGTCGCACCGGCCCCCATCGCCCTCCGGGGCGACGGGCTGGGTGTGGTCGACCTCGGGGCCAGCCCAGACGCGGCGATCGCCGCCGTGACCGAGGAGCTCGGGCCGCCGTCGGTCGACGCCGGCTGGTCGCCCTCCTTCAGCGTCTACGGGACCTGTCCTGGTGAGCAGATCCGTGGCGTCGAGTGGGAGGGGCTGGTGCTGCTCTTCACCGACGGCACCACCGACTTCGGTGCCGGCGAGCACCTGTTTGCGTGGCGGATCACCGGTGCCCCGCCAGCCGTGGGCACCCGCGCCGGCCTCGGGTTCGGGGCCACCGCGGCGGACGCCGAGGAGCTCTACCCGGGGGCGGTGGAGCGCGTTCCGGCCGAGGACCCCTTCCCAGCGTTCCTCCAGGTGGCCGTGGACGGGGGCGCCATCACCGCCTTTCTCGACGACGACGACACCATCACCAACCTGGAGGCCGGAGCCCCCTGCGGCGAGTAGCTCAGGCCTGCTGCGGGCCTCGCACCAACCGGCCGGGCAGGGCACCGGTGAACTCGTCGTCGTGCACCGTCTGCACCCCTGCCACGAAGGTGGCGGCGTAGCCACGCGCCTGCTGCACCAGCCGTCGCCCCCCGGCGGGGAGGTCGAAGGCCATTCGGGGCAGGCCGAACCCCAGCCCATCGAAGTCGATGACGTTGAGGTCGGCCCGCATCCCGGGCGCCACCGAACCCCGATCGAGCAGCCCGAACAGCTCGGCAGTCTGACGGGTCTGCCGGTGCACCACGTGCTCCAGGGGGATGGTGGGCCCTCGCCGCCGATCCCGCGCCCAGTGGGTGAGCATGAACGTGGGGGTGCCGCCGTCGCAGATGGCCCCACAGTGGGCCCCTGCATCGGACAGTCCCAGCCGGGTTCCCGGGTGCAGGGTGGCCTCGTAGGTCATGGAGAGGTCGCCGTAGCTGTAGTTGAAGAAGGGGGCGTAGACCATGCCCTGACCGTCGTCGCTGGTGAGGTGGTCGACCAGGACCTGCATGGCCGGGACCCCGAGGCGGGCGGCCATCGCCCCCACCGAGGTGTCGGCGGTCGGCTCGTAGTCGATGTCGGGTCCGTCGACCAGCCACATCCGCTCGGCCTTGTCGAGCACCACCCGCTGGAAGAACCCGCCGTCGTCGGGGACCTCGTGGACGAGCCGGCGTCGGCGATCGGGTTCGGCCAGCGCCCGCAGGCGCTCGGGCATGGGCAGGTCGGCGATCTCTGCGTAGGCAGGGTGGAACAGCAGCGGGTGCACGCTGCCGTGCAGGCAGTAGAGGATGCCGATCGAGCGGCCGGCCACCTGGGCGACGATCGGGAGGCCTTCGGCGGCCGCTTCCTCCAGGAGCCGCAAGACCTCCCGCCAGACCTCCGGATCCTGGTCCGGCTGGTTGAGGTTGACGCTCACGGTCCGGCCGGTGGCCTCGGCGAGGGCTCGCATCCACGGCCACTCCTCCACGGGCACCCGCGCGTGGTCGGGCGCGAACTGGAACACGCCGTGGCCGACCCGTGCCATGGCGGCCCCGATGGCCATGAGCTCCGAGGCTTCGGCGTGGGTGCCGGGCACCAGCTCGCCCTCCGCCGAGCGGTGCAACGGCGTCCGGCTGGTGGAGAAGCCGAGCGCACCGGCGCGGAGGGCCTCCTCCACGAGGCGGCCCATCTCGCGGCGGTCTTCGTCGGTGGCCGGCTCGTTGGCGGCGCCGCGGTCGCCCATCACGAAGGCGCGGCAGCGGGCCGTGGGCGATCTGCGCCCCCACGTCGAGCACCCGAGGCGAACGGGCCACGGTGTCGAGGTACTCGGGGAACGACGTCCAGTCCCAGGTGATCCCCTCGGTCATGGCCGAGCCGGGGATGTCCTCCACGCCCTCCATGAGCTGGATGAGCCAGTCGTGCCGGTCGGCGGCGGCCGGTGCGAACCCCACACCACAGTTGCCCATCACGATCGTGGTGACCCCGTGCCACGAGCTGGGGGTCACCCACGGGTCCCAGGTCACCTGGGCGTCGTAGTGGGTGTGCACGTCGACCCACCCCGGGGTGACCAACCGCCCATCGGCGTCGATCACGCGCTCGGCGCCCGCGGTGGGCCCCTGGCCCGGGTCGGTCACCTCGACAACCCGCCCCCCGTCGACCACCACATCGGCGGGACGAGCCGGCGCTCCGGTCCCGTCCACCAGGTTGCCGTCGCGGATGACGAGATCGACCATGATCGCCAGTCCAGCAGATCGCCACCCGTCACGTCGGCAGACTGGCGCGACGCCTGCGGGGCGGGGGAGGCTCCGGAGGTGACCGTGATCAAGATCAACGCCATCACCGTGGCCGCCGACAGCGGCGACGAGCTGGCCCAGAGGTTCGCCAAGCGGGCGGGGGCCGTCGACGGCCAGGACGGCTTCGAAGGGTTCGAGCTCCTCCAGCCCACCGACGACCGCACCACCTGGCTCGTCGTCACCCGGTGGCGGGACGAGGACGCCTTCAACGCCTGGGTGAGCAGCCCCGCCTTCGGGGCCGGGCACCAGAGCGAGGGCAAGGGCGCCGGTTCCGGTGGGCACCCCCACGGTGGCGACGCCCCGAAGCCGGTGGGCGTGTCGTCGGAGCTGTGGAGCTACACGGTGGCCGGCGGCTCCAGCGGCAGCCACTGACCTTCGGTGACGCTGCGGCAGCTCCACGCCGACTTCGCCTGGGTGGTGGTCGCCAGCAACGCCATCGTGGGTGGCTGGGCGTTGGCGGCCCATCAGTGGGAGCAGCTGCGGTCTCCTTGGCTGTGGCGCACCACCGTGGTGGCGGAGCTCACCATCGTCGCGGAGGTCTGCCTCGGTGTTGCCCTGGTGGCGCTTCGGGACGTCGAGGTGGCGCAGTTCCACGCCTTCTACGGCTTCGTGGCCCTTGCCACCATCGGGATCGTCTACAGCTACCGCCACCAGCTGGAGGCCCACCGGCACCTCCTCTACGGGCTGGGCGGCCTCTTCCTCATGGGCCTGGCCCTGCGGGCCATCACCATCTCCCCCATCCCCTCACCCTGATCGAGAGACCGCATGGCCGCATCCGCTCCCTCCTCCGCCTCGCCGGGCCTCCGGCGCGCCTTCCTCGTGCTGGCCTGGGTCCTGCCCGCGCTGGTGCTGGTGCAGGCGGCCCTCGCCGGTCAGCACCTGTTCGAGGGCGCCGGCATCTCGCTGCACGGGATCCTGGGAGAGGTGACCTTCGCCCTCACCCTCGTCGGGGTGGCCCTGGCCGTGGTCGGTCGGGCCGACGGCCCGCTGTTCGCAGCTTCGGTCGGGTTGCTGGCCCTTGCCTTCAGCCAGGTGGGCCTGGGGTTCGTCGGGCGGGACACGGCAAGCGCCGCCGCCTGGCACATCCCGGTGGGGGTGGCGATCTTCGGCCTCACCACCTACCAGCTGGCGCTGGTCCGCCAGTGGGTCAGAGGTGCACCACAGGGCACGTGAGGGTGCGGGTGATGCCGTCGATCATCTGCACGCGGCTCACCACCATCTTCCCGAGCTCATCGACCGTGCTGGCCTCCGCTCGGGCGATGACGTCGTACGGGCCCGTCACATCCTCGGCCGATACCACCCCGTCGATGCCGGCCACCTCCTGAGCCACCTGGGCGGCCTTGCCGACCTCGGTCTGGATCAGGATGTACGCACTGACAGCCATCGAGCCTCCTGGTGGTGGGATCGCCCGATGGTAGCCAGAAGAACCAGCAGGAGATCCCGTGCCGCGCGGTGAACCAAGAGGACGTGGATGCACATGAGCAGCTGGTGCAGCGGGTGCGGCAGGAGCAGGACGACGTCCTGGGCACCCTGCAGCTCGTGAGCGGCGACGACCTGCTCGAGGGTCGCCTGTACGACCAGCTGGTCGATCTCCTGGTGGAAGGCCTGTTCCTCGAGCTGCGCAAGCGCTACCTCGAAGGTGGGCTCGTCCGGGAGGCGTACGTGGAGGAGCTGGGTCAGCTGGCCGACCTCTGCCGCGACGCCGGGCTGCTGCCCCTTTCCACACGGGACGCCTGAGCCGCTCTCGGTACGCTCCCCTGGGTGCGCAGCCGACCTCTCACGCTGGCCGCCACGGGCCTCCTGCTCGTCGCCGTCGATGGCCGGGTGGTGGCGCTCGATGTGCTGCCCGACGTCGGGGGCTGGCTGCTGGTGGCGGTGGCCAGCTGGCGCCTGGGCGCAGTGTGGCCAGCCCGGCTGGCGGCAGTGGCGGGGCTGGCGAGCACCGCTGAGCTCCTGCTGCCGTACCACCACGAGGCCCTCGACTCGAGCACGGGGATGGTGGTCGCCGAGCCCGCCCCCGGCACGGTCTACGCCGAGCGCATCGCCTTCGACGACCTCGCCGGAGCCCGCTTCGGGCTGATCGTCGGCGCGGTGGTCGTCGGCAGCCTGGCGGTGGCTCTCCTGCTGCGGTTCCTCCGGGCTCGGGCCCGGCTCGTCGACGACGGCGACGCCGCGGGTCGACTGGCCGTCCTCGCGGTCGCGGTGCCCGCCGTGTGGGCTGCGCCCTTCGTGGGGGCGGCGCTGTGGGCGGGGTCGGGCCGGTTCGACCCCGTGTGGAACGGGAGCGCGGAGCTCCCGGCCTTGGCCGGGTTGGCGGTGCTGCTGACGGCCGCCTACGTGCTGGTGTCGGGGACGAGCCGGCGCTGGGGGGACTCAGGCCAGGAGCTCGACTCGCCCTGGGCCGACCTGATGACCAAGGACCTCGGCCCCTGAGGGCCGGCGGCACTACTGGGCCAGGCGCTTCTCGAGCTCGTCGAGCTCGTCACGCAGCGCAGCGGGGACGGAGCTCCCGAGGCTGGCGTAGTGCTCCTCGAGCTGGGGCATCTCGGCGCGCCACGACTCGGCCTCCACCGACACCAGCTGGCGCACCACGGCGTCGTCGATGTCGAGGCCGGTGGTGTCGAGGGCGTCGGGGGTGGGGACCCGGCCGATCGGGGTGTCGACCGCGTCGCCGTCGCCGTGGACCCGCTCGACGACCCACTTGAGCACTCGGCTGTTCTCGCCGAACCCGGGCCACAGGAACTTGCCGTCGTCGTCCTTGCGGAACCAGTTCACCCAGAAGAGCTTGGGCAGCTGGGCGCCGTCGCGCTCGCCGATCTCCAGCCAGTGCTGGAAGTACCGGCCCATGTCGTAGCCGCAGAAGGGGAGCATCGCGAAGGGGTCGAAGCGGAGCTTGCCCACCGCCCCCGCCTGGGCGGCCGTGGTCTCGGAGCTCATGATGGAGCCGAGGAAGACGCCGTGCTGCCAGCTGAAGCTCTCGGTGACCAGCGGGACGTTGGTGGCCCGGCGTCCGCCGAAGAGGATGGCCGAGATGGGGACGCCGTTGGGGTCCTCCCACTCCGGTGCGATGGATGGGCACTGGGATGCCGGGGCCGTGAACCGGGCGTTGGGGTGGGCCGCCGGGGCCTCGGCATCCGGCGTCCAGTCGTTGCCCTTCCAGTCGGTGAGGTGCTCCGGGGGAGCCGAGAGGCCCTCCCACCACACGTCGCCGTCGTCGGTGCGGGCGACGTTGGTGAAGATGGAGTTGCCGTCGAGCGATCGGATGGCGTTGGGGTTGGTCTCCTCGCCGGTGCCGGGGGCGACGCCGAAGAACCCGGCCTCGGGGTTGATGGCGTAGAGCCGGCCGTCGTCGCCGAACTTCATCCAGGCGATGTCGTCGCCGATGGTCTCCACCTTCCACCCCGGCAGGGTGGGGATCATCATCGCCATGTTGGTCTTGCCGCACGCCGACGGGAAGGCCGCCGCCACGTAGGTCTTCTCACCCTGCGGGCTGGTGAGGCCCAGCACCAGCATGTGCTCGGCCAGCCACCCGCCGTCGCGGGCCATGGTGGAAGCGATGCGCAGGGCGAAGCACTTCTTGCCCAGCAGGGCGTTGCCGCCGTAGCCCGAGCCGTAGCTCCAGATCTCCCGGGTGTCGGGGAAGTGGGTGATGTACTTGTTCTCGGCATCGCAGGGCCACGGCACGTCCGGCCGGGTGGTGCCGTCGGCGAGCACCAGCGGGTACCCCACCGAGTGCACGCACGGGACGAAGTCGCCGTCGGAGCCCAGCACGTCGAGCACCGGCTGGCCCATGCGGGTCATGATCCGCATGTTCACGGCCACGTAGGCCGAGTCGGTGAGCTGCACCCCGACGTGGGCGATGGGGGAGCCGAGCGGCCCCATCGAGAACGGGACCACGTACAGCGTCCGCCCTCGCATCGCGCCATCGAAGAGCTCCAGGAGCTCGGTCCGCATCTCCGCCGGCGGTCGCCAGTTGTTGGTGGGTCCGGCGTCCTCCTCGCGCTCCGAGCAGATGAAGGTGCGGTCCTCCACCCGGGCCACATCGCCGGGGTCGGACAGGGCCAAGAAGCTGTTGGGGCGCTTGCTGTCGTCGAGCCGTGTGAAGGTGCCGTCTTCCACCAGCAAGGTGGTGAGGCGATCCCACTCCTCCTCGGACCCGTCGCACCACGCCACCCGGTCCGGCTGGAGCACCCCCGCCCAGTGCTCGACCCAGTCCTTGAGCCTCTGGTTGTCGGTGGGGGCGGCGGTCATGGTGGTCTCCGTGCGGCGGTTCAGCTGGGTTGCGTCGGGATCTCGGGGATGCCTCCGAAGCCGGGGGTTCCCATGTCCACTTCGGAGCCGAGGCGCAACCGGGTTGCCTGGGAGGCGTCGTCGACGTCGAAGATCACCCGCTGGCCCTGTCGGAGCATCCGGAACACCGAGCCGTCCAGCGCGTCAGGCGCCAGGTCGTACTCCTCGAAGTCCGTGTCGCAGAGCACCACGCCGTCGCCCGACCCGGGGTCGTACGACTTGATGACTCCCTGCATGCGGTCGGCTCCTTGAGGGCAAATCGGGTGCCGGTCACCGTAGTTCCCCCGCTCCGCGGCCAGCCAGACGAGCGCGAACGGGGCCGCCGCATCCGCCGCGACGGCCCCGTCCACCCATGGGAGGTGGGGTGCGCTACTCGACTGAGAACTCCTCCAGCATCCCCTCGGTGAAGTGGGGCGGGCCGTCCTCGCCGCCCCCCACCGGGATGAAGCAGACCATGGCGTAGACGCCCGGCTCGAGCTCGGCCAGGGTGGAGCTGCCCTCGCCCGGAGGGGCGAAGGCGGCCGTGACGAACTGGGCCTTCTCCTCGGCCTCCTCATCCGGGAGCTCCAACAGCTCCTCCCACGGGAGGGTGACGCCGTCGGCCTTGCGGAACACGACCATCTCGTGCTCCTCGCTCCTCGGCGGCGTTCTCGAAGGCGAACGACACCGTGCCGGCATCGATGGTCTCCGGGACGCCCTCGTAGGCGTAGTCGACCGCCGGTGACGGCGACCTCTCGAAGTCGCAGGCCTTGATGGCCGGGGTGATGAAGGCCGTGTAGGTGGCGAAGGTCGCTCTCGGCGTTGAAGGCCTCCGCATCGCCCTCGGTGAGGCGGCTGCACCACCGCGTTCAGCTCGGCGGCGGCGTCGGTGAGGTCCGTCGGGCGCCTCGTCCTCGAGGGCCTGGCCCAACGGGGCCAGGCCCTCGCCGGCCGCCTTGATGTCGGCCTCGCTCGAGTCGTCCTCGAGCTCCACCTCGAAGACGGCGCTGTTGAAGTCGACCACCGCCCCGCAGAACTCCTCGCTGGCCCCGGCCTGCTCGCCCCCGTCGGCGGCCGCCGTGGTGGTGGTCGTGCGCCGTCGTCGTCGTCTCCGCAGGCGGCCACGCCGCTGGCGAGGGTGAGGGCGAGGAGTGCCAGGCACCCACTCGGTTCAGGGTTCGCACGTGATGGTCCTCCGGAGAGCTGGCGACGCTCCGGTTCGGGCGTTCGCCCGGCGTCGCCGCCACCCCACCAGAGGAGCGGGACAGCCGCCATGTCGCTGCCATGCACGTCTGGGGTGGTGCTGGCACCACCCTCAGCGGTTCAGCTGACCTTCTTCTGGACCTTCCCGGCCTTGATGCAGCCGGTGCAGACGTGCAGCCGCTTGGGGCAGCCGTCGACGATGGCCCGGATGCGCTGGATGTTCGGGTTCCAGCGGCGCTTGGTGCGACGGTGCGAGTGGCTCACGTTCATCCCGAACGACGGGTGCTTCCCGCAGACGTCGCACACAGCAGCCATGACCTAGAACCTCGATGCATCGGGACCGGCCAACGACCGGTGCTCAGGACCGGGAGAGGCTACCGGCAGCCCTCGGCGCGCCGCCAACCCCGGGGCTGGATCCGTGGCCTCCTAGTATCCGGGCGATGACGTCGCTGACGCGCCTGGGCGCCGAGGAGCTCCGGGCCGTGGTGCTGGGCTACCGCGACGCTCTGGAGGCCCACAAGGACGGGCATCAACAAGCTCAACGTCTACCCGGTGCCCGACGGCGACACCGGGCACCAACATGGCCCTCACCCTCGGCGGCGGTGGCCGAGCGAGCTCGACGGCGCCGACGACGACCTGGCCGCGGTGTGCAAGGCCATCAGCCACGGCTCGCTCGATGGGCGC
Organism: uncultured Microthrixaceae bacterium; assembly: GCA_963795165.1. Taxonomy (GTDB): domain Bacteria; phylum Actinomycetota; class Acidimicrobiia; order Acidimicrobiales; family VFJN01; genus VFJN01. Next base: position 1,079,890 of record CAWCGT010000001.1, on the reverse strand, counting down.
CCGCGGCAACTCCGGCGTGATCCTGTCGCAGATCCTGCGAGGCTGGCCGCCGTGGCGGCCGACGCGACGGGTTCGACGGCGCCAGCATGGCCGCCGCCCTGGCCGCCGCGTCCGCGGCCGCCTACGAGGCCGTGATGCGCCCGGTCGAGGGCACCATCCTCACCGTGGTGCGCGAGTGCTCGGAGGCCGCGGTCGACGGCGGCGACCGGCGGAGCCGACCTGCTGGCGGTGCTCGAGGCCGCCCGCGCCGCAAGGCGCCGATGCGCTGGCGCGCACGCCCGACATGCTCCCGGTGCTCAAGGACGCCGGCGTGGTCGACGCCGGCGGCACCGGGTTCCTCCTCCTCCTCGACGTCCTGCTCAACGTGGCCGACGGCCGGCCGGTGCCCGAGCCGCGAGGAGGTGGACGGGCCCGTGTTCACCGAGCCGCTCCCCGGCCACGGCGACGGCGGCGAGCACGGCGACGTCTCGGACCTGCGCTACGAGGTCATGTACTTCCTCGAGGCCGACGACGCCGCCATTCCCGGCCTTCAAGGACGTGTGGGCGGGCATCGGCGACTCCATCGTGGTGGTGGGCGGCGACGGCATCTGGAACTGCCACATCCACACCGACGACATCGGGGCCTCCATCGAGGCGGCCATCGAGATCGGCCGCCCCCGCAAGATCCGCGTCACCGACCTCATCGAGCAGGTGGAGGAGGAGCGCTGGGTGCGCGACGCCGTGGCCGACCCCGACGAGGTGCCCGAGCCACCTGCGCACCCCGGTCAGCTGCGCGGTGGTGGCGGTGGCCACCGGCGCCGGGATCCGCCGCATCTTCCACTCCCTCGGGGTGCAGGGCATCGTCACGGGCGGGCAGTCGATGAACCCCTCCACCGCCGAGCTGCTCGCGGCGGTCGAGCAGGTGCCGGCCGACGACGTCGTCATCCTGCCCAACAACAAGAACATCATCCCGGTGGCCGAGCAGGTCGACGCCCACACCACCAAGACGGTGCTGGTCGTGCCCACCAAGGGCATCACCGAGGGCTTCGCCGCCCTGCTCGCCTACGACCCCGAGGCCGACGGCGAGGTCAACGCCGCCGAGATGGCCGAGGCGGCCGCGAACGTGGTGGCCGGCGAGGTCACCCAGGCGGTGCGCGACTCCACCTGCGACGTCGGCCCGATCGCCGACGGGCGACTGGCTCGGCATCGCCCGCGACGGCATCCGGGCGGTGGAGGCCGACCTCGGCGACGCCGCCACCCGCCTGCTGGCCGAGCTGGTCGCTGCCCAGCCACGAGATCGTCACCATCATCGAGGGCGAGGGCGCCATCGGCCGGCGGCACCCGCCACATCACCGAGTGGCTGGCCGAGCACCGCCCGGCCGCCACCGCCGAGGTCCACCACGGCGGCCAGCCGCTCTACCCGTACCTCTTCGGCATCGAGTAGTGGCCCAGGTCGCCTCGCGAGCTCGCGGACCTGCCGGTCACCGAGCTCAAGGGGGTCGGGCCTGAGCGAGCCAAGGCGCTGGCAGGCATCGAGATCGACACCATCGTCGACCTGCTCACCCACTATCCGCGTCGCTACATCGACAAGACCAAGCAGACGTCGATCCGCGAGGCGCGGGTCGACGAGTCCAGCCTGGGTCTTCGGCAAGGTGGTGTCGTCCGCCTCCGTGCCGGGCCGCGGGCAGGGCAAGGCCCGCACCGAGCTCCGGATCACCGACGGGTCGGGCTACCTGCGGATCACCTTCTTCAACCAGCCGTGGCGGGCCCGGCAGCTCCCCGAGGGATCCGAGGCGATGTTCTTCGGCAAGGTCACCGAGTACCGCGGCCAGAAGCAGCTGGCCAACCCGGAGATCGACCTCCTCGACGAGGACGACCGGCTCGAGATCACGCCGCTCTACCCGCAGTCCGACAAGGCTCGCCTCTACTCGAAGGACTTTCGGGGCTGGGTGGGCGAGGCCCTGCGTCGCAGCGGCGAGCTGCTCGACCCGCTGCCACGTGGCTGCTCGACGAGCACGACTTCGTCGACCGCACCGCGGCGTTCCGGGGCATCCACGCGCCGGAGTCGATGGCCGAGGCGGAGGCGGCCCGCCGGCGTCTGGTGTTCGACGAGCTGCTGCGAATCCAGCTGGCCCTGGTGCTCCGCAAGCGTCGCATCGAGACCACCAGCCAAGGCATCGAGCACGTCACCGACGGGGCGCTGGTCGGCCGCTTCCTCGCCGCCCTGCCCTTCGAGCTCACCGGCGACCAGCGACGGGTCATCGCCGAGATCAGCGCCGACCTGGCCCGCCCGGTCCCGATGCACCGGCTGCTGCAAGGCGACGTCGGCAGCGGCAAGACGGTGGTGGCCATGGCGGCCCTGCTCACCGCCGTGCAGGGCGGCCACCAGGGCGCCTTCATGGCCCCCACCGAGGTGCTCGCCGAGCAGCACCACCGCGGCCTGCGCCCGCTGCTCGAGGGGATCGAGGTGCCCGACGAGGGCGCCACCCTCTTCGGCGACCGGCCCCTCACCATGGAGCTGCTCACCAACCGGGTCACCGGCAAGGAGCGCCAGCGGATCCTGGGTGCCCTCGCCGCCGGCGAGGTCGACATCCTCGTCGGCACCCACGCCCTCATCCAGGAGGCGGTGGAGTTCCGCAGCCTCGGCGTGGTGGTGGTCGACGAGCAGCACCGCTTCGGGGTGGAGCAGCGGGCCGCCCTGGCCGGCAAGGCCAGCGGCGGCGCCGTGCCCGACGTGCTGGTGATGACGGCCACGCCGATCCCGCGTACCGCAGCCATGACCGTCTACGGCGACCTCGACGTGTCGGTGCTGCAGGAGAAGCCGGCCGGCCGGCAGCCCATCGTCACCACCTGGGCCAAGGGCGAGGACGAGGAGGCCGACGTGTGGGCCCGCGTGCGAGAGGAGGTGGCCGCCGGTCGCCAGGCCTACGTCGTGTGCCCGCTCATCGAGGAGAGCGACAAGCTCGAGGCCGCGTCCGCCGAGGAGACCTTCGCCCGCCTGGAGGCCGACGAGCTCTCCGGCCTCTCGCTTGGGCTGCTCCACGGTCGGCTCCCGGCGGGCGGAGAAGGAGGCGCACCATGGCCGCCTTCCGGGAGGGGCAGGTGCAGGTGCTGGTGGCCACCACCGTCATCGAGGTGGGCGTCGACGTCGCCAACGCCACGGTGATGGTGATCCTCTCCGCCGACCGCTTCGGCATCGCCCAGCTCCACCAGCTCCGGGGCCGGGTGGGGCGAGGCGCCGACGCCTCCTTCTGCTACCTGGTCACCGGCAGCGGCGGGGCCGAGGGCGACGAGGAGGAGCGGGCGGAGGGCAACGCCCGCCTCGAGGCCCTCGTGCGCACCGAGGACGGCTTCGAGCTGGCCGAGGTCGACCTCGAGATCCGGGGCGAGGGCACCCTCTTCAACGAGCGGCAGAAGGGCCGCAGCGACCTCAAGCTGGCGTCGCTGCGTCGAGACAAGCAGGCCGTGCTGGCGGCGCGGGCCGCCGCCGAGCGCATCGTGGCCGACGACCCCGAGCCCACGCTGGCCTCCCACCCCGACCTAGCCGACGAGCTGCGCCTCTTCCTCGACCCCGAAGACGAGGAGTTCCTCTTCAAGAGCTGACCGGAGCGGGCTGGTCGACCGCTACGCCGCGGGCGTCACGTCGGCAGCTCTGCCGCCGCATCGCCGATCCGAACACGATTGCCATCGGGGTCGGTGAGGTGCACCTCTGGCCCCCAGGGCTGATCGATCAAGATCGCCTCGAACTCGTCGGCGACGGCTCTGAGCGAAGCCAACCGCAGGTAGACGAGTCCATCGGGTTGCGCGTCCCCTTCGTGCTCCGAGAGGAACAGGCGGGCGTCGTCGAGCGCAAGCGACACGAACGCAGGGAACGAAGGCCCGAAGCGATGCTCCCACTCCTGGCGGAAGCCAAGTCGCGCGTACCAGGCACTGGCGATCGCAGCATCTACGACTCGAAGGATCGGGATCACTTGGATCGCCACGCGTTGCATCCTGCCCGTTGCGCCCGCTGCTCGCATTGCATTGTCGGCAGGCATGGGACGCCATCCGCGAGGGGCGTTCCAGGCTCCATGTGCTGGCCAACGGAACGGGGTGGCCGCTCCCTGCGGGACGCCGCCGTAGCTCGTTCAGTCGGCGAAGACGTCTCGGCTGTGCTGGATGAAGAACGTGTGGTCGTGGCCCTTGTGCGGGTCTTCCTTGTTGTAGGTCGTCTTCGTCTGTCCGTCGGGGACAGCCTCCTCGGTGTAGATCGCCCCGACCGGGCAGACATCGGGCTGGTAGCAGGCCGTGCACGACGTGCACTCGTCCATGTTCACGTAGAGCGTCGTGTCACCGAAGATGGCGATCGCATCGGGGTTCGGCTGGTGCGTGTTCTCCGTTACGCCGCTTCCGGCCTCCTCTTCGGAGTAGAGGACGTTCTTGGCTGGGTCGAACTCGTAGATGCACTGCACGGGGCAGACGTCGACGCATGCCCGATCCTTGGTGTCGATGCACGCTTCGGTGATGACTGCGATTCCGGACATGGTCGCCTCCGTCTCTTCGCCCCAGTGTCCCTCACCTCGGGTAGGACTGCTCGGCGCCCCTCAGATGGGTGCGGAGGCGGCTGCCTACATCGTGAGGGGCAGGGCGAAGCGGCCCTGGCGTGCGGCGTCGTGGACCATGACGACGGAGCGCCCGTCCAAGCCCAGGTTCGAAGCGCCTAGGCGGGTCTCGGTCAAACAGGCGGTGACCAGGTCTTCGCCGCCCTCGGCAATACCGACCGGACCGTCGTCCGTCCGATCCCGCAGGGTGCTGACACCCCCTTCCCGGTGCGGTCGTTATCGGCAGATGTGCCCACGCGAAGGGCAGGAGTGTTTGCTAGGTGGGCGGGTACGGCAAGCTGACAGACGTCGGAACGTCCAGGGTCGGGGGACGAACGAGGGGCGACTTGTCCCAAGCGACCCTTCCCCGCGGGCGGACTATTGGCCCTCCGCCTATCGGGCCGATCGGTGCGTCAGGGTTCGTTCGGATCAACCCCGCAAGCACGGCCGACGATGACGCCGCGGCTCCCCGGCTCACCGACGTGACCGTTCAGGTGGAAGTTGTCGAACTGCCGGCTCTGCCCGCCTTCACAGGAGTTCGGTCCCACCGGGACATAGCTACCGCTGTGGGTGAGCACCCAGTGCTGATGGGCTCCCACTACCCCTGCCGGTGGGTCGGCCGCCGCCGCGGCCACCAAAAACCCCGCCCCCGTCACGGCGACGAACGCGCCGCACGCCAGCCTCGCCCTCGTGGTGTTCATCGTTGGATCCCCTTTGGTCCGCAGGTAGCGCAAGCGCCCTGTCTCATATCGCACTTTGCGCCTTTGGGAGATCTGGGACAAGAGCGACGATGCGCCCACAGACTGCGACGCACTCCAGCAGAGCCAGGGGAAGCCGAACTGCCCGACCTGAACGGTCCGGGCCCTAACGGCAGATGTGGATCAGATGCGACTGCGGTTGATCGGCAGGAATTGGGTCACCGGCAGCCCGCCGTTCAGCGGGTCGGGGTTCCGAGCAGCCGAGTGAGGATCCGCTCCTCTGCCGGCCATGCGTCCGCCACCACCTCCCGTGGCACCCGTCGGGCCGCGTACCGAATCCAGCGCTATGACGATGACATCGTCAAGAGGTCCAACGATCGGCAGGAACTCGGGTATGAGGTCGATGGGTGAGAGCAACCAGAGTCCGGCGATCGCCACCGCAACCTTTACGCTCGTCGGAACACCTCGGCGCGACACCGCGGAGCCGTCGCGCCGTGGTGAGGCAAGCCGGAAGGACAGTGGCGAGATCTCGGGCCGTACCCGGTGGCAATCGCCTGGCCGCCACCGCCAACAGGGCCCACGACACCAACAGGAACACCGCGCCCAGCGCCGCCACTCGGAGGGCTTGTTCCACCGCGTCATTCTCGCGGTCACTCGCCGGGGCCGCTCCGCTTCGAGAGCTGACGGGCTGCCGTCCGTTCGTGGGGTTGCATCACGGGGCGCGAAGTGAGAGGAAATCGCGATCTGCGTCGCGCAGGTCGGCAGTTGGGATGCTTTCGTCTGTGATGGATCCAGGACGGTCGGACTTCGAGCGGTTTGCTGGAGAGGTCGAGCCTCGGTTGCGCCGAGCCCTGGTTGCGGGCTTCGGCGCAGTCGTCGGACGTGAGGCGGCCGCTGATGCGTTGGCGTGGGCGTGGCAGAACTGGGACCGTGTGGCCGAGATCGAGAGCCCGGTCGGCTACCTGTGCCGGGTGGGGCGGACGATGGCGATCCGCAGCGCTGCACGCGACATCCCCGTGCACGAGCTGGCACCGGCGATCGCCCCGCCCAACGACTCGTTCGAGCCTGGTCTCGCACCGGCGATCGCAGCCTTGTCGGAGGCCCAGCGGTCTGCGGTCGTCCTCGTGATCGGCTTCGGCTACACGTTGCGTGAGGCGGCCGAGATCCTCGGTGTGACGGCGTCGACCGTGCACCGCGATTGCGAGCGGGGGATGACCCGGCTCCGGTCGGAGCTGGAGGTTGAGCATGCCCACTGACCTCGAACGGCAGATCGCTCGGTTCGCCGAGGCGCTCGACCGGGAGGCGCCAGCGATCTCCTTTGACGACGTCGTCCAACGTGGGAGCGTCGCAGTCGACGTGGACCTGCTCGAGCGCCCCTCGTCGGATCGGGCCTCCCTCGTCGATGGCGCCCCGCGGGTCGACACGACACCAAGCCAGGGCGAGATCGGCGACCACGACGCGGTGATCGAGCTCGCCCCCGCGGTGGCGCTCAGCCGGCCGGACTGGCGGAGCGTTGCGTGGAAGGTCGCAGCCGGAGTGGCCGCGGCGGTGGTGTTGGTCGTTGCTATTGCGGCGATCGAGCGGGTCAGCGACGAGCGCCGCCCTACGGATGCCCCGCTGTCCCCAGCCCCCATCCCGGTCCCCAAGTCCTTCACCTCTCCGGACGGTGAGGTCACCGTCTCAGCGCCGGACGCCTGGGACGACTACTGGTCCGGGCCGCCGCGCCCAGATGGCGTGGCGAACGACGTGTGGTTCGGGATGCTGTGGTCGGGGCCTGAGTACACCTTCGAGAAGGGGGAGTTCGTCGGACTCGTCGACCCAGTCGCCTACGACGCGTGGTGCAATGAGCAGGGCGGGTCACCGTTGCTCTCGGCGCCCGCGAGCGTGGACGCGATCGCGCAGCAGCTCGCCGACGATCCCAGCTTCGAGACCACGGCCCCGGTGGCCGCACGTGTCGGCGGCCTCGAGGCGGTGTCCATGGACGTCACGCTCGCCCCCGGTGGCCGGACGTGTGGAATCGGGATGATCATCATCAGCCGTTGGATCCACGACCTGGAGCCAGGGGCCGAGGGAGCCCCACCGTTCGAGACGCCTGGGCCGTCTCGACGCCTACGCCTCTACCTCGTCGATCTCCCGGAGGGCATGTCGGTCAAGACGCTGGCGGTCACCGTCCTGGCGCCTGAGGAGCGCTTCGACGACTTCGTCAACGAGACCGCACCGATCATCGAGTCGATCGACTTCCACCCCAAGTGACGGCGGTCCCTGCACTTCAGGCGGCTGAGAGCTCCTCATTCGAGGGCTGGCGGTGCTCCGGATCTAGGACAGCTCGCCGGGGAGCGAGTGCTCGAGTCCTCGGAGTTGCGCTGCGAGATCGGCATCTCGATCAACGGCAAGGTACCAGCGGTCGCTCGGGTATCCCCAGTAGCGAACGTCGGTGATGCGCCAGCTCGGATCCGCCTCGAGGTCGACGACCAGGTCGACGCACCCGCCGTCGACGCTGTCCACGAGACCGCGGCAGAAGATCACCTGGCCGTGCCCATCCGCCGAGCCCGCCTGACCCGGCGCGAAGCCGAGCGGGGTCAGGATCGGATCGAGGACGGCGGCGACGCCCTCGAGAGCGGGATCGCTGGCGTCGGGAAGAGGGCCAAAGGGCACGTTTCCATCCTCGCGCCCCGGGCTCAGGCCGGGCGCTCGGCCAGCACGTAGAGCCTCGTGGTCGCCCCCTCGTTGGCGTAGGGCGGTCGACGCTCGGCGCTGCTGACGGCGAGCCCGGCTCCCTCGGCGGCGGCCACCAGCTCATCGAGCTCGAGAAGCGTCGCCCGCAGCGACACCGGCTTGCCCAGGAACTCGTCGGTGGAGGCCTCCTCCTGTCCCTCGTGGGCGCTGACGAGCACCCGCCCACCCGGACGGAGGGCACGCGCGAAGGCGTCGAACGCGGCGCCGAGCGCCGGCCGCGGGAGGTGGATCACCGAGTAGAAGGCGACCACCGCTCGCAGCGAGCCGTCGGCGATCGGTAGCGCCCGCAGGTCGGCCACCGCCGCACCGTCGAGGCGGCGGGCGGCCAGGCGGGCCATGGGGAGGCTGAGGTCGAGGCCCACGACGGCGCAGCCACCCGCACGGAGGTGGGCGCCGACCTGGCCCGGCCCGCAGCCGACGTCGAGGATCGGCCCGGGGATGGCACTCGCCCGCAGCTCGTCGAGCAGCTCACGGTCGCGGGGCTTGGCGTCGAGCTCGTCGAGGAAGCGGTCCTCGTAGGTGGCGGCCACGGCGTCGTAGGCCCCGCGGGTGTCATCCACGCCCATGTCGCCCATGGTGCCCAGGGTGTCCAGCAGCGGCGGCCGTCTGATCACCTTCCGTGCTGTTCCCGACTGTTCCAGTGACTGTCACACCCCCTGCATAGGGTTCGACGCATGACAGGTCGTCGATCCGTGGCGGTGGTGCAGAAGGAGATCGAGGGGCTGTTCGCCGAGCTGGGAGCGCTGGAGCCCGCCGAGCTCACCGAGGGCGAGGTGGCCGACTATGCCCGATCGGCCCAGCAGATCCGCTCGCTGGCCGACGCCCACTGCGCCCGCGCCGCCGGGGCGCTCGAAGCCTCCAGGCTGTGGCAGGCCGACGGCGCCCGGTCGCCCACCGCCTGGTTGGCGTGGCGGTGCGGGATCGCCCGTGGTCGCGCGTCCTCCGCGGTGGTGGCGGCTCGGTCGCTCCGCCGCATGCCCACGGTGGAGGCGGCGGTGCTGGCGGGCCAGCTCACGTTCGAGCACGTGGCGGCCCTGGCGGCGGCGCAGTCCGTCGCGCCCGAGGCGTTCGCCGTCGACGAGGCCCGGCTGGTGGCTGCGGCCCGAGGCGGCCCGCTGGCGCGGTTCCAGGTGGCCCTTCGCTACTGGCGGCTGGCCCACGCCGCCGACGACGAGGAGTCGGCGGCCCGCCGCCGCTGGGAGGAGCGCCACCTGCACTGCTCCCGCTCCTTCGAGGGCGCCGTGGTGATCGACGGGCTGCTCGACCCCGTCACCGGCGAGATCGTGGCCCGGGAGCTCGAGCGGCTCGAGCGGGAGCTGTTCGAGGAGGATCTCGCCGATGCCCGCCAGCGCCTCGGCCCCGACGCCCCGCTCGACGCACTGCGCCGCACGCCGGCGCAGCGACGGGCCGACGCCCTGCGGCGGATGGCAGAGCGGTCCGCCGCCAAGCCGCCGGGCGCCACCGAGCCCCGGGTGCTGCTGCAGGTGCTGGCCGGCCACGAGTCGGTCCTGCGGATGTGCGAGCTGTCGAACGGCACCGTCCTCACGCCGGGGGAGGTGCTGCCGGTGCTGGTGGCGGCCGACGTGGAGCGCGTGATCTTCGACGGGCCGTCCAAGGTGATCGACGTGGGCGTCCGCCAGCGCTTCTTCCGAGGCGGCACCCGCACCGCCGTCGAGGTGCGCGACCGACGCTGCACGCACCCCTCGTGCGACGTCCCGGCCGAACGGTGCGAGATCGACCACATCGTGCCGTGGGCTCAGGGCGGGCTCACCACGCAGGCCAACGGTCGTTGCCGCTGCCCCTACCACCACCCCCGCGGCCGCCCGCCCCCGGGCTGATCGGGGTGGACGAGGATCAGGCGGCTGCGGTGACGGGGCTCCGGGTGAGGTGCTCGCGCCCCTGCACGGCGCACCACACCCCTGCACCCACCGAGGCGGCCACGCTGAGCCAGGCCGGGGCGCCCACCGGCTCGCCGAGATAGGGGTTCGACACGACGCTCGACCAGGGAACGGCGTGGTAGGCGATGAAGCCCACCGCCACGGCCGCGCCTGTCCACGCCGCCAGCTTCGGGCCGTACGGACGCCGCTGGAGGATCCCTACGATGGCCGCCGTGGTGAGGAGCAGGAAGAGGATGCCGACGTAGAACCCCACGAAGGACTCGCTCTCCGCCTTGTTCTCGTCCACCGGCACGGCCCCGTGGATCACCTGGGTGACCAGCAGGGTCACCGCAGGCAGCAGCATCCGATCGGTTCGAGTCGCCATGGGGGGTTGTCTACAGCGGCTCGAGCCGCTGCGCGTACCATCGGTCGTCATGACCGCGCTGCTCGTCGTCCTCACCGCCGTCGTCGCGATCGCAGCCGCCGCTCGCTCCACCTGGTCGCCGTGCGGGCTGTCGATGCTGTCCACCATCACGCCGCTGGGCGAGCGGGGGCGCCAGCGCCGCTATGGCGCCTCGGCGGCCTGGTTCGTGGCCGGAGCGGTGCTGGGTGGTGCCACCTTGGCCGTCGGGGCGGCAGCGCTGGCCGCGGGGGTTGCCGCCATCGCCCTCGACGGCACCGTTCGAGTGGGTCTGTTCGCCGTGCTGGCCGCCGTCACCGTGGCCTCGGACCTGCACCTGGGTGGGTTCCGGCTCCCGTCCCACACCCGCCAGGTCAACGAAGCCTGGCTCGACGAGTACCGGAGCTGGGTCTACGCCGGCGGGTTTGGTTGGCAGATCGGCGTCGGCCTCGCCACCTACGTCACCACCTCGGCCGTCTACCTGATGCTGGCTGGCGCCGTGCTCACCGCGTCGCCGATGGGCGCCTTCCTCGTGGTGACCGGGTTCGGGCTGCTGCGGGGGCTGGCGCTGCTGCTCGGCCGCCGCCTCACCACACCCGACGCCCTGCTAGCCCTCCACCGCCGTTTGGAGGAGCTGCTACCCGCCGCCCAGCGCGCCGTCGTGGCCGTGCAAGCCGCCGCGCTGGCTGTGGCAGCCGGTGCGGCATGGGGTCCGGCTCCCGCCGTCGCCTTCGGGGCCGCCGGCGCACTGGCGGCGATCGCCCGCCGGCCCCGCCCGGCCACTCGACCCGTCGCCCGCCTGGCCTGAGCCTCGGCGCTAGGGCCACTCCGGTTTGGCGTCGTCGACGGCCACGTCGTCCTCGGCGAGCTCGAGGTACCACATGTCGGCGCAGTCTCCGCAGCGGTAGGAGACGACGTCCCCTACCTCCCAGCCCAGCTCCGGTGCCTCCAAGGGCATCCGGTGGCACGTCCCCCCGCAGTCCACGCAGGTGATCTGGTCGGCGACGGGCACGCCTCAGGCTGGCACGGATGCGTAGCGCTCCACCATCGAGGCGGCACGGCGGGCCATGGCCTCCCGCAGCTCCATCGGCTCCAGCACCTCGAGGTCGCCCGCGAACCGCATCAGGTCGTAGCTCGGCGATGTCCTCGTTCTCGAACTGGAGGGTGAGGGTGACCCATCCGTCGCTCGGCTCGCTGGCGTTGGCCAGGGCGGCGTCGAACCGGGTGGGGTCCTGCACGTAGCGCACCAGCCAGAGCAGGTCCTCGCGCACGCGCACCGTCACGGGGACCGTCTGCCGGCTGCCGAGGAAGCCCTCTGACGCCTGGGCCCAGTGGGTGGACAGGTCGAAGTCGTCGGGACGGAGCGCCGGCTCGTCGAGCACCTTGGTCGAGAGCACCCGCCCCACCCGGAAGGTGCGGAACGAGCGCGTACGGCCGGAGAGGGCCACCAGGTACCAGACGCCGGCCTTCAGGACGAGGCCCAGGGGGTCGAGCGTGCGCCGGACCTCGCCGTCGGGCTTCTGGTAGCGGATCTCCACCCGCTGCTCCTCCCACACCGCCCGTGAGAGGACCGCCAGGTGGGGGACCGGCTCCTCCCGCCGGAACCAGCCCGGCGCGTCGAGGTGGAAGCGCTCCCGCATCCGGACCGCCCGGCTGCGGAGCTCGGGCGGGAGGGCGGCATCGACCTTGAGCTGGGCGGCGGCCAGCACCGTGCCCAGGCCCAGCTCGGAGGCCGCGCCCGGCAGGCCCGAGAGGGCCAGCGCCTCGGCCTCCTCGGCCGTGAGGCCGGTGAGGCGGGTTCGGTAGCCGTCGACCAGCCGCACCCCGCCGCCGGGACCGGGCTCGGCGTAGATCGGGACCCCCGCGCCGCTCAGGGCCTCGATGTCTCGGTAGATGGTGCGGACAGACACCTCCAGCTCCCCGGCCAGGCGGCTGGCGGTCATCTTCCCGTTCGTCTGCAGGAGCAGCAGCAGCTGCACCAGGCGGCTCGCGCGCATGACCCGACTCGTACGCCCCCACCCTGACAGCCGATGTCAGGGATGCGTCCCTATCGTCCCCGTCATGGCCACCCTCCAAGACCTCGACCGCTGGCTCGCCGGCCATCGCCGCCTTCGTCCACGACAAGATCACCGAGACCGGGCTGTGCTTCCTCGCCACCCAGCGGAGCGACGGTTGGCCCCGGGTCAGCCCGCTCGAGCTCTTCGAGCACGGCGGCCGCCTCTACATGGGCAGCATGCCGCAGGCGGTGAAGGCCCAGGACCTGCAGCGCGACGGGCGCTGCTGCGTGATCACCCCGCTGGCCGACAAGGACGACCTCGGCGGCGAGGCCAAGCTGTTCTGCCGGGCTCGGGAGGTGGTCGATGCCGACGAATGGGAGGCGGTGCGGCGCAGCTTCGAGGCCGACCGCGGCTTCGACATGGGCGAGCCGGGTGGCAGCCACCTCTTCACCTTCGACATCGAGGCCGCCGCCTGGCAGCGGGTGGAGGGCGACGACTGGCGCACCACCTCGTGGACGCCGACGGGCGGACAGCGCGAGCGGGCCCGTACCGGACCCCTGGGCGCGTCGCGCGATCTCTGAGCCTCAGCGCTCCCGGGTGGCCTGGTGCTCGTCGAAGCGGGCGACCCCGTCGCCGAACCCCTCCGCGAAGATCGTCTGGCGTCCCAGCTCGTCCTCCACGGCCAGGGCCGCCTCCTCGCCGAGACCCAGCCCGGCGTACACGCTCTGCCGGTCGTTCACCACGCCGAGCCACGGGAAGGCGGCGATCTCGCCCGCCAGGGCGACGGCCGTGGCCGAGCGCCTCTCCGTCCGGGACCACCCGGTTCACGAACCCGATCCGCTCGGCCTCCTCGGTGCCGATCTCCCGACCGGTGAGGATCAGGTCGAGCGCCCGACCCAGGCCGACGATCCGGGGCAGCCGATAGGTGCCACCATCGATGAGCGGCACGCCCCAGCGCCGCTCCAGGCACCCGATGCGCGCTGAGCGCCCCGCCACCCGGAGGTCGCACCAGGCGGCCAGCTCGACGCCGCCAGCCACGCACCAGCCCTCGATGGCGGCGATCACCGGCTTCGACAGATGCAGCCGGGTGGGCCCGAGGGGCCCGCTGTCGCGGAGCCGGGGAAGGTCCCGCAGGTTGGCTCCGGCCGAGAAGGCATCGTCGTCGCCCGTGAGGACCGCCACCTTGGCCTCCGGGTCGGCGTCGAAGGCCGTGAAGGCGTCGTGGAGCCGTTGGGCCGTCTCGCTGTTCACGGCGTTGCGGACGTGGCCCTGGTCGATCCGGACCACCACCACGCCGTCGGGCAGGTCTGCTGCGGACATGGCCCGACGGTACCGTCGCCGCCATGCGCGTGATCTCGGGGACGGCTCGCGGCCGAAAGCTGGTCGCCCCTGAGGGGGCCACCACCCGGCCCACGCCTGACCGGGTGCGGGAGGCGACCTTCAACGCCCTCGGCAGCCTCGGCGCCGTCGGCCGGTGCCACCGTCCTCGACCTCTTCGCCGGGAGCGGCGCCATGGGCATCGAGGCCCTCTCGCGCGGAGCATCCGGCGCCACCTTCGTCGACCAGGACCGAGCGGCCCGGCAGGCCATCGAGGCCAACCTGGTCGCCTGTGGCCTGGGTGACGCGGCCGAGGTGGTGGCCACGCCGGTCGAGCGCTTCGTGGCCGGGGCCCAGCACCGCCGATGGGACCTGGCCCTGCTCGACCCTCCCTACGACTACGACGGCTGGCCCGAGCTGCTCCTCGACCTCCCGGCCCGCATCGCCGTGCTGGAGTCGGGGCGCCTCGTGGAGCCGCCGTTCGGGTGGGAGGTGCGTCGGGCCAAGCGCTACGGCCGCACCCACGTGGTGATCGCCGAACGCCTCGACGTCTGACGCTCGGTGGTAGCCACGGAGAGCGCCAGCGGTAGCGTGACGCCGTGACCAAGGTGCTGTATCCCGGATCGTTCGATCCCGATCCACAACGGGCACGTCGAGGTGATCGAGACCGCCGCCCACCTCTTCGACGAGGTGGTGGTCGCCACCATGCGGAACCCGCAGAAGGGCGAGCCGCTCTTCACCCTCGACGAGCGGGAGCGGATGATCCGGGAGTCGCTCAGCCACCTCGACAACATCGAGGTGATGAGCTTCGCCAAGCTGGTGGTGGACGTGGCCGCCGACATCGGCGCCGACTTCATCATCAAGGGGCTGCGCTCCACCATCGACTTCGAGAGCGAGATCTCGCAGGCCCAGATCAACCTCAACGTCTCCGGGGTGCACACCCTGTTCCTGCCGTCGGCCTCGGCCAACTCGGCGGTGGCGTCGAAGTACATCCGCGACATCGCCCGCTTCGGCGGCGACGTGTCGAGCATGGTCCCTGTCCCCGTGGCCAAGCGCCTCGCCGAGAAGTACGGGAGCCGAGATGCCTGAGCGACTCGACGAGGACCCGGCGACCTCGACGAGCCGGCCGAGCCCGAGCCCCGACCGCGCACCCCAGGCTCCGACGTCGAGCACATGCTCCGCCGGCTGCACGAGATGGTGGCGTTCGGCCCGGCCGATGCCGCTGTCGACCTCGGTGATGGTCAACCGCGACGAGGTGCTCGACCTGCTCGACGAGACGATCGAGCGCCTGCCCGACGAGCTGCGAGCGGCCCGCTGGCTGCTCAAGGAGCGCGAGGAGTACCTGGCCAAGGTCCGCCGCGAGGGCGAGGACATCCTCGACCAGGCCCGCACCCGAGCCGAGCGGATGGTGCAGCGCACCGAGGTGGTCAAGGCCAGCGAGGCCCGGGCCCGGAAGATCGTCGAGACCGCCGCCGACGAAGCCAGCCGCCTCAAGAACGAGGTGGAGGACTTCTGCGACCAGAAGCTGGCCAGCTTCGAGATCGTGCTCGAGCGCACCATGAAGATGGTGGGCGGCCGGGCGCCAGAAGCTGCAGGGCTCGCTCAACACCGGCGACGTGCCGGCGGTGGGCCCCGCGGGCCGGCGCAGGCCGAGCCTGAGCCCGACGCCGCCGGCCGTGTTCGACCAGGACCTCGGGTAGCCCCAGTGGCCCAGTCGGTCCTGCGGATCGGGATCACCGAGCTCCGGCGCCGGCCCGGGCACCCAGCGCGACGGTCCGCCTGTCGGTGCCGATCCCCGGGTTGGCGATCACCAGCGCCCGAGTGCCCGACGACGCCGACCTCGAGGTCGACGCCACCCTGGAGGTCGTCGAGGGTGCCATCACCGTCCGCGGCACGGTGCAGGTCCCCTGGGCGGCCGAGTGCCGCCGCTGCCTCGACGACGTCAGCGGGACCTCGCCAGGTGGAGCTCGGCCGAGGTGTTCGAGGAGCGGCCGGCCGACGGCGAGACCTATCCGATCGACGGCGACTCAGGTCGACCTGGAGCCGGTGCGTGCGCGATGCCGCGCTGCTCAACCTGCCGCTGGCTCCGCTGTGCCGGCCGGACTGCGACGGGCCCCGCCCCCGAGGCGTTCCCGGCGCTGGTGGAGCCGGAACCAGACGACGCCGCCGAGCCGCCCCGGGACCCCCGGTGGGCGGCCCTCGACGAGCTCCGCCTCGACGGCTGAGCCCGGGGGCGGTTCGACGGGTTCGGGACAGCGCCGCTACGCTCTCCCGGCTGCGCAGCCGGCCGCCGGCCGCGCCCACACCCCGCCCTCGACGCTGAGGATCAGCCATGGCCGTCCCCAAGAAGAAGACCTCGCAAGGCCAAGAGCCGCAGCCGCCGGGCCAGCGCCTGGAAGCTCGAAGCCCCGGCGCGCAGCCTCTGCCCCCGCTGCGGCGCCACCAAGGTCCCCCACGTCGTGTGCGGCAACTGCGGCTGGTACGCCGGCCGCCAGGCCGTCGACGTCGACTGAGCCCGTGATGCTGCCCGTCGCCGTCGACGCGATGGGCGGAGACAAGGCGCCGGACGAGATCGTCGCCGGGGCCCTCCGCGCCGTCGCCGAGCTCGGGGTCCCCGTGGTCCTGGTGGGCCGGCCCGAGGTGCTCGGCCCGTTGGCGGGCGACCTCGAGGTGCTGCCCGCCTCCGAGGTGATCCCGATGAGCGCCGACCCAGGCGTCGAGCGTCCGCAAGATGAAGGACTCCTCCCTCGTGCGGGCCGCCGAGGCCGTGCGCGACGGCAAGGCCTCGGCCATGGTCTCGGCCGGCAACACCGGCGCCACCATGGCGTCGGCCCTGCTGCGCATGGGGCGGATCAAGGGCGTGTCGCGCCCGGCCATCGCCACCCCGATCCCCGTGCCCGGGCACCAGCCCACCATCCTCCTCGACGCCGGCGCCAACGCCGAGTGCCAGGCCGAGTGGCTGCTGCAGTTCGCCCAGATGGGCACCGTCTTCGCCCGCACCCGCTACGGGATCGACGCAGCCGCGGGTGGGCCTGCTCTCGATCGGCGAGGAGGCGTCCAAGGGCACCCCGCTGGTGAAGGAGACCCACGCGCTGCTGCAGGCCTCCGACGCCCTGCGGGCGGCGGGCGGGATCTTCGTGGGCAACGTGGAGGGCCGCGACGTCATGACCCCCGACGTCGACGTGGTGGTCACCGACGGCTTCACCGGCAACGTCGTGCTCAAGACCCTCGAAGGCGGCATGCGCACGCTGGTGAGCGCCATCTTCGAGGCCTTCGGCACCATCGCCGAGACCCAGGCCGCCAGCGAGGTCCTGGTACCGGCCCTGCTGCCCCTCTACGGCACCCTCGACCCGGACAACACCGGCGGGGCCATGCTGCTCGGGGTCGACGGACTCTGCCTGATCTCCCACGGCTCGCTCGTCGGCCACCGCCATCGTGAACGCGGTGCGGGTGGCGAAGGAGCTCCACGACGCCCGAGATCGTCGACCGTCTCCGGGCCGCCGTCGCTCCCACCTAGGCCACCCGCCGACGGGCCGACCGCAGCGCCACCGCCACGGCGGCGACGGCGAGGGCCACCGGCCACCACAGGACGTGGGGGTCGTCGGTCTGTCCCGAGCCACGCCTGTCGGAGCCCGCCGACGACGTGGGTGAGCGGCAGCACGTCGGAGACGGTGCTGCATGAAGCCGGTCATCACCCCGCGGGGTGGGCCGCCGCCGCCCAGCAGGAACATGGGGACGAAGACCAGGTTGCCGAGCGCGTTGGCGGAGCGGCCGGTGGGCACCAGCGACCCGAGGGCGCCGCCGATGGCGATGAAGCAGGCCAGGCCGGTGGCGTACCAGCCCAGGACGCCGAGCGGGATCGACCGGAGCCTGGAGCCCGTAGACGACCGTGCCGGCCAAGAGGACGACCGCCCAGCCGACAGGGTCCCCAGCACCATGCCCAAGGGCGATCTCGCTGGCCACCAAGGCCCCGGCGCTGACCCCGGACGCCCGGAAGCGGCGCAGCACGCCGAGCTCTCGGCTGGTGGCGATGTGGACCGGCAAGCGTGATCAGCCCGAGCGCGGCCGAGCACCACGCCGATGTAGCCGGCCACGTAGTGGTCGTCGGGAGCCACGCCCGCCGAAGTCGGGGTCGGGGACCTGACCGAACACGCCCGCCAGCACGAGCACGGTGGCGAGCGGGGAAGCCGATCAGACCCACCGCCACCATCGGCTCCCGCCCCAGCAGGCGCAGCTCGAGGGCGGTCAGGCGACCGGCGGTGCGACAGGGTCGCCGGAGGTCGCTGGGGTGGCGACCTCGCGGGCAGGGGGACGGCGACAGCGGTCATGCCGGGATCTCCTGGGTGAGGGCGAGGAAGCGAGTCCTCGAGGGTGGGGCGCTCGACGTGCAGGTCGAGTGGGTGGTCGGCCGACGGCCGACCAGGTGCGCGGCCACGTGGGCCAGCAGCGGACCCGTGCCCGGCCACCGCACCTCGGTGCCGCGGCGGGTCACGTCGGTGGCACCGGGCAGCCTTGCGAAGGGCGGCCAGGTCGAGGCGCGGGGTCGGTGAACCGCACGCGTGACGGTGCCGCCGAGCTCGTCGACGATGGCCGCCGGGCGTCCCGTCGGCGACCACGCGGCCCCGGTCGAGGACCACCACCCGGTCGCAGAGCCGCTCCGCCTCCTCCACGTCGTGGGTGACCAGCACCACCGTCGTCCCGGCGTCGCGCACCCGGCGGACCACCTCCCAGGTGTGACGGCGTCCGACCGGGTCGAGGTTCTGCGTCAGCTCGTCGAGGAAGACCAGCTCCGGTCGCCCCACCAGGGCCAGCGCCACGAACAGCCGCTGGCGCTCGCCGCCCGACAGGGCGGCGAAGGGTCGTCGCCACAAGGCCTCCAGCTGCCACTCGGCGGCCAGCTCGTCGAGCGGCCGGGGAGTCGGGTGCAGCGAGGCGAACAGCCGCAGCGCCTCGCCCACCCGCATCCGGTCCGGGCAGGGCGGCGTCCTGGAGCTGGGCTCCGATGCGGCGACGCAGGCGGTCGCCGTCGGCGCGACGGATCGAGCCCGAGGACCCGGACGCTCCCGCTGTCCGCGCGTGCGCAGCCCCTGCAGGATCTCGACGGTGGTGGTCTTGCCGGCGCCGTTCGTGCCGAGCAGCCCGAACAGCTCGCCGCGACGCGACCGAGAACGACACGCCGCGGAGCACCTCGGTGGGCCCGTAGCGCTTGCCGCAGGTCGCGCGACCTCACCAGGTCGTCTGGTGGGGCAGCGGAGGGGCGGTGGTGGCCGAGCGGCGAGAACGGTGGCGGTCATGGCGCCATCGTGCGCCGACGGGAGGCGCCGCCGCATCGGGCCCGGGGCGCTACCTGACGCTCCCCCTCGGGGCGGGGGTCGACGATCCCGTGGTCGTAGGCGAACACGATCGCCGCGGCCCGGTCGCGCACGCCGAGCTTCGCGAAGATCGACGCCCACGTGGGTCTTCACCGTGGCCTCGCTCACGATGAGCGCCTGGGCGATCTCGCCGTTGGTGGCGCCGCGGGCCATCTGGCGCAGCACGTCGTGCTCCCGTTCGGTGAGCTGCGGCCACCCGGACGGCTTGGGCCGGGGTCGGGCCGCCCGCTGCGCACGGCGCCGAGAACGCGGGTGGCGACCTTGGCGTCGAACCAGGCGGCGCCGCCTGCCACCGCCCGCGCCGAGGCGATGAGGTCCTCGGCCGCCGCGTCCTTGAGGATGAACCCGGCTGCCCCGGCGTCGAGGCGCCCCGAAGAGCACGTCGTCGTCGTCGAAGGTGGTGAGCACCAGCACGGGCGGCGCCTCGGGATCGTCGTCCCGGAGCCGCCGGGTGGCCGTCACTCCGTCGAGCCGGCGCATCCGCACGTCCATCAGCACCACGTCGGGCCGGTGTGCGGCGACCGCCTCGGCGCACCTCGTCGCCGTCGTCGCACTCGGCCACCACCTCGAAGCCGTCCTCGCACCGCCAGGATGCGCGCCACCCCGGCGCGGACATGGGCTGGTCGTCGACGATCAGGACCCGGATCACGGGGCGACCCGGTCCGCCGGGGGCACGCCGATGGGGAGCTGTCGCCTCCACCGACCAGCCGTCGGCGGTCGGCCCGGCGTGCAGAGCGCCGCCCAGGGCCCGGGCCCGCTCCTGCCATGCCGACCAGACCGAAGTGCCCGCGCTCGGCTGCCCGAGCCGCGGGCGGGGGTGCCGTGGTCGGCCACCACCAGGCGCACCTCGCCGTCGCCGCCCGTCGACCGTCACGTCCACCCGGTTGGTGGGGGCGTGCTGGGCCACGTTGGCGAGGGCTTCGCGAGCGATCCGGTGCAGCGCGGTGCCCACCGGTCCAGCTGGCCGGGCCGCCCGGTCGAGTGCCGCGTCGACCCGCAACCCGGCCCGCCGGTACTCGTCCACCAGGTCGTGCCAGGTCCGCCGCGCCCGCCAGCGGCGGGTCGGTGCCCCGTTCGTCGGTGCGCAGGGCGGCCACCGTGGCTCGGATCTGGTCGAGGCTGGCTCGACCCACCGTCTCCGCGTCTCGGAGCGCCCGCTCGGCCTCGTCGACGTCGCGGCGCAGCACGTGGCGGGCGCCGGTGACGTGGAGCAGGACCGCCGCCAAGGTGTGGCCGGCCAGGTCGTGCAGCTCGCGGGCGAGGCGCCGTCGCTCCTCGGCCACGGCCTGCTCGGCCAGAGCCTGCTGGGCGGCCTGGAGCTGGTCGATGAGCTGCTGCTGACGCCGGAGCCCTCGTCCCAGGAAGAGGGTGAACCCGCTGGCGCAGGACCAGGCGGTCCACCCGATGTCCGCTCCCGGGGCCAGCCAGTGGGCCACGACCCAGGGGGCCGCCACCGCTGTCCCCACCACCGCGAGGAGACGGACGGTCGAGCCCACCTGCCACCCGGCGTAGAGCACCACCATCACCACGAGGAAGAACGAGCCCTCCACCTGTCCGCGGGCACCGACGGCCAGCAGCACGGGCACCATGACGAGCACGGCAAAGGCCTCGATGGGCAGCCGCGGCAGCAGGCCACGGACGAGGAAGGCCCCCCAGGCCACGCCGAGCACGAGCAGCTCGCCCACTGAGCCAGGGTCGGTCAGGTGGGCGACGACCAGGATGGTGGTGGCGCTGGTCGCCAGGAACGGGAGCTCCGGCCGCCCGGTCGGTGCCTCGGGTCGGGCCAGGTCTGCTCGGAGGCGGGTCGGCCAGTCCACGCCTGGAGGCTACGGCGGTGCCCGGATCCTGTCGTCCGCCGTCGGGTGGACCCGGCGTCCCCCTGGGGAAGGAGGCATCGGCCCAGGTCAGAGGCCTGCACAAGCGCACAAATGGCACTCGCAGGTATGATCCCGCCCCGTGCCCGCCGAGACCCACGTCGAACGAGGAACCCCCATGGACCGCCAGCAGGTGTTCGAGCTCATCCGCGACCGCCTGGCCGACATCCTCGAGGTCGAGCCGGCCGGCATCACCGAAGGCGCCAGCTTCGCTGACGACCTCGAAGCCGACTCCCTGGCCCTCATCGAGCTGGTGGAGGCCCTCGAGGAGGAGCTCAGCGAGCGGACGGTGGGGTTCCGCATCGACGACGAGGACCTCGAGGACCTGAAGACGGTGCGCGACGCCGTCGACTACGTCGTCGGCCGGCTGTAGGGGTCCTGATCTCCCTCCCGGTACCCCGGCTCGAGCAGCTGGTCGAGCGCCTCGGCCTCGACATCGCCCCCGACCTCCTGGCCCCTGCCCTCGTCCACCGGTCTTGGTGCGCGGAGAACGCCGGGCACCCGTCCAACGAGCGCTTGGAGTTCCTCGGCGACGCCGTGCTCGGCGTGGTGGTGACCGCCCACGTGTACGACCTCTACCCGGACCTGGCCGAGGGCGACCTGACCGAGATCCGCAAGACGGTGGTCAACTCGGTGACCCTGGCCGAGGTGGCCGAGGAGCTCGGAGTGGGGGAGCACCTCCTGCTGGGCCGGGGCGAGGAGCTCTCCGGCGGCCGGGAGAAGCCCTCGATCCTGGCCGACTGCATGGAGGCCATCATCGGCGCCACCTACCTGGCGCAGGGCCTCGAGGGGGCGGCGGCCCTGGTGCTGCGCGTCCTCGGCCCCCGCATGGCCACCGCCCGGTTCGACGGGGCCGACCACAAGAGCCGTCTGCAGGAGCTGTCGGCCCGGCTGTTCGGGATGCCGCCTCGCTACGAGGTGGAGGCCAGCGGCCCCGACCACGCCCGCACGTTCGCCGTCACAGCCACCATCGCCGAGGTCGCCTACGGGCACGGCGTGGGGCGATCCAAGAAGCAGGCCGAGCAGGCCGCTGCCCGAGCGGCCGTCGAGGCCCTGGCTGCTCACCCACCCGACACCTTGAGGGAGACCCACCATGGCTGAGCTGCCCGAGCTCGAGACGCTCCGGCGCGAGCTGGAGAAGGAGTCGGTGGGGAAGCGCTTCAAGGCCCCCGACGTCACCGGCACCAAGCTGACCAAGCGCAACGGCGGGAAGAAGGCCTTCCAGGCACGCCTGGAGGGAGCCAAGGTCAAGTCCGTCGACCGTCGCGGGCCCTTCCTGGTGGGCAACCTCGACAGCGGCGAGCTCCTGCTCCTCGACCTGGGCGAGAAGGGGCGGCTGGAGAAGGTCGCCCCCCGGTCGACCGCGCCCAAGGGCACGGTCCTGACCCTGGCCTTCACCCAGGGCGGCCAGATCCGGCTGGTGGACACCAGCGGTACCGCCCAGGCCTTCGTGGTGGCCAGCGACGCTGTCGCCGACGAGGTGCCCGAGCTGGCGACGGGCGGCCTCGACCCGGTGGCCGACCCGGTGTCCTGGACCTCCTTCGCCCGTTCGCTCTTGGGCCGGAGCGTGAAGCTCAAGGCCCTGCTCATGGACCCCGAGGTGGTCTCGGGCATCGGCCCCATCTACAGCGACGAGATCCTCTGGGAGGCCGGGCTGCGCCACGACCGGGTGTCCAGCGAGCTCTCCAGCCAGGAGATCCGCCGCCTCTTCCGGGCCCTGGTGGAGACGCTGCACGAGGCCGTGAAGCACCGGGGCAGCTCGGTCGACGAGTACCCCTTCGTCGACCTGTACGGCAAGCCCGGCGACCACCAGGACGAGCTCCGCGTGTACGGCCGCGACGGCCAGCCCTGCCGCCGCTGCCGGGCCCCCCTTGCCAAGGGCCGCTTCGCCAACAAGCCCATCTTCTTCTGCGAGGCCTGCCAGGTCTGAGGGTGCGCAGCGGCCGGCGCGGTGGCCGCTAGCGTCGGCGTCGGATGTTCCTCAAGACGCTCACCCTCAAGGGGTTCAAGTCGTTCGCGGACACGACGGCGCTGGAGCTCGAACCCGGCGTCACGGTGGTGGTGGGGCCCAACGGGTCGGGCAAGTCGAACGTGGTCGACGCCATTGGTTGGGTGCTCGGTGCCCAGGCGCCTTCGGCGGTGCGCTCCCAGAAGATGGACGACGTCATCTTCGCGGGCACCGCCAAGCGCCCTGCCCTCGGGCGGGCCGAGGTGTCCCTGACCATCGACAACTCGGCCGCCCTCCTGCCGATCGAGTTCACCGAGGTGACGATCACCCGCACGCTGTTCCGCACCGGCGACAGCGAGTACGCCATCAACGGCGTCCCCTGTCGCCTGCTCGACATCCAGGACCTGCTCTCGGACACCGGCGTCGGCCGTCAGCAGCACGTCATCGTCAGCCAGGGACAGATCGACGCCGTCCTCAACGCCCGGCCGGAGGAGCGGCGCCTCATCATCGAGGAGGCCGCCGGCATCCTCAAGTACCGCAAGCGCAAGGAGAAGGCTGAACGCCGGCTGGCCGCCACCGAGGGGAACCTCACCCGGCTCGGCGACCTGCTGCGGGAGGTGCGCCGCCAGCTGCGCCCGCTCGAGCGTCAGGCCGATGCCGCCCGGCGCCACGGTGATCTGGTGGCCGAGCTGCGTGCGCTGCACCTCTTCCTCGCCGGCCGCGAGCTGACCACCCTCCAGCGGCGCCTGGCCGACGGCGGGGCGGCGCGGGCCGAGCTGGCGACCGAGGACAACCTCCTGCGCCGCACCCTGGCCGACCTCGACACCGCGGTGCTGGCGGCAGAGGCGGAGCTGGGGCACGCGGGTGGGGACGACCTCGGCGACGCCCTGGTCCGCTTCGAGTCGCTGCGGGAGAAGGGGCGAGGCCTCATCGCCGTGCTCACCGAGCGCCGCCGCGGCATCGATCGCGAGCGCGGGGCCTTCGTCGATCAGGCC
This sequence comes from uncultured Microthrixaceae bacterium, assembly GCA_963795165.1. Taxonomy (GTDB): domain Bacteria; phylum Actinomycetota; class Acidimicrobiia; order Acidimicrobiales; family VFJN01; genus VFJN01. The sequence goes on along the minus strand of CAWCGT010000001.1, from coordinate 1,056,117 downwards.
GTCATCGCCACCCTGGAGGCCGACGCCACCCGGCTGGCCGCTGAGCTGGCGGCGGCCGACGAGGAGGCCGAGGAGCTGGCACCCCAGCAGGAGGAGCTCCGTCGGGCCCAGGAGGCCCTGGCCGAGGCCCGGGCCACCTTCGAGCGCGACTGGGCCGACGGCGTTCCGGCGCCCAGCGGCCGGGCCGCCGAGGCCCGCGGCGAGCTGGCGGCCCTGCGGTCGGGCGTGGAGCGCGGCGAGCAGGAGCTGGCCCGGGCCAGTGCCCGGCTGGCCACCCTGGAGGAGAAGCTCCAGCGTCTCGACGCCGAAGCCGACCGGCTCCGGGGCGAGGCGGCGGCGGCAGAGGTCGCCGAGGGCCCGCTGGTGGAACGGCTGGCGGCGGCCGAGGAGCAGCGAGCCGCCGCTGAGAGGCAGGTGGCCGAGGCCGAGGAGGTCCTCCGGTCCGCCGACGCCGAGCGTCACGCCTGGACGGCTCGAGCCGAGGCCCTCAGCCTGGCCCTCGACCAGGCTCGTTCCCGGGCGGGTGCTGAGCGGTTGGCGTCGGTCGACGGGGTGGTGGGCACCCTCCTCGATCTGGTGGACATCGACGACGGCTGGGAGACAGCCGTGGAGGCGGCCGCCGGCGAAGCCCTGGCCGCCGTGGTGGTCGACGGGGTCGCCGCGGCCCGGACGGCGCTGGCCGCCCTTCACGACGACCCGGAAGGCGCGGTGGGGGGCGCCGTCCTCGCCCTCGGCGCCCACCGGACGCCGGGCCCTCGGCCCGCTGTCGGTGAGGCCGTCCGCCCGCACGTGCGAGCGGCGCGGCCCGAGGTCGATGCGCTCCTCGACGCCCTGCTCGGGAGCGCGGTGGTGGTCGACGGCGGCTGGTCGGCGGCCGTCGACGCCGCCCTGGCTCACCCCGACGCGATGGTGGTCACCCGCGAGGGCGGCCGCTACGGCACCTCTGGCTGGCGGGTGGGCACGGCGTCCACCGGCGCCACCGGCGCCGCCCTCGACGAGGCCCGGGAGCGGGCGGACGAGGCCACCAGCGCCGCCAACCACGCGGAGGCCAGCCTGCACGGCGCCCGGTCGCTGCTCGATGAGGCTCGTCAGGGCGAGGCAGCCCTGTCCCGCCAGCTCGATGAGCACGACGGCCGCCTCACCGCCGCCACCGACGGCCTCCAGCGCGTGGAGGCCGACCGTCGCGACGCCGCCACGGAGGCCGACGCGCTGCGAACCCACGCCGGGGAGCTCGGCGACCGTCTGGCGCGGGAGCAGGCACGGGTCAGCGAGCTGGACCTCACCTTGCCGATGCTGGAGGCGGAGGAGGTCGACTCGGCGGAGCGGGCACGGGCCATGACCGACGCCAAGTCCCACCTGGAGGAGCGAGCCGGGTCGGTGGGGGCTCTGCGCGCCGATCTCGAGGTGCGGGCGGCTGGCCTCACGGACCGCCGCCAGTTCCTGCGCACCCGCCTCGTGCGAAGTGGAGGCACGCCTGGAGGGGTCGATGGACGCTCGCCGGGAGGCGGAGGTCCGGCGGGTGCGAGCTCGACGCCAAGCAGGGCGCCGTCGACCGCCTGGCCGCCCTGGTCGCCGATCGGCTGGCCATCGTCGAGGCCGAGCTCGGCCACCTCCGAGAGCGCCGGCGTCGCCAGAGCGAGTCGCAGCGGGCGGCCGCCACCCGGCTCGACGAGCTGCGCCACGAGCGGGTCGACGCCGAGCGCCGGCTGGAGGAGACGCGGGAGCGGGCTCGCCGGGCCGAGATCGACGAGACGGAGGTGCGGCTCCGCCTGGAGGCGGCCGTGGAGTCCCTCCGACGCGACCTCGACGTGGAGCCCGAGGTGGCCATGGCGCACCGAGGCCCCCGAGATGGCCGAGGGCGCCACGCCGGCTGCTCGGGCCGCGGGAGCTGGAGCGAGAGCTGCGCCTGATGGGACCGATCAACCCGCTGGCCCTGGAGGAGTACGACGCCCTGCAGGAGCGGCACACCTTCCTGCAGGAGCAGCTCGACGACGTGAAGTCGTCGCGCGCGCGACCTGGGCAAGGTGATCAAGGCCATCGACGCCGAGATCGTCGACGTCTTCGCTGGCGCCTTCGCCGACGTGTCGCAGAACTTCGAGTCGCTCTTCCAGACGCTGTTCCCGGGTGGCCAGGGTCGGCTTCGCCTCACCACGCCCGACGATCTGCTCGAGACCGGCATCGAGGTGGAGGCCAAGCCGTCGGGCAAGAACGTGCGCAAGCTGTCGCTGCTCTCGGGCGGCGAGCGGTCGCTCACCGCCCTGGCGTTCCTCTTCGCCGTGTTCCGCAGCCGTCCCTCGCCCTTCTACGTGATGGACGAGGTCGAGGCCGCCCTCGACGACGTGAACCTCCACCGGTTCCTCGACCTGGTGCACGAGTTCCGCCAGGAGGCCCAGCTACTCATCGTGAGCCACCAGAAGCGCACGATGGAGGCGGCCGACGTCCTCTACGGGGTGACGATGCAGCCTGGTGGGTCGTCAGCAAGGTCGTCAGCGAGAAGGTCACCAGCATCGTCGCCTAGGCGCTCGAGCTCGGCAGCAGCCGAGGGCCTCGCTCGGCACGCAGCAGGCGACGGGCCGCCTCCACGTAGGCGCAGCTGCTCGTTGCGGTAGGCGCGGCATCGACTCGCCCGGGGTCGAACTCGGCCGCCGCCAGCAGCCGGTCGAGCGCTGCGGCGGCGTCGGCGTAGTCGCGGGCGGCGCCACGGACCTCCGGCGGTGCGACCTCCACCAGCTCGTCGGCCCGCTCGACGAGGGCGTCGAAGGCCGTCTTCGATCGTCGGCGGCGCGTGGCCGTGTCGCCGAAGGCGAGGAACGGGTCGTTCTCGGTGAGCCGATCGAGTCGCTCGCAGAACGCGGCCGCGGTCGCCGTCGCCGGGCCCGCCGTCGCCGCACGCCACCGCCGCGAGCCAGCAGCGACGGCCGAGGAGCCGCGAGGCGGCGCATGTCGGGCGAACCTACCCACCCTCTACGCTGCTCGGCGCCATGGAACTCCTGCTCATCGCCGTGCTCGTCGTCGTCGTGCATCGCGGGCGTCGGCCTCGTCGTCACCCGGCGCCGGGGCGAGACCACCCTCGAACCGCCGGTCCGTCCCGCCCTCGGTGCCCGCCGCCCGCCCCCGCCGAGGTGGTGGAGGCGCCGGCCCGAGGCCCTCCCCGAGCCCGAGGTCGGAGCTCGGCCGAGGCGCCGCTGGCCCCGGTGGAGGTCGCAGGAGGCGCCGGTCAAGCCACGGTTCCGCGACCGGCTGGGCAAGGCCCGCTGCACCCTCTCCGGGCTACGTGGGCTCGCGTCCTGGCGCGCGAGAAGATCGACCAGGCAGACCTGGGACGACCTGGAGGAGGCGCTGATCCGGGCCGACGTCGGCGTGTCGACCACCACCGACATCCTCGGACCGGCTGCGGGCCACGGTCGACGCCGAGGGCATCACCGAGCCGGCCGTCCTCCTCGAGGCGCTCAAGGCCCAGCTCAAGGCCGACCTGGCCACCGGCGACCGCACCCTGCGCGTCGAGCCGGGCGCGCCCAACGTGTGGCTCTTCGTCGGCGTCAACGGCGTCGGGCAAGACCACCACCATCGGCAAGGTGGGCAAGCGGCAGGCCGAGGAGGGGCGGCAGGTGGTGATGGCCGCGGGCGACACCTTCCGCGCCGCGGCGGCCGAGCAGCTCGAGACCTGGGCCGAGCGGGCCGGCGCCGACCTCGTGCGGGGCGCCGAGGGCGGCGACCCCAGCTCGGTCATCTTCGACGCCGTGCAGCGCGCCGCGGCCAAGGGCGCCGACCTCGTCCTGGCCGACACCGCCGGACGCCTCCACACCAAGGTCAACCTGATGGAGGAGCTCCGCAAGGTGCGCCGGGTGGCCGACCGGGACCCCGGCAAGGTCACCGAGGTGCTCCTGGTGCTCGACGCCACCACCGGGCAGAACGGCCTCGTGCAGGCCCAGCAGTTCACCGACGCCGTCGACCTCACCGGCGTGGTGCTCACCAAGCTCGACGGCTCGGCCAAGGGCGGGATCGTCCTGGCCATCCAGTCCACCCTCGGGCATCCCCATCAAGCTGGTCGGCCTCGGCGAGACGGCCGACGACCTCGTGGACTTCGACCCGGACGAGTTCGTCGACGCCCTCTTCGCCGTCGACTGATCGGCACGCCGGGCAGGCGCCGCCGACCGGGTCTAGCGTTGCGACCGTGCTCACGCTGATCCGCCTCCTGTTCCTCCCGCCAAGGTGGGCGTCGGCACCACCAAGCTGGGGGTGAAGGCCGGGTATCGCACCGGGCGCCTGGTCGGCTACCGGCGACTGGTCGTCTTCGGCGTCGGGGTGGTGGTGGGCCTCCTCATCGCCCCCACCCCCGGCCGCCGAGCTACGGGCCCGAGCTCCTGCGCCTGCGTGGACGAGCGCCGAGGCGGCGGCGGCGATCTGGCCGAGCGGGTTCGCTACGAGCTCTCCCACTCGCCTCGCACCTGGCACCTTCCGCAACCCGACGTCGAGGTGGTGGCCGGCACGGCCATCCTGCGGGGCGAGGTCCCGCACGACGTGGGCCGGGTGGACCTCGAGCGCACCGCCGCGGCCGTGGCAGGCGTGGTGGCCGTCGACAACCACATCGGTGTCTCGGGAACCAACGGACACCACTGAGTCGTCCCACCTCGCAGCCGATCGAGGAGAGCGAAGCCGATGGACGGAGCACAGGGCGGGTCGTCCGAGCCGCTGACACTGGATTCGGATGCCACCTCGCCCCGTCGCCGGGCTCCCCGGTCGCTGTGGGCCGTGCTGGCGGCCGTGGTGCTGACGGTCGGCGCGCTGGTGGTCACCTCCAGCTCAGACGACGCTCAGAGTCGGGGGCTCCCGGTGGCCTTGGCTGCCGCCCCCACCGCCGAGGGCGGCGGCAGCCGAGCGGCCGACTCGATGCTGGCGTGGATCACCTACGTCGCCGGTCCCGACCTGCCTGCCCTCGGGGGTTCGGCGCCGGCCTACCGGCTCGTCGGCTCGGCCGACGCCGCCGCAGTCCGCCGTTTGGCCGATGCGCTCGGCGTGGAGGGCGAACCGGTGGGCGACGGGTCGTCCTGGTCGGTGACGGGATCTGCCGGCACGCTCGAGGTCCAGCCCGGCGCCGGCGCCCAGTGGTACTTCTCGTCGGGCTCGGACGGCGCCGGTGGGGCAGGCACGACGTCGAACCAGTCCTCCCCCGGGTGCGAGGAGATCAGCTACGACGGGCACCCGTGCAAGGGAGCGGTGGACCTGCCGTGCCCCGAGGGTGAGGAGTGCTCCACGCCGGCTGCCCCCGGCTGCGCGCCGCAGCCCGACGGTCGAGAGATCTGTGAGGACCCGGCCCCCAGCGGGTGCAAGGGCGACGAGCCCTCCCCCTGCCCGGTGGAGCCCCCGCCGCCCCCGCCCCCCGTCGACCTGCCCAACGAGGACGAGGCCCGTGCCATCGCCCTCGACCTGCTGGCGGCCACCGGGCTCGACACCGACGGCGCCGACGTGTCCGTCGAGGAGCCCTACGACGTCTGGTACGTGACGGTGGAGCCTCGGCTGGGCGACGTCCCGTCGGGTCTGCTCCACAGCGTCGCCGTGGGGTCCGGCGGCGAGATCCGCTCGGCCAACGGGTTCGTGGCGACACCGGAGCCCGCCGGCGACCACCCCGTCCTCGACACCCGAGCCGCCATCGACCGCGCCAACCAGGACAGGGCCGAGGGCAGCCCGGCCATCCTCCACGGGGACACCCCGAGAGCGGTCGAGCCCTCGGCAGGGAGTGGGCCCAGCCCCGGCACAGCCGGCACCGGCGGTGGCTCGTCGGGCGACGCCTCGCCGGGCATGGAGTGCGATCCCGCCGATGCGGCGCCGGACTGCGTGGTGTCGACGGTGGTCTGTGACGACCCCACCGTCGGCTGCTTCCCCCCGGCCACCGGCCAGCCGCCCGATGCTGAGCCGCCGTGCGCCACCGGCCCGGTCGAGGAGGAGCCCCTCGGTGCGCCCGAGTCGCTCGACTGCCCGACGCCCCTGCCGCAGCCGATCCCCGAGCCGACCCCGCTGGAGGTGGAGCTGGTCGATGCCGAGCGCTCCCTGGTGCTGCTCGCCGCTACCGATGGCAGCGGCGACGGCTACCTCGTGCCCGCCTACCGCTTCACCACCGCCGATCGCGGCACCGTCGACCTGCCCGCCATCGCGGACGAGGCCCTCGACGGCCCCCCGACGACGGACACCACCGTCCCCGGGCCCGGGCCTGGGCCGGAGCCAGAGCCGGACCCCGACCCGCAGCCGCAGCCCTGCCAGACGCAGGTCGAGCAGGACGGGTCCGGCACCACGCACACCGTGCAGCCGCCACCAGAGTGCGTCCCGCCCGACCCACAGCCGCTGGCCGACGGGGAGCAGCCCGTCCGGGGCGTCGCCTACTACGTCGATGTGGAGGTCCTCGACCGCCACTGCACGTGGGTCTCGGTGGAGGTGGGCAGCCGCTGGTGGTGGGCCGAGATGCAGCCCGGCTCGCTGGCCGACTGGAGCACCCCCACCGAGGGCGGCTCCTTCACGCTCCTCGATGCCGACACCGCCGAGTTCGTCGGGGACGCCGAGCGCCGGAAGGTCGCCCTCCTCACCCCCTTCGAGGGTCCCGGCCCTCGCCCCGTCTGCGCCTGACCTCGAACTCGGGTGCGGAGGGGCGGAGGAACAGGGTGCTTCGCATCGTGGTTGGCGGGGGTGGGCAGAAGGCGGGGGCGGGCGCGGCCGGCCGGTAGCATCGGCGGCTCATGTTCGAGTCACTGTCTGACCGCTTCGACGGGATCTTCCAGCGCCTGCGGGGCAAGGGCCGCCTCCGCGACGAGGACGTCGACGAGGTCCTGCGGGAGATCCGTGTCGCCCTCCTCGAGGCCGACGTCAACTTCAAGGTCGTCCGCGGGATGCTCGATCGCATCCGGGAGCGAGCGATCGGCGCCGACCTCTCGGAGGCCCTGAACCCGGCCCAGCAGGTCATCAAGATCGTCCACGAGGAGCTCATCACCGTCCTCGGTGGCGAGATCGATCAAGATCACCTACGCCAGCAAGCCCCCCACCGTGGTGCTCATGGCGGGCCTGCAGGGCGCCGGCAAGACCACCAACGCCGCCAAGCTGGCCCGCTGGTTCAAGCAGCAGGGTCGCAACCCGCTCCTGGTGGGGGCCGACCTCCAGCGACCGGCCGCCGTCGAGCAGCTCCGCACCCTTGCCGGGCAGATCGACGTGCCGGTGTTCTCGCAGCCAGGTGACCCGGTGGACACGGCCGCCGCCGGGCTCGGCGGAGGCTCGCCGCCTCGGGCGTGACGTGCTCATCGTCGACACCGCCGGTCGGCTCGCCATCGACGCCGAGCTCATGGAGCAGGTCCGCCAGATCTCCGAGGTGACCAGCCCCGACTACACGTTCCTCGTCGTCGACGCCATGACCGGCCAGGACGCCGTCACGGTGGCCGAGAGCTTCAACGACACCCTCGCCCTCGACGGCGTCATCCTCACCAAGCTCGACGGCGACGCCCGCGGCGGCGCCGCCCTCAGCGTGAAGGAGGTGGTGGGCAAGCCCATCGCCTTCGCCTCCACCGGCGAGAAGCTGGCCGACTTCGAGCTGTTCCACCCCGATCGCCTGGCCGGTCGCATCCTCGGCATGGGCGACATGCTCACGCTGATCGAGAAGGCCGAGCAGGTCTACGAGCAGGACGAGGCCGAGGAGGCCGCCACCCGGCTGCTGGACGGCACCTTCACCCTCGACGACTTCCTCGACCAGATGCAGCAGCTCAAGAAGATGGGGCCCGCTGTCGGGCATCGTCGGGATGATCCCGGGCATGCCCAAGGAGCTCAAGGGCGCCGAGATCGAGGACGAGCAGATCGCCCGGGTCGAGGCGATCATCCGCTCGATGACCCCCGGCGAGCGGGCCGACGTCGACCTCATCGACGGGTCCCGCCGGGCTCGCATCGCCAAGGGCTCGGGCTCCGACCCCGGTGAGGTCAGCCAGCTGGTGAAGCAGTTCAAGGAGATGCAGAAGATGATGAAGCGCATCCCTGGCCTGTCCGGCACCAAGAAGAAGCCCCGTGGCAGCAAGGGCAAGAAGGGCAAGAAGGGTGGCCGGGTCACCGCCCCGCCGGGTGCCGGGACGGGCCTTCCCAAGCAGCCCTTCACCCTGCCGGGCTTGAACTGACGCCCCTCGACGGACCACCATGGTCCGCTGCCTCCGGGCGCACCCCTCGAACGAACTAAGGACGACGCAGTGGCCGTGAAGCTCCGCCTGATGCGGATGGGCAAGAAGAAGCAGCCGACCTACCGAGTGGTGGCGGCCGACTCCCGTTCGCCCCGCAACGGCCGGTTCATCGAGATCCTGGGCACCTACGACCCCCGCCAGGAGCCGTCGGTCGTCAAGATCGACACCGCCAAGGCCCACGACTGGATCAGCAAGGGCGCCCAGCCCACCGAGACCGTCGCACGCCTGATCGCGGTGGCCGAAGCCCAGCCCGCCCCCGCCGACGAGCCGGCTGCCGAGGCATGAGCGAGCTCGACCAGGACCTCGACGAGAACGACGTCAACCGCATCGACGACGGCGACGCTCGACGAGGGTGCGGGCCAGCGAACCTGCCCCGACCGCCGCCAGCGTCCTCGACCTGTTGGTGACCTCCCTGGTCGACGACCCCGATGCCGTGCGCATCGACGCCTACGAGCAGCGCGGCGCGCGTGCGGCTCGAGGTGCGGGTCGGCCCCGAGGACATGGGGCGCGTCATCGGCAAGCGGGGCCGGGTGGCCAACGCCATCCGCACCGTGGTCCGCGCCGCCGCCGTCCGCGACGACGTCGACGTCGACGTCGAGTTCGAGGACTGACCAACTCGTCGACTGAGCCCCCGATGCCGTTGCTCGAGGTGGGCCGGATCACGAAGGCGTTCGGCCTCCGCGGCGAGGTGCTGGTGCTGCTCTCCTCCGACCGGACCTCCCGGCTCGACCCGGGATCGATCCTCACCACCGACCGGGGCCCGCTCACGGTCGTGAGCGCCGCCCCCCACCAGGATCGCTACATCGTCCAGTTCGACGGCGTGCTCGACCGGGGCGCCGCCGAAGCCCTCCGTGGGCTGCTCCTGCACGCCGAGCCGCTCGACGACGCCGACGACGACGACGTCCTCTGGGTCCACGAGCTGATCGGCGCTCGGGTCACCCTGGTGGACGGGACCGACGTGGGAGCGGTGGCGGGGGTGGAGGGCAACCCGGCGTCGGACCTGCTGGTCCTCGACACCGGGGCGCTGGTGCCGGTGGTCTTCGTCACCGACCACCAGCCTGGCCGCGTCACCATCGACCCCCCCGAGGGCCTCCTCGACCTCTGATCGCCGCCGCCTCCGGCAACCTGCGACAGCCCGCACCCAATTCGGGGCCGTTCTGTCGCAAGTTCATCGGGAACCGCAGCACCCAGGCAACCTGCGACAGTCCGTGCCCGGTTCGGGGCCGTTCTGTCGCAAGTTCGTGTGGTGGGGGGTGCGGGCACCACCATGGGGCGGTGCGGATCGACGTGTTCACGATCTTCCCGGAGATGGTCGACGGCTTCGCCCATCAGTCGCTGCTGGGCAAGGCGCAGGAGCGCGGCGACCTCGACGTGCGGGTCCACGACCTGCGGGCCAGGCCCGCGACGTCCACCGCACCGTCGACGACAGCCCCTACGGCGGCGGGGCGGGGATGGTCCTCATGGCCGAGCCGGTGTTCGCACGCCGTCGAGGCGGTCGAGCCGCCCCGGCCGCTCCTCTACCTCAGCCCCACTGGCCGCCGTCTCGATCAGGCGCACGCTCGGGAGCTGGCCGCCCTCGACGGGTTCAGCCTCCTCTGCGGTCGCTACGAGGGGATCGACGAGCGGGTCCGGGAGCACCTCATCGACGGCGAGCTCTCGGTCGGCGACTACGTGCTGGCCGGCGGCGAGGTGGCGGCCATGGTGGTGCTCGAGGCGGTGGGGCGCCTCGTGCCCGGCGTGATGGGCAACGACACCTCGGCCGACGAGGAGTCGTTCTCCGACGGGCTGCTCGAGCACCCGCACTACACCCGCCCCGCCGAGCTGCGGGGGTGGTCGGTGCCCGACGTGCTCCGCTCAGGTGATCACGTCCGGGTGGAGCGGTGGCGGCGGGCCCAGGCTCTGGACCGCACCCGCCGCCTGCGCCCGGACCTCCTCGAGGCGCGCGGGGGCCTCACGGCCGAGGAGCAAGGGCTCCTGGCCGAGTTCGACCTCTGAGCCGGTCGGCGCCTATCCTCTCCTGTCCCACGAAAACGCCGCTGCCCCCCAGCCAGCGCCCCCGGAGCGACCGCCATGCAACCCACCGATCTCGTCGACCAGACCAGCCTCCGCACCGACATCCCGGACTTCGGGCCCGGCGACACCCTCAAGGTGCACGTGCGTGTCGTGGAGGGCTCCAAGGAGCGGCTCCAGGTGTTCCAGGGCGCGGTGATCGCCCGCCAGGGCGACGGCCTCCGCGAGACCTTCACGGTCCGCAAGGTGTCCTACGGCGTCGGCGTCGAGCGCACCTTCCCGGTGCACGCCCCCTCCATCGGCAAGATCGAGGTCGTGTCCCGGGGCGACGTCCGCCGAGCCAAGCTCTACTACCTCCGCGATCGGGTCGGGAAGTCCGCCAAGATCAAGGAGAAGCGCGAGCGCTGAGCGCTCCACGTCGCTCCCGGCGCCTGGCGGCGCTGGCGGAGCTCCCCCTCCTGGTGCTGGCGGCCCTCTGCCTCACCCTGGTGGTGAAGGCCCATGTGGCCCAGGCGTTCTCCATCCCCAGCGCCTCGATGGAGCCGCAGCTGCAGGAAGGAGACCGGGTGGTTGTCTCCCGCACCGCCTACCGGCTGCACGACGTGCGCCGCGGCGACATCGTCGTGTTCCGGTCGCCCACCGCGTCGCCCGACCGACGACGGACTCGTCGAGCGCGTGGCCAAGGACCTGCTCGAGACGGTGGCCCTTCGCACGCCCGGGGACGACCAGCTCATCAAGCGGGTGCTCGGACTGCCCGGCGAGACCGTCGGCGCGCCGAGGCGGTCACGTGGTGGTCGACGGTCGACGGCGTCCAGGAGCCCTACCTGCCCGCCGGCACCACCACGGTGGACTTCGGTCCGGTCGACGGTTCCGCCGGGCCACGTGTTCGTCCTCGGCGACAACCGCGGCAACTCCTACGACAGCCGCGTCACGGCATCGGTGCCGTCGACGTCGACACTCATCGTCGGACGGGCCGTCGCCCGTGTCTGGCCGCCCGACCGGACCGCCTTCCTGTAGCGCCCCGGCAGCGTCGCAGCCGCCCGGGTAGCCTCCGACCATGTCGACCGAGGACCTCGAGCGCTACGAAGCCGAGATCGAGCTCCAGCTGTACAAGGAGTACAAGGACGTCGCCCCGATGTTCACCTACGTGGTGGAGACCGAGCGGCGCTTCTACCTGGCCAACGAGGTCAAGCGGACCGTCCGCAACGAGGACGGGCGCACCTACGTCGAGCTCGCAGATGCGCGACGCCTGGGTCTGGGACATGTACCGCACCACCCGCTTCGTGGCGTCGGTCTCGATCGTGACCTTCAAGGACGTCAACATCGAGGAGCTCCCGAAGAAGGAGATGTGAGCGTGACGGCGGCCCGGCGGGCCCTCGGCGCCGCCGGGGAGGACGCAGGCGGCGGCCTGGTACGAGGAGCAGGGCTACGCGATCGTGGCCCGGAACTGGCGCTGCGCGCGCGGGGAGCTCGACCTCGTGGTCGCGCCGGGGCAGCACGCTGGTGTTCGTGGAGGTGAAGACCCGCCGCACCGACCGCTTCGGCCTGCCCGTCCGAGGCGGTCACGCCGGCCAAGCAGCGTCGGCTCCGCACGCTCGCCGGTCCTACCTGGCCGAGACGGGCCAGCGCGCCGGACGCTTCGCTTCGACGTGGTCAGCATCCTCGGCGGCCAGCTCGAGGTGATCGAGGCGGCGTTCTGACGGGCGCCGACGGATCGCCTCACCCGAGGAACGCCCACAGCACCAGCAGCAGGCACACCACCACCGCGCCCGCCACCATCACGTAGTCGGCCGCGGACCGGCGCTGCTGGCGGAACGGGTTGAGGCCCATGCCCGCCAGTATCGTGCCGCCGATGGAGACGCTGCAGGTCGAGCGGGCGGGCGGGGTGGTCACGATCACCCTCGACCGGCCCCACAAGAAGAACGCCATCGACTCGGTGATGTGGGGCGAGCTGCTCGACGTCGCCCGCGAGATCGCCGGCTCCGACGACGACCGCTGCGTCGTGCTCACCGGCGCCGGCGGCGACTTCTGCTCCGGGGCCGACCTCTCCGAGCGACGGCGAGGGCACGGTCCGCACCAGCTCGCCGACATGCGGTCGCATCAACGCCGTCGTCCAGGCCTTCCACGAGCTGCCGCAGCCGACCATCGCCAAGGTCGACGGCGTGGCGGCCGGCGTCGGGATGAACCTGGCCCTCGGGTGCGACCTGGTGGTGGCCAGCGACCGGGCCCGGTTCTCGGAGATCTTCGCCCGGCGGGGCCTGTCGCTCGACGGCGGCGGCTCCTGGCTCCTGCCCCGGCTCGTCGGCCTCCACAAGGCCAAGGAGCTGGCGCTCTTCGCCGACGTCATCTCGGCCGACGAGGCCTTGCAGCTCGGGCTGGTCAACCGCGTGGTGCCGGTGGACGAGCTCGACGCGCTGGTGGAGGAGTGGGCCACCCGGCTGGCCGCCGGCCCGCCGATCGCGCTGGCCATGACGAAGCGGATGCTCAACCGGGCCTTCGAGCAGAGCTTCGAGCAGGCGCTCGACGACGAGGCCCGCAGCCAGACGGTCAACTTCGGCACCCGGGACACCGTCGAGGCGATCGCCGCCTTCCTCCAGAAGCGCGACCCCACCTTCGAAGGGCGATGACCCCTACCGGGCCCGGCGGCTCGGTGCCTACCATCGGCTGAGCGCCTCGAGGCCGGCGCAGCACGGGCCCTCCACGAGAACCTCGACCCGAGGAGCCACCCGTGCTCGGCCTCGTCCCGTCCGCCTCCCTGCTCGGGGTCGACGGCCACGCCGTCACCGTCGAGGTCCACGTCAGCAGCGGCCTGCCGTCCTTCACCGTCGTCGGCTCGCCCGACGCCGCCTGCCGCGAGGCCAGCGACCGGGTGCGGGCCGCCCTGCTCAGCACCGGTCTCACCTGGCCGCCGCAGCGGGTCACCGTCAACCTGGCCCCACCGACCGTGCGCAAGATCGGGTCGGGGCTCGACCTCGCCATCGCCGTGGCCCTCCTGGTGGCCTCCGAGCAGATCCGACCCGAGGCGGTCGAGGGCCGCGCCTTCCTCGGCGAGCTCGGCCTCGACGGCTCGCTGCGCCCGGTGCCGGGTGTCCTGTGCCTCACCGAGGCGCTCGGCGCGGCGGGCGCCGTCGTGGTGCCGGCGGCCAGCGCCGCGGAGGCCACGTTGGTCGGCGGCCGCATGGTCCACCCGCTGGCCCGCCTGTCCGAGGTGGTGGCGTGCCTGCAGGGCGAGGCGCCCTGGCCGACGGCCGCGGCGGCGCCGCCCGCGCCGCTCCCGCCCCTGGGCGCCGACCTCGCCGACGTCCGAGGGCAGCCCGTGGCGCGCTACGCCCTCGAGGTGGCGGCGGCCGGCGGGCACCACCTCCTCATGCTCGGCCCACCGGGGGCGGGCAAGACGATGCTCGCCTCCCGCCTGCCCGGCCTGCTGCCCCCGCTGACCGACGACCAGGCCCTGGAGACCACCCGCATCCACTCGGCCGCCGGGCTCGGGCTGCCCGTCGCCGGCCTGGTCCGTCGACCTCCGTTCCGGGCTCCGCACCACGGCGCCAGCTCCGTCGCTCTGGTGGGCGGCGGCAGTGCCGCCATGCGGCCCGGCGAGATCAGCACCGCCACGAACGGCGTGCTGTTCCTCGACGAGCTGGCCGAGTTCGCCCCGTCGGTGCTCGATGCCCTGCGCCAGCCGCTCGAGGAGGGGGTGGTGCGGGTGGCGCGAGCCGTGGCCACCGTGTCCTTCCCGGCCCGGTTCCTGCTCGTCGCGGCCATGAACCCGTGCCCGTGCGGCTACGGCGGCCGCCCGGGCGGGTGCCGGTGCACCGACGGGGCGCGCGCCCGGTACCAGCGCCGCCTCTCCGGGCCCGCTGCTCGACCGCTTCGACCTGCGGGTCGAGGTCACCCGCCCCTCGGTGACCGAGCTGATGGGCGAGCCGGGCGGGGCGAGCCGACCGCGACCGTCCGGGACCGGGTGGTGGCCGCGCGTCGGCTGGCGCCGAGCGAGGGGTGGGCACCAACGCCGCCATCCCCGCTCGATCGGCTCGACGAGCTGGCGCCGCTGGCCTCCGGTGCCGGCCGACGTGCTGGCCGAGCCGCCCTCCGCAGCGGGCGCCTGTCCGCCCGCGGGCTCCACCGGGTGCGGCGGGTGGCCCGCACCGTCGCCGACCTCCAGGGCGCCGCGCCGCGAGGTCACCGCCGCCCACGTGGCCACCGCCCTCAGCCTGCGGGTCGATGCCGGCCGGTCCCGTCAACGAGGCGGCAGGTGCGCAGCGCGTGACCGACGAGCGCGATCTCGGGCTGCGATGATCCTCCTGGCCGGACGGCCGGCGCGTCGGCCCGCAGCGGCTCACCGAGCTGCTCGACGCCCACCCGCCCGAGCGGGCCTGGGCTCGTGGCAGGCGGCGCACCGGGGGCCGACCCCGTCGCGGCGCTCGCCGCCCACCGCCAGCCGCGGGGTGGAGGTCCTTGCCTCGCTCGCCGACCCGCAGCTACCCGCGACCGCCTGCGCCACGACCTCGAGCCGCCGGCCGTGCTCGTTCGCCCAGGGCGACCTCGGCCGCTCTGGGCGCACCTGGGTCGCGATCGTGGGCACCCGACGCTGCACCGGCGCCGGTGCCGGCGTGGCCCGCGAGCTCGGGCGGGAGCTCACCGACGCCGGGGTGGCGGTCGTGTCGGGGCTGGCCCTCGGCATCGACGGCGCCGCCCACCGCGGGGTCCTCGACGCGGGCGGCGCCCCGGTCGGGGTGGTCGGCAGCGGCCTCGACGTCGTCTACCCCGCGCCGGCACCGCGAGCTGTGGGAGTCCGGTGCGGAGCCGACGGCGTCCTGCTCGAGCGAGGCGCCCGCTCGGGGCGCGGCCGGCGGCGTGGCGGTTCCCGGCCCGCAACCGCATCATCGCCGCCCTGGCCGACGTCGTCGTGGTGGTCGAGTCGCACGCGGCGGGTGGGTCGATGCACACCGTCGACGAGGCCGACCGACCGCGGCGATCCAGGTGATGGCCGTCCCCGGGTCGGTGCGCAGCCCCGCCGCGGCGGGCACCAACCAGCTGCTCGCCGAGGGCTGCCCACCGGTGCCGTCGACACCGACGACGTGCTGGTCGCGCTCGGCCTCAGCGCCGCGCTCGCCGAGGGGCGCCGACCGGAGCCACGACCGGCGCCCGACGCCGCCGGGCGCGCCGTGCTCGACGCCTTCGACTGGGAGCCCGGCCACCCTCGAGCACCTCGTCCTGCGCACCGGGCTGCCCGCTCCCGGACGCTCGCCCTCGCCCTGGAGGCCCTGCTCGAGGCGCCGGTGGGTCGGTGCGCACGGGCGGCTGGTACGAGCGGGTCGCCGGCATGAGGGGCGATCCACGCGCGTCCGAGGCGCCCCCGGCGGTACGGTGACCGGATGGCCTGGCACGAGCGCGACTTCCTCGCCTCGCTCACCTCGGTGGCGCCGCGCACCGTCGAGGCCTACGCCAGCGACCTGGCCGGCTTCGTCGAGTGGGCCGAGCGCGGCGACGTCGACGGCCCCGACGCCGTCGACCGCACCCTGCTCCGCCGCTACGTCGCCCACCTCGCCACCCGCGCGCTGCGCCAAGCGGTCGATCGCCCGCAAGGTGTCCGTCGCTGCGCCGGTACTTCGCCTGGGCGGCGCGCACCGGGCGCATCGCCGGTCGACCCGTCGACGGCCTGTCGGCGCCCCCGGGGCGACGGCCGGCTGCCGCGGGTGCTGCGCCAGGACGAGCTCACCGCCCTGCTCGACGACCCGCCCGCCGCGGTGGCCGACGACGCCCCGGCGGTCCGGGCCCGCGACGACGCCGTGCTCGAGGTGCTCTACGGCAGCGGCCTGCGGGTCGGGGAGCTCTGCGCGCTCGACCGCGGCCGACCTCGACCTCGACCGCGGGCGCGCCACCGTGTGGGGCAAGGGCGGCAAGCAGCGGGTCGTGCCGCTCAGCGAACCGGCCGTCCACGCCCTGCGACCGCTGGCTCGACGGCCCCCGCTGGAGCCCTGGCCGCCGACCGACGCCGACCCGATGCCCTGTTCGTCAACCGCCGGGGCCGTCGCCTCACCCCGCGCGACGTGCGCCGCCTCCTCGACCGTCGCGCCGCCGCGCCCACCCACCCCCATGCCCTCCGCCACACCTTCGCCACCCACCTGCTCGACGGGGGCGCCGACCTGCGCGCGGTGCAGGAGCTGCTCGGTCACGCCGACCTGGCCACCACCCAGCGGTACACTCACGTCAGCCGCGAGCGACTGCGCTCCGTCTACGAAGCGACCCACCCGCGGGCCCAGGGGATGATCCCTCGATGAGCAACGATCACGAACCTGACATCGATCGGCTCTGGGCGGCCTACAAGGACGAGGGCCGCCGCGAGCAGCGCGACCAGCTCATCGTCCACTACTCGCCGCTGGTGAAGTACGTCGCGGGCCGAGTGGCCATCGGCCTGCCGCAGAACGTCGACCAGGCCGACCTCGTGTCCTACGGGATCTTCGGCCTCATCGACGCCATCGAGAAGTTCGACCTCGAGCGCGGCTTCAAGTTCGAGACCTACGCCATCGCCCGCATCAAGGGGAACATCCTCGACGAGCTCCGCTCGATCGACTGGGTGCCCCGCTCGGTGCGGGCCAAGGCCCGGGCGCTCGAGAAGGCGTACTCCAAGCTCGAGGGCGAGCTGCACCGCACCCCCACCGACGACGGAGCTGGCCGACGAGCTCGACCTCACCGACGACCAGCTCCAGACCACCCTCGGCCAGATCTCCTTCACCGGCCTGGTCGCCCTCGACGAGATGCTCTCCGGGGGCGACCGCGGCGACTCCACCACCCTCGGCGACACGCTCCCCGACGCCGGGATGGGTCCGGTGGCCGCCTACGAGGTGGAGGAGATGCGCCACATCCTCGCCGACGCCATCAACCGGCTCCCCGAGCGGGAGAAGACGGTCCTCACGCTCTACTACTACGAGGGTCTCACGCTCGCCGAGATCGGCTCCATCCTCGGCGTCACCGAGAGCCGCATCTGCCAGATCCACACCAAGGCCGTCATCCAGCTCCGGTCGCGCATCGCCGCCTCCGAGCGCGAACCGGCCTGAGCCTCGCTCGCCGCCGAGCGGCGCCGCCGACTTCCCCCTCCGTAGGACCACCGCGCCCGTGAGGGGGAGGCCGCGATGCGCCGAGCCCTGCTCGTGCTGTGCTGCGTCGCCTGCTCGGCTGCCACCGTGGCGGTGCCGGCCGTCGCCCGCCGCCGCCAGCCCGCCGCCCTACCTGCCACCCGTCGACGCCGAGGTCGCCGACCCGTTCCGACCGCCGGCCACCCGGTACGGCCCGGGCAACCGCGGGCTCGAGTACGGCACCGAGCCGGGGACCCCGGTGCGGGCCGCCGCCGGACGGCACGGTCACCTTCGCCGGGTCGGTGGCCGGCGCTCGCCACGTGACCGTCCTCCACGCCGACGGCATGCGCACCTCCTACTCCTTCCTCGCAGCGGGTCGAGGTGGTGGTCGGGCAGCCGGTGCGCCAGGGCGAGGTGCTGGGCACCACCGCCGGACGCCTGCACCTCGGTGCACGCGTGGGGCGACGCCTACTTCGATCCCGCCACGCTGTTCGACCGGACGCGCCCGCGTGCGCCTGGTGCCCTTCGACGAGCCCCCGGGGCGGGCGCGGGCGGGGAGCGACGAGCGATCGGGCAGCTGCTCGGCGGCCTGGGAGGGCTGGTCGAGCCGCGTCGGCGGCGTCCCGGTGGCGGTGGCGGGCTGGCTCCAGGAGGGCGGCAGTCAGCTGGTGGCACCCTCGGCCACTACGGCAGCCGGTTCACGCTACCCGGGGGCGGTCCTCCATGCGGCGGCCACGGGGTGGCAGGCATGGCAGCGAGCCCGAGCGGTGGCCGACCGGCCCTGCAGCGCCGCGTCGGCGTCGCCGTCGCCGCCTCCGGGCCGACGCGTGGCGCTGCTGGTGGCCGGCCTGGGGTCGAACAGCCGGCAGGCCACCGTGGACGAGGTCGACACCGCCCGCTCGGCTACGACGCCCGCCGACGTCGTTCGCTTCAGCTACGCGGGGGGTCGAGTGCCCGACCCCACCGACGCGCTGGCCGCCATCCCCGCCCGCCACTACGACGCTGGCCGACACGCAGGCCGACCTGCGGCCAGGCTGGTCGCCACCTCGCCGACCTGGTGGAGGGGGTGGCCGCCGAGGCCCCCGGCGTCCCCATCGACCTCTACGCCCACTCGCAGGGAGGGGTGGTGGCCCGGCTGGCCCTCATCGAGCTCGAGGCTCGGCACGGCCGAGCGTGGCTGCACCACGTGGGCCTGCTCGCCACGTTGGCCACCCCCCACGGCGGGGCGGACCTGGCCACCGCCGTCGACGCCGTGTCACGGCCACCGCCAGCGGCGACCGGGCCCTCGATGTGCTCGGGACCCTCACCCACCAGACGGTCGACGACGACGCGCCAGCGGTGCACCAGCTCGCCGAGACCTCCGACGTCGTGGCCGAGCTGGCCCGGCAGCCCGTCCCGGACGGCTCGTGGCCGTCTCCGATCGCCGCCCGAGGCGACCTGATCGTGCCCGTCCCCCGGAGCCGACGCCCCGGGCATGGACCGAGGTCGTGCTGCCGCTGAGCGGGCCCTCGGCCCACAGCGACCTGCCCGGCAGCCCTGGCGCCACCCGTGAGCTGGAGTTGGCCCTGGCGGGGCTGCCGCCCGGCTGCCAGACCTTCGCGCGACGCCCTGATCGACCAGGGCGTGGGCGAGGGGATCAGCCTCGTGCAGGACCTGGTCGGAGCGCTCGTCGCTCCTGCTGGCTGCGACCGGGCCGACGTGCGGGGCGCCTGACCAGCGCCGCTAGCATCGCCCGTCGGCCAGGCGACCGCCTGGTCGAATCACACACACACACCCTGCACCCGGGCCATCCCGCGGTCGCGCTGCTCGGGCACCGAGTGGGGCGCCAGGTCCGGCGTCGGCTCCCGAGCCGGCACAGCGAACCACGGGAAGGGAGCCCATCGTGGCCGTCGTCACCATGAAGCAGCTGCTCGAGGCCGGTGTCCACTTCGGGCACCAGACCCGCCGTTGGAACCCGAAGATGAAGCGCTTCATCTTCGGTGAGCGCAACGGCATCTACATCATCGACCTCCAGCAGACGCTGAGGCGGATCGAGAACGCCTACACCTTCGTCCGCGACCTCGTCGCCGACGGCGGCACCGTCCTCTTCATCGGCACCAAGAAGCAGGCCCAGGACCCGATCCAGAGCTACGCCGAGAAGGGCGGCATGCCCTACATCAACCAGCGCTGGCTGGGCGGCATGCTCACCAACTTCGAGACCATCGGCAAGCGCGTGGCCAAGATGCAGGAGTACCGGCGCATGCGGGCCTCCGGCGAGTTCGAGGCCATGCCCAAGAAGGAAGCCCTCCTCCTCAGCCGCGAGCTCGAGAAGCTCGAGCGCAACCTCGGCGGCATCGCCCAGATGGAGCGGCTCCCCGACGCGGTGTTCATCCTCGACACCAAGAAGGAGCACATCGCCGTCACCGAGGCCAACAAGCTCGGCATCCCGATCGTCGCCGTGGTCGACACCAACTGCGACCCCGACGTCATCCAGTACGTCATCCCGGGCAACGACGACGCCATCCGCTCCGGCACCCTCATGTGCCGCGTCATCGCCGACGCCGTCGAGGAGGGTCGCTTCATCGCCTCCCGGCGTGGCACCGGCGCGGCGCCCGCCGTCGACCGCACCGAGGAGGACGAGGCCCGGGTCGCCGCCGAGCAGGCCGAGGCCCGCCGTCAGGCCCTCCTCGCCCAGCAGGAGCGCGACGCCCGCCTGGCCGCCGCGTCGGCGCCTCCGGCCGCCCACCACCGTCGCCGAGGCACCGAGGCCGAGGCCCCTGCGCCGCTCCGGCCGACGAGGCCCCGGCCGGCCCGAGGCCGAGCCGGCCGCGGAGGCCCCCGTGGTCGAGGCCGAGCCGGCCGCGGAGGCCCCCGCCGCGACCGAGCCCGCCCCGACGCCGACGCCCCGAGCCGCCGAGAGCGACCCCGAGCCGACGCCCCGACCGACGGCTGATCCCCGACCGTCCGCACCACCCAGGAGCACACCCAGCAATGTCGTTCACCGCCAAGGACGTCCAGGCCCTCCGCCAGGCCACCGGCGCCGGGATGATGGACGCCAAGAGGGCCCTCGAGGAGAACGACGGCGACTTCGACGCCGCCGCCAAGTGGCTCCGCGAGAAGGGCCTGGCCAAGTCGGCCGACCGCGCCGACCGCGAGAACACCGCAGGGCGTGGTCGCCGTCGCCACCGGTGCCGGCGCGGCGGCCATCGTCGAGCTCAAGTGCGAGACCGACTTCGTGGCCAAGTCCGACCGAGTTCGTCGCGGTCGCCCAGGAGCTGGCCGACGCCGTCGCCGCCGGCGGCGCGGTCGACGAGCACAAGGAGCGCGTCGACGACCTCAAGGTCACCCTCAAGGAGAACATCGAGGTCGGCCGGGTCGTGCGCGTCGAGGCCGCCGAGGGCAACGTCCTCGACACCTACCTCCACAAGCAGGACGGCCGGGGCGTCAACGGCGTGATCGTCGAGCTCGACGGCGGCGACGCCGGAGCTGGCCCACGAGATCGCCGTCCCCGCCGCCTTCACCAAGCCGCGCGTACCTCAGCCGCGACGAGGTCCCCGAGGCCGAGGCCGACGAGGAGCGCGCCACGCTCGAGGGCATCACCCGCGCCGAGGGCAAGCCCGAGCAGGCGATCGACAAGATCGTCGAGGGCCGGCTCAACGCCTGGTTCAAGGACCGGGTGCTCCTCGAGCAGCCCTACGTCAAGGACGACAAGCAGTCGATCACCCAGCTGCTCGGCGGCGCCAGCATCGTCCGCTTCGCCCAGGTCGACATCGGCGCTTGAGCGATCCCAGGCCGCGTACCAGCGGGTGATGCTCAAGCTGTCCGGCGAGGCCTTCGCCGGCCAGGACGGCAACGGGATCGACGGCAAGGTGGCGGAGTACGTCGCCCACGGAGATCGTCGACGCCGCGGGCCCTCGGCGTCGACATCGCCGTCGTCGTCGGCGGCGGCAACATCTGGCGGGGCATGACCGGCGCCGGCGCCGGCATGGACCGCGCCCAGGCCGACTACATGGGCATGCTGGCCACGGTCATCAACGCCCTGGCCCTGCAGGACACCCTCGAGCGGCTCGGGCCAGCCCACCCGGGTGCAGACCGCCATCCACATGGCGCAGGTGGCCGAGCCCTACATCCGCCGCCGGGCCATCCGCCACCTCGAGAAGGGCCGGGTCGTGATCTTCGCCGGCGGCACCGGCAACCCGTTCTTCACCACCGACACCGCCGCCGCGCTGCGGGCCGTCGAGATCGAGGCCGACGCCATGCTGAGGGGCACCCACTCCGGCGTCGACGGCGTCTACACCGACGATCCCCGCACGAACCCCGACGGCCACGCTCATCCGCGAGGTCACCTACCTCGACGTCCTCAACCGGGGCCTCAAGGTCATGGACTCCACCGCCATCACGCTCTGCATGGACAACGACCTGCCGATCGTGGTGTTCGACCTGCTCGGCGAGGGCAACGTCCGGTCCATCCTCGAGGGAAGCCCGATCGGTACGCTGGTCCGATGATCGGGGGACGCGTCGATGACTGCTGAGCTGATCGAGCTCGTGCTCGACGACGCCGACGAGAAGATGGACAAGGCCGTCGACCACGCCCGCAAGGAGTTCGCCGGCATCCGCACCGGTCGGGCCGCCCCGGCCCTGGTCGAGAAGCTCCCGGTCGACTACTACGGCAGCGAGGTGCCCGCTCCAGCAGATCGCCGGCTTCCCGGTGCCCGAGGCCCGCATGCTCGTGATCAGCCCGTACGACAAGAGCGCGCT
The DNA here is from genome assembly GCA_963795165.1 of uncultured Microthrixaceae bacterium. Lineage (GTDB taxonomy): Bacteria > Actinomycetota > Acidimicrobiia > Acidimicrobiales > VFJN01 > VFJN01. Next base: position 1,034,093 of record CAWCGT010000001.1, on the reverse strand, counting down.
CGGCGCCATCGAGAAGGCCATCCAGCACTCCGACCTCGGCCTCAACCCGAGCAACGACGGCCAGGTCATCCGCCTCACGTTCCCGCCGCTCACCGACGAGCGCCGCAAGGAGCTCGTGAAGGTGGTCAAGGGCATGGCCGAGGACGGCCGGGTCGCCGTGCGCAACCTGCGCCGCGGCGCCCGCCACGAGCTCGAGGCCCTGGCGAAGGACGGCGACGTCTCCGAGGACGACCTCGCCCGGGCCGAGAAGGAGCTCGACAGGATCACCCACGCCCACGAGGCCGAGATCGACAAGGCGCTCGAGCACAAGGAAGCGGAGCTGCTCGAGGTCTGACCCGAGGCCTGGCAGATCCGCCGGGCCGCGCGGGCGCACAGACGAGCGATGGAGGTCCCGATGACCGACGAACGCCGATCGACCGCGAGGACGAGCGCCGCGACCCGCCCAGCGAGGGCGTCCGCATCATCGGCGCCGAGGAGGCCGCCGAGGCCCTGGAGCGCGGCGACGTCGCCCAGCGCCGCAGCGGCGACCAGCCCCGCTACGGCGATCGTCCCACCCCGCCCGCCGCCGATGGCCCGCGCCCGGTGCTCCGGTTCCCGCTCGGCTCCTCGTCAGATCCCCGCGACATCGAGCGGCCGCCCGTCGCGCGAACCCGATCTCCGAGCCGGTCGAGCTGCCCCACTGGACCGAGCCGCCCACCGGGCAGGTCCCGCAGATCCTTCCCGAGGGCCCTGCCGCCGGCGCGACGAGTCCGACGACGTCGACGACTGGACGAGCGTTCGCCACGGCCAGCCCCCGGTGGCGCGACGACGCCGACGACCTCGACGACCACGAGGGCTTCGAGGACATGCAGTCCTGGGAGCAGGACGAGCGAGCCGTCCGTCGGCGCCTTGGACGACCGCGAGCGGCCCACCCACGACGACTACTTCGCCTTCGCCGACCTTGACGACACCGGCGCCGTCCCCGCCCGCTCGGTGTTCGCGGAGGCCGACGACCCCGATCGAGCCCGGCTACGACGAGTGGGTGGAGGAAGCGGCCCGCACGACGAGCCACAAGCGGCCCCCCGCACACGGCGCGAGCCCGACGACGGACCACCAGGCCCAGCGGGTGGCCCGAACCAGCGGCGGCGACCGCGACATGGGCGTGGCCGCCGCGGTGGGCATTGGGTTCCTCGGCGTCGCCCTGATCCTGTTCAACATCGGACCGGCGGCGGCCATGGTGCTCGTCACCGCCGTGATCGGGCTGGCCAGCGCGGAGTTCTTCGGGGTGCTGCGCAAGGTCGGCTACGAGCCGGTCACCCTGGCGGGGATCGTCGGCAGCGTGGGTCTGGTCCTCGGGGCCTACAACAACGGCACCGCCATCCTGCCCTCCGTGCTGTTCCTCACCACCGCCGTGTGCCTCCTCTGGTACCTGGTGGGGGCGGGCGACCGAGGCCCCGGTGATGAACGTCGGGGTCACGCTGCTCGGCGTCCTGTGGGTGGGGCTGTTCGGCTCCTTCGCCGCGCTCATGCTCGGCTTGGGCGACCCCGGCATCGGCATCCTCCTGGCGGCCATCCTCGGCACCGTCGCCTACGACGTCGGGGGCCTGTTCATCGGCGCGCAACGCCGGGCGTCAGCCGCTCTCGGCGGCCAGCCCCAACAAGACGGTCGAGGGCCTGGTCGGCGGGTGCGTGATCGCCGTGCTGGTGGTCGTCGTGCTCGCATCGATCATCGGGTTCGGGCCCATCGAGGGCTTCGGCGAAGGGCTGCTGGTCGGCATCGCCATCGCGGTCGCCGCCCCGCTCGGCGACCTCTGCGAGTCGCTGGTCAAGCGCGACCTCGGCGTGAAGGACATGGGCGCCATCCTCCCCGGCCACGGCGGCCTCCTCGACCGCTTCGACGCCCTGCTCTTCGTCCTCCCCGCCGTGTACCTGCTGGCGTCGGTCAACGACTTCTTCGTGTAGCGGAAGGGTGGGCTGACGGCCCTGCGGGGGCGTGCCCGCCCGCAGACGTCGGTAGCCTCGTCCCGTGGGTGTCTCCGTCGCCATCGCTGGCTCCACCGGGTCGATCGGCACGCAGACCCTCGACGTGATCGCGGCCGAGCCCGACCGCTTCGCGGTGGTGGCCCTGGGCGCGGCCACCTCGGCGGCGGCGCTGGTCGAGCAGGCGCAGCGGTGGCGGCCGCAGGTGGTGGCCATCGCCGACGAGACCGCCGCGCCGCGAGGTGCAGGCGGGCGTGCCCGGTGGCACCGAGGTGCTGGTCGGGCCGGACGCGCTGGCCGACATCGCCGCGAGCGGGCGACGTGTGCGTCAACGGCGTGGTGGGCTTCGCCGGGCTCGGGGTCACCCTCGCCGCGCTGCGGGCCGGCACGCGGCTGGCGCTGGCCAACAAGGAGTCGCTGATCGCCGGCGGGCCGGTCGTGCGGCGGGTGCGGGAGGCGCCCGGGGCCGAGCTGGTCCCGGTCGACAGCGAGCACTGCGCCGTCCACCAGTGCCTGCGGGCCCAGCACCCTCCGGCCAGGCCGGCGACTGGGTCGCCGCGTCGTGCTCACCGCCTCGGGCGGCCCGTTCCGCGGACGGAGCCGGGCCGACCTGGCCGACGTCACGCATCGACGATGCCCTGGCCCACCCCACCTGGTCGATGGGTCCGAAGATCACCGTCGACTCGCTCCACCCTGATGAACAAGGGCCTCGAGGTGATCGAGGCCCACGAGCTCTTCGGCGTCGACTACGACCAGATCGAGGTGGTGGTCCACCCGCAGTCGATCGTCCACTCGATGGTCGAGTTCACCGACGGGGCCACCATCGCCCAGCTCTCCATGCCCGACATGCGCCTGCCCATCGCCTACGCCCTGGCCTACCCGGAGCGGCTCGCCACCGCCGTTCGGGCGGATCGACTGGGCCAGCCTGGGCCGGCTCGACTTCGAGCCGCCCGACCTCGAGGCCTTCCCCTGCCTGGGCCTGGCCTACGAGGCCGGCCGGCTGGGTGAGACGGCCCCGGCCTGGCTCAACGCCGCCAACGAGGTGGCGGTGGCCGCCTTCCTCGACGGGCGGATCGCCTGGATCGACATCCCCGACGTCCTCACCGCAGGTGCTTTCCCGGCATGATGGAGGGACGGCCGACAGCGTCGAGGCCGTCATCGATGCCGACCGAGCGGCCCGGGCGGTGGCCGAGTCGGTCATCGCAGAGAGGTTCAGCCGAGTGACCGACACCAAACTGCCCGAGGCGGCGCCGCCGCCGCCGCCCCCTGCCCCGAGCCGCGCGGCGAGATCGCCGGCGGCGGCTGGCGGCTGGCCCTGCTGATCGGCGCCGTCGTGGCGCTCGGCGTCTTCGCCGGCCGTGGCTGGCTGCTCATCGTCGGTGCCCTCGTCGTGATGATCTTCCTGCACGAGCTCGGCCACTACCTCACGGCCAAGTGGGCGGGCATGAAGGTCACCGAGTTCTTCATCGGCTTCGGGCCCAAGATCTGGTCGTTCCGGCGGGGCGAGACCGAGTACGGCATCAAGTGCATCCCGCCCGGGGCCTACGTGAGGATCATCGGGATGAGCAACCTCGACGAGGTGCCGCCCGAGGACGAGCCCCGCACCTACCGCCAGCAGTCCTACCCGCAGCGCCTGCTCGTGGTCGTCGGCCGGCTCGATGATGCACTTCCTGCTGGCCTTCGTGCTGCTTCGTGGTGGTGTTCTCCATTCTCGGCGTCCCCGGCGGGCGGCTCTCTCGCCCAGCGGCTCGGCGGTCCAGCGGTCGCCGAAGACGGACTGGACGATCGGCAACGTGGTGGAGGACTCGGCGGCGCCGGCAGCCGGGCTCCAGCTCGGGCGACGATCTCCTGAGCATCGACGGGTAGCCGCGTCGACACCTTCGACGACGTCGGCGACCTGCGTGGCCCCCAATCCCGGCGATCGGGTCGAGGTCGTCGTCCGGCGCGACGGTGAGCGCGGTCGAGCTCCAGGCCACCCTCGGCACGAACCCGCGACGAACCCGGCGCCGGGGCTTCCTCGGCATCAGCCCCGGCTACCCCGAGCTGGCCCCGGTCACCGTCGACCCCGTGCGGGGCATCGTCGAGGCGGGCCAGCTCACCGCCGAGGCCATGGGCGCCACGGTGGAGCGGGCTGGCCTCCTTCTTCACCGGCGGGGTCGGCGAGCTTCGCCGCCGACGTGGCCGACGGCGGCTCCCGGGCGGGTGACCCCACCGCGAGCGGCAGCGGCTCAGGCAGCGGCCGCGCTCCCCAACGAGGGCGACGAGAACCGCCTGGTGTCGATCTACGGGGTGGCGCGCATCGGCGCCGACGCCAGCGAGGACGGCTGACCAGCTTCCTGCTGCTGCTGGCCGGGGTCAACATCTTCATCGGGATGTTCAACCTGATCCCGCTGCTGCCGCTCGACGGCGGGCACGTGGCCATCGCCACCTACGAGCGGCATCCGCTCGATCGGCGGCCGCCGCCACATGGCCGACGTCTCCCGGCTGCTGCCCCTCACCTACGCGGTGTTCGTGTTCATGCTGCTGCTCGGCGTGTCGTCGCATCTACCTCGACATCGTCGACCCCATCGGCTGAGCGCTCGCTGATGGAGCTCGGCGAGTCGTCCTTCCCGCGCCGGGCCACCCGGCAGGTGATGGTCGGCACGGTGCCCGTCGGCGGCGGCGCGCCCATCTCGGTGCAGTCGATGACGATCACCAAGACGGCCGACGTCGAGGGCACCCTCCAGCAGATCTACGCGCTGGCTGGCGCGGGCGCCGACATCGTGCGCTGCACCTGCAACGACGATCGAGGCGGCCGAGGGCCTGGCCCAGATCGTGCCCCGCTCGCCGGTGCCGATCGTGGCCGACATCCACCACCAGTACAAGATGGCCCTGGCCGCCCTCGACGCCGGCGTGCACTGCCTCCGCCTCAACCCCGGCAACATCCGCCGGCCCGAGCACATCAAGCTCGTGGCCCAGGAGTGCAAGGACCGCGGCGTCCCGATCCGCATCGGCGTCAACGGCGGCTCCCTCGACCCGGCCCTCTACGAGAAGCACGGCGGCAAGGTCACCCCCGAGGCCATGGTCGAGTCGGCCCAGCGGGAGCTGGCCTACTTCGACGAGGTCGGCTTCGACGACGTGAAGATCTCGGTGAAGGCGTCGTCCGTGCCGCTGATGATCGAGGCCTACCGGCAGCTGGCCGACGTCACCGACCACCCGCTGCACCTCGGCGTCACCGAGGCCGGCCCGCCGCCCGGCGGCCTGCTCAAGGCCACCGCCGGCATCGCCACGCTGCTGGCCGAGGGCATCGGCGACACGATCCGCTACAGCCTCACCGCCGACCCGGTCGAGGAGGCCCGGGCCGGCCGCCAGCTGCTCGAGGCGCTGGGCCTGCGGGAGCGCAAGAACATCGACCTCATCGCCTGCCCGTGCTGCGGCCGGGCCGAGATCGACGTGATCGAGGTGGCCGACGACGCCCAGGCCGCCTTCGGCGACCGGGAGATCCCGCTGCAGGTGGCGGTCATGGGCTGCGTGGTCAACGGCCCGGGCGAGGCCCGCGACGCCGACATCGGCATCGCCGCCGGCCGCAAGCGGGGCCACCTGTTCGTGAAGGGCCGCAACGTCGCCGTGGTGCCCGAGGACGAGATGGTGACGCCCTGGTCGAGTGGGCCGAGTTCATCCACGAGCACGGCGTCGACGCCGCCCTCGCCCGGGTCGACACGGAGAAGGCCGCCCGCGAGGCCGAGAAGGACCGCGCCGCCCTGCTCGGCGGAGCAGGGCGACGACGCCAACCAGGCCGAGCAGAAGGTCGAGCTGATCCACAAGCGGGTCGAGTCGTAGCGAGGTCGCCGGCCTACCATCGCCCGATGGCCAAGGCCCCGATCCTCACCCCCCAGGCGGACGACTTCCCCCGCTGGTACCAGGACGTCGTGGCCAAGGCGGAGCTGGCCGACAACGGCCCGGCCCGGGGCACGATGGTCATCCGCCCGTACGGCTACGCCATCTGGGAGCGGATGCAGGCCGAGGAGGACCTGCGCATCAAGGAGGCCGGCGCCGAGAACTGCGCCTTCCCGCTGTTCATCCCCGAGAGCTACCTCCGGCGGGAGGCCGACCACGTCGAGGGGTTCAGCCCCGAGTCTGGCCGCGTCACCCACGGCGGCGGCAAGGAGCTCGAGGAGCCGCTCGTCGTCCGCCCCACCAGCGAGACGGTCATCGGCGAGTACATGGGCAAGTGGATCCAGAGCTACCGCGACCTGCCGCTGCTGCTGAACCTGCTGGAACAACGTGATGCGCTGGGAGCTGCGGCCCCGCCTGTTCCTGCGCACCACCGAGTTCCTCTGGCAGGAGGGCCACACCGCCCACGCCACCGGCGAGGACTCCAACGCCTACGCCGAGCAGATCCTGCGCGACGTCTACGCCGACTTCATGGTCAACGTGCTGGCCATCCCGGTGCTCGCGGGCCGCAAGACGGCGGCCGAGCGCTTCCCCGGCGCCATCAACACCCTCACCTGCGAGGCGATGATGGGCGACGGCAAGGCGCTCCAGATGGGCACCAGCCACGACCTCGGCCAGAACTTCGCCAAGGTCTTCGACATCACCTACCTCGACGCCAACGGCGACCAGCAGCTCTGCTGGACCACGTCGTGGGGGACCTCCACCCGCATGGTGGGCGGGCTGATCATGGCCCACGGCGACGACCAGGGCCTGGTGGTGCCGCCCGCGCTGGCCCCCATCCAGGCCGTGGTGCTGCTGGTGCGCGACGAGGACGGGGCGCGGTGAGGCCGCTGCGTCCGCTGGTGGCGGAGCTCAAGGCCGCCGGCGTCCGGGTGCGCCTCGACGCCCAGGCGGCCACCAGCTTCGGCCGACGGGCCACCGACTGGGAGCTCAAGGGCGTACCGGTGCGCATCGAGGTGGGCCCCCGCGACCTGGCCGAGGGCCAGGTCACGCTCGTGCGCCGCGACACCGGCGAGAAGCGCACCGTCCCCGTCGGCGAGGTCGAGCACCGGGTCGCCACCTTGCTGGACGTCATCCAGGCCGAGCTGCTGGCCGCTGCCACCCAGCGTCGCGACGACCGGCACCGTGGCCGCCTCCACCGTCGAGGAGGCCGTCGAGGCCGCCGCGGTCGGGTTCGCCACGCTGCCCTGGGACCTGCTCCGCGACGGCGGCGAGGCCCGCCTGGCCCAGGACGCCGTCACCGTCCGCTGCCTCCAGACCGCCGACGGAGGCCTCCCCGCCAGCGAGGACGACCCCGACCTCGTCGCCTACGTCGCCCGCTCCTACTGACCGCCCCCAGGATCTGTGGACGGATCTGTCCGCATGGCGGACGAATCCGTCCACAGATCTCGTTTGCGGGTAGGCTGCGGCCGCAATTTCGATCGTTCGTTGGTTGTGAACGGCGTGGGCTTCGGCCCGCGCCGTTGCCGTGTCAGGAGGAGGTGAACGAGGTCCGATGAGCACCGCTGACCGTGTCCGGGAGATCGTTGCACCCCTCGTCGCCGAGGCCGACCTCGAGCTCTACGACCTCGACCTCGCCGGTGGGGTCCTGCAGGTCCTCGTCGACGCCCCCGGCGGCGCCGACATCGACGCCATCAGCCCGTCTCGCCCGGGTCGTCTCCCGGGCGCTCGACGAGCACGATCCCGATCGACGGCGGGTACGCCCTCGAGGTGAGCACGCCCGGGCCTGGAGCGACCGCTGCGCACCCCGGCGCACTTCGAGGCGGCCGCCAAGGCGGAGATGACCGCCCGCATCAAGACCAAGCCCGGCGTGGAGGGCGATCGACGCCTGGAGGGCACCATCACCGCCGCCGACGGCACTGCAGTCACCATCCGCACCGCCGCACGGCGCCGAGCGCGCCCTGCGCTACGACGACATCGAGCGGGCCCGCACCACCTTCGAGTGGGGCGGCCAGCCCAAGCAGGAGAGGAAGCAGCAAGGCATGAGCAACATCGACTTCGGCGAGGCCCTGGCGGCACTGGCGCAGGACAAGGGCATCTCGGTCGACACGCTGCTCGGCGCGCTGGCCGACGCGCTCGAGTCTGCGTACAAGCGCATGCCCGGCGCCAACGAGTACGCCTGGGTCACCATCGACCCCGACACCTTCGACATCCGCGTGTTCGCCCAGGAGATCGACGAGGACGGCGAGCCCTACGGGCCCGAGATGGACGTCACGCCCGACGACTTCGGGCGCATCGCCGCCATGACGGCCCGCCAGGTGATGACCCAGCGGATCCGCGAGGCCGAGCGGGAGCTCAAGTACGAGGAGTACGCCGGCCGCGAGGGCGACATCGTCACCGGCATCATCCAGCAGACCGACAGCCGCTACACGCTGCTCGACCTCGGTCGGGTGGAGGCCCTGCTGCCCCAGGCCGAGCAGGTGCCCTACGAGCGCCCGGCCCCCAACACCCGGCTGAAGGCCTACATCGTCGAGGTCCGCAAGACAGCCAAGGGCCCGCAGATCGTGGTGTCACGCACCCACCCGGGCCTCATCCTGCGAGCTCTTCAAGCTGGAGGTGCCCGAGATCGCCGACGGTGTGGTGGAGCTGCGAGGCCTGCGCCCGCGAGCCCGGCCACCGCACCAAGATCGCCGTCTGGTCCAACGACACCAACGTCGACCCTGTGGGCGCCTGCGTGGGCGCCCGTGGCGCCAGGGTCCGCCAGGTGGTCAACGAGCTCAACGGCGAGAAGATCGACATCGTCCCCTTCTCCGACGACCCCTACGACTTCGTGATGAAGGCGCTGTCGCCGGCCAAGGTCAAAGAGGTCCGCATCGACGTCGAGACGGGCACTGCCACCGTCATCGTCCCCGACTTCCAGCTCTCCCTCGCCATCGGCAAGGAGGGCCAGAACGCCCGACTGGCCGCTCGGCTGACGGGCTGGCGCGTCGACATCAAGAGCGAGACGCAGCTCGCCGACGAGGAGGCCTACCAAGGCGAGGAGTGGGCCCAGGGCGAGTGGGTGGTGGACCCCGAGAGCGGCGAGCAGGTCTGGGTCCCCGCCGAGGGTGGCCCCGCCCTCTCCGCCGAGCAGTGGGCGCACGCAGGCGACGACGACGACAAGACCTCCGGGGACAGCGAGCCTGCCGGGGACAGCGAGGCTGCCGCCTCGCCCGATGGCGACGTTGAGGCCGATGCCCCCGAGGTCGACGGTGAGGCCGTCCCGGAGGGCCTCCCGGCCGTGGAGGAGCTCGACGCCGCCGCCGAGGCCCTCGACGCCACCGAGGACCAGCCACCCACGACCACTGCCGAGTGACGCCGCGCAGCGGCCCGCCGGAGCAGGGCGCCCGCCCGCACAGGACCTGCGTCGGTTGTCGACGCCGCGCCCATCCCGACGGACTGGTGCGGGTGGTCCGGCGACCCGACGGATCCCTGGCCATGGGGCGTACACTGCCCGGTCGAGGGGCCTGGCTCTGTGCCGGGTCCGTCCGCTGCATGCAGCGAGCAGCACAGCGCAACGTCCTCTCGAGGGCGCTGCGAGCACCCGTGTCACCCGAGGCGGTCCTGGCTCTTCGCCCCGACCACCCCGGCTGACCGCCGGGTTCACCGCCCATCCGAATCGTCGGAGCCCTCGGGTTCGTGCGAGGATGGACGGCCGTGTGCCGCCCTTGGGCGGAGCGCGCCCAAGACGAAGCGACCCCTGAAGGACTGATCCAGGAACTTGGCAGCGAAGAAGCGCGTGCACGAGCTCGCCAAGGAGCTCGGGATGACCAACAAGGAGACGCTCGACCTCTGCGAGTCGCTGGGGATCGGCGTCAAGACCCACTCCTCGAGCATCGAGGATGCGCAAGCCGACCGCGTCCGTCGGAAGGCCGAGCGCGAGGGTCTGGTCCGCGACGTCCAGCCTGAAGAGCCCGGCAAGGCCAAAAAGGCCACCAAGGCGAAGAAGGAGGCTGCCGAGCCGGCGCCTGTCGCCGAGGAGAAGCCGGCCGAGGCACCGGCCCCTGCCCCCACGCCTCCGCCTGTCGCCGAGGAGACGCCCATCGAGGCGCCGACCCCGGCACCGGCTCCGGCCCCCGCACCGGCGAAGCCAGCGGCCCGTCTGGTCACCTCCAGCGGCAGCGAGCGGCCGGTGCCGCCCCGGCGCGTGGAGGAGGAAGCCCCCCGCCCAGCGGCCTCAGCGGCTCCGCCCGCCGCAGCCGCACCGCCGCGGCCCGCTCCGGCTCCACCTGCGCCTGCGCCTGAACGTCCGGCGGCGGCCGCTCCGGCCCCGCCCGAGGTAGCGCCCGAGGCCCTGCCCGAGGCAGCGTCCGAGGCCCCGTCGGCCCCGCCCGCCGAGCCCATCGAGGAGACTTCCAACGGCGGCGAGGCTGCCGCCCCGCCGCTTCGCGGCGTCAGCGGCAAGCCGATCCCGCCGCCTCCGGGCATGGGTGGCCGTGGCGCCGTGGCGCCGCGAGGGCCCTCCGGTCGCAACATCCCGCCCCCCGGCGGTCGTCGAGTGGGTCCGCCTTCTGGCGCACCCACCGGTGGCCAGCGTCCCGGTCCGGGCGGCTACGGCAACCGACCTGGTGGCGGGCCGCCCGGCGGCGGTCCTGGTGGCGGCCCGGGAGGCGGCCCCGGCGGTGGACGCCCCGGTGGCGGTCGAGGCCCGCAGCGCCCGCCCCGCCGACGGGGCGGCCGACGCCGTCGCAGCCGCGAGGAGCTCCAGCCGATGGACCTCCCCACCTACACGCCCACCGACACCCCGGTGCCGGAGGGCGACGTGGTGATCGAGCGGTCGTCCACCCCACAGGAGCTGGGTCCCAAGCTCAACCGCACCGCGGCCGACGTTGTGCGGTTCCTCATGCAGCTCGGCGAGATGGTGACGGCCACCCAGTCGCTCAGCGACGAGCAGATCGAGCTGTTCGCCGACGACATCGGTGCCGTCATCCGGCTGGTGAACCCCGGGGAGGAGCAGGAGGTCGCCCTCCAGGAGCTCCTCGGAGTCGACGAGCTGATGGAGGACGACGCCGCTGCCGACGTGCCCCGCCCCCCGATCATCACGGTGATGGGCCACGTCGACCACGGCAAGACCAAGCTGCTCGACAAGATCCGCGACGCCAACGTGGTCGACGGCGAGGCCGGCGGCATCACCCAGGCCATCGGCGCCTACCAGGCCGTCAAGAACGACAAGCTCATCACCTTCATCGACACGCCGGGCCACGAGGCCTTCACCGCCATGCGCGCCCGTGGCGCCGAAGCCACCGACATCGTGGTCCTGGTGGTGGCGGCCGACGACGGCGTCATGCCGCAGACCATCGAGGCCCTCAACCATGCCAAGGTCTCCGGCGCCCCGATCGTGGTGGCCATCAACAAGATCGACCGCGAGCAGGCGCAGCCCGACCGGGTGAAGCAGCAGCTCTCGGAGCAGGGCCTCATCCCGCAGGACTGGGGCGGCGATGTCGAGATGATCCCGGTCTCGGCCATGACCGGCGACGGCGTGGACGATCTCCTCGAGACCCTCCTGCTGGTGGCCGAGGTGGAAGACCTCAAGGCCAATCCCGAGGGTCGAGCGGCAGGGGTGGTGCTGGAATCGCACCTCGACATCGGTCGCGGCCCCGTCGCCAACATCCTCGTCCAGCGCGGCACCCTCAAGGTGGGCGAGCCCCTCGTGGCCGGACCCGCCTGGGGTCGGGTGCGAGCGCTGATCAACCACCTCGGTGAGCAGGTCGACGAGGCCGGCCCTTCGATGCCCGTGCAGGTCCTCGGACTGAACGACGTCGCCGAGGCCGGCGATGGGTTCGTCGTGGCGCTCGACGAGAAGATGGCGCGCTCGGTCGCCGAGAAGCGCGAGCACTGGCACCGGGTGGCCAACCTGGGTCGAGAGGCCTCGGGGATGGCCGGTGGCGCCCGCCTGGAGGACATCTTCGAGCAGATCCAGCGTGGCGACGTCGCCACGCTCAACATCTTGCTCAAGGCCGACACCACTGGCTCGCTCGAGGCGCTCACCGAGAGCTTGAAGAAGCTGGAGCGCGACGAGGTCAAGCTTGGCTTCGTGCACCGCGCCGTCGGTGGCATCACGCAGCAGGACGTGCAGCTGGCTGCCACCTCCAGCGCCACCATCATCGGCTTCAACGTCCGCCCCGATCGCAAGGCCCGTGAGATGGCCCAGGTCGACGACGTCGAGATCCGCACCTACGAGATCATCTACCAGGTCCTCGAGGACATCGAGAACGCCATGGTGGGCATGCTCGCTCCGGAGTTCGAGGAGGTCGTAACCGGCGAGGCCGAGGTGCGCGAGGTGTTCTCCGTGCCGCGCGTCGGCAAGGTGGCGGGCTGCTACGTCCTCAACGGCACCATCACGCGGGGCTCCAAGGTGCGCTTCCTCCGAGATGGCACAGTCATCTGGAAGGGTGCCGTGAGCTCGCTCCGGCGCTTCAAGGACGACGTCCGCGAGGTGCAGACCGGCTTCGAGTGCGGCATCGGGCTCACCGACTTCCAGGACCTGAAGCAGGGCGACATCATCGAGACCTACGAAGAGCGGGAGATCCCGCGCACGTAGGCAGACCGGGGGGCCACCATGGCGAAGCGCACCCGCACCCGAAGCCACAGCACCGCGCGCGACTATCCGCGCACGGCCCGGCTCAACCAGCTCTTCCAGGAGATCCTGGCCGAGGAGCTCGACAAGATCGACGACGAGCGCCTGGAGATGGTCACGATCATGTCCGTCGACGTCGATGGCGACCTCCGGCACGCGTCCGTGTACTACGACACGCTGGGCGGCGAGGAGGACGACGAGGAGGTGCTGGAGGCGCTCGATGAGCACCGCCACCGCCTCCGGGGCGCCATCGGCAGCCAGGCGAGGGTGAAGCGAACCCCCGAGCTCGAGTTCAAGCCGGACGACGTCGGCCGGGGGGCCGCCCGCCTGGAAGAGGTCCTCCGGAACCTCAACGACGAGGGGTAGCGGTGCCCAAGGGCGGCAGTCCGCCAGGTCCCGATGGGCTGGCGGTGGTGGACAAGGCGGCCGGGTGGACCAGCCACGACGTGGTGGCCAAGGCGCGCGGTCTGCTCGGGACCCGCAAGGTGGGCCACTCCGGCACCCTGGACCCGGACGCCACCGGCGTCCTGCTGCTCGGGGTGGGGAAGGTCACCCGTCTCCTGCGCTACTTGGGGCTACCAGCCAAGACCTACACGGGGGTGGTGGTGATGGGGCAGGCCACGTCCACCCTCGACGCCTCTGGAGAGGTGGTGGAGAGCTGGAACATGGGCCGGATCCGGGTGGCCCAGGTGGTCGAGGCCGCCAAGGGGCTCACCGGCGACATCGAGCAGGTGCCACCGATGGTGTCGGCCATCCAGGTGGGCGGCCGCCGGCTCCACCAGCTGGCTCGGGAGGGGATCGAGGTGGAGCGGATGGCGCGTCCCGTCACCGTCCACCGCTTCGAGGTGGTGGCGGAGGTGGCGCGCGGGGAGTTCGCCATCGAGGTCACCTGCTCATCAGGCACCTACGTGCGCTCCCTCGCCGCCGACCTCGGCACCGCCCTGGGTGGGGGGGCCCACCTGCGAGACCTCCGCCGCACGGCCATCGGCTCCTTCACCGAAGCCGATGCCGTCCCGGTGGACTCTCTGGCCCCCGAGCTCCTGCTGCCCCCTGTCGCCGCCGTGCGCGATCTCATCTCGGTGGCGGTGGGACCGGAGGTGGCAGCCGACGTGGCCCACGGCAAGGTGCTGGACCGGCTGCGCCTGGGGGTCGAGGGCTCCGGGCCCTGGCCGGTGATGGACGATCACGGATCTCTGCTCGCCGTCTACGAGCCTCACAAGGGCGACACGGCCAAGCCGTCGGTTGTGCTGGCCTCGCCCACGCCGCCGTAACCTCGCCGGATGGAGGTGCTGCACGACGTCGGCGGCATGCCCCCGGCCCGACGCCGGGAGCGTGGTCACCATCGGCGCCTACGACGGCGTGCACCTCGGCCACCAGGCCGTGATCGCCGAGGTCCGGGAGCGGGCCGCCGCCACCGACGCCGAGAGCGCGGTGGTCACCTTCGATCGTCATCCTGCGTCGGTGGTGCGACCCGAGTCGGCGCCCCGGCTCCTGACCGACCTCGATCAGAAGCTCGAGCTGCTGGCGGCCACCGGACTCGACCGCTGCCTGGTCATCTCCTTCGACGAGGCGCGATCGAAGGAGCCCGCCGAGGAGTTCGTGCGCGAGGTCCTCGTCGACTGCCTGGCCGCCCGGGTCGTGATCGTGGGGGAGGACTTCCACTTCGGGCACCAGCGCCAGGGCAACGTGGCCCTCCTCGCGCGACATGGGCGGCGACCTTGGCTTCGACGTGGAGGGCTTGCCCCTCGTCGACGCCCACGGGCGACCGGCCGGCGACGCCGAGCAAGGCCTCCTCCACCGCCATCCGCCATGCGCTGGTGGCCGGCGACATCGACGCCGCAGCAGCCCTGCTCGGTCGTCCGCACGAGGTGCGGGGCGTGGTGGCCCACGGCGACGCTCGAGGGCCGCGAGCTCGGGTTCCCGACCGCCAACGTCTCGGTCCCCGGCGACATCCTGCTGCCCGCCGACGGCATCTACGCCGGCTGGTACGAGCGACCCGACGGCACGGTCCATCCCGCTGCCATCTCGCTGGGGCGGCGGCCGACGTTCTACGAGGAGGCCCACGCCAGCCTGCTGGAGGCGCACCTCCTCGACTTCGACGGCGACCTCTACGACGAACCCGCCCGCGTCCGGTTCGTGGCCCGCCTCCGGGGAGAGATCCGCTACGACGACGTCGATGCGCTGGTGGAGCAGATCGCTCGGGACTGCGACGCCGCCCGGGCGGTGTTGGCCTGACGCCTGGCTGACGGGGATGTCAGGTCACCCCCGCGCCATGGGCCAGACTTCTGCGGTGATCGATGACGGGTGGGATCGGATCGACGTGCGGGTGGAGCCTGACGGGCCTGACCCCGACGACGACGACGTCCACCCCGCTGGCCGGCCCACCGGCCGCAAGGTGCGGCACCTCGCCGTGGCCCAGGAGCCGATCATCGGCCCGGGCCTCGACCCGGACGAGGAGCTCGACCGTCGCCCTGCCGCGGCTGGCCCGTCACACCATCACCCTGCCCGACGGCCACACCGTGGGGGTGGCCGTCTGCGGCCGGGGCGTCCCGCTGGTGGTGGTCCACGGCTTCTCGGCCGAGGGGATCCTCTACGCCCAGACGCTCTCCCGACTCGTCGACCTCGGCTTCAAGGTCATCGCCGTCGACACCGCCGGTCACGGCGGCACGCTCGGCCTGCCCACCGGCGCTCAGAGCCTGAGCCAGCTACGCCGCCCTCCTGGGTCGGGTCCTCGACCACCTCGGGGTGGGGCCGGCGGTGCTGGCCGGCCACTCCATGGGCGGGCGGCTGGTCACCGAGCTGGCGGCGCCGCGAGCCCGACCGGGCCATCGCCGTCGTGCTCCTCGACGCCATCGTGGGCGACACCTGGGACCGCATGGTCAACGTCTTCCGGGTGTTCCCGCCGCTGCTGGTGGGCACCGGCGCTCACCCTGGTCGTCGACACCATCACCACCGTCCCGTGGTTCCGCGACCCTCGCCAGGCCCTCAAGCTCGGTCGGCTGGTGGCCCCCACCCTCCGAGGCCACGTCCGCCGGCCCGTGGCGGCTCATGGGTCCAGCGGCCTCGATCCTGCGCAGCCGCAGCTCCCGTTGGATGCTCGACCTCCTGCGCGAGGAGCGGATCCCGGTGTTCGCCGTCCACGGCAACCGGGACCTCGTCGTCCCCCTGGCCACGGCCAAGGACGCGGCCCGCCGGGCACGGGGCGACCTCGTGGTGGTGGAGGGCGGCAGCCACTCCTGGCTGCTCAAGGACCCCGAGACGCTGCCCGGGATCATGCACGACCTCATGCGGGGTCGTCTCGGGCACGGCCGTGCTCAAGGTGCAGCTCGAACGGGGCATCGATCCCGCTCGACGCCACCGACGACGAGGTGGAGGCGGCCCTGTACGCCCCCGATGCCCTCGTGCTCGAGCTCACCCCACGCGAGGGGTTCCACGACACGGAGGAGCTCCACCGCCCGCCGCGGTTCCAGTGGACGGTCATCCCCGCTCGCGGGCCCACCGATTGAGGGCGCTCACTGGGCTGCTGCTACCCTGACCAGGTCCTCGACGGGCCCCTTGGCCCATCGCGGAGCTTCGCTCCTCGTCTCGCCAGCCACTCGCAGCGGTCGACGGAGCCGGGCCACAGTCCCCACCTCCCCAGGGAGCACCCCTACATCCATGTCTGAGCAGATCGACAAGGCCAAGGCCGGGATCATCGCGGAGCATCGCCTCCACGACACCGACACCGGGTCACCCGAGGTGCAGATCGCCATCCTCACCAAGAGGATCAACCACCTCAACGAGCACCTGCAGAAGCACAAGAAGGACCATCACAGCCGGCGTGGCCTGCTGATGCTGGTCGGTCAGCGCCGACGCCTGCTCGACTACGTCCGCAAGAACGACGTGGAGCGCTACCGCACGATCATCGCCAAGATGGGCCTGCGGCGCTACGCAAGACAACCATCAACACACGGCGGCATGGGTGGGTCAGCTGCCAGTTGCCGATCCCCGAGCGGGCCCGCTCGGAGGTCGCCAACTGGGAACTGGCCCCGCCGCCTCAGATCCGGTCCGGGGAGTCCCGGTCCGGCAAGGAGGAACAAACATGGCGGAAGCCATCATCGTCTCGGGGCCCATCAGCGGCACCGACAAGACCCTCTCGTTCGAGACGGGCAAGATCGCCTTCCAGAGCCAAGGCGCTGTGGTCGCCAAGATCGCGGGCACCGAAGCCCTCGTCACGGCCAACGCGGCCAAGGGCATCCGTGAGGGGATCGACTTCTTCCCGCTCACCGTCGACGTGGAGGAGCGGATGTACGCCGCCGGGCGGATCCCCGGCAGCTTCTTCCGCCGGGAGGGCCGTCCCACCGACGCCGCCATCCTCGCCTGCCGTCTGATCGACCGGCCGCTGCGCCCGTCCTTCGCCGACGGGTTCCGCAACGAGACGCAGGTCGTGGTCACCGTGATCGGTCACGATCGGGAGAACCCCTACGACGTCCTGGCCATCAACGGCGCCTCGGCGGCGCTGTCGATCTCCGGGCATCCCGTTCCAGGGTCCCATCGGTGCGGTTCGCATCGCCTTCAGCCAGGACGGCACCTGGGTGCCGCACCCCACCTTCGAAGAGGTGGAGGACAGCACCTTCGAGCTCATCGTGGCTGGGCGGGCCGTCGGTGACGACGTCGCCATCATGATGGTGGAGGCCGGTGGCACCGAGAAGGCCTGGGAGCACTACGAAGCTGGTGCCCCGAAGGTCACCGAGGAGGTCATCGCCGCCGGGCTCGACACCTGCAAGGTGTGGATCAAGGAGTCGATCGAGCTCCAGAAGGAGCTCATCGCCAAGGTGGAAGCCGGCCGGGGCATCACCCCGCTGGCGTTCAACCCGGTGCTCGACTACCAGGACGACGTCTACGCCAAGGTGGAGGCCATCGCCGGCGACGACCTCGGGCAGGCCGGCACCATCGCCGCCAAGGCCGAGCGCAACGCCGCCACCGACGCGGCCATCCAGAAGGCCATCGAGCAGATGGGCGAGGCGTTCGCCGAGCGCACCAAGGAGATCAAGGAGGCGGCCCGCAGCATCCAGAAGAGTCGCATCCGGGCCCGTACGGTCAACGAGGGCATCCGCATCGACGGACGTGGCCCGGCCGACCTGCGCACGGTCACCTCCGAGGTGGGCCTCATCCCCACCGCCCATGGGTCCGGCCTGTTCCAGCGGGGCGAGACCCAGGTCATGAGCGTCCTGGCCCTCGGCATGCCGAAGATGGACCAGCTCCTCGACAACCTTGGCGACAAGGCCAAGAAGCGCTACATGCACCACTACAACATGCCGCCCCACGCCAACGGGGAGACGGGCCGGGTGGGCAGTCCCAAGCGCCGAGAGATCGGCCACGGCCTCCTGGCCGAGCGGGCCCTCCTCCCGGTGGTCCCGTCCCTCGAGGACTGGGCCTACACGCTGCGGGTGGTCTCCGAGGTGCTGAGCTCCAACGGCTCCACCTCCATGGGCTCCGTGTGCGGCTCCACCCTGGCGCTGATGGACGGTGGCGTGCCGATCAAGGCGCCCGTCGCCGGCATCGCCATGGGCCTGATCTACGACGGCGGGAAGTACACCACGCTCACCGACATCCTCGGCACCGAGGACGCGTTCGGCGACATGGACTTCAAGGTCGCCGGCACCCGCGACTTCGTCACCGCCTTGCAGCTCGACACCAAGATCGACGGCCTTCCGGCTGACGTCCTGGCTCAGGCCCTGCAGCAGGCCAAGGAGGCCCGCCTGGCCATCCTCGACGTGATGCAGAAGGCCATCGCCGAGCCTCGCGCCGAGGTGGGCGAGACCGCACCGAAGATCCTCAGCTTCGAGATCCCGATCGACAAGATCGGCGAGGTCATCGGTCCGAAGGGCAAGGTCATCAACGCCATCCAGGCCGAGACCGGCGCCGACATCTCCGTCGACGACGACGGCATGGTCGGCACCGTCACCATCGGCAGCGTCGACAAGACCGCCATGGAAGAGGCGGAGCGGCAGATCAAGCTCATCCTCAACCCGCCCACGGCAGACGTCGGCGCCACCTACCCGGGCCGAGTGGTGAACATCACCAAGTTCGGTGCCTTCATCAACATCCTCCCGGGTCGCGACGGCCTCCTCCACATCTCCAAGATCGGTGGCGGCAAGCGCATCGACAAGGTGGAGGACGTCTTCAACCTCGGCGACGAGGTGGAGGTGAAGGTCGACGACGTCGATCCCAACGGCAAGGTGTCGCTGAGCCTGGCCTCCGCCGTGGAGATCCCCGACAGCGCCGTGTCCAGCGGCGGTGGCGGACGGGATCGCGATCGCGATCGAGACCGCGACCGCGGTCGGGATCGGGACAGCGCACCCCGTCGGGACGACGCTCCGGCTGCGGGCGACCGCGAGACCGTGTCGTTTGAGGACGGGTTCGATGCCGAGGTCCGCGAGGAGTTCGGCGACCTGGGCCCGTCCACCACCGACGGTGGCGGCGGGCGCGGTGGCGAGCGACGGGGCGGTGGACGCCGAGGTGGCGGCGGCCGTGGCCGTGGCTAGCCGAGCCCTGGGTTGACCCACCAGCCCGACCCCGGGGTCGAGCAGAGCCAGCTGCCGAACGGCCTCCGCATCGTCACCGAGACGATGCCGGAGGCCCGTTCGGTGACGCTCGGGGCCTGGGTGCGGGTCGGAGGGCGCGACGAGCCCGACGAGCTCTCGGGCGCCTCGCACTTCCTGGAGCACCTGCTCTTCAAGGGCACCGATCGCCGCACAGCCCGCCAGATCGCCGAGTCGGTCGACTCGGTCGGCGGGGAGATGAACGCCTTCACCTCCCGGGAGCACACCGCCTACTACGCCCGCTTGCCGCATGCCTGCACGGAGCTCGGGCTCGAGATCCTCGGCGACGTGCTGACGGCCCCGGCCCTGCGTCCGGCTGAGGTGGAGGCGGAACGACAGGTGATCGTCGAGGAGATCCTCATGAACCTCGACGCGCCGGAGGACCGGGTCCACACCCTGCTGTCGAAGGGCGTCTTCGGCGACCACCCGCTCGGCCGCGACGTGCTGGGAGAGATGCGAACCGTCGAGGCCATCACCCAGGCGGACATCGCCGCCTTCTTCGATCGCTGGTATGGACCGGCCAGCATGGTGATCACCGCCGCCGGGCGGCTCGACCACGGCGCCTTCGTCGACGCGGTCGCCGATGCCTTCGGTGCGCTGGAGGGCGGGGCCGTGCCCGTCCGAGTCGCCGCCCCGCCGGCGGAGGATCGGGTGGTGGTAGAGCAGGACGACACCGAACAGGCGCACCTGTGCCTGGGCTGGCAGAGCCTGTCCACCGACGACGCCGACCGCTGGGCGCTGGCCGTGGCCAACCAGGCGCTCGGCGGGGGGATGGCCAGCCGGCTGTTCCAGGAGGTGCGGGAAGAGCGAGGCCTGGCCTACTCCGTGTACTCGCATCCCACCGCCTTCAGCGACGGTGGATACCTCACGATCTACTGCGGCACCGCCCCCAGGCGGGCCAGGGAGGCCCTGCGGGTCATCGACGGCGTGGTGGCCGACGCCCTCGCCGGCGGCATCACCGACCGAGAGCTGGCCGTGGCCGTCGGCTACCTCGAGGGATCCATGCTGCTGGGTCTGGAGGACTCCGGAGGCCGAATGGGCCGACTCGGGCGTGGCCTCATGCAGCACGACCAGATCACCACCATCGACGAGCACATCACCCGTCTCCGGGCGGTGACCGCCGGTGACGTGGCGCGGGTGCTGCAGCGGGTGCTCGACCAGCCGCGCACCCTGGCGGCCATCGGGCCCTTCGAGGCCGGCGAGCTGGTCGACTAGGACCGTCTACGCTCCTCCACGACCACCGGCGGACCATCGAGGAGCAGCCATGGGGTTCCTGGACAAGGCAGCGGCCAAGGTGAGCGAAGCCACCAAGACCGCCCAAGAGGGCATCGCCGAGCAGTCGGCCAAGCGCAGGGCCGATGGTCTCCTGCGCGAGCTGGGCGCGTGGTCATACGCCAAGCACAAGGGCGGGTTCTCCGACGCCGATGCCAACATCGCCCGGGTGCTCGGCGAGCTGGCGGCCCATGAGGCCGAGCACGGAGAGCTGGGCGCCAAGCCCCCCGAACCGGTTGCCCCGCCCCCGCCCCCGCCGCCCCCGGCACCGGTGCCAGAGCCCCCCGCCCCTCCCCGCGCCGCCGGCGCCCCCGCCCCCGCCGCCCCCGGCACCGGTGCCAGAGCCCCCCGCCCCTCCCGCGCCGCCGGCTCCGCCGGCCCCCCAGCCGCCGTCACCCTCGCCGGTCCCGCCCCCGCCGCCGCCCCCTGGCGACCCGGTGCCGCCCCCGCCGCCCCCGGCGTAGGGCCTGCAGATGATCAAGGTCGGGGTCTTCGGCGCCGCCGGGCGCATGGGTCGAACCGTGTGCGAGGCGGTCGCAGCCGACCCCGCCCTCGAGCTCGTGGCGGCGGTCGACCCCCTCCACGCCGGCATCGACCTGCGGCAGGTGGCCAACGTGGACAGCGACCTCTTGGTGGCGGCGGCGTCGGAGGCCCTGCTGGAGGCGGGGGCCGAGGTGGTCGTCGACTTCACCGTCGTCGAGGCGGCCCGCGGCAACCTGGCCTTCGCAGCGCAGCATGGTCTCCACGCCGTCGTCGGCACCACCGGGCTGACCGATGCCGACTACACGGCCATCCACGCCGCCTTCACCCGGAGCTCCTGCCTCGTCGCCGCCAACTTCGCCATCGGCGCCGTCCTCATGATGCGCTTCGCAGAGATGGCGGCTCCCTGGTTCGAGACGGCCGAGATCGTCGAGCTCCACCACGACGGCAAGGTCGACGCGCCGTCCGGGACGGCCATGGTGACGGCCCGGCGCATGTCGGAGGCCTCCAGCGACTGGGCCGAGGACCCCACCACCGTCCCGGTGCTCGACGGGGCTCGTGGGGGGGAGGGGCCTGGCGGCATCCCGATCCACTCCGTGCGTCTGCGGGGGCTCTTCGCCCACCAGGAGGTGCTCTTGGGCACGGCAGGTCAGAGCCTCTCCATCCGACACGACACCTACGACCGGACCTGCTACATGCCCGGTGTGCTGCACGCCATCAAGCACGTCCAGGAGCACCCGGGCCTCACACGGGGCCTCGAACCTCTGCTCGACCTCTGACGGGCGCCTAGCCGAGCCGGGTGATGGGGCTGGTGCCGTGGAGGGCGCACAGAGCCCGCTTCAGGCCGGCGATGCCGGCGAGGGACTGGGCCCGGTGCCCGTTGATGAGCTCGCGCTCGGACCCGCCCGTCGCCGCGCCAGGCGCGCAGGCAGCCTTCAGGGTCGACGTTGGCCAGCGCCAGGATGGCGCCCGAGCACCCGATGGCCCCGGCCAGGTGGATCAGGGTCGGATGGCCCGTGTAGAGGCCCGACGGGATCTCGTCGGCTTCGAGGATCAGGCGGCCGGCGTCACCCGAGCTGTCCTTGATCCCGGCTACCGGCAGCTGGCTCAGCCCGTCCACCGGCACCCCGGGCGCTGAAACGGTGGGGTAGTGGTAGGCGAGCACGGGGACCGACACCGCCGCGGCGACGCGCTCGTAGTAGGGGCGAGGGTCTGCCACGCCGGGCGGGGACAGGACGAGCAGAGCTTCGGCTCCGTCGTCCTCGGCGCGCTTGGACAGCACCACAGCCTGGCGGGCGGACGGCGCCCCGGTGCCAGCGATCACCGGCACCCGCCCGTCGACGGCCGAGCGGACGGCGATGAGGAGATCGCTGCGCTCCTCGGCGTCCAGGGCGGCGGCTTCGCCAGTGCTCCCGGCCACCACCACGGCCGACAGCCCGGCGTCGACCAGTCGGGCCGCGTGGTCGGCGGTCGCCGGAGCATCGATCTCGCCTTCGTCGTCGAAGAGCGTCACCAGGGCGACGCCCACCCCGGTGAAGGTGGGGGGCTGAGCGGACATGCCGGCGACCCTACCCAGCCGGGTCGTCGGCCCGGTCCTCCTCCACCGCTTCGGTCAGCGACTCCAGCTCGTCCTTGCCCCGCCGCAGCTCGTTCACCATCAGCCCGCCGAACACCAACACCGACAGCACGAGGAGCGGGGTCCGGTAGTCGGCGATGAACCCCAGCACGTCGTCGATGGGGGCTTCGAACTGCTCTCCCAGACGGCGGATGAGGTACAGGCGCACCACCGTCCCGGCCAGGTTGACGGCGAAGAAGCCGGGCACGCTCATGCCGGCCGCGCCCGCGAAGAGGCAGATGTAGTTGTTCGGCGCCACGAACACGAGGGGGTACGCCGCCTTGCCGAACCAGCGCTCCCACTGGCGAAGCGTCCGTCCGAAGGACTTGGTGCGCCTCTCCATCCACTCCAGGGCGGTGTCGCCGTACCAGTAGCCCACGAGGAAGAACAGCGGATCGGACAGGAGCAGCCGGAGCGTGCCCACCACGTAGTAGCTCACGGCATCGAGCTGGTTGGTGACCAGGATGAGGTTCCGGTTGCGGGCGTTCATGGCCAGAAGCTGCAGCGGGTGGGTGTCCACCAGGCGGGGCGCGAGGGCGTCCCCGACGTTCGACACCACGATCAGGATCACGATCGGTACGGCGAGGAGCTTCAGGGTGTGGGGGCCCGGAGGGGTGCGCTGGTCCTGGGGTGGGATCGCCACGGCCAGGGAGTCTGGCACCTCTGGCCCCCCGTTCCCTGCCGCCGGGCGAGGACCCCTAGCCTCGGCAGGGTGAGCTGGCGCTTCGCACTTCGACCGTCGTGGGTCATCCGGCATGTCCTGGTCGTCGTTCTGGTGGTGACCATGGTCCTGCTCGGGCTGTGGCAGCTGCGTCGGCTCGACGACAAACGGGTCTACCGAGATCTCGTGGTGGGCCGTCAAGAGCAGTCGGTGGCCCCCGTGGAGGCGCTCCTCCCCGTCGAGGCGACCGCACGGGCGGTCGACGGGGTGCTGCACCGAGCCGTCACCGCGCGCGGCACCTACGACGATGAGGCAACGGTGGTGGTGGACAGCCGCAGCCTCAACGGGGCCTCCGGAGGGTGGGTGCTCACGCCCTTGCGATTGCGCGACGGGCGGGCGGTGGTGGTCAACCGAGGGTTCCTGGGCTTCGATCGGGACGGTCGGATCACCCCGCCCTCCGCCCCGGACGGCGCGGTCACCGTGGAGGGGCTCCTCCAGCCCACCCAGGAGCGGGGTCGCTTCGGACCCACCGACCCGGCCACCGGGCAGCTGACGGTCATGGCGCGGGTGGACCTCGATCGCCTGGCGGCCCAGGTCCCCTATGACCTGGCCCCGGCCTACGTGCAACGGGTGACCAGCGAGCCGGACGAACCGGCGGTGGCAGGGGGTGCGCCGGCCCTGGTGCCCCTGGGGCGCCCCCGCCCCGAGGAGGGCCCGCACCTCGCCTACGCCGTCCAGTGGTTCATCTTCAGCGCGATCGCTGCTGGTGGCTACCTGCTCCTGCTGCGCAAGCTGGCCTTGGAACGAGGTCGCAGCACCCTCGGGGCGACCTCGCCCGACCACGAGCAGGCCGAGGTGCTCGACCCCGCCCCCTAGCTGGCTCAGCCAGGCGAGGGCTTGCGTGCGGCCTTGATGGCAGTGGCCTTCTTGGCAGTGGCCTTCTTGGCAGTGGCCTTCTTGGCCGTGGCCTTCTTGGCCGTCGCCTTCTTGGCCGGGGCCGCCTTGGCGGGGGCGGACGTCGCCACCTTCAGAGCGGCGGCGGCGGCCTGGGCCGCGTCGTCGGCAAAGGCCGCCGCCCGCTCGGCGATCTGCGCCAGCGACCCGAGGCGCTGGTCCATCGAGGCCAGGGCCCGCTCGATCCGCTGCTCCGTCTCCGACGGCTCGGTCGGCGCGGGCAACGCGGGCAACGCAGGGCCCGGAGCCGGGGCATCGTCGCCACTTCTCCGCCACCGAGACCCGGAGCGCCGCTCCGCGGCATCCCGGACTGCGGCTACCTCGGTGGCGATCCGCTCCACGGTCGCCTGGAGCCCGGCGGTGGCCCGATCCAGCTCCTGGCGGAGGTCGTCGGCTCGTTCGGCCGGGCTGGGTTGCTTGGCGAGGTGCGCCCACACCTCGCCGGTGGCCTCCACCTGTCGCTCGATCTGGGCGGCGACGACCGCCATGGCCTCGTCGAGCCGGTGCCCCAAGCCGGCCACGTCGCCGGGGGACGCCGGCTCATGGCGGGCCTGTGAGGTGATCGTGGCGCTGAGGCGGGCCAGCTGCGCGGCCACGGGGCCGAGATCGGGGGGCGGCAGCGCTTGGAGCTGGTCGGCCAGATCGGCCCCCAGCCGGTCGAGGGCCTGGTTGAGCTCTGCGAGCTGCGTCAAGGTGGACCGGTCGTCGGCCCGTCCCTCCACCACCTGGTTGGCCAGCTCCGCGACGGACACCCGGAGCTGGGAGATCCCGAGGTCGCCGAGCGCCTCGCTGACGCGTGCCCCCACCGACGCGTCCACCTGTCCAAGCACAGCCGTCACCTGGTCGGCGAGCCGCTCGGCGATGGCTTCCACCGTGGCCTCACCGCGTGACTCAACGACGTCACCCAGTCCGGCCCGAAGCGAGCCGATGGCGGCGGAGACGCCGTCGGTCCCCGCCGTGACCCGGGCCAGGGCCAGGGTCTGCTCGTCGATCATCTGACGGGAGGCCGCCTCCGCCCGGTCGACATGCGTCGCCACCGCTCGCTCCATGCGGTTGGCGGTGTCGACCAGAGATCCGCGCACCTCCTGGCGCATCGCTTGCAGTCCTTCGAGGAGGGTGCCCACCCGCTGCTCGCTCGCCTCGGACAGCTGGGTGAGCCCCGCCAGCACCTCGGTGACGAGGGTCAGGTCGCTGCGGACCTCGGCGTCGGAGGCCAGCAGGCGCTCCATGTGCTCGCCGAGCGGACCCACGCTGCGCTCCACCGCCCGTCCCAGGTCGTGCAGGCCCGCCGTCTGCTCGGCCACCCGAGCCAGCGGCTCCTGGAGGGCTCCGAGGTCGGGCGGGGGGACCTCCGCCAGCCGGGTCACCAGCTCCTGTCGCGCGTCGTCCAGGGCCGTCCGGAGCTCGGCGACCGCCACCGAGACCTCGTCGTTCGGCAGACGCGGCGGCCAGTGCGTCGAACCGGTCAGCCAGCGAGGTGCGCAGCGAGTCGACCTGGGAGACGAGCGGGGTGAGGTCGGTGGTGGGTCGGGCGTCGATCTGCTGGCGGAGCTCGTCGAGCTGGGACGTGAGGGGGGTGAGGTCGGTGGTGGGTCGGGCGTCGATCTGCTGGCGGAGCTCGTCGAGCTGGGACGTGAGGGGGGTGAGGTCGGTGGTGGGTCGGGCGTCGATCTGCTGGCGGAGCTCGTCGAGCTGGGACGTGAGGGGGGTGAGGTCGGCCGGTGGCGGGGTCCGACCCACCTGGCCGGCCAGCGCCTCGAGCTGGTCCTGGACGGGCCTGAGATCGACGGGCGGGGCCTCGCGGAGGTCGGCCCGCACCTGCTCGATGGCCTCCTGGATGGGTCGCAGGTCCCGCCCGGGGAGCGACCCGAGGCGGCTGTTCACCTGGTCGAGCTGATCGAGCACTGGTTGGAGCGCCGGGGTCGCAGCGGCCTCGAGGCGCGGGGCCAGCCCGGACAGCACCTCGGCCAAGCCCTCCCGCTCGGTCAGGAGCTCCCGCACGGCCACCCGCAGGTGCTCGGTGATGAGCTCCACGGCCGACCCGGTGCCCCGCAGGCGATCAACCTCCGCGGCCAGCGATGCCTCCATGTGGGCGATCTGCTGATCCAACGCCACCAGCCGCGCCTCGCGGCGCTGCTCCCGCTCGCGGATCGACTGCAGCTCGGCGCGCAGGGTGGTGACGACCTCGCCGAGGTCATCGATGGAGGTGGGGTCGTCCCCCCCTTCGCGGCCCGCCTGCTGCGACACGCCGGTCAGGCTACGCGTTGGGTGACCGACGCAGCGGGGACCCCGGTTGACCCTGAGACAGAACCGTCCATAGTGTCTCAGGCGATGGTCGTTGTCGCAGAGCGCACGGAGGCGCGCCTCGTTGAGGCGATGCTCGAGTGCATCGGGCGCTGGGGCCTCACCAAGACCACGGCCGACGACATCGCACGCGCCGCCGGCGTCTCACGGGCGACCTTGTACCGGGCCTTCCCCGGGGGCAAGGACGTGGCCCTCGAGGCCGTCCTGCGCCACGAGGTGGCCCGCTTCCTCGACCGCCTGGGCCGGACCCTCGATGAGGCGGAGAGCCTCGAGGACCTCCTCGTGGCGGGGGCGCTCGAGGCGGCGGCGTTCCTGCGCGGCCACGACGCGCTGTCCTACGTCCTGCACCACGAGCGCGAGCAGGTCCTGCCGACCTTCGCCCTCCACCGCCTCGACAAGGCGCTGACGGTGGCCACCTCCTTCATCGAACCCCACCTGGCCCGCTTCGTCTCCGACCGGCGCCACACCCCCGCTGCGGCCGACGTGCTGGTGCGGCTGCTGGTCTCCTTCGCCCTCGATCCCTCGCCCACCGTCGATCTGGCCGACCCGCGGAGCGTCCGCCGGTTCGTCAAGGGCTTCGTCCTTCCCATGCTCGCCCCTGCTCACCACCCAGCCCCCTAGGAGCCCAGATGACCACCAACGAAGAGCTGATCGGTCGCCAAGACGTCAACGACCTCGAGGCCATCCTCGGCATCACCAACACCGATGTCGACGAGGTGATCCACGCCGTCAAGGACAACGCCGAGGCCATCTTCACCTGGGACTACGAGAAGGGGCAGCGCCCCGCCCTCAACCGGCTCTACGAGAAGGCCAAGACCTCGATGTGGAACGGGGAGACGGATCTCCCGTGGGACACGGAGGTGGACCAGGAGAAGGTGGTGGCCGACAACGCAATGGCCAGCGGGGGCTTCAACGCCGACATCGACGTGGCCGGGACGCCGCTGGAGAGCTGGGATGAGCTGAAGTGGCTCGAGTTCGGGGTGGAGAGCCAGAACTGGATGCTCAGCCAGTTCATGCACGGTGAGCAGGGTGCGCTGGTGTGCACGGCCAAGATCGTGGAGACCGTGCCGTGGATCGACGCCAAGTACTACGCGTCCACGCAGGTGATGGACGAGGCCCGCCACGTGGAGGTGTTCGCCAAGTACCTCGACACGAAGCTCTCGGGCCACTACCCGATCAACGCCCATCTGAAGATGCTCCTCGACGACATCGTGGAGGACTCCCGCTGGGACATGACCTACCTGGGCATGCAGATCATGGTGGAGGGCCTGGCGCTGGCTGCCTTCGGCTTCATGCACCAGATGACCACCGAGCCGCTGCTGAAGCAGCTGCTGCGCTACGTGATGAGCGACGAGGCCCGCCACGTGGCCTTCGGCGTGCTGTCGCTGAAGGAGTACTACGCCGAGCTCAGCGACGCCGAGATGCTGGAGCGCCAGGAGTTCGCCTTCGAGGCGGCCGTGCGCATGCGCGACCGGTTCCTCCAGCAGGAGGTGTGGGATCGCATGGGGATCGACCCCAAGGTGGCAGCCGGCTTGGTGCTCCAGGCGCCGCAGCGGCAGCTCTTCCAGAGCATGCTCTTCTCCAAGATCGTGCCCAACTGCAAGAAGCTGGGTCTGCTGGACCGCAACGACCACTGGCTGCGCGGCAAGTTCACCGAGCTCGGCGTCATCCAGTTCGAGGACTGGGCCGACACCGGCGAGGAGTACGAGATGTTCCAGCTGGCAGAAGGCGAGCTCCCCGCTTCCTGACGGCAGGTAGGGTCGACGGGCGATGAGCGCCCCGTCGAACCCCGAGATGCTGGTGATGCACGGCCTTCGGCTCAAGGGCTTCGCCGAGGCAGCCGCTGTCGCGGACGCCGTCGGCGTGGCCGAGGCCGACGCCAAGTCCCTGCTCGACCACCTGGTGGCCAGCGGCCTGGCCGGCTATCGCGACGGGAAGCTGTCCGGGTTCTCTCTCACCCGTGACGGGCGAGCGGAGCACACAGCCCGATTGTCGCGGGAGCTCGACGACCGGGGGGTGCGAGAGCCCGTCGAGGGGGCCTATCGGCGCTTCCTGCCGCTCAACACCGAGCTCCTGGCCGTCTGCACGGCCTGGCAGCTGCGCGACGTCGACGGGCAGTCCACCGTCAACGATCACGCCGACCCCGACTACGACGCCGCGGTGGTGGCGCAGTTAGCCGACCTGCACGAGCAGATGGAACCGATCTGTGCGGATCTGGCCGAGATCCTGGCCCGGTTCGCCGGATACGGACCCCGCCTGGCCGCCGCGCTGGCACGGGTGCGGGCGGGGGACGGCGACTGGTTCACCAAGCCGATGATCGCCAGCTACCACAGCGTCTGGTTCGAGCTGCACGAGGACCTCCTGTGCACCCTGGGCATCGAGCGCGGTTCGGAGGAGGTGGGCTGATGGCCTCGCCCGGGTTCGGCCGCGTCCTCACTGCCATGGTCACCCCGTTCCACGACGACGGGTCGCTCGACGTCGATGGCGCCATCGCCCTGGCGCGGTGGCTGGTCGACCACGGCAACGACGGCCTGGTGCTGGCGGGCACCACCGGTGAGGCGCCCACGCTCACCGACGAGGAGAAGGTGGAGCTGTGGGGCGCCGTCCGGGCGGCCGTGGATGTCCCGCTCGTGGCGGGCACCGGCAGCAACGACACCCGACACACCTGCCACCTGTCCGAGCAGGCGGCGGCCACAGGAGTCGACGGCCTCCTGGTCGTCACGCCGTACTACAACCGCCCCTCGCAGGCGGGCCTGGAGGCGCACTTCCGTGCCGTGGCCGACGCCACGGATCTCCCGGTGGTGCTCTACGACATCCCCGGCCGCACCGGTCGCAAGGTGCAGACCGAGCTGCTCATCCGCTTGGCCAACGAGGTCCCGTCCATCGTCGGCATCAAGGACGCCGCTGGCAACCCGGGGGAGACCGCTCGCGTCATCGGCGCTGCGCCAGAGGGGTTCGGCGTGTGGTCAGGCGACGACCCGATGACCCTGCCGCTGCTCGCCGTCGGCGCCGTGGGCGTCATCGGCACGTCGACGCACTGGTGCGGCGAGCAGATGTCCGAGCTGGTGGCTGCGGCCCTGAAGGGCGATCTCGAACGGGCCCGGGAGGTCAACGCCAGCCTGTTCCCGTCCTACGCCTACGAGAGCCGCGAGATCGCCCAGTTCGCGCTGGCCGTGAAGGTGGCCCTCCGGGTGCTCGGCCTCCCCAGCGGACCCTGCCGCCTCCCGATCGGCCCAGAGCCCGACGGCTTGGAGGCCGAGGCCCGCGACATGCTCGAAGCACTCGGCGCGTTGTCCTGACCGGGCTGATCGGCAGTAGGTTCGGCCGACATGGCTGATCCCGTCACCATCACCTTCCTCGGGGGCCTGGGTGAGATCGGCCGGAACTGCATGGTCCTCGAGACCCAGGACCAGCTGCTGCTGCTCGACTGCGGGCTCATGTTCCCGGAGATCGAGCACCTCGGGGTTGACCTGATCCTCCCCGACTTCACCTGGCTGCGCGAGAACGCCGACCGGGTGATCGGCTGCATCGCCACCCACGGCCACGAAGACCACGTGGGTGGGCTGTCCTTCCTGCTGCGGGACCTCTCCTTCCCGATCTATGGGTCGGCGCTCACCCTCGGGCTGGCTCGCAACCGCATCGAGGAGGCCGGTCTGCTCGGCCGGACCGAGCTGATCCGGGTGAGCGACGGTGAACGTCGCCAGATCGGACCCTTCGACGTGGAGTTCATCCCCGTCACCCACTCGGTGCCCCACGGGTTCGCCACGGCGTTCCACACCCCGCAGGGCGTCATCATGCACACCGGCGACTGGAAGCTCGACCTCACCCCCGTGGACGGCCGCCTCACCGATCTGGCCCGAATGGGATCGATCGCCGTCGAGTCCGGCGTCCGGTTGCTCATGGGCGACTCCACCAACGCCGACGCCCACGGCCACTCCCGCTCGGAGAAGAGCGTGGGCGCGGTGCTCTACGACCTCTTCCACGAGCACGAGGGGCGCCGCGTCGTCATCGCCTGCTTCGCCAGCCACGTGCACCGCGTGCAGCAGATCGCCGACGCCGCCATCGCCTTCGGGCGGAAGGTGGCCACCCTCGGGCTGTCCATGAAGAAGAACGTGCGCTTGGCGCGCGAGATGGGCCTCCTGCAGATCCCCGACGCCTCGCTCATCGACATCGAGGACATCGGGGGTCTGCCCGACGGCGACATCTGCGTGATCTCCACCGGGAGCCAGGGCGAGCCGATGTCGGCCCTCACCCGCATGGCCAACAGCGAGAACCGCTGGCTCACCATCGGCGAGGGGGACACCGTCATCCTCTCCTCGCACCCCATCCCGGGCAACGAGATGAGCGTGACCAAGGTGATCGACGGGCTGGTCCGACTGGGCGCCAAGGTGGTGCACTCGGGCCTGGAGGACGTCCACGCCACCGGCCACGCCAAGCAGGAGGAGCTGAAGACGCTCCTGTCCATCGTCGAGCCGCAGTGGTTCGTGCCTGTCCACGGCGAGTACCGGCACATGGTCCACCACGCCGAGCTGGCACAGACCATGGGCGTGCCGGCTGACCGAACCCTCCTCTGCGAGGACGGCGACCAGATCACCATCGACGACAACGGCATCCGCAAGAGCGGGCAGGTCCCGGCTGGCTACCTGTTCGTCGACGGCATCGTCGGCGACGTCGGTCAGGGTGTGCTCCGCGATCGCCGGGTGCTGGCCGAGGAAGGGGTGGTGGTGGTCGTGGTCACCGTCGCCCTTGAGGACGGCGCCATCCTCACTGGTCCCGAGGTGATCACCCGCGGCTGGGTGTACGCCCCGGAGGCTGAGGAGCTGCTCGACGAGTGCTCCGACGTGGTGCGCCAGGCGCTGAAGGGGCTCTTCGCGGACGCCGCCACCACTCCGGACCTGGACACACTGCAGCGCACCGTGCGGCGGGCCGCCGGGCGGTTCGTCAACGATCGCACCAAGCGCAAGCCGATGATCGTCCCCGTGGTCATGGAGGCCTAGCCAGACCGGTGGGGGAGGCCGCTCGCATCTCGGAGGGGCTGGCCACCCTGGTGGTGGAGCAGCTGGAGGCGCTGGCGGAGCGGCACGCGCCCGACCTGAGGCTCCCACGGGTGTTCGCCGGCCACCCGGTGGGGCCCGATGCCCATGCTGACCTGATCTACACCCTCACCCTCGCCCGCCGGCTGGGTGTGGAGGTCGTCGGCGGTCGACCGGTGGACGCCGCTCTGCACCGGCTCCTGGCCGAGGTCGAAGGGGCAGCCACCAACACCTTCTTCTCCTACCGGGTGGCTGAGGCCATCGCCGACCTCGGGGGCTTCGACGCCATCGACTCCGCCCACCACGATCGGCTGCGCCAGGCCGTCGACTCCACCGACTGGCTGGAGCTCCTGGACGCCGGGGTGCTACCGCGCAACTACGCCATCGTGCTGGCTCGATGCGAGCACGCGCGCGCGGCGCTCGGTCTGCCCACCGATCCCGCCGTGCTCCACGATCTGCTGGCGCGGGTCCGCCGGCTCCTGGGGGAGCACCCCGCCGGGTGGCTCGACGACTCCAACACCGGGCGGGGCCAGGTCGACATGTACACCGTCGACGCCTACCTCTTCGCCGAGCCGCTGGCCGATGCCCTCGGCGACGTCTGGCAGCGGGGGGTTCACTCTGCGCTCGATCTCGTGGCCGCCGTCGCCACCCCCGACGGCTCCGCCATCCCGTGGGGCCGGTCCATCGGGGCGCTGGCGGTGTGCCACTCGGTGGAGCTGGCCGGCCTGGCCCTTCGGCGCCCGCTCGTCGACGAACCGGGTCCGTGGCTCGAGCTGGCGGCGGTGGCGGCCGGCGCGGCACCCGGGTGGTTCTCCGACGGGGTGATCACCTCGCACCAGCATCGTTCGCCGTTCCGCTACCGCGGGCCGTTCCGCCGCCTCCAGATGACCCTCGACTGCCTGGGGAAGCTGGCCGCCGCCGCCGCCGACCTCCGCGCCGTCCCACCCCCACCCCCACCCCCAACCCCAACCCCACCCATGCAACTTGCGACAGATCGCGCCCGTTTCGGGGCCGAAGCGTCGCCGGGTGTCGATGACCGGGGGTTCTTCGCCCCGGTGGAGCGGTGGATCGCCTTCGACGACGCCGGTGCGGGGGTGTGGGCGCACCGCTCGGCTGGCCTCGGGTTCGCGCTGCCGGTGGTGGGGGGCGTCGTCTCCGACTACGCACCCGCCCCCCGCTGCCCCGGCCTGTTCGAGGTCCCCGTCGACCGCCCGATCCTGTGCTGGGTGCCGGTGGTCCATCAGGGTTCCACCCGCTTCGGCCCGGGCGGCAGGGCTGCGCTCGTGGAGCACACCGACCGTCATCTCCGCCTCCGGCACGAGCAGTTCCTGGCCTCCACCGTGGCGGCCGAGCAGGCGGACCCCCAGGCCATCGGCGCCCGCCGCGACGCCACCTACGAGGTGCTCGGCCGGACGCTGGCCTGCACCGAGGTGGTCGAGCTCGACGAGGTCCCCGACGCGCTGGCAGTAACCATCCCGGAGGCCCGTCATCGACCCCTGCTGGTGGAGTTCGACACCGAGCACCCCCACCAGGTGGACCGCATCGACACCGACGGCCTCGCCGAGTGGCGCAGCGTGTCCGGGGAGCTCCCCGTGGTGCACCAGCTGGACCTCGAACCGGCCCGATCGGTGCGCTTCCGTTGGCGGGTGACGCCGATGATCCGAGTGCTGTCCACCGCCTACGGGCACCACTACGACCGGGCCTTCTACGAGCCGCTGGTCGGACGTGTGCACGAGCGGCCGGTGCCGTTCCACCTGCTCGACGATCCGGCCGCCTTCCGCGCCCGGCTCGAGCACGCTGACGTCCTGCACCTCCACTGGCCCGAGTGGCTGGCGGGGGTGGATCCTGATCGCAACGCCCGCATCGCCTCGGCCGTCCGGCAGGCCGGCGTGGCCATCGTCTGGACGCAGCACAACCTGGCCCCCCACAGCGCCCCGGGCGATGACCGGGCCTACCGGGTGTGGGCGGCGGCGGCCGATGCCGTGCACCACCACAGCCGGTGGGGCGAGGCGGAGGTGCGACGGCGGTTCGGCTTCCGACCCGACGCGCTCCACCGGGTGGTGCCCCATCCGCACTTCGGATCGATCATGGCCGACCTGTCGACCATCGACCGGCCGGCTGCTGAGGCCGAGCTGGGCCTGCCCCAGTGCCGCTTGCGCCTGGGTGTGGTGGGCGCCCCCCGCCCTGGCAAGGACACGCAGCTGGTCATCGATGCCGTCCACGCATCGCGCCGGGAGGACCTAGGGCTCCTGGTGCTGTCGGGCGGGGGGGAGCAGGTGCCGGACGATCCTCGCATCACGGTGCTGACCTACGAGGAGGTGCCCCGACCCGTGTACGACCGCCGCCTGGCCTGCATCGACGCGCTGGTGCTGCCCCTCGAGGGCTCGTCGTACCTCACCACCGGACAGCCAGCTGACGCTGTGGCGGCGGGGATGCCCTGCCTGACCAGTGCCTGGCCCTACCTCCAGGAGGTGCTCGGCATGGCGGCCATCCCCTACGGCAGCACCCGCGCGGACCTCACCGCCACCCTCGATCGCCTCGACGACGAGACGCTGGCGGTGGCGTCGGCCGGTGCTCGCCAGCGTCGCGAGGTGCTCGACCCGGCGGCCGCGGCCGAGGCGTTCTTCCTCCTGCTCGACGAGGTGTGCCAACGATGATTCGGCCGGGGCTCTGCTCGGTCACCCTGCGAGCCCTGTCGCCAGCGGAGATCGTGGAGGTGGCAGCCGCCGCCGGCTTGGAGGCCATCGAGTGGGGTGGCGACGTCCACGTCGCACCCGGGGATCTGTCCGGCGCTGGCGACGTGGGGCGCCGGACGCTGGACGCCGGCCTGCTCCCAGCGTCCTACGGCTCCTACCTGATCGCCGGCCGCGCCGAACCGAGCGCCGTCGCCATCACGTGCGACACCGCTGTCGAGCTCGGCGCACCCCACCTGCGGGTGTGGACCGACTGGGTCGGTCCGGAGCCACCGGATGAGATCCGAGCCGCCGTGGTGGCCGACCTGCAGGGGATGGCCCGGGCCGCCGCCGACCGACAGCTCCGGCTCTCGCTCGAGTTCCACCCGGGCACCGTCACCGAGACCGCCTCGTCCACGCGGGCGGCTCCTCGACGACGTGGGAGCCGACAACCTCTTCACCTACTGGCAGCCGCCGACCGATGCGGCAACCGGCGACCTCCGCTCGTCGTGGCAGGCCATCCGGCAGCGGGTCTCGCACCTCCACGTCTTCCGCTGGCACGGCCTCGACCGCTTGCCCCTCGCCGAGGGGGCAGACCTCTGGCCGGAGGTGCTGGCCGATGCCACGCCGTCGTCGTGGCCCGACGACCGCGTGGCCTTCCTGGAGTTCGTGCAGGGCGACGACCCAAACCAAGTGGCGGCCGACGCCGCCGTCCTCCGCGGCTGGTTGGGGCTGGGGTAGCCCGGCGTCAGGCGCACGCGGGACCGGTCGACCAGCCACACGATCAGGGCGGCGCCCGCCACCGCGAGCAGGAACCCGCCGGGGCGGCCGAAGAGCGCCCGTCCCGCCAGGCCCCCGAGCAGCGATCCCCCGATGCCCACCAGGATGGTCATGGGGATGCTCATCGGGTTGGGACCAGGGATGGCCAGGCGACCGAGAGCGCCGACGATCAGGCCGGAGAGGACGAGGGCAAGGAGGTAGAGCACCCTCGGAGTGTGCCAGGCGTCTGCCCCGATGCCGCCGCGTCGCCCCCGGTCAGGCGATGCGGGGCAGGTCGGCCCTGGTCACGGGGTGCAGGGGTGGCTCGCCGGCGGCGAAGCGACGGAGCTCCTCGAGCACCAGGTCGGCCATGCGTCCCAGCTCCGTGCCCTGCGAACCGGCGAGGTGGGGTGTCACGAAGGCGTTCGGGAGCCGCAGCAGCTCGTGGCCGTCCGGCAGGGGTTCGGGGTCGGTGACATCGAGCACGGCGTTGCAGACGGCCGGAGCGCAGCTCGGCCATCGAGTGCGTCGTGGTCGCAGCAGGCTGCCGCGGGCGGTGTTGACGAGCGTGGCGCCGTCAGCCATCCGGGCCAGCTGGGCGGCGCCGATCAGGTGGTGGGTCTCGGGGAGCGCCGGCGCGTGGATGCTCACCACGTCGGATCTGGTGAGCAGCTCGTCGAGGTCCACGAGGCGGGCGCCGAGCGCTCGGGCGTCGGCGGCGCTGAGGAACGGGTCGGTCACCAGCACCTCGAGGTGGTACGGCCGAAGCAGCTCCATCACCCCGCGGCCCACGTGGCTGGCTCCGATGAGGCCGACCGCCTTGGCCCAGTTGCCGACGGGTCGGCGGCGGGGCTGCCAGTCGAAGCTGGCGTCGGCGCCCGCCCGCAAGCGCTCTCGGCTGGCGAACACGTCTTTGTTGGCGAACAGGATGGCGGCGACCGTGAACTCCGCCACCGGCACGGCGTTGGCGGCGGCCCCGGACGTCACCCGCAGGTCGTCTTGGTCGAAGGCCTCCGGCGCGATGGAGTCCTTCACCGTCCCGGCCGCGTACGCCACCATCCGCAACCTCGGGGCGCGGGCGAGCAGAGCCGCGTCGATGCGGACGCACCCCCAGTGGGCGAGCAGCACGTCGGCCTCGGCGAGGATCCCGTCGGCCTCGGCTTCGGGGAGCCCGTTGATCGAACGCCCGTCGAGCACCTCCCCAAGGCCTGCGATGGCCTCGAGGTGCTCAGGGCGGAGGGCGTACCCCTCCATGCCCGGGTACATGGACAGGGCGATCCGCATCGGCCCGGACCGTACCCTCACCCCGTCGACTGCCTGCCCTGACCGTCCCACCTCCGCAGCTTGTGGTGCACCACGTTCCAGAATCGAACCTGTGCGCCACAGGCTGGGAGCGGCCACGCCCCGTCGCTCAGCCTGTGGCGATCTCGTGTGGAACGGACACGGAATCGCCACAGGCTGCGAGGGTGGGGGACGGTGCCCGCGGCATGCTGGCCAGGTGCCGGAGCTCCCTGAGGTCGAGACCGTGCGCCGGCAGCTCGAACCCCTGGTGGTCGGGCGGCGCATCACCGAGGCCTGGGGGCACCCGTCGCCCAAGTTCGCCTCGGCGCCCCTGGCCGCCGGCGGGTGGCCGCATCGACGCGGTGCGGTCGGCGCGGCAAGTACCTGCTGCTCGGCCCTCGACGACGACCAAGAGCTGATCGTCCACCTCGGGATGACGGGCCTGCTCCGCCTGCGGTCGACCGGGTCCGACCCCTACGTGCGCGCCTGGTGGGCGCTCGACGACGGCGAGGTGCTGGAGCTGCGCGACGTCCGCCGGTTCGGTCGCGTCGGCGTGGTGCCGGCAGGGGAGCACGGCGCCGCTGCCGACGCTGGCCGCCCAGGGCCCAGAGCCGTGGGACGAGGCGCTGGACGACGGCGGGCTCTGGCGCCGGCTGCGCAGGAGCCGGGTGCGCATCAAGACGCAGCTCCTCTCCCAGCGGCCGCTGGCCGGCGTCGGCAACATCTACGCCGACGAGGCGCTGTGGCGAGCCGGTGTCCACCCAGCTCGACGCTCGGTGACCCGTCGGGAGGCGCAGCGGCTGCTCGAGGAGCTGCGCCGGGTGCTGGAGCAGGGCATCGCCAACGGTGGCACCACCCTCCGCGACTACCGCACGCCCGACGGCGAGCCCGGTCGCAACCAGCTGGAGCTCGGCTGCTATGGCCGGGCTGGGCAACCGTGTCTGCGATGCGGCGACGAGCTGCGCCGCAGCATCGTCGACGCCCGCGGCACCACCCACTGCCCCACCTGCCAACCCCGCTCGCTGACCCCGCCGAGGCAATGACTGCCGTCTCACCGCGGTCGAGTCCTCCACTGCCGCATGCGGCAGTCATTGCCTCGTCCTCGCCCTAGCGGCAGTCATTGCCTCGACGGGTGGCTGCGGCTGGTGGGGCTGGAGTTCCCACTGTGGCTGGTGGGGCTGCTGGTACGGTTGTGCCCACTGTGGCTACGACCCAACGGCCCCGCAGCGGGGGGACCAAGCGCGCGCCGGCCAAGCGCGCCGCCCCTCCGCCCACCTTCGTCGACCGGCTGGTGTCGGGCCTGGCGTCCGCCCTGGGCGGCCACGCCGCCGATCTGGTGGGCTTGCTGTGCGTCGGCCTCGGCCTGGTGGCCGGCCTCGGGGTGTACGCCGACGCCGCCGGTCCGGTGGGCCGGGGCCTCGACACCTTCATCGGCACGGCCGTGGGATGGGGGCGCATCCTCGTCCCGGCGGCGCTGGTGGCCGCCGGCCTCGCCCTCGTGCGCGGTCCGGCTGACGACGGCGACGACGAACCGGCCCCCCGATCGCACCTCTGGGTGGGCGCGCTGCTGGTGGCGGTGGCGGGCTGCGGCCTGCTCCACCTCGCCGGGGGCCGCCCGGGCCTGGATGCTCCCACGGACGACCTCGTCGCGGCCGGCGGCCTCCTGGGCCTCGCCGCCGCCGGCCCCCTCGCCTCCGGCCTGGCCCCGTGGGGCGCCGGGCTCCTGCTGGGCGTGCTGGCGGCGGGCGGGCTCGTCGTCCTCACCCAGGTGCCAGTCCGTGTGGCCGCCGAGAGCACCGCCGCCGTCACCCGCCCCGCCAGCAGCGCCGTCGCCGACGCGCTCCGCCGAGCCGGTGGGCACCTCTTCTCGCTCGGCGGCTCGCATCCCGACGCCAGCGCCGAGCCGCAGCTCTTCGACCAGGACGCCGACGGCTACCTGGACCTCGACGATCCGGACGGGCCCCGCCCGCGCCGGAAGCCGGGGCCCAAGAAGCCCAAGGTGGAGGTGCCCGACATCAGCGAGGCCACCGAGGCCACCCAGCTGGAGATCGAGCTGGGACCGGCTGTCAAGGGATCGCCGTGGAAGCTTCCCGCCCCCACCTTGCTGCACCGCACGTCGTCCCAGGAGGTGGACCGGGTGGCGGTGGAGCAAGCCGGTCGGGTGCTGGAGGAGGCGCTGGCCCAGCACGGGGTGGAGACCAAGCTGGTGGGAATGGTGGTGGGCCCGTCCGTGACCCGCTACGAGCTCGAGCTGGGCCCTGGCGTGAAGGTGGCCCGCGTCACCAGCCTCCACAAGGACATCGCCTACGCCATGGCGTCCCCCGACGTGCGGATCCTGGCCCCCATCCCCGGACGCCAGGCCATCGGCGTGGAGGTCCCCAACACCGACCGCCAGATCGTGGCCCTCGGCGACATCTTGGCCTCGGCTGAGGCCAAGCGCGCCTCCCACCCGCTCGAGGTGGCGGTGGGGCGCGACATCAACGGCAAGGCCGTGCTGATGAACCTGGCCACCATGCCCCACCTGCTCATCGCCGGTGCCACCGGCGCGGGCAAGTCCAGCTGCCTCAACTCGCTCATCACCTCGATCCTCATGCGCTCCACCCCGGATCAGGTGCGGATGATCCTGGTGGACCCCAAGCGGGTGGAGATGGGCCAGTACGATCGGCTGCCCCACCTGCTCACCCAGGTGGTCACCAACCCGAAGAAGGCCGCCAACGCGCTCGCTTGGGCAGTGCGGGAGATGGAGCGCCGCTACGACCTCCTGGCCGAGGTCGGCTTCCGGGACATCACCGGCTACAACGCCGCCCACGACCGGGGCGACCTCCCCGATGTGATCGGCGCCGACGGCGAGGTCAGCCGCAGCTTCGCCCGACTGCCCTTCATCCTCGTGGTGATCGACGAGCTGGCCGACCTCATGATGGTGGCGGCCCGCGACGTAGAGGACTCCGTCTGCCGGATCGCCCAGATGGCCCGCGCCGTGGGCATCCATCTGGTGATCGCCACGCAGCGCCCGTCCGTCAACGTCATCACGGGCGTCATCAAGGCCAACGTCCCCGCCCGTCTCGCCTTCGCGGTGTCGAGCGCCACCGACAGCCGGGTGATCCTCGACCAACAGGGCGCCGAGCGCCTGATCGGCAAGGGCGACATGCTGTTGCTGGGCCCCGCCTCGTCGGCCCCCTCTCGCATCCAGGGCTCCTGGGTGAGCGAGGAGGAGGTCCGGAAGGTGGCTGGCGTGTGGAAGCGCCAGGCGCCTGAGATCGCCTACGACACGGAGGTGCAGGGTGCCGAGGACCATCCCGGCACCTCGGCGGGGAGCAGCGCAGGGGGCAGCGATGACGACGACGACCTGGTGGTGCAGGCCATGGAGCTGATCGTGCGCTCGCAGCTGGGGTCCACGTCGATGCTCCAGCGGAAGCTCAAGGTGGGGTTCGCCCGCGCCGGGCGGCTCATGGACCTCCTCGAGCAGCGGGGAGTCGTGGGCCCTTCGGAGGGCTCCAAGGCGCGTGCCGTGCTCATGTCGGTCGAGGAGCTGGAGAACGCCGTGGAGCAGGGCGACCTCTGACCGAGCCGGCTTACTGGACCACCTTCACGAAGGTGCCCTTGACCGTGTACTGCACGTAGCCACCTCCGCTGCGCCCGTCCACCGGTCGGGCATACACCCGGATGAGCACCCGTTCGTCGAAGGGCAAGAAGCGGTTGATGATCACGTGGGTCACGGCCACGTCGAGATCGAACCGTGCGGGAGCGTCGGCGGTGAGGCGAGCCAGGCCCCGCAGGTCGATGGCGTCGAGGGGGAACAGCAGGGGCTCCGTGTCGCCGTCCACCCGGTCGTCGATGGGGTTGGGTGACGCCTCCTCCACCTCACCGGCCCGCCACATGCGCCGATCGATGTTCTGTGGCTTGTGGGGGTCGCGGTAGGCGAGGAACGCATAGTCCTCGTAGACGACGATCTCGATGCCCTGGCTCGGGTTGCCCGACGCCGCCCGCAGGTCGGCCAGCGCCACCTCCGCTCGGCTCTCGAAGAGGTCGAAGGTGGGCGGGGCGACCGGCGCCCCGGTGGTGGTGGTGGTGCGCTCTGAGGGCTCGCCGAGGGCCCCTGAGACGGTGGTCTCGAGCTCCGTCGAGGTCTCGACGGCGACCGTGCCCGCGGGGCCGGCGGTGTCGCCGTCGTCGCCGTCGGGCCAGAGGACGAGGAGGCCCACCACGGCCGCCAGCGTGACCACCAACCCGCCCGCGAAGACCGCCATTGCCCGACCGTGCCCCGCGCCCGCACCACCCATGGGTTCCGCCATCGGCGAGACACTAGGCGGCAGGGCGGCCGGTGCCCCGATACGGTCCCCGCACGATGTTCGACCTCGCCACAGCGGCCGTCGAAGCCGCCCTCGCTGCCGGTGCCACCTATGCCGATGCCCGGCTGATGATCGTCCGCTACGAGTCGATGAGCGCCAAGAACCGGGTGGTGGAGGGCTTCACGCAGACGGAGACGGCCGGGATCGGCGTGCGAGCGCTGATCGGGAGCTCCTGGGGCTTCCAGTCCACCCCGGAGCTCACGCCGGCGGCCGCCCGGCGCGCGGGGAGCGGGCCGCCGAGGTGGCCCGGGCCAGCGCTCGCGTGAGCGGCCCGCCGCTCGCCCTAGCGCCGGCGCCGGTGGTGGAGGACAGCTGGGCCAACCCCTTCGAGGTCCACCCGCTCGACGACGTCAGCATCGGGGAGCGCGCCGACCTGCTGGTGGAGGTCACCGGCCTCATCGCCGACGCAGGGATCCCGCTCGCCCAGGCCAGCCACCAGGTCTGGGACACCGAGAAGTGGTTCGTCTCCAGCGAAGGGAGCCGGATCGATCAGCGCATCGTCGAGTGCGGCGCGGTGATCGACGCGACGGCCATCGGTGACGGCGAGACCCAGCGCCGCAGCTATCCCGGGGTGCGCGGGCAGTACGGCACACGGGGCTGGGAGCTGGTCCGGGAGCTAGACCTGCTCGGCAACGCCCCGCGGATCGCGGAGGAGGCGAAGGCGTTGCTGGCGGCACCCCAGTGCCCAGAGGCCACCACCACGCTCATCCTGGGGAGCGAGCAGATGGCGCTGCAGATCCACGAGTCGATCGGTCACGCCATCGAGCTCGACCGCATCCTCGGGTGGGAGGCGGCGTTCGCCGGCACCTCCTGGCTGGATCCGGCGCAGCTGGGCTCGATGCGCTACGGGTCCGACCTCATGAACGTCACCGCCGACGCCACCCTTCCGGGTGCCCTCGGCAGCTTCGGCTACGACGACGAGGGCGTCCCCGCCCAGGCCGTCGACATCGTGCGCGATGGCACGTGGGTGGGTGTCCTCTCAGGCCGAGACTCCGCGCCCCTGGTGGGTCTCCCCTCCGGGGGGATGGTGCGGGCCGACGGCCCGGCGCGCCTGCCCATGGTCCGGATGACCAACGTGGGACTGCTGCCTGGCGAGAGCAGCCTGGAGGAGATGATCGCCGCCACCGACGACGGCATCTACATGGACACCAACCGGTCGTGGTCGATCGACGACAAGCGCCTCAACTTCCAGTTCGGCTGCGAGATCGCCTGGGAGATCAAGGACGGCCAGCTCGGCCAGATGCTCCGCAACCCCACCTACACCGGCATCGGCCCGCGGTTCTGGGCCTCCATGGACATGGTCGGCGGCCCCGACGAGTGGACCTTCTGGGGCACGGCCAACTGCGGCAAGGGCCAGCCCATCCAGGTGGGCCACACCGGCCACCCCTCGGTCCCGGCCCGGTTCGCCAACGTCCGGGTAGGGGTGCGCTGATGGCGTGGACGCCCGACGCGGACGAGGTGGCCCTGCGGGGGTTCGCCCTCTGCGACCGGGTGCTGGAGCAGGTGGGGGATCGGGCGGCGGCTCTCGTCACCTGCGCCCAGGGGACGAGCTCGCTCACCCGCTTCGCCAACAGCCGGATCCACCAGAACATGGCGAGCGACGACCAGCACATCCGGCTGCGCGTGGTTGTCGACGGGGGCCGCATCGCCCAGGCCACCACCACCCGCCTGGACGACGACGGGGTGAGCCGACTGGTGGAGGGCACCATCGCCGCCGCCCACCTCTGCCCCCCCGATCCGGACTTCCCCGGCCTGGCCGATCCGGCGTCGGTGGCGGAGGTGGAGCACTTCGACGAGGCCACCGCGTTGGCGTCGCCGGACGAACGAGCCGAGGTGGTGGCCGACTTCGTCGGCACAGGGCCCGATCTGGAGTCGGCGGGCTACTGCTCCACCGACGCCGACGTCCACGTGCTCTGCTCGACGAGCGGCATCCGCTACGCCAGCCGATCCACCATGGCCCAGGTGGATGCCATCCACCGGGCGGCGGCGGTCGACGCGCCGCCCACCGACGGGTACGGCCAGATCACCTCGCAGCGGCTCGCGGACCTCGACGGCCGTCGGGTAGGTGAGGTGGCGGCGGCCAAGGCCCAAGGCGGTGCCCACCCGGTCGAGCTGGACCCGGGCACCTACGAGGTGGTGCTGGAGGCGAGGGCGGTGGCGTCGCTGCTGCTGTTCCCAGCTTGGCTGGGGTTCAACGGCAAGGCCCACGCCGAGGGCACCAGCTTCGTGCACCTCGGCGAGCAGCAGCTCGACCCGCGCATCGACCTGTGGGACGACGGCACCGACCCGCGCTCGCTGGGTCGGCCGTACGACGCCGAGGGCACACCGAAGCAGCGCATCGACCTGGTGCAGGCTGGCGTCACCGTGGGGCTGGTCCACGACCGCCGCAGCGCCGCGCTTGCGGGGGTGGCGTCCACCGGCAGCTCGATCGGTCAGGAGTCCTTCGGCGGCTACCCGGGCGACCTGTTCCTCGGGGCCGGCGACGAGAGCCTCGACGAGCTCATCGCCAGCGTCGATCGAGGCCTGCTCGTGACCGACCTCTGGTACAACCGCATCCTCGACCCCAAGACCCAGGTGGTGACCGGCCTCACCCGCAACGGGCTCTTCCTCATCGAGGGCGGCCAGGTCACCCAGCCCGTGCAGAACCTCCGCTACACGCAGTCGGTGGTGTCGGCGCTGGGACCCGGCCACGTCCTGGGCGTCGGAAGCGACGCCCAGCTGGTGAGCAACGAGGGCGGTGTCGTCCACGTCCCGTCGCTCCGGCTGGCTGCGTTCGCCTTCACGGGGGGCGCACAGGGCTGAGGGCGAGGTCGCTCGCGGCGTCTGCCCGGTGCGTCAGGAGGCGGCCGCAGCCGCTCGCTGCACCGTCGTGAGGCGCTTCTGGGCCCAGAAGCCGGTGCCGGCGATCAGCGCCGCCACCGCGAAGGCCCAGCGCTCGCTGCTGAGGGCCACGACAAGGCCGAGGACCGGAGCGCCGATGCCCTGCGAGAGGTCGAAGAACAGGGAGAAGGTCCCGACGGCCTGGCTGCGCTCGTGGTCGGGGACGCCCTCGAGGGCGGCCGAGAACAGCGCCGGGTAGAGCAGGGCCATGCCGAGGCCGAGGGCGGCAGCGGCGATCCAGATGGCGGGGATCGCTGCCCACGCGGCCAGGACGGCGGCGGCCGCCCCCACCGAGAGCAGAGCGATGGTGGAGGCCCGCCGCCAACCGAGGCGATCCGGGAGCTTGGCCCCGAAGATCCGGATGGCCAGCACCATCCCCGCGTAGGCGAAGAAGACCGGTCCGGTGTCGCGGAGCCCGACGTCGGGGCCGTAGACGGCGAGGAAGGCCGCGAACCCCGTGAAGGGGATGAGGCCCAGCATGAGGATCAGTCCCGGGGCCAGCGCCGCGGGGTGGAGCAGCGAGGTCGGTCTCGGGGCGTCGGGAGCCGGCTGGTGTGGGGTTCCTAGCCCCAGCACAGCGGCCACCAGCGACGCCCCGCCGGCCACCAGCCACACCCGGTCGTAGCTGGTCCGGGCCAGGTGCTCGCCGAGGGCCGGCCCGAGGGCCAGGCCGCTGTAGAGCGCCACGCTGAAGTAGGAGGCGGCCTCGCCGCGTCGGTCGGCCGGGGCCATGTCCTGGGTGGCGGTGGCCGCCCCGACGAACACGGCCGCCTCCCCGACGCCGGTGAAGAGCCGCAGCGCCACCAGCGGGACGACCGCGTCGACCAGCGAGTAGCCGAGCGTCGCCAGCCCCACCAGGAGCGCCCCGCCGCTCAGCAGGATCCGTCGTCCCCGCCGGTCGCCCAGCCGGCCCGCCCACGGCCGGACGATGGCGGCCGACACGGCGAACCCGCCCACGACCAGGCCGACCGCGAACCCGTTGCCCCCCAGCTCGTCCTCCACGTAGCGGGGGAGGGTTGGCAGCAGCGCCCCCAGGGACAGGAAGTAGG
Source organism: uncultured Microthrixaceae bacterium (assembly GCA_963795165.1). Lineage (GTDB taxonomy): Bacteria > Actinomycetota > Acidimicrobiia > Acidimicrobiales > VFJN01 > VFJN01. Next base: position 989,752 of record CAWCGT010000001.1, on the reverse strand, counting down.
CGAAGGTGGCCAGCGTGACGATGGCGAATCGGCCGGTCACGAGGCGAGGGACCAGCGCGGGATGGGAGGGATCCCTCTCGACGAGGGCGGGGTCGCTCACAGGTTGGCTCAACACCATCGCCGGGGGAACCCTTCCCGCTCCCCCTTCGGTACCGGATGCCCGGGTCAGCCCCCGAGGCGACCGACCAGGTCGTCGCACAACGGGGTGTCGGCCGGGCGGCTGCGCCACTGCGCCCCTGCCTCTACCCGTCCGCCGATGGGCAGCAGCCACCGGGCCAGCGCAGGGTGTCCGTCGATCACCACGCGCACACCGCCCCGGGACACGTCGAGGTCGACGGTCACCGGTGGGCAGCGCGCGGACTCGAGCGGGATCGCATCGCCCGCCTGCACGGTCCCGTCGGCGCCCTCGTAGCGCACGGTGACCCGGCCGGCCGTCACGTCGGCCCGCACCTCCCAGCCGGAGCTGCCCACCAGCGTGGTGGTCCCGGCGGGAAGCGGACCGTCCAGCACCCAGCCCCGTCCTTCACCCAGCTCCAGCGCCGACCACGTGTCGCCGTCGGACCAGAACAGGCCCTCGCAGCCCTTCAGGACCACGACCGAGCCGCGGGGGCCGGGCGGGGGGAGCCGCTCGGCGCGCGACACCGCAGGTGGCGGGCCGCCCCGCAGGGCGTCGTGGACGGTGTATTGGAGGGCGACGAACCCCCGACGGTCGTCGGTCGAGGGGAGGATGAAGAGCCGCTGCGCCTGCACGGCCAGGGCGGCGGACACCACGGTGGAGGCTCCGGCCAGGGTGGCCAGCCCGACCACCGCGGCTCGTCGTCTGGTCGGCCGGGCCGTGCTCAGCCTCTCGGCGACCACCCACAACCCCAGTGCGGCGGGGAGCACCAGCGCAGGCGTGAAGTCGGCCAGGTACCGGTGGGCGATGAAGGCGATGGTGAGGGTGGAGGTGAGCCCCGTTGCCGTCCCGATGCTGAGCGCCGCCCAGGGATGCCGCCCCCGTCGCCGCACCATCGATCCCACCCCCACGGCGGCGAGGAGGAGGGGCACCGGCGCCACCACGGGCAGCGACGCGCTGCGATCGACCGTGTCGAACGCCGGGTCGCCGATGCGGGTCGACGACTCTCGGAAGGTCACCCAGGGGAACAGCCGCTGGACCCCCAGGCCATCGGGACGCAGGTAGGTCAGCAGGGCGGTTGGCGCGAACTCAGGTCCGAACAGCGAGTCGTCGGTGGCCGCGAGCGTGGCCTGCCGCGCCGCGTCGAAGCGGCTGAGCACCTGGTGCTCGAAGGGCACCTCGTAGGGCGAGTCGAACCGGGCCATGTTCACCGTGGCGTAGGCCGCCACCGGGACCAGGATGGCCACCGCCAGCGCAGGTGCCCGGCGCCAGGGCACGTGACGCCACCACAGCGAGAGGGCGGCCACCAGGGCGAAGGCCACCACCGCCCCGCTCCCCACCGAGGCTCGGGTGTTGAGCGCCAGCAGCACCCAGGCGGAGGCCGCGGCCAGACGGGCCCTGGTGGGGTGGTCCCACCAGCCCAGCACCGCGTGCAGCGCCATGAGGGTGGTGGCGGTGCCCCAGAGCTCGACCTCGTGGTACACGATGGGCCGCGCCGACAGGTACAGGAGCGGCGAGGCCAGCCCGACGCCTGCCACCGCCGCGCCGACCACGGCCGGCTCCCAGCGGCGTGGCGGCACCTCCACCGGGACCACCCACTGCCGTGCCCGCCACACGAGCCGGCTCGTGGCCCAGAGCGCCACCGCCAGGGCCAGCACCATCGACAGGGCGGTGAGGCGCCCGTCGGCCCGGTCGGTCATGGCCGCCACTGGGAGACGCAGGACCGCCGGCGCCAGGCCGTAGTAGAGGTGGGTGCGCCCATCGATCTCGAACCCCTCGATCCCCGCCACCTCCGGATCGACGTCGAGACGACCCTCGAGCAGGGCGTGGGCCTGGGCATCGAAGAGGTCGCTCGTGAACGGTCCCCGCTCGAGCAGCCCCCCCGGGGTGCCACCGCCCAGCAGCGCCGCGAACACGATCAGGGCGAGCACGGCGCCCACCTGGGACGCGCGGCGCACCGCTGCGGGAGGCCGTCCCGGACCGGCGGCGGGTGGCATCTCATCGAGCCTGTCACATCGGCTGACGGGCCCTGGGGCTGCTAGCAAGGCGGGGATGGACACCCACGAGCTGGCGAGCGGACTGAAGTTCCCCGAGGGCCCGGTCGCCCTGTCCGATGGGGACGTGGTGCTGGTGGAGATCGCACGGGGGACGCTCACCAAGGTGGGGGCCGACGGGCGACTCGACGTGCTCGCCAACCTGGGGGGCGGGCCCAACGGCGCCGCCCTGGGCCCCGACGGTGCCATGTACATCACCAACAACGGCGGCTGCTTCAGCTGGGACGACGTGATGGGGATCACCCTGCCCGGTGCCGTCCCGCCGTCGTGGAAGGGAGGGTCGATCCAGCGGGTCGACCTGTCCACCGGTGCGGTGTCCACCCTCTACACGGAATCGTCCTCGGGGCCGTTGCGGGCGCCCAACGACCTGGTGTTCGACGGCCACGGGGGCTTCTGGTTCACCGACCACGGGGTGCGGCTCGACCGGTCGAGCGACCGCACCGGGGTCCACTACGCCCTCGCCGACGGCTCCCGCTGCGACGAGGTCATCTTCCCCCTCGACTCGCCCAACGGCATCGGCCTGTCGCCGGGCGGGGACCGGCTCTACGTGGCCGAGACCCACACGGGGCGGGTCTTCTGGTGGGGCCTGACCGGCCCGGGGGAGGTGGAGCGCGACAACCCGGTGGGTCACGGTGGTCACCTCCTGGCCGGTCTCCCGGGCCTTCAGCTCCTCGACAGCTTGGCCGTCGATGCCGAGGGATGGGTGTGCGTGGGCACGTTGGTGAACGGCGGGATCACCGCGATCAGCCCCGACGGGGAGACGATCGAGCACACGCCCCTCCCCGACCCGCTCGTCACCAACATCTGCTTCGGAGGCACCGACCTGCGCACCGCGTACGCCACCCTCTCCGGCACCGGTGCGCTCGTCCGCTTCGAGTGGCCCCGCCAAGGCCTTCGCCTCCACCACGCGCGCTGACATGGCGCCCCTCTTCGGGGCGCTGGGCTTCGCCCATCCGGGTGTCGCCCTGTGTGCTGCTCCGCCTGGCGGCTGCGCAGCGTCGCCGCTGTTCGGGGCGCTGGGCTTCGCCCATCCGGGTGTCGCCCTGTGTGCTGCTCCGCCTGGCGGCTGCGCAGCGTCGTCGCTGTTCGGGGCGCTGGGCTTCGCCCATCCGGGTGTCGCCCTGTGTGCTGCTCCGCCTGGCGGCTGCGCAGCGTCGTCGCTGTTCGGGGCGCTGGGCTTCGCCCATCCGGGTGTCGCCCTGTGTGCTGCTCCGCCTGGCGGCTGCGCAGTGTCGTCGCTGTTCGGGGCGCTGGGCTTCGCCCATCCGGGTGTCGCCCTGTGTGCTGCTCCGCCTGGCGGCTGCGCAGCGTCGCCGCTGTTCGGGGCGCTGGGCTTCGCCCATCCGGGTGTCGCCCTGTGTGCTGCTCCGCCTGGCGGCTGCGCAGCGTCGCCGCTGTTCGGGGCGCTGGGCTTCGCCCATCCGGGTGTCGGGCCGTAGCCTCTGTGCATGCCGGGCCGCCGCACCTTCCACGTCGAGACGCTCGGCTGCCCCAAGAACCAGGTCGACTCCGACAAGCTGGTCGGCACCCTCCTGGCCGACGGGCTGACGGCGGCTCGCTCGGCCGAAGAGGCCGACTTGGTCGTCGTCAACACCTGTGCCTTCATCGAGGAGGCCCGCCAGGAGTCGATCGACGTGGTGCTGGCGCTGGCCGACCGCAAGGCCACCGGGGCAGAGCTGGTCGTCACGGGCTGCTTGGCGGAGCGCTACGGGAACGAGCTGGCCGAGGCCCTTCCCGAGGCCGACGCCGTCGCCGGGTTCGGCGTGCCCGTCACCCTGGGCCGCAAGGGCGGAGGCCCGCCCGTCCCGTCCTTCGACCTTCTCAACCTGCCCCGCCCGGCTGCCGTGGCTCCCTGGGCCTACGTGAAGGTGGCCGAGGGCTGCGATCGCGCCTGCGGCTTCTGTGCCATCCCCTCCTTTCGGGGTCCCCAGCGGTCGCGCTCGGTGGCGCAGGTGCTCGAGGAGGTCGACCAGCTGGCGGCTGGGGGTGCCCAGGAGGTGGTGCTGGTCGCCCAGGACCTGGCCAGCTACGGCCGCGACCAGGGACAGGGCACCAAGGACATCGTCCCTCTCGTGGAAGCCGTCGCCGGGCGGATCCCCTGGGTCCGGCTCCTCTACCTGTACCCCTCCGACCTCACCGACGGGCTGGTGAGCGCCGTGCTGGCCACCGGCGTCCCCTACTTCGACCTGTCCCTCCAGCACGTCTCCCCGGCCCTGCTTCGGCGGATGCGCCGGTGGGGCGACGGTGACCGCTTCCTCCGGCGCATCGGCGAGATCCGGGCCCAGGCGCCCGAGGCCGCCTTCCGATCCAACTTCATCGTCGGCTACCCCGGCGAGACCGAGGCCGACCACGATGCCCTGCTGGCCTTCGTCGAGGCCGCTCAGCTCGACTGGTGCGGGTTCTTCTCCTACTCCCGTGAGGAGGGCACCTACGCCGCCGACCTGGACGGCGCCGTGCCGCCGGCGCTGGTGGGGGAGCGCCTGGCTGAGCTCCGCGAGCGCCAGGACGCCATCACCGCTGCCCGACGTGACGTTCTGGTGGGCACGGAGGTCGATGTCCTCGTGGATTCGCCAGGGATCGCCCGAAGCCATCGTGAGGCCCCCGAGATCGACGGCATCGTGGTGGTGCCCGCCAGCCTCGCTCCGGGCACGTTCCACCGGGTCCTGATCACCGGCGCCGAAGGCCCCGACACCCACGCCGAGCCCCTCGTCCTGGCCCCCTCGTGACCGTGACTTCGCGGGGGCTGCGCTCGTGACCGCGCACTTCGGGCCGTCGGCGCTGGCGACCCCGGCCAACGTGGTGACGGTGGGGCGCCTGATCCTCACCATCCCGCTGCTGGGGATGATCGTGGCCGACGGGGCGTCGTGGCCGGTGGCGGTCCTCTGGGTGGCGCTGTGCGTCACCGACGGGATCGACGGGCACCTCGCCCGCCGGCAGGGCACCACCCGCAGCGGCGCCTTCCTCGATCCCCTGGCCGACAAGGTGCTGGTGCTGGGCGCCATGTTCGCCCTGGTGGCCAACGACACCTTCTGGTGGCCTGCCGTGGCGATCATCACGGTGCGGGAGCTGGGCATCCAGGGCTTCCGCTCCTACTGGGGTCGCAAGGGCCTCGCGGTGCCGGCCACCTCGATGGCCAAGGCCAAGACGGTGGTGCAGGAGGTGGCGGTGGGCTTCGCCCTCCTGCCGCTCACCGCCGAGGACCACACCTGGGTGGCCAACGGGACGCTGGCCGCCGCCGTGGCGCTCACGGTGGTCTCGGGTGTCCAGTACGTGGTGGCCGGCTCTCGCGCCGCCACCACCTCCGGTTCGCTGCCCGGGTGAGCCCGCCGCCCGTCAGGCGTCGTCGGCGCGGCGCCATGCGCCGTCCTCGACGGTGAACCGATCGCCCGTCACCGGGGTGATCCCCTCGGCTTCGAGGTGGCCGCGCAGCGGCGGGGGCGGCTCGGCCGCCTCGAAGCGCCCCCAGGCCACCGACCAACGCTCCCATCCCTCTCCGTCGAAGCGGAACAGGAGGGTGGGCGCCTCGTCGTCGACCACCGTCTTGATCTTGCGATCCTCGATGGAGCTGGCCACGATCCGGGCCTTGCGCCCGAGGTTGTCGCCACCCTGGCGCAGGAACTGGAACGCCGTGCTGTTGGTGATCTCCCGACCGAGCTTGCCCATCCGTCCTCCCGGGCTCTGCCGTCGAGCGTAGAGCGTCCTGTCGCATCGGGCAGGATGGCGCGATGCGCTGCGAGATCGTCGCCGTCGGGACGGAGCTGCTCCTGGGGCAGATCGTCGACACCAACTCGTCCTGGCTCGGTGAGCAGCTGGCGCTCGTGGGGATCGAGCACCTGCGCCAGACCAAGGTGGGCGACAACCAGGCCCGCATCGTGCACGTGCTGCGCGAGGCGCTGGACCGAGCCGACGCCGTCATCGTGTGCGGGGGGCTCGGACCCACCCAGGACGACATCACGCGAGAGGCCATCGCCGAGGTGATGGGGGTGAGCCTGGAGCGCGACGACGAGGTGGCGGGGGTCATCGCAGACCTCTTCGCCTCCCGCGGTCGCACGATGGCCGCCAACAACCTGCGGCAGGCCGACGTGCCCGTCGGCGCCACCGTCATCCCGCAGCGCACGGGGACCGCACCCGGCTTGATCTGCCCGGTGGGGGAGCGCGTGGTCTACGCCGTGCCCGGCGTGCCGTCCGAGATGAAGGAGATGGTGGAGCGGGCGGTGCTGCCGGACCTGACCGCCCGCGCCGGCCAGGCTCAGGTGATCGTGAGCCGGGTGCTCCGTACCTGGGGCGAGAGCGAGTCGCGCGTGGCCGAGCTCCTCGACGCCCGCATCCGGGCCCTCGATGACGTCGGCAACCCCACCATCGCCTTCCTGGCCAGCGGCATCGAGGGGATCAAGGTGCGGCTCACCGCCCGTGGCGACACCGCCGAGGCGGCGGCCGACCTGCTCGACGCGGAGGAGGAGGCCGTGCGGGCCGTGCTCGGCGGCATCGTCTTCACCAACGAGGACCTCCCCATGGAGGCGGAGGTCGGCCGGCTCCTGCAGGCGCGGCGGTGGACCTTGGCGGTGGCCGAGTCGCTCACGGGCGGGCTCGTGGCCTCCCGGGTCGTCTCCGTGCCTGGGTCCAGCGAGTGGTTCAAGGGGGCGGTCGTGGCCTACGACAGCCAGGTCAAGTTCGATGTCCTCGGGGTGCCCGAAGGGCCAGTGATCTGCGAGGAGGCGGCGCGCGCCATGGCCGATGGCGTGCGCCGCCTCCTGAGGGCCGAGGTGGGGCTGGCCACCACCGGCGTCGCCGGCCCGGCGGAGCAGGAGGGGCATCCGCCGGGCACGGTCTGGCTGGGTGTGGCGGTCGGCGACACGGTGGACGCGGTCCACCTGCAGCTGCCAGGCGACCGCGAACGGGTCCGACAGCTCACCGTGATCTCCCTGATGGACCGACTCCGTCACCGCCTCCTCGCGGAGGGCGGCTGATCAGCCGGTGTAGGTGGGCTGCTGCGCCGCCGGCGCTGCAGCCGGAGCCTGCGGCGTGGGGGCCGGGTCTGTAGGCGTCGGCGTCGGGGCGGGGGGCGTCGGGGTCGGCGCACAGGTCTCGGCCGTCGGGTCCCAGGTGATGGTCACCTGGCCGTCGCCCTCGGTCACGCCCGACTCGTAGACGACACCGGTGGGCCCGAAGCCCGAGCCGCCGCCGCCACCACCGCCGTCGTCGGCTGTCTCGCCGTCGCCGGCGCCGCCGCCACCGCCGTAGAGGCCGCCTCCGCCGCCACCACCGCCGTCGTTCTCGCCGTCACCGCCGGCTCCGCCGAGGCCGAGGGCCCCGTCGGCTCCGGGATCGGCGGTGGGCGACTCGGTGCCGCCGGCTCCACCGGCTGCCTGCGTGCCACCCGCGCCACCCTCGGTGAAGTCTTCCTCGAGGGCGTCGCCGTTCGTGCCGTCGCCACCGGTGAGCCCGCCGCCGGCGCCGCCGACGCCCATGCTGGAGTCGGCGGGATCACCGCCGCCGCCGCCGCCGCCGCCGGCCACCACGATGCGGTCGGCCAGAGCAGCGCCGCCCTGCCGCACGTCCGAGGCGCCGCCGCCGCCGCCACCACCGTCGTTCGCCTCCACGCCAGCGCCACCCTCGCCGCCGCTGGGAGCGCCGCCGCTCACCCCGCCGGCGCCGCCGGTGGTCTCGGTCCCGTCATCGCCGGAAGCGCCGACGTGCACGAGCAGCACCTCGCCCGGCTCCACATCGACAGTGGCGGTGGCGTGGCCTCCCAGGCCCCCCGCCGAACCGTCCTCCTCCTCGCCACCGTCGCCTCGGCCGCCCTGGGCGCCGAACGCGTCGATGGTGACCTCGCACACGTCCGCTGGGACGGTGAAGGACTGGGCTGCGTCGGTTTCGGCGAAGACCGCCGATGTGTCGGGGGCGGCTCCGGCCCCACTGGGGGTGCTGAAGGCAACGAGGGCACCGATGGATGCCACCGCCGCCACCGCCATGGAACTCGTGATCCGCCGTGTTCTGTCGATGTCGATCATGGAGGAGGTCTAGTCGCTCGGCGCCGGCCTGTCTCGCAATGCCGCGTTTGGGTCCTTGATCGAACGGCTGTTCGTAACTACAGTCGTGTCGTTCGTTCGCACCGGGCGCTCCGGGTGTCACACCCCCTGCGTAGGTTCGACGGCATCCCCCAGATCGACGTACGCACCACAGAGGAGACGCCAGGTGGAACGAGACAAGGACAAGCAGAAGGCCCTCGAGCTGAGCCTCGCCGGCATCGAGAAGCAGTACGGCAAGGGCGCAGTGATGAAGATGGGCGAGAAGGGCACCATGGCCATCGGCACCGTGCCCACCGGGGCCCTGGCGCTCGATCTTGCGCTGGGGATCGGTGGCCTGCCCCGCGGCCGCGTCACCGAGATCTTCGGCCCGGAGTCGTCCGGCAAGTCCACCCTGGCCATGCACGTGGTCGCTGAGGCCCAGCGCATGGGCGGCATCTGCGCCTACGTCGACGCCGAGCACGCCATGGATCCGATCTACGCCCGGGCCATCGGGGTCGACGTCGACGAGCTGCTCATCTCCCAGCCCGACACGGGCGAGCAGGCGTTGGAGATCACCGACATGCTCGTGCGCTCCGGTGCCATCGATGTGGTGGTGATCGACTCGGTGGCGGCCCTCACCCCCCGGGCCGAGATCGAAGGCGACATGGGCGACAGCCACGTCGGCCTCCAGGCCCGCCTGATGTCGCAGGCCCTGCGGAAGCTCACCGCCAACCTCAACAAGACCGACACCATCTGCATCTTCATCAACCAGCTGCGAGAGAAGATCGGCGTGATGTTCGGCAGCCCGGAGACCACGCCAGGTGGTCGGGCGCTGAAGTTCTACAGCTCGGTCCGGCTCGACATCCGACGGATCGAGTCCATCAAGGACGGCGTCGAGGTGGTGGGCAACCGCACCCGGGTCAAGGTGGTGAAGAACAAGGTGGCCCCGCCCTTCCGCCAGGCCGAGTTCGACATCATGTACGGCCACGGCGTCAGCCGCGAGGGCGGTGTGCTCGACATCGGGGTCGACAACGACATCGTGAAGAAGTCGGGGGCTTGGTACACCTACGAGGGTGAGCAGCTCGGCCAAGGCCGGGAGAACGCCAAGCAGTTCCTCCACGACAACCCTGAGATCATGATCGAGATCTCCGAGCGGATCCGCACCCATCTGGGCGTGGGCGTCACCGTCGAGACCCCTCCGGTCGACACGCTGGAGCTCGACCCCGACGACGAACCCATCAGCCTCGACGACTGAGAAATCGGAAGAACCAGAGGAAGGTATCCCCGGACGGGCCGTCGAACTCTCACGCAGGCGGTTGGGCGTCTACGGGCGCTCTCCTGGGACCGCCCTGAGACCATGGGGAACACGGCGATGGAGCAGCTGAAGGTCTCGACGAAGTCGAACCCGAACTCTGTGGCGGGGGCGATGGCGGGGGTGCTCCGCCAGCAAGGGGTCGTGGAGGTCCAGGTGGTGGGGGCCGGGGCCCTCAACCAGGCCGTCAAGGCCGTCGCCATCGCCCGGGGCTATGTGGCCGCTGGTGGCATCGACCTGGTGTGCGTCCCCACCTTCGCCGACATCGAGATCGACGGCGAGGCTCGCACAGCCATCCGTTTGGTGATCGAGGACCGTCACCGCCGTCCCATCGACGAGCACACCCTGCCTGACGGGGCCCTTGAGGAGTTCGTGGCGCGCGAGACGGCCCGCGACGGCGACCCCGCCCCCAGCAATGGCCACCGCCTGAACTGAGCTGCTGGGCGCGCCCCTTGCGGGCGCCAAGCGTCGCCCATCTGGCCCGGTAGCCTCGTCGCGTGTCCGAGCCCCGCCGCTTCTTCCTGCGCACGTTCGGGTGCCAGATGAACGAGCACGACTCGGAGCGGATCGCTGGTCTCTTGCAGGAGGACGGGCTGGTGGAGGCGGAAACGGCCGCCGAGGCCGATGTGGTCGTCCTCAACACCTGTTGCATCCGGGAGAACGCCGACAACAAGCTCTACGGCACCCTGGGCCACCTCAAGTCGGTGAAGGACCAGCGGCCAGGGATGCAGATCGTGGTGGCCGGGTGCCTGGCTCAGAAGGACCGCAGCGCGGTGGTCGACCGAGCACCGTACGTGGACGTCGTCCTCGGCACCCACAACGTGCACCGCGCCGCCGACCTGCTCCGCCAGGCGTCCAGCCAAGAGGGCCCGGTGGTGGAGATCCTCGAGGAGACCGACGCCGACGACCGCCAGGCGTTTCCGTCGGCCCTCCCCGTGCGCCGGGAGCTGCCGTGGGCCGGCTGGGTCACGATCCAGGTGGGCTGCGACAACGCCTGTGCCTTCTGCATCGTCCCCGCCGTGCGGGGCCGAGAGATCAGCCGCCCGCTCCACGAGATCGTCACGGAGGTGGAGCGAGCCGCCGCCGACGGCGTGACCGAGGTGACGCTGCTCGGCCAGAACGTGAACAGCTACGGGCGCGACTTGGCCCTCGCGGCCCGCCAGGCGGGCGGGGCGGATCGGGTGCGCCCGCTGTTCGACCAGCTGCTGCGGGCCGTCGGTTCCGTGGAGGGGATCCGCCGGGTGCGCTACACCAGCCCGCACCCCAAGGATCTCCGGCCCGAGACCATCGAGGCCATGGCGGCCACCCCCGCGGTGTGCGAGCACCTCCACCTGCCGCTGCAGTCGGGAAGCGATGCCGTGCTTGCCGCGATGCACCGGGGCTACACGGCGGAGCGTTACCTCGAGCGCCTGGCTGCTGCCCGGGCCGCAGTCGACGACCTCGCCGTCACCACAGACATCATCGTCGGGTTCCCGGGCGAGACCGAGGACGACTTCGCGGCCACTCTCGCCGTGGCCGCCGAGGCCGCCTACGACAGCGCCTACACCTTCCTCTACAGCCCCCGCCCCGGCACCGAGGCGGCCGAGCGTCACGCCGACTTCGTGCCCGCCAGCGTGTCCGCCGAGCGGTTCGAGCGCCTCCGGGTGGTGGTCGAGCACAGCGCCCTGCAGCGCCACCAGGCGCGCATCGGCCGCACGGAGGAGGTCCTGGTGGAGGGTCCGTCCCGCAAGGATCCGGCCGTCCTCACCGGGCGCACCCGTCAGAACAAGCTCGTCCACTTCCCCGCCCCCCGGATCCGGGCCGGCAGCTACGCCCTCGTCGAGGTCACCGGCGCCGCCCCCCACCACCTCCGAGGGGAGCTCGTGGCGGTGACGCGTCCAGCGGCCCACAAGACGCGGCTCTCCCTGCTCGCGGGCTGAGCGCCATGTCGCAGCCCTTCAGAGCCGGTGGCCGGCACGCGGCCCTGGTGGGGGCCACGGCGAGTGGGAAGTCGGCGCTGGCGATGGCGCTGGCTCGCCGAGACCCCTCGTGGGAGCTGGTCTCGGCTGACTCGATGCAGGTGTACCGAGGGATGGACATCGGCACCGCCAAGCCCACCGTGACCGAGCGAGCCGAGGTGCCCCACCACCTGATCGACCGGCTCGAGCCCTGGGAGGACGGCACCTTGGCGTGGTACCAGCGGGAGGCCCAGGCGGCCATCGCCGACATCGAGGCCCGCGGCGGCCGGGCCCTGCTGGTGGGGGGCACCGCCCTGTACGTCCAAGCGGTGGTCGAGGACCTCGACATCCCCGGCCAGTTCCCCGAGGTCCGTCGGCTGCTGGAGACCGATGCCGACACCCCCGCCCTGTACGCCCAGCTGCTGGAGCTCGACCCCCTCGCCGCCAGCCGAATGCAACCGGGCAACCGCCGCCGGATCCTCCGGGCCCTCGAGGTGGTGCTGGGCAGCGGGCGCCCGTTCTCGAGCTACGGCCCCGGCCTCGACGTCCATCCCCCCACGCCCTTTGCCATGGTGGGGATCCGGCGGGAGGCTGACGACCTGCGCGGACGCATCCAGGACCGCTACGTCGTCCAGATGGCGGCGGGCTTCCTCGACGAGGTGCGTCGCCTCCGCGCCCATCCCCGCGGCATCTCCCGCACCGCTCGGCAGGCGTTGGGCTACAAGGAGCTGCTCGGCCACCTCGACGGCGAGCACACCCTCGATGAAGCGCTGGAGCTGGCCGTGCGGCGCACCGGGCGCTTCGCCCGCCGCCAGTGGGCCTGGTTCCGGCGCGACCCTCGCATCACCTGGCTGGAGGTGAACGAGGGTGGCCCACCGAACGCCCTCGTGACCGCCCTCGCCGCCGCCGTAGGCTGACCGCCGCATGCGGCTGACCAAGCACCACGGCCTGGGCAACGACTTCCTCGTCCTGCTCGACCTCGACGGCATCCACCCGGTGTCCGCCGAGGAGGCCATCGACCTGTGCGATCGGCGCACGGGGATCGGCGCCGACGGGCTCCTGCGCGTCACGGCCGGAACAGACGGCGCCGATGTGACGATGCAGCTCCGCAACGCCGATGGGTCGGTGGCGGAGATGAGCGGCAACGGCATCCGCTGCCTGGCCCAAGCAGTGTTCCAGGCTGGGGTGGTCAGTCCCCCCGAGCTCCGTGTGGCCACGGGCGCTGGGGTGCGAACCGTCCGGGTGACGTCCCGGTCCGGTCGCTCGGACCCACCGGATGACCGTGCAGATGGGGCAGGCCAAGGTTGTGGGCCCCGAGCCGGAGTGGGTGGAGGGTGATGTCCTCCGCGCCGTGCGGGTCGATCTCGGCAACCCGCACATCGTCCTGCACTGGGGAGGGGCCACCCTTCCGGACCGGGAGGCGCTGGTGGCCGTCGGCTCCCGCATCGATGCCAGCACCCCCGGGGGGGCCAACGTCGAGGTGATCACCCCCGGCGTCACGCCCGGCACCATCGATCTGGTGGTGCACGAGCGGGGTGTGGGCCCCACCCTGGCCTGCGGCACCGGCGCCTGCGCGGCCGCTGCCGCCGCCCACGAGTGGGAGCTGGCCGGCTCCGCCGTGACCGTGCGCATGCCCGGGGGGTCGGTGGAGGTCACCCTGGCCGACCCCGTCTTGCTGACGGGCGACACCACCTCGGTCGCCGTGCTCGACGTCCCATGGCCGTGACCCCCTCGGAGCGCCCGTGTCGCTGATCGAACGCTCCTTCCGGGAGAAGATCGTGCTGGTGGGGGTCACCCTGCCCCCGGCCACCCTCGAGGACACCGAGGCGGGGCTCGACGAGCTCTCGCAGCTGGTGGACACGGCCGGGGCCGACGAGGTGGCCCGGCTGATCCAGCGCCGCGCCGCGCCCGATCCGCCCACCTTCATCGGCAAGGGCAAGGCCGAGGAGCTGCGGGAGATCGCTCTGGAGACCGACTGCGACACCGTCGTCTTCGACAACGAGCTGACCCCGGCCCAGCAGCGGAACCTCGAGAAGCTGCTCGGCCGCACCGCCATCGACCGCACGGCGGTGATCCTCGACATCTTCGCCCAGAACGCCCACAGCCAGGAGGGCAAGGCCCAGGTGGAGCTGGCCCTCCTCCGCTACCGCCTGCCCCGCATCCGGGGGAAGGGCACGGCCCTGTCCCAGCAGGGCGGCGGTGCATCGGCCGGGGGGGCACAGATCGGTACACGCGGGCCGGGCGAGACCCAGCTGGAGGTCGACCGGCGCCGCATCCAGCGTCGCATCCACAAGCTGGAGGCCGAGCTCCGGGAGCTCGACAAGCATCGCGCCACCCAGCGCAAGGCCCAGCGGCGGGCCCGGACGCAGCGGGTGGCCATCGTCGGGTACACCAACGCCGGGAAGTCCACCCTGTTGAACCGGCTGACCGATGCCGGGGTGCTGGTGGAGGACCGGCTCTTCGCCACCCTCGACGCCACCACCCGCCGGCTCGACCTCCCCGGCGGTGAGGCCGTGCTGCTCACCGACACGGTGGGGTTCATCCGCAAGCTGCCCCACCAGCTGGTGGAGGCCTTCAAGTCGACCCTGTCGGTGGCCACTGACGCCGATCTGCTCGTCCACGTGGTCGACGCCTCGGCGGTCGACCCCGAGGGGAACATCGACGCCGTCCGCACCGTCTTGCGGGAGATCGACGCTGACGACGTCCCCGTGCTCTACGTGTTCAACAAGGCCGACCTGGCCCCGAGCGGGGCCAGCCGTCTGGCCAAGGTCCACGAGGGCTCGGTGGCCATCAGCGCCACCACCGGCGAGGGGGTGACGGAGCTGCTCCAGACCGTCGCCGCCCGCCTGCGGGCGCTCACCTCGGTGGTGGAGCTGCGCATCCCCTACGACCGGGGCGACGTGCTGGCTGCTGTCCATCGGGAGGGCGAGGTGCTCTCCGAGCAGGCCACCGACGCCGACATGCGCCTGCGTGTCCGCCTCGACGACGCGTCGCTGGGTCAGTTCACGGCGTACGTGGTGGCCTGAGTGCCCGAGCCGTTCGTCCCCCCGCCCTACCCCTACGACCGTCTCGACGAGCTGAAGGCGGTCGCCGACCGCCACGACGGCGGGGCGGTGGACCTGTCGATCGGCACACCCTGTGACCCGCCGCCCCCGGCGGTGATCGAGGCACTGGCCCGCTCCGGCGCCGAGCGCGGCTACCCGCCCTCGATCGGCTCGGCCGCGTACCGGGAGGCGGCGGCGGGGTGGCTGCTCCGGCGCCTCGGCGTGGAGGTGGGGCCGTCGTCGCTGGCGGCGTGCGTGGGCACCAAGGAGCTCGTGGCCGGCCTGCCCCAGTGGCTGCATCTGCGTCAACCCGATCTCGACACCGTGCTGTACCCGGCCATCAGCTACCCCACCTACGCCATGGGTGCCACCTTGGCCGGCTGTCGGGCGGTGCCCTACCTGGCGCTCGACGACATCGACCCCGCCGACGCCGAACGCGCCCTGTGCCTCTGGGTGAACGTCCCGAGCAACCCCACTGGCGAGCTCGGCGACCTGGCCGCAGCGGCGGCGTGGGGACGCGAGCGCGGGGTGCCGGTGCTCTCCGACGAGTGCTACGTGGAGTTCACCTGGGACGGGCCGCCTCGCACGATCCTCGAGCACGGGCTCGACGGGGTGCTGGCGGTGCACTCCCTCTCGAAGCGCTCCAACCTGGCCGGGGCCCGGGCCGGCTTCTATGCCGGCGACGCCGACCTGGTGCGCTACCTCTCGGAGGTGCGCAAGCACGCCGGCTTCATGGTGCCCGGCCCTGTGCAAGCGGCCGCAGTGGCCGCCTGGGGCGACGACGCCCATGTCGACGAGCAGCGGGAGCGCTACCGGCATCGGCTCGACGTGATGGCCGACGGGCTGCGCGTCGTCGGCGTCGATGCTCCGTCGCCGGCCGGCGCCTTCTACCTGTGGGCGCCCGCACCCGACGGCGACGCGTGGACGCTGGCCCGCCGCCTGGCCACCGACGGCGGCATCCTGGTGTCGCCGGGCGAGTTCTACGGCCCCGACGGCGCCGGGTTCGTGCGGGTGGCTGTGGTCCAGCCCGACGAGCGGATCGAGCTGGCCCGGGAGCGCCTGCGAGCGGCGGCGGCCGGCTGATCAGTTGGCGCCGTGCAGGGCGCTGTTGAGCTCCACCGACCCGGTGCCGCGAGGACGGACCTCCACCACGCCCGAGGTGCTGTTGCGGATGAACAGCAGGTTGGACTGACCGCTCAGCTCGAGGGCCTTCACCACCTGGCCATCAGGGAGGGTGACCCGAGTGCCCGCGGTGACGTAGAGGCCTGCCTCCACCACGCAGTCGTCGCCAAGGGAGATGCCGATCCCGCCGTTGGCGCCCACCAGGCACCGCTCGCCGATCCGCACCACCTCCTTGCCGCCACCGGAGAGGGTGCCCTGGACCGACGCGCCCCCGCCCAGGTCGGACCCCTCGCCCATCACCACGCCCTGGCTCAACCGGCCCTCCACCATGGCGGTGCCGAGGGTGCCGGCGTTGAAGTTGACGAACCCCTCGTGCATCACCGTGGTGCCCTCCGCCAGGTGGGCGCCCAGCCGCACCCGGTTGGCGTCGGCCACCCGCACCCCGGTGGGGGCGACGTAGTCGAGCATGCGGGGGAACTTGTCGAGCGAGTGCACGAGCAGTGGTGTGCCGTCCGCCCGCGCCCGGAGCTGGGCGGCAGGGAGCTCGTCGACGGCCACCGCGCCAAGCTGGGTCCAGGCCACCGTGGTGAGGTGACCGAACAACCCCTCGAGGTTGAGGCTGTTCGGCTGCACCAGCCGGTGCGACAGCAGGTGGAGGCGCAGGTAGGCGTCGTGGCCGTCCACCGGTGGCGCCTGCAGGTCGGCGATCGTGGTGCGGATCGGCCGCACCTCCACGCCGCGGATGGCATCCGTCCCGAGCGCCCCGGCCACTTCGTCGCCCAGGGCCGCTCGAGCCTCGGCGTCGTCGAGGACCTCCGTCCCGGCCGGGACGGGATCGGCCACCCGGACCGGTCGGAGGAACCAAGCATCGAGGACGCGGCCGTCGGGGGTGTGGGTGGTCAGGCCGACGCCTTGGGCGCCGCCGGTGCTGGGCTCGGTGTCGGTCACGGGCTGCACGGTACCGGCGCGGCGCACGACCACCCCTAACCTGACGCCATGGCGCCGCTCGACCTCCTCGCTCGCACCGCGGCGCTGGTGGACATCCCTTCGGAGAGCCACGAGGAGGGCCCCCTCGTCGACCACCTCGAGGCGCAGCTGCGGCGCCTGCCCCACCTGCGGGTGGAGCGGGTGGGGGCCAACCTGGTGGCGCGGACCGACCTGGCTCGAGCAACCCGCGTCGTGCTGGCCGGGCACACGGACACGGTGCCGGCCAACGGCAACGCGGGCGCCCGGATCGAGGGCGATGTGCTGTGGGGGTTGGGGTCCGCCGACATGAAGGGCGGCCTGGCGGTGATGCTGGCCCTGGCCGAGGACGTGCCCGAGCCCGCCGTCGACGTCACCTACGTGTTCTACGCAGGGGAGGAGGTGGCGTCCGAGCACAACGGCCTGGGCCACCTGCTGCGCGACCGGCCCGACCTGCTGCAGGGCGACCTCGCCATCCTGGGGGAGCCCACCGGGGGCGAGGTGGAGGCCGGCTGCCAGGGGACCCTCCGCATGGAGGTGCTCCTCCGGGGGAAGCGTGCCCACACCGCCCGCCCGTGGATGGGGCGCAACGCCATCCACCGGCTCGGGTCGCTCCTGGCCCTGGTCGACGCCTTCGAGGAGCGGCAGCCCGAGATCGACGGTTGTCGCTACCGCGAGGCGCTTCAGGCCGTGCTGGTGAGCGGGGGGGTGGCCGGCAACGTGGTTCCCGACGAGGCCCGGGTGCTCCTCAACCGCCGGTTCGCCCCCGACCGGGACGAGGCGTCGGCCGAGGCGGAGGTGCGGAGGCTCCTGGCGCCGGTGCTGGAGGACGGCGACGAGGTTCGGTTGATCGACAGCGCTCCTGCCGCCGCCCCCGGCTTGCAGAACCCGGTGCTGCGGGCCCTGGTGGACGACCACGGGCTGCTGGTGACGGCCAAGCTGGGCTGGACCGACGTCGCCCGGTTCGCGGCGGCGGGGGTTCCGGCCTGCAACCTCGGGCCCGGCGATGCCACGTTGGCCCACACCGCCGACGAGCACGTCGACCGAGCATCGCTCGAGCGGGCCTACGCGGTGCTGCGGGCTGTGCTGGAGCGGTCCGGCTCCTAGCCGGTCCGCTCTGGGTCGCGGCGACCCAGCCGCCACCCGGTGGCGGAGGTCGCCCCGCCGGCGCCCAGGAGCGCGCCGACGGCCAGCGCCACCAGCCAACCTGGAGGCTCGTCGTGGCCGTCGGGGCGGGTCGGGGAGGCCGGGGAGAAGGGGGCAGCCTGCTGGGCACCCGGAACCGACACCATCGGGGGCGACGCCGGCTCGGTGTCTCCGGTCTCCGTCGGCGAGGGGGTGGTGGGCGGCTCGACCGGGGCGTTGGTGGTGCTCGGTCCGCCGGTGGTGGCGGGGGTGTCGACGGTGGTGGTGGAGGAGGACGATCCCACCGGCGGGCCGCCCACCGCGCGGGCCAGGTCGATGCGCCCTACGCCGAACTGGGCGTCGCGTCCGGCCGGTCCGAGGTCGCGAGCCGTGGCCAGGAGCCGGTCGACGGCCGCCTGGGGCGATCGGCCCGTGCTCCGCAGGACCGCCAGCGCCCCCGCCACGTGGGGGGCAGCCATCGACGTGCCCGCCTGGCAGGCGTAGGCGTTCTGCTGGCCGGCGACCCAGAACGAGGAGAGGACCCCCTTGGGGGTGCCGCCCGTGGCGCAGTCGGACACGTCGGTCTCCGCCTCACCGCCAGGGGCCGACACCGGCCACCGGGCCCGGCGCAGCAGCCCGGAGCTGGCGTTGCTGTAGGAGGCCAGCGTGTCGTTGCGGGTGGTGGCGGTGACCACCACTGCGTGCTCGTCGTCGAACCCCGCCGGGAGGATCGAGTCGTTGCCTGCGGCGATCACTGGGATGGACCCCTTGGCCCATGCGTACTCCACGGCGTCGCAGAAGGCGCACCCAAGTGCCCCCTGGAGGTCCCCGCCACCGAGGGAGAGGTTGATGACGTCGGCCTCCTGATCAGCGGCCCACCGGATGCCGGCTGCCACGTCGGCCGCTCGCCCGCTGGCCGTACAGGCGTCGTCGGTACCGCAGTCGTTCTGGAGCACCCGCACGGCCAGGAGCCGGGCGTCGGGCGCCACGCCGGCCACGCCGCGACCGTTGCCCGTGGCCGCCAGCGCGATCCCGGCCACGTGGGTGCCGTGCCCGTTGTCGTCGCGACCGCGGCCCCGGCAGCGCGTCGGATCGCCGGCGGCGCCGATGCAGCTGACGTCGCCGGCCAGCTGGCTGGCCAGGTCCTCGTGACCGAGGTCCACCCCCGAGTCGATCACGGCGATGGTGGTGCCGCGGCCGGTCCCTCGGGCCCAGGCGCTCGGCGCGCCGATGCGCTCCAACCCCCACTGCAGCCCTTGGGTGAAGACGGGATCGTTCGGGGTCGACCCGCCGGCACCGGCCCGCCCGGCGTGGAGGGGCACCAGCCCGAGACCCGCTGCCAGCAGCGCGATGGCGAAGCGGGCGCGACGGGACATCCACCCCATCATCGGCCATCCCGGTCCGGCCCGGTAGTCGGGCCGGGTGGGGAGAGGTCAG
This sequence comes from uncultured Microthrixaceae bacterium, assembly GCA_963795165.1. Taxonomy (GTDB): domain Bacteria; phylum Actinomycetota; class Acidimicrobiia; order Acidimicrobiales; family VFJN01; genus VFJN01. Next base: position 970,635 of record CAWCGT010000001.1, on the reverse strand, counting down.
AGACGACGGAGGATGGTCACGACCTTGCCGTACACGTGCACCTCGTCGGCCCGGAGCTCCATGGGGGAGAGGCGTGCGTTGGAGGGGAGCAGGGTGATGGTGTCGCCCTTGCGGCGGTAGGTCTTCACGGTGGCCTCGTCGCCCGGGATGCCTGCCACCACGATGTCGCCGTTCTCGGCGGTGCCCTGGGCCCGGCAGACGACGAAGTCGCCGTCGACGATGGCGGCCTCCACCATGGAGTCGCCCCGGACCCGGAGCATGAACAGGTCACCCTCACCGGTGAAGTCGGCCGGGAGCGGCAGGGTCTCCTCGATGTTCTCCTGGGCCAGGACGTCGGTGCCGGCAGCCACGTCGCCCACGAGCGGAACGTGTCGGACGGGGCGCCGCTCCACCGGGGCGCCGGAGGTGGCGTCGAAGCGCACCTCGATGGCGCGGGGCTTGGTGGGGTCGCGCCGGAGGAAGCCAAGCTTCTGGAGGGTGGCCAGGTGGGCATGGACGGTGGAGGGCGACGTGAGGCCGACCGCCTGACCGATCTCCCGCACCGACGGCGGGAACCCGCGGTCGCGCTGGAACTGCTCGATGACCTCGAGGACCTCCCGCTGGCGGGGGGTGAGGGTGACGTCAGGCATGGGGGACCTCCAGGTGCGTACAGATGTTCGGACGGTACCGCTGCAGTCGACCCAGGGCAAGAACACCCGTTCCCCGGACGCCCGTTCGGATCTGCCCCTTGACGGCGAACGGGCGTTCGGGGCTATTCTGGCGTCTGGCGAACAAGCGTTCCCGGAACACCCGTCCGGTCGGGTACGCCGTCACACCCCTTGAGGAGAATCGACCACATGAGCTCCACCGCCCTCTCCCTCCGCCTTCAGCCCACCACGGTGCCCCCCGGTCCCGGGCGTCCCGCCCGCCCGCAGCTGCGCGTGCTGCCCGGCGGACGGGCGCCCGCCCGGCTCGCCCAAGCGGCCACGTTCCGCCGTCGACGCCTCGTCGTGGCTGTCCTCGTCCTGGCCCTGCTGGCCGGGGCCACCCTCCTGGTCGGAGCTGCCGCGGCCAAGCTCGCAGGCGGCGCCCCCTCCTCCGCCGCCGGCGTCACCGCTAGCGCCCCGGCGGCTCCGGCCACCGTGGTGGTCCGGCCCGGCGACACGCTCTGGTCGATCGCGGCCGCCGTGGCCCCCGACGTCGACGTGCGCGTCACCGTCGACCGGCTCGTGGCCCTCAACGGGCCCACCCCGATCGTCCCGGGCCAGCAGCTCGTCCTCCCTGCCGCCTGAGCGGTCGTGGGCGGTAGCGTCCGCGGCGTGCGCTGCCCCGGGTGCGGTTCCCACGACGACAAGGTGGTCGACTCGCGCCAGGCCGACGATGGGTCCTCCATCCGTCGGCGCCGGGCCTGCATCGAGTGCGGTCGCCGGTTCACCACCTTCGAGCGGGTGGAGGAGACCCCGCTGCTCGTGGTGAAGCGCTCGGGCGACCGTCAGCCCTTCGATCGGGCCAAGGTGGCCACCGGCGTCCGTCTGGCCGCAAAAGGCCGCCCCATCGAGGCCGACGGCGGCGCTGCTCTCGACGAGCTGGTGGTGGCGGTGGAGGACGAGCTGCGCCTGAGCGGCCAGGGGGAGGTGCCCACCGAGGCCGTCGGCCGGGCGGTCCTGGAGCGCCTGCGGGCCGTCGACCCGGTGGCGGCCGTCCGCTTTGCCAGCGTCTACCTCGGCTTCGACGACCTCAGCGACTTCGAGCGGGAGATCACCCTGCTCGCCAAGCGCACCGAGCCCAAGCGCCACTGACCCCCGGCCCACCGACCTAGCGGGTGGCGCGGACCCAGCGGGTGAGGAGGAGGCCGTCGCCTTCGAGGACCCGGTCGAGTCGCATCGAGCGGGGAGGCGGCGGCACCGACCATCGGCTGGACCGGCCACTGTCACCCCCGGCCAGCAGCGGCGAGAGCGTCAGGTCCCACTCGTCCACCAGGTCGGCGGCGATGAGCTGACCGTTGAGGACGGCCCCTCCCTCGCAGGTGACCACGGCCACGCCGTCCTCGCGGAGCCGTCCGAGGGCGGCGGGCAGGTCGACGTCGACGTCGCCGGTCACCACCACCTCGGCCACCTCCGCCACCTCGGCTCTCCTGGTGGGGTCCGACGCCCCACAGGTGAGCACCAGCGGCGGCTCGACGGCGTCGGTGAAGAGGGGGGCGGCCAGGTCGAGGTCGAGCGACCGGGTGACGACGGCCAGGCGTGGCACCTCGGCCTGCCCCCGGGCGAGCCGGTCCGCCCGCACGCCAGCGGTGGGCCGCGGCGGACCGTAGCCCTCGGCCCGCACCGTCCCCGCGCCGGCGAGGATCACGTCGGCGATGCCCCGCAGGGCCAGGAACACCGCCTTGTCGGCGGGCGCGGCCAGCGGGCCGGAGCGGCCGTCGATGGAGATGGCACCGTCGAGGGACGTCACCATGTTGACCAGCAGCCAGGGGCGGTCGACGGGTGCCGGTCGGGCCTCGGCGGCCACCAGGGCGTCGACGTCGTCGACCTCGGCCGGGTCGGGGAGCAACCGTCGCATCGACGGGACGCTACCGGTGGCAGGCTGGGGCGATGGCCCCCTCGTCCTCTGTCCCCGGCTCGGCGCTGCCATCGGACCACCACCACCACGTCGAGTCGCATCGCTCGCACCGGGCCGGGTGGCTGCGGGCGGCCGTCCTGGGGGCCAACGACGGCGTGGTGTCGACCGCCGCCATCATCGTTGGGGTGGCGGGCAGCGGGGCGTCACCGGACGCGGTCCGCACGGCGGGCATCGCAGGGCTGGTCGCCGGGGCCATGTCGATGGCGGCGGGGGAGTACGTCTCGGTGGCCTCCCAGCGCGACACCGAGGAGGCGGACCTGCGCATGGAGGCCCAGGCCCTGCGCGACCATCCGCGCGCCGAGCTGGCCGAGCTGACGGAGATCTGGCGCTCCCGTGGCCTCGATGCCGATCTGGCCCGGGAGGTGGCGCACCAGCTCACCGAGGCCGATGCCCTCGGGGCCCACGCCCGCGACGAGCTGGGTCTCACCGAGGTGTCAGCGGCCCGTCCCATCCAGGCAGCGGTCACCTCAGCCGTGGCCTTCTCGCTGGGGGCACTGCTGCCGCTGCTCGCCTACCTGATGGGCCCGCCGTCAGGCCGATCGGTGGTGGTGGTCCTGGTGGCGCTGGCGACGCTGGCGCTGCTCGGTGCCACCGGCGGCGGCCGTAGGCGGGGGGCGCCGGCTGCGGGCCACCCTGCGAGTGGGGATCGGGGGCGCCGCAGCCATGGCGGTCACCATGGCCATCGGCGAGCTGACCGGCGCGGCGCTCGGCTGAGGCCCTACCCCGACCCGTCGTCGAGCCCGCCGGGCTCGCTGGCCTTGGCGGCGCAGGGGTTCACGGCGTCGCGCAGGCGACGGAGCAGGTCGGTGAGGCTGGCCACCTCGTCGGGAGAGAGCACCGACTGGAACACCTCGGTGAGGCGGTCGAGGTGGCCGGGCAGGGCCCGCCCCAGCTCCCCGCGGCCCGCGTCGGTGAGGACGGCGTAGGTGCTGCGCCGGTCGGTGGGGCAGGCCTGGCGCTCCACCACCCCGGCCTCCTCCAGCCGGTCCACCGCACGGGTGAGCCCGCTGGCCGACAAGGTCGTCTGGGCGGCCAGGTCGCTCATTCGCAGGCGATGATCCGGGGTGCGGGCCAGGCGGATCAGCACCTCGAACCACTGCGCGCTGAGGGCACTGTCGGCCTCCAGCTGCTGCTCGAGGATCTGGCCCATCCCGGCGTGCGCCTCGACCCACAGACCCATGGTGGTGAGCAGCGGGTGGTCGAGCGCCTCGGTGTCGACGGCGGGGGAGCGGGCCATGGGGCGACGTTACCGCAGTCCCTTGCGTCCGCAAGGAGTTCTGGGTAAAGTGGTTGCACACGCAATAGATGTGCAAGCAACCAACACTCACCAGGAGCCCCCGATGACGACGACCGAACCCCTTCCCCTCACCCGCACCGTGGCCGGCACGGAGGTGCCGGTCCCAGGGACCTACGAGATCGATCCCAGCCACACTGACGTTGGCTTCAGCGTCCGGCACCTGATGGTCGCCCGGGTGCGGGGGAGCTTCCCCGACGTGAGCGGCACCGTCACGATTGCCGACGACCCGCTCGAGTCGTCGGTGGAGGTGCAGATCGGCACCGCCTCCGTCGACACCCGCGACGCCAAGCGGGACGAGCACCTTCGCTCCGCCGACTTCCTCGACGTGGAGGCCCACCCGGTGATCCGCTACCGGTCGACCGCGGTCACGCCCGAGGCAGACGGCACCTGGACGGTGGACGGCGAGCTCACGGTTCGGGGCATCACCCGCCCGGTGGCGCTCTCGGTTCGCTTCGAAGGCGGCGCCCGCAGCCCCTGGGGGAGCACCAGCCTCGGGTTCTCGGCCCGTGCCGAGCTGGACCGAGAGGCCTTCGGGCTCACCTGGAACCAGGCCACCGAGGCCGGCGGCGTCCTGGTGGGCAAGCAGGTGCGGTTGGAGATCGAAGCCGAGACCGTGCGGGCGTAGTCCCCAGCCTGAGGGCCTGCCTGTGGACCGGAGGGGGAGAAATCCACCCCCAATTCACAGGATGTTCCCCTAGCGGTCCACAAGGCCGAGTCCTTAGGTTGCAGAACCGTGCATGGGGCCGCGGCGTGATCGGACCGGAATGGTGGCAGTCGATTCACGTCTGTGGTGGGCTGGACGACTCCTTTGGGGGCCCGGAGGGCCCCCTCCCTGGGAGGCGCGCCGCGGCCCAGCACGCCAGCCACGAAAAATCTTCTCCCAGCCGTTGACACGCCTGTAGTTACAGTGCTGTAGTTCTCCCTACATCTTGTGGCTCGGGGGCGCCGGAAGGCGAAGCAGCCACAAGACCTAGTGGTCACGAGCGTGGGCACAGGTTCCAGTCGAGGGCCCCAGGGCCTCCGCCCCTCCTCCCCACAACCACGGCACCCATCATCCTCGACCACCAGGGAAGGTCCTCAATGGCACTCGCACCCCACCAAGCGGGCATCGGCATCCGGCGGCACTTCACCACCGAAGGCGTCCACCCGTACGACGAGCTCAGCTGGGAGCGGCGAGACGCCCGCATCACCAACTTTCGCGACGGCTCCGTGGCCTTCGAGCAGCTCGACGTGGAGTTCCCCACCTCCTGGTCGGTCAACGCCACCAACATCGTGGCCCAGAAGTACTTCCGGGGCACCCCAGGCACCCCCGAGCGGGAGTCCTCGCTGCGTCAGGTCATCGACCGGGTCGCCGACACGATCACCCAATGGGGTCTCGAGGGCGGCTACTTCGTCGACGAGGCGGAGGCCGACACCTACAACGCCGAGCTCAAGCACCTGCTCGTCACCCAGAAGGCTGCCTTCAACAGCCCGGTGTGGTTCAACATCGGCGTTCCCGGCGTGCCGCAGCAGGGCTCGGCCTGCTTCATCCTCGCCGTCGACGACCAGATGGACTCCATCCTCAACTGGTACGTGGAGGAGGGCACCATCTTCAAGGGCGGCTCGGGGTCGGGCATCAACCTCTCCAAGATCCGCTCGTCCGTCGAGCTCCTGAAGGGTGGGGGCACCGCCTCCGGACCCGTCAGCTTCATGCGGGGCGCCGACGCCTCGGCCGGCACCATCAAGTCCGGCGGCAAGACCCGTCGCGCCGCCAAGATGGTCATCCTCAACGTCGACCACCCCGACGTGGAGGAGTTCATCTGGGTCAAGGCCCGCGAGGAGAAGAAGATCCGGGTCCTCGAGGAGGCTGGCTTCGACATGAGCCTCGACGGCAAGGACATGGCATCCGTCCAGTACCAGAACGCCAACAACTCCGTCCGAGTCACCGACGAGTTCATGCAGGCCGTGGTCGACGACGCCGACTGGCACCTTCGGGCCGTCACCGACGGGTCGATCGTGCGCACCGTGAGGGCCCGGGACCTGATGCGCCAGTTCTCCCAGGCTGCCTGGGAGTGCGCCGATCCGGGCATGCAGTTCGACACCACCATCAACCACTGGCACACGGCCAGCAGCACCGGGCGCATCAACGGCTCGAACCCGTGCAGCGAGTACATGCACCTCGACAACTCCGCCTGCAACCTGGCCAGCCTCAACCTGCTGCAGTTCCTTGACCTCTCCGACGACGTGGGCGCCGGCACCACCGACTCCTTCGACACCGACGGCTTCAAGCACGCGGTGGAGATCATGTTCACGGGTCAGGAGATCATCGTGGGCCGGGCCGACTACCCCACCCAGTCCATCGGCGACACCTCCCGGGCCTTCCGCCAGCTGGGCATCGGCTACGCCAACCTCGGCGCCATGCTCATGGCCCTGGGCCTGCCCTACGACAGCGAGGAGGGCCGGGCCTACGCGGCGGCCATCACCTCGCTCATGACCGGCCACTCCTACGCCACCTCCGCCCGTACGGCCGAGCGGATGGGTCCCTTCGCCGGCTACGAGGAGAACAAGGAGCACATGCTCCGCGTCCTGCGCCAGCACCAGGAGGCAGCCGCGCAGATCGACGAGGAGCTGGTCCCCTCGCACCTGCTCAGCGCCGCCCAGGAGTGCTGGGACGACGCCAACGAGCGGGCGGCCGCCGCTGGCGTCCGCAACTCGCAGGCCTCCGTCCTGGCCCCCACGGGAACCATCGGCCTCATGATGGACTGCGACACCACCGGCATCGAGCCCGACCTCGGCCTCTGCAAGGTCAAGAAGCTCGTGGGCGGCGGCACGATGCAGATCGTCAACCAGACGGTGCCCCGTGCCCTGGCCCGCCTCGGCTACACGCCCGAGCAGTCAGCGGAGATCGTCGCCTACATCGATGAGAACAAGTCGATCCTCGGCGCGCCGAACCTGGCGCCCGAGCACGTGGCGGTGTTCGCCTGCTCGATGGGCGACAACACCATCCACTACTCCGGCCACGTGAAGATGATGGCCGCCGTGCAGCCCTTCATCTCCGGTGCCATCTCCAAGACGGTCAACATGCCCGAAGATGCCACCGTGGAAGAGGTGGAGCAGCTCCACGTCGACGCCTGGCGGATGGGCGTGAAGGCCGTGGCCATCTACCGCGACAACTGCAAGGTGGCCCAGCCGCTCTCCACGGCCAAGAAGGAGGCGGTGCTCGAGCCGCTCGCCGATGCCCTCGTGGACGCCGGGGCCGAGCCCCGAGTGGTGGAGCGCATCGTCGAGAAGGTGGTGGAGCGGGTCATCAAGGTGCCCACACGGGAGAAGCTCCCAAGGCACCGCACCTCCCGCACCTTCGAGTTCCGCGTGGCCGACTGCAAGGGCTTCGTCACCGTGGGCCAGTTCGACGACGGGCGCCCCGGTGAGATCTTCCTGCGCATCTCCAAGCAGGGCTCCACCCTCGCCGGCATCATGGACGCCTTCGCCCTGTCCATCAGCTACGGCCTCCAGTACGGCGTGCCGCTGCGGGTCTACGTGGAGTCGCTCACCAACACCCGCTTCGAGCCCGCCGGCATGACCGACGACCCGGACCTCCGGATCGCCAGCTCGATCCTCGACTACATCTTCCGCCGCCTGGCGGTCGACTACCTCTCCTTCGAGGAGCGGGCCGAGCTGAACATCCTCACCACCGGCGAGCGCACCCAGCCCACGCTGCCCGGCGTGGAGGAGACCATCACCGAGACCCGCCAGGGCACCGACATCCAGGCCGACCCGCCCAGCCTCGACGCCAGCTCACCGCTGCTGTCGGCCTCCGACGCACCGAGGGAGCCGAGCCTCCTGGAGCGGGCCGGGGTCACCGACCCGTCGCCGGCCAAGCCCTCGGCGGCCATCGCCCCCAACGCCAGCCACAGCGACGCCCCCTACTGCATGCAGTGCGGCGTCCAGATGCAGCGAGCCGGCTCCTGCCACGCCTGCCCCAGCTGCGGGAGCACCAGCGGCTGCAGCTGACCGCGCGATCAGTCGAGCGCCCCGGCGCCCAGCTCGCTGCGCAGCAGGTCGTCCGCCAACGGGATCCCTAGGTCATCGCTCATCCCGAGGAGCGCGCGGATGCGCTCGTCGGCCGTCCCGAGGGCGGTGGCCAGGCGGTGGGCGAGGAACGAGATGTGGGGCGACCTCCCGATCACGGCGGCCCCGACCAGACGTTCCGCCCGGGCTGCGTCCCCCTCGACGTGGGCCAGGATCGCCAGGCCGATGATGGCGTCGTTGGCCAGGAGGGGGATGCGACCAAGAGCGGCCCGCTCAGCGAACGCCCGGAGGTGCTGCCGGGCCGCGACGAGCTCGCCGAGCTCGGCAAGCGCCACGCTCCGCACGACGTCGGGGTACTCCCACATCGACCGCGGCTCACCGACCTCCGCCAGCAGCGTCAGCGCCCTCTCGGGCTTGCCCATCGCGATCATCGCCACCGCGCTCACGTTGGCCAGCAGCAGGTCCAACATGTGGTGGGTGGGGATCTGCATCGAGGTCCGGGCGCGCTCGATCACGGCGTCGAGCTCATCGTGCTGCAGGTGGTCGTAGCACTCGAACAACGCAAGCTGAGCCTGCGTGTAGTGGTCGGATGCGTGTGCCAGCAAGGAGCGGACCTCCTCGAACCTCGTGTGGAGGCCGCGTCGGTCCACCAGCGCCGCTGGCAGGCTGCACTGGCGCGTCAGGGCCATCAGGAGGCACTTGGCCCGCAGCACCGGATCGGTGGCGAGCTGCAGCGAGGCGCGCAGCTCGGCCTCCATCGCAGGGATCCTCGTCCGATCCATGTGCAACACCGCGGTGATGTAGTGCAGGCGGGCCCCCTGCTCATCCCCGAGAGCGCCGGCGTGCGGAGCGGCCCGCTCTGCCCACACCGAAGCACGAGCGCCGTAGCCGTCGGCGAAGACGACGCCCAGCGCTCCCCACGCCAGGTCGCAGAGGTCCGACCACGCCTCCCGCGCAGTCAGGTCGTCGATGGCTGCGCTCAGGTTGTCCACGTCGGCGGCGAGGGCGTGCGCCCGGTCGAGATCGAAGATGTCCGAGAAGGAGTCCGAGACGGTGGCGCGGGTTAGGAAGTGGTCGGTGTGCCGGCGGCGCGCCGCCGCCACCTCGGCCGGATCCTCGCCCAGGAGCCCTGCGGAGTAGGCGCGCACGGTCTCGAGCAGTCGAAAGCGCATCGTCGTCGCCCCTCGGGTGCTCGCCACGAGCGACTTGGCATGCAGGCTCTCCAGGAGATCCAGGGCGTCGGTGAAGTCGATGGCCGCGACCGCTGCCGCAGCGTGGGCGTCGAACGACGTGGGAAAGACCGACAGCAAGCGCAGGAGGCGCTGCTCGTCTGGGCCGAGGAGGCGGAAGCTCCAGTCGAGGGTGGCCAGGAGGGTTCGCTCCCGCGTGGTGCGCTGGTGCTGTCCGCCCGAGAGGATCCGAAACCGATCATCGAGGTGCGCGAGCAGGTCGGCGGGGGAGAGGACGGAGGTGCGGCAGGCCGCCAGCTCGATGGCGAGGGGCAGGCCGTCCAGCTGCTCGGTGAGGGCGTCGATGACCTGAAGGTCGTCCTCGGTGGTGGCGTACCCGGGATCGATGGCCCGGGCGCGGTCGAGGAACAGCGCGCGGGAGGCCGACCCGGCACCCCCTGGCAGGGGCTGGGCGGGCACGAGCTGCTCCCCGTCCACCCCCAGCCGCTCCCGGCTGGTGGCGAGGATCCGCACCGGATGCGAGTGGGCCAACAGGTGGCCCGCCAGCGCCGCCACGGCGTCCACGACGTGCTCGCAGTTGTCGAGCACCAGCAGGGTCTCCCTGCCCGACAGGTGCTCTGTGAGTTCGACGAGCGGATCCGTGCCGGTCGTCTGCAGCCGCAGCGCCTCGATGACGGCGGGGGCCACCTGGGTGGCGGCGTCGACGGCGACTAGGTCGACGAAGGTGATGCCATCGGGCGCCACGTCCAGGCTGGCCTCGGCGGCGGCCACGGCGAGGCGGGTCTTGCCCATGCCTCCGGGTCCCACGATGGTCACCAGGGCGTGCTCCCGCAGGAGCGAGGTGAGCTGCGTCACCTCGCTCTCCCGGCCGAACAACGTGGTCGAGAAGACTGGCAGGCGCACCCCGTCGGCTCGTGTGGCCCGCAGGGGCGGGAACGGTCGTGGGCTCCTCGAGGCATCGATCTGGTGGAGCAGCACCGGGGCGGCGAGGCCGCGCAACCGGTAGGCGCCCATCGGGGTCGTGGTCAGGCTGGGGTGGAAGGAGAGGGCGGCGTCGCTGATGAGGATCTGACCCCCGTGCGCTGCGGACATGACGCGGGCTGCCGCGCTGACGGCGGCTCCGAAGTAGTCGTCCCCGCGATGCTCGGCCGTGCCGGCGTGGATGCCCATGCGGACCGCGAGGGGCCGGGAGGTCCCCCACACCTCGAGCTCGATGGCCCGTTGTGCGTCGATGGCGGCGGCGACCGCCGCCTCGACGTCTGGGAAGCGCACAGCGAAGGAGTCCCCGGCCTTGGTGAAGACCTCGCCATCGTGGCGAGCCACCACGAGATCGAGCACTGCGTCGTGCCGGGCGACCGCCGCCGACATGGTCTCTGGCTCGTCCTCCCACATGGACGTCGAGCCTTCGATGTCCGTGAAGAGGTACGCGCCCAGGCCCTGCGCAGGCATGGGGCGACTCTAGGACCGGGTCCGGCGGGAGGGAGGGGTGGCCGAGGCTCGTTGACACGTGGAACGCAACGTGAGATGGTTCCTCTCATGTTGAGAGAGATCATCTCGTGACGGATCTGCGGTCGGCCCAGCGGGAGGTCACCCGGGAGCGGATCGTTCGGGCGGTGTCGGACCTCGTCGCCCACGATCACCCGGCCACCATCTCGGTGCCCGCCGTGGCGGCCCGAGCCGGGGTGGGGGTGGCCACGATCTACCGGTACTTCCCCACCAAGGAGGCGCTGCTCGACGCAGCCGCCCACGGCGCCGTGAGCGCCAGCGCCGGTCAGCTGCCGGGCAGCCTGGGGGAGGTGGGTCCGGCGCTGCAGACCGCATGGCGCGAGCTGGCCGAGCAGCTGCCGCTGGTGCGGGGCCAGTTCGCCTCGCCCGTAGGCCGGGATCTCCACCGTCGCCGGTGGGAGGTCCGGCGCCGGGCGACGGCGTCGTACCTGCGCGATGAGGGCCTCGACTCCGGGAGCCCCGCCGCCCAGCGCTTCATGGGGGTGACCGACGTCCTCACCTCGTCCACCGCGCTGCTCGAGCTCCACGACACGGTCGGCGCCTCGGTCGACGAGGCGGCGGAGTGGTGCGCCTGGGCCGTGGCTGTGCTGCTCGAGGCCAGCCGGGAGGCGGCACGATGAGCCGGCTCGACTGGGCACCGCCGGGTCCGGGCGACTGGAGGGGCATCCACGATCACTTCCCCCGACCGTTGACACCCGAGTACCAGGCGCTGCTGGCCGACGGCATGCTGATCGGTGAGGCGGTGTGGTCGGAGGGCTACGGCCTGCCGGTGCGGACGATCGAGCCGGCGTTCGTCCACGGCCGCGTGTTCATCAGCGCCGTACCCCTCCTGGGGCCGCGAACCAACCGGCTGCCCCCGGCGTGGGCCATGTGGGCCGCCGTGCGCCTGGTGCCGGCGTTCCGCCGTCGGGCTCGAGCGGCCGATCGCACGCTGCAGGAGCGGCCGTGGCTGAGGGAGGCCGAGCACTGGTTCGAGGTGGAGTGCCCCTCGTGGGCAGCCGACAACGCGGCGCAGGAGGCGGTCGATCCGGGTGGGCTCGACGACGACGGGCTCGTCCGCCACCTCCAGCTCGCCCGTGACCGCGCCCAGGAGGGCCATCGCACCCACTTCCGGCTGCACGGCTGCGACCTGATGCCCACCGGCATGCTCCTGGCCCGGTCCGTGGAGTGGGGCCTCGACGCTGCCGCGGTGGCCGGGCTGCTGGCAGGCTCCTCGCCCGCCTCCCGGGGGGACGAGGCGGTGGCGGCCTGGTGCCTGGTGACGGGCTACGACCTCGACGACAAGGCAGCGGGCGAGCTCCCGATCCGCTCGCGTCCGACGCCGCGAGGCTTCGCCGAGCCGGATCCGGTCATGGAGGAGCAGCTGCGCGGAGCGGTGCCGGCGGGGGACCGGGCCGAGTGGGACCAGCTCCTGGCCGACGCTCGGGCCACGTGCGGGGTCCGCGACTCCAACGGGCTGCTCACGGCCGCCTGGCCCGTGGGTCTCCTGCGGAGGGCCATGCTCGAGGTGGGCCGGCGCCTGGTGGCGTCAGGTCGGCTGGAGGCCGCCGATCACGCCGTGGAGCTCACCGTCGACGAGCTGGTGGGCGCCATGCAGGACTCCGAGCTGTCCCTCCGCCAGGAGGCGGCGGGGCGTCGGGCGCGACGCCGGGAGCTGGCGACGGAGGCGGCGCCACCGGCGCTCGGTCCGGCACAGGACCTGCCGGTGGCCGCCTTGCCGTCGGCCATGCGCACGCTGTCCGCCGCCCTCCTCGGCCTCCGGGACCTTGGCATCACCACCGTCGAGGCCCAGGCTCCGCTCACCGGGGCCGGGTTGGGGACGGGCATCGTCACCGGGCGGGCCTGCGTGGCCACCGACCCGAGCGAGGCGCTGGCGGCCTTCGAGCCGGGGGACATCCTCGTCACCGTCGGCACCTGCCCGGCTTGGAACTCGCTCCTGGCCCTGGCCGGGGGTGTGATCACCGAGGAGGGTGGCGTGCTGTCGCATGCAGCGGTCATCGCCCGCGAGCTCGCTCTGCCGGCGGTGATCGGCTGCGCCGAGGCCATGGCCCAGATCCCCGACGGTGCCTCCATCGAGCTCGATGCCGCTCGTGGGGCTGTGCGGGTGCTCGCCTGAGCCCCGGATGGGGTCGGTCTCCCTCAGGCGGGCAGCAGCGACTGCAGGAGCGTCGTGGTGCGCTCCAGGTTGCCGAAGGGGGCCACGTTGAGGTCGGTGACGCCGGCCTCGGCGTAGCGGGCGACGCCGGCTCGGACGGTGTCCTCGTCGCCCACCAGGGCGATGTCGCCGGGGCCGGCGGCCCCTTCGCGATCGAGCATGGCGCGGTACGAGGGCAGCGTCCCGTAGATGGCGAACACCTGCTCGGCGTCGGCCTTGGCAGCCTCAGGATCGTCCGTCACGCACACCGGGACCCCGGCGATCACCATCGGTGCGGGGCGGCCCGCCTCCTCGGCGGCGGCGCGGATCGTCGGTGCGATGTGCTCGGCGATGGTGTTGGGCCCGGTCATCCAGGTGCCGGTGCCGTCGGTGAGGCGCCCGGCGAGCTTCAGCATCACCGGGCCGAGGGCGGCGATGACCACCTTGGGCGGTGTGGTGCCCATGCGCTCGATCGGCCCGAAGGTGTTGTTGACCCGGTAGACGTCGCCGGAGTGCTCCACCGAGCCCTCGGTCAAGATGGGCATGAGCACCTCGAGGTACTCCCGCATGTGGCGGGCGGGCTTGTCGAAGGACAGCCCGAGCATCCCCTCGATCACGATCTGGTGGCTGAGCCCGATGCCCAGGATGAACCGCCCGCCGGTGGCCGCCTGGGTGGTCATCGCCTGCTGGGCCATGTAGAGCGGATGGCGGCTGTAGGTGGGCACCACGAAGGTGCCCAGGGTGATGTCGGGAACCTCCCGGCCGGCGACCGCGCAGGCCGTCATGCCGTCGAGTCCGAAGATGTTGCTGAACCAGGCCGAGCTGTACCCGGTGTCCCTGGCCCGCCGAACGCTGTCCACGGCCGCGTCGATCGTGCCGCCCCCGCCCCCGATGCCGATGTGCATGCGGTCGAACCTATCCCGTGACTCGGGGATCAGGGGTCAGTCCAGGGGTTTCCAGAAGTGCAGGCTCGAGATCGTGAACCCCTCCCGGAAGTAGAAGCGGTGGGCGCGCTCTCGCTGCACCCCGGAGTCGAGGTCGATGCCGAGGCAGCCCGCGTCCCGTGCCCGTGCCTCCAGCTCCTGGAGCAGAAGGCGTCCCACGCCGGCTGACCGTTGCGTTGCAGTGGTCACGAGGTCGTCCACGTAGAGCTTCTTGGTCTCGGCCGTGTTGTGCACGATCCGCCATCCCGCCACGCCGACGCAGCGCTGCCCGTCGTAGGCGGCCAGGAAGCGCAGGCCTTGGCGGTGGCCGCGCTGGTAGACCTCGGTGAGGGCCGCTGCGCTCAGGTCGGTCCGGAGCTCGGTCAGCACCGGGAGCACGTCGGCGACCAGCCGCCGGTCGTCGGGGTCGATGTCCTCGGTGTGCATCGGCACAGCCTGCCTGGTCCGCTCGACGTCCGGCGGCCGTCCCCGTTGCGAAGTCGTGACGATCGGCGCGAAGCGGTTTGACCGCGCTGCGTGATGGGCAGTGGTGGGGCCATGGCCCTCACCTTCCACCGGACCCACCGCCACCACGACAGCTCCGCCCCCGTGCCGCTGCCGGGGGAGGGCGTCGCCGCCTTCCGCACCGCCGAGGGCGAGGTGATCCACCTCGAGGGGGCGTCCCCCGACGAGGTGGCGGCCAAGGCCGATGACTTCCTGGCCTGGGCCAGCTGACCGGCCCCACAAGCTCGTCCTCGCTCGTCCGCTCAGCCGGGCAGGAGTGCCTCGACGGCGGCAGCCATCGCTCCTGGCCCGTCCTCGGTGGCGAGCCGATCGGCGAGGTCCCGTGCCCGCTGGGTGACCTGAGGGTCGGCCAGGATCCAGGAGACCGCGTCAGCCACCTGACCGGGCCGACGGACCATCCGTCCCACTCCCAGGTCCTGCACGCGGCGGCCGTGCCACACCTGGTCGAAGAGCTGGGGCAGCACGACCATCGGCACGCCGGCGTGCAGGGCGGCCGCCAGCCCTCCCAGCGCCCCGGAGACCACGGCCACCGAGCAGCGGGGGAGGAGCTCGGTGACCGGCGCGAACGTGGTGGCCCCCGCTCGTCCGGCGACGGCGGGCAGGTTGGCCGGATCCCCCACCAGCAGCACCGACCGCACCCCTCTGCGGTCGAGGTCGGCGCCGATGCGGGCGAACTGCTCACCGGCGCCTGTGGCGGCTGAGGTGCCCAGCATCACCAGCACCGGCGGGTCGCCGGCGTCCACGTGGCGATCCAGGGCAGCGTCGAGCTCCTGCCCGGGCGGACCGCGCCACACGGAGAAGCCGCCCCAGGTGACCGGGGGCCAGTCGTCCGGTTCGGGGCCGTAGTAGTGGCGTGACGCCAGGACCACCGTGTGGTCGGCTTCCTGCCAGGCCCACCCGCCGTTGCCCCGAAGCGGCGGTTGGCCGAGACGGGCCCGGGCCGCGTTGATGAGCGGGTCACGGAGGATCCGGCCGCTGGAGGCGCGCAGCCCCCACCACGCCGCCCGGTTGACCCGTCGGGGGAGCCGGGGAGACCGGGAGCCGACCGGGGGTCCCCACCGTGAGGTCTCGATCATCATCGGGAAGAGGTGGCCGACCACCGTCCGGGCGCCCAGGTGCCGGGCCACAGGGATGGACACCACCCCCATGGTCGGATGGGTGACGACCACGTCGGCCCCGTCGAAGGCGGCCAGCAGAGAGCCCACCGCCCGATCGGGGTCGTCGCCGAAGGCCCGGTCCATCCAGTAGCGACCCAGCCGGGGCATGTTGCGGGTGGGGTGCCGCATCAGCCTGGTGTGCATCGGGTCTGCGTGCATGGCGGCCGGCGAGCAGTCCATGGCGTAGGGCACGAACGCGAACGGCTCCGGTTCGACCACCGACCGGAACCCCTCGGGGGCCACGACGGTCACCTCGTGACCGGCGTCGTGCAGCCGCCGGGCCACCGGCAGGTAGGGCGCCACGTCACCCAGGTACGCACACGACGTCACCGCCACCCGGCCCACGTGACGGGACGGTAGCCCCGCCGATGCAGGACCCGGGGTGGTCCGCGTCGTACCCTTGCTCCATCGTCGCTCTCCGTCGTGGCTCGACCGCGCTCCTCATCTGCCTGCTGGCCCTCGTTGCGGTCGCTCCCGCCAGCCGCGCCCAGGACGCCGGCGCAGAGAGCGGCTTCGTCTCCCGGATCAACCAGGAGCGCTCCAGCCGAGGTCTCCCCGGCTTGACCGTGCGGGGCGATCTCCAGTCGGTGGCCCGCCGTCACGCCCAGCGAATGGCCGATCGCGGCGAGCTGTACCACAACCCCAACCTCACCTCCGAGGTGGGTGGCTGGTCGCAGATCGCCGAGAACGTCGGACGAGGCAGCTCCGTCGACCACGTGCACGGGCTGTTCATGGGTTCCGGGCCCCACCGCGCCAACATCCTGAGCACCAGCCTCACCGAGGTCGGAGTCGGCGTCGTCCACGCCCACGGGCAGCTCTGGGTGGTGCAGGTGTTCCGCCGCCCCAGCGGCCAGCCCGCTCCACCGCCTCCGCCGCCGCCCGCGCCACCCCCTCCGGCTCCCCGGGCGCCTGCGCCGGCAGCTCCGGCCCCGCGCCGCCGCCGCCGACCACGTCCACCACGGCTGCTCCCACGACCACCACCACGGTGGCCCCCACGACCACCACGACGGCCGCCCCCACCACGACGGTGAACCGGGCGCCGGTCGGCGAGGAGCTGGCTGCGAGCCCCGCCGACACCGAACCGGCGAGCAACGGACCGGGCGGGCTCGACGGGATGTGGCTCCTGCTCGGTGTCGGTGCCGTCGCGGGCGCCATGTTGGCGCGCGGCGTCGTGCGGCGCGGTCGGGAGACGGACGAGCCCTAGCGCGACGAGGCCCCGGCGGAGGGCTCGGATGTCGCCATCCGCCTCCACCGGGGCCCTGCCTCATCTGCCGTTGCCAGGGAGCGATCGAGGCCGTTCACGGGTCCCGCGGAGGCAGCCGGCTACGCGTGCTGCATGCAGTGGGCGGGCCCGCCAGGTACGTCGACTCTGGCGCGGGCGAGTCAACGATCAGGCGGTGACCGCTCCAACGTCGCAGGACCAGCGTGCATCCGTAGGACTCCCTTCGGTTGCGTCGTGGTGGGCGCCCCGAACCGTCTCGGACGAGCTGCGTCCGGTGTTCGGATCGCTCGCTTCGAACATCGCGCCCGCCCCGGGATCGGTCAAGGGATTCCGCCGGATGCGCTGCTCAGACGCCGGGCTTGCCTTCGCCTTCCTGCGCGGCGCCCTTCTCCATCATGTCCTCGTAGTGCTCAGACACGTCGGAATCGGCGGCGCCGGCACTGCGCTCGGCGGCGGCCTCCTCGTCAGGGGTCGGTGCGCGGTCGGGCTGGTGATCTGCGTCGAGGGCCGCCCGATCCTCCTTGATGGTGTCCTTGTCCGGTGTGGTGGGGGGCGCCAGCCGGTCGCCGACCTGACGTGCCTCGTCCTGATCGGTGTGGTTGCCCATCGGGGTGCCTCCTGCTGTGGGGTGTGGGGATCCCCGCTGGTCTTCCCAGGAGGAGCCGGTTCCATCCGTGCAGGTAGGTTGACGACCCGTGGCCATCGATCTCACCGTTGCCGCTGTCCCCGTGTACTTCGGGTCGATGGAGGTGGAGCGGCGGGTCCTGCGCGATCGAGCTGCCCGGTCCGGACCCACGGCTGCCGACTACACGAAGGACGACACGGCGGCCAGCCTCGCCATGGGCGTCGGGTCGCTGGTCGTGCCGTTGGCCGCCCACCGCCTGCTGCGCCATGCCGTCCCCGGCAAGGGCCGCTACGGGCGAGCCCTGCTGGGTGTGGTGGCCACCGCCGTCGTCGCGACCACCATCGCCGACCGGGTGGCGGGGCACGAGGCCGACGAGCCGGCTGATCCGCGCGACCAGGTGGTCGACGATCACGATCCCCCGGCCGGGTCTGCGCACGGCACGGCCCGGCGATGGGCGCGGCGCGTCCGCCGGGTCACCGGGCCGCTGGCGGTGGGGACCGGGGTGGTGGCTGGGTCGGCCTGGGTGCGCGACCGGACCAGTGCCACGCGGATGTGGGAGCGGGGTCAGCACCACGATCGGGGTGGCGGGCCGCTGGCTCTGGCGGCTGCCGTGGTCGGGTGGGACCTCGTCTACTACTGGAACCACCGGTTCATGCACGAGGTGCGGGTGCTGTGGGCCCACCACGTCGTCCACCACTCCAGCGAGCGCTACAACCTGTCGACGGCGCTGCGTCAGCCGGTGGCCGACGCCTTGGGCGTCTACCTGCCGTACGGGCCAATGGCTCGTCTCGGGATCCGCCCCGGGCTCATCGAGCAGGCCCGAGGCATCAACCTCCTCTACCAGTACTGGATCCACACCGACACGATCCGGACGCTCGGGCGCGGGCGAGGAGGTGCTCAACACGCCGTCGCACCACCGGGTGCACCACGGCAGCAACCCGCGCTACCTCGACCGCAACCACGGCAGCATCCTGATCCTCTGGGACCGGCTCTTCGGCACCTTCCAGCGGGAGGAGGAGCCGGTGGTCTACGGGCTGACCAAGAACATCGGCACGTACAACCCGGCGCGGATCGCCAGCCACGAGTTCGCCGACATCGTGCGCGACGTCTCCCATTCGACGACGTGGCGCGACCGGCTGTCGTTCACCTTCCGGGGGCCGGGGTGGGCCTATCAGCGGCACGCCGAGCGGGCCGTCGGCGGTGTCAGCTGAGGTCGGGAAACACCCGGCGCACCTTGGTCCAGAGGTAGTCGCCGTAGGTGCCGTCGAAGGCGAACACGTCCTCGCCGTCCCAGCGGGCCCGGGCGGCCGAGGTGGGGTGGTCACCGAGGTCGGGCACGGGCAGCACCTCGGCGTCCCAGGCCGGGTCGAAGAAGAACGGGAACGACAGCCGATCCGTGGTCGCCGGTGTTGCGCACACGGTGGGGGGTCGACCGGTAGCGGCCGCCGGTCATCCGCTCCAGCATGTCGCCGAGGTTGCACACGAAGGTCCCCGGGATGGGCGGGGCGTCCACCCAGCCGCTCGGTGCGTGCACCTGGAGGCCGCCGTGCTCGTCCTGGCGAGGATGGTGAGCAGGCCGTAGTCGGTGTGCTCCTGCACCCCCCAGTCGCTGTCGTCCTCGGGCGCCGGCGGGTAGCGGAAGATCCGGAACAGCACCAGGGGGTCGGCGGTGAGGTGGTCGTCGAACCAGCGAGGGGCGCAGGCCGAGGCCGAGGGCCATCCCGCGGAGGACGGCGTGGCCCAGCGCCGTCATGGCCTCGAGCCAGTCGAGCACGGCCGGCCGCAGGTCGGGGACCTGGGGCGGGAACAGGTTGGGGCCGTGGAGCGGGGTGCCCGCCCGGACCCGACGGTCCTCGGCACCGAGCTCCTGCGCCGAGGTAGAAGCCCTCCTTGCGGTCGGGGCGCCCCGAGGTCAGCTCACCGCCCAGCGGGAACCAGCCCCGCCAGGCCCGGCCGCCCCGCCCCATGGTCACGGCCGCCTTGTCGGCCTCGGCGAGGGCGAAGAGGTCAGCGGACGCCGACTCCAGCCGGGTCTCCAGCGCCGGCGCGACGCCGTGGCCGCTGACGTAGAAGAACCCCACCTCGCGACAGGCGGCATCGATGGCCTTCCCCACGGCCGGGTCGTCGCTCCCTGCCACGAGCGACGACACGTCGATCACCGGCAGCCCGGTCACAGGAGCGTGAGGATGTCGGACCAGCCGGCGTCGTGGGCGCTGGGGATGCGGTGGGTGGCCAGGTCGAGGGCGACTGGTGGGCCACCTTCGGGACGACGCGGAGGCATGGCGTTGGTGAGGAGCTCGATGTCGTTGGGCCCGTCGGCCACCGCCATCACCCGGGTGGGGTCGATGCCCTGCTGCTCGCAGTAGGCGAGGACGCCGTCCCACTTGCTCTGCCCGAGCGGGGCCACGGTGAGCGACGCCAGGCCGTCGAAGTCGATGGAGCGGTCGAGGTGCACCTCCGCTGTGTCGCCGATGGACGCCTGCGCGGCCTCGGCGGGGCCGAAGGGGACCCCGATCAGGCTGAAGCCGAGCACCGGGTGCTCCGCCACCGCCGCCCGCAGGTCGTCGGTCTCGGCGCTGTCACCCGACGCCCACCGTCGGCCGGCCGTGTCACCGAGAGCCTGCACGTGGCCGGGGTTGGTGTCGGGGTCGTGGCTGAGGAACACGTCGTAGCGGGGGTGGTCGACGTACACCACCGGGCTCAGGCCCACCCCCGTGAAGGCGTCGTAGACGGCCAGGGCGCCGTCGGTGGCGAAGGGGGCGAGGTGGAAGCGGTCACCGGTGGCGAGGTCGACGCCGAGAGCACCGTTGAGCACGATGGCCGGAGGAGCCAGCCCTACCGCGGCCAGGGGACCCTGGGTGGACGCCAACCGGCGACCGGTGGCCACCAGCAGCGGGACGCCCCGTGCATCGAGGGTGGCGACCGCCTCCACCACCGCAGGGGCGATGTCGTGGTCGTGGTACCAGAAGGTGCCGTCGAGGTCGGTGACGACGAGCTCGACGGCGGGCATCGACCGAGTCTGCGGGGTGTGGCCCCGGACCGGCAAGCCTGGTTGCTAGAAGACCCCGGTGTCGACCCCCGCCACGAGGGTGGCGGCCTGGTCCCGCACGTGGGCGAGGTGAGCGTCGGTGAGCGGCCCGGCCACCACGATCGGCGGGAGCGCTTCCTTCCAGCGCAGGCCGGTGAGGATGCGAGTGACGTCCCGCACGGCGCCCGTGCCGTCGTTGCCGCCCTTGCTGATCAGGAGGTAGGGCAGCCCCGGCCGGCGGTTCGGGACCTCCTCGAACCACGGGTAGATCCGCTCGAGGAAGTCCTTCACCAGGCCCGACACCATCCCGAAGTTCTCGGTCGTCACGATGACCGTGGCCGCTGCCGCCTCCACGTCGTCGGGTCCTGCGTCGGGCGCCGCCAGCGATCGCACCGGCAGCGGGTCGCCCGCGTCGGCCGCCCCCGCGAGCACCGCGTCGCGCAGGGCGTGGACGGACGGCGGCACCGGGTGCCACACCACCAGCACCCCCCGAGTTCTGTGGACCGATTCGTCCGCCATGCGAGCGTTTTCGTCCACAGATCCTGTCAGGGCTGGGGCATCTGGGACATGAACTGGTTGAGGTCGAAGTAGTCGCGCCAGGCGGTGATCCGGCCGTCGGCCACCTCGAAGGTCCCCATCACCGGGAGCTCGATGCGGGCGGTCGGGAAGACGAACACGTCGACCCGCTCGGTGAGGACGGTGCCGCCGTCGGCGGCGATGGCGTCCACGCGGAACTCGATGGAGTCGACGCCGGCGGTGAAGCCCTCGATGGTGGAGCGGATCTGGTCGACGCCGCGAACTGGATCGATCGGCATGTTGTGGTAGACGGCGTCGTCGGTGAAGAAGGCCAGGAGGGCGTCCAGGTCGCCGACCTCCCAAGCGGCGCAGAAGCGGCGGACGACGTCGATCGGTTCGTCAGGCATGGGCCGACCGTACTCAGACCAGCGTGCGGACGAGGACGGCGACGGCGGCCGAGGCCGACAGGGCGAGGATGTAGGGGCGAAGGGTCCGCTTGTCGAGGTGAGCAGCCAGCCATCCCGACACCGCGAACCCGACGAGGGCCCCGGGGAGGGCGGCAGCGATGAAGGGGAGCTCGTCCCGACCAAGACGACCGGCCACCATCAGGGTGGGGATGGACACCAGGTTGCCGATGGTGAAGAACCGGGCCAGCGTGCCCCGGAGGGTGGGACCGTCGGCTCGCTGGTAGGCGAGGGCGATGGGCGGTCCGCCGATCCCCGACACGGTGCCCATGAACCCCGACAGGACCCCGATGCCGCCCAGCGTCGGCCGGGTCGTGGCCAGGTGCCAGCCCGCGGCGCTGAGAGCCACCGCCACCAGGACGAGGACGGCGAACAGCAGGGAGAGGGCCCGATCGGTGACCACCGCCAGCAGCACCCCGGCGCCCAGCACCCCCACCACCTGGCCCACGATGGCGGTGCTCACGGTGGGGTCCACCCGACCCGGTCCCTCCCGGCGCATGACCAGGATGTTCAGCACCCCGGTGGCCACGATCACGGGACCGGGCACGAACCGCACGTCGAGCAGCACCAGCAGGGGAGCGGCCACCAGGTTGGCTCCGAAGCCCATGGCTCCCTGAAGGGCGCACCCGGCCGCCACGATGAGGAGGGCAGCGAGGGCTTCGGCGACGGGCACCGGCGCAGGTTAGGGAGCCGGGCGTCCCCGCGCCGACCACCCCGGCGGCGCGTCGATGTGCAGGTCTCGGAGGGCAGGCTGCCACCCGGCGTCGGGGTCCCAGCGCCGGACGACCCGGGCCGGCACACCGGCGAGGACCGCGTGGTCGGGGTGGTCACCCTGCACGACGGCTCCGGCCGCCACCACCGTGTTGCGACCCAGCCGGGTGCCCGGCAGCACGATCGCCCCGGCTCCCAGCCACGACCCGGCGCCCACCTCCACCGGATCCTCGGCCGGCCACTGCTGCCCGATCGGCACCTCGGGGTCGGCGTACACGTGGTTCTGATCGGTCAGGTAGCAGTGGGGCCCGGTGATGACGTCGTCGCCGATCACCAGCGAGCGGTGGGCGACGAGGTGCGAGCCGCGCCCGATGGAGCAGCGCGCGCCCAGCCGCAGGACGGGGCTGGTGGTCCCCGGGGGAAGGGGTTGGCCGTGGGCCATGCCCACTGACATCGACACGTGCGGTGCGAGGAGGGTGCCGGAGCCGATGGCGATGTGCTCCTCGCCGAAGACGTCACCCGGCGGGAAGGCCATGAGGGCTCCGTCCCCGAACTCCCGGTAGCGCCGGGCCAGCCGATCCTGGGGCCCCACGGCCCCCGCCCACACCAGGAACCGCCACAGCCGATGGGTGGCGGCGGCCGCCACGTCGCGGGTCTGGGCGTAGAGGGTCACGGGCGATGGTTAGTCGACAGATCCGGACGGTCGCCACCTGTAGGTTGCCCTCGTGCAGGGACGGCAGCGCATATCCTCCGGATCGCCCTACGAGCTCACGGTGGGCTACAGCCGCGCCGTGCGGGTGGGGGACCGGATCGTGGTGGCCGGCACCGCTCCGCAGTGGCCCGACGGCACCGTGGACCCCGATCCCGGAGCCCAAGCCCGCCGTTGCTTCGAGATCATCGGCGCGGCCCTCGAGGACGCCGGTGCGGCCTTCGGCGATGTCATCCGCAGCCGGGTGTACCTCATCGACGCAGCCGACTTCGCAGCGGTGGGTCGGGTGCACGGCGAGGTGTTCGGCGACATCCGTCCCGCCAACACGACCGTGGTGGTGGCCGCTCTCCTCGATCCGCAGTGGAAGGTGGAGATCGAGGTGGAGGCCGTGCTCGATCCCGACCAGGCGGCGCGGTAGCGCGATGGGGTCGGGCCCGCTCGATCGCCTGGAAGCCCTCGCCCAGCAGGAGGTGGAGCTCAGCCCCACCCTCCGGCACCTCGAGGTGTTCACGATGCGCGGGTTGCTCACCGTGCTGTGGCACGGCGACGCCGACGCGGAGTCGGCAGTGCTCCTGGGCGGGGGGGCCATGGGAGGCCTGCTGGGTCCGGCGGACGGGCTCTACCAGTGGCTGGGCCAGGAGCTGGCGACCCCGGGGAGCGGGATCGGGGTGCTGCGGGTGGGCTGGCGCCGCCCCAACGACATCGACCTCTGCACGCTCGACCTGCTGGCGGCCGCCGACCTGGCCGCCCGGGCCGGGGCGCGCCGGTTCGTCACGGGCGGCCACAGCTTCGGGGGCGCCATCGCGGTGCGGGCGGCCATGGCCATCGACGAATGGGCGGCTGGGGTGGTCACCTTCGCCACGCAGTCGGCCGGGTGCGAGCAGGCCGGGGCGCTCACGGCTCCGCTGCTGGCCTTCCACGGCGACCGCGACGAGCTGTTGCCGGCGGCGTGCAGCGAGGTGGTGGCCGAGCTGTCCGGCGGCCCCGCCGAGGTGGTGCTGTGCGAGGGATCGGGGCACCTGCTCAGCGAGGCGGGAGGCCGCCTGCGGGCGGAGGTGCCGGCGTGGATCCGGGAGCGGTTGGCGTCGCGGCCCGCACGGCCTACGGGTTGACGTAGACGCGGCTGGGCGAGAGCAGCACGGCCAGCCGGCGCTCCGCCTCCATCACCCGGTCGTACTCGCCCCAGTCGTCGTGCTGGCCCCCGCCGGCAGCCGAGTAGATGGTGCGCAGCAGCGAGGGGAGGGCGTCGGCCTCCACCCCGGGATGCGGGTCGTCGGGGCCGGCCAGCTCAACGGTGCCCTCGGCGGTCACCCATGCCCACCCGGCCCGCCAGAGGAGCGTGGCGGTCGAGATGGCGCGGAGGTGGGCGATCTTGCGAGTAGCCGGGCGGCCGACGAACGCCGCCACGGGGAGACCGGACACGGGATGATCCACCACGCCGGCGTTCACCACCGTCGACTGGACGGTGCCGTCGGCCCGGACCGTCGAGAGCGTGGCCAGGCCGTGATCGAGGGCGACCAGCTTCCGGATGTCGTCGACGGACGCCATGGCCGAAGGGTACTGGCCAGGGGTCAGTCGTGGTCGAGGGCGCGGGTGTTGCCGAGCCAGCTGGCGTACAGCGCCGCGTAGACCCCGTCGGCCGAGACCAGCTCGTCATGCGAGCCGCTGCTCGACCACCCGCCCACTGTCGACGACCACCACCAGGTCGGCTCGCTCGGCCGTCGAGAGCCGGTGGGCGATGCTCACGACGGTCCGCCCGGCGGCCAGGCGCTCGAGGGCATCGGTCAGGGCCTGCTCGGTCTCGGGGTCCACCGACGAGGTGGCCTCGTCGAGGATGAGCAGACCAGGGTCGCCGAGCTGGGCTCGGGCCAGGGCCACCAGCTGGCGTTCACCGACGGAGAGGTTGCTGCCCCGCTCGCCGACGGGGGCGCCGAGGCCACCGGGGAGGTCGTCCAGCCAGGCCGACAGACCCAGGGTGGCGAAGGCGGCGTGGATGTCGTCGTCGCTGGCCTCGGGGCGTGCCGACGCGCACGTTCTCGGCCACCGTCGCGTCGAACAGGAACCCGTCCTGGGGGACCATGCGCACGGAGGTGCGACGCGACTCGGGGGCGACGTCGCGCAGGTCGAGCCCGCCCACTCGCACGGTGCCGCCGGTGGGGTCGGCCAGTCGGCAGAGGAGCTTGGCGATGGTGGTCTTGCCGGAGCCGGTCTCGCCGACCACGGCCACGGACGCGCCGGCGGGCAGGTGCAGGTCGATCCCGCGAAGGACCTCCTCTCCGGTGCGGTAGGAGAAGCGGAGGTCGTCGAGGTCGCACGCTCAGCGGACCGGAGGGGAGGATGGCGCCGTCGTCGGGTTCCGTGACGTCCACCGGGATGGCCAGGACGCCGAGGATCTTCCGCCACCCAGCGATGGCCACCTGGGTCTGGTCGAGGATCTCGCTGAGCTCGGCGATGGGGCTCAGGAAGAGGTTGACCAGGAACAGGAAGGCGACCAGCTCGCCGAGCCCCAGGCCCCAGCCGGGCCCGTGGATGGCCCCGACGACCGTGACCGTCGCGAGGGCCAGGGCGCCGAAGAGATCGGCCAGCGGGAACATGATGGCGAACCACCGGGCGGCGCTCATCTGGGCGCGGTACTGGGTTCGGATGGCGTGGTCGAGCCGGTGCCGGGTGCGCCGCTCCAGCCCGTAGGCCAGGACCACCGGGGCCCCGGTGACCAGCTCCGACACCTCGCTCAGGGTGCCGCCCACAGCCGTCCGCACGTCGTCGTAGGCGGCCAGCTGCCGTCGCTGCAACGCACCCAAGAGGGGCAGGAGGGGAAGGAAGACCACCACCGTCACGACGGCCAGCTGCCACGAGTAGACGAGCATGACGGCGAGCGTCGTCACGATGAGCACGGAGTCGACGATCCAGGCCACCGCACCCCACTCGGTGAACTGCGCCATGGTCTCCACGTCGCTGGTCACCCGCGACACCATCGCCCCTCGACGTCGGTCCACGTGGTCAGCCAACGAGAGACGGTGGATGTGCTCGAAGGTGCGCACCCGCAGACCGAGGAGGCTGGCCTCGGCCGCCCGGACGAGCCGCAAGAAGGTGGCGCGGCTCACCCAGTAGAGGCTCAGGATCAGCAGGGCGGTGGCGGTGCAGGCCGTGGCGACGAAGCTCGGGCGGTACCCGGCGTCACCCAGCACGCCCCGGTCGAGGATCTGCTGGATGAGGATCGGCACCGACAGCTTTCCGAGGGCGGTGGCCACCGCCAGCCCGGCGGTGAGCCGCACCCCTTGGCGGAGCTCGGGGGTGACGGCCAGCCCCCGTCGCAGCACTGCTATCGCCCCAGCGCCCTGGAGGAACTCCTCCTCGTCGGTCGGGTCGGGGTGGCGCCGCTCGTGGTCGTGGCTCCCCGGCGGGGCGGCGTCGGTGAGGACGTCGATGGTGGCGGTGTGGCCGTCGGAGGGTTCGACGCTCTCGTCGATGGTCTCGTCGAGGCTCATGCCGCCTCCGCCTCGTAGGCGCGCACGAGGGCGGCGTAGGCCGGCACCTCGAGCAGCTCGCGGTGAGTTCCCTCGGCGGCGATGCGGCCATCGTCGAGGAGCAGCACTCGATCAGCGAGAGCGATGGTGGAGAGGCGATGGGCGACGATGAGCGTGGTGGCGGCCACCGAGCGTCGGAGCCGGTCGAGGATGGCTCGTTCCACTGTCGCGTCGACGGCGGAGGTGGCGTCATCGAGCAGGAGGACGCGCGGTGTGCGCAACAAGGCGCGGGCGAGGGCCAGCCGCTGTCGCTGCCCACCGGAGAGCGTGACCCCTCGCTCGCCCACCACCTCGTCGAGCTGGTGGGGGAGGCGCTCCACGAACGACCGGGCCTGGGCGATGTCGAGGGCGATCCAGATGGCGTCGTCGTCGACGGGCTCACCCATCGTGAGGTTCTCGCGGACGGTGTCGGCGAAGAGGAACGTCTCCTGGAAGACCAGGGCGACGTTGCGGTGGAGGTCGTCGGGATCGACATCGACGAGGTCGACCCCTCCCACCCGCACGGTGCCGGCCGCCGGGTCCGTCAGATGGGCGATCAGGTTGCAGAGGGTGGTCTTGCCGGCCCCGGTGCTCCCCACCAGCGCCACCACCTCGCCAGGGGCCACGCGGGCGGACAGGTCCTCCAGCACCACGTCGTCGCCGTGACGGAAGGCCACCTGCTCGAGCACCACGTCGACGGGGCCGGCCGGGAGGGGGGTGCCGATCGGCTCGGGTCGGGGCTCGGCGGCCAGCACTCGCTGGACGCGCTCGTAGGCCACCACCGCCCGCGGGACCTCCTCGAGGAGGAAGCCCACCACCCGGAACGGGAAGGCCAGGATGCCGAAGAGGGCCATGGCCTGGACGATCTCGCCGGTCGTGATGTCGCCGCTGGAGACCCGCCAGGCCCCCAGCCACAGCACAGCGATGGTGCCCAGGCTGGGCAGGGCGTCGAGCCCGGGCTCGAAGCCGGCCCGCAGCCGCCCCACCACGAGCCGCTCAGCACGGAGCTGCTCGGCGGTGGCCCGCAGCCGGGCCACCTCCCGTTGCTCCAGTCCGAGCGTCTTCACGACGAGGGCGCCCTCGAAGCTCTCGTGGGCCACCGCCGACACGTCCCCCACGCGGGCCTGGGCTCGCGAGGCGGGTTGCTCCACCCGCTTGGTGTAGGCGTTGTTGAGGAGGGCGAGGCCGGGGAACAAGGTGGCGGCCACCGCCAGCAGGGTCAGGTCGACGAAGGCCAGCTGCACCATCGCCACCAGGATGATGACCACCACGCCCAACGAGAACGGCAGGGGCTGCATGGCCATCGTGGACCGCTCGCAGTCCGCGTCGGCGTGGGCGAGGAGCTCGCCGGTGGGTCGCTCCTCGAACCACCGCAGCGGCACGGCGAGGTACCGGTCGGTCACGCGGTGGAACCAGTGCATCTGCATCCGGCGCTGGGCCATCTGGCCGAAGTAGCGGCGGAGGACCACCCCAACCATCCGAAGCGCCGAGGCGGCGACGATGGCGGCCGCCCCGATGGCGATGGTGCCCCGCCCGATGCCGTCGGGGCCGAACGCCGGGGTGAGGACGTCGTCGGTGACACGGCCGAGCACGACCGTGCCCCCGACCGCCATCACCGAGAAGAGGGCCGCCCCCACCAGAGAGATGGCGAACGGGCCGGGTTGCGCGCGAACCGAGAGCCACAGCAGCCGGACGCCCCGGCGCAGGATCGTGCGCTCTTCGTCCTCCTCAGCCATGGCCGGAACCTAACGGTGGGGTCAGCCAGGCCACCAATGGCTTGAGCGGCCCTCATGCCAGGGCGAGGACCATCCTGGTGGCCGGGGCCGTGGGGGCATAGGTGCGGGTGGCCGGGTCGGTGAGGGTGGCCTCGGTGGTGACGGCCACGGTCAGCCCAGGGAGGCGCCAGCGGGCGGCCGTGACCTCGATGGCGACCACGTTGGTGTCCCACCGGAGGGGCTGGGGGCCACGGCTGGGGTGCGGCAGGCACGTGACCTCCAGGCGTCGTCGCCCGGCGGCGGGCGCGGGCGGGTCCGTGGTGGAGGAGCCGCAGCCACCCCACACCACCGGTCGGGAGCCGCCAGTGGATGGTGGCGGGATGGAACTGGCCGCGTGCGTGGAGCCCGCTGCTGCCGTCCTCGGCACCCACCATCAGGTCGTCGTCGAGCCATCCCGCTCGCCGCCGATGCGGGGTGTCGTCGATGATCTGCTCGCAAGCGTGCGGGCCAGGGAAGCGCTCGAAGGCCGGGCGGGCGTCGCTGGGGATCCGGACGCCGACGTGCTGGAGGGCGGGAGCCATGCACAGGTCGTGGCCATGGGCAACGAGGTCGCGGTCGAGGTCGGGCAGGGGAGCCGGGAGGCCGCCGCACCACAGGGCGAGGGACAGGCCGCTGACGTACGCGTTGAGGTCCATGCCATAGGCGCGGGAGTAGGGGCCGCAGAGGTTGCCGAGCCCTGCGTGCCACCAGCGGGCAACGTCGCGCCACAGGGTCGCTTCCATCCTGGCCCCGGACCGCTGCAGCTCGGCGCGGGGCGTCGTCGCGCTGCCAGAGCCCCAGGGCCAGGAGGTCGACGCCGTAGTAGGTGGGGGAGTCGTGCTCGGTGAAGCACCCGTGCCGGTGCGAAGGCGGCGTCGATGGCGCGGGCGTAGCCGGTGTCGGGACGACCGGTGCGGGCTTCCAGCCAGGCTCGGAGGAGCGCGATGTTGGCGTACGTGGGCGGCACCCGCTCCGGCGGCTCGGCCCGTCACCGCGAGATCGATGGCCGTCGTGGCCCGGCGGTCGAGGACCGAAGGGAGGGCGAAGTCGGTGACCACGACGGCGAGAGCGGTCCCCACGAACTGCCGCCAGTTCGGGTCGTAGTCCACCCACTCCACCGCGCCCTCGCGAGGGCTCGGGCCCACTCGGGGAACCGCACGAAGGTGCCGTGCCACGGCTGTCCCGGGCGCGTCGTACTGGTGGTCCAGCACGGCCTCCAAGGCCTGGTCGGGCGCGCTCGCGGTCGCCGCGTCCCGCCGCGCCGCAGGAGCGCTAGGCGCGTACCAGGCCGTCTCCCGGACCAGGTGCACGGTCCGCGGGGCCATCTACCTCGTCGAAGGCCCCGGGTGGGTTCCGCAGGAGCCCGGCGGCAGGGTCCCAGACCCGGTCCATGTAGGCGGTGGCGACCGCGCGTGGGGTCCTGTCACCGAGTCGCCGCCAGAGCTCGAGCGGTGTGCGGTCGCGCGGCCCCGCGAAGGGGAGCGGGCATCCACGTCACCGCCCGTGGCCCGCTGAGGCGTAGGCCGCGCAGATGACGTCGAGCACGCTGCGACCGAACGCCGGCGCCGAGCGCTGGCGGACGCCCGTCGCTGGAGGTCGAGCGCGAAGGACTCCATCTGCGGCGAGGTAGCCCAGCTCCTCGAGCTGTCGAGGGACACCCTTCGGGGATGCCGGGCAGGGTGACCTCCACGCCGTTGCGCTCGAGCAGCGATGCGGGGCAGCAGCTCGAGGTAGACGACGCCGTGCGGGGACGACGCCTGGGCGTCCCAGGTCGGGGTGTCGTCGCCCCGCCAGCTCACCGTGACCCGGGCCAGCAGGTCGGTGTCGAAGCGGAGGAGGACCTCGGCGTGCTCGTCCACCGGGTGGTCGTCTGCGCCGTCGAGCGTCGGCCCGCACCTCCACGGGCCGGGCGGGAGCGGCCAGCAGCAGAGCGACGGCGAGCGGGTGGACCCCGAGGTCGAAGAGCACCCCGCCGCCCCAGCCGTCGGTGAGGAAGTCGCCCCAGGTGGGGCGGGGCTGGAGCGCCCGCACCTCCACGAGGTCGATGCGGGCCGAGCTGGGCGGTGTGGTGCGAGGGCGAGGCGCACGATGGGGGCGTGCACGAGGTTCTCGGCGTAGGCGATGCGGGCTCCCCGGCTCCGAGGCCGCCACGAGCCGGTCGGCCTCGGCCAGGGTGGTGCACAGCGGCTTCTCCACCAGCACGCCCGCGCCGCCGTCCACTGCCGCCAGCACCTGGGCGGCGTGCTGGGCCGGGGGGGTGCACACCACCACGCCGTGCGGCCCCGGCGGGAAGCTCGTCGTAGGTGCAGGGCTCGGCGCCCACCCGAGCCGCGGCCTCGGCGGCCCGCTCGGCGTCGCGCGACGCCACCGCGGTGATCGCGCAGGCCCGGGACCTGGTCGACCGCGTAGCCGTGCACGGCGGCGATCCACCCGGCGCCGGCGAAGGCCAGGTCGATCGACGCTCGGCGCAGTCACGGCTCAGGTGTCGCGCAGAGCGGCGACGACGGGCGCCATGGCCTCCATCGTGTCGCCCTGGAACACGATGTAGGACACGTCCCACCGCTCCCGCCGCGGCTGCGAGCGACTCGACGATCTCGCTCGACGGTGCCGATGCACGCGTGCGGGTAGGTCTCGAGCTCCTCCGGCGGCAGGCCGAAGAGCGGGGCCATCATCTCCGCCGTGCCCGTGCGGTCGTCGGTGACGATGGCGGCGAACTGCAGCATGTTGATCTCGAGGTCGGCGTAGCCGTCCCCGGCCGCCTCCTCGCACCCACGCCAGCTTCTGGTCGGTCTCGCTCGGCCGCGCCGTTCTGGGCCGCGGCCGCGTCGACCTGCCCGCTGTGGATCGACGGGTTGATGCCCACGATCTGCGCCTCCCGGGCGGCGATCGACAGCACCCGCTTGGCGCCGCCGCCGATCAGGAACGGGGGCGGGGTCTGCACGGGCTTCGGCATGGCTGTCGTAGTCGGTGATCGTGTAGTGGTCGCCGCGGTAGCGAGAAGGGCCCGGCGGCGAAGCAGCCCTTGACGACCGCGATGCCCTCCTCCATGCGCGAGACGCGCACCCCGGGGCGTCCATCGGGATGCCCGACTGGTCGTAGTCGCTCTTCATCCAGCCGGCGCCGAGGCCCACCTCGAGGCGGCCTCCCGACAGCACGTCGATCGGTGGCCAGCTCCTTGGCCAGCACGACCGGGTGCTTGTAGTCGTTGTCGAACACGAGCGCCCCCACCCGCAGCTCGGTGGTGGCGTCGGCGGCCGCCATCAGCGCCGGCACCGGGGCCAGCTGATCGCCGAAGTGGTCGGGCATGAACAGCGTGCTCGTACCCGAGGTCCTTCGGCCTTGCGGGCCTTCTCTGCCCACTCGGCGCCGGAGGTGGCCGTGCTGAGCTGGATGCCGAACCGGAAGCGCCTCGGCGTGAGCCATGGGCGGCACGCTATCGTCGACGTCCTCCCCCCACCACCCCCGGCCGATCGGACGGGGGTGTCGTCGCGCGTCCCGGAGCCCGCCATGCCCCCACCCCGACCTCCCCGCCGAGCAGGCGCTACCTCGACCGGGCCTACGCCCACCTGGCGCGGATGCGGCAGCGCACGGAGCAGGCGGCGTCGCTCGACCGAGTCGGCCGCCCAGGCCGTCGACTCCGCCATCGCGCAGGCCCACCTGCAGCGCCCGCCTCCGCACCCTCGACACCGACGTCGACGGGCTCGGCCTTCGGTCGCCTCGACGACGAGCAGGACGACGACGTGGTACGTGGGGCGCCGGCACGTGGAGGACGAGCGGGGCGACCCGGTGGTGGTGGACTGGCGGGCACCGATCGTCGACGCCCTTCTACCGGGCGACGGCGGCCGACCCGATGGACCTGCGCCGCCGGCGTCGGTTCGTGATGACGGCCCGACGGATCGACGACCTCTTCGACGAGGTGTTCGACGACCCCGACAGCGTCGATGCCGCCCACCACGGCGGCATCCCCGACCCGCTGCTCGCCGAGCTGGAGCGCTCGCGCACGGGCGAGATGCGCGACATCGTCGCCACCATCGCCGCCGAGCAGGACGTGGTGATCCGGGCGCCGATCGACACCTGCCTGGTGGTGCAGGGCGGGCCGGGCACCGGCAAGACCGCCGTCGGGCTCCACCGGGCCGCCTTCCTGCTCTTCGAGCACCGGGACGCAGCTCGACAAGGAGGGCGTGCTGGTCGTCGGCCCGAACCCGCTCTTCCTCCGCTACATCGCCCAGGTGCTGCCGTCCCTCGGCGAGGCGGCCACCCGGCAGACCACGGTCGAGCGCCTCGTGGGCGGGACGGGTGGGCACGGGAGGACCGCGCCGGACGTCGCCCGTCTCAAGGGCGATCCCCGGATGGCGGCGGTCGCTGGCCGAGGCGGCTCGTCCCGGCTGGTGCGGCCGCCGAGCGAGGACCTGGTGGTCGAGCACCGCGTGGGGTCGGCTGCGCATCCCGGCGACCGACCTTGCGGGGGCAGTGGAGGAGATCGCAGGAGCGCGGCGTGACCTTCGCCACCGGCCGCAGCGCCTTCCGGACGCGGGTGCGCCGGCTGGCCTGGCTCGGTCATCCCGACTCGCGCTGGGCGGACGCCGCGCCCTCCGCCGCCTTCGACGCCGAGATGCGAGCCAGCCCAGCCCTCAACGCGGCGGTGGCGGCGCATCTGGCCGTCGGCTGTCGGCGCCGGTCGCTGGTGCGAGCGGCTCCTCACCAACCGGCGCACGCTGGTCGAAGCGGCGGAGGGCCTCCTCGACGCCGACGAGCAGGCGCGGCTCCTGCGCCGGGCCGAGGCGCGCCGGCTCGACGACGAGCCCTGGTCGCTGGCCGAGCGGTGCTGGTCGACGAGGCGGAGGCACTGCTCAACGGCGTGGCACGCACCTACGGGCACGTCGTGGTGGACGAGGCCCAGGACCTCTCGGCCATGGAGCTGCGGGCGGTGGCCCGGCGCTGTCCGTCGGCCGTCGATGACCATCCTCGGCGACCTGGCCCAGGCCACCGCTCCGGGGGCCCAGTCGTCGTGGGAGGAGGCGGTTGTGCACCTCGGGTCGCCGCCGAGCGCCTCGGTGGAGGAGCTCGAGCTCGGCTACCGCGTGCCAGCACCGATCCTCGACGCTGGCCAACCGGCTGCTCCCCGTCGTCGCCCCTGGCGTGGCCCGCCGCCCGGTCGGTGCGCGTCGACGGCGCAGCGCCCACGGTGGTGGCCCTGGCCACCGACGGGCTGGTGGCCGGGGTGGCTGGGTCCATCGCCGATCTGAGCACCCGGCACGGGTCGGTCGGCGTGGTGGCCGCCCCCGCACTGCTGGCTGCCATCGCGCCCGGCTGGGCGACGACGGCGTCGAGCACGGGACCGGCGTCCGGGGCGGGCTCGGCGGAGTCGTCACCCTGCTGGAGCCCCCCGAGGCCAAGGGCCTCGAGTTCGACGCGGTCGTGGTGGTCGAGCCGGCTGACTTCTACGACGACGAGCGCGGGCGGCCGACTGCTCTACGTCGCCCTGACCCGGGCCGTGCAGGAGCTGGTGGTGGTCCACTCGTCGCCGCTGCCCCGGCCGCTGACGGCGTGACCCCGGGCCTCGATCGCCCGCCAGTACGCTCGAGCGTCCCCCCCACCTCTGCCCCCACCGTGCGCCCCCTCCTTCTCCGCTTCCTGTCGATCACGGCCGTCGCTGGCGTGGGGCTGGCCGCCATCGGGGTGGCACTGGTGCCGGCGGCGCGGGCGTTGTCGGAGGCAGGCACGTCGACGGGAGCCGAGATCGACCTCGGGCCACTCGACCAGCGGTCCTACGTCTACGCCGCGGACGGTTCGCTCATCACCACCCTGCAGGCGGAGGTGGACCGCCAGCCGGTGCCGCTCTCCCGCATCCCCCGGCACACCGTCGACGCCGTGCTGGCCGTGGAGGACGCTGACTTCTACGCCCACGACGGCGTCAACATCCGGTCCACCTTCCGGGCGCTGGTCCGCAACGTCGACGAGGGCGCGGTCGTGCAGGGTGGGTCCACCATCACCCAGCAGGTGGTGAAGGCCGAGTTCGGCGACCAGCAGACGATCGGGCGCAAGGCCCGCGAGGCGGTGCTGGCGAGCCGCCTCGAGGAGCTGATGACCAAGGACGAGATCCTCCAGCGCTACCTGAACATCGTCTACCTGGGCAACGGCGCCTACGGGCTGCAGGCGGGGGCGGAGACCTACTTCGGCGTCGACGTCGACGACCTCGACCTGGCGCAGTCGGCGTTCCTCGCCGGCCTGATCGCCAACCCGGCGGAGTTCGACCCGATCCGGCGACCCGACAGCTCCCGCGCCCGGCGGGACGTGGCCCTGGAGCGCATGACCGAGAGGGCGTCATCACCGACGAGCGGGCGGAGCTGATCAGCGCCGTCGACCTGCCCACCAAGATCAACGAGCTGAACCCGCTGCGCCAGGACTACTTCGTCGAGGAGGTGAAGCAAGCGCTGTTCGAGGACCCCCGACTCGGGATCACACGGGAGGCTCGGCAGAACCGGGTCTTCCGCGGTGGGCTGCGCATCTACACCACCCTCGACCCCCGGGCCCAGCTGATCGCCACCGGGGCACGGAACGACGTCCTGGCCGAGCTGGCCCCTGAAGGCACACCCACAGGGTTGGTGCCCATCGGCCCCGATCCCATCACCGGTGCGCCGCGCAACGCCACCGGCGCCGTCGTCTCGGTGGAGCCCGGGCACCGGCGCGGTGCGGGCCATGGTGGGCGGGGCCGGGTTCGCCAGCGACAAGTACAACGTCACCACCCAGGGGGTGGGTCGATCGGGCGGGTCGACCTTCAAGATCTTCGTGCTCATGGCGCTGCTGGAGAACGGTTACGTGCCCAGCGACAGCGTCAACGGCGGCGGCCCCTGCACCTTCCGTGACATCCCCGGGATGTTCCCGGACCCGTACCGGGTGGAGAACTTCTCCAACAGCGGAGGCGGCGGCGGCACGATCACGTCGCAGACGCTTGCGGTCGTCCAACTGCGCCTACGTGCGCCTGGGGCAGATCGTGGGCATCGACCAAGTGGTCGAGCAAGCCCGCCGGATGGGCATCACCACCCCCCTCGAGGAGGTGGTGTCGATGCCGCTGGGCACCAAGGAGGTCCAGCCCATGAGATGGCGGCGCGCAGTGGCGGCCATCGCCGCTGACGGCATGTTCACCACGACCCGTACTACATCGATCGCGTGGAGGATCCCGACGGCGAGGTCCTGCATCCAGCATCGACCTGATCCCCGGCGAGCGGCCAGCGAGCAGTCGGCCCGGCTGGCCGCCGAGGTCCTGGAGAAGAACGTGGTCAGTGGCACCGGCACCCGCGCCCGCATCCCCGGGCAGCACGCCGCGGGCAAGACGGGCACGGCCCAGAACGCCAGCGACGGCTGGTTCGTGGGCTTCACGCCGTACCTGGCCACCGCTGTGTGGATCGGCTCGGCGGAAGGGCAAGTTCGAGGTACGGCTCCGGGGCACCGGGATCACCGGCGGCTCCTACCCGGCCGAGATCTGGGGTCGCTACATGCGCGCCTGGCACGACGGGCTCGAGGAGCGGGGCTACGAGGATCCTGCTCCCATAACCCGCAGCGGGCGGTACCTGCGCCTCGACCGCACGACCGACTCGGGTGGTGGCGGCGGGGGGTACTACCGGCCCCGCCGGCAACCCACCGGATCCACGTCGAGCACGACGACCCCCCCCACCAGCGAGACGCCGGATGACCAGCCGACCCCGCCGTCGGCGTCCCCGCCCTCGACCGCCCCACCGTCCACCGGCCCACCCGCCACCGGCCAGCCGGGCGAAGTCCCGTGACGTGCGAGGATGGGCGGGCATGAGCCGCTGGGATGCCCTCCTCTCCCTCCAGGAGCACGACACCACCGCCGACCAGCTGACGCATCGGCGGGCTCACCTGCCCGCTCGCGGCGAGCTCGACGGGCTGATGGCCGAGCTGGGCGACGTGGAGCGAGGTGCGGAGGAGCTGCAGGCCCGTCGCCACGAGCTGGGGCGCGATCAGCAGCGGCTCGAGGACGAGATCGCCACCCTCACCGAGAAGGCCGTTCACCACGACAAGACGCTCTACAGCGGCGCCATCGCCAACCCCCGCGAGCTGCAGTCGCTCCAGGACGAGGTGGCCGCCCTCAAGCGCCGGATCTCCCAGCTGGAGGACCAGGAGCTTGAGGTGATGGAGCAGATCGAGCCCGCTCGATGCCGAGCTGGTGGCCACCGACGCTCGCCGCGCCACGCTCGATGCGCAGGCCACGGCGCTCCGGGTGCAGATCGCCGAGGAGGAGGTGGCCATCACCGCCGAGCTGGAGAAGAGTCGCCGCCGAGCGGGCGGAGATCGCCGCCACCGTCGAACCGGATCTGCTGGCTGACTACGTCCGGCTGCGCCCGCAATCCGGGGGCATCGCCATCGCCCGACTGGTCGGCGGGTCGTGCGGCGGCTGCCACCTCGCCCTCTCTGCGGTCGAGGTCGACCGGATCAAGAAGCTGCCGCCCGAGGCCCCCGCGCACTGCGAGGAGTGCGGCCGGCTCCTGGCCCGCTGAGCTTGCACCGTGCTGCTGTGGTTCGTGGCGCCGTCGGTCCTGGTCGTCTGGTCGGTGTTCCGCAGCCCGGCTGCGGACTACCGGTTGGTGGCCGTGGGGAGCCTCCTGCCCCTAGCGGAGGTGCCCTTCGGGGAGCCGCGCCTGTTGCACAGCCTCACGGGCGCCGCCTTGCTGCTGGCCGGGGTGATGCTGGGCGCCCGCGGCCGGCGGGTGGTCCAGCGGCGGCTGGCTCGGCCTGCCCATCGGCGTGCTGCTGCACCTGGTCCTCGACGGGGCGTGGACCGACACCGCCGCCTTCTGGTGGCCGTTCCTCGGCGGGTCGTGGTCGACCTCCGAGCTCCCGGAGATCGGGCGAGGGGGGCTGAACGTCCTGCTGGAGGTGGCGGGGGGCGTGGCGTGCGTGGTGGGGCTACCGCCGCTTCCGGCTCTACGAACCAGAGCGCCGCGCGGAGTTCTTGGGGTCGGGGCGCGTCGGACGCGACATCGTGCCGTGAGCGCACCGTGCTGATCGTGGTCCGGCACGGGCGGACGGAGGCCAACGCCTCGGGCCTGCTCCTGGGGCAGCCGCCTGGACCCGGGCCTGGACGACCTGGGCCGCCGCCAGGCGGTGGCGCTGGCCGGCAGCGCTGACCAACCCGTCCCGGGTGATCAGCAGCCCCCTCGTCCGGACGCGGGAGACCGCCGCCGCCTTCGGCGCACCTGTAGAGGTCGACGAGCGGTGGATCGAGATCGACTACGGCCACCTGGACGGAACCCCGCTGCGGGACGTGCCGGCCGAGGTGTGGTCGGCGTGGCGCGACGACCCCTCGCTGGCGCCCGGTGGCGGTGAGTCGCTCACGGCGGTGGGGGAGCGCATCAGGGCTGCGTGTGCCGACCTGGTGGAGGAAGCGGCCGACCGCGACGTGGTGGTGGTCACCCACGTGTCACCGGTGAAGGCGGCCTTGGCCTGGGCGCTCGGCGTCGGCGACGAGGTGGCATGGCGGGCCTACGTGGCCCCGGCGTCGATCACCCAGATCACCACGGGCGGGCCAGCCCCGTCGCTGCACGCCTTCAACTCCTGCGCCCACCTCGAGGCGCTCGGGGGCTAGCGCAGCGCGTGGGCGGTGCCATCATCAGGGCCAGCGACACCTGGAGGCGAGGCCACCATGCCCCACCGCGACGTCTCGATCGTCACGCCCGATGGCACGTGCGACGCCGGCCTCCACACGCCTGCGGATGCGGGCCCATGGCCGGCCGTGATCATGTACCCCGACGCAGGCGGTGTGCGGCCCACGTTCCGTGCCATGGCCCAGCGGCTAGCCGACCTGGGGTACGCAGTGCTGCTGCCGAACCTCTACTACCGGCTGGGTGATCTCGAGCCGGTCGATGCACGGACCGTCTTCTCCGACCGGGCGGCGCTGGCCCGGCTCCGGGAGCGCGCCGCCAGCGTGACGGAGGAGGATGCCGCTCGGGACACGGAGGCGATGCTGGGCTTCCTCACCGAGCAGCCGGAGGTGGCGGGCTCGAGGGTCGGCACCACCGGGTACTGCATGGGCGGGTCCTTCGCCCTCACGGCCGCTGGGCGCTTCCCTGAGCGCGTGGCGGCGGCTGCGTCGTTCCACGGAGGGCACCTCGCCAGCCCGGCGCGCGACAGCCCGCATCGTCTAGCTGGGTCGATGCGGGCGAGGGTCTACATCGCCGCGGCGGAAGACGATGCCTCGTTCGGCGCCGACCAGCTCGAACGGATGGCGACGGCGCTCACGAGCGCCGGGGTGGCGCACACGTTGGTGACGTACCCAGCCGCCCACGGCTTCGCCGTTCCCGACAACCCCACCTACGACGAGACCTCGGCCACGCGGCACTGGGAGGCGCTCCGGGAGCTCTACGCCGCCACGCTCGGCACGACCGGGTGAGCCCGAGGTCCGAGCGTTCCGACGCGAGTCCTGCTCCGGCAGATGCGGCTGGCCCCTCTATGGACCCTCGAAGCCACACCGCTCGCGGTAGAGGGCGTCGAGCCGGTCACCGGCCTGACCCGCTGAGGCCCCACTGGTGTCCACCCCCTCCGGGATGTCACCGCCGTAGGGGTGGTAGAAGAGCGCCGCGTCTGTTCGCCGTTCCACTGGGAGCGCTGCCACGAGCGCGGTGATCGCCGCCGCGTCGGTGACGTCCTCGGCTCGCAGCTTGCCCTGCCGCTCAACCTCCGCGCAGAGCGCCGTCTCGGGCTTGGCAGAGGCTGGAGGGGCAGCGGTCGTGGACGTGGTGGGGCCTGCGTCGCCCGGGTCGTCCGTGCACGAAGCAAGCGCACCCAGGCAAGCCCCCACAACCCAGACCACGAGCCAACGCCGCACGAGCGCATCCTGACCGTTGCGCCCCGTGCCCGCGCCTCATCCCGGCAGCCCAAGAGCCAGCGAGCGGGCGAGCCAGCCGGTGGTGACGGTGAGCCGGCTTGCGGCGGGGTGCTGTGGAGCCCGATTCACCGACCGGGGCCATCGCTCGAATCTGCGATCCGACCTTGGCAAGCATCGAGCCCGGCCGGCACGGCTAGGAGCACGTACAACCGACCTGGCCACCCGCCGAGGAGGTAGGAGAGGGACTCACGTAAGAACGCTGGGACTGGCAGCCGCCGTTCCCTCGACCGATTCTGTTTTCGAGGCGCCGCGCCCACTCTGCCCCCTGTGATCACCGCCCGCGGCAGGTCGGCAGGTATGCCTCCTTGCGTTCGTGGGCGCCGCCACGTCAGAGATTGCATCGCATGAGGACGTCGCGCTGGTCCTCGTTGCCGAAGCGGAAGGTGTGATCGCCGATCGGCACGAAGCCCAAGTGCTCGTACACCTCGATGGCCTTGCGGTTGTGCTCCCACACACCGAGCCAGATGAACTTGTACCCCTCGGCCCTCGCTGTGTTCATTGCGTGCTCGATCAGGCGACCTCCGTGACCTCGTCCGTGGTGGGTGGCCTGGACGTAGACCTGCTCCACCTCCAGGCCATTGCTCAAGCCGGTCTCGGTCTGAGCGTCGCCTCGATTCACCTTGAGGAACGCAACGGGTTCGCCGTCTTCGATCAACCACCACGTCGTCGAGTCATCCTGCTCCAACGTGCGCTTGACCGCTTGGGCGGTGAACTCCCGAGCCAGGTGAGCGTGCACATGAGTCGGGGTCGTTGCCGCTGGCGAATGCCTCGACAAACGTGTCAGCCTTCAGCTTCGCCAGTTCGGCAGCGTCGTCCGGGTCAACGACCCTCAGCGTGGTCGGCACCCGCACACTGTGCCGGAGATGCCCGATGCCCGCGTTGCAGATCGGCACTTGTGCGCTTCAGGTCCGGCGTTAGGTGGCAGTCTGCGACGGGGCCTTGGTGGTGAGGCTCAGGTCGGTCTCGGGTTGCGAGCGATGGCGACGAGGAGCCCCGTCTTCGGCACGGGTTGGACCGTCTCGATGTCGACGTAGCCTGCGTCGGCCAGATCGACGCTGATCTCGTCGCGGGTCGGAAGCGGGTGGCTGCTCGCGTTGACTCGAACCATGAGGTCGAGGTGCCGGTTGAACGCGTGGCCACGGGTGGTTGCTGAAGCGAGCATGAGCACCCCGTCGGGAGCGACGACCGTTCGGATAGTGCGAAGGGCCTCGGAACGACGTTCGGGAGGCCAGTAGTAGATGTTGTTGAGCAGCGTGACCAGGTTGAAGTCTCCGAGATCTTCGGCCATCTCCGCGATGTCGCCTTGTCGGAGCTCGCAACGTCCTTCGGCGCGGAGGGGGTCGAGGAGATCCGACGCGACTCGAATGGCGCCAGCATTGCGGTCGATCCCCAGACCCGTGGCGGTGGGCGCGGCTTCGAGCATGTGGCGCAGGTACGCGCCGCTGCCGCAACCGATGTCGAGCACGCGCTGCGGGACTTTCGTGTCGGGTGACGGCGCGCACGGCGGAACCGAGAATCGGTTCAGCGATCCGCGAGCTGGCGGCGATCGCAGCGCCGCAGTCCGCGTCGTACTCGACCGTGGGCGCGCCCCGAAGGTGGGAGTCCATGGCCGTGTAGGCGCAGTTGCCGTACACGACCAGCTCCTCGACGAGGCCGCGAAGGTCCGGCGACGATCCCGTGATCGCTCGGAGGCGTCGACCGCGTGCGTGGTATCGCCCGTGCCGGAATCGAACCTCTCGCAACGAGATGCCGAGTGCGAGCACGGCCTCAAGCAGGTCCGAGTCAACGAGAGCGGTCTCGTGAAGGAGCTCATCGAGCGTCCGCGGGCGTCGCAGCGCCCCGGCTAATCCGGTTCGAGCCATGACGCCGAGGAACTCGAGCCGGATCCATTTGTTGAGGTCCGTGACCAGGAGCCCGTGAGCCGCTCCATTGGGAATCCGGACCAGGCTGCGGATGATGTCGGGGAGCAAACCACGATGTCCGAGCACAACCCAAAGTTTTGCCGCCCTGGCCGTCGCGTACGCAATTGCGCGGCCCGTGCTCGCGGCGGTCGGGGGCGCGCCAACAGCAGCGCATAGCGCCGGATATGCCACGCCACGGGTGTTGCACTCTGCCCGCTGAGCCAGCCGCTCGTGTTGCAGATCGGCAGATAAGGGGCCGCAGCTTGTCGCTCAGGAAGCGGACAGCACACCGAGCTGAGTGGCCATCGCCAGGCTGTCGATCGCGGACCACATGCGCCGCACTCGACCGTCCTCGACCTCGAACATCGACAGTCCGCCGACATCGATTCTGCGCCCAGTGGCAGCAAGACCCTGGTACTCGCCAGTGTGCGTTCCCACAACCCGATATGTCGTGGCGGCACGGTTGCCCTCGACCACTGGTGGCGCGGGCACCTCGTACTCGAAGTCAGAGAATGCGGCCCTCATCTCCTGAATGGACTCGATGTAGCGCTCAGCATCCAGCGGCGCTCTAGAGGCTCCCATCCAGCACTCGAACTCAGGATGGAGCGCTGTTCGGAGAGCCTGCACTGAACCGAGTTCCGCCGCACTCATCGCGGCCAGGGCCGCCAGCACCTCGTCCCGCTCGTGTCCGCCCGAACCTTCCTTCATCCCGACCCTCCCTTAGTCAGGCACATCCTGCCCGATCACGCCACGTCAGATCGGCGGTAATGCCACCTCCACGCACCGGCACCTCGCTGCAGCACCGGCTCTAATCGGGGACTTGAGTCGAGAGACAGAAAGGGTGCCCGGCCGGGTCGAAGAGGACCCGCCAGCGCGAGGGGTCCGGCTGTTCGCCGGCTTTGGTAGCCCCTAGGCGAACGGCTTCCGCCTCGGCGACGTCCAGGTCTTCCACCTTGAGATCGAGATGCATCTGCTTGGGCACCGTGGGGCTGGGCCAAGTCGGCGAAACGTAGTCCGGGACCTTGACCGCAGTGATCCAGCCGTTATCCGTCCTGACGGCGCAGAAGTCGTCCGTTCGAAACGCGAGCTCACCATCGAGGAACTGCGCCCAGAACTCGGCCAGCGAGGAGGGGTCACTGCAGTCCAGAGCCGTTGAGGCAAGGCGGGCAAGAGCCATGTTTGTAAATTAGCGGCCCTCTCTTGCCCGGTAAGCCAGGCGGCCGCTCACGGCAGATATGCCGTGTCGCCTCACGGCACTTGAAGGGCAGGTCGGCGCCCTCCCGAACACCCTGGTCTGAGCCTGGGGCGAGCAGGAGTGCGACAGGCCTCATAGGCTCCGGCTTCTCGCTCGGGTACCGCTGATACCGCTGATACCGAACACAACGGAGGTCCAGATGGGTGCAAACGAAGCCACATTGCGGAAGCTCTACGACGCGTTCGGAACTGGGGACGTGGCGACCGTTCTTGGCGCAATGGACGACAAGATCGACTGGCAGGAGCCGACGGGCCTGCCCTTTGAGAACCAAGTCGGTCCTCAGGCGATCGCTGAGAACATCTTCGGCCCGCTCACAACGCAACTCGATGGCTTCTCCGTTACCCCCGAGGAGTTCATCGATGGAGGCGACATCGTCGCGTCCATCGGAAGGTACGGCGGGAAGGGTGCAGCCAACGGTGTCGACCTCGACGCAGAGTTTGTGCATGTCTGGCGATTCGGCCCTGATGGAAAGATCACGGGATTCCGCACATATACCGACACCCACCTGTGGCGCGAAGCGCTCGGGGCTGACTGAAGCGGGCTGAGTCCCGGACCCGGATAACCGG
Source organism: uncultured Microthrixaceae bacterium (assembly GCA_963795165.1). Taxonomy (GTDB): domain Bacteria; phylum Actinomycetota; class Acidimicrobiia; order Acidimicrobiales; family VFJN01; genus VFJN01. The sequence continues at coordinate 928,131 of CAWCGT010000001.1, read as the reverse complement.
AGCGCCACCTACCGCCGGAGCGCTCAGATCGTCGCTTACTGCCCGCTGAGCCCGCGACTCGCGTCGCATCCTGGCAGCTATGCCCGGCAACGGTTCGTGGCTTCTACGGGTTCTCGCGGGGGTGGTCCGTGCCGTGCTGCTCGTGGCACAGCGCCGTTAGCTCGCCCTCGGGGATCGGCACGTACATGACGCCGCCGCGGGAGACGTATCGGTTTGCGTAGCGAAGAACCAACCGCTCGCCGCACGTGGGACAGCTCGCTGTCTCCTGCACGGGCGGGGCCCCCAACGGAACAGTTGCCGAAGGCGCCCGGCGATCGTCACGTAGTCAGTGTGGCAGTTGTCGCGGTCCGGCAGGAATGGGTCACCTGATGGTCGCCACGACAACCCAGGCGGCGATGACCAGAGCTGCGGCGATGAGCAGGCCGACCTGCCGCCGCCGCTCACCGCCTGGTGCCTGTCGATGGCGAAGACCCCATCGACGAGTAGCGCCCATCCATCCGCTACCCCCGTCCGGGCCAGGCGGATAGCGCTTCTGGTCCCACATGAAGAACACGAGGCCCCACATGGGCGCTGGTGGAATCAGCGAGACGGGGAACCAAAGCACGCGAGCCCTCTTCGGGCTCCCTCGTTCCTCCATATCCCGAAGGACTGAGCGCACGATCCAGATCACGCACGCGATCACGGCAGTGCCGATGACGGCCACCATCAGCCACCCAGCGACATCCCCCACGTGTTTCATCCTGCCCGCTCGTGGTCATCTCCGGCAGGAATGCCCCGCGTCTCCGGCGGATGAGTGGCTGACGCTGCGCTCTGTCGAGGTTCAACCCACGCGAAGCAACTGCCACGGGTCGGGAACACCCTTGAGCTGGTAGATGCCTCGGTCCTCGAAGGTGAGGCCCGACCCCACCACGAGGTCAGCGACCGTGCGGGATACCAGCAGCTCCGAGGGCTCGGCGAGTCCGCATATGCGCGCGGCGATGTCCACGGCGATCCCAGTGATGTCGTCGCGATGTGGCACGACCTCTCCAGTATGGAGTCCGACTCGAACTTCGAGTCCCAGGCCTCGCACACCATCTCGGATGGCGGTTGCGCACGCCACGGCACCGGCGCCGGCCCGTCAAACATTGCGAGGTAGTCGTCGCCACGCGTGTTCACCACCTGGCCCCTGAACCGCCTCAGCTGGCGGTCGATGAGCCCGTCGAAGCTCTGGAGAGCGGACTCCCAGCTCCTGTCGCCGACGGCCGCGGTCTGCGACGTCGAGGCCACGATGTCGACGAACATCAGAGTCGTCAACAGGCGGTCTTCCGCAGGGTGATGGTGCTCGCCGGTCAGGAACTCTTCGAGCTCATCGGCGTAGTCCTCGAAGCCCACGTGCCAGCCTTGATCGGCACCCGGTAGCTCGACATAGCGCGCCGTCGGAATGTGCTCGGCGAGGTAGCGCCCGTGGCCCACCCGGACGTAACGGTTGTCCCGCCGATGTATCACCAGCGTCGGCGCTTGGATCAACGGAAGAATCGCCCGTACGTCGGTCCGGTACTGGAGCGGTGCGAGCGCTGCTGCGGTCCCTGGACTGGCGAGAAGGCGTTCCTGACGGCCCAGTCTGCTGGCGGCCTCGCTGTCATAGGCGCCCGGCGACGCCGCGACTGCGAGCCGCCCCGTCCCCCACTCTCGCAAGAAGAGCTCTCGGAGCGCTTCGACGGCATGGGCGGGAGCACCGCAGGGATAGTCCGGCGCTTCGCAATAGCGCGGGTAGCCGTTCACGACCACGAGCCCAGCAGTTCGCCTCGGAAAGGTTGTGGCGAACACCACGGACAGGGCGGTGCCCGCGCCCGTACACAGCAGCACGGCGTCCTCCCACCCCAGAGCATCCAGGACCGCCTGGATGTCCTGCGCCCAGTGCTCGAGCTCGGGTGGTTGGTCGGCCGGGACATGGTCGGACAGGCCCACGCCGCGGTTGTCGAAGTTGGCGACACGACAGAACGATCCGAGCCACTGAAGCACCCGACGGTTTCCAGGGGCCTCCCAGGTCGCTTCAACGTTCGACATCCACTCGCCGACGACGATCACTCGCTGCGCGCCCGAGCCGAACTCCTGGAGCGCGACGTGAACCCCATCGGAAGTGGTCGCGTAGCGAGTCTCAGGCGGATCGGACATCCGCCCAGATTGCCCTGATGGTTGAGTCGGTGCACGGCGCTTAGCGTCGGAGGGTCCGGTGGCTGGTCTCGAGAATGCCCTGTCCACCCGTTGTGGTTGGCCTTAGAGCGAAGTGGCTGGCTGCCGGGCTCTCGCCGTGGTGTGGCTCGAAACAGGCGCGAGCATCGACCTCGCATCAGGACTGTCCCGCCGTGGCATCACCCATTGGATGACGCTGAGGAGGCCACCTTGTTCACCATTGGGATCGACCCTCACAAGGGGCACCCACACCGCCGCGGTGCTCGACGGGACCGAGACCGTGATCGACGAGCTCCGGCTTGTCGCTGATCGCCATCAACGCGACCGGCTGCTGCGGTTCGCGGCCCGCTTCGAGCCGCGGACCTAGGCAATCGAGGGCGCCACCGGGCTCGGGGCGCCTACTGGCACAGCAGCTCGTCGCCGCCGGTGAGACCGTCCTCGACGTGCCCCCGACCTTGTCGGCGCGGGTGCGATTGCTGGACTCGACCCGCACCGACAAGACCGACTCGCACGACGCGCGCGTCCGCCGCGATCGTCGCGCTGCGGCCACGCCCGACTCCGTTCGGTCGTGCCAGCCGATCACGCTGTGGTGCTGCGCCTGCTCGCTGACCGCTACCACGACCTCACCGCGGCTGCGGACCCAAGCCTCTGCCGGCTCCACGCCCTGTTGTGCCTGCTCACCCCCGGCGGCGTCTCAACCGGGCCTCGTCCGCCGCAACGGGCCGACGAGATCCTGCGCGTCGATCCGCCCGTCAGACCCCGCTGCGCCGATCGAACGCAAGCGCGTCGGCCCAGCGAGCTGCTCGAGCGACGTCCGCCGCTTCGACCACCAGCTCATCGCCCTCAAGGAACGCGATCGTCGAGGCCGTCCTGACATCCGGACACCACCGTCACCGACGTCTACGGCATCGGCCCCATCGGCGCGGCGATCATCATCGGTCACACCGGCAACATCAGCCGGTTCCCCAACGCCGGGCACTTCGCCCGCTACAACGCCACCGCCCCGATCGAAGCGTCCAGCGGCCCGAAGCACCGGCACCGGCTCAACCCACGAGGGAACCGTCAGCTCAACGCACGCCTCCACGTCGCCGCGGTCACCCAGATCGCCCACGACACCGACGGGCGCATCTACTTCCAGCGGAAGCTCGCCGAGGGCAAGACCCGCAAAGAAGCCCTCCGCGCACTGAAGACCAGCATCAGCAACGCCATCTACCGCCAGCTCCTCGCCGACGCCGCCGCTGAGATCAGCGGGCCCGGGAGGGCAAACGGGACGACTCTGAACCAGCGTGACCGGCTCGACACCCTGAGGCCGGCTCTTCGGTGAAGCCACTCCCGGACCCACCACCAACGCTACGCCCCGCCCGCCTGGCGCTTCGACGCGCCCTCAGAACAACCCCTTGACACAAACAGGCTTCGGTAAGCCAGGCGGCCGCTAACGGCAGGTATGCAACGCGTGGGCGGGACCAGGTCGCTATGCGGAACCGTGGCGAGGTCAGCTCTTGCGTGCCGTGCCGACCGCTAGGCCGCTGATCACGCAGCCCTGCGCTCCTGCGCGCCACGAGTGGTCGACGCCCTGCACGACTACGCAATCGCCGGGCAGTAGAGGATGCACTCCGTCGTCGAGGAACAAGTCCACCGATCCTTCGAGGATCACGTCGAAGTCCAAGGTGTCGGTGTGATGCATCGGGTAGTCGGCCCCGGGTTCGAACCGCCACAAGACCCAGCTACAGAGACCTGGCGCTACGCCAAGATTCACGAGTTCGCCACGACCCGGTGGACGCGCCGGCGGCGGCGTATCCGAGGTCGCAAAGAGCCCGAACGCGCCTAGGCCGGGAGCGACCTCCTCGAACAGCGCTTCACCGTCCCGCAGCACGCTCGATCGACCGTCAGCGCCAACTCCTGCGACGACCACTCGCATCCGCCGACCCTACGTCCTCTAGGCGCCCGATACGTCCAGCCCTCGCGCTGGCCCGATCGGCAGCTATGGGACAAGCGCGTCCCGCCATGCGTCAGCGTCAGCGGCTGTGTACTCCTTCGTCCACCCACACTCCCATTGGATCGCGTCGTCCAGTGGCTCACCGCCCCGCCGAGGTTGACCGCTGACAAGGAGCCGGTCGCCCACGGACACGTCTCGTTGCAGCCAAACCAGCACGCTCGGCTCAGAGCCGCCAGCGAACCACTCGGAGACATCAAATCGAGCGCGCGGTTGAGGTCCCAGGCCGGAGACGTCGTCCGCGAGCTTCGGGTCGACCTCGGTGATGACCTCCGCGACGGTGCCATCGAAGGCGAACGCTCGATCGGCAAGTTCGTCAAGGCTGAACGTCGCGACGCAGGAGGCGGCCGCGTCATCGAGCGATACGGCTGGGCTGGATGAGGCGGTGGATGAGGGAGCTGGGCTGGATGAGGCGGTGGATGAGGGAGCTGGGCTATCCGCGTCAGCCGTACCATCCTCGCCGCATCCGGCCAGAGCGAGAGCGATGGCTGCCAGTACCGCTGTCAGACGCGCCATGGCGTGTGAGACGCTGGCGACGGCTCCCTGGTTCCGCATCGTGTGCAGATACTGCCCGAGATGCCGCGTGCCGAGCGGCAGCTATGGCGCATCCCCTACCGGCACTCATGCCGCAGGCGTTTGCGCCTGCTGCGTCGTACGCTGTCGTGGTGTCGACCTGCCGTCTTTTCGGTTCGCTCGCGAAGGCTTCGTGATGTCCTAAGCGCCGCAGGAGCGATCTGCTCGATAGCAGCACCCACCCGCCGGAGAGCTGCGAGTGCGGGATCCGCGTCGGAATGGGGAGGACCATGAGTACCGACAACCAGCAGGTGGTCCCGCTGCCTAGAGACCCGGTCCTCCGCGCCATGGCAGTTGCCATGGGCGATGCTGGTCAATGGGGTGAGATCGTCGATCCCGACTGGCGGTGGGTCTACGTCACCGACGATCTTCGATTCAGCTACGGCGGCTTGCTGGGGCTCGCCGAAGTCGCGCTCGGCGAGCACTACGTCGGACGAGCGGCGGTGGAGACACGCCTTGGGTGGCGCGCTGGTCCGAACACCATGGAGTTGGCGTGCGACACGTTCGCGGCGGTGGGGGGACTCATACTCGCTGACACCGCGGGCGGCCATGATGAGTTGCGCAAGACGGTCCATCCGCAGCTGCGCGACCTCGTCGAGGATCTGTCACCTTCGGCTTTGCCCGCGCTGTCATTCGAGTGGCGAGGTGTGCACAGCGGCAACCAAGAAACGGCCTGCGCAACCGCTGTACGCCTGCACGATCACACCGGGAGATTCGCCGGGACCGCGCTCACCTATAAGCCATCCGCCAGCATGGCGGTGCTCGGGTCGGTTGCAGGAGCAGGCGATCTGCGGCACTTCGAACGCATGCAGAGCGTCGCGAAACCGTCGAGGCGACCCGCCGCGATCCTGTTCGCCGACCTGGAAGCGTCATCACCGCTCGCCCGGCGCTTGTCTACCGCCAGCTACTTCGCTCTGGGCCGCCGCCTGGTCCGAGCCGCAGACCAGTGTGTCATCGACGCCGGCGGGCTTGTCGGCCGCCACGCCGGCGACGGCATCGTTGCCTTCTTCCTCGCCGAGACCGCCGGTTCGGAATCCGCCGCGGCCCGGGCCTGCATCACCGCGGCTCGAGCGCTTCGCAAGACGCTCGACGAGGTCGCCGAGCGCAGCGACCTCGCGGCCGACGACGTCGTCATGCGGTTCGGGCTGCACTGGGGATCGAGGCTGTACGTCGGCCAAATCACCACCGCCGGCCGCTCCGAGATCAACGCGCTGGGCGACGAGGTCAACGAGACCGCCCGTATCGAGGCCTGCGCCAGCGGTGGACGACCGCTTGCGTCAAAGGACCTGATGGAGCGGCTCGAGCCCGAGGACGGCGCCTCCCTCGGCCTGAACCTCGACCAGGCGACCTACGTACGGCTCGGCGATCTCGATACGGCCACCGAGAAAGCCCGACGCGACGCCCCGGCAATCCTCGTTCGCAGCATCTAGAACGAGGAGCGGTAGATATGCCGCTTGGAGCACACGGAGCTCTCCAAGCGTGGCCTGGGCGGAGCAGACGCACGACCCTGGCCTGCCCCGAAGCGCCGGATCCGGGACGCTGCTGGCGAGCACCACGAGCCGTACAGAATGCCCTGATGGTTGAGTCGGTGCACGGCGCTTAGCGTCGGAGGGTCCGGTGGCTGGTCTCGAGAATGCCCTGTCCACCCGTTGTGGTTGGCCGTAGAGCGAAGTGGCTGGCTGCGTTGTGCCGCCGCCGTGCTGCCACAAGCCCCTTGGAACGTTCATCGCTCCACCTGGCCGGTGCGTCGCTTCTCAGCGGTGCAACCGCCACACATGCCCGCCAACGGGTCGGGGTGAGCTCCTCACGGCAGGGCGCACCCGGAGCGCTTCCCCTAGTCAGGGCTGGTGGTGACGGTGAGCCGGCTTGTAGGCGGGGTTCTGTCCCTCGTTGCCGAGGGGGTGGCCATCCATCTGTGCGGTCTACCTGGGGAGATCGGCCGGACCGGCCCTCCCACGTTTGACCTTGCTCCGGGTGGGGGTTGCCTAGCCGCCGGGGTCGCCCCCGACGCTGGTGCGCTCTTACCGCACCGTTTCACCCTTGCCTGTGCCCGGTTGCCCGGGCCATCGGCGGTCTGCTCTCTGTTGCCCTGAACCGACAGGTCACCCCGTCCTGGCTCGCACCAGCACCCTGTCCTTCGGAGCCCCGACCTTCCTCGACGTGGTCGAGCCACGCCGCGGCCACCAGGCCGGCTCACCGTCCCCGCCAGTCTCCCATGACCGACCCTGGAACCCAAGAGGAGCCGGCCCCGAAGGGCCGGCTCCTCTCGCCATGGGAGGCGTGGTGCTAGGCGGAGAGCACTGCCCCGTCGATCCCCTCGAGGGGGTTGTCGCCGGGGTAGAAGCCCCGCTCGCCCGGGAAGACGTCCAGAGGCGAAGCGCCCTGGGCGGCGATCTGGAGGACCGCCGCGTGGCGGGCCTCGATGCCACCGATCGTCATGATCGTCGACCGGAGAGCAGGCACGCTGAGCGCACCAGCGGCGAAGACGTAGGTCTGCGCCGCCGCGTTCTCGAGGTCGAGGGCCAGCTTGACGATGTCAGCCTCGGCCTTGGCCGCGGCCACGGCCGGCTCGATGAGCGCCTTGAAGACGGCCTCGTTGGCCTCGGTGACCTCGTCGCCACCAGCATCCTTCACGGCGCCGTTGAGGGCGTCGAGGTGCTGCTGGTGGTGATCCTGGAACAGCTTGGCGGCATCGCCGATGGCGGCGGTGGTCACCAGACCAGAGTCGATCCCGGTCTGGTAGGTGTCCACAGCCAGCTTCTCGAGCGAGGCAGCGGTCCGGGCCAGGGCGACGTCCATGTCGGCCGGGCCTTCGCCACCGTCTCCACCAGCGCCGGCGGTGGTGCCGGTGCTGCCGTCGTCGTCGTCGCTGCCGCAGGCAGCGAGCACCGCGGCGCCCATGATGGTGACGCCGCCGACCTTGAAGAACTGGCGGCGACCGGGAGCGGGCACGCCCAGCAGGGCGGCCTTCTCATCGGTGGACATCGGGGTGCGTCCGCTGACGATGGTGCGGAGGGCGTCATACCAGCGAGGCATGGCCGCCTTGTTGTCTGCGTCGATCGCCTTGAGCTCACGACGCATCTCGTCACGGTTCAGATCCATGTGCGTTGTCTTCCTCTCGTGTCAGTTGGTGCGTCGGGATCAGGCGAAGACGGCCGGGTCGAAGCCCTTGAGCGGATCGGTGCCGTCACCGGCAGCGCTCGGACTCGAATGCCTCGGTCGGGAACCACGCCTCCGGACCCTCGCCGAGGGCGAGGGCGATGACCGTGGCGTGCTGCGCCTCGATGGGCAGGATGGTGGCGGTCGCCGAGGCGAACGCCGGGTCCTGCAGGGCGGTGAGGGCGAAGGCGTAGGTGTACGCCGCCTGGTTCTCCACGTCCTTGGCGAACTGGAGGATCTGGGCCGTGAGCTCATCGCTGGGCTCGGCGGCACCGACGGCCTCCAGGGTGGGGGTCACGAGGGCAACCAGCTTGGCGTTGGCCTCGGGACGGGCATCGTCACCAGCGACGGCGCCGAAGGCGTCGGCGTGGTCCTGGTGGTGGCCGGCGAACAGCGTGGCCACGGCCAGCACGTCGCCGGACAGCTTCGGGGCCGCCGCCTTGTAGGCAGCCACGGCCGCCAGCTCGATGCTCTGGGCGTAGCCGGCGATGACCGTGTCGGTCAGGCCGCCGTCCTGAGCGGCGGCCAGGCCGCCGAAGCGGGTGAAGGTGGCCAGGCCACCACCGGTGGCGAGGAGGGTGCCCCCCACCGCGGCGATGCCCGTCTTCTTCATGAAGGAGCGGCGGGCGCCGCGGGTGGCGTCCAGGTGCAGATCGGACGCCTCCTCCTTGAAGTCGCGCATGGCTTCGTGATGCATGTCGTCGACGTCGCTCGCCAGATGGCGAAGCTCCTTGGCGCTGATCTGCACGCCCGTACCTCCTGTGGTTGGTGGATGGTCACACTCGACCTGCCCACCTGGGGCCGGCCATTGCGTGGTGTTCGGACCCAACCCAGTGGCCGGATGACGCCGACCTCAGAAGGAGATGGCGGACAAATCGGGGATCCACCCTGCGGCGCGGTCGCACGCCTCCCGCCAGCGGTCGCGGTCGAAGGACCCCACCGGGTCCACCACGGCTCGGGGCCGCCAGGTGGCGGCGATGTCGTCCCACCCTCCCCATGTGCCCACGGCCAGCCCGGCCAGGAAGGCGGCCCCCAGGGTGGTGGCCTCCGTGACGGGGGAGACCTCCACCGGACGCTGCAGTGGCGTCGGCCAGCGCCTGCACGAAGGTGGGGTTGTCGGTCATGCCGCCGTCGACCCGCAGGGATGGGATGGCGATGCCGGTGTCGGCCTCCGCCGCCTCCACCAGGTCGGCCCCTCGCTGGGCCACGCCCTCCAGCACAGCCCGCACGATCTGGGGCCGCTCGCTGCCGCGCGTGAGGCCGAGCAACGCCCCGCGAGCGCCGTAGTCCCATCGGGGCGTCCCCAGGCCCGAGAGGGCGGGCACGTACACCACGCCGTCGCTGGTCTCGCACCGACTGGCCACGTCGTGGCTCTCGGCCGCGGTCGCGATGATCCCGAGGTCGTCCCGCAGCCACTCGACGTTGGTGCCGGCCGACAGCATCACCGCCTCCACCCCCCAGGTCGGTCACCCCCTCGCGTCGCCAGGCGACGATCGGGAAGCACCCGCCCGCACCCTGCCGTTCGAAGGAGGGTCGCTCCTCGCCGAGGTGGAGGTCGAGCATGCCACCGGTGCCGAAGGTGATCTTGGCCAGGCCCGGACGAACGCCGCCCTGGCCGATCAGGCTCGACTGCTGGTCACCCACCAGGGCCGCGATGGGCGGGGCACCGTCGAGCGCCGTGGCCGCCCCGAGCAAGCCAGAGCTGTCCACCACCTCGGGGAGGGCGGCGGGCGAGATGCGCAGGGCCGCCAGCACGTCATCGTCCCAGTCCGTGGCGTCAGCCCGGAGGAGGCCGGTGACAGCGGCGTTGGTGGCGTCGGTGACGTGGAGGGCGCCCTCGGAGAGGTGCCAGGCCAGCCAGGTGTCGACCGTGCCGACGCACAGGTCCCGCGTGCGGTCGGGGTCGGCCTCGTCGAGCAGCCAGGCCGCCTTGGTGGCGGAGGCGTTGGGCGCCACCCGGATGCCGTCGGCCTGGAGCACCAGACAGGTCCCCACCGTGCGCAGGTCCTGCCAACCCGAGGCCCGGGCCCACCGGCTCCCCGGTGGCGCGGTCCCACACGATGGTGGACGCCCGCTGGTTGGTGATCCCGACCGCCTCCACCGGGCCCCCCTCCGCCAGGACGGCTCGAGCCACATCGAGGGCAGCGGCGGCCATCTCGGCGGCGTCGAACTCGACCATCCCCGGGGCCGGGGTGGACGGGAGCAGCTCCCGGTGCTGCACCGCTCCGATCGAGGCGTCCGGGTGCACGACGGCGGCTCGCAGCCCCGAGGTGCCGACGTCGATGACGAGGATGCTCATGGGCGCGGTCTACCACGACCGGCGGCGGCCCCGGCTGCTCCGAGGGTGACGGACAGCGCCGTGAGCGCCACCACCCCTGCCCAGGCCACGGGGTCGTCGCCGGCCAGCCGGCGGGCCACCCCCACGGTCTGCACGATCGCCAGGGCCAGCGCGGCGGCGACGGCCCCGTGGAGGATCGGGCGCGGTGGGTGCTGTCGAGCGGCGGCCCACCCCCCCACCACTCCGCTGGCCAGGACCACCGGCACCAGCAGCGTACACGACGGCCGGGGGGTCGTCACCGTCGGAGAGGGTGTCGAGCAGCTGAGCCCCCAGGACGGCCGGGAAGGCGATGGCCAACGCCGTCCCGATCCCCACCGCCAGCGCCCGCACCCGCATCGGCCGGTTCGGGGTCGCCTAGTACCCGGTGGGCCCGAACGGCGATGGCAGCCCGAGCTTGCCCGGGTTGAGGATCCCGTTCGGGTCGAGAGCGGCCTTGGTGGCGGACAGCACGTCGAAGGCCGGCCCGAGGGCGTCGGCGACGAACCGGCTGCGGTTGAGGCCCACGCCGTGGTGGTGCGACAGCGCCCCGCCTGCCTCCAGCACCGCCCCCGTGCCGGCGTCCCACACCGCCCGGTAGTAGCGGTCGCGGTCGTCGGCCTCCACCTTGGCGGCGAAGGTGAAGTAGAGGCAGCCGCCGTCGGGGTAGCTGTGCGACTGGTGGGCCGAGGCCGCCACGGTCCCCTCCACGCCGGACAGCGCGGCGGTGGTGGCGGCGTAGATGGCGGGCAGGTCGCGCCAGCGGCCCGACCACCTCCATGGTGTCGACGACGTAGCCGCGGGTGATCAGGGCCTCGAGGGCGGCCACGTCGTTGCGGTGCTCGAGCCAGTGGGCCACGTGCTCGACGTCCTCGGGGTGCGCGTCGCGCGCACGCCTCGGCCACCACCTCCATGGTGGTGTCGACGAGGGCCGGGTCGCCCTCGTCGAGCACGAGGAGCAGGGCCCGGTCGCCGGTCTTGTAGGTGCGGTCGGCCTCGGCGGGGTCGTAGAGGCGGAGCACCGCCGGGGTGGCGCCCCGCTGGAGGACGCTCCGCATGGCGTCGATGCCGTCGCCGAAGGAGGCGAACCCGTAGGCGGCGCGCCGCTCGTGGCGCGGGCGCGGGGTGCAGGCGCAGCCGGGCGCCGGTGATGATCGCCGAGCGTGCCCTCGGAGCCCACGAAGAGCTGGTTGAGGTCGGGGCCCACCGCGGCGCGCGGCGCGCCGCCGGTGGAGATCTGCCGACCGTCGGCCAGGGCCACGTCGAGGCCCAGCACCATGTCCTCGATCTTCCCGTAGCGGGTGGAGAGCTGGCCGGCCGAGCGGCAGGCCAGCCAGCCGCCGACGGTGGACAGGGCCACCGACTGCGGCCAGTGGCCGAGGGTGAGTCCGTGCTCGGTCGCGCAGCGCGTGCTCGAGGTGGTCGCCGAAGGTGCCCGGAGCCACGTCGAGCACCAGCGACGTGGTGTCGACGTCGACGATGCCGGTGAGGCCGCACAGGTCGAGCACCACCCCGCCGTGCACCGGCACCGAGGCGCCGCACACCCCGCTGCGGCCGGCGGCCGCGGTCACGGGGACCCGGGCCTCGTTGCAGACCGCCAGCACCGCCGGCCACCTGGTCGGCGGTGGTGGGTGACACCACCGCGCCGGCCAGTCGCCGCCACCTGCCCGTCGAGCGCCCAGATCATGGCCTGCGGCCACCAGTCGCGGCTGGCCTCGCCGACGGCGTCGCCGTCGGTGGTGGTGGGGCAGATGGCGCGGAGTCGCTCGAGCAGGTCGGCGGGCACCGGCACCGACCTGGGCCGCGAGGGCGGGCGGCGGCAGCGGCGCCGTCGCGCAGGGCGATGGGCGGGGTGGGGGCGCCGGGCCCCGGGTCGGGCAGGGCGTGGGGATCCGTCACGGCTGCTGCCTGGGCGACGTCCCCGGTGGCCGCGCAGCCCGGGCCGGTCCGCTCGGCCGCGATCGCCGTCACGTAGGCGGCGACCTGTCGCTCGGTCTCGGCGTCGGACCAGCCCAGCTCGGCGGCCGAGGAGGGCACCCACGGCGGGCGCCGCGGCCGCGGATGCGTCGCGGGCCTGGAGCCGGGCGCGGGTGCGCCGGCCGAGCACGTCGTCGACGGTGGTGGCCATCTCGTGGCGCGCGGCGTACACGGCCTCGGCCCGCACGTAGGGGAGCCCCGCCACCAGCGGGCTCGCCGAGCGCCGGGTCCTCGTCGATCAGCGCGTCGAGCACCGCGGGCCTCGTTGCCGTACCGATCGGCGAGGTGCCGGCGCGCGGCCCGTGGCGTCGGGGTCGACGGCCTGGGCCCCGCGGAGGCGCAGCTCGCGCGGTGCGGCAGCGGCGGGCCGGCGGCCGAGGCCGTCGAGGTGACGACACCACCTCGTCGACGGTGTCCTCGGCCATCTCCCGGTAGGTGGTGAGCTTGCCCGCCGGTGACCGTGATCACCCCGGCGGGCGAGCGCGTCACCTTGTGGCGCCGCGACAGGTCGGCGGTGCGGCCGCTGGCTGGCCGCCTTGACGAGGGGGCGCAGCCCGGCCCAGGTGCCGACCACGTCGGCCTCGGTGAGCGGCTCTCGCACCGAGAGGTTGATGGCTCGCAGCAGGTAGGCGACGTCGTCGGCGGTGCACTGCGGGTCGTCGATCGGGCCGTCGTAGTCGGTGTCGGTGGTGCCGATGTAGGTGAGCTCGAAGCCGCCGTCGTCGGTGGGGAGCCACGGCACCACGAACACGCTGCGCTTGTCCTTGGGCACCGGCACCACGACGGCGATGTCGTTGCGCACCTTCTCCCACGGGACCGTGATGTGGATGCCCTTGGCCGGTCGGATGGCTGTCGGGGTCGCCGCCCTCGTCGAGCGCGCGCACGTCGTCGCTCCACACGCCCGCTGCGTTGACCACGGCCCGGGCTCGCACCTCGAGCTCGCCGTCCGTCGGCGTCGACCACCGCACCGACGGCCCGGCCGCTCCTCGTGGAGGAGCGCGACCACGCCGGCGTGGTTGGCCACCACGGCGCCGTGGTCGAGGGCGGCGGTGCGCGCCAGCGTCAGGGTGAGGCGGGCGTCGTCGGCGGCGGCGTCGTAGTAGAGGTAGGCGCCGGCCAGCCGCTCCTCGGGCAAGCGTGGGCATGTGGGCCACCGCCTGCCCCTTCTTGAGGCGCTTGTGGAGCTTGCCGATGCGGGCCCCGCCGGTGAGGTCGTACATCCACATGGCGCTGCCCAGGGCTCGCGCCACCTTCGGGTTGATCAGCCCGTCCTTGGAGAAGAGCGGGATGAGGAACGGGAGCAGGCGCACCAGATGGGGGGCGTTGCGCCGGAGCCGCTGCCGCTCCCGCAGGGCCTCGTACACGAGGCGGACGTCGCCGTTCTGCAGGTACCGCAAGCCCCCGTGGACGAGCTTCGAGCTCTTCGACGAGGTGCCGCTGGCGAAGTCGTCGCGCTCCACCAGCGCCGTGCGCAAGCCACGCGACGCAGCGTCGAGCGCCACCCCCGCCCCGGTGATCCCGCCGCCGACCACGAGCACGTCGAAGGTCGTGTCGCTCAGCGCCTGCAGGGCACGGTCGCGATCGAAGGAGCCGAGCGTCACGCCCTGAACCTAGTGGGGACTGGTAGACCTCCCGCGTGCGGAGCCGGGACCGACGAAGGCACCTGCTGCTGCTCGCCGGCACCCTGGCGCTGGTGGCGCTGCACCTGTGGATCGGCCACGACGTGGCGGTACCCCGCCGGGCTCCGGGCGATCAGTGGGGCTACTTCGGCAGCGCCCGCTCGTTGGGAGGCGGGGGCCCCGCCTACGTCCTCCCACGGTTCCCCTACTTCACCTACGGCTACTCCCTGGTGCTGGTGCCGGCCGTCCGTCTGGTCGACGACCCCGAGCGGCTGTTCCTGGCTGTGAAGGCCACCAACGCCCTGCTCGCCGCGTCGGTCTTCCCGCTCCTCTACCTCTTCTCCCGGCGCGTCCTCGCCGCCCTTCCGGGCCCGGCGCTGGCCGGCGCCGCAGTGGGCGCCCTCGCCCCCCGGTCGTGGCCCACGTCACCGGGATCCAGGCCGAGAACCTGGTCCTCCCGCTGGTGGTGGCGGTGGCGTTGGCGTGCTGGGGGGCGCTGACGGACCGTTCGGCCTGGCAGCGCCTGCTGCTCGGTCCGGCCGTCGCGGTGCTCTACGTCACCCACAACCGGTTCATCCTCATGGTCCCCCTGGTCCTGCTGCTGCTGGCCCTGACGGCTCGGGCAGGGGTGCTGGCGCGGCGGCTGGCGGTCGCCAACGGTGTCCTCCTGCTGGGCCTCCTCGCCCTGGGCCAGGTGATCCGCACCCGACTGGTGGAGGCCCGCTGGACCCGCGGGATCGACACCCCGCAGGGCCCGGCGTCGGCGGTCACCGACGTGGTCACCGACCTGTCGGTGGCGGGGGAGTACCTGCTGAACCTCGTGGGCCAGCTCTGGTACGTGGCGGTGGGGACGGTGGGCCTGGCTGCGCTGGGGGTGGGGGTGGCCATCCGGGAGGTGTGGGCCGCCCGCCCCCGATCGTCCGATGCCAGCCGGCTCACCCTGGCCTTCCTCGTCGCCAGCGCAGCCGGGGTGTTGGCGGTGTCGACCTACTTCTTCACCCGCGTGGAGACGGGGGGCGAGGGCATGATGGCCGGGCGGCACAACGACAGCTTCGTGCCGATCTGGGTGGCCATGGGCGTGGGTCTGGTCGTGGCTCGTCCGCCCGCCCGGGTGGTCGGCCGCCGGACGGCGGAGGCCGCCGCGGCCGTCGCCCTGCTCGGGGGCGCCCTCCTCGTCACGCGCGGCCCCGCCGCCTTCGAGAACCTGTACACGCTCCTCAACGTCCCCGCCGTCTTCCATCTGTCCTCTCTGGGCCCCTGGTTGGTGCCGGTGGCCTCGGCGGCGGCCCTGCTGGCCCTGGCCGGGCTGGCCGGGACGGCGGCCGGTCGTCGGACGCCGCTGATGGTGGTGGTGGCGGCCGCCCTCTGGCTGACCGGCAGCGTGGCCGTCGAGGTGCAACCCGATCCGCTCCGCACGATCGCCGACGCGCCGGGCCGGCTCGACGAGCTGTTGCCCGAGGGAGCCGAGGTGGCGGTGGTGCAGGAGCGCAACGACGGCGTGCCCACCTACTACCAGTTCTTCGCGCCCGGGCTGAGGGCCGTCCCCTGGGACGGGGAGGGCGTGCCGCCGCACCCGCTCGTCCTGGCCCGCCTCGACCTGCCCGGTCTGGCCCGCTCCGGGGCCCGGGTGGCCTTCCTCGACCACCCGCCGCCGATCGGCTTCAACGCCCGGTTCGAGCTGGCGCTCTGGGTGCTCCCGGGGGCCACCCAGGAGCGCTGGGCGCGCCGTGGCTCGCTGCTCCCCGTCGGCTATCCCGTCGCCCTGCCCGATGCGGCGCGCCGGGCGGAGCTCTCCCTGCCCGGCACGGACCGCGCAGTGGAGGTGGGGTCGGGGGCGTCGGCGTCGCTCGCCGTGACCGGCCGCCACGTGGGGTCGATGGCCCCGTGGCCCGGGGGCGACTCCGCCAAGGCCCCCCCGGGCGGGTGGTGGTGGCGGCCCGGACCGCGCGGTCGGGGGCGGCGCCGGCGGAGGTGGTGGCCGCCATGCCTGCGTGGGTCGTCCCGGGCGAGCCCTTCGTCACCACCCTCCTCGTGCGGGCCGTCGACGACCTGGGTCGCGCGCTGCCCCCGGGCCGCTACCCCATGCGCATCCAGCTCGAGCAGGTGGGCATGGGTCCGTTCCCACCGGTCGCCAGCCCGTCGATCACCGTGCAGCTCCTGGTCCGCTGATCGACAACGATTGTTGATCAGCACGACCTGCCGATAGGGTCGGCCGCGTGAAGTCCGTCGACGCAGCTGACCGAGGAGTTCCGGGCCTGCGGGCTCAAGGTCACCCCGCAGCGGCAGTCGATCTTCCGAGCGCTGTCGGGCCTACGGACCCACCCCACCGCCGAGGCGGTCTACGCCGTGGTCAGCGCCGAGATGCCCACCATCTCGCTGCGCACCGTGTACCAGACCCTCAACGACCTGGCCGCCATGGGCGAGCTGCACGCGTCCTCGACGTCGGCACCGGCTCCACCCGCTTCGACCCCAACCTCGACACCGCACCACCACCTCGTGTGCGACGGGTGCGGGCGCATCGACGACGTCCACGTCGACTTCCCCGGGGTGGCGCTCCCGGCCGAGCGCGCCGAGGGCTTCGCCGTGTCCAGCCACCGAGATCGTCTTCCGGGGCCGCTGCGCCACCTGCGCTACGGCCCCGACCCCATCCACCAAGCAACCCCATCACCACCACCAAGGAGGCGCACACCCGCATGGCTGAGCTCAAGGGCACCAAGACCGAGAACAACCTCAAGGAGGCCTTCGCCGGCGAGAGCCAGGCCAACCGTCGCTACCTCTACTTCGCGCAGAAGGCCGACGTGGAGGGCTACCCCGACGTGGCGGCGCTGTTCCGCTCCGTCGCCGAGGGCGAGACCGGCCACGCGTTCGGTCACTTCGACTTCCTCGCCGAGGTGGGCGACCCGGCCACCGGCGAGCCGGTCGGGTCCACCGACGGACAACCTCAAGTCGGCCATCGCCGGCGAGACCTACGAGTACACCGAGATGTACCCGGGCTTCTCCAAGACCGCCCGCGACGAGGGCTTCGAGGAGGTCGCCGAGTGGCTCGAGACGCTCGCCCGCGCCGAGAAGAGCCACGCCGGTCGCTTCACCCAGGCCCTCGAGAACGTCGGTTGACTGCCCGGGAGGGGGCGTGCTGCGCCCCCTCCCGCCACCGCCCCTCCATGAAGCTCCACGCTCGTCGCGACATCGCCGACCTCCGCGCCTACGAGCGCGAGCGGGAGGAGTTCCGGGCCACACGTCATCGCCCTGAAGAAGCGGCGCCGGGTGCACGTGGGCACCGATCCTCACCCTCGTGTTCGAGAACCGCGACACCATCCGCTTCCAGATCCAGGAGATGGCCCGCGTCGAGAAGCTGATCACCGACGAGGCCATCCAGGGCGAGCTCGACACCTACAACCCGCTCATCCCCGGAGCCGGGCCAGCTGAGCGCCACCCTGTTCCTCGAGCTCACCTCCGACGACCAGCTCCGGGAGTGGCTGCCCAAGCTGGTCGGCATCGAGCGGTCCCTGGTCCTGCGGGTCGGCGACGGCGCAGGATGCGGTGGAGGTCCGGGCCGACCCCCGAGGAGGGCCACGAGGCCCAGCTCACCCGGGACGACGATCACCGCCTCGGTGCACTACGTCCGCTGGGAGCTCGACGCCGACCAGATCGGCGGCGGTCGGCGCAGGGCCCGGTGCACCTCGTGGTCGACCACCCGGCCTATGCCGAGGAGGCCGAGCTGCTGCCCGGCCACCCGGCAGCGAGCTGCTCGCGGACCTTCGCGGCGGAGATTCCCTTCCGGCTCTGACCCGGTTGGCCCCCTTGGCGCGGTTCATCCCGTTGCTCGGCGACCGGCGCTCGGGCACACTCGCCAGCACGGAGGGTGGCGACCACGCGGGCGCGGCCACGGGAGGCACCGTGGAGCGGGTTCGGGACCGAGAGGCACTGCTCGCAGGAGCTCGCCGCGCGACGGGCGGCTGCCCGAGGCCCTCGGCGGGCGCCTGCTGCGCACCCGCGAGGTCGCGCTGCTGTTCCAGGTGTCGGAGCGGGCCGTCACCGACTGGGCCCGTCGCGGTCGGATCCCGTCCGTCCGCACCCCCGGAGGCCACCGCCGGTACCCGGCCGACGAGGTCTGGGCGCTCCTCCGGCGCAGCGAATCCGGCGAGTAGGCCCGCCGCGAGGGCCCATCGGCGATCGGTTTGCATCGGTCGGCGCGTCGCGCGGAGACTGCGACCTGCCCTGCCCCCCGACACGAAGAGCTGCCCCCCGACCCATGGAACTCCTCTGGCGCCGCCACTCGGCCTGCCGCGGACTGGATCCCGAGATCTTCTACCCGGCCACCGACGAGGAGGCCGACGCGGCCAAGGCGGTGTGCGGCGAGTGCTCCGTGCAGGAGACCTGCCTCGAGTTCGCGCTCCAGGGCCGGGAGAAGGAAGGCGTGTGGGGCGGCGCCACCGAGAAGGAGCGGCGCCGCATCCTGCGCCAACGCCGACGAGCGCTGCCCGAGCTAGCCGGCGGTGGCGACCGGTTGCCGCGCACGGCGGCTGGCCCGTCGTGCTCGGCACCCTGCATGGAGGGCGGGACCTCGATCGTCACGTCGGCCCAGGCCAGCATGGCCGAGATCCTCGACGGGGCCGCCAGCCCGGCGCAGATCGCCGCCTTCATCGTCGCCCTGCGCATGAAGGGCGAGACCGTGCCAGAGCTCGTCGGGATGGTCGACGCCATGCTCGCAGGCCTCCACCCGGGTCGAGCTCGACACGCGGCCCGGTGCCATCGACGTCGTCGGCACCGGCGGCGACCGGGCCCACACCATCAACGTGAGCACCCTGGCCGCCATCGTGGTGGCCGGCGCCGGTGGGTCGGGTGTGCAAGCACGGCAACCGGGCCGCCTCCTCGGCGTGCGGCGCCGCCGACCTGCTCGAGGCGCTGGGCGTGGCCATCGAGCTGGGCCCCGAGGGCGTGGCCCGCTGCGTCGCCGAGGCCGGCATCGGGTTCTGCTTCGCTCCCCGCTACCACCCGGCCATGCGCCACGCCGGGCCGTCCCGGCGCGACCTCGGCATCCCCACCGCCTTCAACATCCTCGGGCCGCTCTCCAACCCCGGCCGGGTGCGGCGCTACCTGATCGGCGTCGCCGACCTGCGGATGGCCGAGCGGATGGCCGGGGTGCTCCGGCGAGCAGGGCGCCGAGCGGGCGCTGATCGTCCACGGCGGCGACGGCCTCGACGAGCTCACCACCACCGGGGCCTCGACGCGTGGTGGAGCTGCGCGACGGCGAGGTCACCACCTGGGAGGTCGACCCGGCCGACCTGGGCCTGCCCCGGGCCGATCGCGAGGACCTCGTGGGCGGGGATGCCGCGGTGAACGCCGACCTGGCCCGACGCGTGCTGGCGGGGGAGCACGGGCCCGCACCGCGACATCGTCAGCCTCAACGCCGGGGCCGGGCTCCTGGTGGCCGGGTCTGGCCGACGATCTGCCTGCCGGCATCGCCGCCGCCCGGCCGCTCTCGACTCCGGGGCCGCCGTGGCGGCGCTGGCCCGGCTGGTCGAGGTCTCCCAGCGGAGGCGGCCGGCTGCGGAGGCTGGACAGCGCTCGATAACGGTCATTATTCTGAGCGGCGATGACCGAACCGGCACCCCTCGAACCCCTCGTCGCCCCCACGGCCGACGATCCCATCCGGGAGAAGCTGGTCGCGGCCGCCGCCGAGGTGTTCGCCGAGAAGGGCTACGACGGCGCCGGCGTGGCCGAGATCGCCCGTCGGGCCGGCTACACCACCGGGGCCATCTACGGCCGCTTCACCGGCAAGGCCGAGCTCCTGCTGGCCGCCATCGAGGCCCGCTCCGACAGCGAGCTCGACCGGCTCTTCAACGAGCACCGCTTCGAGGGCAAGGTCACCGACATCCTCACCACCGTCGGGTCGCACCTCGTCACCGACGACACGCGGCCCGACAGCGCCCTGCTGCTCGAGGCGTTCGTGGCCGCCCGTCGCGACCCCGAGGTGCGCCGCCTGATGCAGGGCGCCCTCGACCTGCGCGGCGACCGGCTCGCCGACCTCGTCGCCGAGGCCCAGGCCACCGGCGCCATCGACCCGGCCCTCGACGCCGAGGCCGTCGTCCGCTTCTGCCACGCCGTCGGCTTCGGCTTCCTGCTCTTCCGGGCCGTCGACCTCGACCTGCCCGACGCCGGGCCGTGGGAGGACCTCATCGCCCGCCTCGTCGAACGCCCTCGACGTCAACGCCACCACCATCGCCAGACCACCACACCCCAGGGGGACACCCGACATGACCACCAACGAAGAGATGCTCGGCCGGGCCGACGTCAACGACCTCGAGGCGATCCTCTCGCATCACGACCAAGGACGTCGACGAGATGGTCCACGCCGTCAAGGACAACGCCGACGCGCTGTTCACCTGGAACTACGAGAAGGGCGAGCGCCCGGCGCTCAACAAGCTCTACGAGAAGGCCAAGAACGCCCAGTGGAACGGCGAGACCGACCTCCCGTGGGACACCCGACGTCGACATCGAGAAGGTCGTGGCCAACGCCCCGATCGACCCCGAGACCGACCCGGTGTTCGTGGCGGCCCAGCGGCCCGGGCAGCCCGCTCCACAACTGGGGCGAGAAGGAGTGGAACCGAGCTTCGTCATCGAGAGCCAGAACTGGACGATGAGCCAGTTCATGCACGGCGAGCAGGGCGCGCTGGTGTGCACGGCCAAGATCGTCGAGACCGTGCCGTGGATCGACGCCAAGTACTACGCCGCCACCCAGGTGATGGACGAGGCCCGCCACGTCGAGGTGTTCGCCAAGTACCTCGACACCAAGATGAACGGGCACTACCCGCTCAACGCCCACCTCGGCATGCTCCTCGACGACATCATCGCCGACAGCCGCTGGGACATGACCTACCTCGGCATGCAGATCATGGTGGAGGGCCTGGCGCTGGCCGCCTTCGGCTTCATGCACCAGCTCACCGAGGAGCCGCTGCTCAAGCAGCTGCTCCGCTACGTGATGAGCGACGAGGCCCGCCACGTGGCCTTCGGCGTGCTGTCGCTGAAGGAGTACTACGCCGAGCTCAGCGACGCCGAGATGCTCGAGCGCCAGGAGTTCGCCTTCGAGGCGGCCGTGCGCATGCGCGACCGCTTCCTCCAGCAGGAGGTGTGGGAGCGCATGGGCGTCGACGTGCGCACCATGATCAAGCTGCAGCTCGAGCACCAGGGCGACAAGAACGAGGATCCGTTCCAGCAGCTCCTCTTCTCCAAGATCGTCCCGAACTGCAAGAAGCTCGGCCTGCTCGACCGCAACGACGGCTGGCTGCGCACGAAGTTCGGCGAGATGGGCGTCATCCAGTTCGAGGACTGGGTCGACACCGGCGAGGAGTACGACACCATGAGCCTCGAGGCCATGGCCGCCGAGGCCAGACAGGCGGGCGGCGCCAGCGTCGCCTAACCTCGTTGTCGCCGACCCCTCGGCGATCAAGATCGGGGGGCGCAGGGCCCGGTGCTTCGGGGGGAGCACCGGGCCCCGCCGCGTCCGGGCGTCGGTACGCTCCGGATCGTGGCTTCCCCCCGCTATCGCTGCACCGCCTGCGGCAACCTCACTCGCTTCGACGTGACCACCACCTCTACGGTGCGGTCCTTCCACCACTACACCGTGGGCGGCGAGCTCTCCGTCGAGGACGCCGAGGTGCTGTCGGAGCGGGTCGACGAGGTGCTGTGCCGGTGGTGCGGCACGGGCACGGCCGTGGAGGCTGTCACACCCCCTGCGTAGCGTCCCCGGCATGGCAACGGACCTGCACATCAGCTGCGACGAGTGCGTCATGGAGGGCACCGAGGCCTGCGGCGACTGCGTCGTCACCTTCCTGTGCGGCCGGGCGCCCGGCGACGCGCGTCGTCATCGACGTCACCGAGGCCCGTGCGCTCCGGCTGCTCGAGGAGGGCGGGCTGGCCCCGGCGCTCCGCCACCGGCGCCGCACCGGCTGACCGGGTAGCCGGGCGGGAACAGGCGGCTGCTACCGTCACCCGCCGGAGGTGGCGAACAGGGGGAGCCGTCCCCATGCCCGCAGCGTGTGCAGAAGCTCCATCTCGTTGGCTTCACGACCGATCAGAAGGGCCTGATCCTCAGCGCCCGGCGCGGCGCGCGCTCGGGCAGCTTCCGCCTTCCCGTCGACGACGACCTGCGAGAGGCCGTCGAGGAGCTCCGTGCCCGACAGGCCGAGGCGGCGGAGGACGAGGCGATCGAGAGGCCCCGGCGGCTGCCCCCCGGGTCGAGAGCGCCTTGTCCGGTGCGGGAGATCCAGGCCCGCCTGCGCCAGGGCCGCATCGTCAGCCGACGTGGCCAAGGCCGCCGGCGTCGAACCGACGTGGGTGGAGCGCTTCGCCGACCCGATCTTCGCCGAGCAGGCGCAGGTGATCAGCCGGGTGCAGCGGCCTGCCGCTGCGGCGTCGCCCGCGGCTCGGGCCGTCGCCGGCTTCCCATCGGCGACGCGGTCCGCCACAACCTGGCCGAGCGGGGCGTCGACATGTCGCCGGAGGAGTTCGCGTCGAGCGTGGACCACCCGGCAGCTCGCCGACGGCCGCTGGGCTGGTCCGCTTCACCTTCCAGCACCGCGGCAAGAACCAGGTCCCTGCGCTTCGACCTCGACGAGGCGCGAGCCGACGGTGGCTGCCGCCGATCGCCTGAGCGGCCAGATCGGCTACGTCACCCCGCCCGCGGCGGACGCCCACCAAGGGCTCGTCCGCGGCCCCGCCCAAAGCCGAGCCGCGAGCCACGGCCAAGCGAGCCACGGTCGCCACCGGCTTCCGCGCCGGAGGAGGCCGGCGGCAAGGCCACGTCCCGGCCGGCCAAGGAGCGGGAGCGGGCGTCGCTCGCCATGCGCAAGGCCGCCACCAAGCGGGCGGCCGACGCCGAGCGGGCCGCGGCCCGCAAGGCAGCGGGAACGAGAGGCCGCCGAGGCCCGTCGGGTCAAGGAGGCGCAGGCCGAGGCGGCGCGCAAGGAGCGGGAGCGAGCGGCCGCCGCGAAGGCCAAGGCCAAGGCCGAGCGGCCAAGGAGGCCAAGGCCCGGAAGGCGAAGGCGGCGCGGGCCAAGAAGCAGGCAGCCAAGGCCGCGGCTGCCCAGGCCAAGCGCGCCGAGGCGGCCCTGCGAGCCGCGGAGCGCGAGGCGAAGGCCGGCGCCCCCAAGGCCACCAAGAAGAGGTCGGCCAAGAAGACGCCGGCCAAGAAGGGGTCGGCCAAGAAGACGCCGGCCAAGAAGGGGTCGGCCAAGAAGACGCCGGCCAAGAGGACGCCGGCCAAGAAGGCGTCGGCCGCACGGACGAAGAAGGTCGCCACGCGCACCCAGGCCGCCACCAGGACGAAGGCCTCGACGACGCGGCCGCCCGCCAAGAAGGCGCCGGCCAAGCCGGCGATGCCGGTGATGCCCGCCCCTCGGATCCGTACCGAGGATCTCCCGGTCCCGACGGTGCCATCGTCTGGTTCGGCGACACGACCCGTCGCACAGGTTGCCGAGGACCGGCTCCCTGAGTCCCGGCCCACCGGGGCGGAGGCGCCCGCACCTGTGGTGCGAGCGACTGAGCCGACCGGCGCAGAGGCACCTGCACCTCGCCCTCGACTCACCCCACCGAACCGCCCGGCGCCCGGCTCCACGCCGCCACCTCAGCGGTTGGTGCGCCCGGCCCCGGTGCCGGTGGACGCTCACGGCCGTCCGAACGGGCCACCCGTCCGCGAGCTCCGGCCTCGCCCGGCCGCGGCGGCGCCTGACGGCGGCGACCGCCCGACCGACGCGGCGGGCACCCCGGTGAGCCGCGCAGTGTTTCGAGCTGGGTTGGCCGAGCCCGTGGCCGGGCGCCCGGGGACACCCCAACCCACGGGGAACGGCTCGTCGTCGCCCCCGGAGCGGGCCCGGCCCCGGCCGCCCGACCAACCCCGGCGCACCCGCCCGCTGCGCGCCACCTGACCGTGGGCCCTGCCCAGGCTTCGGCGCCCGACGTCGAGGCCGTCCGAGCGGCAGGTCTCGACGCAGGCCTGGACGCGGTGGAGGTGACGTCCGCCGAGCCCTTCGTGGAGGTGCGCACCACCCTGGTGCGTCGCAAGTCCGCGGGGCTGCACGGCGGGATGCAGTTCACCTACCGCAACCCGGCCCGGTCCACCGAGCCGGACCGGATCGTCCCCGACGCCCGGTCCCTCGTGGTGGGGGCGCGGAGCTACCTCCGTCCCGAGCTCGAGCCGGCGGTCGTGGGGCCCGCCGGTCGGGTCGCCCGATACGCATGGGCGGACCACTACGAGGATCTCCGCGCCGGGTTGCGGGCGGTCGCCGTGCTGCTGGAGGACGCCGGGTGGCGGGCTCGGGTGCTGGCCGACGACAACGCCCTGGTCGACCGGGCTGCGGCCCACCGGGCCGGCATCGGGTGGTGGGGGAAGAACGCCAACCTGCTCCTGCCCGGGCTGGGCAGCTGGTACGTCCTCGGCTCGGTGGTGACCGACGCCCCGTTGGCTCCCTCCGCCCATGCGGTGGAGGACCGGTGCGGCGGTTGCACGCGCTGCCTCGACGGGTGCCCGACCGGGGCCATCACGGCCCCTGGGGTGGTGGACGCCCGGCGGTGCCTCTCGTGGCTCCTCCAGGCCGACGGGGTCTTCCCCGCCGAGCATCGGGTGGCGCTCGGTGATCGGATCTACGGCTGCGACGAGTGCCAGGAGGTGTGCCCGCCCAACCGGCGTGCCCCGGTCGGCCCGCTCTCCGGGACCGAACGGCCCTGGGCGCCCTTGCTCGCCCTGCTCGATCCGGACGACGAGGTCGTGCTCGGGTGGGTCGGACGCTGGTACATCCCCCGTCGGGAGGTTCGCTACGTCCGCCGCAACGCGCTCGTGGTGCTCGGCAACGTCGGCGACGGCGGCGACGACGCTGTGGCCGGCGTGCTGGTCGAGCACCTCCGCCACCCCGACCCGCTCCTGCGGGCGCACGCCGTGTGGGCCGCCCGGCGGCTGGGTCGCGATCGACCTGGTGCGGCCTCGTACAGGGAGACGAGGATCCGCTCGTGCAGATCGAGCTCGCCCGGGACGTCCCATGACCCACCTCTTCGTCACCAACGACTTCCCCCCGAAGCATCGGCGGGATCCAGACGATGCTCTGGGAGCTGTGGCGGCGCCTCGACCCCACCTCGTTCGCGGTGCTCACCACACCCCATCCCGACGGGCCGGCCTGGGACGCCGCCCAGCCCTACCGGGTGGAGCGAACCCCCGAACGGGTCCTGTTGCCCACCCCCCGTCTGCTCCGGCGGATCGAGGAGCTGGCGGATGACATCGGGGCGACCACCGTGATCCTGGACCCCGCCCTTCCCCTCGGGCTGCTGGGCCCGCGGCTGCGGCGGCCCTACGCCGTGGTCCTCCACGGTGCCGAGGTGACCGTGCCGGGACGGCTGCCCGGGCTCCACCTGGCCCTGCGCCATGTCCTGCGCGGGGCCGGGCTGGTGGTCGCGGCCGGTGGCTACCCGCTGGCCGAGGGAGAGCGGGCCGCCGGCCGGCCGCTCCCGAGCGTCCTGGTGCCCCCGGGGGTCGACACCGGTCGGTTCCGCCCGCTCGACGCCGCCGCCCGGGCCGCCACCCGCGAACGGTTCGGGCTCTCGGCGGATGGACCCCTCGTCGTCAGCCTCAGCCGCCTGGTCCCCCGCAAGGGGATGGACGTCCTCATCGAGGCGGCGGCCCTGCTCGCCCCCGAGCGCCCCGACCTCACCGTGGCCATCGGAGGCGGAGGGAGAGACGAAGATCGCCTGGCCCGCCTGGCCCAGCGCCGGCGGCACCCGTCCGCCTGCTCGGGCGGGTCCCCGATGCCGACCTGCCCGCTCTCTACGGCGCCGGCGACGTCTACGCCATGCTCTGCCGGAACCGGTGGGCCGGGCTCGAGCAGGAGGGGTTCGGCATCGTCTTCCTCGAGGCGGCCGTCTGCCGGCGTCCCGCAGATCGCCGGGCGACAGCGGCGGGGCGGCAGAGGCCGTGGTAGCACGGGGTGACCGGCCTCGTGGTCGACGACCCCACCGACCCTGTCACCGTGGCCGACGCCCTTCGGGTCGCTTCTCGACGACCCTGCCCTGCGAGCTCGCATGGGGGCGGCAGGGCGGGCTCGAGCCGAGGCCAGCTTCTCCTACGACGGGTTGGCCCGTCGTCTGGGCGACGCCTTGGCCGCATGGGAGGCTGAGCTTGGTGGCTGACCCCGACGACCTCGAGCGCAGCGACCCCGGGGCCGGCATCATCAACCTCGCCTTCCTGGGCACCGGGGCGATCGTGGCCACCAGCGCGGCCGCCGCTCTGCTGCCCGACGCGTTCGGGCTCGTCCACGCCGCCCTCGCCGTGGTCCTCTTCGCGGTGGGGACAGGTGCCTTCCTCTGGGCCTACGCCCTGGGCGTCTCGCGGAGCCGGCTGGAGGACATCAGCATCCCCGGGCTCTTCTTCCTCGCCGGTTCGGTGGCGCCGCCGACCGTGCGTCGCCCGCTCCGCATCGCCTTCGGGGTGCAGGTGGTGGCGGTGGTGGCGGCCGCGTCCCTCCGGCCCTTCACCGAGGTGGCCTTCGGGATCCTGGCGCCGATGTTGGGGTTGGGCCTGATGGCCATGTGGGGCGGGCGCCACGGTGCCTTCCCCGCCCGAGCCCCCAAGGAGCCGGCGTGACTCCGTCGCTGCCGGTCTTCCTCCTCCTGCTGGAGTTCCCCGTCCTGGCCGCTGTCCTCGACTGCTGGCAACGCCCGCCCGAGCACTTCGCCGGCGGCGCCCCCGACCGGCAGGCCTGGTTGCGCTGGCTGGGTGTGGCGGTCCTCACGGCCCCGCTGCTGCTCGGCTTCGGGATCGTGCTCGGCTACTACTACGCCGTCGTGCGCCGCAACTCGCCGGCGTCGCGGTCGTAGCCCGCCCGACTGACAGAATGCCCACATGGCTGACCAGGCGACCGAGACGATGGAGATCGCGGCGTCCGGCGCAGCGGATCGTCGACGTCCTCCTCGACTTCGACGCCTACCCCACCTGGGCCCGCGACCTGAAGGGCGTCACCGTCGACGAGCTCGACGACGAGGGGCGGGGGAGCGAGGTCACGTTCCGGGCCGCCGCCATGGGACGGAGCACCAGCTACACGCTGCGCTACGACCTACGACGACGACCCGCCGCGGATCGCCTGGGAGCTCGTGCGAGGCGACATCATGCGCAAGCTCGACGGGTCCTACGTGCTCGAGCCAGCCAGCCGGCCCGGGCGCACCCTCGTCACCTACCACCTCGCGGTCGAGCTGATCGTCCCGCTCCCGGGGTTCGTGAAGCGGCGGGCTGAGCAGAAGATCATCCACACCGCGCTGCGCGAGCTCCGGGCCCACGTCGAGGCGTAGCGCCCATTGACCCGGATCCTCCTGTTCACCGGCAAGGGCGGCGTCGGCAAGACCACGACGGCCGCGGCCACCGCCCTGCGCTGTGCCGACGCCGGGCCTGCGCACGATCGTGCTGTCCACCGATCCTGCCCACTCGCTGGCCGACGCCTTCGATGTCGACCTCGGGCCCCTCGCCGCCCCGCATCGCCCCGGACCTCTGGGGGCAGCAGCTCGACGCCCAGGAGCGGATGGAGGAGAGCTGGCACGACATCCAGGGCTACCTGCGGGAGGTGTTCTCCTGGGCCGGCGTCGACGGCCTCGAGGCCGAGGAGCTCTCCGTCATCCCCGGCCTCGACGAGATCTTCGCCCTCACCGACATCAAGTGCTACGCCGAGGACGGGGAGTGGGACGTGGTGGTGGTCGACTGCGCGCCCGACGGCCGAGACCATCCGGTTCCTGTCGCTGCCCGACATCCTCGCCCGCTACATGGAGCGGCTCTGTTCCCGTAGGGCGGCGGGTCAACAAGGTGCTGTCCCCGGTCCTGTCGCGCGTGACCACCCTGCCGGTGGCCGACGACAGCGTGTTCGCAGCCACCAGCGCCTTCTACGAACGGCTCGACGGCGTGCGAGAGATCCTGATCGACCCGGCCCGCACGAGCGTGCGGCTGGTGGTCAACCCGGAGCGGATGGTGATCGCCGAGGCGCGACGCACCTACACCTACCTCTCGCTGTTCGGCTACCGAGTCGATGCGGTGGTCGCCAACCGGCTGCTCCCCGACGCAGTGGCCGATCCGTGGTTCGAGCGAGTGGAAGGCCCTGCACCTCGAGCACCTCAAGACGATCGAGGACAGCTTCGCCCCGCTGCCGGTCCTCACGGTGGAGCTGGCGCCGGACGAGCTGGTGGGCGTCGATGCGCTTCGGGGCTTCGGCCGGACCGCGTCTACGGCGACCTCGACGCCGCCGCCATCCTGCACGAGGGCCAGCCGCTCAAGATCACCCGGCGGGGCGCGCGCACCACCCTGTCGCTCGAGCTGCCCTTCGCCGACCGCGACGAGCTGGAGCTGGGCCGTCGCGGGCGACGAGCTGCTCGTGAGGGTGGGGCCATACCGCCGGGCCATCACGCTGCCGGACTCGCTCCGCAACCGTCGGGTCGCCGACGCCACCCTCAAGCAGGGCAGACTGAGGGTGAGCTTCGAGGGAGGGGTCGACGATGACCGAGTGACCGAGGACGACGATGCGATCCAGCAGGGTCTCGAGCACCTGCAGGCCGCCGCCCGCGAGATGATCCAGGCCACCCGCAGCCTGCTCGACGCCGCCGAGGAGCTGGTGGACGACCCGAAGGCCGTGCAGGGCCTGGTGGGCACGCTTCGGCCGTGGCCCAGGCGGCCGGCCAGCCGCCTTCCGCACGCCGACCGGCGGCGACGAGGACGACGACGACGGCCGCGTGCAGCCCATCAAGGTCTCCTGAGCCGCGAATGCGGCTGCTGCAGCTCGCCACCGGGTCCGAAGGGGTGCTCGACCTGCACCCGAACGTCACCGTGGTGACGGGTCTGGCGGACGACGACCGCCAGCGGCTGAGCGAGGCCGTGCAGGGCCTGGCCCGCGGCGAGGCCGTGGGGGGCCGACGGGCTGCTGGAGGCCCACGGGCGTGCTCTTCGACCTCGTACCCGAGCTCGCTCGGCCTGCTCGAGGTGCGAGGTGAGCGGCCTCCACCCGGTGGTGGTGGCCGACGACCTGCCCACGACAGCGCCCGATCCGGGCGCCCGCGAGCGCCTGGCCCTTGAGCGGACGTTGGCCGAGGCGGTGGACGGCGCTGGCCACCGCCACCGAGGATGATGAACGGGCCCAGGCAGCGCTGGCGGCTGCGACAGCCGCCCACGAACGGGCTCGGCAGGCGCTCCAGGACGCCCAGGCCGACGCGTCGAGCCGCATCGAGTCCGTCGACGCGCTCACGGCCGACCTCGACCGAGTCGTCGAAGCCAACGCGGTCGCCTCGAGGATGCGGTGGCGGCAGCTCGCGTCGAGGTCGAGGAGCACTCGGCCCGACGGGCCGAGGTGGAGGCGGACACCGCTGACGTCCGCAGCCGCCAGCGAAGCCGCGATGGCTCGGTGTCTACGCTGGCGGCGGCCGCTCGAGCAGGCGCGTCGGCGCGCTCGACCGCGAGGCGGCGGGCCGGGCCGCCGATGCCGCGGCGGAGCTGGCCCGCGTGGAGGCAGAGGTGACGGCGGAGCGGGAGGCCGAGGAACGCCTGGCCGAGGAACGAGCCGGCGCAGGGCTCGACGACGAGTCGCCGAGTCGCCCGACGAGCGCCTCGCGCGGGTGGCGGCCCGGCTGGACGAGATCGACAAGCTGCTGGTCGCCCTGGGTCCGACCGAGCTCGACGCGGTCGCCGAGGCGCTGGCGCTCCTGCGTGCCGCCGACACGCAGCAGCTGGTGCCGGTTCCGGAGGCGCTGGAGCTGGCCGACGAGCTCGAGGCGCTCGACGCCTCCCTGACGGCGGGGCGCCGGCGAGGCGTCGTCCTCCGCGGCGGTGTCCGATGCTCGCTCCCGCCTGGACGATGGCGCGCAGGCGCTGCTCGAGGCCGAGCAGGCCGTCCGCAACCCGGAGCTCGACCGAGACATCGTCGACCGACTCGAGCACGCTCCACGCCGACCTGCTCGACGCCCTCGACAAAGCCGACGGCCGCTTCTCCGGGAGCTCGCGCCCAGCGCCGCGTGGAGGTGCTGCGCGCCGAGGAGCACACCGTCCTGGACGAGCTCGGGTTCAGCGTCCTACTCGGACTACATGATGGGGTACTCCCTGCTCCACGTGGACCCAGAGAAGGAGGCGGCCCTCGACGCGCGCCCGCGAGGAGCTGGCCGGCGCGGAGGACTGCCTGGCAGTCGCTGCAGGCCGAGACCGACGCCGAGCTCGCTCGGGCCGAGGCCGATCGAGCGGCGCCGTCACCTGGTCGAGCGAGGCCGGGAGCTCCTGCTCGAGCCGGTCGGGCCGGAGGCCCTCGTGCGATGCCCTCCGGTCGCTCCGCGTGCCCGAGGACACCAGTGGGCCCGCCGCCCAGCGACTGCAGGAAGCCCTCGACGCGGCCGGGGTGGCGCTGGGCGGCGAACGTGCTCGACCGTCGACGAGCTCGTGGCGGTGGCCGAGGCGCTGCAGCAGGAGGCGACGGAGGCCGAGGCCGTCGAGCGGCGCTCGACGCTGAGCGGGCGGAGCTCATCCCGCATCGGGACGAGGCCCAGGCGGCGGTCGAGGCGGCGGTGGAGGCAGTCCGGAGCGCCGGCGGTGGTCGACCCGGCGGAGCAGCGTCAGGCGCGGCTCGAGGGAGTGCGGCGAGCGGCTGGCCGCCGCCGAGGCCAAGCGGGAGGCGCACGACGAAGCCGAGCGCCGAGGTGACGCTGATCACCGAGGACGCTCCAGGCCGCCGCCGCAGTGGAGCGGACGGAGGCGTGTCGAGGCCGCTGACGCTGAGCAGGCGGTCGCCACCGCCCGCCTCGAGGAGGACCCGAGCGGGGGCTGAGCTGGGCCGGCTGGAGGGGGAGCTGACCAGCGTGAGTGCCGCCGCCTCGGCCGTCGACGAGCAGCTCCGGGCATGGGTCACCGCCGACGAGCTCGATCCCCAGCGTCTGACCGAGGCGGCGGACCGAGCCGAGGCCGCGCACGTCGGCGACGGCCGAGGCAGCCTCGACCGCCGAGCGCGTGGCGGAGCAGGCGCGGCGCCTGGAGGAGGCCCAGGCCGCACTGGAAGCCTCGGGCGCTCCCGAGGGGGATGCCGCTCGACCACATCGCGTCGCCGAGGAGATCGAGTGGTACCTGCTCGCTCGCCTGGCCGCCCAGCGGGCGGTGTCGCTGGCGGGCTCCGTGCCCTTGCTCCTCGACGACGCGCTCTCGAGCCTCGACGACGACGTGCTGGAACGCATCTGCTCGGGCGGCTCGAGCGCATGGCCGACGCCGTGCAGGTGATCCTCATCACGCGATGACCCGCGGACCAGCGTCGATGGGCGAGCTGGCAGGGGCCTGCCGAACGGGCCGCCGTGGTGCGGTCCTCGTCCGGCTGACAGTCGGACCGGCGGCCGGGCAGCACGGCCGCCGGCCAACGGCCTACCATCATCAGACCCGACGCGATCTGGAGGTGCTGTGGCCGTCATCAGCGAAGCCGCCATCCGGGAGCTCGCAGGGATCACGAGGCGACGATGCCCCGATCACCTCGTGCTACCTCGACGTCGACGGGCGGCGGCTGGTTCGCCACCAGGACGTCGAGCACGAGCTCGACGGTGTGCTCCGCGACGGCCCGGCAGCGCGCCAACGGCCACCGGTCGGTGCACGACGACCTCCGTCGCATCGAGGCCTTCGTGAAGGGCGGCTTCGACCGGCAGCGCCACTCGAGGTCTGGCCATCTTCGCCTGTGCCGCCACCGACCTCTGGCAGGTGATCGAGCTCCCCAAGCCGGTGCGCTCCAGCGTGGTGATCAACCACGCGCCGGCCGTCGGCCAGCTCGAGTCGATGGTGCAGGAGCACGAGCCGATCGGGGTGCTGCTGGCCGACAAGCAGCGGCGCCAAGCTCTTCGTGTTCGAGCTCGGCGAGCTCGTCGACCGCTCCGAGCTGCTCGACGAGCTGCCGCGCGACTACGACAGCCGCGGCGAGCGGGAGCGGGGCACGCCCGAGCACCACCGCGAGGAGCTGGCCCACCAGCACCTGCGCCACGCCGCCCGGGCCGCCTTCGACCTCTGGCAGGCCCGGGGCTTCCACCACCTCGCCATCGGCGCGCCCGACGCCATCGCCGGCGAGCTCGAGCGGACGCTCCACCCGTACCTGCAGGAGCGGCTGTGCGGGCGGGTGCCGGTGGCGGTCGGCGGCCGGCGCCTGCGGAGGTGCTGGCGGCGGCCGAGGCGGCTGGAGGCCGAGGTGGAGCGCAGGCCCGGGAGGCGGCGCTCGTGGCGCGGCTCAAGGAGGCGGCCGCCACCGGCCGGCGGGGGGTGGCCGGCCTGGCCGCCACCCTCGCGGCGCTCGGCGCAGCACCGGGTGGAGCGGCTGGTCGTGTCGAAGGGCTTCGGCCAGGAGGGCTGGCGCTGCCCCGACACCGGCGCGCTCGCGGTCGTCGGGCCCCAACCACCCCGACACCGGTGCGCCCATGGAGCGCGTCGAAGACGTGGTGGAGGACGCCATCGAGGAGGCGCTCACGCAGGGGGTGCCGGTGACGATCTGCGTCGGCAACGCCGACCTCGACGTGCTCGGTCGCATCGGCGCCCTCCTGCGCTACTGAGCCGCCACCGCCGGGCATGCTGGGCCCGTGATCATCCATCGGGCTCGACGTCGGCGGCACCAAGGTGCTCGGCGTCGCCGTCGACCCCGGCGCGCCCGCGAACGGTCGCTCGCCGAGGACCGCGTCCCCACCCCGGAGGGCGGCGACGGGCTGGTCGACACCCTGGTCGAGCTGGTCGCGGCCGCTCGACCTCGAGCGCCCGCCGCGGGCGGTGGGCGTCGGCGTGCCCGGGCTGGTCGACCGCGACGGGACCCTGCACATGGGTCCGCACCTGCGCCGCCTGCACGACGTCCCGCTGGCCCGGCTGCTGCGCGGAGCGCACCGGGCGTGCCGGCGTCGTCGACAACGACGCCAACTGCCACGCCCTGGCGGAGCGAGCGGCGGGGGCGGCGGCCGGGCGCGGACGAGGCGCTCGTCGTCACCCTCGGCACCGGCATCGGCGCCGGGATCATCACCGGCGGGCCGCTGCTGCGAGGCGCCTACGGCTTCGCCGGGGAGCCCGGCCACATGGTCGTCGACCCGAACGGGCCGCCGTGCCCCTGCGGCAAGCGCGGCTGCTGGGAGCGCTTCGCCTCCGGGCAGCGGCCTCGGTCGGCTGGCGCGAGACGCCGCCCACGGCGGCCGCCTCGACGCGGCCGTGGACCTGGCCGGCGGCGACCCCGAGGCGGTGCGCGGCGAGCACGTCACTGCCGCGGCCCGGGCGGGTGACGCCGGAGTCGCAGCGCCGTGCTCGACGAGCTGGCGCACTGGATCGCCCTCGGGCTGGCCAACCTCGTCAACATCCTGGATCCAGAGGTGATCGTGATCGGCGGCGGCCTGGTGGAGGCCGCCGACCTGCTGCTCCCCGAGGTGCGGACTCGCTTCGCGGACCTGGTGCATGGCGGGCGAGCGCCGCCCGGCGGTGCCGATCGTGCCGGCGGCGCTCGGCGAGCGGGCCGGTGCCATCGGGGCTGCGCTGCTCTCGCCCAGTAGGGCTTGGGTCACCCCGCGACGAAGACCAGGACTACAGCGGCACAAGACTCCCCTCAGTGGGGGCTGAGGTGGCGCTGGCGGCAGGCCTCGATCTCGGTCCAGGCCTGGCTGGCGCCCTCCCAGCCCCGGACGCTGGAGTGCTTGCCGCGGCTCGAGGGCCTTGTACACCTCGAAGAAGTGGCTGATCTCGTCGGTGAGGAAATCGGGGAGCCCGTCGAGGTCGGTGACGTGGTCCCAGCGGGCGTCGCCGGCCGGCACGCAGATGATCTTGGCGTCCGGGCCCGGCGTCGTCGGTCATCCAGAACACACCCACCGGGCGGGCGGCCACCCAGCAGCCCGGGAACGTCGGGTCGTCGAGCAGCACCAGCGCGTCGAGCGGGTCGCCGTCCTCGGAGAGGGTGTCGGGGATGAAGCCGTAGTCGGCCGGATAGGCGGTGGCCGTGAAGAGCCGTCGGTCGAGGCGGAGCACGTGACGTTCGTGGTCGTACTCGTACTTGTTGCGACTGCCCCGGGGGATCTCGATGACGACGTCGATCTCGTTGCTCACCGCGAGATCATGGCCCAGTACCCTCACCACATGGAGTTCCGCCGCATCAACGGGATGCCCCCCTACGTCTTCACGATCATCGACGGGCTGAAGATCGAGGCGCGGCGGGCAGGCGAGGACGTCATCGACCTCGGGTTCGGCAACCCCGACATCCCGTCGCCGGAGATCGCGGTGGAGAAGCTGGCCGAGGCGGCCCACAACACCCGCAACCACCGGTACTCCGCCAGCCGGGGCATCCCCAAGCTGCGGCAGGCGGTGGCCGACCTCTACCAGCGGCGCTTCGACGTCACCCTCGACCCGGACACCGAGGTGATCTCCACCATCGGTGCCAAGGAGGGCTTCAGCCACCTGATGTGGGTGCTGCTCGGGCCGGGCGACGCGTGCATCGTCCCGTCGCCCTCCTACCCGATCCACATCTGGGGACCGCTCTTCGCCGGCGCCGCCGTGCGCGAGGTGCCGATGACCACCGACGTCAACGACGACGGCCAGTTCCTCGAACGGATCCGCCACGTCTTCGAGCACTCCTGGCCCCGGCCGAAGGTGATCGTGTGCTCGTTCCCGCACAACCCCACCACGGCCTGCGTCGACCTCGACTTCTTCCAGGAGCTGGTCGACTTCGCCCGCGAGAACGAGGTCATCGTCGTCCACGACAACGCCTACGCCGAGCTGGGCTTCGACGGCTGGAAGCCGCCGTCGATCCTCCAGGCCGACGGGGCCAAGGACTGCGCGGTCGAGCTCTACTCGATGACCAAGTCCTTCTCGATGGCCGGCTGGCGGATGGCCTTCCTCTCGGGCAACCGGGAGGTGGTGCAGGCGCTGGCCAAGCTCAAGTCGTACCTCGACTACGGCGCCTTCCAGCCCATCCAGATCGCCGCCACCGTCACCCTGAACGAGGCCCAGGACTTCCCCGAGGAGGTCGGCGCCATCTACCAGGCCCGCCGTGACGCCCTCTGCGACGGCCTCGACCGGATCGGCTGGGACATGCGTCGCCCGCAGGGCACCATGTTCGCCTGGGCGCCGATCCCCGAGCCCTACCGCGAGATGGGCTCGATCGAGTTCGCGTCGATGCTCGTGCGGGAGGCCCACGTGGCCACCTCGCCCGGTGTCGGCTTCGGTCCCGACGGCGACGGCCTTCGTGCGCTTCGCCCTCATCGAGAACGAGCAGCGCATCACCCAGGCCATGCGCAACCTGAAGAAGGCCCTCACCAAGCTGGGCTGAGTTGTTGGGCGCCCCTCTTCGGGGCGCCGGGCTGTACTGCTGGGCGCCCCTCTTCGGGGCGCCGGGCTTCGCCCATCTGGCTTGGGGTCGTGGGGCTGCTTCGCCTGGCGGCTGCGCAGCTTCACGCGGGGCTGTACTGCTGGGCGCCCCTCTTCGAGGCGCCGGGCTTCGCCCATCTGGCTTGGGGTCGTGGGCTGCTTCGCCTGGCGGCTGCGCAGCTCTACGCGGGCTGTACTGCTGGGCGCCCCTCTTCGGGGCGCCGGGCTTCGCCCATCTGGCTTGGGGTCGTGGTGCTGCTTCGCCTGGCGGCTGCGCAGCTCTACCGGGGCTGCTGCGGGCGCCCCTCTTCGGGGCGCCGGGCTTCGCCCATCTGGCTTGGGGTCGTGGTGCTGCTTCGCCTGGCGGCTGCTATGCGGGGCTGAGGCCCTCGAGGCAGAAGGCGACGGCGGCGTCGGCGACGGCGTCGGCTGGCTCGCCCCGCTCGTAGATGAACATGCGGGTGAGGTGGCCGACCACGCCCACCATGGCGTGGGCGAGCAGGTCGGGGTCGGCGTCGCGGATGCGGCCCTGGGCGATGGCCTCCTTGACGTGCTTGACCACGTCGGCGACGGCGATGTCCTGGCCGCGGCGCAGGGCGGCCACGAAGGTGGCCTCGGTGGCCGCGAACTGGATGAGCTTGTTGTGGTCGCGGTGGGCCTCGGCC
Source organism: uncultured Microthrixaceae bacterium (assembly GCA_963795165.1). Taxonomy (GTDB): domain Bacteria; phylum Actinomycetota; class Acidimicrobiia; order Acidimicrobiales; family VFJN01; genus VFJN01. The sequence continues at coordinate 892,316 of CAWCGT010000001.1, read as the reverse complement.
CATGCCATCGACGCGCGCAGGCCCAGCTCGATCCGTCGGACCGGGTCGGCCTCGTCGGCGATGGCCTGCTGCTGCTGGCGGCGCAGGTCGGTCTGGGCCTCCCGCAGGATCTCGAGGAACAGCTGCTCCTTGGAGTCGAAGTACCAGTAGAAGACGCCCTTGCCCACGCCGAGGCCCTGCACGATCTCGCTCACCGACGTGGGGTGGTAGCCCTGCTCGGCGAAGCGGGTGGCGGCGTAGGCCATCAGCTGGTCGCGCCGCTCCTTGCCCCGCTGCGTCAGTCGCCGGGTCACGCCGAGGCACGGTACTCCACTTGACCGATCGGTCAAGAAAGCCGGCGGTCAGCTGTTCGCGCACCCGTGCCCAGCGGGAAACACCTCGTTCACACGCCATCCGTAGGTTCGACGCCCATGGAGACCTTCGTCGTGCGCATGTGGCTGCCCGACCGACCAGGTGCGCTGGGGCAGGTGGCCAGCCGGGTGGGGGCGGTCCGGGGCGAGATCGTGGGCATCGACATCCTCGAGCGGGGTGGGGGCCGTGCCATCGACGAGCTGGTGATCGAGCTCCCCGACGCGTCGCTGGTCGACCTGCTGGTGCAGGAGATCCAGCAGGTCGACGGCGTGGACGTCGAGGAGGTGCGGCCGGTGGCCGATGCTCTCCACGACCCGCGCCTCGACGCCCTCGAGACGGCGGCCATCCTGGTGGGCGCCACCGAGCGCGACGAGCTCGTCCGGGCGGTCGTGGAGCACGCCCGGCGGGCCGTGGGCGCCGAGTGGTCGGCCGTGGTGGCCCTCGACGGCGCCGAGGTCGTCGCCGAGGAGGGGCCGGTGCCCGACGCGGGCTGGTTGGCCGCCTTCGTGGAGGGCAGCCGCTCCTCGGCCAGGGTGGTGGCGGGGGAGACCGGCCCCGACGACGTGGTCTGGTCGCCGCTGCCGTCGGCCGGGCTGGCTCTGGTCGTCGGCCGCGACGGCACGGCCTACCGGGCCCGGGAGCGCCGACAGGTGGCCGCGCTGGCGCGCATCGTCGACACCCGGCTACGCGAGATCCTCCGCTACCACTCCCTGCTCAACCACCCGTCGATCGCGCGCTAGGAGGCGTCCATGGAGTACCGAAGCCCGCCAGGCGGCGTCCGCCGGCCCACCCCCCAGCCTGTCCCGTCGGCCGGGCGCATCCCGATGCTGGCGTGGCGTCAGCCGCTGGGCGGCATCCGCGTCGCCCGCCCCTCGGCCCTTGGGCGCCGCTAGGCCCGCTCAGCCAGCCCACCCGCGCGACCGCTCCACCGCCCGCGCCCAGCCGGCATGCCGAGCCGCCACCGATGCAGCCGGCGCACCGGGCTCGAAGGTGGCGTCGAGGCGCCAGTTGGCGGTGATGTCGGCCGGCGAGTCCCACACTCCCTCGGCCAAGCCAGCCAGGTAGGCCGCTCCCAGCGCCGTGGTCTCCTGGACGACCGGGCGCGACACCGGCACCTGCAGGTCGTCGGCCTGGAGCTGCAGCAGCAGATCGTTGGCGGAGGCCCCGCCGTCGGCCTTCAGCGCCCGGATCGGGTGACCCGACGCAGCGCTCATCGCGTCGACCACGTCGCGGGTCTGAAGGCTGATCGACTCGAGCACGGCGCGGGCCAGGTGGCCCCGCCCGGTGCCCCGGGTGATCCCCACGATCGTGCCGCGGGCGTAGGGATCCCACCATGGGCTGCCCAGGCCGGTGAAGGCGGGCACGAGGAAGCACCCATCGGTGTCGGGCACCGCTGGCCGCCAGCGCCTCGATGTCCTCGGCCCGCTCGATGACGCCGAGGCCGTCGCGCAGCCACTGCACCGCCGCGCCCGTCGACGAAGATGGCACCCTCCAGGGCGTAGGCCCGGGTGCCGTCGGCCAGCGTCCAGGCGACCGTGGTGAGCAGGCCATCCACCGGGTCGGGGCACGGTGTCCCCGACGTGCATGAGCACGAAGCTGCCGGTGCCGTAGGTGTTCTTGGTCATGCCCGGCTCCAGGCAGGCCTGACCGAACAGGGCGGCCTGCTGGTCGCCGGCGATGCCCGACACCGGGATGCCGGCGGCCACCCCCATCCCCGCCGCCGTGCGACCGAAGCGTCCACTGGAGGGCTGCACCTCCGGCAACGCCCGCGGGGGCACGCCGAAGCGGTCCAGGAGCTCCTCGGACCACTCGAGCGTTCCGATGTCGAACAACATGGTCCGGCTGGCGTTGGACGGCTCGGTGGCGAACACCCCTCCGTCGGGTCCGCCGGTGAGGTTCCACAGGACCCAGGCGTCGACGGTGCCGATGGCCAGGTGGGGGGTGACCGCCACCCCTCCCTCTCCCAGGAGCCACTCCGCCTTGGTGGCGGAGAAGTAGGGGTCGAGCACCAGCCCGGTGGTGGTGCGCACGAGCGGCTCGAGGCCCTCGTCTCGGAGGGCGTCGCACCGCGCGGCCGTGCGCCGGTCCTGCCACACGATGGCCCGGTGGACAGGGTCGCCCGTGCGCCGATCCCACGCCACCACGGTCTCGCGCTGGTCGGTGATGCCGATGGCCGCCACTGGTTCCTCCAGGCGGCCGGCGAGGTCGCCGAGGGTCTCGAGGACGGCGGACCAGATGTCGGCTGCGTCGTGCTCCACCCACCCCGGGCGGGGGAAGTGCTGCGGGAACTCGCAGTACGCGTAGCCGCCGGCGCTGCCGTCCTCCCGAACGGCGAACGCTCGGACCCCTGTGGTCCCGGCGTCGATGGCGATCACAACGGACATCCGGCGGAGAACCTATAGGTTCGGGCGACGACCACCAGGAGGTGCCCATGCGAGTGGCGATGCTCACCGGCGGCGGCGACTGCCCCGGGCTCAACGCGGTGATGCGCGCCGTGGCGCGCAAGGGCGAGCGCACCTACGGCGACGAGCTGGTGGGCTTCCTCGACGGGTGGAAGGGGGTGCTCGAGGGACGGGTGGTGCCCCTCGGCGTCGCGCAGCTGCGAGGCACCCTGCCGCGCGGTGGCACCATCCTCGGCTCGTCGCGCACCAACCCCTACAAGATCGACGGCGGCCCTGAGCAGGTCCGTGCCTCGCTGGTCGAGCATGGCGTGGATGCGCTCGTCGCCATCGGTGGGGAGGACACCCTGGGGGTGGCCCACAAGCTGGCTGGCGAGGGGGTGGCGGTGGTGGGCGTGCCCAAGACCATCGACAACGACCTGTCGGCCACCGAGCTGACCTTCGGCTTCGACACTGCAGTGCAGATCTGCGTGGATGCCATCGACCGCCTGCACACCACGGCCGAGAGCCACGATCGGGTGATGGTGGTGGAGGTGATGGGACGTCACGCCGGGCACATCGCGGCGTGGGCCGGGATCGCCGGCGGGGCCACCATCACCCTGATCCCGGAGCAGCCCTTCGACGTGGAGGCTGTCTGCGATGCCATCCGCCACCGTCACACCGAGGGGAAGCGGCTGGCATCGATCGTGGTGATCTCAGAGGGGGCCACCCCCAAGGAGGGCACCATGGAGCTGCAGTCGGGTGAGGTCGACGCCTTCGGCCACGTTCGACTCGGTGGCGTCGGCACCCGGCTGGCCGAGCAGATCGAGGCTCGGACCGGCTACGAGACGCGGGTCACCACCCTGGGCCACGTGCAACGGGGCGGCACCCCCACTGCCTTCGACAGGGTGCTGGCGTCACGGTTCGGCGTGGCGGCCATCGACGCGGTGCACGACGAGGCCTGGGGGTCCATGGTGGCCCTGCAGGCCGGCTCGGTCGTGCGGGTGCCCCTGGCCGACGCGGTGGGGGAGCTGAAGCTGGTCGACCCCGAGCTCTACGGCGTGGCCCAGGTGTTCTTCGAGTAGCTACCGGGGCGCCAGGCTGGCGTAGTCGGAGCGGGTCACCGGGCCTTGCTTCTCCACGCCCTCCGCGTCGAGGGCGTTGATCTCCTCGCCCTCGATGAAGAAGCGGACCTGGCGGATGGTCTCCAGCTCGGTCAGGCTCCACACGATCTGGGCGAAGGCCTTGGCCAGCTCGGATCCCTGGTTGCCGAGGAACTCCTCGGAGAGGTTGACCTGCACCTCCCGGGAGTCGGGATCGATGGGTGCCTCCAGCAGCACGGTGTCGGCTGGGATGGTGGAGGTGAGGCCGCGCCGGCTCTCCGTGGGGGTGGGCGGTGAGAAGAGGGCCGCCAGGCGATCCCCGGGCGTGGTGGCGTCCTCCACCTCCCGCTCGACCGACGTCAAGCGATCGCGGTCGCCCTCGCTGACCAGCAGGTAGACGTTGATCGAGACGCTGGTGGTCGACTCGGGGACGGTGGTGGTGGAGGAGGGGTTCGGGTCCAGCAGACCGGGCGGGAGGTTCTCGGGTGCGATGGCTTGCGGATCGGAGTTCCCGTCGAGGCCGCACCCCGCCAGCGCCACCACCCCGGCCAGCAGCGCGGCCAGCGCTCGTGTGGGCCGCCTCATTCGTGCTCCTCCACGGGCAGCTGGACCACGAACCGGGCCCCCGGCTGGCCGTCGGTGCGGTCCTCCACCCACACCCGCCCGCCGTGCAGGTTGACGTGCTCGGCCACCAGGGCCAACCCGAGGCCCACGCCCGTCGCTCGAGCCTCGCCGACCGGCTGCGCTGCCGCGGTTGAAGCGGCTGAAGATGTTCTCGCGGTCCTCGGGGTCCACCCCAGCTCCCTGGTCCTCGACGGCGATCTGCACGTCCGGCCCGGCCTGCCGCAGCGACACGCTGGTGGCCCCGCCGCCGTACTTCGCCGCGTTGTCGAGGAGGTTGGCGATGACGCGCACGATCCGGCGCTTGTCGGCCTGCACGACGATGCCGGCCAGCTCGGCGTCGAGCTCCACCGGCACGTCGGCCTCCGTGGAGTGGGCCACCGCCTGCATGACCAGCTCGGCCAGGTGCACCTCCTCCAGCTCCAAGCGCACCACGCCTGCGTCGAACCGGGAGATCTCGAGGAGGTCGCCCACCAGCTGCTGGAAGCGCTCGATGTCGGCCACCATCAGGTCGAGGGCGGCACGGGACCGCTCGGGCAGCTCGGCGCGCTGGTTGTCCATCACCTCGATCGACGCGGCGAGGGTCATCAGCGGCGAACGAAGCTCGTGGCTGACGTCGGACGCGAACCGGGCGTCGCGCTCGATGCGGTCCTGGAGGGCCTGCGCCATGTCGTTGAAGGACAGGGCGATCGGGCGAAGGTCGGGGTCGGCGCTGCTCTCCAGCCGGGTGTCGAGCCGCCCGGCCGCCAGCGCCATGGCCGCGGTGGACACCCCCGCCAGCGGTCGGAGTGCCCGCCGGCTGGCCCACCAGCCCAACCCGGCGCCGGCCAGGGTGGTGACCAGCGAGGCGCCGATGAGTGACACCCCCAGCGCCTCCAGGCTGTCCTCCACCTCCTTCAGCGAGACGATCTCGAAGTAGGTGACCCCGGCCGAGGGGATGGGGACGCCGATGGCCAGCTGCATCTGACCCCGCAGGTCGAAGCGCATCCGGGCCGGCTGCCCGGCCACCACCATCTCCCGCAGGTCGGCCGGGAGGGCGTCGCGACCGAACTCGGGGGTCAGCGACACGGTCTCCTCTCCGGTGAAGAGGATGGGCCGGCCGCCCAGCGGCGTGTTGAGCGAGCTCAGCAGCGTCTGGGAGTCGGTGCCGCCCTCCCGGACGCGCCGCTGCACGATGAGGGCGTTCTGGTACACGATGACCGTGGCCGAGTTCTCCCGCTGGTTCAGCAGGTTCTCTCGGGTCAGCGCCCAGGTGGTGGCCGACAGCAGGGCTGACAGCAAGAGGGCCCCGATGGCGAAGGCCAGCGTGATCCGGGCTCGGAGACCGAGCCGGCGGGTGGGTCGAGCCCGGGCCACGGGCGTCAGACCTGGAGCTTGTAGCCCAACCCGCGCACCGTCACGACGTGGCGGGGGTTGGCGGGATCGGCCTCCACCTTGGTGCGAAGCCGCCGCACGTGGACGTCGACCAGCCGCCCGTCTCCGAAGTAGCCGTAGCCCCAGATCCGCTCGAGCAGCACCTCTCGGCTGAACACACGGCCCGGGCTCTGGGCCAGCTCCACCAGGACACGGAACTCCGTCTTCGTGAGGTGGACATCGCGGCCGTTACGTCGCACCACTCCCTCCTCCGGCACGATCTCGAGATCGCCGAAGCGGAGGTGGGGGGAGCTGACGTCGGACGTGCGGGCTCGCCGGAGGAGCGCGCGGATCCGGGCCGACAGCTCCTTGGGGGCGAAGGGCTTGGTGAGATAGTCGTCGGCGCCGGCCTCCAGGCCTGCCACCACGTCGTGGGTGTCGGCCCGGGCCGTCACCATCACGATGGGGACGTCGGACGTACGGCGGATGGAGCGGCAGACCTCGAAGCCGTCGATGCCGGGCAGCATGATGTCGATGAGGACGACGTCGGCGGGCTCCTGCTGGAAGCGCAGCAGCGCGTCCTCGCCGGTGTCGGCCTCCACCACGGCCCACCCCTCGTCCTCGAGCGCGAGCTTCACCGCCGTGCGGATGCGCTCGTCGTCCTCCACGGCCAGGATGCGAGTGCTCACGTCCGCCACCCTACGACCTAGGCGCGGCCGTCAGGCGTAGGCCGCCAGGAGGGCAGCCCGGCCGGGCCCTCGACCGGTGCGGTAGTGGAGCCCGTCCGGGAGATCACCGCAGATGGCTCGACACTGCACGAGGGCGCCGACGCCGTCCTCCGTCCAGGCCAGGAGCTGGCGCAGATCGATGTCCACCCGCTCGGGATCGGTGGCGACGGCCGCTTGCGCGGCGGTCACCAGGGCCTCAGCGGCCGTCTTGTCGAGCTGATCGTTGAGCACCAGCACGATGGCGGTGCCGTCGGCTTGCACCGTCACGGGCGCGCGGCGGGGGGCGACGGGCGTGACGGGCGGCATGGCGGGCAAGCGTGCCCGGTCAGACCGGCGGTCCGGTGCCGGTCGGGTTGCGATCGGGTTACAGGCTGTCGCGGTGACCGCTGGCGGCGATGGCGCCCATCGCCGGGACCGTCAGGCCAGGTGCGCACCGGCGGTGGTCAGAAGGGCTCGAAGAGCGTCCGAGATGCCCGGGGTGGCCGCCACCACCGCGCCGGCGCGGGGCGGGTCCCCGGCAAAGTCGGTCACCACCGCCCCAGCCTCGGCGGCGATCAGGCCTCCTGCCGCCAGGTCCCACGGCGCCAACCCGGCCTCGAAGTAGGCGTCGAGGCGGCCACAGGCCACCGAGCACAGGTCGAGGGCGGCGGCACCCTGGCGGCGGATGTCCCGGATCCGAGGCAGCACCCCCACCAGGACCTCGGCCTGGCGCCGTCGCCGCGCAGGCTCGTAGGAGAAGCCGGTCCCCACCAGGGCCTGCCCGAGGTCCGTGGCGGTGGTGACCCCGATGGGCTCGCCGTCGCGGGTGGCCCCCGCCCCGGCCATCGCGCTGAACACCTCCCGGCGGAGGACGTCCACCACCACGCCGACCGCCACGCGACCATCGATCTCGGCGGCCACGGACACGTTGAAGCCCGGGAAGCCGTAGAGGTAGTTGGTGGTCCCGTCCAGCGGGTCGACGATCCAGCGAACGCCGCTGGTGCCCGCTCGATCAGCGCCCTCCTCGCCGAGCAGCCCGTCGTCGGGGCGGGCGGCCCGGAGCTCGGCGTCGATGAGGGCCTCGGCGGCCCGGTCCATCTCGGTGACCATGTCCGTGCCCGTCGACTTGGTGCCCACCTCGGCCCGAGCGGTGCCCAGCCCGTCGCGGAGCAGGTCGCTCGCCTGGCCCGCCACCCGCTCCGCGATGGCTTGCAGGACGGGCAGGTCGGGCTCGGCGCTCACCGGCCTGACACTAGGTTCGCAGCCGTGCCCGACCCCCACGGCCGCGTTGACCTGCGCAGCGACACCGTCACACGGCCCACGCCGGAGATGCGCGCGGCCATGGCCGAGGCCGAGGTGGGTGACGACGGCTTCGGTGACGATCCCACCGTGGCCCGCCTGGAGGCGGCCTTCGCCGAACGGGTGGGCAAGGAGGCGGCCCTGTTCGTCCCGTCGGGCACCATGGCCAACCAGATCGCCCTGCGGATCCTGGCGCCATCGGGATCCGTGGTGCTCGCAGGTCGCCGCCAGCACGTGGTGGTGCGGGAGGCCGGGGCAGCGGGCACCAACGGTCCGGCCCAGCTGGTGACGCTCGACGACGCCGACGGGACCGTCGACCCGGCCGAGGTGGCCCGCTGGGCGGCGGATGCCAAGGTGGGGTGGGCGGCCCCGTCGGCGGTGTTCGTCGAGGACACCCACGGCGAGGTGGGCGGGCGGGTGTGGCCGCTGGAGCGGCTGGAGGCGGTGGCCGCTGTCGGCCTTCCCCTGCACCTCGACGGCGCCCGGCTGTGGAACGCCGCGGTGGCCACGGGAACCACCGTGGCCCAACGGGCCGTGGCCGCCACGACCGTCACCTGTTGCCTCTCCAAGGGCCTTGGCGCCCCGGTGGGCTCGCTGCTCGCCGGTCCGGCCGACCTGGTGGCTCGAGCCCGGCTGGAGCGCAAGCGGCTCGGCGGGGCCATGCGCCAGGTGGGGGTGCTGGCGGCGGCCGGGTTGCTCGCCCTCGACCGGGTGGACCGCCTGGCCGACGACCACACCCGAGCCCGCCGGCTGGCGAGCGTGGCGGCCTCCCGCTGGCCAGGGTCCGTCGACGTGGCCCTCGTGCAGACCAACATCGTTCGGGTGGAGGTACCCGAACCGCGCGCGCTGCTGCAGCACCTGGCCGACGCCGGAGTGCTGGCGCTCCCCGGGAGCGCCACCAGCGTCCGCCTCGTCACCCATGCCGACGTCGACGACGACGACCTGGCCCGGGCGACGGCGGCCCTGGAGGCCGCCCCGTGATCGAGAGCGCCATCCCGGAGCGGGCCCTGGCCGTGTTCGCCCACCCGGACGATCCGGAGGTGGGCTGCGGGGGCACCCTCGCTCGGTGGACGGCCGGCGGCTGCGAGGTCAGCCTGGTGATCGCCAACCGCGGCGACAAGGGCAGCTTCGACCCCGCCACCGACCCGACTGCTCTGGCCGAGCAGCGAGCCCAGGAGGTGGCCAGCGCGGCTGGCGTGCTCGGCCTGGCCGAGGTGGAGCACCTCGGGTACCCCGACGGGGAGATCGACGACGACGCCGACCTGCGTGCCCGCCTGATCGCCATCGTGCGCCGGGTCCGGCCCGACGCTCTCATCGCCCCGGACCCCACGGCGGTGTTCTTCGGTGACAGCTACGTCAACCACCGGGACCACCGCCAGCTGGGGTGGGCTGTCCTCGACTCGCTCGTGCCGGCCGCCAGCCCCCTCTACGTGCCCGACGCCGGGCCCGCCCACCAGGTGGCCCTGGTGCTGCTCTCGGGCACCCTGGAGGCGGACGCATGGGTGGACATCGGCGACGTGCTCGACACCAAGGTGGCAGCGGTGGCGTGCCATCAGAGCCGGGTGGGCGACGATCCGGCGTTCGTCGCCGATCTCCTGGCTCGGCGGGCGGCCGAGGAGGGCCAGCGGGCCGGGGTGGCCTACGCCGAGGCGTTCCGCCGGCTGCGCTTCACCGGCTGATCCGTCCGCTCAGGGCCGGCGCCACTCACCCATGGCCCGCAGGGCCAGGACGGCCACCACCCCCACCCCCGAGGCGCCGAGCACCGCCCCCAGGATGCCCGCCCCCCCGGCGGCCGCGGCGCAACCGTCGGTGCACTGCAGGTCGGTGAACCCGTAGCCGATGAGCCCGCCGCAGAGGCCCCCCACCAGGATGGCCACGAACGCCAGAACTCGAGCGCCGGTGGACGGCAGCGACGTGGGCGCGTAGTCCTCGGGCTCCGTCGGGCTCTCCATGGCCACCAGGCTACGGACGCCTCGGGCTTGCGGCGAGCCGGCGGAGCCCGCCTAGCGTGACCGCCCGTGACCGAGGAGGCCTGGGCGGGCTACCGCACCTTCGACCGGGCCGAGTGGTCCGCGCTGCGAGCGGCCACGCCGCTGCCCCTGGATGCCGACGAGCTGGACGCCCTGCGCGGGCTCAACGATCGCCTCGACGTCCTCGAGGTCACCGACGTGTACCTCCCGCTGTCGCGGCTCCTCAACCTCCGGGTGGCCGCCACGCAGACCCTGCAGCAGACCACGGACACGTTCCTGGGCCGGCCCCACCAGCGCAGCCCCTTCATCATCGGCCTCGGTGGCAGCGTGGCGGTAGGGAAGAGCACCACGGCCCGAGTCCTCCAGGCCCTTTTGGCCCGCTGGCCCGATCACCCCCGGGTGGAGCTCGTGACCACGGACGGGTTCCTTCGGCCCAACGCCGTGCTCGAGGAGCGTGGGATCATGGACCGGAAGGGCTTCCCGGAGAGCTACGACGTGCGCCGCCTCATGCGCTTCCTGGCCGAGGTGAAGCGGGGGGAGGCCGAGGTGCGGGCCCCCGTCTACTCCCATGTCGTCTACGACGTGGTCGCCGGCCAGGAGCAGGTGCTGGTGGAGCCCGACATCGTGATCGTGGAGGGCCTCAACGTCCTGCAGACCGGCTTCTCGGCCGGCGCCGACGCCCGCTTCGTGTCGGACTGGTTCGACTTCTCGATCTACGTCGACGCCGCCGAGGCCCACATCGAGCAGTGGTACGTGGAGCGCTTCTTCGCCCTCCGCGAGACGGCCTTCAGCGACGAGTCGTCCTTCTTCCGCCACTTCGCGTCCCTCACCGACGAGGACCTGGTGGCCACGGCCCGGAGCATCTGGGAATCGATCAACCGGCCGAACCTCGTGACCAACATCCTCCCCAGCCGCATGCGGGCCGACCTGGTGCTGGAGAAGGCGGCCGACCACGCCGTCTCGCGGATCCGACTGCGGGTGCGCTGACCGGTCCGTCACACCGGCGCGCGAGGATGGGTCCATGCGTGACTGGGTCGTCGGTGGCGCGCTCATCCTGAGCGAGGACGGTGTCCTGCTCGTCCGCAACCGCCGTCGCAACGGCAGCCACGACTGGACCCCGCCCGGCGGCGTCATCGACGAGGGCGAGACCCTGCTGGAGGGCCTCACCCGGGAGGTGCAGGAGGAGACGGGCCTGTGGGTCAGCGAGTGGGCGGGCCCGGTCTACGAGGTGCGCTGCGAGGCGCCCGACATGGGCTGGCGGCTGCGCGTCGAGGCCCATGTGGCCGTCGCCTACGAGGGCGACCTCCACGTGGACGACCCCGACGGCATCGTGGTCGATGCCCGGTTCGTCGCCGTCGAGGTCTGCAGCTCGTTGGTGGAAGGAGGCCACCCCTGGGTGTGCGAGCCGCTGGGGGAGTGGCTGGTGGAGCGCTGGTCGCACGCCGAGACGCGTCCCTACGGGTTCCACGTCACCGGTGCTGCTCCCGACGAGGTCGTGGTGACCCGGGCCCTCCGGTGAGCCCGCCGGGCGCTCGCACCATCCTCCACGTCGACATGGACGCGTTCTACGCGTCGGTCGAGCAGCTCCGGCGGCCCGAGCTCCGGGGCCAGCCGGTCATCGTGGGAGCGCCTGGGGCGCGAGGGGTGGTGGCAGCAGCCAGCTACGAGGCGCGGGTGTTCGGCATCCACTCAGCCATGCCCTCCACCCAGGCGCAGCGGCTCTGCCCGCACGCCGTCTTCGTGCCGGGCGACCACGACCACTACGGGGCGGTGAGCCGACGGGTCATGGAGATCTTCACCGCCTACACGCCACTGGTGGAGGCCATCTCCCTCGACGAGGCCTTCCTCGACGTCACGGGGGCCGTGCGCCTCCACGGCGACGGCCCCCAGATCGGGGCGAAGATCCGCGCCGACGTCCTCGCCCAGGAGGGCCTCACCTGCTCCGTGGGCGTGGCCCCCTCGAAGTTCGTGGCCAAGCTGGCCTCGGAGGCGGCCAAACCGCGGGTGGGGCAGCGGGGGCCCGAGCCGGGGCTGGGCGTGAAGGTGGTGGCCCCCGGGGAGGTCCTCGCCTTCCTCCATCCGCTGCCGGTGCAAGCCCTGTGGGGGGTGGGCCCGAAGACCCTCGAGAAGATGCACCGGCTGGGCATCGAGACCGTGGCCGACCTGGCCCAGCTCCCGGAGCGCGACGCTCTGGCGGCGCTGGGTGCGGCAGCGGGTGCCCACCTCCACCGGTTGGCGATGGGCATGGATGACCGCCACGTGGTGCCCTTGCATGCCCCCAAGTCGATCGGCCACGAGGAGACCTTCGCCCGCGACCACCACGCCCTCGCCAGCCTGCAGCGAGAGCTGGTCCGTCTCGGTGACGCGGTGGCCGCCCGGATGCGGGCTGCCGGGGTGGCGGGACGAACGGTGTCCATCAAGGTCCGGTTCCACGACTTCCGCACCATCACCCGTTCGGTCACGCTCCCCAGCGCTGTGGCAACTGGTCCCGACGTGGTCCGAGCCGCCACCGACCTCCTCGCTCGGGTGGATCCCTCGACCGGGGTCCGGCTGCTGGGGATCCACGTGAGCCAGCTCGTCGACGGAGCCACGCGCCAGCTCACCTTCGACGACGTGGACGCTCCCTCGTGGGACGACGCCACCAGCGCCATCGACGCCATCCGGGCCCGCTACGGCCCCGACGCCATCGGCCCCGGATCCCTGGCGGGGCCGGACGGGATCCGGGTGAAGCGCAAGGGCGACCAGCAGTGGGGCCCCACGGGGCGCGGCCGCGTTGTAGACCCTCGGGGCCTGTGGAAAGATGAGCGAACGGTCACTCGGGTGAAGGGGAGGCATGGTGCCGCTTTCCGAAGACGAAGAGCGCATCCTCCACGAGATCGCGCAGCAGTTCTACGACGACGACCCCGAGTTCGCCCGCGAGGTCGGGGAGACCACCCTCTTCACCCACACCATCCGCCGCATGAAGTGGTCCGGGTTCGGCTTCGTGGCCGGTGTGGTGTTCCTCGTGGCCAGCCTCTCCACCAGCTTCCTGCTCGCCTTCACCGGCTTCCTGGTCATGCTGGCCTGCGCCCTGTACTTCGAGCGCAACCTCCGCAAGCTCGGCAAAGCAGGTCTCGACCACGTCACCCGCTCGATCAAGGCCACGGGCTTCCGGGATGCCATCGGGGGAGCGCGCAGCAAGATGCGCGACCGCTTCCGCAACGCCGACGAGTGACCCAACGGGGCCTCAACCCCGGTCGCCGCTCCCCACCAGCTCCCGTTCCTGCTCCAGGTCGCCTCGTGCCGTCATCGTGATCCGGCGCTGCCGGGCCCGCCGATCCCGGCGCCAGCCCTGGAGCACCGGCCGAGGATCGAACCAGCGGGTCACCCGAGCCCTCATACCGGCCTGGGCCCGGGCCGCCGCGCGGATCTGGGCACCAGCCTCCACGGCGGCATCGGCGTCGTCACCGTCAGCGCCCTCGGGCGAGTAGGTGCCTGCCTCGAGGTGCGACGCCAGCACGTCGGCAGGCACCACCGCGGCCGGCACCGCGTCGGTGAGGGCCTGAGCACGCTCGCTGAAGGTGTCGCTGGGCCGCTCCTCGAAGCCGACGAGCGCTGCCTCCTCCACGGACTCCCGCCACGCCAGCGCAATCCGGTCGAGCGGGCCGGACGCCCGGCCTCGACGCAGTCGGCGGCGCAGCAGGAGGGCGGTCGGCAGCACCAGGGCGTAGAGGAGGGCGGCCCCGATCACCCACGGGAGGACGGTCCGCAGCGGCGTGATCACGTACCGCTCCGCCAGGGAGTCCTGCCGCGCTGCGATCGTCTCCGCTTCCCGAGGACTGCACGTTGGCGTCGGGGTCGCGGGCGTCGATCGAGGTGCTGGGCCCGTCCGCCGGGATGACGGGAGCGGCCGAGGTGGGCGGGGCGGTCACCGAGGTCCCCGGTTGGCTGGCGGCGGCCTGCTGCTCCGGCACCCCCGTGTACCCCTCGGCGTAGGGCATGCCCCGCCCGGGCGTGGGTTCGAAGGCCACCCACCCCGCCCCGGCGATGAACACCTCGGGCCACGCATGGGCGTACTCGCCCCGGACCCGGTAGAGACCGACCTGGGCCGGATCCTCCTCGCCGGGGGTGAAGCCCACGGCCACGCGAGCCGGGAGCCCGATCGATCGGGCCATCGCCGCGAACGCCCCGGCGAACTGCTCGCAGTACCCCACCTGGGTCTCGAACAGGAACGTCTCGAGCACGTCGCCGCTGTGACCCGCCTGGACATCGAGGGAGTACTCGAAGCCCCGCAGGTGGTCCTGCAGCATGCGAGCCTTCGCCGCCTCGGTGGTGGCCCCGGCGGTGAGGTCGGCGGCCAGGGTCTGCACTCGAGGGCTGAAGTCGCGGGGGAGGTCCAGGAACTCGGAGCGGATCCCGTCGGGAACCTCGGCGGCCGTTCCCGTCAGGTCGGCGGTGGAGATCCGGGGGGATGCCGAGGTCACCGAGTAGGTGATCGAGTCGCTGGTGGGCACGTCGTTGTCGACGATCAGGGTGGCCGAGGCGTCGTCGTAGCGCACCTCCGTCCCCTTGATCTGCAGCGCCCGCGGCTCGTAGGCAGCCGGCAGCCAGATGGCGGCCAGAGCCTGGATGGTGAAGGTCTGGTCGAAGCTGGCGGTGGCCACCTCCACTGGTGCAGCGGTGGGCAGCTCACCGTCGGCCCGGCCGTAGCTGCCGCTGGACGACCAGATCCGCCCGTCGAAGCGGCCGAGGGAGGTGAGCCGCCAGTAGGCCCGCTCGGGTGACTGCACCTGGAACACCTCGATGGCGGCCTGGTCGACCAACCGCGACTTGATGTCGACGAGAGGGCTGATCGTCACCCGGGAGTCGGCTCCGTCGCGCAGCGATCGCGGGTCGAGGACCCCGGGGGAGTCGGCGCCGGGCAGGATGGGGCCTACGGCCACCCCCGCCACCACCGCCACCGTGCCGAGCGCCACCCCGGCTGTGACGAGGGACCGGTGACCGAGCGCCCTCCGGTCCGCCACCCAGTGGCTGCTGCTGTCTTGGCGCGCCATCCGGTGGACGAGGAGGAAGGCCAGCAGCGCTCCTGCGTAGAGGGCCAGGCTCCACGCCCGACCTCGCTCGGTGCCTAGCAGGGCCGTGAAGAGGAAGAGGGTGCCGGCGGGCAGGGTGGCCTCGAACGGGACCCACAGACGGAAGGCCGCCCAGTCGGCCACGAAGGCCACGAACCAGATGGCCAGCGCGCTGGCCGCCACGAACCCCGTCTCCACAGGGGCGGGCGCCACCACGTCCTGGTAGAGGCCCCACGCCACGGAGAGGTCGCTTCGCATGGCGGCGAGGGTGTCGCCGGTGGGCACGCCCGCCGCCGTGGTGGACCAGTAGGAGGTCCAGGTCAGGAGGAGCCCGGCTCCCGCCGCCATCGCCATCGCGACCACGCCCAGCGGCGCCCCCCGTCGCCGCAGCACGGCAGCCACGAGGTGGGCACCCGCGGCGTGGGCGGCAAGGGGGGGCAGCCACTCGCCCCCCGCGAACAGCCGGCCCATGCCCAGCACGGTGGCCATCGTGACCGCCGCCAGGCCCACCTCGGCGGCGCTCACCAGACCGCGCCGTTCGGTCACCGGACGCCCCCGGCCAGGGCGGCGCCCCCTCGAGGCGAGGCGGCTCGGACGTAGGCGTTCCAGGTGCGTGCGAAGGGGGTCTGGCGGGCGATCCGCAGCACCGGCACCGGCGGATCCGCTGCCGGTGGCGCGGCCGGATCCCACGCCGACCGCTCCACCCGAACGACGGTGAGCGAGCCGTAGCGGCCCCGAAGAGTGGCGGCCGCCCGGAGGTCGTCGTCGGGCACCTCGGCCACGATCACCACCAGCGCCCCGCCCGTGGATCGGCGTCCCAGGAGCTCGATGCTGCGGCGCAGGCTGCCCCCGGGGTCGGCGGGGACGATCGCCAGGTGCTCCATGATCGCCTCGATGTGATCCGACCCGGGCGCGAAGTCGGAGTCGGTCCCGGCCGAGGTGATGAGGCGCACGAGATCGTGTCGCCGGGCCGTGGCCGCCACGATGCTGGCGGCCGCCGACACCGCCACCTCCAGCGACTCTCCGGCGTGGGCGGCCTTGCGGACGTCGAGCAGGATCGTGGTGCGGCCCTGCCACGGCAGCTCGTGCTGGCGGACGAGGAGCTCGTCGTGCCGGGCCGACGAGGGCCAGTGGATGCGCCGGAGGTCGTCGCCCACCACGTAGGGCCGCAGGGCGTAGAAGTCCTCGCCGCTGCGGCCCAGGGAGTTCGGTTGCCGCGCGCCGGCCAGCGGATCGTGGCCGGTCGTGTAGGGGAGGGGATCGATGGCATCGACGTGGGGGTAGATGGTGAGATCGACCTGGGGGGCGGCCATGGTGGCCAGGCTGGTCAGGCCGAAGGGGTCGCCCACCACCACCTCCAGCGGGCCGATGTGCACCAGACCCCGCCGATCGGTGGGGAGGCGATAGGCGGCCACCGTCCGCTCGCCGCGCCCGAGCGGGGGCACCAGCAGGTCAGCCCCTCGAGTGCCCGAGACAGGGTCGCGGAGACGCAGAACTGGCGTGCCGGAGGCCCGGAGGTTCCGGATGGCCAGCTCCACCCGGCTGGGCGTACCGACGCTCACGCGCGCGGGGTGGACGGCTCGGCCCACCTCCAGCTCGAGCCGAGCCGTCCCCACCAGCGCGGCGGAGGCACCGAGGAGCACGGCGGCGATCACGCCGAGGCCGAAGAGCTCCACCAGGCCCAGGATTCGGCCAGCCACCAGCAGCGCCCCGGCTCCGCCCGCCACCAGCCAGCCCTGACGGGTCAGCACGACTGGGTCACCGGGTCTTGCCGGTGGGCACGGGGACGGAGCGCAGGACGTCGCTGAGCGCGTCCCCGGCCGAGATCCCTTGCAGCTGGGCCTCCGGTGTCACGAGCAGGCGGTGGGCCAGCACCGGTTCCGCCAGCGCCTTGAGGTCGTCGGGCACGACGTAGGCCCGGCCAGCGGCGGCCGCTCGGGCTCGGCCCACCCGCTGGAGGGCCAAGGTGGCACGAGGCGACATGCCGAGGGCCAGGTGCGGGTGGCGACGGGACGCGTGGGCCAGGTCGACCAGGTACGCCTTGAGGGCCGGGGCGACGTGCACGGCCTTGGCCGCCTGGCTGAGGGACAGGACGTCGTCCGCCGTGATGACCGCACCGATGTCGGCCAGGGCGTCGTGGTCGCCGTGGGCGTCGAGGATCTGGAGCTCGCTCTCCGGCGAGGGGTACCCGACCGACACGCGCATGAGGAACCGGTCGAGCTGCGACTCGGGCAACGGATAGGTGCCCTCGTGCTCGATGGGGTTCTGGGTGGCGATCACCATGAAGGGGCTGGCCAAGCGGTAGGTGGCCCCATCCACGGTGACCTGCGCCTCCGCCATGGCCTCCAGCAGGGCCGACTGGGTCTTGGGGGAGGCGCGGTTGATCTCGTCGGCCAGCACGATGTTGTGGAACACCGGGCCGGGCCGGAACTCGAACTCGCTGGTGGTGCGGTTCCACACCGTGAGGCCGACCACGTCGGTGGGGAGCAGGTCGGGGGTGAACTGGAGGCGACCGAAGGTGCCGTCGATCGACGCTGCCAGTGCCTTGGCCAGGCTGGTCTTGCCCACGCCCGGGACGTCCTCGATCAGGAGGTGGCCCTCCGACACCAGGCAGAGCAGCACCAGCTCGATCACCTCGGGCTTGCCCTGGATGACCCGCTGGATGTTGCTCAGCACGGCGTCGTGGGGGTCGGCGAAGCCGGCGCCAGCTCCACGGGAACGGCTCTGCTGCCTGGTCGCCACCTGGTGCTCCTCGGGGTCGTTGCGCGGCCGGGACAGGGTAGGCCGAGTTGCCCACCGGTGACGTCGCGGGGCCGCTGTAGGTTCCTCGCCGATGGACACGGTCCTGGCCCTGGACGTGGGGGGCACCAAGCTGGCTGCCGGGGTCGTCGACCGCGACGGGCGCCTGCTGCGCCGGAGCAGCTGTCCCACCCCAGTCGGCGACGACGGCGAGGCCGTCTTGGGGGCCCTGCTGGGGGTGGCCGCCGAGGTGTCGGCCGGCGACGAGCACGCGGTGGGGGTGGGGTCGGGCGGGCCCATGACCCGCGGCGGCGAGTCGGTGTCGCCGCTCAACATCCCAGCGTGGCGGGAGTTCCCGCTGCGGTCCCGGTTGGCCGAGGCCCTCGCCATCCCGGTCCACGTGGACAACGACGCCAAGGCCCTGGCTCTCGGCGAGGGTTGGCGCGGCGCGGGTCGCGGGGTGCCGGCCTTCATCGCCATGGTGGTGTCCACCGGCGTCGGTGGGGGGATCGTCCTGGACGGGCGCCTGCTCGACGGGATGGACGGCAACGCCGGCCACATCGGGCACGTGATCGTGGAACCCGACGGTCGGCTGTGCCCCTGCGGCGGCCGCGGCTGCCTGGAGGCCGAGGTGTCCGGAACCGCCATCGCCGACCGCACCGGCGCGCCGGCGGCCGAGGCCGATGACGACGAACGGCGACGCGCCGGGCGCCTGGTGGGGCGGGCGGTGGCCTCCACGGCAGCGCTCCTCGATCTCCGGTTGGCGCTGGTGGCCGGATCGGTGGCGCTGGGCTTCGGCGACACCTTCTTCAAGGCGGCCCAAGAGGAGGTCGACCGGTCGGCTCGGATCAGCTTCGCTCGGGGCACCACCGTGCAGCCGGCCGGGCTGGGGGACGCCGGACCGTTGGTGGGAGCGGCGGCGGTGGCCTGGCGCGCCCTCGGCCGCCCCTGAGCCGAGCGGCCGGCGGCACTACTCTCGCCGGCGTGGACCCGACCTACCCGCCCGAAGCCGGTGCCTACCGGGAGAAGGTGCAGGCCTTCCTGGCCGAGCACCTCCCGCCCGATTGGCAGGGCGTCGGCGCCCTCGGGCACGAAGAGGCGCGCGCCTTCGCTGCGCAGTGGCGAGACGTGCTCCGGGACCACGGCTACCTGGCGACGTCGTGGCCCACCGAGTACGGCGGGCCCGGCCTCACGGCCCTCGAGCAGGTGATCCTCGCTGAGGAGCTTCAGCGAGCCGGGGTGCCTGCGGGCGGGACCAACGACGTGTTCTCCATCCAGATGGTGGGCAACACCCTCCTCGACTGGGGCACCGACGAGCAGAAGCGGCGCCTCATCCCGCGCATCCTCTCGGGTGAGGACGTGTGGTGCCAGGGCTACAGCGAGCCCAACGCCGGCTCCGACCTCGGCAACGTCGGGTGCCGGGCCCGGCTCGACGGCGACGAGTGGGTGATCAACGGCCAGAAGATCTGGACCTCGGCGGGGCACCTGGCCAACTGGATCTTCGTGCTCGTCCGCACCGACCCCGACGTACCCAAGCACAAGGGGATCACCTTCCTGCTGTGCCCCATGGACCAGCCCGGGGTCGAGGTGCGGCCGATCAAGATGATCTCTGGCGACTCGGAGTTCAACGAGGTCTTCTTCACGGACGCCCGGTGCCCCAAGGACCACGTGATCGGCGAGGTGAACGGCGGCTGGGCGGTCGCCATGACCCTGCTGGGCTACGAGCGCGGCGAGGCCGCCGCCACGTTCCCCCTGATGTTCCGTACCGAGCTCGATCGCCTGGTGGCGCTGGCCAAGGAGCGCGGGGCCACCTCCGACCCGACCATCCGCCAGCGGCTGGCTGCCTGCCACGCTCGGGTGGAGGTCATGCGCTACCTGGGGCTCCGGTCCCTCACCCAGTTCCTGGGCGGTCACCACCCAGGGCCGGAGGCCAGCGTGTTCAAGCTCTTCTGGAGCGAGCACCACCAGCAGGTCACCGAGCTGGCGATCGACATCCTCGGCCCCGAGGCCATGACCCCCGACGGCCGATGGCCGGCGTCGTCGTTCCAGACCGACGACCCCGGTGCCCCCAACGACAGCGCCAGCTGGGTCGGTGCCTTCTACAACGCCCGGGCCGGCACCATCTACGCCGGGTCGAGCCAGATCCAGCGCAACATCCTCGGCGAGATGGTCCTGGGCCTGCCCAAGGAGCCGAAGCCCCCGCAGCCCGCCAGCTGGCGCGACGAGCAGGGGGCCCGGCCCTGACCTCGGCGTGGTCGGGGCGAGCCGTGCTGGCGGTGATCCGCCACCCGGCCCTCTGGGTGACTGCCCTCCGCCAGGCCGGTCGCCTGGCCCCGCGAGGGTGGTGGCGGCGCCCCCCGTTCCTGCCCCTTCCCGATCCCGACTACCTCCGGTTTCGGCTGCAGACCGCGTACGGGGGCACCGGCGACACACCGCCGGACCCGCACGACCTGGTGACCTACCTCCGGTGGTGTCGTCAGATCGATCGCTGAGCCGACCGCCACCAACTGGCCGCCCACCGGTGGCGCCGGGAAAGTAGCGTTCCGGCGATGTCGCGGGCCCTGGTGCTCAACGCCACCTACGAGCCGCTGTGCGTGGTGCCCAGCCGCCGGGCGGCCGTGCTCGTGCTCGACCACAAGGCCGACATCCTCCACGACTCCGGGGAGGCCCTGCGCTCGGAGCACCTCACGCTCGCGGTGCCGTCGGTGATCCGTCTTCGTCACTTCGTGAAGGTGCCGTACCGCCGCCGCGCCCCCCTCAACCGGCGCGGGGTGTTCGCCCGCGACGGGCACCGCTGCCAGTACTGCAGCGGGGCGGCCGAGAGCATCGACCACGTGGTGCCTCGCAGCAAGGGGGGCGAGCACACCTGGGAGAACGTCGTGGCCGCCTGCCGCTCGTGCAACGTCCGCAAGCGCGACCGGCTGCTCCACGAGACCACGATGGTGCTGCGGGGCGACCCCTAGCGCTCCCCGCGAGATGACCTGGGTGGTGGTCGCCGTCGGCACCGTGCCCGGCAGCTGGCAGCCCTACCTGCGGCCGGCGTCGCTCTCTGCGTGACCTGGCCGGTCGAGCGGTTTCGGGAGCCGCCCAGCCGGTCACACGCCCGGGCGATCCCTGACCCGCCCAGCAGGGTCGTCTGGCTGTTCGAGCCCACCCGCCCCGCCCTCGTGCTGGGGAGCACCCAGCGCCGTGAGGTGGTCGACACCCGCGCGTGCGAGGAGCGGGGCATCGAGGTGGTGCAGCGTCGCAGTGGCGGCGGGTCGGTGCTGGTGGAGCCCGATGCCCTGCTGTGGGTCGACGTGGTGGTGCCCGCTGGCGACCCCCTGTGGGACGACGACGTGGGGCGGGCCTCGGCCTGGCTGACCCGGTGCTGGGCCGACGCCCTCGCCGAGCTGGGCGTCTCCGCCAACCAGCACGAGGGCCCGATGGCGCGCAGCCCCCTGTCGGATCTCGTCTGCTTCGCCGGCCGAGCCCCCGGGGAGCTGGTCGGACCCGGTGGGGCCAAGCTGGTGGGAGTGGCCCAGCGCCGCACCCGAGTCGCCGCCCGCTTCCAGTGCGCCGCCCTCGGGCGCTGGCAGCCGGCCGATCTGGCACCGCTGCTGCGCCTGTCCAGCGACGCGGTCGAGGAGCTCTCACCGGCTGCCGCCGGGGTGGGGGTGCCCTTGCCCGCCCTCGTGGACGCCTTCCTGCGCCACCTGCCCTGACGGGCTCGGCCGGCGGGCTTGGTCACCCTCCTCCGGCGCGCCCCGGGGGGCGGCACGGCGTGGGGTCGGAGGGGCCCTGGTGGGGATCAGTGGTTGACGGTGGCACGTAGAACGGCATACGTTGGCACGCAGCGGCACAGGGAGGGGCTCCTGAGCCGTTGGGCGGTGAGCGGAGGAGCCAGCCCGGCACCTCCGTACGAGGAGCAAGGCAGCAGGCGTCATGGCAGAGCAGCGGACCCGCTTCGTCGGGACCTATGAGCACGGACTGGACGACAAGGGCCGCATGGTCCTGCCGTCGAAGATCCGCGCCCAGCTCGGCGAGACCGGGATGCTCGGCATGCTCGACGGCTGCCTGGGCCTGTGGTCGGTCGACGGCTTCGACGAGATGGCCGACGAGATCCACCGTCGGGTGGACGCCAAGGAGGTGCCGATGCCGGCCTTCCGGCAGTTCATGGCCAACGCCGCCGAGGTGACCCCCGACCAGCAGGGCCGGGTCGTCGATCCCTCAGGTGCTGCGCGACTACGCCGGCCTGGGCTCGCCAGGTGGTCGATCAACGGCCGCCACGACCGCGCCGAGATCTGGGACCAGGTCCGCTGGGCGGCCATGACCCCCGACGGCAACGAGCCGACCTGGCCCGCAGCGTTCGCCGAGCTGGGGCTCTGACCGGGCGGCACCAGCCGGTGACCGCCTCCGACCAACGACGACCGATCAACCAAGACGAGAGGAGCAGGACGACAACCGAAGACGTGCGAGGAGCGGTGTCGCTCCCCTGCAGCCCCCCGGGCAGCGCGATGGAAGGCCCCCTCTCCGCCCGCTTCCCATCGAGCTCCGATCCGGGGAGACATCCCGGCGGGCACCCGCTCTCCGGGGGGCTGCAGGTGAGCGACACCGACGGCGAGGCGGCCCCGAGCTTCCGGCACCAGCCGGTGCTCCTGGAACGCATCGTCGACCTCTTCGCCCCGGTGCCACCCGGCTGGGTGGTCGACGCCACCGTCGGTGGCGCGGGGCACGCAGCGGCGCTGCTCGAACGGCATCGGCACCTTCGGGTGCTGGGCCTCGACCAGGACCGCGACGCCCTCGCTGCGGCGACCGAGCGGCTCCGGCCCTTCGGGGACCGGGCCCTCCTGCACCGCACTCGGTTCGACGCCTTGGACGACATCGTGGAACAGCTCGACACGCACACCCGTGAGCGGCGTGCTCTTCGACCTCGGGGTCAGCAGCCCCCAGCTCGATCGCGCCGATCGCGGGTTCAGCTACCGCCACGACGCGCCGCTCGACATGCGGATGGACCGGAGCCAGACCGCGCTCCGCCGCCGACGTCGTCAACGACACCGACGACCGTCGAGCTGGCCGACGTCCTGCGCGCCTACGGCGACGAGCGCTACGCCAGCCGCATCGCCCGAGCCATCGTAGCCGCTCGGCCCGTGGCCACCACCACCGAGCTGGCCGAGATCGTCCGCGACGCCATCCCGGCTCCGGCTCGACGCACCGGCGGCCACCCTGCCAAGCGCACGTTCCAGGCCATCCGGATCGCGGTCAACGCCGAGCTCGACGTGCTCCCCGGCGGCCATCGACGCCGGCATCGCCGCCCTCCAGCCCGGCGGTCGCTGCGCGGTGCTCGCCTACCACTCCGGTGAGGACCGGATCGTCAAGGCCCGCCTTCGCCACGCCGCCACCGGTGGGTGGCGGGGCCCCGCCCACCTGCCCCCGCCTCCCGACGTGCACCCAACGGTGCGGCTGCTCAAGGCCGGGGCCTGGACAGCCCGACGACGCCGAGCTGGAGACCAACCCCCGCGCCGCCAGCGCCCGCCTGCGGGCGGCCGAGAAGCGTCCCTCATCCCTCCGACCCGAAGACGTGACACCCATGACGCCATGCACCGCAGCACCACCCGATCCGCCGCCCTCGCCGCGGCGCCGGCCGCCGCCGTGGCCGACCCGCGCCCGGTCCGACGGCCCCGACGCAGCCCCGCCACCTTCGGGTCGTGGCCCCCGCCGAGCGACGCCGGCGACGGCTGACGCCCGCCACCGCCGTGCTCGCTCACCGCATCGCTCTTCGCCACCCTCCTGGCCGTCGCGGTGTCGCACACGGTGCTCGTGCAGGGCCAGGTGCGACTCGACCGACTCGACGCCGAGCTGTCCGTCGAGCAGGCCCGCTACCAGCGTGCTTCGCAAGGACGTGGCCGAGCTGGAGTCGCCTGCGCGCATCGTGGCCGCCGCCCAGGAGCAGGGCATGGTCACGCCGGACGACCTGGTGTACCTCCAGCCCACGCCCCCGATCCCTCGACGGTGGGACCGACGACGGGTGACGACACCGAGCCCGCCGCCGATCCCACCGTCGGGGTCGACCGGACCGCACCTGGTCCGACGATGAAGCCGCTGCTGGAGTCGCCCGCCCCATGACCCCGGTCGGGTCCGCACCCGCACCGCCCGCGGTCGCCGCCCGGCATCGCCCCGCCCTGCCGACCCTCGGCGGGGCGGTGCCGCGCGCGGCGCGCACCGCGGCGTGCGCCGTCGCCCCGCCCCGCGACCTCTCGCCGCGTCCAGCCGACGCGACCGGGCCGGACGCCCTCGCCTCCGTCTCGGCCTGCACGCTGCTGGTCCTGCTGGTCGCCTTCGGGGCCATCGTCGTGCGGCTGGTGCAGGTGCAGGCGCTCGCCGGCGAGGAGTACGCCGCCTTCGGCGCCTCCCAGCGGTTCCAGGACATCACCCTGCCCGCCGACCGGGGTTCGATCTTCGATCGCAACGGCAACGACCTGGCCGTCAGCCTCCCGCA
Organism: uncultured Microthrixaceae bacterium; assembly: GCA_963795165.1. Classification (GTDB taxonomy): domain Bacteria; phylum Actinomycetota; class Acidimicrobiia; order Acidimicrobiales; family VFJN01; genus VFJN01. The sequence goes on along the minus strand of CAWCGT010000001.1, from coordinate 868,266 downwards.
GCAGACGATCTGGGCCAACCCCTCGCTCATCGAGCACCCCCTCGAGGTGGCCAGCGCCCTGGCCGGCCCGCTCGCGCCTCGACGCGGCCGCCACCACGGCGCTGGCCGACAGGCTCGCCGCCGACGCAGAGTTCACGTACGTCGCCCGGCGCGTCGACGACGCTGTCGCCGAGCAGGTCGAGGCGCTCGAGCTCCCCGGCATCGGCTTCATCGAGGAGCCGAAGCGGTTCGCGCCGGCCGGCGACCTCGCCCGCTCGGTCCTCGGCCAGGTCGGGCGTGGACAACGAGGGTCTCTCGGGGCTCGAGAAGCAGTACGACGACGCCCTCACCGGGCGAGCCCGGCCAGCTCGTCATCGAGAAGGACCCGGACGGTCGCACCATCCCGGGCGGCGAGCACGAGCGGGTGCCCGCCGAGCGGGGCGACGACCTGGTGCTCACCATCGACCGGTCGATGCAGTACGAGGCCGAGCGGGCGCTGGCCGCCCAGATCATCGGCCAAGGGCGGCCAAGGGCGGCACGGCCATCGTGTCCCGTCCCGGCACCGGCGAGATCCTGGCCCTGGCCAACTTCACCACCGACCCCGAGACCGGCGAGGTCGTGGCCACCGGGCAACAACCTCGGTGCCACCGCGGTGTACGAGCCCGGCTCGGTCAACAAGGTCATCACCGTGGCCGCCGCCCTCGAGGAGGGCCTCGTGACGCCGAGCACCGAGCTGACCGTGCCCGACTCGCTCCAGGTGAGCGACCACCTCTTCACCGACCACGACCCGCACCCGACCGAGCGCTACTCCGTCACCCGGATCCTCACCGAGTCCTCCAACATCGGCACGATCATGCTGGCCCAGCAGCTCGGCAAGGACAAGCTCGACCACTACCTGCGCGCGCTTCGGCTTCGGCACCACGACCGCCCTCGAGTTCCCGAACGAGGCGGCCGGGCTCGCTGCTCGCCCCGGAGGACTACAGCGGCACGTCGATCGGCTCGATCCCGATCGGCCAGGGCATCGCCGTGACCGCCCTGCAGATGCTCGAGGCCTACAACGTGCTGGCCAACGACGGCGTGTACGTCCCGCCCCGGCTGGTGCTGGAGACCGTGGACAGCGACGGCACCCGCCACCCGCGTCGACGTCGGCGAGCCGCGCCGCGTCGTGTCGGAGCAGACGGCCCAGCCAGATGCGGGAGATGCTGGTGAACGTGGTGGCCGAGGGCACCGGGACCCGAGGCGGCATCACCGGCTACTCGGTGGCCGGCAAGACGGGCACCGCCCGCAAGCCCCTCCCCGAAGGCGGCTACCAGGACGCCGCCGGCAACTACCACTACGTGGCCAACTTCGTCGGCTTCGTGCCCGCCGAGAAGCCCGAGCTGTCGATCATCGTGGTGATCGACGAGCCGTCCGGCGACATCTACGGCGGCACGGTGGCTGCGCCGGTGTTCGCCGACCTGGCCCAGTACGGCCTGCGGCTCTTCCGCATCCCCCCGCCGCTCGTGGAGCGGGCGCCCGCCCCCGACACCGCCGCCGCCGAGGCCGAGGCCGGGCCGGTGCTCGCCCGAGCCCGAGCGGGTGCGGGCCAGCCCGGCCACCGCGCCCACCACCACGACCACCCCGCCGGCGACACGCCCGCACCGCGCGCGACGGCGGCTGACCGTGCGGCTCGACGCCCTGCTCGCCGACGACCCGCGGATCGGCGGTCGCCCTCGACCCGGCGGCGGCCGGGACGACCGAGATCAGCGTCGGTCGTCCACGACACCCGCGGCGTGTTGCCCGGGTGCGCTGTTCTGCTGCGTCCCGGGCGCGCGGTGGACGGTCACGACCTGGCCGACGACGGCCGCGGCGGCCGGCGCCGTCGCCGCTGCTCGTCGAGCGCCTGGTGGCCACCGCCGCTGCCGCAGGTGCAGGTCGCCTCCGTGCGGGAGGCCATGGGGCCGGTGGCGGCCGCCTTCTGGGGCCACCCGTCGGAGGCGCTGACCGTGGTCGGCGTCACCGGCACCAGCGGCAAGACCACCACCACCCACCTGCTGGGCTGCGGTCCTGCGCGGCGCACGGCTGGCCGACCATCGGTGCTCGGCACGCTCACCGGGCCCCGGACCACCCCGGAGGCACCCGAGCTCCAAGCCCAGCTGGCGGCCGAGGCGCGACGCCGGCCGGCAGGCGGTGGCCATGGAGGTGTCGTCGCACGCCCTCGCCATGGGCCGGGTGCGGGCGACCCGCTTCGCGGTGGCGGTCTTCACCAACCTCTCCCACGACCACCTCGACTTCCATCGCGACCTGGACGACTACTTCGAGACCAAGGCCACCGCTGTTCACGCCCGCCTACGCCGACGGCGGCCGTGGTGAACCTCGACGACCCACGCGGGCAGGAGCTGGCTCGACGGGCGCGACGTGCCCACCGAGGGCTACTCGCTGGCCGACGCCGAGGAGCTCGACCGTGCACGCCACCGGTGCCGCCTTCCGCTGGCGGGGCCAGCGCATCGAGCTGCCGCTGGGCGGGCGCTTCAACGTGAGCAACGCCCTCGCCGCCGCCACTGCGGCCGCCCGGCTGGGCGTCGACGTCCGCCACCATCGCCGCGGGCGCTGGCCGGCGCCCGCGCGTCCCCGGTCGCTTCGAGCCGGTCGACGAGGGGCAGCCGTTCGCCGTGCTGGTCGACTACGCCCACAAGCCGGGCGCGCTCGCCGGCGCCCTCGAGGCGGCCCGGGAGGCCGCCCGTCGGTGGTCGGGTGCTCCTCGTGGTCGGTGCGGGCGGCGACCGCGACCCCACCAAGCGCCCGGAGATGGGCGAGGTGGCGGCCCGGCTGGCCGATCGGGTGGTCCTGACCTCCGACAACCCCCGAGGCGAGGACCCGCTGGCCATCATCGAGGCCATCCGCGCCGGCATGCCCGCCGACGGCCCCGGTGCACGTCGAGCCCGACCGCGGCCGGGCCATCGCGCCGGCCCTCGGCCGAGGCCCAGACCGGCGATGTCGTCGTGATCGCCGGCAAGGGCCACGAGGCGGTCCAGGTGGTCGGCGAGTGAGCCGATCCCCTTCGACGACCGGGAGGTGGCGCGCGCGCGCCCTCCGCGCCCTGCGAGGATCCGGCCGTGGTAGCCCTCCTCCTCGCCGCCTGCCTGGCCGGCGGGACGTCCATCCTCGGCACCAAGCTGCTCATGGACTGGCTGATCGCCCGCAAGATCGGCCAGCCCATCCACGAGGACGTGCCCGAAGGGCACACCGTGAAGGCCGGCACCCCGCCGATGGGCGGGCTCGCCATCGTCGGCGCGGCGGTGGTCGGCTACCTCGGCCGCCCACGTGCGCAGCGGCGTCCTGTTCACCCGCACCGGGCTGCTGGTGATGGCGCTGCATCGTCGGCGCCGGGCTGGTCGGGTCTCCTCGACGACTGGATCAAGGTGACCAACGAGCGCAACGCCGGTCTCTCCAAGCGGGCCAAGACGGTCGGCCTGCTCGTCGTGGCCGTCGCCTTCGCCGTCGCGACCGTGCTGTGGACCGACGTGGAGACCACCCTGTCGTTCACCCGGTGGAACAGCCCCGGCTGGGAGCTCGGGAACGTCGGGCTGGTGCGCCTGGGCGGTGCTGCTCATCTACGCCACCACCAACGGCGTGAACCTCACCGACGGTCTCGACGGCCTGGCGGCCGGCTCGGCCATGCTCGTGTTCTCCTGCCTCATGGCCATCGGCTTCTGGGCCTTCCGTCACTTCGACACGTACCAGGTCAACCACGCGCTCGACATCGCGGTGGTGGCCGCCGCGATGGTCGGCGCCTGCGCCGGGTTCCTCTGGTGGAACGCCGCGCCCGCGCGGATCTTCATGGGCGACACCGGATCGCTGGCCATCGGCGCCGGGGTGGCGTCGATCGTCCTGGTGCTCAACGTGCAGCTCCTCCTGCCGATCGTCGGGGCGCTCTACGTCACCGAGTCGCTCTCGGTGATCCTCCAGGTCGGCAGCTTCCGGCTCTTCAGCGCCGGTTGTTCCGCATGGCGCCGATCCACCACCACTTCGAGCTCGGCGGCTGGCCCGAGACCACGGTGATCGTGCGGTTCTGGCTCCTGGCCGGCGCCTGCGCAGCGCTGGCCCTGGGCCTCTACTACGCCGACTTCATCGGCACCGGGGGTCTCGACTAGCCGTGCACCTCGTGCTGGGCCTCGGCGTCACCGGGCAGGCCGTGCTGCGGGCGCTGGTGCTCACGGCGAGGAGGCGGTCCCGCCGTCGACGACCACCCCACGCCCGCCGGCCGTGACGTCGCCGACCGCCTGGGGGTGGCGCTGGTGGAGGCTCCCGATGCCGAGGCGCTGGCGCGGCTGGTGGCGGACGCGCGACGCGGTGCTGCCGAGCCCCGGGGTGCCCGACCACCACCCGGTGTTCGCGGCGGCCGCGGCCAGCGCCGACCCCGGTGCTGTCCGAGTTCGACCTGGCCGCCCGCTGGGACGACCGCCCCCTGGTGGCCATCACGGGCACCAACGGCAAGACCACCGTCACCGGAGCTCACCCGCGCCATGTTGCGGGCCTCGGGCCGATCGGCGGTGGCGGTGGGCAACACCGAGATGCCCTCTGGTGGCGGCCATCGACGACCCGTCGACCGAGGTGTTCGTGGTGGAGGCGTCGTCGTTCCGCCTGCTCCACTCCCAGGCGGTTCGCCCCCGACGTCGGCACCTGGCTCAACCTGGCCCCGGACCACCTCGACAACCACGCCACCCTCGACGGCCTACGTCGCCGCCAAGGCCCGGCTCTGGGCCGACCAGCGCCCCGAGCAGGTGGCCATCGGCAACGCCGACGACCCGGTGGTGGCCACCCACCTCGCCGCCGCCCCGGCCCGGCACGTCACCTTCGGCCTCGGCCCCGGCGCCGACTCCACCTCGACGGCGCCCGGCTCGTGCTGCCCGATGGTGACCTGCTGGCCGAGACCGGCGAGCTCCAGCGGGCGCATCCCCCACGACCTCGCCAACGCCCTGGCCGCCGCCGGCGTCGGCCCTGCACGGCGGAGCGACAGCCGAAGGGCGTCCGCGACGCGCTGCGTGGCCTTCCGCTGGGCTCCCCCATCGGGTGACCCTCGTGGGCGAGGCTGGAGGGGTGCGCTGGTTCGACGACTCCAAGGCCACCGCGCCCCACGCCACCCGCGCCGCCATCCGTGGCTTCCCGTCGGTGGTCCTGATCGCCGGGGGGCGCAACAAGGGCCTCGACCTCGTCGGAGCTGGCCGAGGAGGCCGACCACGTCCGTGCCGTGGTGGCCATCGGCGAGGCGGGCCCGGAGGTCGTGGCAGCCTTCGACGGCATCCGACCCGTCCGCACCGCCTCCTCGATGGACGACGCCGTGGCTGCCGCGGCCGCGCTGGCCCGGCCCGGCGACGTGGTGCTGCTCTCGCCCGCCTGTGCCTCGTTCGACTGGTACGGCTCCTACGCGGAGCGCGGCGACGACTTCGTCCGTGCCGTGCGCGGATCTCCTCGCCGCGGCTGCCGCCCGATGAGCGCCACCCGATCGCGCTCCGCCGCCCGGCGTGACGACGTCTGGCCGTCGCGGCGGCGACACCCCACCGCCAAGCCGGTGGCGCCGCGCCGGCGGTCGAAGACCTTCGCCGGCCTGCTGGCCGTCATCACCACCTTGAACTTCCTCGGACTGGTGATGGTGCTGTCGGCCTCCTCGGTCGTGGCCCTCGACGAGTACGGCTCGTCCTGGTACGTCGTCATGCGCCAGGCCATGTGGCTGGCGTTCGGGATCGCGGCCTGCGTCGTCGTGCTGCGGGTCGACTACCACCGGTGGCGTCGCTGGTCGATCCCGGCGCTGGCGGTGAGCGGCGTGCTGCTGACGCTGGTGCTCGTCCCCGGGGTGGGCATCACGGTCAACGGGGCGTCGCGGTGGCTCGGCTACGGGCCCTTCTCCCTCCAGCCGTCCGAGCTGGCGAAGCTCACGATCCTGCTGTTCGTGGCCGACCTGCTGGCCCGGCGGGCGGCGTGGATGGACGACACCCGGCTCACCCTGGTCCCGGTGAGCATCGTGTTCGGTGGAGTGGCGCTGCTGCTCATGCTGCAGCCCAACCTCGGCACCACTCTGGTCACTCGGAGCGATCGTCCTCTCTCTCCTCTTCGTGGCCGGCACCCCGTTCCTGCCCGCTCACGGGCCTGGCCGTCGGCCGGCGCCGCCATCGCCACCGGCCTGGCCCTCTGGGCCCCGTACCGCCGGGCCCGCGTGCTCGCCTTCCTCGACCCGTGGGCCGACTACCAGAACACCGGCTACCAGAACATCCAGTCGCTGGTCGGGGTGGCCTCCGGCGGGCATCACCGGCACGGGCCTGGGCGAGAGTCGGGCCAAGTGGGGCTTCCTGCCCGTACGCCCACACCGACTTCATCTTCGCCATCATCGGTGAGGAGCTGGGCCTGATCGGCGCCCTCACGTCGTGGCCCTGTTCGTCACCCTGTGCGTCCTGGGCGCGCGGGCCGCCCTCCTCGCCCCGGATCGGTTCGGGATGCTGCTGGCCGCCGGCGTCACCATGTGGTTCGGCACCCAGGCCTTCGTCAACATCGGCGCGGTGATCGGCATCCTGCCCATCACCGGCGTGCCCGCTGCCCTTCGTCAGCTACGGCGGGTCGTCGCTGCTCTTCAGCATGATCGGGCGCCGGCCTCCTCCTCAACGTCGCTCGGCAGGCGCCGGCTGCCCGACGCCCGGCCGCCGTCGGGCCCGCCCCGACGGCGGTCGACCAGTGTCGCGGTGACGCCCGTCGAGCCACCTTCGCCATCGTCACCGGCGGTGGCACCGCCGGTCACGTGCTACCCGCCCTGGCCATCGCCGACGCCCTCGTCGACGGCCGGTCACCCCCGTCCGAGCATCCACTACGTCGGCGCCGAGCGCGGCATCGAGGCCCGCCTCGTGCCGCCCACCGGCTACCCGATGACGCTGCTCCCGGGCCGCGGCATCCAGCGGCGCCTCACCGTGGCCAACCTGGGCGCCCTCGCCGGCCTCCTGGTCGCCGGTGTTCGGGCCCTGCGGCTGGTGGGCCGGCTGCGACCCGCGGTGGTGGTGGCGGTGGGCGGCTACGCGAGCGTGGCGGTCGGCCTGGCCGCCGTGCTGCGCCGGGTGCCGGTCGTGGTGGCCGAGCAGAACCAGGCGCCCGGTGCCGCCAACCGCCTGGTCGGTCCGCTTCGCCAGGGCGGCGGCGGTCAGCTTCCCCGGCACCGCCCTGCCGCGGGCGGTGGTCACCGGCAACCCGATCCGCGCCGAGATCACGCGCCCTCGACCCGGCGCGCGATCGGTCGGCCGCCAAGCGCGCCGTCGGGCGTCGAGCCCGGCCGACAGCTGCTCCTGGTGTTCGGCGGCTCCCTGGGCGCGCTCCGCCTCAACGAGGCGGTGCTCGGGGCCCTGCCCAGGTGGCGCGACCGAGTCCGACCTGGCCGTCCACCACGTCGTGGGCCGGCGCGACTGGGACGTCGTCGCGGCCGCCGCCCCCGACCGACCTCGGGGCTCTGGCCGCTCGCACCTGGTGGCCTACGAGGACGACATGCCCGCCGCCCTGGCGGCCGCCGACGTCGCCGTGTGCCGGTCGGGCTCGAGCACCTGCTTCGAGCTGGCCGCCGCCGGCCTGCCGTCCGATCCTCGTGCCTTCGCCGTTCGTCACCGCCGACCAGCAGACGGGCAACGCCCGCCACCTCGTCGAGGCCGGGGCCGCCGTCCTGGTGCCCGACGCCGACGCTCGACGGGCCGCGGCTGGTCGCGGAGGTCGACGCCCTCCTCGCCGACGACCAGCGCCTGGCAGGCCATGGCCGCGGCCGCCCGGAGGTGGGCCCGTCCCGACGCCGCGCGACGACATCGCCGCCCTCGCTGAAGCCCATGCCCGTGAGCTGAGCCGGCTCTCGACCTCGACGGGTCGCCGGCTCTGCACGTCACCAACGTCGGCGGGGCCGGGATGAGCGCGATCGCCACCCTGCTGGTCGAGATGGGCCACCCGTGAGCGGGCACGACCCCACCGCCGACACGCCCGTTCCTCGAGCCGCTGCGCGGCCGCTCGGCGTCGACGTCGGCGACCGGCGACGCCCGGCGCGCTCGCCGGCGGTCGATGCGGTCGTGATCTCCACCGCCACCCCGCCCGACCACCCGCACGTGGTGCGCGGCGCGCGCGGCCGGGCACCCCGGTCGTCCACCGCTCGGCCGCGCTGGCCGCCATCAGCCGGCGGCGCGCCGCACCGTGGCGGTGGCCGGCACCCACGGGAAGACCACCACCTCCGCCCTGCTCGCCACCGTCCTCGTCGGCGGCCGGTCAGGCGCCGGGCTGGGTGGTGGGCGCAGGCGTCGCCGGCCTGGGTCGCAGCGCGGCCTGGGGCGGGCCGGGCCCGCTGGTGGTGGAGGCCGACGAGAGCGACGGCACCTTCCTGGCCCTGGCGGCGGAGGCGGCCATCGTCACCAACGTGGAGGCGGACCACCTCGAGCACTGGGGCGGGGAGGCGCAGCTGCGGGCGGCGTTCGAGCGCTTCGTGGCCGCGGTCGACCGGGCCCGGCGGTGCTGTGCGCTCGACGACCCCGGAGCGGCCGCGCTGGTCGCCCTCACGCCCAGCGCGCGGTCACCTACGGCACGGCCGCGACGGCGGACTATCGGATCGACGGGATCGACACCGAGGGCACCGGGGTGCGCTTCACGCTCCACCACGGAGGCGCCGCGGTCGGCGGTGGCGGTGCCGGCGCGCCCGGCGACCACAACGCCCGCAACGCGGCCGCCGCCCTGGCCATCGCCCACCAGCTCGGGGTCGACCTGCCCGACGGGGGCGGCCGCCCTCGCCGGCTTCCGTGGGGTGGCCCGGCGCTTCGAGGTGCGAGGCGAGGCGGCGGGCGTGGTGCTCGTGGACAGCTACGACCACCTGCCCACCGAGGTGGCGGCGGCGCTCGCTGCGGCGCGCGCTGGTGGGTGGCGGCGGGTGGTGTGCTGCCTTCCAGCCGCACCGGTACAGCCGCACGGAGGCGCTCGGCCGACTCGTTCGCCGACGCCTTCGATGGACGCCGACCTCCTCGTGGTCGTGCGACGCTCTACGCCGCCGGGGAGGCGCCCCGACCCGGGGTCACCGGCAAGCTGGTGCGTCGACGCGGTCCTGGACGCCCACCCGTGGCAGCCGATGGCGTGGATGCCCGACCCTCGACGACGTGGTCCGCTACCTGGTCGCCACCCTGCGCCCCGGCGACCTCTGCCTGACGCTGGGGGCCGGCGACCTCACCACCATCCCCGACCGGGTGATCGCCGCGCTCGAGGTCCCGGCAGCGATGAGCGAGGCCGACGGTGATCGCCGACGGTGGCAGATCGACTGGGCGACCGGGCGAGGCGCGACGCGCCGCTCGGCCCCCTCACCACCTACCGGGTGGGCGGTCCCGCCGCAGCTGCTGCTGCACGTGGACACCGAGGACGACCTGCAGCCGCGTCGCGGAGGTCGTCACCGCCACCGGCGTCGACGTGCTGGTGGTGGGCAGGGGGAGCAACCTGCTGGTGGCCGACGCGGGCTTCCCCGGGCTGGCCGTCGTGCTCGGCGAGGCGCTTCGCCGGCGATCGACGTCGAGGGCACCGACGTGGAGGCCGGCGCGGCGGCCGCCGCTCCCGGTGGTGGCTCGACGCACCGTCGCCGCCGGCCTGACCGGGTTCGAGTGGGCCGTCGGCGTCCCGGGGTCGATCGGCGGGGCGGTGCGGATGAACGCCGGAGGCCACGGCTCCGACATGGCTGCCAGCCTCACGAGGATCCGCGTGATCGACCTGCGCAGCGGGGAGGATGGATGGGTGCCCGCCGCTGCCCTCGACCTGGGCTACCGCACCTCGAGCGATCGCGCCCCACCAGTCGTGGTGGCGGCTCGGCTGGCCCTGGCCGTCGGCGACCCGGACGCAGGGGAGCGCCGCGCTGGCGGAGATCGTGGCGTGGCGCCGGGCCAACCAGCCCGGCGGGCCCAACGCCGGGTCCGTCTTCACCAACCCCGCACGGCGACTCTGCCGGTCGGCTGATCGAGGCGGCGGGCGGCCAAGGGCCGGCGGCACGGCACGGCGGCCGGTGTCGACCAAGCACGCCAACTTCATCCAGGCCGACGACGGCGGCCGGGCCGACGACGTCCGCGCCCTGATGCTGGAGGTGCAGGCGCTCGTCCGAGCCGCCACCGGGGTCGACCTGCACCCCGAGACACGCCTCGTCGGCTTCGACCACAACCCTCGACCTGAGATCGAGGGTTGACGATGGCTGTGCCGCCCACCACCACCCTGGAGCGACCCGTCGCCCTGACCGCCGCGCCCATCGATCCGCGGATCCGTGCTCGGCGCATCGAGGTGCAGCGGGGGGCGGGCCGCCGTCGGCTGCAGCGGCTGGTCGACGTGGGGCTCGTCCTGCTGGCGGTGAGCGGCCGGGTTCGCCGGAGCCCTTCGGTCGCCGCTCCTCGACGTCGACGAGGTGGTGGTGACCGGTGCCGAGCGCACGGCACCCGGCGCGGTCCTCGAGCGCGGCGGGCATCGCCCGGGGTGAGCAGCTCATGGACCTGGACCTGCGGGCGGCGGGGGAGCGGGTGGCCGAGCTGCCGTGGGTCGGCGAGGTGCGGGTGCATCGGGGCCTCGATGGCCAGGTGGCGCATCGCGCCTCACCGAGCGGGTCCCGGTGGCCGTGGTCGGCGAGGGGGCCGGAGCGGTCCTGGTCGACGCCGAAGGGCGGGCGCTGGCGGCCGATCGGCGGGCCAGGGACCCGCTCGTTCGGCTGGTCGGGCTGTCCGGATCGCTCGGCGCCCGGACGGTACCTGCCCCCCGAGCGCCGCCGACGCCCTGGCCCTGGCCGTCCGCCTCGCCGGCGGTGAGCCCCTCGCTGGCGCTCGAGCCGTCGGCCGCCAGCGAGCCGCTCGTCGGCCACCCTCGAGCGACGGCACCGAGGTCCGCTTCGGCGACGCCACCCGGCTCGAGGCCAAGGTGCGATCGCTGCGGCACGGTGCTCGACCAGGTCGACCTGACCTGCGCTGACGTCATCGACGTGCGGGCGCCGGGCAGCCCGGTGTTGACCCGGGAGGAAGGGTGCTCGTAGCCTTCCGACCGTCCACAGGGGTCAAGATCCACCTCGACCTCACCTCGACCTTCAGGCCGGGCCCCCCCACGGTGCCCGGCAATGCGCGCACCCTCAGCACTCCCCACGATCCCACCAGCGGGTCTGCAAGGAGCCCCTCTTGGAGGTAACCAGACCCATGGTCGGCAACCCGCAGAACTACCTCGCCGTCATCAAGGTGGTCGGCATCGGCGGTGGCGGCGTCAACGCCGTCAACCGCATGATCGACGCCGGGCTCAAGGGCGTGGAGTTCATCGCCATCAACACCGACGCCCAGGCGCTGCTCATGAGCGACGCCGACGTGAAGCTCGACATCGGTCGCGAGCTCACCCGGGGCCTCGGCGCCGGCTCCGACCCCGAGGTCGGCCGGCAGGCGGCCGAGGAGCACCGCGAGGAGATCGAAGAGGTGCTCAAGGGCGCCGACATGGTCTTCATCACCGCCGGGCAAGGGCGGCGGCACCGGCACCGGCGGCGCCCCCGTCGTGGCCGAGATGGCCAAGAGCCTCGGCGCGCTCACCATCGGCGTGGTCACCCGTCCGTTCGCCTTCGAGGGACGTCGTCGCTCCGTGCAGGCCGAGCAGGGCATCCAGCGGCTGAAGGAGAAGGTCGACACCCTCATCGTCATCCCCAACGACCGGCTCCTCACGGTCTCGAACGACAAGACCTCGATGCTCAACGCCTTCAAGATGGCCGACGAGGTCCTGCTCCAGGGCGTCCAGGGCATCACCGACCTCATCACCACCCCCGGCCTCATCAACACCGACTTCGCCGACGTGAAGATGATCATGAGCAACGCCGGCTCCGCGCTCATGGGCATCGGCTACGCCAGCGGCGAGGGCCGGGCCCTCAACGCCGCCCGCGGCGCCATCTCCAGCCCGCTGCTCGAGGCGTCGATCGAGGGCGCCCGCGGCATCCTGCTCACCATCGCCGGCGGCAGCGACCTCGGCCTCTTCGAGGTCAACGAGGCGGCCGAGATCATCCACGGCGTCGCCCACCCCGACGCCAACATCATCTTCGGCACCGTCATCGACGACGACATGGGCGACGAGGTGCGGGTCACCGTCATCGCCGCCGGCTTCGATCGCTGGGACGACGGGCGAGGGCAGCGGGCCGCGGCCAGCACCGTCGACTCGGCGCCGGCAGCGTGTTCGGTGACGACGACGACGGCGACGACGACCTCGACCTCGAGGGCGACGACGACTTCGACGTCCCGTCCTTCCTCAAGTAGCTCTGCTCGTCACCCCGCTTCGCGCTGGACCAGCCGGGTCGACGGCGACCTCGCCGGCGACCTCAGCGCCGCTCGCCACCGGACGTGGACGTGGCTGCGCCAGGTCCACGGAGCCGGACGTCGTGACGGTCGCCGCAGCCCGGGCGAGCACGCCGGAGCCAGAGGCGGACGCGGCGGTGACCGCGATGCCCGGGCTGCCGGCTGGCGGTCCGCACCGCCGACTGCGCGCCGGTGGTGCTGGTCGGCGAGCGACGCGGTCGGCGTCGTCCACGCCGGGTGGCGGGGCTGCTCGCCGGAGTCGTGGAGGCCGGCGTGGCCGCGATGGCCGCGCTCGGGCACCCGCCTCGGCACGGCCCACCTCGGCCCCTGCATCCGACCCGGCTGCTACGAGTTCGACGGCCCCGAGACTCGACGCACGTGACCGCCCGCTTCGGGCCGTCGGTGCGCGGCCACCACCACCTGGGGGACCGCCGCGCGCTCGACCTGCCCGGCGCCGTGCGCGTCGGCGCTGCGCGGCTGTCGGGGTCGACTGAGCTGCACGACGAGGCCGGCTGCACCGCGTGCGACGCAGCGGTGGTACAGCCACCGGGCCCGCGGCGAGACGGGCGGCTTCGCCACCGCTGGCTTGGCTGGAGGAGCGCGTGACGGCGCCCCGAGGCAGCGTGGCGGAGGCGGCTGGCGCCGCGTCCGCGAGCGCATCGAGCGCGGCCGGCGGTGATCCGCCACGGTCGCGCCTGGTGGCCGTGTCACCAAGGGGCACGGCCGCCGACGGCGGTCGAGGCGGCGCGGCGGCGGGCTCGCCGACTCGGGGAGAGCTACGCCCAGGAGCTGCTGGCCAAGGCCGACGATGCGGTCGACGGACTCGGTGCGCTGGCACTTCATCGGACGGCTCCAGCGCAACAAGGTGCGGCTGGTCGCCGGCGCTCGTGCACCTCTGGCAGTCGGTCGACCGCCTCTCGCTGGCCGGCGAGATCGCCCGGCACGCGCCCGGGGCCGCCGTGCTCGTGCAGGTGAACGTCACCGGGTCCGAGCAGCAGGGCGGGTGCCCCCCGAACGCGTGGCGGCGGTGGTCGAGGGGTGCTCTGACCTCGGCCTCGACGTGCGCGGGCTGATGGCGATCGGTCCCGCAGGGCCCTGCCGGACGGATCGTGCGAGCCGCCTTCCGCCGGTGCGTCCGCCGGCTCGCCGACGACCTCGGCCTGCCGGAGCGGTCGATGGGCATGAGCGCCGACCTCGAGGCGGCCGTGGCCGAGGGCAGCACGATGCGTGCGGATCGGCACCGCCTGTTCGGTCCCCGGACGGCGCACCGGCCGTGGGAAACTAGTGTCCAGCGCAGGAGGAGATCGATGGCATCGATGTGGCGTAGGGCGATGCTCTACCTGGGGCTGGGGCCCGACGACGAGTACGACGACTACGACCTCGACGACGAGCCGTGCCGGAGCGGCGCCGACCGGCGCCGGCCCAGAGCCGCTACCCGGCCGGCGCCGCCCCTTCGCGCGAGCCGAGCGAGAGCCGGAGATGAGCTCGTCGGGTTCGGTGCGCACCATCGGCGCGCCGGCCGTGCGCCCGCAGCCGTCCGGTCACGGCGGCGACCCGTCGGAGCGCCCCCGCACCGCCGTGGTCCGCCCGCTCCAGCCGGTCTCGTCGGCCAAGCCCCACGTGGTCGCGCCCACCTCGTTCAACCACGCCCAGGAGGTGGCCGACAAGCTCAAGGTCAACCAGCCGGTGATCGTCAACCTCCAGAACGTCGACCGCGACCTGTCGCGCCGGATCATCGACTTCGCATCGGGCCTCTGCTACGGCATCGGCGGCCAGATGGAGCGGGTGGCCAACCAGGTGTTCCTGCTCACGCCGTCCAACGTCGAGGTCTCGGCGGAGGAGCGGCGACGCCTCCAGGAGCACGGCTACCACGAGGGCTGACCGACCTCGTGAGCGACGCTCATCTGCCACGATCCTCCAGCTCTACTCACTGGTCATCCTCGCCAGGGTGATCTTCTCCTGGGTGCGGGTGCAGCCCGGGAACGCCGGTGGCGAGCATCTACTCGGTCGTCTTCAACCTCACCGAGCCGGTGCTCGGGCCGCTCCGGCGGGCCATCCCGCCCGATGCGCATGGGGGTGGCGGCCATCGACCTGTCGCCGCTGATCATCCTCATCGGCATCCAGCTCATCTGCTGCTGAGGCGCCGTCAACGAGCCCCCGGGGGACCTGGGTACTATCGCCAGCATGGATCTGACGACCGAGCTGCTCGACAACGCCGCCTTCCGACGAGGCCAAGCGGGATGGGCTACAACACCCAGGAGGTCGACGAGTTCATCGAGCAGGTCAAGGTGGAGTACCAGCGCCACGACGCCCTGCTGCGAGGAGGCCCGGCAGCGGATCGAGGCCGCCGAGGCGCGGGTGGCCGAGGCGGAGCGGCGGGCGGCGGAGGCGGTGGAGCGGGCCGGCATCCACCAGCGACGCCGACGACACGTTGAAGCGCACCCTGGTGCTGGCGCAGCGCACCGCCGACGCAGCCATCAAGGAGGCCGAGGAGCAGGCATCGCGCACGCTCTCGTCCGCCCAGGACCAGGCGGCTCGGCATGCTCGCCGACGCTCAGGAGGCCACGGCTCGGGCACGGGCCGAGGCCGAGAGCGAAGCCCGGCGGGCCCAGGAGGAGGCGCGCACCCGAGTGCTCGGTGAGCTCCGCGACCTCGAGTCGGCGCGCGACCAGCTGCACGGCGACGTCGACATCCTCGAGCGGCACCTCGAAGAGCAGCGCGACCGGGTTGCGCCTCACCGACGCGTGAGCTCCAGCGGCTGCTCGACGACCCGACGGCGCTCCAGCGAGGTCGCGGTCCCGGTCGGTGAGCGAAGTCGTGCTCCCGGAGGCCGCGAGCCGGTCGGAGCCGGCTCCGCTGCGACGCCGAGGACCGGCTGGGAGCCGGAGGAGGCGGCGTGGGAGCCGGCCGCGGAGTCACCGCCAGCATCGGCGGCCTACGCCGACGCGGCCGACGATGTCGCAGAGGGCCCGAGCCACCGAAGCCGTCGACATCCTCGCCGAGCGGGACGCCGACGACGACGCCTACCTCGCCGAGCTGCGCAAGGCGATGACCGACGAAGTCGCCGTCTCGGTCCGCGCGAGGAAGGCGACATCGATCCGCTCTTCGAGGCGCCGGCGTGAGCCGAGCCGCTCCCGGTTCGGTCGCCGTCGCTGACCACCGCGCTTCCTGCAGCTCGCCGCACGGCGCGGCATCGCGGCCCCGGTGCGCAAGCCTAGGATGCTCCAGTCCTTGAACACCCCCTGGGGAAGGTGAACCTCCTCGTGCTCGTCCTGTTGAGCTTCGCCCTCGTCCTGGCGGCCACTGTTCTGCTCGTGTTGGGCCTGCTGAACGATGACGGCCTGACGCTCATCTACGTCTCGATCGCCAGCAGCGTCGCCGCCGCGATCGTGCTGATGATCGCTCTGCGCCGAAACAAGCCCCGCTCCGAGGCCGCGTCCCGCCCGTCGATGCCGTCCTCCAGCTCCAGCTCTCCCGGCGGCGTCCGCGGTCGCCGGATCGGGTGCCGGCGATCCGGCCCCGGCCAAGGGCGACAGGACGAGGAGTGGCTGGCCACCGACTGGGAGGAGGGCGACGAGGTCGACTTCCCGATCGCCGACTACGACGACCTCACCGCCGGCCAGATCCTGCCCCTGCTGCCGCAGCTCTACGCCGACGAGGTCGGTGTCGTGGAGGAGCGGGAGCGCGCCACGAAGGTCGCGACCCGAGATCCTCGAGAAGCTGGCGTCGCTCCGCGGCGCCACCGCGCCCGCCGCCGCTGCCGGAGCCGTGCCGGCGGTAGCGATGCGTCATGGGAGGACGACGAGGACTGGTTCCCGATCGAGGACTACGAGTCGCTCTCTGCCGCCCAGATCCGGCCCCTGCTCGGCGAGCTCGACGACGAGGAGCTGGCGCTGGTGCGCACCCGCGAGCTCTCCCTCGGTCGCCGCCGCAGCCTCCTCGACGAGATCGAGCGACGGCTGGGAGCCGGCGCTCCGGCCGCCGCCTCGGGAAAGAAGGCGTCCGCCCGCACCTCGACCGCCCGGAAGTCCACGGCCAAGAAGTCCGCCACCAAGACGGTCGGCGGCCAAGAAGGCCACGCCGGCCAAGCGGGCCTCGACCAAGCGGTCGGCGGCCAAGAAGGCCACGCCGGCCCGGAAGGCCACGCCGGCCAAGCGGGCCTCGACCAAGCGGACGGCGGCCAAGAAGGCCACGCCGGCCCGGAAGGCCACGCCGGCCAAGAAGGCCTCGACCAAGCGGTCGGCGGCCAAGAAGACCTCCGCCAAGAAGACGACGGCCAAGAAGACCACTGCCCGCAAGGCACCCGCCAAGCGGGCTCGGAAGGGCTAAGCCCCGACGCGCTTGTCGAGGTCCAGAGCGTCGCCGTCGGAGACGGCGACGCTCAGGGCCAGCGTCTCCGCGGCGATCCAGTCGGCGTGGACCAGCAGATCGGCGTCGGTGGCAGGAAGGCGCAGGTCGATGCGGTCCGTCAGGGCCAGCCCCTGCTCCTTGCGAAGGTTGTTGACGGCGTGGATGGCGTCGTAGGCGCGGCCCTCGAGGCGCAGCTCGTCGTCGATGGCGGTGTCGAGCGCCACGGTGGCACCGTCGGCGGCGGCCACCGCCCAGCCCGGCTTCTCGGTCCGCTCCACCAGGACGTCCGCTGCGCTCAGGTCGTGCCCGGCCACCCTGAAGCCACCATCGGGCAGCGCCTCGAAGTCGCCGGAGGCCAGCGCCGCTCGCACCGGTCCCAGCTCGGCGCCGAGGCGGGGTCCGAGCACCGGGAGGTTGGGCCGGACCTGCAGATCGGTGGCCTCCACGGGACCGAACAGGACCTCCTTCACCCGTAGCTCGTCGGCCACCTCGTCGACGAGCGGAGCGGCTTGGTCGAGCCCCTCGGCCACCAGTCGTCGCAGGGGCTGGCGGGTGCGCAGCTGGGCGGTGGCCCGTGCTTGGCGACCGAGCTCGACCAGACGCCGAGCCGCCGCCATCTGAGCGAGGAGATCGTCGTCTGGCGCGGCGGGGGTCGGCCACCCGGCGAGGAAGACCGATTGCGGTGCGTCCGGGACCGGGCCTCGCACCAGCACCTGCCACAGGTGCTCGGTCAGGAACGGCATGATCGGGGAGACCACCCGGAGCGCGTCGACCAGCGCCACCCAGAGGGTACGGAGGGCGGCCTCGTCCCCGTTCCAGAAGCGCCGACGGGAGCGGCGCACGTACCAGTTCGACAGATCGTCGACAAAGGCCTCGAAGGCCCGCAGCGCGTGGACCGTGAGGTACTGGTCGTAGGCGTCGGTGACCTCCGCGCACCAGCCGGCGGGTGCGGGCGACGATCCACCGGTCGAGCGCCGAGAGGTCGCTCGGGGGGGTCGGCGTCGAGATCCTCGAGGCGGGGGGTGAAGCCGGCGATGTTGGCGTACTGGACGAAGAACGACGGCGCTGTTCCAGAGCGTCAGCAGCTTGCGCTGGATCTCCTGTCCGGGACCGAAGCCGAACAGGAGGTTCTGGCTCGGCGGCTGGGCGCAGTACTGCCAGCGCATGACGTCGGCGCCCATGCGGGCGAACGCGTCCTCCGCCTCGATCATGTTGCCCCACGAGCCGTGCATCTCCCGCCCGGTCTCGTCGAGCATCTTCTCGTAGCCGAGGACCTTGCGGTACGGCGCCCGGCCGGTGAGCGCCACCGACATGAACAGCTGCGAGTAGAACCACAGGCGGATCTGCTCGCGCATCTCCGACACCCAGTCGGCCGGGAACCACTCCTCCCAGTACGCGTGGTCCGGGAGGTCGGCCTGCGGTGAGCCCCTTGGCCGCCCCGGTGGCGTAGCCCTCCCGACCCACTCCGGGTTCTCCCACCCGAGGGTGGAGAACGGCACGATGCCCGCGTCGAGCCACACGTCGCCGACCTCGGCTGATGCGGTGGACCTCCTCGCCGCACGCCGCGCAGCGGATCGCGACGTCGTCGATCCACGGACGGCGCAGCTCCTCGAGGCCGTCGAGCGGCCCGGTGGCCAGCTCGGCCAGCTCGGCGCGCGGACCCGATCACCGTGAGGTGCCCGCAGGAGCAGGGGTAGAAGGGCAGCGGGAGCCCGTAGTAGCGGCGGCGCGAGATGTTCCAGTCGGACATGTTCGACGAGCCAGTCGTCCATCCGCTTGCCCATGTACTCGGGCGTCCACTCGACCGTGCGCGTTGGCGTCGCGCATCGGCTCGCGGATCTCGTCGACGCGGATGAACCAGTCGTCGGAGATGCGGAAGATGAGCGGCGTGTGGCAGCGCCAGCACTCGGGGTACCGATGGCTGATCGTGCCGGCGTCGACGAGCAGGTCGCGGTGGCGGAGGTCGGCGATGATGTCGTCGGCCGCGTCGTGGGCCGACCTGTCCGGCCAGCCAGCCGTACTCCGGGTAGAAGCGGCCCGACTCGTCGACCGGGGTGAGCACCGGGAGGTCCTCGACCTTGCTCAGCTCGAAGTCCTCGGTGCCGCAGCCCGGTGCGATGTGGACCACGCCGGTGCCCTCGTCGAGCGACACCTCGTCCCAGCCGATCACCCGGTGCTCGACGTCGGCCCCGGGCCCGAGGGCGTCGAAGGGGCCCTCGTAGCGGAGGCCGACCAGGTCGGCGCCCCGGCACCACCTCCTCGAAGGCCTCGTCGGCCGCCGCTCGCACCGCGAGCCAGTCGCCGTTGGCCCGGCGCCCGTACTCGGCCGTGGGCGAGACGGCGGCGGCCACGTTGGCCGGCAGCGTCCACGGGGTGGTGGTCCAGATGACGATGGCCTGGCCGGGCCGATCGAGCAGCGGGAACCGCACCGTCAGCGACGGGTCCTCGCGGTCGACGTAGCTCCCCGCCAGCTCGTGGGCCGAGATGGAGGTGCCGCACCGCGGGCACCACTCGGTGGCCCGGTGGCCCCGGAACAGCCAGCCCGCGCTCGTGCACGATGGCCAGGAAGCGCCAGATGTACTCGATGTTCGTGTCGGAGAAGGTGAAGTAGTCGCGGCCCCAGTCCATCCACTGGCCGAGCCGGATCGAGCCCTTGGTCAGCTCGGCGGAGGACTGCTCCACCACGGCTCGGCACCGGCGGGCGAACTCGGCCAGCCCGTACTCCTCGATCTCCCGCTTGGAGTTGAGGCCCAGCTCCCGCTCGACCCCGACCTCGATCCAGAGGCCCTGGCAGTCGAAGCCGTTCTGGTAGCGCTGGTGGTAGCCCTGGAGGGCCTTGTAGCGCTGGAACACGTCCTTGAGGGTGCGACCCCACGCGGTGTGCACGGCGAGCGTCTTGTTGGCCGTGACCGGGCCGTCGATGAAGCTGAACCGCGGCCCGTCGGCGTTCTTCGCGCGCAGCTGCTCGAAGGTGTCCTCGCGGTCCCAGCAGCTCGAGGACGGCGCGCTCGAGCGCGTCGTGGTCAGGCTTGTCGGGCAGGGCGGCGAACATGATCGGGTCATCCTACGGGGCGGCCACACCGCGCCCAGGTAGCCGGTTGGTCGAGGTTGTCTCCGTGGGTGGCGGTGCCTACAATGCCGCACCCTTTGCGGGGACGCGGGCGCTCGAGAGGACGGCAGCACACCATGGCAGCGACGACCAAGGCGGCCACCAAGGCCACCAAGGCACCGGCGAAGAAGGTCGTGCCGCCAAGACGGCGAGGCGCCGGCCAAGAAGGCGCCGACGCAAGAAGGCGGCACCGGCCAAGAAGGCGGCACCGGCCAAGAAGGCGGCCCGGCCAAGAAGGCGGCGCCGCCAAGAAGCCGCCCGGCGCCAGCCAAGAAGGCGCCGGCCAAGAAGGCCCCGCGCGAAGAAGGCCGCCCGGCCAAGAAGGCGCCGCCGCCAAGAAGCTCCCGCCAAGCAGGTCGCCTCGCCCCCCAAGCTCCCGGCCGCCGCCGGCGGCGGCCAGACCGTCAAGAAGGCCCCGCCGAAGCGCAAGGGGCCGCTCGACAAGTTCCTGCTGGGCCAGGTCGACGCCCTCACCGCGGAGCGGGTCACCTACGTCCGGCAGGCGGCCTCGCTGAAGGCCGAGGCCGACCTGCTCGTCGCCGAGCGCGAGCCGGGCGACGTCCAGTTCGACGAGGAGTCGGGCGAGGGCGACACCCTCGCCGTCGAGCGCGAGCGCGACCTCGCCCTCAGCGCCCAGGCCTCGGCCGCCGTCGAGGAGATCGACATCGCGCTGGCCAAGATCAAGGACGGCACCTACGGCGTCTGCGAGCAGTGCCACAACACATCCCGAAGGAGCGCCTCCGCGCCCTCCCGTACGCGGCGCTCTGCGTGCAGTGCAAGAGCGCTGGCTTCACCCGCCGCTGAGTCCGCCGTGGGTGCCCCGGAGGCCCGTCACCGGGGGACCTTCCTCGGCGTCGGCCGCGGTCGTCGTCGCCCTCGACCAGCTGACCAAGCAGTGGGCGCTGTCGGCGCTCGCCGACGGTCCGATCGACCTGGTCGGCTCGCTGCGGCTCAACCTCGTGTTCAACGACCGGCGCCGCCTTCAGCCTCGGCGGCGGGCAACACCACGTCGATCGCCGTCGATCGGCGCTGGTGCGTGGTCGCCGTGATCGTCCGCATGGGCCTCCGAGCCGAGCGCCTCGCCTGGGCCCTCGGCCTCGGCGTCGTCCTCGGTGGCGCCCTCGGCAACCTCGCCGACCGGGCCTTCCGCGCCGGCGACGGGCTGCTCGGCGGTCGAGTGGTCGACATGGTCGACCTGCAGTGGTGGCCGGTGTTCAACCTGGCCGACGCCGCCCTCTGGGTGGGCATCGGCGTGCTGCTCCTCGCGGTCCCGCGAGCCGATGCCGGACGAGCCGTGATGACCGTCCGAGAGGTCGTCCCCGAGGCACTGGCGGGCGAGCGGATCGACCGCATCGTCGCCATGATCACCGGCCTCAGCCGCGCGGAGGTGGCGGCCCTGATCGACGCCGGCGCCGTGCGTGGTGGGCGGCGATCCGGTCACCAGCCCGGTCGCAGCGCGGTCCACGCACGGCGACGAGGTGGAGGTGGACGTCCCCGATCCGGCGGAGGCCGCCGCCGTCCTGCGAGCCCGACAGCGGCGATCGACGGTGCCCGTCGTGCACGAGGACGACGACCTGCTCGTGATCGACAAGCCGGCCGGGCTGGTCGTGCATCCCGGCGCGCGGGACAGCGCACCGGGCACCCTCGTGCACGGTCTGCTGGCCCGCTACCCCGAGCTGGTCGGCGTCGGTGGCGACCCGGAGCGCCCCGGCATCGTCCACCGGCTCGACAAGGGCACCTCGGGCCTGCTGCTGGTGGCTCGCACCCCGGAGGCCTACGAGGCGCTGGTCGGCGCGCTGTCAGCCCGGGCGGTCCACCGTCGCTACCGGGCGCTGGTGTGGGGCACGGTGGAGGCGGCGCACAGGCGTGATCGACGCGCCGATCGGACGGTCGGCCCGCGAGCCCACCCGGATGGCGGTCGATGAGCGGGGCAAGGAGGCCCGCACCCGCTACGAGGTGCCGCGCGCCGTTCGGCGAGCCGGTGGAGGTCACCGAGCTGGCCTGCACCCTCGAGACCGGTCGCACCCACCAGATCCGGGTGCACCTCGCGCTCGATCGGCCACCCCGTGGTGGGCGACCTCCGCTACGGCGGCGCCCGGCAGTCGCTGCCGATGGCCCGTCCGTTCCTGCACGCCGAGGTGCTCGAGCTGGCCCACCCGATCAGCGGGCGCCCGCTCCGCTTCCGGTCACCCGCTGCCCGCCAGACCTCGCCGGCGGTGCTCGTCGGGCGCTCGAGCGCTAGGCGTCAGGGGCGGGCCACTCCGCCTGGCCCTGGGCCATGGCGGCGATGTCGGCCAGCGTGAAGCTGTCGAGGTGGTCTGCGGATGCGTCCGCTGATCCCCGCCCACACCGCCAGCAGCACGCACTGGCCCTCGTGGTCGCAGGCGCCGTCCTGGTGCGGCTCCCCGAAGTCGCCCACGGCGATGGGTCCGTCGACGGCCGACACGATCTCACCGAGGGTGATCTGGCCCGGCTCCCGGGCCAGGACGTAGCCGCCGCCGACGCCCCGCTTGGAGCGGACGATCCCGGCGCCCTTGAGGGCCAGGAGGATCTGCTCGAGGTAGGGCTGTGGGAGAGCGGTGCGCTCGGCGATGTCGCGCACCGAGGTGGGACCGGACTCGTCGGGGTGGAGGGCGAGGGACAGCAGGGCCCGGCTGGCGTAGTCGCCCCTCGTCGACACCTTCACGCTGGGGACTGTAGGGCAGCCCGGCCCACTAACGTCTGGAGGCTCTGCCTCCATGCCGACCTCCCCGTCCTCCCTGCCTACGACGGCCCCTGCATCTCCAACGTGGTGCCGGCCCTGCTGCGCCCCGCCGACGCCGCACCGCCGTGGCTTCCCGCTGTGGCCGCCGAGGCGATCACAGGTGGTGCTGCTCGTGATCGACGGGCTGGGCTGGAACCAGCTGGAGGCCCGCCGGAGCTTGGCCCCCACGCTCGCCGGCCTGGCCGGTGGCTCGATCACCACCGTCGCCCCGAGCACCACCGCCACCGCTCTCACGTCGATCAGCACTGGCCTGCCGCCCGGGGAGCACGGAGTGATGGGCTACCGGATCGCCGTGGCGGGCGAGGTCCTCAACGTCCTGCGCTGGGCCACTGACGGCCAGGATGCCCGCCGCCGCATCGTGCCGTCAGAGTGCTGCAGCCCCACCTGCCGTTCGACGGCCCAGCGACCCCCCGTGGTCACCCGCGCTGAGTTCGACGGGTCCGGGTTCACCCTCGCCCACCTCGACCAGGTTCGCTTCACCGGCTACCGCACGCTCGGCACCCTCACCTCCGAGATCGTCCGGCTGGCCGGGGCCGGGGAGCCGTTCGTCTACGCCTACTACGAGGGGCTCGACAAGGTGTCGCACGAGTACGGCCTCGGGGAGCACTACGACGAGGAGCTGCGCTGGATCGACCATCTCGTGGCCACCCTCCTCGAGCGCCTCCCCGCCGGCGCGGCCGCTGGTGGTCACGGCCGACCACGGCCAGGTGGAGACCGGCGACAACGTGCTCGAGCTGCCCTCGCGACGTCGTCACGCACGTGAGCATGCAGTCGGGCGAGGGGCGGTTCCGCTGGCTGCACGCCCGGTCCGGTCGGGCCGCCGCGCTCCACGAGGCGGCGGCCGCCCTGCTCGGCGAGCAGGCCTGGGTCCGCAGCCGCGACGAGGCCATCGCGGAGGGCTGGTACGGGCCCAAGGTCACCGACGCCGCCGCCGCGCGGCTGGGCGACGTCCTCCTGGCCGCTCAGGGCACCGTGGCGTTCTACGACCCCGCCGACACCGGTCCGTACGTCCTGGTGGGCCGGCACGGGTCGCTGACGCCCGACGAGATGCACGTCCCGCTCCTGGCTGGCCTGGCCGGCTAGGCCGCCGGGTAGGTTGGCCGACATGTCCGAAACGCCCCCCGACCAGTCCCCCGACGACGTCCTGGTCCCGTCGCTCGTGGCCAGCGACGGCGACGGTGAGGGCCCCAAGCGAGTCGGTCGAGTCGCCTGGCAAGGTGATGCGCATCGGGTCGATGATCAAGCAGCTGCTCGAGGAGGTCCGTCAGACGGACGCTCGACGAGCCGAGTCGGGAGCGGCTGCGGGAGATCTACGACACGTCGGTCGCCGAGCTCTCGTCCTCGCTGTCGCCCGACCTCCAGCAGGAGCTCGGGCGCTTGGCCCTGCCGTTCGAGCCTGACTCGGCGCCCAGCGGGGCTGAGCTGCGGATCGCCAAGGCCCAGCTGGTGGGGTGGCTCGAGGGGCTCTTCCACGGGATCCAGGCCACCCTGTTCGCCCAGCAGATGGCGGCGCGCCAGCAGCTCGATCAGATGCGGGGCCAGCTGGGTCCAGGCGGCGTCCCGCAGCCCGGTCGTCCGCCGCAGGCGGAGGGCGAGGAGCGCCCGATGCCTGGCACCTACCTGTAGTCAGGGACCGATCAGCAGGTTGCCTCTGATCTGGTAGGTCCGACCCTTGTCGAGCCGGAGCTCGAAGGTGTCGGTCTCGGTCTCACCCGAGGCGATGTGGCCGATGTCGATCGGGATGTCCGTGTCGTCGAGGCGCAGCTGCACCGACCCCCGCCAGCCGTAGTCGCTCCCGTTGGCGATCGCCAACGTGACGTCGGCCCGGTCCTCCACTCGGCTCCCCACCCGCAGGTCGAGCGTCAGCCCGCCGCACACAGATGGCTCCGCCACCCCACCATCGACGTCGCGCTCGATGACGTTGGACGAGGACACCACGGGTGGTCCGTCGGCCACCACCTCGACGCTGAAGGGGGTGGCCGCCTCCTCCCGGCAGGTGAGGACGTGCGTGAGGCCGCGGAGCGACGAGGTCCCGATCGGGATCAGGAGCACGGCGAGGAGCCCGACGAGAGCGACCTGGGCACGCAGGGCGGAGGGCACGACCGCGAGGGTAGACGGCGCCCGCCCGTCGGCCCGTGGGTACGCTTCGGCCCCCATGGACGCCCCGTTCACCAACCGCCTCAGCCGACTGAGCTACCACGAGGCCCGCCGGCTGGTCTTGGCGACGGGGCTCGTCGTGCTGGCGGCGGTGGCCGTGGTCACCTATGCCCGGCGGGTCGACACGGTGGAGGTGGTCGCCACCCTGCTCTTCATCCCCATCTTCGTCGCCTTCGTGTTCCGCGGCGTGCTCGGGGGAGTCGTGGCCGCCCTCGGTGCCATCGCGGTCTACGCCGCCACCCGCACCCCGGCCATCGAGGCGGTGGGCGTGAGCGAGTTCACCGGGCTCCTCGCCTCGCGATCCGCGGCCTACCTCATCTTCGGCGCCGTGGGCGGGTGGTCGACGCAGATCCTCGAGGGATCCCTCGAGAAGCTCGAGCTCTACGACGAGGTCGACGACGACACGGGGTTGTTCAACGCCCGGCACCTCCTGCGCCAGACGGAGCTCGAGATGGCCCGCGCCCGCCGCTACGAGACCCTCTTCTCCATCGTTGTGCTCGACCTGCCCGCGGCCCCCCTCAACGGGTTGGGGGCCCGAGCCCGACGGGGCGTGCTGCGCGACCTCGGCCGCCAGCTGCGGGAGGGGGTGCGCACCGTCGACCACGTGGTGCACACCCGCGACGGCGACCTCCACCGACTCGTCGCCGTGCTGCCGGAGACGGCAGGGGAGGGGGCCGAGGTGTTCCGCGGCCGGTTCGATGAGCGGATCCGGACCTTCCTGGCCGCCCGGGGGGCGCCGATCGCCGACGACGAGGTGAGCGCCCGCTCGATGACCTTCCCGGGCGACGACGCCGGCGTCGAGGCGCTGCGGGCGGAGTTCGAGCGCATCGACGCCTCCCAGCACCGCTAGGAGACCCTCGATCGGCCCCTGGCCGCGGTGCTACCGTCGGCAAATCACACCCGTGTGATTCATCCACAGCCTGTGGATGGGCCCTGTGGACGCCGTGTGGACAGCGGGAGAGGAGGTGCGCCTGGGTGGCTGACAGCTTCACGCACCTCCACGTGCACACCGAGTACTCCATGCTCGACGGGGCGGCCCGGATCGCCGACGTGGTGGCGGCGGCGGTGGCCGACGGCCAGCCCGCCCTCGGGATCACCGATCACGGCAACATGTACGGGATCCTCGACTTCTACAAGGAGTGCCGGGCCCAGGGGATCAAGCCGGTCATCGGCTCCGAGCTGTACATGGCCCACGAGAGCCGCCACGAACGACCCTCGCGCCGGGGGCGGATGGACGACGGGGGCGGCGACAGCGACGGCGGCTCGAAGCTCTACTACCACCTGACGGCACTGGCGGAGACCGACGAGGGGTACCGCAACCTCATCAAGCTCTCCAGCGAGGCCTTCATGAGCGGGTACCACTACAAGCCCCGGTCCGACTGGGAGCTCCTGGAGCAGTTCAGCAGCGGGCTGATCGTCACCTCGGGCTGCCTCGGCGGCCACGTGCTGCAGCACCTGCTCAAGGACGACCAGGAGGGGGCGCTCAAGGCGGCGGGGCGCCTCCAGGACATCTTCGGGCGCGACAACCTCTTCATCGAGCTGCAGGACCACGGGATCCCCGAGCAGCACCGCACCAACCCCCAGCTCCTCGAGATCGCCCGCCGGCTGCAAGCGCCGCTGCTGGCCACCAACGACAGCCACTACGTGGAGCGCGGCGACTCGGTCGCCCACGACGCGCTCCTCTGCGTGCAGACGGGCTCGCAGATGAGCGACCCCGATCGCTTCAAGTTCCATGGCGACGAGCACTACCTGAAGTCAGCGCGGGAGATGCGGTACCTCTTCGACGAGCTTCCGGAGGCGTGTGACAACACCCTCTGGATCGCCGAGCGGGCCGACGTCACCATCGAGTTCGGCAAGCCGCAGCTGCCCAGCTTCCCGCTGCCCGCCGGCTTCGACTCCGACGCCGACTACCTGCGCCACCTCACCATGGAAGGGGCCCGGCGCCGCTGGGGCGCCGACCTCACCGACGCCATCGTCGAGCGGCTCTCCTACGAGCTGGGCGTGATCGAGAGCATGGGCTTCTCGTCCTACTTCCTGATCGTGTGGGACCTCATCAAGCACGCCCGCGACAACAACATCCGGGTGGGCCCGGGCCGGGGGAGCGCGGCCGGGTGCGCGGTGGCCTACACCCTCTGGATCACCGACCTCGACCCCATCGCCTACGACCTGCTGTTCGAGCGCTTCCTGAACCCGAGCCGGGTCACCATGCCCGACATCGACATGGACTTCGACTCGCGGTTCCGCGACGAGATGATCCGCTACGCGTCCGAGCGCTACGGGCGCGATCACGTTGCCCAGATCGTCACCTTCTCCACCATCAAGGCCCGGGCCGCCGTGCGCGACGCCGCCCGGGTGCTGGGCTACCCCTACGGGCTGGGTGACAAGGTGGCCAAGGCCATGCCTCCGCTCATCATGGGCCGCGACACTCCGCTCTACGCCTGCCTCGAGCGGCACGAGAAGTTCGAGGACGGCTACAAGATGGCCGGCGACCTCCGCAAGATGCGCGAGGAGGATCCCGACGCCGCCAAGGTGATCGAGGTGGCCAAAGGGCTCGAAGGGCTGCGCCGCCAGGACGGCATCCACGCCGCCGCGGTGGTCATCACCAAGGAGCCCCTCACCACCTACCTGCCCATCCAGCGCAAGCCGGTGGGCGGTCAGGACATCGAGCATGCCCCGGTCGTCACCCAGTACGAGATGCACGGCGTCGAGGAGCTCGGGCTCCTCAAGATGGACTTCCTCGGCCTGCGGAACCTCGACGTCATCAGCGACACCGTGGAGCTCATCCAGACCACCCGGGGCATCGAGCTCGACATCGACGCCGTTGCCCTCGACGACCCTGCCACCTACGCCTTGCTGCAGCGCGGCGAGGGCATCGGCATCTTCCAGCTGGAGGGCGGGCCGATGCGGGCGCTCATGCGGGCGCTGGCCCCCACCGCCTTCGAGGACATCTGCGCCCTGCTGGCCCTGTACCGGCCGGGCCCCATGGCCGCCAACATGCACAACGACTACGCCGACCGCAAGAACGGTCGAAAGCCCGTGGAGCACCTCCACCCCGACGCCGCCGAGGTGCTGGGCGACACCTACGGGCTGATGATCTACCAGGAGAGCCTGCTGCGGGTGGCTCAGAAGTTCGCCGGCTTCAGCCTGGCCGAGGCCGACCTGCTGCGCCGGGCGTGCGGCAAGAAGAAGCGCGACCTCATCGCCAAGGAGCGGGAGAAGTTCATCGCCGGCTGCGAAGCCACCGGCTATGGCGCCACCCTGGGCGGCCAGTACTTCGACATCATCGAACCCTTCGCCGACTACGCCTTCGCCAAGTCGCACGCCTACGGCTACGGCTACATCGCCTACCAGACGGCCTACCTCAAGGCGAACTACCCCGCCGAGTACCTCTCGGCGCTGCTCACCAGCGTCAAGACCAACCTCGACAAGGCCGCCGTCTACCTGGCCGAGTGCCGCACGATGGGCATCGAGGTGCTGGTGCCCGACGTCAACCGCTCCGTGGCCGACTTCACGCCGGTGGTGGAGCTCGATGCCGACGCCGGCACCGAGGGGCGATCGATCGTGTTCGGGCTGTCGGCCGTCCGCAACGTCGGCGGGGGGCTGGTGGCGCTCCTGGTGGCCGAGCGGGAGGCCAACGGATCCTTCGTCGACTTCTACGACTTCGTGGAGCGGGTCGACTTCCAGGTTCTCAACAAGAAGACCATCGAGTCGCTCATCAAGGCCGGTGCCTTCGACAGCCTGGGCCACCGGCGGCAAGGGCTCCTGCGCTCCTTCGAGCACATCATCGACTCCACCATCGCCCGGCGACGGGAGCGCGACATGGGTGTGATGTCGCTGTTCGGCGAGATCGAGGAGGCCGGGCCGATGTTCGACGAGCGGCCGCCCGATCCCGGAGATGGAGTTCGGCAAGCGAGAGCGGCTCCGGTTCGAGAAGGAGATGCTCGGGCTCTACGTGAGCGACCACCCGCTGCTGGGTGCCGAGGCGTCGCTGCGCCGTCGCTGCGATGGGCGCCTGGCCGACCTGCCCGAGCTCGACGACGGCACCATGCGCACCTTCGGCGGAGTGGTCACCAACCTCCAGCGCAAGTGGACGAAGAAGGGCGACCTGATGGCCGTCTTCATGCTGGAGGACCTGCAGAGCGCCGTGGAGGTCATGGTGTTCCCGAAGACCATGACCGACCACGGCCACAAGCTGGAGGACGATCTCATCGTCACCGTGCGGGCGCGCGTCGACACCCGAGAGGATCAGCCCAAGCTGATCGCCATGGAGCTCGAGCCCTTCGAGCCCATGTCGGGGGAGGCCTTCCCCCTGCGGCTGAAGGTGGCCGCCGCCGCCCTGTCCGAGGGCCTCATCGGTGAGCTGAAGCAGCTGCTCGGGGACCCATCCCGGGGACTCGCCGGTGCTTCCTCCACCTGGCCGAGGACAAGGTGCTCCGCCTGCCCGAAGCCTGGACGGTCGACGTGGTGCCGCCCTTGCTTGCCGAGCTCCGGGTGCTGCTGGGCCCCACCGCCATCCTGGCCTGAGGGCGGCTTGACCCGCGGGTCACGCCGGTTGAGCAGGAGGTTCGCGGGGCGCCTCGTCGGTTGTCGAGTTGCGTCGGAGCGCCGCGTCTACTGGACTGTTGGGGTCTGAACCACGAGTGATCCGGGGGCTGGCAAGCGAATGTCGATCCAGGTCGAGACCAAGGACTGCACTGCGTTGGGGGACGCCGAGCTCGCAGAGCTCGCTGATCTCTGCGCTGAAGGCCCTCTGCCCCACGAGGTCGGGGCCTCTCCAAGCAGGCCGAGGCCTGGGTGCTGGTCACCCAGGCTCGGGAGAACGACAAGCTGAAGGGCTTCTCGTTCTCCACGCTGGAGCGCATCGGTGGCACCCCGTGCGTGCTCATCGGGCTGGCGTCGGTGAAGCGCACCGCCAAGCGCGACACCGTGCTGCGCGCGATCATCCACGACGAGCTGCGCCGGGCCGTGCTGGCCTTCCCCGACGAGGATGTGCTGGTCGGCACTCGGCTCACCACCCCAGCCGGGTTCGAGGCGTTCAAGTCGCTCAACGACGTCGTCCCCCGGCCCGACCACAAGGCCAGCGGCGAGGAGCGAGCCTGGGGTCGGCGCCTGGCCAAGCGCTTCGGCGTCGATGCCTCTGCCTACGACGACCGGTCCTTCACGGCCACAGGCAACGGCAACCATCCCGAGGTCTTCGACCACGAGAGCCTGAAGCCGGAGTCCGTCCCCGCCGACGTGGTGGCGTTCTTCAAGGGCTTCGACGCCAAGCGGGGCGACTCGCTGGTGGCCTTCGGGTGGGCGATGGCCGAAGACCTCGCCAAGCTGGCCTAGCCCGTCTTGGAGGTCGGCGACGCCGTCCGCCGTCGGCGGATGGTCCGGGCCTTCACCGACGACCCCATCGACCCTGCCGTCGTCGACCACCTGGTCGACCTCGGCTCGCCGCGCCCCGTCGGCCGGCAACAGCCAGGGGTGGGCGCGTGGTCGCCCTCACCGGCGCCGAGCAGACCGGTCGCTACTGGGACGTCGCCCTGCCTGCCGACCGGCGGCCCGGCTTCCGCTGGCCGGGGCTGCTCGACGCCCCGGTGCTGATGGTGGCGCTTGTGCGCCCCGCCGCCTGGGTGGAGCGCTACGCCGAGCCCGACAAGGCGGCCACCGGCCTGGGTGGGTCGGCGGATGCCTGGCCGGTGCCGTACTGGTGGGTCGACGGCGGCATGGCGGTGGAGCACCTCCTCCTCGGCGCCGTCGAGGCCGGCCTGGGCGCCTGCTTCTTCGGTCTCTTCGACCACGAGCCGGCGGTGCTGGCCGCTCTCGACGTGCCGCCCGGCTGGCGGGCCCTGGGCACCATCGCCGTCGGCCACCCCGCCCCCGACGAGCCCGGAGCCTCGGCCAGCCGCCCCCGCCCCTCGCTCGACGAGGTGCTCCACCGCGGCGCCTGGTGACGCCCTCGATCCCGATCACCCCCGCAGCTTGTGGTGATTCCGTGCCGTTCCGGCACGAAATCACCACAACTTCCCCGCCGCTTTGCCCCACCCCTCAGCTTGTGGCGATTCCGTCGTGAAAGGGCACGGATTCACCACAAGCTGAGGGGGGTGGGCGGGCTGAGGCTGGGACAGGTACGGTCCCCGGCCGTGGCTGAGCTGACGGAATCGGCGGGTGCTGCTGGCCCAGCGCCCTGAGGGGCTGGTGCGGGAGGAGGACTTCGCCCACGACGAGGCGCCGATGCCCGAGCCCGGCGACGGCGAGGTGCTGCTCCGCACCGAGTGGATCGGGATCGACGCCACCGTGCGGACCTGGCTGTCCAAGGCGGAGGGCTACATCCCGCCGGTTGAGATCGGCGAGGTGGTGCGCAGCAGCGGCATCGGCCGGGTGGTTCGCTCCCGCAGCGAGCGCATGCCCGAGGGGGCCCTGGTGGCCACCCTCACCGGATGGCAGGAGTACGCGGTGGTGGGCGACGACCCGATGCTCACCACCCCGCTCGCCGAGGGCACCGACCCGTTGGCCGCCCTCGGCGTGTTCGGCGCCAACGGCCTCACCGCCTACGTGGGCCTCACCGAGATCGGGAAGGTCAAGGAGGGCGAGACGGTGGTGGTGTCGGCGGCGGCCGGGGCCACGGGGTCGATCGCCGTGCAGATCGCCAAGATCCTCGGCGGCCCGCGTGGTCGGCATCGCCGGCACCGACGAGAAGTGCGAGTGGCTGGTCGACGGCCTGGGCCTCGACGGCGCCATCAACCACCGCACCGACGACATCCCCGCCCGCCTCAAGGAGCTGTGCCCCAAGCGTGTCGACGTGTTCTTCGACAACACCGGCGGCCCCATCCTCGACCACGTGCTCGGACGCATCGCCGACCGCGCCCGGGTGGTGCTGTGCGGGGCCATCTCGTCCTACAACGACCACCACAAGCCGCCCGGCCCGCCCAACTACCTCAACCTGATCTCCCGCCGGGCCCGGATGGAGGGCTTCATCTCCTGGGACTCGTGGGGTCGCTACGCCGAGATCATGGAGATCCTGGGCGGGTGGGTGGCCGACGGCCGCCTGCAGCACCGCAGCCACGTCTTCGAGGGCCTCGAGTCGGCCCCGCAGGCCCTCAACGCCATGTTCGAGGGCACCAACATCGGCAAGGTCGTGATCCGGGTGGGCGCCGACGCCTGACCGCGCTCCGGCTACCAGTCGGCGGCGATGGCGGCCGGGAGGCCGGCGATCGGGGTTCGGTCAGGCGCCTCGAAGCCAGCCTGCTCCCGCACCACCCCCGCCTCGTCGATCCACAGCAGCCACCGGTACGAGCGGTCCTGGCTCAGCCCCCGGTCGTCGGCCACCGGACCGCCGCTGACGGTGCTCAGGATGCCGTCGGGCGTCCAGCGAGACGAAGTCACCCGCGTTGTCGGGCTTGCCCTGGTCGGCCACCACCAACGTCCTCCCGTCCCAGCCGAGCACCGCCACCTGCGGTGGCTCGCTGGGCGCCCCGGTGGCGGTCACCACGGCCAGCTGGGTGCCATCCGGTGACCAGGCGATCGATCTCGTGCAGCACTCCACGTCGATGTGGGCGGCGGCCTCCTCGGCGTCGTCGACAGGGGTGACGATCACCATCGGCCCGGCGCCGGTGGCCACCCATCGGCCGTCGGGGCTGACCCGGGGGCGGCGCCCACCGCGACAGCGTCCGCGTCGCCCCCGGTGATCGGGATGCGGTAGGTGTTGCCGCTGGCGGGCTCGCAGCACGTGGAGAAGTAGACGGTCTGACCGTCGGGAGACAGGTCGACGGCGTCGATGGAGTACGGGCCGCCCTCTTCGACGTCGGGGGAGGTGTCGTGGGGGTCACCGACGCTGTGGAGCTCGACCTCCTTGCCGCTGGCGAGGTCGATCGTCACGAGCATCCCGTCGTCGCGCACCACCACCGCGAGGGTGGGCCGGGCGCCGTCGGCCGGTGCGGGGTCGGGATCGGGTGCCGCCGTGGTGGTGGTGGGCAGCGCAGGATCGTCGACCACGTCGAGGGTCTGGTCGTCGTCGGCCAGGAGCACGGTGGCGGCCAGGGCCACCATCGCCGCGGCGGCTGCGGCCGAGAGCAGCCACGGGGCCAGCCGACGCCGGCCCGGCCGGCCCGAAGCGGTGGCCCGGGTGCGGCGGAGCAGCTCGTCGTCTGCCTCCACGCCCTCGGCCTCGGCCCGGAGGGCCTGGCGGAGGAGGTCGTCGAGCGGATCGGGGGACGGGGGGCTCATCGGAGGGCCTCCAGGCGTTCGCTGAGCGCCACTCGGGCGCGGTGGAGGTGGGTCTTGACGGAGCCGGCGCTGATGCCGAGGGCGTCGGCGATCTCGGTGTCGGAGAGGTCGGCGTAGCAGCGCAGGACGATGCAGTCGCGCTGACGGGTGGGCAGGGCGCGGACGGCGGCGGCCACCTGACGCTGGGCGTCCCGCTGCACGGCGCCCTGCTCGGCCGCCGGAGCCGACCCAGCGTCCTCGGTCCGGTGGGAGCGCACCACCCGCAGATGGCGGTGGTGGCCGTGGGAGAGGTTGATGACCGTTCGCCGCAGGTAGGCCAGCTCGGCGCCAGGCCGGGGCCCGCCGGTGCGGTGGAGGCGTACGAAGGCCTCCTGCACGAGCTCCTCCGCCAACGGTCGATCACCGGTGAGCACCACCGCCAACCGCAGCAGCGGGGTGGCGTGGTCCCGGAAGAGCTGGTCGAGGTCGAGCACACCGTGGGGTGGGTCGAGCGCCATCGCAGTCACGCCCCCCTAGACGCGCCACCTGCGCCAACGGTTGACATGCACGGACGGTACCGAGCGTCAGGGTTGGAGCTGCGCACCGAGGGTGGCCGGATCCTCGGCTGGGAGCTGGCAGGTGTAGTCGCGGCAGACGTAGGCCCGGCCGTCGCTCGCGGCCCTCCCACAGCGGGCTGTCGTAGCGCTCGCCCCAGGCCAGCACGGCGTTGGGGAGCAGGCGGGCGCGCGACGGCCGTCACCAGGTCGGGCCGGTCGCCGGCCACCACGACCTCGGTGGTGCCGCGGGCCACGAGGTCGACGGCGGCGAGCACGTGGCCGAAGGCGGTCGGGTGCTGCGACGGCCAGCGGGCCGAGCAGCCGGACGATCGCCTCGCCCCGCTCGCGGTAGCGGTCGTCGCCGGTGAGGGCCGCCAGGCGCAGCAGCCCGACGGCGGCCAGGCCGTTGGCGCCCGGGCGTGGCGTTGTCCATCAGGTCCTTGGGCCGGGCGATCAGCGCCTCGGCGTCGTGGCCGGTGGTGAACACGCCGCCGCGCTCGTCGTCCCAGAACAGGTCGAGCAGGGCGTCGGCGGCGGCGCGGGCCTCGGTGATCCAGCGGGCCTCGCCCGGTGGCCTCGGCCAGGCGGGTGAAGGCGTCGACGCAGCGCGCCGTGGTCGGTGGCGTAGGCGAGGTGGCGGGCGCCGGCCTCGGCCTGCCAGGCCCGCAGCCAGCGGCCGTCGTCGCGGCGGAGGTTGGCCAGCAGGAACTCGGCCGTCTCGACGGCCGCGGCCACCCACGCCGGCTCGCCGGCGGCGGCGCCGGCCTCGGCCAGCGCCGCCACCAGGTAGGCGTTCCACTCGGTGAGCACCTTGTCGTCGAGCCCGGGCCGGACCCGCTGCGTCGCGGGCGTCGAGCAGCGCGCTGCCGCGGCCGCCTCGATCTCGGGCGGCCGGGCCAGGCGCGCCGCGGCGTGCATGCGGTTCGGGATCGTGGTGCCGCCCTCGAAGTTGCCGCCGGCGCGGAAGCCGTACCAGTCGAGGGCCGACGTCGGCGTCCGTCGCCGAGCACCGCGCGGACCTGCGTCGTCGGTCCAGACGTAGAACTTGCCCTCCTCGCCCTCGCTGTCGGCGTCCTCGGCCGACGACGATGCCGCCCGCCGGGTTGGCGGAGGTCGCGCAGCACGTAGTCGATCGTCTCGGCGAGCACCTGGCGGTAGCGGTCGCTCGCCGGTGAGCTGCCAGCCGTGGAGGTAGAGGCGGATCAGCGAGCGCGTTGTCGTAGAGCATCTTCTCGAAGTGGGGGACGAGCCACACGCCGTCGACCGCGTAGCGGGCGAAGCCGCCGCCGAGGTGGTCGTAGATGCCGCCGGCGGCCATGGCGTCGAGGGTGGTGGTGACGGCGGCTCAGCGGCCCGCTCGTCGCCGCGGGCGGCGGCCGCGGCCAGCGCCTCCTGGGCCATCGGCTGCGGGAACTTGGGGGCGCCGCCGAACCCGCCCCACTCCGGGTCGCGACGCGGCCAGCAGCGTCGTCGACGGCGGCGTCGACGTCGGCGACGGTCGGGCAGGCCGCCGCCGGCCGCCACCAGCGCCGGAGCGGCCCAGGGCGCCGGTGAGCTGGTCGGCCTGCTCGAGCAGCTCGTCGCGCTCGCGTGCTGCCACAGCTCGTCGATGCGCTCGCAGCAGCTCGACGAAGCCGATCATGCCGCCCCGCCGCTCCTTCGGGAAGTAGGTGCCGGCGAAGAACGGGCCGGCCGTCGGGCGTGCACGAACACGGTCATCGGCCAGCCGCCCTGGCCGGTCATCGCCTGGGTGGCCTCCATGTAGATGTCGTCGACGTCGGGCCGCTCCTCGCGGTCGACCTTCACGTTGACGAAGAGCTCGTTCATCACCGCGGCCACGTCGGCGTCCTCGAAGCTCTCGTGGGCCATCACGTGGCACCAGTGGCAGGCCGAGTAGCCGACCGACAGCAGGATCGGGCACGTCCCGCTCGGCGGCGGCGGCGAAGGCCTCGTCGCCCCACGGGTACCAGTCGACCGGGTTGTCGGCGTGCTGGCGCAGGTACGGGCTGGTCTCGTCGGCGAGGCGGTTCACCCGGCCACCCTACGAGTCGGCCGCCCGACCGCGGCTACGCGTCCGCGCCGTGGAGATCGTCACTGGACGGGCAAGGTGGCGCTCGTCACGGGCGCGTCACGGGCATCGGCAAGGCGATCGCCGCAGGCCTACGCCGATGCCGGCGCGTCGGTGATGCTGTCGTCGCGCAAGCTCGACGCCCTGGAGGCGGCGGCCGCGGAGATCGGCGGCGACGTCGACGTGGTGGTGGCCAACGCCGGCGATCCGGCCCAGGCCGAGGCGGCGCGTCGACCGCTGCATCGAGCGCTTCGGCGGCGTCGACATCCTGGTCAACAACGCCGCCACCAACCCCTACTTCGGCCCGACGATCGACATCGACCTGCCGCGCTACGACAAGACCTGGGAGGTGAACCTCCGCGGCGCCGCTGGTGTGGACCCAGCTGGCGTGGAAGGCGGTCGATGCAGGAGCGGGGCGGCTCGGTGATCAACATCGCCTCCGTGGGCGGCCTGTCGGTCGAGCCCGCCATCGGCATCTACAACGCCACCAAGGCCGCCCTGCTCCACCTCACCCGCACGCTGGCCGCCGAGCTGGCGCCCGACGTGCGGGTGAACGCCATCGCGCCCGGGCCTGGTGAAGACCGACATGGCCCGCGCCCTGTGGGAGCCCAACGAGGAGCGCATCGGCGCCTCGATGCCGCTGGGCCGGCTCGGCGAGCCCGCCGACATCGCCAACGCGGCGCTGTTCCTGGCCAGCGACCTCGCGTCGTGGATCACCGGGCAGACCCTCGTGGTCGACGGTGGCGCGCTGCTCGGGTCCCGCGGCTCGGCGGGGCTGACCCCTACCGCTCCGCGGAGGTCGCGGCGCGGCGCACCTTGCCGCTGGCCGGTGCGGGGCAGCGCGTCCACCAGCTCGACGGCGCGCGGGCGCGGCGTAGCGCGGGCAGGTGCTGCCTTGGCCGCGGTCGCGCAGGTCGGCCAGCGTGGGCGGTCGACCGGGTCGGCTGGCACCACGACCGCGGCGACGCGCTGGCCCCACTCGGGGTCGGGTCGGCCGACCACGGCCACCTCGGCGACCGCCGGGTGCGTGCAGCAGCGACCCGCTCCACCGCGGCCGGCCACACGTTCTCGCCGCCGGTGACGATGAGGTCGCCGCGCCGGCCGTGCACGTGCAGGCGACCGTCGTCGAGCGGCCCCGAGGTCGCCGGTGGGGAACCAGCCGTCGGCGTCCTTCGGGGTCGGTGCCGTCGCGGTAGGCCCGGAGCAGCATCGGGCCCCGCAGCGTGGATCTCGCCGTCGTCGGCCGATCCGCACCTCCACCCCGTCGAGGGGCCGCCGTCGTACACGATCCCGCTGCCGGTCTCGGTCATGCCGTAGGTGGCGACCACGTTGGCGGGCCGGTCGGCGGGGGCGGCCTGGCCGCCGACCAGGACGGTCCGGAACGGCGCGGGGTCGATGCGGGCCGAGCGCGGTGGGCACGAGCGAGGTGAGCGTGCAGCCCTCGGCGGCGGCGCCGGTCGACGGCCGCGGCGTCGAAGCGGGCGTGGACGGTGAGCGGCGTGCCGGTGACGAGGGCCCGCGTGACCACCGACAGCCCGCCGACGTGGGAGAGCGGGCAGGCAGGCCAGCCACCGGTCGCGAGCCGGATCGACGCCAGGCGCGCGCTGGTGGCCAGCGCCGAGGCCGTCACGGCGGCGTGGGTGAGCACCACCAGCTTCGGAGCTGCCGGTCGTGCCGCTGGTGGCCACCACGAGCGCGTCGCCCGGCTCGCACCGGCATCGTCGAGGCGGGCAGCGGCGAGCACCGCCTGCGCGCGCCGGAGGCAGGCAGGCGGGGTCGACCGGGAGCACGGCGTCGCCGTCGTCCCACGCCTGCCGGAGCGCCGTCGACGAACGCCGGCCCGACGGCGTCGAGCACCACGAGGCGGGCCATGGGTGGCAGCGTACGGACTCGCCGGGGGAGACTCGGCCGCCATGGACCGCCGCCCGGCCCGCTGCCCCTCCCAGCGGCGTGGCGCGCCTGGGTGGCCGGCGCCCGGCCCCGCACCCTGCCCGCCGCGGTCGTGCCGGTGCTGGTGGGCACGGCGGCGGCGGCGGGCGAGGTGCCGACGTGGTCGGCTTGGCGGGCGCTGGCGGCCGGCGTCGTCGCCCTCGCCCTGCAGGTCGGCACCAACTACGCCAACGACTACAGCGACGGCGTGCGCGGCACCGACGACCCCGGCCGACGGGTCGGGCCCGGTGCGCCTGGTGGGGTGGGGCATGCAAGCCGCCCGCGGCCGTGAAGCGGCGCCGCGCTCCTGTCGTTCGCGGTGGCCGGCGTCGCCGGCGCTGGCGCTGGCCGCTGGCCGTCGGGCCCGAGCTGCTGGTGGTGGGGGCGGCGGCGATCGCGGCCGGCTGGTTCTACACGGGCGGCTCGCACCCCTACGGCTACTACGGGTTCGGCGAGGTGTTCGTGTTCGTGTTCTTCGGCGTGGTGGCCACTGTCGGCTCCACCTACGTGCAGACCGAGTCGCTCACCGCGCCTGTCGCTGGTGGCCTCGGTGCCGGTGGGCCTGCTGGCCACCGCCCTGCTCGTGATCAACAACCTGCGCGACATCCCGGGCGACACCGACGTCCGGCAAGCGCACGCTGGCCGTGCGGCTCGGCGACGGGCGCACCCGGTGCGCTCTACGTGGCGATGCTGGTGGCGCGCCTTCGCCGTGCGTGCCGGTCGTGGCCGGTGGCTTCGACCGGGCCCCGGCGGCGGCGGCGCTGGTGGGCGTCGTCCTGGCGCGCCGGCCGGTGCTGGCGGTGCTCGAGGGCGCCCGCGGCGCCGCGCTCGATCCCCGTGCTCGGCGCCACCGGCCGGGTGCAGCTGGTCGACGGGAGCGCTGCTCGCCGGCGGCCTCTGGCTCGGCGCCTGACCGCTCGTCAGAGCGCCGTGGGTCGGCCAGCCAGGGCCGGAGCACGGCGAGGAACCGCGTCGGGCTGCTCGAGGTGGGCGGCGTGGCCGGCGCCCGGGACGAGCGGCGAAGGTGGCGTTGGTCCCGATCGAGCGCGGCCATGCGCTCGGCCAAGGCCGTGAACTTGGCGTCGCGCGTCGCCGGCCAGGACCAGCACCGGCATGGCCAGGCCGCTCGAGGCGGTCCCAGGACGGGTCCTGCGTCCCGGTGCCGGCCTGCCGCAGGCTCGACGCCAGTCCCGCGACGGTGTTCGCGACGCCGCTCGGCGCGGAAGGCTCGCTCCGGCGGGAGGCCGGCGAACAGCGGCTGGGCCAGCCAGCCGTCGAGGAAGGCGTCGAGGCCCGTCGCGCCTTGATCCGGGCGGCCGTGCGGCAGGTCCTGCTGCGCGGCGCGCGGCCCGCTCGGCGGGGTCGTCGATGCCCGGCGGTGCCGCCGACGCAGCACCAGGCCCCGCACGAGCTCGGGGTTCGACGAGGGCCAGGTGGAGGCAGAGGCGCGCGCCCATCGAGTAGCCGAGGTAGGTCGCCTCGCCGCCCTGGTCGGCGACGCAGGCGGCCGCCGGTTCGGAGGCCGGCCACGATGTCGGCCGATCGCCCGTGGCCCGGTGCGTCGACGCGGATCACCTCGTGGTCGCGCGGCGAGGTCGTCGGCCTCCGGTCCCCAGCAGCGACGCGTCTGGGTGAAGCCGTGGACCAGCACGAGCGGCGGACCGGCGCCGTCGCGCTCGGCGTGCAGGAACATGGCGTGGATCCTCGCAGACGCGGCGTGTGGTCGGATGGTCGGGCGCCGATGGCGCCCCGACCCGAGGACCTCCAGGCCACCTTCTGCGCCACGCTCGTCGACGAGTGGGCTGCGCGGCGGCGTCGACCACGCCGTGGTGTGCCCCGGCTCGCGGTCGACGCCGCTGGCCCTGGCGCTGGCCGCCGACGCCGCGCATCGAGGTGCACGTGCACCACGACGAGCGCAGCGCCGGGTTCCTCGCCCTCGGCCTGGCGCCTGGGCACCGGTGAGCCCGTCGTGGTGCTCACCACCAGCGGCACGGCCGCCGTCGAGCTGCACCCGGCGGTGGTGGAGGCCGACCTGGCCGGCGTGCCGCTCCTGGTCGTGCACCGCCGACCGCCCGCCCGAGCTGCATCGACGTCGGCGCCCCGCAGGCCATCGACCAGACCCACCTCTTCGGCCGGTCGGTGCGCTGGTTCCACGCGCCGGGGGTGGCCGACGAGGCTGCCGCGCCCCGATGGCGTGCCTTGGCGGCTCGGGCGTACGCCGAGGCCACCGGGGACCGCCGCCGGGACCGGTGCACCTCGAACCTGGCCTTCCGGGAGCCGCTCGTCGGCGAGGCGGGCGACCCTGCCGCCAGGGCGGCCGAGGGTGCGGCGTGGGCCTGGCGGCCCGAGCGGGGCCCGGCGGCCGAACCCACCGCTCACGCCTGGCTGGCGACCTGGCCGGCCGGCGGGGCGTGATCGTGGCCGGCGCCGGGTCCGGCGCCGGTCCGAGCGCTCGCCGACCGTGGCCGAGCGCGCTCGGCTGGCCCGTCCTGGCCGCGCCCGCAGGCACCCGTCTGGCGCCTCCCGGCGCGCCGTGCCGGCGGCCGACGCCCTCCTGCGCACCCGACCGCGACCTGCACCCCGAGGTGGTGCTGCGCCTCGGGCGGCCCTCGGCGTCACGGGTCGTGGGGGAGTGGCTGGCGGCCAGCGGCGCGGTCGAGATCGTGGCGGCCGGCCCCGGTCGCTGGGTCGACCCGCACGGCACGGCCGCCGTCGTGCTCCCCGACGACCCCGCAGACCTGGTGGCCGGATGGGCGGCCGAGCCCGTCACGGTGGCGCCAGTCGACGGTGGCGAGTGGCGCCCAGCGGTGGCAGGAGCTGGGACGGTCCGCTGCAGACGGCGGTCGGCGACGCTGCTCGACGGCCGAGGCGGGCGCCACCGAGCCAGGGGCCGCGCGTGCGGTCGTGGCGAGCCCTCCCCCCGGGCGCCCGCTGGTGGTGTCCTCCTCGATGCCGATCCGGGACCTGGAGTGGTACGTCGCACCGCGGTGCGACATCGAGGTGCACGCCAACCGGGGAGCCAACGGCATCGACGGCGTGGTGTCCACGGCCGTCGGGCGTGGCCCTGGCCACCGGGGTCGCCCCACCGCGCTGCTCGTCGGCGACGTCGCGTTCCTGCACGACACGCAACGGTCTGCTGGGCGCCGCCGGGCGGGACGTCGACCTGGTGATCGTGGTGGTCGACAACGACGGCGGCGGGATCTTCTCGTTCCTCCCCCAGGCCGAGGAGGTGGAGCCGCAGCGCTTCGAGCTCCTCTACGGCACCCCGCACGGGCTGGACCTGGTGGCCGTGGCCCGGGCCTATGGGCGTCCCAGCCGAGCGGGTCACCGACGTCGGGCCGGCGGTGAGCGCAGCGGTGACCGCCGGCGGCGTGCACGTGCTGGTGCTGGACACCGACCGGTCCGCCAACGTCGCCCTGCACCGCCACCTGGACGCAGGCGTAGCGGCCGCCTTGTCGCCGACCGGTCCGGGAGCCCCCCGCCCACCGCGTAGCGTCGAGCCATGCCCGGGCGGCGCACCAAGATCGTGGCGACCATCGGACCGGCGTCGGATCCGCCAGGCGTCCTGCGCGATGCTGCTGATGGCCGGAGCCGACGTCTGCCGCCTCGGGCTGGCCCACGGACCGCATCGAAGCCAGCCTCGACCGCATCGACCGGGTGCGGGCGGCGGCCAGCGACGTGGGACGGCCCGTCGGGGTACTGGTCGACCTCCCCGGACCCAAGGTGCGCACGGCCCCCTTCGCCGAACACGGCACCGCACCTGCTGCCCGGGCGGGTGGTTCGACTGGTGGAGGCGGCGGAGGGCGATCGGAGCGACGACGAGGTCGTCGGCATCGCCCTGGCCGGTGCGGCTGATGCCCTGCAGCCGGGGGACCGGGTGGCGCTCGGCGACGGTGGCGTCACCCTGGTGGTCACCGATGCGGCCGCGGCCGAGGGGGTGGTGGCCTCGGTGGTCAGCGGGGGGCTGCTCATCGGTCGGCCCGGGGTCGCCCTCCCCGAGGACGCGGGTCTCGCTGCGGTCACCGACCGTCGACGACCTCCGACTGCTCGAGGGGGT
The DNA here is from genome assembly GCA_963795165.1 of uncultured Microthrixaceae bacterium. Taxonomy (GTDB): domain Bacteria; phylum Actinomycetota; class Acidimicrobiia; order Acidimicrobiales; family VFJN01; genus VFJN01. Next base: position 826,798 of record CAWCGT010000001.1, on the reverse strand, counting down.
GCTGGAGCGGGGGGTCGACGCCGTGGCGGTGTCGTTCGTCCAGACGGCCGACGATGTCGCCGACCATCCGCCGCGCCATCGGCTCCGACGGTCCGATGGTGGTGGCCAAGATCGAGACGGGGCCCGCCGTGGCCGACCTGGATGACATCGTGCACATCGCCGATGCCGTGATGGTGGCTCGAGGAGACCTGGGGGTCAGGTTGCCCCTGGAGGACGTGCCGCACATCCAGAAGGAGATCATCCGCACGGGGGTGGCCCACGGAAAGCCGGTGATCACCGCCACCCAGATGCTGGAGTCGATGCTCACGGCTCCCACCCCCACCCGGGCCGAGGTGTCCGACGTCGCCAACGCGGTGTTCGACGGCACCAGTGCCGTGATGCTGTCGGGGGAGACGGCGATCGGGGTCGACCCCGTGGCGGCGGTGGAGGCCATGGCGCGGATCACCAAGCGCGCCGAGCGCGACTTCGACTACCGGGCGTGGGGGACGCGGTTGGGCGAGCAGCAGATGGCCGGCTTGCACGACGCGCCCACCACCGTTCGCATCACCTCCGCCATCACGGCGGCGGCCTGGCGAGCGTCGGTCGACGCGGAGCTGGCCGCCATCATCGCCTGCACCAACTCGGGGACGACGGCTCGCATGATCAGCCGGTTCCGCCCAACGTGTCCCGATCCTGGCCATGACCCCCTTCGTCCGAACGGCTCGGCAGCTGTCCATGGCGTGGGGGATCCGGCCCTACGTGATGCAGATGCACGGGACGCCCGATGAGATCGTGTGGCACGCGGTGGAGGCGGCCAGCGAGCTCGGGGTGGTGCGGCGGGGAGATCTGGTTGGTGTCCTGGTGGGCTCGCCCACCGATGTGGAGCCCACCACGGACGTGCTGCGGCTGGTGCGGGTGGGCTGACCGGCTCAGACCCGAGCGAGGGCGCCGAGCAGCGCCTGCAGCTTCACCTGGGTCTCGGCGAGCTCGGTCTCCGGGTCGGAGTCGGCCACGATGCCGTTCCCGGCGAAGAGCCGGGCCACCGGCCCGTGCACCTCGGCGCAGCGGATGCTGACGGCCCACGTCCCGTTGCCCCGGGCATCGACCCAGCCCACCGTCCCGGCGTAGCGCCCTCGGTCGAGGCCCTCGTGGGCGGTGATCCAGGCTTGGGCGGCCTCCCGTGGGAGTCCGTTGACGGCGGGGGTGGGGTGCAGGGCGGTCACCAGGTCGAGGACGGAGGGGGCGGGCTGCGACAGCCGCCCCTCCACCAGCGTGGCCAGGTGCTGCACGTTGGCCACTCCCACCACCGATGGCTCGGCTTCGTAGTCGAGGTAGGAGCACCACGGGAGCAAGCGTGTCGTGCACCATGTCGATGGTGATCTGGTGCTCTTGCCGGTAGGTCGGGGAGGCCACCAGGCCCGCGCCGAGACGGGCATCGGTGGCGGGATCGCCGCCTCGCGGGGCGGTGCCGGCCATCGGCTGGGCCCGCACGACGTCGCCGCTGCGGGCCACCAACAGCTCCGGGCTGGCGCCCAGGAACCCGTCGACGTGGAACAGGAAGCACCCTGGGTAGGCGGCTCGGAGCCGGGCCAAGAGGGCGGCACGGTCGATGTCCAGGTCGGCCTCGACCACCACCTCCCTGGCCAGCACCACCTTGCGCAGGCCGTCCGGTCCGGCCTCCCGCATCTCCTTGGTGGCCCGCGCCACCAGCTCGCACCACCACTCCGCCGGGCGCGCCGGTCGGATGGTGAGGGCGCCGGGCGGGCGGGCGGGACGCTGGGGTGGGGTGGCACAGAGCGCGGCGACGTCTACGGGGGCCGAGTCGGCGGGACCCACCGTGGTGACCCAGCGGGTGCCGTCGTCGGCTCGTCCCCACACCACCTCCGGGACCACGAGCACGGCGTCAGCATCGCGCTGGAACGGCAGGGCGCCGAAGGCCACCGGACCGGCCCCTGGGCAGCCCACCTCGTCGTCCGCTTCGATGTCCGCCAGGCGCTGGTCCACGTCGCGCAGCGGGACCGCGAGGGCTACGCCACGCCCGGCCAGGCCGATGCGTGAGCGCTCCAGGAGCACGCCGTCGCCCCCGGCCAGGGCCAGCAGGTCGACGTCGTGATCCACCCGCCGGGTGCGGGCGACCAGCGGCGGCGTGGGTGCCGTCACGACCCCGCTCGCGTGGCGGTGAGCAGCTGGGCGATGCCCCCGGACAGCAGCCGCCGCTCGACGTCCACGAACCCGGCCGCCGCCAGCTCGGCGAGCAGCACCGCCGGCTCGGGTAGGTAGGCCACCGAGCGGGGCAGGTACCGGTAGGCGGCAGGATCCGACAGCAGGCCGCCCACCAGCGGGACGATGCGCCCGAAGTAGAAGCGGTGTCCGAACCGCAGCAACCGGTTGGGAGGCTCGGCCACCTCCAGCAGCGCGACGCGGCCGCCCGGGCGGACCACCCGGGCCAGCTCGGCGAAGAACGGGGGAAGGCGCTCGAAGTTCCGGAGGGCGAAGCCGCAGGTGACGCCGTCGACGGCCCCCTCGGCGTGGGGGAGTCGGAGGGCGTCGCCGTGCACGAGCGGAGCGTCGGTCCGGGCGGCGGCCAGCATCCCGAACGACAGGTCGACGCCCACCGGCTGTGTCCCCTGGGCGGCCAGCTCCCGGCAGAGGTCGCCGGTGCCGCAGGCCAGGTCGAGCACCAGCGCCCCGGAGGCCAAGCGGAGGTCGCGCACCGTGCGGCGTCGCCACCCGACGTCCATCCGGAACGTCATGATCCGGTTGACGAGGTCGTACCGCGGGGCGATGGCATCGAACATCGACCGCACCGCCTGCACCTTTGCCTCGCCCTCGGGGAGGGCATCGGGCATGGTGAAGCGGGCCATCGCGGCCATGGTAGGAACCCCCGGTGGCCGCCCCCCAACCGGTGATCCTCCTGCCGCCGTCGGAAGGCAAGGCCGCAGGGGGGTCTGGCCCCTCGTGGTCCCGGGGCTCGATGACCGACTCGGCGCTCGACCCGGCCCGTGCCACCGTGCTGCGAGCGGCCCGTGCCACCGGCGCCACACCGCGTCGCGCTCCCACCCTTCCTGCCTTCGAGCGATACACCGGGGTCCTCTACCGGGAGCTGGCCTGGCCGTCCCTGCCTGCCCCCGCGCGCCGTCGTGGAGACCAGCAGGTGCGGGTGGTGTCGGGGCTCTGGGGGCTGGCCGCTCCCGGTGATCCGATTCCTCCGTACCGCCTGAAGATGTCGGCCTCGCTGGAGGGACTCGGTCGCCTCGCGTCCTGGTGGCGGCCTCGTCTGCCCGCTGCCCTGGCCCCTCTGGTCGACGACGCGGTGGTGTGGGACCTGCTCCCCCAGGAGCACCAAGCCGCCGTGGACTGGTCGGCCTGCTCGCCGCGACAGCGGGTGGTGGTCCGCTTCGTCGATGCCGAGGGCAAGGCCATCGCCCACTGGAACAAGCTCCTGAAGGGCGCCTTGGTGCGCTGGCTGCTCGTCGATCGGCCCGCTGGCCCGGTCGACCTGGCCCGCTTTCGTCACCCGTTGGGATACCGGCTCGACCGTGGGGCTTCCACGTTTGATGGCGAGGCCGCTACCGCCGTCCTCCGGGCCGCCCCGTAGGCTCCCTTCGATGTCGGCCCGCCCCCACTTCTCCATCCTCGGGATCCCAGTGCGGGTGGAGCCCATCTTCTTGGTGATCTCCGGGCTCTTCGGGCTTCGCTACGCCGACTTCGGCATCGAGGTGGTGGGCATCTGGATCGCGGCCAGCTTTGTGTCGATCCTCGTCCACGAGCTCGGCCACGGCTTCGCCCTGAAGGCCTTCGGCCAGCCCTCCGTCATCGTCTTGCACGGCTTCGGAGGGGTCACGATCAGCCGACGGCGGGCCACGTTGACCCGCGTCCGCAGCATCGTGGTGAGCCTGGCTGGCTCGCTCACGGCGATGGCCGTCCTCTGGCTCCCCACTCGCACCCTCCTGGGTTCCGACTGGGTGATCGGCAAGCCCGTCAACCTCTTGTGGTTCGTCCTGTTTCTCGCCTTCCAGAACCTGTGGTGGTCGCTGGCGAACCTCCTGCCCATCCGCCCCCTCGACGGGGGCAACGTCACCGCTGAGCTCTTCGGCCTTCCCGTCGCCCGTCGGCTGTCCATCGGCGTCGCCATCGCCGCCGCCATCTGGGCCTTCGCCAACGACTACGGCTACGCCGCCTTCTTCGCTCTCTTCCTCGCCTTCAACAACTGGCAGGAGCTCCGAGCCGAGCAGGCCGGAGCCGACGTGAACGCCTTCGACGTCGACGCGCCCGACGAGGGGACGGCACCCGCACGCCGCCGGGCTCGGGCGAACCTGTCGGTGGTCCCGGCCGCTCCGCCCGTCCCCACTGGCACCGACCCCGGCCGGGCCGAGCAGCAGGCCTGGTCTGCCCTCCGGGCTGGCGACGTGGCCACGGCCAAGCGCCTCACCACCACCCTTGGCCCCAGCGCCAACCCCTACCTCCAAGCCTCGGCCGCCCTGGCTGCAGGGGAGGCCACCGCCTTCGAGCTCTTCGAGGAGGCCTACGTCCGGCAACCGCATGGGCCTCCCAACCTGGTGGCCACCGACCTCTTGGCCCGCTCCGGGGCGGCGGCCGCGGTGGCCCGGCGGCTCGTGGACCGCCCCGACGGCCAGGGCCGCGAGGGGGCCGGCACCCTGCAGACCCACCTGCACTACGCCGACCGCTACGCGGAGGCGGCGGCAGTGGGGGAGGTGGTCTTCGGCGGTCAGCCGTCGAGCCCCGCCCAGACCGCCTTCGAGGTGGCCTGCAGCTGGGCCCGGGCAGGCGACGTGGATCGAGCCGCCGACTGGCTGGAGCGAGCGGCCGACGCCGGGTTCAGGGCCCCGACCGTGGTCGACGGGGAGCCCGACCTGGCCACTGTGCGCAGCGACCCTCGGTGGCCGTTGCTGCGGGCTCGTCTGACCTGACTTCTTGACCCGCGGGTCAAGGTGACGTGGCAGAATCGAGCCATGGCCATCGACTTCACGTTCCCGCCCGAGATCGAGGAGATCCGGCACAAGGTTCGCTCCTTCGTGAGCGAGGTGGTGAAGCCCATCGAGGAGAAGGCCGCGGTCGACGACTGGGCGCCGCGACGACTGGATCAAGGGCATCATCGAGATGCGGGGCCAGGCCAAGGAGTGGGGCCTCTGGCTGCCCCACATGCCGAAGGAGTGGGGCGGCATGGGCCTCGGCCACGTCGGCCATGGCGAGCGTCTCGGCCGAGGCCGGCCGGAGCCGCATGGGCCCCTTCGTCCTCAACGCCCAGGCCCCCGACGAGGGCAACATGCACACGCTGCTGCACTGGGCGCACCGACGAGCAGAAGGAGAAGTACCTCCGCCCGCTGTGCGAGGGCACGGCCGCGAGTCTGCTTCGCCATGACCGAGCCCGAGGTCGCCGGCTCCGACCCGACGCTCATCCAGACCCAGGCCGTACCAGGACGGCGACGAGTGGGTCATCAACGGGCACAAGTGGTTCATCTCCGGCGCCCAGCGGCGCCCAGTTCGCCATCCTCATCGCCCGCACCGAGGACGACCCCGACCTGCCCCAGGCGGCCAACTCCGCGCTTCATCGTCGACATGCCCGTCCGAGGGCTGGAACGATCGTGCGCGACGTCGAGACGATGTCGCGGCAGCCACAACCACTGCGAGATCGTGCATCGAGCGACCTGCGGGTGCACGAGGACCAGATGCTCGGCGGCCGGGGCCAGGGCCACCTGCTGGGCCAGTACCGCCTCGGCCCGGCCCGCCTGGCCCACTGCATGCGCTGGATCGGCCAGGCCGAGACCGCCCTCGACATGATGGTCGACCGGTCGCTCAACCGGTACGCCCACGGCTCGCTGCCTGGCCGAGAAGCAGGGCATCCAGTGGATGATCGCCGACTCCGCCATGGAGCTGTACCAGGCCAAGCTGATGGTGCTGCACGCGGCCTACCTGATCGACAACGGGCATGGACTTCATCGCCGAGGTGTCGATGGCCAAGCACTTCGTGGCCAACAGCTGGGCCGGATCATCGACCGGGCGATCCAGGTCCACGGCGCCCTCGGCTACTCGACGGACACGCCGCTGGCCGAGCATGTGCCAAGCAGGCCCGCTGGGCCCGCTTCGCCGACGGCGCCGACGAGATCCACCAGATGCGCATCGCCCAGCGCACCATCGCCGCCTGGAAGGACCACGGCACCATCCGCAACGCCACCGGCAAGCTGCCGCTGTGACCAAGCCGTTCCTCGTCGGAGTGGCTGGCGGGAGCGGGAGCGGCAAGACGACCGTTGCGGAGCGGCTCGCCGGGTTGGTGGGCGTGCCGGAGCTGGCCCTGCTCCGGCTCGACGCCTACTACCGCGACCGCAACCACCTCCCGGGGGACGAGCGGGCGGCGATCAACTACGACCACCCCGACGCGTTCGATTGGCCGTTGCTGCTCGACCACGTCGATGCCCTCCTCGACGGCCACGCCGTGCAGGTGCCCGTGTACGACTTCGCCACCTACCTCCGGCTGCCGGACCGGGTGGAGGTGGCCCCGGCCCGGATCGTGGTGGTGGAGGGGATCCTGGTGCTCTACGAGCCCGAGCTGCGGGAGCGCTTCGACCTCAAGGTGTTCGTGGACACCGAGGCCGACGTGCGCTTCATCCGCCGCCTGGAGCGGGACGTCAACGAGCGGCAGCGCTCCACCGAGAGCGTGGTTGAGCAGTACCTGACCACTGTCCGCCCCAGCCACGAGCAGTTCATCGAGCCGTCGAAGCGCCACGCCGACGTGATCGTGCCCCACGGAGGGATGAACGCCCCTGCGCTCGACGTCCTCCTGGCTCGCCTCCGCGAGCTGCTCTGAGGGAGCGCTACGGGCCCTCCGCCGCCTGCTCCTTGGCCCAGCGGTAGTCGGCCTTGCCGGCGGGAGAGCGGACGATGGACTCGCGGAACACGAAGGCCTTCGGCAGCTTGTAGCGAGCCACGTGGGTGGCCGCCTCCGCCAGCAGGTCCTCGTCGGTGGCCGTCGCCCCCGCCCGGAGCTGCACGACCGCGACCACCTCCTGGCCCCAGCGCTCGGAGGGCCGCCCGGCGCACACGACGTCGTACACGTCCGGGTGGTGGGCGATCGCCTGCTCGACCTCCTCGGCGAAGATCTTCTCGCCGCCGGAGTTGATCGTCACCGAGTCGCGCCCGTAGCAGCTCGATGATGCCCTCGGCGGTGAGCCGGGCTCGGTCGCCGGGCACCGAGTAGCGGATGCCGTCGATCACCGGGAACGTGCGGGCCGTCTTGTCGGCATCGCCGAGGTAGCCGAGCGGCACCCGCCCCTTCTGGGCCAGCCACCCCACCTCCTCGTGCCCGGCGGACAGGGGGGCCGTGAGGTCCTCGCTCACGATCGCCACCCCCGGGCCCGGCGTGAAGGTGCCGGTGCTGGCCGCCTGACCGGCTGCGCTCATGTGGGCCATCTGGCTGCCGGTCTCGGAGGCGCCGACCGCGTCCATCACCATCACCGACGGCAGCTGGGCGAGGAAGCGGTCCTTGAGCGTGGAGTTCAACGGGGCCCCACCGGAGATGACCATCAGCATCGACGAGAGGTCGTAGGGCTCATCCTTGGCCGCCGCCGCTTCCAGCTGCGTCGACGAGCGGCCGACCGAAGGCATCGCCGACGATCAGCAGGATGTTCGCCTTCTCCCGCTCGATCGTGCGCCAGATGTCGTCGGGGTCGAGGCCGACGGTGTCGTCCTGGATGCAGATCGTGTTGCCGCTCGCAAGGGCGTTGAAGGCCAGCCAGTGGCCGGCGCCGTGCATGAACGGCGGGGCGGGCAGCAGGCGAGCACCGCCGTTGGCCGCCGCCTCCACGATCTCCTCCATCGACGCCCACTCCTCGCCGGTGCCCAGGTTCCGCCCGCCCATGGCGCCCACGAAGATGTCCGCCTGCCGCCACAGCACGCCCTTGGGCATGCCGGTGGTGCCGCCCGTGTAGAGGATGTAGAGGTCGTCGGGGCTGCGTGCCACGTCGGGTCGGTCGGGACTGGCCGACGCCAGCGCGTCCTCGTACCACTGGGCGCCGGGGAGCAGGTCGGCGCCCGAGCCGTCGTCGACCTGGAGGAGCACGCGAGAGACCGGGGAGGTCCGGGCAGCACCTCGGCCAGGCGGTCGGCGAAGGCCGAGTGGAAGACGATGCCGTGGCGTCGGCGTCGGTCAGCAGGTAGCGGAGCTCCTCGGCGACGTAGCGGTAGTTGACGTTGAAGGGCGCGACCCGGGCCTTGTAGGCGCCGAGCATCGCCTCGATGTACTCGTTGCCGTTGTGGAGGTAGCACGCCAGGTGGGCCTGGCCGCTCTCGTGGCCGGCGAGGGCTCCTCGCTCGCTCGCGAACCGCAAGCCGGCGGCGAGAAGGTGGTTGGCCAGCCGGTTGGTGCGCTCCGCCACCTCGCGCGTAGGTGAGCCGTCGGTCGCGCCACACGATGCACTCCCGGTCGGGGATGGCGGCACTGACGGCGTCGTTGACGTCGGCGAGGTTGAACTCCATGCGAGCGGATCCCCCCAGGGGCTCAGGTGTCGGGCAGCCAAGAACGTAGGGGCGCCCGGCACGAAGGGCGAACCCGGCTAGCAGCGGGCGCCCGCGTCGGGCACGGTCAGGTCGATCAGGTAGCGCGTGGCGGCCGCGGTGGCGCACGCCGAGTCCCCGAGGGCGACGTGGCCGTCGAGGTCCACGGTGAGCAGCCGGCCCGTCCGCCAGGGTCGCGGGCCACCCGCACGGCCGACTCGTAAGGGGTGGCGGCATCGCCCGTGCTGCCGATCACGAGGATCGGGCGGCGACCCGGCCGCCACCACAGGGCTGCGGCTGGTAGGTGGCCGGTGGCCAGAACGCGCACGGCAGCAGCTCGTTGGCGAGCGTCCGTCCGAAGCGGGGTGAGGCTCGGGCGAAGCGGTCGGCCTGCGCCGCCAGGCGTCGTAGCCCATCGGGGTGGTGGCCGTCGAGGCAGGTGACCAGTGCGAACGGGGCGTAGGGAACCAGGCGCGGTGTAGCGACCGGCCAGGTCGGCGACCCCGCCGAGGTCACCGTCCAGGCCCCGAGCCATCGCCGTCCAGAGCGCGCGGCCACGTCGTCGGCGTCGTAGGTGGCGAAGAACGCCGCGTGGGCGAGCTGGGTGGGTCCGACGGCCGGCGTCGGCTCGGCCCGCGTCGAGGCGACGGGCCAGCTCGTCGTAGGCCGCAGCGAGGCCGCCGATGGCGAGGAGCGGACAGGCTCGGGTCGCTCGCGGCACGCCCTGACCATCGCGTCGAAGGACGGCGTCGACGCCGTCGGCCTGCTCCAGCGAGGTGGTGCCGCCACCGGACTGCGGGGTCGACTACGCCGTCGAGCACCAGCGCCCGGACCGAGCTCGGGTACCAGCTCGGCCCAGAGCTGACCGATGAGCGTGCCGTACGAGAGGCCCGACGAAGCTGATCCGGTCCTCGCCGAGCGCTCGCCGGATCACCTCGATGTCGTGGGCCACCTCTACCGGTGCCGAGGTGGGCGAGCCGGTCGCCCTCGGTGGCGGGCACTCGTCGGCCACCGCCCGTGCCGCGGCCGCCAGCGCGGCTGTCCTCGCTCGGGGGTGTCGGGGTCGAGGTCCACGGCCCGGAAGGCGGGCGACGGTCGACTCCGCAGGTGATCGGGGTGCTGTCGCCGACCCCCCGTGGGTCGAACCCGACGATGTCGAAGCGGTCGCCGACCTCCGGGCTCACCTGGAAGCCGCGGGCCACCCGCCGCACGCCCGACGCGCCGGGGCCGCCCGGGTTCACGAGCAGGGTGCCGATGCGCTCGGGCGGGGTCGTCGGCCGGGTTGCGGACGCAGGGCCAGCTCGAGCGTCGGACCCGTCGGGGTCGTCGTAGCCGATCGGGCACTGCGACGGTGCGCGCACTCGAGGCCCGCCGCCACAGCGACGTCCACGCGACCGGCACCGGCGGCGGGCAGCGACGACGGTCGTCGTGGTGGTCGGCGGGACCGTGACCGACGGCGCGGTGCGTGGTCGACGCCGGGCGGCTGGTGGTGGCGGAGCGTGGCGGGATCGGCCGGCGCTGCAGGCCGCCGACCACCGCGACGGCCAGGACGAGCGAGGCGGCGCGGCGCGGTCGCACCGGATCCACGCTAGAAGGGAGCGCCATGTCCCTCACGTTCGGTGTGTTCATCCCCCAGGGCTGGAAGATGGAGCTGGCCTCCATCGAGGACCCGCAGGACAAGTGGGCCAAGGCGGTCGAGGTGGCGGTGCTGGCCGAGGAGCTCGGCCTCGACTCGCTCTGGGTCTACGACCACTTCCACAACGTCCCGGTGCCGGCCCACGAGACGATGTTCGAGTGCTGGACGACGCTGGCCGCCATCAGCCAGCGCACCGAGCCGCATCAAGCTCGGGCAGATGGTGGGCTGCGCGCCGTACCGGAACCCGGGCCTGCTGGCCAAGATCACCTCGAACATCGACGTGATCTCCGGCGGTCGGCTGATCTGGGGCATCGGCGCCGGCTGGTACGAGCACGAGTTCAACGGCTACGGCTACGACTTCCCGAAGGCCGCCGACCGCATCCGGGTGCTGCGCGAGACCGTCGAGATCGTCAAGGCGATGTGGAGCGAGCCCGACGTCACCTACGACGGCACGCACTTCCAGCTCGCACGGCGCCCAGTGCGACCCGAAGCCGCTGCAGCAGCCGCACCCGCAGATCCTCATCGGCGGCGGCGGCGAGCAGCTGACCCTGCGGGTCGTGGCCCGGCTCGCCGACGCCTCGAACTTCGGCGGCAAGCCCCACGAGTTCGCGCACAAGACCGAGGTGCTCCAGCAGCACTGCACGGACGTCGGGCGCGACTACGACGAGATCCAGAAGACCTGGTCACCGGAGATCTTCATCCGGGAGACCGAGGCCGAGGTGCAGGCGGCCGGCAGCCGCTCGTTCATGGGCGAGCCGGTCGAGTCGTGGACGGCGGGCAACCTGGTCGGCACGCCCGAGCAGGTGGCCGAGAAGATCCAGGCCTACATCGACCTCGGTTGCACCGGCTTCTACCCGTGGTGCAGCGACTACCCCGAGACCGAGACGCGTGCGCCTCTTCGCCGAGAAGGTCGTCCCCGCGCTGCGGTGAGGCGCCTCACTCGTAGTAGCGGAAGAGGTTCTCGCTCACGCAGCTCGGCTTCGGCGCGCCCTCGCACTCGAACGTGAAGCGCATCTGCACCTGGGCAGCCGCCGGCGATGTCGGTGACGTCGAGCGAGCTCGACGCCGACCCGCACCTTGGCGCCGACGGGGACGGGCGACGGGAAGCGCACCTTCTCGCAGCCGTAGTTCACGCCCATCTTGATGCCGTCGACCCGCATGACCTGCGGGCACGAGCACGGGCCGAGCGACAGCGTGAGGTAGCCGTGGGCGATGGGGCCGCCGAACGGGCTCTCGGCCTTGGCCCGCTCCACGTCGACGTGGATCCACTGGTGGTCGCCGGTGGCGTCGGCGAACAGGTTCACCCGCTCCTGGGTGATCTCGATGTAGTCGCTGTAGCCGAGGTGCTGCCCGACGAGCTCCTTGAGCCCGGCGATCCCGTTCACGGTGGTCGTCATGCGCGCGATCATGCCCGAGGTCCGCCGACGCCGACCACCCGCGGTGCGAGGATGCACGCGATGGAGGGACTGGTGGGGGTGGTGCTGGCGGCAGGCCGGGGCACCCGGCTGCGTCCGCTCACCCGGCTGCGGCCGAAGGCCCTGTGCCCGGTCGGCAACGTGCCCGCTCGTCGACCTCGCCCTCGAGCGGGTCCGCCCGGCCGTGGACGGCGGTGGCGGTGAACCTGCACCACGGCCGACGGACCGCTCGACGCCCACCTCGCCGCCGACGTCCACCGGTCGGTCGAGGAGGACGAGCCCGCTCGGGCACCGCCGGGGCGCTCGGCCACCTCCGCCCCTGGATCGACGGGCGGGGCGTGCTCGTGGTGAACGCCGACGCCTGGTGCCCCGGCTCGCTGGCCGACTTCGCCGGCGGGTGGGACGGCGAGCGGATCCGCCTGCTGCTGGCGGGCGACGACGAGCTGCGCCCCGACAGCGGGCTGGCCGGGGCGCTGATGCCGTGGGCCGACGTCGCCGCCCTCGCCGCCGAGCCGTCGGGCCTCTACGAGGTGTCGTGGCGGGCGGCCCAGGCCGACGGGCGGCTCGAGGTGGTGCGCCACGACGGGCCCGTTCGTCGACTGCGGCACGCCGGCAGCAGTACCTGGCTGCCAACCTGCGGGCCAGTGGCGGGGCCAGCGTGATCGAGGACGGGCGCCGAGGTGGAGGGGACGCTCGACCGGTGCGTCGTGTGGCGGGGCGCCGCCGTCCGTCCGGGGGAGTCGCTCTCGCTGCGCCATCCGGGCGCGCGGGCGGCATCACGGTCCTCGTCCGCTGACCCCCGTGGCTCAGCTCGGACGGATCGACACCGGCGCCGCCTCCGCCTGTGGGCTGGCGCGGAGCTGCCCGCAGGCGGCGTCGATGTCGGTGCCGCGGGTGCGGCGCACGGTGGCGTTGACGCCCCGCTGCGCGGCAGGCGGTCGCGGAACTCGCGCACCCGGCGGGCCGGCGACCCCCGCACCGCGTAGCCCGGGGTGGGGTTGAGCGGGATGAGGTTGACGTGGGCGGGGAGGGGCAGGCTGCGCGATCGCTCGGCGAGGAGGTCGGCGTCTCGGTCGCGGTCGTTGACGCCGTCGATCAGCGCCCACTCGAACGACAGCCGTCGGCCCTTGGCCAGGAGGTAGCCCGGCGCAAGCGTCCATCAGCGTGCTGAGCGGGTAGCGGCGGTTGATCGGGACGAGCTCGTCGCGCAGCTCGTCGTCGGCGGCGTGGAGCGACACGGCCAGGTTGACCGGCAGGGCCTCGGCGGCCAGCCGACGGATGCCGGGCACGATGCCGACGGTGCGACACGGTGAGGTGGCGGGCCGAGAGCCCGAGGTCGGCGTGGATGCGCTCGCACCGCCGCCCAGGTGGCGTCGTAGTTGGCCAGCGGCTCGCCCATCCCCATGAACACGACGTTGGAGAGGCGCCGTCCGTCGTCGCGCGCTCGCCGGGCTGCCAGCACCACCTGCTCCACGATCTCGCCGGCGGTGAGCTGGCGGTCGAAGCCGGCCTGCCCGGTGGCGCAGAAGCCGCAGCCCATCGCGCAGCCGGCCTGGCTGGAGACGCACACCGTCGACCGGTCGTCGTAGTGCATGAGCACGGTCTCCACCTGGGTGCCGTCGACCAGCGCCCACAGCCACTTCACGGTCTCGCCTCGGTCGCTCGTCTGCTCGGTCGCCGCGCGCAGGGCGAGCGGGAGCGTCGGCCGCCAGCTGCGGCCGCAGCGCCTTCGGGCAGGTCGGTCAGCTCGGCGGGGTCGGCCAGCTGCTCGTAGAGGCCCGTCCACACCTGGTCGACGCCGGTAGCGGGGGTGGCCAGCCAGGTGCTCCGCCAGCTCGTCGCGGGTGAGGTCGTAGCGGGTGGCGGGCAGCTCACGCCGTCGCCACCTCGATGGTGTAGCTGCGGTCGGTGTGGTGCACCGCGAAGCCGAGCTTGTCGTACAGGCGCAGCGCCGCCTCGTTGGCGCCGTCGACGTAGAGCATCCCGACGGTCGGCCCCGGTCCGGTGCAGGTGGTCGAGGCCGGCCAGGGTCAGGCGGCCGGCCGAGGCCGCGCGCCCCGCTGTCGGGATCGACGGCGATCACGTAGATCTCGCCGAGGGGCGGATCGACGTCGTCGTGCACCTTCGTCCAGCAGAACCCGACCAGCTCGCCGTCCTGCTCGTGGAGGAGGAAGCCCTGCGGGGTCGAACCAGGGCTCCTGCGACGCGAGCCTGCAGGTCCTGGAGCGTCCAGCCGCCCTGCTCCGGGTGCCAGTCGAACGCCCGGTTGTTGACGGCGAGCCACGCCGCCTCGTCCTGTCCCACCACGAAGGGCCGCACTGGCAGCTCCCACGGCTCGTCGACGGGCAGCGGGCGGCGCAGCTGGTGCAGGTCGCGCTCCGAGGTGAGGCCCAGGCGCTGGCCGGCCGCCGTGGTCGCGGGGTCGCCCGCCCGCACCCAGAGGCGCAGCGTGCCGCCGCCGGCATCGCGCACGGCGTCCTTCGCCGCGGCCAGCAGATCGGTGGCCTCCTCCGGACCATCGGCGTCGACGAGGTCGACCGACCACCCGCGAGGCACCCGTTCCAGCCGGGCGCGCCCGGACGGGTGGCTGATCTCGAGATGGCGCATCAGGGCCACGGTATCGGTGTGTACCCTCGCCGCCGGATGCCTGAGGTCACCCCCGCCCCCCGCACGAGGCGCCCGCGCACGCCTGCGGGGCGGGCTCGGCGCACCCTGGACCGCCTGGCCCATGAGTACCCGGGGTCGACGCGCGAGCTGTGCGCCCTGGAGCACCGCAACCCCTTCGAGCTCCTGGCGGCCACCATCCTCTCGGCCCAGTGCACCGACGAGCGGGTGAACATGGTCACGCCTCGGCTCTTCGCGCGGTACCCCACGCCCGAGGACCTGGCGGTGGCGGAGCCGGCCGACGTCGAGGAGCTCATCCGCTCCACCGGGTTCTACAAGAACAAGACCCGAAGCCTTCTCGGCATGGCCAGCGGGGTGGTCGAGCGCTTCGGGGGCCAGGTTCCGAGCCGAATGGCGGATCTCGTCACCCTGCCCGGGGTCGGTCGCAAGACCGCCAACGTGCTCCGCAGCGTCGCCATGGACCTCCCCGGGCTCCCGGTCGACACCCACGTGGGGCGGCTGTCGCGACGCCTCGACCTCACCGAGGAGACCGATCCGGTGAAGGCTGAGCTGGAGCTGAACGCCATGGTGCCGGCGGGACAACGTGGCGTCTTCAGCCTGCGCCTCATCCTCCACGGTCGGGCGGTGTGCGTGGCCCGGAAGCCACGGTGTCACGACTGCGTGCTGGCGGACTTCTGCCCGAGCGCAGGGATCGGCGGCGCCTGACCGCCTGTCCGGTTCCGCCAGATGTGCCGGAGTTTCGGCAGCTTCTGTGACGATACGGGGCCCAGAACCCACCCAACGTGAGGTCGTTTCGAGCGCACTCGTCGGGTACCCTGTTGGTCGGACTCGTGCGAGCAGGCTTGCCTGCGCCGCCGGTCCTCGTGAGGTCGGGATCCGCCGCCTGACCTCACACGACGAGGGCGCTCTTCGGAGCGCCCTCGTCCCCGTCCCGCGTCAGACGCGAGCGAGCAGCGCCCGGAGACGACGACCCGCAGCCTGCAGGTTCCGCTCCACGTCGTAGAGATCGGCGGCCACGTCCTGTCGCGGGCGATCCCTGGAGGTCGTCGGCCAGGCGGGTCACCCGCTCGGTGAGGTCGTCGAGGGCGGTGGAGAGCGACGACAGGTGGGCGGCGTCCATCGGCATGGCGCCAGTGTGGCGCGGCCGAACCGGTTTCGGGACCGTCTCGGACCCCACGTATCCTCACCAGGTGCTGCAGCGCCTCGACCTCCGCGGATCCGGTGACCGCGACCTGCGCGGCTCGCCTGCCCCGCCCGGCGGCCCAGGTCGAGCCCCCCGTCGACGAGGTCCGGGCGCTGCTGGCCGACGTGCGCGAGCGAGGCGACGTGGCCCTTCGGGAGCTCACCAAGCGGTTCGATCGGGCCGACGTCGACGACCTCCGCGTGGCGCCGAGCGACGTGGCCGCCGCCGTGCACGTGGTGGCGCCTGAGGTGCGCGCCGCCCTCGAGGTGGCCCACGCCAACATCACGGCCTACCACCAGACCCAGCGCCACCTCGACGCAGAGCACCACAACGGTCCGATCACGATCCGCGAGCTCCAGCGCCCCGTCGAGCGGGCGGGGTGCTACGTGCCCTCCGCTCTCGCACCGCTCGTGTCCACCGTCTTGATGACGGCGGTACCTGCCAAGGTGGCGGGGGTAGGCGGAGGTGGTCCTCGTCACCTCGCCTCAGCCCGACGGCACGGTGGCGCCGGGGATCCTGGCTGCCGCAGCCATCGCCGGCGTCGACGAGGTGTACCGCGTCGGCGGCCCGGCTGTGATCGGCGCCCTGGCCTACGGGACCGAGTCGATCCGACCCGTCGACGTCATCGTCGGTCCTGGCATCGGCCGGGTGGCCCAGGCCAAGCGGGAGGTCGCCTCCGCAGGGCTGGTGGGCGTGCCCTCGGCCTTCGCCGGCCCCTCAGAGGTGGTTGTGGTCGCCGACGCGTCGGTGCCGGCTGCCTACGCCGCCATCGATGTGCTGCTCCAGGCCGAGCACGGGCCCGACGGCCTGGCCTGGCTCATCACCTGGGACGAGTCGGTAGCGGCGCTGTCCTGCCGCAGGTGGCCGAGATGGTGCCGCGGTCACCCCGCCGAGCGCACCTCGAGGCCACCCTGGCCGAGGGCGGGTACGCCGTGCTGGTGCGACGGACCGGAGCAGGCGATGGCCGTGTCGCAACGCCATCGCCCCCGAGCACCTCGAGCTCCTCGTCGAGGATCCCGAAGCCCTGTTGCCGCTCGTGCGCCACGCTGGCGCGGTGTTCTGTGGGCCCTACGCACCCGGCCTCCGTCGGCGACTACCTGGCGGGCCCCAATCACGTGCTGCCCACCTACGGCTCGGCCCGCTTCAGCGGCGCGCTGCGAGTGGACGACTTCCTCAAGCACGTCCACGTGGTGTCCCTCGACGCGGAGGGGCTGGCGGAGGTGGGGGGGCACGTGGAGGCTCTGGCCACCTACGAGGGCCTGGCCGCGCACGCCGAGTCCGTTCGCATCCGACGGAGCCCGACATGATCGACCCCCGCGACGACCTCACCCTCATGGAGGGCTACCACTCCGCCCAAGTGGAGGTGGACGTGCGCCTGAACACCAACGAGGCGCCCGAGCCGCCGCCGCCGGGCTTCGTCGACGCGCTGGCCGACGAGCTCCGACGGGTCGACTGGCATCGCTACCCGGACCGGGCCTACACCGCGCTCCGGGAGGCCATCGCGGCCCACCACAGCGTGGATCCCGCCCAGGTGTTCGCCGCCAACGGGTCCAACGAGGTGCTGCAGACCCTGTGCCTCACCTACGGCGGCGCCGGCCGGACCGTTGCCGTCTTCGAGCCCACGTACGCGCTGCACAGCCACATCGCTCGCATCACGGGCACCGGTGTCGCCACCGGCGAGCGCACCGAGGCGATGTCGCTCGATCTGGACGAGGTGCATCGAGTGCTGCGAAGCGGCCCGCCCGGAGATCACCTTCCTCTGCTCGCCCAACAACCCCACCGGCATGGTGGACGACGAGGCGACGGTGCGCGAGGTGCTCGACCTGCGCTCCGGGCCTGCTGGTGGTCGACGAGGCCTACGGGCAGTTCGCTCCCTGGTCGGCCCTCGAGCTCGTCGGCGACGACGTGCCCCTGGTGGTCACCCGCACCTACTCGAAGACGTGGTCGATGGCGGCGGCCCGCCTCGGGCTACCTCATCGGTCCGCGGGAGGTGGTGGCCCGCCTCGACCAGGTGGTGCTGCCCTATCACCTCGACGCCCTCAAGCAGGTGGCCGGTCGCCTGGCCCTCGATCACGCCGACGCCATGCGCGCGCGGGTGGCGGCGCTGGTCGAGGAACGAGGACGGCTCACCGCCCGGCTGGCCGACCTGCCCGTCACCGTGTGGCCGTCCGGCGCCAACTTCGTCCTCTTCCGGCCGGAGTCGGCCGACGGCGCCGAGGTGTGGAAGGCGCTGGTCGATCGCTCGGTGCTGGTGCGCGACTGCTCGTCGTGGCCTCGCCTCGACGGCTGCCTCCGTGTCACCATCGGCACCCCCGCCGAGGACGACGCGTTCCTCACCGCCCTGGAGGAAGCCCTGTCATGAGCCGGTCGGCCAGCAAGGAGCGCACCACCAAGGAGACCAGCATCTCCGTGCGCCTCGACCTCGACGGGCCCGCGGGCGAGGTGTCGGCCAGCACCGGGCTGCCCTTCTTCGACCACATGCTCGACCAGCTCGGGCGCCACGGCGGCTTCGACCTCGCGGTGGAGGCCACGGGAGATCTGCAGGTCGACGGCCACCACACGGTGGAGGACGTCGCCATCACCGTTGGCGAGGTGTTCCGGGAGGCGCTGGGCGACAAGACCGGCATCCGCCGCTTCGCCAGCGGCCTCTTCCCGCTCGACGAGGCGCTCGTGGAGGTGGCCCTCGACCTGTCGGGCCGACCCTTCACGGCCTACGAGGTGCCCTTCGGCGAGGTGCTCCCGCTGGGGGACCCTCCCTTCAACCCGGAGATGGCCGAGCACTTCTGGCAGTCCTTCGCCACGGCGGCTGGCATCACCCTCCACGTCCGCCTGCGGGAGGGTCGCAACACCCATCACATCGTGGAGGCCACCTTCAAGGGCGTGGCCCGCTGCCTCCGCGACGCCGTCCGCGTCGAGGGAGGCGGCATCCCCTCCACCAAAGGCACGATCTGATGGCCGGCGCGCCGGATCGGGCGGGGACGGCGGCGTGAGTCCGCTCATCGCCGTGCTCGACTACGAGATCGGGAACCTCCGCTCGGCCCAGAAGGCGCTGCAGCACCTCGGGGCCGACGCCCGCCTCACCGCCGATCCGGGCGCGATCCGGGCGGCGGCCGGCGTGGTCCTCCCCGGCGTCGGAGCCTTCGGTGCCTGCATGGACGCGGTGCGACGCACCGGACTGGAACCGCTGGTGCACGAGGTGGTCGAGCGAGGTGTCCCCTTCCTGGGGATCTGCGTCGGGATGCAGATGCTCTTCGAGTCCTCGGAGGAGACGCCGGGAACCGCCGGTCTCGGCGTGCTCCCGGGCACCCTCCGGCCGCTCTCCTCCGACGTGAAGCGACCGCAGATGCAGTGGAACCTGCTGGAGCGCCGGGGCGACCCGGAGCTGCTGCGCCTGGCCCCCGACCCGGCGTGGGCCTACTTCGTGCACTCCTACATCGCCGACACCGACGATGCCCTCGTCACCAGCACCTGCGAGTACGGCGGCCCGGTGGTGGCATCGGTCGCCCGGGGGTCGGTGTGGGCCACCCAGTTCCACCCGGAGAAGTCGGCCCGTACGGGCCTGGCCGTGCTCCAGGCCTTCGTGGAGCGCTGCGGCGCTCCTGTCGCCGCCTGATGGACCTCTACCCGGCCATCGACCTCCGTGGCGGCAAGGTCGTCCAGCTCATCCAAGGCGACTTCGACCGCGAGCGGATCCACGGCGACGACCCCGCGGCGGTGGCCGCCGGGTTCGTGGCCGCAGGGGCCCGATGGATCCACGCCGTGGACCTCGATGCCGCCCGCACCGGCGAGCCGGTGAACCGCTCGCTCATCGCGGCCATCGTGGAAGCGGTCGACGTGCCCGTGCAGGCCGGCGGTGGCGTGCGCAGCGCCGAGGCGGCTCGAGCCCTTGCCGACGTCGGCGTCGCCCGGGTGGTCATGGGCACCGCCGCCTTGGAGGATCCCGACCTGGTCGCCAGCCATCGCCGCCCGACAGCCGGTGGCGCTCGGCCTCGACGTGCGCGGTCGCGAGGTGGCGGTGCGGGGCTGGGCCGAGGGGTCGGGGGTGGAGTGGTCCGAAGCCATCCATCGGCTCGCCGACGCCGGGGCCGAGGCGGTGGTCGTCACCCAGATCGACGTCGAGGGCCTCATGGGTGGCGCCGACACCGCCGGCCTGGCCGAGGTCCTGGCCGCCACGTCGCTCGACGTCATCGCCTCCGGGGGCGTCGGCACCCTGCGCCGACCTCCTGGCCCTCGACGCGGTGTCGGCCGGCGACCGACGCCTGGCCGGTGCCATCGTGGGCACCGCCATCTACGAAGGACGTGTCGACGTGGCCGAGGCCGTGTCCGCGCTGCAGGACGGTGCGGCGTGAAGACGGCCCGCATCATCCCCTGTCTCGACGTCGACGCCGGTCGCGTGGTCAAGGGCATCAACTTCGTCGACCTCGTCGACGCCGGCGATCCTGTGGAGCTGGCCGCCCGCTACGACGCCGAGGGCGCCGACGAGCTGGTGTTCCTCGACATCACCGCATCGTCCGACGCCCGCGACACCACCGTCGAGATGGCCGCTCGGGTGGCCGAGCAGGTGTTCATCCCCTTCACCATCGGCGGTGGCATCCGCTCCGTCGACGACGCCCGCCGCCTCCTTCGGGCCGGGGCCGACAAGGTGTCGGTCAACACCTCAGCGGTCGACCGTCCCGAGCTGATCGCCGAGATCGCCGCCGAGTTCGGCGCGCAGTGCTGCGTCGTGGCCATCGACGCCCGCCGGCGCACGACGGGCGCGGCTGGGAGGTGCTTCACCCACGGCGGCCGCACCCCCACCGGCCTGGACGCCATCGACTGGGCTCGGCAGGCCGAGGCGCTGGGCGCCGGAGAGATCCTCCTCACCTCGATGGATCGCGACGGCACCAAGGCGGGCTTCGACACCGAGCTCACCGCGGCCATCGTCGACGCTGTGAGGATCCCTGTGATCGCCAGCGGCGGCGTCGGCACCCTCCAGCACCTCGTGGAGGGCGTCCTCGACGGTCACGCCGACGCCGTTCTGGCCGCCAGCATCTTCCACTTCGGCGAGCACACCATCGCCGCCGCCAAAGCGGCGATGACCGACGCCGGCATCCAGGTGCGCCCGGTCGACTGACCCAGCCGCCGGGAGAGCTTCAGTCCTGGAACTCGGGCGGGCGGCCTTCCTTGCGGGCCCGCACCGCCTCCTCGAAGTTCTTGGTGGTGAGGCGGACGAAGAGCTGGGTGTGGGTCTCGATCTCGATCGCCGCCCGGAGGCTGCCCGCCTCGAGCCCGGCCCACATCGTCCGCTTCGTGAGGGCGGTCCCCTGGGTGCTCCAGCCGTTGAGCGTGTCGGCCAGGTCGAGCGCCTCGGTCAACAGGTCCTCGTCGGGAACCACCCGCGAAACCAGGCCGATGGCGGCTGCCTCGTGCGCGTCGATGTCGCGGCCGGACAGCATGAACTCGAACGCCCGCGACGATCCGATGGCCCGCGGGAGAAGGAAGCTCAGCCCCAGCTCGGTGGCGGTCAGCCCGTTGTTGATCCCGGCAGCCCGGAAGTAGGCCGACTCCCCGGCCAGGCGGATGTCGGCGCCGAGGGTCAGGCACATGCCCCCGCCGATGGCGGCGCCGTTGATGGCACAGATGATGGGCTGGGGCATCCGCTGCATCGCCGGAACCAGGTCGGCGAGGATCGACATGGCCTTCGTGGCGATGCGGGTCAGGGTCAACCCGTCGATGTTCGGGGGCGGGTCACCGTCGTCGCTGGTGTCGGCGCCCGAGCAGAAGCCTCGCCCGGTGCCGGTCAGCACCACGGTGGAGGTGTCGTTGTCCTCGGCGACCTGCTCGAACGCCTCGTGCAGCGGCACCATCAGCTGGAACGCCATCGAGTTCATGCGGTCGGGCCGGTTCATGGTGATGACGGTGGTGTGCGGGCGGGGCTTGTCGATCAGGATCAGCTCGTCAGACACGTTCGGGTCCTCTTCGGCAGTGGGGTGGGGGAGGCTGGGCAGCGCCGGCCGGGGTGCTATCTCGAGCGATAGGAGATCTGCAGCTCCTTGATGCCGTTGATGAGGTTGGAGTGGAGCCGGCGCGGTGGCTCCACCAGCTCGATGTCGGTGATGGCATCGAGGAGCTCGGTGAAGATCAGCCGGAGGGACAGCCGGGCCAAGTTGGCGCCGAGGCAGAAGTGCTCGCCGATGCCGAAGGACTGGTGCGGGTTGGGGGAGCGGTGGATGTCGAACGTGTGGGGGTCGTCGAAGACCGACTCGTCACGATTCGACGCGTCGTACCACATGATCACCTTGTCGCCCTCGGCGATCTGCTTGTCCCCGAGCACCACGTCGGCGGTGGCGGTGCGTCGGAAGTGATGGATCGGTGGTTCCCAGCGCAGGATCTCCTCCACCGCTCCGGGGATCAGGCCCGGGTCGGCAGACAGCTCGGCCAGCTGATCGCGATGGGCCAGCAGCGTGAGGAGACCATGGGACGTCGCGGTGCGAGTGGTCTCGTTGCCGGCCACGATCAGGAACATGAAGAACAGGGTGTACTCGAGATCGGTGAGCTTGCGGCCGTCGACCTCCGCCGCCAGGAGGGCACTGGTCAGGCTGCCGGAAGGCGTCTCCCGCTCCCTCGCTGCCATCTCGGTGGCGTAGCCGAAGATCTCTGCCGACGACTCCATGCGTGTCTCCGGCGTCGGCGCGAGCTCGGGGTCCTGGTCGTCGATCAGCACGTGGCTCAGCTCGTAGAGGCGCCGACGGTCCTGGGGCGGAACCCCCATGAGCTCGCTGATGGCCCACATGGGGATCTGGGCTGCCACCTCGGGCACGAAGTCGCAGTGGTCCGTGTCTCGGAGGGCCGCCACCACCCGGCCGGTCTCGTCGCGCAGGGCCTGCTCGAGCCCGCCGATCATCTTCGGGGTGAAGGCCTTGGACACGATGCTTCGGAACATCCGGTGCTCGGGGGGGTCCATCCCGATGATGATCATCCGGAGCTGATCCAGCCCCCCCTCCTCGGGGTCGAGCCGCAGCGGGCCGCCCACCCAGCTCGAGAAGTCCCCCGGTGTGGTCGACACCACGCGGACGTGCTCGTGCCGGGTGATGGCCCAGAACCCGGGACCGTCGGACTCCTGGTGCCAGTGCACCGGGTCCTCGGCTCGCAGCAGGTCGAGCCAGGCGTGCGGTGTGGCGCGCTCCCAGGTGGAGGCGTCGGTGAGATCGATGTCGTCGAGGGTCAGATCGGTCATGGTCGGCTCCGGTCGGGGCTGGGATCGGTGAGGAGGACCGGGACGACGAACGACTCCACCATCCAGGCCTCCTCCTGGTCGTCGGCGCCGGGCATGGAGAGCAGGGACACGATGGACCGCAGCAGCCACCCGCCCCGGCGCACCAGCTCGGCTTCGTCGATGTCGCTCGCCGCCATCTCCCCGATGAACGCTGCGGCCATGGGCCGGAGCACCTCGGAATCCTGGCTCAGGGCCAAGGGAACGGCCATGTTCTCGGGCTCGAACCAGACGGCCAGCAGCGGGTCGGCCCGCACCGCTCGCACCCCGGCGAGGATGCGGTCCCGCATCGCGGTCCTGGGATCCATCGGAGCCTCGGCGCGACTCCCGTTCAGTCGAGCGGCGATCCGCAGGGTGGCGCGGTGGACGAACGTGTGGTGGACGGCGGAGCGGTTGGGGAAGTACCGGTACAACGTGGCCCGCGAGCAGCCCGCCCGACGCGGCGATGTCGACCATCGAGGCCTTCGCCACCCCCGCGGTGGCGAACACCTGACCGGCCGCGTCAAGGAGCTGATCGACCGCGACGTCCTCGTCGTGCCGGCCCCACGAACCCCCCGCCCTGTTGAGCACATCAGGGATGTTGCCTCACAGGCCAGCACGGCACAACCCGACGCCGCCAGCGCCACGGCCTGTGGACAAAAAACCCTGGTGGGAGGGCATTTTGGGGGCTGTTCTGTCATCGAACTGGTGTACGATGGGTGGATGTTCTCCGGGTTGCGGGAATCGATCGAGACCCTCGTCATCGCCCCGCAGATCGACGCGGTGGTCGAGGTCGCACAGCTGCACTCGGCCCTCGGAGCCAAGCTCACCGCGGCCCTCGCGGAGGTCGACCACCGGGGCGAGTGGGCCCTGGACGGGTCGGTGTCGATGACGGCGTGGGTCCGCACCCACCTGGGCTGGACCAATCAGCAGGCCAACCGGGTCCTGAAGGTCGCCCGGCGCCTACGCAACGCCCCGGTCACTGCGGAGGCGTGGCTGGCCGGGCGGCTCTGCGACGGGCAGGTGGAGGTGATCGTGGCCAACGTCACCGAAGCCCGGGCCGGGTTGTGGGCCGATCACGAGACCGACCTGGTGCCGTTGCTGGCTGCCAACGACGTCACGCGGCACCCAGATCGCCATGCAGACCTGGGCGGCCAAGGCCGACGCCGTGCTCGACGACCCGGCCCCGCCCGAGGAGCCACCCGCGGAGGCGACGCTGGTCACCACCCTCGACGGTCGCGGCTACTTCAAGGGCACCTTCGACGCCGAGCACACAGCAGTCGTCGGCACCGGCGCTGCGGCTCGCTGGCTCGTCCGATCTCGACATCCCCCTCGCCCAACGGCAGGGCCAGGCCATGGTGGACGTGTTCCGCTTCTACCTCGACCACCAGAACACCAAGGTCGGAGGCCGTCACCGCCCCCACCTCAACGTGGTGGTCGAGGAGCCCGCCCTGCGCAGCTCCGGGCCGGGCCGGACCCTCACCGGGGTGCCGCTGCCGGGGTCCACCATCCGCAAGATCGCCTGTGACGCCAACCTGCACCGGGTCATCACCGACGGCGCCTCGTCGATCCTCGACTACGGCCGGGCCGTCCGCACCATCCCCCCGGCCGTGTACACCTCGCTGGTGCTGCGCGACTGGGGCTGCCGGTTCCCTGGCTGCGACCGGCCGGCCGAGTGGAGCGAAGGCCACCACATCCGCCACTGGGAAGACGGCGGACCCACCCGCCTGTCCAACCTCGTGCTGCTGTGCTCCAAGCACCACCACATCGTCCACCAGAAGGGCTGGCACATCCGGCTCGACCCCACCGGCACCGTCGAGGTCACCGACCCCAACGGCCGCCACCGCACCAGCGACCCACCCGGCACCGCCGCCGTCGCCTGAGGGGGGCGACCGGCGGCGCACCCCGCGGGCTGGCAGGATCGACGGCATGGTGACCCATGACGACGTGCGCGCCATCGCACTGGCGCTGCCCGGCTCGTTCGAGCAGGAGTCCTACGGCGGGCGGCCGTCGTGGCGGACGAAGGCCCGCATGTTCACCTGGATCCGCGACGATCCCGAGGCCCTGGTGGTGTGGGTGGAGTCGGAGGAGGAGAAGTCGGCGCTGCTCGCGGCCGAGCCCCGGACGTTCTCCACCACCCCCCACTACGACGGTCAGCCGATCGTGCTGGTCGACCTGGCCGCCGTCGACGCCGAGGAGGCGGGGGAGCTGATCATCGAGTCGTGGCGGCTGCGCGCCGCCGAGGACCCTGGTGCGGGAGTGGGACGCGGCCCACCCGTGAGGCGGCCGCGCTGGGGCAGGCACCGACCGATCGAACGGGGGGTCTGGCCTGTCAGCCGGTGGGGCCCGCCAGCCAGCTGACGGCCCGGTCTGCGATGCGGGAGACGGCCCCGCCGAGGAAGTGGTCGCAGCCGTCGATCACCTCGATGGTCACGTGGGGCCAGTCGGCCAGCGCCGCCTCCACCGCCGTCGGGCGGTCCGTACTGGTCGTGGGCGGGCACGAGCACGAGGGTGGGCTCGGGGCGGGGGTCGAGCTCGAGCATGGTGACCGGTGGAGCCACGAGCACCCGCGCCGCCACGCCCGGCACCTGGGCTCGGGCGGTGACGACGGCCCCCCACGAATAGCCGAGGAGCAGGCGGCGCTCGGCGTCCTGCGCGGCTGCTCAGGTCGGTCAGAGCTGCTTCAAGAGCCGTGGTCGAACGGGTCACGTCGGGGTCGGGCAGGTCGAGCCGCAGCACGGCCACGCCGGTCGACCGCCAAGCCCTCGGCCAGCGCCACCACCAGCGGGTGGTGACGGTCGCCGCCCATCCCTGGATGCGGGTGGAGCACGGTGGCGACCGCGGTGGGAGCGCCGTCATTCGGGAGGTGAAGGTCGCGGCCCACGGGTGGGGAACCTATCGTGGGGTTGATGGCAGCCTCCGACGACGGCGACAAGCTCCCGATCAAGATGCTGAACGACCGCATCTTGGTGGACCTGTCCACTGAGGGGGAGCGCAAGAGCAGCGGCGGCATCCTCATCCCGGCCACCGCCGAGATGAAGAAGCGGCTGGTGTGGGGCGAGGTGGTGGCCGCCGGGCCCAACGTCCGCACGATGGAGCCGGGCGACCACGTGCTGTTCAGCCCCGAGGACCGGTACGAGGTGGAGGTGCGGGGCGACGACTACATCATCCTGCGCGAACGCGACATCCACGCCGTGGCGGCCAAGCGCCTCGAGGACGCCAGCACCGGCCTCTACCTGTAGCGCCCGGGCGTGCTACCACCCCCGATCGACGGGGGATAGCGCCCTTCAGGCAGGGTCCGCACCGGCGTACGGTCCTGCCATGGGGCGGTACCGATGACTGCAGTGGCGGCGTGGCTGAGGATCGACCTGCGCGCCCGTGCCCGGTCGCTCCTCGTGCTGGCGGTCCTCGTCGCCATCACCTCGGGCGTCGTGCTCACGGCCGTGGCTGGATCGCGGCGGGGTGCCAGCGCGGTCGACCGCCTCCTCGAGCGGACCCTTCCGGCCACCGTCGCCGCCCTCCCCAACGAGCCGGGGTTCGACTGGGGGCCGGTGGCCGAGCTCCCCAACGTCGAAGCCATCGGCCGGTTCCCCGTGGCCGGCTACCACATCGACGACCTCGGCTTCGACGAGGGCACCAGCTTCGCCTTCGGCGACCGCACGATGCTCGACATCGAGCGGCCGGTGGTGCTCGAGGGTCGCCTGGCCGATCCCGCACGCGACGACGAGGCCGTCATCACCCGCGCCTTCGAGGGCACCTACGGCAAGGGGGTGGGCGACACCGTCCTCGTCCGCCTCTTCACACCCGAGCAGACCGACGTTCTGGAGTCCTCGGGTGAGGTCCCCGAGCCCGGCGGGTCCGGTCATCGAGACGCGCATCGTCGGCGTGGTGCGGTCGGCGTGGTTCAGCGACACCGAAGGGCAGTCGGCGGGAGTGCTCATCCCCTCCACCGGGCTCTTCACGCAGCACACCGCGAACCTGATCGGCGCCGAGGAGACGGTGAGCGTGAACGCCCTCGTGCGGTTGCGCGGCGGTGCCGCCGATGTGTCCCAGTTCCGGGAGGACCTCGCCGAGCTCACCAACCGCCGCGACATCGAGTTCTTCGACCTGGCGGCCCTGGCGGGCCATGCCACCGACGTCGCCCGCTTCGAGGCCAACGCCCTGCTGGCCTTCGCCGCCGCCGCGCTCGTGGCTGCCATCTTCCTGGTCGGTCAGTCGGTGGTGCGGTTCGTGGCGGCGTCCACCCAGGACCTCCAGGTGCTGAGCGCCGTCGGCCTGCGCCCGAGGCAGGTCCGCATCGCGGCGGCCGCCGGCCCGGCGCTGGCCGCCGTCCTCGGCGCCGCCGCCGGGGTGACCGCCGCCTACCTGGCGTCCTCCCGGTTCCCCACCGGCACCTCGGCGCCGCTCGAGCCGACCCCCGGTCCCCACGCCGACCTCACCGTGCTGCTGGTGGGGTTGTTGGCCGTCCCGGCCCTGGTGGCAGGCGGGGCGCTCCTGGCGGCATGGTCCGCCATCCGCGGGTCCGGCGCGTCGGCCGTCCGGCGTTCGTCGGTGGCCTCGCTGGCCGCCCGGGCGGGCGCGCCGATCCCGCTGACGATCGGCAGCGGCTTCGCCCTCGACCGGGGACGCGGCCCCCAGTCGGTTCCGGTGTACCCGGCGCTGATCGGTGCGGTGGTCGGGGTGCTGGGCGTGGTGGCGGCGCTCACCTTCGCCGACGGGGTCAACGACGCATCGGCCAACCCGGCGCGGTTCGGGCAGATGTCGGAGATGAACGTCTTCCTCGGCTTCAACGGCACCGACTTCCTGGAGGGCGATGCACTGATGGAGCGACTGGCCGAGGATCCCGGCATCGGGGCCGTGAACGACACGCGGCAGGGGGTGCTCGAGTCGGGCACCGTCGATGTGCCGGCCTTCGCGATCGACCCCATCGACGCGGCGCCGCCGATCGTCGTCCTGGAGGGTCGTCTGCCCACCGATGCCGGCGAGGCCACCATCGCCCCCGCCTCCGCCTCCGCCATCGGCGCGGGGGTGGGCGACCGCATCGAGCTCAGCGGGTCGCGGTCGTCAGCGTCCTACCTCGTCACCGGGATCGCCTTCGTGCCCGAGGGACCGCACAACGCCTACGACGAGGGCACCTGGCTGCTCCGCGACGACTACGACGCCCTCATCGAGGGCTTCAAGTTCCACACCGCCGAGGTCAGCGTGCGCCCGGGGGAAGATGTCGAGGAGGTCGCCGCCCGGGCGGCCGCGTCCCTCGCCGACCTGCTCGACGTCCCGCCGGAGGCCATGGATCAGATCCTCACCGTGCGCCCTCCGCCGGCCCGGCTGGCGGAGCTGCGGGAGGTGCGGCGGTTGCCCCTCCTCCTGGCTGCCTTCCTCGCCCTCCTCGCTGTCGCCGCCGTCGGCCACGCCCTGGCGACTGCTGTGCGCCGTCGCCGCCACGACCTGGCGGTGCTGCGGGCGGTGGGCGTCACCCGATGGCAGAGCCGGGCCATGGTCGTCGTCCAGGCCCTGCTGCTGGCGGGCGTCGGGATCACCATCGGGGTTCCCACGGGCTTCGCGCTCGGGCGGACCCTGTGGCGCTCGGTGGCTGCTGACACCCCGATCGACTACATCCCGCCGGTGGCCCTCTGGGCGCTCGTGCTTGTCACCCCGGTTGCGCTGCTCGAGCGCGGTGCTCCTGGCCGCCTGGCCGTCCCACCGCGCCGCCTCCCTCCGGGTGGCCCACATCCTGCGGACGGAGTGACGAGGCGCAACCCAACGGGTTTCGGGCCGGGGGAGACCGCCCGTACGATGCGATCATGCCTGTCGCCACCCCGATCGCGGCCACCGACGACCAGCTGGGGCTCGTGCACTACGACGACGCCGGCCTGGTGCCGGCCATCGTGCAGGAGGAGGGCACCGGCGCGGTGCTGATGATGGCCTGGATGAACGCCGAGACCCTGCGCATGAGCCTGGAAGAGGGGCGCACCGTGTTCTGGTCGCGCAGCCGCCAGGAGGTGTGGCGCAAGGGCGACACCAGCGGCGACCGCCAGTTCGTGCGCCAGGCCTTCTACGACTGCGACGGCGACACCCTCCTCTTCGTGGTGGAGCAGGAGGGCAAGGGCGCCTGCCACACCGGCGAGCGCTCCTGCTTCTTCCGGGCGTTCGGGTGACCCTGCGTCCGTCTCGCGAGGAGTTCCGTTCCCTCGCCCGCCATCACACCGTCATCCCTGTCTGGCGGGAGGTGCTGGCCGACCTCAGCACACCGGTGTCGGCCTTCCTCCGCCTGGTGGGCGACGAGCCCGGATTCCTCCTCGAGTCGGTGGAGCACGGTGAGCGCTGGAGCCGCTGGAGCTTCATCGGCCGCAACCCCCTGGCCACCCTGACCGCCCGTGGTCGTCACGGTCGACACCACCGGGGCCCTCCCCGAGGGGGTACCCACCGACCAGGGGATCCTGGCGGCCGTCGAGCACCTCCTCGAGACCTGGCGGGCGCCGGTGCTGGACGACCTCCCGCCGCTCCACGGCGG
This sequence comes from uncultured Microthrixaceae bacterium, assembly GCA_963795165.1. Taxonomy (GTDB): domain Bacteria; phylum Actinomycetota; class Acidimicrobiia; order Acidimicrobiales; family VFJN01; genus VFJN01. The sequence continues at coordinate 797,707 of CAWCGT010000001.1, read as the reverse complement.
GATCATGGGGTACCTCGGCTACGACGTCGTACGAGAGGTCGAGCACCTTCCCAACGTGCCGACCGACGACCTCGGTCATCCCGACGCCGTCGTATCCGTGATCGGTCAGCTGGCCGCCTACGACCACTGGCGCCAGCGCGTGTCGTTGATCGAGAACGTGTTGGTGGATCCCGACCTCACCGAGGCAGAGCTGGACGCCCGGTACGACGAGGCCGTCGCGCGCATCGACCAGCTGGCGGCCGACGGTGCGCGGGCCATCGACGAGCCGCTGGTCGATCCGCCCGTGGCGGACGAGCCGCTGCCCGACGTGCGATCCTCCTTCGGCGCGGAGAGCTACTGCCGTGCGGTCGAGGTGGCCAAGGAGCACATCCTGGCCGGCGACATCTTCGAGATCATCGTCTGCCCAGCGCTTCGACCTCGACCTCGACGCGCACCCCTTCGACGTGTACCGGGTGCTCCGCCAGGTCAACCCGAGCCCGTACATGTACTTCGTCCGCCAGCCCGGCGTGACCCTCGTCGGCTCCTCGCCGGAGCCCCTGGTGACGCTGCTCGACGGCACGGTCACTCGCGCCCGATCGCCGGCACCCGACGGCGGGGCCGCACCGAGGAGGAGGACCGGCGCATGGCCGCCGAGCTCGTCGAGCACCCCAAGGAGATCGCCGAGCACATCATGCTCGTGGACCTGGCTCGCAACGACGTCGGCCGGGTCGTCGAGTTCGGCAGCGTGCACGTCGACGAGATGATGACCCTGGAGCGCTACAGCCACGTGATGCACATGACCTCCCAGGTCTCCGGGCGGCTGCGCGCCGACCGGAGCCGCCATCGACGTCCTGCGGGCCACCCTGCCCGCCGGCACGGTGTCGGGGGCGCCCAAGGTGCGGGCCATGGAGATCATCGACGACCTCGAGCCCACCAAGCGGGGCCCCTACGCGGGGGTGGTCGGCTACCTCGACTTCTCCGGCAACATCGACACCGCCATCGCCATCCGCACCCTCGTGGTAAGCGACGACGGGCGGGCCTCGGTGCAAGCGGGGGCGGGGATCGTGGCCGACAGCATCCCGGAGCACGAGGACCTCGAGTGCCACAACAAGGCCCGCGCCCTGCTGGCGGCCATCCCGGCGGCTCGGCGGATGACGGCCCGTCGCCGATCCCACGTCGGCGGATCGCCGTCGGCGGCTGGGTAGCGTTCAGCTCGATGGGGGACACCGTCGACCTACGCCAGACGACTCGGGGCAGTCGCCATCCACCGCGACGTGGTGCAGGTGCACGGCCCTGAGGCGATCGACTACCTCCACGGCCAGCTGAGCCAGGACGTCGTCGGCACTGGCGGTGGGTGCGTCGGCGTGGTCGCTGCCTGCTGCAACCCACCGGGAAGGTCGACGCGTGGCTCCGGGCGACCAGATCGGCCGAGGACTCGGTGATCCTCGACGTCGATGGCGGCACGGGGAGGTGGTCCTGGCCCGGCTGCGTCGCTTCCGAGCTCCGCACCAAGGTCGACCTCGACCTCGCCACATGGGGCGGCTGGGCTCTCCGCGGCCCGGCCGTCGAGCAGCGGGAAGCCCTGGGCGCGGCGTCGCTCGTCCTTCCCGCCGACTGGCCGGGCGTGGAGAGCGTCGATCTGCTCGCCGCGGAGGTGCCTCCGCTGCCGGCCTCGCTGCCAGAGCTGCCAGCAGAGGCGCTGGAGGTCCTGCGCATCGAGTGCGGGGTGCCGGCCATGGGGGCCGAGCTCACCGAGTCCACCATCCCGGCTGAGGCGGGCCAGTGGCTGATCGACGCCTCGGTCAGCTTCACCAAGGGGTGCTACACGGGCCAGGAGCTGGTGGCGCGCATCGACAGCCGCGGCGGCAACGTCCCCCGACCGCTCCGAGGCGTGCTGGTGGACGGGGACCCGGTTCCGGTGGGTGCCGAGGTGCGCTCCGGGGGCAACCCGGTGGGAACGGTCACGTCGAGCGCGCGCTCCGCCGCCCTGGGGGCCGTGGCTCTCGCACCGCTCGCTCGGTCCGTCGAGCCCGGCTCGGTGCTGGAGGTGGCGTGGTCCGGCGGCACCGCGGCCGCCACCGCTGCCACCCTGCCGCTTCGGTGAGAGCGGTCGCGTCGCTCCTGGCCGCCCTTGCCCTCGTGGCGGGGGCGTGCACCGGCGACGACGATGCCGACCCGGCCCCCACCACACGACCGACGATCCCCACCAGCGCCGTCGATCTCAGCGGCGTGGCCCTCCCCGGGGTGCCGGGGGAGACGACCACGCACCATCGCCGAGAAGGGGCGGGCCGTCCTGGTGGGCACCGTGCGCGGACCTGCGGGTCCGGCGGGCGGAGCCACCGTCCGCATCGACCGCATCGTCGCCGACCGCGAGGTGCGCACGGACGTCACGGCCGATCCGGAGGGTCGATGGGAGCTGCGCGACGTGCCCGGGGGCCGCTACCGCGTCCGGGCCTTCCTCGCGCCCACGCTGGCGCAGACCACCGCGGAGGTTCGCTTCCTGCGCGACCGCGACGAGCACACGTTCGAGCTCGTGATGGAGGAGCAGCAGGGACTGGTGCTCCGGGCCGACTCGGCGCCCGACCCGCCCACGGTCGGCAACCCGGTGAACCTGGTGCTCCTGGTCGCCCAGCGCACCGTCGACCCCGATGGCATCGTCCGGGCCGCCCCGCTGGCCGGAGCGGTCGTGGAGCTCGGCGGGCTGGGACGCTGGGTGCTGCGAGACGACGGCGGGTTCGGATCCGACAGCGCCACCGTCCGCCTCACCGACGGGGGACGAGCTCGCTTCGAGCTCCGGTGCGAGGTGGCCGGCCCGCCCGGACTGTCGTTGCGAGTCCCGGTGACGGTGGCGCCGGCGCCCACCACCACCGCGCAGGGCGCGCCGCCCGCCGAGCGGCAAGTGACCGTGGAGACCATCGCGATCGAGGTGCCCCCCTGCGAGGCTCCGGCCCGCGCCACGACGACGACGGGCGATGAGGACCCCCCCTCCGGATCCACCACCTCCACCCGTCCGCCGACGTCGACCTCCTCGACGAGCCCCTGAGCCCACCTCGTACCATCGGACCGTGACCCACTACGAGGTGCTGGGGGTCGAGGCCGGAGCGTCGCCGGGCGAGGTGCGGCTCGCGTTCGTGGCGCTGGCCCGCCGGCACCATCCCGATCGCCCCGGCGGGGACGCCGACCGCATGCGTGCGGTCAACGAGGCCTGGGCGGTGCTGGGCGATGCCGCCCGGCGGGCCCGTTACGACCAAGCCCTCCGGGTGGCTCCGCGGCCCGACCGAGCCGACGTGCCTCCGGCCACCCCCTCGGCAGATCGGGACGACCTGCTGCGCGACTTGGCCGACGATCGGCCGCTGGGCGGCCAGGTGGTCCTCCCGGGCTGGCTGTCGCTGCTCCCGGTCGCCGCCTTCGCCAGCGCGATCGGGTTGTTCGGCACCGGCGTCCTCTTCGGGTCGGCTCCTGCCCTGGCGCTGGCGGCCGTTGCCTTTGCGCTCTCCTGCGCCCTGTTCCTCGCTGCCCCGTTCGTTGCCCTCCTGAGCTCCCGTCGTCCGCCGGGCGACCAGGCGCGCCCCACGGGCCGGTAGCGTCGCCGTCCATGTCCCCGCGCCCCGACACCGGAGGCGAGGCGGGTCCCGTCACCTACCTCGACCGGATCCTCGAGGGCCATCGGGTGGCCGCCGCCAGCGATGCGCGGTCCGTCGACGATCAGGTGGCTGCCGCGCGCGACCAGCCCCCGCCGCGTGGGTTCGCCAGCGCCCTGGAGGCCAGCGCGACCCGAGAGCTCGCTGTCATCGCCGAGGTGAAGCGCCGGTCACCGTCCAAGGGCGCCCTGGCGCTCGACCTCGATCCCGCCGAGACCGCTCAGGGCTACGAGGCCGGCGGTGCCGCGTGCCTGTCCGTGCTCACCGACGAGGAGTGGTTCAGCGGATCGCCAGGCGACCTGCGGGCCGCTCGTGCGGCGGTCGCCCTGCCGGTGCTGCGCAAGGACTTCACCGTGCACCCCCTCGATGTGTGCGATGCCCGCCTGATGGGCGCCGACGCCGTGCTGCTCATCGTGGCGGCCCTCGCGGACACCGAGCTGCGTCGAGCTCCACGCCCTCGCCCTCGAGGTGGGGCTGGACGTGCTGGTGGAGGTGCACGACGAGGCCGAGGCGGAGCGGGCGCTGAGCGTCGGCGCCACCCTCATCGGCGTGAACCAGCGCGATCTCGTGACCTTCGAGGTCGACACCGACCGTGCCGTGCGGGTGGCGTCCGCCCTTCCCGATGGCGTCCTTCGCGTCGCCGAGTCCGGCATCCGCCACGCCGACGACGCCCGGCGGCTTGCCGACGCCGGCTTCCACGCCGTCCTCGTGGGCGAGTCGGTGGTCACCGCCGGTGACCGGGCGGCGTCGGTCACCGAGCTTCGCGTGCCCCGTCGGTAGCCTCCCTAGGGTGTTCGTCAAGATCTGCGGCATCACCTCCGAGGAGGACGCTCTGCTGGCGGTGGCCATGGGTGCCGACGCCATCGGGTTCAACTTCGTTCCCTCCTCCCCGCGCTTCCTCGCGGTGTCGAGGGCAGCGGACATCGCCAAGCGGCTGCCGCCCGAGATCCTCACGGTGGGTGTCGTGCGAGATGAGATGCCTGCCCGGGCTGTCGAGCTCGTCCACCAGGCGGGCCTCCGAGCCGCTCAGCTGCACGGCCACGAGAGCGCCGAGGACAGCCGGTGGGTGCGAGAGCGGGTGCCCGTGCTGATCAAGGCCTTCCCAGGCGGAGATCCGGAGCTGTCCCGGGCCACCTCCTACGGTGCCGACATCGTCCTCCTCGACTCAGCCAGCCCGGGATCGGGCCAGGTGTTCGACTGGTCGCTCGCCGAGGGAGCGCCGTCGGGTCTGCGCATCCTCCTGGCCGGGGGGCTGACCCCCGACAACGTGACCGAGGCGGTGGCCCGGGTGCGCCCGTGGGGGGTCGACGTGGCCTCGGGGGTGGAGTCGGAGCCCGGGGTGAAGGATCCCTCGCTCGTGCGGCGGTTCATCCGGGCGGCCCAAGACGCCGAACCCGCCGACTACCACGGGGAAGAGGACACAGCGACCCTTCGACTGGATGCTCGACGAGTGAGCGGTCGACGATCGCGCCCGTCCGCACCCGGCTGAGCCTTTCGACTGGCGCGAGGCGGGCCTCCTGCTCCACCGTTGGGCATGACCGCTGCGTCCGTGATGGGTGATCCCGGGAGCGAGGGCCGCTACGGCGACTTCGGTGGCCGCTACATCCCCGAGACGCTGGTGATGGCCTGCGCCGAGCTCGACCGGGCGTTTCGGGAGGCCTGGGCCGACCCCGGCTTCCGGACCGAGCTGGACGGCCTGCTCTCCACCTACGCCGGGCGGCCCTCGCGCCTCTACGAGGCGACGCGGCTGTCGGCTGAGCTGGGCTGCACGCTGCTCCTCAAGCGGGAGGACCTCAACCACACCGGCTCCCACAAGATCAACAACGTGCTGGGGCAGGCGCTGCTGGCCCAGCGCATGGGCAAGCATCGGGTGGTCGCCGAGACGGGAGCCGGCCAGCACGGCGTGGCCAGTGCGACCGCCGCTGCCCTGCTCGGGCTGGAGTGCGTGGTCTACATGGGCGAGGTGGACATGGAGCGGCAGTCGCTCAACGTGTTCCGCATGCGCCTGCTGGGTGCCGAGGTGAAGCCGGCGTCGTCTGGCAGCCGCACCTTGAAGGACGCCATCAACGAAGCCATGCGCGACTGGGTCGCCACGGTGGAGTCGAGCCACTACCTCCTCGGCTCCGTCATGGGACCGCACCCCTACCCGTGGATGGTGCGGGAGCTGCACCGGGTGATCGGTGACGAGGCCCGTGAGCAGTGCCGGGACCTGCTGGGCCAGGACCCGGACGTGGTGACAGCCTGCGTGGGGGGTGGTTCCAACGCCATCGGCCTCTTCTCGGGGTTCGCCGACCTGCCCGACGTCGAGCTGGTGGGCGTGGAGCCGGCTGGGGGGGCCGCCATCGGCCACGGCGTTCCCGGGATCGTGCATGGCTCGAAGTCCTTCCTCTTGCAGGACGAGCACGGCCAGGTGCAGGAGGCGGAGTCCATCTCGGCCGGGCCTCGACTACCCGGGCATCGGCCCCGAGCACGCCCACCTAGCCGCCATCGGACGGGCGAGGTACGAGGCCGTGACAGATGCCGAGGTGCTGGAGGCGTTCCAGGTGCTGGCCCGCACGGAGGGGATCATCCCGGCCCTGGAGTCGGCTCACGCCCTGGCGTGGGTCCTGCGGTCCCGGGAGTCGCTGGCCGGAAAGGTGATCGTGCTCAACCTGTCCGGCCGCGGGGACAAGGACGTCGCCCAGGTGGCCGACCTCCTGGCCGAGGGCTCCGGTGGCTGAGACCACCACGCTGGAGTCGCACCTGCGCCAGCAGCGAGACTCGGGACGCAAGCTGCTGGTGCCCTACGTGACCGGAGGGCTGGGCGCCGACTGGACAGAGGTGGTGCGAGCGTTCGCGGCAGCCGGTGCCGACGCCATCGAGGTGGGCATCCCCTTCTCCGATCCGGTCATGGACGGCCCCACCATCCAGGCGGCCTCCGAGGAGGCGCTGGCCCAGGGCGCCACCCTGCCATCCATCCTCACGGCCCTGCGCGACATCGACGCCGGCGTCCCGGTGGTCCTGATGACCTACGTGAACCTGGTGTTCCACGCCGGCTACGAGCGCTTTGCCGCCGAGGCGGCCGAGGCCGGCGTCGGGGGGGTGATCCTCCCCGACCTGCCGATGGAGGAGGTGGGCGAGTGGGCACCCCACGCCGACGCGGCCGGGCTGGCCACCGTGCAGCTGGCGTCGCCCCTCACACCCGACGACCGCTTGGCCCGTCTGTGCGAGCGCTCGCAAGGCTTCGTCTACGGCGTGAACCTCCTGGGGGTGACGGGCGAGAGAGCGGAGCTGGCTGACTCCTCCACCATCTTGGCCAAGCGGCTGAAGGCCACCACCGACCTGCCGGCAGTGATGGGCTTCGGCATCGCCACGCCTGAGCAGGCCGTGGCTGCGGCCGCCCACGCCGACGGTGTGGTGGTGGCGTCGACCCTCATGCGCCAGCGCCTCGACGGGGCCAGCCCCGAAGCCCTGGGCGACGCCGTCGCGGGCTTCCGGGCCGCCCTCGACAGCGCTTGAACCTGACACGAACGTCAGAAACGGCCTAGGTTCCGGTCACGGGGCCCGTCGTGGGGACGGGCAGGAGAGGCAGCGATGGCGAGGACCGAGCGGACGCGCGTGTGGCGGGCGGCGGCGGGCTTCGGCCTCGCCGTGGGGCTGGCGGGACTCACCCTTCCGGCCCTGGCCCAGGAGCCGAGCGATCCCAGCGACCCGCCGGCTCCCGACGTGGAGGTGGTGCTCTCGGGCGAGGACAACCGCCTCAACGCCTACGACGCTCGCACGGGGGAGAAGGCGACCGTCGTCCCGTCCGAGGCCGACGCCCCCGGCCAGGGGCTCGACATCAACGCCGAGATCTGCATCATCCCCGACGGCACGCCGTGGAAGCCCGATGGCGAGCTCTGGTTCATCGCCGGGGAGGACACCGAGCAGAACAGCGAGCCGGGCGTCATCAAGCAGGGCTGGGGAATCTTCCGGCTCACCGGGACCACCCTCGACACCCTGGCCGCCACCCAGATCGCCAAGCTGGTGCCGGAGAGCTTCGTCACCAGCGCCGACAACCCGGAGAACTACGGGTGCGGCGTCCTCCCCGATGGGCGCATCGTCACGGGCGATGTGGGCGACCAGCTTCCGCAGTCCCCGGCCACCGGACAGCTGATCGTCTGGTTCATCGAGGCCAGCCACATCGGACCGGCCATCGGGCCCGACCGCAACGACTTCACGCCGGTGCCCCACTGCAAGATCGATGTGGCCATCGGCACCGCCGGGGGCATCGAGCTGCTGGAGGGCGATGTGCTCATCGCCAGCAACCGACCGGACCTCCAGGGCGCCGAGTCGGGCGGCGTGCTGCGCTTCGACACAGCGCTGTGGCCCACCGGCAACACCCCCTCCGCGGGGTGCGGCCGCACGGACAGCACCGGCGCACCCCTGGCCGATGCCGACAAGGTCGGGCGATCGCTGTTCATCCCGCAGGTCGTCGGCCTCGTGGTGACGCCGTCGGACATCGTCCACAGCGGGCGCGGCACCCTCTACGTGTCGAGCGTGTTCACCGGCCAGGTGGCCGAGTACTCGACCGCAGGGGTGTTCCAGCGCTTCGTCGTGAACACCGCAGGGCAGCTCGGCGGCATCACCCCCTTCGGTCTGACGGTCACCAGCGACGGCGCCCTCTGGGTGGCCGACATCGGCATCGTGGGGCCCGGCCCGGTCCCCGACGGCGGCTCGGTGGTGCGGGTGCCCTTCGACGCCGCGGGGAACCCGGGTGAGCCGGAGGTGATCGACGAGAACCTGCAGTTCCCTGACGGCCTCGGAGCCGCGGTGATCGTGGCCGGCGCCTCGCCCGTCCCCGAGCCTGGGCCGACACCGGTTCCGACACCTGCGGCGGATGGCGGCGCCGACCGGGGCGCCACCGACACGCTCCCGGCCACCGGGCGGGGCGCTCCGGGCCCGGTGGCCGGGCTCGCTCTGGGGCTGGCGGTGGCGGTCGGCCTCGCCGGTCGCCGCCTGGCCACCCACCGGTGACCTGATCCGGCGGAGCCGTCAGCCGTCGAGGTGGCGGTGGAGGAAGGCCAGCGTGCGCTCCCAGGCCAGTGCAGCAGCCTGCGGGTCGTGCTCGGGGCGGTCGTCCTCGGCGAACCAGTGGCGAGTGCCGGGGTACCGGTGGAACTCCACCTCCAGCTCGTCGAGGTGCAGCTCGGCCTCCAGCAGCGCCAAGGTGTCGTCGTCGACGTAGGGATCGTCCTCGGCGAAGTGGCCGAGGAAGGCCGACTGCGCCTCGGCCATGTCGATCTCCTGGTCGCCGTAGTACACGGTGGTGGCAGCCACCGACGCAGGCACCCGGGCGGCCAGCCACAGCGCCATGGAGGCGCCCATCGAGAACCCCACCACCCCCACCGGACCGTCGGGGGTGTGGGAGAGGCTGCGCAGTGTGTGCAGGCTCGAGCGGGTGAGGTGGGCGAGCGTGTCGGGGTCCTCGCCGGCCAGCCCCTGCTCCGCCTCGTCGACTGCGGTGGCCGCCCGGCCGTCGAAGAGATCCGGGGCGAGGGCGGTGAAGCCGTCCGTTGCCAGCTGGTCGCACACGCCTCGCACGTGGTCGGTCAGCCCCCACCAGGCGTGCAGCACCAGCACCCCGGGACCGGTGTCGCCCGCGGGGAGGGCCAGGTAGCCGGTGCCGGCGCGCTGCGCGTCCATCCGGGCACGGTACCGTCACCCCCCGATGACCGAGCGCACGAAGGTGGACGGCTGCGATCTCTGTGAGGCGGCCCGCATCACGCACTGGTTCCACGAGGACGAGGTGTGCTGGATCGCCGAGTGCGAGATCTGCGACACCCCGATGGTGGTGTGGCGCTGGCACGGCGTGGAGCCCGACACTGACGACCTCGCCCACATGCATGCCCAGCTGGCCCGGGTGTCGGCGACGGTGTTCGACAGCCACTACGTCGACGACAACATGCGCAACATCCCGGACCACTACCACGCCCACGCCCGGCCGGGCGGGGGCTTCTTCGGCCATGGGCGACGCCTCGACAAGTGAGCGAGCCCCGCAGCCTCTACGACCTGGCCGGGGGCTGGCCCTTCTTCGAGGCCCTGGTGGAGTGCTTCTACCGAGGGGTGGCGGCCGATCCCTTGCTGCGGCCCCTGTACCCCGAGGATCTGACCGACGCCAAGCGGCACCTGGCCCTGTTCCTCCAGCAGTACTGGGGCGGCCCGGGCACCTACTCCGAGGAGCGGGGCCACCCCAGGCTGCGGATGCGCCACGCCCCCTTCGTGATCGGGGAGGCCGAGCGCGATGCCTGGTTGCGCCACATGACGGCGGCCGTCGACTCCGTCCTCGCCGAACGTCCGTTGCCCGCTGATGCCGAGACCGCTCTCCGCGACTACTTCACCGCCACCGCCGACTTCCTCGTCAACGCCCGCTGACCCCCCCCCGGCGTAGCCCGAGGCAATGACTGCCGCTTTGTGCAGGTCGAGTCCTCCACTGCCGCATGCGGCAGTCATTGCCTCGAGAGGCGCAGAACGGCAGTCATTGCCTCGAGTTGGATTGCCTATTCCCACTAAATCGATAGACTTGATCGGTAATGACGGACCTCGTGGTGGTCGGGCTGGCCGGCTTCGTGGCGTCGCTGGTGGACGGCGCTCTGGGGATGGGCTTCGGGCCCACGTCGTCGACCATCTTGCTGAGCAGCGGGCTCAGCCCCGCCGCCGCCTCGACCACGGTGAACCTGGCGAAGGTGGCGACCGGCGTCGTGTCGGGCGCGTCGCACTGGCACTTCGGCAACGTCGACCGGAAGCTCGTGCTCCGGCTCGCCATCCCCGGGGCCCTCGGAGCGCTGGTGGGCACCACCGTGCTCGTCAACGTGGATGGCGATGCGCTTCGTCCGTTCCTCGCCGTGCTCCTGCTGGTGGTGGGGCTTCGGATCCTCGTCCGGTTCAGCCGCCCGCTGCCGATGCAGCCCGATGGCCTGCCCGAGGGGAGCACCGAGCCCACCTCCTTCGACGTGCCCGGGGTGGAGGTAGCCGCCGCTGCGGGCGGGGTCACCAACGGGTTGGTCGGCGCGTGGGGTCCCGTGGTCACCCCGTTCCTCCTCCACCGCGGCCTGCCTCCTCGCTTCGCCATCGGCTCAGTGAACACCGCCGAGGTGGCCGTGGCGGTGGTCGCCGCCGGGTCGCTCGTGGCCACCCTCGGCGGGGAGGGCCTCGAGGTGGGGGTGGTGCTGGCCATGCTGGGCGGCGGAGCCCTGGCCGCCCCGCTTGCCGCCTACACGGTCCGCTTCATCCCGCCCCGGGCGCTCGGACTGGCCGTCGCCGGCCTCCTCCTGGTGACGCAGGTCCGGGAGCTGGCTGCGGCGGCCGATCTGGGCGTGGTGCGCTGGCTGGCCTACGGGCTCGTCCCAGCCGGTCTCGGGTGGGCCGCCTTCCACCCCCGACGCGCCGCCCGTCGGGCCGCAGCGAGCGCCGCCGCCCGGTAGACCGCCCAACGCTCGGCATCGCCCGTTCCGCCCAAGGGCGCGGTCGCCTCCGATGGCGTCGGGCTGAGGCTCCACTCGGTCTCGCCGCCTATCGTCCGATGCATGCCGCTCACGCCAGGTGACCCCGCTCCCGACTTCACCCTGCTCGACCAGCACGAGCAGCCGTTGACGCTCACGAAGTCGTTCAAGGGCCGCAAGGTCCTCGTCTTCTTCTACCCCGAGAACACGAGGGGCTGAGTCTCAGCTCGCGCGGGCTCGCTTGCTGGCTGGCGTGATGCTGGCGGCGCAGATGTTGGCGATGGTCTGACGGCTGAGTCCGGTCGCCCCGGCGAGCGCTCGTAGGGTCGCTCCCTCTCGCTTGGCGATCCGGATGACGCGGTCTCGATCGGAGATCTCTCCTGCGGCGCGCTCTGCGAGGAGGGCCGCGGCTGCGAGGGCGGCGCCGACGGCGTCGTCGGTCGGGCGAGCGGCGGTCAGCTCAGCGAGCGCGGCGTCAGCGACGCGGTCGTAAGCAGTAGCGGTCTTCGTCATCCGGCCTCCAGTGCATCGATGAGCTTCGCCTTGATCCCGGTGAGGATCGCTGCGCCGACGGTGAGCTCCTGGCTACGGGCGATTGCGTTGAGCGTGGCTTGCACGACAGCTAGCAGCTCGAGCGCCTCAGCGCGCTCGAGCTTGAGGGTCAGCTCGTCAGCCACGTCGTCAGGCTAGTCTAAGAACTAGCCAGATGCGTCAGGAAGTTGGACGGATCGGCTCCACGCGAAACCATGAGTCGTCGCCCATGTGAAAGAAGATCCGGCCCTCGAGCGAGCCGTCGGGTGACGGCGTCGCCCAGCCGCGGCCACTAGCCGGGTCGAGCTCGTCGCTGCCCTCCCACGAGAACTCGATGCCAGCGCGACCGTCGTGGTCGACGGCGCGGATGTCCATCCAGCCCTCGACGGCGATGAAGCGGAAGCTGCCTTGGTCGGTGCCAATCTCGATGAAGCCAGGCCCGAGAAGATCGATGGCGTCTTGATCCCACACTTCCATCGCGACGATGCGCCAGCGACCCGTGATTGTCATCGGCCTAGTCTCGTCTCATGCCGCTCAAGCCAGGTGACAAGGCCCCCGACTTCACGCTGATCGACCAGGACGGCAACACCGTCACGCTCTCCAAGTCGTTGAAGGAGCGGAAGGTACGTCACTTCATCTTCTTCTACCCGAAGGCGGACACGCCCGGCTGCACGACGCAGGCCTGCGGGATGCGCGACATCATCGGTGACATCGGGGACACAGCGGTGGTGGGCATCAGCCCGGACAAGCCGACCAAGCAGGCGAAGTTCGACGAGAAGTACGGGCTGGGGTTCCCGCTGCTGGCCGACGAGGACCACGCGGTGGCGGAGGCCTACGGCGCCTGGGGCGAGAAGTCGATGTACGGCAAGAAGTATCAGGGCATCATCCGCTCGGCCTTCCTCGTCGACGAGAAGGGCAAGATCGAGCAGGCCTGGCCCAAGGTCAGTCCCAAGGACACCCCTGCCAACCTCCTCAAGGCCCTGCAGGGCTGAGGGTGGTCCTGCCCCGGCCCGACGCGGTCCTGCCCCACCGGCCGCCGTTCCTCTTCGTCGACGAGCTGGTGGCGGTGGTGGCCGGGGAGTCGGCCACGGGTCGCTGGCACCTCACCGGCGACGAGGCCTTCTTCGCCGGCCACTTCCCCGGCCGGCCCACCCTGCCGGGCGTCCTCATGGTGGAGGCGCTGGCCCAGGTGGGGGCCGTCGCCGTGCTCCTCGAGCCGCGCTACGCCGGGCAAGCTCCCGCTGTTCGGGGGGATCGACGGGGTGCGGTTCCGGCGCCAGGTGGAGCCGGGGGAGTCGCTCGACCTGCACGTGGAGATGGGACGGCTGTCGGCCCGGGCCGGCAAGGGCCACGGGGTGGCGTCGGTGGGGGGCCAGGTGGCCTGCGAGGTCGACCTGCTGTTCGTCATCGCCGACGCCTGATCTCACGCTGGGGCGCCGCAGGACGTTGATCGCATGGTGAACCTGCCCCCGTTCCAGCAGCTCCTCGACGTTCACGGCGCCGACCTCCATCGCTTCTGCCTGTCGCAGGCCGGACCCCACCACGGGCCCGACTGCTTCCAGGAGGCGGTGCTGGCCGGCGCTCCGGGCCTACCCCGAGCCTGCGAGACGCCGAGAACCTGCGGGGCTGGCTGTTCACCGATCGCCCACCACAAGGTGCTCGACCACCACCGCGCCACCAGCCGGCGTCCCGTACCGGTGCCCGACCGTCCCCGAGGCCGCAGCCACCCGGGCCGACGGCGACGACGAGCTGTGGGCGGCGGTGGCCCGACTGCCTGACAAGCAGCGGGGCGCCATCGCGCTCCGGTACCTGGGCGATCTTCCCTACGCCGAGATCGGCGTGGTGCTCGGCTGCTCCGAGGCCGCCGCCCGACAGAACGTGCGGGCCGGCCTCGCCGCGCTCCGCCTGGAGGTGTCTCCGATGACCGCTGACCCGCTCGAGCAGGCCCTGCGGGGTCGCGCCTCCGATCCCGCTGCCGACCTCGCCGCCGCGCTCGCGCCGAGCCGACGCGGGAGGGGCTGGTCGACGTGGCCTACGCCACCACCGACAGCCCGATCGGCCCCCTGCTGGTGGCCACCACCGAGGCGGGGCTGGTGCGGCTGGCCTTCCACCGGGAGGACGGTGACGAGGTGCTGCAGCAGCTGGCCACCCGGGTCGGCCCCCGGGTGCTGGAGGCGCCCGCCCGACTCGACCCGGTGCGGCGGGAGCTCGACGAGTACTTCGCCGGCCAGCGCGACCACTTCGACGTCGCCGTCGACTGGCGGCTGTCGGCCGGCTTCCGTCGCACGGTGCTGGAGCGGCTGCTGCCCGACGTGGGCTACGGGCACACCGTCAGCTACCTGGAGCTGGCGACGCTGGTGGGCAACCCCAAGGCCAGTCGCGCCGTCGGCACCGCCATGGCGACCAACCCGATCCCGATCGTCGTGCCCTGCCACCGGGTGCTCCGCACCGGCGGCCAGCTCGGCGGCTACGGCGGCGGCCTCCCCGCCAAGGTCACCCTCCTCCAGCTCGAGTCCGCCCAACCAGATCTGTGGACGGATTCGTCCGGATAGCGGACAGATGCGTCCACAGATCTTGGAGAGGGGTCAGGCGGGGGCCAGGACGAGGGTGCCGTTGTGGCCGCCGAAGCCGAAGCTGTTCGACAGGGTGGGGCCGGGCTCCCACGCCCGGGCCTCGCCGAGCACGAGGTCGATCGGCGGCAGCTCGGGGTCGACCTGCGGCGGTGACGGCCGTCGGCGGGATCAGCCGGCGCCGCATCGACTCGACCACCGCCGCCGCCTCGATGGCGCCGGCGGCTCCCAAGGAGTGCCCCGTGACGCCCTTGATCGAGGTGACCGGCGGCCCGGGGGTGCCGAAGAGCTTGGCCATGGCCTCGGCCTCGGCGGCGTCGTTGAGCGGGGTGGACGTGCCGTGGGCGTTCACCTGGGCCACGTCGCCAGCGTCGATGCCGGCATGCGCCAGTGCCACCTCCATGCACGACAAGGCACCGCGCCCGCCCGGGGCGGGGGCGGTGATGTGGTGGGCGTCGGCCGTGGAGGCCCCGCCGAGCACCTCGGCCAGGATCGTGGCGCCGCGAGCCTCGGCCACCTCCCAGGCCTCGAGGATCAGCACGGCGGCCCCCTCGGCGATCACGAAGCCGTCGCGCGTCGCAGCGAAGGGCTCCGACACGCCCCGGCGCGACATGGCCGTCATGTTGGTGAACCCGGCCAGGCTCACCGGGGTCATGGCCGCCTCGCTGCCGCCTGCCGCCACGACGTCGCACCGGCCGCTGGCCACCCACATGGCGGCGTCGACGAGGGCGTGGGTGCCGGCCGCGCAAGCGGTGCTCACCGTCTGGCACGGGCCCTGCCAGCCCCAACGCATCGAGACGGTGGCGCTGGGCGCGTTCGGCATCATCATCGGGACGAGGAACGGTGACACCCGGCGGGCGCCCTTCTCGCCGTAGGCGGTGATCTGCTCCTCGAACGTGGCGATCCCACCGATGCCCGTGGCGATCAGGACGCCGCGACGCAGCGGGTCGACGCCGGGATCCCCCGCCTGCCCGAGAGCCTGGGTGGCCGCAGCCAGGGCCAGCTGGGTGACCCGGTCGGCCCGGCGGGCCTCCTTGGGGTTGTCGAACACCGACGCGGGGTCGAAGTCGTGCACCCGCCGCTCACCGTCGGGCGGCGGCGAGTTGAGACCGTCCCAGAAGGCGTCCACGCCCGTCCCGCAGGAGGACAAGACCCCCACGCCCGTCACAGCGACCCGGCGACCCTCCATGGCTATGCGGAGGCGCCGAGCTTGGCGCTCACCATGTCGAAGGCCTGGCCGACGGTCTTGATGTCCTCCAGCTCCTCCTCCTCGACGGTGATGTCGAACTCGTCCTCGAGGGCCATGACGAGCTCGGCCAGGTCGAGGCTGTCGGCGTCGAGGTCCTCGGCGAAGCTGGCCTCCTTGGTGACCTTGGTGGCGTCGACGGACAGCACCTCGACGGCGAGGGCCTGGAAGCGTTCGAAGGTGTCGCTCATGGTCGGTCTCTCCTGTGGTGTTGGGGGGTCAGAAGCCCATTCCCAGGCCACCGTCCACGGGGACGACGGCGCCGGTGATGTAGGCGGCGGGCTCGGAGGCGAGGAAGGCGACGGCGGCGGCCACCTCGTCGACGGTACCGATCCGGCCCACCGGGACCTGCGCACCCAGCAGGGCGCGCTTGTCCTCGGGCAGGGCGGCCAGCATGTCGGTGTCGATGGGGCCGGGGGCGACCACGTTGGCGGTGATGCCGCGGGGCCCGTACTCGCGGGCGATGGAGCGGGCCAGGCCGATGAGGCCAGCCTTGGACGCGGCGTAGTTGGCCTGTCCGGGCGCGCCCATGTAGGCGCCGACCGAGGACACCACGATGATGCGCCCCCATCGGGCCTTCATCATCCTCGGCACCACCCGCTTGGCCAGCCGCCATGTGGCGGTGAGGTTGGTGGACAGCACGACCTCGAAGTCGTCCTCCGACATCCGCACCAGCAGGCCGTCGCGGGTGATGCCGGCGTTGGCCACCAGCACCTCCACCGGGCCGAGCTGCTCCTCCACCTGGGTGACGGCCGCCTCCACCTGCTCCGGGTCGGTGACGTCGCACTTGACCGCGAGGAGGTTCGGGTCGTCGACGGGCGTGGTCGAGGAGGTGACGGCCACGCGGTGCCCGTCGACGCGCGAAGCCCCGGGCGCAGGCGAGCCCGATGCCCGCGGCTGCCCCCGGTGACCAGCACCGTGCGAGGAGTGGCGGTCGCGCTCACGCCGCCCACTCGATCACGGCCGACGCCCACGACATGCCGGCCCCGAAGCCGATGAGCAGCACGCGGTCGCCGGGACCCAGCCGGCCGGCATCGGCCGCCTCGACCAGGGCCATCGGGATCGACGCCGCCGAGGTGTTGCCTGTGGTGGCGAGGATGTCGACGGTGCGGTCGGCCCCGATGCCGAGGCGCTGTCGCCGGCCGAGGCGATGATCCGGGCGTTGGCCTGGTGGGGCACGAAGAGGGTGATGTCGTCGACGGAGATGCCGGCTCGCTCCAGCGCCCGCTGGGCGGAGTCGACCATGATCCGAACCGCCCGCCGGAACACCTCGGGTCCGTCCATCTCGATCGTGCCGCCGACCTCGGCGTGGAGGATGTGGCGCAGGGAGCCGTCGGACCCGAGGTCCCAGCCCAGCACTCGGCCGGGACCGGCACCTCGCTCCAGCACCACAGCCCCGGCCCCGTCGCCGAAGAGGATGGCGGTGGACCGGTCCTCCCAGTCGACGATCCGTGACATGGTCTCGGAGCCGACCAGCAAGCATCCGCTCGCATGCCCGCCCGGAGGAACCCGTCGGCGGCCACCAGCCCGTAGACGAACCCCGAGCAGGCGGCGTTCAGGTCGAAGGCGCCGCCCTGGGCCCCGAGTGCCTGCTGCAGGGCGCTGGCCGACGCTGGCATGGCCTCGTCGGGGGTGCAGGTGCACAGGAGGACCAGGTCGAGGTCCTCGCCCCGCGAGCCCGGCTCGGGTCAGGGCCTTCTGGGCGGCCTCGACGGCCAGCCCCGAGGTGGTGCCACCGACCCGTCGCTCACGGATGCCCGTGCGCTCCACGATCCACTCGTCGCTGGTGTCGAGGCTGCCCTCCAGGTCGGCGTTGGTGACCACCTTGTCCGGCAAGGCGCTTCCCCACCCGGTGATGCGGGCGCTCGACTGGTCCACAGAGGCCATCATGCAGGATCGACGCCCGAAGCGGGCCATTCGGCGACCGTGGTCATCGAGCCGTCACGCGGAGCGGAGCCAGGCCACGGGCTGGCTCCTGGTGAGCCGCTCGCCCGCCACGGCCAGAAGCCCCTTGACGGTGCCGCGGAAGGGCGACCGCACCTCGTGGCCGGCCACGTGACCCATCACCCGGCCCGGTTCGATGTGCTGGCCCTCCACCACATCGCCGGCGGGGGTGAAGACGCCGGCGGCCGGGCTGACCACCAGCCGCTCGGACGCGAAGAGGTGCTCCCCGTCGTGCTCGGTCACCGCACCGTTGGCTGCCGCCACCTCCACCAGGCGATCGAGGGCCGACGGCTCGCCGGCCGCCACGGCGGTGGCGGTCGGGGCGGAGCGCTTGGCCATCCCGGTGAGGACCGACCCCGGTCCCAGCTCGAGGAAGGTGGTGACACCGTCTGCGACCATGCGCTCGACGCTCTGGCGCCACCGCACCGGTGCTGTCAGCTGCGCGTGCAGGAGGTCGGCCCACTGGTCACCGTGCTGGCGGGGCAGGGCGTCGACGTTGGCCACCACGGGCACGTCGGAGTTCCCGATCACGCAGGCGTCGAGGGCCGCGCGCAGCCGCTCGGCGGCCGGGGCCATGAACGGCGTGTGGAAGGCACCCCCCACCGGCAGGGGCAGGACCTTCCGAGCCCCGAGGTCCTTGGCCCGCCGGCCCGCCGTCTCGATGGCCTCTGGGTCGCCGGCGATGACCACCTGGCCGGCGCCGTTCGTGTTGGCCACCCACACGTCGCCGTCGGTCTGGGCGCAGGCCTGGTCGACGGCCTCGTCGTCGGCCCCGAGGACAGCAGCCATCGTGCCGGGTCGGGCATCTGCCGCCGCCTGCATGGCGGCGCCCCGCTCGGTGACCAGCCGGACGCCGTCAGCCAGGGTCAGGGCCCCGGTGGCGGTGAGAGCGGTGTACTCGCCGAGGCTGTGACCCGCCGCCAGCCGCGCAGCGCACCCCGAGGGACCGCACGGCATCGTGCACGACGAGGCTGAGGACGTAGGTGGACAGCTGGGCGTTCTCCGTGCGGCGGAGCTCGTCGGCATCGGCGTCGAGCAGCAGGGCGGCCACGTCGCGACCGCTGGCGGCGGTGGCCGCCGCCACCAGGGCCCAGGAGGGGTGGTCGACCCAAGGACGGCCCATGCCGGGTTGCTGGGACCCTTGACCGGGGAACGTGAAGGCGAGCATTGGCGGTCGGACTGGGGCCCGGGGCCGGGGGTTTCACGATCGGGGCAAGTTCCCCCTGGGTAATGCCATGCCCGCTCGTGAAGGCCGGGGCCGCCTGGCGCCGGGCGGTACGCTCACCCCGCCCGCCCGGGTGGTGGAACGGCAGACACGGCGCACTCAAAATGCGCTGCTCGTGAGGGCGTGCGGGTTCGAATCCCGCCCCGGGCACCGCGGCGGCCGCTCCGGGGGCTAGCCGACCAGCTTGATGGACCGGCAGCGCATGTCGATGGCGCCGATGTCGGCCCCGCCGATGTTGAGGCCCAGCTGCCGGTCGAGCCGGGTGATCACCTGGTTGTCGACCACGTTCAGGACCGGGTTCAGGAGCGTGTTCAGCAGACCGGCGAGAGCGCTCAGCGGGATGCCAGGCCCGGGCCCGATCGACTCCACGTTCCCGGCGGTGACGTTGGACGCTCCGGCCAGTCCGAGGCTGGTGGTGTTGGACGGCACCATGTCGCCGGCACCCACATCGGGGAGGAACTCGCTGGTGTAGAGGAACGACGCCCCGTTGGCCGTGCCCTGGGTGGTGACGTTGGCACCCTGGCCGGTGATCCGGGCGACCGGAACCCCGAGCAAGCGCACGGTGAGGTCCAGGGTCTCGGTGGTCGTCACAGGGCGGGGGGACAGCGCCACCACGATGCCCGGCCGACCGCAGTCGACGTCGCTCAGGCGCCCGGTGCCGCCGGCCAGCTGCAGCTGGAGGGTGAGCAGCCCGCTCACCCGGAACCCGGGCGCCAAGGGTTGGTCGAGCAGCTCGAGGGTGAGGGTGGTGCCGGCCTGGCGGGTGGACCCGGACACGCCCTCCCGCCCCGACACGATGCGGGGCCGCTCGGTGACGTCGAGGGCCATCGACGACACACCGATGCCCGGGACGGCCAGGCCCAGGGAGGGCACGGAGAGGGTGCTGGTGCCGTTGATGGCGTAGGCGGACCCCTGCACGAGGCTGAAGGCGTTCACCGAGCCGCCGGCGACGGCGTCGCTGCCGCCCTGCTCCACCTGGAGCACGTTCCCCATGGCGAGGGTGGCCGACGAGTCGGCGGTGGCGCTCAGGCGGTTGAAGGCGCTGGCTGCTGCCGTGTCGCCCTGGTTCTGCATCACCGTGGCGGCCGCCTGGTAGAAGCGTCGAGCGTCGACGGATGCGTCGGCCAGCTCGTCGGGGCTGGCGAAGCCGAGCTCGGCGGCCAGGCGACCGAGGTGCACCTCCGCACCGAGCAGCCCCTGGTAGTCGAGGACGTCGAGGGTGGCCACCCCCCGGAGGGCTGGGCCCAGCACGCTGTTGAGCAAGGCGGCGTCGGCTGTGCTGACGCTGGCCAGGCGAGTGCCCAGCTGGAAGGAGCCAGAGCTGTCCTCGGTGGCGATGGCCTGCCGGGTCACCCCTCGCTCGCCGGGCTGGAAGAAGTAGTCGGTGGTGCGCTCGGTGGTGATCCGCACGGCGGTCGGCACCCGGGGCCCATCGGCGGCGTCGAGGGGGTCGAGGGGCACGAAGGCGCTGCCGTCCTCGTCGTCACCGGGGATCTCCCCCCACTCGAGGTTGGTCACCCGGGGGAGGTGCGGGTCGACGATGAAGCCCACGGCGTTCTCGAACCCGTTGCGCTGGGCCGAGCGGGAGAGGGCATCGCTGGTGGCCGGATCGGTGCGGAGGTCGTCGAAGGCCCGTCCCTCCACCACGCGCATCATGTCGAGGGCCACCACATCGGCTCCGGCCTGGGCCAGCCGGCGGTCGGAGCGCTGGCGGCCCAGGTCGACGGCGAAGGCCGTCATCAGCACGAGCATGGGTAGGAGCAGGGCGACGAGCGGGATGGTGGCCCCCCGCTCCTTGGTGCCGCGTGCCCTCACGGGTTGATCCTCGCTACCGACTCGGCTGTGATCCGGTCGGGGAGGAACTCCGAGATCAGCGGGATCTCTCCGAACAGCGGGTAGGCGTCGTAGTCGTAGGCGAGGCGGACGGTGACGCAGTCGACGCCGGGCTCGTTGGCGCACTCGGCCACTACGGCCGAGCAGTCGGTGACGCCGGCTCGCGAGCAGCCGTTGCTGCTCCAGTTGGTGCCACCGAAGCTCCGGACGGCCTCCTCCAGCGCCAGCTGGGCCTTGGGCTGCGCGGTGTCGGCGGGGAAGGCCACGGCGCCGGCGCGGGCGCCTTCGGCCGCCGCCCGGGTGACGTCCTGCTTGAACGAGAGGATGAGGCCGAAGCTGATGATCCCGAACACGAGGGTGAAGAGCAGGACCATCACGAAGGCGAACTCCACCAAGGCGGCCCCGCGGTCGCCACGCGCCCGTGGCCCCCGCAACGGTCCGGTCTGGTCTCGCATCTCGTCTCCTGTCGGCCTGATCCCGACGGGTCGGCTCGCCGTTCGCCCAATGGAGCGGTTTGTCCCCAACAGGTATCGGACAGATCGGCCGGTCCCGCCATGGCCCGACCGGGTGGTTTTCGGGGGGCCCGTTCGGACTAGTCCGCTCGTCCTCGGGCCAGGGCGGCCAGCACCGCGGCCGCCCCGTCGTGCCCAGGAAGGTCGTCCACCGCCACCGGGAGGGGCAGCGACCAGTTGGCGGGGACGGTGGTCCCGGGCTGGTTCGGACGTTGGACGGACGCCGAGGGCGTCCTCCAGCGTGGCGACGGCCAGGGCGGCGGGGCTGGCCCCGAGCCGGCTGTGCACCTCGATCGCCACCGATGCGGGCCGTCGATGGCCCAGCTCGCCCACCAGCCGCTCGAGGTTGGCTCGCATCTCAGGTGGGCTGTCGTGACCGCCGGCCATGCCGGCCAGCGTCGGCAGGTCGTGGGTGGTGACCAGCGCCAGGGCCTGCCTCTGGCCAGCGTCTCCGGGGGCTCCTCCTCGAACCAGACGACGCGGGTCGACAGGATGCCGGTCTCCTGGAGCTCCTCCCGGAACCCGGGCTCGACGGTGCCGAGGTCCTCGCCGACCACGACGGCCTGGGCCCGGGCGCTCTCCAAGGCCACCAGGTCGAGCAGCTCCCGTCCGGCGAACCGCACGTAGGCGCCGTCGGCGGGTCGGCCGCCTTCGGGCACCCAGAACAGCCGGCTCAGGCCCATGACGTGGTCGATGCGGAGGCCCCCCGACCGCAGGTTGGCCCGGAGCAGCCCGGCGAGCGGTCGATAGCCCCGCCTGGCGGAGCCGCCAGGGGACCCACGGGGGCAGCCCCCAGCTCTGGCCCTCGGGCACGAACGTCGTCCGGTGGGGCGCCCGACGTCGAAGCCGCTGGCCAGCAGGTCCTGCCAGATCCAGGCGTCGGCCCCGCCGGGGTCGGCGCCGATGGCGAGATCCTGGATCAGCCGGGGCCCCACCTGCCTCGCCGCTTCGAGCTGTTCGTCCACGAGGAGCTGGAGCCAGCGCGTGGAAGGCCACCCGGTCGCCCAGCCCAGCGACGGCGGCGGCCACCGCCGGGCCGTCTGGGTGGCGGAGCCGCGGCCGGCCAGCGGCGCCAGGTGGCGCCGTGGACCTCGGCCAGGGCACAGAACCGGGCCCAGCCCTCGAGGACGGCCCCCTGCTCGGCTCGCCAGGTGCGGAGCCGGACGTCCTCGTCGGGGGAGCGGCGCGCCCAGATCCGCTCGAGGGCCTGTCGCTGGAGCCCCCAGGCCGCGGTCGCGATCGACCAGGGGCTCGTGGAGCAGGGCGCGGGCCCGGCCGGCCAGGCCCTCGAGGTCCGCCTCCGCCGCCCCGGGAACGTCGTCGATCCGCAGGAGCAGTGGGCTCCGCCACATCCGGCTGGAGGGGTAGTAGGGGCTGGCGGCGATCGGGGCCACGGGGGTGGGGGCGTGGAGGGGGCTCAGGGCGAGGGTGCCTCCGCCCAGATCGTGCAGCCACCGGGCGACGGCGGCCACGTCAGCCAGGTCGCCGATGCCCCAGCTGGCCCGCGACCGGGTGGTGGGCACCTGCACGGTGACGCCCCCACTCCCGCAGCCCCGGTCGGCAGGTGGCAGCGGCCGGGCGTGGCCAGGACGGTGGTGGCGGGCCCGCCGTCGGCTGGCAGCAGGTCGTGGATCCCGAGCGGCAGGTCGACGGGGAGGGCAGCGACCTCCCCGAGGTCCGTGCCGTCCTCGAGCCGGAGGTGGTCGTGGCGTCGGCAGCTCCACGGGCCGCCCGGGGCGCACCACCAGGGGTGCGGTCCCCGCCGAAGGGTCGCCCATGGCCTCGCGGATGGCGTTGATGGTGGTCGGGGAGGCCGCCTGCCACTCGTCGTCGGTGTCGTACCAGCCGTCGTCGATGCCCCAGGCGTCGGTGGTCACGCGGCGCTCAGCCCTCCGGCCCCTTCCCGGCCCGCTCGTCGATGAACCGCTCGAGGGCGGCGGGGTCCACCGATCGGCAGCGCTGCTTGAACACCCAGGCCGTGGCCACCACCGGATCGGGGAGGTCGGGGTTGGGCGCGACCACCACCGCGTCGCTGGCCAGGTCTCGCAAGCGGGCCACCTCGTCCTCGGCCGAGCGTCGGGGTCGTGCTGGACGAGCACGTCGCCCCGCTCCAGGATCCCCACCTGGACCGGAGGCGGGATCGGGGCGTCGGCGACGCCCTCAACCGCAGGGCTCGGCTGGTGCGGGCCCGACGTGGGCGGGGACGAGGTGTAGGCCACCCTGCCGTCGTCGCCGAGGACGTGCACGAGGTAGGCCGGGTCGAGGGCCTCGCGGGTGATCGGCCCGCATGCGGCCTCGGCGTCGCCGCCACATCCGGAGACGGCGCCGAGGGCCGCCAGGACGGCCAGCAGCCGTCGGGGGGAGGGCAGCACCATTCGAGCATCGTCGCAGATCGGGGCGGCGGCCCGGTCGGGCGTACACTGCCGCGCGATGTCCCGCTCCCTCGTCGAGCGCCGCCTCCAGGAGGTGGGTGCGCGCCTCAAGCAGCTGCGCGAGGAGCTGGCGGTGTCCGACGAGCAGCTCGCGCCACCTGGCCGAGGTGGCCGACGACGCACGACTCCGGTCGCTGGTGTCCGAGACGCCGCTGGCCGACCGGGAGCACCAGGACGCCCAGCGCCACGCCGATGCCATGCACCGGCACCGGGCCGACGTCATCGAGCAGATCGCCCACCTCGAGCAGACCCAGGACGAGCTGCTCGACCGCCTGGTCGCTGAGACCCGGGCGTAGCCCCCACGAAAGGACCCGCAGACGGTGAGCACCCGCGTCGTCATCGCCGAAGACGAGGCCATCATCCGCCTCGACCTCAAGGAGACCCTCGAGGAGGAGGGCTACGAGGTCGTGGGGGAGACCGGTCGCGGTGACGAGGCGGTCGCCCTCGTCCGCGACCTGAGCCCCGACCTCGCCATCCTCGACATCAAGATGCCGGGCCTCGACGGCCTGGCTGCCGCTCGGGAGATCAGCAGCGACCGTCGGGCCGCCGTGCTGATCCTCACGGCCTTCTCCCAGCGCGACCTGATCGAGCAGGCCCGCGACGCTGGAGCGCTGGCCTACCTGGTCAAGCCCTTCCAGCGCTCCGAGCTGATCCCCGCCGTGGAGGTGGCCCTGGGCCGCTTCCGCGAGATGCAGGCCCTCTTCGACCAGAACACCAGCCTGGAGGACCAGCTGGAGACGCGCAAGGTCGTCGACCGCGCCAAGGGGCTCCTCATGGACGGGCGTGGCCTCACGGAATCGGAGGCGTTCTCCTGGATCCAGAAGCGGGCGATGCAGGATCGCCGCACGATGCGGGCGGTGGCCGACGAGGTCATCGCCGGCGACGTAGCCCCCGAGGGCTAGGGGTCGGGTGGCCCGCACCGTCCTCCTGATCGACGGCAACTCGCTCACCTACCGCGCCTTCTTCGCCCTCCCCACGGACCTGGCGACGGCGTCCGGGCAGGTCACCAACGCCGTGTTCGGGTTCACGTCGATGCTGGTGAACCTCCTCCGAGACCACCAGCCCCAGGCCCTTGCCGTGGCCCTCGACCGGCCCGAGCCGACCTTTCGGCACGAACGGGTGGAGACCTACAAGGGCAACCGCGACGCTGCCCCGGACATCCTCCGCCAGCAGATGGGCCTGGTTCGCGAGGTGGTGGAGTCGCTGGGGATCCCGATCTTCGAGGTGGCTGGCTTCGAGGCCGACGACGTGATCGCCACGCTGGCCACGCAGGGGCGCGAGGCCGGCGACGACGTGATCGTGGTGACGGGCGACCGCGACGCCTACCAGCTGGTGGAGGACCCGCACGTCCGAGTCCTCTACAACAAGCGAGGCGTGTCGGACTACGCCCTCTACGACGAGGCCGGGATCTTCGACCGCACCGGCGTGACGCCGGCCATGTATCCCCAGTACGCGGCCCTTCGGGGCGATCCGTCCGACAACCTCCCCGGCGTCCCCGGGGTGGGGGAGAAGACGGCCGCCAAGCTCATCAACGCCTACGGCGGCATCGACGGCATCTTCGAGCACCTCGACGAGCAGACCCCGAAGCTCCGGGAGAACCTCGGGGCCCACGAGGCCAACGTGCGCCAGAACCACGAGGTGATGGTGCTGGTGCGCGACGTCCCGCTCCCGGCCAGCGTCACCGAGATCGTCTTCGACCCAGCCGGCATCGACGTCGAGGAGGTGCGTCGACTCTTCGAGTTCCTCGAGTTCAACACGCTCTTCGACCGGCTGGCTGAGGCCCTGGACACCGATCTGGGCCCGTCGGCGGCCGAGGCCATCGTGCTGGAGGCCGAGGTGGAGGTGCTCGACAGGCCGGGGGCGGTCGCCTGCCTCGACAGGCTGCGCGAGGGCGGCTCGCCGCTGGCGGTGGCGGCGGCATGGGCGGCGGAGGAGGGTCGCTCGGCACTCGAGGGCCTGGGCCTCGTGCGCGACGGCGCCAGCGGCGATGTGGTGTGGATCCCCGGGGACCTGTTGGTCGACGAGGCCGTCCGTGACGGGCTGGCCACCCTGATGGGGTTGGACGGTCGCCCGCTCGCCGCCCATCAGGCGAAGCCGCTGGCCCGGGCCCTCGCCAGCCTGGGCGTGGACGTCCGCAGCCTCGTCCTCGACACCGCCCTGGCCGCCTACCTGCTCGATCCTGCCGAGAGCCGGTACCTGCTGGAAGAGCTGGTGGTCCGCTATGCCGGAGCCCGCATCCCCGACGGCGACGCCGCTGCCGACGGGCAGCTGGACCTCGAGGGGTCCGCCACCCCTCCCGCCACCGTGGCCGGACGACGGGCCCTGGCGGTCGACCGGCTGGTGGAGCCCCTCCTCGGCGCGCTCGACGCCCAGGGCCTCCGTGCCCTCAACGACCAGATCGAGGTGCCGCTCGTGGGCGTCCTCGGCCGCATGGAGGACGCTGGCGTGGGCGTCGACGTCGACGAGCTGCAGCGACTCCGCGATCGCCTCGTGGCCGACGTGGAGCGCCATCGGGCCGCCATCGTCGAGGCGGCCGGGCGGGACTTCAACGTCAACTCCACCCTCCAGCTGCGGGAGGTCCTCTTCGACGAGCTGGGCCTCACTCCCCAGAAGAAGACCAAGACCGGGTTCTCCACCGACGCCGCCAGCCTGGAGAAGCTGATCGGGCAGCACCCGATCATCGAGCACCTCCTGGCGTACCGGGAGGTCGAGAAGCTCCGATCCACCTACGGTGACGGCCTGCTGCAGGAGGTGGGGCCCGACGGCCGCATCCACGCCACCTTCAACCAGACGGTGGCCCGCACCGGACGCCTCTCCTCGGACCAGCCGAACCTCCACAACATCCCGGTCCGGTCCGACTTGGGACGCGAGTTCCGCCGGGCCTTCGTGCCCGCCGAGGGATGCGATCTCCTGGTGGCCGACTACAACCAGATCGAGCTCCGGTGCATCGCCCACCTGGCGGAGGACCCGGGGCTCATCGACAGCTTCGAGTCGGGCCGCGACATCCACACCGAGACGGCGGCGCGGGTCTTCTCCGTGGCCGCCGACGCCGTCACGATCGAGATGCGCTCGAAGGCCAAGATGGTCAGCTACGGGCTGGCCTACGGGATGGAGGCCTACGGCCTCGGGCAGCGCCTGAACATCCCCACCGAGGAGGCAGCCGAGATCCTCGAGGCCTACTTCACGGCGTTTCCCGCCGTGCAGGCCTACATGGAGCGGACGGTGGCCGAGGCTCGCGAGCGGGGCTACACCGAGACGCTGTTCGGCCGGCGTCGGCAGATCCCCGAGCTGGCCTCGTCGAACTTCCGGATCCGCCAAGCGGGGGAGCGCCAGGCCATGAACGCCGGGATCCAGGGGCTGGCCGCCGACATCTTCAAGGTGGCGCTGGTGCGGCTCGACGAGCGCCTGGCCACCGAGGGCCTTGACAGCCGCCTCATCCTGCAGGTGCACGACGAGGTGCTCCTCGAGGTGCCGCCGGCGGAGGTCGAGCGGGTGACCCCGCTGGTGGAAGAGGTCATGGCGGGCGCGGCGGAGCTGTGCGTCCCGCTCGAGGTGAACCTGAGCGTCGGTCGCAGCTGGGCCGACGCCAAGGGCTAGGAGGGCGCATGGTCAAGAAGGGCAAGAAGCATCTACCGGCGGGGGAGCGGCCCCGTCTGGTTCGTGATGCTGGTGGTGGTCGTCTTCGTCCTCTACTCGGTGACGGTGGCCCTGAGCACGGCGGACGACTGCGGGAGCGGTCCGAAGTCGTGGCAGCTGTTCCCGCCGGCCTGGGAGTGCGAGACCACGCCCGGCTACGGGTGACCCCCGACCACTGGTTCGAGCCGGTTGCCGATCACCTGGGCGCCGCCTACCTCCGCTACTCCTTCACGAAGGGCACCGACCAGGAAATCGAGTTCCTCGTCGGCTCCCTGGGCCTCGAGGCCGGGATGCGAGTCCTCGACGTCGGGTGCGGGCCAGGTCGCCACGCCCATGCCCTGGCCCGGCTGGGGATGGAGGTCCTGGGCGTGGACATCAGCCAGCGCTTCGTCGATCTCGCCACCGAGCACGCTCCGGCCGGGGCCACCTTCGTACGAGGGCGACGCCCGTGCCCTCGACGTCGGCGGCGGGCTTCGACGTGGCCATCTCCCTCTGCCAGGGCGCGTTCGGCCTGACCGGTGGTCCTGGCGCGCCGCTGGACGGCGACGGAGCCGTGCTGGCAGGCATGGCCCGAGCGGTGCGACCGGGCGGCCAGGTGGCGGTGTCGGCCTTCTCGGCCTACTTCCAGCTCCGGTTTCTGGAGGACCAGGACACCTTCGACGCCGACGCTGGCGTGAACCACGAGCGCACGGAGGTCCGCGACGAGCAGGGCCGAGCCACGGACGTCGACCTCTGGACGACCTGCTTCACGCCGCGCGAGCTGCGGCTGCTGGCCGGCGGGGTCGGCCTCGAGGTGGAGCACATCTGGTCCGTGACCCCGGGGGCCTACGCCCCTGACCCACCCCAGATCGATCGTCCAGAGCTCCTCATGGTCGCTCGCCGGCCGTGACCAGGGCATGAGGCCCGGTGTACGCTGCCCGACGCGCACCTGGCGCCCTGCCTGGCGCGCGTCCACCCCTACCCCCGATCCCTGAAGGCCTACTCCCTTGTCCGACGACACCCTGACCTACGAGCCCAACCCCGAAGCCACCGACGCCCCCACCGGGTTCGGCACCTTCGCCGAGGACGGCACCTACACCCCCCGCCAGATCACCGACGACGATCTCGGCGGCAGCTTCGAGGACGCCATCGACGGCACCCTCGTGTCGGTCGAGGACGGTCAGCTGGTGGAGGGCACCGTGGTCAAGGTCGACCGCGACGAGGTCCTGCTCGACATCGGGTACAAGTCCGAGGGCGTGATCCCCAGCCGCGAGCTGTCGATCCGCAACGACGTCGATCCCAACGAGATCGTGTCGATGGGCGACAAGATCGAGGCCCTCGTCCTCACCAAGGAGGACAAGGAAGGCCGTCTCGTCCTCTCCAAGAAGCGGGCCCAGTACGAGCGGGCCTGGGGCGACATCGAGCGGATCAAGGAGGAGGACGGCGTCGTCACCGGCCCCGTCATCGAGGTCGTCAAGGGCGGCCTGATCCTCGACATCGGCCTCCGAGGCTTCCTCCCGGCCTCCCTGGTCGAGCTCCGCCGGGTCCGCGACCTCCAGCCCTACGTGGGTCGGTCGATCGAGGCCAAGATCATCGAGCTCGACAAGAACCGCAACAACGTGGTGCTGTCCCGGCGGGCCTGGCTCGAGGAGACACAGAAGGAGCAGCGGGAGGACTTCCTGGCCAACCTCAAGCCCGGCGAGGTCCGCCAGGGCGTGGTGTCGAGCGTCGTGAACTTCGGTGCCTTCGTCGACCTGGGTGGCATGGACGGCCTCATCCACGTGTCCGAGCTCTCCTGGAAGCACGTCGATCACCCCGGCTCCGTCGTCGCCGTCGGCGACGAGGTGTCCGTCCAGGTGCTCGACGTCGACCTCGACCGGGAGCGGATCTCCCTGTCGCTCAAGGCCACCCAGCAGGACCCGTGGCAGGAGTTCGCCACCTCCCACCGCGTGGGCGAGCTGGTGTACGGCCGGGTCACCAAGCTGGTGCCGTTCGGATCGTTCGTCCAGGTGGGCGAGGGCATCGAGGGCCTCGTGCACATCTCCGAGATGTCGGCCCACCACGTCGACCTCCCCGAGCAGGTGGTCACCCCCGGCGAGGAGCTGTGGGTGAAGATCATCGACCTCGACCTCCAGCGCCGCCGGATCAGCCTGTCCATCAAGCAGGCCGCCGAAGGCGGCGTGGTGGCCGACGAGTACAAGGAGCACTTCGGCGAGCACCAGTACGACGCCGAGGGCAACTACATCGGACCAGCCATCGAGCACGACGAGGCGGCCGAGGCGGCCTGGGCGGAGTACTTCGAGGAGCCGGCCGAGGGAGCAGCCCCGGCGGCCCCGGTGGAAGGCGCCGACGACGTCAACGAAGCCTGATCACGCCTCGGAGAGGCCCTCGGCGCTGGGAAGAAGTCCCCAACTGGGGCTAAAGGTCGGGCTAAGGTTCGGCCGACCTTGCGGAAGGTCCCTTTCCGAGAAGAGGTGGGTGTGAGCTCTCGTCGAACGCTGATCCTGATCGCGGCTGCGCTCGTGGGCGCCATCGCGGCCTACGCCTTGTTCACGTACGTCGGAGGCATCGAGGACGAGGCCAACGACAACGCCGAGCGGGTCAAGATCTTCAAGATCGTCCAGGACATCCCCAAGGGCACCTTCGGCGACGAAGCCTTTGCGCAGGGCCTCATCGAAGAGGACGTCATCGCCAAGGAGTACCGCCCGGGGACGGCCATCACCGCAGCCCTCGCAGATCGACGGGCTGGTCTCCATCTCCGACCTCCCGGCCAACCAGGTGGTCGTCAGCAACCAGTTCGTGTCCCAGGCGGCATCGCTGTCCACCTTCTCGAGCCTGCTCAAGAACAACGAGGTGGCCATCACCATCTCCGTCGACCAGATCCGCGGTGTGGCCGGGCTGCTCGTGCCGGGCGACTTCGTGAACCTCCTGGTCACCACCACCACCAGCTCAGGTGGCGGCGAGGGCGGCGATGCGCCCTCCGTCGGTGTCGACGACGTGTACGGCCAGCCCGCCCGGGTGCTGCTGCCAGAAGGTGCAGATGCTGGCGGTGGGGCAGACCCGCAAGCTCGAGCCCGGTGAGACGGCGGCCACCAACGCTGACGGCACCCCCACCGCGGCCGCCACCTCGGGGCTCATCACCTTCGCTGTCCCGCAGACTGGCCGCGCAGCAGATCGCCTCGGTCGAGGGCGTCGCAGTTCTACCTGACGCTCGTGGCCAAGGACTACCAGCCGGCGGCATTGCCGCCGCTGGACACTCAACGCTGCTCTCCCGGGCGAGACCGACAGCCAGCTCACCCCCTACGGCCCGGACGGGCGGCCGGAGTCGTAGGTCCGATCTACACCGCAGCGCACCCATCCACCCGTGTTGAGACAAGGACCATCCCCAATCGCTACCAACCCGCTGAACCTCGTGCCGGTGGCCGTCCTCGACGACGACCCGGCGGTGCGCGACCAGCTGGCCGTCGCAGCTGGGCGAGCGGGCAGCCGCCGTCGAGCTCCGTCGACGCGCTCGCAGACCTGTCTGCAGGGGGCTGCCCATCGTCCTGGTGCTGGGTCCGTCGTAGCGCCAGCGCCGGCGTGGCTGGCCGAAGTCGGCTCCATCCTGCAGGCGCACCGGGAGGTGGGCACCATCCTGGTCACCAACGAGCTCTCCACCGAGCTGCTCCAGACCGCGCTGCGAGTCGGGCGTGAACGACGTCCTGGCCGCCCCGGTCGACGCCGAGCAGCTCGCCGCGCCGTGACCCGCGTGGTCGGCCGGGCCTCGAGGTGGCCCCGGTGCCCCAGCGAGCGGCGACCCGACCGGGTCGCCGTGGCCGTCGACGGGGCCGAGCTGGGCCAGGTCATCACGGTGTTCTCCACCAAGGGCGGGGCCGGCAAGTCGGTGCTGGCCGCCAACCTGGCGGTCGTCCTGGCCCAGCGCGCGAGCGACCGGCCGGTCGTGCTGGTCGACGCCGACCTGCAGTTCGGCGACGTCGCCGTCATGCTCAAGCTGGCGCCGCAGCACACCATCGTCGACGCGGTCGGCTCGCTCGACCGGCTCGACGTCCACGCTCCTCCAGCAGTTCCTGATGCGCCACGAGCCCTCGGGGCTGCTGATCCTGCCCGGCCCCCCTCGAGCCGTCCTTCGCCGATCAGATCAGCGCGGCCGAGATGGTGCAGATCGTCGAGCTGCTGCGCACGTTCTGCAGCTACGTCGTGATCGACACCCCCGCCTACTTCAACGAGGTCGTGCTCGGCCTGATCGAGGAGAGCGACGAGGTGCTCCTCGTCGCCGGCATGGACATCCCGAACATCAAGAACGTGAAGATCGGCCTGCAGACCCTGCGGCTGCTCAACATGCCGATGCAGCAAGCTCCACCTGGTCCTCAACCGGGCCAACTCGCAAGGTGAAGCTCGACGTCAGCGAGGTCGAGCGCACCCTCCAGATCAAGGCCGAGTCGCTCATCCCGAGCGACGTGGTCGTGCCGCAGTCGGTGAACAAGGGCACCCCGGTGGTGCTCGACGCCCCGAAGTCCGGGGTCGCGAAGTCGATCGAGCAGCTCGCCAACATGTTCGCCACCGACGACGGTCGTCGACGGCGATGAGGGCTGAGGAAGGGATGGGCGGATGAGCCTCTACAAGCGCCTCCACGAGGTGCAGCAGGGCCCGGCGGCAGCCGGCAGCGGCCAAGCGCCGCGACCCGGTGCTCGACGAGCTGCGCCAGAAGATCCACCACCACCTGATCGACGAGCTCGGTCCGATCCTCTACGACAAGCGGCTGTCGGAGGACGACCTCCGCCGGCGGGTCCACGAGCAGCTCCACGCCGCCCTGGCCCAGGAGCGGGCCCCGCTGTCGCGCCGCCGACAAGGCCCAGCTGATCCAGGACGTCTCCGACGACATCCTCGGCTACGGACCGATCGACCGGCTCCTCAAGGACGAGGAGATCACCGAGGTCATGGTCAACGGACCCGAGTCCGTGTACGTGGAGCGGGCGGGCCGCATCGAGCGCACCAACGCCAGCTTCGTCGACGACACCCACCTCCGCCGGATCATCGACAAGATCGTGAGCCAGGTCGGCCGCCGCATCGACGAGGCCACCCCGATGGTCGACGCCCGCCTCCCCGACGGCTCCCGCGTCAACGCGGTGATCCACCCGCTGGCCATCGGCGGTCCGTTCCTCACCATCCGGAAGTTCTCCAAGGACCCGTACCAGATCGACGACCTGATCCGCTTCGGCACCCTCAACG
The DNA here is from genome assembly GCA_963795165.1 of uncultured Microthrixaceae bacterium. Classification (GTDB taxonomy): domain Bacteria; phylum Actinomycetota; class Acidimicrobiia; order Acidimicrobiales; family VFJN01; genus VFJN01. The sequence goes on along the minus strand of CAWCGT010000001.1, from coordinate 765,490 downwards.
CCCACGCGGCCCGCTTCCTGCAGGCCTGCGTGGTCGGGCGCCTCAACGTCATCGTCTCGGGCGGTACCGGCACCGGCAAGACGACCACCCTCAACGTGCTGTCGTCGTTCATCCCGGCCGACGAGCGCATCGTCACCATCGAGGACGCCAAGGAGCTCCAGCTCCACCAGGAGCACGTCCTCGCCATGGAGGCCCGCCCGCCGAACATCGAGGGCAAGGGCCAGGTCACCATCCGCGACCTCGTCCGCAACGCCCTCCGCATGCGCCCCGACCGCGTCGTGGTCGGCGAGTGCCGTGGCGGCGAGGCGCTCGACATGCTCCAGGCCATGAACACCGGCCACGACGGCTCGATCACCACCATCCACTCCAACAGCCCGCGCGACACGCTGGCCCGCATCGAGACGATGACCCTGATGGCCGGCTTCGACCTGCCGGTCCGGGCCATCCGCGAGCAGATGGCCTCGGCCCTCGACCTCATCGTGCACCTCACCCGCCTGCGCGACGGCACCCGTCGCATCACCCACATCACCGAGGTCCAGGGCATGGAGGGCGACGTCATCACCCTCCAGGACATCTTCCTGTTCGACTTCGGCATGGGCGTCGACGAGCACGGCCGCTTCCAGGGCCACCTCAAGGCCACCGGCGTGCGCCCGAAGTTCGCCGAGAAGCTCGCCGACCTCGGCATCCGCCTCGGCCCGAGGTCTTCCAGCCCGAGGCCTTCGCCCGCCGGGCGTCCGGGAGCCGGGCTGATGCGCCGCGCCCTCGTCCTGCTCCGCGGCGCTGGTCGGCGCGCTGGCGTCCGCGCTGCTGGCCGGCCTGGCGCCGGTGGCTGCGCAGGCCGGCGGCGGCCGCCGACGCTCGGCATCCGCGCAGGTCGACGCCACCGACCCGGACGCGGTCGAGGTCACCTTCTTCTACAGCGGGCGACCGCAACGACCTCGCCGACCTCGCCCTGCGCGAGGACGGCCGGCTGCGTCGAGACCACCGCGGCGGTCCCGCTTCGACGACCGAGCAGTCGCTCGGCGTCGTGCTGGTCGTCGACGCGTCGGGGTCGATGGAGCGACGGGCGCCCTCATCGAGCGGGTCACGAGGCCGCGCCACGAGTTCGTCGACGCCAAGGCCGCCCAGCGACCAGATCGCCATCGTCTCGCTTCAACGGCGAGGTCCAGCTCGTCCAGGACTTCACCGCCGACAAGGCCGCGCTCGACGAGGCGCTCGACTCGATCGCCCTCGAGCGGCGACACGTCCGCTCTACGACGGCATCGTGCGAGCGGCGGCCCTCTTCGAGGACTCCGACCTGCAGCCGAACCTCGTGCGTGTTCACCGACGGCGGCGACAGCAGCGTCCGCCGCCGACCAAGCGAACGAGCTCGAGGCGGCCGTCACCACCGTGGGCGGGGCGCTCTTCGCCGTGGGCGTCGACAACGACGGGTTCGACGCGCTCTGGCCGACATCGCTCGTCGCCACCGGTGGCGACTGCCACGGCCGCCGACGACCCGGCCGGCGTCGGCGACGCTGTTCGAAGGCGTGCAGTCGACGCTGCGCAAGCAGTACGTGGTCACCTACGCGTCACGCGCCGCCGGCGGCCCGGTGCCGATCGACCTGACCGTCGGCGACCGCCGCGGCTACGGCCGAGTTCGTGGCCGGGCAGCTCCCAGGAGGGGGCCGCGTCGCTGCGCCCGCAGCCGGCTCACGAGCCGTCCGGGCCGGCGTTCTTCCGCACGTCGGCCGGGCTCGCTGCTGGCCCTCGGTCTGGTCGCCGCGGCCGTCGTGGCCGCCGTCTTCAGCATCGGCAGCTCGCTTCTTCGGCGGCGACGCCGGCCTCGGCGCCGCCCTGCGCCCGTACTCCGAGGGCTACGTCGCCGACGCGCCGACGCCGACGACGGCGGCGACGGCAAGGGCCAGCAGCTCGCCCAGACCGCGCTGCTCCAGCGAGCCGTCGATGCCACCGAGCAGTTCGCCGAGCGCCAGGGCTTCCTCGCCAAGGTCGAGGGCATGCTCGAGCGGGCCAACCTGCCGCTGCGTGCCGGCCGAGGCCCTGTTCTTCTACGCCGCGGGCGTGGTCGTCGTCGGGCTGCTGCTGGCCGGTCGTCCTGGGCAACGCCGCTGGCGGCGCTGATCGCCCTCGTCATCGTGGCCCTCATCCCGCCGGCGTCGCTGTCGCTTCCTGGCCAACCGTCGCCGCAAGCAGTTCGAGTCGCTCCTCCCCGACACGCTGCAGCTGCTGGCCAGCACCCTGCGGGCCGGCTACTCGCTGATGCAGGGCGTCGAGGCCGTCTCCCAGGAGGTCGTCGAGCCGATGGGCCGGGAGCTCCGCCGGGTCGTCACCGAGGCCCGGCTCGGTCGTCCGCTCGAGGAGGCGCTCGACGGCGTCGCCGACGCGCATGGACGTCCGGCGACTTCGCCTGGGCCGTCATGGCCATCCGCATCCAGCGCGAGGTCGGCGGCAACCTGGCCGAGCTCCTCGTCACCGTGGCCGACACCATGACCGAGCGCGAGCGCCTCCGCCGCGACGTCAACGCCGCTCACCGCCGAGGGCAAGATCAGCGCCATCGTCCTCGGGCTCCTGCCCGTCGGCCTCGGCGCTGTTCATCTACGTCGTCAACCCCGAGCTACATGGACCCGCTGTTCGACACGACGGTCGGGCAAGATCCTGCTCGGCGGATCGATCCTCGCTGGCCCTCTTCGGCTTCTGCTGGATGAAGAAGACCATCGAGATCGAGATCTGATGACGGCCAGCGGGAGGAGCGTCGCCATGCTGATGCTCGGAGTGGCCGGGCTGGGCGCCGCGATCGGTCTCGGTGCTGTTCGCCGTGCTCAGCCAGGCCGAGGAGAAGGCCGTCGTGCGGGCCTCGCTGCGCCAGCTCGAGGGCTACGAGGTCGAGAACGTCCGCGAGAAGGAGCTGCTCATCCCGCTCCGCGAGCGGGCCGTCGCGCCGCTGCTCACCGGCCTCACCGGCCTCGGGCAAGCGCTTCACCCCGGTCGGCTACGTCGGACAGCGTGCGCACGAAGCTCATGCTCGGCGGGCACGGGCGACCCAGGACGCCGTCGACCGGTTCCTCGCCATCCGGGTCGTCACCGTGCTGGCCGCGCCCCGGTCGCCGCCTGCTTCGTCGTGGAACTACGTCACCGGTGCAGGGCATCGGTCGGCCTCGGCGTGACCGGCCTGGCGCTGCTCGTCTTCGTGGCTCGGGCCCGACGCCATCCTCAACCGCAAGGTCGAGGAGCGGCAGTACGCCATCCGCACCAAGCTGCCCGACGTCCTCGACCTGCTCGTCATCAGCGTCGAGGCCGGCCTCGGCTTCGAGCAGGCGCTCGACCGCACCGTGGCCGCGGTGCCCGGGCCCGCTCACCGACGAGTTCGCCCGCATGCTCGGCGAGGTCCGGGCCGGCGCCAGCCGAGCCGACGCCATGCGTGCCCTGGACGCGCGCACCAACGTCCCCGAGATCCGCTCGTTCGTGCTGGCCATCCTCCAGGCCGACACCTTCGGCGTGTCCATCGGTCGGGTGCTGCGGGCCCAGGCCGACGAGATGCGGATCAAGCGCCGCCAGCTGGCCCAGGAGCGGGCCCAGAAGGCCCCGGTGAAGATGCTGATCCCGATGGTGTTCTGCATCTTCCCGGCGCTGTTCGTGATCGTGCTCGGCCCGGCCGCGCTCAGCATCGTCTGACTCCTTCAGCACCACCTGCGGTGGACCTGCCCGCCGGCGGCGGTGGCGCCGAGCGGGTCGCGGCGCCCCAGCTCGGGCGGGCGGCATCGGGCTGTTCGTGGTGGCGGCGGGGTGGGCGATCGGCCTGCGTCCCGCTCGGCGGACAACTCGTTCCTCACGCACCTGGCCACCGGCCGGCTGATCCTCGACGGGGGCGGGGTGCCCAGCGCCGATCCCTACACGTTCACCGCCGCCGGAGGCCCGTGGGTCGTGCAGAGCTGGCTGGCGTCGGTGCTCTACGCCGGCGCCGAGCAGCTGGGCGGGCTCGACGGGGTCCGGCTCCTTGGCGGGCTGGTCGCTGCCACCCTGGCGGGGCTGGGCTGGCGCTGCTCCGACCGGCCCACGGGCTCCTCGGCGCGACTGGCGGCTCGCGGCCCTGTTCCTGGTGGTCGGGGCGGAGCTGTGGTCCGAGCGCCCGTTCATGATCGGACTGGTGTGCTTCGCCGTCACCGCTCTGGCCGCCGAAGGGCGAATCGACCCTCGCTGGCTCCTGCCGCTGGGATGGGTGTGGGTGAACGTCCACGGCTCGTTCCCCCTCGGCGTCGTGCTGCTGGTGGTGGCGGCCGCTGGGCGCTCGCCTGGACGGGGGCTGGCCCTCGGCGGAGGTTCGCTGTCTGGCTTGGGCGATCCCCGGGATGCTCGCTCGGTGCGATCGGGCCGCTGGGGCTCCAGGCGCTGGTGTTCCCGGTGGAGCTGCTGCAGCGGCAGGATGTGCTCGCCAACGTGATCGAGTGGCGGGCCCCGACCTTCGCAATCGATCAGCCAACGGCGTTCATCGTCCAGCTGGCCGTGGCGATCGTGCTGCTGGCCCGACGACCCTCGTATCGCTCGGGCCTCATCGTGGCCGTGTTCGGCGGCGGCTGCGCTCCTCGGTGCCCGCAACCTGGTGGTGGCCTCGCTCGTCCTCCTGCCGGTGATGGCGCCGGGTCTCACCGGGTTGGGGTCGCTGACCACCGCCGCCCGTCCTCGCGCTGCCCGGGTGGCAGGCGCCGCCGGTGCAGCCGCGATCCTCTTGTTGACGCTGGTGCGGGCCGAGCAGCGATCGATCGACCTCGACCGGTACCCGATCGCTGCCCTGGCCTACCTCGAGCACGAGGAGGTCGACACCACCGAGGTTCGGATGGCGGCGCCCGACATCGTGGGAAACCTGCTCGACGTTCCTCTACGGCGACGAACGCCGGGTCTTCTACGACGACCGGTTCGACATGTACACCGACGAGGTGTCCGAGGCCCACCTGGCCCTGGTCCAGGCCAAGCCGTCGATGTCCGACGTGCTCGACGAGCTCGACATCGACCTGGTCACGGTGGGCGCCGGCAGTCCCACCGCCCAGGTGCTCACGCTGCATCCGGGCTGGCGGGTGCTCTACACCGATGCGGACTGGGCGATGCTGTGTCGCCGCCAGGCCCCGCTGAGTGGCGCTCTCGGCGCCTGCTGAGGCGCCCCCGCACTCCTGGGGCCGGTTCCTGCTGTCCGCCGCCTGCTGAGGCGTCCCCCGCACCCGGGCCAGCGTCGAGCCGCCAACCGACTGCTACGCCGAGCTCGTCGCCGGACGCGACAGAGGGCGGGCCCAAGGCCCGCCCTCCGGCGCAGTTCTGCTGATCCGGTGGATCAGGTGTTGGCCCCGCCGATGGCGCTGCCGGTCGAGCTGAAGGACTTCGAGGCCTCGTCACCGAGGAACTGCAGCGCAACGATGCAGATCACGGCGATGAGGGCGACGAGCAGTGCGTACTCCACGAGGGAGGCGCCACGCTCGGTGTCCGAGAAGCGGGCCCGCAGCCAAGTGGCGAGGAACTCGTAGGTGCTGATCATTGGATGGTGCTCCCTAGGTGATGTTGGCCCCCGGTCACCCGGGCGCTGGCTTCCTGTCCAGAGAAGTATCGTCAGCACCTCTGACAACTTGAATAGGTCATGTGGACCATTCAGGTCAGATGAACGATCCCCATGCGGACGGCCTGGAGCACGGCTTGGGTGCGATCTCGGGCGTCGAGCTTCTGGTAGATCGACGCCAGATGGTTCTTGACGGTCTTCTGGCTGATGTACAGCTGCTCGGCCACCTCGGGCGTGGAGCAGCCGTCGGCGATGAGCTGGAGGACCTCCTCCTCGCGCTTGGTGACCACCCGGTCCTCCTCGGCCGTCTCGGGCACGTCGAGGCGGCGAACCTCGTCGAGCATGGTGGCGGCCAGCTGGGGTGACAGCGCGGTGTCGCCCTTGACGGCGAGGCGCACGGCCTCGGCCACCTCCTCGGTGGAGCAGTCCTTCACGAGGTACCCCGACGCCCCGGCGCGGATGGCGTCCGCCAGCACCTCCTTGTCGGCGTGCATCGTGAGCATGATCACTTGGCTGCCCGTGTCGTCGGCGCGGATGATGCGGGTGGCCTCCACCCCGTCCATCTCCGGCATCGAGACGTCCATCAGGACGATGTCGGGTCGGAGGTCCCGGGCCAGAGCGACTGCCTGCTCGCCGTTCTCGGCCTCGCCGACGATCTCGAAGCCCTCCTCGGTGAGCGATCGGCGGAGCCCTTCCCGCAGCATGCGGTGGTCGTCGGCCAACAGGACTCGGATCGTCACGCGGGAGCCTCCAGCTGTGCCCGCACGCTCAGCGGGCATCGAGGGTGCATCGTACCCTCGTCCCCCGCCCGGGTTCGGAGTCGACGGTCGAGGGTTGCTCCAACGCTCGCCGCCCGTTCCCGCATGCCGAGGAGGCCGTAGGAGTCGAGGCGCCCGGCCTTGCCGACGGGGAACCCGACTCCGTCGTCGGCGACCTCCAAGCGACCCTCGTGCCCATCGCAGCGCCAGGAGATCGTCACCTGGGTGGCTTGCGCGTGGCGTTCCACGTTGGTGACCGCCTCCTGAGCGATCCGCCACAGCTCCCGCTCCTGGAGGATGGGCAGGCGTCCGGTCTCCTGCGTGCGGAGGTGTCCCGTCAGCCCGCTGCGCTCCTTCACCCGCTCGAGGAAGTCCTCGAGGGTGGTCGAGAGGCTCTGGGTCTCCGTGACGTCGGTGCGGAGGTCGTACAGGGTGTCGCGCACCTCGCGGATCACTCCCCGGACGTCGGTGCGCAGGTTGTCGAGCGCCGCGGTGGTGTCGGCCCCGCTGGCACCGTTCTTCACGATCCGGTCGAGCTCGAAGGCGAGGTAGGCCAGCGACTGACCGATGCGGTCGTGCAGGTCTCGTGCGATGCGAGTGCGCTCCTCGTCGGCACCCGACCGTGCGGAGCCGGGAGAACCACCGAGCGTTGTCGATGGCCAGGGCGGCGGGCTCCACGAACCCAGCCAGCAGCTCGATGTCGCGCGAGGTGAAGTGGTGGCCGTCAGCGTGCTCGATGGACATCAGGCCGATGATCGAGCCCCGAGCCGGGAGGACGGCGTAGAGGCCAGAGGCCGAGCTGGGGGCCAGACCGGGCCCGCCGCCGGCGAGGAGGTTCTGCTCGCTGACGAGGCTGCGCAGGCGAAGCGCACGAGCGAGGGGTCTCGGGAGCTCCTCGGCGGCCATCGATCCGGGGGGCCGACTCCCGTCGCGCCGCAGCACGTGCCAGCGCTCATCGGTGTCGTCGAGGACGAGGACAGCGGCTGCGTCGAAGTCGAACAGCTCCCGCATCTGGCTGAGCGTCGTGTCGAGCACCTCGTCGAGGTCGAGGGACGCCGGAAGCGTCTGGGTGACCTGGTGCAGCTGGTACAGGAGGGCGTTGGCGTCGGAGAGCCGCCCCAGGCGGTCGAGCGCCAGGCTCTGGCGTGCGTCAGCGTCGCCCGAGATCCGTCTGGCGTAGCCCGCCACCAGCGCCACCAGCAGCACCTCGACCGACCACTGGACCGACGTGCGCAGCGGGTCGTCGATGGTGGGTGGCTCGAGAGCCCACGGGAGCGTGACCGCCACGATCGACGCTATGGCGATGCGGGTCCCGAACCCGAACCCGCGGGCGAAGCCGCCGACCGCCACCGCGGTGAGCACCGAGAAGGCAAGCGGGGACTCCCAGTAGCCGGTCGCCACCACCGCGAGCACGGTGAAGGCCACTTCGGCCAGCACCACCACGATGCTGCCGACGGCGTCGGCCAGGTAGCGCATCGGCTGGACCGTGCGGTAGAGCGTGTAGGCGAGGAGGGCGGCAGACGCCACGATGAGGCGCTCGTCGCCGGCCCGGAGGTCCGGTCCCGCCAGCAGCAGCGACACCACCGTGGTGCCCCAGCGGATCACGAGGATGGCCTGGCCGAAGGGGGCCAGGGCATCCGGGGGCCCCGCCGAGCTGGCGGGGACCGACGGGGTCAGCCGAACGCGCCGCCGATGTCGGAGGCCGCCGGACCCAGCAGCACCACGAAGATCGCGGGGAAGATGAAGAGGATCAGCGGGAAGAGGATCTTGACGGGGAGCTTGGCTGCCTTCTCCCGTGCCCACTGCTGCCGCTTCGTCCGCATCTCGGCCGCTGAGGTCTTCAGCACGCGCCCCACCGGCATCCCCAGTGCGTCTGCCTGCGTCAGTGTCAGCACGAAGTTCGATAGCTCTGGCACCTCCGTGCGCTTCTTGAGGTTCTGGAGCGACTCGCGTCGGGGCAGCCCGAGCTCCATCTCACGTAGCGTACGCGCGAACTCGTCCGCGAGGGGGGACGTGAAGTTGTCGCAGACCACCCCGAGCGCTCCCTCGAACCCCACGCCTGCCTCGACCGAGATGGCGAGGAGGTCGAGCGTGTCGGGGAGGTCCCGACGGATGGCGTCCTTGCGCTCTTGCACCTTCCGGTCGAGCCACGACTTGGGGGCCTGGGCGCCCAGGACGGGGAGCAAGATCAGCAGCAGGAGGCCGGCGCCGCCGCCGATCACGCTCGCTCCCACCAGGTACAGCCCGGCCAGGAAGCCCAGGACCCCGCCGAGCACCTGCAGGCTGATGATCTCCTCGGCGCGGAGCTGGGCACCGAGCCCGGCGTGCAGGATGTTGGTGTGCACCCGGTCCCGGTAGTTCCCGGGGAGGGCGCCGCCCAGGAGCGTCAGCACGTCCCCTGCGATGGGCCGTACGACACGGGTGAGGAAGGGCTGGGCCAGCAGGAGCTGGAACTCGTCGGCCTCCTCCTCGTTGCGGTCGAGGCTGCGCAGGTACTCGCCCGGGTCGTTGCCGGCCGGCAACGCCTGCCGCTGGCTGAACCCGTACAGCACCAACGCCGCGCCGCCCACCAGCAGCAGGACACCAAGCACACCACCCATCAGACGTCCACCTTGATCATGCGGAAGATGACGGCGAGGCCGGCAGCCACCGACGCGGCGGCTCCACCCAGCCAGATCGGCCCCCACCCGTCGAACATCGGGTCCAGGTAGCCAGGGTTGGACACCTGGATGAACAGGCCGAGGAAGAGCGGGAGGGCCCCGAGGACGTAGGCGGACACCTTGCCCTCTGCGGTGAGGACGTCGATCTCCCGCCGGATCTCCTCTCGGGCCCGGATGAAGTCGGCCAGGGTGTGCAGCAGGTCGGCCAGCTTGCCTCCGACGGTCTGCTGGATCCGGATCGCCTGCACCACCCAGTCGACGTCGCGGATGTCGAGACGGATGGACATCCGCTCGAGGGCGTCCACGAGGGGGTCTCCGAGCTGGGTCTCCGAGACGACTCGAGCGAACTCCTCTGAGATGGGCGCCTCGGCCTCCTCACACATGAGCTGGATGGAGCGGAGGAACGTGTGCCCGGCTGAGAGCGACGAGCCGATCAGGGTGAGGGCGTCGGGGAACTGCTCCTCGAACCGGCGGGTGCGCCGCACGATGCGCCGCTTCAGGTAGGCCACACCGAGGAAGGGGCTGGCCAGCGCCGCCCCGACACCGAACGGGCCGCTGGTGGTGATGGCGGCCACCACTGCCCCGAGGATCAGGCCCCCGGCGAGCACGAACAGCACGAACTCGCCGGGACGGACCGGTAGCCGGGCTCGCTCGAGGAGCGTGAGGAGGTTCCCCTTGGCATCGAACTGGTCGATGACCTTGCCCGCCACCCCGATGGTGTTCTCCACCAGCGACGAGTGCTGGTCGACCGTGGCCGCCAGGTCCACGTCGCGCTCGCCCCAGGGCAGGTCCAGGATGTCGGCCAGCCGCTCCTCGCGCTCGTAGGTACGCGACAGCAGCCCCACGGCGAGGAGCGCGAGGCCGCCGCCCACGAAGCCCATGGCGATGAGCTGGGAGGCGCTCACCGGAGGCGCTCCTGATCGGCCACCTCGCGGGGCTGGGGACCCGTGCCTTGCGGCCGCGGCCAGCACCGGAGGTCACCCGCCCGGGCGAGGACCCCGCGGGCGCCTTGAACGCGGAGGCGGGGACCTCGACGCCGACCTCGCCCAGCTGGTCGAGGAACTTGGGGCGCAGGCCGGACGCCACCAGCTCTCCGGCCGCCTTGCCGCCGCTGCCCGGGACCGTGCGGTACTTGAAGATGTCCTGGAGCAGGATGGTGTCGCCCTCCAGACCCTGCACCTCGGTCACCGCAGTGATGACCCGTCGCCCGTCAGGGAGGCGGGACACCTGGAGGATGAGGTCGAGGGCAGCGGCGATCTGCTCGCGGATGGCTCGGACCGGCAGGTCGTACCCGGCCATCAGCACCATCGTCTCCAGGCGACTGATGGCGTCGCGAGGGGCGTTGGCGTGGACAGTGGTCATGGACCCTTCGTGGCCGGTGTTCATCGCCTGGAGCATGTCGAGGGCCTCGGCGGCGCGGCACTCGCCGACGATGATGCGGTCGGGTCGCATCCGAAGGGCGTTCTTCACGAGGTCCCGGATGGAGACGGTCCCCGTTCCCTCGGCCGAGGGAGGACGGGTCTCGAGGTTGATGACGTGCGGCTGCTGGAGCTGGAGCTCAGCCGAGTCCTCGATGGTGATGATGCGCTCGCCATCGGGGATGAAGGCGGACAGCACGTTCAGGTTGGTGGTCTTGCCCGTGCCGGTACCGCCGGACACCAGGATGTTGAGCTTCCCGCGGACGCAGGCCTCCATCACGGTGACGAGGTCGAGCGTCCAGGTGCCGAAGGTCACCAGGTCCTTCGCGGTGTAGGGGTCCTTGGCGAACTTGCGAATGGTGAGCACCGAGCCGTGGAGGGCCAGTGGCGGGATGATGGCGTTGACACGGGAGCCATCGGGCAGCCGCGCATCGACCATGGGGGAGGCCTCGTCGACGCGTCGACCGACGGCCGACACGATCTTGTCGATCACGGCCCGGTACTGGATGTCGTCGCTGAAGGACAGGTCGGTGTGCTCGATGAGGCCGTTGCGCTCCACCCAGATGTCGTCGTGGGCGTTGCACATCACCTCAGTGATCCCGTCGTCGGCCAGGAGAGGGTCGAGCGGTCCGTACCCGAGGGTGTCGGACATCATCTCCTGGACGAACCGGCGCCGTTCGAGGGGTGTGACCTCGACGTCCTCGCGTTGCAGGATCTGGTCGAGGGCGTTGCGCACCTCGGCCACCAGCTCCTCCGGCGAGAGGCCCTGCATGCGCGGGGCGACCTCGTCGAGCACGAGCTCCCGCACCTTCTTCTTGGTGGCGTCCCACGTGCTGGCGGTGCGCGCCTTGGCGGAGGTGGGGCGGGCGCGACCCTGGCCGGACCCCCCGCCCTTGGCCGGGGTGCTGGGGGTCTCACCCGCGCCATCGGCGCGGCTCTCCTCTTGCTCGAGGGCGGCGAGCTTCTCGGACAGCTTCATCGTGGGCCTCCTGGGCCAGGCACTCGGATCAGCTCCTCGACCGGCGGCGGAAGAGCCCGGACTTCTTGACGGTGGTGTCGGCCTCCACCTGGGCCTGGACGTCCTCGGGGAGCACCAGCTTCATCCCGCCGGCCATGAGGGCGCTGATCTCGGCAGTGGGCGATGCCGCCATCACGGGCATGCCCAGGTTGATGGAGCGGCTCACCTCCTTGGCGTACGGCAGCACGGACTCGAAGCCCTGCGGGAACAGCTTGGTGACCTGCTCGACGTCGATGCCCACGTCGCTCTCGGCCTTGTTGAGGATGAGGCGCACGTTGTCCGTGGGCACCTTGAGGCGGTCGAGGGTGCCGAGGAACACGCTCATGTTCCGCACGCTCGGCAGGTCGAGCGTCGCCATCACGTAGAGCATGTCGGAGAGGTCGAAGGCCACCAGGACGGTCTCGGCCAGCGCTGGGGGCGTGTCGACGATCACGTAGTCGAACCGGTTCCGGATGGCCTCCAGGATCCGGGTGACGTCCGGGGGGCTGATCCGGTCGGCCTCCGACGGCTCTCGGGGAGCGGCGAGGACGCTCACGCCGGTCTCGTGCTGGACGCAGTACTCCTCGATGTGGGCTTGGAGGTCGGCCTCGTCGGTGTCCTCGCGCTGGAGGGCGTCGAAGATCGTGTACTTGGGTCGCAACCGGAGGGCAGTGGACACCTCGCCGAACTGGAGGTCGAGGTCGACGATGCACACCCGCTTCTGCGTGTAGTGGGTCAGGAAGTAGGCGAGGTTGGTGGCGTAGAACGTCTTGCCGCAGCCCCCCGTCGCGGAGGCGATGGTGAAGACGGTGGCGGGCCCGCCGCTGGCGGGGGAGGGGAGCGGGGCGGGGACGTCGGGGGCGACGACGGGGGTGCTGCCCACGAGATCGATCCCGCGCTCGACGGATTCCGCCAGCTCCTTGTCGTCGATCGGGAGCTGGAGGAGGTCCACGGCGCCGGTTCGGACGATGTCGCGGAGGCTGGCATCGGGTCGTCGGCTGAAGGCCAGGATGAGCCGCATGCCCGGCAGCTCCTCCCGGATGACCCGTAGGCGCGCCAGGCCGGATCGAGTGCCGAGGCTCGGGCCCGCCACCAGCACGTCGAAGGGGCCCTGGGCCTCCAGCACCTCGGCCACCGACCCCACCCGGGAGCAGGGCACGATCTCCGGGTGCGGGGTGGCGTCGGCGAGGGCGGAGCGGAGCTGATCGGCGAGCGTCTCGCTGCGATCCAGCACCAGGATCCGGGGTACGGGCATCGTCATCCCGTCAGCCGCCGAAGGCGGCGTTGGGCTCTTCCCGCAGGATGGAGGAGGGATCGCGCCCCGACGTGGGGCCAGCCGGCGGCGCGTCGGCCCCCGTCAGCGAGGCGTACAGCGCCTCGAACTCCGTCGACCACACGACCTTCTCCACGTCGTCGGCCCGCAGGGCCAGCAGGAAGGTCACGTTCTCGCCCGACGGGCGGGGTGAGCCGCTGGACCCGTCGGCTGCCGCTGTGCCCCGGCGAGCGGGGATGGTGAGGTCGACGTCGAGCACCTCGACGTTGGTCAGCAGCAGCTCGGCCCGCGGCACCTGTGCCTCACCGCCGGCACCCTGGATGGCTGCGTAGAGGTTGATGCGATCGCCGGGGTTGACGTAGCCAGCCCCGCCGGCCACGAAGTCGATCTGGACGGCCACGGCGTCGAAGCCCTCTGGGACCTCGAAGGTCCGGTTCTGCAGCTGCAGGCCGGCGCTGGTGATGGGCTGACCCTCGGCGAAGCCCTGGATGAACGTCGCCCCCGCCAGCTGGTTGAGGCTGCCCACGGTGCCCGGCGGCAGGGACCCGGACGGCACCTCCTTGGTCTGGAGCTTGCCGACCTCCACCAGCTCGTCGGCGAGGGCGCCGGCGGGCACGTCCTCAGTTGCCACCACGACGGTCACCTGGCCGGGGGTGCTCGAACCGCCATCGTCGTCGTCGTTGGTGAGCAGGTAGACGATCACGCCGCCCACGAGGAAGAAGGCGATGCCGAGCAGCACCAGAAGGTTGGAACGAGAGCGCACCGGGCCTCCACAGGTTCTCGCGCCCCGGGTGGGCACGACGGATGTCGGCCCCGACAAGCGGGGTTGGGGAGATTGTCGGCATTCGCCGACTTCCGGACCACCCCCCGTTCGGGCCATTTGCGGGGGGTCCGAACGGGCTAGTCATCGCGGCGCGCCCGGTGTGGCGGTGCCCGCTACCGTCGCTGTCGTGCTCCTCATCGGCCTCACGGGCGGCATCGGCTCGGGGAAGTCCACAGTCTCCAACCTGCTGATGGCCCGCGGCGCGGTGGTGATCGATGCCGACGCGATCACCCGCGAGCTGCAGCAACCCGGAACCGAGGTCTTCGATGCCATGGTGGCTCGGTTCGGCGCTGAGATCGTGGCGCCGGACGGGACGCTGGATCGGCAAGCTGTGGCCGACCTGGTGTTCCACGATGCGGGGGCCCTCGCTGATCTGGGGGCGATCGTGCACCCCGCCGTCGGGGTGGAGATCGCTCGGCGGTTGCAGGCCGAGGTCGACACCGACCACGTCGTGGTCCTCGACATCCCGCTGCTGGTCGAGTCGGGTCGGGACGACCTGGCCGCGCTGCTCGTGGTCGACGTCGATCCCGAGATCGCCGTCGAGCGGCTCGTCAGCCAGCGCGGGATGCGCGAGGACGACGCTCGCGGCTCGGATGGCGCGCCAGGCACGCCGGGAGGACCGTGTGGCCCGGGCCGACGTGGTGATCGACAACAGCGGCACCCTCGAGGACCTGGAGGCCGCCGTCGACGAGGCCTGGGAACGGCTGGGCGCCCTGTCTGCCGATGGCTGAGGCGCCCCTTCGACGGGCTGCGCCACCGGACAGCCGTCTGGCGGTCTTCGCGGTCGCGTGGGCCCTCGCCGCGCTCTGGCACCTCCTGGGCAACCCCCGGTACGGCTCGGGATGGTCCGAGGCTCTGCTTGTGGGGGCTGTGGCTGTCGTCCTGGCCCGACCCGGCGGCGTCGGGCCCCTCGTGGCCCTGGCGGTGGCCAGCCTCGTGGCGATCTGGGAGGAGGCCCCGGTGGTGGGCAACCACTGGGTCCTGGCGGGGTTCGTCAACCTGGCGCTGCTGGTCTCGGTGGTGCGGAGCCGGTGGCCGGCTCAGCACGACCCCCGCGCTGTCGCCGACCGCTTCGTGCCCGCGGCGCGCCTCTGCCTGGTGGCGGCCTACTCGTTCGCCGCCTTCTCGAAGCTGAACACCGGGTTCCTCGACCCCGATGTCAGCTGCGCGGTCTACTACTTCCGCGAGACCACCGACTCCGTCGGGCTGTCGGCGCTGCAGCTTGGCGACGCAGCCTGGCTGCGGTCGACGGTGATCCTCGCCACCCTCGCCGTCGAGCTCTCGGTTCCCGTGCTGCTCGTCATCCGGCGCACCCGATACCTCGGGGTGGTCGTGGCCCTCCTGTTCCACGGCGTGCTGGCCCTCGACCGCATCAACCACGTCTTCGACTTCTCCTCGGTGCTCCTCCCGCTCTTCCTCCTCTTCCTCCCCGCCGCGTTCTTCGAGTGGGTGGTCGAGGTGATGAGGTCGACGCGGGCCCGGGTGGCGAGGACGGGGGACCGCGCCCCCCACCTCCTCCACGGATTGATGGTGGCGCTACCAACGGCAGCCGGCCTGGCGGTGGCCGGCGAGCTGGTCGATCCCGATCAGGCCGTGGCGATCGGCTGGTGGCCCTGGCAGCCCTGGGCCCTGCTGTGGCTGCTGCTGGTGCTCCGCTTCCTCGAGCGCCGCCCGGAGCGTCCCCGCCCCGGCTCCCTCCGGGTCCGCCAGGTGTCCCTCCTGGTGGTGCCGCTGCTGGTGGTCGCCAACGGGTTCACCCCGTACCTGGAGCTGAAGACGAGCTTCGGGTGGAACATGTACTCGAACCTCCGCACGGCCTCTGGGGAGTCCAACCACCTGCTGGTGGCGAGGACCCTGCCTCTGAGCGACGCCCAAGACCACCTCGTGGAGGTCCTCGACAGCTCCGATGCCGGGTTGGCCGCCTACCACGACCAGGGCTACGCCCTGACCTGGCGGGCCCTTCGGACCTACCTGAGCGAGCACCCGGACGTCCGGGTCACCTACCGCCGTCACGGCGAGGTGGTGTCGCTGGGGCGGGCGTCGGACCGCCCTGAGCTGGTCCGCCCCGTCCCGATGTGGCGGGACAAGCTGCAGGCCTTCCGCCCCGTCGACCTGCGCGATCCGGTCCGCTGCGTGCCTGCCTTCGGTCCCGCTCGCTGACAGGTCCTGTCAGGGTCACTCGGTAGCATCGCCAGGGTGCCCGACTTCAAGATGGTGTCCGACTTCGAGCCGGCGGGCGACCAGCCCACCGCCGTCGCCACCCTGACCGAGAGCATCCGGCGCGGCGACCGGTTCCAGACGCTGCTCGGGATCACCGGGTCGGGGAAGAGCGCCACCATCGGCTGGACCATCGAGCAGGTGCAGCGGCCCACGTTGGTGCTGGCCCCCAACAAGTCGCTGGCGGCGCAGCTGGCCAACGAGTTCCGGGAGTTCTTCCCCCACAACCGGGTGGAGTACTTCGTCTCGTACTACGACTACTACCAGCCCGAGGCCTACATCGCCTCGTCCGACACCTACATCGAGAAGGACTCGTCGGTGAACGACGAGATCGACCGGCTGCGACACGCTGCCACCTCGGCCCTGCTCACCCGGCGCGACGTCATCGTGGTGGCGTCGGTGTCGTGCATCTACGGCCTGGGCTCTCCAGTGGAGTATCGCGCCAACATGCTCCACCTGCAGGTGGGCGACGAGATCGACCAGCGCGGGGTGCTGCGGAAGCTCGTCGACATGCGCTACGAGCGGAACGACATGAACCTGGTGCGCGGGAAGTTCCGGGTGCGAGGCGACACCATCGAGGTCCACCCCGCCTACGACGAGACGGCCGTGCGCATCGAGCTCTTCGGCGACGAGATCGAGCGCATCCAGGTGGTCGACCCGCTCACGGGCGAGCAGGTGACGGGGCTCGACGAGCTGGTGATCTATCCCGCCACCCACTACGTGACCGGCGACGAGCGGATGCGGACCGCCGTGGTCCGCATCGAGCAGGAGCTGCAGGAGCGGCTGGCCCAGTTCGAGAAGGAGGGGAAGCTCCTGGAGGCACAGCGTCTGCGCATGCGCACGCAGTACGACCTCGAGATGATGCAGGAGGTCGGCTACTGCAACGGGATCGAGAACTACTCGGCCCCTCTCGACGGACGGGGCCGGGGCGAGGCGCCGCACACCCTGCTCGACTTCTTCCCCGACGACTTCCTGCTCGTGATCGACGAGAGCCACCAAGCCGTCCCCCAGCTCCACGGGCAGTACCAGGGCGACCGGGCCCGGAAGGAGCAGCTCATCGAGCACGGCTTCCGCCTCCCCAGCGCGGCCGACAACAGGCCCCTGCGGTTCGAGGAGGTGATGGAGCGGATCAACCAGGTGGTGTTCCTCTCCGCTACGCCGGGCCCCTTCGAGCTCCAGGTCTCGACCCAGATCGCCGAGCAGATCGTGCGGCCCACGGGGCTGGTCGATCCGGAGGTGCTCGTGAAGCCCACCAAGGGCCAGATCGACGACCTCATCGAGCAGATCGGGCACCGGGTGGAGCGGGGCGATCGGGTGCTGGTCACCACCCTCACCAAGAAGATGGCCGAGGACCTCACCGACTACTTGCTCGAGCAAGGCCTGCGGGTGCGATACCTGCACTCCAACGTCGACACCATCCAGCGCATCGAGATCCTCCGCGATCTTCGGCTGGGCGAGTACGACGTGCTGGTGGGCATCAACCTGCTGCGGGAGGGGCTCGATCTGCCCGAGGTCTCGTTGGTGGCCATCCTCGACGCTGACAAGGAGGGCTTCCTGCGCTCGGAGACGTCGCTCATCCAGACGACCGGCCGAGCGGCCCGCCACGTCGACGGGCAGGTGATCATGTACGCGGACAAGGTCACTGACTCGATGCGGCGGGCCATCTCGGAGACGCAACGTCGACGCCAGCTGCAGCTTCGGCACAACGAGGAGCACGGGATCGATCCGCAGTCGATCCGCAAAGCCGTCACCGACATCCTCTCGATGCTCCGGCCGGCCGAAGCCGCCCCCACCCCGGGGCGCGACCAACGCTCTCGCCAGCACGACAAGGTGCGCCGGGAGCTGGCCGACCTCCCCGGCGACGAGCTCCGGCGCCTCATCCTCACGCTGGAGGAGGAGATGCACGAGGCCTCCACGGAGCTGCGCTTCGAGTACGCCGCCCGCCTGCGCGACGAGATCAAGGACCTGAAGCGCGAGCTGCGCGACGTCGGCTGACAGACTCCGCCCGATGCGGGATCGGGCCGGAGTCGCCACGGGGCTGCTGCTGGCGGCCGTCTACGGCGCCCTCGCCTGGACGCGGCATCGCCACCACTGGACCCAGGCCTTCGATCTCGGGTTCTTCGATCAGGCGGCGTGGCAGCTGTCGAACGGCCGGACCCACAGCTCCCTCATCGGGCGCAGCATCTTCTCGGACCACCTCTCGCTCGTCCTGGTGGGCTTCGCTCCCCTCTACCGCCTGGCCGCCACGCCGGCCTGGCTGATCGGCGCTCAGTCCATCGCCCTCGGGCTGACGGTGCTCCCGATCGCGCGCGCTGGCGCGGGAGCTCGGGGCCTCCACCCGGGTGGCCACCGCCCTTGTGGTGGCCAGCCCGCCGCTGCTGGCCGCCGCGTTCTTCGACTTCCACCCCAGTGCCCTGGCCGTCCCGTGGATCGCCACGGCGGTGCTGGGGGCGGTGCGGGGCGATCGGCGCCTGACGGCCGTGGCCGCCGTCGCGACGATCCTGTGCCGAGCCGACCTCGGGGTCGTCCTCCTGGGCGTGGCCGTGGTGAGCCGCCCCCGCGCCCGTCGGGCGCTGGTGCTGATCGGTGGCCTGGGCGCGGCCGTGGCGGTCCTCCTCCCGGACCAGCTCGGGAACCCGGGCAGCTGGGACGCCTACTACGCCGACCTCGGCGACGGGCCGCTCGACGCGGTGCTGCATCCCTGGCGCCTGGTTGGGGCGGCGGGTGACCGCGCCGGCATCGTGCTGGTGCTGGGCTGGTTGCTCGCGGTCGGCATGCTCCCGCTGTTCCGGCCGCGCTGGCTCGTGGCGGTCCTGGTCGCAGCGGCGCCGGTCCTCCTCAACGGCTTCCCCGGGCCCACCCTGCCGTGGTTCCACCACGGCGCCTCGTTCGTCCCCCTCCTGGTGGGCGGGACACTGACCGTCCTGGCCCGCCCTCCGAGCCTGGCGGACCGGGTGCGGCCGTCGCTGCGGCCCGTGCTGGTGGCCGCACCGGTGGCGCTGGCCGTGGCGCTGGTGAGCCCCTTGTCGCCCTCCGCACCCGGCTCCACGCAGGTGTGGCGTGCCCTCGAGGCCCGTCCGGACGCCGAGCGAGCCCTGGCGCTGGTGCGGACGGATGACGTGGTGAGTGCCAGCCCCCGCTTGGTGCCCCGCCTGGCCCATCGTCGCCGCATCCACCAGTACCCGCTGCCCTTCTCGGCCCCTCGCACCGTGTTCCCCCCGGGGTTGGCGCCGGGTGCGACACCGGAGGACGTGGCGGCGGTCGACGTGATCCTGGTGGAGGGAGAGGGGAGCGGCGAGGACGTCGTCGTCTCGGGATTCCGTGTCGTGGCCCACCACGACGGCGTCGCGGTCTTACGCCGTGTCGGCCTCGCCGACGGTTGACGCAGGCTCGGGACGCAGGCGGAGCCCCACCACGATGAGGAGCAGCGCGGCGCCGACAGCCGTGAACCGCAGGGCGTTGATGGTCTTGTACCAGAACACGTCGGTCAGCAGGGTCTGGTAGGCGGCCAGCGCGGCCGCCGCCCAGGGCCACGGAGTGCGCCGGTCGCCCAGAGCGGCGACACCCAGCAGCCCGGCGAAGACGAGGAGGGATGCGCCCAGTCCGAGCAGGGTCGCTCCTGACGCGCCATCGGCTGTGGCCTGCACCGCGTCCGCCAGCCCGGTGAGCGGAGCCACGAACTCCTCGCCGTGCAGACGAGGCCCCGGGAACGTCTGGCGCAACACCAGGAACCACGCCACGGGTACGGCCGGGGCCCCGGCCAGGGGCAGCCACGTCTGCCACGGCTGGCGTCGGACCAGGGCCCAGGCGATCCACCCGGCGAAGAGGACCACCGTCGCCTCCTTGCCGAGGAGGGCAGCGGCCGCCAGGCAGAAGGCGAGCCAGGGGTGCCGTCTGCTGGCCGCCGCCAGGGCCGCGACGCCCAGCCCAGCGGCAAAGGCATCCGCCAGCGTGAGCTGGAGGCCCTGCAGGCTCCCGGGGAGCCACGGGAAGATCGCCCCTGCCCACGCCGGGCCGCCTCGGCTGTTCACCAGCACAGAGGTGCCGATAGCCCCGGCCAGGATCCCGAGCCCGTTGGCCAGGAGCAACGCCACGACGAGGCTCTCCCCACCCCCGCCCCCCGGATGCAGCACCCGCGCCAGGGCCGGGAGGGTGATCCGCTGCGCGCGGTAGCCCGGCCGCAGCCCCAGGTCGTCACGGGCGTCGGAGAGGTCGGGCAAGGCTCGGGCGAGCACGTAGAAGTGCTGGCCGTCATGACCGACATCGTCCCGGAGCAGCTCGAGGTCCGGCAGGTCGCGCTGGATGACGGCGGCGCCCGGCCCGTCCTCACCGGTGAAGAGCACCCGGCCGATGCTGCCCCGCTCCACGGCGGTGAGGGCGACGAGGGTGACCACCAGAGCGGTGGAGCCCACGCACCACATGGCGATCTGTCGCCAGGCCAGCCGGGGCCGGTCTGCGGCGACCATCATCTGGCCCCTGCCTCGGCCCGGTGCACCCACAGCAGGGCTGCCGCTCCACCCGCCGGAAGCAGCACGGTGGCCCAGCCGCCGAGGCCCATGGCGTAGATCGTGTCGGTCCAGTCGCCGTCGCCGAGCCGACGGAGCCAGATCCCGATCGCTCCCGTCGAGTCACGCGCCTCCAGCGGCTCCGTCCAGGTCGCAGCCAGCATCACGAGCGCGCTGAGGGCCGCCAGCACCACGGTCGGCCGCCGCCACCGCTCCCAGGCCACTGTGGCCCCCGGCGCGAGAAAGGCGGCCGCTGCGGTGGCGTAGCGGGCACCAGGCGAGTCGCCCCCCGTGGGGTTGCTCCAAAGCACCTGCACCCCCACGAGCGCTCCCGCGCTGGCGGCGGCGGACAGGTAGGCGGCGCGCGCAGGCCCTCGGGACTCGCGGATGAGGACGAACAGGCCGGCGACTGCCAGTGCGAGGATCGGCGTGACGACCAGGAGTCCTCGCTCGCCCACGAGCACCTCCACGGCGTTGCCCAGCACGGACGGGTCCTGGTCCTGGTCGCCGAGGTCCCGCGCCACGCTCCCGAACGAGGATCTGGCGTAGGAGAAGGACCACGGGCTTCCGAAGGCCGCCCATTGGTAGGCGAGGAGGAGTCCTCCCGCGGGTACGGCCCCGACGAGCACCCAACCCGCCCGCCTGCCCACTGCGTGGCCGGCCTGAAGGAGCAGCACGGCGGCCACCAGCACCAGCGTGTACTCGGTCAGCACCGCCGCGCCCAGGAGCGCGCCCGCCGTCAGCAGGCGCCGATCCGTGAGCCCACCGCCGCTGAGGAGGTACCAGGCACCGAAGGCCAGCGCTGCGCCGAGCACGTGACCGAAGAGGAGGGTGGAGAAGGGCAGCAGCAGGGTTCCGACGGCGATCATGACGGTCGCCGCTGTCGCGGCCGTTGGTCGGGCACGGGCCGCCGCCCGGCGCACGAGGACCGCCAAGGCGGCGGCGGGCAGAACGCTGCTCCACAGCTTGGTGGCCCACAGCCCGAGGTTGCCCTCGAGCCGACGGACGGTGGCCCGCTCTCCCCCCAGGATTCGGTAGGCGCCATAGGCGGGAACGGCGAAGAGCGGCTGCCCGGGGGCCTTGTCGGAGTACACGTGCCCGCCGCGCTCGGCCCGGTCCACCCCCACGGGATAGGCATCGATCTCCAGGCTCTGGTCGTCCCAGATGGCGGCGGTCAGGGCGAGGCGGGAGGCCTGCTGCGTCTTGAGCTCCTCCACGACGGGCGCTGCGAGCGCCAGCACCAGGCCGACCAGCGCCAGCTCCACCCGGAGGTGCCTGCGGTGGGTCACACCTGCGGCCCGGTCGGCATGGGGGCAGCGTAGGGGTGCGGGCCAGCCCCTTCGGCGGACCCGTGCAGCGAACATGCGTTCGTCAGGTTGTGCCGACCGCTAGCCTGGGCCCGTGTCTGACTCCCTCGTCGTTCGGGGCGCCCGAGAGCACAACCTGAAGAACGTCGGGATCGAGCTCCCGCGCGACAAGCTGATCGTGTTCACCGGCCTCTCGGGGTCCGGTAAGTCATCGCTGGCCTTCGACACGATCTACGCGGAGGGCCAGCGCCGCTACGTCGAGTCGCTGTCGTCGTACGCCCGCCAGTTCCTCGGGCAGATGGACAAGCCCGACGTCGACTTCATCGAAGGGCTCTCGCCGGCCATCTCCATCGACCAGAAGTCGGCCTCCCGGAACCCTCGATCCACCGTCGGGACCATCACGGAGGTCTACGACTACCTCCGACTCCTGTTCGCGCGCATCGGGGTGCCGCACTGCCCCGAGTGCGGGGCCCAGATCACCCGCCAGACCCCCCAGCAGATCGTCGACCGGGTGCTGGAGCTCCCGAAGGGGACGCGGTTCCAGGTGCTGGCCCCTGTCGTGCGCGGCCGAAAGGGCAGCTACGAGACCCTCCTGACCGACCTGGCCGCCCAGGGGTACGCCCGCGCCCGCATCGACGGCGAGGTCCACGAGCTCACCGACAAGGTCGACCTGGCTCGCTACGAGCAGCACACCATCGAGGTGGTGGTCGATCGTCTGGTGGTGCGGGAGGGCCTGGAGCGACGCCTGACCGACTCGCTGGAGACCGCCTTGCGGCTGGCCGACGGCGTGGCCGAGGTCCAGCTGGTCCGGAAGGAGGGGGAGGCGGTCGACGACGACGGCGCGGCGGACGACACGCTCACCTTCTCCCAGCACCTGGCCTGCCCGAACGGTCACGGATCGTTCGAGGAGCTGGCCCCGAGGAACTTCTCCTTCAACTCGCCCTACGGGGCCTGCGAGACGTGCGACGGGCTCGGCACCCGCTTCAAGGTGGACCCGGAGCTCATCGTCCCCAACCCCGACCTCACCCTCGCCGAGGGGGCCATCTCGCCGTGGGCGGGAGGGAGCAGCCAGTACTTCAAGCGGCTGGTGGAGTCGGTGGCGGAGGAGCTCGGGGCCGACGCCGACGTGCCCTGGTCCAAGCTGACGAAGAAGCACCAGCAGGCCTTCCTGCAGGGCACCGGGGTGGGCAAGGTCCAGGTGCGCTACAAGAACCGCTACGGACGGGTGCGGTCCTACACCGCCAACTTCGAGGGGATCGTCCCGTACCTCCAGCGTCGGCACAGCGAGTCGGAGAGCGACAGCCAGCGGGAGCAGATCGAGGGCTACATGCGCGAGGTGCCCTGCCCGACGTGCAAGGGGGCCCGGCTCGGCCCGCTGCCCCTCGGGGTCACCATCGACGGGCACACCATCGCCGAGGTGTGCAACATGTCGATCGGCGAGGCCGCCAAGGCCCTGGCCGGCCTGGAGCTGTCTGAGCGGGACCGGATCATCGCCGAGCGGGTGGTCAAGGAGGTCAACGCCCGCATGGGCTTCCTCCTCGACGTGGGCCTCGACTACCTGAGCCTGTCCCGCTCGGCCGCCACCCTGGCTGGTGGTGAGGCCCAGCGGATCCGGCTGGCCTCCCAGATCGGATCGGGGCTCGTCGGTGTGCTCTACGTCCTCGACGAGCCGTCCATCGGCCTCCACCAGCGCGACAACCGCCGGCTCCTCGACACCCTGATCCGGCTGCGGGAGCTGGGGAACACCGTGCTGGTGGTGGAGCACGACGAGGAGACGATCTCCATCGCCGACTACGTCGTCGACATCGGGCCCGGGGCGGGCGAGCACGGGGGCGAGGTCGTGCACGCGGGCACGGTGAAGGGGCTGCTGCGCAACAAGGCATCGCTCACCGGGCAGTACCTCTCGGGCAAGCGATCGATCCCCGTCCCGGAGAAGCGGCGCGCGCCGACCGACCAGCGTCTCGTCGTGCAGGGGGCCCGAGAGCACAACCTCAAGGACCTCACGGTCGAGATCCCCCTCGGCCTGTTCGTCGCGGTCACCGGAGTGTCGGGCTCCGGCAAGTCCACGCTCGTCACCGACATCCTCTACCGGTCGCTCATGCAGCGGATCTACAAGTCGAAGACCCCTCCCGGGCTCCACAAGACCGTCACCGGCCTCGAGCACCTCGACAAGGTCATCAACATCGACCAGAGCCCCATCGGGCGAACCCCCCGCTCCAACCCCGCCACCTACACCGGGGTGTGGGACCACGTGCGCAAGCTGTTCGCAGCCACGCAGGAGGCCAAGGTGCGGGGCTACCTGCCCGGTCGCTTCAGCTTCAACGTGGCCGGCGGTCGCTGTGAGGCCTGCGCCGGCGACGGCACCATCAAGATCGAGATGCACTTCCTGCCCGACGTGTACGTGCCGTGCGAGGTGTGCAAGGGCCAGCGCTACAACCGGGACACGCTCGACATCACCTTCAAGGACAAGAACGTCGCCGACGTGCTCGACCTGTCCTGCGAGGAGGCCTTGGAGTTCTTCGGCAACCAGCCGGCCATCGCGCGCCACATGCAGACGCTCGTCGACGTGGGCCTGGGCTACGTCCGTCTCGGGCAGCCGGCCACGACGCTGTCGGGCGGTGAGGCGCAGCGGGTGAAGCTGGCCAGCGAGCTGGCCAAGCGCTCCACCGGTCACACCATCTACATCCTCGACGAGCCCACCACCGGCCTCCACTTCGAGGACATCCGCAAGCTGCTCACCGTTCTCAGCCGACTGGTCGACCAGGGCAACACGGTGCTGGTCATCGAGCACAACCTCGACGTCGTCAAGACGGCCGACTGGCTGATCGACCTCGGGCCCGAGGGGGGCAGCGGGGGCGGCACCCTCGTGTGCGAGGGACCCCCCGAGGTGGTGGCCGAGGTGTCAGGGAGCTGGACGGGCCAGTTCCTCAAGCCGCTGCTGTCGGGCTGACGCGCTCGTACTGCTCGGGGCTAGACCGTCGCCCGTTCTCGGGACGGCAGAGGTGCAGCAGCACCCCCAGCCCGGCCCCGGTGGGGACCAGGAGGAGCCAGGTGTGGGAGCGGCCCGTGAGCACGTTGGCGGTGAGGTCGAGGTCGGCGGCCACGTGCAGCCAGTTGCGCAACGACGGCGCCAGCGGAAGGGTGGCAGCAGCCAGCAGCATCCAAGCGGCTCCGAACGCGGCGGTGGCCGAGCAGACGAGCGGCAGGCGTCGCCACGCCTCGGCCAGGGGCAGGGCGAAGAGCGGCAGCACCGGGATGAGGTATCGAGGGCCTGGGCTGGCGCCGCCGAGCCCGTCGATCCCGGTGGACGCCACGAGCAGTGCGGCGAAGGACACGAGGGCGAACACGGCATCCCGCCGGACGGCGGTTGCCCCCCTGATGGCGTACCAGCACCCAGCGAAGGCCAGCAGCATCACGGGTGTGAGCACGAACAGCCCCTTGCCCCCCACAAGCGCTCGCAACACCTCGTCCAGCTTCGGGACGGTGAGGTTGTACACGCCCAACGCCCCATCGCCCTGGAAGTTCGGCAGATGGCCTTGGTACGACACCTCGAAGGGGTCCTCGAAGACGAGCCAGTTGTAGAGGAGAAGGGGCAGGGTGGCCAGGACCGTACCGAAGGACAGCCACGCCGCGGAGCGAAGGCCGTGGGCGACGCTCACGACGACGAGCGCGGCCAGAGCGATCAGCGCGGCGGTGTACTCGGTGCCGATGGCAGCGCCGAGGAGCGCCCCGGCGCCGACGGCGGCGCCGGTCGACACCGTCGAGCCGCGTACGAGATACCACGTGCCGGCCACCCACAAGGCGGCCATGACGTGGCCGAAGAGCAAGCTGGAGAACGGGAGCACGAGGGTGCCCACGGCCATGGCGACCGCCACGACCGTGGCCAGTGACGGGTAGACGGCCGCCACCGTCCGCCGGGTGACGATGGCCAGGGCCATGGCCGGGACGGTGGAGGACCACAACGTGACCCACCACAGGCCCCGGTGGGTCGACGTTTGCAGGCGGGCGAGCGAGTCCTCCTCGTCCACGGGCACCGGGAAGGCCTCGCCCCCCGCCGCCAGGTACGCCTCCAGGAGGGGCGCGGTCAGCAGCGCCTGGTAGGGCGCCTTGTCGCTGTAGGTGTGGCCCCGATAGGCGGCCTGGTCGATGCTCAGGACCTGTCGGTAGGGATCGAGCTCGAGCGATCGATCTTCCGCCACCGCTACCCCCAACGAGTAGCGGGGGGCCGTCTGGGCGAACCAGTCCTGGATCAGCGGGCCAGCCAGCAGGAAGATGCCGAGGGCAAGGAGGACCTCGGTGCGGAGCGTGCTCCGGCGGCTCGGGCCGCCCGGGTCCTCAGACACGACCGATGGCGGGCTCCAGCTCATAGAGGAGCTGGTAGCCGAACAGGGTGGGGCGGGCCCGCACGCCGAGTGCATCGATGCGTCCGATCGTGCTCCGCAGGCGCTGGGACAGTCCGTCCTCGCCCCCTCGGTCGGCCACATCGAAGGGGAGGCCCGTGACGTCGCTGCGCAGCACGTGCCACCCACTGCGGTGGAGGACCCGCTCGAACCCCTTGCGCGTGAAGAAGCGGACGTGGCCTCGATCGAGGATGCCCCGCCGGTCGTAGTCGAAGGTGCCCGAGGCCACCCGGAACCGGGGGTACCAGTGCCCGAAGTTCGGGACCGAGACGAGCACCCGGCCCCCGGGAGCCAGCACAGCTCGGAGCTCCCTCAGCAGCTCCTCGGGGTGTCGGACGTGCTCCAGCACGTCGGCGGCCAGGATGATCTCGTAGGGCTCGGACTCGGCGACGGCTGGCGGCAGACCGTCGTCGAGGTTGGCCTCCACGAACTGGTCGACCCGCTCCTTCACCCTCCCCACCGGCTGCAGGTCGACACC
Organism: uncultured Microthrixaceae bacterium; assembly: GCA_963795165.1. Taxonomy (GTDB): domain Bacteria; phylum Actinomycetota; class Acidimicrobiia; order Acidimicrobiales; family VFJN01; genus VFJN01. Next base: position 739,118 of record CAWCGT010000001.1, on the reverse strand, counting down.
GGTGACGTGGTGCCCCGCGGCTGCAGCTCGGCGGCCACGAAGCCGTCGGCGCACCCCAGGTCGAGCACCCGGCCCGGGAAGCGGTGCTCCATCCACCGGATCAGCTGGGCGTGGCTGGACCCCTCGTCGGGCTTGAGCTCGTAGGAGGCGTCGGCGACGGCCAGGCTGTTGGCGCCGAATCCGATCCGTTGCAGGCGGTAGCGGATCACGTCGGCGACAACGGAGCGGGCGTACCGCATGCCGTCGACGTAGCAGATCTCGTCGCCGTAGTAGGTGGGGATCGGCACCTCGACGATGCGCTGCCCGGAGTCGTGGAGCTGGAGGAGCACCTCGGTGTCGAAGTCGAACCAGTCGGAGTTCTGCTCGAAGGGGATGCGGGCGAGCGCACCGACGGAGAACGCCCGATAGCCCGAGTGCCACTCCGAGAGGTCCATCCCGCTCACGGCGTTCTGGAACCGGGTGAGGATGCGGTTTCCCACGTACTTGTAGGCAGGCATCCCGCCCGCCCGGGCGGTGCCGCGGGTGAGCATGCGCGAGCCCATCACCACGTCGGCCTCGCCGCGCTCGATCGGGGCCACGATGTCAGCGAGGAGCTCCGGTGCGTACTGACCGTCGCCGTGCAGCAGCACCACCACGTCCAACCCGTTCTCCACCGCCCACCGGTACCCGAACTTCTGGTTGCCGCCGTAGCCGAGGTTGCGAGGTTGGCGCACGACCGTCAACGGGAGCCCGGATTCGCGCCGCTGCACCTCCAGGCCCACCTCATAGGTGTCATCGCTGGAGTGGTCGTCGCTGACGAGGACCCCCGCGATCCGGCCGTGGAGGTCCTCCGGGATGCGTGCGAGCACTGCTCGCAGCGTCGTCGAGGCGTTGTACGCGACGACGAGCACGCCGATGCGGGGGGGCGATGCCATCCGTGAATGCTACGGCAGGGCCCCTACCGGCCTTGAGGATCCAGGTGCAGCCCGGCGTCGGGCGCTAGACGATCTCCAGCATCCGCTGGAGCGCGACCTTGGCCCACTCGGTGGTCTCGGGGTCGACGGTGATGCGGTTGGGGACCCGCCCGTCGACGAGCTCCTCGAGCACCCAGCACAGGTGGGCGGCGTCGATGCGGAACATCGTCGAGCACGGGCAGATCAGCGGGTCGAGCGACACGACCGTCTTGTCGGGCGTCTCGTCGTCGAGCCGGTTCACGAGGTGGATCTCGGTGCCGACGCCGATCACCGACCCGGCGGGCGCCGCGTCGACCGCCCGGATGATGAAGTCGGTGGAGCCGACCTGGTCGGCGAGCTGCGCACACCTCGTGGCTGCACTCGGGGTGGGCGACGACGATGCCGTCGGGGTGCTCGGCCCGGAAGGCCGCGACGTGCTCGGGTCGGAAGCGCTGGTGCACCGAGCAGTGGCCCTTCCAGAGCAGGAACGTGGCCTCCTTGCAGTCGGCCTCGGTGAGCCCGCCCAGCTCGAGGCGCGGGTTCCACACCCGCATGTCGTCGAGCTCGTAGCCCATCGCGAGGCCGGTGTTGCGGCCGAGGTGCTGGTCGGGGAAGAACAGCACCTTGTCGCCGCTGCCCGTGGCGCCCACGGACTCGGCCCCGGCCGCACGCCCTTGCCGAGGGCCCACTCGAGGACGGCCCGGGCGTTGGTCGAGGTGCACACGGCGCCGCCGTTGCGCCCGACGAAGGCCTTCAGCGCGGCCGAGGAGTTCATGTAGGTGATCGGGACGACCCGGTCGATGTCGGTGACCGCGGCCAGCGCCTCCCACGCCTCCTCGACCTCGTCGATGTCGGCCATGTCGGCCATCGAGCAGCCGGCGTTGAGGTCGGGGAGGATCACCTGCTGGTGGTCGGCGGTGAGGATGTCGGCCGACTCGGCCATGAAGTGGACGCCGCAGAACACGATGAACTCGGCCTCGGGCTGCTCCTGGGCGAGCACCGACAGGCGGTAGCTGTCGCCTCGGGCGTCGGCCCAGCGGATGACCTCGTCGCGCTGGTAGTGGTGGCCGAGGATGAACACGCGGTCACCGAGCGTGGCCTTGGCCGCGGCGATGCGGTCGGCCAGGTCGTCGGGGTGGCCGTCGGCGTACCGCTCGGTCGAGCGGCTGCTGGAGTCGGAGCATGTTGTCGGGTCCCTCCACGGTGCTGGTGGGTTCCGGTTGCGGACGGCGGGGACAGCCCGGTCGCCTCTCCCGCGGGGATGTCGTCCTCGGAACGCGATATGTCGCCGGATACCGGGCCGGCAGCTGGTGCAGCGTAGCGGCGTCGACGCGACGAGCGGGCAGCCGTATCCTCGGCATGATGGTGCAACGCCCGCCGGCCGGCACGATCCCCGACGCCCCGGGCTCCTACCAGTTCAAGGACCGCGACGGGCGCGTCATCTACGTCGGCAAGGCCCGGTCGCTGCGTCAGCGGCTGTCGCAACTACTTCGTGAACCCGAGCAGCCTGCCGCCCGCGCACGGCGTCGATGGTGGCGAGCGGCCGAGACCGTCGAGTGGATCCAGGTCCGCAACGACGTCGAGGCGCTGATGCTGGAGAACACCCTCATCAAGCAGCCACCAGCCCCGGTTCAACGTGCGGCTGCGGGACGACAAGAGCTACCCGTTCCTCGCCGTCACCCTCGACGACGAGTGGCCCCGCCCGATGGTGATGCGCGGTCGCAAGCGCAAGGGCGTGCGCTACTTCGGGCCCTACGGGCACGCCTACGCCATCCGCGAGACCCTCGACCTGCTGCTGCGCACGTTCCCGCTGCGCACCTGCTCGGACAACAAGTTCGGCGCAGCACCAGCGCCTCGGCCGCCCGTGCCTGCTGTTCCACATCGAGAAGTGCTCGGGACCGTGCGTGGGCGAGGTCACCGACGGAGGAGTACGACCAGCACGTCGCAGGCCCTCCTGCAGTTCCTCGACGGCGACACCGACGCCGTGGTCGCAGGACCTCGAGACCCGCATGCACGAGGCGGCCAGCGAGCTCGAGTTCGAGCAGGCGGCCCGGCTCCGCGACCGGCTCACCAGCGTCCAGAAGGCCATCGAGAAGCAGCAGATGGTGGCGGAGCGCTCCGAGGACATCGACGTGCTCGGGATCGCCGACGACGAGCTCGAGGCCGCGGTGCAGGTGTTCCTCGTGCGCGCGGCCGGGTGGTGGGACGCAAGGGCTTCATCGTCGACAAGGTGGAGGACCTCACCCCGGCGAGCTGGTGAGCAGCGTGGTCGAGCGGCTCTACGACGACCCGCCGCAGGGGATCCCGCAAGTCCGTGCTGGTGCCGGTGGAGCCCGACGACCCCGAGCTCTACGAGGAGTGGCTCGACATCGCTCCGGGGCAGCAGGGTGACCGTGCGGGTGCCGCAGCGGGGGGCCAAGCGCGAGCTGCAGGAGACCGTGACCCGCAACGCCCGCGAGGAGTTCGTGCGCCACCGGCTCAAGCGGGCATCCGACCACAACAGCCGGGCGCGGGCGCTCAACGAGCTGCAGGAGCACCTCGGGCTGCCCGAGGCTCCGCTGCGCATCGAGTGCTACGACATGAGCCACATCCAGGGCAGCGACTACGTCGGCTCGATGGTCGTGATGGAGGACGGCCTGCCCAAGAAGTCCGAGTACCGCCGGTTCAAGATCAAGGGCGAGCAGGGCAACGACGACTTCGCGGCCATGGAGCAGGTGCTGACCCGCCGCCTGACCGCCTACCTGGCCGAGCGGCGGCGACCGATCACCGAGCAGCCCGGAAAGTTCTCCTACCCGCCGCAGCTCCTGCTCGTCGACGGCGGCAAGGGCCAGCTGAGCGTGGCGGTGCGGGTGCTCGAGGAGCTCGGGCTGGCCGACGAGATCCCCGTGGCCTCGCTGGCCAAGCGGTTCGAGGAGGTCTACGTCCCCGGGCAGGCCGACCCGATCCGGCTGCCACGACAGTCCGAGGCGCTCTACCTGCTCCAGCGCATCCGCGACGAGGCCCACCGGTTCGCCATCACCTACCACCGCCAGCTGCGGGGCAAGCGGATGACCGTGAGCGTGCTCGACGGCATCGCGGGCCTGGGCCCGGCCCGCAAGAAGCGGCTGGTCAAGGAGCTCGGGGGAGTGCGGGCCGTCAAGGCGGCGAGCCTCGAGGAGCTGCAGGCCCTGCCGTGGCTCCCCGACCGCGTTGGCGCTGCGGTCCACCAGAAGATCCACGGCTGAGGCCCGCCAAACCGCATCCTCCACCCCGCCGGACCCGTGAGGGATGCTGAGGCGTGGACGATGCGGCGCGACCCGCCGAGGGTCGGCTCGATGGGTGGCTGGCCCGACCCGCCACCTGGCAGGCCCTCGTGCTGCTGGCCGTCGTCATCAGGACGATGTTCGTGGCGGCCCCCTTCGACGTCCTGGCCCCCGTCGATGCCCATGTCCTCGGCCGGCTGCTGCTGGAGGGACAGGTTCCCTATCGGGACTTCGGGCTGGAGTACCCCCCGGGGGCGCTGCTGGCCCTCGTGCTGCCCGGCGCTGTCCCAGCGACCATCGCCCCGCAGGTTCTCGCGCTCCAAGCCGTGGCCCTCGAGGTGTGCGTCTGGGCGTCCCTGCCCGACCGGGCGGCTCAGCGCCGCTTCCTGCTCCTCTCCACGCTCGTGTTCCCCCTCCTCTCTGGAGGGTTCGATGCCTTGCCGATGGCCACGGTGGCGGTGTCGACCGCCTTGCTCGCCCGCGCTGACCGACGAGGTTGGTGGGTGGCCGGGCTGGGGGCCACGGTGAAGCTCTTTCCCGGCGTGGCCTGGGGGTGGGCCTCTCGGTGGGGGCGCTCCGGCGTCGTGGCCCTGGGCATCAGTGCCGCCATCCTCCTTGCCCCGCTGGCGCTGGGCGAGGGCCGTGACGTCGTACATCGCCTACCACGTGGAGCGAGGGGTGCAGCAGGAGTCGCTGGCGGCCTCAGCCTCGTGGCTCGCGAGCCAGGTCACCGGCGACCCCTTCGAGGTGGAGTACCGGTTCCGGGCCCAGGAGGTGGTGGGAGCCGAGGCGCTGGGGACGGTCGCCATCGGCGTGTTCGGCTCGCTGGCCGCGCTGCTGGCAGTGCGGGTCTGGCGGCGCGGACCGACCTCCCGGCCGTGGCTCAGCGCGTTTGCGCTCCTGCTGGTGATCCTGTGCGCGTCCAAGGTGCTCAGCCCGCAGTTCATCGTGCTGGCCGTTCCACTGGCGGCCGCGCTCGGCGGGATGTGGTGCAGCGCCTACCTGGTCATCGGGGTCCTGTCGATGGTGGCCTTCCTCGACGAGACCAAGGGCGACTGGTTCATGGCGGTGGTGACGGTGCGCAACCTGATCTTCCTCGCGGTGGCCCTCTCGGCTGCCCTCCACGCGTGGCGCGCCCCCCGCCTCGGAACTGGAGGCGCCAGCTGAGGGTGCCATGCTGGGCCGGATGGGAACCGGCGGCGAGGACCTGTGGGAGGCCCACGCCGGGTGGTGGCAGGAGGGGTTCACGGACGGCGCGGACCCGGAGTACGAGGAGCAGATCCTGCCCCTCGCCGCCACCCACCTGGAGGGCGCCCGCGACGTGCTCGACGTGGGGTGCGGCGAGGGGCAGATCACCCGCCTGGCCCTCTCCGTCGGAGCCACCACCGCCGTGGGGGTCGACCCGACGTGGGGTCAGCTCGCTCGTGGCCGCCCGCCGTGGCGGTGGGGGCGCCTACCTGCGGGCCGGGGCGGCGGGCCTCCCGTTCGGTGACGCCCGCTTCGATGCCGTGGTGGCCTGTCTGGTGTTCGAGCACATCCGCGACGTGGACGACGCCATCGCAGAGGTGGCCCGGGTTCTCCGCCCCGGTGGACGCTTCCTCTTCTTCCTGAACCACCCGCTGCTGCAGACGCCCAACAGCGGCTGGATCGACGATCAGGTGCTCGACCCGCCCGAGCAGTACTGGCGGATCGGTGCCTACCTCGATCGAGGACGAGACCATCGAGGAGGTGGAGAAGGGCGTCTTCATCCCGTTCATCCACCGACCCCTCTCGCGCTACGTGAACGCCCTGGCCGAGGCCGGGCTGACCGTCCGGCGGATGGAGGAGCCCCGCCCGCCGCCCGGGTTCCTCGCTCGTGCGACCGAGTACGCGGCGGCAGCCTCGATCCCGCGCCTCCTGTTCCTGCGGGCCGAGAAGGGCCCTACCGTGGCGGTGGCATGAGCGAGTTCGTCGTCATCACCGGGCTGTCGGGGGCCGGCCGCTCGCAGGCCGCCAACGATCTCGAGGACCTCGGCTGGTTCGTGATCGACAACCTTCCCGCCGAGCTGATCCCCAAGGTGGTCGAGCTGGTTCGAGCGCCAGGGTCCGCCACGCCGCGTGTGGCCCTCGTCGTGGGCGCGGGGGCCTACCACGCTGACCTCATGCCCGCGCCTCGGCAGCCTTCGGCGCTCCGGCGACCGGGTGCGTCAGCTGTTCCTCGACGCCAGCACCGAGGTGCTCGTCCGCCGCTACGAGGGGACCCGGCGCCGCCACCCGCTGCTCGAGGCGGGGGAGGGGCTGGCAGCAGGCCATCGACCGTGAGCGCACGCTGCTGGAGCCGGTGAAGGCGGAGGCCGACGTGGTGGTCGACACGTCGCGACCTCAACGTCCACGAGCTGCACGACCGGATCGTCGGGCTGTTCGGCGACGACCACCCCGAAGCGGGCATGCAGACCCGCGTCGTGTCCTTCGGGTACAAGCACGGGCTCCCGGTCGACGTCGACCTGGTGCTCGACTGCCGGTTCCTTCCCAACCCTCACTGGGTCGACGAGCTGCGACCCATGACCGGCCTCGACGAGCCCGTGCGGCGCTACGTCCTGGACCAGGCACCGGCGCAGGAGTTCCTCGACCGGCTCGACGTGCACTGCTCGCGCCGCTGCTGCCCGCCTACGTGGCCGAGGGGAAGTCGTACCTCACCGTGGCCTTCGGCTGCACCGGTGGGCGGCACCGATCCGTGGCCATCGCCGAGGAGGTGGCGGCCCGCCTCCGACGGACCGGCACGCGCCCTGTCGGTCGTGCACCGGGACGTGGCGAAGTGAGCGGCGGCGACGGGTGGTGGCCATCGGCGGCGGCCACGGCCTGGCGGCCTCTCTGCGGGCCGTCACCACGACCGCCGACCACGTGACCGCCGTGGTCTCCACCGCCGACGACGGCGGCAGCACCGGGCGCCTCCGCGAGTCGTGGGACGTCCCCGCCCTCGGCGACGTGCGCCGCTGCCTGGCGGCCCTGGCGCCCGGCGATCGCACCTGGGCCCGGGTGCTCGAGCGGCGCTTCGACGCCGGGGAGCTCACCGGCCACGCGGTCGGGCAACCTGCTGCTGCTGGCCCTCACCGAGGAGCTGGGCGACCTCCAGTCGGCCTGCGACGAGGTGGCCCGCACCTGCGGCATCGACCTGGCGCGGGCCCGGGTCGTCCCGGTCACCGACGACGCCGTGGTGCTCCACGGGCGCGACTGGCGCCGGGCGCGAGGTGGCGGGCCAGGTGGAGGTGGCGACCACGCCGGGGATCAGCGACGTCTGGGTGGAGCCCGGCCCTCACGGCGGCGTCCACCATCGCCATCGAGGCGATCCGCCAGGCCGACCAGGTGGTGCTCGGTCCCGGCTCGCTCTACACCAGCGTGCTGGCGGCCGTGGTGGTCGGCGACGTTCGGCGAGCCCTCGCCGACACCCGCGCCAGGGTCGTGTACGTCGCCAACCTCGAGGCTGAGCAGGCCGAGTCGCGCGGCTACGACCTGGCTGACCACCTCGCCGCCCTCGCCCGTCACGGCGTGCACGTCGACGCCGTCCTGGCGCAGACCGGCACCGGTCCGGGGGTCCGGGAGGACGTGACCGTGGTGGAGGCCGACGTCGCAGCACCGGGTGGCGCCCAGCACGATCCGGCCGCTCTCGGCGCGCGCCTTGTGCCGCGATCGGGGCATGATCTCCGAACTGGAACCCGCGGGCCCGATCTGCTCGGATTGGCCCGACCTCGTCCCCTCGACCCCAGGAGCACACCTGATGAGCATCCGCGTCGGCATCAACGGATTCGGCCGCATCGGTCGGAACTTCTACCGGGCGGCTCAGGCCGCGGGGGCCGACGTCGACCTGGTGGCGGTCAACGACCTCACGTCGCCGGAGATCAACGCCCACCTGCTCAAGTACGACAGCACCCACGGTCGCTTGGCCGGCGACGTGAAGGCGACCGACGGTGAGATCACCGTGGGGGGCGACAGCTTCAAGGTGTTCGCCGAGCGGGATCCGAAGGCTCTGCCGTGGGCCGACCTCGGCGTCGACGTCGTCATCGAGTCCACCGGCATCTTCACTTCGCGCGACAAGGCGGCGGCCCACGTGGAGGGAGGGGCCCCGCGAGTGATCATCTCGGCTCCGGCCACCGACGTCGACGCCACCTTCGTGGTGGGCGTGAACGACGACACCTTCGATCCGGCCACCCACACCATCGTGTCCAACGCCAGCTGCACGACGAACTGCTTCGTCCCGATGATCAAGGTCCTCGACGACGCCTTCGGCGTGGAGAAGGGCCTCATGACCACGGTCCACGGCTACACCAACGACCAGAACCTCCTGGACCTGGTGCACAGCGACCTCCGACGGGGCCGTGCCGCGGCGGTCAACATCGTGCCGTCATCCACCGGGGCGGCCCGCGCCACCAGCCTGGTGATGGAGAGCATGAAGGGTCGCCTCGACGGCACCGCGCTACGGGTCCCGGTGCAGGACGGCTCGATCACCGACTTCACCGGAGTCCTTGGTGCGGAGGTCACCGTCGACCAGGTCAACGAGGCCTTCCGGGCGGCCGCCTCGTCGGCGCCGCTGGACAAGGTGCTGGTGTACAACGAGGACCCCATCGTGAGCAGCGACATCATCGGGAGCCCAGCCAGCTGCACCTTCGACGCCCCCCTCACCATGGCCATGGGGTCGATGGTGAAGGTGCTGGGTTGGTACGACAACGAGTGGGGCTACTCGAACCGCCTGGTCGACCTGGCCCTCATCGTCGGCGCCGCCAACCAGTGACGGCCCTGCCGGGCCTGGAGGACCTGCCGCCGCTCCATGGCAAACGGGTGCTCCTCCGAGCGGACTTCAACGTGCCCGTCCAGGACGGGCGCATCACCGACGACCTGCGGATCAGGGCCGCCGTGCCCACCATCACCTGGTTGCAGGCGCAGGGCGCCACGGTCGTGGCCGCCACCCACTTTGGTCGCCCCAAGGGCCAAGCGGACCCCCGCTACGCCGTCGATCCCATCCGCGCCCGTCTGGCCGAGGTGGCTCCCGGCGTGGAGCTCCTCGAGAACCTTCGCTTCGACCCCGGCGAGGAGGGCAACGACCCGGGCTTCGTAACCCGGTTGGTCGCCGGGTTCGACGCCTACGTGAACGACGCCTTCGGAGCCTCCCACCGAGCCCACGCCTCCATCGTCGGCCCGCCCCAGCACCTGCCGTCGGCGGCGGGGCGGCTGCTGGCCCGCGAGGTGGAGGTGCTCTCCGGGCTGCGGGAGCGACCCACCCGACCCTTCGTCGCCGTCCTCGGTGGATCCAAGGTCAGCGACAAGCTCCAGGTGATCGATGCCCTGCTCGGGGTGGCCGACGAGGTGCTGATCGGCGGGGGGATGTGCTTCACGTTCCTCGCCGCCCAAGGGCACGCGGTGGGCGCCTCCCTCTGCGAAGAGGACATGGTCGACACCTGTCGAGGCCTGCTCGAGGGCGGTGCCGCCATCCGCCTGCCGAGCGACGTGACTGCCCTCGGCCCCGGGGGCGTGATCGGCGATCCGGCCGCCGGCGGGGAGGTCCGCCAGCTGGGCACCGAGCTGCCGGAGGGGTGGATGGGCCTCGACATCGGGCCCGGAACCTCAGCCGAGTTCGCCGACGCCGTCCTCGATGCTCGCACCGTGTTCTGGAACGGCCCGATGGGCGTCTTCGAGGACCCGCGCTTCGCCGCCGGGACCCGCACGGTGGCTGAGGCCGCGGCCGAGTCCAGTGCCTTCACGGTGGTGGGCGGAGGCGACTCCGCCGCCGCCGTGGCCCAGATGGGTCTGGCGGCGGGGATCGACCACATCAGCACAGGCGGCGGAGCGTCGCTCGAGCTCCTCGAGCAGGGCGATCTCCCGGGCCTGGCTGCCCTCCGAGGAGAATGGAAGCCCGAGTGACCCCGACTGCCCGCAAGCCGCTGATCAGCGGCAACTGGAAGATGCACCACAACCACTTCGAGGCCCTGCAGCTGGTGCAGAAGCTCAGCTACCTGCTCACCGGCGACGACTACGACGCCGTCGACGTCTCGGTGCACCCGCCGTTCACCGACCTCCGCACCGTCCAGACCTACTTCATCAGCGAGAAGGAGCCCATCCCGATCGCCCTTGGCGCCCAGACGTGCCACCCCGAGGAGAAGGGCGCCTTCACCGGCGAGGTGTCCCCGAGCATGCTGGCCAAGCTCGACGTGCGGTACGTGATCGCCGGGCACTCAGAGCGCCGCGAGCTCTTCGGGGAGACCGACGAGCAGGTCAACGCCAAGGTGGCCGCCATCCTCCAGTGGGGGATGATCCCCATCCTCTGCTGCGGTGAGACGCTGGAGGAGCGGGAGGCTGAGGCCACCGAGGCCAAGGTGACCGGCCAGGTGGAGGCCGGCTTGGCGGGCCTCGCCGCCGAGCAGGTGGGGGGCCTGGTGATCGCCTACGAGCCGATCTGGGCCATCGGGACGGGGCGGACGGCCAGCAGCGAGGATGCCCAAGCCGTGTGCAGCCTGGTGCGGGCCGTGGTGGCGCGAACAGCCGGTTCCGATGCCGCCGCATCCGTGCGGATCCAGTACGGCGGGTCGGTGAAGCCCACCAACGCTGCCGAGCTGATGGCCCAGCCCGACATCGACGGAGCCCTGGTGGGCGGGGCCAGCCTCGAAGCGGACGACTTCGCCCGAATCGTGCAGTACCGGCTCTGACTGCGCGATCCGCCCAGCTTGGAGATGCCGATTGGGCGAAGCGCGCAGTCAGCCCGGCGAGAGAGCCACCGATGAGCGCATCGCGATCGCTTGGCGGGGCACGGTTCGACCAGCAGGCGGGCGAATGACTGGGCACCTCAGCCTGCCCGTGCTTCCGGTGGCCGGAGGACCCTGCTAACGTCACCCGCCGTTCGCCTACGACCGGCCCATCACGTCCGGAGCCGAGGCGCACGAGCCGCACCGGGGGTGCGTTCCCGGACCGTACGTCCGAGGGTCCCGGCGGTGTCCTGACCATGCCATAGGGAGGTCCACCACGTGAGACTCAAGCGCAAGGGCCTAAAGCTCCTTGCTCTCTTCCTCGGGCTGTCGCTCGTGGCTGCCGCATGCGGTAGCGACGACGATGGCGACGAGGGTTCCGGGAACACCGACACCACACAGAACTCCGAAGAAGGGGCGGCCGGCGGCGAGTTCGTCGACCTCGGCACCATCGTCGGTGATCCTCTCGAGCACATCGACCCGGCGCTGAACACCACGCTGGACGCCTTCCAGATCATCACGGCCCTCTACGACGGGCTGACCGACGTGGCCCTCGACGACGAAGGCGCCCCCCAGATCGTGCCCGACGTGGCCGAGTCGTGGGAGGCGAGCGACGATGCCGTCACCTGGACCTTCACCATCCGCGACGGGGTGGAGTTCTCCACTGGCGAGCCGGTGCTCCCCAGCTCCTTCGCCAACGGCTGGGAGCGGGCGTCTGACCCGGCCTTCGCTGGTGACTACAGCTACCTGTTCAACTTCATCAAGGGCGGCGCCGAGAAGCTGGCCGGCGAGGCCGACACGCTCGAGGGCGTGGAGGCCGACGACGAGGCGATGACCCTCACCGTCACCCTGGCCGACCCGTACTCCACCTTCGACGCTGTGGCCGGCTTCCAGCTGTTCATGCCCATGCCGAAGGAGGCCCTCGAGGCCGACGACCCCTCGGCCTGGGAGAACGGCGTGATGATCGGCAACGGCCCGTACGCCATGGAGAAGCCGCGCACCGACACCGAGATCGTGCTGGTGAAGAACGACAACTGGACGGGCGACGGCGAGGGGGAGACCTTCGACGACCGCCTCGACAAGATCACGTTCAAGACCAGTGCCGACCCGGACACGGCCTACAACGCCTTCGAGGCCGGCGAGGGTCACAACGCCAACCTGCCCCCGGGGCTGGTGGAGCAGGCTGAGGCCGACTACGCCACCACCCTCGACGAGCTGTATCTCGGGTCGTACCACTACATGTTCAACGACCGCAGCGAGATCACCGGTGGTGACGACAACCTGGCCCTGCGCCAGGCGGTCTCCCTGGCCATCGACCGCGACGAGATCAACGACGCGGTGTACGACGGCACCCGCACCACCTCCACTGGTGTGACGCCGGAGGGCATCCCCGGCTGGGCTGGTGACCTGTGCGAGTTCTGCGCCTACGACCCGGATGCGGCCGAGGCCAAGTTCAAGGAGTGGACCGACGCCGGCAACAGCCTGTCGGACCCGCTGCCCGTGCAGTTCAACGCCGACTCTGGCCACGAGCCCGTCACGGCCATCATCGTCGACAATCTCAAGGCCGTCGGCATCGATGCCGTGGCCCAGCCGATGGTGAGCGAGACGTACTTCAGCGACATGGCGGCTGGGGGCTGCAAGGGCCTCTGCCGCACCGGCTGGATCGCCGACTACCCGACGTACGACAACTTCATGTACGACCTGTTCCACGGTGACGCCCTCGAGGGCAACAACTTCGGCTTCATCAACGAGGAGTTCGACACCCTCGTCGACGAGGCCAAGCAGACCGTGGACAAGGAGGAGGCGGCCGAGAAGTTCCAGGCGGCCGAGAAGATCCTCCTCAACGAGGAAACTGGCGTCGTGCCGCTCAACTGGTACCGGGGCGACTACGTGTACGACCCGGAGCGGGTCGCGGTCTTCCCGCAGGAGTTCGGCATCATCAAGTGGGAGCGGGTGAGGCTGGCGGAGTAGTCCGCCTGTCTCGACCGGCATGACGGGCGGGGGCGCCACCAGCGCCCCCGCCCGTCCCCGTCCTCGGCCTGGCCCGCACGCACGGAGGGTCCCTTGCTCAGCTACACGATCCGACGAGTCCTGCTGATCATCCCGACCGTCTTCTTCGCGCTGTCCTTTCTGTTCTTCCTCTTCTTCGCCCTTCCGGGGGACATCACCAACCTGATCGTGGGCGGTGGAGAGCGCAACGTCCCCCAAGAGGTGATCGATCGCGCCCAGGAGCGGTACGGCCTCAACGATCCCCTGTACGTCCAGTTCGGCGACTACTGGCAGCGCACCATCCAGTGGGACCTGGGGGAGTCGTTCAAGTCCGGTCGCTCCGTGAACGACCTGCTGGGCGAGAAGGCCGTCAACAGCGTCCGGCTCGGCATCTGGGCCATCATCATCGAGGTGGTCGTGGGCATCGCGGTGGGCCTCATCTCCGCCCTGCGCCGCTACTCCCTGAGCGATCGGGTGACCACCGTGGTCACCGCCGGCGCCTCCGCCGTGCCCGTGTTCGTGCTGGGCTACGTGCTCCAGTACCTCTTCGCCGTCTACCCCAACAAGCACGACTGGCCCGAGTGGGCACGACTCCGCACCTCCTTCCTCGGCCCCGACGAGTGGACCCTCTTCTTCATCCCGGGCAGCGTCGAGCAGCTCCGGTACCTCATCCTCCCGGCCGTGGCCCTGGCCAGCGTGTCCACCGCCCTGACCACCCGGATGACGCGTGGGTCGATGCTGGAGGTCATGCGGGCCGACTACATGCGCACCGCCCGGGCCAAGGGCCTTCACGAGCGCCAGATCGTGCTCCGCCACGGCCTGCGCAACGCCATGCTCCCGGTGATCACCCTCATCGGCATCGACCTCGGCACCGTCATCGGCGTCGCCGTGCTGACCGAGACCACCTTCTCCTGGCCCGGTCTCGGCTCGGAGATCGCCCGGTCGGTCCAGACTCGGGACCTCCCGGTCGTCTTGGGCCTCACGCTGGCCGTGGTGCTGGTCTACGCGTTCGTCAACCTCTTGGTCGACCTGTCCTATGCCTTCTTCGATCCCCGTATCCGGCTCGGACAGGGGGCCAGCAAGTGACGGTCGTCGACCCCACCGCTGCCCCCGGCGCGGCCGCCAAGACGGGGGACCCGGTGGAGATCCACGCCGCCCGCCCGCTTCGGGTGGACGTGTGGCGGCGCTTCCGTCGCAACAAGCTGGCCATGTTCGGGCTGGGGATCATCGTGTTCCTGGTGCTGATCGCCCTCTTCGCTCCCCTGCTGGCCCCCTTCGAGATCGACGAGCGCACCCCGGGGGCCTCGAAGCTGCCGCCCGATCTCGGCGGCAGGCACAAGTTCGGGACCGACGTGGCCGGCTACGACGTCTTCTCCCGGGTCATCTTCGGCGCTCGGGTGTCGCTCAAGATCGGCTTCCTCGCCACCACCCTCGCCCTGGCCATCGGGCTGGTGGTGGGGGCCACCGCCGGCTTCTTCGGGGGTGTGGTCGACACCCTCGTCACCCGGGTGATCGACATCTTCCTCGGGATCCCCTACATCGTCCTGGCCATCGCGGTGGCCACGGTGTTCGGGCGCAGCGAGAACTCGATCATCATCGTCCTCGGCGTCACGGGCTGGCTGGGGATCGCCCGCATCGTGCGGGCCAGCTTCCTGTCCCTCAAGCAGCTGGAGTACGTCGAGGCGGCGCGGGCGCTGGGCTACACCCGACGACGGATCATGTTCCGACACATCCTCCCCAACGCTCTCCAGCCGATCATCGTGTACGGCACCATCGCCATCGGTTCGGTCATCCTCTCCGAGGCGGCGCTCTCGTTCCTCGGCGTGGGCCCGCAGTTCCCCACCCCGGCGTGGGGGCTGATGGTGTCGGAGGGGAGCGGTCAGCTCTCCAGCGCTCCGCACCTGCTGTTCTTCCCTGGGGTCTGCATCTTCATCACCGTCCTCGCCTTCGTCTTCGTGGGCGACGGCCTCCGCGACGCCCTCGACCCCAAGCTGAAGTGACGCCACCCCGATGACAGCCCCCGTCACAGAACCGCTGGACACGAACGACCTGCTCCTGTCCGTTCGCGACCTGCGGGCCTACTTCGACACCGAGGACGGCGTCGTGAAGGCCGTCGACGGCGTGACCTTCGACATCCAGCGGGGTCAGGTGTTCGCCATCGTGGGGGAGTCGGGCTCGGGGAAGTCCGTGACCGCCATGACGATCATGGGGCTCATCCCCGAGGTGAAGATCGAGTCGGGGCAGATCCTCTGGCACGGCCGCGACCTGCTCACCCTGAGCCAGAACGACCGGCGCAAGGTGCGGGGCGGCGAGATCGCCATGATCTTCCAGGATCCGCTCACCGCCCTCAATCCCGTGCACACGGTGGGCCGGCAGATCGGTGAGATGGCGCGGGTCCACGAAGGCCTCGACAAGAAGCAGGCATTCGCACGGGCGGTCGAGATGCTCGATCTGGTGGGCATCCCCGAGGCCAGGAAGCGGGCCACCATGTACCCCCACGAGTTCTCCGGGGGGATGCGGCAGCGGGCCATGATCGCCATGGCGATCTCCTGCAAGCCCGACCTGCTGATCGCCGACGAGCCCACCACCGCCCTCGACGTCACCGTCCAGGCGCAGGTGCTCGAGGTGCTCATCGACATCAAGGACGAGATCGACTCGGCCATCATGCTGATCACCCACGACCTCGGCGTGGTGGCGGGGCTGGCCGACGAGGTGATGGTGATGTACGCCGGCCGCCAGGTGGAGACGGGCACCACCCCAGAGATCTTCTACGAGTCCCGGCACCCCTACACGCTGGGCCTGCTGGCCAGCCTGCCCCGCCTCGACGACCTGGGCGACGAGCCGCTCGTGCCGATCAAGGGGGCGCCCCCGTCGCTGATCCGCCGCCCGTCGGGGTGCGCCTTCCACCCGCGCTGCCGCTTCGCGCAGGTGCCCGGGCTCTGCGACAGCGAAGTCCCCGACCTGCGGCTGGTGGCCGGCGACGCGCACCGCTCGGCCTGCCACTACGCCGAGAGCTCGAAGGCGTGACGATCGAGACGCTCCGGGCCGGGAGCGACCGCGCCGGCCCTCATGGACGCGGAGGTGCCGCGAGTCGTGACCGACACCGACCACCGACACCCCGGCCGCCCCGGTTCCCTCCGAGGACGGGGGTCCGCTCCTGTTGGTCAAGGACCTCGTGAAGGACTTTCCCGATCCGTGGCGGGGTGTTCGGGCGCACGGTCGGCCACGTGTCGGCAGTGGCGGGCATCTCGCTGCGAGGTGCAGCGCGGCGAGACTCTGGGGCTGGTGGGAGAGTCGGGTTGTGGCAAGTCCACCACCGGGCGGATGCTCCTCGACCTCATCCCGCCCACCTCCGGCGAGGTCCTCTTCGACGGCCAGTCGCTGGCGCGGATGCGGGGCAAGGAGCTGAGCCTGGCCCGCCGCAGGTTCCAGATCGTCTTCCAGGACCCGTACGCGTCCCTCAACCCCCGCATGACGTTGGGGGCGACGCTGGCCGAGCCGCTGAAGGTGCACTTCGGCTGGGGCGAAGCGAAGATCGCGCGAGCGGATCAGAGAGCTGCTCACCACCGTGGGTCTCTCCCCGGAGCACGCCAACCGGTTCCCGCACGAGTTCTCGGGCGGGCAGCGGCAGCGGGTGGGCATCGCCCGGGCGCTGGCCCTCGAACCCGAGCTGATCGTCCTCGACGAGCCGGTGTCGGCGCTCGACGTGTCGATCCAGGCCGGCGTGGTGAACCTGCTGGAGATGCTCCAGGACGAGCTGGGGCTGGCCTACGTGTTCATCGCCCACGACCTGTCGGTGGTGCGCCACATCTCGGACCGGGTGGCCGTCATGTACCTCGGGCAAGATCGTGGAGGAGGGCACCCGCGACGAGATCTACCGCACGCCCGGCCACCCCTACACGCAGGCCCTGCTGTCGGCCGTGCCGCTGCCCGACCCGAAGCTCGAGCAGGAGCGGGAGCGGATCATCCTGCCGGGCGACGTGCCCTCGCCGGCCAACCCGCCGAGCGGCTGCCGGTTCCGCACCCGATGCTGGAAGAAGCAGGAGCTCGAGGAGCGGCGGCGTCGACACCTCGGCGTGCATCGAGCAGGAGCCGCTGCTCGACCGCCAGGCCGTAGGCCACCCGGTGGCCTGCCACTTCACCGCCGTCCGCGACGTCGTCTGATCGCCGCCTGGGGCGCCCTGAGGTGCCCCTGCTACCGTTCCCGGGGCCAATCCGGGCCACCCAGCCAGGAGATCCCTCCGTGCTCACCGCAATCGTCATCGGCATCCACCTCATCGCCTCCGGCGCCCTGATCGGCCTGGTGCTGCTGCACAGCGGCAAGGGCGGCGGCCTGTCCGACATGTTCGGTGGGAGCGTGGGGGCCACGGCGCTCGGGCTCGGCCGCCGCGGAGCGCAACCTCGACCGCATCACGGTGGTCGTCGCCCTCACCTTCGTCTTCACCACCACCGGCCTCGCCTTCCTGCTCGACTGAGGCCATGGCTGACCGCGGGAGGGCGCCGCCGCCGAGCGCTGGTCGCCGTCCTGACTCTGGGCCTGCTGACCGCGGCCTGCACCGGCTGACGACTCGGGCCGGAGCGAGGCTCGACCACCACGCGCGGTCAGCGCCCGTCGACGGCGGCACCGTGCGCCTCGGCATCGGCGGTCCGCTGGTGGTCGACCCGACCGCAGGCATCCCTGGCCTCGCCCGGCGACCTCATGGTGCTCGACCTGCTCCACGACGGGCTCACCCGGGTCGACGACGACGGGGTGGTCGCAACCGGCCCTGGCCACCGAGTGGGAGGCCAACGACGCCCGTCACCGCCTTCCGGTTCCGACTCGACCCCGACGCCACCTTCACCGAGCGGGCGAGCCGATCACCCCGCAGGACGTGATCGCCTCGCTCGAGCGGGTGATGGCAGGCGGGCGACACCTCCCTGGCGGCGCTGTCGCTGGAGGCGGTGAGCGGCTTCCGGGCCTTCGTCGACGGCGAGGCCGATCACGTGAGCGGCCTGACGCGCGCCCGACGGCCGCACGGTGCGCTTCGGTCTGGCCGCGCCGCTGTCCGTGCTCCCCGAGGTGCTGTCGCAGCCCGCTGCTCGGTGTCGTCGACGCGGCGACGGTGGCGGGCGACGACCTCGAGCGGGCTCGACCTCAGCGGCAGCTGGGCGGTCGCGGAGCGCCGGCCGGTCGGCGCTGCGAGGTGGAGCGCCGGGCGGGGGCGACCGGGTCGACTCGACGGCGTGGAGCTGCGGCAGCTTCGACGACGCCGAGGCGGCCTACGACGCCTTCGACGACGGCGACGTCGACTGGGCCGCCGTCCCGACCGCCCGCTTCGGCCAGGCGCTGGAGGACCACGGCGACGACGACTTCGCGCCCGTTCCACGCCGAGCTGTTCTTCGGGTTGAACGTGAGCAGCCCCAACCTCGGCAACGAGGTGCTGCGCCAGGCCATCCTGCGCGGCCATCGACCGGGAGGCGATCGTCGAGGCCGTCTACCCCGACCTCGCCGACCCGCTGCGCCACGGTCGTGCCGGCCGGCGTCGCCGGCCACGATCCCGACCGCTGCGCCGGCCTGCGCCCACGACCCCGACGCGGCCGCGGACCTCGTGCGGTTCGCCTTCCCGGACGGCGACGTGCCGACCGTGCGGCATCGACTTCGACGAGTCGCCCGCCCAGGAGGCCATGGCGCGGATCGTCGCCGCCGACCTCGAGGCGCGTGGGCATCCCCACCGAGCTGCGCCCGCTGCCGCTGGAGGAGTACAAGCGCTTCGTGGTGTCGGGCGGCCAGGAGCTCTTCAGCTTCGGGTGGATCGGTGCCTACCGCTCACCCGACGCCTACCTGGCGCCGCTGTTCGGCTCGGCGGCCAACGACAACCTCACCGACTACCGCTCCGCGAACGTCGACGGCCTCCTCGAGCGAGGCGCGCGCCGTGCACGACGCCGGAAGAACGCCGAGCGCTGGGCGCTGGCCGAGGCGCACGATCCTCGAGGCGGCGGTGGTGGTCCCGATCGCCCAGTTCCGCACCCAGGTGGTGGTGGCCGACCGGGTCCAGGGCCTCGCCCACGCCGTCGACGGCACCGTCGACTGGGCCCAGGTGCAGCGTCACCGGCTGACCGTCGATCGGGCTGGCCGGTGCGCCGAGCCGCCGTGTACGGTGACCACTCCCCAGGGGCGACCTGAGGGGCCACGTCGGAGTGGCGGAATTGGCAGACGCGCCAGCTTGAGGGGCTGGTGTCCTTAGGGACGTGGGGGTTCAAGTCCCCCCTCCGACACGAACCTTACGGACACATGGGTCGGCCTCGATGTCGACCGATCGGGAGTCCGGGAGGTAGGTGCCGAGGACGCCGACTTCCTCGTAGAAGCGGCTGCGCAGCTTCGCGTCGCTGACCTGCAGCAGCCCGACGAGCCCGCCGAGGTGCTCGATGGCTTCGCGCACGTCGGCGGCGGTGTCGACGTCGGCGCGCTGCGCGCCGTCGAGCGCGTCGAGCGTCGCCTGCGCGCCGCGATGCGCTCGGCCTGCACGTCCTTGATCCAGCCGGCGACGATGGCGGGGTCGGTGCCGGCCTCGAGGAGCTGCCCGGTAGCGGTCGAGCTTGCGGTCGCACTCGCGCAGCTGGTCGTTGGCGGCCGCCGCTCGGCGGGCGAGCGCCGGTCTCGGTGGCAGCGCCGAGGATCGCCTCGCAGGTGGCGTCGACGTTGCTCCGGGTCGAACAGCTGCGCCAGCCAGTCGTCGAGGTGGGGGAGCAGGTCGCGCTCGCGGAGGTAGACGACCTTCGGGTGCGGCGAGCTGCGCCGACTTCGCGTACTCGGCGCCGTACTGGCACCGGTAGTACGCCTCGCCGTGGTGCCAGCTGCCCTGGAGCTTCCGCCCGCAGAGCCCGCACGTGAGCCGGCCTCGCAGCAGGTACGGCCGCTCGGTCTTCGGTCCTCGCGCGCGGCTTGCTGCCGCGGCGAGCGACGACCATCCGTGACTGCACCTCGCGGAAGGTCTCCATCGAGATCGAGCGCCTCGTGCGCCGGCTCGGTCGACCAGACCCACTCGCTCCTCGCCGTTCCAGCGCATGACGGTCTGGTGGCCGGCGCTCACGTCCTCGACGTCGAGCAGCACCTCCTCCCGCCGCTGCTTCGCCCACACCTGGTAGCCGGTGTACCGCGGGTTCGCGCAGGATCGCTCGGACCGCCGACTTCCCCCAGGCCGAGCCCGTGCCGGTGGCGGTTGCGGGCGCGGTCGGCGCCGCTCGGCGACGTGATCCCGTCGGCGGTGAGGCGCTCGGCGATGGCGAGGTAGCCGCGGCCGGCGAGGTACTCGTCGAAGATCCGCTGGACGACCGGTGCCGTCTCGGGATCGGGCTCGAGCTGGTGCAGCCGCTTCCCGTCGCCGGCCTTCTCCGGGTTCGGGTGCGGCCCGGCGTCGGCGAGCCGGTAGCCGTACGGCGGTCGCCCGCCGAGGAACCGTCCCTGCGTCGCCGCCTGCGCGCTCATGGCCGTGCGGACGCGGGTCTTGATCCGCATCCGCTCACCCTTCGACATCCCGCCGAAGAGCATCATCACCAGGTCGTGCGCCTCGGAGCCCGGGTCGATGGCGCCGCCGACCTCGGGCACCCACAGCTGGACGCCGTAGTGCGTGAACACCGGGAACGTGAGCCCGAACTGGTTCCCGTAGAACGCCCGCTGCGGCTCGCCGATGACCACGGCCGAGAACCCACGGTCGGGTCGGGCGATCGCGGCGAGCAGCCGAGCGGCCTCGGGCCGGCGCTTCCACGGCAACGACCGGCTCTGCCCGATGTCGAAGAACTCCTCGACCACCTCACCGCCGGCCGGCTGGATGAGCCCGAGGCTGCGGTGGAGCTGCCACTGCTTCGACGACTCCGGGTCCTGCTGGTCCTCGGTGCTCACCCGGCCGTAGAAGGCGAACGGGATCATGCCGACCTCCTCACGCTGCGTCCGGCGGTGCCTCCTGATCCTGGCTCGCCGGCCGAGCCGCCCGGAGCATCTCCAGTAGGACGCCGGCGGCGCCGGCCGTCAGTCGAGGCGGTTCGGTCGGCACCGCCACCCGCAGGGGCACCGTCGGGACGTGCCGCCGGCACCGGTTCGTCTTCGTCGTCGTGTCGTGCATCGCCGGATCCTGCAACACGACCCTCAGCGATCAGTCTCAGCGTCCCGCTGACCGGTCGCCAGCACGAGTCTCAGCGTCACGCTGATCGGTCTCAGCGCGAGTCTCAGCGTCGACGCTGAGACGGCTGACACGGCGAGCCGGCGAGCGCTGGCACCGAAGCGCTCGTGGGCCGTCTGCCGGGTGACGCCGAGCGCGGCGCCGACGTCGGCCCAGGTGGCGCCGAGCGCGCGGGCCCGGGCGACGTGGGCCGCTGCCTCCCGTCGTGGCTCGCTGGGCGGCGAGCAGCGCCAGGCGGGCGCTACGCAGCGCCTCGACGCACTCGAGGTCGGATCTGGACGTGGACATGGCTGTGCCTCCCGGGCGGATCGCTTCATCGGGAGGAGCCATCGACGCCGAGCTCCGAGGCGTACGAGAGATTCTGCGGAATCGCGTCGCGCTTCGCAATCAGCAACCGTCTGTAGGGAGGTCATGAACAGACATCCCCGCTCCCGTTCGAGCTCCCTCCTCCCGATCCCACGCCCAGCGAAGCCCGCGATCACCTCCGCAGCGCGTCCGCCGCTGACCGCCAGCCCCCGACCCCGGACAGCACACAGACTTGCCATTACCGCTTTGCGGCAATGGCGGAAGCGTCGGCGGCGCCGTGCACGCCGCCGAGGCAGCCACGCTCCGCGCAGCTCCTCGACCACCTCGACCGTCTGCTGTCCGTGCCCGCCGCGCCGTCGCTGGCCGACGCTCGACTGGCGCGCCGTGCGACGCTGGGCCGAGGAAGCCGCTGCAGGGACTCGTCAGCCGCCGCGGAGGGCCTGAAGCTCGTCCGCCAGGTCGAGCGTGTGCTCGCCGACGAGAGCCGCACCGCGATGCTGGTCGGCTGCGCGAACGAGCGCATCGAGCAGCGGCTCGGCATTGGCCGAGGAGCGAGCCGCCGGCACGCACTGGCAGCGCCGAGACGCTGGCCGCCGTGCGAAGCAGCCGACCCACGTCGACGTCGATCCGGCCGCCTGGCGTCGAGCGAAGGCGGCCGCGGCGAAGAAGGGCATGACCATCGGCCACTACGTCGGCACGCTCGTCCGAGCCGCCGCCGAGCACGGACTCCCGGAGGTTGACGCGTACGCGTCAACTTCCACCTGTTCGCGAGGGTCGACGTCGACAAGCCGACCTGGGGGGCCTTCAAGGCGCGCTGCCACGATCGTGACGTCACGATCGCTCGAGGGGTAGGTGTAGCGGTGGAGGCCAGCTCGAGGAGCTGACTCGAGCGAAGGTGCTGACTGGATCTGGACGAGCAGATCATTCGGCCGGAGCGGACGCACAGGCAGTGTTGCTCGTCGCTGGATCAGCAGCAGGCGACTACGACACCATCGCGTAGGCCAGCGCCACGAGGCCCAGCATGACGGTCGCAAGTCCTCCGGCCACTCCGATGTCTGACTTCAACAGGTTGTCGTCCAAGCGGTAGGGCGCCCGCCGGTCTGGCCAATCCCCGTCGAGCCACCACGACAGGAGGACATTGATCGCGCCGAAGCCGAGGAGGAACGCGGCCGGTCCCAAGTCCCCGTCTTCGGAGTCGAGGACGATGTGACCAAGGATGAGGAACGCTCCCAGTGCCGAACCGACGAGCGTCAACCTTCCGGGCCACGATTCGGCCATCCGCCGCAAGCTGATGACCACCATCCGCGCCAACGCAACGCGTCTCGTCTTCTGTGGCTGCCCGTCAACCCCGCGCGCGAAGTGTTCTGGGGTGGGCTGCTCGGATGCTCAGCGATCATCCTGCGTCACTGGCACACTCTGCCCTGAATGAGACCTCGATCGAGACCGATCGCAGGATCTCGCCGGTGCACGTCCCCGTCAGGGCACTATGACGCAATGGATTCGAGGGCGCGGGTGTCGACACGTCGCCTGGCGATTGTCCTCCCGCCGACGCTGTTCCTGGGCCTCGCTCTCATCGTGATCGTGGGCGCTCCTGACCTCGGCACGTGGGTCTTCTATGTCGTGTTCGCTGTGCCGTGTGTGTATGCGCTGGTCCACGCGTGCCGTGTCGGCGTTGAGTTGACGGAGGACGAGATGCGTGTGAACGACCAGTTCAGGCGCCATCGCATCCCGTTGAGGAAGCTCCGTAGTGCTCGCCTCGAACCTTTGCGCACGGCGTCGCCCTTCAAAGACCGCTGGCCCTACGTTGCACTAGCGGTCACCTTCACGGACGACCGGACGAAGCAGTTCCAAGGGATCTCGCTCTCGGCGTCGCACTCCGCCCCACTAGAGCGGCTCGTCGGCGACATCAATCGACGGATCGCGGCTCAGTAGGCCCCTACTGCCAATCTGCATCGTCTGGACGGGAAGCTTGAGGCCTGCCCCAGGATGCGGTCCGTTTCTGACACGCATGCGGTTGACCCCAAGCGACGTCGGGAGACATCGGGACAGTTGGTTGCTATCATGACGTCATGACGCGCAAGGCTACGACCGTTCGGATCCCCGAGGAACTCGCTGACACGGCCGAAGTCGTCGCGCGGGCGCGGGGCGTGAGCGTGAACACGCTCATCCTCGATGCGTTGCAGAGCGAGGTTGACCGGGTGAAGACGGACAAGGCGTTCATGGCGCTGCTTCGCTCGCACGTCGAGCGCGACAAGGAGATCCTCGACCGGCTCGCCGAGTGAGGTACCTGACGCTCACCGAGGCACTGACGATCGCAGAGGCGGTCACCGGGCTCGACGTGCTGACGCTGGCTAAGGCCTCGAGACTCGATCTGCTCGACTCAGCACTGCACGCGCCGCAAGCTGGCTTCGGCGACGAGGACTTCTATCCGGGCATCGAGCAGAAGGCGGCGGTCCTCGCGGTCCGCATCGCTCGCAACCATCCGCTGCCGGACGGCAACAAGCGCCTTGCCTGGCAGTCGCTCGATCTCTTCCTCGCGTTCAACGGCCACGCCCTCGCGACGAACGCCGATGACGTAGTCGCGTTGATGCGCGGCATCGCCGCGGGTGAGATCGACGAGGAAGCGGCCGAAGCCTGGATCCGCGAGCGGATAGAGCCAACCGCCTGACCAGGGCCTTCACCCCAGCGAGATGCGTGTCCGCAAGGGCGTGATCCCCCCTCCGACACGATTGTGATGTCGCGAGACATCGTGGACTGTTGTCGCGAGACATCATGGACTGCTGGGTGGGCCTAGGGGGCTGGTAGGGCCGGCTGGGGTCCAGGGTGAGGTGGCGGAGAAGCTCGCCGCTGGTGGTGAGGATCCGGATGTCGCGGTTGGCGGCGAGGATCAAGACCCGGGTGCCTTCGTGTCGGCGGCCGACGGCGAGGTGGTAGAGCCGGGTGCGGTAGCGGAGAGTGACGTTGCCGGCGTTGACCTTGTCCTGGCGGATGCGGCAGTGCGGGACTGTGGTGAGGGGCGCGTTCGCGGGGGTGGCCTTGGTCCGGGCGCTGAACGCGATCGTGGGTGTGCGCCTGGCGAGTGCCCGGTGGGGGCGGACGGTGTTGTAGTAGTCGACGAAGCGGTCGAGCTGGGCTTGTAGGGCGGGGAGCGAGCGGGCCGGGCGGTGGGCAGCGAGGTGCTTCTTGAGGGTCTGGTGGAAGCGTTCGACCTTTCCGCAGGTCTGAGGGTGGTAGGGCCTGGAGTGCTTGAAGGCGATGCCGAGGGCGAGCAGCTCGGTCTCCATGACACAGACGCCGTGGCGGGCTTCGGCGGTGAAGATGGCGCCGTTGTCGGAGAGCACGCTGGCGGGATAGCCGTGCTGGGCTGCGGCTTCGTGGAAGGTGGTGACGACGTCGATGGCTTTGGTCACCCGCCGGGCCACCGATGCGACACAGAGCCGCGAGTGGTCATCGATGATGTTCAGTCATCGAGTCGACGATGGCGCTCATCTCGGCGAGGAGCTCGGGGCTCGTCGTCGGCTGATAGGTAGCGGCGACGACCCACGGGCTGGGGTTGCGGTTGGGGACGTCAACGCTCCAGAGCCTCACGAGCGCGTTCGGTTCGAAGTGGGGCAGGAGGCACCGAGCGCCGTCCCGGTCGAGCAGGCTGCAGAACCGCTGCTCATCGCAGCCGCTGGGATCGATGTCAGGCAAGAGACCCGTGACCGATCGCCCCGAATCTCCGTTGATGGAGATGTCCACCGGGGTCGAGAGCTCCCGGGTGCGCGATCCCTCCGGCGTGTCATAGGTCTGCTCCCGGAGGAGCGACAAGAGCCCGTGGGCTCGAGTCGACGCATCGTTCGACGGGACGAGCTCCCCCGCCTGCCAGCGGCAGATGTCCTCTGGCACCCGGTAGTGGTCCCCGGGGACGGTCGCCACCGTGACGCGGTTGTCGCCCCCGAGATCCTTGAGCAAGGATCCTTCGTCCGGTGCCGCGAACCAGCCCGAAGCCGGGATGGTCACCGCGACCCGATCCTCGTTCAAACCGACCATGCTCACCATGACGTGGGGGCCGACCGGCAGGCTGTCACCTGAGACCGTCGTTGGCGGCGCCGTGACGGTGCCGAGCTCCTCGTCGTCGCCGCCGACGACGAGCAGCGCGCCCACCATCGTCACGACGACCGCCGCCGCAGCCGCGGCCAGCAGCCACCGGCCAGGCGCACTGCGCGTAGGGGCCACGGGATGTTCGTCGCTGGGTCGGTCCTCGGTCTCCAACATGATGAGATCTCCTTCTCGATCGCAAAGCCCCGGGTCGGCAGACGCCAGCGACCTGGGAGCGTTCTGGTTCGGGACGATCGGCGCGTCTTGGGCTCCGCTGATCAGGCGGGTGTGGAGATGCCGTCGAAGCTCCTCCGCTCGCACGGGATCGGGCGCGACCCGCAGAGCGTCGTGGTGATCGGTCATGTCTGGTCTCCGGTGAGGTGGCTACGGAGCTCGTCGCGTGCCCGGGCGAGGAGTGCGTATGTGGATGACAGGGATGACCCCAAGAGCTCTGCGATCTCCGCGACCGGCAGGTCATCGACGTAGGCGAGCATGAGCACCGCTCGGTGCTCGTCGGAGCAGACCGACAGGTGATCGAGCACGTTGGCCACCGACACGTCCGGCGGCTCCTGCGCGCGGGCGGCCGCCCACACGAGCCTCAGCTTGCGTTGCAGTCTCCGCTGGCGCCGCCATGCATCCAGGTAGCGGGACCGCGCCACTGAGAGCAAGAAGCCGATCGTTGCCTTGTCGGTCTGACCTTGGGCGAGACGATCGACCACGAGCACCCAGCTGTCTTGAGTGAGATCCCACGCCTGCTCGCGGTCCCCACCACACAACCGCAGGAGGTAGCCGAACACCACGGGCAAGGCGCTGTCGTAGAACTCGTCGAACCAGCCGTCCTCGTGCGTCTTCATCGGAAGGCTGGCGTCCGCACCCATCACACCCCCTTCAACGAACGAGCCTCCACATCTTTCCAAGCGTGCACATCAATCTCTGGAAGCCCGGCCCGGGCGGCAGATCGAACAAGGGCTCCGACGTGGCGGCAGATGGTCGTGCCTGCGTCGTCGCTACCGCCCCGCAGTGCGGCCTCGTCCGCCGTTGACCTCGTCAGACGTCGTGCGCCGAATCCGATCGCCCAGGTAGCCGAGCGGATAGCGCCTGTGACATCACCCATCCCGCGGCGGCGATCGTGCCCGTGGAAGTTACCGCCGTAACCGTCTTGCTCACGCCTCCCGGGTGGGACCACGAGTCCGCAAGCCACGAGGCAAGTCCGAGGAGGACTGATGAAGATCGCAAAGGTCAACGACGTAGAGCCTGATGCCCGGACGGAGTCGATCGCCGACCTGATCGTCCTCGGCCGAGACCGTCAGGCGGTCGCCGCGGCGGCGCGAACCAACAACCAAGGAGGACCAGTGGACGGTGTCCAACAGCTCGACGAGATCATCCCCCTGATCGAGGCGGTGGTCGACCGGATCACCCCCGACCAGCTGCACAACCCGACGGCCTGCGCCAACTTCACGGTGACGGGTGTCCTGGAGCACATGATCGGCGGCGCCACCCACTTCTCTCCGGCCTTCCGGGGCGAGGCAGCCGGGTCCGTCGCACCCCTGGAGGGCGAGCTCACCGATCGGTGGCGCCGGGCCATGGCCGAGCTGCTCAGCTCCCTGCACTCGCCCGGCGCCCAGGACCGGACGGTCACCGCCCCCTTCGGCGAGGTGCCGGTCTCAGCGTTCGCCCGCTACACCGCGTTCGACGGTCTCGTCCACGGCTGGGACCTGTCGCGGGCCACGGGCCTCCCCTACGAGCCGCCCGACGGCCTCGTCGCCGAGGTCGATGCCTTCGCTCGCCAGTTCGTGCAGCCGGCGATGCGTGACGGCGACACGTTCGCGGCTGAGACCGATGCCCCGCCCGAAGCCACCCCGCTCGAGGGCATCGTGGCCTTCAGCGGCCGCCAGATCACGACCAACAACAACTGAGGTGGGAGTCACCCGTCGCGGGACGGTGTGACGCGCGCCGGGAGCGCATCACACCGGCGGCAGGCTGCCCAGCATCGTCACGCCAGGTCGATGCGTGTCCGCAAGGAAGTGAGCGCCCCTCCCGACACGCTGATCTGCCGGGCCACGGCCGCCGCGGGAGCAGCCCTGCTCCGCGTCGCAGACAAAGCGGCCCTCCCGTAGGCTCCTCGCCCGATGGCTGGGACGGCGACGGTCTCGATTCTGTTCGTCGACATGGTCGGTTCGACCGACATCCTCCGTCGCATCGGCGACGACGCCAACGACGAGCTCCGGCAGCGATACATGGCGGCGCTGCGCCAGGCACTAGCCGATGGCGGTGGACGGGAGGTGAAGAACCTCGGCGACGGGCTCATGGCCGTGTTCGAGCGCTCGGTGGCTGACGCAGCGAGCTCGGCGATCGCGATGCAGCGATCCGTGAACCGGCTCAGCCAGGCGGATCGCTTGGTCCAGATACAGATCCGTGTCGGACTGTCAGTCGGAGAAGCGGCGCCGGGTGAGGCGGGGGACTGGCAAGGCACTCCCGTCGTCGAGGCCGCTCGCCTGGAGCCCAAGGCACGACCTGGCCAGATCCTGGCCAACGACGTGGTTCGTCACCTGCTGGGCAACCGAGGCGGCTTCGTGTGCACCCCCGCCGGCGAGTACGAGCTCAAGGGCTTCACCGAGCCGCTCGCCTGCTGCGACATCGCATGGGAGCCCGATCCTGGCCTGCAAGAGGTCCCGCTGCCGGCGGGCCTGGGTCGAGGCGTGCTGGACCTGGCCGACCGAGACCGGGAGATGGAGACGCTTGCGGGGCAGGTGGGACTCCGTGTCGAGCGGCGGCAGCGCGGCCATCGTCATCACCGGTGAGCCCGGTGTCGGCAAGACCCGCCTTGCGTCGGAGCTCGCCGCGCTTGGTCCACCAACGCGGGCGCCACCGTCCTCTACGGGCGCTGTGACCCCGAGTCGGTCGTTCCCGATCAACCCGTCGCGGAAGCGCTGCGGTGGTACGTCGCCGCATGCGAACCTGCCGCTCTGCGCGAGCAGGTCGCCGCCAGCGCCGCCCTCGTCAGCCTGGTCCCGTCGCTCACCGCCCGGCTGCCGGAGCTCGCGAGCCTCGTCGACACCGGTCGCGAGTCGCGCCAGAGCTCACCAGCGCCGTCGTCGGATTCATCACCCGGGCCGCTGCCGTCGAACCCGATGCTGCTCGTGGTCGACGATCTCCAGGACGCTTCTCCTCTGACGCTCAGCCTCGTGGGCGAGCTCGCGACCGCACGGCCGCCCGGGCTGATGTTGCTGGCGCTGTCGCGCCGTGAGGACGAACTCAGCGACGTGGCGGCGATCGATCGCCTCCCGCTCGAGGGCCTGGGCCTCGACGGTGTCGCAACGCTGATCCGCGAGCGTCTGACGATGCTTCCCGAACCCTCCGGCGTCGACGTCGAGGTCATCGCCGCCGACCGTTCTCCAGCGAGACCGGCGGCAACCCGGATCACGTC
This sequence comes from uncultured Microthrixaceae bacterium, assembly GCA_963795165.1. Taxonomy (GTDB): domain Bacteria; phylum Actinomycetota; class Acidimicrobiia; order Acidimicrobiales; family VFJN01; genus VFJN01. Next base: position 710,276 of record CAWCGT010000001.1, on the reverse strand, counting down.
TCGAGGTCATCGACCACCTGCTCTCGGGCGGAGCGTTGAGCGCAGATCCTGCCGCCCAGCGGGGAGCGGTCGCCGCAGCGGCGGCGGAGACCTGCCCGTACAAGGGCCTGCTCGCGTTCCAGCCCGAGGACTCGGAGATCTTCTTCGGTCGGGACGAGGACGTGGCCGCGCTCCTGAGCCGGCTCGCCGGGCAGCACCTCCTGGCCGTCGTCGGTGCGTCGGGAAGCGGCAAGTCGTCGATCGTGCGCGCGGGCGTGCTGCCGGCGCTTCGCCGAGGCGCCCTCGTGGGCAGCGATCGGTGGCCGATCGCCGTGCTCACCCCTGGGCCGCATCCGCTGACTGAGCTGCACCGCGGCCTGCGCCGCCTCGCTGGAGCACGAGCCCGGGAGCGCTGCTCGCGCTCGCTCGAGCAGGATCCTGCTGGGCTCGCCGCCGCGGTGCAGCGGCTCGAACGTCGAGCGGCTGGTCGTCTTCGTCGACCAGTTCGAGGAGATGTTCACGCTCTGCACCGACGCCGCCGAGCGCAGCCGCTTCATCGACGCCCTGCTTGGGGCGGCGACCGCGCCCGGCGGCCCGATGCTCGTGCTGATCGCCATGCGCGCCGACTTCTTCGGCTTCGGGGCGTCGGTCCCTGGGCTGGGTGCGGCGCTCGAGGCGTCGACCGCGCTGCTCGGGCCCATGGACGAACCGAGCTCCGCGCTGCGATCGAAGGGCCCGCACGCATCGCCGGGCTGAAGATCGAGCGCGGTCTCGTCGATCTGATGCTCCGCGACGTGGCGGGCGAGCCGGGCTCGCTCCCGCTGCTGTCGCACGCGCTCCTCGAGACGTGGAAGCGCCGCAGCGACCGCACCCTCACCCTCGCGGGGTACCGCGAGTGCGGCGGCGTGCGTGGTGCGATCGCCCGCACCGCCGAGTCGGTCTACGTCGCGCTGCCTGAGGCGCAGCAGCAGCTGGCCCGTTCGATCTTCCTGCGGCTCACCGAGCTCGGCGAAGGCACCGAGGACACGCGACGCCGGGTCGCCCTCGACGAGCTGCGATCGGAGGGCGAGGAGTCGCCCGAGCTGGAGCAGCTGCTGGGGACGTTGACCGACGCCCGGCTGCTCACCACCGAGCGAGCACACCGTCGAGGTCGCCCATGAAGCGCTCATCCGGGAGTGGCCGCGCCTTCGTGCGTGGCTCGACGAGGACCGCGAGGGGATCCGGACGCTCCGGCACGTGACCGACTCGGCGCGGTCGTGGGACGAGCTCGGCCGCGATCCCGCCGAGCTGTATCGCGGCCCGCGGCTGGTCGCGGCGCTCGACTGGTCGAAGCGCTCGACGACGACGTTGAGCCCCCGCGAGCGAGAGTTCCTCGACGCCAGTCGCGACCACGCCGATCGCGAGCGACGCGAGGTCGAGCGTCGCGGTCGTCGCCTCCGCGCGCTGCTCGGCGCCACCGCGGTGTTCCTCGTGCTGTCGGTGATCGCCGGCGTCGTCGCCTTCGGTCAGCGGAACGAAGCGCGCGAGTCGACCGAGCAGGCCGTGGCCGCCCAGACGGCGGCCGAGGCCCGACGGCTCAGCACGCTCGCCCTCACGGTCGACGACTTCGACCAGGCGCTGCTGCTCGCGGTGGAGGCCCGGCGCTTGGACGACTCGGTCGACACCCGCTCGAACCTGCTGGCGGTGCTCAACCAGAAGCCACAGGTGATCGGCGTCATCGGCAACACACCGGGTGACAGCTTGTTCGACTTCGTGGTCACCGGAGACGGCAAGCACCTCGTCACTCGCCCGACCGAGCGTCACGCCGATCTACGACGCGACGACGTTGCGACCGACGGAGGCGTCGGTCGCGGTGCCCGTGCACTGGAACGGGGCGACGCCCACGGCGGACGGTGAGGGCTTCGCCGTCCTCGACATGAGGCCGCCTGAGGAGGACCACCCGGGGCCCGCGGTCCGGTTCTTCGACGGAGCGACGGGCGAGGAGACCCGCGACGCGCTTCCGCTGATCCCACGCACCGACCTGGACGATGGCTCCGGGTTCTGGCCCGACCCGACGCTCGCGTTGAGCCCCGACGGCCGGTGGCTCGCCGTGAGCAACGCTGCCAACCCCGAACAGGGAACACCGGCGTACGAGATGATCTGGGACCTGCACGATCCCGATCCCTCCCCGCGGAAGGTCGAGTACGGCCTCGACGTCCCGGAGGTCGAGTTCACCTTCGACAACCGGCTGGTCGTCGCCGGCGACGGCAGCGGCCCGGGGTCCGGAGTGTCCGTGATCGATCCCGCCACCGGCGCGCTCCTGTCGACGATCCCCGACGCCCACCGCCCGATCGCGCTCGACCCGACGGGGCCGAGGATCGTGGCACGCACGAACGATCTGATGTCGGTGCGGAACCTCGACACCGGCGCGGTGGAGCACGCGCTGCCGAGCAGCTCGGCCATCGAGGTCGTCGCCTGTGCGCCCGGACGGCCGAACGGTCGCGACGGGGTGGCAGGACCGGAGCATCACGATCTGGGATCCGGCCAACGGCGAGCTGCTCCAACGCCTCGCCGGCCACACGTCGCCGCCGGCGACGCTCCAGTTCGTGCAGGACTCGTCCACGCTGTACTCGACCGCCGCCGACGGGGTCGTCGTCGAAGTGGGATCTGGCGGGTGATCGACGAGTGGTGAGCTCAGATCCATCCCAACGGCCACACCGAGCCGCTGCCGATCGTGCTACATGTCGCCAAGTCCCGATGGCACATCGATCGCCTACATCTACGAACCCGACGGCGGTGGCGACCTGGCGTTCTTCGACGTCGCGAGCGCGGAGCTCGGCCCGCTGCTACGAGCACGAAGCACGGCCGCGTCGGGTGGCACGACTGGACCGCCGACGGGCGGTTCCTCGTGACGGTCGGCCTCGACGACACCATGGCTCGGCTGTGGGATCCGGCGACGGGCGAGATGGTGGCCGAGCAGGCGCTGCCCTTCGACTCGACCAGCGGGTCCGTCGGCTCGCGTCCCGGCGGCACGTCGGTGTTCGTGGGGCTGCACGAGGGCGGCGTGGTGGAGCTCGACGCGACGACCTTGGAGATCATCGGCGAGCCCCTGGAGTTCGATCACTACGTCAACAACGTGGACATCAGCCCCGACGGTCGCACCCTGGCCGTCGGGCTCTCGGACGAGGAACGTCAGATCAACAGCGTCCTGCTCGTCGACCACGACACCGGGAAGGTGCGAACGACGCTCGAGGGCGTCGACTCGTCGTGGAGGCTGTACTTCAGCGCGGACGGGTCGACGCTCGCGGCGGGCGGCGCGAACGGGCTCATCACCCTCATCGATCCAGGCGACCGGAGCGCTGATCGGTCGCCCACTGCAGGGGGTTGACGGGCCGGTGGTCTCGGCGGCGTTCTCGCCGGACAGCACGCTGATCGCCGCGGGCAGCTTCGACGGGACAGTCGAGCTCTGGGACGTGGCGAGCCGGGCTCGAGTCGCGCGGGTCACGCCAGGTGACCCGCTCGAGACGACCTACGTGTGGTTCGACGCCACCGGCGAGAACGTGATCGTGGCGAGCGAGGACGGCGGGGTGTGGACCTTCCCCTCGAGCCCCGACGACTGGGCCGCTCGCGCCTGCGCGATCGCCGGCCGCAACTTCTCCCGGGACGAGTGGAGCGAGCTGATGGGGGATCGCCCCTACCGGACGACCTGTCCCAGCATGCCCAAGGCCGGATAGGTGGCCCAGGATGCCTGGCCGTAAGGAGGAGCGTGACGGAAGCGCCCGAGGGGCCGACGGCGCTGTAGCCTTGTCCTGACCCTGTCGCTCTGACGGGTGTCGCTACAGAAAAGACGTGCAATGACTACAGGTACCGTGAAGTTCTTCAACGCAGAGAAGGGCTTCGGCTTCATCTCGCGTGAAGAGGGCGACGACGTGTTCGTCCACTTCTCCAACATCCAGTCCGAGGGCTACAAGACCCTCGACGAAGGGCAGAAGGTCGAGTTCGACGTTGCCCCCGGACGCAAGGGCGAGGAAGCCCAGAACGTCCGCGCCATCTGAGCACACCAAGGCTCACAGCGTGCCGCCGGCTTTGCCGGCGGCACGCTCGCGTCGGGCATGCACATCTGCCTAGGTGCTTCACACCGAAGGCTGGTGCATGAACGTCCTCCCCCGATCACGGCGTAGCAAGGTGATCGCGACCGTTCTGGTCGTGGGGCTCCTGGGGGCCGTCTGGGTGAAGCGGGACGAGGTCTGGTTCCTGGCCAAGCTGGCGGTGCCGGACCCCTTCTACGGGCAAGCCGCTGGCCGGACGTCCGATCCAGCGAGGGCCGGCGCCGACGTGCCGCGCCCGGATCCCGCAGCGGCGGCCAGCCCCACTGGCGCTGACCCGTCCCTCTCGCTGGCCGAGAGCATCGCCCTGCCGGGGGCGTCGGCCCTGGCCGATCCGGACGGCCCAGGCCCGGTGCTGGTGACCACGCTGGACGGGCGGGTGCACGCCGTCGATCTCGACACCGGCCGGGTCGACGTGGTGCTCGACGTGAGCGATCAGATCAGCACTGGTGGGGAGCGGGGTCTCCTCGGGATCGCCCTCGATCAGGGGAACGACCGCATGTATCTCGATTTCACAACTGCTCGCGGTGACACGGAGATCCGTTCGTGGGCGCTCGACGCTGGGACACCCGAGGCCGGGGAGGGGACCCTGCACCTGAAGGTGGGGCAGCCCTACGAGAACCACAACGGCGGCAACCTCGTGTTCGGGCCCGACGGTGCGCTGTGGATCGGGACGGGCGACGGCGGTGGGGCCGGCGACCGCGGTGAGGTGGCCCAGGACGACAGCTCCCTGCTCGGCAAGATGCTTCGCGTCGTGCCCGATCCGGACGGCGGCGTTCTGGCTCCCGTATCGAACCCTGACTGGGAGCGTCCAGAGATCTGGGGCATCGGCTTGCGCAACCCGTGGCGCTACAGCTTCGACCGGGAGACCCATCGGTTGTGGATAGCTGACGTCGGTCAGAACACGATCGAGGAGGTGTCCGTCGTGGATGGTGACGCGCCCAAGCCGAACTTCGGGTGGGACACGGTCGAAGGTGCCAACGACTACGAGGGCAGCCCGGATCCGTCGTTCACCGCCCCGGTCGTCACCTACGACCACGGCGTGGGCTGCTCGATCACCGGGGGCTACGTCTACCGCGGCGCCAGGGACGCCAGCCTGTACGGGTGGTACCTCTTCGGCGACTACTGCTCGGGGTTCATCAAGGCCGTTCCCTCCGACGACCCCACATCGGACCCTGTCGAGCTGGCCCGAGACGTGGGCAACGTCGTCAGCTTTGGCGAGCTCGAGGACGGAGAGCTGGTGCTGCTCACCGCCGCCGGCCTCCAGCTCATCCTCCCGGGCTGAGCGCAAGAGCGCCACGGCCGTCCGTCGCCCGTCTCGGGTGGCACGGCGGGGTACCTCGAATCGGCCTACCGTATGGCCGCTGGGCGCTGAGGACGAGGGAGGATGCTGTGGCTGAGGTCCGTTCGCAGCTGGGTTGGACCCTAAAGTTGTTGGTGGCGGCGGCCGTCGCCGCGACTGTCTTGGTGACTCCGGCAGGGGCCATCACCGACGGTGAGCTGGACGGTGAGCGGCACCCCTTTGTCGGGCTGATGGTCGCCCAGGACGACGACGGCAACGTCCTGTGGCGCTGCAGCGGGACCCTCCTCGCACCGACGGTGTTCCTGACCGCCGGGCACTGCACTGAGTCTCCTGCCTCCCATGTCGAGATCTGGTTCGACGCTGACGTGCAATCGGGGATCCCCGGCAACGGCTACCCGAACACGGGCGAGGTGAGCGGCACGCCGCACACCCACCCGAGCTACGACCCGGACGCCTTCTTCCTGTTCGACCTGGGTGTGGTGGTGCTGGACTCGCCGGTGCCCATGGCCGAGTACGGGCAGCTGCCGGAGCTCGACCAGCTCGACTCCCTCAAGCCTCGCCGCCACACCACCTTCACCGCCGTTGGCTACGGGTTGCAGCGGATCAACGGGGATCCCAAGCACACCGTCGCCGAGCGGGTGCGCATGTTCGCGGAGCCTCACCTCCTCCAGATCAACCGTGGGATCGCCCGGGACTACTCCCTGCTCCTGTCCAACAACCACTCGACCGGAGGAACGTGCTTCGGTGACTCCGGTGGGCCGAACTTCCTCGGCGGATCCAACGTGATCGCCGGGGTGACCTCGTTCGGGCTGAACGGCAGCTGCGGGGGGACGGGTGGGGTGTACCGGGTCGATCGGGCCGACGATCTGGGCTGGTTGGCCACCTTCGGCGTGGAGTAGCCCGGGGTGCTGTCCGATCGCTGGCCGGACCACGGCGCGACAGGCCTCAGGGGCGAGCCAGAAGGTTCGACCCGCCCCTGAGACAGCGCCGTCGGTCAGCCCCCGGCGCGCATACCGACGATGTCGCCGGTGTGCAGGGGCTTGCCGCCGATGCCCCACTCCCCGCTGGCCACCTCGTCGATGGTCACCCACGTGACCGGGCGCATGGCCTCGCCCTCGATGCTCACCATCGCATCGGTGAGCTTCTCGATGATCTCCTCCTTCTCGCTGGCGTCGAACACGCCCTCGATGAGCTTCACCTGGATCAACGGCATGGTGCTTCCTCTCGGGTTGTGGTTGTCGACCGGAAGGCGTGAGCGGGTGGGTTACCGCGGTAACCCGAGCAGACCCGAGGATGGAGATCTAGGGTGCCCCCAACCAACGACGGAGGTAGGACATGGCGGAGTTTCCTGCGCTGGCGCACGTGGCGGTCACGGTCAGTGACCTGGGGCGCAGCCGACCCTGGTACAACAAGCTCTTCGATGCCGACCCGGTGGTCGACGAGGACACCGGGGCCTTCCACCACGTGGTGTGGCTCCTGGGTGGCACGCTCTTCGGCATCCACCAGCACCCGAAGCCCTCCTCGGCCGACGCGTTCGACGAGCTGCGACCCGGTCTCGACCACGTGGCCTTCGGCTGCGCCAACCGAGGCGAGCTGGAGCAGTGGGAGGAGCGCCTCAACTCGCTGGGCGTGGCCCACGGCGGTGTCGTCGACGCCCCCTACGGGTCGGGTCTGTCGTTCCGTGACCCGGACAACATCGCCTTGGAGTTCTTCGCGCCCCCTGGCTGACCCCAGGGGTCTCCTACGCTCAGCAGGGTGAACGGGAGCCCAGCACGCCGGTGGGCCATCCTGGTCGCCGTCGGGATCCTGGCCGCCTGTGGCACGGCGGAAGAGCGGGCGGCGGGGACGAGCCGCGTGGAACGCCCGAGCCTCGAGGCGGCCGCCACGACCCTCCCGTCGACCAGCTCGACAGAGGCGCCGCGTCCTGCCACCAGCACGACCACCACTCGACCTCACCCGATCCGCGTGATCACCGAGCAGCCGTGGGTGGCCTATGCCGCGGTGGGCCCGGTGGTGCTGCACCACCCGACGGATCAGGTGGAGGCCATCGGCTTCCACCAGTCGGGCCACGACGGCGCCCGGCCACAGACGGCGGTGGTCGGCAGCGCACGATGGTTCACGATGGACACCCGAGACCGTGACACCACGCCGCACGGGGCGGCCGACATCGTGGTGGCCCCCGGGCGGGAGGTGCGGTCGCCCGTCACTGGCACGGTGAAGCGAGCCGGCTCCTACACCCTCTATTGCGACCACCGCGACCAGTTCGCGGTGATCGAACCCGATGCGCGACCGGGGTGGGAGGTCAAGGTGCTGCACGTGGAGGGGTTGCGCCTCCGCAGCGGTCAACGAGTGGAGGCCGGGATCACCCCGCTCGCCGCCCACGCTCGGGTCCTGCCGTTCCCCTCGCAGGTGGAGGAGGACACAGGACTCCCGGCCTGGCCCCATGTCCACATCGAGGTGGTGGACCCCTCGATCCCCGACCGGCCCACCGGCCCGGGCTGCCCCTGACCGCCACGAATCCGGTCCCCACCGCGCCCCCCGATGAGGTTGGGGGCATGACGAGCCGAGGGGCGGACTGCCATGCCCCCAACCTCAATTGGCTGGAGGTGGTGGGTCAGCCGGCGTGCGCGCCGAAGCGCTTGGCGTACGCCTCCCGGACCACCTCGAGGTCGTGGGGGAGCAGGTCGGCCGCCTCGGCGCCGGCGAGGACGAGGCGGGCCTGCTCCTCCAGGGGAGCGATGCGGTCGGTGAGCCCGGTGGCCCGCACGGTCTCGACCACCAGCTCCAGGGCCTCGAGCAGGTAGACGCAGACGGTGGGCTGGCCGGCGGCTGCCCGGCGCACCTCGGCGAAGGCCAGCTGCACCAGCTCGGCGTGGGTGTGCTGCTGATCCAGCACCAGCCGCCGACCGGCGTCCCCCACCAGCAAGGAGGCGGGCGGGTCACGCCGGAGGAGCTCGGCGAGGACGGCGCCGGCGTGGAAGATGGCGTCCTGCGCGGTGGTGGGGTCGTTGATCCCCGGCGACAGCGCCTTCAGCGCCACATCGGCCAGCTGGCGCAGCCCGTAGGAGACGTCCTGCTGGAGGGTGCGGGTGTCCCCGATGGCGATGGCCGAGTCGATCACCCTGGCGAGCCCGTCGCTGTCGTCGATCGGCGGCGTCACGGTGGCGAACGGCGTGCCGCTGATGGCGTAGCGGCCGGGGAAGGTCTCCACCCGCATCTGCCCGCCGGGAGGCAGGCACGCCAGCAGCGCCTCCACGTCCATCTCCTGCACCCATCCCGAGCGGCGAAGGCGCACCACGGTTCCTGGGCCCTGGGCCTCGTCGCCGGTGGGGCACGCCGGTGGCTGGCCGTCCGCCACCGGCCACTCCCGCCGAATCTGCGCCTCCGACTGGCGCCGCACGTCCTCGAGGATCTCGCTGATGTCCATGGAGTGGGCGCTGTGGTTGATGAAGGCCACGATGGTGAGGATGGTGGCGATGCCGAGGAAGACGGCCACCCCGACCGAGAAGTTGGGCACCACGGCCTCACCGCCGTCCTCCAAGGCGGACCGGACGGAGCGCAGGACCACCACGCAGTAGGCGAAGGTGCCCACCACCAGCGCCATCACCCGACGGTTGAACGGGTCGCGGAAGAGGGTGTGGATCACCCGCGGAGAGACTGGCTGGACGCCAGCTGGAGCGTCAGGAGGGAGATGGAGAAGGCGATGCCAGCGAAGGTGATGGTGGCGCCGGCCACGGTGCTGAGGACGGCGCGTGCGCTGTCGACTGTGGAGGCAACACCGAGCGGGAGCGAGCTGGTGTTGCTGTCGATGCGGGAGTCGACGGCGATCCCCGCCAGTCCCAGGCCGACCCCGGCCACGACGGCCAGCATCGGGACGAAGAAGAAACTGCTGCGCAGCCGCTCGGCGAGGGCCCTGAGGTGGATACGCATCCCGGCATCATGACCTGTGCGCGTCAGTCACCGTCGAGCGCGACGGTGTCGTACCGCTTCAACACCCCCTGCAGGGCGTCGCGCTCGTCGGCCACCACCGCCATCCAGCGGTCGAGCTGGCGGTGGCCGGCGTCGGTCACCCCGTACACGTGGCGGGGTGACCCGGCGGTGGAGGAGGTCTCCCACGAGTGCAGCAGGCCATCGGCCTCCAGCTCACCGAGCGCTCGGTAGACGCTGGGGCGGTCCACCGGCCCGAAGCCCAGGCGGAGCAGCGAGTCGACGAGGCGGTACCCATGCCGGGGCTCCTCGGCCAGCAACAGCAGCAGCGAGGGGTACAGGAAGTGGCGCGGGGCGCGAACTCGAAGCGGCACCGTCCCTCGCAGTTTGAAGGCATCGGCTGCACCCCCGGTGTTGCTGCCGCGTTCGGTTGTACGATCCCACATCTGCTCGCCGCTCGCGGGCTGCCAGGGGGACGTGGATGCTCGATCGCCGAGATGAGGTCCTGGGGAGCGTGGCCTCCGACCTCGCCACGACGGCCTTGGCGCTGGCCCGCCGGTTCCACCACGGGGCCACCCTCTGGTGCTGGGCGCCGGGAGCCCCCCACCACGCCCAGCACGTGGCCGTGGAGTTCGTGCACCCCGTGGTGGTGGGATCACGAGCCCTCCCTGCGGTAGCCCTCCTCGGCCACGACGCGCTCGACGCCCTCCGCCCCCAGGCGCGGGCGGGCGATGTCCTCCTCGCCATCGGGGATGGCGACGCGCCGGTCGAGCGGACCCTGCGCCGCGCCCAAGCGTGGGGACTGACCACCATCTGGATGGGAGCGGGGACCCGTCCGCTCACCGCCCACCAGGCCGACCACCTGCTCTGGATGGGCGACGACCCGACCGGCCGCCACGACGGGCACCTGGTGCGCGGCTACCACGTGCTCTGGGAGCTCACCCACGTGTGCTTCGAGCACCCGGGCCTCCTCGGCGAGCCCATCGCGGGGGACACGGTGGTCTGCACGACCTGCTCCGACGAAGGGCGTCTGGCCGAGGTGGTCGGGGTCGACGACGGCGATGCCACCGTGCGGAGCGCGGCCGGCACCGAGCGGATCAGCACGCTCATGGTCGGTGAGGTGCAGCCAGGCGACCTGGTCCTCGTGCACGCCGGCACCGCCATCTCGGTGGTCGACCAGTGACGGACTTCCTCTACCCGTTCATCGAGCACGACGAGCGCGACGCCGGCCCGCTGCTGGAGGACCTGGCGCGCTCGGCGGAGGCCAAGGCGGCGCTGAGCGAGGAGCTGCGGCTCCGGACCCTGTTGGAGCTCGATGCCGAGCTCGACGCCACAGCCGCGGCCATGGCTGAGCGCTTCGCGGGAGGGGCCCGGCTCTTCGCCTTCGGCAACGGGGGCAGCTCCACCGACGCGGCCGGCCTGGTCGACCTCTTCAGCCGCCCTCCGTCGGGTCAGGCGCTCCCCGCACGCTCCCTCGTGGCCGACCACGCCGTGCTCACCGCCCTGGCCAACGATGTGGGCTACGAGCTGGTCTTCTCACGGCAGCTCCTCTCCACGGCTGGCGCCGGCGACATCGCGGTGGGACTCTCCACCAGCGGGAGCTCGCAGAACCTCCTGCACGCGTTCGGCACGGCCCGTCGCCTGGGCCTGCTGGCGGTGGGTGTGGCGGGCTACGACGGAGGGTCGATGGCCGAACCGGGCGCCCTCGACCACTGCTTGGTCGTACGGTCTGACTCCGTGCACCGCATCCAGGAGTCGCAGAGCTCGGTCGTGTTCGAGCTGTGGGAGCGCATCCAGCGCCGCCTCGGCGCAGAGGGCGATCATGTCGGCTGAGGGCCGAGAGGGGAAGGTCCTCGAGCGCATCGAGGCCTTTCGGCGCCGTCGCCCCCGCCTGAACGACGACATCATCACCCTGGCCCACGGTGCCGGCGGGAAGTCTTCCGCCGCCCTCGTCGACGCCGTGTTCCTGGAGGCCTTCACCAACGAGGCCCTGGCGCCACTGGCCGACGCCGCCACCCTCCCGCTCCCGGGCGGAGGCCGGCTGTCCTTCAGCACCGACTCCTTCGTGGTCCGACCCCGGTTCTTCCCCGGTGGATCGATCGGCCACCTGGCTGTGCACGGCACGGTGAACGACGTGGCCATGCTCGGGGCCAGGCCCCACTGGCTCTCCGCGGCCTTCGTGATCGAGGAGGGGTTCGCGATGGCTGAGCTGCGCGACGTCGTGGCCGACATGGCCGAGGCCGCCAAGGCTGCCGGGGTGGCCATCGTGTCGGGCGACACGAAGGTGGTCGACCGGGGGGCCGCCGACGGGCTCTACATCACCACCGCCGGCGTCGGGATCCTCCCCGAGGGGCGCGACCTCGGGCCCCACCGGGTGCAGCCGGGCGACGCAGTGCTGGTCTCGGGGACCCTTGCTGATCACGGCATGGCGGTGATGCTGGCCCGCGGTGATCTGGCCCTCGAGGCCGACATCCGCTCCGACACCGCCCCGCTGGCCGACATGGTCGACGAGCTGCTGACGGCGGCGCCCAGCACCCGGTGGCTGCGGGACCCCACCCGAGGGGGGCTCGGCACCGTGTGCAACGAGCTGGCCAAGGCCACGAACCTGGCGGTGGTGCTCGACGAGACCACCCTGCCGGTGGCCCCGGCCGTCACTGCCGCCTGCGACCTGCTGGGCATCGATCCGCTGTACGTGGCCAACGAGGGGAAGCTGGTGGCGGTGGTGGCTCCCGAGGAGGCCGACGCCGCCCTTGCCGCCCTGCGATCGTCGCCCCATGGTGCGGACGCCGCCGCCATCGGTGAGATCAAGGCCGATCCGGAGGGGGTGGTGGTGCTCCTCACCACCTTCGGCGGCACCCGGATCGTGGACATGCTGGTGGGAGATCCGCTCCCGCGGATCTGCTGACCGTCGCCGCGTGGGCGAGCCACTGGAGGTGCGCCACCGGATCCGGGTGACGGGCACTGTGCAAGGGGTGGGCTTCCGCCCCTTCGTGTACCGAGAGGCGACCACCCGAGGCCTGACGGGATGGGTCCGCAACGACAGCCAGGGCGTCCTCCTGGAGGTCGAGGGGTCCGAGGGGGCGCTGCTGGACCTGGCCCGCCGTCTGGCCGGCTCACCGCCGCCGCTGGCCCGGGTGACCTCGGTCCGGGTGGAGCCAGTGGCCCCAGTCGGCGAGGCTGGCTTCGTCATCACCGAGAGCGTGGGGGCCGGGGCTCCCCTCGCTCCTGTGGGGATCGACACCGCCACCTGCCAGGCCTGCCTGGCCGAGGTGACCGACCCGGCGAACCGCCGCCACCGCTACCCGTTCACCAACTGCACCGACTGCGGCCCCCGCTACACCATCGTGCGGTCCGTCCCCTACGACCGTCCCGGCACCACCATGGCCGGCTTCACGATGTGCCGCGGCGTGCCAAGCCGAGTACGACGACCCGCTCGATCGGCGCTTCCACGCCCAGCCCAACGCCTGCCCGGCCTGTGGTCCGCGGCTGTCCTGGACGACGGCCGACGTTCCGGGCACAAGTGGTGACGCGGCCCTTGCCGCCGCGGTGGCCACCCTTCGCGCCGGCGGCATCGTCGCCGTGAAGGGCATCGGTGGCTACCACCTCGCCGTGGACGCCTCCGACGAGGCGGCCGTAGCTGGCCTCCGGCGGCGCAAGGCACGCGACGACAAGCCCTTTGCCGTGATGGTGGCCGACGAGGACCAGGCCTGGTCACTTGTCCACCTGAGCGCGGAGGGGAGGACCGCCCTGACGGCGCCGGGCCGACCCATCGTGCTGGGGCGTCGACGGGATGGGTCGGCGATCGCCGACGGCGTGGCCCCCGGCCTGCCCGACCTGGGGATCCTCCTTGCCTACTCGCCGCTGCACCACCTGCTGCTGGCCGATGTCGGGGGCCCGCTGGTGATGACCAGCGGCAACCTCAGCGACGAGCCCATCGCCCATGACGACGCTGACGCCGCCGATCGCCTTGGCCCCCTCGTGGACGGCGTCCTGGGTCACGACCGGGGCATCCACATCCGCTGCGACGATTCGGTGGTGCGCGACACCCCCGTCGGGCGCACCCAGGTGCTGCGCCGGTCGCGCGGGTACGCGCCCACGCCGCTGCCGCTGGTGGTGGCCGCGTCCCGACCGATCCTGGCGGTGGGGGCCGAGCTGAAGAGCACCGTTGCGGTGACCCTCGGTGTCGATGTGGTGGCCAGCCACCACATCGGCGATCTCGCGCACCTCGCCACCTACCAGTCGTTCCTGCAGGCCATCGACCATCTCTGCGGGCTGTACGACGTTCGTCCCACGGTGGTGGCCCACGACCTGCACCCCGAGTACTTGTCAACGAAGCTGGCGGCCGACCTGGATCTCGAGGCGGTGCCGGTGCAGCACCACCATGCTCATGTGGCCTCCTGCCTCACGGAGCACGGCCGGGCCGGACCGGTGCTGGGGGTGGCTCTGGACGGGCTCGGCTACGGCACCGACGGCGCCCTGTGGGGCGGGGAGCTCCTAGTGGCCGACCTCCAAGGCTTCGAGCGGGTGGGGCACCTCGCGCCGGTGCACATGCCCGGCGGGGCCGCCTCCATCCGCGAGCCGTGGCGGATGGCGGTGGCCTGGGCTCGCCGCGCTGGCGTAGACGACGGCTTCTCGGATCCTCGGGCGGCGGCCGTCCGGGATCTGGTTGAACGAAGCCAGGGACCGGTCACCACCAGCATGGGCCGGCTCTTCGACGCCGTGGCGGCGCTGCTGGGGCTCCGTCCCGCCGTCACCTACGAGGCGCAGGCGGCCATCGAGCTGGAGGCGGCCGCCCGAGCGGTGCCGAGGCGAGAGGCGCCGCGCTGGGACCTCGAACCGGGCCGGGAGGTCGACGGGATGACGGTGCTGGATCCGTCCCCGCTGGTGGCCCAGGTGGTGGCCGCCCACCGTTCCGGCGATGAGGTCACCCGGGTGGCCGCCGGCTTCCATGAGGCCCTCGGCCAGGCGCTGGCAACCACGGCCGCCGACTTGGCCCACCGTCACGGCCTCGGCACGGTGGCCCTCACCGGCGGGGTGGTGCAGAACCAACGCCTGGCTGAGGTGCTGGAGGAGCATCTGATGGCCGACGGTCTCGAGGTGCTCGTCCACCGTGTCGTGCCGCCCAACGACGCCGGCATCAGCATCGGTCAGGCGGCCATCGCCGCCACCCGTGGCTGAGTCCTACGTCGGATCGGTTGGGCTCGGGCGGCGGCGGAAGGCCGGCATGGCCCCCCTCCCCATGCCCCAGGTGGCACCGCCCAGCCGCCCTTCCTCCAGATCGTCGGGCGGTCTGGGGCGGTACCCCTCGCGCAGGAGGGGATCGGCGTCATGGCCGTCCTGCATGGCCAGACAAGGCGGACGGAACGAGCAGGCCGTGCAGTGCTGGCCCGGCGTCGGGTGCAACGACAGTTCGGCATCGAGCATCTCGGCGGCCTCTTGCGCCAGCTGCCGCCCGGCCACGGCGACGGCCCCTCGAGCCAGGCGCAAGCGGGTCCGACGGAACCGCCCGTCCGGCGTCAGCTCGTTGTACAGGACTCCGTCGATCCGCGCGTCGAGGAAGGTGGCCTCCCAGGCCCACGCGGCCGTCACCGCCTCCTCGTCGAGACGGAGGAGATCCGGTTCGGTCCAGGGTCCGAACCGGTGGAAGAGCAACCAGTGGAGCCCATTGGGGTCGACCACCAGCGCATGAGCGCGCCCCTGGTAGTGCACGGCCCGGCCGTCGGGGGCGGCCAGGTCACCTTCGCCGGACGGGTGGGGGACGCGGGCGTCGTAGTCGAACTCCACCCGCAGCGGCTCGAAGTCGTCGAGCTGCTCGGCCCAGTCGACGTAGCGAGCCACGTAGTCGGCCGCCGGACCGGCGGCCTGCAGGACGAGGGGGCGCACGATCTCTCGCGCCCAGGTCCACATGCCCGGGAAGTAGTGCACTGCCAGCGCCTCTCGCGGCAGGGTGCTCGGCTGGTGACGGAGCGTCCACGGGCTGGAGGCCGCGGCGCATCCGAGCGCCGAGGTCCCACGCGCGACGGCACCGCTTGAAGGCGGCCCGCTCGGAGGCGGTGATCGCCACGACCGGCATCGTGGCCACCGTAAGCCCAGGACCGCTTAGGCGCAGTAGGTGGAAAATGCACCGATTTACGTCCTCGACGACCGGGCGCATGGTGACAGAGCGCAGGGGGGCGCCGAGATCCCTCGCGGTGGAGGTCAGCCGTGTCCGCCACGCAAGCCCCGCCCGACGAGCAGGTGATCCACATCCTCTGGATCAACGCCGGTCTCAGCTGTGACGGCGACTCGGTCGCGCTGACGGCCGCCACCCAGCCGAGCATCGAGGAGATCGCCCTCGGCGCCCTGCCAGGGCTGCCGAAGATCGCGGTGCACTGGCCTCTGATCGACTTCGAGTGCGGCCCGAACGGCGGGGCCGACGACTTCCTCGAGTGGTTCTTCAAGGCCGACCGCGGCGAGCTGGAGCCGTTCGTGCTCGTGGTGGAGGGGTCGATCCCCAACGAGGCCATCAAGCGCGAGGGCTACTGGTGCGGGTTCGGCAACAATCCCGAGACCGACCAGCCGATGACCACCAGCGAGTGGCTCGACCGCCTCACCCCCAAGGCCCTAGCCGTACTGGCGGTGGGCACCTGTGCCACCTACGGCGGCATCCACGCCATGGCCGGCAACCCCACCGGAGCCATGGGGGTCCCCGACTACCTCGGGTGGGACTGGAAGTCCAAGGCCGGCATCCCGATCGTGTGCGTGCCGGGCTGTCCCATCCAGGGCGACAACCTCTCCGAGACGATCCTGTACCTCCTGTACATGGCCACCGGACAGGCCCCGATGATCCCGCTGGACGACGCCCTGCGCCCGCAGTGGCTCTTCGGCGCCACCGTCCACGAGGGCTGCGACCGGGCCGGCTACTACGAGCAGGGCGACTTCGCCACCGAGTACGGCTCCCCGAAGTGCATCGTCAAGCTCGGCTGCTGGGGCCCAGTGGTCAACTGCAACGTCCCCAAGCGGGGCTGGATCAACGGGGTGGGGGGCTGCCCGAACGTGGGTGGCATCTGCATCGGGTGCACCATGCCCGGCTTCCCCGACAAGTTCATGCCGTTCATGGACGAACCGCCCGGTGCCCGGGTCTCGAGCGCGGCCAGCGGGCTCTACGGAGGGGCCGTCCGCGGTCTCCGGAGGATGACCAACCGGACGGTGAACAAGGAACCCAAGTGGCGCAAGAAGGGCCCCGAGCTGACCACCGGACACACGAAGACCTGGAGCTGACGACATGGCCATGACCAAGACGGCAGACGCCAACGGCCTCGTCGACATGGCGTGGGACCCCATCACCCGCATCGTCGGGAGCCTGGGGATCTACACCAAGATCGACTTCGGCAAGGGAACGGTCGCGGAGTGCCAGAGCACCTCGTCGATCTTCCGGGGCTACAGCATCTTCATGAAGGGCAAGGACCCCCGCGACGCCCACTTCATCACCAGCCGCATCTGCGGCATCTGCGGCGACAACCACGCCGTGTGCTCCTGCTACGCCCAGCAGATGGCCTACGGCGTGCGGCCTCCGAACCTGGGGGAGTGGATCGTCAACCTCGGCGAGGCCGCCGAGTACATGTTCGACCACAACATCTTCCAGGAGAACCTGGTGGGGGTCGACTACTGCGAGAAGATGGTCGCCGAGACCAACCCCGGCGTCCTCGAGCAGGCCAACCGCACCGAGGCCCCGCACGCTCGAGGCCCACGGCTATCGCACCATCGGCGACATCATGCGGTCGCCTCAACCCCTTCTCCGGGCGAGTTCTACCGGGAGGCCCTGCAGGTGTCCCGCTACACCCGGGAGATGTTCTGCCTGATGGAGGGCAAGCACGTGCACCCCTCCACGCTCTACCCCGGCGGCGTCGGCACCACGGCCACCATCCAGCTCTTCACCGACTACATCACCCGGCTGATGCGGTACGTGGAGTTCATGAAGAAGGTCGTGCCCATGCACGACGACCTCTTCGACTTCTTCTACGAGGCGCTCCCGGGCTACGAGGAGAACGGTCGGCGTCGGATCCTGCTCGGCTGCTGGGGCGCCTTCCAGGACCCCGACGTGTGCAACTTCGAGTACAAGGACATGGCCGAGTGGGGCCGGGCCATGTTCGTCACCCCGGGTATCGTGGTCGACGGCAAGCTCGTCACCAACAGCCTGGTGGACATCAACCTGGGCATCCGGATCCTCCTCGGGTCGTCGTACTACGACGACTGGGAGGGTCAGGAGATGTTCGTCACCAAGGACCCCCTCGGGAACCCGGTCGACCGCCGGCACCCCTGGAACCAGCACACCAACCCCAAGCCGCAGAAGCGCGACTTCTCCGACAAGTACAGCTGGGTGATGTCGCCCCGCTGGTTCGACGGCACCGACCACCTCGCCCTCGACACCGGGGGCGGACCCATCGCCCGCCTGTGGTCTACCGCCCTGTCGGGGCTCGTCAACACCGACACCCTCAAGGCGACGGGCCACAGCGTGGAGATCCACCTGCCCAAGACGGCGCTCAAGCCGCCGGTGACCTTCGAGTGGAAGATCCCGCAGTGGTCCAACACCATCGAGCGCAACCGGGCCCGCACCTACTTCCAGGCCTACGCGGCAGCCGCCGCACTGACCTTCGCCGAGAAGGCGCTGGCGGAGATCCGGGCCGGGCACACCAAGACCTGGCAGGAGTTCAAGGTGCCGGACGAGGCCATCGGCTGCGGGTTCACTGAGGCCGTGCGCGGCGTGCTGTCGCACCACATGGTGATCAAGGGCGGCAAGATCGCCAACTACCACCCGTACCCGCCGACCCCCTGGAACGCCAACCCCACCGACAGCTACGGCACGCCTGGGCCCTACGAGGACGCCGTGATGAACACGCCGATCTTCGAGGAGAACTCCATCGACGACTTCAAGGGCATCGACATCATGCGGGCCGTGCGCAGCTTCGACCCCTGCCTGCCGTGCGGTGTCCACATGTACCTGGGCAACGGGAAGGTGCTGCGCAAGGAGCACAGCCCCGCCGGCTTGGCCCAGGTCGAAGGCTGATCCACCAACCCTGAAGGAGGCCAGTGGCGCCACCCATCGACCTCCGAGTCGTCGGCGATCAGATCGAAGCCCTGCTCGACCAGCTCGAGTCGTCCCTCGACGGCCACGACTGGTCGCAGGTCCAGGACGTGGTGAGCCTCGTCACCGACCTCTACGGCGGCGGGCTGGCCCGCATCCTGGAGCTGGCGGGCGACGACACCGCGCTGCGGGAGCGTCTGGCCGACGACGACCTGGTGGCGTCGCTGCTGGTCTTGCACGACCTCCACCCTCTCGACGTCGAGCAGCGAGTGCGGCGCGCCCTGGAGAGCGTCCGCCCCTACCTCGGCTCCCACGGCGGTGACGTCGAGCTGTTGGAGGTGGAGGCGGATGCAGGGGTGGTGCGACTCCGGCTCCTGGGCAGCTGCGACGGCTGCTCGTCGTCGTCGGTCACGCTGGAGCTGGCCGTCCAGTCCGCCATCGAGGAGGCCGCCCCCGAGATCACCCGGATCGACGTCGACGGGGCCGACGACGCCTCCAGCGCGCCCGGCACGTCCACGCCGGTCAGCCTCGGTCGCAAGCCCCACCCGGCGCCGACCATGGCCCCGATCTACGGACTGCGGGCGTTGACCCCCAACCGGGTGGGCCCCCTGGAGATCGAGGGCAACAAGGTGGTCGTGTGCAGGGTGGACGGCCAGCTCTACGCCTACCGCAGCGGGTGTCCCGAGTGCGACAGCGCGCTGGACACCGCCACCGTCGAGGGGCCAGTGCTGCGCTGCGCCGTGTGCGGCTCGGCGTTCGACCTGCCCCGGGCCGGTCGCAGCCTGGACGGCAAGCCCATCCACCTCGACCCGCTCCCGCTGATGGAGGACGGCGGCGAGGTGCGCATCGCCGTGGGGGCATCGTGAACGACCCGCTCGACGTCCTCCAGCGGATTCGGCGAGCCCCCGAGAAGCCCCGTCCCGGCGAGCGGTGCGACATGTGCGGGGAGATGGTGGCCGACGAGCACGAGCACGTGGTCAACGTCGAGAGCCGCAGCCTGATGTGCACGTGTCGGGGCTGCTGGCTGCTCTTCACGAGCAGTGGGGCGGGCGGCGGCAAGTACCGGGCCGTTCCTGATCGCTATGTGTCGCTGGGACCGATGATCCTCGGCTCCGGGTGGGAAGAGCTGCAGATCCCCGTCAGCGTGGCGTTCTTCTTCAGAAGCTCCCTCACCGACACCGTGACGGCGTTCTATCCGAGCCCGGCTGGCGCCACCGAGTCGCTGTTGGCCCTTGACGCCTGGGACCGCCTCGCCGAGGGGCACGAGGCGCTGGCCACGATGGAGCCCGACGTGGAGGCGCTCCTGGTGCGGATGGACCCCGATCGTCAGGAGGCGTTCCTGGTCCCCATCGATGCCTGCTACGAGCTGGTGGGGGAGATGCGGCGCCTCTGGAAGGGGTTCGACGGGGGGACCGAGGCGCGCGAGGCCATGGACGGGTTCTTCGAGCAGCTGCGGGAGCGGGCGGCGTGAACGACCTGTCCATCGCCGTCCTGTCCAGCCAGCCCGACGTCTACGCGGCGGCCCCGACGTTGGTGCTGCGGCTGCGCATCACCGCACCCGAGGATCAGCCCGTCCACGCCATGGTCCTCAAGGCGCAGATCCGGATCGAACCTCAGCGGCGGCGCTACTCCGCGGAGGAGGAGGTTCGGCTGCTCGAGCTGTTCGGCGAGGCGCCCCAGTGGGGGGAGAGCCTCCGGCCCTTCCAATGGACCCAGGTCACCACCACCGTGGGGGAGTTCACCGGCGCCATCGAGATCGACCTGCCGGTGCCGTGCTCCTACGACCTCGAGGTGGCGGCGGCCAAGTACCTCCACTCGTTGGGCGACGGGGATGTGCCCCTCGCGCTGCTCTTCAACGGCACCATCTTCAGCTATCGCGACGAGCGCCTAGTGGTGCAGCCGGTGCCCTGGCACGTGGAGGCTCAGCACGCCCTCCCGGTCGCCACCTGGCGGGCGACCATGGACACGTACTTCCCCAACAGCGGCTGGATCCGGCTCCAGCGCGAGACCCTCGACGCCCTCCTCCGCTACAAGGCGGACCGGGCGCTCATCTCGTGGGAGGACACCATCGAGCGGCTCCTCAAGGAGGCCGGGCCGTGACCCCAGCCGACCCCTTCGAGCAGGCGCAGCGGGTGGCCGACGCTGTCCTCTGGGAGGGCTACGTCCTCTACCCGTACCGGGCGTCGGCAGCCAAGAACCAGGTGCGTTGGCAGTACGGCGTGCTCACCCCCCGACGCCACAGCGAGGTCGACGGCTACGAGCGGTGGTCGATGCAGACCGAGTGCATCCTCGAGTTCGGCTTGGAGGCCTCGGTCGACCTGAAGCTGCGGTACCTCCAAGTGCAGACCCGTACCGTGGAGGAGGCCATCGACGGTGGCTTCAAGCCGGTGGCGGAGCTGGAGGTGGATGGTCAGCTGTGGGCCAGCTGGGACGAGGCGGTGGAGCACACCCTCGACGTGACCAGCGTCGATCTGACCCGCCCCGAGCTCGCGCGCCGTGCCCATCCACCTCGACGCCAGCCTCGACATCGAGCCCCTTGGCAACGCCGGGCGGGTCGTGCGGGAGCGCCACCAGGTCGACGCCGTGGTGCGGATCGAGTCCGAGCACAGCCCGGGTCCCTACCCGCTCACCAAGCTGCGGGTCCGAGTGGAGAACCTCACCGACTGGTGCGAGACCGATGTGCCGCGCGACCAGGTGATGCGCCGATCGCTGGTGGCCGTCCACACCCTCCTGCACTCGGACGACGCCCGGTTCCTGTCCCTGCTCGAGCCGCCGGAGTTCGCCGCGCAGGCCGTGGACTCCTGCGCCAACGAGGGCACCTTCCCGGTGCTCATCGGCGAGCCCGACGATCCCACCACGGTCCTGTCCTCGCCGATCATCCTCTACGACCACCCTGCAGTGGCCGCCGAGAGCCAGGGTGACATGTGCGACGCCACCGAGATCGACGAGATCCTGGCCCTGCGCATCCTCACCCTCACCGACGACGAGAAGCGCTTGGCCCGCAGCACCGATCCGCGAGCGGCGGCCATCGTCGACCGCATCGAGGGGTTCTCCCCCGACACCTTTGCCAGCCTCCATGGTGAGATGCGGCCCATGCCCGGCGGTGGGGTGGCCGACGATCTCCTGCCGTGGTGGGAGCCCGCCGTGGATGCCTCGGTGAACCCGTGGGAGGACGCCATCCGCATCGGGGGCACGGAGGTGCGGCAGGGCAGCAGGGTGCGGCTGCAGCCCGGGCAGGCCGGGCGACGCACCGATGCCCAGGACCTCTTCCTGGCCGGCCTGGTGGCCAACGTCGAGGGCGTGTTCTTCGACGTCGACGGCGACCAGCACGTGGCGGTGCTGCTGGAGGACGACCCCAGCGCCGACATCCAGCGAGCCCAGGGCCGCTTCTTGTACTTCCACCCCGACGAGGTGGAGCCGCTGTGACGCGCACGCTGGTGGCCGGGATCGGCAACATCTTCAACTCCGACGACGGCTTCGGTGTGGAGGTGGCCCAGCGCCTCCTGGAACAGGCGGCCCCCGACGACGTGCGGGTGGAGGACTACGGGATCCGCGGCGTGCACCTGGCCCTCGAGCTCCTGGAGGGCTACGACCTGCTCGTCATGATCGACGCACTGCCGAGTGGCGACGAACCGCCCGGCACGCTCACCCTCCTCGAACCGGACCCGACGATCGCCGCCGGTCCCCTCGACGCCCACCGGATCGATCCCCACACGGTGCTCGGCATGGTGGCCGAGATGGGCGGGGAGATCGGACGGGTGCTGGTGGTGGGCTGCCAGCCCGCCGACCTGTCCGAGGGGATGGGTCTCACCCCGCCGGTGGCGGCGGCGATCGATCCGGCCGTCCGGATGGTCGAGGACCTCATCGCAGAGAGGAACGAACCATGCTCCGTCGCCTGATCCTCGTCCTCGGCCTCGCCGGCGTCATCGGCCTGGTCGTCAAGGAGCTCGCCCCGGATGTTGCCCGATACCTCAAGCTCAGGGAGATGTGAACCACATGGAAGCACTCGGAGTCGTGTTCCTGGTCCTCATCGCGGTCGCAGTGGTGATCGCGCTGATCGTGCTCCTCATGTCGATCCCGGACCTGGCGCGGTACCGACGCCTCCGCCGCATGTGATCAGCCCACCAACCCGCTAGGAGACACCGCATGTGCCTCGGCATCCCCGGCCAGCTCGTCGAGCTGTCAGCCGACAACGATCAGCTTGCGCGCGTGGAGGTGACGGGCGTGCGCCGCCTGATCAACATCGGTCTGCTCGAGGACGAGACCCTGGAACCGGGGGACTGGGTGCTGATCCATGTGGGCTTCGCCATGTCGAAGATCGACGAGGAGGAGGCGGCCGTCGCCCTGGCCTCCCTGAAGCTGATGGGCTCCGGCCTCGACGACGAGATGGAGATGCTGCGGGGGACGGCCCAGTGAGGTTCGTCGATGAGTATCGGGACCCGGTGGCAGCCAGGCGGGTCCTCTCGGCGATCAGGGCGCTGGCCGAGCCCGGTCGGCATCACAAGTTCATGGAGGTGTGCGGGGGCCACACCCACACCATCTACCGCCACGGCATCGAGCACGTGCTGCCCGAGAACGTGGAGCTCGTCCACGGGCCGGGGTGCCCGGTGTGCGTGATCCCCATGGGCCGCATCGACGATGCCATCGCGGTGGCGGAGACCCCTGGGGTGATCTTCACCAGCTTCGGCGACATGATGCGCGTCCCCGGCGGGAACGGCACCCTCCTGGAGGCCAAGGCCCGGGGGGCCGACGTGCGGTTCGTGTACTCACCCCTCGACGCCCTGAAGATCGCCGTCGAGAACCCCGACCGGCGGGTGGTGTTCTTCGCGGTCGGCTTCGAGACGACTGCGCCGTCGACGGCCGTGACGCTCCTGAAGGCGCGCGACGACGACGTCCGCAACTTCAGCGTGTTCTCCAACCACGTGACCATCGTCCCGCCCATCAAGGCCATCCTCGAATCCCCGGACCTTCGCCTCGACGGGTTCCTCGGCCCTGGGCACGTGTCCACGGTGGTGGGCAACCACCCCTACCGCTTCGTCACACAGGAGTACGGCAAGCCCCTTGTCACCGCGGGCTTCGAGCCTCTCGACATCCTCCAAGCCATCGCCATGCTCCTCACCCAGATCCAGGAGGGGCGCTGCGAGGTGGAGAACCAGTACACCCGCATCGTGCGCGATGAGGGCAACCCACGGGCCCTCCAGTACCTGGCCGAGGTGTTCGAGCTGCGACCCCACTTCGAGTGGCGGGGCCTCGGGTTCATCGCCCAGAGCGCCCTCAAGCTGCGCGACGAGTTCGCGCCGTGGGACGCCGAGCTCCACTTCTCGGTGCCCGGCGTCCGGGTCGCCGACCCCAAGGCCTGTCAGTGCGGCGAGGTCCTCAAGGGCGTCATCAAGCCCTGGGAGTGCAAGGTGTTCGGTACCGCCTGCACCCCGGAGACCCCGATCGGCACCTGCATGGTGTCGTCGGAGGGCGCCTGCGCCGCCTACTACAACTTCGGTCGCCTGCACCGGGAGGCGGCCGTCACCCTCGGACGGGCGTCGGTCTAGTGCACGAGCTCTCGTTGGCCCAGGCCATCCTGCAGCACGTCGAGGAGCGGGCCGCCGGGCGACCGGTGCCCCGCGTCGACGTGCGCATCGGTCACCTGCGCCAGGTGGTGCCCGACTCGCTCGCCTTCGCGTGGGAGATGCTCACCTCGGACACCCCGCTCGAAGGATGCCAGCTGGTGGTGGAACACGTCCCGGCCGTGGTGTCATGCGGATCCTGTGCCCGCGAGACGACGCTCGAGATGCCCGTCCTGGTCTGCGGGAGCTGCGGTGATCTCGACGTGGAGCTGCGCAGCGGCGAGGAGCTGCTGGTGGCCTCCTTCGAGGTGCCCCAGGAGGTGGGCTGATGGGCCGCTTCCACCGCCATGCCGACGGCACTGAGCACGACCACGCGCACGACCACGCGCACGACCACGCGCACGACCACGAGCACCGGGACGTGGGCGACCACAGCGGCTACGCAGACACGGGAACGTCCCGGGTGGCGGTGCTGGAGTCGATCCTGTCCGAGAACGACCGTCGCGCCGACGACAACCGTCGCGAGCTAGCCGGTCACGGGGTGTGGACGGTCAACGTGATGTCCTCACCAGGGGCCGGGAAGACCTCGCTCCTGAAACGGACCCTCGTGGCCATGGGGGAGGAGGTCCGGGTGGGGGTGCTGGAGGGCGACATCGCCACCAGCCTCGACGCCGACGAGCTGTCCGGGCTGGGTGCCGCCATCTCGCTGGTGAACACCAGCGCCGGCTTCGGCGGCGAGTGCCACCTCGACGCCACCATGGTGCGAGCAGGCCTGAGCCGTCTGCCGCTCGACCAGATGGACCTGCTCTTCATCGAGAACGTCGGCAACCTGGTGTGCCCAGCGGAGTTCGACGTGGGCCAGGACGCCCGAGCCATGGTGTACGCCGTCACCGAGGGTGAGGAGAAGCCCCTCAAGTACCCGGTGATGTTCCGGGCGGCCGACGTGGTGGTGGTCAACAAGGTCGACCTCCTGCCGCACTTGGACTTCAGCCTCGACCTGTTCCTCGAGAACCTCGTGGCGGTCAACCCGAGGGCCGCCGTCATCCAGGCCAGCGCCCGCACCGGCCAGGGCATCGACGAGTGGTGCGCCTGGCTGCACCGGGCCCGGATCGCCACCTGAGCCTGGACGCGACGGTGGGCCCCGGACGGGCGGTCCGGGGCCCACCGAGGGACTCGACGCCGGCTAGGCGGCGCGCTTCATGATGGGGGTACGGGTGCCCAGGGTCTCGTCCCCGGCCGCCCGGTCGTGGGTGAGGTAGCCGAAGGCGGCCCGCCAGGGGACCGTCATGCCGGCGACCATGAACCCCGTCAGCCACAGGCCGGCGTCCCGATCGTCGACCGGCACCCCGAAGCCCTCGAACAGCGAGTAGTCGAGCCAGAGCACCGTGCCGATCCCCAACCCGATGGTCAGGAGCGACCGGAACCGCTGGAGCGCCTCCACGTTGTCGGTGAGGACGTCGACGACCTTGACGATCGCCAGGGCCAGCAGGGCCACGATTGCGAAGTGGTACATGTCTTGGACCTCCTTGGAGCCCGGAGGGATCTCGAGGCTCGACGGTTCAGACCCAGACGATCCGCGCGGGTGACATGACGTTCCGGCGGCGATGTGACGATCTCCGGACGATCCGGCGTTCGCTGTAACCCCAGGGGGTGACGCCCTGTCACCCCTCGTGTCGCGCCCGCACGGCGCTCTGGCGGTAGGCGAGCAACATGAGCTCGGCGTCGCTCCAGGTGACCTCCTTGGGCACCATGGCGTTCTCCAGGGCCCGGCAGGCTCCGGTGGTCATGGCCAGGGTGAGCGGGTCCATCGAGAGCAGCCGGCCGGCGAGCGCCCGCACAGCGCCTGGCAGGTCGTCGTCGGGAACGACGTCGTTGAGGAAGCCCCAGCGGGCAGCCTGGGCGCTGCGTGAACCGCTCGCAGCCCATGGCCACCTCCTTGGTGCGGGCGGGGCCCAGCTCCCGCATCAGGCGGGGGAGAGCCTGCCAGGTCAGGGGCAGATCCAGCTCCACCTCGGGGATGGAGAACCACGCCGACTCGGCGGCCAGCCGCAGGTCGCAGCACGCCAGGAGCACCACGCCGCCGCCCACGGCCAGACCGTTGGCCACGCCGATGGTCACCTGGGGCAGGCGGTCGAGCATCTCGCAGGTCCGGCCGCCCAGGTGGGCTCGGGCTCGGCGATCGAGGTCGTTCACCGGCGGGGTGGGTCGGCGGTCGCCCAGCTCGGCGCCCGAGGAGAACGCACGGCCGGCGCCCGTGAGCACCACCACACGGGCGGTGTGATCGGTCTCCAGCGTCCGCGCACAGGGCCTGGAGCTCGTCGTGGACGGCGATGCTCAGCGCGTTGAGCTTGTCGGGGCGGTGCAGGGTGACGGTGACGAGGCCCGGGAGCTGCTCGTCGTGCTGCACCAAGAGGTGCTCATAGGGGGCCATCGAGCCAGTCTCCACCACCAGAGCCTGTGCATCCGGCTGTGGTCAGACAGTGGACAAGTGGGCACGATTTGGGGACAACGAAAAAGGTTGGTGGATAAGCCTGGGGATCTCGCGCGAACCCCTTGACGGTCGGCGAACGGAGGTCCAAAGTCGCCTTCACCGCAGCGGAACGGAGCGCTGCGAGACCGGGAAGTGACCGGAGGCCCCGGCCGACGGAGAACCCCCGGGATCGCAACGAGACCACCGCAGTGGGAGGACGAGGATCTGCCGTCCGCCCGGTCTGAACGGCGAGAGCCGCCCAGGTCGAGCGGCCCGCCATGGTGGTGGGGGGAACCCCAAGAACCAGCGGGTGAGGGCACCGGTCGCTTCGGCGAGACGGACCCGAAACGGGCATCGCCCGCCGAAGCTCTGGCTCCGACGGGCGATGTAGGTGATCAGCGCCAGGCTAACGCCCGGCCTTGATCGCTTGGTGGATGCTCGGCCGCTGGTGGCCCCGGCGCTGCCCCCTCGCTTCGGCAAGGAGGCGCCCGGGGTCACCCCCGTTTTGGGCTTCGGGCGGTAGCGTCGCGGCGATGAGCGAGCGAGGGGGGCCGGGTCCAGCGGCCACGAGCGACGCTCTGGCTGGCACGCAGTGGGAGATCGTGTCCATCGACGGGCAGGCGGTCGGTGCGGAGGAGCCCCTCGTGATCGAGTTCGGCCACGACGCCCGGGTGTTCGGCAGCACCGGCGTGAACAGCTTCACCGCCAGCTACTCGATCGCCGGTGGGTACCTGTCCATCGGGCCCATGGCCACCACGCGTCGGGCCGCCGAGCCCGACCGTCAGGCGCAGGAGCACCTGGTGGTGGGTTCCTTCGCCGGGAACTGCCCGGTGACCGTCACCGCCCGCACCCTCACCGTCGACGGCCCGCTGGGCCGTGTGGAGCTGGTGACCACCCAGCCCGCCCCGATGGAGGTGCCTCAGGCGCCCCCGCCGGAGGGCGTCACTGGTTGAGCTTGTCGAAGGCGGAGGTGGCGTCGCCGGTCGCGGTGTCGTCGGCGAAGCTCTCCAGCCATTCCTTGGCTTGGTCGTTGCCTGACGCGTCCACCATCTTCCGGGGCATGGCCGGGAACGAGTAGCCCTCCGGCAGCTCGGGGGCAGTGCGCTCCTTGCGGGCCATGGCCGCCTCGACCACGGGGGCCAGGCGCGCCGCCTTGGCGGCCGACTGGGCCTCGTCCCGCTCCTTGAACTCAGGGAGCACCTCTCGGCCGAAGAGCTCCAAGGCCTCGCAGATGTGCTCGTGGCGGTTCTTTCCGGCCTGCATCACGAAGATCAGCTGGTCGACGCCAGCGTCCTCGTAGCGGCGGAGGTACTCCCGGATCTGGTCCGGGGTACCGGTGGCCCCACGGAGACCGGTGGTGTCACCGCTGGCCACCTTGGCCCCCAGGCGCTCCTCCTTGAGGGCGGCCTCCACGTCGGGTGAGAAGCCCTTCTCGGCTCGCCGCTCCACGAACTCCTTCCACACGTCGGTGGTGCCTGGGACGTGGTCACCGAAGATGTAGTAGTGGCCGAGCGAGTAGCCGAAGAAGTTGCCCCCCTCGAGGCCTCGCTCCACCGCCGCCTCCTCTGTCGTGGCGCACATCATCGGCGTCACGCAGGCGACGTTGGGGTTGACGTGCTCCCCGACCGGAACGCACCGGTCGGCCATGGTCGACTCGTAGTCAGCCACCCAGTGGACGGCCTCCTCGGGGTCGATGAAGGCGAAGGTGAGGGACCCCATGCCCTTCTCAGCCGCCAGCAGGATCGTCTCGCGGCGAGAGCAGGCCACCCAGAGCGGCGGATGGGGCTTCTGGACCGGCTTGGGCACCACGTTGCGAGGCGGCATCTTCACGAACTGGCCGTCGACGCCGGTGAAGGGGGTCTCGGTCATGCACCGCAGTGCCACCTGCAGTCCCTCCAGCCAGGCTTCTCGTTTGTAGAACGGGTCGATCTCGAAGCCGGCCAGCTCGGCCTCCGACGACGACTCCCCGGAGCCGAACTCCACCCGGCCGCCGGAGACCAGGTCGAGCATGGCCACCCGTTCGGCGGTGCGGGCCGGGTGGTTGTACTGGGGAGCGGTCTGGATGATCCCGTGGCCTAGCCGGATGTCCTTGGTGCGCTGGCTGGCCGCGGCCAGGAACACCTCCGGGGCACTGGAGTGGGAGTACTCCTCCAGGAAGTGGTGCTCCACCTCCCACACCACGTCGAAGCCAAGACGGTCGGCCAGCTCTACCTGCTCGAGGGCGTCCTGGATGAGCTGGAGCTCGCTGCCCTCCTCCCAAGGACGAGGCAGCTGGTGCTCGTAGAAGATGCCGAGCTTCACGGCTCAGGCCGCCTCGGCGTCGTCGCTGGACAGGGCGTGGAACTCGGCGAGGATGTCCGTCCCCTTGGGGTGCTGCAGGCACCAGTGCTCGACCTCGCCGAGCACGGCCTTGCGGGTCTGGGCCTTGCCTGGGCCCAGCGACTGCGTGAGGCAACGGTCCCAGAGGGTCCCGATCATGTCGACGCCCGCGTGCTTGCGTGCCGGAGGTGCCGATCCAGGTGCGGTCGCGCATCTCTGTGAGCGCGGTCTTGAGGTAGCCGACGTGCGGTGTCTCGTCGGCCCGGATGTACGACACGAGCTCTGCCGCCCGGCCCTCGCCGGCGACGAGGTCCTGGTCCGCGAGCCACTCCTCGGCCCAGGCGAAGGTGTGGAACGCCTGCACCTCGATGAGCAGGACCCGGATCATCAGGTTGGCGATGAGCTCTACGTTGGGATCGACGTCCTCGGGGAGCGCTCGGTCGAGGTCCAGCCGCCCGGCCGAGCCGGGCTGCCCGAAGCCCATGCGAGCCAGCATGGCCTCCACGTCGATGTGGGTGGTGGGGGAGTCGAAGGCGATGTCGCGTGCGGCGAACCACATGTCCTTGTGACCGGCCTCCTCCTCCCAGCCGGCCTCATCGCGACCGTGGGCCTCGAAGAGCCCGCGGCCCAGATGGTCGATGGCGGTACCGCGGATGTCCTCCTCGAAGTGGCCCTGCATGTCGCCGGGCTGGAGGAACCGGATGTTGGCGCCGAACCCTTCCACCGTGCCGATGCGGGTGAGGGTGGCGATGAGGGGCTCGGGGACGCCGGAGGTGATCAGGTGGCGGGCCTGGGCGACGTTGGGCATGTGCTCGGGCCAGGTGTCGAGCGGGACGTGGAGCACCTCGGTGCCGAAGGTGGCCTGGTGGCTGGCCTGCCAGGCGTCGATGGCCGGCACGCGGTGCTTCGTGCGCGGCGACACGTAGGCACCGGTGTCGTCGAACCCGCCGTGGCAGCGCACCCCTCCCTCGATCAGCGGCTCGGCCACCGCGTGGTCGGCGAGCAGCTCGGCCTCCGTGAAGGTCACCTGGTCGGTGGTCATTGCGTCCCCCTGGTCCAGCGTCTCCCCAACTGTATACTGCTCGGTATACACCAGCAAGGTCGAGGGGGCGGAGGATGACGGAGCACCGAACCCGACGTCTGCTTCGGCGGGAGGAGCGCCAGGCGTCCATCCTCGGCGGGGCGGCAGCGGCGTTTGCCGCTGGCGGGCTTCGCGCCACGTCGATGGAGGACGTGGCCGAGGCCTGCGGCGTCACGAAGCTCATCGTGTACCGGCACTTCGACTCGAAGGAGGAGCTGTACCGAGCCATCCTGCAGCGGGTGTTCGATCGCCAGGCCGAGGAGCTGGTGCGAGGATTGGCCGAGCCGGGCCGGGTGGGGCTGGGGGCCACCACCTTGCTGACGGTGGCTCGCGAGGACCCTGCGGCGTTCACCCTCCTGTGGCGGCACGCCCCCCGCGAGCCGCAGTTCGCGGCCTACGCACGAGAGCTGCGGTCGATGTCGGTCGCCGCCGTCCGGGACCTCATGGCGATCTCCAGCGACGATCCAGCCTTCGACGCGCTGGAGCGCTGAGGTCGTGATCGGTTGGCTGGTGGAGGCGGTGCTCACCTGGTTGGAGGTCGGTGATCCGG
The DNA here is from genome assembly GCA_963795165.1 of uncultured Microthrixaceae bacterium. Lineage (GTDB taxonomy): Bacteria > Actinomycetota > Acidimicrobiia > Acidimicrobiales > VFJN01 > VFJN01. The sequence continues at coordinate 679,937 of CAWCGT010000001.1, read as the reverse complement.
AGCGGGACGAGGAGATGGCCCGATGGGCCGGTCAGGGATTGCGCCAGATGCGCGCCGGGTGGGTGGACGCCGCCATCCCGTTCTCCCCCTGAGCGTCGCGCCGGGGCTCTGCGACGGGTTCGGGCCGATCGCGGCCACACTGTGGAGGTGTCCCTCCCGAGTCCCGCCGTGCGCCGTGTCGGCTGCGAGCTGGGGTTCGATGTGGGCGAGGGCGGGGCCACCCTCGTGCTCCAGGTGGCGCCGGCGACCTCGACGGGGCTGATCGCCGAGGAGCTGCGGATCGAGCGGGACGGCGAGGCCTTCCCCGCCCCCGTGACCGAGGTCGGTGGTGCCCACGGCACGCGGATGCACGTGGTCGTGGTCCCCCCGGGGGCAGTGGTGGTCACCTACGGGGCCCGGGTGCGGCCGGTGCCTCCCGGGGTCGTCGAGCGCACGGACGACCTCGACCGAGCCTCCCTCACCTATCTGCGCCAGAGCCGCTACGCCCCCTCCGACGAGCTCCACGGCTGGGCCACTGCCGAGCTCCGCGACCTGCCGCCGAGCCCGGAGCGCGCTGCCGCGGTGGCGTCGTGGGTCTTCGAGCGGATCCTCTACCGCCTCGGCGCCAGCGGACCCCTCGACACGGCCGTCGACACCCTTCTGGCCGGAGAGGGGGTGTGCCGCGACTTCGCCCACCTCACGCTGGCCCTGTGCCGGGCCCTGGAGATCCCCGCCCGGTTGGTGGCCGTCTACGCACCGGGGCTCTCTCCCATGGACTTCCACGCCGTGGTGGAGGCGCGGGTCGACGGCGCCTGGGAGGTCCTGGACGCCACCCGGCTCGCCCCGCGTGGGGGCCTGGTGCGCATCGCCACGGGCCGCGACGCCGCCGACACCGCCTTTGTCACCACCCTCGGGGGACAGGCTGACTTCACCACCAGCGTGGTCACCGCCGTCATCGATGGCGACCTTCCCGCCGACGACCACCAGTCGTCGATGGTGCTGGCCTGACCCAGCGACCGTAGGCTGGCCAACCCCCAAACCTGCAGAAGGAGCCCGCGTGGCAACCCGCAGCGACCTCCGCAACGTGGCCATCGTGGCCCACGTCGACCATGGCAAGACCACCCTCGTGGACAAGATGCTCTGGCAGTCCGGTGCCTTCCGGGCCAACCAGGACGTCGCCGACCGGGTCATGGACTCCATGGATCTGGAGCGGGAGAAGGGCATCACCATCCTGGCCAAGAACACCTCGGTCCAGTACGGCGAGGTGAAGATCAACATCGTCGACACCCCGGGGCACGCCGACTTCGGCGGGGAGGTGGAGCGGGGCCTGTCGATGGTCGATGGGGTGCTCCTGCTGGTCGACGCCTCCGAGGGGCCGCTGCCGCAGACCCGCTTCGTGCTGCGCAAGGCGCTGGAGGCGAACCTGCCCGTGGTGCTGGTGGTCAACAAGGTGGACCGACCTGACGCCCGCATCGCCGAGGTGGTGCACGAGGTGGAGGAGCTGTTCCTGGACCTCGACGCCGCCCTGGACCAGCTCGACTTCCCGATCGTCTACTGCGTGTCCCGCGAGGGCAAGGCCAGCCTCGAACGCCCGGACGACGGCGGCGGGCTCCCCGACGATGCCACCCTGAAGCCGCTGCTGGACCTGCTGGTGGAGCGCATCCCGGCGCCCACCTTCGACCCCGAGATGCCCCTGCAGGCGCTGGTCACCAACCTCGACGCGTCGCCGTACGTCGGGCGCCTGGCGCTGTGTCGCGTCGTGAACGGCACCATCAAGAAGGGCCAGCAGGTGGCGTGGTGCCGGTCCGACGGCTCAGTGGAGCGAGCCAAGCTCACCGAGCTGTACCTCACCGAGGAGCTGGAGCGAGTGCCGGCGGAGTCGGCCGGTCCCGGCGAGATCGTCGCCATCGCCGGCATCCCCGAGATCACCATCGGCGAGACGTTGGCCGACCCCGAGGACCCCCGCCCCCTGCCGGTGATCCACATCGACGAGCCCAGCCTGTCGATGACCATCGGGATCAACACCTCACCGTTGGCCGGCAAGGAGGGCACCGCCCTCACCGCTCGCCTGGTGAAGGGAAGGCTCGACCAGGAGCTGGTGGGCAACGTGAGCATCAACGTGCTGCCCACCGAGCGTCCGGACACCTGGGAGGTGCAGGGCCGCGGCGAGCTGCAGCTCGCCGTCCTCGTGGAGATGATGCGGCGGGAGGGCTTCGAGCTCACGGTGGGCAAGCCCCAGGTGCTCACCAAGGACGTCGACGGCAAGGTGCACGAGCCCGTGGACCGGCTGACCATCGACGTGCCGGAGGACTACCTCGGCGTCGTCACGCAGCTGCTCGCCCTCCGCAAGGGGCGGATGGAGCAGATCATCAACCACGGCACGGGCTGGGTGCGCATGGAGTACCTGATCCCGGCCCGCGGTCTGATCGGCTTCCGCACCGAGTTCATCACCGAGACCCGCGGCACTGGGCTGCTCCACCACGTGTTCGAGCGGATGGAGCCGTGGGCGGGCGAGATCAAGGGACGTCCCAACGGATCGCTGGTGGCCGACCGCCAAGGCCCCACCACCGGCTTCGCGCTCACCGCCCTGCAGGACCGCGGGGTGATGTTCGTGGGTCCAGGGGTCCCGGTCTACGAGGGGATGATCGTGGGCGAGAACTCACGCGCCGACGACATGGACATCAACCCCACCAAGGAGAAGAAGCTCAACAACATCCGGTCGTCCACGGCCGAGGCGTTCGAGAAGCTGATCCCACCGCGCATCCTGTCGCTCGAGCAGGCGCTGGAGCTCATTGCGGAGGACGAGTGCGTGGAGGTCACCCCCGCCAGCGTCCGCCTCCGCAAGGTCATCCTCGACCAGACCGTCCGAGCCCGCAGCGCCAAGCGAGCCAAATCCCTAGATCTGTGAACGATCTCGTTCGCATAGCGAACGGATCCGTCCACAGATCCTGCATCAGTACTGCCAGGGGAACGGGGACCAGTTGGGCGGGCGCTTCTCGAGGAAGGCGTCGCGGCCCTCCTCGGCCTCATCGGTCATGTAGGCCAGGCGGGTGGCCTCGCCGGCGAACAGCTGCTGACCGACCAGGCCGTCGTCGATCAGGTTGAAGGCGTACTTGAGCATCCGCTGCGCCGTGGGGCTCTTGCTGTTCACCTTGGCTGCCCACTCCAGGGCCACCCGCTCCAGATCAGCGTGGGGGATCACGGCGTTGACCATCCCCATGCGGTGGGCGTCAGCGGCGGAGTACTCGTCGCCCAGGAAGAAGATCTCCCGGGCCAGCTTCTGGCCCACCTGACGGGCCAGGTAGGCGGACCCGAACCCTCCATCGAAGGACGCCACGTCGGCGTCGGTCTGCTTGAAGCGGGCGTGCTCAGCGGAGGCGAGGGTGAGGTCGGCCACCACGTGGAGGCTGTGGCCACCGCCGGCTGCCCAGCCGGGGACCACGCAGATGACCACCTTGGGCATGAACCGGATGAGCCGCTGCACCTCGAGGATGTGGAGCCGGCCGGTGCGGGCCGGGTCGATGCTCTCGGCGGTGTCGCCCTCGGCGTACCGGTAGCCGTCCTTGCCCCGGATGCGCTGGTCGCCACCGGAGCAGAAGGCCCACCCGCCATCTCGGGGGGACGGGCCGTTGCCAGTCAGGAGCACGCAGCCCACGTCGGGGCTCTGGCGGGCGTGGTCCAGCACCCGGTAGAGCTCATCCACCGTCCCGGGCCGGAAGGCGTTGCGGACCTCGGGACGGTCGAAGGCCACCCGCACCGTGCCGTGGGCCTTGGCCCGGTGGTAGGTGATGTCGGTCAGGTCGAAGCCGGGAACGGCGTCCCAGGCCTCGGGGTCGAACAGCTCGGACACCATGGCCGGAGGGTACGGGCTGGGCACAGTCGGTCGCGCATCCGTCAGCGCGGACTAGAACTGTGCCGTGGACGCCGTCGTCATCTACGAGAGCCTCACCGGCAACACCGCCAAGGCCGCCCGCGCCATCGCCACCGAGCTCACCGCCGGCGGGCTGCCCACCCGGGCCTATCCCATCACGGCCATCGACTACCAGGCCCTGGCCGATGCCGACCTGGTGATCGTGGGGAGCTGGGTCGACGGCCTCATCGTGGTGGGCCAGCGGCCGGGTCGCCTGGGCCGGATCAAGGGCATGCCGGCCTTGGCCGGGAAGCGGGCGGTGGTCTACCTCACCTACGCCATCGACCCTGGCAAGGCGCTGCAGAAGCTGTCCGACGCCGTCGCGGCCCGGGGGGCCGAGGTGCTCGGTGGCCAGGTCATCCGCCGGGACAAGCTGGCCGAAGGCGTCGCCGACTTCACCGACCGCGTCCTGGCGGTCGTGGCGTCCGCCTGACGGAGCCATCCGCTCAGCCGGTCCAGGGCCCCACCCCGGTGATCCGGTCGACGGTGATCCGCACGATGGAACCGGGCGGGGGATCGTCGACCGGCGGGAAGCGCACATCGGGACCCACGTAGAGGTGGGCCAGCTCCTGCAGCAGCTCAGGGGCGCCCCCGGGCTCGATGCGAGCCGTGCCCGTGGCGACCAGGTACTGGCGCATCCCGAGGTCGTTGGTCTCGGGCGACTCGATCGACAGGGCGACCCGCTCGTCTCGCTCCAAGTTGCGGATCTTTCGGAACGGCCCCAGGGAGGCGAACACGATGTCGTCGCCGTCGGTGCGCACCCACACGCAGCTCACCTGGGGGGCGCCGTCGGGGTCGAGCGTGACCACGTGGGCCAGGTGGGGCCCGTCGAGCAGTGCTCGGGCGCTGTCAGGAAGGGCGACCATGCCGGCAGCGTAGGGGCGACCAGTAGCGTCCGCGACGTGCCCGCCGCTCCATCCGACGCGTCTGTCGCGGCCTTCCTCGACACTGCACGAGACGCCCTCGGGGTCGATGCCGTGGTGGTGGATCCCGATCGGCGGGCCCCCCACGAGGTGGACTGGACCGGCCGCTGGCGGGGGCAAGCGGTCGGGGTGCTGCGGCCTGGCGGCGTAGACGACGTCGTCGCGGTGGTCCGGGCGGCCCGGCACCACGGGGTGCCCCTCGTGCCCCAGGGCGGGAACACCGGGCTGGTGGGCGGGGCTGTCCCGAGCGGCGGCGCCGCCGTGGTGGACCTCCGTCGCCTCGACGCCCTCGGCGCGGTTGACCTGGCCGCCGGTCAGGTGACCGTTGGCGCCGGGGTCTCCTTGGCCGCCCTCCGCGACCACACCGCCCCCAGCGGGCTGCTCCCGGGCGTGGACCTGTCGGCCCGCGACACGGCCACGATCGGCGGGATGGTCGCCACCAACGCCGGAGGGGTCCACGTGGTGCGCCACGGGTCGATGCGAGCGCAGGTGCTGGGGGTGGAGGCCGTCCTGGGGACCGGCGAGGTGGTGCGGGCCAACTTGTCGGGTCTGCTGAAGGACAACACGGGCTACGACCTACCTGGCCTGCTCTGCGGCAGCGAGGGCACCCTGGCCATCGTCACGTCCGTCCGGATGCGGCTGGTGGCCGCCCCGAGCCAACGGGTGGCGGGGCTCATCGGCCTGCCCAGCGTGGCCGCAGCCGTGGACGCGCTCACGACGCTCCGCGGCCTGTCGTCGCTGCACGCCCTCGAGGTGATGCTCGGCCCCGGCCTGGAGGCGGTGGCCACCCACCTGGGCCAACGGCCGCCGCTCGACCCTCCGCCTCCGTGCGCGGTGCTGGTGGAGCTGGCCGGCTCGGGGGCGGGCCTCGTCGAGGAGCTGGCCGGCGCCGTTACGGCCCTCGGCCCGGCGGTGACCGCCAGCGCCGTGGCCGACGACTCGGCCGGCGTGGCTCGGCTCTGGCGGTGGCGGGAGGCGCATCCAGAGGCGGCGGCGGCCTCCGGGCTGGTCCACAAGGCGGATGTGACGGTGCCGGCCCCGGGCCTCCCCGCGTTCGTGGCAGCGGTCGGCGGGGTGGTGGAGGCGGTGGCGCCCGGCGCCCTCACCTTGGTGTACGGGCACCTGGCCGACGGGAACCTCCACGTCAACGTGGTCGGCCCGCCCGCCGACGACGAACGCCCGATCGACGCCGTCCTGGCGCTCGTGCTGGAGCACGGAGGCAGCGTCAGCGCCGAGCACGGCATCGGTGCGGCCAAGCGCCACTGGCTGGTCCGGCAGCGGGGCAAGGCGGCCGTGGCCGCCATGGCGGCGATCAAGGCCGCCCTCGACCCAGACGGGATCCTGAACCCTGGCGTCCTGCTGCCGTGAGAGAACGGATCCTCGGTGCGCTGGCCGCCGCCGTCCTCGTGGCGGCCTGCGCCGGGGGGACCGATCGTCGGGACGGCTCCCCCAGCGGGACGCTCACCGTGCTGGCGGCCGCCTCCCTCGAGGGCGCCTTGACCGAGGTGGCCGCTGCCTTCGAGGCACGCCACCCGAACGTCGAGGTGGCCCTGTCCGCCGACGGCTCGGCCCGCCTGGCCACCGCCATCCTGGAGGGTGCCCCTGCCGACGTGTTCGCGTCGGCGGACGACGAGACCATGGAGCGCGTCGCCCGCGCTGACCGCCTCTCCCCTCCCTCGGCGGTGATCGCCACCAACCGGCTGGCCATCGTGGTCCCCGACGGCAACCCGCGGGGCATCGCCCGCTTGGGGGACCTGGTCCGGCCGGGGCTGCGTCTGGCGCTGTGCCGGCCCGCCGTCCCTTGCGGCCGGTACGCCGCTCTGGCCTTCGCCCGGGCCGACGTCGACCTGCCCGCCGCCGATCAGCAGGACAGCGTCACGGGCGTCCTCACCCGGGTGCAGCTGGGGGAGGCCGACGCTGGCCTCGTCTACCGCACCGATGTCGCCGCCGCCGACGGGGTGCAGGGGATCGCCCTGCCCCCCAACCTGGCCATCGAGGCGACCTACCCTGCGTCCGTGCTGGCCGACGCCCCCAACCCGATCGCGGCGGCGGCCTTCATCGCCTTCCTGCAGGGTGCTGACGCGCAGGCCATCCTGGCCCGCTTCGGCTTCGGGCCACCGTGAGAGCCAGGCGCTCGATGGCCCCGGCGCTCCTGGTCGGGGTGGGCTGCGCGGCGCTCACGCTGCTGGTGGTGCTGCCCGTGGCCGCGCTGGTGGCGCGTGCTCCGTGGAGCGCCGTCGACGACCTCCTGGCTCAGCAGGCTCATCGCGAGGCCCTCCTCCTCTCCCTCCAGGTGTCGTTGTGGGCCCTCGGCCTCAGCGTGGCCCTGGGGTTCCCCATCGCGTGGGTGCTGGCCCGGGTGGAGCTTCCAGGCCGGCGGGTGCTGCGGGCGCTGGTGACGCTGCCGATGGTCCTGCCGCCGGTGGTGGGCGGTGTGGCCCTCCTGGTGGCCTTCGGCCGGCGGGGGTTGGTGGGGCAGTGGCTGGACCGCTGGTTCGACGTGCAGCTGGCCTACACCACTGCGGCGGCTGTCCTGGCGGCCACGTTCGTGAGCCTGCCCTTCTTCGTGGTCACCGTGGAGGCGGCGCTGCGGGGGGTGGATCCCCGCTTCGAGGAGGCGGCCCGCACATTGGGGGCCTCGCCGGCCACCGTGCTCCGCCGGGTGACGCTGCCGGCCATCCGGGGAGCCCTGGGAGCGGGCGGGGCGCTGGCGTGGGCTCGGGCGCTCGGGGAGTTCGGGGCCACCATCACCTTCGCCGGGAGCTTCCCAGGCCGCACCCAGACCATGCCCTTGGCGATCGACCAGGCCCTCGACGCCGACGTTGGGGCAGCCATCCTGCTCAGCCTCGTGCTCCTTGCGGTGTCGGTGGTGGTCCTGGCCTCCCTGCGCGACCGCTGGCTGGGGGCCCCATGACCCTCAGCATCGACGGACGGGCCCGGGCGGGAACCCTTGACGTGGCGGTGGCCCTCGACGTGGCGGCGGGGGAGACGGTGGCGGTGCTCGGGCCCGAACGGGGCGGGCAAGACGACCCTGCTCCGCATGCTGACCGGGCTACTGCCTCTGGAGACGGGTCAGGTGGTGCTGGACGGACGGGTCCTCGACGATCCCGCCCAGGGGATCCACGTGCCCACGGAGGACCGCTCGATCGGGGTGGTCTTCCAGGATCTCGTGCTGTTCCCTTCGATGGACGTCCTCGACAACGTGGCCTTCGGGCTACGGGCGGCGGGGTGGCGCGGCGCGAGGCCCGGGCCGAGGCGCTGGCTTGGCTGGAGCGCCTCGGGTTGGCCGACCGCGCCGGGGCGGCGGTAGGCGATCTTTCGGGCGGGGAGGCACAGCGGGTGGCTCTGGCCCGGTCGCTGGCGGCCTCGCCGGTCGCCCTCCTCCTCGACGAGCCGCTGGCCGCTCTCGACGCCGAGGTGCGCGGAACGGTGCGCCGCCAGCTGCGCGACCACCTGGCCGCTGCCCACCGTGGGCCCCGCGTCCTCGTGACCCACGATCCGCTGGACGCCGCCATCCTCGCTGACCGCGTGGTGGTGCTGGAGGGCGGACGCATCACGGCGGCGGGCGCGTTGGCCGACCTGGTGGCGCGGCCCCGCACACCGTGGGGCGCCGAGCTGGCAGGCACCAACCTCGTGCCGGGCACGGCTCGGGGCACCGAGCTCCACCTGGCGGGGGGGACCGTCCTCGTGACAGCGGAGCGCCCCGGCGACGGACCGGTGCTGGTGGCTGTCCGCCCGTCAGCGGTCTCCGTGCACCTGTCTCACCCGGAGGGCAGCCCCCGCAACGTGTGGCCCTGCACGGTGGCCGCGGTGGAGGGGGTGGGGGACCGGGTGCGGGTGCAGCTCACGGGGCCGCTGTCCTTAGTGGCCGAGATCACCTCGGCCGCCACCGCCGAGCTGGGGCTGGTGAGCGGCCGTGCGGTGTGGGCGAGCGTGAAGGCCACTGAGGTGAGCGGCCTACCCGGCGTGAGGCCTATCGGAACTGGGCCAGGGCGGCCTCGGCGCCGGGCTCGACCAGGAAGAGCACCGCCCCGGCGTGGTTGCTCCCGTTCCGTACGGGGAGCTCCACCGGGACCGGTTCGAGGGAGCGCAGCCGCCAGGCGAAGCGGACGGCATCGGTGAAGCCGAGCCCGTCATCGATCCGCAGCCCGCCGGTGGTGGCGCCGGCGGCCTTGGCGAGGGTGAAGGGGTTCTTCGACGATCCCAGCTCGCCGAACACCGCCCGGAGGAACTGCTGCTGGCGCTTCACCCGTCCGAGGTCGGCTGTCGGGTCGGCGCGCTTCTGGCCGTCGATGATCTCGACGTACTGGCGTGACCGCACGAAGGCCAACGCCTGCGGCCCGTCCAGGTGGTTCGACGCCTGCCTGGGTGACGTGCAGACCCGAGTTGGTGTCGATGGCCGGGTGCGGGAAGTCGATGTCGATGCCGCCCAGGGCGTCGACCAGCTTGGCGAAGCTGACGAAGTCCACCTCCAGGTAGTGGTGGATCGGCACGCCGAGGCTCTGCTGGACGGTGAGGACGAGCCGCCGCGGTCCACCGTTGTAGGCGGCGTTGATCTTGCTCGATCCGTCGGTCTCGGCGATGGGGACGTAGAGGTCGCGGGGGATCGACAGCATCTTGGCGCCCCCGTCGACGAAGCGCAGCAGGAGCATGGTGTCGGACCGTTCCCCGCCGCCGTCGGCGAACCCGGCCGGGTCGAGGCCAGCGTCGACGATGGTCGGCGGTGTCGCGGGTGTCGGAGCCCACGATGAGGTAGTTGGTGCCCGTGCCGTCAGCGGCCAGGATGTCGGCCAGCGGGATCTTCTCGATGCGGTCGAACACCGACTTGGCGTACAGGTAGCCCCCTACGGCCGCCGCCAGCAGGAGCAACGGGAGGAGCATGGAGGTGAGGAGGAGGACCCGTCGCAGCTTGGGGCGATGGGGGAGGAGCCGCCGCTTCGTTCCGCTGGTCGGGCGAACGGGAGTCGTGGCACCGGCCGCCTTACGTGGGCGCGGAGGGGGGGAGGTGGTCGGGCGGGTAGTGGCCCGGCGGCTCGGCGCCGGGCCGGGCGCGAACACGCTGGCGCCGGCCCGAGGCCCGTCAGTGGGCGGGGTGCCGGGACGCGGCGGGGGTCCACCTCGACCGTCAGGTTCAGGGGCGGGGACGTGGATCTTGCGGGGGTCGCGGCGGGGGGTTCGATCGCTCACTGGGGTGCGACGCTAAACGGCGGGGCGCCGTCAGCGGTGGAGCACCTGGCGGGGGGCCGTCCGCGCCGACGAGTCTCCGCCGGCCTACTCGAGGAGCCCGGCCAGGAACGCCCGCACCTCGGCCACCGCCGCCGGACCGTCCACCTCGATGGCCCGGTCGGGTGTGGTGGGGGGCTCGGCCGCCACCTCGTCGCACAGGGCTGCCACCGCGGGCGACAGGAACCGTGACCGCTGGGCGTAGCCGTGTCCGTCTCGGCCCCGGGTGTTCTGGCGGTGGTGGTGGTAGCGGAGCGGCACGTGGAGCCAGAGGTCGTCTCGGGCCCGCGTCATGGCCACGTGCAGGAGTCGTCGCTCCTCCTCCACCTCCTCGGGGTCGCCGGTGGCCAGGTCGGAGGGGAAGCAGCCATCGGCCAGGTGCAGGACGTGGACGACGTCCCACTCGGCCCCCTTGGCGGAGTGGACGGTGGACAGCGTCACGTAGTCGTCGTCGAGGTGCGGCGGGCCAGCCAGCTCGCCGGTGGAGGTGGGTGGATCCAGGACGAGGTCGGCGAGGAACCGGTCGAGGCTGGGGGCGGCCCCGGCCGCCTGCTCGAGGCGGTCGAGGTCGGCCAGCCGGGCCTGGCTGTTGCGGTGCCGTCGCTCGATCCGGCTGTCGAGCCAGCGGCGGATCACGGCCACCTGGCTCCCGGGCTGCGCGCGCAGCTCCGGGTGGCGGGCCTGAGCGAGGGCGTCGAGCAGGCCGTCGACCCGTTCGTCGTCGATGGGCTGGTGGGTGTGGAGGCTGGCGGTGAGGCGGCGGGCGGTGGCCGGCCCCACCCCGTCCAGCAGCTGGAGGACCCGGAACCAGGCGAGGTCGTCGGCCGGGTTCTGCACCAGCCGCAGGGTGCACACCAGGTCCTTGACGTGGGCTGCCTCCAGGAACCGCAGGCCGCCGTAGAGGATGAAGGGGATGTCGCGGACGGCCAGCTCCACCTGGAGGACCTGGCTGTGGTGGGTGGTCCGGAACAGCACGGCCTGGTGCCGCAGCGGGACGCCGGCCTCCTTGGCGGCCAGGAGGGCCTCGCTCACCGCCACGGCCTGCGTCTGCTCATCGTGGGCGGTGACCAGGCGGGGGCGTCGGCCTCCGGCCCGCTCCGACCGCAGGTCCTTCGGGTGCCGCTCGGTGGCCTCCGCCATGACCCCGTTGGCGGCGGCCAGGATCTCGGGGGTGGACCGGTGGTTCCTGGTGAGGGTGACCACCTCGGCGCCGAAGCGGGCGGGGAAGTCGAGGATGTTGCGCACGGTGGCGGCGCGGAACCCGTAGATGGCCTGGGCATCGTCGCCCACCGCGGTCAGGGTGGCTCCCCGGCCGGCCAGCTCGGCGAGGAGATCCCCCTGGAGGGCGTTGGTGTCCTGCACCTCGTCGACGAGCACGTGCTCGACCTGCTCGGCGATCAATGGGGCGACGGCGGGCGACCGCAGCAGCGCCCACCACTGCAGGAGCAGATCGTCGTAGTCGAGCACCTGCTGGTGGGCCTTGCGCTCCACGTAGGCGGCGTAGACGGCCCGCAGCTCCTCCACGTCGTCCCGACACCACGGGTACCAGCGGTCGAGCACCTCGACGAGGGGCCGCCGAGTGTTGACGCAGCGGCTCCAGATGCCGGCCAGGGCGTCCCGGTCCGTGTGGCGGCGGGGCTTGGCGCCGGCCGGGCGCAGCTCGTCGCGGAGCAGCGCCAGGAGGTCCCCGGCGTCGGCCTGGTCGAGCACCGTAAACCCCGGGTCGAGCCCCACCGCTCGGCCGTAGCGGCGCAGGAAGCGGTTGGCGACGGCATGGAAGGTGCCCGCCCAGCAGGCGGCCGCGATCCGCTGCCCGGTGACCACCTCGGCCCGATGGGTGAGCTCGGCGGCGGCTCGGCGGCTGAAGGTGAGCAGCAGCACCCGTTCCGGGGCGACGCCGCCCTCGACGAGGTGCGCGAGCCGGGCGGCCAGGGTGGTGGTCTTCCCGGTGCCGGCGCCGGCGACGATCAGCAGGTGCCCGCCGTCGTGGTGGGCGGCCGCCTCCTGCTCGTCGGTGAGGGTGGTGGCGAACATGCGTTCGACACTACCAACCGGGGTCAGGCGGTGTCGGGCTCCAAGGCCAGCGAAGCCGAGTTCATGCAGTAGCGCTCGCCGGTGGCACCGGGCCCGTCGGGGAACACGTGGCCCAGGTGGGCGTCGCATCGGGCGCACCGGGCCTCGGTACGGACCATGCCGTGGCTGGTGTCGTCCAGCAGCCGAACGGCGTCGCCCGCCATGGGCTCGGTGAAGCTGGGCCAACCGCTCCCTGAGTCGTACTTGGTGTCGGAGCGGAAGAGCTCCGTGTCGCAGACGATGCAGCGGTAGGTGCCGGGGTCCTTGGTGTTCCAGTAGGCGCCTGTGAAGGCTCGCTCGGTGCCGCCGCGCTGGGTGACCTCGTACTGCTCCGGCGTGAGGCGCTCTCGGAGCTCCTCGTCGGACGGGGCGGGGGTGCTGGACTGCTCAGACATGGGAGCAGTCTGCCGCGAAACTGGCCCGCTGCACCCGCGCATCAGCTCGCGCGAGGGCACCCACGAGGGCCTCCACCACGGGGCGCACCGGAGGCGAGGCCACGTGCTCGATGGCCTCGAGGGTGCAGAAGGCCTCGGTGCCGTGCGCTCGGCCCTGCAGGGTGATGACCAGGCTGCACACCCCCTCGCCCTCCACCCGCACGAGCACCTCGAGGATGGCGCAGGATCGGTCGACGTAGGTGACGTCGCCGATCTGGTGGCCTGCCTCGACCAGCCGGGCGAAGGCCTCGTCGGGCGGGGCGGGGAGGTGCACGGTGTCGCCGTCGAGGACCTCGGCGCGGCTCGCTGGGCTCACGTCCCCGATCGGAGGCCGGTGGAGGCGGGGTGGGCGGGCTCGCGGCGGATCTTCAGGTCGCCGCTCCGGTGGGCTGCTTCGAGGGCGGCGTACGCCTCGGTGACCGTGGCGGCCCGACGGGGGTCCCCGCCGGGCCGGTCGGGATGGGCGGCGGCGATCTGGGCCCGGTAGGCCACCCGCACCTCGGCCCAGGAGGCGGCGGCCCGCACCCCCAGGCAGTGGCGGGCGTCGGCCAGATCCATCGCCACGGTCAGCGGGCGGGCGCCAAGAAGGCGCCGAGGGCGGCGGCGAAGCCGTGAGGGCTCGGAGGCGCCGCACAGCTCGCGGGCCGAGTGCATGGCGAGCTGCGGTGCGCCAACGTCGACGGTGGGGATGCCCATGGCCGGCGCCGTGACGGGCCCGATGGTGGAGCCGCAGGGGAGGTCGCTCCGATGGGCGTAGCGCTGGAGGGGCACGTTCGCCTGCTCGCAGGCCAGCACGAAGGGCGCCGAGCTGATCGCGTCGCTGGCGTAGCGGAGGTTGCTGTTGACCTTCAGGACCGGCCCGCCATTCGAGGGTGATCCGGTGGCCCGGCTCGTGGCGGTCGGCGTAGTTGGGGTGGGTGGCGTGCGCCATGTCCGCCGAGCAGCACGCCGAGGCAGGCAAGGGCCCGGAGCAGGTCCGTGCGATCGCCATCGAGGCCGGCGACGATGCGCTCGACGACGGCAGGCAGCAGCGTGGAGGCCGGCCCCCGGTCCGAGGTGGACCCGATCTCCTCGTGGTCGAACAGCACCACCAGGGGGATGTGGTCCAGGTCAGGCCCCTGGCGGCGCCGCCGCCAGGCCTTCGAGGGCCGCCCACGACGAGCAGAGGTTGTCGAGGCGGGGAGCGCTCAGCAGGTCGCCTCCCGCGCCGGCGAGGGTGCTGGGGGTGAGGTCGTGGAGCATGAGGTCCCATGCCGAGGAGGTCGCTCGGCCTCCGCGTGCAGCTCCTCGGCCACGCAGGCACCGAAGCCGCCGGGGGTGGGGTCGCCGAGGCCCCACACCGGGCTGAGGTGCTGCTGAGCGTTCAGCTGGAGCCCCTTGGTGCTGATCTCCCGGTCGAGGTGGATGGCCAGCTGCGGCACCCGACAGAGCGGTCGGTCGACCCGCAGGAGCCGCTCCTCGACGCCGCCGCGCCCCGCGAACGGCCACCCGGCCCGAGAGGCCGAGGTCGCGGTCGAGCCAGGAGTTGAGCAGGGCGCCCCCGTAGACCTCCACGGCGAGCTGCCGGTAGCCCTCGCCGCCGCCGTCCGGGCGCGGCTTGACCCGTAGGTTGGGGCTGTCGGTGTGGGCTCCGACGATCCGGAACCCGCTGGTGGCGCGGTGCTGCGGTCCCTGCCACCACGCCACCAGGCTGCCGCCCCGGCGGACGAACCGGCCGCCCGGATCGGCCGGCCAGGCCCTCGCCTCGGTCACCGGTGCGAACCCGCGCGGCCTCCAGGCGCTCGGCCGCCGTCGCGCAGGCGTGGAAGGGAGACGGGGAGGCGTCGATGAAGCTGAGCAGCCGCTGGACATCCATCGCAGCAGCCTGGCACCTGGGCGCTCAAGGTGGGGCACACGGGTGCCGATCACCCGTGCAGGCAGGGTGCTCGCGCGGGCGCGGGCAGAGCGGGAAGGGACCAGATGCTGCGCAGGCTGAACGTGCGGACGCGACTCGATGGCCGTGATCGCCCTGCCGCTCGTGCTCCTGCTCGCCGTCATCGGTCCCGAAGCCCGTCAGCGATGGGAGCGGGCCGACGGCGCCGACCGGGCCGCTCGGGCCAGTGAGGAGGTCGTCCGCCTGGCCTCCGGGGTGGACGCCCTCCAGGCCGAGCGGGTGCTGGCTGCTGCCCACCGGGCCGGGGCCGACTCGGTGGGCGGCGCCCTCCAGGACCAGGTGGCCCGCACCGACGACGCGGTGGGCCGGGCCGTGGAGGCGCTCGAGGCCCTGCCGCCGCTCGGTCGGTCGGTGGCGGTGGCGGCCGCGCGAGCCAGGGCTCGGTTGCTCGCGCTCGACGAGGCCCGGGCCAGTGCCCCGGCACGCGCGGAGGGGCCGTGGGTGGACCCCTACGCCCCGGCCATCGGCGCCTTGCTCGACCTGCAGGACGCCCTCGGAGCCACGGCCGACGACCTGGGCGGAGGAGGCGGGCTGCTGGTGGCCGCCCTCCTGGCCCGCACCAAGGAGGCAGCGGCGTCCCAGGGGGCCCAGGTGGCGGCCGCCGCTGCGTGGGGAGAGCTGCGCGGCGGTCAGGCGGCCACGCTCACACAGCTTCGAGCCGACGAGGCGGCCACCCGCACGGCCTACCTGGCCGCCTCGCCCACCGCTGTGCGCGTCGCTCGACGCGACGAGGTCTCGGCGGGTGCCGCCACCGGCGCCGGTCGTTACGTGGACGTCGTCGTGGCAGGGGAGCCGATCGGTGCGCTGGGGACCTGGCTCGACCTGAGCGCCGGCCGCCGCGAGGTGCTGAGCGACGCCGAGGCGGCCCGGGTGGCTGAGGCCACCAGCTCCGCGCGGGCGGCCGAGGTGGCCTCTCGGCGCTCCAGCTCCGGCTTCCTCGCCCTCGCCGGGGGCAGCCTCATCGTCGTGCTGGGGCTGGCCCTCGCCGCGGCCCGGTCGATCACCCGGCCGCTCGATGAGCTCACCCGAGCCGCCGACCAGCTGGCCTCCGACCGGCTGCCGAAGCTGGTCGACGCCCTGCGCCACCCGGTGGACGGTGACGAGGCCTACCTGGCCGCGGCCATGCAGTCGATCAGGGTGCAGAGCGACGACGAGCTCGGCCATCTGGCGCAGGCGTTCAACGCCGTGCAGGCCGTCGCCGTCGACGTGGCGGCCGAGCAGGCCACCCTCCTCAAGAAGGGGATCAGCGACCTCTACGTGAACCTGGCCCGCCGCAACCAGGCACTCATCGACCGTCAGATCCACCTGCTCGACCAGCTGGAGAGCGATGAGCAGGATCCGGCGGTCCTCGAGCACCTCTACCTCCTCGACCACCTCGCCACCCGGATGCGTCGCAACGCTGAGAGCCTCCTGGTGCTGGCCGGGGCCGAGTCGGGCCCGCGCCGCTCGCGGTCGGTCGTCGGTGGTCGACGTGGTGCGCGCCGCTCTGAGCGAGGTGGAGGAGTACGAGCGCATCGAGATCGGCACCATGGCGGCGAGCCACGCTCCACGCTCCCGCCGTGAGCGACGTGGCCCACCTCGTCGCCGAGCTCCTCGAGAACGCGACCCACTTCTCGCCCCCGGACACCAAGGTGCGAATCGACGGTGCCCGAACCGGTGGCAGCTACCAGCTGGTCATCACCGACCAGGGCGTGGGGATGCGGTCCGAGCAGCTCGAGGAGCTCAACGGCATCCTGCGGAACCCGCCGGTCACCGGCCTGGCTCTGGGGCGGTCGCTGGGCTGCCTCGTCGCCGGTCGGCTGGCCGACCGGCACGGCATCACCGTGCGACTCCGGGCCGGCGACGACGTCGGGGTGTCGGCCTACGTCGTGCTGCCTCGCCACCTCCTGGTCGAGGATCCCCCCGAGCCGCTGCCCGCCACCCCCTCGGATCCGGCCGTGCGACCGGCTCGCCGGGCACCGGTGCGGCGGCCGGTCTTCAACACGCCGCCCGCCCAGCTCACGGAGGCCATCCCGGCCCGCTCTGAGTTCGATGCCGGCCTGAAGGCGCTTCTCGCCGGGGAGGGCGTGACGACGCTGGTGGAGCCGCGCGGTCGCCGAGCCAGCGAGAGCACGAGGAGGCCAGCCTTCGCCGTCGCGTTCCCGGCGCCACCGCTGAGGCCATGCCGGAGCCGATCGAGGATCCGCCGGTGCGCCGCAGCCCCGACGAGGTGCGTTCCCTGCTTGTCCCGCTACCGCTCCGGCCTGCAGGCCGGTCGCGGTGACGGCGACGTCCGGCGGATGAGGAGCGATCATGACACGAACAATCCAGCGAGCTCAGCTTCGAGGCGCGCAACCTGAGCTGGTTGCTCAACGGCTTCGTGCGCAAGGTGCCCGGCATCAGCGAGGCCGTGGTGCTCTCGGCGGACGGCCTGCCCATGGCCGTCTCCGAGGACCTCGACCGAGAGTCGGCCGAGCGATGCGCTGCCGTGGCCTCAGGCTTGATCGGTCTGGCCTACGGGGCGGCCGGTCGCTTCGGCGGCGGACGGGTCAACGAGGTCATCGTGGAGATGGAGCACGCCTTCCTCTTCGTCACCGGCATCAGCGACGGGTCGGCGCTGGCTGCGGTGGCCGAGGCCACCAGCGACATCGGTCTGGTGGGCTACGAGATGGCCGTGTTCGTGGAGCGGGCGGGCGCCGTCCTCACCCCGGAGCTTCGAGCAGAGCTGCAGGGAGCGCTGCTGCGGTGAGCCCCCGCGACCTGGACCTCGACCCTGAGGACGATGGCCCGTCGCTCGTCCGGCCCTACGCCCTCGTGGCTGGCCGGACCGGAGCCGGAGACGCGGGCACCCATCCCCATGGAGGCGGTGGTGGCCACCGACCCGGCAGCCGATCGGTCCGAGCTGGTGCTGGAGCCGGCTGCCATCGCGCGGATGTGCCGCCGCCCCCACAGCGTGGCCGAGGTGTCCGCCGTCCTCGGCCTGCCAGTGGGGGTCATCCGGGTGCTGGTGGCCGACCTGGAAGCAGTGGGCATCGTCCACCTGAACCTGCCCCTCGACCGTCAGGCCGATGGCTCCGTCGACCGCGATCTGCTGGAGCGGGTCCTGGCCGGCCTGGAGGCCCTGTGACCTGGCTCGCCGTGCCGGACCCCTTCGACGAGCGACCGGGCGCCATGCCCGTGAAGCTGGTGGTGTGCGGCGGCTGGGGCTCCGGCAAGACCACCTTCGTCGGCGCCATCTCCGAGATCGTGCCCATCACCACGGAGGCGCCGATGACCGAGGTGTCCCTGGGGGTCGACTCGGGTGCGGTCGCCACCAAGGTGGCCACCACCGTCGCCCTCGACTTCGGCCGCATCTCCCTCGACTCGGGTCTGGTCCTGTACCTCTTCGGCACGCCGGGGCAGGTCGCGGTTCCGCTTCGCATGGGACGAGGTCGCCAAGGGCGCCATCGGCGCGGTGATCCTGGTGGACAGCCGTCGCCTGGAGGACGCCTTCCCGTCCGTCGACTTCTGCGAGGCTCGGGGCATTCCCTTCGTGGTCGCCGTCAACCGCTTCGACGGCGAGCTGGCCCACGAGCTGGACGCCATCCGGGAGGCGCTGGTGCTGGCGGAGGACATCCCCGTGCTCGGCGTCGACGCTCGGTCTCGGGCCGACGCCAAGGGCACCCTCATCGCCTTGGTGCTCCATGCGTTGCAGGGCACCGTCTAGCCACGCGCCAGGATGGCGGCGTGCTGCCTGTCGTCATCCTCCACTGGAACCGGCCCGAGCGCTGCGTCGGCACGGTGACCCGCTTCCTCGCGCCAGGAGGTGCCGGGCGGCGTGCGGGTCGTGGTCGTCGACAACGGCTCGGCGAGCGAGGCGCTCGACCAGGTGCGCGCCGGACTGCCGTCGGGAGTCGATCTGGTGGCACTGCCGGAGAACCGCGGATTCGGACCCGGCGCCAACGCCGGGTTCCGGCACGTGCTGGCCCACCCGCAGGCCGGCGACGTCGACTGGGTCGGGCCTGGCTCCCCACGACGCCGAGCCGGCCGCCGACTGCCTGGCCCGCATGCTGGCGGCGGTGGCGCCGAGCGCCCGCGCGCCGGCTTGGCCTCGGCCGACTTCGGCGACGGTGCCACCCCGATCGTCGACCCGTACTTCGGGGGGATCCTCGCTCCGGCCACCGTGGCCGAGGGCTGGGAGCCGGCCGGTCACCCGCACGGCACGCTCATGCTGGCCCGCCGGGCCCTCCTCGAGGAGGTGGGCCTCTTCGACGAGCGGTACTTCGCCTACTGCGAGGAAGCCGACCTGGCCCTGCGCGGCGCGGCGGCGGGCTGGGAGACGGGGCTGGTGCGGGGCGCCATCGTCGTCAACCCCGACCTCGGCACCCGGGTGGCCGTCATCGACTACCTGCAGCTCCGCAACACCCTGCTGCTGGTTCGGGAGCACTCGGGGCGCTACCACGCCACCATCCGGGCCCTGCTGGCCATCGGGCAGCTGACCGTTGGCCTCCTGTCGCCGTCCCGACGGGGTCCGTACTGGGACCCTCGGGCGCGGGTGCGGGCCCTCGTCGACCACGCTGCGCGGTCGGTACGGCCCGCCACCGCCCTCGGTGCGGTCCCGCTAGGTCAGCGCTCCAGCCGGCCCTCCTCGGCCGCCGCGATCTCGTGACGGATCCGGGTGAGGTACCACGCCGAGGTGAGCAGTCCGCCGATCACGGTGAAGGCGCTGAACATGATCCCGGCCATCCACACGACCTGCCGGCGCCCGGCCAGCGCCCACGCCCACTGCGGTCGCCGGGCCGCGTCGAGCAGCGACCACACGGTCAGCGACAGCGGCACCGCCGCCAGCACCGCCAGCAGCAGCGCCACCCCCAGCTCCGACAGGTCCACCCCCCCGGTCTACCGCCCCCCGATCCACCCGAGGCAATGACTGCCGCTTTGGTCAGCCTGAGTCCTCCGCTGCCGAATGCGGCAGTGGAGGACTCGACCTCGGCGTTTCGGCAGTCATTGCCTCGGGTTAGGTTCGGCGGGCATGGCGCGCCTCACGCAGCTCAGCCGGTCGATCGCGGGGAAGGTGGCCGTCGTCACGGGGGCGGCCAGTGGCATGGGTCGGGCGACGGCCCACCTGCTGGCCGACGAGGGGGCGGCGGTGGCCGTGCTCGACCGCGACCACGGACGGCGCCGACGCCGTGGCAGCGAGATCACCGCGGCTGGGGGCCGCGCCCTGGCGCTGGCGGTCGACCTGGCGGACGGGCCGGCCACCGACGCGGCGCTGGCCGCCGCCCGGAGCGCGCTCGGACCGGTCGACATCCTCGTCAACAACGCAGGGATCAGCCTGCCGGCACCGCTATCGACGACGACGCCTACGACGACGCCTGGACGGCGACCATGGCCGTGAACCTCACCGCCTACGCGCGCACCATCCGGGCGGCCCTCGACGACCTTCGGCGCGACGGCACCGGGCGCATCGTGAACGTGGCGTCCACCGAGGGCCTCGGCGCGACGGCCCGCATCTCGCCCTACACCGCCTCGAAGCACGGCGGTGGTGGGCCTCACCCGCTCGCTGGCCGTGGAGCTCGGACCCACGGGGGTGACCGTCAACTGCATCTGCCCAGGCCCGATCCGCACCGGGATGACCGCCGCCATCCCCGACGAGGCCAAGATGAAGTTCGCCCGCCGTCGGGTACCGATGCGCCGCTACGGCGACCCCGAGGAGGTGGCCCACATCACCCTGTCCCTCGTGCTGCCCGCCGCGTCGTTCATCACCGGCGCGGTCATCCCGGTCGACGGCGGCCTCACCGTGCAGAACACGTGACCGTGCGCATCGGGTTCCTGGGTGCGGGCTCATCGCCACCTACCACGGCAAGAGCCTGCACCGCTCGGGTGCCGACGCGGTCATCGCAGCGGTGCACGACGTCGACCCGGAGCGCACCGCCGCCTTCGCCACGGCGTCGGGTGCCGCGCCGATGGACAGCGAGGTCGGCCGTGCTCGACGCCGTCGACGCGGTGTACGTGTGCACCTGGACGAGCGAGCACCCGCGGCTGGTGGCGGCCGCAGCCGAGCGAGGGCTGGCCGTCTTCTGCGAGAAGCCGCTGGCCACGTCGCTGGACGGCCGCTCAGGGGATGGCCGCGGGCAGTGGCGCCGAGCCGGGGTGATCAACCAGGTGGGCCTGGTGCTGCGGAGCAGCCCGGCGTTCCTCGAGCTGAAGCACCAGATCGACGATCCCCGCAGCGGGCGGGTCCAGGCGGCCGTGCTACGCGACGACCAGTTCCTGCCCGTGCAGGGGATGTACGGCTCGACGTGGCGGGCCGACCCTGCCAAGGCGGGTGCCGGCACGATGCTCGAGCACTCCATCCACGACGTCGACGTGCTCGAGTGGCTGCTCGGGCCGGCGGTGTCCGTGAGCGCTCGCATCCAGCACCTTCCACGGCAACCCCGGCATCGAGGACACGGTGGTGGCCGCCATGGAGCTGGACAGGCGGCGCCCAGGTGAGCCTCACCAGCGTCTGGCACCAGCTCCTCGAGCGGCCGAGCCTGCGTCGCCTCGAGGTGATCTGCGAGCACGCCTTCTTCACCCTCGAGCACGACGTGCTCGGTCCGGTGACCTGGACCCGTCCCGGCGAGCAGGGGAGCGTCGAGGGCGGCGAGCTGTTCGGCGCGGTGGCCGAGCGGCACGACGGACGCACCCCGAACCAGGACGAGGGCTTCGTGGAGGCGGTGGCGCGAGCGGGTGGCCGGGCCGCACCCGGACCTGGCCGACCGCGGTGCGGGCCCACGAGGTGGTGGACGGCGTCTACCGCTCGGCGGCGGCAGGCGGGGCGCCGGTGGCAATCGGCGCCCGGCTCAGCGGATGGGTGACCGCCGGGTGAGGCGGTCGGTGCCCGGCGTCGAGGCCGGGCAGCTGGGCTGCAGCGGGGCACCGAGCGTCGGCCACGCGGTCGATCACCAGCGCCTCCACCTCGGCCCAGCTCGAGGCGCGCGGGCCCGTCGACGTCGCGGTTGTACGGGGCGTCGTAGACGATCACGTGGTTGCCGGCCTCCCGCAGGGCTCGCACGTTGTGGGAGGCGTCGTCGACGTAGCAGTCGGCCTCCACCTCGGGCTTGGCGCCGAGGAAGCAGATGTCGCGGTACGGGATGCCGGTGTCGTCGAGCCACGCCACGGTGTCGGCCACGGCCACGGCGTGGCCCCAGTTCACGCACAGCCGATGGGTGATGATGCGGATCCAGACGCCGGCGTCGGAGAGCCGCCAGAGGCTCTCGGCCACCCCCGGCATGCGGGGGCATGTGCCGGAACATCCGGTGCTCGAGGACGGCGAGGCGGTGGAGCCGATCGAACTCGTCGGGTCCGTTGATGCCCCACTCGGCGAAGTCCCACGAGCGGGCGTCGCCGAGCGTCTGCGGGATCGACGCCCCGGTCCTCGGCCACCACGGCCCGGAAGCTGGCGGTGTAGTCGCCGCACACCCCGTCGAGGTCGACGCCGAGGATGAAGCCGGCGCTCATCGCCCGCTCACGGCGCGGCACCGAGGAAGTCGAGGGCGGCGTCGATGCAGCCGAAGTCCTTCGGCGTGGCGAAGTGGTCGACGTTGCGCAAGGTCACCAGCTGGGCTTGGGGCAGCGCCTCGACCAGCGGCTCCCCGGGCCCGGCGAAGTCCTTGTCGCCGAGCACCACCAGGATCGGCAGGTCGACGGTCGGCCAGGCGCTCGGGGGTGAGGACGGGACGAGGAGAGCGCAGGCAGGCCGCCAGCGCCTCCCGGTCGACGCCGGGCTGCTGGGCCAGGCCGGCGAAGTACTGCACCACGGGGTTGGTGGGATCGCCCTCACCCTCGATCGCCTGGAGGATGAGGTCGCTGCCCTCGGTGCGGAGCAGGTTGGCGCCCACGCCCGTGAGCACCAGACGGCCGAACCGCTCGGGCTGGTCGCACGCCAGCGTGAGCAGCACCCGGGCGCCGAGGCTGAAGCCGATGCCGTCGACCGGGCCGTCCGGCAGCTGCGCGGCCACCAGCGCCTCCATCTCGGCGTAGGCGGCCGGATCGTGCGGCTTGTCGGCGCGGTGCCGTGGCCGAGCAGGTCGATGGGGATGGCTGCGCGACCGCCGTCGCCGAGCAGGTCGAGCCAGCCGTTGTCGCCCCAGGTGCGAGCGCTGGAGGTGGCGAAGCCGTGGACGAGGACGACCGGGTCGGGCACGTCGATCGACGCTACCTGCGCCAGCGACCCCGGGCGGCCTGCACCACAACGTCGGAGAGGAGCAGGAGGACGGCCGCCCACGCCACCGGGTGGGCCCGGGAGAGCTCCGCTGGCCACTCGAGCCCCGGCACGGTCCCGCGCCGCTGGACCGTGGCCGCCACGTAGCCGCCGCTGAGCGCCATGGCGGCGGGCGCCAGGGCCACCGCGGCCCACCGGGGCGTCAGCCCACGGGCGGAGGCAAAGGTGACGCCGGCCAGTCCGACCCCCACCAGCGGGTTGGCGACGAGGAGCCCGAGGACTCCCAGGGCCGCCGCCAGGCCGACGCTGAGGCGCACCCCGACCGGAGGCCGGAGCGGGCCGTCGACGGAAGCGGCCGAGAGGGGTTCGGGCGGCACCTCGGTCACGGGCAGGGGGCGTGCGGGGCGGCGCACGAGCAGGGCGACGCAGGCGAGCACCGCCGCGGCCGACAGCCAAAGCGCGATGTCCACCCGGCGCTGCGGCTCGAAGCGGAGGCTCACCTCGAAGGTTCCGCCCGGTGGGTCCAACCGCCAGCCGTTGGCGAACCCGTCAACCAGCGCTGGGGTGCCCAGGCCGCGGCCAGCCACCTCCGCCTCCCACCCCTCGTTGTGGCTCTGCCCGAGGACGACCCAGAGCGGCTCGCCGGGGCGCGCGTCGGTCACCCGGAGGGAGAGGAAGTCGTCGCCCTGATCCAGCACCTCCACCTCGGCCGGAGCCGTCGGGGTCTCGAGACGCAGCGGACCAGCTGCCGGCCCCGGCTGGCCCCCGGCGGCCGATCGCAGCACAACCCGGTCGACGTCGAACCCGGTGACGCGCCCGTCCGCCGAGCGCAGGAGCACCTCCTGGGCCGGGAGGGGGACGGGTGGGCCGCCGCACGTGGTCACCTCGAGGGGGCGACCGGCGGCCGCGTCCTCGACGGTGCCGGTGACCTGCACAGGGAGGGCCGATCCGTCGATGGTGACGAGGTCGTTGCGGCAGCCGGAGTCGAACGGTCCGCTGGCTGGCCGGATGGCGGCGCCCTCCCAGCCGAGCTCGGCCACGCCCACCGGCAGCTGCTGGATGGCGTGGGTGCTCCACTGGTGTGTGAGGACCTCGCGCACCTCGTCGACCACCAGACGGACGGACCGGGCTGTCGTGCCCTCGGGAAGGTCGATCGGCACCGCGACGGTGGCCCCCGGGGTGGTCAGGTCGGCCACCGGTGGGAGATCGACGGTCGCCACCCGGATGCCATCGGCGACCACGCCCACCCGGGTGGGCACGGAGTGGCGGCCATCGGCCACCACCAGGAGGTCGAGGTGCTCCAGCGCCGCGGGTCGGGGGCGCTCAACCTCCAGCCACGCCCCCAACGCCCCGTCGAACGGGGTGGTCCACGCGGTGGTGGCGTCTCCGTCGAGGGCAGCGGCGGCGCGGGTGGACCGGCCCGGGAGCCGGCTCGACGCCGTGGCCGTCACCGACCCCGGCCGATCGAGCAGCGCGGTCAGCACGGCGTCGGTGGTGTGCGGCGAGGTGCGAACGGTGCCGCCCAGCCGGAACGACCGCTCGGTGGGAAGGCGCATGGCGCGGGCGAGGACCCGCTCCTCGTCGTCGTAGCCGACGTCGGTGGGCGCGGAGCGGAGTCGGGTGAGGACGATGGCCAGCGGGTGGGCCTGGCTCCGGTCCCCGGCCCGCAGGAGCAAGTCCACCGGCGGGCGCACGACCTCGTCGAGGTGCCGATCGCCGAGGCCGACCTCGGCGAAGCCCGTGCTGGTCCATCCGCCGTAGCGACCCTGGTCCCCCGCGGTGTCCTCCAGGATCTCGATGGAGAGGCGGGTGAAGGTGCGTTGCCCCACGTCCACCACCTGGCCGGCCCCCCCACGCGACCGGGCGTCGAAGAGCACTTCGAGCGGCGGCCCACCGTCGAAGCGGAGGGCCGCTCGCGTGACCCAGCGGTTGATCCGCTCGGTGGGCGCCAGGAAGGTGAGCTGACGGGTGGTGAGCGGCCGGTCGAGGTGGAGCTCGAGGCGCTCGCCCACCACGGCCCGGTTGGCGGCCGTGCGCCAGGCCGTGGACGGGTCGCCATCGGCGGCGTTGGCGGGACGCTCAGCGGGCCGGTGCTCGTTGAGGATCCCGTAGGACGTCGCGCTGGCCGTCATCCCCCGGTGGAGGGCGACGGTGCGGGCGTCGTCGCCTGCTCCGGGGAACACCGGGAGGCGGGCATCGGACCGGTCAAGGCGGAGGGGGGAGGAGCCGGCGGGCTCCGTGTGCCCGTCCGTATGGCGAATGGAGCCCCACCGCTCGCTGCGCCGCCGGTTGGTGTCGGTGAGGATCAGGATGGCGCCGTCGCCGAGGGCAGCGTCGAGCTGATCGGTGGACAAGGCGGCGCTGTAGCGGATGAGCTCGTCGCCTCGCAGCAGCCCGGCCGCGGCCGCATCGACCAGGCCGTCGCCGTCTCCGGCCACCACGAGCGGGGACGTGGCGGGCTGCACCGTCGCAATGGGGATGGGTCCCTCGACAGGCAGGACCGCCACGGGGGGTGGGTCGGGGAGCGCGGGGTCGAGGGTGAGGGCCAGCTCGTCGACCATCGGGTTCGGCTCGCGAGCGACGTTGGGCGATGGCGAGCCGAAGGGCACGGGCTCGCCCAGGCCCGGGGTGGTCCGGAGGAGGTCCCACAGCTCCCGAGGCCGGGGGGTGTTGTAGTGCTCGAAGGCGAGGTCGGAGCGAACCAGCACCTGGCCGGCCCGCAGGAGCCGGGCGATGGGCGCCACGGCAGAGGGCTCGGCGATGTGGCGCTGGAACCGGGAGTCGAACGCCTTGAGGAGGTCGGCAGCAGGGGCGGAGCCCATGGGGACCAGCTCCCGCGCCGCCATGGGCCGGTCGGTGATCCCCGGGGTCACCGGGTCGACCGTGGTGCCCCACCGGTAGCTGGTGAAGTCGGCCCCCGGGAGCTCGACCACGCGGGTGCCGTCGTCGGTGTCATCGAGGTGCCGGGCGGCCTCCATCCAGTAGGTGGGGATCTCCTCGGGTCGGCGCAGGTTCTCCGGTGCCATCTGCCGCCGCCACAGGGGCGGCAGGCTGCCGAGCACCAGCAGCACCACCACGGCGGCGGCCGGAAGCGCGGCGCGGGGCCAGGTCCGGCCCACCGCGTGCACGCCCGCCCCCAGCATCACAGCCAGGCCCAGCACCACCAGCGGCGCAGCCCGAGGGAGGCTGCGCATCGCCATCCCCACGTCGCTGTGCAGGAACGCCTTGAGGACGGCACCCACCGGCGACGGGTCTTGCGTAGGGGAACGTTCCCACCGCCAGCACCAGCCCTGCGACCGTCAGGACGACGAAGAAGGTGCGCTCGCTCCACCGGGCCACCGCACCTGCCGCCAGGGCCAGGGTGGGCACGGCGAAGCTGGCCACCAGGAGCAGGACAGCGGACTGGAACTGGCGGCTGGGCCCCACCCACGGACCGACGGGGTCGTCGCCGTAGAAGAACCAGTAGCCGAGCCCCCGGAGCACCTCCTGGGCGGAGGAGGCCGCGGCCGTGACCTCCACCGACTCCGTGTACTGGAGGACGTCGATGCCGTAGGTGGCCTGGACCGACAGACCGACGATCCACCAGGCGATGGCAGCCACGGTGAGCCCGCCGATGCGCGCCGACGGCCGCGACCACGCGGCGTCGTGGGCACCTCCCGCACCGCCAGCTCCCACACCACCCAGAGGACGGGGCCGACGCCGACGAGCAGGATCGGCGGTGGCGTTGATGGTGCCGACGGTGGTGACGATGAGGGCGAAGAGCCGCCGGGTAGCGCCAACTGCCCGTGCGGATGGCCTTGGCCGAGAGCGCGATCAGCCACGGCAGGCCGGCGAAGGGCAGCAGGATGGCCGAGATGCGAGCGGCGATGGTGAGCACGTAGGGCGTGAACGCGTAGGCGACCATCGCGGCGCCGACCGCTGGGCCCCGCCACCCGAGGGTGCGCAGCAGGTACCGGGTGCCGAACCCGGCGGCGACGATGATCGAGCCCAGCCACAGCCGCTGGGCGACCCAGTCGGGCACGCCCACCTGCTCCATCACCCAGTAGCAGGGACCCATCGGCCAGAGGTACCCGATGTTCTGGTGGGTGACGGTGCCGAGCCCGACGTGGGGGTCCCACATCGACCCGGCCCGGGCCAGCAGCCGACCCGGGTCGAGGTAGAGGTACGACTTGGTGTCGGCCCCACCTGCCCGCGGGCGGTGAGCAGGAGCGGGACGTAGCACGACGGCGACGAACGGCGAGCAGCGGCCGGGCCCGCGCCGGGCGCCGCCGTCAACGGCGGCGGCGCTCGGCCTCGGCGGCCAGCGCTCGCATGAGCGCCCAGGGCGGTGGCCTCCCAGGACAGCCCGGCCGCCCGCTCCAGGGCGCCTGCCCCCAGGCGCTGGCGGAGGGCGGGGTCGGTGAGGACTTCGACGAGCCCGGCCGCCGAGCGCCTCGGCCGTGCCCGGCACCAGCAGGCCGCTGCGGCCGTCCCGCACCGCGTCGGCGTGGCCGGCGATGCGGGTGGCCACGGCCGGCGTGCCGCAGGCGGCAGCCTCGGTGAGCGTGAGGCCCCAGCCCTCGCGGGCCGAGGACGAGGCGACGACCCAGGCCCGCCTGGTAGAGGCCGACCAGCTCAGCGCTCGCTGACCCGACCGGCGAAGGTCACCCAGTCCTCGGCATCCGAGCTCCGCGACCACGGCTCGAGGTGCTCGCGCTCGTAGCCCTCGCCGACGATGGTGAGCGTCGAGGTCGGGGACGGTGCGGCGGGCGACGGCGGCGGCCCGGATCAGCAGGTCGTGGCGCTTGACCGGGCACCAGCCGGCCCACGGCGAGGATGCTGGGGCGGGGCGTGCGTGTGCCCCCCGGGACGAAGCCGGGCGTCGATCCCGGGGGGGACGACGTCGACCCGGTCGGCGCGAAGCCCGAGCTCGAGACGATCTCCGCCGTGGACGACTCCGACGGGGTGATCACCTGGGTGGCGCGGTAGAGCGGCGGGGCCAGCCGCCGCTCGATGGTGTCGCCGAGGGTGGCCAGCCAGGGCTTCTCGGCGCCGCAGCACCATGTTCCACATCTCGGCGTGCACGTGGTGGAGCATCACCACCCGCGGGCCTGCGGTACCACAGCGGCGAGAAGAACGGCATGCCGTTCCAGATCTCGACCAGCCCGTCGGATGGGCCGTGGCGTCCGGTGGCCTCGGAGAACGCGGCGCGGGGGAACACCAGGTAGCGCCCGGCCCGGCGGATGACCTGGTAGCCGTCGCGCGTCGGCCTCCGGGGGGTGGCCCTGGGCGAACGACGTGCGCCAGGTGACCTCGACGCCGGCCTCGGCCCAGAGGCGGGCCACCTCGGCGGCGTGGACCTCGCGAGCCGCCCGCCTCGACGTCGTCGAGGTCGCGCCAGGACAGCAGGTGGACGCGACGGAGACCGGCCGCGGCGGCGAGGTCGCCGATCTTGGCCAGGGCCTCGGAGCCGGCTGGGGGAGCGGCCATCGGCGCGACGTTAGCCGTCGCAGCAGGCCGGCCAGAGCGAGGTGAGACGCCTCAGCCGCCCGGGCGAAGACGGCCGAGGAGGTCGCGGAGGCGGTCGCGGATGCCCCACCAGGTGACGAGGGTCGAGCTCTTCCACCATCACGGCAAGGGACATCTTCGACTGGCCTCGCACCCGGTCGGTGAAGATGATCGGGACCTCGACGAGCCGCTCACCGGTGCGAGAGATGCGGTAGGCGGTCTCGATCTGGAACCCGTAGCCCTTGGAGCGGGTGCTGAACACGTCGATGTCGACGAGGGTGCGAGCGTCGTAGGCGCGGTACCCGGCAGTGGCATCGCGGACCGCCATGCCCAGCACCGCCCCGGCGTAGCGGTTGCCCCACTTCGAGAGCGCTCGCCGATACCACGGCCAGTTGGGGATCGATCCCCCCGGGACGTATCGGGAGCCGATGACGGCGACGGCCCCGTCGTCGAGGGCCGCCAGCAGCGTGGGCAGGGCGGCGGGATCATGCGACAGGTCGGCGTCCATCTGCACCAGCCGCTGGTAGCCGCGATCGAGCCCCTCGCGGAACCCGTGTCGGTAGGCGGCTCCCAGGCCCTCCTTCTTCGGCCGGACCAGCACATCGACCTGGCCGAGGTCGGCCGCGGCGGCTCGGGCGAGATCGGCCGTGCCGTCGGGGCTGCTGTCGTCGACCACCAGCACATCGGCCGACGGCACGGCCGCCCGGACCCGGGTGAGGGCCTCGACGATGTTGGCCGCCTCGTCATAGGTGGGCATGACAACCAGCGTGCGCACGCCGGCGAGACTAGGCGACGCCCACGGACCGACAGCTCTAGCAGCGGAGGTACAGCTCGTAGAGCCCACGGTCCGGGTCGAAGGGGCCGATCCCGTACTGGCCCTCCAGGCAGAACTGCTCGGCCAAGACCCGATTGGGCGTGTCGGGGCCGAGATCCAGCGAGTCGTTGGGCTCGTTCCAGTCGTCGCGGATGGTGGACAGGATCACCACGTCGGCGGCGGCGATCTCCGCGGCCAGGCCAGAGTCCGCGGCGTTGGCCACCCCGGGGTCCATCTCGATGAAGCGGGTGCCGGGAACCAGGTCGGGGAGCAGGTAGTAGAGGAACGCCTCGCTGTAGGGGGTAAGGCGCAGGTCTCCAGGGCCCACCACCAGCCGGTCGCCCGGCTCGGTCAGGGCGTCGACGCGAGGGAGCAGCTCGCGCACCGCCGCCACCGCGTCGGCCCGCTTGTAGGGGAAGCGGCGCCCGCCGTGCTCGATCACCTGCTCCACCCGGCGGGCGCCAAGGGTCTTGGCCGTCATCTCGGCGTAGGACCGGTACGTGAAGTGCGGGGCGACCACCAGGAGCAGCAGCGACGGGATGGCCACCGCCGCCAGGCCCATCGGCCGGGTGGGGGGGCGGGTGCGGCGGGCTTGCGACAGGTCGATGATGGCTGCGGGTAGGACGGCGAAGGCCACGCAACCCACCCAGGCCAGGTGGGTGGAGTCGGGTCGCTGGAGGGCCTGGGGGAAGAGCCCGACGGCAAAGGCCGCCAGGGCGAGCAGCCGGCGATCCCCGGTGCGGCGGGCGGTGAGGAGCCCTGCCACGACGAGCACCACCCCGGTGGCCAGGAGGGCGAAGAACCAGAGCCAGAGCTGGCGGGGTCCGCTGGGGGCGGGCAGCGGCCACGGTGGCGGATCGAGGGCGCCGGCCCCCTGGAGGAACCCGTCGTAGCGGTCGGTGGAGGGCGGGATCGGGAGGCGTCGCCCGCCACGGAGGTCGAAGACCGGCTCCAGCAGCAGCCCCCGCACGACGTTGGCCGGGGCCGGCCACGACGAGGTGCACGAGGTACGGGGTCAGCCCGACGGCCAAGCCCACGCGCCAGGCCGACGTCGGTCGGCGCGCACCGAGACGCGGCACCAGCACGGCCCCTGCCGCCACCACGGCCACGGCCAGGTCGAGCCGGTAGAGCAGGGCGGCTCCCGTTAGGAGGCCAGCCACGAGGGCGTGGCGCCGGGCCACGGAGGAGCCTTCGGGCGCTTCGACAGCCTCGAGGGCGCTCGACAGGGCCCACAGTCCCAGCGCCACACCGCCCACCCACGCCATGGCGCTCAGTCCGCTCGGCGTGATCACCACCAGGGTGGCGATGGCGCCGCCACCGGCGGCCACCCATGGACCCCACGGCCGCAGGAGCCGGTAGATGCCGAAGGCCACGCCCAGGTGCTGTAGGTAGCCCACCGTCCGCTCTGCGGCCAGGCTCACGCCCGTCACGGCGAACACTGCCGCCAGCACCCACAGGCTGCCTGGGCCGTAGAGGTGCAGGAAGTCCCGGTTGGGCACCTGCCCCTCGAGCACCATCTCTGGGAACACCAGCATGAAGCCCTCCTCCATGGGGGCGCCCTGGGTGAGCCACAGCCCGTACAGCGGAGGAAGGGTGATGACGAGCACCGCGAGCGGAGCGAGCCACACTGCGAGGCGGCCCGGCGGCAGAGGGGTGCTCGGCGGCCGCATCGGGTTGGAGGGTAGCCAAGGGGCAGAGCGGCCCTGACTACCATCGCCGCGTGAGCACCCCTTCGCCACCGGCCGCCGCGGGCGCCCACGCCGGTGCGGGCGCGACGACCACAGGCGGGCGGCTGGCCCTGGTCCGGCTCATGCGCCCCAAGCAGTGGATCAAGAACGGCTTGGTGCTCGCCGCGCCCGCGGCGGCCGGCGTGCTCGACGAAGCCGACCACCTGGGCCGCTCCCTCGTGGTTCTGGTGGCCTTCTGCCTGGCCGCCAGCGGCACCTACTGCCTCAACGACGCCGCCGACGTGGCGGCCGACCGCGCCCATCCCACCAAGCGGGGCCGTCCAGTCGCCGCGGGAGAGGTGTCGGTGGCGAGGGCCCGAAGCCTCGGCGTGGCCCTCCTGGCCGCCGGGGTGGGCCTGGGGGCCCTCACCGGCTCGTGGGCGGTGACAGGGATCACCGCCCTCTACGTCGCCACCACCACCGCCTACACCTACTGGCTCAAGCACGTGGCCGTCGTCGACATCGTGGTGGTGGCGGCGGGCTTCGTGATCCGTGCGGTGGCCGGCGTGGTCGGCACCGACATTCCGCTGTCGGACTGGTACCTCATCGTGGCGTCCTTCGGCGCCCTGTTCCTTGTGGCGGGGAAGCGGACCACCGAGCTTCGCCTCGACGACGCCGCTGGGCATCGCGCCGCGCTAGCCGACTACTCCGCCTCATTCCTCCAGTACATCCGGGCGGTGTCGTCGGGGGTCGCCCTCCTCGCCTACTGCCTCTGGGCGTTCGAGAAAGCGGAGCTGGCCGAGAGCTCGGTGCCCTGGTTCCAGCTCTCCATCGTCCCCTTCGCCCTGGTCATCCTGCGCTACGCGCTGATCCTGGAGACGGAGGACCGGCGGGGGCCCGAGGAGATCTTGCTCGGCGACCGGCAGCTCCAGGTCTTCACCTTGCTGTGGGCGGCGGTCTTCGCAGCCGGCGTCTACATCGGCGACGCGCCGCCACTCACCGGCTGAGGCGATTCTCGAAGGCAGGGGACGGTCGGTACCATCGCCTGCCCATGCTGAACATCGAGCGACGAGCCGTCGCCGACCTCACCCGCACCCCGGATCCGCTCGTCCGGGCCGGCGTCGAGCGTTGGGTGGACGGCACGCTCAAAGAGATGTCCGATCTGCTGCGGCTGGGGGTGGCAGCGGAGTCCCTGCTCTTCACGGCCTGGGTGGCTGTCGTCCG
Organism: uncultured Microthrixaceae bacterium; assembly: GCA_963795165.1. Classification (GTDB taxonomy): domain Bacteria; phylum Actinomycetota; class Acidimicrobiia; order Acidimicrobiales; family VFJN01; genus VFJN01. The sequence goes on along the minus strand of CAWCGT010000001.1, from coordinate 648,106 downwards.
CCCGCGCGACCTCCACGGTCTGCTCGCCTGGCTCGACCGCAGCCCCGTGGCGTTGCTGCGCTCGTGGTCGCGCCTGTTCCGGTCCCTCGTCCTCTTCGGCGAGCTGGAGCTCGGACCGGACGGCCCCCGATGACCACCATCCTCGACACCGACGTCCTGGTGGTGGGCTCCGGGGCTGGCGGGGCAACCACGGCCATGGTGCTTGCAGAGGCAGGCATCGACGTCTTGGTGCTGGAGGAGGGCCCAGTCGTGCCGGAGGGCTCGGTCGCCCCCTTCAGCCTGGGGGAGATGGAGTGGGCCTACCGGCACCACGGATCCAGCGCCGCCCTGGGCAACCCCCCGATCGCCTATGCCGAAGGGCGTTGCGTGGGCGGCAGCACGGAGATCAACAGCGGGTTGTGGGCTCGCCTGCCCGACCACCTGGCCACCGAGTGGACCCGCACCTTCGAGCTTGACGACTTCACACCCGAGGCGCTGGCTGGCTACGCCGAGCGCATCGAGGCGCTGGTGCCGGTGAACCTCCTCCCCGGGGCACCGCCTCCGTCATCGGCCCTGCTCGCTCTGGGCGCCGACCGGCTGGGCTGGCGGTCGAAGGAGTTCCCGCGTGCCGTCACGTATGACCAGGCGGGTCGCTCGACCAAGCAGTCGATGACTCGCACGCTCCTCCCGCGGGCGACGGCCGCTGGTGCCACCATCCAGGCCGACACCGCCGTCTCCCGGCTCCGGCTGGACGACGGTCGGTGCTCTGGGGCTCTCGCCCGGCGCCGCCGCCCCGACGGGACCGCAGAGGCCGTCGAGGTGCGAGCCGAGCAGGTCTTCGTGTGCGGCGGCGCGGTGCAGACGCCGGCGCTCCTCCAGCGCAGCGGTCTTCGTCGCGGCACCAGTCGAGGGCTGCGGATGCACCCCACCATCAAGGTGGCGGCTCGCTTCCCCGAGGCGGTTGACCACGACGACGTGCCCATGCACCGCATCACAGAGTTCGCCCCCCACCTCGCCATCGGAGGTTCGGCGAGCCGGTTGGGGCACGTGGCCCTGGCCCTGGCCGATCGCGGCGGCGACCCGATGGCGGCGCTCACCGACTGGGAGAACGTCTTCGTGTACTACGCCGCGATCCGGAGCGACGTCGGGGGCCGGGTCGTCGCCCTGCCGGGGCTCCGCTCACCGCTCGTCAGCTATCGGCTCACTGACGCCGACCTCAGCCGGTTGGCCCGCGGGTTGGTCCTTCTGGGGGAGGCCCTCCTCGCGGCCGGTGCCATCGAGCTCCACCCGTCCATCGAGGGGGGCACGATCGTGCGCCGGCCCGAGGATCTGGTCCACTGGTGGGATGAGGTCGATCGCGCCCGGACGAACCTGATGACGGTCCACCTCACCTCCAGCATCCGGATGAGCCAGAACCCGTCGAAGGCCGCCGCCGACGGCTACGGCGCGGTGTGGGGCACCCGCGGGCTGCACGTGAACGACGCGTCGCTCCTGGCTGACGCCCCCGGGGTCAACCCACAAGCGGCCATCATGGCCATCGCCCTGCGCAACGCCGAGCACCACCTGTCCACCCGCTGACCCAGGAGACCCATGCCCGACCCCTCCGACCTGCCGCGCGCCGGCACCATGGTGATCACGGGCGCCAGCGGCTGGCTGGGCCAGAACCTGGTGCGGGCCGTGGCAACCGAGCGAGACGCCGTCCGCTGCCTGGTCCGGAGCGATGCTGAAGCGGCCTTGCTGGGGCTGGTGGGCCCTTCGGTCCACCCGGTGGTGGGTGACGTTCGCGATCCGACCGCCCTGGATCGCCTCCTCGACGGCGCCGCGGGGGCGACCGTGGTGCACGCGGCCGCAGTCATCCACCCCCTGCGCCGGGTCCAGGAGCTTCACGACGTGAACGTGGGGGGGACCCAGCTGGTGCTGGACCGTGTGCGAAAGCACGGGGCCGGGCGGATGGTCTACATCTCCTCCAACTCGCCGTACGGCGCCAACCCCACCCCGGACCACCGGTTCGACGAAGGCTCACCGCAGAACCCGTATTTCGGCTACGGGCGTTCGAAGGCGGACGCCGAGGCCTTGGTGCGCCTGGCCCAGGAGCGGGGCGACGTGGAGAGCGTGGTCCTGCGTCCGCCCTGGTTCTACGGGCCCTTCCAGCCACCCCGCCAGACCCAGTGGATGCGCACCGTGCGAAGGGGCCGCTTCCCGCTGGTGGGCGATGGTCGCAACCGTCGGTCGATGGTGTTCACCGGCAACCTGGTCCACGCAGTGCTGCGCGCCGAGGTGGCGGCGGGGGCGGCGGGCCAGCAGTACTGGGTGGCCGATGGCGAGCCGTTGGAGATGGGTGACGTGCTCGCCACGGTGCGCGAGGCGCTGGTGGCCGAGGGTCTGCCTGTGTCCGGTGGCCAGCCACGCCTGCCTCGCCAGGCTGGAGTGGTGGCCGAGCACCTCGACGGGATCCTGCAGGGCCGGGGGCGGTACGTGCAGGCCGTGCATGTCCTGGGTGAGCTCAAGGACACCATCGCCTGCGACATCTCACGGGCTCGGCGGGAGCTGGGCTACGACCCGCCCGCCACGTTGCTGGACGGCATGCGCGAAAGCATCCGCTGGTGCCTCGAGCGCGGAGAGCAGCTGTGAGCACCGTCCTCGTCACGGGAGGCAGCGGCTACTTCGGCTCGATCCTGGTGGACCGGGCACTAGCGCAGGGCTACCGCGTGCGCATCCTCGACCTCAACCTGCCCCACCCCCGCCCCGGGGCAACCGTGGAGGCGGTGCAGGGCGACGTGCGCGACCAGGCCGTGGTGAGGGAGGCCAGTGAGGGAGTCGACATCGTGCTGCACAACGTGGCCCAGGTGCCGATGGCCCGCGACCGTGCGCTGTTCTGGTCGGTGAACGTCGCCGGCACGGCCAACGTCCTCTTGGCCGCTCGCGACGCCGGGGTGGCCAAGGTGGTGAGCACCTCCTCCAGCGCCATCTACGGGATCCCCGAGCTCAACCCCGTGGTGGAGGACTCGCCCGCACGCCCCTTGGAGGCCTACGGCCGCGCCAAGCTCGAAGCGGAGAGCCTGTGCGCGGAGGCGGCGGCTGCCGGGCTCGACGTCTCCGTCGTTCGCCCCCGCACCATCCTCGGACACGGCCGGCTCGGCATCATGGCCATCCTCTTCGAGTTCGTGGCGGAAGGCGCTCCCGTGTACGTGCTCGACGGGGGTCACAACCGCTACCAGTTCGTGCACGCCGAGGATCTGGCCGACGCGTGCCTCCTCGCCGCCGACCGACCAGGGCCGGAGCGCTACAACATCGGCACCGACCGCTTCGGCACCATGCGCGAGACCCTCCAGGCCCTCTGCGATCACGCCGCCACCGGCGCCAGGGTGCGCTCACTGCCTTCGGCCCCGGCTCGGGTCGCCATGCAGGTCGTGTCGCGCGTCGGCCAGGCCCCGTTCGCCCCGTATCATTGGCTCCTCTACGGCGAGTCGCTGTGGTTCGACACCACCAAGGCGCAGGAGCAGCTGGGCTGGCAGGCCACCCACTCGAACGCCGAGATGGTGGTCGAGTCCTACGAGTGGTTCCTCGCCAACCGCGCCAACCTCGGGGGCGACGGACGGTCCCATCACCAGTCGCCGGCCCGTCTCGGTCTGCTCAAGCTCCTCAAGCGACTGCCCTAGCGTGGCCGGTGTGACGGCCCCGACGATGCCCGGCACCTCCGCATCGGGCCAGGGGACGACGAACGGGTCCTGGCGGCTGGTGCTGACGGCCACGGTGGTCCTCACAGTGCCGCTGGTGATCGCCTTGGTGGCCCTCCGCCGACCGGTGTGGACCCCGGTCCTCGACCTCGCCATGACCGAGCTGCGCGTCCGCGACGTCGGCGGTCGCCACACGCCGCTCATCGGTCTGCCCGGTCGGATCGGCACCCTCGAACGGCAAGGCAGCCACCCCGGTCCGCTGAGCTTCTACGCCCTCGCCCCCACGTATCGCCTCCTGGGCTCCTCGGCCTGGGCCCTCCAGGTGGGGTCGGTCCTGGTCCACGTCGTCGCGCTGGGGACCGCGTTGGCCGTCACCGCCCGCCGGGGCGGCGCCACCCTCGTCCTGGCGATGGCGGTCCTGCTGGCCGCCCTCACCGCCGGCTACGGCGGGGGGACGCTCACCGAGCCGTGGAACCCCTACCTGCCGCTCCTGTGGTGGGTGGTGGTGCTGCTGGCCGCCTGGTCGGTCCTCTGCGGCGACCTGCCCATGCTGCCGGTGCTGGTGGTGGCGGGCTCGTTCTGCGCCCAGACGCACATCCCCTACCTCGGGCTCACGCTGGGGCTCGGGGCGCTGGGGGTGGCCGCTGCCGCGTTCCAAGGGTGGCGCCATCCGCACCGCCGCCGGGCAGCTGCCCGCTGGGGGGGCGCAGCCCTCGGTGCAGGGCTGCTGCTCTGGCTGCCTCCCACCGTCGATCAGGTCCGGCATGATCCCGGCAACTACGAGCTCCTCGTGGAGCACTTCACCGACCCGCCCGAAGAGCCCAAGGGCCTTGGTGACGGCGTGGAGGTGGGGTTGCGCTACCTCGACCTGAGCCATCTCGTCCGCGCCGACGTGACATCCCCTGGGTGGTTGGTGACCGATGCCGACGGGAACCTTCCCACGGCCGAGCGAGGCGGCGTGCTCCTCCTGGTGTGGGCGGTGGCGGCCGGGGTGGCGATCCGTCGTCGACACCGAGCGCTGATGGCGCTCCACGCGGTGGTGGGCTCCGGGATCGTCCTCATGGTCCTTGCCATCAGCCGCATCTTCGGGGTGGTCTGGTACTACCTGACCCTGTGGGGCTGGGCGATCGGTCTGCTCACCCTGCTGGCCGTCGTGTGGACCGCCGCCGACGTGGTGGGGGAGCGATGGAGCGCCGACCGACGCGCCCGTACCCTCCGACACGCCGCCGTCGGGCTGGCGGTGCTGGGCCTGGGGCTGGTCGCCCGGTTCGCGGTGGCTGCCCCCGACAGCCCCCACGCTGACCCCAACGTCGCCGAGGAGCTGGCTGCGGTGGCCGACGAGGCAGCTGCTGGCCTCGAGTCGGGTGCCGGGGTGTCCACCGGCACCGACGGGCGCTACCTGCTGATGTGGAGCGATGCCTTCCACATTGGATCGCAGGGGTACGGGCTGCTGTCGGAGCTGGAGCGGCGGGGGTTCGACATCGGGGTGCAGGAGGGACGACGGGTGCCGGCCACCGCCCACCGCGTGGTGGCAGCCGCGGAGGCCACCGCCCAGGTCCACCTGGCGACGGGGGTGTTCGTCGAGCGGTGGCAGCAGCTGCCGACGGCGGTGCAGGTGGCGTTCCACGATCCTCGCTCGCCGGCCGAGCGCGCGGAGCAGGCGGCCCTCCGCGCCGAGGTGGTGGAGGCCCTGCAGGACCGAGGGCTCGACGACCTCGTGCTGGCCGTCGACGAGAACCTCTTCGGGGCCGCCATCGACGACCGCGTCCCGGAGGCCGTGCAGATCCAGATGGGTCGCATGCTGCGCATCGGGGCCCCGCTGGCCGTCTTCGTGGCGCCGGTCGGCGTCGCCTTGTGATCCGGCGGCGGGCCTGATGCCTGAGACGGTGCTCGGCCTGGTCGTCCCGCTGTTCGACGAAGCCGACCGCATCGGGGACTTCGGCCCCGACCTGGCCGCCTTCGCGACTGGGCTGCCGCCCGGGAGCCGTGTGCTGTTCGTGGACGACGGGAGCACCGACGCCACTCTGGAGCGCCTCGACGCTCTCCTTGTCGCCCACCCCGATGCCCCCCTGCAGGTGCTGCAGCGGCCACACCTCGGCAAGGGCGCCGCGGTGGCCGCCGGCTTGGCCGCCCTCGACACCCCGGTGCGTGCCTTCTGCGACGTGGACCTCTCCACCCCGCTGGAGGACCTGACCCGGATCGTGGCGCTCGGCGCGCGCCCGAACGTGCTGGCCATCGGGTCACGCGACCTCACGGGTTCCACCCTGGTCCGTCCCGAAGGTCGGATCCGAGAGGCGCTGGGCCGCAGCTACAACCGTCTCCTGCAGGCCACCATCACGCCCGGGATCGTCGACACGCAGTGCGGGGCCAAGGCGGCCACTGGGGCGGTGTGGGAGCGCGTCCTGGTCCACACCCGCGAGGTCGGCTTCGCGTGGGACGCCGAGGTGGTGGCGGTGGCCACCGCCGTCGGCGTGGACGTGGAAGAGGTCCCCGTCACCTGGCACCACGACGAGCGCTCCAAGGTGAAGGTGGGCCGAGATGGCCTGGCCATGGTGCGGGCCACGCCGCGCATCTGGCGGGCGGCTCGGCAGGCCGCCGTGAGTCGGCCGGTGCCTGAGGAGGTGTTCGACCATCGCAACGCCGCCCGGCTGCTCGAAGCGGACCGATCGCACTGGTGGTTCCGCAGCAAGGCGGCACTGGTGGCGACGGCGCTCCGCCGCACGGCGCCATCCACCGGGAGCAGTGGTTGGCTGGTGGACGCTGGAGCGGGAGGGGGTGGCGTCACGAGCCTGCTCGGGTGGGCCCAGGAGCGGGTCATCGTCCTCGAGGGCAATCACGAGCTGGTGGTCCAGGCGGCGCGTCGCCACGGCCTCCATGGGGCTCGCGCCAGCGTGGGCGGCCTCCCGATCCGCGACGGCAGCGCCTCGGTGGTCTGCCTCCTCGACGTCATCGAGCACCTCGACGATCCCGTCGCAGCCCTCGCGCAGGCGGCGCGGGCAGTGGGCCCGGGCGGTCGCGTGGTGGTGAACGTCCCCGCCCACCGTTGGCTGTGGAGCGCGGCCGACGAGGAGCTCGGTCACCTGCGGCGCTACACCCGCCGGTCGCTGCGCTCGGACTTGGAGGCCGCAGGGCTACGACCCCTGCTGCTGGGTCACGTGTTCAGCTGGCTCGTCCCCCCAACCTGGGTCGCCCGTAGGGTCGTCCACCGCGACCGCCCCGAGCTGGGACTCGATCGCGTCTCCCCGGGCCTGGAGCTGGCCAGCTCCGTGCTGACGTGGGTCGAACGCCAGCTCCTGGGACGGGCCAGCCTCCCTGTCGGCACCTCGGTGCTGGCAGTGGCCGTGACGGTCGGAGAGCGATGATCGCCGCCGGCGCGTCCCGCCTGCAGCGCGTCAACGTGCCCCCCTGGTTGGTGCCAGCGATGGTGGCCAGCCTGCCCGCCGTGCTGGCGGCCGGACGGGGCCTGCGCCGGAGCTGGATCCCCTTCGGTGACAACGCCTACTTCACCGTCCGGGCCCGCGACGTGCTCACCGACCACCACCCGCTGGTGGGAGCGTGGAGCTCGGGGTCGGAGGCGGTCGGCATCGACGTGAACAACCTTGGGCCCCTGCAGCTCGACCTGCTCGCTCCACCCACCCGGCTGCTGGGGTTCGGACCTGGAACCATCGTCGGGGTCACCCTCGTGCAGGTGCTGGCCGCCTGCGTGGTGGTATGGGCGGCGGGACGCCGGGCCGGGTCGGTGGGCCGGTGGACCGCCGCCGCGTCGGTGGTGGGGCTGTCGTGGTCGCTGGGCTCCGATCTGCTGCTCGAGCCGCGGCAGCACCACTACCTGCTGCTCCCGTTCCTGGCCTGCCTGGTGCTGGCTTGGTCCCTCGTCGATGGCGACCACGCCCTCCTGCCCTGGGCGGCGTTCTTCGGCAGCCTCGTCGTCCAGACCCACTTCAGCTTCCTGGTGCCCGTGGCCGTCCTCAGCCTCCTCGCTCTGGTGGGCCTTGGCCTGTCGATGCGGACGTCTCGAGGTTCCGACGGGGCGTGGCCCGCTCGGCTTCGACCCCACCTCGTCCTCACGGGTGCCGTCCTCCTGCTGGCCTGGATCCAGCCGGTGGTCCAGCAGCTGACCGCCGACCGGGGCAACCTGTCCGCCGTGTGGGAGGTGTCCCGCGCCGAGCAGCGCACGTTGGGGGGTGACCTCGGCGCGCGGATGGTGGCCACGGTCGCCAGCCCCCTCGGCTGGCTCCCTCCCACCTTCGCCGAGTTCTTCCCGCCGGGTGGGCTCCGCAGCCCCGGGGTCACGACCCTGCTGCTGGCCTTGCAAGGGGCGGCGCTGGTCGGGCTGGGCGTGTTGGCGTGGCGCCGGGCCGATCGGGGCACCCTGACGGCCCTCGTCACGGGTGCCGTGGCGTTGGGAGCCGTCTGGTGGTCGTCGGCCTCAACGCCGGTGTCAGGCCCCTTCGGCGCCATGAACAGCAGCTTCCGGCCGCTGTGGCCTGTGGGTGCGTTCGCGGCGGCGGCGCTGGTGCTGGGCCTGGTCCGGGCCCTGCCGTCACGGGCCCAGCTTCCGGCGCTGGCGGCGCTGGTGCTGGCTGTCGGTGCGCTCGTCACGCTGCAGGTGCCCGCTGACTACGCGCAGCCGAGCCCGCGGTTCAACGCCGGCTTCCAGGCCCTCACCCGATCGCTGCGCACGCAGCTGGCTGATCTGGAGGTGGCCGGTGGCGGGCCGGTGCTGATCGACGGGGAGGGGTTCCTCGGCGAGCCGTTCACCTACGTCATCCTGGGGTCCCTTCAGGAGCGCGGGCTCGACTTCGTGTTCGACAACGAGCGCAACGTGCGTCGCTTCGGCGAGGGCCGACGCTTCGACGGTCAGGCCACCGCCACGCTCGTGATGCGCACCGGACCTCCCGCCCTCGAGGACCGCCCGGGCGATCGGCGGGTGGCGTTCGCCACCTGGACCACCCCGGAGGAGCGAGCCGAGCTCGATCGGCTCGAGGCCGCCCGCGCCGTGTTGCCGCTCTCGCCGAAGGACGAGGCGCGCCGCCTGGAGCTTCGGGTGGGGATCGACCGCGGGACTGTGGCGGTGTGGCTGTCGGAGGGCCAGGGTGCCGACGCCTGAGCCGCCGGCACCCGTGCTGGGCTGGCGGGCCTGGGCCGCCCCGGCGGGGGTGGCGATCCTGCCGATCGTGGTGGCAGCCGCCCGCGCCATCGGTCGGGGCTGGCTCCCGATGGGCGACAACGGCTACTTCGCCATCCGCGCTCGAGACGTCCTGACCGAGCACCACCCACTCGTCGGGGCCTGGAGCGCGGGGTCGCGGTCCGTCGGCGTGTCCGTGAACAACCTCGGGCCGCTCCAGCTCGACTGGTTGGCGGTCCCCCTTCGGATGCTCGACGTGGGCGCCGGGGTGGTGGTGGGGGTGGCCAGCCTCAACGCCCTCGCAGCCATCCTGGTGGTGGTGGCAGCCGGGCGGCGCCTCGGCCTGCTGGGGGCGTGGTTGGGCGCCGCCACCGTGGCCGCGATGGGGTGGACCCTCGGCAGCGAGCTCTTGATCGAGCCGCGCCAGCACCACGCCTTGGTGCTCCCCTTCCTCGCCGTGGTGGTGCTGGCGTGGGCGCTGGCGGACGGCGACTGGCCGCTGGCGCCCTGGGCGGTCGGCATGGGCAGCCTGGTGGCGCAGACCCACCTCACCTTCGTGCTGCCGGTCCTAGCCCTCAGCGGGCTGGGTCTCGTGGGGTTGGTTCGGGCTGGCGGGGCGCGGCGGCGCTGGGTCCTGCTGAGCGCAGCGGTCCTGGCCCTGGCCTGGGTCCAGCCCCTCGCCGAGGAACTGGGTGGAGGCCAGGGAAACCTGACGGCGCTGACGGAGGCCACGGGCCCGGAGGAGCCCGCCTACGGCGTCGGTCGGGCGGTCCGGGCCGTCGCCACCGTCGCTCTGCCGGTCGTGGGGTGGGTGCGGCCGGCCTTCGGGACCTTCGACCCGGCCGACGGCCTCCTCGGACCCCTGGCGGCTGCCGGCGTGCTGGCGTTGGTGGTGGGGGGGCTGGTCGCCGTGTCGATCGTCGCCCGCCGCCGCGACGATCGGACCACGCTGGCGGCGGTGGCGACGGCCACGGTGGGCCTGGTGGCGGCCGGCGTGTCTGCCGCCCTCACGCCGCTGAGCGCCGGGTTCGGGCCGGTGGCCCACAACTTCCGGTCGCTCTGGCCGGTCGCCGCCATGGTCACGCTGGCTCTCGTGGTCGGGGTGGTGCGGGGTGGCAGTCTCAGCGGGCGTCGTCCGACGCTCGGGGTGGCCGGCCTGGCCGTGGTGATCGCTCTGGCGGCCCTTCCCACCTCCTACCAGCAGGCCTCCCCGGCGGCCGACGCCCCCCTGATCCCGGTGGCCGAGGAGCTCGTCGACCAGCTGGGTCCGCTGGAGGGGAGGGGAGCGGTGTTGGTCGACCGGAGCCGCCTCTACTTCGGGGAGCCGTTCTCCTACGTGGTCCTGGCCGAGCTGCAGGCGCGCCAGGTGCCCTTCGTGTTCGAGGACGAGCGGGAGGTGGCCCGGTTCGGCGACGATCGACGCCGCCGAGGGTCGGTGACGGGCACGGTCTCCATGGGCTACGGCGACCGGGCTCTGGAGCAGCGGCCCGGGCGGGAGCGGATCGCCATCGCATGGTGGCTCGACGAGGCGGAGCGAGCCAACCTCGCGGAGCTGCGGCCACGAGCGGAGGCGGACGAGCTGTCGGGCCGGGCCCTCGCGCGCTACCGATGGCTGCGCGACCGCCACGAGCGGGGCACGGTCGCCGTGTTCTTCACCCCCACTGCCTGAGCCCGGTCCCTTCGACGTTGGGGCGTGGGCCGGGGCGCTAGCGCTCGGCGGGCTTCGGCAGGATCGGGGCGTCGCGCCCAGTGCCGCTCGAGCCCGTCGCGCCCCCGGACTCCTCGTGGTACTCCTCCTCCACGTTGACCTCCCAGATGTCGTGGTGGGCGCCGAGGAGGTTCTCCACCGTCAGCATGGCGGTGAACATCGAGTGGTCCTGGTTGTTGTACTTGTGCATCCCGTTGCGGCCGACGGGGTGCACGTTGGGCGCGTGCTCCTCCAACCAGGCGCGGAGGACGGCCACGTTGGCCTTGTAGGTCTCGTCGTAGAGCGGGTACGCCTTCGGCATCCGGACGACGTAGCCGGCTTCGACGTCGGTGGCTCGCATGAGCCCCAGCGCCTCGAGCTCAGCCTTCCCCTTGGCCACCAGCTCCTCGTCGGAGGCGGTCCACCACTCGTCGCCCTCCTGGACGGTGTACTCGAGGCCCAGGACGTTGTGGCCGTCCTTCACCATGTGGGGGGACCACGACCCGAAGTTCTGGACCCGCATCGTCTTGACCTCGGGGGCGTGGATGTAGATCCAGTTGTCCGTCCACGCCACCTTGTCGGCAGGGACGACCAGGGCCACCGAGAGGAAGTCGCGGAAGGCGAGGTCGTCGGCGGCCGTCTGCACCGGCGCCGGCACCGGCGGGTCCATCGCCCGCAGCAGGCCGTTGAAGGGCATGGAGGAGATGACGTGGTCGGCCTCGTAGGTGGATCCGCCAGCCGTCACCGCGGTGGCGCGCCCGCCGTCGTGCAGGATCCGCGTGACCGGCGCGTCGAAGACCACCTTGGAGCCCTGCCCCTCCACGAGTGAGCAGCACCGTTCCCACATCATCCCGGGACCGTGCTTGGGGTACTGGAACTCCTCGATGAGCGAGGTGACCTGCGCCCGGCCTCCGCGACGGCCGGCCACCCGAGCCCGAAGCGGCTCCCAGACGGCCTTGAACAGCGACATGCCCTTGATGCGCTGCGCTCCCCACTCGGCGGAGATCTGCGAGGGCGGCACCCCCCACACCTTCTCGCTGTACGTGCGGAAGAAGTGCCCGTAGAGGCGCCAGCCGTAGTTGGCGGCGATGTAGCCCTCCAAGGTGGACTGATCGGCAGGCGGCCGCACCCGCACCCACAGGTAGGACAGGACACAGCGCACGGCCTCGAGGAAGCCGAGGTTGCGCAGCGCGTTCAGGGGCTTGATCGGGTAGTCGTAGAACTTGCCCTGGTAGAAGATCCGGCTGGCCCGGGGCCGGAGCATGAAGTCCTCGTCCGGGAGGATCTCGTGCCAGAGCGCTTCCACCTCGGGGACCTTGGTGAAGAACCGATGGCCCCCGATGTCGAAGCGCCAGCCGTCGCGGACCACCGTCTGGCTGATGCCGCCAACGACGTCGCTGGCCTCCAGCACCGTGCACGGGTGGCCCGCCTTCCCGAGCTCGTAGGCGGCGGTGAGCCCAGCGGGCCCGGCGCCGATGACGACCACCTGACCGGGGTCGCGGGGGGACGAGGGAGCGGAGGGGGCGGCGGGCATGACGGATCCTGGGTGTGGTGGCGGCGGCAACGGCCTCCCGAGCGTAGTGGCCGACCCCTCCGAGTCCGGAACCCGTCGAGGGTCGTCCCGGGGGGCCTACGACCCCTCGGTAGCATCCTCCGGACATGCGCACCGCCCCGACGACCGGCTGGCGGGCCCGGGCGCTCGGGTGGCTGGACGTGGCGGCCCTGGCCCTCCTGGCCTACGTCCCCTTCCTGCTGTCGTCGCCCGGGCGGATCAGCGCCGACAGCAAGCAGTACCTCTACCTCGACCCCGGCGACTTCCTTGCCCGGGCCCCGTTGCTGTGGGACGCCCACACGGGGGCTGGGGGCGTGTCCCACCAGCACCTGGGCTACCTGTTCCCCATGGGCCCCTGGTTCTGGGCGGCCGACCTCGTCGGTGTCCCGACCTGGGCGGCGCAGCGGCTCTGGCTCGGCACCCTGTCCGTGCTGGCGGCCCTTGGGAGCCCGCTGGCTCCTCCGGCACCTCGGTGCTGGGACGGGTGGGTGCTCTCGCCGGCACGCTCGTGTACCTGCTCACCCCGTACCAGCTGGCGTTCACGGCCCGGACGTCGATCCTGCTGCTGCCGTGGGCGGGCCTGCCCTGGCTGGTCGGCCTCACCGACCGCGCCGTTCGCCGAGGGGGCTGGCGAGACCCGGCCGCCATCGCCCTGGTGGTGCTGGCGGTGGGGGCGGGCAACGCCAGCTCCCTCGTGCTGGTCGGCCTCGGCCCGCTTGTGTGGCTCCTCTCCAGCGTCTCCAGCCGGGCGTCGGCCCGTCGGGCGTTCGGCGTGGCGGGGCGGGTGGGGGTGCTGGGTGCCGCAGTGTCGCTGTGGTGGCTGGTTGGCCTCGTCCTCCAAGGTCGCTACGGGATGCCGGTGCTCCACCTCACCGAGCGCCTCCCGACGGTGGCTGCCACGTCCTCGCCGCTCGACGTGCTCCGCGGGCTGGGCAACTGGTTCTTCTACGGCCGCGGACCGGCTCGGCTCCTCGATCGACCAGGCGCCCGACTACCTCCACGACCGGTTGACCGTGGTGGCCACCTTCGGGTTGGCCGCCGCTGGGCTGGCCGCCGCCGTGCTCGTCCGATGGCGCCACCGAGGACGGTTCGCGGCGCTGGTGCTGGTCGGCACCGTGGTGGCCGTGGGGGCCTGGCCGCTCGAGGATCCCGAGCCCCTTCGCCGAGGGGGTGGCTCGACTTCACCGACACCTCGGCCGGCTTGGCCCTGCGCAACTCGGCCCGCGCCGTCCCCGTTGTCGTGCTCGGGCTGGCCGGGCTGCTGGGCGCGGCCGTGAGCGCCTGGCACCCGGCCCCTCGGCGCTGGGCGGCGGGTGCGACGGTCGCCGGGCTGGCGTTGCTCGGGCTGACGCCCGTGGCCCGTCACGGCTTCTTGTCCGAACGCCAGGACCGGGGTGACGTCCCGGTCCACTGGGAGGAGCTGGCCGCCGATCTGGATCGCTCGGGCGGGGGCACCCGGGTGCTGGAGCTGCCGGGCTCGAGCTTCGCTGCCCACCGCTGGGGGAACGCCGCCGACCCCGTCCTGCCGGGCCTGCTCGACCGGCCCAGCCTGGTGCGCGAGGTCCTCCCGCAGGGCTCGCCCAGCTCAGCGCTCCTGCTCGATGCCCTGGACCGACGCCTCCAGGAGGGGGTGCTGGAGACGGAGGCCATCGCACCCCTCGCCCGCCTCCTGGGCGCCGGCGACGTGGTGGTGCGCCTGGACCTGGAGCACGAGCGCTTCCGGACGCCCGACCCGCAGGCCCTCTGGGCCGACCTGACCGCGTCGCCGGTTCCGGGCCTGGCCCCGCCCGAGCTCTACGGCCCCCGAGGGCCCAACCGGCCCACCACTGCCCTTCCCCTCCTCGATGTGACCGGCCTCACGGCACCGATCGGTGGACCGCCCCCCCCGGCGCTGGCCCGCTTCCCTGTGGAGGACCCCGTGGAGATCCTTCGGGTGGCGCCGGCGGGCGGTGCGGTCGTGGTCGCAGGGGATGGCGACGGCATCGTGGACGCGGCGCGCAGCCGGGCTCCTCGATGGCCGGTCACTCGTGCTGCAGGCCACGTCGCTCCCCGAGCAGGCACTGGACGGCGCCCTGGCGCGCCAGGCCGACCTGGTGGTCACCGACACCTACCGCCGCCGGATCCAGACGTGGTTCTACGCCATCCGCGACACCCGTGGTCCCACGGAGCGAGCCGGGGAGACCCAGCCCGAGCCCAGCGGCTACGACCAGCGTCTCGACGCCTCGCCCGAGGTCGGCGACGAGCGGAGGACGGTGGTGGAGCAGGTGGGAGGCAGCGTGGCGGCCACTGCGGCCGGCGGCGCGGCCCGCCCCGAGGACCGCGCCTCGTCGGCGGTCGACGGGGACCTCGAGACGGCCTGGCGGGTGGGTGGCCCCGACCCGTCCGGCGCTCGACTCAGCATCCAGCCCGACGACCCGATCACGGCCTCGACCCTCCGCCTGATCCAGCCCCAGGACGGCCCGCGCGACCGCGTCCTCACCCGGGCGCGCCTGCACATCGACGGGGGGCGCCCCATCGAGGTGGTCCTCGACGAGCGCTCCCTGACCCCCGAGGGGCAGCTCGTCGAGCTGCCTTCGCAGACGATCTCGCGGCTGGAGGTGGAGCTGGTGGGGACGTCCCGGCCGTCCTTCGATCCCGCCCTCGCCAATGCCGTCGGGTTCAGCGAGGTGGTGCTGGGCGACCTGCGGGTGACGGAGGTGGTGCGCGTCCCCACCGATCTGCTCGGTCGTCCGGGAGCCGCTCGGCTCCCGGTCGACATCGTGCTGACGCGCCTGCGGGTGGATCCCCGTCAGCGGGGTCGTCAGGATCAGGAGGCGGTCCTCCGACGCGCGCTGCGCCTCCCGGAGGCCAGGGCCTTCGGGCTGGCCGGGACCTTCCGGGTGCGGGCCGACGCCACCGACGACGCCGTGGCGTCCCTCTTCGGGCTCGCCAAGGGGGGACCGACGGTCACGGCCAGCTCGCGGCTGGCTGGTGACCTGGGCTCGCGGGCGGCGAGCGCCATCGACGGCGACCCCACCACCGCCTGGCAGCCCGACATCGGACCGCAGGAGGGAGCGGCCCTCACCGTCTCCTGGCCGAGGTCGACCGCGGTGGGTCGCCTGGTGGTCGAGGTGGTCGACACGCCCGATCGCTCCCGGATCACCCGGCTGGCGGTCCGTCACGATGACGTGGTCGTCGGCACCGTGGACGTGCCGCCTGCCGCTCCCGGCGGCGGGCCGACCATTGCTGTTGATCTTCCGGTTCCGGCCGGCCGCGTGCGCCATCTCACGGTCGTCGTGGACGGCGTGGAGGAGCGCACCGCGGTCCCGGGCGGCGACGTCCTCCCGGTGGCGATCACCGAGGTCACCAGCCCAGCCATTCCGGAGCTGACCACGCCGACGACGCTCATGGGGCCGTGTCGTCCGCTCTTGCTGGTGGACGGCCAGCCGGTGCGGGTGCGCGCGGTGGGCTCTCCGGCCGAGGCCCGACAGGGCCTCGACCTGCAGGGGTGCGACGGTCCGCTCCAGCTGGAGGCGGGCGACCACGTGATCGAGTCGGTCGACCTCGGCGAGCTGCCCCTTGACCTGGATCGGCTGGTCCTCAGCTCGGGGGCGGACGGAGCCGCAAGGCTGGCCGGTGTCCGGGGCACTCCGAGGGATTCCGTCGGCACGATCGTGGAGCGGGGAGGGAGCGGGAGCGACCTCGGGGTGGAGCTGGAGACCGACGGCGACCCGTTCTGGTTGGTCCTGGGTCAGAGCGACAGCGGTGGGTGGGGCCTGGACCTCGACGGGGCCAGCGTTGGTCCTCGCCGGGTCGTCGACGGCTACGGCAATGGATGGCTGGTGATCCCTGACGGTCCAGGACGGCTCACGGGGAGGATCCGATGGGAGCCCCAGCGGCTCCTGTGGGGGGCGCTGGCCCTCTCGGCGATGGGGGCGCTGCTGTGCCTCGTCCTCGTGATGCGAGGGCGACGAGCGCCGCCCGACCCCACGGCGATGCCGGCATGGGACCCGTCATCGCCGGCGCTGGCCGCCCCCCTAGCCGGCATCCGACCGCTCACCCCGGGAGCGCCCGCCCTGGCCGTGGGCGTCGGGGTGGCGGCGCTGGTGGTCAGCACGCCGCTCGCGGCCGGCTTGGCGACGGTGGCCACGTTGGTGGGGCTGATGGTGCCGCGGGCCACCTGGGCGTGGGCCGGTCTAGCGGCCGCCGGGCTGCTGGCTGCCCGGGCCGTCGATCAGCCCGACCTGGCCTGGCTCTCGCTCGCCCTGCTCGGCGCAGATCTGGTGGTGGACGCCTGGGATCGGCGGTCCGAGGTCAGCCGCCGGCGACGTCACGTCCGTTCGCTGGCCCGCCCCGGCTAGCGGACGAGGGCCGGCTCGACGGCGATCTCCGGGACCTTCGGGGCGTCCTCCCACGCCGCCCGGGGCGCACCAGAGCGGCGCACGTAGCGTGAGCCGGTACCCGGCGCCAGGACCTCTACGCGGTCGCCCTGCACGCGGGCGTAGTAGGTGCGGCGGGCCACCGGTTGCAAGCCGACGCCGGGGCGGGTGGCACCCAGCACCAGGTCCACGGTGTGCAGGCCGTCGCTCAGCTCGAGCCCAGCGAGGGCCAGGTCGACCGATTCGGAGCCGACCGGTCGTGGCGGCCAGCGGACGGCGCCGTCAATGGTGACCCACCACGACGCCGGGTGGGGGCCCTCCGGCCGAAGGGTGCCCTGCAGGTGCACGGGCCCCTGGAGCACCTCCATGCGGGTGAGGGTCACCCCGTGGGGTGCGCGGATGCTCGCTCGGGAGCAGGTCGATCATCGACAGGTCAGCCCGCTGGAGGTACGGCGTCCGGTCGGGTGTTCGCCTGCACGAGATCGAGGACCTCTGGTCCGTCGTCGGACGCGTAGAGGATGCGGGCCGTCGAGGTCGGCGCCGTTGTCGCCGAAGGGGTTGACGAACAGCAGGTACGCGGGCGGGGGACGGCGACGACCAGTGCGGGCCCGTCGAGCGCCTTCGACCGAGTCGGCCCAGGGCAGGTTGGCCTCGCTCAGGTCGTGGTTCACCGAAGCCGGTTGACGGTGACGGGCACGGTGACGAGGGCCAGAGCCCCTACCAGGGCCGAGCGCCAGGCCGGGTCGCCGTCGGGCCAGCTGGACCACGGCCAGCGCCATCAGCCCGCACAGAGCCCGAGCGTAGGCGGGGATGTAGTAGATCGGCCCGCTCAGCCGGGCCGTGAACGATGAGATGTGGGTGCCGAAGAACGCGAAGTAGGCCACCGGGAAGGCCAGCCCCAGCGCCACGAGGAGCGAGACGTCGCTCGATCCGGCGACGGTGGGCCCAGGCGCGCGGCGGCGGCCACCACGGCCCCGAGGTGCGCGCCGACCACGAAGAACGGCAGCCAGAAGGAGTTGCGGCCCGTGCTCTCCAGGGCCAGGCGCCGCCGTAGGCGATCTTGTCGAAGCCGGGCATGAGCCGGCGCGTCGCCGAAGCCGAACTGGTCGAGCGGGTCAGCCACGGTGATCGGGAACTCGGTGGGGCTGCCGGTGAGGTGGCGGTTGAGCAGCAGCGTGAGCGCCACGAGGGGGAGGGCCCCGACCGCGGTCCACGGCCGCCCGGCGCCGATGGTGGCAGCTCCCGCGCGGTGCTCCACGACGAGCGCGAGCGGCGACGAGGGCCCCCACACGACGGCGTCGTACGGGCGGGTGAGGAAGACCCAGCCGAGCGAGCACGCCCGCCGCCACGAGGCGCCCGCGCCGGTCGATGGCGGACCCCGCTCGCGCAGCGCGGCGACGAAGAGCAGGCCCGAGGCCGAGCGTGAAGAGGTAGTTCAGGTGCACGCCGCTCTGCACGGCGAGGATCGGCGACGCCAGCATGAAGGCGGCGGCGACCGTGCGACCACCCGGTCGCGGAGCAGCTCCTCGCACGAGCATCCAGGTGCCGACGACGGCCAGCGCGGCGCCGGCGGCCACGGCGAGGTCTGGTGCTGCCCGAGGAGCGAGCCGATGAGCAGCGACCAGCGGCCAGCCCAGCGTGTACTGGGAGAACAGCGTCGCCGTCGCGGGCCGCGCTCAGCCAGGGCTGGAAGAGGTCGGGGTGGCCACCGTCGGTGGTGGAGAGCTGCCCGGCCCGGAGCACCTCGACGTGCCACAGGTACACGGGCTCGTCGCGGTTCCACGACAGCCCGGGGTACACGAAGCTGCTGCACGACGCAGCGACAGGGCGAACGGCGGCCAGGGTGAGCGTCGGGCAGGGCCCAGCGCGAGGCTGAGCGACCGCTGCCGAGTCGGGCCGGCCAGCCGGTCTGGTTGGGGTCGCCTCCACGAGCGGTCGAACCTACACGGCGTCGTGCCGGTCACCCGCGGCGGGCGACAGCTGCGCGAACCTGGCGGGGTGACGACCGCCGCTGCCGCCGCCGTCCTGTCCTTCGCCTGTCCCGCGGTGCCGGCGCCCGATGCGACGAGCCGTTCTACGGCCCGTGCACCGAGCTGCCGGGCCGCGCTGCGCCGCACGCTGGGGAACGAGGCCCGGGTGGTCGAGCGCCACGCCTTCGAGCCGGCCATGCACGTCACCCCGAACGCGGTGGCCCTGAAGGACGACTGAGCGCCCGGGCTCAGCGCCCGGCGATGGGCTCGATGCGGTGCCGGGGGCCGTAGCGTCGGGGCGCGAGACCCCGGCCGACTCGATGAGCAGGCACACCCGGCCCCGGTGCCCGGCGAAGGGCTCGAGCAGCTCCAGCATCCGGTCGTCGGTGCCCCGGGGCTCGCCCGGCGAGGGCGAACGCCACCAGGTTCTTGAGGTGGAAGTCGCCGACGCTGACGGCGTCGGCGTCGCCGTGCGCGAGCCGCGCGACCTCGGCAGAGGTCCACGGCCGACGCCGGGGATGGCCTCGAGGCGCGCTCGCGCAGCTGCGGCGGTGCTGCGCTCGCCGGCCGCTTCGAGGCGGGCGGCGTGGGCGCACGCCCGCTTCAGGGTGTCGGCCCGCTTCTTCTCCACCCCGAGCACGTGGAGCTCGTAGTAGCCGAGCTCGGCGATGACGCTCGGGAGCGGGGGGCAGGCGCAAGCCCCCCGGACCCGGGGCGGGCTCGCCCCACCGCTCGACGAGCTGGCGGAACGAGCGCTTGGCCTCGAACCCGGTGACCCTCTGGCTGAGGATGGCCGGCACGAGCGCCTCCACCACCCGCTGGGTCCGCGAGGTAGGCGGAGGCCGTCGGCGCGACGGTGCAGGTCGGCCACGACGGGGTGCGACGGGCGCGAACCCGGCCCGGTCGTCGAGGATGCCGAGCGCGCTCGGGGCCATGCTCAGCGCCCACTCCGCGCCGTCGCCCCACGCCTCCACCTCGAGGTGGTCGCCGTGGTGCTCGACGCGGAACGTGGCCGGCCCGTCAGGGGTGCGGGTGGCCCGCAGCACCGTGGTCGGGCACGAGGAGGATGGTCGGGTCGTGCTTGCCGAGGCGCAGCGGGCCGCAGCGACCGACGCAGGTCGAGCGCGAAGGGCAGAGGGATGGTGCGCCGGGCCATGGGGCTCAGACGCTACGGGCTGGCCTGCTCGGCCGCCCAGCGGTAGTCGGGCTTGCCGCTGGGGCTGCGCTCCACCTGCGGGGCACCCGCACGACCGCCTTCGGGAGCTTGTAGCGGGCCACGTGGGCTCGGCGGCTGTGCCCCGCAGGTCGTCGTCGGTGGGGTCGGTCCCGGGGCGCAGCTGCACCACCGCCACCACCTCCTGACCCCACCGCTCGCTGGGTCGGCCCACCACGACGACGTCGAACACCGCCGGGTGGTCGCTTGAGGGCCTGCTCGACCTCCTCGGCGAAGACCTTCTCGCCGCCGGTGTTGATGGTCACCGAGTCGCGGCCGTGCAGCTCCACGCGACCCGTCGGCCAGCACCCGGGCCCGGTCGCCGGCCACCGCGTAGCGCACGCCGTCGATCGACGCGGGAAGGTCGCGCGCCGTCTTGTCGGGATCGCCGAGGTAGCCCGCGGGGCACCCGGCCCGTCTGCGCGAGCCAGCCCGAGCTCCGGGTCGCCCGGCTGCCAGCACGCCGGACGGTCGGCGGACGAGCACCACGCTGGTCGGCGAGCGGTCGAAGGTGCCGGTGCCGGCTCCGCGCGCCTGGTCGGAGGTGTGGACGCCCTGGCGGCCGGTCTCGGACGAGCCGAGCACGTCGACGATCCGCAGGCCGGGGAGCAGCTCGAGGAGCTCCGCCTTGACGTTGGCCGACAGCGTGGCGCCGCCGGTGAGCAGGTAGCGGAGCCCAGCGCGCGTCGTGGTCGCCGGCCCGCAGGGCGTCGACGAGGGGCCGGGCGAAGGCGTCGCCGACGATCAGCAGCGAGCGTGGCCCGCTCCCGGGCCACGCGTGTCGAGCACGTCGTGGGGGTCGAGGCGGGCGGGGTCGTCCTGGATGACGACGGTGCCGCCCGCGATCCAGGCCGACAGCGCGTTCCAGTGGGCGGCGCCGTGCATGAACGGCGGGGCCGGCAGGGCCCGCAGCCGGGTGCCGCGGAGCGGCGGCGACCAGCGCTCGTCGGTGGTCTCGGTCGACGCCGAGGCACGCGGCGAGGAAGTCGGCCTGGCGCCAGAGCACGCCCTTGGGCATGCCGGTGGTGCCGCCGGTGTAGAGGATGTAGAGGTCGTCGGGCGACAGGTCGGCGGGCGGAGCCGGGGTGGCGGCCGGCGCAGGGCGTCCTCGTAGGCGACGGCGCCGGGGAGGAGGGCGGCACCGCTGTCCGTCGTCGACCTGGAGCAGCAGGCGCACCTGGGGGAGAGTCGGGCAGGACCTCGGCCAGCGTCGGCGGCGAAGCGCGCTGTGGAAGACGACCGCGGCGGCGGCGCTGTCGGCGCAGCACGTAGCGGAGCTCCTCGGCGACGTAGCGGTAGTTGACGTTGATCGCCGGCGCACCGGGCCTTGGCCGACCCGAGCATGCCCTCGAGGTACTCGTTGCCGTTGTGGAGGTACAGCGCCACGTGGTCGTGCGGCGACTCCCAGCCGGCGAGCTCGGCCAGCGGGCCGTGGCAGCCCGAGGCCGGCGGTCGCGCAGGACGGCGGCCAGGCGGCGGGTGCGATCGGTGACGTCGGCCCAGGTGAGCCGCCGATCGCGCCACACGATGCACTCGCGCTCGGGCACGGCGGCCGGCGACCGCCTCGTGCAGGGCGGCCAGGTTCAGCCCTCGGGTCACTGAGTCGGTGACGGTGACCTTGCGCATCTTGTCGCCGACCTGGATGGCCTGGGCCACCTCGATGCCGCTCGTGACGTTGCCGAACAGGTTGTAGAGCGGCTGCAGCTTGTCCTGGCAGTCGTCGATGCAGATGAAGAACTGGGAGCCGTTGGTGTCCGGGCCGGCGTTGGCCATGGCGAGGGCACCCAGCACGTAGGGGGCCTTCACGGGCTCGTCGGCGAACGTGTAGCCGGGTCCGCCGCGGCCGCTGCCCTCGGGGTCGCCGCCCTGGATCACGAAGCCGGGCACGACTCGGTGGAAGGTGAGGCCGTCGTAGAAGCCGGCTCGGGCCTGCACCACGAAGTTGTTCACGGTGCTGCGGCGCGAGCTCGGCGTCGAGCCGGCGCGACGATGTCGCCCTTGTCGGTGTCGAAGGTGACCTCGAACTTGGCGGCGGGGTCGATCTCGAAGGCGGGAGCGGCAGGCATGGGCGAGCCACGCTACTGCCGGGTGCTCAGCTGGCTGCCACCACGGTCCCGCGGTCGGCGCAGGCCGGGCAGGCCCTCCCAGAGGACGGCGAAGAGCACGTCGGTGGCCCGCTCCAGCCCGGAGTCGTGGTAGTCGACCCAGTCCTGGGCTCCGGCCTCGAGCAGCCCGACCACCCCCCGTGCCACCAGCCGGGCGGTGGGGTCGTCGCCCCAGGATCGCGGCGATCCGCTCGATGCGCTCGCGGCGGGCCGCCTGGACGGCCGGGTGCTGGAGCGGCCCCGCCGCGGCCATCACGTTCCAGGCCGCCTCGTTGTCGCGGGCGAAGCAGCAGGTATCGGCGGATGATGCGCCGCAGCCGCACCTCGTCGGGCAGCCGGTCGTCGAGGGCCCGGCCCAGCTCCCGGTCGAGCTGCTCGAGGTTGTGGAGGTACACCGCCGCGATCAGCCCGCCGCGGTCGCCGAAGTAGGCGTACACGAGCGACCGGGACACGCCGCCGGCGTCGGCCACCTCCTCGAAGCTCACGTCGCTCGGGTCGCGACCTCGGAACACCTGGGCCGCCGCCTCCACCAGGAGCGCGCGGCGGGTCGCCGGGTCGAGCCGGGCGTGGGACTTGGCGCCTTGACCGGGCGCTGGCTCATGGTGCCCGCCTGGCGAGCTGATCGGTGGCTCAGGGGACGGCGGTGCCGACCTCGACGGCTGGTGCCTCGCCGACGCGGTGCCGAGTAGGGGGAAGTGGCAGGCCACGTAGTGACCCTCGCCGACCGGCGCGCACCTGCGGCTCCTCCTCCGCGCAGCGCTCCTGGGCGCAGCGGGCAGCGGGTGCGGAACCGGCAGCCGGCCGGCGGGTCGATGCGGCGAGGGGAGCTCGCCGGTCAGGAGGCCGCTCTGCACCGGCGGGACCGTGGGGTCGGGCACCGGGATCGAGCGCAGCAGCGCCGCCGTGTAGGGGTGGGCCGGGGTGGCGTAGAGGTCGTCGGGCGCGCCGACCTCGCAGATCTTGCCGAGGTACATGACCGCCACGCGGTCGCTGACGTTCTTCACGACCGCCAGGTCGTGGGCGATGAAGATCGAGGGTGAGCCCGTAGCGGGCCTTCATGTCCTCGAGCAGGTTCAGGATCTGGGCCTGCACCGACACGTCGAGCGCCGACACCGGCTCGTCGCAGATGATCACCTTCGGCTCGAGCACGAGCGACGCGGGCGATGGAGATGCGCTGGCACTGGCCGCCGGAGAACTGGTGGGGGCGCTTGTCGGCGGCCACGGCGGGGTCGAGCCCCACGGCGTCGAGCACCTCGGCGACCCGGGCGCGTCTGCTCGGCGTCGCGTGCCCCGCTTCCAGATGCGGAGCGGCTCGGCCACGATGTCCTTGACCTTGCGGCGAGGGTTCAGCGACGAGATCGGGTCCTGGAAGATCAACTGCAG
This sequence comes from uncultured Microthrixaceae bacterium, assembly GCA_963795165.1. Taxonomy (GTDB): domain Bacteria; phylum Actinomycetota; class Acidimicrobiia; order Acidimicrobiales; family VFJN01; genus VFJN01. Next base: position 625,054 of record CAWCGT010000001.1, on the reverse strand, counting down.
GCTGGGTGCGGACCTCGCGCAGCTCCTGGCCGTCGAGCGCGGTCGAGGTCGGTGCCGTCGAAGCAGCACCTGCCCGCTCGTGGGCGGCGGCAGCTGCATGATCGCCCGCCCGGTGGTGGACTTGCCGCAGCCGGACTCGCCCACGAGGCCGAGGGTCTCGCCCTCGCGCACGTCGAGGCTGATGCCGGACACCGCGTGCGACCGGTGCCGCCCGACGGTCTGAACTCGACGACGAGGTCCTCGACGCGGAGCAGCACGTCGTCGCCGTCGCGGAGGTGGGCGGTGCCGGTGCCGGCCATCAGCGTCGCCCCGACCTCGGCTGGTCGCAGGCCTCGTCGGCTCGAGCCGGCGGCCGGCGGTCGCCGTGACGGCGGCGTCGGCAGCGGGCACGTGGTGGGCCAGGTTGCGCTCCAGCGCCTCCCGGCCGGCCTCGGTGCCCACCGGGTACCAGCAGCGGAACAGGTGGCCCGGGGTCTCGGCCTCGACGCAGCGGCGGCTGCCTCGGCGTGGCACTTCGGCTGGGCGTAGGGGCAGCGGGGGCGAAGCGGCAGCCCGGCGGGCGGGTTGATGAGGTCCGGGGGGCGGCCCGCCGATGATCTGGAGCCGGGTGTGGCTGGGCTCCTCGAGCTTCGGGATCGACTTGAGCAGGGCCTCGGTGTAGGGCATGCGCACGTTGGCGAACAGCGTCCGGGTGGGGGCCTTCTCGACGATCTGGCCGGCGTACATCACGGCGATCTCGTCGGTGCGGCCGGCCACCACGCCGAGGTCGTGGGTGACCAGGACCATGGCCATGTGGCGGTCCCGCTGCTGCTCGGTCGAGCAGGTTGAGGATCTGGGCCTGCACGGTGACGTCGAGGGCGGTGGTGGGCTCGTCGGCGAAGAGCAGCTTGGGGCCGCAGGCCAGGGCGATGGCGATGGTGACCCGCTGGCGCATGCCGCCGGACAGCTCGTGCGGGTACTGCGTGCAGCCGGCGGCTCGGGTCGGGGATGCCGACCGAGTTGAGCAGCTGGAGGGCCTGCTCGCTGGGCCTCGTCCTTGGGCATGTCGAGGTGGTAGCGCAGCCCCTCGGTGATCTGGCGGCCGATCTTCATCACCGGGTTGAGCGAGGTCATCGGGTCCTGGAACACCATGGCCATCTCGGTGCCCCACAGGGCCCGGAGCTGCTCGTTGCTCGGCGCCCACCAGCTCCTGGCCGTTGTAGGTGGCCGAGCCGCTGCGCACGACGTTGCGGCGACGTGAGCAGGCCCATGATCGAGCGGGCCAGCACGGTCTTGCCCGAGCCCGACTCGCCGACGATGCCGAGCGTCTTGCCCCGGTCGAGGCTGAAGCGTCACGCCGTCGACGGCCTGCACGAGGCCGCCGGGCGTGTCGAAGTGGGTGCGGAAGTCGTCGACGACGAGCAGCGGCCCGTCGAGCGCGCGGTGGGCGCGGTGAGGACCCGGCGGGCGGTCCGCGGCGTGGTCGCTCACAGAGCGGCGTCCTTCACGTCGAAGGCGGCGCGGAACCGGTCGCCGAGGAAGTTCACGGCCAGGACGGTCAGGAACATCATGCCGGCGGGGATCATCGACGTGTGGGCGATGTCCTCCTGCTGGAGGGCACGGCGCCCGCCGTTGATCATGCCGCCCCAGCTGATCGTCTCCTGCGAGGTGAGCCCGAGGAAGGCGAGGCTGCCCTCGGCCACGATGGCGATGGCGACCACGAGGAGGCCGAAGGCCAGCAGCGGGAGCACCACGTTGGGGAGGATCTCGCGCACGAGGATCCGCGCACCGGCTGGCGCCGGCCGCCTCGGCGGCCAGCACGAACTCGCGGCGGGAGAAGGTGAGGGTGGTGGCCCGCGCGATCCGGGCGAAGGCCGGGATCGACACCAGCGAGATCGCCGAGCACCACGTTCTTCAGGTCGGCGCCGAGGAAGGCGACGACGGCGATCAGCAGGATGAGGGCGGGGAAGGCGAGGAAGATGTCGACGACGGCCATGAGCATGGTCTCCACCCGCCCCCGCAGGAAGCCCGGCCAGCAGCCCGATGGTGCCGCCGACCACCATGCCGATGGCCAGCACGCCGAAGGCGACCACGAGGGAGACCCGGCCCCCCCAGATGAGCCGCGAGAAGATGTCGTAGCCGTTCTGCTCGGTGCCGAGGAGGTGCCCACTCGGTGCCCGGGGTGGCGTTGGCCGGCACGATGAAGTCGGCGACTTGTCGGGGTCGTCGATCGGCAGCCACGGGGCGAGCAGCGCGCTGCCGGCGCACGAGGACCAGCCACACCAGGCACAGCCACCCGGCCACGCCGAGCGACGCCGCCCCTGCGCCGACGGCGCGGGCTCGGTCGCCGGCGGCGGGGTCGTCGGCCGGGTCGTCGGCCGACGGTGGTGATGACGTCGCTCATCAGGCCCCCGCCCTTCGCACGCGCGGATCGAGCACCGAGTAGAGGAGGTCGGTGATGAAGTTCACCACGCACGAAGGCGGTGGCGATCACCAGCACCACGCCCTGCACCACGAGGTACTCGCGCTGGAGGATCGACCGCACGGCCAGCTCGCCCACGCCGGGGATCACGAAGAAGGTCTCGACGATCACCGAGCCGCCGATGAGCGTCCCGAAGTTGATGCCGAACACGCGTGAGCAGCGAGAACGACGACGGGCGCAGGGCGTGGCGCAGCAGGATGTGCCAGGTCGGGCAGGCCCTTGGACCGCGCCATCAGGACGAAGTCCTCCTGCAGGGTGGCGATCAGGTCGCTGCGCAGCACGCGCGTGTAGACGGCGGTGAGGCCCGCGGCCAGCACCGCCACCGGCAGGGCCACGGACTTGAGGTTGGCGCCGAGCCCGTCGGGGCCGGTGATGCGGTCGTAGCCGATGGCCGGGAACCACCCGAGCTGGATGGAGAAGAGGTAGACGAGGAACACCGCCAGGGCGAAGCCGGGGAGGGAGATCAGCCCGAAGGCGCCGGCGGTGATGGCCTTGTCGGCCCGCGAGTTGGCGCGGTAGGCGCTGAAGAGCGCCAGCGGCACCGAGATGAGCAGGGAGACGACCTGCGCCATCATCATCAGCTGCAGCGAGGCAGGCAGCCGCTGGGCCAGCGACGTCGTGGTGGGGATGTCCTGGCGAGTACGACTTGCCGAGATCCCGCTCGAACACCACGCCGTGGATGTAGCCGAGGTACTGCTCGTGGAAGGGCTTGTTGAGCCCGAGCTGCTCCTCGAGAGCGGCTCGGGCGACGGGGTTGGAGGCCTGCGGGCCGAGGATCGTGTTCACCGGGCTGCCCGGCAGGAGCTTGGTGAGCAGGAAGGTGAGGAAGCTCACGATGAGCACCACGACCAGCAGCTTCGCCAAGCCGGCTCGAGCACGGTGCGGACGATGGTCATGTAGCAGTTAGATCCTCGGCCCGGAGGGTCATCGGTCAGCGTCAGCCGGTGGCGTACAGGAGGCCGGGCTTGATGGCGCCCAGCGAGTTGGGCTCGCCGTCCGGCGGCGGGCCGACCTCGGCTCGTCGTCGTAGACGTTGCCGAACAGGTCGTACAGGGTGGTGATCAGCGGCACCTCTTCGCCGGTGATCTCCTGCACCTCGAAGTACTTGTCCTTGCCGCTCCTCGAAGTCGGTCGGTCTCGCGGGCCTCGTCGAGCAGCTTGTCGACCTCCGGGTTGCTGTAGAAGACGAGGTTGCCGGCGTCATCGGTGGTGAGACCGGGGCGGATGGCGTCCGGCTCGATGAAGTGGCTGCTGCGGAAGCAGGCCGGCCTCGTAGTCGCCGCCCTTGGAGAAGATGCGGTTCACGAAGGCGCCCTGCTCCTGGCTCTCGAGCGTGATCTTCATGCCCACCTCCTCGCCGAGCTGCTTGATGATGTTGAGGATGAGGTCGGCCTCCGGGGTGGGGATGCACACGATGCGTGAAGTCCAGGCCGCCGAGGTCCTCGACGAGCGCCTCGGCCTTCTCGGGGTCGTACTGCGGCGTGCCGGCGTCGGGGTTGTAGTACGGCGAGTCGAGAGCGAAGCCCGAGTAGCTCGGCACCCGCACGCCCGTCGTAGACCCGCTCGTTGATGAGGTCCTTGTCGATGATGTAGGCCACCGCCTGGCGGGCCCGCACGTCGTCGAAGGGCGGCTTGGCGTTGTTCATCAGCAGGATGGTGGAGCTCGAGCCGCTGATCTTCTGGGCGGCGAAGCCCGCGTCCTCGGCCTGCTTGACCGTCTTGGAGTCGGCCGTCTGGAAGATGTCGATGTCGCCGGTCTCCAGGGCGGACAGGCGCTGGCCGCTGTCCGGCGATCGGCACGACGGTGAGCTTGTCGAGGTAGGGGAGCTGGGTGCCGTCCTCGTCGGTGCCCCAGTAGTCGGGGTAGGCCTCGAGCACGACGCGCTCACCGGCGCCGGAACTCGGCCAGGGTGAAGGGGCCGGTGCCGACGCCGTCGGTCTTCAGGTTGATGCCGCCGGCCACCGCGGTGGGCGACTCGATGTAGCCGCTCGGAGCCGGCCAGCAGGTCGGGGAAGGCCACGTTCGGGGTCCTCGAGGTTGAACACGACGGTGAGGCCCTCGGGGCCGTCGGGCATGTCCATCGTGCGTGATGGCGCTTGACGTTGTCGAGGCACGGGCACGCCGTGGCCGGGTCCTTGAGGCGATCGAAGTGCTTGACCACGGCGTCGGCGTTGAGCGGCGTGTCGTCGTGGAAGGTGACGCCCTCGCGGAGGGTGATGGTGTACTCGGTGAGCGTCGTCGTTGCCCTCGATGGACTCGGCCAGGTAGGGCTCGATCTTGCCGTCGACGTAGGTGGTGAGCGGGTCGTAGATGCCGAGGGTGATCACCTTGTCGGACGGCTGGGCGGCCTCGCCGGGGGCCAGGGTCGCCACGTCGGACTCGGTGCCGAACATCGAGCGACGCCGCCCTTGACGGGGTTGCGCTCCGGACCCTCGGCCGTGGTGGTGGTCGCCGTCGGTGCCGCCGTCGTCGCCGCCGGCGCTCGTCGTCCCCGCCGCCACAGGCGGCGGCGACCAGGACGAGCCCGAGGAGCACGGCGATGATCCGATGCCACGAGACGTGGCGGTTGCGTGTCCTTCAAGATGTCCCCCTGGCGGCGTAGGAGTGCTGGGGTGGCGAGCGGCGTCGGTGCGCCCCGCCGGTGACGCCGGTCACACCGGTCATCGGGACCGTAGGAGCGCTGTTGTCACCCTGTCAACAACGCGCGGCGAGATTCCTGACCCGCCGGTCAGGACGATCCGGGAGCATTGCCGCGAACCGCTCGACCCGAGGCAGCGGTCGGCTCCGGGCACCGCGACGGACCGCTCGTAGCGACGAGCGTAGCCCAGCACCGCGTCCACGTAGGCGCACGGAGTGGTTGTACGAGAAGTAGGCGGTGCGGAGGCCCGGGTCGGCGTCGAGGCCGCCGCTGGCGGTGCAGAGGTAGGTGGCGGCGGCGCAGGGTGGCGTCGTAGAGGTTGAACGGCGACGCCTGTGCCGTCGTCGTTGCCGTCGGCCTCGAAGCGCGACCACGTCTGGGGGATGAACTGCATCGGCCCGACGGCCCGGTCGAACGCCGGGTCGCCGTCGAGGGCGCCGCCGTCGGAGTCGCCGATCACCGCGGTGTCGTTGCTGCCGTTGAGCTGGATGCCGATGATGCGACGGCTGGTGTCGCCGTTGGGCAGCAGCAGGGTGGCCCGCCGTAGGTGCCGTGCCGTCCCTCCACCCGGGAGATGCCCGCCAGCCCCCACCACCGCACGCGGCAGGCGGGGCGCTCCTCGCTGACAGCGGCAGCGGCCCGGTAGTAGGCGTCGAGGGCCACGAGCGGGAACTCCACCCCGTCCACCGTGGCCAGCACCCGGGCCTCCTCGTAGGCCACCCGCTCGGTCGCCACCGTCTCGGCCGGTCGCGCTTCGGCGCTGACGGCGGCGGGTCGAGCGTCGGCCGATGTCGGCCAGCGCGCCGACGGGCGTCCAGGAGCGCTCGCCGTCGGCCTCAGCGGCTCGGGCCTCGGCCGCCTCGATCCGTGCTCGCGTACGCCTGCGCGCTCGGTGAGCAGCACGTCCATGGACATGCCCCCGCGAGCACGTCGCGCCGATCCACGTCGTTGATGGCCGGCTGCGGAGACGCCATGGCTCGGTCGAGCCGCTCCTCGTCCGTCGCCGGCCAGGAACGCCTCCACCGCGAGCTCCTGCACGGCACGCTCCACCACGTGGAGGCGCGAGGCCAGCCCGTCCCGGCGGGCCTGGGAGGCGACCACCACCGCCTCCAGCTCAGTGGTCCTGGCCTGCAGCTCCGTGCGACGGGCGTCGAGGGCGGCCCGGCCCGCCTGGGCATCGCGGTGGGCGGCGTGCAGGCGGCCGTAGCGCTCGGCCGCCCGGTGGAACGCAGGGCTGCTGACGGGGACCTGAGCCAGCTCGAGCGAGGTGTCGGGGAGTCCGGGCAGATCGGGCGACGGAGGGGCCAGCGTGGCCGGGTCGGGTGCGGCGGCGGGAGCGGGGCGTTCGGCATCGGCGGCTGGCACGCTCGCCAGGCTGGTCAGCCCGAGCACTGCGGCGGCGAGGGCGGCGGTGGCGCGGGCGCGTCGAGCGGTGGGGTGGGGGCGAGATCGCATCAGCGGGACGGGGTCGGCAGGAGCCGGGACGTCGGCGGTGGGGGGGAATGCGGGTGGCCAGTGTGCCCCGGACGGGCGCGGAAGGGAAGCCGCTGCCATGCTGGCGCCATGTCCGACCGGGTCTCCATCTCCATTGACAACGGCATCGCTGACGTCCGACTGAACCGTCCCGACAAGCTCAATGCGCTCGATCAGGCCATGTTCCAGGGCATCGCCGAGGCGGGAGAGGGCCTCAAAGGCGATCGATCGGTGCGCGTGGTCGTGCTCTCGGGGGAGGGCCGGGGCTTCTGCGCCGGGCTCGACTTCGGCAGCTTCCAGGCCATGGCGGGCGATGATGCGGCCGACGCCGGGGCGCTCGGCACGATCGGGGAGACCAGCGGGCGCATCACCCACCTGGCGCAGCAGACCGCGTGGGTCTGGCAGGAGATCGAGGTCCCGGTGGTGGCGGCGCTGCACGGCGCGGTCTTGGGCGGGGGTCTGCAGATCGCCCTGGGGGCCGACATCCGGATCGTGGCCCCCGACGCCAAGCTCTCGGTGCTCGAGTCGCGGTGGGGCCTGATCCCGGACATGACCGGCACCGTGATGCTGCCCAAGCTGGTGGGCCTCGACGTCGCCAAGGAGCTGACGCTCACCGGACGGATGGTCTCGGGAGAGGAGGCCGTTCAGCTTGGGTTGGCCACGCGGCTGGCCGACGATCCTCGGGAGGCGGCGCTGGCCCTGGCCGCTGAGCTGGTGACCAAGAGTCCCGATGCCCTCCGGGAGGGCAAGCGCCTCCTCAACCTCTCCGGTACCCGCCCGCTGGCCGAGCAGCTGCACGACGAGCGGGTGACGATGGGGTCCCTCATCGGGAGCCCCAACCAGGTGGAGGCCACGACGGCCTTCTTCGAGAAGCGTCCGCCCTCGTTCTCCTGATGGCCCGCCGCCCGCCGCGCCAGTGGCTGCTCATCGGAGTGGGGTGCGGCCTGCTGGCCGTGCTCCTGCTGCGGTCGGCCGTGTTCCTGCTGCTCGGCTCGCTGAAGGTGCTCGCCGTCGTGGTGGGCCTAGGCGTCCTCTGGTTGGCCGTCCGAGGCCCGCGAGACGGCGCCCGCCGCTGACCCCACCGGTCAGTCGGTGAGGGCGCTAGCGGTGGCCCAGGCCGCCTCGACGCGGTCGAGCCGGCGGGTGGCCGGCCGACGACGGCGCTCGGCCACTCCGGTCACCAGCGCGTTCACCAGAGCGAGGGTGCCGACGTGGCTGTCGAAGGGCCCGGCCCCCTCGGCGGCCACCACGAAGGTCACCTCGGCGTGACGGGCCAGGGGTGACAGCCGTGAGTCGGTGAGGGCCACCACCACGCCCTCGCTTTCGGCAGCGGCCACCACGGCGTCGAGCACCCATCGCTCGTAGCGTCGGAGGTCCACGGCCACCAGCACGTCCCCGGCCTCGGCATGGGCCAGGCGGGCGGACACCCGGACCGGGGACCCGGTGATCCGCTCCACACCCGGTCGAAGCAGGTCGAGCCCGTCGGCGAGGAGCGCCCCCACCCCGTCCTGGGCCGTCCCAGCCAGCACCCGCACGGCGCGGCCCGAGTCAGCCAATCGCTCGACGGCCGTCCCGAAGGCGTGACGGTCCACGGCGGCGAGCGTCTCGTGGACGTTCGCCGCCTCGCGCGCCGCTGTGGTGGTGAGGACGTCCCCGACGGCGTCCTCCCGGATGCGCTCCGCCGCCGGACGCAGCTGGTGGTCGATCCCGGCGCGTGCCTCCGCCTGCAGCCCGCTCCAGCCGTCGTAGCCGAGGCGGTGGGCCAGGCGCACCACGGTGGCGCCACTGGTGCTGGCCCGTCGCCCGAGGTCGGCGACCGTGGCGAAGGCCGCGCTGGAGAGGTCGCCCAGCACCACCTCGGCCACCCGTCGCTCGGCGGGGGGCAGCGCCTCCGCATGGGCCTGGATGCGGGAGGCCACGGCGTCCATGCAACGGATGTTACAATGCCGGGCCAAGGCGGTACAGACGTTGCACATCCCGCCCGTGATGAGGAGCGCCCCGATGCCCACCCTGCGATCGACGAACCCGGCCCGCCCTGCCGAGGTCGTGATGGCGGTCGAAACCGCCAGCGTCAGCGACGTCGACGGGGCGGTTCAACGGGCCGCTGAGGCCCAGCGGGCCTGGGCTCGACGCCCCGTGCCGGAGCGAGGCGAGGCCGTGGCAGCCGTCGGGGCGGTCCTGACCCGCCGCAAGGCAGAGCTGGCCGATCTGGTGAGCCGCGAGGCTGGCAAGGTCCGGGTGGAAGGGGCCGGGGAGGTCCAGGAGGCGATCGACATGGCCGCCTTCGTGGCCGGCCAGAGCCGATCCGCCATGGGGGAGGTGGTGCCCTCGGAGCTGCCCGACAAGCTGGCCTGGACCACCCGGATCCCGGTGGGGGTGGTGGGGATGATCACCCCCTGGAACTTCCCGATGGCCATCCCGAGCTGGAAGATCTTCCCGGCCCTGCTCGCGGGGAACGGCGTGGTGCTCAAGCCATCCGAGCTGGCACCGGCCTGCGGGATGGCATTCGTGCAGGCGTGCGTGGAGGCCGGGATCCCCGCCGACCTCCTCCAGGTCGTCCACGGAGGTGCAGAGCCCGCGTCGGCACTGGCCACCCACCCTGGGGTCGGGGCGGTGTCGTTCACGGGCTCGGTGCCCACCGGGCGGAAGGTGGCCGCCGCGGCCATGGAAGTCGGCCCGAAGCTGGTGAGCCTCGAGCTCGGCGGCAAGAACGCGATGGTGGTGCTCGACGACGCCGACCTCGAGCTGGTCCTCGACGGGGCCCTCTTCGGCGCCTTCGGGACGGCCGGTCAGCGCTGCACCTCGACGTCGCGGCTCATCGTGCAGCGCGGTGTGGCGGCCGAGGTGGTCGAACGACTGGTGGCACGCACCGAGGCGCTGGTGCTCGGCGACCCGCTGGCTCCGACCACCGACGTCGGCCCAGTCATCACCGCCCAGAGCGGGGACCGCATCCTGGCCATGGTGGAGGCTGCGGTGACCGAGGGGGCCACCCTGGCCACGGGCGGGCGTATCCGTCGCGATGTCGAGGGCTGCACCGACGGCACGTTCGTCACCCCTGCCATCCTCACCGGCGTGAAGCCGAGCCACACCGTGGCCCGGGAAGAGGTCTTCGGGCCGGTGCTGTCCGTGCTGGAGGTCGGTGATGTCGACGAGGCCATCGCGGTGGTGAACGCCGTCGAGTACGGGCTCTCGGCCGCCGTCTACACGCGCGACCTCGCCACCGCCCTTCGCGCCGTGGAGGCCATCGACACGGGGATCGCCTACGTCAACGCCCCCACCATCGGGGCGGAGATCCCGCTGCCCTTCGGCGGGACCAAGCACACCGGCAACGGGTTCCGTGAGGCCGGGGCGCGCGGCATCGAGCAGTTCAGTCAGGTGAAGACCGTGTACATCGACTACTCGGGTCGCCTGCAGCGAGCACAGATCGACAACCGGGAGGCGACCTGACATGACCACCATGGACACCACTGCCACCCGTTCTTGGCTGGAGCGCTATCACGACGTGGTGGCGCCGGTGCTGCCCGGCTACTTCGACGTCGTGGCGGAGCGGGCGGCTGGATCGTGGGTGTGGGATGTGGAGGGTCGCCGCTTCCTCGACCTCGGCAGCGGCATCGCGGTCACCAACACTGGGCATCGCCATCCCCATGTCGTGGCGGCCATCCACGCCCAGGTCGACCTCCTTCTGCACACCTCGGTGGTGCTCAAGCACCAGCCCTACGTGCGACGCCTGTGAGGCCATCGCGAGGCTGGCGCCGTTCCTCGATCGCCCGCAGGTGTTCCTGTGCAACACCGGCGCCGAGGCCGTCGACGGAGCGATCAAGCTGGCCCGTCGCACCACCGGCAAGCCCGGGATCGTCGCCTTCCGGCGCGCCTTCCACGGTCGCACCATGGGGGCCACCAGCCTCACCACGGCCAAGGCCGCCTACCAGGAGGGCTACGGACCCCTCCTGCCCTCGGTGCACCTGGCGCCCTACGGCGACGTCGATGGCGCCCTCGACGACCTCGACCGGCTCCTCGGCACCGACGCACCACCGGAAACGGTGGCCGCCATGATCGTCGAGCCGGTGCTGGGTGAGGGCGGCTACATCGTGCCGCCGGTGGCCTGGCTCGAAGGGCTGCGCTCGCGCTGCGACGAGCACGGGATCCTGCTCGTGTTCGACGAGGTGCAGACGGGGTTCGGCCGCACCGGCTCGCCCTTCGCCGCCGAGACCTTTGGTGTGGCACCCGACGTGGTGCTCTTCGCCAAGGGCGTGGCCTCGGGTCTTCCCCTGGCGGGGATCATGGCCGGGGCCGACCTGATGGCCCAGTGGCCCAACGGGACCCACGGCTCCACCTTCGGCGGCAACCCGGTGGCGTGCGCGGCGGCGGTGGCCACCGTGGAGGTCCTCGAGGCGGAAGACCTCTGCGCTCGGGCTACAGCCATCGGCGAGCGGGCACGAGCTGCACTGCGAAACGGGGCCTGGGCGTCGGTGGTCGAGGTACGGGGGATCGGCGCCATGGTGGGCGTGGAGCTGGTCGACAAGGAGACCGCCGAAGGAGTGCAGCGTCGCTGCCTCGAGGAAGGCGTGATCGTCCTGACCTGCGGACCCGACGGCAACGTCCTGCGCCTCATCCCTCCCCTCACCATCACCGACGACGAGCTCGATCACGGCCTGGCCGTGCTGGTGGAGGCGCTCGCCTGAGCGCCGCCGAGGTTGGCCACCGACCGCCGGCCGTCAGGGCCAGGCCCGAAGCGCCTGCTTGTCCACCTTGCCGGTGCCGACGGTGGGGAGGTGCTCCAGCACGATCACCGACTTGGGCGCCTTGAAGGGCGCCAGCCGGGCACGCACCCAGCCGACCAGGTCGGCTTCGCTGATCTCCGCGGCGCCCTCGACGAGCGTGACGAAGGCCCGAGGCACCTCGCCCCACCGCTCGTCGGGCATCCCCACCACCGCGGCCTCCCGCACGCGCCGGATGGGCCTCCAGGGCCTGCTCGACCTCGACGGAGGCGATGTTCTCGCCGCCGGAGACGATGAGGTCCTTGGCGCGGTCGACGATGGTCAGGTAGCCGTCGGGATCGACGACGGCGAGGTCGCCGGTGCGCAGCCACCCGCCTCGAAGGACCTCGGCCGTGGCCTCGGGATCGTCGAGGTAGCCGGTCATCACGTGGTTGGAGCGGGCGCACACCTCGCCGACGGTGGCCCCGTCCCAGGCCACCTCGGCGTCGCCGTCCCCGAGCACGCGGACGTCGACCCCGAGGATGGGCAGGCCGGTGGTGGCTCGTTGGGCGGCGGTGGAGGCTCGGCCCGGCTTCGGCAGGCTGCGGGTGAGGGTGGGCGACGGACTCGGTCATGCCGTAGCCGCAGATGGCCTGACAGCCGAACCGGGCCTCCACCTCGGCCAGCAGCCCCTGGCTCGATGGCGGCGCCGCCGATCGACACCTGCCGCACCGAGGACGAGGTCGCGCTCGGTGGACATCGGGTGGTCGAGGAGCAGGCGGCGCCATCGCGGGGACGAGGAAGAGGCGGGTGACCCCGTGGGCCTCGACGAGCCGCAGCACCTCGCCGGCGTCGAAGCGAGGGAGCAGGACGTGCGACGCCGCCGAGACCGGTGACGTAGTGGGGGGTGCCCCAGCCGTTGACGTGGAACAGCGGGATGGTGTGCAGCACCACGTCGTCGCCGGTGATGGCCCATGGTCAGCGCGCTGTGGATGGCGTGCAGGTAGAGCGACGCGGTGGGTGAGGACCGCACCCTTGGGCGATCCGGTGGAGCCGCGACGTGTAGAAGATCTCGGCCGGGGCGCGCTCGTCGACGGGCGGGGTGTCGGGTCGGCGCAGACGGCTGGGCGGCCAGGAGGGCCTCGTAGCTCGTCGCCGAGGACGACCTGTGCGCGACGGCGTGCCCCGGGTCGGGGAGGTCGGGGTGCCGGAACAGGACCGCGGCATCGGCGGTCGTCGAGGATGGCGCGCAGCTCGGCGGGGGCCAGTCGGACGTTGAGCGGCAGCAGCACCGCCCCGGCGAGGAGCACCCCGTAGTAGGCCTCGAGCAGCTGGTGGGTGTTGCCGCAGAGCCAGGCCACCCGGTCACCGGGCCGGACGCCGAGGTCGCCCTGGATGGCGTGGGCCAGCCGATCGCACCGGGTCGCGAAGTGCGCCGTAGGTGAAGCGCTCCGCACCGTCGATGACCCCCTCGCGGTCGGGGAACAGGCGCCGGGCCCGCGTCGAGCAAGTCGAGGGGCGTGAGCGGGCAGCTCCACTAGGTCACCCAGGTCCCGCGTTCCACCAGCAGGTCCTTCAGCACCCCCGGTCGGTCGGTCATGATCCCGTCCACCCCCAGGTCGAGCAGCGCAGCCATCTCGGCTCGATCGTCGATGGTCCACACGTGGACCTGCACGCCCATCCGGTGGGCCGCCTCCACCAGGCGTCGGGTCACCAGCGGCACCCGCCCCTGGCGCGGTGGGATCTGCACGCAGGGGGACTGAACCCGTCCGGCGCCGGGCCCACGCTGGGAAGCCGACACGAGTCGGACCACCTCCTTGGGGCCGGCCGACGAGCACAGCCCCGGACCGGTCAGCTGCCGCACGTGTGCCAGCCGCCGATCGCTGAAGGCGCCGATGCACACGCGGTCGACGCTGCCGGTGCGGCGCAGGACCTCAGCGAGCGGAGCGGCGGCGGCATCGTGCTTCGGATCGATGTTCACCCGGGCCTCGGGCCACGCCCCCAACAGGTCCTCCAGCCGCGGGATGGGCTCCCGGCCGTCGACGCGCGCCCGCTGGACCTCCGACCATGGGAGCTCGGCGATCAGGCCGGCCCGATCGGTCACCCGATCCAGGCGGTCGTCGTGGAAGGCCACCAGGACGCCGTCGGCGGTGAGGTGCACGTCGGTCTCCAGGTAGCGGTACCCGAGCCTGACGGCGTGCTCGAAGGCCGGCATGGTGTTCTCGGGCGCCTCGCTGGCTCCGCCGCGATGGGCGAACGCCAAGGGCCCGGGCCAGTCGAGGAACGGGTAGGCGGCGTTGGCAGGCACTGACCGCCGAGGGTAGAGCACGTCCAGGTTGCGGTTAGGCCGCTGGCCCCTTGGGCAGGACACGCCGGTGGCAGCGTCACTTCAGCCGAAGCACCTCGGTCGCTACGCCACCGTCGGCGCGCTCCTCCTCAAGCACCGGGGGACCGCGCTCGTGGACCACGATGGCGAGCCCCCCACCGCCGAGGATGCCGAGCAGCTGGTCGCCGACCTGGAGCGGATGGGTCCCACCTTCGTGAAGCTCGGGCAGCTCCTGTCCACCCGGGCCGACCTCCTTCCGCCGGTGTACCTCGATGCGCTGGCCCGCCTCCAGGACGACGTGGAGCCCTTCGGGTTCGCGGAGGTGGAGGCCATCGTGGAGCGCGAGATCGGGGCTCGCCTGTCGCGTGCCTTCCTGGAGTTCGACCACCGCCCGATGGCCAGCGCTTCGCTGGGACAGGTGCACCGCGCCGTCCTCCGCGACGGACGCCGGGTGGCGGTGAAGGTGCAGCGCCCCGGGATCAACGACCAGGTGGCCGAGGACATGGCGGTGATCGAGGAGCTGGCGACCTTCGTGGACGACCACACCCGTACCGGTGACCGCCTCCGGTTCGCGGACATGGCCGCCGAGTTCCGACGCGCCCTGCTGGCCGAGCTCGACTACCGGCGAGAGGCCGACAACCTTCGGATCCTTGCCGAGCACATGGCCGACCACGATCGGATCGTGGTCCCCCGGCCCATCGCCAGCTACACCACCGCGCTGGTCCTGACGATGGACCTGGTCGAGGGGCGCAACATCGGCAACCTGGGTCCGTTGGCACAGATGGAGCTGGATGGCGGGCCGCTCGCCGTGCAGCTCTTCCGCGCCTACCTCGACCAGATCCTGGTCCACGGGTTCGTGCACGCCGACCCTCACCCGGGCAACGTCCTCCTCACCGTCGACGGAGACCTGGCCCTGATCGACCTCGGCATGGTCGTCCGCGTCGCGCCCGACCTCCAGGATCGCCTCGTCCGCCTGCTGGCATCGGTGAGCGAGGGCCGGGCGGCCGAGGTGGCCGACGTGCTCATCAGCATGGGGGAGCGGGCCAGCGACTTCGACGCTGAGGAGTACCGCCGCCAGATCGGTCGCCTGGTCCTGGAGCACCGATCGACCAGCGTGGGGGACATCCAAGCCGGCGCGCTGGTGGGCGAGCTGGCTCGGGCCGCCGCGCTGTGCGGTCTCCGTCCGCCCCCGGAGATGACCATGGTGGGCAAGGCCCTCCTCAACCTGGATCGCGTGGCGCAGGTCCTCGACCCCGACTTCGACCCCAACGCCGCCATCCAGGAGCACACCGCGAAGATCCTCCGTGACCGGCTCACCGGAGCCGCGTCCCCGGCGGGCCTCCTCCACGCCGCCATGGACGCCAAGGAGTTCGCTGAGCACCTTCCCGGACGGGTCAACCGGGTGATGGACGCCCTGGCCGAGGGACAGCTCACGTTGAACGTGCAGGGAATCGACGAGAGCCGCCTGCTCGGGAGCATCGAGCGGGTGGCCAACCGGGTGGCCACCGGCCTGATCGTGGCCGCCCTCATCGTGGGGGCCGCCATGCTCATGCGGGTGGAGACGGAGATGCGACTGCTGGGCTACCCGGCGCTCGCCATCGTCGCCTTCCTCGCCGCCTCGCTGCTCGGCGTCGCCCTCGTGCTGAGCATCGTGGTCGGCGACCGCCGCCGCCGCTAGATGGCCCGATCAGCGGCCGCCCAGTACTCGTCCTTGAGCAGTCGCTTGTACAGCTTGCCGGTGGGGTGGCGGGGCAGGTCGTGGCGGAAGTCGACCGACCGCGGGCACTTGATGTCGGCCAAGTGCTCCTTGCAGTAGTCGATCAGCGCCCGCTCCAGCTCAGGGCCGGCCCCCTCCATGGTCACCGGCTGCACCACCGCCTTGACCTCCTCGCCGAAGTCCTCGTGGGGCACGCCGAACACGGCGACGTCGGCCACCTCGGGGTGGAGGGCGAGCACGTTCTCCGCCTCCTGCGGGTACACGTTCACGCCGCCCGTGATGATCATGTAGGCCTTGCGGTCCGTGAGGTAGAGGAACCCGTCGTCGTCGAGGTGACCGACGTCGCCCAGCGTGCTCCACCCCCGTCCCTTCGGGTCGCGGGAGTCGGCTGTCTTCTCGGCGTCGTTGTGGTACTCGAAGGTGGCAGCCGCCTCGCCTTCGAAGTACACGGTGCCGGACTCCCCAGTGGCCACCTCCTCGCCGTCATCGCCCACGATGTGGACGGTGCCCACCAACGCCCTGCCCACCGTCCCGGGGTGGGCCAGCCAGTCCTCGCTGCCGCAGTACACGAAGCCGTTGCCCTCGGTACCGGCGTAGTACTCGTGCAGGATCGGACCGAACCACTCGATGACGCTGTCGCTTCACCTCCACCGGACAGGGGGCGGCGGCGTGGACCACCGCCCGCAGCGACGAGAGGTCGTGACGAGACCGCACCTCGTCGGGGAGCTTGAGCATCTTGATCAGCATGGTGGGAACCACCTGGCTGAAGGTGATCTGGTGGGCTTCGACCAAGGCCAGGTACTGCTCCGGGTCGAAGTGCTCCATCACCACGACGGTGCCGCCGAGTCGGTGAACGGCCCGGCAGAACCGGAGCGGGGCGGCGTGGTAGAGCGGCGCAGGAGACAGGTAGCGGGTGGTCTCGTCGGCGCCGAAGAGCAGCTGGGAGAGCCCGCTCACCGCGTCGGGCCCCTCCCCGAGGGGGGCATCTGGCAGGGGGACCTTGACGCCCTTGGGGCGGCCGGTGGTCCCCGAGCTGTAGAGCATGTCCTGGCCCTCGACGCGGGGCTCGGCGAGGGGGGTGCCGGGGTGCCCGGCGAGGGTGCTCTCGTAGGGCTCGTAGCCCTCGACTGCGCCGTCGAGCATGAGGCGCAGGCGCACGTCGGGCATCTGGTCGACGAGGGCGTCGGCCTGGTCCGCCTTGTGGCGGGACGTGATGAAGGCCCGAGCGCCGCAGTCGCCGATGATGTACGCCATCTCGTCGGTGGTCAGCCGCGAGCTCATCGCGGTGTAGTAGAGGCCGGCGTAGTGGGCGCCCCAGATGGCGGGGAGGAATCGGGCCGAGTTCTCCAGGCACAGGGCCACGTGGTCGCCTGGCTGGAGGCCGGCGGCCCGGAGCACGCGGGCGAGGCGGTTGGCCTCCTCGTCGAGCTGGGCGTAGGTGACCACCTCGCCGCTGGTGGCCATGACCACGGCGGCTCGGTCGGGTGCGGTGTTGGCGAAGTCCCCGGGGAACATGGGCGCAACGTACCCGCCGGTACCGTGGGGTCGTGGCCGACGACCCCACCCGACGGTTCGCGGCGCTGGTGGGCGACGCCGGTCGGCCGCCGCCGCTCGACGAGGCGCTCCTGCTGGTGGCGGCTCACGCCCACCCCGGGCTCAACGTGCCGGGTCAGCTGCATCGGCTCGACCAGCTGGCAGCGGGGGTGCGCGAGCCGACCCTCGACGGGCTCCGCTCGCACCTGTTCGACGAGCTCGGCTTCCAGGGCGACCGGGTCACCTACGAGGACCCGGTGAACTCCCTCCTGCCCGACGTGCTGGACCGTCGGCGCGGGATCCCCATCACCCTCGCCGTGGTGGCCATCGAGGTGGGTCGTCGCTGCGGGGTCCCGCTGGCGGGGGTGGGAATGCCGGGGCACTTCCTGGCGGCCTCGGTGGCCGAGCCCGGCCGGTACCTGGACGCCTTCCACGACGGGCGGGTCCTCGACGTCGAGGGCTGCCGAGCGGTCTTCGATGGGCTCGGTGCCCCCGGCCCGTGGGACGAGCGCTACCTCGACCCATCGCCTCCGCTGGCGATCGTGGCGCGGGTGCTGACCAACCTCGTCCACGCCTTCCGGCGGGCGGGAGATCGCGCCGGCCTGTGCTGGGCGCTGTCGCTCCGACTCGAGGTCCCCGGCGCCACGGAGACCGACCGACGCGAGCTCGGGGTCCTCCTCGGCGCCTCGGGTCGCTTCGATGAGGGAGCCGACGTGCTGGAGGTCTCGGACGAACCGCGCGACCAGGCGGCGGCGGCCCGGCTGCGAGCCCGCCTCAACTGAGACTTGACCCACCGGTCACGTAGGGTGGCGACCATGACAGCGCTCGACACCGCCGCTCCCGGGACCGAGGAGGCGACGGTCCTCCAGCTCTGCCACCAGCTGCTGGAGGAGCTGCCGCCGGGCGACACCGACCCGCTCACGTTCCTCGGTCGCCAGTTCGACCTGGGCCTGGCCTGGGTGCACTTCGCGGAGGGGAGCGGAGGGCTCGGCCTGTCGCCCAAGCTCCAGCGCACCATCAACGAGGTGCTGCACCCCGCCGGAGCGCCCGTGGCCGCCTTCCGCAACGTCATCGGCCACGGCATGGGCGCCCCCACCATCGTCACGCACGGCACCGATGCCCAGAAAGCCCGCTACCTCCGGCCTCTCTTCACGGGCGAGGAGGTGTGGTGCCAGCTGTTCTCCGAGCCCGGCGCCGGGTCCGACGTGGCGGGCCTCTCCACGCGAGCGGTGCTCGATGGAGAGGAGTGGGTGGTCAACGGTCAGAAGGTCTGGACGACCCTCGCCCACCAGGCCAAGTTCGGGATGTTGATCGCCCGCACGGATCCCGAGGCACCCAAGCACAAGGGCATGACCTACTTCGTGGTGGACATGGAGGCTCCGGGCGTGGAGGTGCGTCCGCTGTTCCAGATCACCGGGGAGGCCGAGTTCAACGAGGTGTACTTCACCGACGTCCGCATCCCCGACGCCGAGCGCCTCGGCGAGGTGGGGGAAGGCTGGCGGGCCACCCTGACCACGCTCATGAACGAGCGGGTCGCCATCGGCGGCGGCATCCCGCCCAAGGGGGCAGGGTTCATCGGCGAGGCGGTGCGGACCTGGCGGGAGCGAGGCGTCGACGATCCCGCCAAGAAGGACCAGCTGATGGCGCTGTGGACCCGCGCCGAGGTCCTCCGCCTCACCAACATCCGGTCCAGCCAGCTCCGAGCGGTGGGCACCCCCGGCCCCGAGGGATCCATCGGCAAGGCCATGTCGGCCGACCTGAACAAGGACATCAGCGCCTTCACCGTGGGGCTGCTGGGACCCGACGGGATGCTCAAGCCCGACGGCTACCCCATGGCTCGTCCCAAGCACGCCATGCAGTGGGCCAACCCGCAGCAGGCCTTCCTCCGGGCCCGCGCCAACTCCATCGAGGGTGGCACCACGGAGATCGCCAAGAACATCCTGGGCGAGCGCGTCCTGGGCCTGCCAGGCGACGTGCGCAACGACAAGGACGTCCCCTGGTCACAGGTCCCGCGTTCCTGAGGTAGACAATGGGTGTGCTCGAGGGGTCGGTTCGGGGGGACCGACCCCTCGCCGCGCCCGGCGTCACACGTGGCGCAGGTGCGCCGCCTCGTTGAGCGACCCGATGCTGCGCTGGCCGGAACCCGCTGCCAGCACCCGGCTGATCGAGGTGTAGGCGGGCAGGAAGAACAGAGGTTGGTCCAGGCGGAGGACGTGGCCGGTGTAGGCATTGATGACGCCGCCGTGGCAGACCACCGCCACCCGCTGTCGAGGGTGGGCCCGCACCAGGCGCTCGACGGTGTCGACCACCACACCCGCGAAGTGCTCGGGCCGCTCGGGCACCTGGTTCCAGCGAGGGTCGCCGGCCGCCTTGAGCTCCTCGATGGGGATGTAGCTGGCGGCGTCGCGGTCGTACTCTGCGAGCCCCTCGTCGACGACTGGGGTCAGCCCGAGGCGGGAGGCCACCGGCGCTGCCGTCTCGAGGGCTCGGCGCATCGGGCTGGTCCAGAGGGCGTCGATCGCCTCGCTGGCCAGCCACTCGGCCAGGGCGTCGGCCTGACGCCGTCCAAGATCAGCGAGCGGCGGATCGGCGGGACCGTCGGTGGTTCCCTCGTCCACCCGGACGGGTAGGGCGTGGCGGATGAGGAGGAGCTCCATGGGCCCAGCGTTCTAGCGTGCCCCGCGGTGGGTGACCTCTTCGTTGCTGCGCAGCCGGGCGACACTGGCGCGCCTCGGGTGGTGTTCGTCCACGGCTCGCTCGACCGCAGCACCGCCTTCCTGCGCACCATGCGCCTGCTCGACGGGTGGGACCTGGTCCGCTACGACCGCCGGGGCTACGGGAAGTCGCTGGGAGCGGGGACGGCGCCTGACCTCCAGGACCAGGTCGACGACCTGGCCCAGGTCGTCGCCGACCGGGCGTCGGTGCTGGTGGGCCACAGCCTCGGTGGGGTCGTGGCCCTGGCCTTCGCCCAGCGGTGGCCCGATCTGGCCCCGGCTGTGCTCGCCTATGAGGCGCCCGTCCCCTGGGCCAGCTGGTGGCCCAGCAGCACGGCCGGGAGTGCCGCCACGACCGTGGATGGCGACCCGGGCGACGCGGCCGAGCGGTTCATGCGCCGCATGGTGGGGGACGAACGGTGGGAGGCCCTGCCGCAGCACACCCGCGCCCAGCGGCGCCACGAGGGGCCGGCCCTGGTGGCCGAGCTGCGGTCGATCCGCCCGCCGGCCCCGGCGCCCTACGACCCGGCGCGGCTCGCCATGCCCGTCGTGGCCGCGCACGGGAGCCGGTCGCGTCCCCACCACCAGGAAGCGGCCAGAGCGCTGGCCGACGCTGCCCCGCACGGCGAGCTGCACGTGGTCGACGGGGCCAGCCACGGGGTCCACCTCAGCCACCCGGCTGCCCTGGCCGACCTGGTCCGCCACACCGCCGCCCTCGCTCCCCGCCGCCCAGGCACCGTCACCGGCTGACCCCCCCCGCCGCTGACCCCCCCCGCCGCTGACCCCCCCCCGCAGCTTGTGGCGAATCCATGTCGTTTTGAAACGGATCCACCACAGGCTGACGGTGTTGGGTGGGGTCAGAGCTCGATGTCGGGGTTGCAGAGGGGGACGGTGATGTCGCGGTCGGCGATCTGGCACTCGCAGGTTCGAGCGCAGACCTGCAGTGGCGCCCGGTTGACCCACACGACCAGGGCGACCACGGCGATCACCGCCACCAGGGCCAGCCGGAGGGTGGCCTTCTGCACGAGACGGATGACGAGCACCGTGGCCACCACCAGGGTGACCAGCGCGATCTGCGCCACGTTGTCCGCGAACCAGGCCGGAGCGGCGGCGAGTGTCACCCGCTGAGGGTACCCTCGCCCGGCCATGGGGAAGCTGCTCGACCTGCTGCTGCGACGCAGCGGCCCGGTGGCCGTGGTGCTCTCCGGGGGAGGGAACCACGGCGCCGTGCAGGTGGGGATGCTCCGTGCCCTGGTGGAGCACGAGATCCGACCGGAGCTGGTGCTGGGCTGCTCCATCGGGGCCATCAACGGGCTGGCCTACGCCCAAGAGCCGACCATCTCCGGAGTGGCACGGCTCGAAGAGCTGTGGAGGGGCCTGGAGAACGACGCCGTCTTCCCGTCGGGGTGGCTGCCCAACGCCGTGGCCCTGGCTCGCCGCGGTGAGGCCATCCACAGCAACGACCGGCTCCGCGGCCTCATCTCCGGGATGGCCAAGGTGTCCACCTTCGAGGAGGTGGCGATCCCCTTCCAATGCGTGGCCACCGACGTCGAGGGCGTCCGGGAGGCCTGGTTCGCGTCAGGGCCCGTCGTGGAGCCCATCCTGGCGTCAGCGGCCCTCCCCGCCGTGCTCCCCGCCGTCACCATCGACGGTGTCCGCTACCTCGACGGCGCCGTCGTGAACGACGTGCCCATCAGCCGCGCCGTCGCCCTCGGTGCCCGCACCATCTACGTCCTGCACTGCGGCACGATCGATCGCCCCCGACCCGAGCCCAAGCGGCCGCTCGACGTCGCCGTGCAGGCCTACTGGCTGGCCCGCCACCACCGCTTCAAGCGCGATCTCGAGACCCTCCCCGACGGCGTGGAGGCCATCGTCCTGCCCACCGGTCAGCCCCAGTCGCTGCGGTTCAACGACTTCACCCACAGTGCCGAGATGATCCGGGCCGCCTACGCCGCCACCGACCGGTTCCTGGAGGGGACCGTCGACGACCAGGGCCCGCTGCCTGCCGACGACCGGCCTGTCGAGGCGGCCTCCAAGGACGTTCCGCAGACCGGGCAGTAGGTTCGCCTGCATGTCCGAGGTCAGCCTCAGCCGCTCCGGCCCGCCCGAGACGGTGATCGCCGCCGAGCCCGACGCCCTCCAGGCCGCCCTCGTCGACGCGCACCAGCGCGCCGGCGAGGACCACCGCAGCGCCGTTGCCGAGGTGGTGGCTCGCTGGCCCCGGTCGTTGACGGCGTGGGCCGACCTCGGCGATGCCGGCCGCGACGTCGTCGAGCGCTACGCCGCGTACCGGGTGGGGTACCACCGGGGCCTCGACACCCTGCGCGCCAACGGCTGGCGGGGCAGCGGCTACGTCCGCTGGTCGCATCCGACCAACCGGGGGTTCCTCCGGGCTCTCGCCGGGTTGCAGCGGTGCGCAGCCCAGATCGGCGAGGCGGACGAGGCGGAGCGCTGCGGACAGTTCCTGCGCCAGCTCGACCCCGCCTGGCCGCCCCCCGACCTGGGATGACCCTGTCGGGAGCCGTCCTCTGCGGTGGGCGGAGCCGACGCATGGGCACCGACAAGGCCCTTCTCCGCGTCGAGGGGACCCCCATGGCACTCCGGGTGGCCCAGGCACTGCGCCGCGCCGGGGCGAACCCCGTGGTGGCCATCGGGGGTGACGCAACGGCCCTCGGGGCCCTGGGGCTGGAGGTGGTGGCCGACGACGAACCGAGTGCGGGACCGCTGGCCGCCACCCGCACGGCGCTGGCCGCCCTGCCCGGAGACCCCGTCGCCGTGCTGGCGTGCGATCTCCTTCGACCCGACCCGGCCGCCATCACCGCGCTCGTCGACGCGCTGCGCGAGGCGGAGGACGGGACGGTGGGCGCCGTGCCCTTCACCGACGGGCACCACCAGTGGGGTCACGCCCTGTGGCGTCCCGAGGCGGCGAAGGGCCTGTCCGCTGCCTGGGCGGCGGGCATTCGCTCGCTCCGCCGGGCTGCGGACGGCCTGCCGGTGCTGGCCGTCCGCCACATCTCGCCCGACATGGTCGCTGACGCCGACGCACCTGGTGACATGCTTGGCACGCCCGGGACCCGGGTAGCCTCCTCCGCGATGGAGATCCCCGAGGTCGACGTGGCCCAGCTCTCGAGCCTGCAGGCCGCCGGCGCGCCAGTGATCGATGTGCGGGAGGACGACGAGTACGCCGAGGTCCACGTGCCCGGCGCGCAGCACATCCCCCTGGGCCAGGTTCCCGACCGTCTCGACGAGGTCCCCCGCGAGGGGACCGTGTACGTCGTCTGCGCGCGAGGCGGCCGCAGCGCCAAGGCGGTGGAGCACTATCGGAGCCAGGGGATCGACGCGGTGAACGTGGCTGGCGGCACCCTCGGATGGATCGACGCCGGTCTCCCCACCGAGGGCGGGAGCGGGGCCGGCAGCGCGTGAGCGCCGCCGGCACCGGGGACGCCCACCGCTGGGTTGCCGACGACGCGGCGTTCGCCGACCTGGTCGACCTCCTCGCCGGCGTCGAGGCCTACGGGCTCGACACCGAGTTCCATCGGGAACGCACCTACCACGCCCGGTTGGCGCTGCTGCAGCTCTCCTGGCCCGGGGGGCTGGCCGTCGTCGACCCGCTGGCCGTCGACGTGGCACCCCTGGCGAAGGTGCTGGCCGGCCCGGGGCTGTGCCTCATGCACGCCGCCAGCCAGGACCTCGAGATCCTCATGCGGGTGTGCGGGACCCTGCCCAGCCGCCTCTTCGACACGCAGGTGGCCGCCGGGTTCGTCGGGTACAGCAGCGTGGGCTTGGCCGGCCTCGCCCAGGGCGAGCTGCAGGTCAAGCTGCCGAAGGCCGATCGCCTCACCGACTGGCTCGCCCGTCCGCTGCCGGAAGGGGCGGTCACCTACGCCGCATCCGACGTGGCCCACCTGCACGAGCTCCACGACCGCCTGGTGGACCAGCTGGAGGGGCGGGGTCGTCGCCAGTGGGCCGAGGACGAGTGCGAGGTGGTCCGCACCCGACCCACCAGCGGACAGGTCCCTGATCGGGCGTGGTGGCGCATCAAGGAGGCCCGCTCCCTCCGGGGTCGGCCCGCCGCGGTGGCCCAGACGCTGGCCGCGTGGCGCGAGCGCAAGGCGGCGGAGGTTGACCGGCCCGTGCGCTTCCTCTTGGCCGACCTGGCCCTGGTGGCGATGGCCCAGCGACCACCGGCCACCGAGGAGGACCTACGGCGCGTCCGGGGCCTCGACGACGGCAAGCGCAAGGGCAGCGCCGGCCGCGAGCTCCTGGCGGTGGTGGCCGAAGGCCTCGAGCTGCCGCTCGAGCAGGTGGAGGTCCCGCCCAGCGAGGGTGTGGACCGCAGCCGTCGAGCGGCGGCCTCGCTGGTGAGTGCCTGGGCTGCCCAGCGGGCTCGTGACCTGGCGATCGACGCCGCGCTGCTGGCCACCCGTGCCGACATCGAGTCACTGCTGATGGGCGACGGCGGTCGCCTGTCCCACGGGTGGCGCCACGACGTGGTGGGGGAGCCCATCCGGGCGCTGGCGGCCGGCGAGGCCTCCCTGGCGGTCGACGATCAGGGTCGGCTGCTGCTCGAGACCCGCTCCGGGGTCCGCCTCACGGAGTGAGGAGCACGGCGGTGTCGCCGGCCAGGGCTCCCTCGAAGGGCCGTCCTTCGCCCTCTCCGTCGCTCGACACCTCGACCGTCCGGTCGCCTCCACGCGGGCCGGCGTCGGCCCCATGTTGATCAGCACGGTGCGCTCGTCGTCGCCGGTCCGGCGGCGCCAGCCCAGCACCGACCCGCTGGTGGGGAGGACCTCCTGGTCGCCCTCGTGCAGCGCTGGGCTGGCTCGGCGAGCGGCCAGGAGCCGCCGGTAGAGGTGGAGGACGGACGTGGGATCGGAGTCCTGGGCCTCCACAGCTCGCGACGCGACGTCGGGAGGGAAGGGGAGCCAGGGCGTGGGGCCCCAGCCGTGGGGCGGGTCGGCGGTCCACGGGATCGGCGCGCGGCAACCGTCCCGTCCGCCCGGGTCGACCTGCCGCTCGGGCGCGACGACGGCATCCTCGAGGCCCAGCTCCTCGCCGGCGTAGAGGAACGGGGTCCCGCGCAGGGTCAGGAGAGCCACGGCGGCGGCGCCGCGCTCGGGCCTCGGACCCACCGTGGCGGGTGCGGTGGCGGGGCATGTCGTGGTTGGACAGCACCCAGGTGGGCCAGGCCCCTCGTGGGTCGAGGAGCGCCTCGATCCGGGCGATCCGGGTCCGCCAGGCGTCGGCGTCCCACGCTGCGTGGGTGGCAGCGAAGTTGAAGGCCAGGTGCAGCTCGTCGCCGTCTCCGTAGTAGGGCGCCACCCACCGGGTTCCGGGAAGGGCGGTCTCGCCGATCAGGACCCGGTCGCCGGGGTAGCTCGTCGGCCAGGCGCCGCATCCCACGGATGTGCTCGTGGGTGCTGGCGTGCTCGTTGGAGACGCAGTGCGGGAGCTCGTCCCACGGAGCTTGGTCGTCCGGGAACGCCGGGTCGCGACCGATGCAGTGCACGACGTCGATCCGGAACCCGTCGACGCCACGGTCGAGCCAGAACCGCATGACCCCGTGCATGGCCTCGACCACGGCAGGGTTGGCCCAGTTGAGGTCTGGCTGCTCGGGGCAGGAACTGGTGGAGGTACCACTGCTCGGTGGCGCTCGTCCCACGTCCAGGCCGAGCCGCCGCCGCTGAAGGCGTCCTTCCAGTTGTTGGGGGGCCGTTCGGGCCCTCCCCCGTCGTGCCACACGTACCAGTCGCGCTTCGCCGACCCACGCCCGGCCCGGGACTCCTGGAACCACGGGTGCTGGGCCGAGGTGTGGTTGGGGACCAGGTCGACCACCACCCGGATCCCTCGGTGCGTGGGCATCCTCCAGCAGCCGGTCGAAGCGCGGCCAGGTCCCCGAAGAGGGGATCGACATCGCAGAAGTCGGCCACGTCGTAGCCGAAGTCGGCCATCGGTGAGCGGTAGAAGGGCGACAGCCAGACGGCGTCGATGCCCAGCCCGGCCAGGTGATCGAGCCGCCGCCGGACGCCCTCCAAGTCGCCGACCCCGTCGCCGGTGGAGTCGGCAAAGGAGCGGGGGTAGACCTGGTACACGACGCCCGATCGCCACCAGGGGAGCGGGTCGGGGGTCGGCACGGACCGAAGCCTACGGTCATGGCCCGGGTGCGCGATCGGGGGTGCCCCGCGCTATGGTGACCATCCACTTCACCCCTGCGAGCCTCGGGAGCCGTTCCGTGAAGAAGGGACGCCATCGCCGCTTCGAAGAAGCGCGCAAGCTCAAGCAGTCGGGACCGGACTTCCTCTTCAGTGAGCCGACCCGGTCCGACCCCACCGACAGCGACGTCGACGATGACGACGACGAGTACGCCGCCCTGGCGCGGAAGTACGGCGCCCTCGACGACGAACCGGCTGACGACGAGGACTGATCGCCTCAGGGCACGGCGGCGCGCACCGTCGCTGACCACGTCATCGGGCTCCGCCCGCACATCGAGCACCGTTGCGCCCACTCGGATGCCGTCGACGTGGCGGTGGTCGTGGCGACGTCCGGGGTGGTGGAAGGTCACCACCCCTGACGAGAGCCCGCCGTGGTCGCTCCGGAGCCGGCTCGGCTCGCCCGTGCGCTCCTCGACCAGGCGCAAGACGGCGGCCAGCAGGTCGTGCTGAGCAAGGGTCTCGACGTCGGCGAAGGCGCCCAGATGGTCAGCGCCCACCGGCTCGTTGGCCCGTTGCAGGACGGCGATGGCCGGTGCGTAGGTGTGTCGCCGGCTGCCCGGCTCGCGTCCGGCGGAGCATCCGACCGGTCGATGCGGGCAACCGGCACCTGGGAGAGGGTCTGGTGCTCGACCAGGTGGGCGGCCCGATGCCCGTTGTGCCGGGCCCGCCGGATCACGTCGTCGCTGTAGCCGTCCATCCCGTGCTCGGCGTCCCGCCCGGCCCGCCGAATGGTGTCGAGGGCGGCCTTCAGCACCCGGTTCTCGTCGGTGTCGTAGGCCTTGGCGGTGGTGGCGCACACGAACAGGCCGGGGTCGCCGGCCGACGCCGACCGGGCGGACATCGTCTCGCGCCCAGAGCACCGGGCCTCGGAGGCTCGCCGACGCACCGCTCGGGCCGGTCGGTGGTGGCGATGGCCAGGGAGCGCACGATGGTGGGCATGGCGTCGAGGAGGTCCTCCGCCTCGTCGCTGGTGGCCAGCACCGCCCCGACCAGCTGGCGGGCTGGCCCGGCTGGGCAGCCCGAGCAGGGCCGCGATGACCCGGATCGGGTCGTACGGGCGGGCCATGCGGCGCAGGAGATCGGCCTCCCGGTCGCCGAGCTCGACGCCGAGCATCGGCTCAGACCGGCAGCGCGGTGCCGAGGACCTCGCCGATGGTGCGCTGGGCCTCGGCCTGCTCGGCGTCGTCGAGGAGCTCGGCCATCGGTCTGGTACAGCTCGACCGCCCGCTCGTCGTCGATGCCCTCGAACTGCGGCAGGAAGTAGGCGTAGAACACCTCGTAGAGCAGCCGGCTGCGGCTGCGGCTGGTCCTCGCATGCGGCGGACGGCGAACTTGGCGGCGTCGAGGTAGACGGCGGGGCCGAGGTCGCGGAAGCGGCGCAGCGGCAGCAGCTCGCGGACGATGTCGCCCGGGCCCTCGAGCAGCTCGTGGTAGGCCTCGTCGGACGGGCAGGTGACCTCGATGAACGCGAACCGGCGCATGAGGGCGTAGGACATCTCGAACAGCAGGTTCTTGTCGAACACGTTCATGGTGGCGATGATCCGCCACGATGCCGGGCAGCCGGATCGCGTCGGTGTCGTCGGGCGGCGTCGACGCCGGCGGGCACGAGCGAGATCGGGTTGGGCCTGCCCCCTGCGCTTGAACGGCAGCACCACCGGCTGGCCGGACAGCACGGTGAAGAGCTGGCCGAAGGCCCGGTCGAAGTTGGAGCGGTTGAGCTCGTCGATGACCAGCCAGCGGCCGCTCTCGATGGCGTCGACGAACATGCCCGGGCCGGAAGATCAGGCCCTCGGCGGTGGGCTGGAGGCCGCCGATGGTCTCGAAGGTCGTCCACTCGGTCGTGGCGGTGGTGGGCAGGTAGCCGGTGCAGAGCATCGACTTCTGGGCCACCTCGGCGGTCAGGTAGGCGAGCGTGGTCTTGCCCGTGCCGGGCGGGCCGGTGAGGATCACGTGCTTGCCCGAGTCGATGGCGGCGACGAGCTGGTCGAGCACGTGCTCCGGGAAGTGCATCCCGTTCCGCTTGGCGGCGAAGCCCAGCTCCTCGGCCGTGAAGATCATGCTGGTCCGTCCCGTCTGGTCGCCCGCTAGCGGCGCCGGAGCGCTGGATGGGGAAGGTACCGCTCGGCGCCCGCGCGGCACGCTACGTGCTCGACGAAGAGGTCGTAGGCCTTCTGGCCCACCATGCTCGACGATCTCGTCCCGCATCGTCTCGTAGACGGGCTGCGTGGCCGACGAAGGCATCGTCGGTCTCGGTGCACCACCAGTGGAACTCGGCGCCGCCCTCGCCCCAGTCGCGGCGCTTCCACTCGCGCAGCGTGGAGGTGACGTGGCCGTCGTCGTCGGTGTGGTCCTCGAGGCGCAGCGGCAGCTGCCAGCACACCTCGGGCTTCCAGTCGAGCGGCCGCTCGCCGGCCTCCAGGGCCGCGGAGTGCAGCGCACAGCCGGTGCCGCCGGCGAAGCCGGGGCGGTTGAGGAAGATGCACGCCCCGTCGACCAGGCGGGTCTTGATCTCGCCGGCCTTGTTGGTCTTGGTGGGGCCCGCCTTGCGGCTGCCCGACGGCGTGGAACTGCCACTGCTCCGGGGTGAGGCGCTCGGCGTAGGCCAGCATCGTCCGCCTCGTCCTCCTCGTCGACGAAGTGGGCGCCGTAGCTGCAGCACCCCTGGTCGAGCTCGGGCGCGGGACCGGTGAGCACGCCCTGGCAGCCGGCGCCGAAGATGCAGGTCCAGGGGCTGGTGAGGAACGTGACGTCGAAGACCCAGGTGCGCTCCTCGTCGGGGTCTTCGAAGCTGATCCACTCGTGGAGGTCGTCGGGCACGGTCGCTCCTGGTCGGGGGAAGGGTGCAGCGTAGTGCTCTAGCGTGCACGCGATGGCAGGGGAGTTCGACGACATCCGCGGTCGGCTGCGAGGCCATCTCCGAGGAGCTGGCCGACCTCGCCATCGAGCGGCTGAAGGAGAGCATCGACGCCGGCGGGCACGAGCTGCCCGTCGACGAGCGACGCCTGGCTCGAGCTCGCCGGGCCGTCGAGAAGGCCATCGGGATCCTGCGGGAGCCCGACGACCTCGACGGCTTGGGCTGACCTCAGGCCGGCGGCGCTCGGCAGGTCGTTGACGGCGTCGATCAGCGAGCGCAGTCGGCCGGCCCGGCGGGCGTCGTAGCGCATCACGAGCCGGGGGAGGTCGAGGTCGTCCTGGTCGGCGACCTCGGCGGGGAGCGGGTCGGACGCGCTCGATGCGCGCCGTCGAGCGAGCAGGTCGCCGAAGCGCTCGTTGAGGTCGGCCAGCTCGTCGTCGGTGGGGGCGTGGCGGAGCCGCATGACCAGCCGATCGCCGGCCCAGCGGATCGAGTGGTAGCTGCGCCAGAACCGCTGGATCTCGGCCACCGCCGTCGTCGACGTCGTCGGTGACCAGGAACAGCTCGTGGTCCTCCGCGGACACCAGGCCCTCGGCCACCAGCTCGTCGTCCACGTAGCGCGACCCAGCCGCGTCCAGTAGGTGCCGCCCGGGACGTCGAGCAGGACGACCGGGGCAGGGCTGGCCTTGCCGGTCTGCAGCAGGGTGAGCAGCTCGAAGGTCTCGTCCTGGGTGCCGAACCCGCCCGGGCAGGCACACGAAGGCCGACGACTCCTTGATGAGCATGAGCTTGCGGGTGAAGAAGTACTTCATGGCGACGAGCCGGTCGTCGGCCGGCGAGGATGTCGCTCGGGCTTCTCCTCGAACGGGAGCTGGATGCTGATGCCGATGGCCCGCTCGGGGCCGGCCCCCTCGGCTCCGGCCTGCATGATCCCGGGACCGGCTCCGGTGATCACGAACCACCCGGCGTCGGCCAGCTCCGCGGCCAGGTTGCGGGCCTGGGCGTACAGCGGGTCGTCGGGCAGCGTGCGGGCCGAGCCGAAGATGGTCACCTTCGGCGTGTCCTTGAGCGGCGCGAACATGGTGAAGGCGGCGCGCATCTCCTTGAGGGCGGCGGCGGTGATCTTGAGGTCGAGCCGGTCGGCGCCGTCGCCGGCCAGCCCCTCGGCGGTGCGGAGGATGTCGCGCAGGACGTCGCGGTTGGCGGTCGCCCCCGAGGCCTCGAGGAGCTGCTGCACCAGGTCGTCGGC
The DNA here is from genome assembly GCA_963795165.1 of uncultured Microthrixaceae bacterium. Classification (GTDB taxonomy): domain Bacteria; phylum Actinomycetota; class Acidimicrobiia; order Acidimicrobiales; family VFJN01; genus VFJN01. The sequence continues at coordinate 595,179 of CAWCGT010000001.1, read as the reverse complement.
CATCCCGCGCCAGCCTGGCACGGGTACGGTGCGCGGCGTGGCCACCTGCAGCCGGTGCGGCACCGAGCGACTCCGACGACGCGAGCGGCGACGGGCTGCCCCCCGGCTGGTCGCTCGAGACCACCGCCGCGGGGGATCAGCCGGCTGTGCCTAGGCTGCACCCGAGAGCACGTGCGAGACATCGAGGCCAAGCTCGACGAAGACTGGTGGACCTGACCGTGCCGAGCGTGCTGGTGGTCGACGACGAGCCCGACGTGCGCCTCATCGCGCGGGTGGTGCTCACCGCGGCCGGCTTCGAGGTGCGCGAGGTGGACGTCCGGGCGAGGCGGCCCTGGCCGACGCTCGCTGCCGGGCGGTCGCCCGACGTGGTGCTGCTCGACGTCCGCATGCCCGGCCTCGACGGGTGGGACGTGCTGCGGGCACATCCGGGCGCGACGCCGCGCTCGCGCGACCTGCCCGTGGTGGTGTTCACCGCCGACCTGGTGCGGCCCGGAGCGAGGCGCCGACGGTCCTGCGCGACAGCGACGTGCTGATCACCAAGCCCTTCCAGGCCGACGATCTCCTACGGGCCGTGCAGACGCGCCGTCGGCCTGGGCGCCGGCTAGCGCCGACCCGGCCCGTAGAGGGTGGTGCGCTGCTCGAGGCTGCCGGCCGAGCGGCTCGACCCAGCCGCGGAAGCCGTCCTCGTCCATCATCGTGCCGTGGCTGGCGCCGGCCGCCCGGGAGATGTTCTCGTCCATGAGGGTGCCGCCGAGGTCGTTGGCGCCGGCCTGCAGGATCTGGGCGGCGCCGCCGTGGCCCATCTTCACCCAGGACACCTGGATGTTGTCGATCCAGCCGCGGTAGGCGATCCGACCGACGGCGTGCATGAGCAGCGCCTCGCGGAAGGTGGGGCCGCGTCGGGCCTTGTCGCTGCAGGTAGATCGGCGCGGCCATGTGCACGAACGGCAGCGGGACGAACTCGGTGAAGCCGCCGGTCTCCTTCTGGAGGGCGCGGGTGCGCACCAGGTGGCGGGCCCACGACCGGGGCTGCTCGACCGCGCCGAACATGATGGTGACGTTGGAGCGCAGCCCCACCTGGTGGGCGGTGCGGTGGGCGTCGAGCCACTCCTCGGTGTTGATCTTGTCGGGGCAGAGCAGGGCCCGGACCGGGTCGTCGAGGATCTCGGCGGCGGTGCCCGGCAGGGTGCGCAGCCCGGCGTCCATCAGGCGGCGCAGGTAGTCGGCCAGCGGCTCGCCGAGGCGCTTGGCGCCCTCGGTGACCTCGAGGGCGGTGAAGCCGTGGATGTGGATCTCGGGGGCCACGTCGTGCACCGCCCGGGCCACGTCGATGTAGTAGTCGCCGTCGAAGTCGGGGTGGATGCCGCCCTGGAGGCACACCTCGGTGGCCCCGTCGGCCACGCGCCTCGAGCACCCGGCCCTGGATGTCCTCGAGCGTGAGCAGGTACGGGCGTGCCCCGCAGGTTGAGCGACAGCGGGCCCTTGGAGAACCCGCAGAACCGGCACTTGAACGTGCAGACGTTCGTGTAGTTGATGTTGCGGTTGCGGACGTAGGTGACCACGTCGCCGACGACGGCCCGCCGCAGCTCGTCGGCCACCTGGGCCACGGCGGCCACCTCGGCGCCCCGGGCCGAGAACAGCGTGGTGATCTCGTCCTCGCCGACCTCCTGGCCGAGCAGCACGCCGTCGAGCACCTCGCCGACCGGGCCGTGCCAGCCGAGCCGGCCGAGGCCGGGCACCAGCGGCGACGGGTGCCACCGGCGCGCCGGAGTACCAGGCGGTGTTGCGGCGGCCGATCTGCACGACCTCGGCGCCGGTGCCTGCCTCCACCGCCGCCTTGATCTGCTCGGGGAAGACGCCACCGGGGTCGTCGCGGCCGAGGCCCTCGGCATCGCTGCGGTCGAGCACCGGGAAGCGCAGGCCGGGTCGAGCCAGCGTTCGGGATCGAGGACGTGCTCGGGGTAGATCGTGAGGCGGGGGGCCAGCGCGAACCCGCGGGCCTCGGTGACCTCCCGCAGGCGGTCGAGGGCGGGCCACGGGCGCTCGGGGTTCACGTGGTCGGCGGTGACCGGCGAGACGCCGCCCCAGTCGTCGATGCCGGCGTCGAGCAGGGGGCCGAAGTCGTCGGAGAGGTTCGGCGGGGCCTGCAGGTGGATCTCGGGCGGCAGGATCAGCCGGGCCAGGGCGATGGCCTGCAGGTAGTCGTCGGGCGGGCAGGCCGGGGCGTCGTGCATGCGCGGTGCCGGCCTTGGGCAGGAAGTTCTGGACGATCACCTCCTGCACGTGGCCGTGGCGCCGGTGAGAGGCGGCGATGGCCTCGAGGGCCTGCGACGCGGTCGGCGAGGTCCTCGCCGATGCCCACGAGGATCCCGGTGGTGAACGGGATCTGGAGCTCGCCCGCCGCCTCGAGGGTGGCCAGCCGGCGGGCGGGGGTCTTGTCGGGCGCGCCTCGGTGGCAGTCGAGGTCGTCGCGGAGCGACTCGATCATCATCCCCTGGCTGGGGCGACGGCTCGGAGGCGGGCGAGGTCGTCCCGGTCGAGGGCGCCGGCGTTGGCGTGGGGGAGCAGGCCGGTCTCGTCGAGCACCAGCTGGGCCATGGCCACGAGGTAGTCGACGGTGGACGCGTAGCCGTGCTCGGCGAGCCACTCGGCGGCCACCGGGTAGCGGTCCTCGGGCGCCTCGCCGAGGGTGAACAGCGCCTCGTGGCACCCGGCCGCCGGCGCCCGCCCGGGCGATGGCCAGCACCTGGTCGGGCGTGAGGTAGGGCGCCTCGAGCCGCGCGGGCGGCTGGGCGAAGGTGCAGTACCCGCACCGGTCGCGGCACAGCATCGTGAGCGGGATGAACACCTTCGGGGAGAAGGTGACCCGCCGCCCGTGGGCGTCGTCCCGCACGGCGCGGGCCCGGCCAGCAGCTCGGGGAGCGGCAGCCCGACCAGGTCGCGGTGCGGCGGGTCCGGCCCGGGCATGGCGGCACCCTATCGTCGCACCCGATGCGAGCGGCGGTGACGGTCGAAGAGGTCACCGGGGGCAAGGCGCTGGCTCGGTTCGTCGAGCTGCCGGCTGTCCTGCACGGCGGCGACCCCAGGTTCGCCTGGCCGGTGCTCGCGTGGGAGCGCTACCGGCTCGATCCGCACCGCCAGCCCTTCTTCGAGGGTGGCGACGGCGCCTACTTCCTGGCTCGACGCGCTGGGCCGCCGGTGGGCCGCATCGTGGCCCACCGAGCGTCGACGGGGGCCCCGGGTCGGTTCGGGTTCTGGAGCACCGTCGATGACCGCGTCGTGGCCGCCGCCCTCCTCGAGGCCGCCCGGGCCTGGCTGGATGAACAGGGTTGCTCGTCGATGGAGGGTCCGTGGTCCTTCACGGCCGATGAGGAGGTGGGCGTGCGCGCCGACGGGTTCGACCACCCCGGCCGCACCGGGCGACCGTGGTCGCCGCCCCATGAGGCCGCGCACCTGCTGGGGGCCGGTCTGGCTCCGGTGACGGAGCACCCGTCGCTGGGTGCTGCCGGCCGTCGACCTCGGGGCGGCGGCGGCCTCCGGCGGCCGACTCGCCGGGGCACGCCGGCCCCCACGGCGATCCCCGCCTTGTGCTCGAGGGGATCGCCGCGGTGCCCGACCTGTCCGGCGCTCTGCGCGGGGCGGGGCTCCGCGGGGCTTGGGCCCTGGCCCGCCGCGCTCGTGCGCGGGCCTGGGCCGACTGCACCGTCGTGCGCTGCGGCGACGACCCGGAGCGCGGCGGTACCGGCCCTGCAGACGGCGGCCGCCCGCGGCCGGCTATCGCACGGTGAGCGCCCCTTGGTCGCCCGACGGCGGGGCGCGCTCCGACCACGGTCCACCGCACCTACCGCGTCGACTGGTGACGAGCCTCGATCAGCCGACGGCGGCGGGGTCGGCGATCCACACCACCCGGTCGGCCCGCACGTGCGAGCCGGGGCAGGTCGGGGTCGCCGGCCCGCACGCGGGCGAGGGCCTCGCGCTTCTCCTCGCCCGTGACGGTCACGAGCACCAGCCGGGCCCGGGCGATGCCGGCGAAGGTGAGCGTCATCCGGGGGTGGGGGTTGCGGCCGCTCGGGTCCTCGTTCATGACGACCAGGCGACCGGGGTCGGCGTCGAGCGCCGGCCGAGCCCGGGAACAGCGAGGCGGTGTGGCCGTCGGCGCCGAGCCCGAGGTGGACGACGTCGAGCTTGCCCAGCTCGCCGAGACGCAGCTGGTAGGGGTCGGGGCCCTCCTCGCAGAACATCGGGTAGTTGGCGTTGACGGCCCCGACCTGCTCGAGCAGGGCGGTGCGGGCCAGGTGGTAGTTGGACTCCGGGCGAGTCGTGCGGCACGCAGCGCTCGTCGCCCCAGTAGACGTCGACCTTCCACCAGTCGATCTGCGTGCCGGCGTCGTCGGCCAGCCGCTCGTAGGCGGCCCGGGCCGTGTCCCCGCCGGAGACCGCCAGGGAGAAGCCGTCGTTGGGACGGGCGTGGAACGCCTCGATGACGCGCTCGGCGAACTCGCCCGGCACGTCGTCGACGACGACGAGCTCGCCGTGCACGTCGGCTAGCTCCGCCGCGCCGAGCTCGGCGGCCTTGGCCTCGAGGGCCTCGATGAGCTCGTCGAAGGACTTGGCGAAGGCGGCGACGCCCTGGTCCTCGAGCACCCGACCCACGTCGTCGAGGTCGACCCCGACCGCACCGAGCCGGTCGAGCACGCCCTGGGCCGCGGCGGGGTCGGCGTCGACGGTGCGGGCCACCGTGCCGTGGTCGACGAAGGCGTCGAGGGTGTCCTCGGGCATCGTGTTCACGGTGTCGGGTCCGATGAGCTGGTCGACGTAGAGCGTGTCGGGGTAGGCGGGGTCCTTGGTGGACGTCGACGCCCACAGCGGTCGCTGCACCCGGGCGCCGCGGGCCACGAGGGCCTCCCAGCGGGGACCCGTGGAAGGTGGCCAGGAAGCGCTGGTAGGCCACCTGGGCCTGGGCGACCGCGGCGCTGACCGCGCAGCGCGCGGCCGCCTCGGCGGTGCCGATCTCGTCGAGGCGTCGATCGACCTCGGTGTCGACCCGGGAGATGAAGAAGCTGGCCACGCTGGAGATGCGCCGACAGGTCGCCCGTCGGCGGCCTCGAGACCGGCCAGGTAGGCCTCCATCACCTCGTCGTAGCGCTCGAGGCTGAAGATGAGGGTGACGTTGATGCTGCGGCCCTCGGCGATCATCGTCCGGATCGGGGCGAGGCCCTCGGCGGTGCCGGGGATCTTCACGTAGAGGTTGGGCTCGGCGATGCGCTGGTGCAGGTGCCGGGCCACCTCGGTGGTGCCGGCGGTGTCGCGAGCCAGGTCGGGAGCCACCTCGACGGACACGAACCCGTCGACGCCGTCGCTGGCGTCGTAGCACCGGTCGGAGGAGCGCGAGGGCGCCGTCGATGTCGTGGGTGACCAGGTCCCAGTAGGCGTCGACCACCGAGGTGTCGGACGCCGACCAGGTCGCCGAACTGCTCGTCGTAGTCGCGGCCGGAGCTGATGGCCTTGGCGAAGATCGACGGGTTCGACGTGAGGCCCGCGGATGCCGCGCTCGACCCACCGGGCCAGCTCGCCGTCGGTGAGCCACCCCCGTCGGAGGTTGTCGAGCCAGGGGCTCTGCCCCTGCTCGTGCAGCGCGTTCAGGCGGTCGGTCACGCGGTGTCCTCCGAGGTCGTCGATGCAGCTGGCGGGCACGCTCGGCCACGTGCTCCGGGGTGAAGCCGAGCTCGTCGAGCACCCGCTCGCCCGGGCGCCGACGCGCCGAAGCGGTCGATGGCCAACGATGTCGTCGGCCCACCGCTCCCACCCGAAGGCGCTCCCGGCCTCGACGGCGAGGGTCGGGACGTCCGGCGGGAGCACCTGCGTCCGCGAAGGCGTCGGGCTGCTCGGCGAAGAGGTCCCAGCAGGGGAGCGAGATGACCTGGGCCTGATGCCCGGCGTCGGCCAGCAGATCGGCGGCGGCCAGGCACACGTGCACCTCGCTGCCGGTGCCCACCAGGACGACGTCGGGGTCGGTGGCAGGCCGGACGACGTGGGCCCCGCGCTCGCAGCGACACGCCCAGCGGTGCCCTCGAGCACCGGGAGGTCCTGGCGGGACAGGATCAGGGCGGTCGGGCCGTCGTGCAGCGACGGCCAGACGCCAGGCCTGCGGCGGTCTCGTTGGCGTCGGCCGGCCGGATCACCCGCAGGCCGGGGATGGCCCGGAGCGCGGCCACGTGCTCCACCGGCTGGTGGGTGGGACCGTCCTCACCGACGCCGACCGAGTCGTGCGTGAAGGAGTAGATGACCTTGGCCCGGGAGAGGGCGGCCAGCCGGATCGACGGACGGCAGTAGTCGCTGAAGACGAGGAACGTGCCGCCGACCGGGAGGACCCCGCCGTGGAGGGCCATGCCGTTCATGGCGGCGGCCATGGCGTGCTCGCGGATGCCGAAGTACACCTGGCGACCCGCCGGGCTCGTCGGCCGACTGCACCCCGTGGCCCTTGAGGACCGTGCCGGTGTTGGAGGTGAGGTCGGCGCCGCCGGCCAGCAGGGCGGGCACCACGTCGGCCAGGGCCTGGAGCACCTTGCCGCTGGCCACCCGGGTGGCGATGGCCTCACCGGCACCCGAAGGTGGGCAGGGCGTCGCTCCCAACCGGGCAGGCCGGTGGCGCCGAGGGTGGCGTCCAGAACGGCTCGGTCGCCATCGTGGGCCTCGAGCCGCTTGACCCACGCGTCCCGGGCCTCGGCGCCTCGGGCGCCCGCCGCCGCGGTAGAGCGCCAGCACGTCGTCGGGCACGAAGAAGGTCTCGTCGGGGAGGCCCATGACGGCCTTGGCCTCGGTGATCTCGTCGTCCTTGAGGGCGTAGCCGTGGGCGGCGGCGTCGTCGGTCTTGGACGGCGACGGGAAGGCGATGTGGCTGCGGAGGATGACCAGCGACGGGCGGTCCTCGACGGCCATGGCCCGGCGCAGCGCCGCCTCGATGGCGTCGAGGTCCTCGGCTGCCTCCCCGAGGTCCTCCACGTGCCACCCGTAGGACCGCGAATCGGGCGGCGGCGTCGTCGCTGAGCGACAGCTCGGTGGGCCCGTCGATCGAGATGTGGTTGTCGTCGTAGACGCAGACCAGGCGACCCAGACCCGAGGTGGCCGGCCAACGAGGCCGCTTCGTGGGAGAGGCCCTCGGAGAGGTCGCCGTCGCCCATGACGCAGAAGGTGTGGTGGTCGACCAGGTCGGCGCCGAGCCGGGCTCGCAGCTGCCGCTCGGCGATGGCCATCCCGACCGCGTTGCCGATCCCCTGGCCGAGGGGACCGGTGGTGACCTCGACGCCGTCGGTGTGACCCCGCTCCGGGTGTCCCGGGGTCTTGCGAACCCCACTGCCGGAACGCGCGGAGGTCGTCGAGGCTCAGGTCGTAGCCCGGTGAGGTGGAGCATCGAGTACAGGAGGATCGACGCGTGGCCGGCCGAGAGCACGAAGCGGTCGCGGTCGGGCCAGTCGGGGTCGGACGCGTCGTAGGTCATGACCCGCGTCCAGAGCACGTGGGCCAGCGGCGCCAGCGCCATGGCCGTGCCCTGGTGGCCCGACCGGGCGGCGTGGGGGGCGTCCATGGCCAGGCCGCGGATGACGTTGATGGCTCGCTGCTCGAGTCTCGGGCAGGGTCACCCGGCCCACCCTACAAGAGGCCGATGCCCGGTACCCTCCGGGCGGTGACCGGCCCGACGACCCCACGTGAGGCCATCCTGACCGAGGCCCGTCGCTGCTTCGCCGAGCAGGGCTTCGACGGCACCTCGCTCAACGACATCGCGGCCGGGGTGGGCATCCGCAAGCCCAGCCTCCTGCACCACTTCCCGTCGAAGGAGGCCATCTACCAGGAGGTCTTCGAGACCTCGCTGAGCGACTGGGTGCAGCCGGGTGGAGGACGCGGTCGAGGTGCGAGACCAGGAGGGCTGGTCGAAGCTCGACCACGTGGTGAGCGCCGCCTTCGACTTCTTCCGGGAGAACCCCGACTTCGTGCGCATCATGCGCCGCGAGGCTCTCGACGGGCAGGGCCACCTGGGCGTCGACCTCGGCACGGTGCTCAAGCCGTTCTTCGACCGCGCCGTGGCCTTCTTCGACGCCGAGATGGGGGAGGGTCGCTTCCGCAAGCACGACAGCGAACAGCTGATCATCACCGGCACCAGCGCCATCCTCGGCTACTTCTCCGACGTGCCGTTCTGGCGCGGCGTGCTCGGTCGGGATCCGCTCTCCGACGAGATGCTCGAGGATCGCCTCGAGCACATCCGGGAGTTCTTCCGGGCCGCCCTCGAGCCCTAGGTCGGCGCCCGCCACCTCGAGGGTCAGGCGCACCAGGTCGTCGATCGCGTTGGCGTCGTGCTGCACGGCGCCCGGGTCCACCGCGCCACGTGCCGTCGAGCGCCTGCCCGAGCACGGGGCGCACCGAGACGCGGGGGCCGAACACCGTCACCTTGGCCCGGCGGGACGCCTGCCAGCGTGGCTGCCATGCCGAGCACGGCGCCCACCGACCGTTCGCCGTCGAGGACCTCGAGGGCCTGCAGGGCCAGGCGTGGCGTCGCGCTGCACCTGGGTGAGCCAGGCGGCCGCCTCGTCCTCTAGGCCCGGGGCGCCGCACGCAGCCGCGGCGGCGAAGAAGGCGCGGGCGGGGCCCAGGTCGCCGGCGCGCGGCCTGGTCGACGGCCCGGTGGGCGGCGTCGCTGTCGCAGGCCCTTGCGAAGGCCAGCCACCCGAGGTCGGCCGCAGCCGTCTCCCACGCCAACTCGGGGTCCTGGCCCCGGCCACGAAGGCCGCGACCGAGGCCAGCGGCAGGAGCGACGCTCGTGGCTGGACCATCGGGTTGGCCAGGTAGCCGCTGCACGCATCCAGGAGGCCGGGCTCGCGACCACGCAGCGGGCCCAGGAAGAGCCGATCGGCCATGACGGCGTCGTTCACGGGGAAGTTGTCCCACAGCAGCGGAGGCCGTCCCCCCAGGGCGTCCGCCCGGGCTCGGGCGTCGGCGACGGTGATGTGGTCGTTCACAACGGCCTGTCCGGTCCAGCCGATCGGGACGTCCTCGGGCACACCCGCGGCCAGCGCCTCGAGGTAGGGCGTGGCGATGGTGCCCACGTACTCCGTGGGCACGAGCACCAGCGTCGGCCCGGTCGCCCAGGTGGTCCCGCAGCCAGGTGGTGACGCCGGGCGTGGGCGGCGCCCTGCGGGCCGCCGCCGAAGGGGATGTCGTCGAGGGCCAGCACCACCAGGTCGGCTCCGGCGGCCACCACCTGGTCGACCTTGGTCGCCAGGTCGCGCCGGTCCTCGGCGCTGTCGTAGTCCATGCTGAGCCCCGGTGAGAGGGCGAACCCGAGCCGGAGGGTCCCGGCAGCGGCGAAGTCGGCGAAGCCGTCCAGCTCGTCCCGGTCGTAGGGGGACCGCCACGCCTCTCGGTGCTTCGGGTCATCCTTCGGGGCGTACACGTAGTCGCCCAGGCCCCGCTCGGCGCACCACGCAGCCACCTCCTGCGCGGGCCGCCCAGGTCCACGGTGGCCCGTAGAACCCCTCGATGATGCCCGCCGGCGCCTGGTCACGGACCGCTACCGTACGCGCCCATGCCCACCCTGTCGGAGGTCGACTCCAAGCGCCGGCTGTCCGGACACGGGGTGGCGTTCCCCGACGAGCGGGTGGTGGCGACCGCCGACGAGGCGGTGGCGGCCGCTCGCGACCTCGGGCACCCGGTGGTGGTGAAGCTGGGCGGAGCGGCCATCGCCCACAAGACCGAGCGCGGTCTGGTGCGCCTGGCCCTCGGCGACGACGCGGCGGTGGCTGACGCCGCCGAGGCCCTCCTGGCGGCGGCCCGTCCCGAGGACGGCGAAGTCCATCTGCTCGTCGCGCCGATGCTGCGGGGGAACCGGGAGCTGATCGCGGGGCTGCACCTCGACGAGCAGTTCGGGATGACCGTGATGCTCGGCATCGGGGGGGTGCTGGCGGAGGCCCTCGCCGACGTGGCCTTCCGGCTCGTCCCCATCACCGCCCGCGACGCCCACGACATGATGGACGACCTGTCCACCCAGGCCCTGCTCGACGCCGTGCGCGGTGAGCCGCCGGTGGACCGGGAGGCGCTCGTCGACTGTGCTGGTGGCGCTGTCCGACGCCGCCATGGCCGACCCGCTCATCGTGACCGCCGACCTGAACCCGCTCATCGTCGTGGACGGCCGGCCGGTGGCCGTCGACGCACTGGTGGAGGTGGCCGGATGAGCGACGACCGCTTCCAGGCGCTCTTCGAGCCGCGGGGGGTCCTGGTGGCGGGGGTGTCGACCCACCCGGGCAAGTTCGGGTTCGTCAGCCTCCACAACATCCTGGCGGCGGGCTACGAGGGCCGCGTGCACGGCTGGAGCCGGGAGGCGGGCGAGGTGCTCGGTGTGGAGGTCGTCGACGACCTCGCGGACCTCCCCGACGGCGAGATCGACCTGGTCTTCGTCTGCACGCCCGCTGCGGCCAACCCAGATCTGCTCCGAGCCTGTGCGAAGAAGGGCATCCGAGCCGCCTTCCTGGCGTCGGCCGGCTACGGCGAAGCCGGTCCTGAGGGCGCTGCAGCTCCAGGCCGAGCTGGTGGCGCTGGCCGACGAGCTGGGGATGCTGGTGGCGGGTCCCAACGGGCAGGGAGTGGTGTCCACCCCGGCTCGCCTGTGCGCGCAGATCGTGGCGCCCTACCCGCCGTCGGGACGGATCGGCATCGCCTCCCAGTCCGGGAACTTCATCTCGTCGTTCATGAACTACGCGGTGCAGACGGGGGTGGGGGTGAGCCGGGCCGTGTCGGCCGGCAACGCCGCCGCCGTGTCCATTCCCGACTACCTGGAGTACTACGCCGCCGACCCGGCCACCGACGTGGCCCTCGCCTACGTCGAGGGCGTGCCCGACGGGCGGCGGTTCTTCGAGCGGGCACGGGCCGTCGCCGAGCAGATCCCGCTGGTGCTGGTGAAGGGCGGGGCCACGGCCGGTGGGCAGCGGGCCGCCGCGTCCCACACCGGTTCCTTGGCCTCCGACGACCGGGTGTTCGATGGGATGTGTCGCCAGGCCGGCATCACCCGCGCCGCGACCATCGAGGAGGCCTTCGAGGTGGCCGCCACCTTCGCCACCCAGCCCCTCCCGGCCGGGAACCGAGTGGTGGTGCTCACCACCGCGGGCGGGTGGGGGGTGGTCACCGCCGATGCCATCACCGGATCGGCCCTCGACCTGACGCCGCTCCCGGACGACCTGCGGGCGGCCCTCGACGAGAAGCTGCCGCCCCGCTGGAGCCGGAGCAACCCGGTGGACCTGGCGGGGGCGGAGACCCGGGACACCATCCCCGAGGTGCTGGACCTCATCGTCGGGCACCCCGAGGTGGACGCGGTGGTGTACCTGGGTCTGGGCATCCAGTCGAACCAGGCCGCCCTGATGCGGAGCGGGCCCTTCTACCCCGACTTCGGCCTGGAGCGGATCGTGGACTACCACGAGCGCCAGGACGGACGCTTCGCCGAGGCGGCCGCCGAGGCGTCGCGCCGCTACGGGAAGCCGGTCCTCACGGCCACCGAGCTGGCCGTCACGCACCCCGCCAATGCCGGTCCGTCCGCGGTGCGGGCCTCGGGCCGGCTCTGCTACGCCTCGGCCAACCGGGCCGTCAGCGCCCTCGACCACCTTTGGCGCCACGCCCGGCACCGGGACGGGCGCGCCTCGGTGTGAGCCGGCGGACGCGGTGGCTCACACCGGTGATCCTGGCCGTCGGGGCGCTGGCGGGCGGCGGGACGGCGCTGGCCCTGGAGGCCGCGGTTCCCGAAGGGCCGTCGGCCTCGGACGAGCGACGGATCGTCACCCCGGTCCTGTCGGTTCGGCGGCTCCCTGTGGTCGTGGCTGCGCCGATCGCCGCCCGGCGGCTGCGGCAGGACCTGGCGAAGGAGGTGGCCCGCCTGCCGGCCGACTCGTGCCTGGCCGTGGCCGGCCCCGACGTGGCCTTCGCGCACCGGGCCGACGCGCCGGTGGTGCCGGCCTCCACGGCCAAGCTCCTCACCGCCACCGGCGCACTCCTCGCCCTCGGCCCCGACCGGAGGCTGTCCACCGCGGTCGTGGCCGGTGCGCCGCCCGTCGAGGGAGTGGTGACAGGTGACCTGATCCTGCAGGGTGGCGGGGACCCGCTGCTGGCCACCGCCGACTACGTGGCTCGGTTCCGCCGCCAGCCTCAGGCCTTCACCGATCTGGACGCCCTGGCCGCAGCGGTGGTGGACGCAGGGGTGCGCAGGGTGAGCGGGGCGGTGGTGGGGGACGACGGGCACTACGACCGGGCGCGGTACGTGGCGGGCTGGCCGGCGCGCTACATCGACCAGAACGTGGTCGGACCCTTGTCGGGGCTGTCGGTGAACGACGGCTTCGCCAGCTTCCCCACCCCAGCGGATCCGGACCGGCCCCTCGAGCCGGCCGACGACCCCGCCGCCAGTGCCGCCGCCACCTTCGCAGGGCTGCTCGAGGGGCGCGGCGTAGCGGTGGGTGGCCCCGCTCGCTCCGGGTCGGCGCCGGCTGATGCGATGTCGGTAGCCGCCATCCGGTCGGCGCCACTGGGCGACGTGGTGGCGCAGCTGCTGGGCGAGAGCGACAACAACACGGCTGAGCTCCTGCTCAAGGAGGTGGGCCGCGACGCGGGAACGCCCACGACCGCGGGTGGGGCGCTGGCCCTCACGGCGGCGTTGGGCGACGCTGGCGTGGATCTGGGTGAGGCGGCGGTGGCTGACGGCTCGGGGCTCTCGCTCGACAACCGGGTCACCTGTGGGCTGCTCGTCGAGCTCCTGGGTCGTCCGGGCACCGGACCGCTGCTGCTGGAGGGGCTGGCGGTGGCCGGCGAGTCGGGGACCCTGGCCGAGCGCTTCGCCGACTCCCCGCTGCGCGGCCGACTGCGGGCCAAGACCGGGTCGCTCAACACGGTGTCCGCCTTGGCCGGGGTGGTGGAGGACGAGGACCCGGCCGTGCGGTTCGCGATGATCGTGAACGTGCCGTCGCCGGAGCGGATCCCAGCGGAGGTGGTGGCCGCCGAGGAAGCCATCGCTGAGGTGCTGCTGGGGTGGCCCCGCCTCCCCGACGCCGAGTCGCTGGGACCGCAGCTCGTCGAGAGAGGTGGCTGAGGTGGCCCTGCCGATGTTCCCGCTGGGCACGGTGCTGGTGCCCTCGGCGGGGCTCCCGCTGCACGTCTTCGAGCCGCGCTATCGGGCTCTGGTGCGGGACTGCCTGGCCGGCGACCGGGAGCTCGGGGTGGTGCTGATCGAGCGGGGCAGCGAGGTGGGCGGCGGGGATGTTCGCTCGGAGGTGGGCACCGTGGCCCGCATCGTCGATGCGGTGGAGCTGCCCGACGGCCGGTGGTCGATCGCCGCGGTGGGGGTTCGCCGACTGCGGGTGCAGCGCTGGCTGCCCGACGACCCGTACCCGTGCGCCGAGGTGGAGGACTGGCCCGACCCGCCGCCGGGGCCGGGGTACGCCGAGGCCCTGACCGCTGTCGTGGGGCAGCTGCGCCGCTGCCTGGCCCTGGCTGCCGAGGCTGGCGACCGGACTGCCCCGGTCACCATCGAGCTGTCGGACGACCCGGTGCTGGCCGGCCACCAGGCCGCGACCGTGGCGCCGCTCGGGCCCCTGGACCAGCAACGGCTGCTGGCGGCCACCACCCCGGAAGGGCGCTTGTCCGACCTGGCCGGGTGCCTCGAGGAGGCCATCGAGGTGCTCGGCCTGCGTCTGGGGGGCGCGGGAGCGGGGGACTAGGGTGACCATCCCGATGGCTGATCGAGACAACACCGAACCGAAGAGCATCCCGCAGGTCGCGATCGAGCTGTGGGAGCTCACCACGACCTACGCCAAGCAGGAGACGATCGATCCCCTGAAGGGGCTGGGTCGCTTCCTCGGCTACGGGATCGGCGGGGCGGTGCTGCTGGGCCTGGGGTCGATCTTGCTCCTGCTGGCGGGCCTGCGCGCTCTGCAGACGGAGACCGACACGACGTTCACGGGGAGCCTCACCTTCGTCCCGTATCTGATCGTGACATCGGCAGCGGCGGTGCTCGGGCTCCTCGTGGTGCTCCGGGTCGTCAAGCGGAAGGGACCAGGCCTGTGAGCGCACAACCGATCCACCAGCCGATCCGGCGGCAGGACCTCGAAGCCAAGATGCGCGAGCTGCAGGGCGAGGTGGACGACACCCGAGAGTCGGCCACCAGCACCCTGCTGACCGTAGGAGCGGTGGTGGTCGTCACCGTGGTGGCGGTGGCCTTCCTGCTGGGACGCCGCAAGGGCAAGAAGCGGACCACGGTGGTCGAGGTCCGCCGCATCTGATGCTCCTCACCCTGCTCGAGCGGCTGGCGCGGCGCCGCAAGCGCCAGGGGGCCAGCGGGATCTGGACGGCGGTGGCCTTTGCCGCGTTCCTCCTCCGCCAGTACCAGCGGCGCAACGCCGGTGACGGCCTGGCGCTGCGGGAGGAGCTGCGACCCGGTGAGGCGCTGCTCATCTCCCACGAACCCCGGTGAAGGTCCTCCTCCGCAACCCTCGACGAGAGGTGGAGGTCCCCGGACCTGTCCGGGTCCACGCGCTGCTCGAGCGCCTGGAGCTCAACCGCGAGTCGGTGATCGTGATCGTGGGCGACACCCTCGTCCCAGGTGACGCGCTGCTCGACGACGCGGACCAGGTGGAGATCCGCCCCGTCATCTCCGGGGGGGCGATGTGAAGTGCACCGTGTGCCGCCAGCCGGCCGTGATCGACGTGCGGCGCCACAACGCCAACTTCTGCCGGGAGCACTTCCTGCGGCTGTGCCGTGACCAAGTGGCCAAGGCCATCAAGGAGTTCGACATGCTGGCGCCGGGGGAGCGCGCGCTCGTCGCGGTGTCGGGTGGGAAGGACTCACTGGCCGTGTGGGACATCCTGCACGAGCTGGGCTACGAGGCCGACGGCCTCTACCTGGGGCTGGGCATCGGCTCCTACAGCGACGCGTCAGGGGAGATGGCCCGCCGCTTCGCCGCGGAGCGGGGCTTCACCCTCCTCGAGGTGGATCTCCCGTCGGAGCACGGCTTCGACGTCCCCAGCGGCGCCCGAGCCGCCAAGCGCGTGCCCTGCTCGGCGTGCGGGCTGTCCAAGCGTCACCTCTTCGACGATGCCGCCCGCAAGGGGGGCTACGACGTGGTGGTCACCGGGCACAACCTCGACGACGAGGCGGCGGTCCTGTTCGGCAACGTGCTTCGGTGGCAGACCGACTACCTCGGTCGGCAGCTGCCGGTGCTCCCAGCGCGCCACGGGTTCCCTCGCAAGATCAAGCCGCTGGTGCGTCTGGGTGAGCGGGAGATGGCGGCGTACTGCGTGCTCCGCGGGATCGACTACATCGTGGAGGAGTGCCCGATGGCAGCGGGCAACAAGCACCTGGGCTACAAGGAGGCGCTCAACGCCATCGAGGCCACCTCGCCCGGGTCGAAGCACGACTTCTACTTCGGGTTCCTGGCCAAGGCCTCGGACCGGTTCACTCCCGATGCCACCGCCGAGCAGGCGGGTCTGGCGGCGTGCCAGCGGTGCGGGGCACCGACCCCTGGGGAGGTGTGCGCCTTCTGCCGCCTGGTGGAGCGGGCCACCTCGGTCCCGGTGCAGCTGGGTCGACGATCGTGAGCGGGGCCTTCGCAGCCGGCGAGCAGGTCCTGCTGATCGACACCAAGAAGCGGCGCTACCTGATCACCTTGACCGAGGGGAAGGAGTTCCACTCCCACTCCGGGGTCGTTGGTCACGACTCGGTGATCGGGGCCGCTGAGGGCACGGCCTTCCGCTCCAGCCACGGGATGACCTACACGGCCATCCGGCCCACGCTGTCCGACTTCGTGCTGAAGATGCCGCGGGGCGCGCAGGTGATCTACCCGAAGGATCTGGGGCCGCTGCTGATGCTGGCTGACGTGTTCCCTGGCGCCCGGGTGCTGGAATCCGGGGTGGGGTCTGGAGCCCTGTCGATGACCCTGCTGCGGGCAGGCGCTGACGTGGTGGGCTACGAGCTGCGCGAGGACTTCGCCAATCGGGCCCTCAAGAACGTCGGCGGCTTCCTCGGCTCGGCGGTGCTCGAGCGCTACCGGGTGGAGCACCGGGACTGCTACGAGGGGATCGACGAGACCGACCTCGACCGGGTCGTGCTGGACCTTCCCGAGCCGTGGCAGGTGGTGAAGCACGCGGCGCGGGCGCTGCACCCTGGCGGGATCCTGGTGGCGTACACCCCACAGATCACCCAGGCGGCCCAGCTGCGCGAGACGCTCCTGGCGTCGGACTTCGGAATGGCCGAGACCGTCGAGGTGCTCCAGCGTGGATGGCACATCGAGGGGCAGTCGGTGCGTCCGGACCACCGGATGGTGGCCCACACCGGGTTCCTGACCTCGGCACGTCTGTTGGGCAGCCCAGCCTGAACACCCTCGACGTGCTCGTGCTGGCGGCGGCCGTGGGCGCGGCCGTCGGCGGCTACCGGCTGGGGTTCCTGACGCGGGTGGCGTCGTGGGTGGGCATGGCCTTGGGCGTAGGGCTGGCCGCCCAGGTGCTACCGGCCGTCCTCCGCGGCCTCGAGGACGCCAGTCCGGTGCAGCTGCTGCTGGTGACGGCGGGGACGCTGCTGGGAACGGCCTTCATCGGTCAGGCCCTGGGCCTGGTGGTGGGGACACGGCTCCACGCCACCTTGCCCGGGGCGGGAATCCGCTCCCTCGATCGCGGCGCAGGGGCCGTTGCGGGCGTGGTCGGCGTCGTCATCGGGATCTGGGTGCTCCTGCCCTTGATGGCCGACGTGCCGGGTGAGTTCTCGGCCCAGGCCCGCAGCTCGACCGTGGCCCAGTGGGTGTCGGATCGCCTCCCTGACCCCCCGGACACCGTCGACACCCTGCGCCGGCTGGTGGGCGACGACCAGTTCCCCCGCGTGTTCGACGCCCTCGAGCGGGCGCCCGACGTGGGCCCGCCGCCGACCTCCACCAACATCTCGCAGGCCGTCGTTGACGCGGTCGTGCCCTCCACCGTCAAGGTCCAGGGCGTGGCCTGCCGTCGGATCCAGGAGGGGAGCGGCTTCGTCGCCGCGCCGGGGTTGGTGGTCACGAACGCCCATGTGGTGGCAGGAGAGGACGAGACGGTGCTGCAGCGCAGCGACGGCTCCGAGGTGCGGGCGCAGGTGGTGGCCTTCGACCCGCGGCGCGATCTGGCCGTGCTCCGCGCCACCGACCTCGACCGCCCCGCCTTGGGCCGGGCCGACATCGACGAGGGGGGCGTGGGGGCCGTCTTCGGCCACCCGGGTGGGGGGCCGCTGCGGGCGGCGCCGTTCCAGGTGGGACAGGAGGTGACCGCCACCGGCACCGACATCTACGACCGGGAGCGCACCCAGCGACAGGTCCTCATCCTGGCGTCGGCCCTGCGCCCCGGTGACTCCGGTGCCGCCTTGGTCGATGCCAACGGAGCGGTGGTCGGTGTCGCCTTCGCCATCGCCCCGGACCGGCCCGGGGTCAGCTACGCCCTGGATCTCCCCGAGCTGGAGTCCATCCTGGCCGGCGACCTCTCCCGCCCTGTCGACACCGGGCCTTGCTTGTCCTGAGGGGTCCTCGTGCAGGGCCGGGTCGACGCCTAGGGGTGGTGGCGGCGGCCGGCTCGTCCGGTACACGCCGCGGGCGACGCGCTCGGCCCGACCCATCCGCACCTCGTGGGCCAGGGCATCGGCGAGGCGCTGCACGGGTCGCCGCGACCAGACCAGGTAGCCGTGCAGGTGGAGGAGGCCGTGCAGGTCGACCAGGCGCTGCTCGCCGTAGCGGTCAAGGAGGGCGACGCAGGCAGCCCGAAGGTCGCGGCCGTTGATGGCGATGGGGTCGGCGACCGCGGGCGGCAGGGGCTTCCGGTCCACTGGAGGCGGCCGGCGCCCGCGGCCCCAGGGGATCACCGGGTAGAGGGCGTCGCGCAGGGACGCCAAGTGGTGGACGACCTCGATGCGTCGTTGGGCCAGCGGCCGGAGCTCGGCCTCCAGGGCCCGGAGCTCGGCGTGATCGGCGTCCTGCTGGGCGTGGAGGACCTTGCGGCCGAGTGCGGAAAGGCCCCGGGCGCCGGTGTGGCGGCGAAACTCCCAGGTGCGGGCATGCCGGTCGGCGTGGGTGGGCTCCGGTCGATGGCGGCTCGGTGGGCGGCCGGCCTGATCGAAGGGGTACGTCGCCATGGTGGACCTCACTGCCGTGCGGAGGGACTCTCGGGCGGCGGACCACCGATGGCTCCGAGGATGCCACCCGGGTGTGACAGTGCTCAGCGGCGCGCCGTCTCCACCCCCACCTGCGCTCACTCCTCCCCCCGTCCGCGCCCTCCTGTACTGGCAGCGAATCGCCAACGAATCGCTGCCACTAGCGCGTGCGGGAATGGGGGCCCGACGGGGTGACCTCGGGTTCGGGACGGGGCTAGACCGAGCCGTTGGGGAAGGCGAGCTTCCGCACGCTCCTACCTCTGACGGCCCATGTT
The DNA here is from genome assembly GCA_963795165.1 of uncultured Microthrixaceae bacterium. GTDB lineage: Bacteria > Actinomycetota > Acidimicrobiia > Acidimicrobiales > VFJN01 > VFJN01. The sequence continues at coordinate 576,724 of CAWCGT010000001.1, read as the reverse complement.
CACCGCCACGGCCCGCTGCACGAGGGCCTTGAACGCCTGTTCGTTCACATCATCGCCCTCGTGCAGGTCGATCGCCCGGCGCGTCCCCGCCTCCAGGCTGGCGTTGAAGATGCCCTCGGGATCGAGGACCGAGGCGCCACGAGCGAACGTGAGCTTCACCTTGTCCTTGTACACCTCACCGGTGCAGACGATGCCGCCACACGTCCACGTCGGGACGCCGTCGGGGTTCGATGGCTTCACCCACTTGACCTCCTCGACGATGTCCGGATCGGCCTGGTGGATGAGCTCCCGCATCCGCTGCAGGGTCTGATGGCGCCAGTCCGACACGTCAGGCCTCCTCGGGCAGGGATGCGAAGCTGCGCTGAACGCCGCGGTACCAACGCAGCCCCGAGACGGGGCGCCTCCACCTCGCCTTCATCTCCGCCAGCGCCGGCTCGATGGTCCGCCGCGCCGGCCTCGACAGCTTCTCGGAGGTGCCGATCCTGGGCCTTGATGATCTCGTTGTGGTCCTCACCCTCTGGGGGAGGTCGCACGGGCCACCGAGCTGGGTGCAGGTCATGCGCTTGGTCATGTGAAGCGAGAGTAGTGCTCTCAGTTCGATAGCGCTACTCTTGATTTGTGGTGGCCGCCGAGCAAGCCCGCACCCGCCTGGCGAGGGCGGCGGTCGTGGACGCCGCGCGCACCCTCTTCCTGGCACGTGGCTACGGCACGACCACGATCGACGCGATCAGCGAGACGTCCGGCGTGCCCGTACCGACCGTCTACCGCCTGTTCACTTCGAAGATCGGCATCCTCAAGTCGCTGCTCGACCTGTCGATCGCCGGCGATGCCGCCCACGTCCCCCTGGCTGGGCGCCCGGCGGTCCGTGCGGTCTTCGAGGACCCGAGCCCGAGCAATCGCATCGCCGGGTTCGCGTCGATCGTTGCCGAGGTGAACGCTCGGGTGGGTCCGCTCTATCGGATCCTCTCGAGCGCATCGGGCTCTGACCCGGAGGCGGCCACCCTCCTCGATGACCTCACGCAGCAGCGACGGACAGGGCAGCGCGCCCTCGTCCGCTCCCTCGCGGGCACGCTGCGGCCAGGCCTCAGCGTGCACATCGCCGCTGACGTGGTGCACGCCCTCGCGTCCCCTGAGGTGCACCACCTCCTGGTCGTCGACCGCAGCTGGGCGCCCGACCGGTACGAGCGCTGGCTCGCAGACACCCTCGCTGCCCAGCTGCTCCCGGCCGACGCCGGCCGCCACTGACCCGCCCCCGCTGCGCTCAGGTGAGGCTGAGGGTGGAGATGGCCACCACGAGGGTCAACGCCCCCACCAGGTCCACGGTGGAGCTCACGATGGGGATCCCGTAGGTGTCGGGGTCGATGCCGAGGCGAACGGTGGCGATCGTTCCGTAGTAGGCGATGGCCAGCACCACCAGCATGGCGGCGGCGCCGCCCAACACGGATGCCGCCACCAGCTGCCAGAGCCCCGGAGAGGAGACACCGAGCACCCCTGCCACGACGTGGGCGCCGGCACCGTTGGCGACGAACACCGGGAGGCTCAGCCCGGACACGAACCAGAGGTCCCGCCGAGCGGGACGGGAGGGCACGGCTGTCGGGGGAACCAGGCCGAGCAGCAGCTGGCTGGAGAGTCGCCCGGACAGGATGCCGCCGAGGGCCCCTGCGCTGGACAGGTGGGCGGGCACCAGGATCAGCAGTGCCGGCAGGGCGCTGAAGGTGAGCAGCCGCCGCTCGAGCGCCACCCCGGCGAGGCTGCTCACGAAGCCGGCCACCACCAGCACCGGGATCGACGTCCGGACGATGGCTCGCAGATGGGGGAGTGCCGACCGCCCGCCGAGGACCAGCACCGCCATCGCCATCGCCGCCAGCCCCCAGCCGAGGCTTGACGTCACCAGGCCGAACCCGAGCAGCCCGGTGGCCAGGTAGAGGGCGGGCAGCGTGAGCACGTCGCCCAGGGTGGACACGAGGGGGGCGGTCACGTTGTCGAGGTCCCACCCGAAGCGGACAGCGCCGGCTGCGAGCCCGAGGGTGGCGGCCAGCACCGGCAGCGACGCCACCGCCCCGCCTCCCACCGACACCAGGGCCAGGTCGGCCAGGCCGATGGTGGAGCCGAGGCCGACCCCGGTCGACACCAGCGCGGCGATGAGCACCAGCACGAAGGACATGCCGAGCGTGAGCGCCCCGGCCGCCAAGACGTTCTGGCCGAGGACGCTGGAGCGTCCGCAGCCGCAGCTGCAGCTCGCCGGCGTGGATGGACGTCGAGACCCGGTTGCCCGAGGGAGCCGAACACGTTGCCGCGCAGCCCGATGGCGGCCGGGACCAGGACGAGCAGCCCCGGTCGGCGCTCGAAGGTCTCGGTGAGGGAGCCCAGCACCGCCCCGGCCACCAGGCTGGTGGACGAGTTCAGCGCGAGCGCGACGAGCCCCTGCCGGGCGTCAGCCCCGGGCAGCAGGCGGGGGCCGGCCATGGAGGCCGTCCCTTGGTGTCGATCGTCGTGCGTGGCACGGCGGGGAGGCTACCCCCGGTCAGTCGACCTCGATGAAGATGCACTCGCCCGGGGCACTCCTCGGCCGACTCGATGGTGGCCTCCTCCTGGCCGGCGGGCACCGGGGCGATGCCCTCGGCGCCACCGGGGTCCGACAGCACCTTGTCGCCGTCCTTGACGTAGGCGAGGCCGTCGTCGAGGAGCGTGAACACGGTGGGCGCGATCTCCTCGCAGAGACCGTCGCCGGTGCAGAGATCCTGGTCGATCCAGACCTTCATGGTGGGAGTACCTCAGGGGGTCGTCGGGGTGAGCGTCAGCCTACCGCACACGGCGAATAAACACGGCAACCACCGTGGAATCGGGACTGGCGATCGCGATGGGTGTAGGGTCCGCGCGAACGAACCCTCGAGGGAGGTGGTCCCCGTCGAGCCCGACGGCCCGACGACGCTGGCCGAGCTGGCGACTCCGGAGCACGCGCGAGCCCTCGAGGAGGAGGTGCTGTCGCTGCGGCGGCGCCTGCAGGACGCCCCCAAGCGGGTGCGCACGCTCGAGGAGCGGCTGCTCGAGACCAAGGGCCAGCTGTCGCAGGCCGTCTCGCAGAACGAGAAGCTCACCTACACCCTGCGCGAGGCGCGCGACCACATCGCCGCCCTCCGCGAGGAGGTCGACAAGCTCACCCAGCCGCCGTCCGCCTACGGCACCCTCCTCGGCCACAACGACGACGGCACCGTCGACGTGTTCACCGGCGGCCGCAAGATGCGCGTCGCCGTGCACCCCGAGCTCGGCGACGAGCCGCTCGAGCGGGGCGCCGAGGTCGTGCTCAACGAGTCGCTCAACGTCGTGCTGTCCCGCGGGGCCGACCTCACCGGCGAGGTCGTCACGATCAAGGAGCGCCTCGACGACGACCGCGCGTCCTGATCGTCGGCCGGGCCGACGAGGAGCGGGTGGTCGAGCTCGCTCGACGAGCTGCGCGGACGCCAAGCTCCGCAACGGCGACACCGTCCTGCTCGACCCCCGCTCCGGGCTGCTGCTCGAGAAGCTGCCCGCGGCCCGAGGTCGAGGACCTGGCCCTCGAGGAGGTGCCCGACATCGGCTACGAGGACATCGGCGGCCTCGACGACCAGATCGAGAAGATCGCCGACGCCGTCGAGCTGCCGTTCCTGCACCAGGACCTGTTCGCCGAGCACCAGCTGCCGGCCCCCAAGGGCATCCTCCTCTACGGCCCGCCCGGGCTGCGGCAAGACGCTCATCGCCAAGGCGGTGGCCAACTCCCTGGCCAAGAAGGTGGCCGAGCCGTCAGCGGCGAGCGAGACGGCCAAGTCCTACTTCCTCAACATCAAGGGCCCCGAGCTGCTCAACAAGTACGTCGGCGAGACCGAGCGCCAGATCCGCCTCGTGTTCCAGCGGGCCCGGGAGAAGTCGCGAGGAGGGCTGGCCGGTCATCGTGTTCTTCGACGAGATGGACTCGATGTTCCGCACCCGCGGCACCGGCATCAGCTCCGACATGGAGTCCACGATCGTGCCCGCAGCTCCTCGTCGAGATCGACGGCGTCGAGACGCTGAAGAACGTCATCGTCATCGGCGCCTCCAACCGCGAGGACCTGATCGACCCGGCCATCCTCCGCCCCGGCCGTCTCGACGTGAAGATCAAGATCGAGCGACCCAACGAGGCGGCCGCCGCCCAGATCTTCGCCCGCTACCTCACCGCCGACCTGCCCGCTCGACGAGGCCACGGTCGCCGAGCCTCGGCGGCGGCGACCCGAGCAAGGCCGTGCAGGCCATGATCGAGACGCACCGTCGCCGAGATGTACCGCGACCGACGAGGCCAACCAGTTCCTCGAGGTCACGTACCAGAACGGCGACAAGGAGATCATGTACTTCAAGGACTTCTCGTCGGGCGCCATGATCGAGAACATCGTGCGCCGGGCCAAGAAGCTGGCCATCAAGCGCCTGCTCGCCGGCGGCACCAAGGGCATCCAGGTCGGCCGACCTCCTCGAGTCGATCCACCAGGAGTACAAGGAGCACGAGGACCTGCCCAACACCACCAACCCCGACGACTGGGCCAAGATCTCCGGCAAGAAGGGCGAGCGCATCGTCTACGTGCGCACGATCGTCCAGCGCGACGACGACGACAGCCCGCAGGGTGGCCGCTCCATCGAGCGGGTCGGCCACCGGCCAGTACCTGTAGGCCCCGGGCAGGCCGACCATGGCGATCCAGAAGGTCCTCGGGATCGAGACCGAGTACGGGATCATCGTCCGCGGGCGGCGAGTCCAACCCGATCGCGGCCTCGTCGGTGCTCATCAACGCCTACGTCCACGAGCTCGACCGGCGGCCGCCGCCGGCGCCGCCAAGGTCGGCTGGGACTTCGAGGACGAGCAGCCCGGCAACGACGCCCGCGGCTTCAGCGCCGACGGGGCGATGCCGCCGGAGGTCGAGACCCACCTCGTCAACGCCGTGCTCACCAACGGCGCCCGCTACTACGTCGACCACGCCCACCCCGAGCTGTCCACGCCCGAGTGCGCCGACCCCCGCTCGATCGTGGTGTTCGACCGGGCCGCCGAGCTGATCCTGCAGCGGTCGATGGACGGCGGCCACCGCGATGCTGCCCGGACGGCCAGGAGATCGTCGTCTACAAGAACAACTCCGACCGCAAGGGCAACAGCTACGGCTGCCACGAGAACTACCTGATGGACCGGGCCGGTGCCGTTCGGCCGAGATCGTCACCCACGTGATGCCGCACTTCATCACCCGCCAGATCTTCACCGGCGCCGGCAAGGTGGGCACCGAGGCGGCCGGGCTCACCAGCGCCGACGTGCCGTTCCAGCTCACCCAGCGGGCCGACTTCTTCGAGGAGGAGGTCGGCCTCGAGACCACGCTCAAGCGCCCGATCGTCAACACCCGCGACGAGCCCCACGCCGACGCCCAGAAGTACCGGCGCCTCCACGTGATCGTCGGCGACGCCAACCTCTCCGAGGTGGCCACCTTCCTGAAGGTCGGCACCACCGCGCTCGTGCTCTCGATGATCGAGGACGACTGCCTCGCCCGCGACCTCGCTGCCGGCCCAGCCGGTGCAGGCGCTGCGCCAGGTCTCCTACGACCTCACGCTGCGCCAGCCGATCGAGCTGGCCGACGGCACGATCGATCACCGCCCTCGAGGTCGCAGTGGGAGCTCTACGACCGGGCCCGGAAGTACGCCGAGGAGCACGGCCTCGACTGCGTCGGCGGCGACGAGGTCGGCGGCGAGGTGCTCCGCCGCTGGGAGGCGGTGCTCACCGGCCTCGAGACCGACCCGTGCACGCTGGCCGACCAGGTCGACTGGGTCGCCAAGCACCGCCTCATCGACGGCTACCGCGAGCGCCACGACCTGCGCTGGGACGACGCCCGGCTGGCCGCCATGGACCTCCAGTACCACGACCTCCGGCCCGAGCAAGTCGCTGGCCGCCCGGGTCGGCCTCGAGCGGATCGTCGACCGACGACGAGGTCGACGGCGGCCATGACCGAGCCGCCCGCCCGACACCCGGGCCTACTTCCGGGGCCGGTGCCTGCAGCGCTGGCCGGAGAGCATCGTGGCGGCCAACTGGGACTCGCTCGTGTTCGACGTCGGTGGCGATCCGCTGCGCCGGGTGCCGATGATGGAACCGCTGCGTGGAACCGAGGCCCACGTGGGTAGCCTCATCGACGGGTGCGAGACCGCCGCCGAGCTGCTCGAGAAGCTCGGGCAATAGGACGAGAGAACGAACCATGGCCGAACGAGAGCAGAAGAAGAAGCAAGCGCCGACCAAGACCGACGAGGTCGTCGAGGAGGTCCCCGCCAAGTCCGAGGCGGGCGAGAAGATCAAGGCCGAGCTCGACGACCTCCTCGACGAGATCGACGAGGTCCTCGAGACGAACGCCGAGGACTTCGTGAAGTCCTACGTCCAGAAGGGCGGCGAGTGACCGCTGTCGCCGTCGGTTCGGTAGCCTCGCCGCCGTGACCTCCCGTATTCCGCCGGGACGACCCGGGCCCAGCTTCGCCGACCTGCTGCGCCGCACCCGGCCTGCCGACGGCGCTGCCCGACCGCCCCGCACGCCCTGCGCAGATCACCCACGGCACCACCGTGCGTGGCGGTCCGCTACGCCGACGGCGTGGTGATGGCGGGCGACCGGCGGGCCACCTCGGGCAACCTCATCACCCACCGGACGATGGAGAAGGTGTTCCCGGCCGACCGCTATCGCGGCGTGGCCATCGCCGGCGCCGCCGGCCCGGCCATCGAGATGGTCAAGCTCTTCCAGCTCCAGCTCGAGCACTACGAGAAGGTCGAGGGCGCCGTCCTCAGCCTCGAGGGCAAGGCCAACCAGCTCGGCCAGATGGTGCGGAGCAACCTGCCCGGCCGCCATGCAGGGCCTCGCCGTCGTGCCGCTCTTCGCCGGCTACGACCTGCGCCGGAGCGCAGGGCCGCCTCTTCGCAGTACGACGTCACCGGCGGCCGCTACGAGGAGCAGCGACCACGTCGGCCACCGGGTCGGGCAGCCTCCACGCCGGCACCGTGGTGAAGCTCGGCTTCCGCGACGGCGCTCGACCGCGACGAGGCCATCGACCTCGTCGTCCACGCCCTGTACCGAGGCGGCCGACGAGGACTCCGCCACCGGCGGGCCCGACCTGCATCCGGGGCATCTTCCCGGTGGTCGCCACCATCACCGCCGACGGGCTACGAGCGGGTCGACGACGCCGAGCTCGCGCACGCGCGCGTCGAGGCGCATCGTCGCGGGAGGTCGACGGCCGTCATGAGCATGCCCTTCTACGTCGCCCCCGAGCAGGTGATGAAGGACCGGGCCGACTACGCCCGCAAGGGCATCGCCCGGGGCCGCAGCGCCGTCGCCGTCCTCTACGCCGACGGCATCCTCATCGCGGCCGAGAACCCGTCGGCCACGCTGCGCAAGGTCAGCGAGATCTACGACCGCATCGCCTTCGCCGGCGTCGGCAAGTACAACGAGTTCGACCAGCTCCGCATCGCCGGGCGTCCGCCACGCCGACCTCAAGGGCTACTCAGTACAGCCGCGAGGACGTCGACGCCCGCAGCCTGGCCAACGCCTACGCCCAGATCCTCGGCCAGATCTTCACCCACGAGATGAAGCCGCATGGAGGTCGAGATCCTGGTGGCCGAGGTGGGCGTCGACGCCGACCACGACCAGCTGTTCCACATCCTCTACGACGGCACCGTCATCGACGAGGACCGCTTCAGCGTGCTCGGCGGCGAGGCCGAGGCCATCGCCGACCGCCTCGAGGCGGCCTACCAGCCCGGGCTCGACCTCGGCCGGCGCCCTCGGCGCCGCCGTCGGCGCCCTGGCCGGCCCCGACCGCACCCTCGCCGGCCGGCGACCTCGAGGTGGCGGTGCTGGCCCGCGCCAACGGCCGCCGGGCCTTCCGCCGGCGTCGGACGCGACGACGCCAGCCTGGTGGCCGCTGCTCGCCGTGGCCTGACGCCCGGCGTTAGGTTGCTCCGCATGGAGCGCCGCATCTTCGGACTCGAGAACGAGTACGGCGTCACCTGCACCCTCCGCGGCCAACGGCGCCTCAGCCCCGACGAGGTGGCCCGCTACCTGTTCCGCCGGGTGGTGTCGTGGGGTCGCAGCAGCAACGTGTTCCTCGCCAACGGCGCCCGCCTCTACCTCGACGTCGGCTCGCACCCCGAGTACGCCACGCCCGAGTGCGACTCGATCCACGACCTCGTCGCCCACGACAAGGCGGGCGAGCGGATCCTCGAGCAGCTCCTCGGCAGTCGGCCGAGCAGCGCCTCCGCGAGGAGGGCATCCGCGGGGTCATCTACCTGTTCAAGAACAACACCGACTCGGCCGGCAACAGCTACGGCTGCCACGAGAACTACCTCACCACCCGGCGCGACGACTTCGGCCACTACGCCGAGGTGCTCATCCCGTTCCTCGTGTCCCGCCAGATCTACGCCGGGGCCGGCAAGGTGCTGCAGACGGCCCGGGGCGCCATGTTCTGCATCACCCAGCGGGCCGAGCACATCTGGGAGGGCGTGTCGCTCGGCCACCACCCGGAGCCGACCGATCATCAACACCCGCGACGAGCCCCACGCCGACGCCGAGCGCTACCGCCGGCTCCACGTGATCGTGGGCGACTCGAACATGAGCGAGTACGCCACCTTCCTCAAGGTCGGCGCCACGTCGATCCTGCTGCGGATGCTCGAGGACCCGAGCCAGGTCCTGCGCGACCTGACGCTCGAGAACCCGATCCGGGCCATCCGCGAGATCAGCCACGACATCACCTGCCGCCGGAAGGTGCGCCTGGCCAACGGCCGGGAGGTCTCGGCGCTCGACATCCAGAGCGAGTACCTCGACCAGGCCCTGCAGTACGCCGAGACCAAGGACCTGTCGCCCCAGGAGAAGCAGGCCCTGCAGATGTGGGAGCACTGCCTCACCACCATCGAGAACGACCCGATGGAGCTCGACCGCGAGTGCGACTGGGTGATCAAGCACAAGCTGATCGAGGCGCTACCGGGCCAAGCACGACCTGCCGCTCACCCACCCCAAGGTCGCCCTGATCGACCTGCAGTACCACGACATCAGCCGGCGACGCGGGGCTCTTCTACAAGATGCAGGACGCCGGCCTGGTCGAGCGCACCTGCACCGACGCCGACATCGACGAGGCCGTCGAGACCCCGCCGCAGACCACCCGGGCCCGCCTGCGGGGCGAGTTCATCCGGCGGGCCAAGGAGCGCAAGCGCGACTACACCGTCGACTGGGTGCACCTGAAGCTCAACGACCAGGCCCAGCGCACCGTGCTCTGCAAGGACCCGTTCAAGTCCCGCGACGAGCGGGTCGAGAAGCTCATCGCGTCGCTCTAGTGCCCACCTTCCGCACCGGGACGGTGACGGAGCTCCTGGAGGAGCGCCCGGGGCTGCAGCGGGTCGGCACCGACCTCGGTCGGGCCTACGTCCTCACCCAGCTCACCGGGACGGTGGCGGTGGGCGATCGGGTGGTCCTCAACACCACCGCCGTCGATCTCGGCCTCGGCACCGGAGGGTGGCACGTCGTGCACTGGAACCTGCACGCGACGAGCTGGTCGCGAGCCGGGGCCCGGGCACATCATGAAGCTCCGCTACACCAGCCTCCAGGTCGACGCCGGGTCCACCGAGGAGCACGACCCCGGCGCCGCCACCGACCTCGACGGGCTGCCGGTGGTGGTCGGGAGCCTCCACAGCCAGGTGCCCGGCGTGGCCGCAGCCGTGCGGGCCGCCCACCCCGCCGCCCGGATCGCCTACGTGATGACCGACGGCGCGGCCCTCCCGATCGTGATCTCCGACCTGGTGCACGCCCTGCGGGCCGCTGGCCTCCTCGACGTGACGATCACCGCCGGTCACGCCTTCGGCGGCGACCTCGAGGCGGTGTCGGTGCCCTCGGCCCTAGCGCTGGCCCGCCACGTGGCCGGGGCCGACGTCGCCATCGTGGCCATGGGGCCCGGGGTGGTCGGCACGGCCTCGCCCGCTGGGCACCTCGGCCCTGGAGGTGGCCGCCGTCCTCGACGCCGCCGCCGCCTTGGGCGGCCAGGCCGATCGCTGTGCTCCGCATGTCCGACGGCGATCCGCGGCCGCGCCACCAGGGTGTGAGCCACCACAGCCGCACCGCCCTCGACCTCACCCGCTCCCCGGTCCTGGTGGCCGCCCCCGAGCCCGGCTGCTACGCCCACGACCGCCACGACGTGCGAGTGGTCCCCGGCCCCGACGTGGCGGGCTTGCTGCCGAGGGTACGGCTTGCACGTCACGACCATGGGCCGAGGGCCGGACGAGGACCCGCTGTTCTTCCGGGCCACGGCGGCCGCCGGCGCTCTGGCCGCCAGCCTGCTCTAGCTACAGTGCCCGCGTGTCGGGTCAGAAGCTGGAGCGCCTCCTCAACCTGACGGCCCTGCTCCTCGACGCCGAGCGGCCGCTGACCGCCGAGCAGATCCAGGACGAGCTCGACCTACCCGGAGGATCAGGTCGCCTTCCGTCGGGCCTTCGAGCGCGACAAGGACGAGCTGCGGGCCATGGGGATCCCGCTGCAGGTCGAGACGGTCCCGGGCACGCTCCCGGCCATCGACGGCTACCGGATCCCCCGGGAGGAGTACGCCCTCCGTGATCCCGGTCTCACCACCGACGAGCTGGCCGCCCTCCACCTGGCCGCTTCCGCCGTGCAGGTCGAGGGGCTGCCCGGCCATCGAAGGGCTGCTCAAGCTCGGTGGGCTGGTGGGGGAGGGCCAACCCGAGCCTCGGTGTCCACGTGGCGCCGATCCCGGCCGACGCCAACCTGGCCCGCCTCTTCGGCGCGGTGTCCAGCCGCACCCCGGTCGGCCTCGTCTACCGCGAGGCCGAGCGAAGGATCGACCCCTACCGCCTGGAGTTCCAGCGCGGGCGCTGGTACCTCACCGGCTTCGACCACCTCCGCGAGGAAGAGCGCAACTACCGCCTCGACCGCATCGAAGGCGAGGTGGTCCTCACCGACGAGCCCTCCTTCGAGCCGCCGACGACAGCGGTGCCCGGACGGGTGCGGGGCGCCTGGGAGCTGGGGGCGGAGGAGCCCGTCGCGTGCCCGGGTGCGCATCGACGGACCGCCGGCGGCCTGGGCCATCCAGCACGTCGGCCCGGACCACGTGGTGGAGGAGGAGCCCGACGGGGCGGTGGTGGTGGAGCTCCCGGTGACCAACCGAGCCGCCTTTCGCTCCTTCGTGCTCTCCTTCCTCGAGCACGCCGAGATCCTGTCGCCGCCCGAGCTGCGGGCCGACCTGGTGGCCTGGCTGGACCCGGCATGAGCACCACCTCCGCGGCCCGCATGCAGCGGCTCCTGGCCATGGTCCCGTGGATCGTCGCCCAGGACGGCCCGACCCTGGACGAGGTGTGCGCCCGCTTCGACCTCAGCCCCGAGGAGCTGGCCGACGACCTCGACGTGGTGTGGCTCGTTGGGGTGCCTCCCTACACGCCCGACGCCCTGATCGACGTGGTCCAGGAAGGCGACCGGGTGTGGATCCACTTCGCCGACGTGTTCGACACCCCACAGCGGCTCACCCCCGACCAGGCCGTGGCCCTCCTGACCGCCGGCGCGTCGGTCCTGGCCCTCCCCGGAGCCGACGACCGAGGGGGCCCTGGCCACGGGGGTGGCCAAGCTGGCCGCGGTGCTCGGCGTCGACGCGGCGACCGGTGCTCGACGTCGACCTCGGTGTCGGAGGGGCCGAGGTCCTCGACGTCCTGCGAGCGGGGGCGACCCAGCATCGCCGGGTGCACCTCGACTACTACTCCTACGGCCGCGACGCCCGCACGGAGCGCGACGTCGACCCCTACCTGGTGCACGCCCAGGACGGCAGCCTCTACCTCCTCGGCCACTGCCACCTGGCCGGGCGGGGAGCGCCGGTTCCGGGTGGACCGCATCGCAGCGGCCACCCTCCTCGACGACACGTTCGACCCGCCCGCCGACGCGCCCGAGGCCGACGTGTTCCGGCCCGACGTCGACGACCCGCGGGTCGTCCTCGACCTCGCGCCGGCGGCGGCCTGGGTGGCGGAGGCCTACCCGGTGGAGTCCGTCGAGGAGCGGCCCGACGGCGGCCTCCGGGTGCAGCTGGCCGTCGGCGGCCGAGGCCTGGCTCGAGCGGCTGCTCGTCAGCCTCGGCCCGCAGGTCAGCGTGGTCGACGCCCCCGAGGGGCTCGAGACGCCGGTCGGCGCGCCGCCGCCCGGATCCTCGACCGCTACCGTTGAGCGGGCCGTGACCGACACCGCTGGCCCCCCCGACGTCGAGCCGCACCACCTCAAGCACGGAGACCGGTCCGAACGGGTGCGATCGGCCGTGGAGTGGGTGGCCGTCGTCGTCGGTGCGCTGGTGGTGGCCCTCGTCGTCAAGACGTTCCTCTTCCAGGCCTTCTACATCCCGTCCGGCGTCCATGGAGCCGACCCTCGACAAGGGTGACCGGGTGCTGGTCAACAAGCTCAGCTACGACCTCCACGACGTCAACCGAGGCGACGTGATCGTGTTCGAGCTCGACGGCGACCAGGTGGGCCCGGACGGCATCAAGGACCTGATCAAGCGGGTCGTCGGCCTGCCCGGAGAGGTGATCGAGACCCGCGACGGCGTCGTCTACGTCGACGACCGTGCCCTCGACGAGCCCTACCTGCCCGACGACGTGGTCACCGGCGACCCTGAGGACCCCCAGAACCCCGCCATCGATCGGCAGACCGTGCCCGACGGTCACGTGTTCGTGCTCGGCGACAACCGTTCCAACTCCGCCGACAGCCGCTACCCGTACCGCGGCCCGATCCCGATCGACTCCATCGTGGGTCGGGCGTTCGTCCTCGTGTGGCCGCCGGGTGACATCGGCGGGCTGTAGCGCCCGTCACGCCGCGCGGGCCAGGGCGTCGATCATGCGGTCGACGTGGTCGCTGTAGACGGCGTCGATGCCGATCTCGAGCAGGCCGTCGAGGATGCGATCGTGCTGGGCGTCCCAGCCGAAGCACAGCACCTCGAAGCGGTGGAACAGGGCCGTGCAGCCCGCCGGTCCACTCCGTGTGGTGGAGGTTGACCGCGTCGATGCCGGCGGCGGCCAGGGCGGCCGCCCGCTGCTCGGGCCCGTCGCGCATGTGGCCGAGGAAGGTGGAGTCGACCAGACGGACCTCGCGCGCAGGCTCGCCGCCACTCCGCCACCTGCTCCCACCGGTGGTGGCACAGCCACAGCCGCTCCAGCGCTCGCCGCCCGGCCGCCCGCGCCACGGCCACCGTGCGATCGAAGGCGGCCGGGTCCTTCACGTCGAGGGACAGCTCGAGGTCGGTCCCCACCGTCGGCGTAGAGCTCGTCCAGCGTCGGGATGTGGTCGGGGAGCTCGGCCCGGGTGCACGTGGCGATCGGGCGCCGGCGCAGGCCGCTGCGCACCACCCCGTCGTGGTCGAGCACCGCCTCGCCGTCGCTGGTGAGCCACACATCGCTCTCCAGGCCGGTGGCGCCGAGCCGGACGGCCAGGCGAAAGGCCTCCAAGGTGTTCTCGGGGGCATTGGCCCGGGCGCCACGGTGGGCGAAGCCGATCGGGGGCGGCGGAGCGAGGGCAGCCGAGTGGGCACGACGGCCCATTGTGCCAGACGCCCCTCAAGCGGCATGGTGGTCGGGCCGACATCTAGGTGACAGGGCGAACGCCCTCTGAGCGGGCCGGGAGGGCCGGGCGACATGGCGACGGTGATCAAGGCGAGCTGCCACGACTGCGGCGACGTCGAGCTGACCGTGCGCGACCTCGAGGTGCGGGTCTGCACCCAGGACGACCAGGGGACCTACGTGTTCCGGTGTCCACGGCTGCCAGATGTCCGTCGTCAAGCCCGCCGAGCGGCGCATCGTCGACATGCTGGTGGCCTCCGGGGTGCAGCTCGTGGAGTGGCACGCTGCCCGCCGAGCTCTTCGAGCACCGCGGCCGGCGCCCCGATCACCCACGACGACCTCATCGACTTCCACCGCCTCCTGCAGGACGACGGCTGGTTCGACGCGTCGTAGCCGCCCTCGACTAGATGTCGCTGCTCTGGGCCGTGCCCGCCGGTCGCCGTCACCGCCGCCGCGGCGCTCACGCTGCTGCTAGCTCCGCGGGATCGCGCGAGGCCGCCGCTGAGCTGCAGCTGGAGCTGCAGCGCTTCGGCGAGGTGCGGCCAGGCGGTGGCCCAGGTGCGAGGAGCGTCGTCCGACGCCCGAGCGCACCGCGGCCACGGCCTGCGCCGCGCCTGAGCCGGCGGGGGCCGCCGGTACACTCGCCCACCATGTTCAACATCGGGGGTGGCGAGGTCCTCGTCATCCTGCTCATCGCCCTGATCGTGCTCGGGCCCCAGCGCCTGCCCGATGCCGCCCGCCAGGTCGGCAAGACGATGGGCGACCTGCGTCGCATGTCCACCGGCTTCCAGAACGAGATGCAGCAGCGCCCTCGACACCGCCGACGACCCGAACCGGGTAGCGGCTCGCCGCAACGTCCTGGCCAAGGACGCCCCGGCAGCCGCCCGACGGCCGCCAGCGACGCACCGCCGCCAGCGCCCCGGTGACCGCGGCCGGTCGCCGCGGCCAGCGACCACGGCGCCCGCCAAGAAGCAGGCAGCCCGCCAAGAAGACCGCGCGAGCGCAGCCAAGAAGGCCGCCCGCCAAGAAGAAGGCCGAGCACAGCCCAGAAGGCCGCCGCCCAAGAAGAAGGCGGCCGTCCCGAAGGCCGCCCCGCGCCGTACCAAGGGCTGATGAGCACCGCTGCCGTGCCCGAGCGGAGCCGACGATGCCCGCATGTCGCTCATGGAGCACCTCACGGAGCTCCGCGACCGCATCATCAAGGTCGTGGTGGCCGTGGTCGTCGGGATGGTCATCGCGTTCGTCCTCTACGACCAGATCTTCGACTTCCTGCTCGAGCCCCTACGAGGACATCGCCAACGAGCGCTCGTCGATCACCGGCGGACGAGCTCCTCGCAGTCGACCCGCTCGAGGGCTTCGGCATCCGGATGAAGCTGGCGCCCTACGGCGGCATCGTCATCGCCATGCCGGTGATCCTCTGGCAGATCTGGCGGTTCGTCACCCCGGGCCTCTACGCCCACGAGAAGCGCTACGCCGTCCCGTTCATGCGTCAGCGCCCTCGCCTTGTTCGTCCTCGGCGCCGGCCTCGCCTACTACACGCTGCCGCAGGCGCTCGACTTCCTCATCGACATCGGCGGCGACAACATCGTCACCGCGTTCGCGCCGAGCAAGTACTTCACGCTGATCACCTACATGATGCTGGCCTTCGGGATCGGCTTCGAGTTCCCGATCCTGCTGGTCTTCCTGCAGATGGTCGGGGTCCTCGACCCGCACCAGCTGCCGCAGCGCCCGCCGCTACGCCATCGTGGGCATCTGCGTGCTCGTGGCGGTCATCACCCCGTCGGGCGACCCGATCAGCATGCTCGCTGCTCTCGGTGCCGATGATCGTCTTCTACGAGGTCTCGATCCTCATCGGGCGGGTGCTCGAGCGGCGCAAGCGGGCCGCGGCCCCGGCATGATGCCCGGGTGCTGAGCGGGTACGACTTCCCCCTCGACCCCTTCCAGCGTCCGCGCCATCGCCGCCCTCGACGAGGGCCGCTCCGTGCTGGTGGCGGCGCCGACCGGGTCGGGCAAGACGGTGGTGGCCGAGCACGCCGTGGCCAAGGCGCTGGCCGGAGGGGCACAAGGCGTTCTACACCGCCCCCATCAAGGCGCTCTCGAACCAGAAGTACGCCGACCTGGCTCGCCGGCACGGCGGCGACCGGGTCGGGCTGCTCACCGGCGACAACGCCATCAACGGCGACGCGCCGGTGGTGGTGATGACCACCGAGGTCCTGCGCAACATGATCTACGCCGGGTCGCCGGCGCTGCGCGGGCCTGCGCTACGTGGTGCTCGACGAGGTCCACTACCTGCAGGACGCCTACCGCGGCCCGGTGTGGGAGGAGGTGATGATCCACCTGCCCGCCGACGTGGCCCTCGTGTGCCTGTCGGCCACGGTGTCCAACGCCGAGGAGCTGGCCGAGTGGATCACGCACCGTGCGGGGGCCCACCGAGGCGATGATCGAGGAGCGGCGGCCGGTGGAGCTGCAGAACCTCTACTGCGTCGGCGACAAGAGCACCCAAGACCTCCACCTGCTGCCGACCCTCGTCGACGGCCGACCCAACCCCGAGGCCGGTCGCCTCGATGACGAGGCGCTGCGGGCCCGGGGCGGCCCGGTCCGAGGCCGGCCCCGGCGCCGCTTCTTCACCCCGCGGCGGGTCGAGGTGATCGAGCGGCTCCAGGACGAGGGCGATGCTGCCCGGCCATCACCTTCATCTTCAGCCGCAAGGCCTGCGACGAGGCGCGCGACGCCTGCCTCGACGCCGGGCTGCGGCTCACCACCGCCGAGGAGCGGGCGCGGATCCGGGCCATCGTCGACGAGCGCACCGCCGCCCTGGCCGACGCCGACCTCGACGTGCTCGGCTTCGACCGCTTCCTCGCCGGCCTCGAGATGGGGCGTGGCCGCCCACCACGCCGGCATGGTGCCGCCGTTCAAGGAGGCGGTGGAGGCCTGCTTCATCGAGGGGCTCACCAAGGCGGTGTTCGCCACCGAGACCCTCGCCCTCGGCGTCAACATGCCGGCCCGGTCGGTGGTGATCGAGCGCCTCACCAAGTTCACCGGGCGAGCGGCGAGAGATGCTCACCCCGGGGGAGTACACCCAGCTCACCGGCCGGGCCGGCCGTCGGGGATCGACGACGTCGGCTACGCCATCGTGCTGTGGTCGCCGTTCGTCCCCTTCGAGCAGGTGGCGGCGCTGGCCTCGAGCCGCACCTACGCGCTGCGCTCGGCGTTCCGGCCCACCTACAACATGGCGGCCAACCTGGTGCGCCGCTACGAGCCCGAGCAGGCCCACCACCTGCTCAACCTGTCCTTCGCCCAGTACCAGGCCGACCGCGCCGTGGTGCGGCTCGAGGCGCGCATCGAGCGGCAGCAGGCGCCGCCTCGACGCGGCTGCGAGGCCGAGGCCGCGCTGCGAGCGGGGCGACGTCGAGGAGTACCGCCGCCTGCGGGCCGCCGGCCACGAAGACGCGCGGCCCGGGCCGAGCGGTGCGGAGCGCCGAGCGAGTCGACCGACCGGCGCTGCACCGAGCTGACGCCGGGCGACGTGCGTGGTGCTCGACGGCACCCGCCTGGCCGTGCTGAGCGTGGCGTTCCGCAAGGGCCACCCGCGGCTGCACGTCGTCGACGAGCGCAGCAAGCCGCGCACCATCGGCGGCCGACGAGCTTCGACGAGCCGCCCGCGCGCCGCAGGCACGGTGGAGCTGCCCGAGCCGTACAACCCCAACAACCGGGCCTTCCAGCACCAGGTCGGCGACGCCCTGCGGCGCGCTCGGCTCGCATCCCGAGGCGCCGCGACGGACCCGACCGACCCGCGCCGACTCCGGCCGAGGACGGCCGTCCTGGCCGCCGAGCCGCCACCCCGTGGCCGACTGCCCCGACCGCGACGCCCACGTGCGCAGCGCCGTCCAGGCCGAGCGGGTCGAGCCGCGAGCTCGACGACCTCGCGCCGGCAGGTTCGCGGGCGCACGGAGTCGCTGGCCCGGCGGTTCGACCGGGTGCTGCGCCTGCTCGAGGCGTGGGGCTACCTCGACGGCTGGGCGCTCACCGCCCGCGGGCGAGGTGCTGGCCCGCACCTACCACGAGTCCGACCTGCTGGTGGCCGAGGCCATGACCACGGGCTGCTCGACGACCTCGACGCGCCGTCGCTGGCCGGCGCTCGTCTCGTGCTTCACCTACGAGCACCGCGGCCGGGAGCCGGCCGCCGACCCGCGGTTCCCGTCGTCCACCGTCGCGGGCGCGCTTCGCCGAGCTCGGCCGCCTCGCCGAGGAGCTGGCCGCCGACGAGGAGGCCGCCGGCCTGCCCGTCACCCGGGCCGCCCGACGCCGGGTTCGTGCACCTGGCCCACGCCTGGGCGGCCGGGCGACGGGCTCGGCCGCGGTGCTCGAGGACGAGGACCTCTCCGGCGGCGACTTCGTGCGCAACGTCAAGCAGCTCATCGACCTGCTGCGCGGCATCGCCGACGTGGCCCCGGTGCCGGCCACCGCCGCCCGGGCCCGCCAGGCCGCCGACGCGCTGCACCGCGGGGTGGTGACGGCCAGCTCGGCCCTCGAGCGTCGGACCAGGAGAGCCGGCCGGTGACGATCCGCGAAGGGTGAGCCCTGGGGCGAGCCCGGGCCGCTGCCTCGCCGACGGGGTGGTGGTGCGCTCCGACGCCGAGGCCCGGGCGGTCGTCACCGCCGCCCGGCGGGCCGGCGAGCCCATCCCGCCGCTCGGGCTGCTCGGCGGCGACCTCTGCCGCACGCTCGGCGGCACCGGCGACGAGGCGCGGCTGCCGCTCCGAGGCCGCCACGCTGCTGCCGGTCGACCTCGGCGCGGTCCTGGTCGACGGCCGGCTCCACTGGTTCGTCGCCCACCTGGTGGTCCGGCGCGGGCTGGTGGCGCGGCCGGGTGGTGGCGGTCATGAACGCCCAGTTCCTCGGCCGGTGGGACGTGGCGCCGCGGGGCCACCCCAACGACGGCCGGCTCGACGTCCTCGACGCCGACCTCCCCCTCGACGAGCGGCTCCAGGTGCGCGGCGCGCCTGCCCGCCGGCACCCACGTGCCCCACCCGGGCATCGAGCGAGCGTCACGTCGGCGCCCTCCAGGTCGAGCTCGAACGCCCCACGCCGGTCTGCCTCGACGGCGAGCGGGTGGGCCCGGCCCGGAGCCTCTCGATCCGCGTCGAGCCCGACGCGCTGCTCTGCGTCGTCTGACGCCCGCTCGATGAGGCCGGTACGGTCCGCGGCCCGTGGAGGCCTGGATCCTCGACGAGTCGCCCGGCGCCTACCGGCTTCGGGGAGGTGCCCGACCCCGAGGTGGGCCCCGACGACGTGGCGGTGCGGCCGGTGGCCAGCGCCCTCAACCACATGGACCTGTGGCTCACCCGAGGGCGGCCCGCGCCCGAGCCTGCCGCACGTGCCGGGCTGCGACGTGGCCGGGGTGGTCGGCGGCCGTGGGCGCGGCGGTCGACCGGCTGGGCGGTGGGCGACGAGGTGGTGGTCAACCCGGCGGTCGCCCCGCTCGAGCGCCGTGGTGGCCCTGGGCGACGACGCGCCGCTGGGCCGGGGCTTCCAGATCCTGGGCGAGCAGCGGTGGGGCGGCCACGCCGACCTCGTGGTGGTGCCGAGCCGGCAACGTGGTGGCCCGGCCGCGCCGGCCGCACGCTGGGAGGAGTGCGCGGCCTACCCGCTCGCCACGCTCACCGCCTGGCGGATGCTGCGGCGGGCCCGGCTGCGCGGCGGGGGAGCGGTGCCTGATCGTGGGCATCGGCGGCGGGGTGAGCACCGCGGCGCTGCACCTGGCCGTGCGGATGGGGGCCGAGGTGCACGTCACCTCGCGCCAGCCCGCCAAGCGGGCGGCGGCCCTGGCGCTGGGCGCGGTGGCCGCCTACGACTCGGCCGGGGACTGGCCGGTGCAAGGCCGAGGTGGTGGTGGAGAGCGTGGGCCCGGCCACCTGGGAGCGGTCGATCGCGCGCGCTCGTGCCCGGCGGCCGCCTGGTGGTGTGCGGCGGCACCTCGGGGCAGACGGTGGAGCTCAACCTCCCCCGGCTCTTCTTCAAGCAGATCGAGATCATCGGCTCGACCATGGGCGGCTACGGCGAGTTCGCGGCGGTCACCCGCCTGGTGGAGCAGGGGCTCCCGGTCGCGGTCGACGCGCGTGCTGCCGCGCTCGCCGAGTACCCGGCGGCGCTGGCCCGGCTCGACGCCGGCGACCAGCTCGGCAAGGTCGTGCTGACCCACCGATCGGTAGGGTGCCGGGGTGGACCTCGCCGCCCTGCAAGGCAGCGCCTGCAGAGCCGAGGTGGAGGCCCGGCGCCGACGCCTGGTCGAGGCCTCCCACCAGATCCACGCCCACCCCGAGCTCGAACTACGAGGAGCACTTCGCCCACGACCTGCTGACCGGCCTGGTCGGAGGCGAGCCGGGCTGGCGGTGGAGCGGGGCGCCTTCGGCCTCGACACCGCCTTCGTCGCCCGGGCCGGCGGCCGAGGGCCCACCGTCGCGGTGCTCTGCGAGTACGACGCCCTGCCCGGGCATCGGGCACGCCTGCGGCCACAACATCATCGCCACCGCCGGCCTCGGCGCCGGGCTGGCCGCCGCCGCCCTGGCCGAGGAGGCCGGCGGACGGGTGCGTGCTGCTCGGCACCCCGGCCGAGGAGGGTGGCGGCGGCAAGATCCTCATGGCCCGCGCGGGCGCCTTCGACGGCGTCGACGCCGCCATGATGGTGCACCCGGCGGGCGGCGACCTGGCCCGGATGGACGTCATCGCCGTCCAGGAGCTCAGCGCCACCTACACCGGCCGGGCCGCCCACGCCGCCGCCTTCCCGCACCTGGGGCGCAACGCCCTCGACGCCGCCGTGCTCGGCTACCTGAACGTGGCCGCCCTGCGCCAGCACATCCGGCCCGACGAGCGCGTCCACGGCATCTTCCCCGAGGGGGGCGACAAGCCCAACATCGTCCCCGCACGGGCCGTGCACCGAGTGGATGGTGCGCTCGCCGCAGCATCGCCACCCTCGGCGCCGCTCAAGGCGCGGGTGGCCGCCTGCCTCGAGGCCGGCGCGCCGCGGCCGGGCTGCGAGGTGGACGCTCGCGTGGAAGCCGGTCGTCTACGCCGACATGCTCGACAACGAGGCCATGGTCGGGCTGCTACGCCGCCAACGCCGCCGCCCTGGGCCGCCCGCTGGCCGAGCCCGGCGCCCGGAGCGTCGGTGGTGGGCAGCACCGACATGGGCAACGTCAGCTACCTGGTGCCGTCGATCCACCCGATGATCGCGGCCGCCCCCGCCGGCGTCGCCGATCCACACCCCCGACTTCGCCGGGCACGCCGGTCGCCCCAGGGCGACCGGGCCGTGCTCGACGGGGCCATCGCCATGGCCTGGACCGTGGCCGACCTGTGGCTGCGGCGACGGCGTGGTCGACGCCGTGCAGGCCGAGTTCGCCGCCACCATGGCCGAGCGGGTGGGCCCGGCCGCCCGGAGGTCCGCGATCGACGGAGGTCGACCGGGGCCTAACCTACGGGTCCCGTCGCCCCCGAGAGAGCCGCCGATGACCGTCTACATCGCCGAGGAGTTCACGCCCGACGAGGCCGACGTCCTCCGGCGCTACTTCACCAACCTCGACGGCCCCGTCTTCGCCCTGGTCAACCTGCCCGAGGTGGTCAAGGGCGCCCTGTTCGCCCGCTACTCCCGCAGCTCCAAGAGCCTGCGCCGGCTGTTCCTCGACGAGTTCGTCGGCGACCTCGACATCGCCGGCGACGACACCATCGACGCCACCGTCGGCCTGCGGCGGGCCGAGGAGCTCTACGACCGGGTGTTCTTCGAGTACGGCGACGACTCCGTCGCCCAGCTCGGCGGCGTGCACCTGGCCTGCGAGCAGGCGTCGAACCTGCTCACCAAGGTGCTCGAGTGGGGCCGGCTCATGGCCTACCTCGAGCAGTCGACCCGCTACATCGCCTACGACACCCGCCTCGGCGGCCGCTACCGCTACTACCGCGACCCCGAGGTGCTCGGCTCCGCGCTCGGCCTCGCTACGTCGGCGACATGGACCGGCTGTTCGACACCTACGCCGAGCTGGTCCCGGTCATGGCCGACTTCTTCCGGGAGCGGTTCCCGAAGGACGCCGGCGACTCCGACTTCGTCTACCGCCAGGCCATCCGGGCCAAGGCCTTCGACGCCGTGCGCGGCGTGCTCCCGGCCGCCTCGCTCTCCAACGTCGGCATCTACGGCACCGGCCAGGGCTACGAGGCGCTGCTGCTGCGCATGCGCTCCCACCCGCTGCCCGAGGCGCGGCGCCTACGCCGACCTCATGCTCACCGAGCTGCGCAAGGTGATCCCGAGCTTCCTCAAGCGGGTCGACCTCGACGACCGGGGCGTGGCCTGGAGCACCTACCTCGCCACCACCCGCACCGCCATGGAGGAGGTCGCCGGCCGGCTCTTCCCGCGAGGGCGGCCCCGCCGACGAAGCCGGCCCGGGGGTCGCGCTGCTCGACTGGGACCCCGACGGCGAGGTCAAGCTGGTCGCGGCCATGCTCTACCCGCACACCCACGTGCCCGAGGCCGTGCTCGAGCAGCGGGTGCGGGCGATGACCGCCGAGGAGCGCCTGGCGGTGATCCGGGCCTACGTGGGCGACCGGGCCAACCGGCGCCACAAGCCGGGTCGGGCCCTCGAGCGGCTCACCTACCGCTTCGACGTGCTGGCCGACTACGGCGCCTTCCGCGACCTCCAGCGCCACCGCATGCTCACCATCGAGTGGCAGCAGCTCAGCCCCCGCCACGGCTACACCCGGCCCGAGGCCGTCGACCTGGCCGGCTGCGCCGAGCGCTTCGACGAGGCGATGGAGCGCTCCGCCGCGCTCCACGACGCCCTGGCCGAGCGCTTCCCGGCCCAGGCCGGCTACGCCGTGTCCCTGGCCTACAAGGTGCGCTTCTACCTGCACCTGAACGCCCGCGAGGCCATGCACCTGCTCGAGCTGCGCACCACGCCGCAGGGCCACCCCGCCTACCGCGTGGTGGGCCAGGAGATGCACCGGCTCATCGCCGAGCAGGCCGGCCACCGGGCCGTGGCCGAGGTGATGCGCTTCGTCGACCACTCGCCGGAGCCCACCCTCGAGCGCCTCGACGCCGAGCGCCGGGCCGAGGCCCGCCGCCAGACCCGCTGAGGCTGCCTGTTGCCTGAGTGGCGGACACTGGGGCTTGTGAGGCCGGTGGGGCATCGGTAGGTTGCGGGCCCATGGCGGGCGGAGACCCCAGGAGGATCTCCATGCGCGCCCACACGATCAGCACCACCGCCGCCGTCGTGAGCCTGGCCTTCCTCGCGCTCGGCACCGGACGCACACCGTCGCGCGGTGAGACGCTCGCGAGATCGCCGCCGGCCACGGCACCTCGGTCGCCGCCTGCTGCGGCCAACGGCTCGGCGACCCCGACCGCATCTACGCCGGCCAGGCGCTGGCCACCCCGCGGCGCGCGCCGGGCACCGACGCTACACCGTGCGGGCCGGCGACACCTCGGCACCATCGCCGCCGCCACGGCACGTCGCGTGGCGCAGCCCTGGTGGCGCTCAACGGCGCTGCCGAACCCGAACCTGATCCGCGTCGGCCAGGTGCTCACGCTCCCGGCCGGCGGCCAGCTCCGGCGGCGGCGCCTCCACCGCCACCCCGGCCGGCGGGGCCACCACCCACGTCGTGCAGGCGGGCGAGACCATCGGCGGCATCGCGGCCCGCTACGGCATCTCCCAGGCGCAGCTGGTCGGCCGCCAACGGCCTCACCGGCGGCCGGATCTACACGGGCCAGCGCCTCCGGCTCGTGCCGCGCGGCCGGCACCGGCGCCGCCGGCGGCGGTCAGCACCGTACACGGTGCAGCGCCGGCGACACGCTGTCGGGCATCGCCCAGCGGCTCGGCACCACCGTGCGGGCGCTCCAGGACGCCAACGGGATCGGCGACCCCGACACCGTCGTCGGATCGGCCGGACGCCTCAAGCATCCCGGCGGGCGGGACGGCGGGGGGTGCCGATCCGCTGCCCGGTGCCGAGGGCCGATCACCGTTCATGAACGACTGGGGCTTCCCCCGCTCCGGCGGGCGCTTCCACGAGGGCAACGACCTCTTCGCCGCCCGGGGGCTCGCCCGTGGTCGCCGCGGTGTCGGGCACCGTGGTGCAGACCACGGGCCGGATCGGCGGCAACCAGGTGAAGCTGGCTACGGCGACGACGGCGTGTCGTACTACTACACCCACCTCGACCGCTTCGGCATCGGCCGGGCGGGTGGCGGCCGGGCACGGTGATCGGCTACGTCGGGAGCACCGGCAACGCCGCCGGCGGCGCCACCCACGTGCACTTCGAGGTCCACCCCGGCGGCGGGAGCGGCGGTCAACCCCTACCCGCGTCTCGCCGCCGCCTGCTGACGCACTAGGTTAAGCGTGGCGCCGGTCACACCGGAGGGCTGGGGCCCGTGTGGAAACCCTCGACCGATCGTGGACCACCGAGGGGAGGAGCCGCTGGACGCCGTCATCTCGCTGCGGGGCGTGACCAAGTCCTTCGGGTCGCACACGGTGCTCCGAGACATCTCCTTCGACATCCCGCGGGGCAAGATCACCGCGGTCATGGGCCCGTCCGGCACCGGCAAGTCGGTGCTGCTCAAGAACATCATCGGCCTGCTGCGCCCCGACGCCGGCGAGATCTGGGTCGACGGCGAGGAGACCGTCGCCATGGGCGAGCGCGACCTCTACCGGGTCCGCCGCAAGTTCGGCGTGCTGTTCCAGGACGGCGCCCTCTTCGGCTCCATGAACATGTTCGACAACATCGCCTTCCCGCTGCGCGAGCACACCCGCAAGACGGAGAAGGAGATCCGCGAGATCGTCCTCGAGAAGGCCGACATGGTCGGGATGCTCGACCACATGAAGAAGTTCCCCGGCGAGGTGTCCGGCGGCATGAAGAAGCGGGCCGGGCTGGCCCGGGCCCTGGCCATGGACCCCGAGATCATCCTCTTCGACGAGCCCGACTCCGGCCTCGACCCGGTGCGCGTGTCCTACCTCGACGAGCTGGTGAAGAAGATCCAGGAGGAGACCGGCGCCACCTTCGTGATCATCACCCACAACATCGCGTCGGTGATGCGCACGTCCGACTACATCGCCGTGCTCTACCGGGCCGGGCTGGTGAAGTTCGCCAGCAAGCAGGACATGCGCACCACCGACGACCCGATCATCCGCCAGTTCCTGGCCGGCCGGGCCCTCGGCCCCATCGGCATGGACGAGATGGCCACCGAGCAGAGCGACATCGAGCGCGAGCTGGTCGAGCGGGAGGTGGCCCGCATGGAGGCCGCCGGCCTCGACGCCAGCCGACACCACCGACATCCTGCAGGTCTGAGCCTCGGATGATCGGCAAGGTCCAGTTCCTGCTCCGGGAGACCGGCAACCTGTTCGCCATCTCCCTCGAGGGGCTGCGTCGCACGCCCGACGTGCGCCACTGGTGGAAGGAGTACCTCCGCCAGTGCTGGTTCATCGCCAAGGTCACCAGCGTCCCGTCGATCCTCATCTCCATCCCGTTCGGCGCGGTCATCGCCCTGCACGTGGGTGCCTTCTCCCGCCAGCTCGGCGCGGAGTCCACCACCGGCGCGGCCATGGTGCTGGCCATCGTCCGGGAAGCCGCCCCGGTGGCCACCGCCCTGCTGATCGCCGGCGCCGGCGGCTCGGCGATGACCGCCGACCTCGGAGCCCGCAAGATCCGCGACGAGCTCGCCGCCATGGAGGTCATGTCGGTCAACCCGGTGCACCGGCTCGTCACCCCTCGCCTCTGGGCGGCCAGCACCGTGGGCCTGTTCCTGGTGTCGCTGGTGTCGGTGGCGGGCATCGCCGGCGGCTACTTCTTCAACGTGGTGATCCAGAAGGTCACCCCCGGCGCCTACTTCCAGGGCTTCACCTCCCTGGTGCAGCTGCCTGACCTCTACTCGTCGCTGGCCAAGGCGTGGGTGTTCGGGTTCATCGCCGCCATGGTGGCTTGCTACAAGGGCATCTACGCCAAGGGCGGGCCGAAGGGCGTCGGCGACGCCGTCAACCAGGCCGTCGTCATCACCTTCATCCTGATCTTCTTCGCCAACTTCGTCATGACGTCCCTCTACTTCGCGCTGGTCCCGCAGAAGTTCTGATGGCCGCCGTCACCCGTCTCACCCGGCCCGTGCGGAAGACCGGCCAGGCCGTCGGCGACGTGTTCGAGGACGTCGGCAAGCAGCTCGTCTTCTACGCCCAGGTGCTCTACGAGGTCGTCACCCAGATCATCCTGCGCCTCAAGTACCGCAACGTGGTGTTCAACCTGGTCTCCGACATCACCATCGGGGCCGGCGCCCTGATCGTCGGCGGCGGCATGGTGTTCGTGATCTTCTCGATGTCGTTCTTCACCGGCACCGAGGTCGGGCTCCAGGGCTTCAAGGGCCTCGAGCAGATCGGCGCCGAGAACTTCACCGGGCTCATCGGCGCCTTCGCCAACACCCGCGAGGTCACGCCGCTCATCGCCGGCGTGGCCTTCGCCGCCCAGGTGGGCGCCGGCTTCACCGCCGAGCTCGGCGCCATGCGGATCTCCGAGGAGATCGACGCCCTCGAGGTCATGTCGGTCCCCTCGAAGGCCTACCTGGTGGCCACCCGCGTCGTGGCCGCCCTGCTGGCCATCATCCCGCTCTACCTGATCTCGCTGTTCGCCAGCTTCTTCGCCACCAAGCTCGTCACCACCCAGTTCTTCGGACTGTCCAACGGCGTCTACGACTACTACTTCCGGCTCTACCTGCCGGTGATCGACGTCGTGTTCAGCCTGATCAAGGCGGCCATCTTCGCCGTGGTCGTGGCCCTGATCCACTGCTACTACGGCTACTACGCCACCGGCGGCCCGGCCGGCGTGGGCGTGGCCGTGGGTCGGGCCATCCGCCTCTCGATCGTGGCGGTCGTCGTCCTCAACCTCGTCCTGTCGCTCATCTTCTGGGGCGGCGGCAACACCGTGAGCCTCACCGGATAGCCGTGCTGGAGCCTCACCGAACGCCGTCGCCACGTCCTCACCGGCGCCATCGCCATCCTCCTGCTGACCGGGGCCATCACGGTCGGCGTGAAGGGCGCCTTCGGCGCCTTCGACGGCGGCTACGAGCTGGTCGGGCACCTTCGACGCGGCCGGGCAGGGGCTGCTCCCGGGCTCCGACGTCAAGGTGCGGGGCGTCAACATCGGCGAGGTCGACGGGATCGAGCTGCTCGACGGCAGGGCCGAGATCACGCTGCGCATCAACGACGGCGAGGAGGTTCCCGACGGGCAGCAGCGCCACCATCCGTCCCAAGACCCTCTTCGGCGAGAAGTTCGTCGACGTCGACCCCGGTGACGCCGAGCCCGGTGCCCCGCTCCTGCAGGACGGCGACCGGCTCACGAAGACCCTGGGCGGCTTCGAGCTCGAGCAGGTGCTGGCCGACACCTACCCGCTGCTGCAGGCCATCGATCCCGCCGAGCTGACCACCGTCCTCGACGAGCTGGCCACGGGCGGCGACGGCCTCGGCGAGGAGATCAACCGCACCCTCGTGAACGGCGAGGAGCTCTCCAAGGTGTTCGCCGACAACGCCGCCAACACCGAGCAGTTCCTCGGCGACCTGGCCGAGCTCTCCGAGGAGCTGGCCGATCAGGCCGAGACGGCGCTGGCGGTGGCCGATGCCGCCAACGTCGCCCTCCCCACCCTCAACGAGAACGAGGACGACCTCGTCGACCTCCTGCAGCAGGCCGGGCGTCTCTCCAACGACGTCGCCGACCTGCTCGAGGCCAACCGCCCCTTCGTACGGGCCTCCTTCGTGGAGGGCAGCCGCACCATCCAGCTCCTCTACGACCAGCGCCATCAGGTGATCCCGCTCGTCATCGGGCTGCGGCAGTACATGGAGACGCTGTCGTCGGCCGTGCGGATCGACGTCGGTGACGGCACCCTGATGGCCGCGGTGAAGGGCCTGATCGGCACCCAGGTCTGCGATGTGCTCCCCTGCGCCGGTGGGGGAGCGGCCATCGCCGGCCCCGGCCCCCTCGGACCCCGCCCCGGCCACCAGCGGGCCGCACGGGCCGCTCGCCCTCCCGCCGCTCGGCCCGCGCGCTGGAGATCTGGCTGATCTCCTCGACAAGGTGCTGCTCGGATGATCCGCACCGCGCTCAAGTTCGGGGCCTTCGTGGTCGTCTGCCTCGTCTTCACGGTCTACCTGGCCTTCACCATCGGCAACCTCGACGTCCGCGACCCGCTCGAGCCGCGGCAACTACACGGTCACCGCCACCTTCGACGACGTCACCGGCCTGCTGCTCAACGACAACGTGAAGGTGGCCGGCGTCGTGGTCGGCAAGGTCACCGGGATCACCACCGACGAGGGCAAGGCCCGGGTGACCTTGCCGGATCGACGAGGACCACGCCGACATCCCGAAGGACTCGACGGCCGCCATCCGGTGGCGCAACCTGATCGGCCAGCGCTACGTGTACCTGTATCCCGGGCGACTCGCCCGAGAGCCTCCAGGCACGACGACAGGCATCAGCCGACACCGTGTCGGTGGTCGACCTCGGTGAGCTGTTCAACAAGCTCGGCCCCATCGTCGGCGCCATCGACCCGGCGCAGGTGAACGACTTCCTCGAGACGATCACGGCCGCCCTCGACGGGCGGGAGGACCAGGTGGGGCAGGCGCTCGACGACCTGGCCGTGCTCACCAAGGGGCTGGCCAGCCGTGACGAGGCCATCCAGCGCCTCATCACCAACCTCGACACGGTCGCTGACACGGTGAACCGACGCGACGCCCAGATCGAGACGATGCTCGAGAACCTCGTCGTGCTGGCCGAGACCTTCGGCGACAACACCGCCACCCTCGATGCGGCCCTGACGGAGCTGGCCTCCTTCGGCGGGGAGCTCGACCGGCTCCTCGCTGTGAACTCCGACGAGATCAACCGGATCCTCGCCAACCTGGCCAAGGTGACCGACACCGTCGAAGGCCGGCTCCCGCAGCTGGACGCGTTCCTCGCAGGGGTTCGGTGACGCCAGCGCAGCCATCTTCCGGGCGGGCAACCGGGGCGAGTTCCTCAACCAGAAGATCCTCTGCGCCTTCGTCGGCCCCCCGGACCCGGGCGCCGACGACTGCCCGACCGGCGATCCCATCACCGACCTGAGCGTCGGGTCGGGCTCCCCATCGGCCTCGGGCGCCGCCAGCCCCGCTGGGGCCCCGTCGCCTGTCAGCGGCGCCGCCGCCATCGAATCGCTCCTCACCAAGGCGGTCGGCGCGATGAGGTCGTTCCGCGACCGCAACCCCTACGCGGTCGGCATCGTCTCGATGCTCATCATCGGTGCCGTCACCGGGATGGCCTTCCTCGTCGGGCTCCTCCACCTCCTCGAGAACACCTACTCGATGGAGGGCAGCTTCACCGACGCTGCCGGCCTGAAGAGCGGTGACGACGTCAAGCTGGCCGGGGTGAAGGTGGGGCGCGTCACGGGCATCGAGGCCGACCGGGACGAGGGCCTGGTGCGGGTCGACTGGGTGATCAACGACGGGGTCGACATCAGCGACGAGGCCGGAGCGGACATCGCGCTCGAGACGCTCCTCGGCTCCAAGTTCATCCGCATCAACGACGCCACCGCTGGTGACGACCTGATGGCCGATCTGCCTCGCGACGAGCGCTCCATCCCCGTGGAGCGCACCACCACGCCGGTCGACGTCTTCGACCTCACCCGCGAGGCCACCGTCCGCATCGAGGCCACCGACAACGACCGCCTCAACCAGCTCGTCACCCAGCTGGCCGACATCACCGAGGGCAAGCGGGGGACGGTCACCGATCTCGTCACGAGCATCGACCAGCTGGCTTCGGCCATCAACGAGCGCGAGGTGGAGCTCGAGGCTCTGCTCGACTCAGCCGACGAGCTGGCCGCCAACCTGGCGGAGAAGGACCAGACCCTCGTCCAGCTCATCGACAGCAGCCGCACGATCCTCGACTTCCTGGTGCAGCGCCGCGACGAGCTCTCCCAGGCGTTGGGGGCGGGCAGCGATGCGGTCCGGTCGTTGTCGGTGCTCATCGACGCGAACGCGGCCGCAGCTCGACGCCATCCTCGACGATCTCCACCCCACCCTGGCCACGGCAGAGCGACAACCTCCCGGAGCTGAACCGGGCGCTGGCGATCGCGGGGCCGGCCTTCTACGGGCAGTCCCTCGCCGGCACTCACGGCCCGTGGCAGGACATCTACATCGCCGCACTCGGAACCGACGTGCTCGGCATCCTCGAGGAGACCGTCCCGTGACCCGGCGCGCTCGTCGCCGTCGTCCTGGTCGTCGGCGGCCGCCCTACCGGCCTGCTCGCTCGTCGGCGGGGGCGACACCTACACGCTCACGGCCTACTTCCCCCGCGCCGTCTCGGTGTTCCCGTCCTCCGACGTGCGGGTCCTCGGCCTCCCCGCCGGTCAGGTCACCAAGGTGGAGATCGACGGCGACCAGGTGCTGGTCGAGCTGGCCATCTCCGACGACATCAAGGTCCCGGCGGGCGCCAAGGCCCAGATCGTCCCCCAGTCGCTGATCGGCGAGCGCTACATCCAGCTGTCGCCGGCCTACCAGGACGGGCATGGACACCATGGCGGACGGCGAGGAGATCACCGACACGGTCGATCCCCGTCGAGCCCGACGAGGCCCTCGCCGCGCTCAAGGAGTTCCTCGACAGCCTCGACCCCGAGGGCCTCGGTCGGCTGGTGACCAACCTCGACGAAGACCTCCGAGGCAACGGTGCCGCAGCTCAACGACACCCTCGGCTCGCTCTCCCAGCTCGTGGCCACCTTCGCCGAGAACGACGACGTGCTCCTGCGGATCGTCGACAGCTTCGACCGCCTCAGCGCCACGCTGGTCACCCGCGAGGCGCAGCTGGGCGAGGTGCTCGACGCCTTCGCCGACGCCAGCCAGGTGCTGGCCGACGAGCGCGAGAGCATCGGGGACCTGGTCGGCGGCCTGGCCGACCTCTCCCAAGACGGGCCTCCGCCTGGTGGGCGAGCACGCCGGGGCCCTCCGCGCCGACATCCAGACCCTCGCCGACGCGGCAGCCGTCATCGACGCCAACCTGTCCTCGGTCACCAGCCTCCTGACGGCGGGGAACCTGCTCACCACCGGCCTCCTTGACGCCTACAACCCCGACGCTGCGCGCCATCGACCTGCGCAACAACTTCTCGCCGCTGGTCACGGACATCCTCGATCGCCCTGGTGGGCGGCGCGCTGACCGAAGCGGTCTGCGCCACCATCCCCCTGCCTGCGCTGTCCCGACGTGCTGGCCCTCGGGGCTGCGACGACACCGGCTCGCTTGCGCCGACGCCGACCATGCCCACTCCGGTGGGGTCGCTGGTCGCGCTCCTCCAGGCCCCTGGCGGACCCGCAGTGGCCGTCCCCGAGCCGCCCATCCCTGGTCGGCCAGGTCGGCGACGCTGCCCGACACCCTCCTGGGGGTCGGGGGATGACCCGCCGTCTCCTGCTCGCGGCGCTGGGCGGTGGCCGTCACCGCGGGCGGACTGCACGCTCCCGGGCCGGGTCGAGGGCCCGGTGCGAGCTCACGGCCACCTTCGACGACGTCGGCGACCTGGTCACCGGCCACTCGGTGCAGGTGGCCGACGTGCGCGTCGGTTCGATCACCGGCATCGAGCTCACCGACGACTACCAGGCCCTCGTCACGATGCGCATCAAGGACGACCTCGACCTTCCCGACAACAGCGTCGCCGTGCTCCGCACGACCTCGCTGCTGGGCGAGAAGTTCATCGAGCTGCGGCCGCCTGTCGACGACGAGGGGCGGCCGATCCCGGCCGACGGCGCGTCCTCGACGGACGACGACGTGCTTCGCGCGGACTGAGCAGGCCCCCGAGCTCGAGTTCGTCGCCGAGGAAGCGGTCCAGGTGCTCGGCGGCGTGGTCACCAACGACCTCGCGACCCTGATCGAGACCGGCGCCGATCGGCTTCGGCGGGCGGGCGGTGGAGCTGGCGCAGCCTCATCGACAGCATCTCGGTGGTCTCCGGCGACGCTGGCCGACCAGACCGGCAACATCGTGGACGATCATCGACGGGCTCGACCGGGCCACGGCCACGCTGGCCGTCGGGGGCCGACCGGATCGACGCCCTGCTCGTCAACCTGGCCCGCACCACCGAGGTGCTGGCCGACAACCGAGAGCTGACGCTGCAGACGCTGGAGGACCTCACCCGCCTGGCCCGATCGCCAGAACGAGATCGTCTTCCAGCCCTTCCGCGACGACCTGGATCGTCAGATCCAGCAGCTCGACGCCATCCTCGGCGTGGTGGTCGGCCAACGGGAGGAGGTCGGGGTCCTCGTCGACTGGCTGGCCCAGTTTGCCCGGAAGACGCCGCTGGGCATCCCAGAGGACTTCGCCCAGGTCTACGGGTGGTTCGTGCCAGCGCCGCTGGAGGGCGCACCATGAGCCGACGCACCCTCATCAACCTCATCTTCTTCAACGGCGTCTTTGCCGTCATGCTGTTCTGGGCCTTCAACAACATCGTGAGCTGGGACCGCCTCGAGCAGCCGTACAGCATCACGGGCGACTTCGCCGCAGGCCGCTGGCGTCCGGTCCAACGCCGAGGTCACCTACCTCGGGGTGCACTACGGCCGGGTGTCCAGCGTCGACCCGCCTCGACGACGGCGTGCGCGTCACCATGAAGATCGACAAGGACAAGCAGCATCCCGGCCGGCTCGATCGCCCGTGTCTTCCGCAAGTCGGCCATCGGCGAGCCCTACGTCGACTTCGAGCCACCCGAGTCCTACTCCCGACGCCGACGACCGACGTCATCGAGCCCGGCGACAACGTCGCCGCAGAGCCGGACCACGGTCCCGCTCGAGTTCTCCGAGCTGCTCCGCTCGGCCAGCGCCCTCATCTCCAGCATCGACCCCGACAGCCGCAGGCGAGCCTTCTGCACGAGCTGGCCCTGGCGCTCGACGGGCGAGGCGAGGCCCTCCGGTCCCTCACCACCTCCTTCGACGAGATCACGAGCACCTTCGTGACCCGCACCGAGCCAGCTCGACCGCCTGGCCGAGAACAGCACCCGTCTCACCGCGGTGCTCGCCGACCACCGGCTCAGCCTCAGCGCGCTCCCTCGAGAACCTCCGGGACGTCGCCGCAGACGCTGCGGGACGCCGACGGCGACACCCGGGTCCTGCTCGACGTCGGCCCGGACTTCCTCGGCACCACCGCCGACCTGGTCGCGGACCAGAAGCGCAACCTCGACTGCCTCCTCGAGCGACCTCGGCCACCGTCATCCGCACGCTGGGCCAGGACGGCCCGCTCGGCGACCTGGCCGCCACCATCCGCAACGGACCCGACCGGGCTTCGGCTACGTCGCCCGCTCCGGTCGACCACGAGGCCGACGGCCCGTGGGTGCGCGTGAACCTCATCGTCCCGACCGCAGGCGACCCGGACCCGCCCACGTACGTGCCGCCGCAGCTCGCTCCCGGTCGTCCCCACGGTGGCGCGCCTGCGGCTCGGGCCTGTCGCCCGCCAGCGCCCGACGCCGTTCGTCCCGTCCGGCACCGCGTCGAGACGGGCCCGTCCGAGCTCCGCCGCCGGCGGCGCCATGCCGGCCACCGGGCGGCCGCCTCCTCCTCGGCGGTCGTGCTCGTCCTCCTGGCCGGGCCGCCGTGAGTCGACCCGGACCTCGAGCGGACCGGTCGGGGCGACGATGAGCGACGCCGATGCCCCCGAGGCGGGGAGCGCCGTCGGAGCCCGGCGCTCGTCCTGGCCATCAGCCTCGCCGATGCTGTTCGCGGCTGGCCGCGGTGGTCCTCGGCGTCTTGGCCCTCGGCTGGCCAGGACGACGACGATGCGCGCCTCGAGGCGGTCCGGCGAGGCCGCCGGGCCGCTTCGGCGAGGCCCTCGTCACCTACGACTTCCGCACCCCGACGCGCACCGGGACAACGTCCTGGCCCTCTCCACCGGGTCGCTTCCGGCGAGGAGTACGAGGAGGCCTTCGATCAGGGGCTGGCCGAGATCATCACCGAGGTGGAAGCCACCTCGACCGGCGTTCGTCAAGGACGTCTACGTCTCCGAGCTCGACGACGAGCGGGCCCAGGCCATCGTGGTCGTCGACATCGAGCACGACGGCCGGGCGGGCCGCGGACCCTGTTCGACGTGTACTTCCGGCTGACGTTCGTCGAGGTCGACGGCGAGTGGAAGGTCGACCAGGTCACCGACCTGAACTTCGACGACGGCGCCACCCCGGCCGACGCCACGGGTCGACCACCGTCGCACCACCGCGCCCGG
This sequence comes from uncultured Microthrixaceae bacterium, assembly GCA_963795165.1. Taxonomy (GTDB): domain Bacteria; phylum Actinomycetota; class Acidimicrobiia; order Acidimicrobiales; family VFJN01; genus VFJN01. The sequence goes on along the minus strand of CAWCGT010000001.1, from coordinate 542,919 downwards.
TTCCACCCCATCGTCGGTACCCTGACGCCCCCACGGCGCCCTTCCGAGGTCGAGGTGTTGCGCCGTGCGCGGACGCACGTGCCTATGATCCCGCCGCGAACGCACCCGACACCCTGCCGACCCCCCGGATGCAAGGACTGCCGATGGCTGACGACGAGCCTCACGGATGACGAGGACGAGCTCGACGAGGACGAGCCTGAAGACCTCGACGACGAGCCGGACGACCTCGACGACGACGATCGACGGACCTCGAGTCGACGATCTCGTCGATCGACCGACCTCGACGACGACGTGCGTCGAGGCCGACGTGGACGACGAGGAGGAGGACGCCGACGTTCCGGCCCCGGTCAAGGCCAAGCGGGAGGACGACGAGACGCGAGGACGAGGACGAGGAAGAGGACGACCCCGACGACGTCGAGGCCGACCTCGACGCCATCCTGAAGGACCGCATCGCCGCCGCCGAGGAGGAAGAGGACGACGAGGAGGAAGAGGCGCCGGAGCCCGAGGAGCGCGGCGACGCCACCGGACGGATCCTGCCCGAAGCGCCCCGGCGAGTTCGTCTGCCAGTCCTGCTTCCTCGTGAAGCACCCGAGCCAGCTGGCCGACGCCAAGCGCAAGCTCTGCGCCGACTGCGTCTAGCCTGATCCGCCAACGAGCCCGGGGGCCAGATGGCCTACGACAGCATCGTGGTGGGCACCGACGGCTCGGACACGGCCGAGCGGGCGGTGGCGCACGCCGCCACCCTGGCCGTCGGCCGACGACGCCCGGCTGGTGGTCGTCAGCGCCTACACGCCCGGGCAGGCGACCAGCCGCCGGCGTCGACGCCGACACGCGTCCCCGAGGACATCCGCTTCACCCTCACCGACCGCGTGCAGGCCGAGGAGCTGGCCGAGCGAGGGCCGGACCCTCGCCACGGAGGCCGGCGTGGCCAAGGTGGTCGTGCAGGCCCTCGCCGGGCGACCCCGGCCGACGTGCTGATCGAGGCCGCCGACGACTTCGACGCCGACTGATCGTCGTGGGATCGAAGGGCCTCACGAGCCACGCCCACTTCCTCCTCGGCAGCGTCGCGTCGCTCGGTGGCGCACCACGCCCCGTGCGACGTGCTCGTCGTCCACACCACTAAGGTCGATGCGTGAGCGACGAGGACGCCGAGCAGCACGCCCGCCGAAGCAGGCCGTCGAGCACGCCGTCGAGCTGTTCGTGTACGCCCCCATCGGCCTGCTCTTCGAGGGCGCCTCGCTGCTCCCGCAGCTGGTCGAGAAGGGCAAGAACCAGGTCACGATGGCCCGCATGATCGGCAAGTTCGCCGTCGACGCAGGGCCGCACCGAGGCCACCAAGGCGGCCGGCAAGCTCCAGGACCAGGCCGCCGGGCGTGCTCGACTTCCTCGGCGACTCGGTGGCGCCCGTCCCCGGGGCCGCCGACCGCCGTCGCCGACGCGGCCCGGACCGGCCGGCCACCAGAGCCCCGCGCCGTCCGTCAGGCCGCCGCCAGGTCCCGCCGAGCCGGTCGCCGGCCAAGCCGTCCAGCGGCGGCGGGGCAGGCCGACGGCCGCCAGCCTCGCCATCCCCGACTACGACGGCCTGTCGGCCTCGCAGGTGGTGAACCGCCTGGCCGGGCTGTCGGCGGCCGAGCTCGACGTCGGTGCGGCGCTACGAGGCCGCCAACCGGGGCCGCAAGACCATCCTGTCGAAGGTCGCCCAGCTGCAGGGCGCCTGATGGCGCCCGCCGCCGAGGAGGGCTGCCGGCCGCGCCACCGAGGCCGACCTCCCGCGCCTGGCCGAGCTGGCCGCCGCCGCCGTCGACGAGCTGCGCGGCGGGCGCGGCGGCGAGGTGTGGGCGCGCCACGCCGGCCGCGACGGCCGCCCTTGGCGCCGGTGCTGGCCCAGCAGCTGGCGGCCGACGACCACCACGTGCTGGTCGGCACCCTCGACGACACCGTGATGGGCTACGGCGTGGCGCGGGTCGAGGTCCTCGCGACGGCGGCCGCCTCGGGGTGGTCACCGACCTCTACACCGAGCCCGGCTGCCGGGAGCTGGGGATCGGTGAGCTGACGATGGAGGCCCTGCGTCGACTGGTGCCGCCGACGCGGGCTGCTTCGGGGTCGACAGCCTCGCCCTGCCCGGCGACCGCCACACCAAGAACTTCTTCGAGTCCTTCGGGCTGGTGGCCCGCGCCATCGTCGTGCACCGGCCGCTGCCGTGACGCCCCGATCGTCGGCGTCGGCGCGGTGGTGGTCGACCACGACCGGCTGCTCCTCGTGCGTCGAGGCCGCGGGCCGGCCGCGGGGGAGTGGTCGGTGCCCGGCGGCAAGGTCGAGCGCGGCGAGACGCTGGTCGAGGCCGTCACCCGGGAGCTGCGGGAGGAGACCGGGCTCGAGGGCGTGTGCGGCCCCCTGCTCGGGTGGGTCGAGCGCATCGACGCCGACCACCACTTCGTGATCCTCGACTTCGAGGTGACCCTCGTCGGCGACGATCAGGCCGGTGGCGGGCGACGACGCCGCCGAGGTGGCCTGGGTGGCGCTCGCACGACGTGGCCGAGCTGGCACCTGGTCGAGGGCCTGGCCGAGTTCCTCCACGACAACGGGCATCATCGCCACCTTCACCTGAGCGGCGTCAGCGGCCCTTCCACTGCGGCGGCCGCTTCTCGATGAAGGCCATCAGGCCCTCGCTGAAGTCCTCGGAGCTCATGGCCACGCCATCCCCTCCATCGACATCTTCCAGCCGACGTCGTCGGGGGCGTTGGTGGCCTCCAGCACGATCTTGCGGGATTCGCGCACCGCCACCGGTGCGTTGGCGCAGATCTGCTCGGCCAGCGTGATGGCCTCGTCGAGGGCCTGGCCGGGCTCCACCAGTCGGTTCACCAGACCGAAGTGGTGGGCCCGCTCGGCGTCGATCGGGTCGCCGGTGAGGGTGAGCTCCATGGCGATGTTCAGGGGGATCTTCCGGCCCAGTCGGAACAGCCCCCCGGCCCCCGCCACCAGCGACCGCTTGACCTCGGGGATCCCGAAGGTGGCGGTGCGTGGACGCCACGACCAGATCGCAGGCGAGCACGATCTCCGTGCCGCCGGCCAGCGCCGGCCCGTCGACCGCGGCGATGATCGGCTTGGTGCGCTCGCGCTGCACGAACCCGGCGAAGCCGCCCCGGGAGGTGGCGAGCGCCGCGGCGTTGCCGGCGTTGATCTCCTTGAGGTCGGCCCCGGCGCAGAACACCGGCGGCTCGCCGGTGAGGATCCCGACCCACATCCGAGTCGTCGGCCTCGATGCGGTCGATGGCCTCCTCGATGCCCTGGGCGACCTCGCCGTTGACGGCGTTGCGGGCTTCCGGGCGGTTGATCTTGATGACCGCGAACGGCGCCACGCTGCTCGTAGTCGACAGACATGGCGGGCACGTTAGCCACGTCGCGGTACCCTCCCCGACAGCGACCGCACGACCGGTGGGCGATGTGACGCATGCAAGAGCGAGCTGGGCACCTGCAGTGCCCCTTCTGCGAGGCCTACGAGGTCGAGCGGCTCTACCTGGCCTCGCTGCGGCTCGACTCCTGCGCCTGCGCTTCGTGCGGCGCCCGGTGGGACGAAGACCCGACGACGGGCGACTACCGCGGGCGTGGCGTCGAGCTCGGCGGCGTCCGGCCCCCTCGGCTAGGGCTCCGCCGGCTCGGATCGCGGAGGCTCGACTGCGCTCGTCGGCTGTGCTCAGGCGGCAGCCTCCGGGACGGCGCGGGTGTCCCTCGTCGGGGCGGCGGAGTCGCTGGGCTCCGGCGGCTCGGGCCGTCGGCCGCGGGCTCGTCCTGGTGTCGGCGGCGCCGGCTGCTCCGAGCGCTCGCTGGGCTCGGCCGTCGGGCGTCGCCCTGCTTCGGTCGGCTTGTCGGGCCTTGGGTCGGGGGCTTCTTCTTGGGGCGCCGACGCTCCTGCTTGGGGCGCGGGGCGTTGCGGTCCGGGGTGATCTCGAAGATGTGGGCGATCTTGGGGATGCGGGTGGCGAGGCGGGCGATGGTGGCCTCGCACGTCGGCGTGCAGCTCGGTGGGGAGCGACGTCGGGATCACCTTGTCGCGCACCGGGGCGAAGGCCAGCGCGTCCAGGACGGCGACCCAGCGCTCGGCGGGCGCGTCGGCCGTGAGCGCCTCGCCGGCGCCCTCGCTCAGCTCGGGTGGCCAGCTCGGCGGGCAGCGGCGCGCCGGCCTTGGGCGGGCGAGAGCTCAGCCGCAGGGCTCGCACGATGCGGCCCACGTCGAGGGTGGCGGTCAGCTCCTCCAGCCAGGCTGCGTGCTCCGCATCGGCTCGGGTGGCCAGTCCGTCCCGGAGGTCCTGGGCCAGGGCGCGGGTCTCGTCGTCCTTGGCGGCGGCGTCGGCCGCTGGACACGACCGAGCGAAGGTCGCGGAGGTCGAGCACATCGAGGTCGCGCTGGGCGGCCTCGGCTCGGTCGCGCCACTCGGCCGTGCGCACCTTCGGCACCAGCTTCTCGGCCAGCTCCAGCAGGGGCCCAGCGGCGATGGCGGACTCCCCGGCGGCCGTTCGCTCGGCGTTCTGCTTCTCGATCGCCTGACGGACCGCTGGCAGGCCCCCGAGCACCACCTGCTCGGCGATCGGGCGCTGCTCCTCCGGGAGCGACTCCAGGAGCAGCGTTGCGATGGGCCTTGCCCGGGCCGGAGGCGCTTGGCCTTGGGTCGCTCGACGGCCGGCATCGGCGGCGGCTCGGGGCGGGAGCGGCGGGCCGGCCGGTCGCGGGTGCTGCCCCCGGCGCCTTGCTCGTTCCGCTCGCGGGGCTCGCCGCGGCCTGATCGCTCGTGGCCGCTCTCCCCGTCCCGGTCGGGCCCCGTCCCGGCGGCCCCCCTCACGCTTGGGGCCGCGGTCGTCGCGACCCCGCGTCGCCAAGGTGGTGGTCACCAGCGGCTCGTCGACCGCCGAGGCCGAGCAGCTCCAGCCGCTCTGGCTCCTGTCGTGCACCCTTGGGGGGGAGCACAGCGGTGATCTCGATCCCGTCGACGAAGAACTCAGCGTCCACCCGCAGCACGTCGCCCACCTTGGCGCGCATCGGACAGGACCGCCGAGGCAACCGTGCCGCGCGGCTCCTTGGCCCCGGCCGCCCGCCACGTCCAGGTGCCGTCGTCTCGCGAGCTGGTGAGCTCGATCTCGATCCTGCGGGGCATGGGACTGGCTCCGGTGACATGGCCCAGCGGGCCGGGCGGGGGCACCACCGTACTCAGGGCGTCAGCGACGGACCCAACCATCTGGTTGCTCGGCCCGCTCGGCCACAGGACGGCGGCAGGCTCCCCGCGGCGATGTCAGCGAGGGTGGTGGCCTCCAGCACCTCCCGCAGCGCCACCCGCGTGGCGACCCAGACCCGCTGCAGGGCGGCGGCCCGGCCGCTGTAGGTGGCCTGCTCGGGAGGAGCGCCGTGCACGTCGGCGAGGGGTCCCTCCACGGCGCGGATCACGTCGGCCACGGTGATCTCCGCCGCAGACCGGGCCAGCCAGTAGCCACCGTCGGCGCCGCGCTGGCTGGCGACGATGCCGGCCCGGCGGAGGTCGGCGAGGATCGTCTCGAGGAACCGACCGGGTACCGCCTGGGCAGAGGCCAGCGCCTCGGCCTTGAGGGGCACGCCTGCTCCGTGCGCAGCGGCGTGGCCCGCCAGCTCGGCCGCTGCCCGCACGGCGTAGTCGACCTTGGCCGTGATCCGCACGACCCGGGACGCTAGCGCCGGCCTGGCCCTGGGCCCGGGTGGCACGGGGGATCTGACGGTGTGTCATACATTGTCGGCATGGCCGTCGCCCACATCGATCCGGAGCCGCCGCTTCCCCGTGGGGAGCGCGTGGAGCTGCCCGGCAGGGGCACGACCTTCGTCCGGACCGTCGCTGGCCCCCCGGGGGCGCCCACCGTGGTGCTCCTGCACGGATGGATCGCCAGCGGGGGCCTCAACTGGTTCAACGCCTTCGATCCGCTCGCCCGTCGCTACAACGTGGTGGCGCCCGACGCACGAGGCCACGGCCGGGGGCTGCGGTCCCGTCGACGCTTCCGGCTCGCCGACTGCGCCGACGACGTCAGCGCCCTGCTCGACGAGCTCGGCACCGGACCGGTCATCGCCGTCGGTTACTCCATGGGCGGGCCCATCGCCCAGCTCCTCTGGCGGCGGCACCCCGAGCAGGTCAGCGGCCTGGTGCTGTGCGCCACCTCGTACCGGTTCGTCATCGGCGCCCGCGAGCGGCTCATCTTCAGCTCGATGATGGCCGCCGCCGTGGGCACCACCCGCGCCGGGCACCTCCTCAGCCGGGCTCCGGTGGCGTCGCTGCGGAGGTGGGCCCCGCGTGGGGCCGCCAGCCGGCCGGCCAACCTGCGGGAGTGGGCGGCGGGAGAGATGCGACGCCACGACATGGTGAAGATCATGGAGGCCGGCCAGGCCATCGGCAGCTACAACGCCCGCCGCTGGATCGGCGAGGTGGATGTGCCCACCACCGTCCTCGTCACCGAGCGCGACCGCGCCATCGCCCCGCGCGAGCAGCTCAAGCTGGCCGCCATGATCCCGGGTGCGGTGGTCCAGGGCGTGGACGACGGACACGTCGTGTGCGCCAAGCGGGAGTTCGGGCCGGTCCTGCTGCGCGCCGTCGACTCGGTGCAAGATCGGGTCACCCGCCCGATCCGGCGCGCCCTCTAGCCACCCGTGGGGCCGCTGGCGGGTGTGCGGGTGCTGGAGCTGGCCGGTCTGGGCCCGGCCCCGTTCTGCGGGATGGTGCTGGCCGACTTGGGGGCCGATGTGGTGCGGCTCGACCGCCCACCGACCGCGTCCCCCGACCCCACGGCCGTCCGCTACGACATCCTGGGCCGAGGGCGGCGTTCGGTGGGCGTCGACCTGAAGGCGGACGGGGCGGCGGCGGTGGTGGGGCGGCTGGCCGCGGGGTCGGACGTCCTCATCGAGGGGTTCCGGCCGGGGGTGGCCGAGCGCCTGGGCGTCGGCCCTGCCGACCTGCCTCGCCCACAACCGGCGGCTGGTCTACGGACGGATGACCGGCTGGGGGCAAGAGGGCCCCCTGGCGCAATCGGCGGGCCACGACCTCACCTACGCGGCGGTGGCGGGCGCGCTGGCCCACATCGGCCGGGCCGGGCAGCTGCCCGACGCCACCCCTCAACCTGGTGGCCGACTTCGGCGGGGGCGGCATGCTCCTGGCGCTGGGCGTGACCGCGGCGCTGCTGCACGTCGAGCGGACCGGGCAGGGCCAGGTGGTCGACGCCGCCATGGTCGACGGGACCGCCCTGCTCATGGCCCCGTTCTACGGGGCCAGCGCCGTGGGGTTCTGGTCCGACGAGCGGGGGACCAACCTGCTGGACTCCGGGGCGCCGTTCTACGACGTGTACCGGTGCGCTGACGGCGCCGAGCTGGCGGTCGGGGCCCTCGAGCCGCAGTTCTATCGCCACCCTCCTCGATGTGCTCGGTCTGGCCGACGCCGAGCTGCCCGAGCAGGCGGACAAGGCGTCGTGGCCGGCCCTCCGGGCCGCCCTCACCGCGGCCTTCGCCGCTCGCCCGAGGGCGGAGTGGCTCGAACGCGCGGAGGGCCGCGATGCCTGCCTGGCCCCGGTGCTCACCATGAGCCAGGCAGCCCGACATCCGCAGATGACGGCCAGGGCGACCGTGGTGGAGGTCGAGGGGGTGCCCCAGCCCTCGCCGGCACCGCGCTTCTCCGCGACCCCCGCCGCAGCTCGATCGACCCCCGGCTGCCCCGGGCCAGCACACCGACGAGGTGCTGGCGGACGCCGGCTTCTCGTCCGAGGAGGTGGCGGCGCTGCGAGCGGGGGGGACGGTGGGCTGACGGCGCTGCTCAGCTCAGAACGGCTCGCACAGCTTGCAGGGGGTCAGTCCGTCGTCGCCGGTTACCTCTCGGATGCCCTCCTTGCCCGCCACCACCACGCAGTCGGCCCGATGGGCCATGCTGCCGCGAGCGGTGGCCAGCAGCGGCTCGGCGTCACCGGCCCGGTACCCGTTGGCCGCAGCGGGGGCGGCCGAGCCCAGGGTGGCGCCGGCGCCCTGACGGGCCACCTCGTCCTGCAATCGCTGGATGGCCTCCAGCATCGCCACCGACTGGACACGGTGCTCCTTCACCAGCTGGGTCATCCAGTGGGCGAAGTAGAAGAACGACCCCAGGAACACCAGGGCCAACCCGAAGAGCCCTCCGGAGATCAGATAGGAGACCTGCTCGAAGAGGAACGGCGTACCGTGAGGCCCCCAGGTACCCCAGGAGCACCAGGAGCAGGCCAAGGGGGGCGATGATGCCCGCCAGCACCAAGAGGATCCGCTCGCCGAGCTCGATGGTGGCCCCACCCACGCGGAGGGTGCGCACTCCTTCGGCGAAGCGCTCGTCGCGCTGATGCTGCTCGCCTTCGCCCAGGCGGTGGGCGGGGGTGGCGCTGAGCGCCGACTCGAGGTCGACGACCTCCGCTTCGACAGCCGCGTGGGCGCTCGAGGCAGACAGGGGCTTGGTCCGGTTCTGGGTGCTCACATCTACCTCGTGGGGGGCGGCTGGTCGTGCCCGGTGGGACAGCTGGTGGAGACAGGGGCGAGGACGTCGTCGGCCAGCCGGGTGGACCCCACCCCGAAGAGCGGGGACAGCAGAAGGGCACCCAGCACCAAGAGGGCCGGGATGGCTCCGCCGAGCGGGTTGGACGCCGCCTGCGGGTCGCCGGGCCCCGACGGCCCCAGGCCGCCCTGCTCCACGGGAACCTCTGGGAGGGGCGTCTCGAAGCCAGGCGGCGTGAAGTCGCCGCCCGGGGGCGGGGTCAAGACGGGATCGATGGGCACGTCGGGCAGGTCAGGCAGTGGCGGGATCTCGAAGGGTGGGGTGGCGAGCACGGTCACCGACGCAGGCGCCAGGTTGAACCCGGTGATGTGGTTCTCGGCGAAGAAGGTCAGCGGGAACGGAATCGGCCCGATGGCGGGCTTCAGCTCGGGAGGCACGCTGTTGATCAGCTCGCCGAGGGCTTCCTGCTTCCGTCCGGAGTAGGTGAAGGTGATGGAGACGCCCCCGCTCACGCGACGCACCGCACCGCTTTCCACCTCCACGTCCTCGGGGTCGAGCACCCGCACGACGATCCCCGCCTCCGCCAGGAGGTCGTCGACCTGGGGCGTTGCCTGGTCGAAGATGCCGGCCAACGCCTCCTGGACCGGCCCGGTGGCATCTCGCAGGGGGCCGACCGCGGGATCGAGGAGGTCGCCCAGGGGAGCGCCGGGTCCCTCCACCGGAGGGGCCTCCGTGAGGACCAGCCCGGCGTCGGTGAAGGCGGCGTCGAGACCGAGGAAGCGCACGCCGGACACCCGGGTGGCACCGTCGGAGGTTCCGGCCTGCCCGTTGTGCACGGCCACCAGGTCGGTCACGATGGAGTCGATGGTGAGGACGCCGGCGAGGGCGTTGACGTCGCCGAGCTTCACCAGCGATCGGCTCACCGCCTTATCGTCCTCGATGGCGGAGCGGGCGACGCTGGTGATGGAGCCGATCTCGAAGGCGGGAGCCGCCTCGGTCTTGGGGAAGGACCCGGCCGCCTGGACCCCGAGCTCGCCGGCGATGACCCGCTGGGCCGTGCCGCCGGGCTGGGACTCGTCGACCTCGGTGGGCCCCGACGGATAGAAGGCCTCCGCCTTGATCGGGTACTGCGGGGACCTGTGGCGGTCGCCGCCCGACTGCTCGATGAGCGACGGCAGGTTCACGAAGATGCCGCCGGGATAGACGAGCGAGGCCAAGCCGTAGCCACGTGGGACCCGAGCTGAAGCGGGCGAGGGTCTCGGGCATGGTGAGGTCGAGCACGGGTGCCCCGCCGGGAAGCAGCCCCTCGATCTCGTAGCTGCCCTCCACCCCGATGCCGCGGGCCGTCAGGTCGTAGGTGCCGAAGAGCTCCTCGCCCGGGCCGTTGCGTGGCCCCCTGGCACCGGTCCTGGCGCCCGCACAGAGCGGGGCCGTCGCCGCCACGCAGCCCGAGGAGGGACGGTGACCGCCATCAGCTGCCTCCAGTGGCGCTACGGTGCTTCGCATCGAGCGACGGCTCCCGCTTGCCGCGCGAACGAGTACAGCAGACCGGCCATGCCGTTGGGCTGCTTGCCCGAGGGCGACGGCGGTGACGGCGATGGCCGCGAAGACCAGGCCGGCGAGCTCGGGCGCCTCCGACTGCACCAAGGGGAGGGCAGCGAAGAGGATCCCGCCGAGGAGCGCGCCGGTGATGGTGGTGATGCCCGCCGACGAACGGCGAACAGGAACAGCAGCACGTTGTAGAGCGGCTCGAAGTCGAGCTGGCCGGCCGTGAAGCCCAGCCCGCCGTAGAGGGCGCCGGCCAGGCCGGCGATGGCGGACGAGAGGGCGAACACGGCCAGCTTGGTGCGCCGCACGTCGAGGCCGAGGGTGGCGCAGGCGGCCTGGCTGTCGCGCATGGCGGCGAGGCGGCGCCCGAAGGGCCCGCGCCGCAGCGCGAGCACCCCGACGGCGACGAAGGCGAACACGATGGCGCACAGAGCACGGCGAAGGCGCGGTCGCCGGCGAAGTCGAGGCCCAGGATCTCGAGGCGGCCGACCTGCACCGCGCCGAGCGCCGTAGATGCGAGTGTCCTGGAAGATCACGTCGCGCGACACCTGCGCCAGCGCGAAGGTGACCAGCGCCAGGTAGAGCCCCTGCAGGCGCAGGGCCGGCAAGGCGATCACCACCCCGAGCGGGCACGGCGATGGCGGCCGCCGCCGCCATGCCGAGGATGCTGTCGCCGCCGGCCACCTTGCCCATGGCGAAGGCACCGAGCCCGAAGAACACGTACTGGGCCAGCGAGATCTGTCCGGAGTAGCCCGGTGAGCAGCACGAGCGACAGCAGCAGGGTGGCGTAGACGAGCGCCCGGCTGAGATCGAGGAGGTAGTCGCCGGCCACGCTCGCCAGCAGGGCGACCAGCGGCACGAATATGGCCGCTCGGATCACCGTGGCTGGCCAGGCGGCGGCACCGCCGGGGTGTCGCGCCCGACCACCCGGCCGACGCTGAGCTTGGCCTCGGGCAGCGCCATCAGCACCAGGAACAGGAACACCCCGGGCACGCCGACCTGGAGGTGGTTCCACAGCTCGCGCCTCGGGGAAGGCGATCGGGGCGTACCCCTGCACCAGCCCGAGCACGATGGCCCCGGCGAAGGTGAGGGGCAGGCTCCGGAGGCGCCCGAACACGGCCGCGCCGTAGGCCGCCAGCACGAAGAAGGTGAGGTTGACGGCGTCGAGCGCGCCAGCGGTGGGGGCAGTAGAGCACCCCGGCCACGGCGGCCAGCACCGAGCCCAGCACCCAGCTGGTGCGGGCGATGGTGATCGGCGGTGCTCCGGTGAGCGCGGCCAGGTCCGGGTTGTCGACGACTGCCCGCATGGCCACCCCGGTGCGGGTGAACGCGCAGCAGGTACCGGAGGCCGATGGCCACGGCGACGGCCACCACGAAGAAGGCCACCTCGTCGTAGCGGATGTTGGCTCCCACGATCGACACCGACCGGTCGCCGAAGAGGTAGCGGGGGGTGCGCTGCTCGCCGCTGCCCTGGAAGGTGTACTGCACCACGCCCGATGAGCAGGATGGTGAGGGCGATGGTGACGGTGAGCGTCGTGCCCGGCTGACGCGCCACGGAAGCTGCGCATGATCCGCTCGAGCAGGAGGCCGATCAACGGGGCCAGCACGCCCAGCACCAGCAGCAGCGCGATCGGGGCCGGGAGGCCGATCCCGGTGCGGACCTCGTAGAAGATGAAGGCGCTGACCATCCCCACCGCGCCGTGGGCGAAGTTGAAGACGCCGGTGGTGGTGTAGGTGAGGACCAGCCCGGAGGCGGCGATGGCGAACACGCAGCCCCCGCTGATGCCGATCAACGTGAACTGCAGGAACGAGCTGAGAGAGCCGGCGCCGTCGTAGGCGCGCACCAGCAGGAGCAGTGAGGCGGCCGACCCGATGACCACGTTGGCCTGCATCTGGCGGTCGCCTCGGAGGCGACCTACCAGCTCGGTCAGCACTGCGAAGCCCTTGGCGGGATGGGTCTTCACCCACTTCCCGCCCTTGACCTCGACCACGTGGAAGCACTTCGGCTGCTGCTTCTGGGCCGGGTTGATCGCCGCCACGAGGCCGTTGCCGGTGTAGCTGGTGAACGTCCGCATCTGGGCCAGGATCTTGGCCTGGGTGGGGTCGGGCCCGAGCCTGGCGGAGCGCCCCCACGAACATGTCCGCCGCCATCCAGCTGAGGATGGCGAAGAAGTCGGCATCGGCCCCCGGTGCCGTGCGGCCGTACCAGGAGGCGAACTGCTGGCATGGCGGGCACGCTGCCGTCCTCGGGGACGGCGAAGATGAGGCCGATCTTGGTGCCCTCGGCCGCCGCTCCCGCCGTCTTGAGGAACTTCTGCCGTAGGTCTGGGCACCGTAGAAGGGCACCTTGGGGAAGTAGCTCGACGTCTTGGAAGGCCCGGGCGAGGTTGGCGATGGCGTTGATCTCGGCCACCGTGATGACGAGGTCGATGCCCTTCTCCTTGATGTCGGTGGCCTGCGACCGGAAGTTGGTGGCGGTGGGGGCCACCGGGTACTTGACCACGATCGGCGATGCCGGCCTTCTTGAAGTCGATCTCGTAGTTCTTCGACTGGTTCACGCCGGTGGCGACGTCCTGGTAGAAGATGGCCGCCTTCGACACCCCGTACTTGCCCTTGAAGTACTGGATGATCTTGGCGGCGCCGTTGCCGGCCCCCGGCGTGGGGTCGATCGGGTTGGGGGAGAAGTTGTTCTTGGCCTTGGTGCGCGGCAGCGTGGTGGTGAGCGAGATGTCGGCCACGCCCTTGGCGTCGATGACCGGAGCGCCACCGTCGTCCACCACGGTGGTGCTGCCCACGAAGGCGATCACCTGGCTGGCCAGCTTCTCGGTCTCCGAGCGGTTGTTGGCCGACTGGAAGCGGTCGTCGGCCGTCACCAGCGTGAGCTTGCGCCCGCACACGCCGCCGGCGGTGTTCACCATGTTGAAGTAGGCCTTGGCGCCGTTGACGCCGGTCTGCCCGAAGCCGGGGACCAGGCCGCTGATCTGGCTCACGTTGCCCACCTTGATCTCGGTGGGGGTCACACCCGTGCTGGTGGCCTTGCCCGGGGCACAGGCGGCCGGGCCACCCGTGGTGGCCCCGCCGGTGGCCCCACCCGTGGCACCGCCACCGTCGCCGCCGGTGGTCCCCGTGTCGCCCCCGGTGGCCCCGGAAGCATCCTCACCGGTGGTGCCGTCGGTGCTGTCGTCAGCGCCTCCGGCGGTGGTCCCCTCGCTGATCGGACCGCCGCCGTCGGTGGGAGCGGCCACCCCGCCCTGACCGAAGCCGGCGGTGGCCAGGGCGCGCTCCTCCTCGCTGAGCCGAGCACCGCACGCGGCGGTGGCCACGAGAGCGAACAGCACGAACACGGCGACGAGTGACCTGCGGACCTGCATGCGGCGTGACCTTCCCCCGGGGTGGGCGTGGGCGGTTGTCGTCCCCCTGTACCGGTTCTGCACCCCCCTGCGGCCTTCCTGCCAGCAGGGGAGCGTGATCTGACGATGTGTTAGAAACCTCTGGAACACGTTCTAGTTCGCGGCAGGGGGCCCCGTCGATGTACGTCGCCTACACGGCTGAGCAAGAGGCGCTGCGTCGGGAGCTGCGGACCTACTTCGCCGAGCTCATGACTCCCGAGGTGGAGGCGGAGGTGCGCCGACGGCGAGACCGGCGGGCCCGCCTGCCTCGAGGCCGTCCGGAAGATGGGTCGCGACGGCTGGCTCGGCATCGGCTGGCCCACCGAGTACGGCGGCCAAGGGCGCACCGACGTCGAGCAGTTCATCTTCGTCAACGAGGCCTGGCGGGCCGGAGCGCCCATCCCGTTCCTCACCATCAACACCGTCGGTCGGACGATCATGGAGTTCGGCTCGGAGGAGCAGAAGCGGTCCTTCCTGCCCAAGATCCTCGCCGGCGAGCTCCACTTCTCCATCGGCTACACCGAGCCCAACGCCGGCACCGACCTCGCCTCGCTCACCACCAAGGCCGTCAAGGACGGCGACGAGTGGGTGATCAACGGCCAGAAGATCTACACGTCGCTCGCCAGCTACGCCGACTACATCTGGCTGGCGGCCCGCACCGACCCCGACGCGCCCAAGCACGCCGGCATCACGATCTTCCTGGTGCCCACCACCGACCCCGGGTTCTCGTACTCGAAGATCTCCACGATGGTGAACGCCAGCACCTACAACACCTTCTACGACGACGTGCGGGTGGGCGACGACGCCATCGTCTCCGGCGTCAACAAGGGCTGGCACCTCATCACCAACCAGCTCAACTACGAGCGGGTGTCGCTCGGGCCCCCCGGCACGGTGGAGCGCGTCTACGACGAGGTCCGGGCGTGGGCACAGGACGACCAAGCTCGCCGACGGCCGCCGGGTCATCGACCAGGAGTGGGTGCAGCTCAACCTGGCCCGGGTGCACGCCAAGCTCGAGTTCGTGAAGCTCATCAACTGGAAGGTGGCAGCCGCCGGCGGGGCCAACCCCGCCGACGCCAGCGCCACCAAGGTGTTCGCCACCGAGTTCTACACCGAGGCCTACCGGCTGCTGATGGAGGTGCTCGGCCCCACCGCCTACCTGAGCCGCGGCTCCGGCGCGCCGCGCTCGCTGGCCGGCTCGAGCGGGCCTTCCAGGGCTGCCTGATCCTCACCTTCGGCGGCGGGGTCAACGAGGTCCAGCGCGACCTGATCGCCCTCTTCGGCGCCGGGCCTGCCCCGGGTGCCGAGGCACTGAGCGAGCCATGGACTTCACCCTCACCGACGAGCAGCAGGCCATCGCCGAGCTGGCCCACCGCATCCTCTCCGAGCAGCTCCCGCCCGAGCGCCTCCGCGAGCTCGAGCAGACCGACGACCTGGTTCGCCGACGACGTGTGGGCCGCGCTTGGCCAGGCCGACCTCCTGGGCGTCGCGCTCCCGGAGGCCGACGGCGGCGGTGGCTACGGCATCGTCGAGGCGTGCCTGGTCGCCGAGCAGGTGGGACGCACCGTCGCTCCGGTGCCGTACCTCAGCAGCATCGTCGCCTCCGCCCTGCCCGTGGCCCGAGTTCGGGAGCGATGCGCAGCGGGCGCGCCTGCTGCCCGACGTGATCGCCGGGCACCGCCACCCTCACCGCCGCCCTCTACGAGCCGAGCGACGTGTCGGTGCCGGCCGTCCCCACCACCCAGGCCACCGCACGACGGGGGGTGGTGCCTCGACGGCGAGAAGAGCGCTCGTGGTGGGCGCCGACCGGGCTCTGGCCATCCTGGTGCCGGCCCGCACCGGCGAGAGCACGTCCGCACGTGTTCCTGGTGGCGCCCGACGCCGAGGGGGTGTCGCTCGGGCGGTCGGCCGCGGTCACCGGGGAGCCGCAGTGGACGGTGGGCCTCGAAAGCGTGGCCGTCAGCGATGACGACCGACTCGGAGGGGCAGAGCAGGGGTCCGAGATCGTGACGTGGACCACCGACCACCTGGTGGCCGCCATCTGCGCCACCCAGACCGGCGTGTGCGAGGAGGCCCTGGCCATCACGGCCCGGTACGTGTCCGAGCGAGAGCAGTTCGGCAGCAAGCTCGGCACCTTCCAGGCCGTCGGCCAGCGGGTGGCCGACGCCTACATCGACACCGAGGCCATCCGCCTCACGTCCATCCAGGCCACCTGGCGCCTGTCGGAGGGCCTGGACGCCCACGACGAGCTCATGACAGCCAAGTTCTGGGCCGCCGAGGGAGCGCAGCGCGTCGTGCACGCCGCCCAGCACCTCCACGGTGGCATCGGCGTCGACCTCGACTACCCGATCCACCGCTACTTCCGGTGGGCCAAGGTCCTCGAGCTCACCCTCGGCGGCGCCAGCCCGTCGCTGCTGCGGCTGGGGGCCAGCCTGGCCTCGCAACCGGTCAGCCTCGGCTAAGTACGCTGCCGCCACTCCATCACCGCACCCATCGTCACACCACCGAACACATCACCGAACACCCAGGGGGAATCACCGTGAGAACCACCCGAGCCCGCTCGGCCGCTCCTAGCGCTGCTGCTCGTTGGCCTCCGCGGCCTGTGCCCGCGACGACGCCGAGACCGGCGGCGACAGCGACAGCACCACCACCACAGCAGGATCGACCAGCGAGGATCCCACCGCCCTCGCCAACGGCGGGTTCGGCGACCTGGCCGAGGTGTGCCAGGACGGCGACGCCTCCGGGGCCACCGACACCGGCGTCACCGACACCCAGATCCGCCTCGGCACCGTCACCGACAAGGGGTTCACGGGCGCTCCCGGCCTCAACGAAGAGATGTACGACACCGCGGTGGCCTTCACCAAGTGGTGCAACGAGCACGGCGGGATCCTCGGACGGGAGCTGGTCGTCGACGACCTCGACGCCGCCCTCACCGAGTACGAGCCCCGGGTGACGGAGGCGTGCGACCAGAACTTGGCCCTGGTGGGCGGCGGGGCGGTGTTCGACGAGGACCCCAACGGCGTCCGGGTCGACTGCGGGCTGGCCAACATCGCCGGGTACGTCGTGTCAGAGCGTGGTCGCACGGCCGAGCTCCAGGTGCAACCGCTGCCCAACCCGGTCGACAAGAGCTCCGTCGGGCGCCTCCAGGCCGCCAAGCGCCAGTTCCCCGACAGCATCGACCGCTACGGGATCATGACGTCCAACCTCCCGTCCGTGCTGCTCGTGCGCGACCAGCTGGTGGAGGCCGCCGCCTCCATCGGCTACGAGGTCGAGTACCAGATCGAGTACGCCCCCGCGGGCGAGGCCGGCTGGCCCAACTTCGTGGCCGACATGGAGGCCAAGGACATCAAGATCCTGGAGTACGTGGGGCAACCGAGCGACTTCGTGGCGCTCAACCAGGCCATGGACACCGCTGGCTGGCAACCCGACGTGGTGCTGCTCAGCGGGAACTTCTACGACGCCAAGTACGCAGCCGAGGCCGGGGACATCGCCCCGAAGCTGTACATCCAGTCGCAGTTCCACCCCTTCGAGCAGGCCGACGAGAACAAGGCCACCCAGGACTACCTGGACCTGATGGAGGAGTACAACCCGTCCGGCAAGGTGGCGCTGCTCGGGGTGCAGGGCCTCTCCTCGTGGCTGCTGTTCGCCCAAGCCGCCGCGGCCTGCGGATCGGACCTGACCTCGGACTGCCTCCTGGAGGAGGCAGCCAAGGCCGAGGGCTGGACGGCAGGCGGGCTGCACGCCCCGCAGACCCCCGGCAACGCCGACCCCAGCCCGTGCTTCCTGCTCCTCACCCTCGGGCCCGACGGGTTCACCTACGACGAGGAGGCCACCGACCCCGACGATGGCCTGTACAACTGCAGCCCGGACAACGTGTTCGCCGTGTCCGGCGCCTGAGAGCCTGACGCCCACCGCGCCATGGAGGAGCTCCTCAGCAACACCGTCCTGGGGCTGAGCACCGCGGCCATCTTCGCCCTGGCGGCGAGTGGCCTGGTGCTCACCTACACCACCACCGGGATCTTCAACTTCGCCCACGGCGCGATCGGGCATGCTGGGCGCGTTCGCCTACTGGCAGCTGCAGGTCGACTGGGGCTGGCCCGTCCCGGTCGCCCTGGCGGCGGTCCTGCTGGTGCTGGCCCCCGGCCTGGGCCTGCTCATCGAGCGCGTCATCATGCGGCACCTCACCGACGCACCCGAGACGGTCCGGATCGTGGTCACCATCAGCCTCCTGGTGGCTCTCCTCGGGCTGGGGCTGCTGCTGTGGGACCGCCCAGGCGCCCCACCAGCCACCCCTGCTGTTCCCCGGGGAGCGCATCGAGCTGTTCGGCGTCCGGGTGAGCTGGCATCAGGCCAGCGCCTTCGTGGTCGCGGTCATGGTGGCCGTGGGCCTTCGGATCCTGCTCTACCGCACCCGGGTGGGGCTCGACATGCGCGCTGCGGTCGACAGCCGCAGCCTGGCGCAGCTCCACGGCGCCCGGCCCGATCGATCGGCGGCCTACGCCTGGGCCATCGGCTGCTCCCTGGCCGCCCTCGCCGGCATCCTCATCGCACCGTCCTTCGGCTCCCTGTCGCACATCAACCTCACCCTGCTCATCGTGAGCGCCTACGCCGCCGCCATGTTCGGTCGGCTCCGCAGCCTCCCGATGACCTTCGCCGGGGCGATCCTGCTGGGCCTGGCGGACTCCTATGCCATCGGCTACGTGCCCAGCGACAACTCCTACTTCTCCACCTTCCGGTTCGTGATCCCGGTGGTGGTCCTGTTCGTGATCCTCCTGGTCCTCCCCAACCCGCAGCTCCCGACTCGGGCGGCCGGGGCCTCGCGCGAGGTGATCCCCCTGCCCTCGTGGTGGGGAGCCCTCGTCACCGCCGGCACGGTGGTGGCGGGCACGGCGCTGGTGGCCGCCCTGGTCAGCGATGCCGACGCCCTCCGGGCCTCTCGGATCTTCGGCGTCGCCCTCATCGCGCTGTCGCTGGTGCCGCTCGTGGGGTTCGCGGGGCAGATGTCGTTGTGCCAGATGAGCTTCGCCGCCATCGGCGCCATCGTCATGTCGCACCACGGCGGCGACGGCGATCCGCTCGGTCTCCTCTACGCGGCCCTCATCTGCGCAGCCGTCGGCGTGGTGGTCGCACTGCCGGCCCTACGGCTCTCGGGGATCTACCTGGCCCTCGCCACCGCCGCATTCGCGGTGTTCCTCGACCGGTGGTTCTTCACGCTGCCCGCGTTCGACCTCGGACCGGTGCACATCGAGGTCTTCGACCTCGGGGTGATCGCCGTCCAACCGCTTGATCTCCCTGGCCTCGACGGTCGCCACCGGCCCACGCAGCTGGTGCTGCTGTCGGTGGTCTTCGCCGTTCTGTACCTGCTGGTGGTGGCCATCCGCCGGAGCAGCTTCGGGCAGCGCCTGCTCGCCATGAAGGACAGCCCAGCCGCCTGTGCCACCCTCGGCCTCGACCTCACCCGCCTCAAGATGACCGTGTTCGGGCTGTCGGCAGCCATGGCCGGGGTGGGCGGTGCCCTCTACGCGGGCACGCTGGGATCGGTCGGCTACGAGCGCTTCAGCCTCTTCGAGAGCCTCCCCCTCCTCCTCCTGGCGGTGGTGGGGGGGATCGGCACGGCCGCCGGCGCCATCTTCGCCGGCTTGGTGCTCGGCGGGTTCCCGGTCGCTGTGGGCGTCTGGCCGTTCCTCGCCAACCTGAATCGCCTCCTGCCGGGCACGATGGGCATCGCTCTGGGCCGCAACCCCAACGGGGCGGTGCGCGACATCGCTGGCCGGTATGCCGTGCTCACCCAGGTGCCAGGCGTCCTGGCGGCCTTGGTGGGCACCATCGGGGTGGCGGCCATCCTCGCCCTCGCCGGAGGGATCACCGGGTGGGGCCTCACCTACCTCGTCCTGGGCGGCGCTCGTCATCTGGCCCCAGGTGGCCGAGGCGGTGGCGGCCCGTCGCCGCCGGGGACCGGCACCGATCGCGTTGGAGTGGGCGGGCCTGGACCAGCCCCTCTCTCGCACCGAGCTCGACGTCGTCGAACGCGGCCTGGGCCTCCGACCGCCCGAGCGGGTGTCGCCGTGAGCGGCCTGGCCGTCGACGAGGTGTCGGTTCGCTTCGGCGGGCGGTTGGCCCTGCAGGACGTGTCCCTGGCCGCCGCCCCCGGGGTGGTCACCGGTCTCATCGGTCCCAACGGCGCCGGCAAGACGACCCTCTTCAACGTCATCTGCGGCCTGCAGGAGCCCACTCGGGGACGGATCGCCATCGACGGACGCGGACGTCACCGGCCTGGCTCCCTTCAAGCGGGCGCGGCATGGGCTGGCCCGCACCTTCCAGCGCCTCGAGCTCTTCGGGCTGCTCACCGTGCGAGAGAACGTGCGCCTGGCCGCCGACGTGAGCGGACGACGGCACCCCGGCGCGGTGGCCGACGAGCTGCTCGCCCGGCTCGGACCTGTCGCCCGACGCTGCCCAGCGGGCCGACCGCCTCCCCACCGGACGGGCGCGGATGGTGGAGCTGGCCCGAGCCCTGGCCACCGACCCCAAGGTGCTCCTGCTCGACGAGCCGGCCAGCGGGCAGGACGAGCATGAGACCGCCGCCTTCCGAGACGTGCTGCGCGAGGTGGCCGCGTCCGGGGTGGCGGTGGTCCTGGTGGAGCACGACGTGCAGCTGGTGATGGAGGTCTGCGCCCTGGTGCACGTGCTGGACCTCGGACGGGTCCTGGCCAGCGGTCCTCCGGCAGAGGTCCAGCAGGACGCGACCGTGGTGGCGGCCTACCTGGGGGCATCACCGTGAGCGAGCCCATCCTCTCCGTCACCGGCCTCCGCGCCGGCTACGGCCCCATCGACGTGCTCCACGGCGTCGACCTCGACGTCCCCTCGGGAGCGGTGGTCGCCGTACTCGGACCCAATGGGGCCGGCAAGACCACCCTGCTGTCGGTGCTCGCCGGTCTGCACCCGGCCAGCGACGGGGAGATCCTGCTGGCCGGGCGTCGGGTCAACGGCGCCCGGGCCGACGACCTGGCTCGCGCCGGCCTGTGCCTGATCCCCGAGGGTCGTGGCATCTTCGCCAACCTGACCGTGCAAGAGCACCTGCGGATGGCCACCCACTCCGGTCGTCGCCTGGCCGACATCGAAGCGGAGACGTACGCCCGGTTCCCCCGACTGGAGGAGCGCCGCACCCAGGTGGCCGGGACGATGTCCGGCGGTGAGCAGCAGATGCTGGCCCTGGCTCGCGGGCTGGCCACCCAACCCGCCCTGCTCCTGCTCGACGAGCTGTCGATGGGGCTGGCCCCGCTGATCGTGGAGCAGCTGTACGCCCAGGTGGCTGCCATCGCCGCGACCGGCGTCTCGGTCGTCGTCGTCGAGCAGTTCGCCCACGCCGTGCTCGGCGTCGCCGACCTGGCTGCTGTGCTGGTGCAGGGGCGGCTGAGCGCCGTGGGCGCCCCTGCCGCCATCCAGTCCGACCTGCAGGCCGCCTACCTGGGCACCGCCGTCCGATGACCCCACCCCCGACCCCACTGGAGCCCCTGATGCCCGCTGACCCCGATCGCATCGAGCAGTTCAAGGCCGACATCGCCGACCTCAAGATCGCCGACCCGTCCACGACGCGAGACCAGCTGGCCACCCGAGCCGGCCTGCTCGGCATGGCCGCGGGGGTGGTCCTCCCCGTGATCGCGTACTCCATGTCGAACGGGACGACGAACGCGCTGAGCCAGCGAGACGCCATCGTCCTCGCCTTGCTCGGGGTGGCGCTCGCCGTCGCCGGAGGCGCTCTGTACCTCAAGGGGGCGCTGTCGTCGTTCCTGCGCTTCTGGCTGGTGCGGGACCTCCACGAGCGGCGAGCCCAGACCGATCGCCTGCTGGCCAGAGGGGATCGCACCCCCGAGGGCGAACCCTCCTGACATGGCTCTCCTCGAGGTGCGCGGCGTCAACGTCCGCTTCGGCGGCCACGCCGCTGTCCGAGACGTCGACCTCGACTGCGACGCCGGCCACATCACCGGGCTGATCGGCCCCAACGGTGCCGGCAAGACCACCACCTTCAACGTGATCACCGGCCTCCAGGACACGGTCAGCGGCAAGGTGATCCTCGACGGCAAGGACATCACCTCCACCAAGGCGCACCTCCGGGCCCGCCGCGGCATCGCTCGCACCTTTCAGCGCCTCGAGGTGTTCGGCTCCCTCACCGCCCGGGACAACATCCTCACGGCGGCGGAGATCCGCCGGTCGTGGTCCCGCGACTCCGACAGCGACCCTCGGCGCGACGTCGACGCCATCATCGATCGCGTGGGGATCCGCGCGGTGGCTGACGAGCGGGTGGACGCCATGCCCACGGGCCTGGCCCGGCTGGTCGAGCTGGGTCGAGCACTGGCCACCCGGCCCAAGGTCCTGCTCCTCGACGAGCCGGCCTCGGGCCTCGACGAGAGCGAGTCGGACGACTTCGCCAACCTCCTCGTGGAGCTGGCCAGCGAAGGCATGGCCATCCTCCTCGTGGAGCACGACGTGCAGCTGGTGATGCGGGTCTGCGACCTGATCCACGTCCTCGACTTCGGGGCCATCCTGGCCGTCGGGACCGCGGAGGAGATCCAGCAGGACCAGACCGTGCTCGATGCCTACCTGGGTGCGCCGGCGGAGGGCGACGCGTGAGCACCACCGGCCCGGCGTCGGCCGGCGCCGCCGCGGCCGAGGGCCCGGAGCCCATGCTGGAGCTCCGTGGGGTGCGAGCGGCCTACGGACGCATCGAGGTGCTGCACGGCGTCGACCTCACGGTGCCTCGCGGTAGCGTGGTGGCGCTCTTGGGGCCCAACGGGGCGGGCAAGACCACCACGCTCAAGACGGCCTGCGGGCAGATGACCCCGACGGCTGGCTGCGTCCACATCGGCGGCCGTCACGTGAACGGCGCGTCGCCTGACTCGCTGGCGCGCATCGGCGTGTGCACGATCCCAGAAGGCCGCGGCATCTTTCCCAATCTGACTGTCCGGGAGAACCTCCGAATGGTCACCTTCGCCGGAGTGGACCAGTCCGTGGTGGAGGAGCGCGCCTATGCGCAGTTCCCCCGCTTGGGGGAGCGCCGCACGCAGCTGGCCGGGACCATGTCGGGCGGCGAGCAGCAGATGCTCGCCATGGCCCGAGGCCTGGCCGTCGAGCCCACGCTCCTCTTCCTCGACGAGCTGTCGATGGGCCTGGCCCCCCTCATCGTGGAAGAGCTCTACGAGCTGGTGGGGGAGATCGCCCGCAGCGGCGTCTCCATCCTCGTGGTGGAGCAGTTCGCCCGCACCGTCCTCGGGGTGGCCGACTACGCCGCCATCATGCTCCACGGGACCGTGACGTCGGTGGGGCAGCCCGACGACATCGCCCCCGAGCTCGAGGCCGCCTACCTGGGCACCTGAGCGGGTCCCGCGCGCTCCGCCGCGCGCAGAACCCGCTCCGGCTGCCTAGGGAATGATGGACTTGAGCTCGATGTAGTGCTCGAGGCCCTCTCGTCCGAACTCCCGACCCACGCCGGACGCCTTGAACCCGCCAAAGGGGGCCACGAAGTCCATCGTGTACTTGTTGACCCCGAAGGTGCCGGTGCGCACCCGCCGGGCCACGTCCATGCCGGCGTCGGCGTCGGCTGTCCAGACGGATCCAGCCAGCCCGAACTCGCTGTCGTTGGCGATCCGGACGGCGTCGTCGACGTCGTCGTAGGGGATCACCGCCAGCACCGGTCCGAAGATCTCCTCCTGGGCGATGCGCATCGAGTTGTCCACGTCGGCGAAGACCGTGGGCTGCACGTACCAGCCCTTGGAGACGCCCGCCGGCCGGCCGTTGCCGCCCACCACCACTCGGGCACCCTCTTCCTGACCCAGGGCGATGTACTTGTCCACCCGCTCCTGCTGACGCTCGGCCACCAGCGGACCGATCTCCGTGGCCGGGTCGTCGGGGTCCCCGACCGTCATCCCGGACACCATGTCGGCGAGGGCTCCGACCACCTCGTCGTAGCTCGACCGGGAGGCGAGGATGCGGGTCTGGGCCACGCAGGCCTGGCCGTTGTTCATGAGGGAGGCGAACTTGAGCCCCTCCATGGTGGCGGCGATGTCGGCGTCGTCCAGGATGATGGCGGCGGACTTGCCGCCCAGCTCCAGGCTCACCCGCTTCAGCTGCTCGCCGCAGATCGAGGCGATGGTGCGGCCGGCGGCGGTGGACCCGGTGAAGGCGATCTTGTCGACGTCCTTGTGCCGCACCAGGTGCTCGCCGACCTCGCGGCCGGCCGGGATCACGCTGACCACCCCCTTGGGGATGCCCGCCTCCTCCAGCAGCTCGGCCATCAGCATGGCGTCGAGCGGCGTCTCCGGGGACGGTTTGATCACGATGGTGCAGCCGGCCAGGAGCGCAGGGGCCAGCTTCGACATGGTGACGAACTGGGGCACGTTCCACGGGACGATGGCCCCGACCACACCGACCCCCTCCGAGCGGACGATCACGGGGGAGCCGAGCACGCCGTTGCGCTCCTCCTCCCACGGGTACTTGGCCGCTTCGCCGATGAAGCTGTTGAGCATCATCCAGGGGGCAGGCGACTGGGCCAGCTGGGAGAAGGAGATCGGCGAGCCCATCTCCGTGGTGATCACCTGGGCCATGTCCATCATGCGGGCGGCATAGATGTCGCTGAAGCGCTGCACGGCGGCGATGCGCTCCTCGGGGGTGAGGCGCGGCCACTCGCCCTGGTCGAAGGCGGCCCGGGCGGCGGCGACCGCACGGTCGACGTCGGCGGTGGTGCCCTCCGGGACCCGTCCCACGACCTCCTCGCTGTGGGGAGAGATGACCTCGATGACGTCGGAGCCGGCGGGATCGACCCACTCGCCTCCGATGAAGAGCTTCTCGTGGACCTGCATCGTGCTGGTTTCTCCTTGGCTTGGTTCGGGTTCGGGTTCGGATCAGGCGATGGTGTCGCCGCGGGCCACCTGGAGGGCCCACGGATAGTCGGGCTTGCCGCTGGGGGAGCGCACCACCTCCGCCACGAGGTGGATCTCCTTCGGCACCTTGTAGGCAGCGACGTGCGTGCGGCAGTGCGCGTCGACGTCGGCCAGGGTGGGGGAGGTGCCAGGTCGGGGTTGGATGACGGCCGCCACCCGCTGGCCCCACCGGTCGTCGGGGACCCCGACCACGACGGCGTCGAACACGGACGGGTGAGCCTTCAGGGCCGCCTCGACCTCCTCGGGGAAGATCTTCTCCCCGCCGGAGTTGATGCACTGCGAGCCGCGCCCGAGCAGGGTGATGGTGCCGTCGGCCTCGAGGACCGCCATGTCGCCGGCCAGGGCGTACCGGGACCCGTCGGGACCCTGCACGAAGGTGGCGGCCGACTTCTCGGCGTCCTTGTAGTAGGCGACGGGCACATTGCCCCGGCGAGCCAGACGCCCCGGTCGGCCGCTCCCTGGCGGGATCTCGGTGAGGTCGTCGTCGAGCACCACAGCGTCGCGCGCGGCCGTCACCGTCGGGCCACCGCCCTTGTTCTGGGTGTCCCCCTTGCCCACCACCCGCATGCCGTTGGCACCCGTCTCCGAGCTGCCGATCGCGTCGATGAGCATGAGATCTGGGAAGAGCTCGAGGTACCGGTCCTTCACGGTGGGCGAGAAGATGGCGGCGGTCGACGCCAGCACGAACAGCGAGGAGAGGTCGAGCGCCGCTGGCCCACCCATCGCCTCCAAGGCCTCGATCATCGGCCGCGCCATCGCGTCACCGGTGATGGAGACGCTGTTGATGCGCTCCCGCTCGATGGTGCGCCAGACCTCCTCGGCGTCGAAGCGGTTCAGCATCACGATGAGGTTCCCCTCGAACGCGAAGCGCAGGAACCCCCACTGGGCGGCGCCGTGCATGAGCGGAGGGAGGTTGAGCGAGCGCAGCGGCTCGGTGACCGCCTTGGCCTTCTCGGCGAGGGTCCACTCCGAGCCGACCCGCTCGTTGGTGTAGGCGTCGATGCCACCGCCGAGGGCGAAGAACACGTCCTCCTGTCGCCACACCACGCCCTTGGGCATCCCCGTGGTCCCACCGGTGTAGAGGACGTAGTGGTCGTCGCCCGACCGTTCGGGGAAGTCCCGCTCCGGACGACCCCGCCGGCCATGGCGTCCTCGAAGGCCACCGACTCGAGCTTGGGCAGCGCGTCATCCCCCGTCCGGACCGGAACCGTCCTCGATGTGGATGAGGTGCTGGAGCAGTGGGAGCGAGTCCCGAACGGCTTGGATCCGGGGGGCGTAGGCCCGGTCGTACACGACAGCGGCGAAGTCGGCGTTGTCGAAGAGGTAGCGCAGCTCCTCCTCGACGTACCGGAAGTTGACGTTCACCGGGACGGCACGGATCTTGTAGGCAGCCAGGGCGGCTTCGATCCACTCGACGCTGTTGGCGCCGTACACCCCGATGTGGTCGCCGGGGTCGATGCCGTGGCCGGCCAGGTGGTGCGCCAGCCGGTTGGCTCGCTCCTCGAGCTCCGCGTAGGTGCGGCGCTGGTCGCCCACGACCAGAACCTCGCGGTCGGCCACCGAGTCCACGGTGTGCTCGAAGAGGTCGGCGATGTTGTACGCCACGCCCGAACGTTAGGGCACTGGAACGAGTTCTACCCAGTTGTCAGGGGGTGGGTTGCCTGGCCGCTGCCTTCTTGGGAGCCGCCTTGGCCTTGGCGGCCGTCTTCTTCGCGGGCGTCTTCTTCGCGGGCGCCCGCTTGGCGGGCGGCTTCTTGGGGGCGGGCTCGATGGCGGCGAGGAGCTCTGCCATGGCCTCCTCCACGTGGTCGGCCAGAGCCCACACGTCGGGGACGAGCTCTCGGCAGACCATGAACCCGATGTCGACGTTGTCCATGTAGGACAGGACCGTGATGTTCAGGCCCGCGCCCTCCATCACCGGGCCCATCGGGCAGCGTGTACTCGAGCTCGGGCTCCCGCGTAGTACAGCGGGAAGGGCGGGCCCGGGGACGTTGGAGATCACCACGTTGTGGATCGGGCGGTGGCGGTCGCTGAGGTTCATGCCCGAGTAGAGGCGGGCAGCCAGGGCGAAGGTGGTGGGGGCGGCGTGCTCGGCCCAGTCCTGGAGGAGGTTGGCCCCGAGCACGTTGTGGTCCTCCTTGGCGCCCTTGGTGACCTCGTGGATCACGCGCAACCGCTCGATCGGGTCGTCGACGTCGGTGGCGAGGCTGGTGAACATCGCCGACACCTTGTTGTTGAGCTGCCCGGTCTGCTCCTCGGTCGCGGACCGACACGGGGCACACCGCCACCAGGGGAGCGTCGGGCAGGGCGTCATGCGCCTCCAGGTAGCGGCGGAGCGTGCCCCCCATCAGCCCCAGGACGACGTCGTTGACGGTGCACCCGACGTGGTTCTTGATCCGCTTGATGTCGTCGAGCCGCACCCGGGTGAAGCTCATGCGTCGGTGCGGGGTGATGGCCCGGTTCCACGGGGTCGGCGGGGCGGTGAGGGGCACAGCGCCCACGAAGGCGTCGGGGTCGCGACGGCGAGAGACCAGGGTGCTGACCGTGCGGGCGGTGGACCCGATGAGCGGGGAGGATGCTCGTCTGTCGCCGCGCCCGAGACGCCAACGCATGACCGACCATCTCGAGGTCCGAGGGCAGCGGCTCGGGCTCCCGCGGCTCCGGCGGGTCGAGCTCGCGGCCGCTCGGGCTCGAGGTCGAAGAGGTTCACCATCAGCTCGGCGCCGGAGACGCCGTCGACGGCACAGTGGTGCATCTTGGTGACCACGCCGATGTTCCCGTCGGCCAGGCCCTCCACCACGTAGAGCTCCCAGAGCGGCCGGCTCCGGTCGAGCGGCGTGCTGGCGATCTGGGCGGCCAGCTCAGCCAGCTCGCGGTGCCCGCCGGGAGAGGGAGCCCCGATGCGGCGGATGTGGTAGTCGAGGTCGAAGTGCGGGTCCTCGACCCACACCGGGTGGTTGAGCCGGAACGGCACCTCCACCACCCGGCGACGGAACGGGGGCACCAGGTGGAGCCGGCGACTCGATGAACTCCTTGATCTTCTCGAAGGAGTACCCCCCGGCATCGTCGACGGATCGAAGATCGCCGTCATCGCCACGTGCATGTGCATGCTGGGCGTCTCGAAGTACAGGAAGGAGGCGTCGAGGCCGGAGAGTCGTTCCACCCGGGAATGATGGCCCACCGGGACCGACTTCACCTGCTCGGAGCCCAAGGGTCACACTGGGGTGCATGAGCTGGCTCCTCCTCGTCCTCGGCCTCCTCGGCGTCATCTACGCCCTCAACGCCCTCGCTCCCCGCAAGGGAAGCCCGCTCGTGTTCCTGTGGAGCTTCTTCGCCTCGTGGATCACCATCGAGCTCGTGTGGCACCACCTCGTGATCGGCGCCCTGCTCACCGGGCTCCTGGTGGCCGGAGGTGCCCTCGACCACGTGGCTGGGCTCGTGGGGCTGGGGCTCATGGGGATCACCGGGGTCCTGCTGGTGGCCATCGGACTGGTCACCCGCCGCACCGTGGTATCGGTCCGGGGAGCGTTGACCGACCTCGACCCTGAGGACGCCGCGCCCCGCTTCCCGCGCAGCCACGTCGTCCTGCCGTTCCTGATGACCCGGCGTCGGGGGGTGCGACGGGTCCGCAACATGGAGTTCGCTCGCGTCGGGGGCACGGCGGCTCAAGCTCGACGTCACGCTGCCCAGCGCTCCAGCGCCAGCCGGGCAGGCGCGACGGCCCGCCGCTCATGCAGATCCACGGCGGCGGCTGGGTGATCGGCGACAAGCGCGAGCAGGGCATCCCGCTCCTCAACCACATGGCGGCGCAGGGCTGGGTGGGGTTCAACGTCAACTACCGGCTCAGCCCCACGCGTCGCCATGCCCGAGCACCTCGTCGACCTCAAGCGAGGCGCTGGCGTGGATCAAGGAGCACGCCGACGAGTACGGCATCGACCCCGACTTCGTGTGCGTCACCGGCGGATCGGCCGGAGGGCACCTGACCGCCCTCATGGGGCTGACCGCCAACGACCCCCGCTTCCAGCCCGGGCTTCGAGGACGCCGACACCGCGCGTGGCCGCCGCCGTGCCGTTCTACGGCATCTACGACTTCACCGACGGCGGCCACTTCGGCAGCGATCCCGAGGTGTTCCGCCGGTTCCTCGAGCCGCATCGTCATGAAGGCCTTCCTGGACGAAGAGCCGGAGCAGCTTCGAGGAGGCCTCACCGCTCCACCACGTGCACCCCGACGCCCCGCCCTTCTTCGTCATCCACGGCGACAAGGACACCCTGGCTCCCGTGGAGGACGCCCGCACCTTCGTCGAGCGGCTCCGCGAGGTGTCGGGTGCAGCCGGTGCTCTACGGCGAGATGCAGGGGGCCCAGCACGCCTTCGAGATCTTCCCCTCGGTCCGCACAGCCCGGGTGATCGAGGGCGTGGAGCGGTTCCTCTCCACCCTCTGGGCTCGGCGCCGCCAGCCCGCCCCGGCGGTCGAAGCCGAGCTGGCCGACGCGGTCACCGACTGAGGTGACCGTCCACCACGTCGTCGTGTACCGGTGGGCGCCGGGGACGTCGGCCGAGGTGGTGGCGGCCATCGAGGCCGAGGTGGCCCGCCTTCCCGGCCTGGTGCCCTCGCTGCGCCGCTACCGCCACGGCCCGGACCTGGGCCTGGGCGAAGGCCGTTGGGACTACGGGATCGTGGCGTCCTTCGACGACGAGGAGGGGTGGCGGGCCTACGACCAGCACCCTGAGCACGACCGGGTCCGTACGGACGTGATCGCGCCGCACGTGGCCGACCGGGCCGCCATCCAGATCGCCGAGGACTAGAACCTGTTCCAGTAGGTTTGGGGGATGGCGACCGTCGCTGAGTCCCTCACCACGTCGCAGGCGGCTCGCCGCCAGCGCGTCCTGGTGGCGGCGCTCGAGCTGGGGGCCGACGGTGGCTACGACGCCGTCCAGATGCGCGACGTGGCCGCCTCGGCCGAGGTGGCACTCGGCACCATCTACCGGTACTTCCCCAGCAAGGACGCCCTGTTGGCCGCCGCCATGGTGGAGTGGATGGAGGACCTGGAGCGGCGGGTCAGCACCCGCGCTCCCCGCGGCGATACCACCGCCGAACGGGTCTACGACGTGCTGCGCCGGGCGGTGGCGACGATGGAGCGCCAGCCCCAGCTGGCCGAAGCGGTGATCACAGC
The DNA here is from genome assembly GCA_963795165.1 of uncultured Microthrixaceae bacterium. Lineage (GTDB taxonomy): Bacteria > Actinomycetota > Acidimicrobiia > Acidimicrobiales > VFJN01 > VFJN01. The sequence continues at coordinate 513,372 of CAWCGT010000001.1, read as the reverse complement.
GCTCACCTCCGACGACCGCGAGGCCGGCGGGGCGTCGACGGCCACCACCGACGTGATGCAGCGGGTCATGCTCCAGGCCTTCCCGTCAGGCACCGACCCCGCCGTCGAGGCGGCCATCGCGAAGACGCTGGGCCACGTGTGGTTCTCCTGTCTGGTGGCGTGGCGCAACGGCGTGGGCGACCTCGCCTGGGTGGGGGAGGAGCTGGAGACGGCCTGCCACCTCCTCTGCGACCACCTGGGGTGAATCGAGCCAGCCGGCCCCGTGCTTCAGCTCGCGTCGGCCATCGTGTGGAGCGCTTCGAGAGCCGCCTGCACAGCAGTCGAGTCGGTGATCGAGGCGAAGAGCAGCTCGAGGACCGTCAGGGAGGCTTCGTGGTTGCTGCGAGGCGCATCAGCGGCAATCGGCTCCGCCGTGCAGTCCTCCAGCACGAGGCAGTGGTAGTCGAGGAACATCGCATCCCGGACCGTTGACTCGACGCAGACGCTGGTCGTCGCGCCGACGAAGAGGAGGGTCTCGATGCCGCGCTGGCGTAGGGCGTTGTGCAGGCCCGTCTCGAAGAACCCGCTATAGCGATGCTTGTAGAGCACCAGGTCATCAGGGCTCGGACTGAGCGCGTCGATGATCGCCGTGTTCCAGGTGTCGCGGACGAGGACGCGACTCGGCGTCCCGTCGGGCGCCACGATGTCTGCGCCCGCCTGGAGCGGGACGTGCTTGAGCCAGGTCGGGGAGTCAGGCTGCGCGTCGCTCAGATCGGGTCGGAAGCCCATCTTCAGGTAGATCACGAGCACCTCGGCGCGACGGGCTGCAGCGAGGGTCTGCGCGATGGGTGGCACGATCTCCTGGATGCACTGCACGTCGATGCCCGCCCTGTCGAACATCCCACCAGGCGAGGCGAAGTCGTTCTGCATGTCGACCACCACGAGCGCAGCGGATCCAGGCCGCAGCGCCACAGGGTCTGGTCTGGCAGCGATCTCGATCCGGTTCTCGCCCACCTGCACCTCCTGGTCGATGGCCGGATGGTAGGCCCGGGAGATGCTCGGAGCATCAGAAGCGCTCAGATGGCGCGGTCGCGCCCCTCCCAGTAGGGATCGCGCAGCTGGCGCTTCAGGAGCTTGCCGGTGGGCTCCCGTGGGAGCTCCTCAGCGAAGTCGATCGAACGGGGCCACTTGAACTTCGCCAGGCGGCCCTCCACGTGGGCCATGATCGATGCCGCCAGCTCCTCGCCCGCCACCTGGCCCGGGGCCGGCTCCACCACCGCCTTGATCTGCTCGCCCATGTCGTCGTCGGGGATCCCGAACACCGCCACGTCGCCCACGCCCGGGTGGGCCAGGATCTCGCCCTCGATCTCGGCCGGGTAGATGTTCACCCCGCCGGCGATGATCATGTCGCTCTTGCGGTCGCAGAGGAACAGGAACCCGTCTTCGTTGAGGTAGCCGATGTCGCCGACGGTGAAGAAGCCGTCGGCATCGTGGTTCTCGTCGGTCTTGGAGCGGTCGCCCTTGTACTCGAAGTCCTGCCCACCCATCTTCATCCAGACGGTCCCCGGCACCCCCGACTCCGCAGGGTTGCCGTCGTCGTCGGTGATCTTCAGCTCCGAGATGGGCCAGGGGCTGCCGACGGTGCCCGGGTACTTGATCCAATCCTCCGGCGTGGCCGTGGTGCCGCCGCCCTCGGTGGCGCCGTAGTACTCCCAGATCACCGGGCCCCACCAGTCGAGCATCTTCTGCTTGACGTCGACGGGACACGGCGCGGCCGCGTGGATGGCCCAGCGCATGGACGACACGTCGTGCTTGGCCCGAACGTCGTCGGGGAGCTGCAACATCCGGTGGAACTGGGTGGGGACCATGTGGGTGTGGGTGACCTGATGGCGCTCGATCAGCTCGAGGGTCTTGGCTGGGTCCCACTTGTCCATGAACACCACTCGGTGCCCCGAGTGCAGGGCGTTGCCGGCGAAGGTGGTGACCGCCGTGTGGTAGTTCGGCGAGGTGCACAGGTGCACTTGGTCTTCCCGGTGGGGGATGCCGAAGAGGCTGAAGAAGCCGGTGAACAGCTCGGCCATGGTGTCGGGGTCGAAGTCGGAGAGGTTCCGCTTGACGCCCTTGGGCTTGCCGGTGGTGCCGGAGGTGTAGTGCATGGCCGCGCCCGCGGCCCGGTCGTCGGGGAGGGTGTCGGGATGCTGCGCCAGTGCCTCCTCCACGTCGCGGAAGCCCGGCACGCTGCCGTGGGCCAGACGGGCCTCGGCGGGGAGCCCAGCCTCCTCCGCCGCAGCAGCGATGGCGGCTGCGTAGCGCTCGTGGGAGATGAGGGCCTTGGCCCCGGAGTCCTGCACGATGTACGCGATCTCCGGTGGAGAGAGCCGGTAGTTGATCGGCACGTAGTACCAGCCAGCCTGCAAGGCGGCGAGGTACACCTCCATGGGCTGCACCCCGTTGGGCAGCACGGCCGCCACGCTGTCGCCCTTCTCGAGCCCGAGGGATCGGAGCAGGTGGACGTAGCGGTTGGCCCGAGCCAGCAGGTCGCCGGCCCGCACCTCAGACCCGTCGGGTTCGACCACCGCCACGAAGTCGGGATCGGTCTGGGCGTACTTGTAGAAGCCTGACATCGTGCGTGGGACCCCCGGGTTCGCATCTGACGAACCGTCAGAGTAGAACGTGTTCTCGTACGGCTTCCAGCCGGTACGCTCCGCCCGCCGCAAGCGTTGCGGCACCGTCTCCAGGGGGAACACATGCGCGCTGCTCTGCTCCGCAACATCGGTGACGACGAGCTCGAGGTCCGTGACGACATCGAGCTGGTTGCCGTGAGCGCCGGTGAGGTCAAGGTGAAGATCGAGGCCACTGGGGTCTGCCACTCCGACCTCTCGGTGCATGAACGGCACCATCCCGCAGCCGCCACCGTGCGTGCTGGGCCACGAGGGCGCTGGCGTGGTGGCCGAGGTCGGGGAGGGGGTCACCGACGTCAAGGTCGGCGACCACGTCATCATCGCGTGGAGCCCGCCGTGCGGCGACTGCGCCTACTGCGGCCCCCGCAACCAGCCCAACCTCTGCTCCAACATCCAGATGATCATGGGCGGCACCCCGCACTTCACCCTCGACGGGTCGCCCGTGTTCGGCATGGCCGGGGCTGGCACCTTCGCCGAGGAGATGATCGTCCCCCATCAGGGGGTGGTGAAGATCGACGACGACATCCCGCTGGAGATCGGCAGCCTGGTGGGCTGCGGCGTGATGACCGGTGTGGGCGCCGCCATCAACACGGCCAAGGTCGCCAAGGGCTCGTCGGTCGTGGTCTTCGGCTGTGGCGGCGTCGGCATCTCCTGCATCCAGGGGCGCCAAGGTGGCCGGCGCATCGACCATCGTGGCCGTCGACCTCAACGACCAGAAGCTCGAGGACGCCCAGCGCTTCGGGGCCACCCACGCCTGCAAGCCCGACGAGCTCGACAGCCTCAAGGCCAGCCTCACCGGTGGCGATGGCTTCGACTACTCCTTCGAGGCCATCGGCCTGCCCACGACGATGCGCGCCAGCTACGACGCCATCCGCCGGGGCGGCACGGCCTGCATCGTCGGCGTCGGCAAGCTGGACGAGTTCGTGCAGTTCTCCGCCTTCGAGCTGTTCTTCTCCGAGAAGAACCTCATCGGCAGCTACTACGGCTCCGCCGACGTCCGCACCGACTTCCACAAGCTGCTCGACTTCTGGAAGGACGGCTCGCTCGACCTGGACGGGATGATCACCCGCCGCATCAAGCTCGACGAGATCAACGATGCCTTCGCCGCCATGCAGCGCGGCGAGGTCATCCGTCAGGTCATCTCCTTCTAGCCCGCCAGCGGTCCCACACGGAACTCGAGGCGCCCCTCGGTCTGCTCGTCGGTGCCGACGTCGCGGAGCCCGACGAACACGTACGTGCCGGGCTCATCGACGTCGATCGTCCAGCGGGCGAGGAGGTCCGGCAGCGAGGCGCCCGGTCGCAGGAGCTCGATCGGTGACACGTCGGGGGCGAGCGTGATGCCCGATGGCGTCTCGAGGCGCACGTCATCGCGCACGAACGCATAGCCGCCAGGGAACTGGTCGTTGTTGGTGACGGTGAACGCGACGGTCAGGAAGGCCTGGCCGGCCTCCGCGGCCACGTGGTCGTCCGGCACGTCGAAGCGGACCTCGGCCCCGTCCACCTGGAAGGTCGAGTCGCCGGCCACCACCTCGCCCCCCACCACCACCACGGCGATCGGGTCGTTCGCCACCAGCACGCCACGGTCACCGAGCGGGACCTCGGCGCGGGCCGTCCCGGCCGATCCGACGAGGAGCGTGGCATCGTCGAGGTCGGTGCCCGGCGGGACGCGGAAGCCGTAGCTGAATCGTCCCGTGGACTCCCCGGGCACGGTCGACAGCGCCGATGCGCTGAGATCGAGCGGCACCTCCTGGCCGTCGAGGTCGACGGTGACCCGCTGCGGAGGCTCCGCCGAGTCCACGCCGACGTTCTCCGCCCGTCCGGACACGACGGCCACTCCGTCCTTCACCGTCAGCGTCTCGACGAGGAGGCGGAAGCCGGCGTAGTGGACGGCCGCGCCCAGCTCTCGCTCGAGGTCTGCCACCGTGGCATCGGTGGCCGCTCTGGTGGTGGTCGTCCGCTCGCTGTCGGCTCCGTCGTCACTCGAGGAGCCGCAACCAGCCACCAGGACCACGAGCACGGCTGCGCTCGCCACCGCCCGACGTCCGCCCATGCGGTGCAACCTACTGAGAACGCCTGTCGCGCGCCGTCTGATGCTCGCGCTGGGATCTGATAGACCATCAGATGAGAACGTGTTCTAGTTGTGGAGGAAGCCCGCCATGGCCTCACCGGCCGATCCGGCCAGCGTGCTCAGCGCCCCGCTCATCATCGAGTATCCCGTTCTCCCGCACGACCGGGCCGGTGATCGGCGCCTTCCTCACCGGGCTCCGCGAGCAGGTGCTGCTCGGCATCCAGGGCGACGGACGGCCACGTGATCGTGCCCGCCCACCGAGTACGACAGCGCCACCGGCGACGAGCTCACCGAGCTGGTCGAGGTGGGCCCGGCCGGCGAGGTCGCTCACCTGGGCCTGGGTGCGCAACCCCATGCCGAAGCACCCGCTGCACGCACCCCTTCGCCTGGGCGCTGGTGCAGCCCGACGGCGCCGACGTGGGGTTCCTGCAGGCGGTCGACGCGGGCTCGCATCGACGCCATGTCCACCGGGATGCGGGTGCAGCCCCGATGGGCCGACGAGCGCGAGGGCACCATCCACGACCTCGCCTGCTGGGAGCCCGATGCCTGATGGCCGAGGTCACCCTGCCCCAGGTCCTAGAGGGCGAGGAGCTGGTGCGCTCCGTGCGCACCCCCGCCCGTCTCGACTTCACCTACACCGCCGGCGTGGCCACCACCCGGTTCCTCAAGCGGCGTCGCCCAGGGGAAGATCCTCGGGGAGCGGGCCCCGGGCGGGAAGGTCTACGTGCCCTCCCGCGGGGCCGACCCGCAGCTGGGCGTGGCCACCACGGAACAGGTCGAGCTGCCACACGTAGGCACCCTCGTCAGCTTCTGCGTGGTCAACGTGGCCTTCTACGGCCAGGGGATGGAGATCCCGTACACCTCAGGGCTGATCCTGCTCGACGGCGCCGACCTGCCCGCTCATGCACCTGATCCAGGAGTGCCCGGTGGAGGACGTCCACATCGGGCATGCGGGTCGAGGCGGTGTGGGTCGACGAGGCCGATCGTGGCCCCACGCTCGAGAGCATCCGCTACTTCCGTCCGAACGGCGAGCCCGACGGGCCCGTGACGCAGCCCGGTGAGGGAGTGACCTGGTGACGGACGTCGCGGTGGTCGCCTTCGCCCAGATGCCGAACGTGCGCGCCGAGACCGTCCGCAACGAGGTCGAGATGCTCATGCCGGTGATCCAGGAGGTGCGGGGCCAGGTGGGCCTCACGCAGCCCGACATCGGCTTCACCTGCTCGGGGTCCACCGACTACCTGGCCGGCCAGGCGTTCAGCTTCGTCTCGACGCTCGACGGCGTCGGGCCCTGGCCGCCCATCCAGGAGAGCCACGTCGAGATGGACGGCGCCTGGGCGCTCTACGAGGCGTGGGTGAAGCTGCAGATCGGCGAGGTCGACACCGCGCTCGTGTACTGCTACGGCAAGTCGGCGCCGGGCCCCGTCCACGAGGTGCTGTCGCGCCAGCTCGATCCCTACCACGTGGCCCCGCTCTGGCCCGACGCCATCAGCCTGGCCGCCCTGCAGGCCCGAGCGCTGATCGACGCCGGCAAGGCCACCGAGGCCGACTTCGCCGAGGTGGCGGCTCGCAGCCGCCGCAACGCCATGGACAACCCCAACGCCCAGCTGGCCTGGGATCGCGCCGCCGCGGACCTCCTCGCCGAAGAGCCGCTGGTCGACCCGCTGCGCAAGAGCGACTGCCCGCCGATCACCGACGGCGCGTCGCGCGGTCATCCTCGCCAGCGGGGATCGGGCCCGCGAGCTGGTGGACCGCCCGGCGTGGATCCGGGGGATCGACCACCGCATCGAGCCGATGGCCCTGGGGCTGCGCGACCTGACGGTGTCGGCCTCCACCCGCACGGCGGGGCAGAAGGCCGGGGTCGGCGAACGCGTCCGTCGACGTGGCCGAGCTGCACGCCCCCTTCAGCCACCAGGAGCTGATCCTCCGCGAGGCCCTCGGCCTCGGTGACCACGGCAACGTGAACCCGTCCGGCGGGGCGCTGGCCGCCAACCCGATCATGGTGCGCCGGGCTCACCCGCATCGGCGAGGTGGCCCAGCGGATCATGGACGGCACGGCCGACCGCGGCGTGGCCCACGCCACCTCGGGCCCCTGCCTCCAGCAGAACCTCGTGGCCGTCCTCGAAGGAGACGCCTGATGAGCAAGGAACGAGTCGCCGTCGTCGGCGTCGGCCAGACCAAGCACCAGGCCACCCGAGGCGACGTGTCGATGGCCGGCCTCGTGCGCGAGGCGGCCTCCCGGGCGCTCGCCGACGCCGTCGATGACCTGGAGCGACATCGACGCCGTGGTGGTCGGCAAGGCCCCCGACTTCTTCGAGGGCGTGATGATGCCCGAGCTGTACCTGGCCGACGCCCTCGGCGCCTCGGGCAAGCCGCTCTTCCGGGTCCACACCGCCGGATCGGTGGGCGGCTCGACGGCCATCGTCGCCGCCCAGCTCGTGCAGGCCGGCATCCACGAGCGGGTGCTCACGGTGGCCTTCGAGAAGCAGACCGAGAGCGAGGCCATGTGGGCGCTCTCGCTGCCGATCCCGTTCCAGCCGCCGCTGCACGCCGGCGCCGGCGGCTACTTCGCCCCGCACATCCGGTCCTACATGGCCCGGTCCAAGGCTCCCGACCACATCGGGATCCTGGTGGCCGCTGAAGGACCGCCTCAACGCGCTCAAGAACCCCTACGCCCACCTCCACGAGCCCGACATCACCTTCGACTCCGTGCGGGACTCGATGATGCTCTGGGACCCGATCCGCTACGCCGAGACGTGCCCGTCCTCCGACGGCGCCTGCGCCATGGTGCTGGGCAGCGAGGCGGTGGCCGAACGCAGCCGACGGACCGGTGGCCTGGGTGAAGGGCACCGCCATGCGCTCCGAGCCCACCATGTCGGCCGACCGCGACCCGGTGCTGCCGCGCGGCGGGGCCGAGTGCGCGGCCGACGTCTACAGGCAGGCAGGCATCACCGATCCGCGCGCGCGAGGTCGACTGCGTCGAGATGTACGTGCCCTTCTCCTGGTTCGAGCCGATGTGGCTGGAGAACCTCCACTTCGCGCCCAAGGGCGAGGGCTGGCGGCTGGTGGAGGACGGCGTCACCCAGCTCGACGGCGACCTCCCCGTGAACATGTCGGGCGGCGTGCTCTCGTCGAACCCCATCGGCGCCTCGGGCATGCTCCGCTTCGCCGAGGCCGCGATGCAGGTGCGGGGCCAGGCCGGTGAGCACCAGGTCGACGGCGCCCGCACCGCGGTCGGGCCACGCCTACGGCGGCGGCTCGCAGTTCTTCGCCATGTGGGTGGTCGGGTCGCGACAAGCCATGAGCGGCCGCCTCGAGGGCAAGGTGGCCATCATCACCGGCGCCGCCCGGGGCCAGGGAGAGGCCGAGGCCCGACGGTTCGTGGCGGAGGGCGCGAAGGTGCTGCTCACCGACGTCCTCGACGCCGAAGGCGAGGCGGTGGCCGCCGACCTGGGCGAGGCCGCCGCCTACCGGCACCTCGACGTGACCGTCGGAAGACGGAGTGGGTCGGCGGCGGTGGCAGATGCCGAGGAGCGGTTCGGCCCGGTCACCATCCTGGTCAACAACGCCGGCATCCTCGACTTCGGCGCCGGTCCAGCACCAGGACGTGGCGAGGTTCCGCACGCGTGCTCGACGTGAACCTCGTCGGCCCGCTGATCGGGATGAAGACGGTGGCGCCGTCGATGAAGCGGGCCGGCGGCGGGTCGATCATCAACGTCTCCTCCAACGGCGGGCATCGTCGGGCTGCCGCAGGCCGGTGCCTACGTGTCGAGCAAGTGGGGGCTACGTGGGCTGTCCAAGACCGCGGCGCTCGACCTCGGCGCCATCGGCGTGCGCGTGAACTCCGTGCACCCCGGTGGCATCGACACGCCGATGACCGACTTCGGAGGCTCCGGCGACGAGTCGCCCGTGGGCCAAGGGCCTGCCCGTCCCGCGGATGGGCCGCCCTGACGAGGTCGCCAACGTCGTCACCTTCCTCGCCTCCGACGAGGCCAGCTACGTGACCGGCGCCGAGTGGTCAGTGGACGGCGGCGCCACTGCGGGCGACCGCTCCATCTTCGGCGGCTAGCAGGCGGGGTCAGCTCGGTGACCTTCAACACGTCGGCGGCGCTGATGTAGACGTTGATGGCACCGTCGAGACCGGCGATCTTCCGCGAACAGACCGATCGCCTCCATGAACGGCGGGTTCGCAGGCAGCCGTGGTGTGCACCGCGGCCACGTCAGCGCCGTGCAACCACGACGCAAGCGACGGGTGGGGTAATCGTGTCGCCTAGGCCGCTCCCGACGAAAGATGGTCCGCAGACCGTGCCGACATGCCGCCACAACGTCCACCCCGAGTGGCATCGATGACAACCCTCGGGCGGAGCTGGCTTCGGCGACTGCTGACCGTCACGCTGATCCTTGCCGCGACCGGAGTGGGTGTGGTTCTCCTGAGCGACGGTCAGGAGCCGGCAGCACCCGGCGAGGACGCCCTTCCGCCTGCAGTCGAGGCGCTCGCGCGCTCGAAGGCAGATCGAGCGTGGCTGGCGGCCACCACCCGCCTCGTCGATGACAAGGGCGACGTCCGGCCCGATGCGGCGCTCCAGGCATTCGCGCTCACCTCAGGGCGCGAGATCGATGGAGTCACGGTCCCGCGCGATGGCCTCACCATCGTGACCTCAGGGTCGGGCGCTCGTCGGTGGGTGATGGGGGTGTACGACCAGCTCACCCCTGCCCAGCAGGCCGTGATCGACGACACCGCGTCCGTTGACCCCACCACCAGCCCCTCAGGTCAAGCCGTGCTCCCGTTCGGCGAAAGCGCCGGCGCCCGGTTCGCCGGCCGTCGGGAGGAGTGCAGCGTGACGATGCTCGCTACCGCGTTCCGCCTCGTCCACGAGCAGGAAGCAGTGCTCCAACGCACAGCCGGACGATCCGTGGCGATGCCGATCGTGGAATCGTGCGATCCACAGCTGCAGGTGACAGCGATGAGCGTGCTGGCCTACGACCCAATCGTCGACGCCGTCGCGGTCTGCCGGATGATCTTCCATCCGCGCTTCGACGACCTGACGGAGGTCCAACAGCGCTCCACCGTGGCACACGAGATCTTTCACTGTCTGCAGTACGACATCATGGGACGCCACGCAGACCGGGCCCCTCCTTGGCTCATGGAGGGCGGGGCCGCCTTCTACGGCGAGTCTGTGGCCCCGGGCGTCCCGGAGGCGGCCAGCTGGTGGACGCGGTGGTACGGGGGAGGTCGACTCTTCCTGCCCGGGCTCGACTATCCCGCGATCGGGTTCTTCAGTGGGCTCGCGCGCGGGGGCGTTCCGGTGATCTCGACCATGGTCGAGCACTTCGACCAGTTCGCACAGGATCCAGCAGGGGCACGACGAGCCGGACCCGACCGCTACCTGGACAGGCTCGAGGGCGACCTCGGGCCGTTCTTCAAGGACCTCATGACCGGCCGGGCGCACCGCCCTGCGTTGGGCGCAGCGTGGGACATGCCGGGCCCGGGGTCCTCCGTGGTCCCTGCACCCCTCAACCTGCCGCAGTATCCCGACGGGCCGTACCAAGACAGCGGCTCGACACTACAGATGGGGGCCGCCACGCGCTGACGGGCTGTGGACCATCGACCTCGTCGGTCTCAGCGCGCTGGCCTGGGACGGACAGGCACCCATCACGACCTCGCTGCGGGGACTCTCAGCGATCGTCTGCTTCGCTCCGCTCGGTGCGGACGTACCCGAGGCCTGCCGCTGCGCGGGCAGCGCAGAGGCGCCAGTGGGGACCGTCTTCGCACCCGTGCCGGGCGCGGCGCTGGTCATCGGCCTAGGGGGAACGTGGGAGGCAGGATCGGGCCCACCCGGCCCCGCGAGCCCTGGCCTGGCCCCCGCCGACCGGACCCGCGTCTGCCCATCTGAAGGGCCGGGACCCGAGGCGTCGACGACGACGCTTGACGAGCCAAGCTCCCCAGGCGGCCTTGATGGACCGGTCACCGATTGCGCCCAGACTGACCCCAACTCGGTGGTCGGTCCTGACCTTGAGCTGTCGGATGGCGCCTACGTCAACCCGGACGGAGGGTTCAACTGTCAATGGCACGGAACTTCCCCGCACCGCCGCGCCTGGGCGTGGGTGAGCTCCGGATACAACCCGAACATCACCGAGGAGGAGGCCAGGGCCCGAAAGGCCGAGCAGGGGGAGAAGGTCGTGCTGCGACGGGCCCTGTCCGGAGGCGGCGAGGTGCTCGTGTTCCGTGAGGACCCGGATCCACACGGCACCGAGAACAACCTCCCGTATGCCTGTGCGAGTGGAGGGACCAAGATCGGCCACTTGGCCGTCTGCGTCCACCCAACCAACGGGCCAGATTCGGTCACGAACGAGCAGCTGGCCGACGCCGCCGCCGCCCTCCACGCCAGGCTCCGGCCCCACTACTGAAGACGTCGACAGCGGCGCCCGCACCTCGGTCAGTGGCGTGCGGATCCGCCACCGCGTCGTGGCTCCGACGGAGCACCTCCTGTGGCGCACCAGCACGTATAGTCACCCCGCCTGGGCAAGGGAGCGCAGCACTGGGGGCGGGTGGATGGACGATACGGACATCGCGTCGCGAATCGGGGGGCGCGACGGACCCGCATTACCCGGGGGCCTCCTGCGCGGCCGATACGAGCCGCTCGAAGTGGCTGGTCGCGGCGGTCAGGGCGAGGTCATCCGCGCCTGGGACCACCAGCACGGTAGACCAGTCGCCCTCAAGGTGCGGCCCGTCCCAGCGGGCACCGATCGAGACCGGATGCTCACTGAGGCTCGGATGCTGCTTGGCCTACAGCCGCACCCCAACGTCGCCATCATCCGCGACGACTTCTTCGAAGGCGACTGGCACTACCTCGTTCTCGACTGGATCGCTGGGGAGAACCTGCGTACCCGACTGCGGCGGGAAGGGACACCTGGGCTCCCCTACGACATGGTCATCGCCGCCATCTCCGACGTTGCGGCTGCCCTCGACCACCTCCACGCCCACGATCCGCCGGTGCTTCACGGCGACGTGAAGCCCGCGAACATCGTGGTCAGCGAGGATGGCTCGACGCCGAGGGCGGTCTTGGTGGACTTCGGCCTAGCGACCTCCGCGCACACCGCAGAGCTTGGCGGAGCCACGTTGGCCTATGCGTCACCAGAGCTCACGGCAGGCGGCTCGGCCGGCCCAGCGGCCGATGTCTACTCCCTCGCCGCGACCACCTTCGAGCTCCTCACCGGCCGAATCCCAGCGCCCGAGGCCACCCTTGACTGGTCTGGGGTGCCCAGCCAGCAGATCGCCTCTGTGAGGGGCGCCCTCATCGAAGGCCTCGCTCTCGATCCGGAGCGGCGGCCCCGGAGTGCCACCGACTTCGTGCAGGGTCTGACATCGGGAGGTCCGAGCACGCCACGTCGAGCCGCGCTGAAGCGGGCCCGTCCCCGCTCTGGCTCCAGCCGCCGGGGGCTAGCCGCTGCCGGCGCGCTCGTGATCGCAGGGTTGCTCGGCGCCGGCATCACCTGGGCGCTGGTGGACCCGAAGCGCCAGCCGTCGAGACCGGAGGTCGTACCCGCCAAAGCCGACACCACGGCAACCGAATCCCTCCCCGCAGGTGAAGATCGCGTCGGTCGCCTCGGCATCTACACCAACAGCGGGATCTTCCACACCTACGCAATAGGGGAGAAGGGGTCGACGGCCCTGGAGCGTCGCCAAGAGGGGCTCACGACCTTCTGGACCACGATCGCCCCGATCTCGGAGCGCTTCCTCCTCTTCTACCGGAGCCGTGATGCCGCGATCGGCATGATCAGCTGGGCCGACGACGGGGCCGTCCTGGACCTCTACGTGCCCAGCGGCTTCGAGACCGGCTGGAGCCATGTCACCGTGGTGCGCGATGGCCAGGTGCACCTGTACAACGCCGACACCGGCGGCGCCGCGCTCATCCGGGTGGACGACGACGCGAACGTCGTCTCGCGCACATCGCTCACCGAGGTGCGACCGGGCTGGACCCACCTGACACGGGTCGCTGATGGGTCCGTGCTGCTCTACGACTCCACGACCGGCGACGCAGCAGTCCTCGGGTTCGACGCGACCGGCGCACCTCAGCCCGGGATGACGCTGCGCCTCACACCAGGGCTCACCACCGTCGACGGAGTGGGGGAGGGACGGCTCGCCCTCGGCGACGGCAAAGCCGGCAGGATCACTCTCGTGGCCCTCGACGGCTCGTCGGCCACCGAGATCGACGAGCTCGAGATCGAGATGACCTGGACCCGGTCGTCCCCGGTCGCCGATCATCGCGTCGTCCTCTACGACGAGCCTTCCGGAGGCGCCGTCATCGTGTCGTTCGAGCGCAAGCGAGCCTCTGCCGGCTCGCCCCTGCGATTGCTTCCCGGGGGCACCGTGCTGATCGGTCGGCCGTAGATCGTCCTCGCGACCTCGCGAGTGGCCGACGGCTGAACCAGGCCTGCTGCCTTGTGCAAGCGCGACGCAACCTGCGGTCTCTATCGTGCGGTCGTGTCGATCGAAGCCCGGCTCGAGATCCATCTCCTCGGCGCAGCGCAGATCGTTGCGCTGGATGGGGAGCGACTGACAATCGGACGGTCGGCGGCCGACATCCCCCTTCAGGATCCCACGGTGTCGGGGCTCCACGCCGTTGTGGAGCGGGTGACGGGAGGCTGGATCATCCAGGACCTCGGCAGTCGCAATGGCACCTTCGTCAACGGCCTTCGCCTGATGGGTCCGCAGGCGATGCGAAGTGGCGACGATCTCAGGCTCGGATCGAGTCGGATCACCTTCACCTCCGGTGGTCCCTCTGAGGAGGCGACCTCTACGGCGCCGCTCCAGCCCGCGCCCCGCCTCACGCCGCGGGAGCGTGACCTCCTGGTCGCGCTGTGCAGGCCGCTGCTCAGAGGAAGCCTGTTGGCCGAGCCGGCCAACATCAGCGCCATCGCCCACGAGCTCGTGGTGAGTGAGTCCGCCGTGAAGAAGCTCTTGGGGCGCGCGTTCGATCGATTCGGCCTGCATGACGAGGAGCGGAGACGCCCCCGGCTTGCGCTCGAGGCTCTTCGCCGGGGAGCCGTGTCGATGGCTGATCTCGAGGCCGACGCCGGCGAATGACGCCGCGTGGGCGCGGCCGTCTCCCAGGTTGAGGGGCTCGAGGGCCCTACGCCGGGATCTCCAAGGACGCCGTGGCGATGTCTCGCTCCAACCGAATCGTCTCCGGTTCCGGTTCGAGACCTACGGCTCCGAGGTGGTTCCACAGCGTCTGAAAGGCGAGCAGGGCCTCCCGGCGACGTCCGCAGCAGGCCAGCGCTTGCATCAGCAGACGCCAGGACCGTTCGCGATACGGCTGGGCGAGAACCAGCTCCCGGGCTGGTCGAATGGCAGCCGAGGGCTCCCCGCAGCGGAGGTAGAGCTGGAGCCGATCCTCACGTGCAGTGAGCCACTCGTCTTCGATGACAGCTTCGAAATCGGCGGCGAACGGATAGGCGTGCAGGCCCTCTAGGGCACGGCCACGCACCAGCATCTGAGCAGAGTCGAGGAGAAGCCCCCCTCGCAGCGCGTCGCCACTCGCGGTTGCGTGCGTGGCTGCGGTAGCGAGCGCCCGAAACTCGGTGACGTCCGTGGTGACGTGCTCAGGGGCCAAGCGATAGCACTCACCAAGTGTCTCCAGCGCGTCCCCGGCGGTGCCGAGCAGCCCGCGTGTGCGACAGACCAGCACATGGATGGCCGAACGGGTCGGGCTTCCAGTCGGCCACAGCTCGGCCGCGATCCGGTCGACGTTCACGGCGCGACCGCTCGCAAGCGCCAGGAGGGCGAGGAGCCCGGCCTGACGAGCTGGGGGAGCCTCACCCACTCGTCATCCACCCGCAACGTGGGTGGACCGAGAAGCCCCACCTGCACCGATGCTGTCACGATCCCCCCGCAGGTCATGCTTCCGTCCCAGACAGGCATGAGGGTAGGAAGGGGATGATCCCAGCACTATGACCCGGAGGAGACATCACTGTCCCCCCAAACGCGGTCAATGGTCACAACCGCGGGTCCCGCCCGCGACGGAACTAGGTCTCGATGGCTCCGCTGAAGAGCACGAAGAGCGCTCGCACCTTTGCCTCGAGCTGATCGCGCGGGTAGCCGTCGGGTGCTTCACCAGCATCGAACTGCACACCGATGTAGTCGTTGCCACGCCGTACGAGGAGGATCGCCTTGTCGGTGGTGATCCGCAGGAACGCCTCGTCGCCGAGGCCCGCTGGCTCGATCGCCTCTGCGTCCAGCTTGTTCACGAAGATGACCCTCGATGCCCCGCTGGCCGACGACCAGCGCTGGACAGCACCGTGAACCCGGACCTTGTAGCGGCACGAGAACCCAATGCCCTGGTCAACGCCATCGTCGCGCGGGACGGACCGCTCGCTTCGAGAGGCACCTCGTCCTCGGTGAAGCCGCCCACGGCGGCGACCTCGGCAGGACTCGGACACGTGTAGCTATCGAACGAGACCACCCCCGCCGGCGCTGGGGCGCTGGTCACCACAGTGGCAGGCCCACCGGCTGTGGTGGATGAGGACGACGAGGACGCGTCGCTGGTTGGCTCGTCGCTGCCGCAGCCGACCGCGACCCCCATGAGCGCGAGGGTGGCAAGGGGGGCAGCAAGGGCACGATGCATGCGGCAAGACAATCGCATCCGGCTTGCACCGCGTCTTACAAGGACTTCGGAGGAGTGGATGAAGTGCCGAGGGGCCCCTCGCCTGAGGGTCCTAGAGGACGAGGATCAGTACGACGACGGCGATGATGAGCGCGATGACGGCGATGGTGCGGGTGTCCACGGAGTCCTCCAGGGGTTGGTGTGCCGCAGCCCTTCCCGCACGCTCCGTGCGGCAAACCCGGTGGTCACAGCAGGCAGGTGCCAGCGGCCCCCGACGCCGTCAGGATCGTGCGGGGCGGCGCCGCTTCGCCGGGTGAGGAGACCTCAGCGGTCGATCCGGGCGCTGGCGGTGGCCTTGGCCGGCGCCTCGTCGGCCCGGTCGGGCCACCAGGGGGGCGGGAACACGGTGCGCTCGTCGCTGGTCCCCTCGGCGTAGAACTGTGCGGCCCACCTCCTGAACTTCATGAAGGGACCGTCGTTGTCGGCCAGGGCGGGTCGAACCAAGTGGGCCTTGTGCTCCCAGATCGGCTTGTCCTCGAGGAACTGCTTGTCGACCTCGGCCACGAAGGCCTTTCCGACGTTGCGGGTGGTCTCCTCGTCGCCCATCGTCTTGAAGCGGAACGTTGAAGCGGGTGATGCAGCGCTCGGCGGTGATGGGGGTGGTGACGGCAAAGCTGAGGGTGTCGACGATGCCGGCGAAGCGGACCACGGCGATGCCTGGGCCGACCTGCTCGGAGTCGATGCGGCCCTCCATGATCCCGCGAGGGGTGGGGAACTTCTGGCTCGATCGCATCTGCGTGCCCGGGAAGCCGGTCTCGTAGCTCTCCATCAGCGGCACCTCGGCGGTGTTGTGCACGAACCGGAAGTGAGCGGAGTCCACGCCGTTCTCGGCCATCTCCTGCCAGGGAGCATCGACGGTGTGCTCGGTGCGGATGGCGGTGGACCACTCGGGGTCACCGCGAGCTCGGGCAGCTCCGGCACGTCCCACTGCGGTGCCACGTCGGGATCGGGGTGGTACCAGACCAGCGAGACCCCGTTGCGCTCCAGCACCGGGAACGTGCGCAGACGGCCCTTCTGGTTGGTGCGCTCCGAGTAGGGGATGTCGGTGTTGACGCCTTCGGCGTCGAAGCGCCAGCCGTGGAACGGACAGACGATCTCACATCCCTCCACGGTCCCTCCGTGGCCGAGGTGCGCGCCCAGGTGCGGGCAGAACGGGTCTTGCACGTGGAGGCCGCCGTCGTCGTCGCGCCAGCCCACCAGGTGGCGGTCGAAGTAGAAGAGGGCGCGGGGCTGACCCACGGGGAAGTCCTCGGGGTAGCCGACGCAGAACCAGCCGAAGGGGACCGGGAACGGGGAGCGAGCGGTGGCCGTCATGGTCATCCCTCCAAGCCGAACACCCGCACGGCGTTCTGGCGAAGGAACTTGGGCCACACATCGTCCTTGAAGCCCACGTGCGGGAGCTCCGAGAAGATCCGCTCGAGCGACAATCCCATCGGGAAGTAGCCGGCGTACATCACCTTGTCGGCACCGCGGGTGTTGGCGTAGTCGATGATCGTCTGCGGGTAGTAGCGGGGGGCGAAGGCGGAGGTGGAGTAGTAGAGGTTCGGCCACTTGAGCATCAGCTTCACGGCCAGGGCGTCCCACGGCTCGGCACCGTGGCGCATCACGACCTTGAGCTCGGGGAAGAACCAGCACACCTCGTCGAGCAGCTCGGTCTTCTGGCACAGCATCGGCACCCGGGGGCCCGGCACGCCGGTGGTGAGGCAGATGGGGATGTCGAGCTCCACGCACTTGGCGTAGATCGGGTAGAAGCGCTTGTCGTTGATCGGCACCTGTGGGGTCATCCCCGCCGGGAAGGCGCTGGCCGCCTTCACCCCGAGGGTCTCGTAGGCCTTCGCGAGGTCGCGGACGGCCTGCATGCCGAGGTTGGGGTTCACCTCGTAGGACGCGAAGAACCGGTCCGGGTGCTCCTGGAGAGCGCGGGTGGAGGTGCTCCGTTGGAAGCTGACGCCCAGCATCGCCCGATCGATGCCGAAGTGGTCCATCTCCCCGAGGACCACCGCTACCGGGTCGGCCTCGGGATCGATGTCGGCCGGGACGTCCTTGAACATGTACTGGGCGGGGAACTCCATGTCCTTGGACTCGTCGTCCATCAACCCCGCCCGGAGGAAGCCGTACCACTCCTTCTTGGAGCCCTCCGGAATGCCCATCATGAGGTCGATCACGCCCACGTCGGAGGGGAAGGTCATGGCTCCAGACTAGAACACGTTCTAGTTCGCGTCGAACACCGCCGAGTAGCGTCCGCGACGATGGACCTTGGGCTGATCATCGGGTACTGGCCGTCGTCGGGCCCGCCGCCGGACGCCGCCGAGCAGGTCGCGACGGCCGAGCGGCTGGGCTTCAAGAGCGTGTGGATGTCGGAGGCCTACGGCTCCGACTGCTTCACCCCTTTGGCCTGGTGGGGGAGCGCCACCGAGCGGGTGCAGCTGGGTACCGCCATCACCCAGATCTCCGCCCGCACCCCGGCCTCCACGGCCATGACGGCGATCACCCTCGATCACCTCACCGGCGGCCGCTTCATCCTGGGGCTGGGCGTTAGCGGCCCGCAGGTGGTGGAGGGGTGGTACTCCCAGCCCTATGCCAAGCCGTTGGCTCGCACCCGGGAGTACATCGACATCGTGCGGGCGATCGTCGCCCGCGACAAGCCGGTCGAGTACGTCGGAGAGCACTACCAGATGCCCCTCGTGGGAGGCACGGGGCTGGGCAAGCCGCTGAAGTCCATCGTTCGCCCCCTCCGGGCCGACATCCCCATCTACCTCGGTGCCGAGGGTCCCAAGAACGTGGCCTTGGCTGCCGAGGTCTGCGACGGGTGGCTACCGATGTTCTTCTCCCCGAAGGCCGACGCCTTCTACCGCCAAGCGCTGGCCGAAGGCTTCGCCCGACCCGGCGCTCGCCGCACAGCCGATGCCTTCGAGGTGGCCTGCGTGGTCCCCACCATCGTCGGCGACGACGTCGAGTCCTGCGCCGACCTCCTGCGTCCCACCCTCGCCCTCTACATCGGGGGGATGGGCGCCAAGGACCGGAACTTCCACAAGGACGTCTTCGCCCGGCTCGGCTACGAGGCCGAGTGCGAGAAGATCCAAGAGGCCTACCTCGACGGACGCAAGGACGAGGCGGCTGGCTACGTGCCCACCGCCATGGTGGAGGACGTGTACCTGGTGGGCCCGAAGGAGAAGATCCGCGACGATCTGGAGGGCTGGCGCGAGTCCTGCGTCACCCAGCTCCTCGTGAGCGGGCCGCCGTTCCTCCTCGAGGAGATCGCGGAGCTCGTCCTGGGCTGACCAGGAGCAGCAGGGTGCGGCCCGGTGCGGTTCACTATTGCGATGAGTGATCGCGACGACTTTCTCGGCTGGTTCAACACGACCTGGCGTACACCGTCCATCGGGAGATCACGTCCACCGCCATTGACGGCCAGCCACGCGACTACGCCCTGCGAGTGACCCAGGTCTATCGCCGCGAGGATGGCGACTGGAAGGTCGTGCATCGCCACGGCGACAGCGGGCCCGAACCGGCCAACGGGCCCTAGCCCCGCACGCTGCACGAGCTCGGTCGGGGTGACCTACGCCTCGCGACCCACCTTGCGGGCCCAGAGGAGCATCGGGACCTGGAGGGGCAACCGGAGCCAGGCCACCGCGGCGGAGTCCATCGGCGGTTCGGCATCGGGCATGCCACCATCGAGGGCCGCCTGGATGTTGGCCGGAAACACGGCGAGAAGCGTGAGGAACACGAACCAGGCGCCGAAGCGACGCGTGCGCCGATTGGCCACGAGCACGGCGCCGGTGAGCTCGAGGGCGCCGCTGACGTAGGTGACCGTGCGCTCGCTGCCTGGCATCCACGTCGGGACGAGGGCGTCGAAGAAGTCCGGGCGGACGACGTGCAGCACCCCGGCCCCACCGATGAAGGCCGCCAGCCCCAGGGCCCATCGATCCGCAGGTCGCATGGGCGGGGACCCTACGGGCTCACCAGGACGGGGACGGAGTCGGCATAGGTCCCCACCGATTGGGGTAGAGCGCCGGCGTGTCCATCCACAACGACAGCGGGCTGCCCCCTCTTCGAGTCCCCATCGAGGTCCAGACCTATGGCGACGACCTCGTGATGGTGGTGGTTCGAGGGGAGGTGGACCTGCCGGAGGCCGGCGAGCTTCGAGCCGTGCTGAACGACGCGTGCACGGGGCCCCATCGCAGCGTCGCCGTCGACCTCAGCGGGCTGCGCTTCATCGGATCCTCCGGGATGGGGGTCCTGATCGATGCCCATCGGCGAATGGTCGCCCAGGGCCGCCACCTGGCCATCCTCGATCCCACCGATCCGGTCCGCCGAGCCTTCGAGGTCGCCGGCCTCGCCCGCCTCCTCCGCTAGATCTGTGGAGCGTTGCGCTCGCCATGCGAGCGCGATCGTTCACAGATCCTGGAAGGTCTCCGGGGGCGGGCAGGCGCAGACGAGGTTGCGGTCGCCATAGCCGCCGTCGATGCGGCTGACGGGGGGCCAGTACTTGTCGCGGCGCAGGCCTGGGACCGGATAGGCCGCCTGCTCCCGGCTGTAAGGGCGGTCCCACTCCGTGGCGAGCAGGTCCTCGGCGGTGTGAGGGGCGTGGGCCAAGGGGCTCTCAGCGTGCGCCACCTCACCTCGTTCGATCTGGGCGATCTCCTCCCGGATGGCCAGCATGGCCTCCACGAACCGGTCCAGCTCCGCCAGCGACTCGCTCTCGGTGGGCTCCACCATCAGCGTCCCGGCCACCGGGAAGCTCATGGTGGGTGCGTGGAAGCCGAAGTCGATGAGCCGCTTGGCCACGTCGTCGACGGTGACGCCGGTGGTGGCGGTGAGGGGCCGGAGGTCGAGGATGCACTCGTGGGCCACCCGGTCGTGATCTCCCGTGTAGAGGACGGGGAAGGCCTCGTTGAGACGGTCGGCCAGGTAGTTGGCGTTGAGGATGGCCACCTCGGTGGCCCGGCGCAGTCCGTCGGGGCCCATGAGGGCGATGTAGGCCCAGGAGATGGGCAGGATCGATGCCGACCCCCAGGGGGCGCCCGCGATCGGACCGGGCCCGGTGGACGGCCCCGCCTCGGGGACCAGTGGATGGTTGGGCAGGAAGGCAGCCAGGTGCTCGCGTGCCGCCACGGGCCCCACACCAGGACCGCCGCCCCCATGCGGGATGCAGAAGGTCTTGTGGAGGTTGAGATGGCTGACGTCGCCGCCGAACCACCCCGGACGGGCCACCCCGACGAGCGCGTTGAGGTTGGCGCCGTCCACGTACACCTGCCCGCCGTGAGCGTGGATCATGTCGCAGATCTCCGTGATCCGCTCCTCGAACACGCCGTGGGTGGAGGGATAGGTGACCATCAGGGCGGCCAGGTCGCCGGCGTGCTCGCGCGACCTTCGCCTCCAGGTCGTCGACGTCGACGTTGCCGTCGTCGTCGCAGGCCACCACCAGCACTCGCATCCCTGCCATCACGGCCGAGGCCGCGTTGGTGCCATGGGCCGACGACGGGATCAGGCACACGTCGCGTCCCGACTCGCCGCGGGAGGCGTGGAAGCCCCGGATGGCCAGCAGCCCGGCCAGCTCCCCCTGGGAGCCGGCGTTGGGCTGGAGGGACACGGCGTCGTAGCCGGTGATCTCGGCCAGCCACGACTCCAGCGACGTCACCAGCTCTCGGTAGCCCTCGGCCTGGGCCAGGGGCACGAAGGGGTGGAGCTGGCCGAACTCCGGCCAGGTGACCGCCGCCATCTCCGTGGTGGCGTTGAGCTTCATGGTGCAGCTCCCCAGCGGGATCATCGATCGGTCGAGAGCCACGTCCTTGTCGGCCAGGGAGCGCAGGTAGCGGAGCATCTCCGTCTCCGACCGATGGGCCGAGAACACCGGGTGGGTGAGGTGCTCGGACTGACGCCGCAGGGTCTCGGGGAGAGCGGCAGCGGTCGATGCCGGGAGGGTCATCCCCAGGGCGTCGGCCAGCCGAACCAGGACCGCCTCGTCGGTGGTCTCGTCGAGGGCGATGCCGACGGTGTCCGCGTCGACCGGCCGCAGGTTGATGCCGTGCTCCAGCGCTGCAGCCAGCAGCTCGGCACCTCGCCCGGGAGCGCGCAGGGTGACGGTGTCGAAGAAGGTGCCGTGCACCACCTCGAAACCTGCGCCTCGAGCCCCGGCGGCCACACGGCTGGCCCGCGCGTGGACCGCTTCGGCGATGTGCCGCAGGCCCTCGGGGCCGTGGTACACCGCGTACATGGAGGCCATCACGGCCAACAGGACCTGGGCTGTGCAGATGTTCGAGGTGGCCTTCTCGCGACGGATGTGCTGCTCACGGGTCTGCAGAGCCAAGCGGTGCGCTGGCCGACCGGCGGCGTCCACCGAGACGCCCACCAGGCGGCCGGGCATGGAGCGCCGTAGGGCCTCCCGGGTGGCGAGGAACCCCGCGTGGGGTCCGCCGTAGCCCATGGGCACGCCGAAGCGCTGCGACGACCCGACGCACACATCGGCCCCCTGCTCCCCGGGTGGGGTGAGCAGGGTGCAGGCGAGCAGGTCCGTGGCCACGGCCACCAGCCCGCCGGCGTCGTGGACGGCGGCGATGGTGGGGGAGAGGTCGCGCACCACCCCGCTGGTGCCCGGGTGCTGGAGGAGGGCCCCGAAGGCGTTGGCGGGGTCGAGGTCGCCGGCCGGGTCGCCCACCACCACGTCGATCCCGATCGGTTCGGCCCGAGCGGCCACCACGGCGATGGTCTGCGGGTGCGTCTCGTGGTCGACGAAGAAGGTCGAGGAGGCGTGCTTGGTGGAGCGGCGGATGAGGGTCATGGCCTCGGCGGCAGCCGTCGACTCGTCCAGCATCGATGCGCCGGCGATCTCCATGCCGGTGAGGTCCGTCACCATCGTCTGGAAGTTCAGGAGCGCCTCGAGCCGACCCTGGCTGATCTCGGGCTGGTACGGCGTGTAGGCCGTGTACCAGGCCGGGTCCTCCAGCACGTTGCGCTGGATCACGCCGGGGGTGTGGGTGCCGTGGTAGCCCGCGCCCACCAAGGAGGTCAGGACCTGGTTGCGGTCGGCGAGGGTGCGGAGCAGCGCCAGCACCTCTGGCTCGGACCGCGCGTCGGGCAGGCTGAGCGGCCGGTCGGAGCGGATCGACTTGGGAACGGCCTGCTCGATCAGCTCGTCGAGCGTGGCCACCCCGAGGGCGGCGAGCATCCGGTCCACGTCCTCGGGGCGAGGCCCCAGGTGACGGTCGGCGAAGGTGGTGGCGGGCTGGCGCACGATGGGCTCCCCGGGGCAGCGGTCAGGTCTGAAGACCCCCGCTGTCACCGTCCGGCTCCAGCGTTGCCTCCCCCGTGTGGTCCTTGGGCCTGAGAGGTTCCGGGGCGGTTGCACCTTCGGCGCCCGTCACCCCCTCCCGAAGGAGGCGATGGCGGGACTCTCCCACACGGGGTCGTCAGCCCCCGCAGGATAGCAACGGAGCGTCAGGGCCCGTAGTACCCGTAGGCGTCCATGAGCACGTCGGTCGATCCCAGCGCGTTCAGGGCCCGGATGCGCCCGCCCGTGCCGAGCTTGGCCGTGACGGCGTTGGCAACCGTCTGGCCAGAGGCCCAGTTCAGGTTGGAGGCGTTGGGGACGGCGCTCCCGTCCGGGTACACCGTCAGGTAGCCGGCACTGGTGGTGCCGTCCACGGTGGTGTTGAGCAGCACGCCCGTGGCCGACGGCGGGATGTTGGCCGGGACCTCAGCCACCACCTGGACGGTGCGGTTGGTGCCCTGCCCCCACTTGGAGCCGTAGGGCCCCACCTGGCTCGCCCCAGGACGGGAGTCCTGGATGCGCACGGGGTTGTCCAGCGGGTGGAAGGGGTCGCCGGCGCCGTGCTTGAAGTAGCCGACGAGGTCCACGATGACGTCGACGGAGCCGGCGTCGTTGTAGATCCGAACCTTGCCGTCGTCGCCGATCTTGGCCGTGACGGCGTTGGGCACCGTCTTGCCAGGGGCGAAGTTGAGGCTGGACGCCGTCGGGCGGGTCTCGCCGTTGGGCCACACAGTGAGGTAGGACGACTGGGTGGGCCCGGTCGCCGTGACGTTCAGGACCACGGCGTCGGCGTCAGCCGGGACGCCCGTGGTGCCCCCGGTGACGGTGACCTGCCGGTTCTGGCCGGCTCCCCACTTGGTGCTGTAGGGCCCCACGTTGAGCCCCGCGGGGCGGGAGTCGATGATGCGGCGCGGGGCAAGCGCCGTCAGCGCGTCGCCCGTCCCGTCGTCGTCGTCGTAGTAGCCCACCACGTCGATCACGACGTTGGCGCTCCCGACATGGTTGCGGATCGACACCGAGTCGTCGGCCCCCACCCCCACGGTGAGCGCGTTGGCCAGGGTGGCCCCGGCGCCCCAGTTGATGGCCGACGTGTCGGTCTGCGGCTCGCCCTTGGGCCACACCTGCAGGAAGCTCTTGGCCGTGGTGCCGGTGGCTGTCACGTTCAAGGCCACGGCCACCGCGTCGGAGGGCACACCGCTGAAGCCGGCCACCTGCACGTGGCGGATGCTGCCGGCCCCCCAGGGGGTGCCGTAGGGACCGACCTGGAAGGCGGCTCGGGAGTCGAGGATCCGGGCCGGGCTCAACGGGTGGTAGTAGGCGGGTGGGGGAGGGGGTGGCCCGTGGATGAAGCTCCGGGTGTCGGAGGTAGCCGTGGTGTTGCCGGCCCCGTCGATGGTCTGGACCCGCCAGTAGTAGGTGTTGTTGACGTAGTGGGCGGTGGACTCCCAGGTCGTCATGACCGTGGTGATCTGCTCCACCGTCGTGGCGAAGTCAGGGGAGGTGGAGCTCTCGAACCGGTACTGGGCCGCGGCAGTGGCCGGGGTCCACGTGAACTCCTGGTCGTCGTCGGGGAAGTCCGCCCCGTCGGCAGGGGACAGGAGCGTCACCTGGTCGCCGGCCAGCGTGAACTGGCGCAGCGTGAGGTTGGTGTCGGCCGTCCAGGGTCCTGGACGGTTGTCGGCATCGATGCGCCGCACCCGCCAGCCGTAGGTTCCTGTCGGGAGGGTGGTGGTGGGGATCCACCCGGTCATCGAGGTGGTGACCGTCAGGAGCCGGTTGGGCGTGGCGAGCGGCTGCTCGAGGTTCCTGTACACCTCCACCTCGTACTTGACCGCGTGATCCTGCGGAGCCCATGTGAACAAGGGGACGCCACCGACGGTGGTCCCCGCGTTCGGCTGGAGCAGCGTCAGGCCCGGTGCCGTCTTGTTGACGAGGCGGGGGACGAGGGCGTCCGGGCTCTGGCTGCTGTAGGTCAGCGGGTTGCTGGCGGCGTCGTAGGCCTGGACCCGCCAGTAGAGCGGCCCGTTGGGCAGCGTGGCGCTGAACACGCTGTAGGTGGTCTGGTCGAGGTTGGGGCTGGTGTGCAGCAGCGGCTGCATGTCAGCGGAGGTGGAGATCTCCACCCGGTAGTGGCGGGCCTCCATCTGGCTCGCCGGCGTGGCGGCCAGGTTGGTCTGCAGGTAGTCCTGCCAGCTGAAGGTGACCTGGTCCTCGACCGTGGCGCCGTGGGCGGGGGAGAGGAGCTGCACCGGCTCCGACTTCTTCCGGAAGGCTCGCACGGGCGGGTTGGCCCCCCCGAAGGTGGACGGCTGGGCCCCGCAGTGCGAGCCGTAGCAGGGACGCGCGTACCAGTAGGTGGCCTGGCCGGCCTGGGCGTCCGGCAGGCTCACGGTGGGCCGGAACGTCGGGAAGTGCACGTTGTCGAAGGTGTGGGTGATGTTGGAGAAGTTGGGGTCGGTCGCCAGGTACACGATGTACTTGGTGGCGGCCGGATCCCACTCCCACGTGAACGTCGGGGTCTCGTTGGCCGCCGCGCAGTTGGTGTTCGGGGCGCAGTGGTCGGGGCCGGTGAGCGTGGTCGGCGTGAGCTGGTCGATCACGAAGGTGCCGGCGTCACCCACCCCGAGGAGGGTGTTGGTGGCGTCGTAGGCCTCGACGTACCAGTCGTAGTCACCCACGCTGAGACCGTCGCCCACCTCCGCCCAGGCCGGCACCTTCAGGTTCGACTTGAGCACGTGGACGACCGGAGAGCCCGATGCTGCCCAGAAGACCGTGTACTTGGTGGCACCCACCACGGGCTCCCACTCGAGGGTCGGCACCTGCACCCCGTGCACACCCAGCGGAGTGACGGCGTCTGGCGAGGATGCGGTGGGCGTGGGGTGGGTGAAGCTGAAGCTCCGCCAGGTGGTGGAGTGGGGCTGGACGCCCACCCGACTGCTGTTGTCGATGGTCTGGACGTACCACCGGAAGGGCCCGTCGGCGGGGTTGAGCCCCTGGGGGACGTAGCGGTTGTTGTGGGTGTCGGCCGTCTCGGCCACGGAGTTGTTGCTCCGAACCACCGTCACCCGGTACTGGCCGATGTTGGGGACGGGGTTCCACACGAGCTCCACCGGGCTCTCCAGGCCGGTGGCACCGTCGGCCGGAGAGGCCAGGGTCGGCATCGGCGGGAAGTACTGCATCTGGAACGTCGAGGAGTAGAGGCCGTTGATGTTGCCGGGACGGTCGATCGGCTTGACCCGCCAGTAGTACACGAGGCCCGGTGCCGGGTTGCAGGCGGCCACGGGGGTGAAGGTCGTGTGCTGGGTGGTGCAGGAGTTGAACGTGCCCGGCGAGAACCCGGCGTCGGAACCCAGGTCGAGCTGGTACTCCGAGGCCAGCCGCACGGGCGTCCACGAGAAGGTCGGCACCGAGACGGTGAGGTTGCCGTTGGCGGGCGTGAGCAGGGTGACGCGGTGGTTCGGCGGCGCGTCGGGGGCGGGCCAGGCCCGGTAGAAGGTGCTGACGGAGGACCAGGCCCCGAGGCCGTTGGACGTGTTTCGGGCCCGCACGCGCCAGTAGTAGGGGCCAGCCGGGATGGTGGTGGTCGGTGCGTAGTGGGTGCCGTGGACGCTGCTGACGTTGACCGTGAGGTTGCCGGTGAACTGGTCGTTGGGGCTCACCTGGAGGTCGTAGGTGAGGGCGCCGTCGGCTGGCGACCAGGAGAAGGCGACCTCCTCGACGGCCTGGGCGGGGTCGTTGACGCTGGGCGGGGACTGGAGCACGGGCACGCTGGGCCACGTGTAGCTGTAGGACCGGGTGTCGGAGTACTGGGTGGGCTGCTCGGCCTGTGAGAAGGCGCGCACCCGCCAGTAGAAGGTCTGGCCCATCGTCGGCGGGGTCGTCAGGGCGAAGGAGGTGTTGAGCGTGGACGACGAGAGGGTGAGCGGGGCGATGAAGCCCGGCTCGGTGTCGATGTCGATCTGGTACCGCTTGGCGCCGGCGAAGGGGAGCCAGGTGAAGACGGGCGGGTCGTCGGGGAAGGTGACTGCGGCACCGTCGGCCGGGGCACTCAGGGTGGGGCCGGCGGGCGCCTCCTTCGTGAAGGTGCGCACGCTGCTGAAGGGGCCCTGGTTGCTGCCGTCGTCGAGGGCCGCCACCCGCCAGTACACGGTGCCATGGGGCAGGTCGGCGGTGTGGGCGTACTTGGTGTTGTACGTGAGGACGTTGGCGAGCAGCGATCCGAAGTTGGCGCTGTCGTCGATCTGCACCCGGTACCGGGCGGTGGCCGGGGTGGCTCCCCATGCCAGCACCGGGTTGCTGGTGACGGTGGCGCCGTCGCTCGGGGCCACCAGTGAGGGCGCCACGGGTGCCGCCGCCGCGGAGGGGACGCCCACCAGGGGGAGGACCGCCACCGCCAGGACGGCCACCCCGAAGGAGGCCAGCGCACGCTTCGACATCGATCTGCTCCCGCTCGGTCGTGGACCGTGGCTGGTCCCCGTGTGACACCGCCGTCGCACCCTGCCCGCTCGACGTGCACGCCCCACGCGTGCCCACCGGACTTCGACCCAACGGCCTGCTGACTTGAGGGGCCCGACGGGATAGTTTCGTCACGTGACGAAACCACCTGAGCCCCAACGATGCCGGTGGTGCGGCCGGGGGATCGAGCCCGCAGCCGGTCCGGGACGTCCGCGGCAGTTCTGCAAGCCGTCGTGCCGGCAAGCCGACTACGTGGCCCGTCGGCGCCGGGAGGAGGTCGGGCTCGGCGAGCAGGAGCTGATCGTCGCGCGGGCAGCCCTCGAGGACCTCCGGGACCGGCTCTACGTTCTGGAGGCAGCCGTGGAGGACGTCGAGCGGGATCTGGCAGCAGCAGACGGGGAGGGAGATGTGCGCGAGGCACTGGACTGGCTCTTGCAGGCCGCTCGACCCCTGCTGGGCGGTTCCGCTCACTTTACGTAACGATGATTATGGGCGGCATGGCGTGTGTAGACCGAACCGAGCGGTACCGTCCCCCCGGTGAGCGGTGAACGGCGGCGGGGACCCCGCACGGACGACAAGGACGACCGCCGGGCTGAGCGCCGGGTCCAGCTCCTCGAGGCCGCCGTCGGGGCCATCCGCGACATCGGGCCCAGCGCCACGATGGAGCAGCTGGCCAAGGCGGGCGGGGTCACCAAGCCGATCCTGTACCGCCACTTCGGCGATCGAGAGGGCCTGATCGGGGCCATCGCCGAGCGCTTCGCCACCGATCTGCTCACGTCGGTGACCACGCCGCTGGCCGTGGAGCCATCCGCCGATGCTCGGGAGCTGCTGCGGGCGACGGTCGACTCCTACGTCGCCTTCATCGAGCGCGAGCCCAACCTGTACCGGTTCATGGTGCAGCACCCGCCCGAGCGGCGACGGCTTGGCCCAGGTGAACGCCCTCATCGACCTGATCGCCCGACAGGTCGCCTTGGTGGCCGGCGAGCGGCTCCGCGCCGTCGGGGCCGAGACAGCGGAGCCGCCGTGCCCTGGGCCTACGGCATCGTCGGCCTGGTGCACCAGGCCGGCGACTGGTGGGTCGACGACCGCACCATGAGCCGGGAGACCCTGGTCGACTACCTCGTCGCGCTGCTGTGGGACGGCCTGGGCTGCGGCGGCCGGCGGCGGCGACGGCGCGTAGGATCGCACCCAGGCCACCAGGAGGCAGCCCCGTGATCCGACCCACCAAGCCCCACTCCCTCCCCGAGTTCTCCTCCCCCGACGAGGAGCGCACCTACATCAAGCAGCGCATGGCAGCCGCCTTCCGGCTCTTCGACCGCTTCGGCTTCAACGAGGGCGTGGCCGGCCACCTCACCGCCCGCGACCCCGAGCGCACCGACTGCTTCTGGGTGAACCCCTTCGGGCTGTCCTTCGGGCTCATCCGGGCCTCCGACCTCATCCTCGTCAACCACGAGGGCGAGGTGGTCGAGGGCGACTGGCCCGTCAACATCGCCGCCTTCGCCATCCACTCCCAGGTGCACGCGGCCCGGCCCGACGTGCAGGCCGCCGCCCACACCCACAGCAAGGCGGGTCGGGCCTGGTCGACCCTCGGCCGCCTGCTCGACCCCATCACCCAGGACGCCTGCTCCTTCTTCGAGGACCACGGGCTCTTCGACGACTACACGGGCGTGGTCATCGACACCGAGGAGGGCAAGCGGATCGCCCACGCCCTCGGCGAGCAGCAAGGCGGCCATCCTCCGCAACCACGGCATCCTCACCGTCGGCCACTCCGTCGACGAGGCAGCGTGGCTCTACATCACCATGGAGCGCAGCTGCGAGGTGCAGCTGATGGCCGAGGCCGCCGGCACGCCGGTCCAGATCGACGCCGAGATGGCCCGCCACACCCGCGATCAGGTGGGCAGCCACTTCGCCTGCTGGTTCAGCTTCCAACCGCTGTACGACAAGATCGTGGCCGACCAGCCCGATCTCCTCGACTGAGCCCGCTCCCCCACTCCGCCATGTCGGTGACCCCGATCGACGCCAAGCTGCGCGAGCAGCGAGAAGCCACCCTCGGGTCCCTGCTCGACGCCCAGAACCGCCACGACGCTGCCGGCTCGCTCGGCCTGCTTCGCCCACCCCCGCTATCGAGCTGGTGGGCAACCAGCGGGTCTACGAGGGCGCCGACGAGGTGGGCCGCTACTACGCCACCACCTTTGGGGCCTTCCCCGACATCTCCTTCGAGCTGATCACCGCCCACCACGCCGAGAGCTCGGTCGTCGCCGAGACGTGGATGAGCGGCTCGCACCTCGGGTCCCGCAAGCGACTTCGAGGCCACCGGGCGCCGGTTCCGCTGCCGGATGGCCGCCATCTTCCAGTTCCAGGGCACCGACCTGGTCGGCGCCCGCTTCTACTACGACACCGGCACCATCGCCCGCCAGCTGGCCTGACCGCTCTTGACCGAGCGGTCAAGTTCTGGCCTAGGCTGCCGGCGCCATGGACTGGCCCCTCCGCTTCGGCATCTTCCTCGCCCCGTTCCACCCGGTGGGGCAGAACCCCACCCTGGCCCTCGAGCGCGACCTCGACCTGGTCGAGCACCTCGACGCCCTCGGCTTCGACGAGGCCTGGTTCGGCGAGCACCACTCGGCGGGCTACGAGATCATCGCCAGCCCCGAGGTGTTCATCGCCGCCGCCGCCCAGCGGACCAAGCACCTCCGTCTCGGCACCGGGGTCAGCTCGCTCCCCTACCACCAGCCCCTGATGCTGGCCGACCGGATGGTGCTGCTCGACCACCTCACCCGGGGTCGGGTGATGTTCGGGGTGGGCCCCGGCGCCCTGCCCGTCGGACGCGTTCATGATGGGCATCGACGTGGCCCGGCAGCGGGACATGATGGAGGAGGCGTTCGAGGCCATCCTCGAGCTCCTCGCCGGCGAGAAGCCCGTGAACCGGCAGACCGACTGGTTCACCCTCCGCGACGCCCGACTGCAGCTCCGGCCCTACTCCGACCCCTGCTTCGAGATCGCCGTGGCCGCCCAGGTGTCGCCGTCGGGCCCTCGCCTGGCCGGGCGCTTCGGCGCCTCGCTCCTGTCGATCGGCGCCACCAGCCAGGGCGGGTTCGACATCCTGGGCGCCCACTGGGACGTCATGGAGGAGCGGGCCGCCGAGTTCGGCACCACCGTCGATCGGCGGCAGCTGGCGCCTCGTGGGCCCGGTCCACATCGCCGACACCAAGGAGCAGGCCTACGAGGACGTGAAGTTCGGGCTGCCCGCAGTGGGTCGACTACTTCCAGCGAGTGGCCGCGCTGCCCCTCGGACCCGACACCACCGACGTCGACCGAGATGGCCGACGCCATGAACGCCTCCGGCTTCGCGGTGATCGGCACGGTCGACGACGCCATCGCCCAGATCCAGCGGCTCGTCGACCAGTCCGGTGGGTTCGGCACCTTCCTGAACATGGCCCACGAGTGGGCTCCTCGGGAGGCCACGCTGGCACAGCTACGAGCTGCTGGCCCGCTACGTGTTCCCGCAGTTCCAGGGGTCGGCCGCAGCCACCGAGGCCAGCCGCGACTGGGCAGCGGAGAACCGGCCCGAGTTCATCAACGCCGCCACCGCCGCCGTCATGACCGCGGTGCAGTCGCACCACCAGGAGAAGGCCGAGAAGGCGGCGGGCAACCCCCAGAGCTGAGGCGGGTCAGCGCTTCACGAACGGCGTGGGCACCACGGCGGCGGGCACGGCCTCGCCACGGACGTCGATGGCCACCGGCGTGCCCTCCTCCACGTCGGGGGGAAGGAAGGCCAAGGCGATGCCGTGGCCGAGCATCGGCGAGAAGTTGCCGCTGGTGACCACGCCCACCGGGCGCACCGTCGACGCAGCACCGCCTGCTCGGCCCGGGGCGGGCGTCGCCCCTCGACGGCCAGCCCGCGCAGTCGGCGGGTCACCCCTCGCTCGCGCTCGGCCTCCAGTGCCGCCTGCCCACGGAAGCCGCCGGGCTTGTCCCACGCCACCACCCAGCCCAGCCCGGCCTGGAGCGGGCGTGATCCCCGGGCCCAGCTCGTGGCCGTGCAAGCGGCAGCCCGGCCTCCAGGCGCAGCGTGTCGCGTGCCCCGAGTCCGGCCGGCGCGCACGCCGGTCGCCGAGGATGGCCTCCCACACCAGCGGCGGCCGACTCGGCCGGCACCGCCACCTCCACCCCGTCCTCACCGGTGTAGCCGGTGCCGGCCACCGTGCAGGTCGGCGCCCGCCACTGCGGCGGTCGTCACCCGGAACCGACCGTACGGCGGCGGCCTCAGGGGCGATGGTCGGCCAGCCGCTCGCGGGCCTCGGGGCCCTGCACGGCGATGATCGCCCGTTCGTCGGTGACGTCCTCGCCCCCGATGGCGTCCACCACCCGGTCGGTGTTGGAGGCGTTGGGCATCACGTCGAAGACGCTCGTCGGCGACCCACCACACGATGATGTCGTCGAGCACCGAGCCGTCGGCGTCGTCGAGCAGGTGCGTGTACTGGGCCCGGCCGGGCCCGATCTTGCCGAGATCGTTGGTGAGGGCCTGCTGGAGCCGGGCGAGCGCCCCTGGCCCCGCCACCCGGACCGTGCCGAGGTGGCTCACGTCGAAGGCCACGGCGGCCTCGCGGCAGGCCCGGTGCTCGGCGAGGGTGCCGCTCCGCGTAGGACAGCGGCATGTCCCATCCACCGAAGGGCACCATCTTGGCGCCCGAGGGCGCGGTGGGCAGCGTCGAGCGGCGAGGTGCGCACGGTCACCTCGGGGAACCTACTGGGCGGCGGTGACTGATCCGGACGGGCCGTCGAGGTCGGCGTCGAGCGGACGCAGCTCCAAGATGGCGGCGTCGACCTGCTCCACCACCCCGTCGAGGGCCAGCAGGTTCAGCACGCCCTGGCCCTGGTACTTGTTGACCACGTCGATGAGGTCCTCGCCCTCCCGGACGAGCACCACGCTGTCGCCGGCGATGACCAGCTGGGCCGAGGCTGAGGTCGTCGCCGAGGTCGCGCAGGTAGTCGAAAGCCGCCCGCACCCGCTCGAGGCGCTGCCCGGCGTCGAGCAGGGTCTTGATCATCTTGAGCTCGATCAGGTCCTTGTAGGAGTAGCGGCGTCGAGATCCGCTCCCCTGGGCGTCGGCCAGGGACGGGCGGATGAGGTCGGTGCGCGCCCAGTAGTCGAGCTGGCGGTAGGTGATGCCGACGATGTCGGCGGCCTCGCGGCCGCTGAAGCCCTCGATGCTCATGGCAGGTTCCTTTGCCCTTCTCGCCAGGTGGTGGGTCCTGACGGGTCACAACGGTGGAGTTACACCGATGTCGTGCCGAGCAGGGTACGACCGGACCGGCGAGCCGTCAACGGGTGGCCCGGGCAGCCTCTCCGAGCCCCTTCAGCTGCACCTGGGTGCCGATGGCGATGAGGAGCTGCCCTGCGTGCAGCTGGACGTCGGGCGAGGGGTTGGTGAGGAAGGCGCCGTCGCTCCCCCGCACGGCCAGCACCAGAGCGCCCGTACGATCCCGGATCTGGGCCTCCCGGACGGTACGGCCCGCCAGGCTGGACCCTTCGTCGAGGGGGATCTCGGCGAGGCGGAACTCCAGGCTGCCGTCGTGCATGACCACGTCGAGGAAGTCGGCCACCGCCGGCTGGGTGGCCAGGGCCGCCATCCGGGCCCCACCGATCTGCTGAGGGTTCACCACCCGGTTGGCGCCGGCCTGGATGAGCTTGGCGTCGGCCGACTCCGTGCGCGACCGAGCCACGATGAACAGGTCGGGGCGCAGGGACCGGGCCGACAGGGTCACGTAGAGGTTGTCGGAGTCGTTGCTCAGGGCCGCCACCAGCGAGGCGGCTCGCTCGATGCCGGCCGCGCGCGAGGACGTCGTCGTCGGTGGCGTCACCCTCTACCGTGGGGTCCTCAGTGCCGGCCACGCGGGTCGGGTCGGTCTCCACCACCACCACCGGGTGCCCGGCCCCTCGCAGGTGATCGGCGATGGTGCGCCCCACCCTCCCCCACCCGCAGACGATGACGTGGTCCTCCATGGTGGCGATCCTCCGTAGCGTTCGTCGACGGTCCAGGCGGTCGGTCAGGCGGCCTTCGACCAGGGTCTCGAGCAGCACGCCCAGGGTGTACAGGGCCGACCCCACCCCCACCAGCACCACCACGAGGGTGGTGAGCTTCCATGCGGTGGTGGGTTCGCCGTACTCCCGGAACCCCACCGTGGTGATGGTGGTGACCGTCTGGTAGAGCGGCGTCGAGCAGGGAGAGCCCGAGCACCATGTAGGCCACCGTCCCGCCGAGGGTGACCAGCCCCAGCACGATGGCGCTGATCTGCACCCGCCGCCACGGGTCGGTGCGTGCTGCGGCCGGTACCGACGGCATCGGGTTGTTGGCCACCGGCGCAGGCTAGGCCCCGAGGACCGACGGTCCGATCCCCTGGTGCCCCGGTCCCGCGCCGTCCCTACGGCTCGACCGTCATCACCCCGTCGATGGGGTCGTTGCGGGCCGGGATCTCGCCGCTGTTGGTCCAGCGACCGGTCATCCGGATCTTGTCGATCCCGTTGTCGGCCAGGAGCAGGAGATCGATGGGAGGGTCGTCTCCGCCGCCGATGGTGCCCACCGCTGTGCCGGTGAGCACCGTCTCGGGGGTGGTGATCGTGAAGGGCCCGGAGAACGTGAACCCACCATCGGCCGAGCCGACGCAGCCGTCGGTGACGAAGGTGCCAGGCGTGTACGGGCCGAAGGCGTTGAAGATCCCCTCGAAGCTCTGGTGCACGAAGTCGCAACCGTCGCCGAACTCGAAGTCCGTGCTGCCGGAGAACGCTCCGACCCCTGCCGCGAAGATCCGGGTGGTGGCTGCGGAGGCGGCACAGTTGTTCGCGCGGGTGACCTCTCGAACCCGTGGCGCGACATCGTTCACGCAGAGGATCAGGTAGTACTTGCCGGCGGGCGTGTCGGCCGGGACGACCATCGGGGTCGACTCGGGCGACGAGGACGCCGGATCGATGGGGCTGACCTCATCGATCCCGAGGATGATGTCGGAGGCGCCCTTCGTCGTGTTCTTGGAGAGGTAGGCGGTCGTCTCCGTCGGTCCGGCCCCACCCTCGCCGATGTTGGCGGCCGTGTAGGACACGTCGAACACCCGGTTCGCCCGGACGCGCACCGGTGGGTCGGCCACGGCGCCGGCTGTCAGGTCAGGTCGAGGCGCCCCCGCCGACGCAGGGGGCGCCAAGCCGACGATGCTGAGGGTGAGGACGGTCACTGCCACTGCGATGCGATGCACGGATCTCCGTTCGAGTGCCATCAGGCCGGTCAGGTGGCGGGCAGTATGCCCCAGCCCGGCGCGGGGCAGTGGGATCGCGCTGCGAAGAAGCCCCGCCGGCTCTGTCTCGCGGCTAGGAGGCGAAGTCTTCGGGGTTCACCTGGTCGATGAACTCCTTGAACTGCTCGACGATCTCGTCGGGCTCGCCCTCACCGGCGGCGCGACCGGCCTCGTCGAGCACGCCCTCCTCGGCGAAGACCGGAGCGCCGAAGCGGACGGCGAGGGCGACTGCGTCGGACGGGCGGGCCGACACCGAGTGCACGGACCCGGCCAGCGACAGGACGATCTCGGCGTAGAAGGTGGCGTCGCGCAGCTCGGTGACCACCACCCGCTCGATGCGTGCGCCGAGCTCGTCGAGCAGGTCCTTCATGAGGTCGTGGGTCATCGGCCGGGGCGTCTCGACCTCTTCGAGGGCGAAGGCGATGGCCGTGGCCTCGGGGCTGCCGATGAAGATCGGGCAGCACCCGGCGGTCGCCCTCGGC
Organism: uncultured Microthrixaceae bacterium; assembly: GCA_963795165.1. Lineage (GTDB taxonomy): Bacteria > Actinomycetota > Acidimicrobiia > Acidimicrobiales > VFJN01 > VFJN01. The sequence goes on along the minus strand of CAWCGT010000001.1, from coordinate 478,489 downwards.
CTCCCGCAGGAGGAGGCACGGGATGTTGGGCGGCCGCTCCAGCTCGATCCCCACCAGCTCCATCTCGACGGCCACGTCAGCACGCTACCCAACGCCGGCCGGCAGACGCGCCGCGCGCCTCAGCGCAGGTCGGTGTGGTCGCGCAGGGCGCCGCGCAGGAGCGCCGAGCGCAGCTGCTCCCCCAGCCCGGCCAGCTCCCCGAGGTTCTCCGACGCCTGCTGGCGTGCGGTGGGGTTGCGCTGCTTGAGCAGCGGCATCACCACCTGCTCCATGAAGCCCGCCTCGCGCTCGGCGGCCACCTTGTACATGCGCAGGTGACGGGCCTCGATCCCGAAGCGCACGAAGCCGGCGGCGGTGCGGGCCACCACCAGGGCGTCGCCGTCGTAGAAGGTGTCGCCCGCCACGGAGTGGCCGACCAGCAGGCCGAACCGGGCCAGGTCGCCGAGCTCGCGCTGCGTGAGGCCGCTGGCCTCGGCCAGCTCCTCGAGCGTGAAGCTCACGCCGGTGGGCCCGGCGTCGAGCGGGTTGACCGCCGGGCGGACCGGCAGCGTCGGGCATGGTGGGCGCCGGACGGGCTGGTCGGCTGGGCGCAGGCGCCGACCGGGTGGGACGAGGCACCTCCGCAGTGGGCAGGACCGGGGCCTCGACCAGCTCGGCCACCGGGACGGCAGGGGTGCTGGCCTCGGGCGGTTCGTCGCCCTCGAACAGCGCGCGCTCTGCGCCGGTCCGGGTGGCTCGTCGGGGGGCACCACCAGGCCGGCCGGCCGTGGCCTCCTCCAGCCGGTCCTTGATCACCTTGAGCGGCAGGAAGTGGTCGCGCTGCTGGCGGAGGATCCAGCGCAGCCGCTCGATGTCGCCCTCGTAGAACTTCCGGTAGCCCGACGGGCGTGCGCTCGGGGTCGAGCAGGCCCTGGCTCTCGAGGAAGCGGATCTTGGAGATGGTGACGTCGGGGAAGTCGTCCTGCAGCAGGCTGAGCACCTCGCCGATCGACAGGTGGGAGCGGTCGGCCATGGCCGTGGTCACGACCGGCCCGCGAGGAAGAGCAGCTTGAACGTGCCGATCTGGAGCTCGTCGCCGTCGGTGAGCGCGGGCCGACTCGACCCGCTCGCGGTTGAGGTAGGTGCCGTTCAGCGAGCCGACGTCGGCCACCTCGTAGCCGCCCTCCACCTTGCGCACCTCGGCGTGGCGGCGGGACACGGTGATGTCGTCGAGGAAGATGTCGCTGTCGGGGTGGCGGCCGGCGGTGACGAGCGGCTCGTCGAGCGCGAAGCGCGAGCCCGGAGTTCGGGCCCCGCGTGACCACCAGCATGCCCACGCCGGCCGGGAGGTCGTCGAGCTCGATCTCCACCTCGTCGACGGCGCTCGTCGATGGGCGACGGTCACCGACATGGTGGTGTGGTTGCTCGTCCGCTCTCCGAGCGCGGCGCCGCACGACGAGCAGAAGTTGGAGCCCAGCGGGTTCCGGTGCCCGCACTGTGGGCAGGTGACGTCGGCCATCGGGTCTAGCCCTCGACCAGCGCGCGGTAGGCGGCGGCGTCGAGCAGCGCGTCGAGCTGCGAGCGGGTCGCGTGAGCTCGATCACGCAGATCCACCCCTCGCCGTAGGGGTCCTCGTTGAGCCGCTCGGGGGCGTCGGCGAGGTCGGCGTTGACCTCGACGATCGTGCCGGACACCGGGGCGTAGATGTCGGAGACCGACTTGGTGGACTCGACCTCGCTGATCGACGCCGCCGCCGCCACCGCCGCGCCCGACCTCGGGGAGCTCGACGAACACGACGTCGCCGAGGGCGTCCTGGGCGTAGTCGGTGATGCCGATGCGGGCCCGTGCCGTCCTCGACGCGGACCCACTCGTGGTCGGTGGAGTAGCGGAGGTCCTCGGGGATCTGCATGGGCGGCGAGGCTACAGGAAACCCTCGACCCCCGGTTCGAGGGTTGAGACCGGCCGCTCAGCGGAGCATCTGGCGGATGCGGCGGGCGTACTCCTGGGCCAGGCGGCGGGCGTCGGCGTCGGTGGCGCCCTCGGCCCAGACGTGGGTGACCGGCTCCTCCGGATCGGGCAGGGCCAGCGCCCAGCCGTCGTCGTGGAGGACCTTCACCCCGTCGACGAGCTCCACCTCGCGGTCCTTGCTCAGCTCGACGAGGGTGCGCATGACCGTGCCCTTCTGCTCCCACGGGGTCACGACCGTCTCGTGGGCGAGGTGGGTGCGGGGCAGCGCGTCGACGACCGACGACAGGCGGCTGCCGTGCGGGCCAGCAGCTCGAGCACCTTCACCAGGGTGGCGGCGGCGTCGAAGGCGGGCAGGAAGCCGGGGAGGATGAACCCGCCGTCGGTGCTGGCGGCGAAGCCGACGCCCGGCTCGGTGGCGGCGTCCATCAGCGCCGGGGTCGACAGCTTCGTGCGCCGCACCCGCACCGCCGTGGGCGGCGACGATGCTCGCCGGCGTGGCTGGGTGACGTTCACCGGGCAGGGCGACGGGGTCGCCCACCAGGTGGCCGCGACCAGCGTCAGAAGGCCAGCAGGGCCTGGGTGTCGGTGAGCACGTGGCCGGCGTCGTCGATCAGGGTGAGGTGCTCGCCGTCGGGGTCGATCACGGCGCCGAGGTGGGCGCCCGAGGCCCGGACGAGGCGGCCACCTGCTCGGCGTGCCGGCGCGGTCGAAGCCGAGGGCCCCGGCGGTGGACGCGTAGGGGTTCACCGCCAGCACGTCGGCGCCGAGCTTGGCCAGCACGTTGGGCATGACGAACGAGGTGGAGCCGTAGGCGTAGTCGACGACCACCTTGAAGCCGGGCGGCGCGGATGGCCTCGATGTCGACGGTGGCCTCGAGGGCGGCGGTGTACTGCTCGAGGGCCCGGGGCGGGAAGCCGATGTCGCCGATCTCGCCGGGGAAGACCCGGCGGAAGTCCTCCCGGCCGAAGAGCCGCTCGATCTTGCGCTGGGCGTCCTCGGACGAGGTCGGCGCCGTCGGCGTCGAAGAAGCGGATCACACAGACTGCGGGTCGCCCTCGACGAGGCGGATGGTGAGCCCGCCGGCGTGCTCGGGCCGGCGGGTGATGAACCGGGTGACCGGCACCGACGCCACCTCGAGGTCGAGCACGTTGACGCCGGCGGCGTTGAGCCCGGCCATCATCGCCCGCTTCAGCATGCGGGCCGAGCGGCTCGAGTCGCGGGAGGTGATGATGGTGGTGTCCTTCTTGAGGGTGGTGGCGTAGGCCATGGCCACCCGGGTGGCCAGCTCGGGGGTGATGTCGACGTTGGCCAGGCCGGCGACGCCGTCGCGGCCGAACAGCGTGCGGGACCCCCGGCTCTCCCACACGATCGAGGAGTTGACGACGGCGCCCGGCTCGACCGTCTTGAACGGGTACACCTTCACGCCCGCTGGCCAGCACGGCGTCCTCGCCGATGAAGCACTCGTCGCCGAGCACCACGCCCTCCTCGCACGCGGACGCCGCTGCGCAGGTCGCAGGACCGGCCGACGATGGTGCCGCGGAGGCGGACGCCCTCGCCGAGGTAGGAGTTGTCGTGGACGACCACCCGCTCGAGGTCGGCGTCGGCGCGGACCCGCACGTTGGTGCCGAGCACCGTGTACTGGCCCGAGGCGGACCCCGGCCTCGACGCGGCAGTTCTCGCCGATGACGGCCGGGCCCACGACCTTGGCGTCGGGGTGGACCTCGGCGCCCTCCCCCACCCAGACGCCCGGGCCCAGCTCGAAGCCGGGGATGTCGAGCTGCACCTTGCCGTCGAGGATGTCCTTGTGGGCCGAGACGTAGGCCTCGAGCGTGCCGACGTCCTCCCAGTAGCCCTCGGCCACCGCGCCGAAGAGCGGCTTGCCGTCGGCCGAGGAGGGCCGGGAACACCTCGCAGGAGAAGTCGACGGACCGGTCGGCCTCGATGTAGTCGAAGATCTCGGGCTCGAGCACGAAGATGCCGGTGTTGATGGTGTCGCTGAACACCTGGCCCCACGTCGGCTTCTCGAGGAAGCGCTCGATGGAGCCGTCCTCGTGGGTGATGACGATGCCGAACTCGAGCGGGTTCTCGACCCGCACCAGGCCGATGGTGGCCAGGGCCTCCTTCTCGTCGTGCAGCTGACGATGGCGGTGAGGTCGATGTCGGTGAGCACGTCGCCGGAGATCACCAGGAAGCGCTCGTCGAGCTCGTCCATGGCGTTGCGCACCGAGCCGGCGGTGCCGAGCGGCGTCTCCTCGGTGGCGTAGACCATCCGCACGCCGAACTCGGAGCCGTCGCCGAAGTAGGTGCGGATGTGGTTGGCCATGAAGGCCACCGTCACCACGATCTCGTCGAAGCCGTGCCGCTTCAGCAGCCGACGATGTGCTCCATCATCGGCTGGTTGACCAGCGGCAGCATCGGCTTGGGGGCGTTGGAGGTGAGCGGGCGCAGGCGGGTGCCCTCGCCGCCCGCCATGATGACGGCCTTCATGGGTCCGACCGTACCCGTGGCTCCGCCGATCCCAGAACCGGCGTCGTCGCGCCGCTCACGCAGCGCCGTGCGGGCCAGCGGCACGTAGAGCACCGCGGCGAACCATGACAGGGCCAGCCCAGGGCCGCCGGCGACCCAGGCGAACACCTCCGCCTGGTCCGCCCAGCCGAGCGTGCTCTCGGAGGCGAGGAACAGCGGGAAGGCGATCATCAGCCCGAAGGTGCCCGCCTTGCCGAACCAGGTGACGTCGATGCGGCGGGCCCCCAGGGCGGCCAGCACCAGGGTGGCCCCGGCCACGAGCGCCTCGCGGACCAGCACGGCGACGGCGAACCAGGTGGGCACGGAGCCGTCGATGAGGATGCCGCCGACGCCGACGAAGAACAGCAGCCGGTCGGCCACCGGGTCGAGGACCTTGCCCAGCTCCGACACCTGGTGGAAGTGGCGGGCGATGTAGCCGTCGACGAAGTCGGTGGTGCCGAGCGCGGCCAGCAGCCAGGCGGCGTTGGCCCGGTCGTCCTGCGCGAAGAGCAGCCAGAGGAACACCGGCAGCAGACAGAGCCGGACGATCGTGATGACGTTGGGGATCGTGAGGATGCGGTCGGACCCTGGCTCGTCGCTCACCCGGCCACCCTACGATGCCGAGGTGCCCACCATCTTCACCCGCATCATCGACGGTGAGCTCCCCGGCCGCTTCGTGTGGCGCGAGGACGACGTGGTCGCCTTCCTCACCATCGACCCCATCGCCACCGGCCACACCCTCGTGGTGCCAGTCGCCGAGGTCGACCACTGGATCGACCTCGACCCGGGCCTCGCCCAGCGGTGCATGGCGATCGGCCAAGCCATCGGCCAGGCCCAGATGGCGGCCTTCTCCCCCACCCGGGTGGGCCTGATCATCGCGGGGCTGGAGGTGCCCCACACCCACCTGCACCTCATCCCCATCGACCGCGAGGCGGACCTCAGCTTCGCCAACGCCGATCCCAGCCCGGACCCCGCGGCGCTCGACGACGCCGCAGAACGCCTGCGGACGGCCCTGCGCACCGCCGGGCACGCTGGCGCGGCGGACTAGGAGGCGGGGTCGGGGTCCACCGGGTCGGTGAGCTGCTCGCCCTTGTTGCGCACGTTGTTCACCTCGGTGCTGACCGGGTGCATGGCGATGATCTCCGGCGGGGCCGGCACGAGGAGCTTGCCGAGCAGGTCGAGGTCGTCGACCTCGCGGTCGAGCCAGGTGTCCCAGGCCGACGGCGGCAGGATGACGGGCATCCGGTCGTGGATCCTGGCCATCTCGGTGTTGGGGGTGGTGGTGATGATGGTGCAAGAGCGCAGGGGTTCCTGGTCCTTGTCCGGACCCTTCCACACCTCCCAGAGCCCGGCGAACGCGCAGGGGCTCACCGTCGGGACGGTGGATGAAGAACGGCTGCTTGCGCCCCTTCTTGGGGTCCTGGGCGTTCTTCTGCCACTCGTAGAACCCGTCGGCGGGGATGATGCAGCGCCGCTTGCGGAACGCTGCCTTGTAGGCGTTCTTCTCGGCCAGCGTCTCGGCGCGGGCGTTGATCATCCGCGACCCGATCTTCGCGTCCTTGGCCCACAGCGGGACGAGGCCCCAGTGGAAGGCATCGAGGTGGCGCGTGGTGCCGTCGGAGAGGACGGCGTACACGTCGTTGGTGGGAGCGACGTTGTAGGAGGCCTCGAGAAGCGACTCCGGTGCCTCGGCCCCGAAGTAGGCCGCCACCTGGTCGGGCGGCGTGGCGGAGACGAAGCGGCCGCACATCGATCGCAACCTACCGGCCGTGGCCGGTGGGCCGTTCCGATCAGCCGGCGGAGATGCGCTCGAGGAGGCGATCCTCCGCCGTGGGGGCGTCGCGCTGCTCGAGCACGATCGCGCCCATGGTGGCCGCCGCCAGCATCGACACCGCGCCCACGGAGAGGGCCCAGCTCCCGATGACCCCCACCGCCGCGCTCCCGATGAGCAGGATGGCCGTGCAGAGGGTTCCGATGAAGAATCGCATGGCCGCTCATCTCCCCCTCACGCAGGGTGGCCAAACCTCTAGTCCGGAGATATCTCGATGAACGTGTCGACTCCTGTGAGCTCGAGCAGCCGGCGCACCTGAGGTTGGGGTCCGACGAGCCGTAACGAGCCGTCGTGCGCCTCGCTGATGCGCTGGGCGGCCACCAGGGCCGCCACACCGGTGGAATCGATGAAGGAGACCTGCGACAGGTCGATGTCAACCGGCGCCGACGGGGTGGAGCAGACCTCGGTGAGGGCCTCGTCCAGCGCCCCTCGGGCAGCTAGGTCGACCTCGCCGACGAGCACCACGCAGGTCCGCTCGTCTCCTTGCACGATGTCCAGCCGAAACTCGTCGCTCACGTCCGATCCATCCCTGCGAACAGCCCCATCTGCCCGTCGTCTAGAGCGGTCCTGGTGGCTCCTACCGGTCGGCGCCGAGGTTACCCGTCGTCAGCCCCTCACCCTGTGATCCGCAGCTCGAACCACACGTCCTTCCCAGAGTCCTCCAGCGGAGAGATCCCCCAGTCGGAGGCAAGGGTGGCGACGATGCTCAGACCTCGGCCGCCGGGCGCCCACGGCGCGGCGCGGCGTGGGCGCGGGAGCGCCGGGCTGGGATCGGACACCCGCACTCGCACCCCGTTCCCGAGATCTTCCACGTCGAGCACGAGGGGTCGGCCCCCGTGGATCACCGCGTTGCTCACCACCTCGCTCGTCAGCAGCTCGGCATCAGCCACGATCGACTCGTACCCGCGGCTGGAGAGGAATCCGGCCACGAACCGCCGGGCGGCCCGGGGGCTCTCGGGGTCGGCCGGTAGCGAGAGCTGGTCGACCATGCCGACGCCGTGTACCCGATCCGACCGCAGGCAACCCGATTCGCGCAGAACGCAGGCATCGAAGAGCCGAACGAGCGTGCCAGGCTCGGGGGGTGGGTCAGGACGAGGAGGTGCTCCATGGTGGCGTCGCCAACGCAGGCGCCGTGGTCCGTTCGGGTGCGTACGTCCTCCGGCCGGCCAACGTTCACTCTTCGTCGATCCTGGAGCTCCTGGGGCAGCTCGAGGTCGCAGGGTTCGACGGCGCTCCCTCTCCCGTCGGGTTGGACCCCGACGGCCGAGAACGCCTCCGGTTCATCGCGGGGGACGTCGCGATCCCTCCCTACCCTGCCTGGGCCCAGTCCGACGTCGCCCTGCGCTCAGTGGCGATGCTCATCCGAAGGCTGCACGACGCATCCGCGACCGTCGACGCCACCACGATGACGTGGAGCTCGGAGATGGCCGATCCAGGTGGGGGCTCCGTCATCTGTCACAACGATGTCTGCCTGGAGAACGTGGTGTTCCGCGATGGTCATGCCGTCGCGCTGCTCGACTTCGACTTCGCGGCTCCAGGCGGGCGGACGCACGATGTGGCCGCCTTTGCTCGAATGTGCGTCCCGGTCGACGATGACAGCAACGCAGCGACGCTGGGGTGGCGACCGTCCGACCGCCCTCGCCGCTTGCGAGTGGTCTGCGACGCCTACGGGCTCGACGCCGAGGGTCGAGCAGCGGTGCTGCGCTCGCTGAGCGAGTCCATGGCACGCGGAGGCGAGTTCGTCCGCCGTCGGGTCGAAGCGGGCGACCCCGGGTTCGTGCGGATGTGGGAGGAGATCGGCGGCATGGAGCGCTTCGACCGGCGCCGTCGTTGGTGGTCGGAGGCACGCTTCCGCTTCGAGGCGGCCTTGGCCTGAGAGGCGGATCGCGCTCAGTCCTCCGTGAGGAGGGTTTCGTGGAGCCTTCGCCACTGGACGCCGCCGGGGGCATCGCTCGCGGCGACGAAGCACGCCGAGCTGGTGCGACGGTTCAGCAACACGTCGCCCGCCAGCTGTCGCTCCTCGTAGCTGACGAGAGCCACATTCGCGGCGTCGATCTGCGTCACGACATCCACGATCTCGATCCGGCTCGGTTGCTCGCGATCAGCTGACCCGTGAGCGGAACGGATCTGCTCGAGCGCTGACCTGCGATCGATGGTGCGGCCGGACGGCAAGACCATCGAGAAGTCGCTGTGGAGCGCGCTCTCCACCCGGCTGAACACCGCGTCGGTGTCGGCAACGGTGGCGTTGAACCAGTCGACGAAGAACTCGTGCAGCTGCGTCACCTCTGCTCGGGACTCGGCGCCGATGCTCACGTCGGCAACCTATCCCCCGCCACCTCGGACCAGCATGCAGCAGGGGCCACCCCTAGAGGTGGCCCCTGCCCTGCCGTTCTCCCGGTCGGGCCGAGAGGATTCGAACCTCCGACCTCTTGACCCCCAGTCAAGCGCGCTAACCAAACTGCGCCACGGCCCGGGATGGGGAGGCGAACCTACCAGACCCCTCCCCCGGACCAGCCAGCCGGCAGGCGCCGTAGGGTCGCTGGATGGAACGCACCTCCCTCGGAACCACCGGGCATCCAGGTCAGCCGCTACTGCCTCGGGGCCATGATGTTCGGGGCGTGGGGCAACCGCGACCACGACGAGAGCATCCGCATCATCCACGCCGCCCTCGACGCCGGCATCAACTTCATCGACACCGCCGACGTGTACTCCGGCGGCGAGTCGCGAGGAGATCGTCGGCAAGGCCCTGAAGGGCCGCCGCGACGAGGTGGTGCTGGCCACCAAGTTCGTGGCACCGATGAGCGAGGACCCCAACCACCGGGGCTCGTCCCGGCGCTGGATCATGCGGGAGGTGGAGAACAGCCTCCGCCGGCTCGACACCGACCACATCGACCTCTACCAGGTCCACCGCCCCGACCCCACCACCGACATCGACGACACCCTCGGCGCCCTGTCCGACCTCGTCCACCAGGGCAAGGTGCGGGTCATCGGCAGCTCCACCTTCCCGGCCGAGCAGATCGTCGAGGCCCAGTGGGTGGCCGAGCGGCGGGGCCGCGAGCGCTTCCGCTGCGAGCAGCCGCCGTACTCGATCTTCGTGCGGGGCATCGAGACCGCCGTGCTGCCCACCTGCCAGCGCTACGGGATGGGCGTCATCCCGTGGAGCCCGCTCGCCGGCGGCTGGCTCACCGGGCGCTACCGCAAGGACGCCCCGCCGCCCGAGGGCGGCCGGGCCCGTCGCACGCCCGACCGGTTCGACTACGAGCCGAACCGAGAACCAGCGCAAGCTCGACCTCGTCGAGGAGCTGCTGACCCTGGCCGACGAGGCGGGCCTGTCGCTCACCCACCTGGCGATGGCGTTCGTGCTCGAGCACCCGGGTGTCACGTCGGCGATCATCGGCCCCCGCACCATGGAGCAGCTCACCGACGTGCTGGACGGGGCCGGCACCCGCCTGTCCGACGACGTCCTGGACCGCATCGACGCGATCGTCCCGCCGGGCACCAACGTCAACGTGGCCGACACCGGCTGGGAACCCGCATCGCTTCGGCGCTCGCAGCGTCGGCGGCCCCGCCGTCCCAGCTGATCGGCGGTCAGAGCGCGAGCGGGGCGGGATGCCTCCACGAGGCGCACCGAACTCGTTCCGGGAGCGCGGCGGGCGCCGAGCGCCAGCATCGCCCCCACCGCCGGGGCCACCACAGCCGCCAGGGCCAGCCAGAGGACGAGGAGCTGCAGGACGAACATGGGCTCGCACCATTCCCCATCTCGGTCAGGACGAACAGGCACAAAGCGGAAATGGCCACTTCGGACTAGTTACTCGACCCACCGATCACAGTCGTTCGGCCACCCAGAGGAGCCCCTGGACGCAGTCGCCAGCCCAGGTAGGCCACGGTGCAGGCCACCAGGAGCTTGAAGTGCCACGGCGCGGCGCCGGGGGCTGTGGCCACCTCGGCGGCGTCCCCGACCGGCTGACCGCAGGCGGGGCAGGAGCCGTCGTCCTCGAGGGTGTTCGGGTTGTAGAAGCGCTCGCAGGTGTCGCAGTGCGGCATCAGCCATCCGCCGCCCGGCGCGTACGGGGCCCGGCCGAGGCCACACGACTGGGGACCGGCCGGCCCACCAGGTCCGCCACCAGGGCCGCCGCAGACGACCAGCGCCTCCACGTCGATGTCGGTCTCCACCCCGAGGTCGTCGAGCATGGCCACCAGCTCCTCGGTGGCCAGGTTCCCGGCTGCACCGGCGGCGAACGGGGAGCCACCCAAGCCCCCCACCGATGTGTCGAAGCGGGTCACGCCCAGCTGGAGCGCGGCGTAGGCGCACACGAGGGCGGTGCCCCGCGTCTCGTGCAAGTGCAGGCCGACGTCGGACCCGACGGCCTCCACCACCTCCGCGATCCGACGTGGCGTGGCCATGCCCGTGGTGTCGGCACAGGTGATGGCCGCGCAGCCCGACTCCCCGCAGCCGCTCGGCCAGCGCCGGCCACAGCCGTCGGCGCGACCTCGCCCTCGTAGGGCGAGCCGAAGCTGCAGCTCAGGACGGCGTCCACCGGGATCGGCCCTGCCACCCGGCAGATCTCCGCGATGGCCGACGCGCGGACTCGTCGATCGACATGTGGACGTTGCGCTGGTTGTAGGTCTCCGACAGCGAGATGGTGACCGTGAGCTCGTCGACGTCGGCTCCGAGGGCCAGCTCGGCGCCGCGCACGTTGGGCACCGAGCGCGGCGTAGCGAACGCCGACCCGCGCGGCACCGCCGCCAGCACCTCGGCGGCGCCAGCCATGGCCGGCACGGCGGCCGGGGAGACGAAGGCCGCCGCCTCGATGCGCCGCAGCCCCGCCGCCACCAGCGCCTCGATCAGTCGCACCCGGTCGGCCACGGGCACCGGAGCCTCCGGCTGGAGGCCGTCGCGGGACCGACGTCGCGGATGATGGCGGCCGCCGGCAGCGGCGGAAGGGTGGTCACCGGATCGAGCGTGCCGCCGACACGGCGGTCGCGCCAACCCGAGCCGGGGTCGGTCACCCCGAACCGGTCGGGACCTCGGCCAGGGCCCCCTCCACCATCGATCGGACGTGTCGGCCCGCCGTCCGCAGCACGGTGGCGTCGCGGGCGGTGCGGGCGAGCATGAAGCAGCCCTCGAGGGTGGCCACCGTGGTGCGGGCCAGGTCGACGGCGTCGACGCTCGGCACCCCCGCGGCCTCCAGCCGCCCCGCCATCGCCGCGAACCAGCCGTCGAACACCGTCTGGCTGGCCTCGCGCAGCCGCTCGCTGGTGCTGGCGACCTCCCGCGCCACCGTGCCGATCGGGCAGATGTCGATGAAGTCGGTCTCCTCCAGGACAGCCGCCGCTCCCTCGAAGAAGTCGGTCACGGCCGCCGCTGGGTCTGCGGCGGCGTCGGCGATCATCTCGAAGAGGGCCTGGTAGGTCGCCCCTGACGTCCGCAGGACGGCTTCGGCCAGCTCCTCTTTGCCCCCGGGGAAGTGGTGGTAGAGCGACCCGATCGGCGCTCCGGCCGCCTCGGTGACCTGCTTGAGGGAGGTCCCGTTGAGGCCGTGGGTCCGGAACAGCTCGTTGGTGGAGGTGAGGAGCCGGTCGCGTGTGGAGGCCACCGAGGGAGTGTAGAGCGATCGCTCTACAACGACTAGAGTGATCGCTCTAGGCAAGGGCCGGGAGGCACGACATGGACGACGCACGAGACCGGCGGCTGTGGCTGGCGGGAGTGGCCTTCGCGCTGGGCTCGGCCATCCACCTGCTCGACCACCTCCGGCGGGGCCAGGGCAGCGTCACCGAGTCGCTCTACGTGGTGGGCAACCTGGCCATGGTGCTGCAGGTGGTCACCGTGCGTGCTCATCCTCACCGGCCACCGACTGGCCCCACTGGCGGCGGCCGCCGCCGGGCTGCCCCTGGCCATCGGGTTCACGGCCGCCCACTGGCTCCCCGAGTGGAGCGCGCTCGAGCGACCCGGTGTGGGAGATCCGCTCGGCCACGTGGTTCTCCTACCTGGCGTCCTCGGCGGAGATCGTCGCCGCCCTGGCCATGGCCGCCGCCGGGCCGCCATCGTGCGCGCCCGCGGCCTGGCGTCCTTCGGGACGGCCGCGGCGTAGACCTCAGACCGGCGGGACGCCGTGGCGGCGGTCGGAGAAGTGGCGATCCTTGCCGGCCGCCAGGGCCAGCCGACGGACGACCTCGGCCCGGAGGTCGCCGAAGTCCACGACGGCGTCGATCACCAGCTCCGACGCCAGGCGGTACAGGTCGACGTCCTCCTCGTAGAGGCGTGCGCTGCTCGGCCACGAACGCCGCCCGCTCGTCGGGGTCGTCGATGGCGGCGATCTTGTTGGCGAACACGGCGTTGACCGCCGCCTCGGGCCCCATCACCGCGATCTTGGCCGTGGGCAGGGCGATGGTGGCCTCCGGTTCGAAGGCCGGCCCGCTCATGGCGTAGAGGCCGGCGCCGTAGGCCTTGCGGACGATCACCGACACCTTGGGCACGGTGGCCTCGCTCACGGCGGTGACCATCTTGGCGCCGTGGCGGATGATCCCCTGGCGCTCCACCGCGGTGCCGATCATGAAGCCAGGCACGTCGGCGAGGAACACCAGCGGCACGTTGAACGCGTCGCACCACCAGATGAACCGGGCCGCCTTGTCGGACGAGTCGACGAACAGCGCGCCCGCCGAGCGCCATCGGGTTGTTGGCCACGACGCCCACCGGGCTGCCCGTCGAGCAGGCCGAAGCCCACGATCAGCTCAGGGGCGAACAGCGGCTTGACCTCGAAGAAGCTCTCGGCGTCGACCAGGGCGTCGATCACCGTGTGCATGTCGTAGCCCTGGGTGTCGGCTTCGGGCACCATGTCGGCGGTGAGCTCCGCGGGCGGGCGGCACCGGCTCGTACACCGGCGGCGCCTGCCGCCAGGTGCGCGGCAGGTAGGCGAGCACGGCCTTGGCCTGCTCGATGGCGTCGGCGTCGTCGACGGCGAGGTTGTCGCCGCAGCCCGACACGGTGGCGTGCATCCGGGCCCCGCCCATCTCCTCGAGCGTGGCCTGCTCGCCGATCACCATCTCGGCCATGCGCGGCGACCCGAGGTACATGGAGGCGTTGCCCTCCACCATGATCACGATGTCGCAGAAGGACGGGATGTAGGCGCCACCGGCCGCGCTCGGGCCGAACAGGCAGCAGATCTGCGGCACCTGTCCCGACAGGCTTGCACCTGGTTGTAGAAGATCCGCCCCGCGCCCCGCCGGCCAGGGAACAGCTCCACCTGGTCGGTGATGCGGGCGCCGGCCGAGTCGACCAGCCACACCACGGGCAGCTCGTGGCGCAGGGCGTGCTCGGTGGCTCGCACGATCTTCTCCACCGTGCGGGCGCCCCACGAGCCGGCCTTCACCGTGGGGTCGTTGGCCACCACGCAGACCGGGCGGCCGTCGACCGTCCCGGCTCCTGTGACCACCCCGTCGGCCGGCAGGTCCTCGGCGGCGCTGTTGGCCAGCAGGGCGTCCTCCACGAAGCGAGCCCTCGTCGAGGAGCAGGGCGAGGCGCTCGCGCACGAACAGCTTCCCCTGCGCGCTCCAGCTTCGCGGCCCTGGAGTGGAGGTTGCCCGCCAGGGCCCGATCGGTGAGCTTGGAGAGGTGCGGGTCCACGGCCGTGGGTGCCGGACCTAGGCCCGCCGGATGGCGAGGATGGCGACGTCGTCGGTCATGGGCTCCGTGGCGAACTCGCGCGCCGCCTCGAGCAGGGTCTTGCACAGGACGTCGGGGGGCACGCCGGGATCGCGGCGCAGGGTGTTGGCCACCCGGTCCTCCCCGAAGAGCTGCTCGCCGGAGCGGGCCTCGGCCAGCCCGTCGGTGTAGAGCAGGAGCAGGTCGCCGGAGTCGAGCGGGATCTCTCGGCTCATGTAGCTCCCCGTCGGGATCGAGCATGAGCAGCGGGCCGGTGGCCCGCAGCGGGCGCACCTCGCGGTCGTGCCACAGCCAGGCCGCCGGGTGCCCGGCCGAGGCCACGCGCAGTGTGGCGGCCTCGGTGTCGAACACCACCACGCACAGCGAGATGAACTCCTCGAAGCGCTCCAGCGCCGACATCTGGCGGTTGAGCTCCTCGAGGGCCTGGGCGGGATCGCGGTACTGCCGGAGGAACACCCGCAGCAGGTACTTGGCCTGGAAGGCGGTGATCGACGGCTCGATGCCGTGGCCGGTGACGTCGCCGATCACGGCCGCGATGCGGGTGGGGGCCACCCGGAACACGTCGTAGAAGTCGCCGGCCATGAGGCCGGTGCCGGCCTGGTACACCCGGCCGAGCTCGAACCCCGCGAAGTCGGGCAGGTCCTCGGGGGCCAGGCGGGCGGCCCACCGACGGGGCGCCAGCTCCTCCTGGGAGAGCACCTCCTCGGCCCGACGCTCCAGCAGGCTCCGGTCCTCGGCCAGGCGGGCCTCGCGCCGGAAGTCGCGGCCGTAGAGGACCGACAGGCCCACCGGGACCAGGATGAAGGCGAAGAAGTAGTCGGCCTCGCCGGATCTCCCACACGGCGGCCACCGCCGCCGCCACCGCGATGACGGCGTAGAGCGTGACGGTGTGCAGCTCCTTGCGGTAGCTCGAGCGGGCCAGGACGGTGGCGTCGGCGTCGTGGCCGAGCTCGTCCTCGATCCGCTGCCAGACGCGCTGGAGCCGTTGGGCGGAGCGGCCCCAGACGAGGGCGGCCACGAGGGCAGCGACCGCCACGACGGCCAGGATCGGCTTGTCCATTTCGCGGAGAGGTTACCTGCCCCTCCCGGGCGGGCGGAACCGCGCCGTCAGCGCGGGCTCAGCGCGCCCGGCACCGGGGTCCGCTCGCCCGTCCAGGCGGACACGTCCACGCCGAGCTGCTTCATGCCGTAGATCACGGCCTTGGGGTCGATGGTGGCCGGCGCCCAGTCGTACTCCCACATCCGGGCGTCGCCGGTGGCCTTCACGAACAGGCCGTCTGCTCGATGGTCAGCAGCGACGCCGCGCCGGCTGGTGATCCGCTCGAAGCGCTCGGCGTGCGCGGCGTCGAGGACGTAGTTCATCGAGTCGCACTGGTGGACGATGTCGTCGTTGTTCCAGTCCCACGGGCGTGGTGCTGATGTGCACCAGCGACCGCCGTCGGTGGGCGTGACGACGCCGTCGGTGGCGGTCAGGTCGATGGGAGCCAGGCAGCAGGCGCAGTAGCCCTTGAGGGTCAGCGTCTTGCCCTGGAAGGGCGGCATCTTGGAGATGGCCACCGACTCGAGGGCGCAGCCGGCGTAGGAGTGGAAGGCGCCGTCGATCCACACCTCCACCTGGCTCGGGAAGCTGGAGAAGGGCTGGAACTTGAGCAGGTTGCAGTTGACGGAGTCCTGGTCGACCACGCAGATGATCCCGAGCTGCAGCTCCTTGTAGCCCTGCACGATCTGGCGGCGATCGAGCCCGGTGCCCTCGTGCACGGCCCGCAGGTTCGGGCCCCGACCGTGCTCGCACCAGAACTCGTAGACGAAGGCCCGGAGCGCCTTGGCGGTGTCGGAGAACTCGAAGAGCGGGCACGTTCTGCGGCATGCGGCGAGTCTGACACAGCGTCAGATCCGTAGGCTCCGGCCTGGCCAGTTCTCCCATGGCGGCATCGACGTCGACCGGGCCCGGCCCTCACTCCGGGCTGCGAGCAGGTGCTGCACCTCAACCACGCCGGCGCCTCGCTCGCGCCCCAGCCCGTGCTCGACGCCATCATCGACCACCTCCAGCGCGAGGCCCGCATCGGCGGCTACGAGGCTGCGGACGAGGCCGCCGCGCCCTGGAAGCGCACCTACGACGTCGTCGCCACCCTGCTCGGTGCCCACGCCGACGAGATCGCCCTCGTCGACTCCGCCACCCGGGCCTGGGACCTGGCCGTGTACTCGCTCCCGATCGAGCCGCAGGACCGGGTGCTGATCAGCCGGGCGGAGTACGGGGCCAACGCCATCGCCCTGCTGCAGCTGCAGCGCCGCACCGGGTGCCAGCTCGTGCTCGTCGATGACGACGAGCACGGCCAGATCGACCTGGCGTCCCTGGAACGGGAGCTGGCCCACGACGATGCCGCCCTCGTGTCGCTCGTGCACGTGCCCACCCAGAGCGGGCTGGTGAACCCGGCCGTCGAGGTCGGCCGGCTGTGCCGGGAGGCCGGGGTGCTCTTCGTCCTCGACGCCTGCCAGTCGGCGGGGCAGCTGCCCCTCGACGTGGAGGAGCTCGGGTGCGCGGTCCTCACCGCCACCGGCCGGAAGTTCCTCCGCGGGCCGCGGGGCACCGGGTTCCTCTACGTGCGCGGAGAGCTCGTCGAACGGGTCGAGCCGGTGATGCTCGACCTGCTCTCGGCCACCTGGACCGCGCCCGACGCCTACGAGGTGCGACCGGACGCTCGCCGCTTCGAGCTGTGGGAGCGCAGCGTGGCCGGGCCAGCTCGGCCTCGGTGTGGCCGTCGACCACGCCCTCGGCTGGGGCATCGAGGCCATCGCCGAGCGCACCACAGCCCTCGCCGACGACCTGCGAAGCCGGCTGGCCGAGATCCCCGGCGTGACGGTGCACGACCGTGGGCGACGCCTGGGCGCCATCACCACCTTCACCGTCGACGGTCTCGACCCGCGACGAGGTCCAGGCCCGGCTCCGGGCTGAGCAGGTGAACGTCGCGCGTCAGCCCGGCTGCCTCAGCCCAGCTCGACCTCGGCAGCGCGGGCTCGACGCCGTCGTGCGAGCCTGCGTCCACTACATCACCACCGACGAGGAGCTCGACCGCTCGCCGATCATCGCTGCGCTCGTGCGCCGCCCCTGAGCCGACGCTATGACCTCCGGCGCACCCGCATCTTGATGGGCGTGGCCCCGAGGTCGAAGGCCTCCCGCAGGCTGCGCTCGAGGTAGCGCAGGTAGGTGGCCGGGATCTCGCGGTTGGCGAAGAGCGTGAAGGTCGGCGGGTCGATGGCGGCCTGGGTGGCGTAGAGCACCTTCACGCCGTGCGGGCCCGGCTGGGCCTGCTGGGCGGCGCGGATCACCTCGTTGACCCGGCGGGTGGGCACCCGCCGGTGGTAGTCCTCGATGCTCATCGACAGCGCCGGCAGCAGCTTGTGCACGCCCTTGCCGGTGAGGGCCGAGATCTTGAGGACCGGGGCCTCGCCGATGAAGCGCAGGCGCTCCTTGCACCTGCCAGTCGAGGTCGGCCCGCGCCTCGGCGTCGGTGAGCAGCTCCCGCTTGTTGAGCAGCACCACCACCGGGCTGCCGGCGGCGTCGATGCGCTCGGCCAGGCGCTGGTCCTGGGCGGTGACGCCGACGGTGGCGTCGATCACGAGCAGGGCGACGTCGGCCTGGTCGACCGCCTGCAGGGCCCGCACGAGCGAGTAGTACTCGGTGGCCTCGTCGATCTTGGCCTTGCGGCGCATGCCGGCGGTGTCGACGAAGCGGATCGGGCCCGTCGTCGGTCTCCACGACCGTGTCGATGGTGTCGCGGGTGGTGCCGGGCATGTCGTGGACCACCGCGCGGTCCTCGCCGATGAGCCGGTTGAACAGCGTGGACTTGCCGACGTTCGGTCGACCGACCAGCGCCACCGAGAAGATCCGCTCCTCCTCCGGCGGTCGTCGGGTCGTCGCCATCGGCCTCGGCGCTCGGCCGCCGGCTGCGGGAAGCACCTCCACCAGGCGGTCGAGCACGTCGCCCGCGCCGCGGCCGTGCAGGGCGCTGACCGGATGCGGATCGCCGAGGCCGAGCGACAGCGCCTCCCAGATCGAGCCCTTCGCGGTTGGCGTCGTCGACCTTGTTGACCACCAGGAGCACCTTGCCGGTGGCCAGGTTGCGCACCACCTCGGCCACCCGGCTGTCCTCCTCGGTGACGCCGGTGATGGCGTCGACCACCACGAGCACGGCGTCGGCGTCGCGGATGGCCTGCTCGCTCTGGCGGCTCACCTTGGCGTCGAGGTCGCTGCCGCCGGGCATCCAGCCGCCGGTGTCGACGAGCAGGAAGGGCACGCCCTGCCACTCGGCCTCCACCTCCTTGCGGTCGCGGGTGACGCCGGGCTTCTCCTCGACGATGGCCACCCGCTTGCCGACGATGCGGTTCACGAGGGTGGACTTGCCCACGTTGGGGCGGCCGACGATGGCGACGGTGGGCAGCGGTCATCGATGACCGCTCCAGCGGCGGGTCGCCGGCGGCGAGAGCGGCCCGCAGGGCGTGGCCGTCGGTCGGCGACGACCTCGACCGGCCGGGGCAGGTCCTCCGGGCCGGTGCCGTCGAGGAAGCGGCCGTTGGAGAGGCAGACGTCGGGCAGCAGGTAGCGGTGGCCGGTGGGCTCGGTCGGCCAGCGCGCGGGCGAGGTCCTCGCCCACCAGCAGGCCGGTGACCGCGGTGGTGCCGCCGAAGAACTGGTTGTCGACCGGGACGAGCCGCACGTCGGACCGGCCGAGCCGCTCGACGCAGCGGGCCGAGCACCCGGGCGCCGTACGTCGCCGGTGAGGATGCCCACCGGCGCGTGCCGGGACGGGCCGCACCTGGAGCAGCTGCCCGGCGGTGGCCCGGGCCCCCCGGTAGGGCTCGTAGTCGGCGTCGGTGGAGCGCGACGGTGTCGGCCCAGGCGAAGAAGCCCTCCTGCCGGCCCGGTGGCGTCGGCCTTGGCGCCGAACAGCTCGAGCTCGAAGGTGCGGGCCATGCCGACGCCGTCCTCGTGCATCGCGAAGCCCTCGTAGGCCTCGGCGTCGGGGAAGGGCCGCTCGGCCAGCAGGTAGTACTCGTCGCCGGCGAAGACGAGGCGGCGGCCGAGCACGCCGAGGAACACGTCCTGCCAGTCCTCCACGCAGTCGACCACCGCGGCGGCCTCGGCCGACGGTGTGGGGCCGCATGCGTGGCTCGTCGTTGTAGCGGCTGATCCCGAGCGGCACGACGCACAGCGACGCCAGCTCCGGGTAGCGGTCGAGCACGCCGGCCAGGGTGTCGTCGAGCACGGCCCCGTCGTTGAGGCCGGGGCACACCACGACCTGGCCGTGGACCTCGATGCCGTGGTCGAGCAGCGCCCGCAGCCAGCGCAGGCTGGTGGCGCCCCGCCGGTTGCGGAGCATCTCGGCCCGCACCTCGGGGTCGGTGGCGTGGATCGACACGTTGAGCGGGCTCAGCCGCTCGGTGACCACCCGCTCGAGGTCGGCCTCGGTGAAGCGGGTCAGGGTGGTGAAGTTCCCGTAGAGGAAGCTCAGCCGGTAGTCGTCGTCCTTCAGGTAGAGGCTCTTCCGCAGGCCGGGCGGCAGCTGGTAGATGAAGCAGAACTCGCAGTGGTTGTCGCACGTGCGCACCTGGTCGAACAGCGCCGACTGCACCTCGACGCCGAGCGGCTCGCCGGCGCGCCTTGTCGACCTCGACCGGTCATGCTCCAGGCCGCCCCGCTCGAGGTCGAGCACGGGATCGGGCTCGTCGACGAGGAAGCGCCACTCGATGATGTCGCGCGGCACCTGGCCGTCGATGGCCAGCACCTCGTCGCCCACGGCCACCCCGGCGCGGGCGGCCGGGGACCCGGGCGCGACGGCGACGACCCGGGGAGCAGGCATCGGCCAAGGCTACGGCGCTGCCGCCGCGATCCCCCTAGCCTGGGGACGATGGCCGTCGACAAGGTGCTCCTCGCCGCCCCCCGGGGTTCTGCGCCGGCGTGGAGATGGCCATCAAGGCCCTGGCCTGGATGGTGCGGGCCTTCGAGCCGCCCGTGTACTGCTACCACGAGATCGTCCACAACCAGCTGGTGGTCGACCGCTTCCGCGACCTCGGCGTGGTGTTCGTCGACGACATCGCCGAGGTGCCCCCGGGTCGGCCGATCATGCTGTCGGCCCACGGCTCGGCTCCCGAGGTGGTGGCGGCGGCCCGGGCCAGCGGCGGCTACGTGGTCGACGCCGTGTGCCCGCTGGTCACCAAGGTGCACCACGAGGTGAAGGTGCGGGCCGGCAAGGGCTACCAGATCGTCTACGTCGGCCACGAGGGCCACGAGGAGGCCGTGGGCACGATGGCCGTGGCGCCCGAGCGCCATCCACCGGGTGGAGACGGTCGACGAGGTCGACGCGCTCCCCGGCTTCGAGCAGCCCGTCGCCCTGCTGGCCCAGACCACCCTGTCGCACCGCGACTGGGCGGCGGTGGCCGACCGGGCCGCCGAGCGCTTCCCCGAGCTGTGGCGGCCCGGGCCGCAGCGACCTCTGCTTCGCCACCACCAACCGCCAGTCGGCCCTGGGCGAGATCGCCGAGCGCTGCGACGCCGTCGTGGTGATCGGCTCGGCCAACTCGTCGAACACGCGGGCGCTCGAGCGACTGGCCCGCGAGTCCGGCGCCGCGCGGGTGTTCCGCGTCAACGGCCCCGACGAGCTGCCCGACGACCTCCCGGCATCGTGGGCGTCACCGCCGGCGCCTCGGCCCCCGAGGAGCTCGTGGAGGCGGTGATCGCCCACCTGGCCCCCGCCGAGGGCGTCGAGGAGGTGCGCATCACCGACGAGGACGAGTACTTCCCGCCGCCGCGCGAGCTGCGCGACCTGCTGACCGCCGTCGACGTGCTGGCCACGCTGTCGCCTGGGCGGCTCCGTGCCCGACCGCCCCGGCCTGCGCGACCGCGACCTGCGACGCCAGCGACGTGCTGGCCGCCTCACCTGACGCGTCACGCCGGTGACCCGGATCGCCTCCAGGCTGCACTGCTCCGGGTAGCTCTCCGCGCAGAGGCCGCCGGTCCACCCAGGTGTCCACGGTCTGGCCCTCCGCCATGCTCGTCGAAGTCGTCCGACGCCGTCGAACACCGTGTCGGTGGTCACGGTGTAGGCGATCTTGCGGCCGCAGCTCGAGGCGTCGTCTGGGATCCTCCTCGACCACCACCGTGCCCAGGACGTCAGCTGTCCGCCGGCTGCAGATCGGCGACGTCACGGCGGTCGAGACGTGCTCGTCGAGGTCCGCCGTCCTCGTGCCGGGGTGCAGTCCTCGGTGATCGGCCGAAGGGCGTCACGGTCGTGATGGTGCCGTCAGCCGCGATCGCGGTCGGGCACCGCTGCGCCATCAGGCGCTGCGGTGTCCAGTCCGGCCGATGCCAGCACCGGTGCGACATCCTTGTCGTCGCTGCCCGCTCCGGTGAGGAGTAGACGGGAGCGCACGCTGGCCGTCCGGCCTTGGGAGGCCGCATGCCCGTCTGACGGTGTCGGACGCGATCTGGTTCCCGGCACGCCTGACGCCGCCGGTCAGTACGCTGTGGGGCATGAGCACGGCCACCAGCTTCACCGCAGCATGGACGACTCCACCGCCGAGCAGTGGGCGGTGATCGGGGCCGAGACCGTCCAAGAACCAGCCCCGGGTGGCGCGAGCGGGTCCTCGAGCTGCTCCGGTCGCTGGCCGACATCACCGACGGCTTCGCCACCGACCAGCTCACCCACTGCCTCCAGACGGCCACCCGGGCCGAGCGCGACGGCGCCGACGACGAGGTGGTGGTGGCCAGCCTCTGCCACGACATCGGCAAGGCCATCAGCGTGCCGGGCCACCCGCAGATCGCCGCCGCCATCCTCAAGCCCTACGTGCGGCCCGAGGTGCACAAGATGATCCTCGTGCACCAGGACTTCCAGGGCGCCCACTACTACCACCACTTCGGCGGCGACCCGAAGGCCCGCGAGAAGCACCGCGACTCGCTCTCCGCCGACGAGTGGAAGCCTCGCCGAGCAGTTCGCCGACGACTGGGACCAGAAGGCCTTCGACCCCGACTACGACACGCTCCCCCTCGAGCACTTCGAGGACCGGGTGCGCCAGGTGTTCGCCAGCGCCAACCTCTTCTAGCGGCGGCCGGCTCGGCCTCTGGGCCTCGTCGAAGAGAGGCTGGAGCTCGGCGTGCAGCCGAGCCGTCAGCTCCCCCACCGCACTGCGGGGCACTCGACCGCCTCCGTGAGCGGGGGCGGGGGGATCGGGTCGCCGACCACCAGCACGAGCTTCGAGGGCCGCAGGAACTTGGCGCCCTTGGGCATCATCGCCTCGCTGCCGCCGATGCCCACCGGGATGATCGGCACCTGGGCGCGGGCGGCCACGTAGGCGGTGCCGTCGAAGAGCTCCTCGACCACCGGACCGCTGCAGCGGGTGCCCTCCGGGAACATCACGAGCGGGCTGCCGCCCTTGACGATGTCGGTGCACGCCTTGAGCGCGTCGCGGTCGGCGCTGCCCGGTGCACGGGGAAGGCGCCCAGCATCGAGACGAACCGCCCGAGCGGCTTCGACTTCCAGATCGAGTCCTTGCCCATGTAGCGCATCGGCCGGCGGGTGACGAGCGAGCGTCAGGGCGAAGTCGACGTTGCTGCGGTGGACGGGCGCGAGGACGAACGCGCCGTCGGCCGGGACCTTCTCGGCCCCGATCACCGTCACCCGGCCGAAGAGCTTGGCCACGAGGAGGATCAGCGCCCGCACGATGCCGTAGGAGATCCGGGTGCCGCGACTCGGGGGCCCGGTCCAGATCTCGACGTCGTCGCCGGGCCGGGGCTCAGCCATCGGCGGTCCAACCGGGCGGCGATGACCTCGATGATCTCCGCCGACGGTCAGCCCAGTGGTGTCGAGGAGGAAGGCGTCGTCCGCCTCGACCAGCGGCGACGCCTCGCGGCCCTGGTCGAGGGCGTCGCGCCGGGCGAGGTCGGCGGCCACCGTCTCGTAGTCGAGGTCGGTGACCTCCTTCGAGCGGCGCTGGGCCCGCACCTCCGGGTCGGCGGTCAGGTACACCTTGAGCTCGGCGTCGGGGAACACCACGGTGCCGATGTCGCGCCCTTCGAGCACCCCGCCGTCGCGGGCGACCACCCACTCCCGCTGGCGCCGCACCATCTCCGCCCGCACCGCCGGGTTGGCGGCCACGATGCTCACCGCGCGGCTCACCTCGGGGCCCCGGATCTCGATGGTGGCGTCGACGCCGTCGACGGTCACCCCGTCGTCGCCGGACCTCGAGCTCGATGTCGCCGACCACGCGGGCCACCTGGTCGGCCTCGGACGGGATCGATCCCGCGGCGCAGGGCGGCGAACGTCACCGACCGGTACATGGCGCCGGTGTCGAGGTACTCGAGGCCGAGGCGGTCGGCCAGGGCCTTCGCCACGGTGGACTTGCCCGACCCGGCCGGCCCGTCGATGGCGATGACCCTCATGCGGGGCGGACCATAGTGCCGGTCACCCGACGGGCCCCGCAGCTCGTCGAGGAGGTCCCAGTAGCCGGGGAACGTCTTGGCGACGCAGCCAGGATCGGCGATCTCGATGCCGGGCGACCGAAGGCCAGCCAGCGCGAAGGCCATGGCCATGCGGTGGTCGTCGTAGGTCTGCACCGTGGCCGGCCGGAGCCGGCCGGGGTGCACGGTGAAGCCGTCGGGCTCCTCCTCGGCGTCGACGCCCAGTCGGCGCAGCTCGGTCACCACGGCGCCGATCCGGTCGGTCTCCTTGCCGCGGATGAAGCCGATGCCGGTGATCCGGGTCGGACCGTCGGCGAACGCCGCCACCACGGCGAGGGTCTGGGCGGTGTCGGAGAGCTGGCGCAGGTCGACGTCGACCCCGTGCAGCGGGCCGGTCGCTCGACACGGTCGTGGCGATCGGCCGTCTGCTCCACCCTGGCGCCCATCCGCTCGAGGAGGTCGACGAAGGCCAGGTCGCCCTGGAGCGAGCCGCGGATCCGAGGCCGGGCACCGTCACCCGGCCGCCCAGCAGCGCAGCGGCCGCGAACACGTAGGAGGCGGCGCTGGCGTCGGGCTCGATGGCGTAGCTGGTCGGCCCGGTAGGCCTGGGGGTCGACGACCCACGTGCGCGGGTCGGGCCGCTCGACGGTCGCCCCGAAGGCCGCCATGACCGCGACGGTCATGTCCACGTAGGGCTGCGACACCAGCTCGCCCACCAGCCGCGCCACCAAGCCCCGTGCGCATGGCCGGGCCCGGCCAGCAGCAGGCCGGACAGGAACTGGCTGCGACACGTCGCCCCGCACGGCCACCTCGACCGCCGGCCAGCGATCCCGCCGTCCACCTCCACCGGCAGGTGCCCGGGCGCGCCGACCTCCCGCACCGTGCGCGCCCAGCGCCCGCACCGCGTCGAGCACCTCGCCCATCGGGCCGCTCCCGCATGCGGTTGGCGGCGTCGACCCGACGCAGGCCGTCGCCGAGCCCGGCCAGCGGGAGCAGGAAGCGGCGGTGGTGCCCGACAGGCGGGCGTCGACGAGGGCCACGTCGCCCAGCGGCCGACCGGCGGTGCCCGATCACCTCGACGCTGGCCGGCGGCCCAGTCGGTGGCGATGGCGACGCCCGAGCGCCCGCAGCCCGCCGACCATGGCCTCGGTGTCGTCGGCGTGCAGCGCGTTGGTGAGCGTGCTGGTGCCCGTCGGCCAGCGCCGCGCACACCAGGGCGCGGTTGGTGATGCTCTTCGAGCCCGGGAGGGTGACGACGACGTCGAGGGGGCCGTCGAGCGGGGCCGATCGGGAGCGGGTCGGGCAGCGGCCACCGTCACTCCAGCGGCGTGACCGACGGCCGGTAGCCCTGGTCGACGAGGCCGGCCCGCAGCCGCTCGGCCGCCGGGGCCTCCACCAGCAGGATGAGCACGCCCCGGTCGCCCTCGCTCGAGTGGGCGATCTCGAGGTCGGCGATGTTCACGTCGAGCCGCCCGGCCAGCGTCGTGACCTCGGCCAGCACCCCGGCCCGGTCGGGCACCGGGATCCGCACCTCGCAGAGGTCGCCGGGATCGCTGAAGCCGCGAGGGAGGTTGGCGCGGGCCGTCCGGGCCTGCTCGAGCACCGCGAGCAGCCCCTCCCGGTCGTCGTCGGCCACGATGCCCCGCACCTCGCGTCAGCGCGGCGACCAGCCCGTCGAGGACCTCGACGATGGCCGTGCGGTTCTCGGCGCAGATGTCCGGCCAGATCCCCGGGTGGCCGGAGGCGATGCGGGTCATGTCCCGGAAGCCACCGGCGGCCAGGCGCAGCAGGGCGCGGTGCTCGGTGGCCCGCTCGTCGGCCAGGCGCATCAGCGCGGCGGCCGTCGAGGTGGGGCACGTGGGACACCACCGCCACCAGCGCGTCGTGGTGGTCGGGGGCCAGCGCCACCACGTCGGCGCCGAGCTCGGTGATGGCCGACCGAACGGTGGCGAAGGCCGCGTCGTCGGTCGCGGCCGTCGGGCGTGAGCACCCAGACGGCGCCGGCGAAGAGGTCGGCGTCGGCACCGTCGATGCCGTCCTGCTCGGAGCCGGCCATGGGGTGGCCCCCGACGAACCGCGGGTCGGTCCACCGCGTCGACGATCGATGCCTTCACGCTGCCGACGTCGGTGACGACTGCCGGTGCCGGCCTCGAGGGCCTGGCGCGACCGCGCCGGTCACGGCGTGGACCGGGGTGGCGACGAAGGTGATCTCGGCGTCGGGGTCGGCGCCGACCGCGTCGAGCGCCCCGAGGTCGAGGGCGCGCATGGCCGTGGTCGGCGTCGTGGTCCTGGCCCGTGACGTGCCAGCCCTGGCGGCGCAGCGCCAGGCCGATCGAGCCGCCGATGAGACCGGTGCCGACCACTGCCGCGCGTCGAGGCGCCATCACCCGGGGAGGTCGTCGCGCAGGCCCACGGCGCCCTCGAGGTACACGTGGCGCAGGTCGGCCCGGGAGCGCTCGGTGGTGAGGTGCATCAGCACCCGGATGCACCGGGGGGTCCCGCCCACGACGTCGAGCTCGCGGGCGCAGATCAGCGGCACGTCACCGAGACCGATCTTGCGGGCCCCTGCGGCCGGGAAGGTGGCGTGCAGGTCGTCGGTGGCGGTGAAGAGGATGCTGACGATGTCGTCGTGGTCGACGTCGTTGCGCTCGCACATCTCCTCGAGCAGGCGTGATCGACCCGATCGTGGACGTGGGCCTCCTCGTCGCGGTCGACGGTGGTGGCACCACGGAGGGCGCGGAGGGCGGCAGGCACGGCGCTCGACGTTACTGCCCGCCGCTGGCGGCAGCGTCACCGCTTCGCCCGGCCGCCGCCGTTCCAGCGCCCGCACCTCGTCCTGGGTGAGGGCTCGCCACGCCCCGGGCGGCAGGGTGCGGTCGGTGAGCGGGCCGATCCGGGTGCGGACCAGGCGCAGCACCGGGAAGCCCGACCGCCTCGCACATGCGGCGCACCTGGCGGTTGCGGCCCTCGTGGATCGTGATGCGCAGCAGTGCGGGCACCGAGGAGGGCCACCTTGGCCGGGGCGGTGCGGCCGTCGTCGAGCTCGACGCCCTCCCGCAGGCGGCGCAGCGCCCCGCGGTGGGGCTCGCCCTCCACCTCGACCAGGTACTCCTTGTCGACGCCGAAGCTCGGGTGGGTGAGGCGATGGGTGAGGTCGCCGTCGTTGGTGAGCAGCAGCAGGCCCTCGGTGTCGGCGTCGAGCCGGCCCACCGGGAACACCCGGGGCTCCGTCGGGACCAGGTCGACCACGGTCGGGCGGCCGTGCGGTGTCGGTGGCGGTGGTGATCACGCCGGCGGGCTTGTTCAGCAGGTAGTGGACGAGACCGGCCTTGACGCCGATCTGGGCGCCGTCGACCTCGACCACGTCGACCTCCGGGTCGACCCGGCGGCCGAGCACGGCCACCTCGCCGTTCACCCGCACCCGCCGGCCTCGATCAGGTCCTCGCAGACCCGGCGGCTGCCGAGCCCGGCCTGGGCCAGCACCTTCTGGAGGCGCACGCCGTCGCCCTGGCGCTCGCCGGGCACGGGCTCAGTCCTCGTCGATCGAGGTCGATGTCGTCGAGGCGGATCTCGGCCGGCGCGTCGAGCCGCCGCCGCGTTGGCCGCCTCGATCTCGTCGAGGCGCTCGCCCAGGCTGGGCCCCGGCGGCGGGCGCAGCCCGGCCTCGAGGTGCTCCACCACGTCGGCGCCGGGCACGAAGTCGCTCAGCGGCGGGAGGCTCGTCGAGGCCGTCGAGGCCGAGGCGCTCGAGGAACAGCGGCGGTGGTGCCGAACAGCACGGCCTGGCCCGGGCCGGGGTCCTTGCCCGACCTCCTCGATGTAGCCCCGCTGCTGGAGCGTGCGCATCACGCCGTCGACGTTGACGCCGCGGATGGCGGCCACCTGGGCCCGCGAGACCGGCTGCTTGTAGGCGACGATGGCCAGCGTCTCGAGGGCGGCCGCCGAGAGCCGGGCGGACTGGCCCTCGAGCACGAAGCGCTCGACGTAGGGGGCCAGGTCCGGCGTGGCTCTGGAAGCGCCAGCCGCCGGCCACCTGCACCAGCGACGAAGCCGCGGTCGGTGGCCTCGTACTCGGCGGCCAGCGCCTGCGCAGAGCTCGCTCGACCTGGGCCACCGGGATCTCGAGCAGCTGGGCCAGCAGCTGCGGCTCCACCGGCTGCTCGGCCACCATGAGCACCGCCTCGATGGCCCGGCGGGTCTCCTGGCGAGATCTCCGGCATCAGGTCAGCCATCGTAGGCGTCGACCGGTGACCAGCTCCTCGAGCTCGGAGCGGTCGCGGCCCAGCCACACGATCTGGATGTCGCCGAAGGTGCGGGGCTGGTCGAGGTCGACGAAGCCCTGCTTGAACAGCTCGAGCACGGCCAGGAACCGCACCACGACGTCGAGCCGCTCGACCAGGTCGCCGGTGAGGGCCCGGAAGGTGATGGTGCCGACCAGCGGGCAGCTCGTCGAGCAGCTCGGCGACGGCGTCGGTGACCGAGGCCCGGATCGGGGCGACGTGGTCGAGGTCGATGCGGGCCTGGGGCCGGGGCGTGACGGCCCGCAGGAAGGCGGCTGCGCACGTCGGCGGCGGTGACCCCGGCCAGCAGGTCGGGGGTGAGGTCGAGGAAGCGCTCGTCGGGGCCGGCGACGCGGGGGTAGGAGCGGCCGGCCGTCGTTGGCCAGGTCCTGCGAGGGCGACGGCGGCGTCCTTGAACGTCTTGCACTCGACCAGGCGGGTGAGCAGCAGGTCGCGCTCCGACCACAGGGCCAGCTCGTCGTCGAGGTCGAGGTCGTCGTCGCCCGGGCAGCAGCCGGCGGGTCTTGAGCTCGACGAGCGTGGCGGCGATCAGCAGGAACTCGGTGGCCACCTCGAGGTTGAGCGTCTCCAGCTGCTCGAGCTCGGCCAGGTAGGCGTCGACGATCGTGGTGAGCGAGACCTCGTAGAGGTCGACCTGCTCGCGCAGGATCAGGTGCAGCAGCAGGTCGAACGGGCCCTCGAACACCGGGGTGCGTCACCTCGTAGGGCATCGAGACCAATGCTAATCACATCGGTGTGGTTCGCCGGAACCAGTGCCGGGTCGCCGTCGCTCCGCCCGCCTACCATCGCCCCCGTGGCCCGCGTCTTCTCCGGCATCCAGCCCTCCGGCGAGCTGACCCTCGGCACCTACCTGGGGGCGCTGCGCCGCTTGGTGGCCGACCAGGCACCACCGACGTCGTCTTCTGCATCGTCGACCTGCACGCCATCACGGTGCCCCAGGACCCCGACGTGCTGCGCCAGCGCACCCTCGACACTGGCGCCCTCTACCTGGCCAGCGGCCTCGACCCCGACCTGAGCACCCTGTTCGTGCAGAGCCACGTGCCCGAGCACAGCCAGCTGGCCTGGCTCATGGAGTGCACCGCCAGCTTCGGCGAGCTCAGCCGCATGACCCAGTTCAAGGAGAAGTCCGACCGGCAGCAGTTCGTCTCGGCCGGGCTGTTCACCTACCCGGCGCTGATGGCGGCCGACATCCTCCTCTACGACACCGACCGGGTGCCGGTGGGCGACGACCAGCGCCAGCACCTCGAGCTCACCCGCGACGTGGCCGAGCGGTTCAACAGCCGCTACGGCGACACCTTCGTGGTGCCCGAGGCCGACATCCCCAAGGTCGGCGCCCGGGTCATGGACCTGCAGGAGCCCACCCGCAAGATGTCGAAGTCGATCGACTCGCCGCAGGGCACGGTCCTCATGCTCGACGAGCCGGCGGTCATCGAGAAGAAGTTCAAGCGGGCCGTCACCGACAACGACGGCGAGGTCCGCTTCGACCCGCCGACCAAGCCCGGCGTGTCCAACCTGCTGTCGATCCTCGCCGCGGCCACCGGCGCCGACCCCGACGGCGCTGGCCGAGCGCTACGAGCCAGTACGGGCCGCTCAAGGCCGACGCGGCCGCGGCCGTCATCGAGCTCCTGCGCCCGGTCCAGGCGCGCTACGCCGAGCTGTCCGGCCGACCCCGCCGCGCTGGCCGAGCTGCTCGCCAAGGGCGCCGACCGGCGCCCGGGTCGACGCGCCGCGCGCCACCCTCGAGCGGGCCCAGCGAGCCGTCGGCCTCCGCTGAGAGCCCGGCCGGTCAGTCGTCGTCGGCGGCCTTGAGGGCCTCGGCCGAGCGGGCGGGGCACGGTCCACTCGGCTCCGGGCAGGTGGTGCTCGCGGGCCCAGGCCACCGTGAGCGGGTCGCTGCCGGCCAGCGCCGAGCAGGTCGGCGCCCAGGCGGTCGTGCTGGAGGTAGAGCCCGACCCGTGCGGGTGAAGCCCGCGCTGGCGCCGCCAGGTGGCGGCCATGTCGCGCGCCGGCCACCTTGGCCGACAGGGTGGCGATCACCCGGCCGTAGGTGCCGAGGCCCGACTCGATCTTGCCGACGTCGTGGAGCAGGGCCGCCGCCAGCACCGGGCGGGTGGCCTCGTGCGCCGAGGCGCACGCTCGACCCGGCGGGCCACCCCGACGGCGTGGCGGCGGTCGGCTCCCGACATCGGGCGCCACAGGTCGTGCTCGCCGGGGCAGCAGCTGGCCGCGGCCCAGCGCCTCGTCCCCGGCCGGCGGGCCGCCGGGCCGCAGCGAGCCGAAGAAGCGCCGGACCAGGTGGGATGGCGCGCGGCCATCAGGACCGGCTCAGGCGTGGTCGATGCAGAACCGGGTGGCCGGCATGGCCTCGAGGCGGGCCGGCGAGATCGGCTCGCCGCACGTCTCGCAGAGCCCGTAGGTGCCGTCGTCGAGCTTGGCGAGGGCCCGCTCGACCTCGTCGAGCTCGCTCCGCAGCTGGGAGGCCAGCACCTTGTTCTCGCCCTGCTCGGCGGCCACCTGGCCGGAGTCGGCGAAGTTGTCGTCGAAGTCGGGCTGGCGGCGCCGTGGCCTGGCTCCAGCGAGGCGATCTGGGCCGCGAGCCGGTCGCGCTCGCTCGGTCGAGGTCGCGACGGGCACGTGGAGAGCAGGGACTGGTCGGGCATCCGGCCCAGGCTACTGCCCGGCCCGGCCCGCGGGTGGGCGGATCGGTAGACCTCCCACAGCCGCTCCGTGGAGACCAGCGTGTACACCTGCGTGGTGCTGATCGAGGCATGGCCCAGCAGCTCCTGCACGGCGCGGATGTCGGCCCCGTGGTCGAGCATGTGGGTGGCGCAGGAGTGGCGCAGCACGTGCGGGCTCAGCGGCCCTCGAGCCCCGCCGCCCGGGCGTGGCGGCCGAGCACGTCCCAGGCCCCTGGCGGCTCAGCCGGCCGCCGCGCTGGTTGAGGAACACCGCCTCGGCGTCGCCCCGCCGCCGCCACTGCGTCGGAGCCAGCTCGGGACGGCCGCCCGGGCCCAGCCAGTCGACCAGGGCCCGCACCGCCGGGCGCGCCCACCGGGACGATCCGCTCCTTGCTGCCCTTGCCGAAGGCCCGCAGCAGCGCGGCGTCGAGGTCGAGGTCGCCGAGCGAGAGCCCCACCAGCTCCGACACCCGCACCCCGGTGCCGTAGAGCACCTCGAGCATGGCCCGGTCGCGCCGGGCGACGGGCCGTCGCCCACCGGCGCCGCCAGCAGGCGGCCGACCTCCTCCTCGGTCAGCGCCTTGGGCAGCCCGCGGGGCACCCGGGGCCGCTCGACGTCGGCGCCCGGGTCGCGCCGGCGCTCGCCCCTCCTCGGCGAGGAACCGGTGCAGGGCCCGGACGGGGACGAGGGCGCGGGCCACCGAGGCCGGGGCCAGCCCCCGGCCGCGCAGCGCCGCCACGTAGGCCACCAGGTCGGCCTCGGTCACCTCGGCGAGGGCTCGGCCCTGCTGGCGCAGCCAGGCCACGTAGGTGCGCAGGTCGCGGCGGTAGGCCTCGATGGTGCTGGCGAGCGCGACCCCGCTCGGCGGTCAGCCACAGCAGGAGGTCCTCCGCCTCGAGGGGCAGCGGTGCGTCACCTCGGCCTCGGCGGGCGACCCCGTCAGCCTCCGCGGCGGGCCAGGGCGCGAGAGCCCGATGATCGTCTTGGCGTCGGTGATGCGGCCGTCGTCGACCATCGCCAGCGCCTCGGCGAGGGGGAGCCGCTCCACCGTCATCGTCTCCTCCTCCGCGCCCTGCCGGTCGTCGGGCACCTCGTGGAGGTCGCGGGCCAGGAACAGCGTGACCATCTCGTCGCGAGATGCCGGGCGAGTTGTGGAAGGTGGCCAGGAGCTCGACGGTCCCGGCGGCCAGGCCGGCCTCCTCGACCAGCTCGCGCGCGGCGGTGACCTCGGCGGGCTCGCCGTCGACGTCGCAGGTCCCAGCGGGGAGCTCGAGCAGCTCGCGCGTCGAGGGCCGCCCGGTACTGGCGCACCAGCGTCACCGTCCCGTCGTCGTGGAGCGGCACCACGGCCACCGCACCGGGGTGGTGGACGATGTCGCGCTCGAACTCGCTGCCGTCCGGAGCCGCGAACCGGGCGCGCACGACGCGGAAGACGTGCGCCCGGACCAGCTCCTCCTCGCCGAGCTTCGCGAACCCGGCGGCGTCCACCGGTCAGGCGCGTGACGGAGCGCCGGCGTTCGGCGTCGAGGTCGAACAGGTGCGGCGATCGGCCCTCGGCCCGGGCCAGGGCCGCCCCGATCAGCTCGCGGAACAGCGGGGCCGGTCGGGTGGGCCGGCTCTTCAGCTCCGGGTGGGCCTGGGTGCCCACCCAGAACGGGTGGCTGCGCAGCTCGATGAACTCCACCAGCCGACCGTCGGGCGACGTGCCCGAGCACCAGAGGTCCGACTCGTCGAACCGGGCCCGGTACCGGGGGTTGAACTCGTAGCGGTGGCGGTGGCGCTCGGACACGACCGTGGTGCCGTAGGCCTCGGCCACCTGCGACCCCTCGGCCAGCTGGGCCACGTAGGCGCCGAGCCGCATGGTGCCGCCCATGTCGGTGACGCCCCGTTGGGTCTCCATGAGGTCGATCACCGGGTGCGGCGTGGTGGGATCGAGCTCGCTGGAGTTGGCGCCGGTGAGGCCCAGCACGTTGCGGGCGTAGTCGATGGTCATCATCTGCAGGCCGAGGCACAGCCCGAGGCACGGGATGTCGTGCTCGCGGGCGTAGGCGGCGGCCATGATCTTGCCCTCGGTGCCCCGCTCGCCGAAGCCGCCGGGGATCACGATGCCGTCGAGGTCGCGCAGCCGTCCCTCGGCCAGCAGGCCCTCGACGTCCTCGGCCTGGATCCAGTCGATCTCGACCTGGCACCCGTGGTGGAAGCCGCCGTGCTTCAGGGCCTCGACCACCGACAGGTAGGCGTCCTGCAGGCTGACGTACTTGCCGATGATGCCGATGCGGACCGTGCGGTCGACCGGACTCGATCCGGTCGACGAGGATCTCCCACTCGCTGAGGTCGGGATCCCCGGCGTCGAGCCGGAGGATCTGGCACACGACGTCGTCGAGGCCCTCCTCGTGGAGCACGGCGGGATCTCGTAGAGGTTGCGGGCGTCGGCGGCGTTGACCACCGCATCGATCGGCACGTCGCACAGGTTGGAGATCTTGCGCTTGAGGCCCTCGGCCAGCGGCTGCTCGCTGCGCACCACGATGGCGTCGGGCTGGATGCCCCGGCCGCGCAGCTCGGTGACCGAGTGCTGGGTGGGCTTGGTCTTCTGCTCGGCGACGATCAGCGGCGCCAGCGTGACGTGGACGTAGCAGACGTTGTCGCGGCCGACGTCGAGGCGGAACTGCCGGATGGCCTCGAGGAACGGGAGGATCTCGATGTCGCCGACCGTGCCGCCGACCTCGGTGATGACCACGTCGACGTCGTCGGCGGCCAGCCGGTTGATGCGGCGCTTGATCTCGTCGGTGATGTGCGGGATCACCTGCACGGTCTTGCCGAGGTAGTCGCCCCGGCGCTCGGCGGCCAGCACCGCCGAGTAGATCGAGCCGGTGGTGGCGTTGGAGTCGCGGGTCAGGTTCTCGTCGATGAACCGCTCGTAGTGCCCGAGGTCGAGGTCGGTCTCGCCGCCGTCGTCGGTGACGAACACCTCGCCGTGCTCGAACGGGTTCATCGTGCCCGGATCGACGTTGATGTACGGGTCGAGCTTCTGCATCGTGACCCGGAGGCCCCGGGCCTTGAGCAGTCGGCCCAGCGAGGAGGCGGTGATCCCCTTGCCCAGGGAAGACGCCACGCCCCCCGTGACGAAGATGTGCTTGGTCAAGGGGAGACCTCCGTGTGCGGATCGAGTCGACGCAGCCACGGGAGACCACCCTACCCGCCCGCCGCTCGCGCAGCCGGTGCCGGCTGTCGGTAGCCTCATGCGCCCATGGCGCCGCCGCCGACGACCGCGACGCGCCACCCGTGCGACCTGCGCCGCCTTGGCGCGTGCTCACCGTGGCGGTCCGCGCCTCCCCGCCTTCCTCGCCGACCGCCACCTCACCTTCGACGACGGCGTCTACGGGGCCTCGGCGGTGGCCATGCGAGCCGGCGGCCAGCCCTTCCGCGACGTGTTCTCCAGCCAGGGGCCGCTGTTCCTGCCCGCTGGTGTGGGCGGCCGACCTGCTCGGCCTGCGCACCGCCAACGCGCCCGCGTGCTGTCGATCGCTGGCCGCGCCTCCTGGTGGTGGGCGCCACCTACCTGGCGGGGCGGCAGCGTCACCGACCGCGTCGGTGCCGTGCTGGCCGCGCGTCCTAGTCGCCGTCACGGGCAGCATCGT
Organism: uncultured Microthrixaceae bacterium; assembly: GCA_963795165.1. GTDB lineage: Bacteria > Actinomycetota > Acidimicrobiia > Acidimicrobiales > VFJN01 > VFJN01. The sequence continues at coordinate 444,473 of CAWCGT010000001.1, read as the reverse complement.
GTGGGTCACCGGGCCCGCTCGCCGCCGACGGCGTCGGCGATCGCCTTCGCCACCCTCACCGTGCTGCTCGCGCTGCGGTGGCGCGAGCGACGTCACCGTCCGCCGTGCCGTGCTGGCTGGGCCTCGGCGTCGGGCGCCACCATCTCCGTGAAGGCCCTCCTGGCTGCCGTGATCGTGCCGGTGGCCCTCGTGCTCCTGGCCGGGCGTCGGCTGGTGCCGATCGTGGCCGGGGCCGCGACGGCGGTGGCCGTCCACCTCGCCGCTGTGGCTCCCGTGGGGCCCGGCCAACGTGTGGGAGCAGGCCTACGAGTACCACCTCGAGGTGGCGGGCGATCGCACCCCTGGGGCCAACCTCGCCAAGGTCCTCAGCACCGCCGGTGACCGCGATGCGCTCGTGGTCGTCGCCGTCGTCCTCATGGCCGGAGCCCTGCTCCTGCGTCGTCGGGCCCGTGCTGAGCCGGCCGAGCCTCGGCCTGCGGTCTCCGGACACCCTCCTGCTCGCCTGGCTGGCGGGAACAGCCGTCGTGCTGCTCACCGAGCACCCGCTGTGGCGCCCCCACGTGTCCCAGCTGATCCCTCCCCTGGCGCTGCTCGCCGCCCGCCATCGTCCGTCGCTGCGAGCTGCTGGCGCTGGCCGGCGCTCGCTGGTGCTCCCGTACCACGTGGTGCACGCCGTGGCCGCTGCTCTCGCCCACCGGCTACAACGCTGGCATCGGAGGCTTCCATCGACGTCCTCGAGGGGCTGCCCCCGGGCGCGCTGGCCATCAGCGACGACCCGGGCATCGTGTGGCGGGCAGGTCGGCGCACGCCCCCCGACCTGGTCGACGCGTCGATCCTGCGCATCGAGTCAGGCAACCTGACCGCCCGATCGATCGCCGACTCCGCCGCCGACCCCGACGTGTGCGCGGTGGTGGTTCGCAGCACGGTCCGGTGGGGCTCGCTTCGAGGCCCTCCCCGGGTTGTCTGGAGGAGGCGGGCTACCGGCTGGAGCAGGACGATGGTCCGGGCCGACGCCTCTACCTCGCCGAGCGGTGCCGGCCCGGCTGACCTTGCTCACCCCTCGGGTCGACGGGCGGCGGCCCAGGCGGTCGAGGTGGCGCAGGCCGGGGGTGCGATCGATCACCGTCGAGAACGACACCCGCTCCGACGCGACGTTGAGCAGCACCAGGACCACCAGCACGACCGTGCGAACCGGTCGGCTCGTCTCCAGCACCACGGCCAGCCCGAGCACGGCCCCGAGGAGGTTGGCCCCGGTGTCGCCGAGCATCAGGCGCTCTCCGAGGTCGGCGCGGCAGCAGCCCCGCCGCCGCGCCCACCACCGGGGCCAGGGCCAGGCCCACCGGCGAGGTGCCGGCGGCCAGGGCGATGGGCACGTAGGCGAGCAGCCCCACCTTGATCGTGCGCCCGGGCGCCCGGTCGAGCAGGTTCCCCAGGTTGGCGGCGAGGGCCACCAGCGCGGCGTCGGCCAGCAGCCGGCGTCCGCTGACCTCCCCGGGGGCGGCAGTCAGCACGATGGCCACCACCCCGCCCCCGAACAGCTTCATGGCTCCGGTCGTCAGCCGCCCGCCTCGGCAGGGCCAGGAGATGCCCCCGGAACCCGCGATCGCCCTCGGTGCCCGAGCAGGTCGTCGACCAGTCCGAGGAAGGCGAAGGCGAAGCAGGCGAACAGCACCATCGAGCGCAGCAGGCTGTCGCTGAGCTCCTCCCCCACCCCGAACTCGGCCAGCGCGGTGCGGGCGGCCTCCACCACGAGCACCGCCAGCACGATCACCAGCCCGCCGGCGGTGGCCAGCTCGTGGTCGCGGTAGTTCCGACGCGCGGAGGGCCGGCGCGCTCGAGCACCGGAGCGGCCGCCCGCTCCAGGAGCAGGGCGGCCACCACCCCGCCGGCGAGGAGCAGGCCCGAACGCCAGCAGCCCGGCGCTCACGTCGTGTCCGCCTCGGGGTCCACCTGCGGCCGCCAGGTCCACACGAGGGTCGGGCACGGCGAGCGCCGAGCATGGCGCCGGGCACGGCGATGCCCGAGTCGTTGGCCGCGTAGCCGAGCACCGCGGCCGCCGCGAAGCCGGGCGCGGACCAACCCAGGGCCGGGACGGCGGCGAGCGACCGCTCGCGCTCGTTCGCGGCCCCGCCAGGCGACCAGCCCGGCCGCCGCCGCCACCGGTGCGAACACGAACCGCCAGTCGCTGCCGGTGAGCGACCGAAGGTTCGACCACCAGCTTGCGCTCGACCACCGTGGTGAGGCCGCTGGTCCCATCGCTGCCGATCCGCTCGAACAGGCGGCCGAGGTGCGACCGGTCGGCGCTGTCCCGGGTGAGGTCGAGCAGGCCGAGCAGCGTGACGAGGACGACGGTGCCGACTGCCACCAGGAGCGACGGTGCGCCATCGCACGCGCCACCGACCCAGGCCCACGGCCACGAGCGCGAGGGCCGGCAGCCCGGCCAGCGCGCCCCCGACGTCGGCGCCCCACATGGGTGCCACGTCGATCACCAGCACGGCAGCCAGCACCGCCAGCATCACCTGGCGACCCCGGGCGCTCGGGACGCACGTGCACCGCGGCGATGGCGAGCACGATCCCGGCGGTGACGAAGAAGGCGAAGGTGACGTTGTTGATGCCGGTGAACCGCCCGGCGACGATCGGCGAGTCGCCGAACACGGTGGAGAGCTGCAGCCGGGAGTCGAGCAGCACGACGCTCACCACCACCACCAGGGCCAATCCGCCGAGCAGGAGCACAGGCGGAGCCCACCGCCCGCCACCGGCCGCGCAGCGCTGCACCAGTCGAGGCCAACGACCCGACGACGAGGAAGACCCAGTAGGCACCAGCGCCGTGGTCGTGGAACGGCACCAGGGCGGCGAGGTAGGTCCACAGGGGCAGGGCCAGGACGACCAGCGCGGCTCGCCCAGCCAGGGATCGAACCGACGCCACCCCCGATGACGCTGGCGGCTGCCGCCAGCGCCAGGATGCTGACGGCCGCCACGAAGACGAGCACCACCGTGTCGATCTGCGTGTCACGGAAGCGCGCCGCCGCTTCGGCGTCGATGAGCTCGGCGCGGCGCCCGACTCCGGTGCGCTCACCGCTGGTGACCTCCACCCGGCGCCCCTCGATCCCCGTCTCGTCCATCCGGGTGCCGGCCAGCGCCGCGATCGGTGGGGGCGACGTCGGTGAGCAGGACGTACCCAGCGCGACGGGTGTTGCCGGAGGTGAGGAGGCCCGGCCCCATCTCGGGAGCCCGGATGCCCAGCACCCCCAGACCCTCGTCCGGAGCGGTGGTGGGGGCCACCACGACGACCGCATCGCGGGCAGGGTCGATGCCCGCCAGGAGCTGCCGAACCAGGGCGTCGGTCCGCTGGAACGCACCCTGCCAAGCCGCCGCCATGCGCGCCGGGGTGCCTCGCCCCTCGAAGGCGGCCGCCCGGCGGAGGTCGGAGGCCTCGACGAGCACGACCGACGCCGGTGTGGCGCAGCGCTCGACCCCGACCCGCACGGCCACCTCGTCGAGCCGGACGCCGAAGGGCGCCATCGGATCGTCAGCCAGGAGCGACTCGCTCACCTCACCACAGGGCACCGTCCCGGCCCGATCGGCCAGGGCACCCACCAGCTCGCGGTGGTCGCTGACCTCCCCTTGCGCGAGCGGGTCAGTCAGGTCGGCGTTGCCCACGACCCCGCGAGCGATGCCGGCGTCGGCCAGCGCCTCTCCCAGTGCACCCAGCTCGGCGTCGAACTCCCCGGCGGCGTTCTCTTCCAGCAGCAAGGGCCAGCTGAGCACGGCCACGCCGCCCTGGGCGAGGGGCCGGCCGCGCTGGCGGGCGTGCTCTTCTCCTGCCGTGCCCGCCCCGATCCGCTCGGAGCCCTCGTAGGCCATCCCGACGAGGCGGCGATCCGCTTCGGCGCGGGTCCCTGCCCCGAGCGTGAGGTAGGCCTCACCGGGCTCGGCGACGACCCCGGTCACCCGGGTGGCGAGGTTGGCCACCGCGCTCTCGTCGAGGAGCGAGCGCAGGGTCGCCAGCTCGGGGCGATCGAGGTCCTCCCAGCGCAACCCGGGGACCGAGATGATCAGGACGCGCCGATCGCTCGGGCACGTCAGCGCCCGCGGCCGGGGCAGGCGCGAGCCCGCTCACACCCAGCATGAGCCCGAGCGCCAGCCCTCCAGCTCCTCGGCGCAGCCTCATGTCGCGACCTCCTGGGCGTCGTTGACCGGGAGCGTCCGGACGGTCAGGTACACCAGGGAGGCGTTGACCACGCCCAGCATGATCCCGGGAACGGCGATGCCGGAGTCGTTGAGGGCGAACCCGAGGAACCCCACCACCGCCAGGCCGCCGAGGCTCTCAGGGATGGTGTCGCGGATGGCCCGCACCCTTCCGGGCGCCCGCCACAGCAGGTACACCACGAACCCGAGGGCGATCGGGACCATCGCCGTCCACACCGAGCTGGTGATCACCGACAGGTTGGCGCCCAGCTTGCGAGAGGCGACGGTGACCACCGAACCGAACCCCTGGTCGGTGACCGACTCGACCAGGCGACCGAGGTGGGTCTGCTCGTCGGATGGTCGCGATCAGGTCGAAGGTGGCGAAGATGGCCACCACCACGACCGTCCCCACCGCCCATAGGGCTGCGCTCCGCCACCGGATCGGACGATCGAGGATGCGAGCGGCCGTCACCCCAAGGGCGGGCACGAAGGCGAGCACCCCGCCTACGTCGGACCCCCAGATCGGGGCGCCGTCGATGACGATGGCCAGGACCAGCACGCCGAAGGCAGCCGCGGTGGCGTAGCTGCGGCCAGCCAGCCGGCGGGAGAGGAGACCGCACAGCAGGAAGGCGGCCCCGGCGAACTGGCCGTAGGCGAGGTTGCCCATCCCCGCGAACCGACCACCCACGGTCGGCGAGTAGCCGAAGACGGTGTTCAGCTGCAACGGGGCGCCGAGCACCATGTCCACCACGAGCAGCCCGAACACTGCCCCCAGGACGAGGAGCAACGGGTCGAGGGCCTGGCGCCGGCCGAGGGCGCGGGCCACGGCCGCCAGCGCGGCAGCCACGGCGAAGACGAAGACCCAGTAGGCGCCGTCTCCTCGATCGTGGAACGGGACCAGGCCGGCCAGGTAGGTGGCGGGCAGGTAGGCCAGCATGCCCAGAGCGGCCAGACCGACCAGGGCGCGCGATCGCCGGCCCCCCCGGGTCAGGGCGAGGGCGGCTACCACCCAGAGCACGCCTTGGAGCACGACGAAGACGAGCGCCACGGGTGTCACCATCCGATCGCGGTAGCGCGCCGCCTGGTCGACCTCCACCAGGTCGTCTGCCCGCTGCCCAGGTGACCCGGGCCGGCCGCCTGCCCGCTCGAACCGGCGACCCTCCATGCTCGGTGGACGGTCCACCCCGACGCGATCGAGGATGGTGGGGGCGATGTCCACCAGGGTCACGAAGCCGGCGCGGCGGGTGGTGGCAGACCGGAGCAGCCCGGGTCGACGTCCGGGGCGCGCAGACCGGCCACGGTGAGGTGGACGCGGGCCCGGGAGTGGTACGGCGCGACCGACGAGGACGCTGTCCCGTCCGGATCGACCCGCTCCAGCAGCGTGCCGACCAGGGTGTCGGTCCGGCGAAGCGCATCCTCACGGAGGCGGCGTTGCTGCTCGCGGGTCGCGAGGGGGCGATAGCGGTCGGCCCGCTCGAGGTCGGAGCCCTCGACGAGGACCACCCCTCCAGCCGGCCACACCTCGTCGAAGGCAGCGACGACAGCCGACTCGTCGTAGGCCACGCCGAAGGGAGCCACGGGCTCCTCCTCCACGAGGTCACCGGCCACCGACCCGGCCGGGACGTTGCCGTCCTCGTCGACCAGGCTGGTCCCAGCCGCACGGTCGAAGGTGGCGGCCCCCAGCGGGTAGCGCCCATCGGCGTTGGCGATGACGGCCCGGGGCACCCCGGCATCGGCCAAGGCCTCACCGAGCGAGCCCACCTCGGCGTCGTAGTCGAGGCGGTCGTTTCGGCTGACGACGGCCGGATGGGCCAGGGCCACCATCCCGGGGCCGGGCTCGTCGCCGGTGTTGCGACGGAAGACGGAGCCGGCGGGTACGCCGAAGTAGTCCTCGTCGGGTTCGAGCACCTGGCCGCTGGCGGGCACCCCGCGAGCCCGCGTGCCGGCGCTCACCGTGGCGTACCCGTCAGCCGCGTCGGTGGTGCGGCCCACATCCCGCACCGACAGCGAGGCCACGGCCGCCCCGTCGAGCAGGGCGTCGAGGCGTGGGGTGTCCCCCGCATGGAGATCGTCCCAGGCCAGTGTGGGGATGGAGAGCACGAGCAGGCGGCGGGGCGCTGGGGCCTCGCCGGCGGCGGACGACGGTCCCAGGAGGGCCAAACTGACCAGGACCACCAGTGCCATGGCGCTCACCCGCGTCATGCCGCACCGGCCGTTGGTCGGTGCACAGCGGGCGCCGGGCCCGGGCCGGCGCCGAGGGCCCGCAACCCGAGCACGTACGCGAGCCCCCCTGCCCCTCCGACCACTGCGAGCGCGACCACGGTGGCAGGACGGCCCGTCGGCGACCAGCCGCGCATCGCCGCCCACCCGCTCACGCCCACCACCACCGCCAGCGCGAGGGGCTTCAGCTGAGACAGCGAGGCCGCCGACCCCACCGAGCCCCTGAGCTGAGCCGCCAGCCAGAGCGCGCCGATCAGGTAGGCGCCCGAATGGGCCAGACCGATGGCCACCATCCGATCGGGGCCGTCGTCGAGGACCCCAGCCACGAGCATGCCGCCGGCGCCGAGCACGGCCGACCCGAGGGAGGCCAGCGCAGGGGTGCGGCTGTCATCGAGGGCGTACGCCGCTCGCGTCAGCAACAAGAACCCGCCGTAGACGGGGACGCCGAGGGCCAGCCCGAGCAGTGCCGCGCCCAAGAGCTCCGGCCCGTCTCCACGTCCGGCCTCACCGAACGCCAGCACCCGCATGATCGGGAGCGACAGGGCCACCAGGGCGGCGGCCAGCGGCAAGGTGGCCACGGCCAGGGCGTCGGAGGCCCATCGCATGGCGGCGCGAAGGCCCTCCCGATCGCCGCGGGCCACGTCGGCCGCCAACCGAGGGAGCACGGCCGTGTGGATCGGTTGGGCCACGATCCCGTACGGCGCCAGGAACACGACCATGGCCAGCTGGTAGGCCACCACGCCACCGGGGACGCCACCGGCGGTGACGATGGCCGCCGCCAGCAGCAGCGCAGTGCCGCTGTGCTGCAGGGCCGCCCAGCCCGAGAGGCGCAGCAGCCCGCGGACCGCCTCGTCTCGGCGGGCCGAGCGCAGGCTCAGCCGAAACCGGAACCCACTCGCTCGCAGGCCGACCGCCGGGATGCCGACGAAGGCGGCCACGCCGAGGGTGCCGCCCAGCGCCAAGGTGGCCCGCTCGCCGAGATCGAGGTCGAAGCCCGGTGCGTCCCCAGCCATGGCGTGGAAGGCCGCCATCGCCGCCACCAGCACCACTGTGTTGCCGATGGGAGCCGCGGCGGTGAGGGCGAAGGATCCCCGTGCGTGCAGGACGGCGGTGGTGACGGCACCGATGGCGTAGAGCAGCACCTGCGGGACGAAGAAGCGGAGCAGGAAGGTGGCCAGCTCTCGCTGGTCGGCGGCGATCGCGGGGTCGGACACCCCGGCGGTGAGCACGGCAGCCAGCTGGGGGGCGAGGAGCACGCCGGCCAGGGCGACGAGCCCCAGCCCGGCCAGCGCGAGGCAGAGCACGCCGCCTGCCACCTCCTCGACCCGCCGCTTGCCCTCGCGATCGAACAAGCCGACGAAGGTCGGCACCAGCACGGCGGACAAGGCCCCCGCAGCCAGCAGCTCGAACAGCACGTTGGAGACGCTGTTGGCGGCCTGGAAGGTGTTCCCGAGGTAGGTGGTGCCGAGCACACCGGCGATCACCACCATGCGGAGACCGCCGAAGGCGCGCGACACGGCTGCCGCCGCCCCCATGCCCGCCACCGACCTGGTCATGCTCCCGACGGCGCCGCCTGGCGCCGGGGTCACGGCGGTGTCCACGCCGGCAGCGGCCCGTCGGCCCCGGAGCCGTAGCCGTGGTGCCGGAGCTCACCCCCCGCCGGGAGGGCCAGGACGAGGATGGCCGCCACCCGACCTTCGGGGCGGTCGGCGTGATCGATGAGCCCCACCTGGTCGAGCACCTGGGAGGGGATGGATGCCTGGAGCTCGGAACCCCGCTCGGGGCCGTCAGCGGCGCCGACGTGGACGTCGGCGGCCACCACGATGAGCCCGGCGGCCACCCCCTCGCGGACGGCCACGGGAGCCACCGGCGCGACGTCATCGAGCCCCTCGGGCCCCGTGACGGCCAGGATGCGTGGCGCCGATCCCGCCAGGTCGGTGAGCGAGGCCGACGGCGTCGTCGAGGGAGTCGACGGTGAGGAACCCTCGAGCCTCCAGCGCCGTGAGCACCTCGTCTGGCGCGGCGCCGATGGCAGCGGTCGTCTCGTCGGTGGGCTCCCGCTCGGAGACCGGGGGGGCGACCAGCTCGGCGGCGATGGCCCGCCAGGCGCCCGCCCGAAGCTGCGCCACCGGCTCGCCCTCCTGGCGGCCGAGCAGCGCCGACAGCTCCGCCCGGTCGGTCTCGTCGTCGAGCGCCCACTTCGGCTCCAGCCAGACGATGCCCGGCGTGACGGCTCCCGCCCTCCGGGCGAGGGTCGCCAGCTGTTCGACGGTCCCCTCGTCAACGCCCCGCACCGCCAGCAGCAGCACCGGAACGTCGGTGAGGCGATCGCTCACCGCGAAGTCCGCGCTGAGGTCGATGTAATCGCGCGCGGTGTCGAGGTCGTCCTCGAGGCGGTCGTTCTCGGCCTTGCGATCGTCGAGGTTGTGCGACACGGTGGCGATGCGGTTGCGGAGGCCGTCGACGACTGCGCCGTCGACGTAGGTCGAGCCCACCACGACGCCGATGGCGATGGCGAGGAACACGGCCGTGATCGACACGACGTGGAAGCGGAACGAGATCATGGTCCTCCTCGGACAGGAGCGCTCAGAAGGTGCCTGTGATGCTGAACCACAGGTCGCGCAGGGTGAGCCAGACGCCGTCCAGGATGACCTGGAGCGGCTCGGAGACGAGGGTGATGACGAGCATCACGAGCAGGGCGGCCATCACGAGCAGCAGCAGGTCGCCGCGCCGGACGGTGGGCTCGTAGAGCCGGGCCACCCCCTTGGCGTCGACCAGCATGGGCCCGATCCGCAGGCGGGTGAGGAACGTCGACGACATCCCGGCCCGTCCCTTGTCGAGGAACTCCACCATGGTGTCGTGGGTGCCGACGGCCACGATGAGCTTGGCTCCACCCTCGTAGGCCAGGAGCATGGCGGCATCTTCGCTGGTGCCCTCCACGACGAACTCGACGTAGGGCTTCCCGAACTCCTGGAGCTCCTCGTAGCCGGGGTTGCGGCCGTCGGGGTGCACGTGGTGAACGTGATCCGCACCGAGGTCCATCGCCCGCGCGGACACCGAATCGAAGTCGCCGAGGATGACGTCGGGCGTGAGGCCCACCTCCACGAGGGCATCGGCGCCCCCGTCCACCCCGATGAGCACCGGGCGGTACTCGCGGATGTACGGGCGCAGCACCCGAAGGTCCTGCTTGTAGTCGAGGCCTCGCACCACCACCAGGGCATGCCGGCCGGCGAAGGAGGTGCGGATGTCGGGCAGCACCACCGGTGCGAACACCAGCTCTGCCTCGCGGCGGACGTACTCGAGGGTGTTCTCCGCGAAGCGCTGCAGCTCGTGGCCGATGCCTTCACGCGCTGCTCCCATGCGCCGCTCGATCTCCTCGACGTCGAGGCGGTGTCCGGCGCCCAGCTCCTCATCGCCGGCCAGGACGGAGCCGCCGTCGATGCGCACCTGTTGACCGTCGGTGATGACGTCCATGATCGAGGAGCCCGCTGCGTCGATCAGGATCACGCCTGCTCGCACGAGCCGCATCGGCCCGCCGTTGGGGTAGCGACCGGAGATCGAGTGGGCGGAGTTCACCACCGCCACCACCCCGGCCTCGATCAGCCCGTCGGCGGCCACGCGGTCGATGTCGCTGTGGTCGATGACGGCGATGTCGCCTGGCTCGAGGCGCTTCGTGAGGTCCTTCGTGCGCGTCCCCACCAGAGCACGGCCGGTCACGCCGGCGGTTGCCTCGCTGCGCCCTCGGCGCCAGCCCATCACCGACCTCGCTCCGCCGCTGCGGTGGCCAAGAGCTCCTCGGCGTGGTCCTGACCGGTGTCGCTGTCCGCCAGACCCGAGAGCATCCGCGCCAGCTCCCGCACGCGCCCCTCTGGCGGCAGCGTCTCGGCCTGCATCACGGTGGTGGTCCCGTCGTCCTGCTTGGTCAAGGCCACCTGCACGTCGGCGAAGGCGGCCACCTGCGGGAGGTGGGTGACCACGAGCACCTGGCGGTCGTCGGCCAGCGCCGCCAGGGCACGACCCACCGACCGGGCCGCGCTGCCGCCCACACCGGCGTCCACCTCGTCGAACACGAGGGTGGGGACTGCCGCCCCGACCACCAGCCGCAAGGCCAGCATCGTCCGGGCCAGCTCGCCCCCCGATGCCGCCTTGGCGAGCGGGGCGGCGGGGAGACCGGGGTTCAAGGCGAGGAGGAACGTGACGGCGTCGCCGGGATCATCCTCCCCCACCGCGATCGACACCTGGGCCTTGGCGAGGGCGAGGTCGGTCAACCGGGCCTGCACGGCCTCGGCCAACGGGCCAGCGGCCGACCGCCGTCGCCGGCCCACCTCGGCGGCGGCGGCTGCGACCGCGGCAGTGGCCTCTGTGCGGGCGACCTCGGCGGTGGCCGCTCGCACAGCGTGCCCCTCCAGCTCGCCGAGCTGGCGCCGGAGGTCCTCGTGCACGGCGAACAGCTCGGCCAGCGTGGAACGGGCATCACCGGTGTAGCGCCGGCGCACATCGGCCAAGGTGGCGCGCCGGGCCTGCACGGACTCGAGACGGGCGGGATCGCCCTCGATGCCCTCGACAGCCGTCCGCAGCTCCCGGGCCACGTCGTCCAGCTCCGTCGCCACCGCCCGAAGGCGCTCGTCGATGGCGGAGAGGGGAGCCCGCCCGTCGATCCCAGCGAGGGCCTGGGCCAGGAGGTCGCGAGCGCCGCCGTCGGTCCCCAGCAGGGCTTCGGCCGACGCGGCTGCCTCCCGGTGGGCGTCGGCATCGGCCAGCAGGGACTCCTCGGCGACCAGCCGCTCGTCCTCGCCGGCGTCGGTGAGCTGGGCGGCTTCGATCTCCGCCAGCTGGAAACGGAGGAAGTCGGCCTCCCGCTGCCGGGCGACCGCGTCGCCGCCCAGCGATGCGAGCTCGCCCTCGGCACGTCGCAGGTCGGCCCGCGCCGACTCCAGCGGTCCGAGGTCGATCCCGGCGAACTGGTCAAGAGCCGCTCGCTGCGCCGCCGTGGCGAGCAGGCCGACGTGACCGTGCTGGCCGTGGAGGTCGACCAGGGTGGCCGCCAGCCCACCCAGCTCTGCGGCCGTGACCAGCCGTCCGTCGAGGTACGCACGCGATCGTCCGTCGCGGGGGATCACCCGGGTCAAGACCACCTCAGCATCGTCCTGGACGAACCGCCCCTGCACGGTGGCCTCGACGGCCCCCGGTCGCACCACCGAGGGGTCGGCCCGCTCCCCTGCCAGGAGCCCGATCGCCCCCACCAGCATGGTCTTGCCGGCACCGGTCTCGCCCGTGAGGGCGGTCATGCCCGGATCCAGCAGCAACGTGACCGACTCGATCACCCCGAGGTCGGCGACGGCCAGCTCAGCGAGCATGGTGAGGGTGGGGTGGGCGGAGGGTCAGCATGGGCGGGCGCGGCAGGCTCCGGGGCGTCGGGCCGGGTCTGGCGCCAGCTCCACCGGGTAGCCGGCGGTCAGCGTAAGGCCCCGACACGGGCAGGAGGAAGTCTCCCCCGCCGGCCCGGCGACCGTCGGGATCCCCGGTCAATGTTGCGATTGCGTTACGACCGGGTAGAGGGGCGGCATGTCCGCCGCCGCTCGTCGACCCGTGCTCCAGGGGGCCCGGGGCGTGGTCGTCGCCGCCATCGTGGCCTATCACGCCTTGCGGCTCGTCCTGACCCGTCATGGCGGCGACTGGGGTGACATCTCGCCGGTGTGGTGGTGGGTGGGCACGGCCCGCCTCGGGGTGGACGTGTTCTTCGTGCTGGCCGGCTTCTTGGTGGTGGGCTCCTGGGAGTCGTGCCGGGAGCGCGCCGCCACGGCCGGCGCGGCCCTGCGCGACTACGCCGGACGCCGCTGCTGGCGGATCCTCCCGCCGTATCTGGTCATGCTGGCCGTCCTGGTCCCCCTGGTGGCGCCCCACCTGCTGCGCTCTCCGCACGGCTGGTCGGACCTGGTGCGCCTGGTCACGCTCCAGCAGTACCTCGACCCCGGGCTCACCGCAGACGTGAACGTGCCCATCTGGTCGCTCACCACCGAGGCGCACTTCTACGTGGTGGCTCCGGTGGCCGCATGGCTGCTGCGACGGCTGGGGCCCTGGCCGCTCCTGGTGCCGGCAGCGGGCCTCGCCGTGTGGTGGGCGCAGACCGACGTTCGTGGCGACCTGGCGGCCAGCCTCCTCCCCGGCCGGCTGGACCAGTTCCTCCTCGGCGCGGCCGCGGGGACGGTCATCGCGCGCTGGGAGGCGGGCGACCGGCCGTGGCTGGCGCGGCGGCTCACCGACCGCTGGGCGTTGGGTCTCCTGCTGGGCGGCCTGCTGGGCGTGGGCACGTACCACGGCGCCACCTATCAGACGGGCGCCGGGGGCGTCCTGCCGGCGGCGGTGCACCCGCTGGCCGGGCTGTTGATCGCGGGGCTCCTCGTGCGGCTCGTGTGCGGAGCCCCCGTACGGGCCTGTGCCCACAGGGGGGCCATGTGGCTCGGCGGCATCAGCTTCAGCCTGTACCTGTGGCACTACCCGATCCTCGAGCACGGCCTGGCCCGGGTTGGCGATCAGCAGTCCACCGGGCTGGTGGCCCTCTTGGCCGTGGCGCTGATCGGCCTGTCCGTTGCCGTGGCCGCGCTGGCGCAGGCCCTGGTGGAGCGCCCGGCCGCCCGTCGCAAGGCCGCCGCCACCGGGGCCGCCCTAGCGGTCCTCGAGCCCGAACTTCGCCTTGAGGATCTGCAGGAAGTCCCGCTCACCGAAGGTGGCCAGGCGGGCCGACCGGTCGGCCGCGGTGCAGGTGATGCTGTCCCCCTCCTCGAGCTCCCCCAGGTTTCGACCATCGACGCTCAAGGTGGCGACGCGGTGGCCCTGCACCACCAGCCGCACCCGGGCCGTGGGCTCCAGCACCAAGGTGCGGTCGAAGAGCATGTGGGGTGACACCGGGGTGAGCAGCACCGCTCGGTGGGTGGGGGCCACGATGGGTCCTCGCGCCGAGAAGGCGTAGGCGGTAGAGCCGGTGGGGGTGGCCACGATCAGCCCGTCGGCGGCGTAGGTGGTGAAGAACTCACCGTCCACCTCCACCGCCAGCCGGACGGTGTGGCCCATGGGCGTCTTCTCGACGACCGCTTCGTTGAAGGCCAGGTGCTCGGTTCGCTGGCCATCGGCTCGCTCCACCTCCACCGACAAGAGCATCCGGACCTCGATGGTGCGCTCTCCGGTGAGGAAGCGCTCCAGGGCGGCAAGGGTGCCCGGTGGTTCGATGTCGGTGAGGTAGCCCATCTGCCCCACGTTCACGCCGATGATCGGCACCCCGGCGGCCGCGACCAGCTCGACGGTGCGCAGCATGGTGCCGTCGCCGCCCAGGCTGACGGCCAGGTCCAGGCCCGGGCCGAGCTCTGCTTCGTCGCAGCCGTGCTGCGGCAGCCCGGCCAGCTCGGCGTCGTGCCGCGGGAGGCGCACCTCGTGGCCGCCCTCAGCCAGCCACGCAGCGGCGGTCGCGGGCTAGCTCGGCGGCCTGCTCGCGCTGGTGGTGGAGAACGAACCCGATGGCGGCCATCAGCGGCCTCCGGCCTCGGCCAGCGCCAGCGCCACGTGCTCCGAGGCGGGGGTGACCGCTCGCTCGGGATGGGATCGAGCGTGGAGGAGGAACTCCACATTGCCGTCTGCACCGGTGAGGGGAGACGCCATGGCGCCCATGATGGCGGCTCCGAGGCCCTCCAGCGCGGCAACCACCTCGCCGAGCACCCGCTCGCCACACGTGGGGATCCGTGATCACCCCACGACCGCGGGACGCTTCCTCCCGGCCGGCCTCGAACTGCGGCTTCACCAGCGCCACCAGATCAGCCCCCGGCCGGCCGAGGGCCAGGGCGCCAGCCAGGACCGTGCGCAGGGAGATGAAGGACAGGTCGGCCACCAAGACATCGGCTGGGGGTCCGAGGTCTCCCGGCGCCAGGTCCCGTACGTTGGTGCGCTCCCGCACGTCCACCCTCGGGTCGACGCGGAGCCGCTCGTGCAGCTGGCCGTACCCGACGTCGACCGCCACCACGGCCGCCGCTCCTCGTTGCAGGAGGCAGTCGGTGAACCCGCCGGTCGACGGCGCCGAGATCGACGGCTCGACAGCCCGCCACCGACACGTCGAAGCGATCCAGCGCCGGCCTCCAGCTTCTGGCCCCCACGACCGACGAAGCGGGGGCCCGGACCGAGCACGACCACTGGTTCGTCCGGGGAGACCAGGCGCGCCGGCTTGTCGGCCGTGGCCCCAGCCACGGTCACCCGACCGGCGGCGATGTCCGCTTGGGCCTGCATACGGCTGGGGGCCAGCCCTCGCCGCACCAGCTCGGCGTCCAGGCGGCGCCGCGCCAGGGGTCAGGCCTTCTTGGTCGAGCCCTTGGCGGCCTTCTTGGCGGCCGTCTTCCGGGCGGGGGCCTTCTTGGCCGCTGCCTTCTTGGCGGGCGCCTTCCTGGCCGGCGCCTTCTTCGTCGCCTTCTTGGTGGCCTTCTTGGTGGCCGTCTTGGTCGCCTTCTTGGCCGGCGCCGTGGCCTGTCCGAGCAGCGAGGAGACTCGCTTCTCGATCCGGTCGAGGTCGCCCTGGCTGGCCAGCCCCAGGTTGGTGATCTGGGATCGGACCTCCTTGCGGACGGTCTCCAGCAGCTTCTCGCTGTTCTTCGCGGCTGCGGTCGAGCAGGTCGGCCACCGCGTCACGCGCCTGGTCGGCCTGCACCTCCCCCGCCTTCACCAGATCCTTGACCAGCGCCTCGGCGCGGGCCTGGGTGAGCGCCGTGAAGGCGAGGCCGGCATCGATGTAGCGCTTGAGCACGTCGTTCTGAGCCATGGGCGACAACCCTATGGGCGCGCCGAGGCTGCTTGCAAGAGTTAGCACTGCCGGACGGGCCCGCTCCCTAGCCCAGCAGGAGCTCGACGGCCGTGGCCAGGTCCGGCGCCACCAGGTCCGGGAGGGGGTCGACGGCGTCGGCCGCGCCCGTGACGCCGCTGTGGACGAGAGCGAACTGGTACCCGAGGACGCGGGCGAAGCGGCCGTCGGTGTCGGGGCGATCGCCCACCATCACCCCGCCGCGCCCAGCCGCGTCCGGACCAGGTCGGCCATCGGAGGGTTCGGCTTGCCGGCCACGATCGGCGGTCACCCCGCTGGCGGTGGCGACGGCGGCCAGGATGGCCCCGCCCCCGGGGATGGGCCCATCGGGCGTGGGATAGGTGGCGTCGTCGTTGGTGGCGATGAGGCGAGCGCCGCGCCGAACCGCTCGGCGCCGCCCGGCACAGCCCATCGAAGTCGAAGTGACGGTGGAACCCCACCAGGACCGCGTCGGCGTCGCCGTCGGTCACCCCCTCAGCACCGCGCCCGGCGACCGCCTCGGCCACGCCGTCGCCGGCGCACAGCAGGACCCGCTCCCCCGGCTCCACCAACCCCGCCGCCGCCATGGCGGAGGTGATGACATCGCCGTCCGCGGGGATCCCGTGGTGGGCCAGCTTGGCCTCGACCTGCGCGACGGTCTGGCTGGAGTTGTTGGTGCAGAAGACCACCGGCTCGCCGGCCGCCCGGATGCGCTCCACGGCGGCCGCCGCCCCGGGGATCGGGCGGTCAGCCAGCCAGATGACGCCGTCGAGGTCGAGTGCGAAGGGCACGGGCGCAGCCTGTCAGACTCGACGACGTGGCCCGCTTCGACCCCTTCCCCGCCATCCGCTACGACCTCGCAACGGTCCGACCTCGGACGAGTGATCGCCCCTCCCTACGACGTCATCGACGACGACGGAGCGGGCCCAGCTGGCTGCGCGCGACCCGCACAACGCGGTGCTGATCGACCTGCCCAGCGAAGCCGACGGCGACCAGCGCTACGAGGTGGCCCGCTGCCACCTGCGCGACTGGCTGGCCGACGGGACCTTGGTGGTGGACGACCGACCCTCCTTCACCGTGTACCGGATGACGGCCGTCGACGACGTCGGCGTGCGAGCGGCAGCACGACCGGGGTCATCGGCGCGCTCGAGCTGACCCCGCCGGGCACCGACATCCTCCCCCACGAGCACACCACCAAGAAGGCCAAGAGCGACCGCCTCGACCTGCTCCGGTCCTGCCGGGCCAACCTCTCTGCCATCTGGGGCCTGTCGCTGGCCAAGGGCCTCACGGACCTCCTCCCGGCCGACGAGCGCGCCGTTGGCCGACGTGGTCGACGACGACGGGGTGCGTCACACCGTGTGGCGGGTGGACGATCCAGCCGCCTGTGCGTCGATCTCGGGTGCCGTGGGCGAGCAGCCGGTGGTGATCGCCGACGGCCACCACCGCTACGAGACCTCGCTGGCCTACCGAGGCCGAGCGGGAGGCGGCCGACGGCCAGGCCGGCGGCGCCGGCTCCACGATGGCCTATCTCGTGGAGCTGGTCGACGACGAGCTCACCGTCCACGCCATCCATCGGCTGATCGACGGGCTGCCCGATGGCACCGACCTGATCGCCGCCCTGGATCCGTGGTTCGAGGCCATCGGGCCCGCCGCCCCTCGATCAGCCCGTGGTCACGGCCATGGCGGCGGCTGGCTGCCTCACCCTGGTCCTTCCCGGGCGGGAGGTCATGCTGCGGCCTCGACCGGACGCCCTCGCCGACGCCCGCGACCTCGACTCCAGCCGCCTCGACGCAGGCCTGGCCGCCCTCCCCCGCCACGAGCTTCGCTTCCAGCACGGGGTCGACAACGTGCGGGCTGCGGTCGCGGTCAGGGACAGCTCAGGCCGGGGTGCTGCTCCGGCCGGCCACGGTGGCCCAGATCGAGGCCACCGCCCACGGCGGCGAGCGAATGCCCCCGAAGACGACCTTCTTCCACCCCAAGCCCAAGACCGGACTGGCGTTCAAGGCCCTCTGAGTCAGCTGGAGCGGGTGACGCTGACCTCGGTCGGGTTGGCCAGCATGTCGAAGACGGCCGAGTACTTGGCCCCGGCCGCCATGAGGGCGTCCTTGGCGGCGTCGTCGCAATCGGCGTCGATGTCGAACACGACGCTCACGTTGCTGAAGCCCTTGCGGACGTCCGGATCGATGCCGAGCACGCCGCGCACGTCGATGTCGGCGCTCACCGTCGACGACACCTTGTTGCAGCGTGATCTGCCGGGCGGCCGCGCCGGTCGCGACACCGGCGGTGATGCACGCGGCCAGCGCGTGGAGCACGTACTCCTGGGGCGTCGGCCCGTGACCGTGGCCCAGGGTGGGGTGATCGGCCTTGAAGGTGAACTCCTCCACGTGGCTGCTGGTCCGCGCCGATGCCGTACCACTCGTGGATGGTGGACTGGCTCGCCGTCCCCTCGACCCACTCGTTCCTGGCCGAGAACCGGAACGCGCCAGCTCGCCGTTCTCCCGGAACCTGGCGATCGCCCCGAACATCTTGTCGCACGGGACGCCGTTGATCTCGCCCGGCGCCTCAGCCATGTCGGCCTACCCCTTCGTCCGCCGTGACGCGAACGCTACCAACCGTGGCCGATCCGTGCCCGGCGACGGCTGCCCGGCGCATGCGCCGCTAGGGTGTCGAGCGACCGCATCGGGAGGGTCGCCATGTCGTGGGAGATGGTCGACGAGGGTGGGGACGGCGAGCCGTCGACTTCGCCACGCTGGCGCGAGCCGTCGAACTGCCGGGAGTACGTCAGCGTGCACCACCGCCTCGGCCTCGCGACCGGGCGACCGCCTGCTCGACGTCGCCTGCGGCTCCGGCCTGGCCCTCGAGCTGGCGCGCGATCCAGGGGGCGCGTCTGCGCCGGCATCGACGCCTCGCCCCGCCTGGTGGCCGTGGCGCAGGATCGCAACCCCGACAGCGACATCCGCGTCGGCGACATGGAGGCACTGCCGTGGGACGACGGGACCTTCGACGTCGTGACCAGCTTCCGTGGCATCTGGGGCACCACGCCGCAGGCGGTCGACGAGGCGCACCGCGTGCTGGTTCCCGGCGGACGTCTGGCCATCACCGTGTGGGGCAACGTCGGCAAGTCGCCGGGGGCTGGATGATGGCGCCCGTTCCGCTGGGCCACCGAGGAGAAGGTCCAGCACCAGGCCGACATGGTCGCGCTGGGCCGACCCGGGGTCGGCGAGGCGTTCCTCGACGAGCGTGGCTTCGACGTCGGCGAGCGCTTCGAGATCCCGTTCGTGCTTCGAGTTCGCCGACCCGGAGACCTACGCCCGCGGCCTGGCCTCCACCGGGCCCGCCTACGAGGCCATCCAGAGCATCGGCGAGGAGGAGTTCGTGGCGCCGGGCGACCGACCTGGCGCGAGCGCAGGTGCGCGACGGGCTCCCGCTCCGCGGTCGTGATCCAGCTGTTCGGCTACGTCGGCACCAAGCGCTGATCAGCCGGCCCGGCGAGGTGGCCCGGCGAGGTGGTCGGCCAGCTCGGCGGTGTCGTCGGCCGCGCCGTGGATGAAGCTCGACTTCCGGCGGCGCAGGAACGGTGCCGCCCAGGTAGTACACGCCGGGCGCGTCGACCACGCCGCCGTCGTGGCGCAGCCGCCCGGCCGACGTCGAACACGGGCAGGTCGACCCACGAGAGGTCGGGACGGAAGCCGGTCGCCCAGACGATCGCTGCTGATCTCGCCGCGTCGCCAGGTCGAGGGTCAGCGGGGCGCCCGCGGTCGACGCGGGTCGGCTCGAAGCGCTCGGGCGGGCCGACCTCACCGTCGAGCCCGTGGGCGGTGATCCACGCGTCGATGTCATCGAGCAGGCGGCCGAGCTTCTGGTCGGCGAGGGCGCAGTGGTTGCGCAGCCCGCCGGAGAACATCGCCACTCCGTCGCGGATCGCGCCGAGTCGGCCTCGGAGCTGCACACCGGCGTCGGTGAGGCGGTTGAGGTCGAGGGTGCGCCGCTCGGGGGTGCCGATCAGCTGGGGCGACGCCACGCTGCGGGCCTTGCAGGATCTCCTCGACCTCGTCGTAGCGCTCGTCGAGTCGTCCGATGGCGTCCATCCAGTGCTGGATGTCGCGCCCCCGGTAGGTGCGGGGCATGCGCACGTGCTCGCCGACCGACAGCGTCACCGGCCGGCCCGACGCGTGGATCTCCTCGGCGAGCTGGAGGCCGGTGGCGGCGGCGCCGACCACCAGCACGCCGCCGTCGGCCAGCTGATCCGGGTTGCGGTACTCGAGCGGGTTGACCGTGCTCGACGCCTGCCGGCACGCCGGCGGCGAAGGCGGGGACGCTCGGCATCGAGCTGGCCCCCGATGCGAGCACCACGCATCGGCACCGCCAGGTGCCCTGGTCGGTCTCGACCTCGTAGCCATCGTCGGCGGCGCGCACGGGGTGACCGTCGTGCCGGTCTCGACCGGAGCGCTGACCGCGCCGGCGTAGCCCTGGATGAACTGCGCGATCTCGCGCGCCGGTCATGAAGCCGTCGGGGTCGTCGCCGTCGTAGGCCATGCCTGGCAAGCGGGTCTGCCAGTTCGGCGTGAGCAGCGTGAAGGAGTCCCACCGCTGGTGCAGCCACGAGCTGGCCACCTCGGCCTCGCTCGAGCACCACGTGATCGATGCCGCGGTCGGACAGCCGCTTGCTCATGGCCAGCCCGCTGTGCCCGCCCCCGACGATCACAGCCGTCGTCACCCGCTCGGCCGCCATGGTGGGAGTATCCCAGAGTGCTCGGACTCTGAGCGCACTGAATCAACCCGTGGGGCTGGCCTCCACCTCCCAGGTGGCCCCGGAGCGCAGGAGCGCCTCGAGATCGCCGGGGCCCTTGGCGGCGGTGGCGTCGGCGAGCTGGCGCTCCACCTCGGCGGCGTACTCGAGCCGCTCCACGGCCCGGAACACGCCGATCGGCGTGGGCTCGTAGGGTCCCCGCGCCAGCCGGGAGAGCATGAAGGCCACGCTCGGGTCGGTGCGGGCCTCGTCGTGCACGAGCAGCGCGTCCTCGCCGACCTCGGCCACCTCCACGATGCGGGCGCCGTGCTGGGCGTCGAGCACCACGCCGTGCTGGCCCTCGGCGCCGAAGCGGATCGGCTCGCCGTGGCGCAGCGGGATGAGCATGTCGTCGCGGACCGGTCTTGGCCGTGACGCCCTCGAAGGCGGCGTCGTTGAACACGTTGCAGTTCTGGAACACCTCGACGAACGCGGCGCCCTTGTGCTCGTGGGCCCGCCGGAAGGTCTCGAGCATGTGGGCGCGGTCCATGTCGTGGGTGCGGGCCACGAAGCTGGCCTCGGCGCCGATGGCCACCGACAGCGGGTTGAACGGATGGTCGAGGCTGCCGAACGGCGTGGACTTGGTGACCTTCCCGACCTCGCTGGTGGGCGAGTACTGGCCCTTGGTGAGCCCGTAGATCTGGTTGTTGAACATCAGGATCGTGATGTTCGACGTTGCGGCGCAGCGCGTGGATGAGGTGGTTGCCACCGATCGACAGCGAGTCGCCGTCGCCGGTGACCACCCACACGTGGAGATCGGGGCGGGCCATGGCCAGCCCGGTGGCGATGGCCGGGCGCCCGCCCGTGGATCGAGTGCATGCCGTAGGTGTTCATGTAGTACGGGAAGCGGGCGGCGCACCCGATGCCGGACACGAACGACCGTGTCCTCGCGCCGCACGCCGAGGTCGGGCATGAGCAGCTGCACGGCGGCGAGGATCGAGTAGTCGCCGCAGCCGGGGCACCAGCGCACCTCCTGGTCGCTCGACCAGTCCTTGCGCTTGGTGATGGGGATCGCAACGTCGGTCACGGCAGCCCTCCGAGGGTGTCGAGGATGGCCTGCTCGAGCTCGCCGGCGGTGAACGGGACCCCGCGGACCTTGGTGACGGAGCGGGCGTCGACGAGGAACTCGGCCCGCACCAGGCGGGAGAGCTGGCCGAGGTTCATCTCGGGCACCAGCACCTTCGGGTAGCGGCGCAGCACCTCGCCGAGGTTGGTGCGGGAACGGGTTGAGGTGGGTGAGGTGGGCGTGGGCGACCTTCCGGCCCCGGGCCCGCACGCGGTTCACGGCGCCGTCGATGGCGCCCCACGTGGAGCCCCAGCCGAGGACGAGCAGGTCGGCGTCGTCGAGTCGCCGTCGACCTCGACCTGCGGGATGTCGCTGGCGATGCCGGCCACCTTGGCGGCCCGGAGGTGGACCATGCGCTCGTGGTTGTCGGAGTCGTAGCTGACGTTGCCCGAGCCGTCCTCCTTCTCGAGGCCGCCGATGCGGTGCATGAGCCCGGGCGTGCCGGGAAGGGCCCACGCCCGGGCCAGGGTGTCGGGGTCGCGGAGGTAGGGCCAGAACACCTCGTCGCCGTCGTCGGTGGTGTGGTTGGCCGCGGTGGCGAAGGTGGTGGAGATGTCGGGCAGGTCGGCCACGTCGGGCAGCCGCCACGGCTCGGTGCCGTTGGCCAGGTAGCCGTCGGAGAGCAGGATCACCGGCGTGCGGTACTTGAGGGCGATGCCGCGCCGCCTCGATGGCCGCGAAGAAGCAGTCGCTCGGGGCTGTGGGCGGCCACGATCGGCAGCGGCGACTCGCCGTGGCGCCCGTAGTAGGCCATCAGCAGGTCGGCGGCCTCGGTCTTGGTGGGCAGGCCGGTGGAGGGTCCGCCCCGCTGGATGTCGATGATCAGCAGCGGCAGCTCGAGGCTGACGGCCAGCCCCATGGTCTCGGCCTTGAGCGCCATGCCCGGGCCGCTCGTGGTGGTGACGGCGAGGTGGCCGCCGTAGGCGGCGCCGATCGCGGCGCCGATGCCGGCGATCTCGTCCTCGGCCTGCAGCGTGCGCACGCCGAACGCCTTGTGCTTCGACAGCTCGTGGAGGATGTCCGACGCCGGGGTGATCGGGTACGAGCCGAGGAACAGCGGCAGCTCCGACAGCTGCGACGCCGCGATCAGGCCCCAGGCCAGCGCCGTGTTCCCGTTGATGTTCGTGTAGGTGCCGGGCGGCAGGGCGGCCGGGTCGACCTCGTAGGGGTGGTCGAAGAGCTCGGCGGTCTCGCCGAAGGCGTGGCCGGCCTTGAAGGCCGCCACGTTGGCGTCGCGAACCTGCGGCTTGTTGCTGAACTTGCTCCTCGATCCAGCGCGAGCGTGTCGGTGACGGGCCGCGTGTACATCCACGACACGAGGCCGAGCGCGAAGAAGTTCTTGGAGCGCTCGGCGTCGCGCGGCTTCACGCCGAGGGGCTCGACGGCCCCGAGCGTGAGGCTCGTCATCGGCACCTCGAACACCGTGTAGGCCTCGAGGCTGCCGTCGGTGAGGGGGTTGTCCGTGTAGCCCGCCTTGGTGAGGTTGCGCTCGTCGAACGCGTCCTCGTTCACGATCACGGTGCCGCCCGGCTCGAGGCGCGGCAGCTCGTTGCGCAGCGCCGCCGGGTTCATCGCCACCAGCACGTTGGGGGCGTCGCCGGGTGTGGTGATGTCGTGGTCGGAGATGTGGACCTGGAACGCCGACACCCCGGCCAGGGTGCCGGCGGGCGCCCGGATCTCGGCCGGGAAGTCGGGCAAGCGTGGCGAGGTCGTTCCCGAACAGCGCGCTGGCGCTGGTGAACCGGTCGCCGGTGAGCTGCATGCCGTCGCCGGAGTCCCCGGCGAAGCGGATGATGACCCGGTCGAGACGCTCGGTGCTGTGCGGAGCGCTGGCGCGCTCGGCGGTGTCGGACAACGCTGTCCACCCCCCGGTGCCAGCCTCCCGCCGCCCGTAGCGGCTGGTCGCTGCCTCGACCCGAGCCGCCGGAGCGGCGGCGTTCCGAGCACGGTCCTAGGTGATCGACGCCTCGTAGATGCTCTTGATCGAGGCGTCGAGGGTGGCGTCGAACTCGTCGTCGCTCTGCTGGGCGCTGAGGCCCTCGGTGAGCGCCCGGGAGAAGCTGGCGATCACGCCCGGGTTGCGGGCCAGGCGGTCGTTGGCCTCCTCGCGGGAGTAGCCGCCCGACAGGGCGACCACCCGCAGCACGCCCGGGTGCGCGACGAGGTCGGCGTAGAAGCCGTCCGCCTCCGGCAGGGTGAGCTTGAGCATCACCTGCTGGTCGGTCGGCGAGCGCGCCGAGCTGGCCGAGCGATGGCCGCCTTGAGCAGCGCCTCGGCCTCGGCCTTCTGCGGGCTGTGGATGTCGACCTCGGGCTCGATGATCGGCACCAGACCGGCGGCGAGGATCTGGCGGCCGACCTCGAACTGCTGGTCGACGACGGCGTCGACGCCGGCGGGGTCGGCCAGCTTGATGACCGAGCGCATCTTGGTGCCGAACACGCCCTTGGCCACGGCTCGTGCCAAGAGGTCGTCGAGCTCGGGGATCGGCTTCATCACCTGGGCGCCGTCGGCCTCGTCGGCCAGGCCCTTGTCGACCTTCAGGAAGGGCACCACACCCTTCACCGACCAGAGGTAGTCGGGCGGTGTCCTGACCGTCGATCTGGCGGTCCATGGTGTCCTCGAAGAGGATGGCCCCGAGGACGCGGTCGCCGGTGAAGCTGGGGCTGGTGACGATCCGGCGTCCGCATCTCGTGGATGCGGTCGAACATCTCCTCGTCGTTGCCGTAGGCGTCCTCGCCGACGCCGTAGAGCTTCAGGGCCTTCGGGGTGCTGCCCGCCGCTCTGGTCGAGGGCGGCGATGAAGCCCTTCCCGGCGCGGACCTTCTCGAGCTGCTCGTGGTGCATGGTCGCTACCGTCCTGTCGGTGGCCGGCAGTGGGGCTCCATCATGGCGGACATCCGCCGAGCCGTCACAACCAGCGCTGCCACGACGGCGAGCGGCTGGCGCGCAGCGCCTTGGTCGCCGCGCCGCGCGGCGGGTGGGCACGCGGTCGTGGCCACCACCTCGGTGCGGCTCTGCGTGACCCCACCGGCCCGGAAGAAGCGGCGGCGGACCCGACCGACCACGAGCACGGCCGTGCCCAGCCGGCCAGTCGCCGGCGGACGCGGGGCCCCCGACCAGGCGACCGGCACGGACGACGCCGGCCCATCCGGTGGCCGGACGGTGAGCTCGAGGGCGAGGAGCCTGGTCGCCCGAGGGGAGGGCACGGACCTCAGGGGGACGGGTGAGGAGCCGACGAGGATCGACAGGTTGGTCCCGTCGAGCGGGGTGGGGCGTGTGGACATGGGATGCCTCCGACGGTGCGGAAGCGAACGTGGAGGGGGAAGGTGGCGCCGACCGCTAGCGCAGGGCGTGTGACAGCCGGGCTCAGCCAGACGGGTGGGCGGTGCCGACCGGTCGCGGGCGAAGCGGCCGATGCCCCGCGCGCCGGGCCGCGGCGATCGGCAGCACCGTGCCGAGGATGCCGGTCCTGGCGCCGGCGAGGGCCCCGAGCAGGCGCGGGGCCCGCTGCTCAGCCTGGTTCGACTGCCAGTAGGCGTAGGCGCCGAGCGCGACGAGCGCGCGCCGTGGCGATGCGACGGACGGTCGGGTTCTCGAGCGCTCTCGCCAGCGGGTTCCGCGGCCCGGAGCGACTGGCCGGTGGGCTGGGTGTCGGGCTCCACCACGGGCGCGTCGATCGGCGGGAGGTCCACGCCGCCGAGGCCACCCGACGTCGAAGCCGTCGGGGCTGAAGGTGTCGACCGGGCGGTGGGATGTCGTCGGGAAGGGGCAGATCGGGTGGCAGCACCTCCTCCGGGAACGGCGGAGGTCACCGTCGAAGGCGTCGGCGCCAGGCTTCTCGAAGGACCAGCTGGAAGGGCGTGCCGTCGCTCACCAGGCGGCACGAGCAGCACGTCGTAGGTGTCGGTCTCGGCCGTTCCGGAACGTGTCGGGCAGCTCCCAGGTCATCGTCGTGCCGTCGGGGCTCAAGGTGCTCGACACGGAGATGCGGTCGCAGTCGTGGGCGGGGCGGGCGCGTCCAGGCCTGGTCGGGCCCGGGCAGCCAGTCGGAGAGCGCAGGGCAGGCACGCACCGCCGGGGAGGGCGTGGATGCCGGGCGCGATGCGCAGCTGCAGGATGGCGCCACCGGCGTCGGGAGCGTCGAAGCGCAGGGCCGCGATGCCCCGCACGCCCGTGACGTCGTTGGCCACGAAGAGGCCGCCTCTCGCACCGGGGTTGGGGGTGGGCAGGTCGCCGCCCGGGTCGGGGATGGTGACGTCGGGAGGGGTCGGCAGCGGGAGCGGAGGGATGGTGGGCGGCGGCGGGCAAGGTGATGGGCGGGACCTGGTCGGGCCGCGGCCGCCACGTGGGCCACCACCGGCGCTCCAGCCGACTGGGCAGCCACGCTGGACGCTCCTGCCTCGCCCCCGCTGAGGGGCACGTCGCGGTACCACCAGCCGATCACGACCGGCTCGGCGGCCTGGCCGGCCTGGGGCAGCAGCGACCAGCAGCGCGGCGGTGAGCGAAGAGTGCCGCGGCCGCTCCGGCGCAACGCCCGACGCCGCGACGATCCCGCTCATCGGTCACCCGCCGCGAGCGGCTTCTTGCGGGCGGGTGGCGCCCCTCTTGCCGTCGCCTTGGCGGCCTTCTTGGCCGGAGTGGCGGCCGCCGCTCCCGCCGCTGGCGGAGCTGGCTCCGGACCGGTTGATCACGTCGATGTCGCCGCCGAGGTAGGCCGAGACCACCTGCGGGTTGGTGATGACCTCGTCGGGCGTGCCGACGGTGACGATGGCGCCCAGCTCGAGGGCGATCATGCGGTCGGACACGGAGGTGATCAGCGGCATGTCGTGCTCGATGATGAGCATGGCGCAGCCGGCCTCCGCGCTGGATGCGCTTGAGGAGCGGGCCGAGAGCCTCGGTCTCCCGCTGGGCGATGCCCGGAGATGGGCTCGTCGAGGATGAGCACGGTGGGGTCGTGGGCGATGGCCATGGCCAGGTCGACGATCCGGCGGCTGCCGGTGGAGAGCTCGGCGACGAACTTGTCGCGGTAGGCGCCCAGGTTCATCAGCTCGATGAGGTCGTCGACCGTGTAGGCGACGTCCTCCTCGGAGTCGAACACCGCCGGCAGGCCCGAGCAGCGGCGACAGGTGGTCGCGCACGTCGATGTGCCGCTCGAGTCCCGAGGGCGATGTTCTCGGCGACGGTCATCGACGGGAAGATCCGGGCGTCCTGGAAGCGACCGACCGAGCCCGAGCGCTGGCCCGCCGGTCGGCGCCCCACGTGGTGACGTCGATGCCGCGGAAGCGTGATGCGGCCGCGGTCGAGGGGCAGCGAGCCCGGAGATCAGGTCGAAGATCGTCGTCTTGCCGGCGCCGTTCGGGCCGATGAGCCCGAGGATCTCACCGGGCATCAGATCGAAGGTGACGTCGTTGACGGCGGTGATGCCACCGAAGCGCTTGGTGAGGCCGTGCACCGACAGCACCGGCTGCCCCGCCGCCACGCCGGCCTTGGCGGCCACGGTGGCCGCCAGCGACGGCAGCCGCCTCGCCGGCCGCGGTCGACCGCGACGGCGTCGGCCGTTGGCGCCGGTGGCCTTGCCCGCGCCCTCGAGGAACACCGACCGCAGGATGTCGCCTCGCTCGAGCAGCTCGGCGGTGCGACCCTCGAAGCGCACCTCGCCCTTCTCCAGGAAGTAGGCCCGGTCGGCCACCGTGAGCGCCACGTTCACCGACTGCTCGACGAGGATGATCGTGCAGCCCTGGGCGTGGATCTCCCGCACCATGTTGAGCAGCAGCTCGACGATGGTCGGAGCCAGACCGAGCGAGAGCTCGTCGATGATGAGGAGCTTCGGCTTGGCCACGAAGGCCATGCCGAGGGCCAGCTGCTGCTGCTCGCCGCCCGAGAGGTTGCCGGCCATCTGGTTCCAGCGCTCCTCGATGCGGGGGAACTTCTCGAGCACCTCCTCGGTGCGCGCGCTCGATCTCGGCGGGGTCCTCGTCGGCGAAGAGCCACGCGCCGGCCTTGAAGTGCTCGGCCACGGTGAGCGTGGGGAACACGGCCTTGCCGCCGGGCACCTGCACGATGCCCATCTGGGCGGCCTGCACGGCGTCGGCGTGGGTGATGTCGCGCCCGTCGAAGTAGATGGCGCCGCCGATCGGGTCGACGAGCCCGGAGATGGCCTTGAGGATCGTCGACTTGCCGGCGCCGTTGGTGCCGAGCAGGGCGACGATCTCGCCCTCGCGGATCTCCATGTCGACGCCGAAGAGGATCTGCACGGTGCCGTAGGCGACGTCGACGCCCTTGCACACCAGCAGCGCCCGGTCGCCGCCGCGCTCGAGCTCGGCGCGGAGCCGGGCGGCGGTCTCCATGCTCGTGGCTGGCCTGATCGATGTCGCGCACCACCGAGCGGCGGGCGGAGGCACCGATGAGGCCGGCGACGGCCGGTGACGAGGGCCAGGGCGAAGGTGAGGCCCCGGTAGTTGCCCTCCTCGCCGCCGAAGGCGGCGAAGAACAGCACGTAGGCGAGGCCGCCGGAGCCGTAGATGAGGATGGCCCAGGCGTAGGACTGCGACCGCACGCCGGGGCGGCGCCACCGCGCCGACCACGGTGAAGTAGGCGGGCTGGTAGCCGCCGACCCCGGTGAACACGAGGAAGGCGCCGACGAGGGCCACGACCGAGGTGGGCGACACGGCGAGGAGCACCATGCCGACGGCAAAGGGCGCGAACGCGCCGCCGATGACCACGGGGAGCCGGCGGACGTCGCCGGCCGCTGAGGCCTTGGAGGCCAGCCGGGCGCCGACGGCCAGGCCGGCCACCAGGCCGGCCCCGCCGAGGAACTGGACCCAGCCCCGACCCTTGGCGTCGAAGTCGTAGACGTTCTCGAAGTAGAGGCTGAGGAGCATGTCGAGCTGGAAGGTGCCGAGCCCGAAGAAGAAGGCGCCCAGCCACAGGCGGCGCAGGGTGGGGACGGCGAAGAGCTGCCGGCGGGCCTCGGCGAAGGGCACCGCCTTCTCGCCGGCCTGCTGCGGCGGCCAGGTCGGCGTCGACGCTCTCGCCCCGGTGCGGCTCGCGGAGCCGCAGGGCGAACAGCGAGCACGACCGCGGTGGGGACGGCCAGCACGAAGAAGGCGGTCTCGCAAGCCGTACTCGGCCCCGATGTAGCCGGCGACGGGGCCGGCCACCGGTGCCACCGCGTTGGCCAGCCGGTGGGTGCCGAACACCTGCGGGTGGGTGCGCGGGCGGGTAGAGTCGCCGAGGAGGCTGGGGTGGACGACCTCGTTGATGATGCGCCCGAGCCCGGAGCCGAGGCGCACGAGGAAGAGCAGGAACACCGCGCCCGACGACGCCGGTGAGCACGGCGCAGATGCCCCAGAGGAACCCGGCCGATCACCGAGAGCCGCACCCGGTTGGTGCGGTCGGCCAGGATGCCGAGCGGCAGGGCGGCGAACAGGGTGAGCACCCCGGAGATGGCCCGCAGCGACGACAGCCCGGCGTCGCGAGAGGCCGAAGGCGTCGCGGATCTCCGGGGCCAGCGCGGCGAAGGCCACCCGGTCGAACTCGTCGACGAAGTTCAGGACGAACAGGAGCGCCAGCGGCAGCGCCGAGGCACCGAGGGCGAGCGCACGGAGGCCGCCGGGCTCCGCCGTCCGGGTCCGGGCCGCGGGGACGGCTCACCGTCTCGTCGAGGACGGTCACGCCCGGGCCGCCTCGGCGTCGACCGCAGGTGCGGGTGGTGCGGCGGCCAGCGGACGAGCGGCATCGGACGCCTCGCAGATCGGGCACACGATCGTGGGCTCGGCAGCGACGTCGAAGGTGTCGACCTCCTCGACGTGGCTCCTCGGCCTCGGCGATGACGTCGGCCTCGCCCTCGCCTGTCTCGACGCGACGGTCCGCGAACAGCGACGGCACGAGGATGCCGGTGGCGGTCGGCCACCCAGCGCAGGAACGAGTCGCGGATCTGGTAGGCCCCCTGGGCGAAGCCGCCCGGGAGGAACAGCAGCACCATCAGCAGGCCGGGGCCGGTGACGAGCAGGGAGATGCCCGTCGATCGCGCTTGTCGCCGAACAGGTCGACGGCCTGGATGACCATGGCGCCGAGCACGGCACCGGGGAGCGAGGTGAGCCCACCCATCACGACTGGCCACGAAGACCAGGACCGACGGGCATGATCCCGTAGGTCGACGCGTCGATGGCGCCGTCCTGTTGGTACACGAGCAGCACCCCGGCGATGGCGGCGATGGCCCCCGAGACCGCGAAGGCAGCCAGGCGGGTCCGGATCGTGTTGATCCCGTAGGCCTGGGCGCCGCGCACGTTGTCGCGGGTGGAGAGCAGGATCCGGCCGCTGTGGTGGCGTCGGAACGACCAGGCGGCGGCCATCACGACGCCGAGGGCCACCAGCGGCGAAGTAGTAGAAGTTCCGCTCCGGGCCGAGGTCGAAGCGCTCCCACAGATCGGGCGCTGGAAGTCGAACTGGGCCGTCCTCGCTGGGGAGGATGGCCTGACCGAAGCGCGTAGTTCCGCTCGAAGAAGAAGTTCTCGGCCGCCCCGGCGAGGGCGAAGGTGGCCACGGCCAGGAACAGGCCCTGGACCCGAAGGGCGGGCAGGCCGACCAGCACGGCCACCACCGCGCCCGATGACCGCGCCGGCGGCCAAGGTCACCCAGAAGTCCTGGTTGAGGTCGGTGTAGAGCTTGCCGGCGGTGATGGCCCCGACGCCGACGATGGCGAACTGGCCCAGGCTGATCTGGCCCGCCCCACCCCGTGAGGATCACGAGCGAGACGGCCACGATGGCGAAGATCGGCAGCGGGCTCAGCTTCGGCGATCTCGGCCGGCTCGATCAGGAACGGGGCCGCCAGCAGCGACGGCCAGCACCAGCGCGCCGAACGACGGCCCGGAAGGCCTGCACCTCGGTCAGGCTGCGCAGCTCGGTCGGGACGGGGCGGTACTCCTTGAGCGCCTGCCACGTGGACACGCCGGTGTCCTGGGCCCGCGACAGCGTGCCCCGCTGGGCCAGCAGAGCGACCAGGATGAAGGCCAGCATGATCGCGGCGGCCAGGTCGTTCGTGCCCGTGCAGGCTGAGCACCGAGAACTCGAGCACGCCGACCGCCATGCCGGCGATGACGGCCACCGGGATGCTCTCCATCCGGGCCACCACGGCAGGGGCCAGGGCGAACAGGAGCACCTGGTAGCCGAGGGTGCCGTCGGTGGGGATCCCCACGAGCGACGAGCGCAGGAAGATGGTGACGGCGCCGAACAGACCGGCCAACGCCCAGGACACCGTGCCCACCCGGCTGCACGGGGATGCCGAGCAGCGACGCCCGGTCGGCGTTCTCGGCCGAGGCTCGCAGGGCGATGCCCATCCGCGTGTACCGGAAGAACAGCGCCGAGCCCCAGGGCCATCAACGCCACCACGGCGACGGCCAGCGGGTAGTCGCCGGTGAAGATGGTGACGTCGAACTTGTCGGTCACCCGGAAGTCGCTCACGGGGCTGGCCAGCCGCTGGCTGAGCAGCCCCTCCTCGGTGTTGAGCCACTGGGGGACGTAGCAGCGTGATGAAGGCGAGGATCTGGGCGACGCCGATGGTGGCGACGGTGACGATCAGCCGCGGGGCGTCGGCGAAGCGGCGGATGATGAGCACGTCGACGGCCGCCCCGATGAGCGGGCCGCCGATGAGCACGATGCGGGAGCACGACCCAGTAGCTCACGCCCTTCGCCGCCACGAGCAGCCCGGCCAGCACCGCCGGGAAGGCGCCGATGGCTCGCCACCGCGAAGTTGATGATCCGGTTGGTGCGGTAGATGAGGATCAGGCCGACCGCGATGAGGCCGTACAGCGACCCCACCGCGACGCCGGAGGCCAGCGACCCGAGGTCCGGGCTGAAGATGAGCTGGATCCCGACGGCGTAGTAGCGCGGCGAGCAGCGACCGAGGCCCGCGCGGCGGATCCCGCTGGCGAACGGTCGGCGACTGGCAGGTGACAGCGATCGCCACCGCGGCTCGCGCGACGTCGCGACCGACGGCGGCGACGGTCATCGCGGCTTGGCGGGCAGGACCAGCTCGCCCGTGCGCCAGCCGTTCACCCCGATCCGGCCGCCACCGTACCTGGATGTAGGTCCCGTCCTCGCGCGTTGTACTTGGAGGTGGTCTTGGGGCTCCAGTAGACCAGGCGCATGTCCTGGTTCCAGGAGTAGTTCCCGGGGCGAGAAGCCGCGGGCCACGTGGGTGGCGTCACCCCGGAAGCCCGATCCGGAAGGCGCCGGCTTCCATCGAGTGCCGGGTTCAGGTTGGGACCTGCGCCCTGGATGAGGCTCGCGACCAGGT
Organism: uncultured Microthrixaceae bacterium; assembly: GCA_963795165.1. Taxonomy (GTDB): domain Bacteria; phylum Actinomycetota; class Acidimicrobiia; order Acidimicrobiales; family VFJN01; genus VFJN01. The sequence continues at coordinate 413,098 of CAWCGT010000001.1, read as the reverse complement.
TGAAGTAGTCCCACTCGGCCGTCACCGACTCGAAGGGCGCGTCGCCCTTGCCGCCTCCGGCGGTCCACACCCGCTGGCCCGGTGTCCTTGAACTTCGGCTCCTGGGCGTTGATGCTCGAGAGCCCGAAGGCGTCCTCGAAGTTGCAGGGCTTGGGCTTGAGCGGGCAGCCCAGCGTCCCCATGTAGGCCTGCGAGGCGGCGTCGGTGTCCATGAAGCCTGAGCCCACGATCAGGTTCTCGGGGTAGTAGTTCTGCTTCTGCTCCTCCGAGTAGAGGAACGACGGGGCCACCAGGTCGCAGAAGCACATCACCGAGGTGGCGGCGTTCTCGCCCGAGCCCGACCGGGTTCATGCGCAGCACCGCGGCCCGGCGCTGCTGGTCGGCCGTGGTGATGTCCTGCTCGTAGAAGTAGAAGTTGTCGCCGTAGCTGGCGCCGCACTTGGCCAGCTCGGCCTTCAGGTCGACCTCGACGGAGCCCTTGTTCTCCGGGTCGTCGGTGCTGATCACCCCCAGCTTGCGCGGGTTGTCGCGGCAGGTCCTGGACGGGTTGGCCGAGCCGGCGTACTTGGCCGGCTTGCCGTTGAGCTGGGCGCACCACCACCGCCCGGCGTGCTGGGCCAGCTTGGTGCCGGACATCTGCACGTCCCAGTGGTACGGGCCGCCGGGCCTGGTTGAAGCTGTCCCGGAAGTGCCAGCCGCCGACGTTGGGAGTCTCGCAGCTTCGACAGCTCGTCGAAGCAGGCCGAGCACAGCGAGGTGTTCCATAGCACGAAGTAGGGCTTCAGCGAGGTGACCAGCTCGCTTCATCTCGTTGCGGAGGCAGTCGATCGTCGGGCGGGATCGTCTTGCAGCTGCCCTGGAAGACCTTGATCTCGACCTGGCGGCCGTAGAGCTCGTAGTTGGTCGTTGATGAACTTGGCCACCTGCTCGTGGTACGCCTTGTACTGGTCGACCTCCACGAACGCGCCCTGCGCCTTCAGGATGGCGTCGACGGCGTCGCTGCCCTTGCCGAGTAGCGGACGATGGTGATCTTGTCGCTCGGTGACGCCCTGGTAGGTGGCGCCCGCCGTTGTTGCCGCCGAACTTGGGGATGCACGGCGGCGCGTAGAAGTCGATGGCCGGGTCGAACTGGCGGCCGCCCTTGCAGTGGCTGGTGTCGCCCGCCGGGCCGCCCCCGACCGGTGGCGCCGGCCCACCGGTGGCGCCGCCACCGTCGGCCCCGCCGTGCCGCCGCGCCACCCGCACCGCCGCCGTCGGTGCCGCCGTCGCTGGCCGACAGGTCGGTGCCGTCGCTCGTGGCGCCGTCGGCGATGGAGCCATCGCCTCCGTCGGTGACGGTGCCGTCCGTGGTGAGCCGCCGGGGTCGAAGCCCTCCGCCGCCTCCACGCCGTCCGGCGGCCGTGACGGCGCCAGCGCGATGATCAGGAGCTGCACGGCGACGAACGCAGCCAGCGGCACGAACCTACGCCCGAGTGATCGTTGCACCTCGCCCTTCCCTTCGACCGTCGCGGCGCTCGGCCGGTCGGCACGAGCGGGATCGGTCGAGGGTAGATGTTCGCCGTCTGTCCCCGCCGGACCTGCCCCAGCGGGGCTCAGGGCAGTGCCCGGAGTCGAGCCTGGACGTCGCCCAGCTCGGGGTCGGCGGCGGCCACGATGCCGAAGAGCTGGCGGGCCGCGGGCACGTCGCCGGCCCGCTCGTGGAGGTCGGCCAGGGCGTAGGTGACGCCGCAGGTGGTGGTCCTGCGGGCGCTTGCCTGGCGCCTTGGCCGCACGGAGCGACGTCGATGGCCTCGTTGAGCTTGCCCTGGTCGGCCGAGCGAGCCGGCGTACACGATGCGGCCCTCGGTGACGAGGGGTCCGCTCGGCGAGGCAGCCGCGCAGCTCCTCCCAGAGCTCGTCCACCTTGGCGTGGCGACCCAGCGCCCGGTAGCAGTCGGCCAGGACGGGGTGCTGCTCCGTGCTGCCGTTGAGGTCCCGGAAGGCCTCGAGCTCGGACACGGCCTGCTTCCAGCGCCCCAGCCGGTAGTAGGTGAGGCCCAGCAGCTCGCGCACCGACTCAGCGGTGGGGGCGGCTTCGGCCAGCGGTCGCAGGATCTTGCGCGCCTCCTCGAAGCGCTCGCGCCGGAACGCCTTGCTGGCGTCCTTGAGCCGCGCCTCGAGGCGGTCGACGGCCTTGGCGCCGACTGCCCGCCGCAGCGAGGGGTCGCTGATCGGCTCGTCGTCGTCGACGGGTCGCTGCCCGGCGAGCCGGCGCCCGGCCGCGTCCGACGGCACCAGCGGCCTCGCCGCGCACCTCGCCCTCGTCGATCCAGACCTCGGGCTCCCACGCGCCTCGTCCGCCGGCCGCCTCGCGGAACGCCTCCGACGCCCCGGCACGGGCCGCTCGTCGCGCACCCGGCCAGCCCCCTTGCGGGCCACCCCACCCCAGCCGGCCTGCTTGCCCCGCTTGGCGGCGTCGTCGGCCCGGCGCTTCCAGGGCGGCCCCTCCGGCGGAGCCCGCGGCATCGCCGCTGCGGACGGCGCGGCCGACCACGACGCGGGGGACAGAAGGCGGGGGCTTGGGCATGGGAGGCGAGCCTATCGAGGGGCGGAAAACGACGAAGGGCCCCCATCGCTGGGGGCCCTTCGCACGTGCGAACTCGGCGGCGTCCTACTCTCCCAGGGCCTCTCGACCCAAGTACCATCGGCGCTGGAGGGCTTAACTTCCGTGTTCGGAATGGGAACGGGTGTGACCCCTCCGCCATGGCCACCGAAATCTGTTGCCAACGGAGCGCAGCCGCGGTGACGGCGCAGCTCCTTGGAGAACTCCATAGCGAGCACGAACTTCATTGTCGATCCAAGCCCTCGGCCGATTAGTACCGGTCGGCTGAACACATTGCTGTGCGTACACCTCCGGCCTATCAACGTGATGGTCTGTCACGGGCCTTACCTGGTTGACCCAGTGGGAAACCTCATCTTGGAACGGGCTTCGTACTTAGATGCTTTCAGCACTTATCCCTTCCGCAGGTCGCTAACCAGCAGTGCCCTTGGCAGGACAACTGGCACACGAGAGCTGCGTCCATCCCGGTCCTCTCGTACTAGGGATAGCCTTCCTCAAGTTTCCTCCGGCTGCAGCGGATAGGGACCGAACTGTCTCACGACGTTCTAAACCCAGCTCGCGTACCGCTTTAATGGGCGAACAGCCCAACCCTTGGGACCTGCTTCAGCCCCAGGATGCGATGAGCCGACATCGAGGTGCCAAACCTTCCCGTCGATATGGACTCTTGGGGAAGATGAGCCTGTTATCCCCGGCGTACCTTTTATCCGTTGAGCGACGGCCCTTCCACAAGGAGCCGCCGGATCACTATGACCTGCTTTCGCACCTGCTCGACTTGTAAGTCTCGCAGTCAAGCTCCCTTGTGCCATTGCACTCGACGCCTGATTGCCAACCAGGCTGAGGGAACCTTTGCGCGCCTCCGTTACAATTTAGGAGGCGACCGCCCCAGTCAAACTACCCGCCTGGCACTGTCCCCCGACCGGATCACGGTCGAAAGTTAGAGTCCCGTCATACGCAGGGTGGTATTTCAAGGGTGACTCCACACACGCTGGCGCGCATGCTTCCAAGTCTCCCACCTATCCTACACAGCGCATAACAAAACCCAATACCAAGTTGTAGTAAAGGTGCACGGGGTCTTTCCGTCCTGCTGCAGCTAACGAGCATCTTTACTCGTACTTCAATTTCGCCGGGTCTGTGGTTGAGACAGTAGGAAAGTCGTTACGCCATTCGTGCAGGTCGGAACTTACCCGACAAGGAATTTCGCTACCTTAGGACGGTTATAGTTACCGCCGCCGTTTACTGGGGCTTAGGTTCAGAGCTTCGCCTTACGGCTAACCCTTCCCCGTAACCTTCCAGCACCGGGCAGGCGTCACAGCGTATACATCGTCTTACGACTTCGCACGCTGCTGTGTTTTTAGTAAACAGTCGCTTTCCCCTGGTCTCTGCGGCCCCCTCGAGCTCAGGACGCGAAGTCCATCACCCTGACGAGGCCCTCCTTCTCCCGAAGTTACGGAGGTATTTTGCCGAGTTCCTTAACCACAGTTCTCCCGATCGCCTTGGTATTCTCTACCTGCCCACCTGTGTCGGTTTGGGGTACGGGCGCCGTGCCAACTAACTAGCGGCTTTTCTCGGCAGTATGGGATCAATCACTTCGCCTAAACGGCTCGGTATCACGTCTCAGACTTCATGGGGCCCGGATTTACCTGGTCCCCGTCCTACACGCTTACCCCAGGACAACCATCGCCTGGGTTGATCTACCCTTCTGCGTCCCCGCATCGCTTGCGTCCTTCAAGTGGGTCGGTTCGTTCCCGAAGGAACAGCCCCTTAGCAACTCGAGATCAGCATTGGCGCGGGCACGGCGGTACCGGAATATCAACCGGTTGTGCATCGACTACGCCTCTCGGCCTCGTCTTAGCTCCCGACTCACCCTGGGCGGATTAGCCTTCCCCAGGAACCCTTGGGCTTTCGGCGGAGGGGTTTCTCACCCCTCTCTCGCTACTCATGCCTGCATTCTCACTCGACCACGCTCCACGACGGTTCACACCGCCGCTTCACTGCAAGGTCGACGCTCCCCTACCACTCCTACGCAAGCGTAGAAATCCGCGGCTTCGGCTCTGTACTTGAGCCCCGTTACATTGTCCGCGCAGGATCACTCGACCAGTGAGCTGTTACGCACTCTTTCAAGGGTGGCTGCTTCTAAGCCAACCTCCTGGCTGTCTGTGCAATCCCACATCGTTTACCACTTAGTACAGAATTTGGGGCCTTAGCCGGCGGTCTGGGCTGTTTCCCTTTCGACCAACGAAGCTCATCCCCCGTGGTCTCACTGCAGAGCTCTGGAGTCATGGCATTCGGAGTTTGGCTGGGGTCGGTAAGCTTGTAGGCCCCCTAACCCATCCAGTGCTCTACCTCCATGGCTGAACACTCCACGCTGCACCTAAATGCATTTCGGGGAGAACCAGCTATCACCGAGTTTGCTTGGCCTTTCACCCCTACCCACAGGTCATCCCCCATGTTTTCAACCATGGTGGGTTCGGTCCTCCACGGGGTCTTACCCCCGCTTCAACCTGCCCATGGGTAGATCACTCGGCTTCGGGTCTACAGCATGCGACTAAACGCCCTATTCAGACTCGCTTTCGCTCCGGCTCCCCATCACTGGTTAACCTTGCCACACACCGTAACTCGCAGGCTCATTCTTCAAAAGGCACGCCATCGAGGCTCGGACAAGTCCGAACGACTCTCTGACTGATTGTAAACCAACGGTTTCAGGTACTATTTCACTCCCCTCCCGGGGTACTTTTCACCATTCCCTCACGGTACTATTCGCTATCGGTCGCCTAGACATACTTAGCCTTACGAGGTGGTCCTCGCAGATTCACGCCGACTTTCACGGTTCCGGCGCTACTCGGGAGACATGACCTGAGGCTGCATGCGTTTCGTGTACAGGACTCTTACCTTCTGTGGTGGGCCGTTCCTGAACCCTTCCACTACACAGCAGCTTGGTAACTCAGTGCCGGATCTGGTGCTCCAGCTGTCAGTTCCCACGACCCCGAAGTGGCAACGCCACCAGGCTTGGCACCACTTCGGTTTAGGCTCTTCCCTCTTCGCTCGCCGCTACTAAGGGAGTCGCGGTTGCTTTCTTCTCCTCAGGGTACTGAGATGTTTCAATTCCCCTGGTTCCCTCTACCCGCCCTATAGATTCAGGCGGGAGTGACACCCCATGACGGGTGCCGGGTTTCCCCATTCGGACATCCACGGATCAACGCTTGGTCGGCAGCTCCCCGTGGCCTTTCGTGGCCACCCACGTCCTTCATCGGTGCTAGGCGCCAAGGCATCCACCGTTGGCTTTTTGTAGCTTGGAAGAACAAAGATGCTCGTGCTCGCTATGCAATTCTCAAGGAGCCGTGACCGAAGGTCAGACGCAAGGATGCCGGCCCGGAGGCCGGCGGTGCCTTGCAGTGCTCGAGGGGCGTGACGCTCCCTCAAAACAGAAGAGAGGACTAGAAGCGAGTGATCAACTCGGGAGTCTGCTCGTGATGAGCAGTGGACTCCTTAGAAAGGAGGTGATCCAGCCGCACCTTCCGGTACGGCTACCTTGTTACGACTTCACCCCAATCGCCGATCCCACCTTCGACAGCTCCTTCCCAAAGGGTTAGGCCACTGGCTTCGGGTGTTACCGACTTTCGTGGTGTGACGGGCGGTGTGTACAAGGCCCGGGAACGTATTCACCCCGGCGTTGCTGATCCGGGATTACTAGCAACTCCAGCTTCACGGAGTCGAGTTGCAGACTCCGATCCGAACTGAGACTGGCTTTGTGGGATTCGCTCGACCTCGCGGTTTCGCAGCCCTTTGTACCAGCCATTGTAGCATGTTTGCAGCCCTGGACATAAGGGGCATGATGACTTGACGTCGTCCCCACCTTCCTCCGAGTTGACCCCGGCAGTCTCCTACGAGTCCCCACCATTACGTGCTGGCAACATAGGACAAGGGTTGCGCTCGTTGCGGGACTTAACCCAACATCTCACGACACGAGCTGACGACAGCCATGCACCACCTGTGTAGGGCCCAAAAGGACACCGCATCTCTACGGCTTTTCCCTACATGTCAAACCCAGGTAAGGTTCTTCGCGTTGCCTCGAATTAAGCAACATGCTCCGCTGCTTGTGCGGGCCCCCGTCAATTCCTTTGAGTTTTAGCCTTGCGGCCGTACTCCCCAGGCGGGGTACTTAATGCGTTAGCTTCGGCACGGAATCCGTTGATAAGACCCCACACCTAGTACCCAACGTTTACGGCGTGGACTACCAGGGTATCTAATCCTGTTCGCTCCCCACGCTTTCGCTCCTCAGCGTCAGTTCCAGCCCAGAGCGCCGCCTTCGCCGCTGGTGTTCCTCCTGATATCTGCGCATTTCACCGCTACACCAGGAATTCCACGCTCCCCTACTGGACTCTAGTCACGACAGTATCGGGTGGCGTCTCCAGGTTGAGCCTGGAGGTTTCACACCCGACTTATCGAACCGCCTACGAGCTCTTTACGCCCAATGAATCCGGACAACGCTTGGTCCCTACGTGTTACCGCGGCTGCTGGCACGTAGTTGGCCGGACCTTCTTCTGTGGGTACCGTCTTGGTTCGTCCCCACTGAAAGCGGTTTACAACCCGAGGGCCGTCATCCCGCACGCGGCGTTGCTGCGTCAGGCTTTCGCCCATTGCGCAAGATTCCCCACTGCTGCCTCCCGTAGGAGTCTGGGCCGTGTCTCAGTCCCAGTGTGGCTGATCGTCCTCTCAGACCAGCTACCCGTCGATGCCTTGGTGGGCCGTTACCCCGCCAACTAGCTGATAGGCCGCGAGGCTCTCCCGGAGCGGAATCCATTTCCTCATCAGACCATGCGATCCGATGAGGACATCCGGTATTAGCTCTCCTTTCGGAGGGTTATCCCGGTCTCCGGGGCAAGTTCCTCACGTGTTACTCACCCGTTCGCCACTAGGTCGTCCCCAGTGTTGCCACTGGATGGACCTCGTTCGACTTGCATGTGTTAGGCACGCCGCCAGCGTTCGTCCTGAGCCAGGATCAAACTCTCCATCGAGATCTCACGCCCCTCACCGAGGTGGGGAGCGCTTCGATCGGTTTGAAGAGCCGGCGATCCCGAGGGCCGAAGCCCTCGTTCTTTGCCGACTGGCACCAGGACAGCCAGCAATTACTGCTGTCCGTCTCAAGTGCATTCATTCTTGAACGGCTGCGCGACCCTCCGAGGAGAGTCGGGCAGTCGCCCGCACTCGCTGTTTCGTCCTCTCTTCTGTTTTCAAGGAGCGTCGGTCTGCCCCGGAGGGCAGCGCTCGCCCGGCAGTCGCCCCTCAGTGGAGACGGTGGTGCCGGTGTGGCCCTTCCGGTGCTGCAGCGTTGCTGACGGCTCCGTGGGGCGGAGGGACAACCTATCGGGGAAATCCGAAGAGTGTCAACTCGCCGCGTCGAGCACGGCCCAGCCCTTCTTCCCCTTGCGCAGCAGGACCCAGCGACCGTGGAGCAGGTCCTCCGAGCGCAGCTCCCGTCCCGGCTCCGCCACGGCCCCGTTCACGGAGAGGCCCCGCTGCTCGACCTGCCGGCGGGCGTCGCTCTGCGAGGAGGCCAGGCCCGTCCGCTGGAGAACCGGGCCCAGGGCCACGCCATCGGCCAGCCGCTCGCCCTCGACGAGGGTCGTTGCCGGCACCTCGCCGGCCACGGCGGACAGCGCAGCCGCCGACGCCTTCCGAGGATCCCCCCCGAAGAGGACGTCCGAGGCCTGCTCAGCGGCCTCCATGGCTGGCGCACCGTGGACGATCTCGGTGACGGCTCGAGCCAGGGCCCGCTGGCCCTCCCGAGCAGACGGGGCCGAGTCGTGCTGACGGACGATGTCATCGATCTGCGGGCAGCGGAAGAAGGGTGAACTGGGCCAACATGCCCCGAAGGGCCCCGTCGTCCGTCTGCATCCAGTGCTGGAAGAACGCGTAGGGAGAGGTCAGCTCCGGATCGAGCCACACCCGTGCCCCGGTGGTCTTGCCCAGCTTCTGGCCGTCGCTGGCGGTGAGCAGCGGCCAGCACAGGCCATGCACGGCAACCCCGTGGCGGCGGCGGATCAGGTCGACGCCGGAGAGGATGTTCCCCCACTGGTCCGACCCCCCGATCTGCAGCTCGCAGCCGTGGTGCTGGTGGAGGTGGGCGTAGTCGTTGCGCCTGGAGGAGCATGTAGCTGAACTCGGTGTAGGAGATCCCGTGCTCGCTGCGCCATCCGGGCCTTCACGCTCTCCCGGGCCACCATCTGGTTGACGGTGACGTGCTTGCCGACGTCGCGGAGGAAGTCGAGGAGTCGCACCTCGGCTGTCCAGTCGAGGTTGTCGACCAGCGTCCACGGGCCCTCTGGACCGAGCACCCGGGCGATCTGGCCCTTGATGGCGGCCACGTTGGCCGCCAGCACGTCGGCATCGAGCAGGTTTCGCTCCTCGGAACGTCCCCCCGGATCGCCCACCATCCCCGTGGCTCCCCCGGCCAGGGCCAGGGGCCGGTGCCCCGCATCCTGGAAGCGGCGCAGCATGATCAGACCGATCAGGTTGCCGTGGTGGAGGCTCGGGGCGGTCGGATCGCAGCCGTAGTACAGCGTGACGGGTCCATCGGCCAGCCGGGCAGCCAGGGCCGCTCGGTCGGTGCTGTCGTGCACCAGGCCGCGCTGCTCGAGGTCGGCGAGGAGGTCGGTCACGGCGCCATCGTCCCCGCCCGACGCGCTGCAGGTCCAGCCCGTTGGTCACCGGGTGCCCTCGCCACCCCCGGCGGGTGCGGGAGAATGGCCGCTGCCCATGCGTCGCGCCCCCCGACCCCTGTGCGCCCTCGCGGCGATCCTGACCACTGTCGCCGCCTGCTCCTACAGCGCTCGAACGGTCACCCCTCCGACGGCTGAGCAGATCGAGTCGTCCACGCTCTACGCCAGCGACGGCACCCGGATCTACACCTTCCACGCCGAAGAGAACCGAAAGGTGGTCCCGCTCGAGGAGATCCCGCCCCACGTGCGTGACGCCGTCGTCGCCATCGAGGACGAGCGCTTCTACCGCCACAGCGGGGTGGACCTGCGAGCGGTGCTGCGGGCCGCCCGCACCAACGCCGAGGCGGGCGGCATCGAGCAGGGCGGCTCCACCATCACCCAGCAGTACGTGAAGCAGGAGCTCCTCGATGACGCCTCCCGCACCGTGGAGCGCAAGGTCCTGGAGGGCACCATGGCCCTCCAGCTCGAGCAGCGCTACTCGAAGGACCGGATCCTCGAGCTGTACCTGAACTCGATCTACTTCGGGAAGGGTGCCTACGGGATCGAGGCGGCCGCCCACCAGTACTTCGGGAAGCCGGCCACCGACCTCGACCTGGCGGAGGGGGCCATGTTGGCAGGCCTGATCCAGCGCCCCGGCGCCACCGATCCCTTCTCCCAGCCTGAGGCGGCGCTCGATCGACGTCAGGTGGTGCTGCAGCGCATGCACGACAACGAGATGATCGACGACGACCTGCTCCTGCTCGCCCAGCGGACCCCGGTGAAGCTGGCCTCCGGCGTGGTGCCGGCGGCCGAGCGCTACCCGGCCGCCTACTTCGTGGAGGAGGTCAAGCAGTGGCTCCTGGACGATCCCCGGTTCGGCGCCACCGCCAAGGAGCGGCGCGACCTCCTCTTCGGGGGCGGGCTCCGGATCCACACCACGGTGGACCTCGACGCCCAAGCCACGGCCGAAGCGGCCGTGTCCGAGATCCTGCCCGACCCCGCAGGCCCGTCCGCCGCGCTGGTGGCGGTGGAGGCCGGCACGGGGTACGTGCGGGCCATGGTGGGCGGGCGCGACTTCTTCGGCGACACCGACATCACCAAGCTGAACCTCGCCACCCAGGGGCCCCGCCAGGCTGGATCGGCCTTCAAGCCGCTCGTCCTCGCCGCGGCGCTCGACCAGGACATCGACCCCCTCACCCGGATCTCCGCCCCGGCGTGCGTCACCATCCCCCTCGACCGGGCGCCGCCATGGAAGCCGTGCAACTACGGCGGGGGCGGCGGGGGCACCGTGACCATCGCCGAGGGGACCGTGCGGTCCTACAACACGCTCTACGCCCAGCTCATGATGCGGGTGGGCCCGGCCGAGGCCATGGCCGCCGCCACCCGCTACGGCATCCGCAGCGCCCTGCAGCCGGTCCCGTCGGCCGTGCTGGGGAGCAACGTGGTGACCGCCATGGACATGGCCAGCGCCTACTCCACCTTCGCCAACCGGGGGGTGCGGGTGCCGCCGGTGCTGGTGACGCGCATCACCCGAGCCGACGGGACCACCCTCTTCAGCCACGCACACACCCAGGCCAAGGTCCTCGACGCGGAGGACGCCGACACGCTCACCAGCATCCTGGAGCAGGTCATCGAGCGGGGTACCGGCACCAAGGCGAAGCTCGACCGCCCGGCGGCTGGCAAGACCGGCACCGCCGACGACTGGAGGGACGCCTGGTTCGCTGGCTACACCCCCGAGCTGGCCACCGCCGTGTGGGTGGGGTTCCCCGTGCTGGGGGCCGACGGGAAGCTGATCGAGATGCAACCACCGTTCACCCCGATCAAGGTCACCGGCGGGTCCTACCCCGCTCAGATCTGGCAGCGCTTCATGGCCGGCGTCCTGGCCGGTCGACCGGTCACCGAGTTCCCCCCTCCGCCCACGACCACCACCACGGCCCCCCCGCTGTCTCGTCGGCCTCCTCCCGTGGCGACGCTGGCGCCAGTCCCCGACGTCACCGGTCTCCCCGTGGAGCGCGCTGTCGACATCGTCGCCTACAGCGGCTTCACCGCCGAGGTGGCGCCCGCCCCTCCTGGAGCGAAGGGCAAGCCCGGCACGGTGGCGGTGCAGTCGCCGGCCGGGGGCCAGGCCCCTCGTGGCTCCACCGTCACCCTCGAGGTCATCGCGGCGGAGTGACCGGGTTGGACACGACCCCTGGGCCTGGCGAGGCTGGCCGGATGACCGACGTCGAGCTGCCCCAGCCCGAGGCGCCCCCGGTGCGGCGCCGGGCGGGCCGGTGGCTGCTGACGGCGGTGGTGATGGGGCTGCTCGCCATGTGGGGCTACGTGCTGTACCTCGCCATCGGGCCGGGCCGGCAGCCGCCGCCGGACCGCCTGGAGGATCCCACCTTCGCCATCGAGGCCCAGGCCGAGTGTGAGGCCGCCCACGCCGACGTCGCCCGGCTGCCCCGAGCCGTGGAGGCCGCCGACGCCGAGGAGCGCGCCGACAGCATCGAGGAGGCCGACGACCGGTTCGCCCGGATGCTCGACGATCTGGCTGCCCTCGCCCCTCCGGGCGAAGAGGGAGCGATCGTCACGGAGTGGCTGGCCGACTGGCGCACCTACCTGGGCGATCGGGAGGCCTACGCCGAGGCGCTGCGCACCGATCCGGACGCCCAGCTCCTGGTGACGGCCAAGGATCGCGACCAGATCACCGACCACCTCGACGCCTTCGCTGCCGACAACCGCATGCCGGCCTGCGCCACACCCATCGACGTCTAGGGCTGGATCGAGTCGAGAGCGGCGAGGGCCGCCCTCGCCATGCGGATGGTGCCGGGGTCCACCGGCACCCCGGCCAGATCCTCCAGCGCCACCCAGCGGAACCCACGCGACTCGTGGTTGGCGACGGGCGCGGCCTCGGCAGGGGACACCACGAGGTGGCGCACGTCGAGGTGGAGGTGGTCCGGATCGCCCGACCCCGACGCATCGTGGAACAGGTGCACGTCGAGGTCGATCGCCGGGGAGTGGACGCGGAGGCCGCGGATGCCCGTCTCCTCTTCCGCCTCCCGGAGGGCGACGCGGGCAAGGTGGCCGTCGCCGTCGGCGTGGCCGCCGGGTTGCAGCCACCGCCCCACCTTGGCGTGCAGGAGGAGCAGGAGTCGCCGGGTATCGGGATCCACCACCGCGGCCGATCCGGTGAGGTGACCCTCGGCGCAGGTGCGGTGCAGCGCGTCGGGGTGCTCGTCGATGAACCGGAGGATCTGGGCTCTTGCCGCTTCGTGGTCCTCGGGCCCCGGGACGGCGGCGGCCACGGCGGCCCGGGCAGCATCCAAGGAGGCCGCGCCCCCAGCTCGCCGGCGGAGCGGAGAGCGTTCACGCTGGCTTCGACAGGTGCGGGCTGCCCGGCGTGCACCAGCGCCAGGGCAGATCGGCTCCGGCGGAGAGACCGATGCGGGTGCTGATGGCGGGGGTGGGTGGAGGCGTGCCGTCGTCGACGATCGTCACACCGTGGCTGGCCGTGACGAGGTCGGCTCCATCCTCCTCACCGGTGAGGGCGAAGGCCTGGCTCAGGCGGGCGGGCCCGGCCAGCAGGTCCCGCTCCCGCCGGGCCGCTGGACGGCGGGCCCGCATCTGGTCGAGACCCTGCGCCGGCTCGGCCGCCCGCAGGAGGACGGCAACCCCCTCGCCCTCGTCGCCGCACACGGCGTTGGCACACCAGTGCATGCCGTAGGTGAAGTACACGTACAGGTGGCCCGGGGGCCCGAACATGGTGGCGTTGCGCTTCGTCATCCCCCGGTAGGCGTGGCTGCCGGGATCCAGCGACCCGCAGTAGGCCTCGACCTCCACGATCCTGGCGGACAGCGGCCCGCGGACGAGCAGCTTCCCGAGCAGGTCTGGCGCCACCTGGCGTGGGTCGCGCCGGTAGAAGGCGCGGCCCAGGCGGCGGCGTCGAGGCATCAGGCGGAGGCGGCGGCCCGAAAGTGGTCCGGGACGGGCAGGGTCTCGGTGGTGCCGGTGCGGACGGCGACGTAGGTGATCACAGCCTCGAAGACGGGCCGCTCTCCCACTGCGCCCTCGAAGCCCACATCGAAGCTGCTCCTGCCCCACCGGCGGACGCTCACCCCGATGGCCAGCTCGTCGTGGACCCCCGCGCCGCCGGACCACGTGATCTCGGCCTTCTTGACCATCACCTCCCACTCGCCGTCCTCCAGCGTCGCCCCGAGCGACCGGAACCACAGGTCGGCGGCGTCGTCGCAGTAGGCCAGGTAGTTGGCGTTGAAGACCACGCGCTGCATGTCGCACTCGCCGTAGCGCACGCGGATGTGGTGGGTGTAGGGCATGGCGGAACGAGGTCAGCTCGGGGCCACGGCGTAGAGCGGCCAGCGGCCGGGGATGCCCCTGAGCTCGGGGTCTCCACGGTGCTCGAACACCAGGCCTGACCCTGCCGTGAGGTCGCGGACGGTCCCGGTGGTGAGGATCTCGCCGGCGCTGGCCAGCGCTCCGATCCGGGCGCCGATGTGGACGGCGATGCCGCCGAGATCGTCGCCGCGGACCTCGCACTCACCGGTGTGGACGCCCGCTCGCACCTCGATGCCGATGCGACGGGCGGCGGCGGCGATGGCGGTGGCGCACTTGACCGCTCGGGCGGGACCGTCGAAGGCGAGGAGGAAGCCGTCGCCGGTGTGCTTCACCTCCCGTCCCCGATGGCGCAGGACCTCCTGCCGCACAGCGGCGTCGTGGCGGTCGAGCATGCCGCGCCACTCGAGATCTCCGAGCCGAGCAGCGTGCTCTGTCGAGCCGACGATGTCGGTGAACACCACGGTGGTGAGGATGCGCTCGATCTCGGCGCTGACCGGCGCGCCGGTGACGAACTCGCCAATCGTGGAGACCACGGCGTCCACGTCACCGGCGAAGAAGGCGTGGTCATCGCCCGGGAGCTCGACGAGCTGGGCGCCCGGGATGTGGTCGGCAAGGTACCGTCCGTTGCCGATCGAGCACACGCGATCCCCGGTGCGGTGCACCACGAGCGTGGGGACCGTAACGGCGGAGAGCACACCGCGCACATCGATCTCGCCCATCATGTGCATGAGGGTCCGCATCGCCCCCGGGCTGACGGCGTACCGGTTCATGGCGCCGAACCACTCGATGGCAGCAGGATCGTCGCGCAGGCTGGGAGCGAAGAGGTCCATGACCATCGGCCCGGCCGTGCCCCACCCGGCGACGGCGGTCTCGATGAAGCCGTCGAAGAGCTCGGGGTCGAGTCCGTCGGGGTAGTCCGGGGCGCTCAGCAGGCGAGCGTAGGAGCCGAACAAGACGAGGCGCGATGTGCGGTGCGGGTAGGTGGCGGCGAACAGCAGCGACATCGGGCCGCCCTCGGAGTCCCCGAGGAGGGCACAGCGCTCAGAGCCCACCGCATCGAGGACGGCTCGGAGGTCGTCCATCCGTTGCTCCAGGGTCGGCAGCTGGCCCGCGGGGACGCGATCGGACAGCCCGGTGCCGCGCTTGTCGAACAGGATCACGCGACCGAAGGAAGCCAACCGCCGGAGGAACCGTTCGTTCGCCGGCGCGCTCCATTGGAACTCCACGTGCCACCAGGAGCCGATGACCAGGGCGATGTCGATCGGTCCGTCGCCTACGACCTGGTAGGCGATGGACACCCCGTCGTTGTCGACGTACTGCGTAGACGGAGCAGGCACGGGCGTTTCCTACCACGACATCTGATCAGGGCGGGTCCGCTGGTCGCCGACGTTGTCGACGTACGGCGCGCGGTGAGCCTGTACAGGTTGCTCCCGGGCGTGCAGCCACAGGCCACCTAGAGTTGGTGAGGTTGGTGACCGCAGACCCGATGGAAACGACGATCGAGTCCGCCGACGGCACTCCGCTCGCTGCCTCGGTGTCGGGCGACGGACCGCCGATCGTGCTCGTGCATGGTTCGGTTGACGACCGCTCGGCGTGGACCTTCGTCCTCCCGCTTCTCGCCGAGCACCACTGCGTGTGGACCTACGACCGTCGTGGACGGGGCGCGAGCGGTGACAGCACCGAGCACTCGCTCGGACGAGAGGTGGAAGATGTGCTGGCCGTGGTCGAAGCCGCCGGGTCCGGCGCCCACCTGGTGGGGCACTCCTTCGGAGCGGTGTGCGCTGTCGAGGCCGCGAGAACAGCCGACAACCTCGCGAGCCTCGCCCTCTACGAGCCACCCCTGCATACCGATCGCGTCCAGAACTCGATCGCCCGAGTGCTCAGGCTCATCGACGCTGGCCAGCCCGACGCCGCGCTGCCCGTCTTCCTTGTAGGGGTGGCCGGGTTGTCGGACGATGAGGTGGCGTTGGCGCAAGCGGTGCCGCACGTGTGGCAACGCCTCGTGGATGCTGCTGCCGCGACGCTTGAGCGAGAGGCAGCGGTCCTTCAAGCGCTCCGGTGGGATCCCGATCGGTACCGCACCATCCGGACACCCGTGCTGTTCATCACTGGGGCGCTCACCAACGTGCCGACCTATCTGACCCACGATGACGTGGTTGCCACGTTGCCGCACGCGGCCCACGCCACCATCAGTGGTCAGGGGCACCTCGCCGCCATCGGCGACCCCAGCGCCTTCGCCGGCACGGTCTTGCGCTTCATCACAACCCACACGTAGGACCCTGGTCTCTCGTGGATCAGCCGAATCGCTGGCTCAGGAACCGGAGCGCGCCGGGCACACCTACGAACACCCCGGTCATGTGTCCACCGAGTGGGAAGCGGCGATAGGCCACCTCGAGCCCGTCACCTCGGTAGGTCTCGACGAGCTTGTCGACGTCGGCCACGGGCGGATACCTGTCGCGCACGGCGTGGTAGAGGTGCAGTGGCACCGTCGGAGGGGCGCTCCCCAGTGGGTCTTGCTCGAACGCGGCGCGCATCCCCGGGATGTCGAGGACGGTCGGAACGGTGAGGTGGTCGCTCCACCGCATGAAGGGGAACGATGCGACGAGCTGCTCCATGGTCATCTCAGCGGCTGCCGCCACCATCGCCCGCCCCTGGGGGGTGAGGACGGCGTGCAGGTCGACGTCACGGAGGCCGCGGGCCATGCCGATGACCGCGCAGAACGGGATGCCGCTCAGGAGGTTGCCGTCCTCGAACATCTGCGGCGATGAGAGCGGGTCAACACCCGCTCCCCCGGCGGCTGCGCCCACGATGTTGAGGTCGGGCAGCGTAGGCGGCCTGGTGCTCGAGGGCGAAGAGCGTGGCCAGCGCTCCGCCGGAGTAGCCCCAGAGGCCGATGGGGGTGGTGGCACCGAGGCCAGCGGGCTCGAACCCGACGGCGGCTCGGATGCCATCGAGCACGAAGCAGGCCACGAGCGGGTAGGCGCAGAAGGCGTGCTGCGGGCCGTTGAAGTCGGTGGACACCACGGCCCACCCTCGACGAAGCGCCAAGGCGATGAACGGGAGCTCCAGCTGGTCGCCGCGCCGCAGCGTGTAGGACGGGTCGGCGGTGGCTCCCAGCGCATCGATGGCGCACTGGTAGGAGAGCAGCGGCCGCACGGGCCCGTCGTAGGGACGCTGGGGAACCATCACGGTGGCGACGCCCCAGCTCGGGGCACCTTGTGCATCAGTCGATCGGAGCTTGAGCTGCCATGCATCGACCTGCAGGACGTGGCGCACCCCACGGACGTCGATGGGGCGCGTCTCGATGAGGTCCCCGGGACGGAGGGCGTCTAGGTCCTCTGGCACCCGATAGAAGGGATCCTCGGTCGGCGGGACGACGTCGACCAGCACGCGCGACTTCACGCGCTCGTAGAGGTCCTC
The DNA here is from genome assembly GCA_963795165.1 of uncultured Microthrixaceae bacterium. GTDB lineage: Bacteria > Actinomycetota > Acidimicrobiia > Acidimicrobiales > VFJN01 > VFJN01. The sequence continues at coordinate 396,046 of CAWCGT010000001.1, read as the reverse complement.
CAGCGCTATCGCTCCCCGTGCGATCACCCGCCGGCGCCGACTGGTCAGGTCGGTCCTCGGCGGCAGGACGACGCGCTGGTGTGGCACCACAGCGTTCTAGCCCACCCGCGCCGCCCGTTGGACCCCTCACGGTGGATCGGGGCCCGGGTCGTCAGGGTGGTGGTTGCGCCACCGGTTGTGGAAGCCGCAGCCCAGGCGACCGCCTTCCTGCGTGGTGAGCCCGCCCTTGGCGTGCTCGAGGATGTGGTCGATCTCGGGCCGCTCAGGCACCTCGTCGCAGAACGGGTGGAAGCACGTGCGGTCGCGCACCTCGATGGCCCGGCGCAACGCTCCGGTGAAGAATCGGCGCCTGACCCCGACGTCGATCACCCGGGAGGGGCCGTCGAACACGATGCGCTCTACCTCTGCGCCGTCGAGCCAGCGCGCGGCGGTGCCCGGCGTGATGGTGCTGCGGTTGTGGAGCTCGAGCAGCGGGCCAGCGAAGGTCTCATAGCCGACGAGCACCGTGAAGAGCGGTGCCGGGCGCTTCCCGCCCACGGGAGCCGTGCGGGCCCGGGTGGCCATCTCCACCAGGGCATCCGCTCGGCGCTGGGCTGGGGTGCGCCGGAGGTCGACGATCGTCGGATCGCACCCCAAGCGCTCCCTGGCCTCGACCCAGTCGGCGTCGAACAGCTCCCGCTCGATCATGGCCAGCGTGGCGTGCACGATCTCACCCGAGACGGGGTCGAGCGCAATCCGACCGAACCACATCCCGCCAAGGGTCTGCGACAGGTGCACCTCACGTGCTGACCGGCCTTCGTCGGCGCCCTGCTCGGCCCCGTCGGGGTCCACGAGCAGCTCCCAGAGGTCGCAGTGTCGCTTGAAGTCGACGAACCCTCGGGTGCGGGCGGACTCCAACAGCCTCTGGTGGTCGGCGTCGAACGCTTCCTCGGTGCGCGGCGTGCGCTTGCCCAGCATGGTTCCCAGGTGTGACCGATCGATCGCACCATCGGCCCACGCCTCCTCCACTGCGGGGAGGGTTCGCAGGGCGCGGGCGTGGCGGATTCGTTGCCGAGTGGTCTGGATCGGCAGCCGCTGCACGCGAGCCAGCCACGCAGCACCGGACTTGGCACCCGACGCCTGCCACACACGATCCGCGTCCCACCGGCCCAGGAGCCTTGCTTCGGTGGACTCGAGGCAGGCCCGGAGGCGCTGGATCTGCAGCAGCGCCTCGGTGAGCTCGGTGGAGGTCAGGGCGTCTGGTTCGACCTCGGCCAGCGACGACCACGCGGCACCCAGCAGCGCAGCGACGTCGACCATGGGCAGTCCTCCTTCGGGCAGGCGATCTCGCACTGACGGGGACCAGCCACTAGGTCCCGAAGGTGAACACCTACATCGTAGCGACGGGCTGTGACAGTGGGGGCAGCCCCGCTCCTGCGCGATCAGTCGAGCTGGGTGCGGTGCGCGTCCGTCCCTGCGCACGGATCCGCAACCCCGAGCGCCGCCGCGGCCTCACTGGCGGCGAGCTCGTCGGCACGTGCGCCCGTCTCATCGCCGAGCGACCGCCGCACCGCGGCCCGCGCCACCCGTGCGCTCGCCGCGGCCGGCACTGCGCCGATCTCGTCGAGGTCGGCGACCGCTCGGTCGTAGTGGGCCAAGGCCTCAGTGGTGCGGCCCAGGGCTGCGGAGAGATCCCCCATGGCGGCATGGGTCGACCCGCCGAAGAGGAAGTTCAGTGCGGCGAACTCAGAGCCGTCCTCCTCGAGAGCACCGAGCAGCCAGGCCTGCTCCTCGGGCGTTCCCAACGACGCGGCGACCTCGGCCGCGTCGTAGGCCGACGCCAACCATCGGATCCCCTTGCGGCGGCGAAGTGACGCCAGCGCACGACCCAGCTCCACCCGTGCCTCGCGGTGACGCCCCAGCCGGAACAGCATGCGCGCGAGGGTCGACTCCATGTGGTGACCAGGCAGCCGCTGGGCCTGGCGGGCGAGCTCGACCACGAGCGGTCCGACCTCCGCTGCGAGCTCGGCGTTCTCGCCGCGGGCGATGGCGATGGGCCACCGAAGGGCCCGCCCGAAGCGATCGGCGTCGGGCATCCGGGCCGCTCGAGCATGCCCCTCGGCGGCCACCGCCTCCCGCTGGGCGTCGTCGAACCGCCCCCGAACCAAGTGGATCGAGCTGCGCCGCGAGGCTGCGAAGGCCTGGCGGTCGTGGGCCCCGGGCGGAGCGAGCCGCCCGAAGGTCGCCAGCTCCAGCTCCGCGTCATCGAGGCGACCGAGCCCGAAGAGCACATCGACGCGAGCGATGCGTGCATCGAGCTCGCGCTCGAAGAGTCGGGCCTTGCGGGCGACCCCGATCGCCTGCTCCGTGGCGGCGAGGCGATCCGGTCGTCCGGCCGACTCCCACAGCGCGTGCACCTCGCTGATCAGGACGTCGACGAGCGCCGCCGCGTCGCCGCTGCGCTTCGCTCGGTCGCGGGCGTCCTCCACCAGGGCCTGCCGGTCGTGGAGCGTGGTGGGGTCGCCTCGCAGCTCGAACGCGAGCTTGGCCGCGAGCCGGCTGTGGCGGAGGTCGTCGTCGGCCGGGAGGCGTTCCGCCACGTCCTCCACGAGCCGCACCAACGCCAGGTCGACGCCGAGGTACTCCTCCCGGCTCTGTGCCGGTACGAGGTGGTCAGCGACGTTGAGGAGCTCCCCGTCATCGAGCTCGTCCAGCCGAGCTGCGGCGCGCTCGTACTCCGCGGCATCGAGGAGGAGCAGCACGCTGGCCTCGGTCGGGGCCGCCGGCACCACCTGCGGCCCCGATGCGGGGACGACGAACACCGTCACCGGCTGGGCAAAGCCCCTGAGCTCCACCGATCCTCTGGGCACGAGGCGATCCGCCGCGGCGGGGGCGAGCATGGCGGCCGCCGCCGACACGATCGTCTCACCCGGCGCCGCGATCCCGAGCAGCCGGGCTGCGAGATGGACGGCGGCGCCGGCGACGTCGTCGCCTCGGCCATGCACCTCCCCGACGTGCACCCCGATCCGCAGGGCAAGCCCGAGGTCAGGCGCCGCCGCGTGGATGGCCCCGGCGCACTCGATGGCGGCCGTGACGGTGTGCAGCAACGCCAGGATCCCATCGCCTGTCGTCTTGACCACCCGGCCGTGATGATCCACCACCGAGGTCTCGCAGAGCCCCTCGAAGTCGTCGAGCACGGCGGCCCACGCCGCATCGCCCACGTCGATCAGCCGACGCGTCGATTCGACCACGTCGACGAACAGCACCGCGCTGAGCTCCCCTGCCACCTGGTCCCTAGCCACTCGTCCAGTATCCCGCTCCGGGGACCTCGGGTCGCCCCCCCTTAGCTCAGCCGCCGACGCGTTCCCGATCCCCAGCCACCTGTGAGCGGAAGCGTTCCAGCTGCACCGCTACTGCGGCGGGGCCCGCTCCCCCTGGTGTGGTGCGGCGGGTGACCGACACGCCGGGGGCGAGCAGCGCCACGGCATCCGACCCGAGCGAGGGATGGGCGGCGACGAGATCCGCCAGGGGGGTGCCCTGGTCAATCGACTCCCGCACGAGTTCGCCGACGATGGCGTGGGCGGCCCGGAACGGGGTCCCGTGCATCACGAGGTGCTCGGCCAGGTCGGTGGCAGCGGCGTAGGGCGTGTCTGCGGCGGCCTGCATGCGCTCGGCGTCGACGGTGAGGGTGGCGTAGAGGCCCGAGAGCGCAGACAGGGCGAGCGACACCTGGTCGACGGCGTCGAACAGCGGCTCCTTGTCCTCCTGGAGGTCGCGGTTGTAGGCGAGGGGGAGGCTCTTGAGCGTGGCCAGCAGGCCGGTGAGGTTGCCGATCAGCCGACCGGCCTTGCCGCGAGCGAGCTCGGCGATGTCGGGGTTCTTCTTCTGCGGGAGCATCGAGGAGCCGGTGGCGTACGCGTCGTCGAGCCGGGCGAAGCCGAACTCCTCGCTCGTCCAGAGCACGATCTCCTCGCCGATGCGCGAGAGGTGGATGCCGAGCAGCGTGAGCGCGAACAGGCCCTCGGCCACGAAGTCGCGATCCGACACTGCGTCGAGGCTGTTCTCGAAGCGGGCCGCGAAGCCGAGGTCGGCGGCGACACCGTCGGGGTCCAGCGGGATCGACGAGCCGGCCAGCGCGCCGGCGCCGAGGGGCGACACGTCGGCCCGTCGACGGGCGTCGAGCAGGCGGTCGACGTCGCGAGCCAGTGCCCAGCCGTGGGCGAGGAGGTGGTGCGCCAGCGACACAGGCTGGGCGCGCTGGAGGTGGGTGTAGCCGGGCAGGTAGGTCTCCCCGGCGTCGATGGCGCTCTGCAGCAGCACCTCCTGCAGCGCCAGCACGCGACCGGCCACCTCCGACAGGGCCCGCTTCGTGTAGAGCCGGAGGTCCGTAGCCACCTGGTCGTTGCGGGAGCGGCCCGTGTGGAGCTTGGCGCCGGCGTCGCCCGCCAGCTCGGTGACGCGCCGCTCGACGGCCGTGTGGATGTCCTCATCGGACGGCACGAAGGCGAAGATCCCGCCGGCCAGCTCCGCCTCGACGCGGTCCAGGGCGGACAGGACCTCATCCCGCTCTGCGACGGAGAGGACCCCCGCCCGCTCCAGGCCTCGGACGTGCGCACGCGACCCCTCGATGTCGTCGGGCGCCAGGCGCTGGTCGTAGGGAAGGCTCACCGTGTAGGCGAGCAGGTCGTCAGCCGGCCCGCCCTCGAACCGGCCGTGCCATAACACTGCGCCCCTCTTCGGGGCGCTCGGCTTCGCCGATCCTGGACCCGTGCTCTGCGCAGCTCCGCCTGGCGGCTGCGCCACCTCACCCGGGGCGCTCGGCTTCGCCGATCCTGGACCCGTGCTCTGCGCAGCTCCGCCTGGCGGCTGCGCCGATCCTGGATCGGTGGGATCTGTCACTGGGGGTCACCGAGGTGGCCTTGGGTGCCGGCCCACGTCTCCACCGACAGGCCCCACAGGCGCACGAAGCCGGCCGAGTCCTCGTGCCGGAAGCGGTCCTCGGCGTCGTAGGTGGCCAGGCCGTAGTCGTAGAGGCTGTGGGGGCTACGCCGACCGGACACCTCACAGCTCCCCGGTGACAGGTGCAGCCGCACGTCACCAGTCACCGCCACCTGGCTCTCCGCGATGAAGGCGTCGAGGGCGCGCTTGAGGGGGCTGAACCAGAGGCCGTCGTACACGAGCTCGGCGTAGCGGGGCTCCAGGCGGGCCTTCTCCCGCTGCAGGTCGCGCTCGAGGCAGATGCTCTCCAGGTCGCGGTGGGCCTGGATCAGGGCCAGGCTGGCCGGGCACTCGTAGGTCTCGCGGCTCTTGATGCCCACCCGCCGGTTCTCCACCATGTCAATGCGCCCGAAGCCGTAGGAGCCGACGAGGACGTTGAGGTGCTGGATGACCTCGAGCATCCCCATCACCTGGCCATCGACGCTGACGGGCACACCGGCCTCGAACCCGATCTCCACGTCGACGGGCTCGGTGGCAGTGGGCTTGGTCAGCAGCCACACGCCCGGCGGCGGGCGGTTCCACGGGTCTTCCATCTCCCCGCACTCGATGGCGCGCCCCCAGATGTTGTCGTCGATCGAGTACAGCTTCTCCTTGGTGGCGTTGATCGGGATGTCGTGGTCGTAGGCGTAGAGGATGGACTCCTCGCGGGTCATTCCCCAGGACCGCACCGGGGCGATGACCTCGAGGTCGGGGTTCAGAGCCCTGGTCGACACCTCGAAGCGCACCTGGTCGTTGCCCTTGCCGGTGCACCCATGGGCCACGGCATCGGCGCCGTGGAACTTGGCTGCCTCCACCAGGTGCTTGACGATGACCGGCCGGGAGAGCGCTGACACGAGGGGGTAGCGGTTCTCGTAGAGGGCGTTGGCAGCCAGGGCGGGGGCGCAGTACTCGGCGGCGTACTCCTCCTTGGCGTCGACCACGACGGCTTCGATGGCTCCGGCCGCCCGGGCCCGCTCCTTCACCACGTCGTAGTCCTCGGCCGCCTGACCGACGTCGACGGCCAGAGCGATGACCTCGACCCCGAGGTTGTCGATCATCCAGCGGACGGCGACGGACGTGTCGAGTCCACCGCTGTAGGCGAGGACGACGCGCTTGGCCATGGGAGGTGCTCCTGGGGGTTGGGGTCTAGAGGCCGGCCAGGTCGGCCAGCTGCTTGGCGAACGTGGCGCCGTCGACGCCGTCGCTGACGACGACGATGAGGGTGTCGTCCCCGGCCACGGTGCCGAGGACCTCGGGGAGCCCCGAGCGATCGAGGGCCGAGCCCACCACGTGGGCCGAGCCCGGCGGGGTGCGGAGCACGACGAGGTTGCCCGATCGGCCCACCTCCACCACCCAGTCGCCGAACACCCGGCGCAGGTGGTCCTCGGGGGCCCGCTGGTCGGCGGGCAGCTCAGGGATGGCGTAGACGGTCTCGCCACCGGCCACCCGCACCTTGATGGCCCCCAGGTCCTCCAGGTCGCGCGACACGGTGGCCTGGGTGGCGGTGAGGCCGTCGGCGGCCAGGAGCTCCACCAGGTGGGCCTGGCTGGTGACGGCCTGCTCCGAGAGCAGCTTCGCGATGCGGTGCTGTCGTTGCGGCTTGCTCACGGCTCGCTCTCCTCCAGGAGGAAGCGAAGGAGGCCTCGGAAGGCGTGGAGGCGGTTGTGGGCTTGGGGGAACACCCGGCTCTGCGGTCCGTCCACCACGGCCGCCGCCACCTCCTCGCCCCGGTGGGCGGGGAGGCAGTGCATGAAGATGGCATGGGACGGCGCCTCGGCCATCACCCGCTCGTCCACCTGGAAGCCCTCGAAGGCCCGGCGGCGCGCCTCGGCCTCGTCCTCCTGGCCCATCGACGCCCACACGTCGGTGTGGATGGCATCGGCGCCCCGAGCCGCCTCGGCGGGCCGCTCGGTGACCGTCGGTGGTCCATCCAGACCCGCCGCCAGCATCCGCTCCACATCGGCGTCGCCGGGCCCGAACCCGGGGGGGCTGGCGATCCGCAGGGCCATCCCGCACCGGGCGGCGCCCAGGGCCAGGCTGCGGGCGACGTTGTTGAAGTCACCGATCCAGGCCAGCGTCCGTCCGCCGAGGCTCCCCCACTCCTGGCGCATGGTGAGCAGGTCGGCGAGCGACTGGCACGGGTGGCCGCTGTCGCTGAGGAGGTTCACCACGGGGATGGTGGAGGCCTTGGCCAACGACTCAAGCATGCGGTGGTCGAAGACTCGTGCGCCCACCGCTGCGTGGTAGCCCGACAGCACCCGGGCCACGTCGGCGTAGGGCTCACGGCTCGGTCCGCCGATCTCGTCCCGCCGGAACGTGACGGGATGGCCGGCCAGCTCCACCACCGCGGTCTCCGACGAGTGGCGCGTCCGGAGCGACGGCTTCTCGAAGTAGAGGCCCACGGTGCGACCAGCGAGCATCGGCGGCCGCACTGGGTCGGCGGCGAGGTCGAGGACGCGAACGATCTCCGCCGGGTCGAGGTCGTCGATCTCGAGGACGTGGCGGGCCGTCACGACAGCGCCTCGGCGAGGAGCTGCAGGCCGCGGTCGACCTCGTCGTCGCTGATCAGCAGCGACGGGGCCAACCGCAGGGCGGTGGGGGTGACGGCGTTGACGATCACGCCCAGCTCCAGCAGTCGGGCGGCCACCTCCCGAGCGTCGTGCCCGTCGAGCTCGACGGCCAGCAGCAGGCCCATGCCCCGCACGGCGGCCACGCCCGGCAGGGCGAGGGCACCGTCGGTGAGGCGCGCTCCGGCGCGGCGGGCCCGCGCGGGGACGTCCTCCGCCTCCATCACGGCCAGCACCGCCCGTGCAGCCGCGGCGGCCAGAGGCTGCCCGCCGTAGGTGGTTGCGTGATCGCCCGGCTCGAAGGCCGCGGCCACCTCCCGCCGGGCCCAGCACGCCCCGATCGGGCACGCCGTTGCCGAGGGCCTTGGCCATGGTGACCACATCCGGCTCCACGCCGAGGTGCTGGTGAGCGAACCAGGCGCCGCAGCGCCCCAGGCCCGTCTGCACCTCGTCCACCATGAAGAGCAGACCTCGCTCGTCACAGATCCGCCGGACGCCCTGGAAGTACTCGGCGGTGGCGGGGTTGACGCCGCCCTCCCCCTGCACGGGCTCCAGGAGCACGGCGGCCACCGTCGGGTCGAGGGCGCTCTCGAGCTCGTCCAGGTCGCCCCACGCCGACGTGCCGGAAGCCCTCGGGGAGCGGCTGGAAGGCCTCGTGCTTGGCCGGCTGCCCGGTGGCGTGGAGGGTCGCCAGCGTGCGGCCGTGGAAGGAGTTGAAGGCGCTGACGATGACGTGGCGACCGCGACCACCGAAGCGTCGAGCCAGCTTCAAGGCGCACTCGTTGGCCTCGGCACCGGAGTTGGCGAAGAACACCTGGCCTCTGAGCCCTTCCGCGGGCCAGCCGGGCTGGCCGACGCCGAGGAGGCGGTCGAGGGTCTGCGCCACCTGCGGCGCCGGGCTCTGTGCCGAACAGGTTGGAGACGTGCAGGAGGGTCTGAGCCTGCTCGTGGATGGCCTCGGCGACGGCCGGATGGCTGTGGCCGAGGCTGGTGACAGCCAGGCCGGACAGGAGGTCGAGGTAGCGACGGCCGTCTCGATCCCACAGCCAGGCACCCTCGCCGCGCACCAGCTGGAGCGCCGGTGGCCCGTAGGTGGGCATGAGCGGGCAGTCGCTCAGCCCCGGGGCGCCCATGGCGGTCGGCGTGGTTGGTCATGAGGCCTGCGACACGGTGATCATGGTGCCGACGCCGGCATCGGAGAAGAGCTCGAGGAGCACTACGTGGGGCAGCCGCCCGTCGAGGAGGTGGGCCGATCCGACGCCCTTCTGCACGGCGTGGAGGCAGGCCGCGATCTTGGGGATCATCCCGCCGGCCAGACGTGCCCTCGTCGATCATCGCCTGGAGGGCCGCAGCCCCGATGTGGCTGATGAGCGAGTCGGGGTCGTCCACGTCGCGGAGCAGGCCTGCCACATCGGTGAGGTAGATGACCTTCTCGGCGCCCAGGGCCACGGCCAGGGCGCCAGCCACGGCGTCGGCGTTGATGTTGTAGGCCTGCCCGGTGGCGTCAGCGCCGATGGTGGACACCACCGGGATGAGATCCTCGGCCAGCAGCCGCTGGAGGAGACCGGGGTTGACGGCGTCGACGTCACCCACGAAGCCGAGGTCGGGGTGGCGAGGTTCGGCGAGGATGAGCCCGGCGTCCTCGCCGCTGACGCCGACGGCCAGCGGGCCGTGGACGTTGATGGCGGACGACGATCTCCCGGTTGACCTTTCCGACGAGGACCATGCGGGCCACGTCGACGGTCTCGGCATCGGTGACCCGGTGGCCGTCGACGAACTCGGGCACCATGCCGAGCCGTTCCATGAGGTGGCTGATCTGCGGTCCCCCTCCGTGGACCACCACGGGCCGGAGCCCCACCGACTGCATGAGCACGATGTCCTCCGCGAAGGTGACGGAGAGCGCGTCGTCCACCATGGCGTTGCCGCCCAGCTTGACCACCACCACCTTGCCCCGGAAGCGCTGGATGTACGGGAGGGCCTCGATGAGGACGTCGGCCCGTTCGGCGAGCCGCCTGCTGCACCGGGGCACTCACGACGTCCCCATGTTCTCGTCCACGTAGGCGTGGGTGAGGTCGTTGGTGATGATGCGAGCGGTGCCGTCGCCGATGCCGAGGTTGGCGACGACCTCGAGGTGCTCACCGGCCATGTACGCGGCCAGACCCGCCTCGTCGACCGCGCTGGTGATGCCGCCTTCCGCCACCACGAAGTCGCCGTAGCGCACGGTGAGCTTGTCGGCCTCGAACGCGATCCCGGCCGTGCCCAGCTCGCTGGCCACCCGGCCCCAGTAGGGGTCGCTGGCCGTACCAGGAGCATTTGACCAGCTGGCTCTCGGCCACCCGACGGGCCCCCGCGCTGGGCCTCGTCGTCGGACAGGGCCCCCGTGACGCGCACCTGGACCACCTTGGTGTGCCCCTCGGCGTCTCCGACCATCTGCTGGGCCAGGTCGAGGCACACCTCGGCCACGGCGGCTGCGAAGCCCTGGGGGTCGGAGGGCGGGCCGGCCTCCCCCGACGCCAGGAGGATGACGGTGTCGTTGGTGGACGTGCAGCCGTCGACCGACAAGGCGTTGAAGCTGTCGGCCACCGCGGCGCGGAGCACCTCGGTCAGCGCAGGCGGGTCGAGCGCGGCATCGGTGGTGAGGACGGCCAGCATGGTGGCCATGTTGGGCGCCAGCATGGCCGCCCCCTTGGCCATGCCCGGCCACCGTCAGCGGGCCGGCGCGGACCACCGACTCCTTGCGGTGGGTGTCGGTGGTCCGGATGGCCTCAGCGGCGGCCGTGGCGTCCGCGGTGTCGCTGTCCAGACCGGCCACCAGGTCCGGTATCGCCGGCCGCCATGGCGTCCATGGGCAGGCGGTAGCCGATGAGGCCCGTGCTGCACACCAGCACCTCGACCACCTCGCACCCCAGCTCGTCGGCCACCAGGGCGCACATGGCCTCTGCGTCGGCCAGCCCGTCGTGACCGGTGGCGGCGTTGGCGCAGCCGCTGTTGAGGACCACCGCGGCCGCCCTTCCTCCGGACAGCGTCAGGTGGGCGCTCGTGGCGATCACCGGGGCGGCCGTCATCTTGTTCTGGGTGAAGACGGCAGCTGCCGCTGACCGGCTGCCCGCCGGCCGTCGCCACCAGGCTCAGGTCGAGGTCGCCCGACGGCTTGATGCCGCAGGCCACCCCGTGGGCGGTGAAGCCAGCGGGGGCGGTGATGCTCACGGGTACACCCCGGCGATCGGGAGCCCGGTCGTCTCGGGCAGCCCGAGGAGCAGGTTGGCGCACTGCACCGCCGCGCCGGAGGCCCCCTTGGTGAGGTTGTCGATGGCCGCGATGGCGACGACCCAACCGGTTCGCTCGTCGTAGCGAGCGGTGACGTGCGCGCAGTTCGACCCGAGGGTGGCCTTGGTGGACGGCGACCCGTCGGTGACCACCACGAAGGGCTCCTCGGCGTAGGTCGTGCGCAGGATCTCGAGCAGCGCGCCGGTGGAGGTGGCCTCGGCGGGCCGGGCGTAGCAGGTGGCCAGGATCCCGCGGCTCATCGGCGCCAGGTGGGGCGTGAAGAGCACGGTCGGCCCCGAGGAGCCTGCTCCATCTCCGGGGTGTGGCGGTGGTCGAGCAGCCCGTAGGCGGTGAAGTCCTCGTCGACAGCGCAGAAGGTGGTGGTGGGCTTGGGCGGCCGCCCGGCCCCCGACACGCCCGAGGCGGCGTCGACGATGATCCCGGTGGTCTCGCACCGCACCGGCCCGCACCAGGGGGGCCAGGGCCAGGGCAGCAGCCGTCGGATAGCAGCCAGGCGTGGCCACGTGGTCGGCCGCCTCGATCTCGGCCTGGCGGCCCAGCTCGGGGAGCCCGTAGGCGAAGTCGTCCAGGAGCTCCGGCGCGGTGTGCTCGGCCCCGTACCACTGGGGGTACAGCGCGGGGTCGGAGAGGCGGAAGTCGGCGGCCAGGTCGACGAGGTGGCCCACCGTGTCGATCAGCTCGGGCACGATCGCCTGGCTGGCGCCGTGGGGGAGGCCGAGGAACACCAGGTCGAGGCCGTCCAGGGCGGCGGGGTCGTAGGCGGAGAAGGTGAGGTGCGGGTAGGCGGCGGCCAGGCTCGGGTAGAGCTCGGCGGCGGCGGTGCCCGGCCTGGGTGTCCCCGGTGGCCACGCGCACCTCGAGATCCGGGTGCTGCGCGCACAGGCGCAGCAGCTCCGCGCCGGTGAACCCCGACGCCCCGACGATGCCCACCTGCTGCCATCCGAGTAATCATTCATGATTCTGCATGATCATGCAAGTCGATGGCGATACCATCCCGCCGATGGCCACGCCCGAGCGTCGCTCCGCTCACCACCACCCGACCCGATCTCGACGAGCGCACCGACGAGCGCACCGAGACCGGTCCGCCGAAGGCCGCCCACATCGTCAAGACCGATCCCGGCGAGTCAGCCGTGGCCAAGGTCACCGAGGCCCGCGATCTTCGGCTACCCCGTCGAGGCGCTGTGCGGCGAGCGCTTCGTGCCCCAGCAGGACCCCAAGAGACTGCCGCTGTGCGGCATCTGCAAGGAGATCTACGACCTCTACCGGCAGATGGGCGACGGCGGTCTCAACGAGACGCCCGGCACCTGACGCCCCCGATCAGTCGTCGCCGCCCTCGCCGTCGCCCTTGTCGCGACCCTTGCCCTTCCCCTCGTCCTCTTCCTCGGCTGGCGCGGTGGTCGGGGGAGGGTCGTGGTCGTCGGGGCCAGCGTGGTCACCGGCGCCGTTACGGGGGTGGTGGGAGGCGTCGGCACCGCCAGGTCGGTGTCGTCGGCCGCGGCGGCCGCAGCCAGCAGGAGGACCAGACCGGCCACGCCGGCCATCACGGCCCGCCGACGGCCCCCACGGGCCACCCGGCTCGGTCCTGCCGGGGTGGGCGTCATGGCCGCAGGCAGGACCGTTGTGCCGCCCGCGGCCGGAGCGGCGGCCAGCGGCGCAGTGCGGTCGGTGCCACCGCCGCGGCACCGGCACCGACCACAACGGCGGCCGCCGGGGTTGCGGGGATCGCCGAGACCCCGCCGGCCAGCCCGACGAGGCGCTCGCGCACCTGCTCGGCGGTGGGTCGGTTCGGGGCGGCGCGATCGGTCATGTCGCGGAGCAGGGGCTGCCAGGGTGTCGGGACCGCGGTGGTGGTGTCGGGCGCCTGCACGAGGCGGGCCACGGCCACCTCCTGCGGAGACCCGCTGGAAGCCTCGGCGCCCGGTGATGAGCTCCAAGAGGACGAGGCCCAGGGCGTACACGTCAGCGGACGGGCGTCACGTCGTGGCCCTGCACCTGCTCGGGCGCCATGTAGGCGGCGGTGCCGACGGCGGTGGCGGTGGCGGTGATCCGACTGGTGTCGACCAGCCGAGCGATGCCGAAGTCCGCCAAGCGGGGGCGCCCGTCGGCGCCGCAGAGCACGTTCGACGGGGTGACGTCGCGGTGGACGACGCCCCGAGCGTGCACGTGGCTCGAGGGCCTCGGCGACTGCCGCGCCCACCTGCGCCACCTCGGCGGCGGGAAGGGGCCCGTGCTCGGCCACCCGTGCAGCGAGGGTCGGGCCATCGACGAGCTCGAGCACCACGAAGGCATCACCATCCTGGTCGCCGGCGTCGTACACGGACACCAGGCCGGGGTGGTTGAGGGCGGCCAGCACCTGCACCTCGGCGTCGAAGCGGGCCCGATCGGTGGCGGCGGCGGCCCGGAAGAGCTTCACCGCCACGGACCGCTGCAGCTGCTGGTCCTCCGCCTCGTAGACGTCGGCCATCCCGCCGCGGGCGATGTGGCGGATCAGCCGATAGCGCTCGGCCAGGACGGTGCCAGCACCAGGGACGGACAGCGCAGACCCAGTCACGGTGGCTTGACCGTACCCCGGCGCAGCCGGGCTGAACCCCCGTGGCCGGGCCCCACCGCAGCGGTACCGTGCTGCGGTGGCCGACCGGTCGGCGGCGCTGGCCGCCGTGAGCGAGGCGCTGCTCGGCATCGCCGGCGACCTGCGATCCGACGCGGTGCTCGAGCGGCTGGTCGACGCCGCCCGTCGGCCTGGCCGGGGCGCGCTACGCCGCTCTGGGGGTGCCCGACGAGGAGGGCGACGGGTTCAGCCGCTGGATCTCCGCCGGGCTGACCGACGAGGAGATCGACGCCATCGGCCCCTTGCCCCGCAACCACGGATTGCTCGGCGCCGCCCTCCACGATCCCGAGCCCTTCCGCAGCGCCGACGTGCCGACCGACGACCGCTTCGATGGCTGGTGGCCCGAGGCCCACCCGGACCTCGACGCGTTCCTGGCCATCCCCATCGTGTTCCGCGGCGACGTCGTGGCGGCCTTCTACCTTGCCAACAAGGACGAGCGGCTTCTCCGAGGACGACCAGCGCCTGGTGCGAGACCTCGCCGACCACGCCGCTGTGCTCATCGAGCACAGCCGGCTCTACGAGGCCCGCCGGGAGCTCTCCGTCCTCGAGGAGCGCAACCGCCTGGCCCGAGAGCTCCACGACGCGCTGACCCAGTCGCTGTTCGGGCTGCGCCTGCGCCTCGAAGCCGGCGACACCGCGGGCGGCCAGCACCTCCTCGACGAGATCTTCGCCGAGCTGCGGTCGCTGATCCTCCAGCTCCGGCCACCGGCCCTGGAGCGAGACGGCCTGGCCGCCAGCCTGGCCAAGCACCTCGAGGTGGTGGGTCGCAGCCCACGGGCTCGCGCACCCAGCTCTCGGTCGAGGGCCTCGGCCTGCTCGATCCCGATGCCGAGCAGGCCCTGTTCCGCATCGCGCAGGAGGCCGTGTCCAACGTGGTGCGCCATGCGGGCGGCGACGACGGTGGTGGTCTCGCTCGAGGCGGGTCGACGGACGCCGTGCTGCTCGTCGGTGCTCGACGACGGGCGCGGGCTTCGACCCGGGCGACCGAGCCGATCAGCGTCCCGGCGCCTTGGGCTGCGTGTCGATGCGAGAGCGGGCCGTCGACCTCGGCGGGTCGTTGGCCATCGACTCGGAGCCTGGGCTCGGGTACGACCGTCCGGGCGCGGTGCCCGGGCTGATGAGCGACGCCATCACCGTGCTGGTGGTCGACGACCACCCCGTGGTCCGTGAGGGCCTGCGCTCGTTCCTCGGCTCGCGCGACGGGCTCGAGGTGGTAGGCGAGGCCGTGCGACGTGGACGAGCGCGGTCGGCGGCCGCGAGCACGCCACGTCCCCGACGTGGTCCTGCTGGACCTGGTGATGCCCGGTGGCGGCGGCGTGGCCGCCCTCCCGGGGTTGCTGGCCGTGCGGCCGCCGCCGCGGGTCCTCGTCCTCACCAGCTTCGGCGCCGACGACCAGGCCCTCGCCGCCGTGCGCGCCGGCGCGGTCGGGTGGCTCGGCAAGGACGTCCCGCCCTCGGAGCTCGAGTCTGCCATGCGGACCGTCCACCGGGGTGGCTCGGTGCTCGACCCCGCTGTGGCGGCTCGGGTGCTCGGCGGAGGTGAGCAGCCCCTCCCGACGCGACGCCGGGCTCGACCAGCTCACAGCCCGGGAGCTGGAGGTGCTGGCGCTGTTGGGTCAGGGCCTCACCAACCGAGATCTGGCCGAGCGTCTGTTCGTGGCCGAGAAGACCGTCAAGACCCACGTCTCCTCGATCCTGGGCAAGCTCCACCTCAGCGATCGCACCCAGGCCGCGCTCTTCGCCGTGCGCCACGGGCTGGTCGAGGAGGCGTAGGACCTCCGGCCGAGGCAGAAGCCGTCCTGGGGCCGATGGCGGCGCTGCGGGGTCTCCGTACCGTGCGAGGCATGACCACCACCCGATCCACCGCCCTCGTCACCGGCGCATCGCGGGGCCTCGGCCTGGCCCTGGCCCGCTCCCTGGCGCACGATGGTTGGGCCATCGTCGTCGATGCCCGCCACGCCGCCGACCTCGCCGCGTCCACCAGCTCGCTGGCGGAGCTCGCCATCACGGGGGACATCACCGACGAGACCCATCGTGCCGACCTGGCCACGGCCGCCGAGAGCCTCGGCGGGCTGGACCTGGCCGTGCTCAACGCTGGCACCCTCGGGCCGTCGCCGCTGCCCCCCATCGCCACGCTGCGCCTGGGCGACCTTCGCTGCACGCTGGAGACCAACCTGGTGGCCCAGGTCGGGCCTCCTGCAGGCGCTGCTCCCCCACCTCAGGAGCGGCGCCACCATCGTGGCGGTGACCAGCGACGCCGCCTCGGAGGCCTACGAGGGTTGGGGGGCCTATGGGGCGGCCAAGGCGGGGTTCGAGCACGCCGCCGCCGTGCTGGCGGTGGAGCGACCCGATCTCCGGGTGCTCCGGGTCGACCCCGGGGACATGCGCACCCGGATGCACCAGGACGCCTTCCCCGGCGAGGACATCTCGGACCGCCCGCCGCCGGAGGCCAGCGCCGCCGGGCTGCGGGCGCTGATCGACGGTCTCCATCCGTCCGGGAGGTATCGGCTGTCCGACCTGGCGCTCCCCGTCGAGGCGGCGTCGTGACCGCGGTCGACGCCCACCATCGGCGGCTAGCCCTCGATGTGCCCGACCAGCTGATCGCCGAGGGTCCGGTCGAGCACGGCGGTGGCCAGCGCCACGACGTGCGGATGCTCGTGGCTCGTCGGTCCTCCGGTGAGCTGACGCACGCCCGGGCACGGGACCTGCCCCGGTTCCTCGATCCCGGAGACGTCCTGGTGGTAAACACCTCGCCCACCCTGCCCGCCGCCGTGCCGTCCGCCGACCGGTCGTTGCTCGTCCACCTCTCGTCGGACCTGGGCGGTGGCCGCTGGGTGGTGGAGGTGCGCCGCCCGAGCGGGAAGGGCAGCGCCCCTCAGCTCGTCGACCACGGGCAGGCGATCCCCCTCGCTGGCGGCGCGGTGCTGCGACTGCGGCACCCCCACAGCCCCGCCAGCCCGGGAGGTGCCCGTCTCTGGGTGGCCGACCTCGTCACGCCTGTGCCGCTGGCGGCGTGGCTGACGGGCGAGGGGCGCCCCATCCGCTATGGACCGGCGCGGCGGGCGTGGCCCATCGACGACTATCAGACGTTCTTCGCCGGCCATCCCGACGGCGACCCCGGCCTGGGATCAGCCGAGATGCCGAGCGCAGGCCGGCCCTTCACGGCGGAGCTGGTCGGCGCCCTCATCGGGCGGGGCGTGGTGTTCGCCCCCATCACCCTGCACACGGGGGTGTCGTCCCTGGAGGCGGACGAGCCGCCGTACGCCGAGCGCTACGTGGTCGCTCCCACCACCGCTCGCCTCGTGAACGAGGCCAGGGCGGCCGGTGGTCGGGTCATCGCAGTGGGCACCACCGCCACGCGGGCGCTGGAGACGGATGCCGCCGACGGGCGCGCCCGCTCCGGGCAGGGGTGGACGGAGCGGGTCATCACCCCGGAGGACGGGGTGCAGGTGGTGGACGGGATCATCAGCGGTTGGCACGAGCCCGAGGCCAGCCACCTCCTGCTGATGGAGGCCGTCGCCGGTCGACCTGTGCTGGAGGCCAGCTACGCCGCCGCCCTCGCCAAGCGGTACCGCTGGCACGAGTTCGGAGACCTCCACCTCGTCCTCCCCTGACCGGGGACGTAGGGCTCAGCCGCGGAGGGTGGCCCCGGTCGAGGCCTGGGTGGCGTCGATCACCCGCGATCGGACCTCGGCCACATCGGCGTCGGTGAGGGTGCGATCGGAGGCCTGGAGGCGCAGGGCGAAGGCCAGGCTCCGCCGACCGACGGCGATGCCCCCGCCCCGGAACACGTCGAAGAGGCGGACCGACCACAGGAGGTCGCCCCCGGCGACCACGATGGCGTCGTCGCACCACGGAGGCAGGCACCTCGTCGTCCACCTCGAAGGCCAGATCGATGTCGCTGCTCGGGTAGAGGCTGAAGGGACGGTACGTGCGATCCCCGTGGGGCAGCGCAAGCAGGGTGTCGAGGTCCACCTCGAGGTAGGCCACCCGCTCGCCGATGTCGTGGGCATCGAGCACCGCGGGATCGATCTCCCCGAGGGCACCCACCACCACGTCCCCCGCCACGAGCCGAGCCGATCGGGTGGGGTGCAGCCCCGGCTGCTCCGCGTTCTCGATCCGAACGAACGGTGCGCCGAGCACGTCGGCCACGACCCGCCAGAGGTCGACGGCCGCGGGCGCCTCCGACCCGGCGAGCACCGCCCCCAGGCCCTCACGCTCGTCGGGCAGATCGGCGTCGGGCCGGGCGGGCCGGTTGAAGGTGTGACCGACCTCGAACAGGCGAACGCCGTGGTTGCGGTGGGACCAGTTGTAGGCCACCGCCGCCACCAGCCCCGGGAGCAGCGAGGTGCGGAGGATGGACTGGTCGGCCACCAGCGGGTTGGTGATGCGGATGCCGTCGTCCCCGAGCCCGCACCGGGCCAGCTCGCCGGGAGCGAGGAAGGGCATCGGCATGGCCTCGGAGAGCCCCGCGCCGACCAGCGCTCCTCGCAGCCGCCGACGCTCGTGCTGACGCTCGGTGAGGTGGCCGGTGGTGGTGGCCTTCGGCACGGTCCGCCCGAGCGCGTCGTAGCCGTGGTGGCGGGCCACCTCCTCGATCACGTCGACCTCGGTGGCAGCGTCGTACCGCCAGGACGGGATCGTCACCTCGAGGTCGTCGCCGGCAGGTGCCGTGCCGAACCCGATGGGCTCCAGAAGGGCGCTGATCCGCTCCGCCCCCAGGTCGGTGCCCAGCAGCCGGGCCACCCTCGCCGGGCGGACCCGGACGGGCGAGTGGGCCGGCAACGTGCCCCGCGCAGCCGCGGCCCCGTCCTCCATCTCCGCGCCGAGGAGCTCGGCGAAGCGGCGCATCGCCAGGTCGACCACCTCAGGGTCGGCGCCCTTCTCGAACCGGGCTGACGCCTCAGAGCGGAGCTTGTGCCGGCGGGAGGACCGCACGATCCCGATGGGGTGGAACCAGGCCATCTCGAGAAGGACGTCGCTGGTGGTGGGGCTGATCTCGCTCGCGGCACCGCCCATGATCCCGGCCAGGCCGATGGGGCGATCCTCGCCGTCGCAGATCAGGAGGTCCTCGGGGTGGAGCGGCCGCTCGACGTCGTCGAGCGTGGTGAGGACCTCACCCGGCCGGGCCACCCGTACCCGGAACCCAGGGCCGGCCACCCGCGCCAGGTCGTAGGGGTGGTTGGGCTGACCCAGCTCGAGCATCACGTAGTTCGACACGTCGACCACGTTGTTGATCGACCGCATGCCGAGCAGAGCCAGCCGGCGCCGCCAACCTCGGATCGCCGGGCCCGACCGCCACCGACCGCAGCACCCGAGCCTCGAGCTGCCCGCACCGCGCCGGCGTCGTCGATGGTCACCGACACGGCAGCGACTCGATCGGGGGGGACCGTGGCCGGCCGTGGGTCGGGCAGCGCGAAGGGAACGCCCAGCCGGGCGGCCAGATCTCGGGTCACCCCGGCGATCGACATGGCGTCCGGGCGGTTGGGGTTGATCTCCAGGTCGTAGACGACATCGGGCTCGATCCCCATGGCCTCGGCGAACGGGGTCCCGGGCTCCAGGCCCTCGGGAAGGATGAAGATGCCGCCGTGGTCGCCTCCGAGCCCCAGCTCTCGAGGGGAGCAGAGCATCCCGTTGGACCACACGCCGGCCATCTTCCGCCGACCGATCTCCATGCCGTTCGGCATGACCGTACCGATCGTGGCGAGGGGCACGAGGTCGCCGGCCGACATGTTGAACGCGCCACAGCCGACTTCCAAGGGCTCCCCGTCGCCCGCGTCGACGACCACCAGGTGGATCTTGTTGGCGCCTTCCACCGGCCGGGTCTCCAACACCTCGGCCACCACCACGCCGTCGAGGCCCTCCCCCACCCGCTCCATCTCCTCGACGGCCATGCCCAGATCCGAAAGGGCGTCCCCGAGCGCGACGGGATCACCCTCGATCGGGGCGATGTCGCGCATCCAGGAGAGCAGGACCTTCATCGGCGGGAGCTCCTAGAACTGGGTGAGGAAGCGGATGTCGTTGGTGAACAGGTCGCGGAGGTCGTCGACGCCATGTCGGCTGATGGCGAGACGGTCGATGCCGAACCCGAAGGCGAACCCCTGCCACGTCCTCCGGGTCGAGACCGCAGCTGGTCAGCACGTTGGGGTGGACCATGCCGCAGCCGCCCAGCTCGAGGAACGAGCCGTCGGGACGGATGATGTCGTACTCGGCCGAGGGCTCGGTGAAGGGGAAGTACGACGGCCGCAGGCGGGAGGCGAAGTCGCCGCCGAAGTAGGCCTTCGTGAAGGTGTCGAGGGTGCCGGCCAGGTCAGCGAAGGTGATGTCGCGGTCGATCACCAGCCCCTCGATCTGGTGGAACACCGGCATGTGGGTGGCATCGGGGGTGTCCTGGCGGAACACCCGGCCCGGCATCACCGAGTAGATGGGCGGCTCGCCGCCTGTCATCACCCGCACCTGCACCGGCGAGGTGTGGGTGCGCAGAACGGTGGAGCCGGACTCCCCCATCTCCACGTAGAGGGTGTCGTACATGTCGCGGGCCGGGTGGTCCGGCGGGAAGTTGAGCGCACCGAAGTTGTTCCAGTCGGTCTCCACCTCCGGACCCTCGGCCACCGTGAAGCCCATCCCGACGAACACGTCCTCGAGCCGCTCGATGGCCTGGGTCACGAGGTGGAGGTGGCCGGCCCCGGAACCCGGGGGCACCTCGGTGAGGTCGAGCCGCTCGGCCTCCAGACGCTGTTGGCGGGCCTGCCCCTCCAGCTCCGCCGCGCCGGGACGCCAGGGTTCGCTCGAGGGCGTCGCGCACCCGGTTGATGGCCGCCCCCACCTCTCGCCGTCCATCGGCGTCGAGCCCGCCGAGGTGGCGTTTGGCCTGCGACAAGGTGCCCTTCTTCCCGAAGCAGCTCCTGGTCGAGCGCCCGGAGGTCGTCGAGGGAGGCGGCGGCCTCGATCCGAGGACCGGCGTCGGCCTCGATGGCGGCGATCTCGTCGAGCATGCGCAGGGATGCTCCCCGGTCAGGCGGGGCCGTCGCCAATCGGTTCGGTGGGCGGGGACAGGGACCCCACGCTCCCGCTCGAACGCGTCAGCGGGCAGCGTGAAGCGGAAGGTGCTGCCGCTGCCGACGACTGACTCAGCCGTGAGGCGACCGCCGTGGGCCTGCACCAGCCCTTGGCTGATCCAGAGCCCCAGGCCGGTGCCGCTCGGACGACCGTGGTCGCGACGGAAGAACTTGGTGAACACCCGCGGGAGATCCTCGGCGGGGATTCCCTCCCCGGTGTCGGTGACCGAGACGGCCACGGTGTCGGCCTCGACCTCGCCCGCCACCGTCATCGACCGGGGGCTTCCGTACTTGGCGGCGTTCTCCACCAGGTTGGTGAGCACCTGCTCCACCTTGTCGGGGTCGGCGTAGACGGCCGGGAAGTCCGGAGGGAAGGCCACCGAGCAGTCGAGGTCGGCGATCCCGAGGGAGACGTTGTCCACCACCAGCTGGGCCAGGGCGGGCAGGTCCACCATCTGGCGGCGCAGCACCAGCCGCCCCGTCTCCAGCCGGCTGATGTCGAGCAGCTCGGTGACGAGCCGGGTGACGCGGTCTGCGTCGTGATGGACCTGCTCGAGCATCGTCTTCTTCTGCTCGTCCTTGAGCCGCTCCCAGCGGCTGAGCATGAGCGACGTGTAGCCCTTCACCGACGTGAGCGGGCTCCGCAGCTCGTGGGACACCGTGGAGATGATGGCGATGCCGCTGTGCTCCCCGGAGGGGCGCAGGGCGACCACCACCGTGTCGTGGCCGGATCCGATGGTGGCCGTGAAGGGGACGTCGGTGCCGTCGGGTCGCCGGAGGACCAGGTCCACCTGCCCCTCGCCGGGCGGGAGCCCCTCGCGCAGCAACGGCGCACCGCCGCCGCTGCGGACGTCCAGTGCCTCCCCCACGGACTGGCCGACGAGGTCGGCGGCGCCGGGGCCGAGCACCTCGAGGGCCGCCACGTTGAGGGCCTGCAGCCTGAGATCGACGTCCAGGACGAGGATCGGGTCGGGCAGGACGTCGAGGTCGATCTGCGTCACGACGCTGCCGTCCGTCGCTGCCGCAGCGCCTCGAAGCACAGCACCGATCCTGCCATGGCCACGTTCAGCGACTCGGCTCGGCCGGCCATCGGGATCGACACGCGCTCGGTGGCTGCCCCGATCGCCCCCGCCGGCAGTCCGTGCGCCTCGCTACCGAGCAGGATCGCCAGTGGACCGCGGAGGTCGGCGGCGTCGTAGGGGGTCCCCCCGTCGATCACGGTGGCCACGGTTCGCACGCCCCGGTCCCGCAGCCGCTCCATCACCCCAACCACCTCGTCTCCGACGGCCACCGGGACGTGGAAGAGCGCTCCCGCCGATGCCCGCACGCACTTGGCGCTGCTCGGATCCACCGAGCTCCCGCAGAACAGTACCGCTGACGCCCCCGCTGCTTCGGCGGCTCGCAGCAGAGTCCCGGCGTTGCCGGGATCGGCCACGTCGATGAGCACCAAGGCCAGCGGACCGGTCGTCGCGGCATCGATGGCAGCGTCCAGGTCGACCTCGAGGCGTCGGGCGACGGCGGCCAGCCCCTGCGGGGTGACGGTGTCGACGGCTCGTGCGAGGACGTCGGGAGCCACGGTCGCGCGCGGTGGCTCCTGCTCGCTCGGCAGCATCGAGGATCTCCGGGTCGGCGTCTGCCGTGGCCAGCACCTCGACGACCTCCACCGCTGCGTCGAGGGCCTCTCTGAGGAGGATGGGCCCGTCGATGACGAACAAGCCCTCCTCGGCGCGCAGCGGCGCGCTGCCTCGACAGGCGCCGCAGCCGCTGCACGCTGGGATGGCGGGCGCCGACAGGCCCCCGGGGTTCGCTCAGGCGCTCTCCTCGCGCGGACGCCTCGCGAGCTGCATCGACGAGCGCGGTGAAGGCTGCAGGCTCGCGGACGGCGAGGTCAGCGAGGACCTTCCTGTCTACCTCGATCTCGGCCATGCGGAGTCCGGCGATGAACCGGCTGTAGCTGGTGCCGTTCTCTCGGCAGGCGGCGTTGATCCGCTGGATCCAGAGCGACCGGAAGTCGCCCTTGCGGGCGCGGCGGTCGCGGAAGGCATACCGGCCGGCGTGCATGACCGCTTCGTTGGCCGACTTGAACGACCGGCTCTTGTTCCCGTAGTAGCCCTGGGCGCGCTCGAGGGTTGCCCGGCGCTTCTTCTTCGAGTGGACGGCGCGCTTGACCCGTGCCATGTCGTTCCTCCTTGGTCAGGCCTAGCGGCCGAGCATCCGGTTGATGCGAGCGGCATCGCCGGGGGCGACGCCGACCTCGCCCTTGAGGCGCCGCATGCGCTTCGAGGGCTTCTTCTCCAGGATGTGGTTGTTGTTGATCTGCAGGCGCCGAAGCTTGCCGGTGCCGGTGACCTTGAAGCGCTTCTTGGCGCCGCTGTGGGTCTTCATCTTGGGCATGGAGATCTCTCTTCGTCGGGCCGGCGACGCTCAGCTGGCGCTGGCGTCGCCTTCCGGGGTGGTGTCCGTTGCGCTGTCGGTCGTAGCGGTGTCGGTGTGCGTGTCCATGGCGGTGTCGGTGTGCGTGTCCATGGCGGTCGTCGGTCGTGGCGGTAGCGGTGTCGTGGGCGATGTCCTCGGCTGCTTCCGCCGCGGCGACGGCATCGGCCTTTTGCTTGGCGGCCTGGGCCCGCTTGTCCGGCGCCAGGACCATCGTCATGTTGCGGCCGTCGATCCGGGGGAAGATCTCCACCCGTCCCACGTCCTTCACCGCCTCCTCCACCTGGTCGAGGACCTTGCGCCCGAGCTCGGGGTGCTGCGTTCTCGCGGCCTCGGAAGGTCAGCGTGACCTTGACCTTGTGGCCGTCGGCGAGGAAGTGCTCGACCTTGCGGGTCTTGGTGTCGAAGTCGCCACCGCCGATCTTGGGGCGGTACTTCATCTCCTTGATGACGACGTTGCTGGTCTTGCGGCGGGACTCCTTGGCCTTCTGGGCCGCCTCGTACTTGTACTTGCCGTAGTCCATGACCCGGCAGACGGGCGGGTTCGCCTGGGCGGCGACCTCGACGAGGTCGAGGTCGAGCTCCCGGGCGATGGCAAGGGCTTCGGGCAGCGGCTTGATGCCGATCTGCTGCCCGTCGTGTCCCACCAGTCGAACCTCTCGAGCGCGGATGCGATCGTTGATCCGTGGCTCGCTGTTGGCCGGTGGCGTGGCTATCGCCAAATCCTGTTCATGTAGGCGCAGCTACCTCCTGTGCGCGGAGTGGGTTGAACTGCCCGGCCCGCCCCAGAGAACACAGAAGGGCGGACGTCGGAGGATGCCGACGTCCGCCACCGTCATCGAGCGCACGCGCTCGATGTGGACGACCTGGTCGACCCGTCGCACCGTGTGTCGCTGGTGGCCGGGTGGGGGCAAGCCCCGCTTCCTGATGCAGTTGTGGCACGTAGGGTACGGCCATGCGCCGACCCGCCACAACCCGGACGCCCCAGCCATGAGCCTGTGGACCCCCGGCGGCGACCATCCCGTCGACCCTCCGGCCCAGCCGGGACCCCCGGACCTCTCGCCCGAGGACCAGGCGCAGCTCGAGGCGATGCAGGCCGAGATGGAGCAGGTCCGCCAGCAGCTGCTGGAGGCGCCAGCTTCGGTGGTCATCGCCAACCACGCCATGGGGATGTACGAGCTGGCGGCCATCCACCTCACCGCCGACACGCCAAAGCTGGCGGAGGCGGTGCTGGCCATCGACGGCCTGACCGCCCTGGTGGAGGGCCTCGCAGGGCGGCTGGGCGACGCCGAACCGACGCTCACGGAGGCGCTCGTGCAGCTCAAGAGCGCCTATCTGGAGGTGAAGCAGCGGGCTGGAGGTTCCGATTGAGGGATCCTCGGCGTACGATGGGCTTCTGAGGTGACATCGGTCACCACCAGGAAGCGGGCATGGCACACGCAACAGACCCGGCGACCCCGCCGGGTGATGCATCACACCACACCATCAGCATCGATTCGGCGCTCCTACGGGCTCTTCTGGCCGACACCACCGACATGGCGGCCGTCCTCGACGCCGACGGCACCGTCCGGTACGTGAACCGGGCGGGGCGGCGGCTCCTCGTCCTCCCGGCCGAGTCGTCCGTCGACCACCTCTCGGTCTTTGGCGTCATGGTCGACGAGGACCTGCGCACCCTCGAGCTCGAGGTCCTCCCGGCCCTGCACCTCGACGGGTGGTGGGCCGGCAGCCTCGCCGTGACCACCAGCGCCGGGACGCCCGTGCCCACCCGATCGACCTTCCGAATGCACCCGGGCGACGGCGACCGGCCGGCCCTGATCACCTGGGTGGCGCGGGATGTGAGCACCGAGAAGGCGGTCTACGAGCGTCTGCACAAGAAGATCTTCGAGGACGAGCTCACCGGTCTCCCCCACCGCTCGATCTTCCTCGATCGACTGGACCTCTCCCTGCGGCGCCCGCAAGCCGATGCCGCCCCGGTTGCCCTCCTGTTCGTGAGCCTCGACCGGTTCAAGGAGAAGAACGATCGGTTCGGCAGAGCGGTCGGCGACACGCTCCTCGCACTGGTCGCCGAGCGCCTGACCGCCCTGCGCGGACCTGCTGACACCGTGTCGCGATGGGGTGGCGACGAGTTCGTGTTCATGTGCGAGGCCGCTGTCGGCCACTTCGAGGTCGAGGCCCTGGCCCAGCGGATCGTGGGCTCCTTCGCCGCCCCCTTCGAGCTGGGCGACCTCGAGATCTTCCTGACCGCCTCGGTCGGGGTGGCCACGGCCCGCCCGGGGGGCATCGGCACCGACCAGCTGCTCCGCCACGCCGATGCGGCAGGGCAGATGGCAAAGCACCAGGGGGGAGGCAAGGTCCGCCTCTACGACGCTGCCATGCAGGCGCGGGCCCTCCGCCGAGCCGAGATCGAAGATGCCCTGCGGGGCGCCGCCGCCCGGGGCGAGCTCGTGATGCACTACCAGCCAGAGGTGTCGCTTCGCACCAATCAGATCGTGGCCGCCGAGGCGCTGGTGCGCTGGCAGCACCCGGACTGGGGGCTGGTGGCCCCCGGGGAGTTCATCCCCGTGGCCGAGGCCTCGAACCTGATCCTGGAGGTCGGCACCTGGGTGCTCGGATCAGCCATGGACCAGGCGGCCCGCTGGCGGGCCCGCTTCGGTGAGCAGTCACCCAGCGTGGCCATCAACATCTCGGCGCGCCAGTTCGAGCAGGACGACTTCGTGGAGCTGGTGGCCAGCACGCTCGAGCACACCGGTGCCGAGCCCGGCGCCATCTGCCTCGAGATCACCGAGGGCGTGCTGATGGACGACATCGACCTCACGGTCAACACCCTCCGCCGCCTCAAGGCCCTGGGTGTGCAGCTGGCCGTCGACGACTTCGGGACGGGCTACTCCTCGCTGGCCTACCTACGCCGGTTCCCCATCGACATCCTGAAGGTCGATCAGTCGTTCGTGAACGGCCTGGGCCACGACCCGGAGGACTCCGCCATCGTGCAGGCCGTCGTCCACATGGGACGGGCCCTCCAGCTCACCACCGTGGCCGAGGGCGTGGAGACCGCCCACCACCTGATCGAGCTCCGCGAGCTCGACTGCGACATCGGTCAGGGCTTCCACTTCGCCCGACCCCGGCCCGTCGACGCCATCACCCGCATGCTCGAAGCGGGCAGCGACTGGTTCCGGGTGACCCTCTAGCCAGCTGCCACAGCGATCCGGGTCGCCTCCCAGCGACCCAGCCCCGCTGGTCGGACCTCGAAGTGCACCGGCGTGCCCACCGCCACCGTCCGGCTGCCGTCGAGCAGGGCGGTGCAGTGGAACGGGATAGGTGCCGTCCCCGACCTCGATGGTCCCGAGCCCGCGGGCCTCGTCGAACTCGATCACCCGCCCGTCCATCTAGTGGACGATCTTGGCCAGCGGCAGCTCGATGATGTCGCTGGCGCCGGCGTCCTTCAGCGCCGGGATCAACGTGTTGATGGTGGCCTTGGCCACGACGGTCTCCACCGCGTAGCCCCCCTGGCCGAAGAGCTCCGACACGGTGGGGGACTTCATCGACGGCAGGATGGCGATCACCCGGTCGAGGTCGTCGCGCCCCACGTTCAGCTTCACCAGCACCTTGCTGCGGGCCTCCATGACCCCGTCGAGGAGGATCTTGATCTGCTCCATGGCGTGCCGCTTGGCGGGGTCAGCCGACGACGCCCGGTTGGCGATGAGGGCCGTGTAGCTCACCATCACCTCACCGATGATCTTGAGCCCGGCGGCCCGGAGGGCGCGCCCGGTCTCGGTGCCGTCGACGATGCAGTCGACGATGTCCGGGACCTTGGCCTCCGTGGCGCCGTAGGAGAGGCGGATGTCGGCCTCGATGCCGTGGTCGGCGAAGAACCGCCGAGTCAGCTCGGGGTACTCGCTCGACACCTTGACCCCCTGGGGGAGGTCGCTCCACGCCGCCGTACGGCGAGTCCTGGGGCACGGCCAACACGATCTTGAAGGGCCGGCTGGTGGCCTTGGAGTAGCGAAGCTCGCCGAGGATCTCCACGTCGCTGGCCGTCTCCTCCACCCAGTCGCGCCCGGCGATCCCGAGGTCGAAGAGCCCCTCGGCGACATAGGTGGGGATCTCCTGGGGCCGCAGGATGCGGACCTCGTCGATCCGGGGGTCGTCGACGGTGGCGCTGTAGTCGACCGTGGAGGAGCGCTCGACGCGCAGGTCGGCCTCCTCGAAGAGCGCGAGGGTGTTCTTCTCCAGGGAGCCCTTGGGCAGCACGAGGCGCAGCACGGGGCGAGGGTAGGCGCGGGGTCTCGGCGCCGGGAAACCCGATGCTCACGCCGCGAGGGGCTCCGGGGGGACGAGAGTGAGCGCGGCGTGACCGGCGGCCAGCGCCGTGACATCGTCGGTGGGCTCCTCGGCGGGCTCGAGCGAGCAGTCGCTCTCGAACGGGTTCACACCCTCCGGTGACCACCGTGGCCAACGGCACCTCGAGGAGGTCCTTGGCGCGTGCCCGCCGTGCAGTCGGGCACGTTGAAGCTGGCCACCTGCCCATCGGTCGCAGCCGGCCAGGTCGCCGCGGTGCTCGTCGATCCACTCGACGATCAGGACGGCCGCGCCGGCGTAGTCAGCGTCCTCGCCGAGGCCGGCGCTGCCGGCGACGGCGGGGATCCCCCGCCGGACGGCCGCGCGGGCCGCTCCAACGGTGCCCGAGATGTAGGCCAGCGGACCGGTGTTCTGTCCTTCGTTGACCCCCGACACGACCAGGTCCGGCTCGAGGCCGAGCTCGTCGAGCGCCACGTCGATCGTGTCGGCCGGAAAGCCGTCGACGGCAGTGCCCGCCACCCCGCTCGCCGTCTGCCCCTCGGCGTAGGCCGCCCCACCCTGCGTGGTCCTGTCGGACGGATCCGCTCTGGTTCTCGGCTGGCGCCACCACCGTGGTCTCGACGGCCTCCAGTCCGTTGAGGGCATCGACGAGGACGTCGATCCCCGGAGCTCCGATGCCGTCGTCGTTGGTGACCAGGATGGTGAGCGGCTCCGCCGCTGCCGCGGTCGTGGTGGTGGTGGTGGGATCCGCGTCGGACCCGCCCGTGGAGGTACCTGGTCGCGTCGTCGGAGCTGCAGGCCCCGAGCAGAAGGCTGCACGGCGACGGTGACGGCGGCGATGGTGGTGTGACGGCGCATGGGTCCCTCCGTCAGGGCCTGGGGTGACGAGCGGCCAGGCGGGCCATCTCCACGGCCACCACCGCGGCATCCTCGCCGACGTTGTGGCCCCCCGGGCCCTCCGAGCGGGCCAGGGCCTGCGCCTCGTCCTCGGTGGTCAGGATGCCGAAGGCCACCGGCACCCCGGTGGTGAGCTGCACCTGCTGGATCCCGGCCGCCGCCTCTCCTGCCACCAGCTCGTAGTGGGTGGTCTCCCCTCGGATCACGCAGCCGAGGCAGACCACCGCATCGACGGCACCCGACGCGGCCAGGATCCGCGCTCCCATCGGCAGCTCGAAGCTGCCTGCCACCGTCTCGTCGACCACGTCAGCGGGGTCGACGCCGAGTCCAGCCAGGCCTCGTCCCACCCCCTGCGCCAGGCGGTCGACGATGTGGGCGTTCCAGCGAGCCCGGACCACCCCGATCCGCAGGCCGGTTCCGTCGAGCCCGGAGGGCGGCTGGGCGCCCTTGTCGTCTGTGGTCATGCCCGCCCGCTAGAGGACATCGTCGAGTCCTTCGAGGAGGTGGCCCATCCGCTCCCGCTTCGTGCGGAGGTAGGCGAGGTTCTCGGGGTTGACGGCGATGACCGACGGCACCCGCTCGGTGATCTCCAGGCCGAAGCCCTCGAGGCCGCCGTACTTGGCTGGGTTGTTGGTGATCACCCGCATGGTGGTGATGCCGAGGTCGACGAGGATCTGGGCGCCGATGCCGTACTCGCGGCTGTCCTCGGGAAGCCCGAGGTCGAGGTTGGCGTCGACGGTGTCCCGTCCCTGCTCCTGGAGGCCGTAGGCCCGGATCTTGTGGCCGATGCCGATGCCTCGACCCTCGTGGCCCCGCAGGTAGACGACGACGCCGCGCCCTTCGTCGGCCATGATCTGCATGGCCGAGTCGAGCTGCACGCCGCAGTCGCAGCGCAGCGATCCGAACACGTCACCGGTGAGGCACTCGCGGTGCACCCGCACCAGCACGTCGTCCTCGCCTGCCACGGTGCCGCGCACCATGGCCACGTGCTGCTCGCCGTCGAGGAGGGTCTCGTAGGCGTAGCAGGTGAAGTCGCCCCACCTGGTGGGGATGCGGGCCTCGGCGATGCGCCGGACCAGCTTCTCGTTCTGGCGGCGGTAGCGCACCAGGTCGGCGATGGAGATCATGAGGAGGCCGTGCTTGTCGGCGAAGCGCTCCAGCTCGGGGACCCGGGCCATGTCGGTCTTCTTGTCGTCGACGATCTCGCACAGCAAGCCCGGCGGGGTAGAGGCCGGCCAGCCGGCACAGGTCGATGGTGGCCTCGGTGTGGCCGGCTCGCTTCAGGACGCCGCCCTCGCGGGCCATCAGCGGGTTGATGTGGCCGGGCCGGGCCAGGTCGCCCGGGCGGGTGCTGGGATCGCACAGCGCCTGGACGGTGGCCGCCCGGTCGTAGGCCGAGATGCCGGTGGTGGTGTCGTGGCGGTAGTCGACCGTGACGAGGAAGGCGGTGCGCTGGCTCTCGGTGTTCTGCTGCACCATCAGCGGGAGGTCGAGCTCGGCGGCGCGCTCGGCGGTGATCGGTGCGCAGAGGTAGCCCGAGGTGTGGTGGAGGAAGAAGGCGACCTTCTCCGGGGTGGCGAACTCGGCCGCCATGATGAGGTCGCCCTCGTTCTCGCGGTCCTCGTCGTCGACCACCACGAGGATCTCGCCCCGGGCGTAGGCAGCGACGGCGTCCTCGATCTTGGCGAAGGGCATGTCAGGAATCCTTCCAGGCGAGCAGGCGCTCGACGTACTTGGCCGTGACGTCGACCTCGAGGTTGACGAGGTCGCCCGGGCCCTTGTGGCCGAGGGTGGTGACCTCGGTGGTGTGCGGGATGACGGCCACGGTGAACCCGTCGTCGGTGGGCGGTGACCACGGTGAGGCTGATGCCGTCGACGGTGATCGAGCCCTTCTCGACGACGTAGCGGAGGATCGAGCGGTCGCAGCGCACCCGGAGGTCGGGCGGGCCGTCCACGATGGTCGCCGACGCCGTCGACGTGGCCCTGCACGAGGTGGCCGCCGAGCCGATCGCTCAGCCGCACCGGCCGCTCGAGGTTCACGCGGTCGCCCGGCCTGAAGCGACCCGAGAGCGGTGCGGGCGTAGGTCTCGTCGACCACGTCGGCCTCCCACCAGTCCGGCGCCCCAGCCGACCACGGTGAGGCAGGTGCCGTTGACGGCGATGGAGGCGCCCATCTCGATGTCCTCGAGCACGAGGGCCGCGCCGATGCGCAGGCGGGGTCCCTCGCGGGAGACCACCGTGCCGAGCTCCTCGACGATGCCGGTGAACATCAGCGACGTCCCTTTCAGGTCGAGGCGGAGGTCGTCGCCGAGGCGGGTCACCCCGGTGATGCGACCCCGCCACAGGTCGGCGATGGTGGGCGCCCCGGGTCCGGCGAACAGGCCGCGGGCCGTCGTCGCCGCCGAACAGCGCCGGCGCCAGGTAGAGCACGTAGCGGTCGACCAGCCCGGCGGCGTGGAAGGCGCTGGCCACCGTGGCGCCGCCCTCGACCAGCACCTGCAGGTGCCCCTTGGCCCCGAGCTCGTCGAGCAGGCCGTCGAGCGGGCCGTCGTGCTCGAGGCACGGGTGGACCTTGGCGCCCTCGGGCGCGTGGCCCAGCACGACCCGGAGCGGGTCGCCCCGAGGAGCCGCGGCGTCGCGGACGGTGAGGGTGGGGTCGTCGGCCCGGACCGTGCCGGCGCCCACGACCACCGCGTCGCTCTCGGCCCGCAGGCGGTGGGCGTCGGCGCGCGCCTCGGGCCCGGTGATCCACTGGCTGGTGCCGTCGGGGGCCGCGGTGCGCCCGTCGAGGGTGGCGGCCAGCTTCAGCACCACGTAGGGCCGTCCGGTGCGGCGGTGGTGGAGGTAGGGGGCGAGGAGCGCGGCCGTCTCCGGCCGGCGCCAGGCCGACCTCGACGTCGATCCCGGCCGCGCGGAGCCGGGCGATGCCCTGCCCGGCCACCTGCGGATCGGGGTCCTCGAGCGCCACGACGACCCGGTCGACGCCGGCCGACGCCAGGGCGTCGGCGCACGGCGGGGTGCGGCCGTGGTGCGCGCACGGCTCGAGGGTGACCCAGGCCGTGGCGCCGCCGAGGTCGTGCGCCCGGCGGCGGTCAGGGCCGCCGCCTCGGCGTGCGGGCCGCCGACGGCGGCTGGTGGCGCCCTCGAACAGGGTGCCGTCGGCGGCCTCGATCACGCAGCCCACCCACGGGTTGGGCGGCGTGAGCGACCGCACGGACGCCGCCAGCCCGAGGGCTCGGGTCATGCGCTCGGTGTCGGTCGCTGCGGTCATGTCGTCTCCCGGGCCAGCGGGGCCGCGCGCGGGAACGACGACAGCAGCCGCCCATGGCCGGCCACCTTCCGTCCTCGCTCCCATCCGGACTCTCACCGTCGGCTCCGGGATCTCACCGGATCGGCCGCCCCACTGGTGGTGAGGAGGTTCGCAGGCTTCACTGCCGGTCGGGACTTCCACCCAACCCCGCGAGGGCTTGCTCAGTTGTGACGTGAGCCTAGCAGGAAAAACTAGAACGTGTTCTAGTTTTGCGCTCAGTGGGGGCGCTGACCCGCCAGCAGGTCCAGGGCGTGGGGCACCACGTCGAGCACGGCGTCGAGCGTCTCGATGCAGCCCTTCGTGGAGCCGGGGGTGTTGAGCACGAGGGCCTGCCCTCGTGTGCCGGCCACCGCGCGGGACAGCCGCCCGAGCGGGCTCACCAGGCGCATGGCCTCGGCCAGGCCCGGCGCCTCTCGGTCGAGGACGGCCAGGGTGCCCTCCGGCGTGAGGTCACGGGGCCCGAAGCCGGTGCCGCCCGGTGGTGACGACCAGCCCGGCGAAGCCCGCGCACGCCGTCGTGAGCGCCGCGGCGACGTTGTCCGCGCCGTCGGCGGTGACGGCGCGCTCGACGACCTCGTAGCCCGCCTCGGTGAGCCGCTCCGCCAGAGCAGCCCCCGAGCGGTCCTCCCGCGTGCCCGTCGGCCACCCCGTCGGACACGGTGATCACCTTGGCCAGCCACGTCATCGAGACAGTCTGCCCGGCTCGCACCCAGGCTCTCGACCTCGCCAGCAGCCCGAGCGCAGCGATCAGACGCGGAGGCGGAGCAGGTACATGCCGTCGGTGTCGGCGGCCTGGGGCAGGAGGCGAGCGCCGCGGCCGTAGGGGCGCCACGGGCCCGTCGGGCGGCGGGATCGGCTCGAGGGCGGGGTGGGTCCGGGCCAGGTGCTCGTCGACCGCTCGGGTCTCGGCGGCGGTCAGGGTGCACACGCTGTAGACGAGCGTGCCGCCGGGCGGAGCAGCGGGACGGCGCGCGTCGACGAGGGAGCGCTGGACCGCCGCCAGGCGCTCGGGGCTCGCGGCGTCGATGCGCCAGCGGGCGTCGGGGCGGCGGCGGAGGGTGCCGAGGCCGGAGCAGGGAGCGTCGATCAGGACCCGGTCGAACGTGCCGGGGCGAACGGCGGGCGAGCGGCGTCGGCCGCCAGCACCGGCAAGGTCGGGCCGCGTTGGCGCGGATGAGGCCGACGCGGGTCCTGCGGATGTCGGCGGCCACCACCAGCGCGCCGGTGGCCGCCAGCGCGGTGGCCTTGCCGCCCGGCGCGGCGCAGAGGTCGGCCACCCGCTCCCCCGGCTGGGCCCCGACGGCCTCGGCCACCCACTGCGAGGCCAGGTCCTGGATGTAGCCGTCGGCGCGCTCGGTGACGGGCGGCGCGGTGTTCATCGACCTCGAGGGCCGCCATGGCGTCGTCCGCTGCCGAGGTCGGCGGTGAGGCGCGTCCACGATCCAGTCGGGGTAGCTCAGTCGGGTGGCCTCGTCGGGCCAGGTGACCGGGGCGTCGGCCACCCGGCGCAGCACGGCGTTCACGAGGCCCCGGGCCGCCTTGGGCGCGACGTCCACGGTCTCCCCCACCGCGGCGTGCGGGGGCATCTGGAGGAAGTGGAGCTGGTAGGCGCCGAGGCGCAGGGCGTTGCGCACCCGCAGGTCGAGCGGTCGCGGGCGAGGAAGCGGTCGACGAGGAAGTCGCAGGCCCGGCGCATCCGGGTGGTGCCGTAGACGAGCTCGGTGGCGAAGTGCCGGTCGCGCGGCCTCGAGGCCGGTGCGCCCCAGCAGCTCGGGCAGGAGCAGGTTGGCGTAGGCCCCGTCTCGCTCGATGCGGTCGAGGGCGTCGAGGGCGAGCTGGCGGGCGGTGACCCGCTCACGAGCCCAGCCGGTCGCCGGGCTGCCAGCGGGCCCCGTTCGCCCAGGCGCCGGCCGCCATCCGGGGCTTGCCCTCGGGCTGCACCTCGACCAGCTCCACCGGCGCCGTCGGCCGCCGCCACCTGCGGGACCGTCGCCTGCCGGTGGGACGTGGGTGCGCCACACCTTCAGGCGCTTGCCCGCGGTGGGTGGTCCAGGCGTCGCCGAGGCGCACCGACGGTGGACCGCTCGGGCGGGAGCCGCCCAGTCGAGCCGAGATCCTCGGCGGTGAGCTTGGCGGCGTAGGTGGGCTCGCCCGCTTGGGCGTGCGGGGGCCGGCAGCCCGGCGTCGAGGGCGTCGACCAGGAGTCGGGTGCCCACCTCGCACCAGGCGAGCCCGCAGCTCGGCGAGGGTCTCGTCGGGGCCGATGGCCACCTCCGCCCGCCCGTAGATCCCGCCGGTGTCGAGGCCCTCCTCCACCGCCATCAGGTCGACCCCGGTGCGCTCGTCGCCGGCCAGGATGGCCCGCTCGACCGGGGCGGCGCCGCGCCAGCGCGGCAGCAGCGAGAAGTGCAGGTTGACCATCGGCAGCGCCGCGAGGACCGGCACCTCGATGAGGCGGCCGAAGGCCACCACCACGCCGAGGTCGGCCGCCGACCTCGACGCACGTCGTCCACGCCGTCGGTGACGGGGAGGCCGAGCTCGAGGGCGGCGGCCTTCACCGGCGACGGCGACGGCGCCGCTCCCCGGCCCCGCCGGCGGTCGGGTCGGGACACGACCAGGGCCACCTCGACGCCCGGCCTCGACCAGGGCCCGCAGCGGCGGGACGGCCAGCTCGGGCGTGCCGAGGAAGGCCACCCGCCGGATCGGGCCCGGGCGGCGGGAGGGCCAGGGTCACGAACCGGACGCGCGCCGCGAGAGGCAGCACGTCGCCTAGGCGAAGGTCAGGCCCCGCGCACCGGGCGCGGCGATCTCGGCGTCGAGGAGGTCGGCGCCGGAGCTTCTGCTCCCGGATGATCTTCATGGCCGCCTTGCGGTCGTCGTCGTCGAGGCGCTCGATGAACAGCACGCCGTCGAGGTGGTCGAGCTCGTGCTGGAAGGCCCGGGCCAGCAGCTCGTCGGCCTCGATCGAGAGCTCGTTGCCGTCGAGGTCGTAGCCGATGAGGTGGACCTCCTTGGGCCGGACCAGCTCGAAGGACAGGCCGGGGATCGACAGGCACCCCTCGTCGTAGGCCCACTCGCCGCGGCTCTCCCGGATCTCGGGGTTGATGACCACCTGCGGGCCGTCGCCGATGTCGTAGACGAAGAGCCGCTTCTGCACGCCGACCTGCGGGGCGGCCAGGCCGAGCCCGGGGGCCTCGTACATGGTGGTGAGCATGTCGTCGGCCAGGCGAGCCAGCTTGCCGTCGATGTCGGTGACCTCCGCGGCGCGCTGGCGCAGCACGGGATCGCCGATCAGGCGGATCTCGTAGGGCGACGTCACACCAGCACAGGCTACCGGTAGGTTCGCCCCATGCCAGAGCCGGCCGGGCACTACTTCGACGCCGAGCCGCGGTGCCGTCGGCCCCCGCCGACGGTGCGGCTGGACCTCCCCGACCTGTCGCTGACGCTGGCCACCGACCGTGGCGTGTTCTCGGCCGACCGGGTCGACCCCGGCACGAAGTACCTCCTCCTGGAGGCGCCGAGCCGCCGTCCGCCGGCACGCTGCGTCGACCTCGGCTGCGGCTACGGCGCCGATCGCCTGCACCCTGGCCCGCCGCGCGCCAGGCGCGACGGTGTGGGCCGTCGACGTGAACGAGCGGGCCCGCCGACCTCTGCCGGCCAACGCCGACGGCTCCGGCCTCGCCAACGTCCGGGTCGTGGCGCCCGAGGACGTGCCCGCCGACCTGGTCGTCGACCTGCTCTGGTCGAACCCGCCGATCCGCATCGGCAAGGCCGCCCTGCACGACCTCCTCGCAGTCCTGGCTCGGCCGGCTGGCCCCGGCCGGCCGCGCCGTGCTCGTGGTGCAGAAGCACCTCGGCGGCGACTCGCTCCAGCGCTGGCTCGGAGAGTCAGGGTTGGACCACCGAGCGGCTCGGCTCCGCGCGCGGGCTACCGAGCTGCTCGAGGTGCGCGTCGGTGAAGCAGCTCGACAGGCACCGGCCTGAAGCGGCTCCACCGCGAGCTGGCGTCGGCGCACCGACCGACGCCTGGCGCTCGTGCTCGACGACGTGCAGGGGCCGTTCAACGTCGGCGCCATCATCCGCACGGCGGCGGCCCTGCGGGTCGACGACGTGTGGCTGGCCGGCCGCACCCCCGACGCCGACGACACCAAGGTCGGCAAGACGGCGCTCGGCACCCAGCGCTACCTCGCCGTCCACCGAGCCGAGGACGGGCGCACTGCCGTGGCCGCTGCCCGGGCCGCCGGCTACCAGGTGGTGGCCATCGAGCTGGCCGACGGGCGCCGACCCGCTCCACGAGCTGTCGCTCGGGGCCGCCACCTGCCTGGTGGTCGGCCACGAGGACCGGGGCTGCTCGCCGGGCGCGCTCGAGGCCTGCGACGCGCGTGGCCTTCCTCCCGCTGCTCGGCCAGGTCGGCTCGCTGAACGTGGCCACCGCCGCGTCCATCGCCTGCTACGAGGTGCGCCGCCAGGGCTGGGCCAACTGCCGGCTGACCAGATCGGCGTCCGCGCGCTCCCCTATCGTCCCCGCATGGTCTGATCCCACCGTACGGACCCTGCGCCCGACGAGCTCGCCGGGGCCTCCCGCGTGGTCAACCACGGGATGTTGGGCTCGTCACCGACGAGGTGTCGCAGAGCTGGGCCGAAGTCATGGATCCCGACCTGTCCCACGGCGCCTTCGCGCCGACGGCGAGCTGGTGGGGCTGGCCCGCTGGTTCCCGACCGAGCTGCCCGTTCCCGGCGGCGAGGTGCCGGCCGCCGCCGTCACGGCCGTCGCCGTCCTGTCGACCCACCGACGCCAGGGCCACCTCACCCGCCTGATGCAGGCGCAGCTCGACGACG
The DNA here is from genome assembly GCA_963795165.1 of uncultured Microthrixaceae bacterium. GTDB lineage: Bacteria > Actinomycetota > Acidimicrobiia > Acidimicrobiales > VFJN01 > VFJN01. Next base: position 359,794 of record CAWCGT010000001.1, on the reverse strand, counting down.
ATCGTGGCCGAGCCGTGCCACCGTGGCGACGCTCGTCGCCGCCGAGTGGCCCATCTACGGGCGCTACGGGTACGGCCCGGCCATCGACGCCTGCCGGCTTCGAGATCGACGCCGCAGCGCCGTGTTCCGCGAACCGCCGACCGGGTCGATCGAGCCTGGTGGGGCCGGCCGAGCTCCGGCCCGCGCTCGAGGCGGCCCACGAGGCTCGCCGGGCCCGCACGCCGGGCGCCATCCGCCGCGAGCCCGTCGTCTGGGACGTCGTGGCCGGGGTGCGGCGCTGGCCCGGGCAGCCGGATCGAGTCGGCCAAGGCCGGGGCGCCATCTGGTGGGACGACGATGGTCGAGGTGCAAGGCGCGGTCGCCTACACGGTGGCCGACGACGTGGTCACCCGCAACCGGCCCGACGGCCGAGCCGAGGTGCAGCTCCTCGTGGGCGCCACCCCCGAAGCCGAGCGGGAGCTGTGGCGCCACCTCTGCGAGATCGACTGGGTGAGCACCGTCGACGCTGGCAACCGGGGCATCGACGACCCGCTGCCCCTCTCTCCTCGTCGACGGACGGGCGGTCGTCGCCCTCGACCACTCCGACTGCATCTGGGTCCGGCTCCTCGACCTTCCGGCCTTCTTCGCGCGTCCGGTCGTCGCCGCTGGGCGGCTCCAGCGTGGTGGAGGTGGTCGACCCCCTCGGCCTGCGCGGCGGGCCGCTGGCAGATCGAGCTCGGGCCCGACGGACCGAGGTCGGCCGCCGCACCGGTGCCACGCCCGACGTCACGCTCCCGGTGGAGCGCTCTGGGCGCCGCTGCGCTCGGGCGGGCGATCGGTCCGCCGGCTCCACGAGGCCGGATGGCTCGACGAGAGCACCGAGCCGGGGGCGTCGACCGCCTCGACGCCCTCCTCGCCACCCCCACGGCTCCCTGGTCTCCCACCACCTACTGACCACGTGCCAGGCTGGCGCCGTGGGAGACGACGAGCAGGCACGCGGGCACATCACCGGCATCGGCGGAGTGTTCTTCCGCTCCCGTGCCCGCGAGCAGCTGGCGGGCTGGTACCACGAGGTCCTGGGCCTGCCGGTGACCGACGCCGCCACCGCCAAGATGGGGCACACGGTGTGGGCCGCCTTCGACGCACGACACCGGCTACTTCGGGCCGTCCCGTCAGGAGTACATGGTCAACTACCGCGTCGACGACCTCGAGTCGGCCCTGCGGCGCCTCCGCGAGGCGGGGGCCTCCGTGGCCCCAGAGCATCGACGAGGACGACTACGGCCGCTTCGCCTGGGCCGTCGACCCCGAAGGCAACCGCTTCGAGCTCTGGGAGCCGGCCCCCGACCGCTGAGGGCTCAGACCCGGAGCGGGTCGACCTCGACCCGCAACCGACCGGGGGGACGGTCCACCGCGGCCAGGGCGTCGCAGAGCTGGTCGGTGGTCCGGGGCCCGGAGCAGCCACCGCCCCGCCTCCACCTCGGCGACCTCGACGCCGGCGGGCCGCCCGAGCCGCTCGATGAACGCGGGCCCCGCTGCACCGGACACCTCGGCCATCGCCGTGCACGGGGGGAAGGCGGAGCAGCTCGCGGCGAGCCTGCTCGGCCGCGGCCACCGCGCTGACGTCGGCGTGGACCGCCGCCCGCACCACCTCGTGGTCGGGGTGGCGGGTCTGCAGGAGCAGGCGGCCCGCTGCCCGGCGCCGCGCTCGGGCCCCGAGGCCGCCGCCACCCGCGCCGCCCGCGCCACCAGGGCCAGCGCCTGCTCGGCCGCGCGATAGCGCGGGGCCAGGAGCTCCTGGTCGAGGTCGAGGAAGGCCACCGCGTCGGCCCGATCGATGCGCTGGAGGACGGCTTCGGTGCCGACCACCACCCGGGTGAGCGGGCTGCGCCGGGTCCGACGTCGCCGTGAGCTCGGTCACCGGCTCCCCCACCAGCGCCTCCAGCTCCTCGCGCACCCGGGTCACCCCGGCGCGGACGTTCCTGAACCGCGCTCGCCCCGCAGGCCAGGCACACCGGCGGCCGGGCGGCGTCGCACCGGGCGCAGTGCAGCGTCCTCAGCGGGCTGGTGGACAGCGGCGTCGCAGCGACCGCAGCGTGCCAGCTCGCCGCAGGCCTCGCAGGCCAGCAGCCGGGCCCGGCCCGTGCGGTTCAGCACGCACAGCACTCGTCCGTCCTGCTCGCAGCGAGGCGCACCAGCGCGTCGGAGAACAGCCCGGCGCGGCGTGGGTCCTCTCAGACGCCGATCGACCACCTCGACCGCCGGCCAGCCCGCCTGCTCGCGAGCCCGGTCGGTCGTCAGCAGCGGCCCCCAACGCCAGCGCTTCGAGGGCTGGGGCAGGGGCTGGTGAGGATGCAGGGCACGCCCGCCCGCGCGGGCCCGCTCGATGGCGACGTCGCGGGCGTGCCAGGTGGGCGCCTGCTCCTGCTGGTAGCGCCTCGTCGTGCTCGTCGAGCACCACGACGGCCGCCAGGTCGGCCACTGGCGCCCAGGCCGCGGCCCGGGTGCCCACCACCGTCGCGCCCGCCGCCCCGAGCGCCCAGTCCCGCGGGTGGGCGGCCACGGGGACGCCATCGCCGGCGGAGACGGACGGTGATCGAGCGCGGCCATGGCCAGCGGTGGGGCACAGCACCAGGGCGTTCCCGAGCGCCGCGCCAGCCGCGAGCGACGTGGACGAGGTTGGTGCCCGGAGCGGCAGCCGCAGGACGCTCCGGGACTGCCCGCGACCGCGGCGGCCAGGAGCTGGTGCGCCGGCGGCGAGGGGCGTCGGCCGGGCGCGGGACGGCGGCAGACCCGGCACCACCCGCTCGGGTGAGGCGGTCTTGCAGGAACGACGCGGGGCGGCCCGCCCACCGCCACGCCGCCCACTCGGCCAGCTCGATCAGCTCGGTGCTGGGGCCGAGGCCGCTGCGCTTGGCCAGCGGCCGCAGGGCCACGCCCGGCGGCGGGTCGACGTCGACCTCGACGACCCAGCCCCCGACCCGCCGGCCGTGGAGCTCGACGCGCACGACGTCGCCGACGTGCACCTGGTCCCGGAGCGTCGTCCGGGACCAGGTAGTCGAAGGTCTTGTCGATGGCCGGCACGTCCGGGAGCACCCGGACGACGAGCGGCGTCACGCCTACAGCCCGAGCGCGGACTTCAGGTCGTCGACCCGGGTGGTCTGCTCCCAGGTGAAGTCCTTGTCCTCGCGGCCGAAGTGCCCGTAGGCCGCCGTCTTCTGGTAGATCGGCCGGCGCAGGTCGAGGTCGCGGATGATGGCGGCCGGGCGGAGGTCGAACACCTCGCGCACGGCCTCGCTGATCTTCGCCGGGTCGACCGTCTCGGTGCCGAAGGTCTCGACCAGGATCGACACGGGCTGGGCGACGCCGATGGCGTAGGCCACCTGCACCTCGCAGCGGTCGGCGGCGCCGGCGGCCACCACGTTCTTGGCCACCCAGCGGGCGGCGTAGGCGGCCGAGCGGTCGACCTTGGACGGGTCCTTGCCGGAGAAGGCGCCGCCGCCGTGGCGGGCGGCGCCGCCGTAGGTGTCGACGATGATCTTGCGGCCGGTGAGGCCGCAGTCGGCGTAGGGGCCGCCGAGCTCGAAGTTGCCGGTGGGGTTCACGAGCACCCGCACGTCGGACGGTGTCGATGTCGGGCGGCAGCAGCGGGGTGATCACGTGCTCGATCAGGTCGGGCTTGATCAGCGTCTCGGCGTCGATGCCGGGCTGGTGCTGGGTGGAGATGAGCACCGTGGTGAGCCGCTTGGGCGTGTTGCCCTCGTAGTCGACGGTGACCTGGGTCTTGCCGTCGGGGCGCAGGTACGGGCAGGACGCCGGACTTGCGGACCTCGGCGAGGCGCTCGGCCAGGCGGTGGGCCAGCCAGATCGGCAGCGGCATGAGGTCGGGGGTCTCGTCGACGGCGTAGCCGAACATCATCCCCTGGTCGCCGGCGCCCTGGCTGTTGAGGAGGTCCTCGCCGGACACGCCGGTGCGGGTCTCGAAGGCGGTGTCGACGCCCTGGGCGATGTCGGGCGACTGCGGGTCGATCGAGGTGATCACGCCGCAGGTGTTGCCGTCGAAGCCCACCGACTCGCGGTCGTAGCCGATGCCCTTGATCGTCTCGCGGACGATCTGCGGGATCTCGACGTAGGCGGTGGTGGTGATCTCCCCGGCGACGATGGCGAGGCCGGTGGTGACCATCGTCTCGCAGGCCACGCGGGCCATCGGGTCCTCGCGCCAGGATGGCGTCGAGGATCGAGTCCGAGATCTGGTCGGCCATCTTGTCGGGATGGCCCTCGGTCACGGACTCCGAGGTGAAGGTCCACTGGCGGGTCACGGGTTGCTCCTTGTTGTCGATACGGCGTCGAGGATGGCGCGGGCGATGGCCCGCTTGTCGGTGAGGGGGACCTCGTGGGCGGCGCCGTCGGCGCCCAGGATCACCACCGCGTTGGTGTCGTGCTCGAAGCCCACGCCCGGGCGCCGACACGTCGTTGGCCACGATGAGGTCGATCCCCTTGCGGGCCAGCTTGTCGGCGGCGTTGGCCCGGAGGTCGTCGGTCTCGGCCGCGAACCCGACGATGGTCTGGCCGGGGCGCCGGCTGCGCCGAGGGCGGCGAGGATGTCGGCGGTGGGCTCGAGCACGCACCTCGGGGCGCCCGCCGGCCTTCTTGATCTTGCGCGTCGGCGACCTGCACGGGTCGGAAGTCGGCCACGGCGGCGGCCATCACCACCACGTCGGCGTCGTCGGCGCGGCTGAGCACGGCCTGCTCCATCTCGGCGGCGGTGTCGACGCGCACCACGTCGATGCCGGCGGAGACCGGGACGGTCGGTGGTGGTGACCAGGGTGACCTTGGCGCCGCGTGCGGCGGCCTCCTCGGCGACGGCGTGGCCCTGCTTGCCCGACGAGCGGTTGCCGATGAAGCGGACCGGGTCGATCGGCTCGCGGGTGCCGCCGGCGGTGACGAGCACCCGCAGCCCGGTGAGGTCGTGGCCCGTGCATCGCGGCCGAGGAGCCCGTCGACGGCCGCCACGATGGTGGCCGGCTCGGCCAGGCGGCCGGCGCCGACGTCGCCGCCGGCCAGGCGGCCCGTCTCGGGCTCGACCACGTGCACGCCGCGAGCCGCGGAGCACGCGGAGGTTGTCCTGCACCGCGGGGTGCTCCCACATCTCGGTGTGCATGGCCGGGCACACGAGCACCGGGGCCCGGGTGGCGAGCAGGACGTTGGTCAGCAGGTCGTCGCTGATCCCGGCGGCGTAGAGGCCGAGGACCCGGGCGGTGGCCGGCGCGACGAGCACCAGGTCGGCCGTCTGGCCGAGGTGGGTGTGCGGGATCGGGTGCGGCTCGTCCCAGAGGGACGTCCAGGCCCGCTCCGAGCCGAGGGCGTCGAAGGTGGTGCGGCCGACGAAGTGCAGGGCGCCGTCGGTGAGGACCGGGATGACGTGGGCGCCGGCGTCGACGAGGCGGCGGCAGACGCTCGACCGCCTTGTAGGCGGCGATGCCCCCCGACACGCCGAGGACGATGCGCTTGCCCTCGAGCATGGCGTCGGCGTGAGCGCGGCCTACTCGGCCGACTCGGTGTCCTCGCCGTCGGCGTCGTCGTCCTCGGCCTCGGGGTCCGGGCCAGTAGCCGAGGATCTTGTCGGCGTCGATCTCCTCGAAGGCGATCGACAGCGGCTTGCGGGCCGAGGAGGTGACCTGCGGCGGCACCACGGTGCCGAGGCCCTCGGACAGCTGGTTGTAGTACGAGTTGATCTGCCGGGCCCGCTTGGCGCCGAGGGTGACCAGGGTGAACTTCGAGCCAGCCCGGTCGAGGAGGCCCTCGATGGGCGGGTTCATCATCGTGTCGTGGCGCGACGCCATGGCAGGTCCTCTTCGTTCGCTGAGGGGGGACAGAGCGATGCTACCAGCGACCCCCGCCGGGGAGTGAATCAGCCCGCTGCGACGCGGGCCAGCGATCTCCTCCGCCAGGTCCTCGTGCCGTGCGGTCCGTGGAGTCGAGCCAGCCAGGTCGTAGGTGGAGCGGTCGTCGAGGTCGATGTCGTAGACCGCCTGGTAGCGGGCCCGTTCGAGGTCGCTGCGCTCGGCGTTGTCGATGAGGGCCTGGGCCAGATCGGTGCCGTCGCGGTCGGCCACCCGCTCGGCTCGCACCTCGGCGGCGCACTCGACCCACACCCGGAGGGCGGCCAGCCCGGATCGGGTCGCCAGCCAGCCGGCCAGGCGCGACTCGAGGACGCAGTCGCCCTCGGCGGCCCGGGCAGCGAGGCGGTCGTCGAGCTCGCGGTCGATCTCCGGGTGGCCCTGGGCGTGGGTCCCGAACTCGGCCAGGGTCATCCCCGCTTCAGCGGCCATCTGCCGGAACACCTCGCCGCCAGGGACGCGCTCGAGCCCGAGCCGCGTCCGCGACGAGCCGCGAGACCGTGGTGGTGCCGGAGCCCGGGAGGCCGGAGATGGTGATCAGCAACGCGGCTGACGGCGTCAGCCGAAGGCGTCGAGCAGGGCCTTGCGCTGCTGCTCGCCGAGGCCGCGGACCCGGCGGGTGTCGGCGATGCCGATCTCCTCCATGGTGCGCCGGGCCTTCACCTTGCCGACGCCGGGGAGCGCCTCGATCACGGCCAGCACCTTCATCTTGCCGACGTGGTCGTCGTCCGCCGGCCTGGGCGAGGAGCTCGCGCAGGGTCAGCGACCCCATCTTGAGCTTCTCCTTCAGCTCGGCGCGAGCGCGCCGGGCCTCGGCCGCCTTGGCCAGGGCTTGCTCGCGCTGCTCGGGGTGAGGACGGGAGGCTGCGGCATGCGTGCGGACCCTAGTCAGGAACGATGCGCAGCGATGCGACTCGGCAGCGCGACGCCGCGGCCGCGGGATCGTCGGCATGGGTGACGGCCCGACCGATCACGAGGAGGTCGGCGCCGGCGGCGATGGCCGCCTCCGGCGTGGCCGACCGCGCCTGGTCGTGGGTGGGGGTGCCGGCGGGGCGGATGCCCGGGACGACGGCGGTGAGGCGGGGGCCGTACTGCTTGGCCTCGTGCACGTCGCCGGCGGCGCAGACGATGCCCCCGCAGCCGGCCTCGAGCGCCGCCTGCACCCGCTTCTGGAGGATGTGCGGCGGGCGCGTCGCCGTCGCTGGTGAGGATGGTGACGGCGAGCGGGACCGGCGCTGGGCAGACCGGCGCTCGGCGGCTCCCGCCAGGAAGCCGTCGACGCCGGCCGGCAGCATGCGGCGCCCCCCTGGGCGTGGAAGTTGAGGTAGGTGGCGCCGAGCGCGCCGACCACCCGGGCCGCCCGCTCGACCGTGGTCGGGATGTCGTGGAACTTGAGGTCGCAGAACACGTCGTAGCCCGAGGTCGATCAGCGGCCCCGACCACGTCGGGGCCGAGGCGCTGTACAGCTCGAGGCCGACCTTGGCCACGCCGAACCACGGCTGGACCTCGCGCGCCAGGCGGAGCGCGGCCACGGAGTCGTCGACGTCGAGGGCGACGGCGAGCTTGGAGCGCACCTCGGCGGAGGCGGCGGTGTCGACGACGGTCATGCGCTGGATCTCCCTTCGGTGGGCGGCTCCCACGCATCGCACGGATCGCTTCGTGACCGGGTGCGGCGCAGCCAGGTCGGCCAGCTCCTGGAGGACCCGCAGCGGCGCTCGGGGGTCGGCGAAGGTGGCGGTGCCGACCTGCACGGCCGCAGGCGCCCGCCAGAGCAGCTCGGCGGCGTCGGCACCGGAGGCCACACCGCCCACGCCCACGATGGGGAGGTCGGGCAGGGCGGCGTGGACGTCGTGGACGGCCCGCACCGCCACCGGGTGGATCGCCGGGCCGGAGAGCCCGCCGCCGCGTGGCCCGGAGCCGAGCCGGTAGCCGCCGGTGGCCGGGTCGATGGCCATGGCCCAGCACCGTGTTGACGAGGGTCACCGCCTCGGCCCCCGCCTCCTGGGCGGCGGCCGCGATCGGGACGAGGTCCGTGACGTTGGGGCTGAGCTTGGCCCAGCGGGGCCGCCCGCACCCGGCCGTGGCCGCCATGGCCTCGTCGGTGGCCCGGCGGCAGTGGGCGAACAGGTCGCGAGCCGGCCTCGGTGTTCGGGCAGGAGAGGTTCACCTCGACCGCCACGACCTCGGGCGGGAGCCGCCGGCCAGCGATCGGCGGCGGCCTGGTACTCCGCCACCGTCCGACCCCAGATCGACGCCACCACACGAGCGCCGGTGGCCAGCAGGGCGGGGAGGTCGTCGCTCGAGCCAGGCCTCCACGCCAGGGCCCTGGAGGCCGACGCTGTTGAGCATCCCGCCGTGCGTCTCGTGGACCCGGAGGGCTGGGTTGCCGGCCCAGGGGTCGGCGGCCAGCGACTTCACCACCACCGCGCCGAGGCGGCCGAGGTCGACGTAAGGCGGCCAGCTCGGCGCCGTGCCCGGCGGTGCCCGACGCGGTCAGCACCGGGTTGGGGAGCGACGACCGACCCGACCGAGGTGGTCAGGTCCACGGTCGCGGCCGCTCACGGTTCGGTGACCAGGGGCAGGCGGGGCCGGTCGAGGTCGATGCCGCGGTGGAACTCCTGGAGGGTGCGGACCCGCAGCTCGTGGGTGGCCGAGTCGATGATGCCGTTGGCGGCGGCCAGGCCGGCCGCCGCGGTGGTGAGGCACGGGATGCCCTGGACGGCGGCCGCGGCCCGGATGTGGGCGCCGTCGGCCCGCGCCCCGCGACCCCGTGGGCTGTTGACCACGAGGTCGACCTTGCCCGACGAGATGAGCTCCACGGCGTCGGTGCCGGCGGCCTCCCCCACCTTGGCCACCCGGGTGGCCACGGGGATGCCCGCCGCGTCGAGGGCGTCGGCGGTGCCCGCGGTGGCGACGATGCGGAAGCCGGCCTCGACGAACCGACGGGCCGCCTCGATCCCCACGGCCTTGTCGCGATCGGCGAGCGACATGAACACGCAGCCTCGCCTCGGGCAGGCGGTCGCCGGCCGCCAGCTGGCTCTTGGCGAAGGCCAGCCCGAACGTGGTGTCGATGCCCATGACCTCACCGGTGCTGCGCATCTCCGGGCCGAGCACGGTGTCGGCGTCGGGGAAGCGGTTGAACGGCAGCACCGCCTCCTTGACGGCCACGTAGCCGCCGGGCGCCGGCTCGCGGAGCAGCCCCTCCTTGCGGAGCTCGGCGAGGGTGGCGCCGACCATGACCCGGGCGGCCACCTTCACCAGCGGCACGCCGGTGGCCTTGGCCACGAACGGCACGGTGCGGCTGGCGCGGGGGTTGGCCTCGATCACGAACACCTGGTTGGCCTTCACGGCGTACTGCACGTTGATGAGGCCGACGACCTCGAGCGCGGTCGGCGATGGCCCGGGTGTGGCTCTCGATCACCGCGATCGTCTCGGGCGACAGGGAGTAGGGCGGGATGGCGCAGGCGGAGTCGCCCGAGTGCACGCCCGCCTCCTCCACGTGCTCCATCACCCCGCCGATGATCACCTCGCCGGTGTGGTCGCGGATGGCGTCGACGTCGACCTCGGTGGCGTCCTCGAGGAAGCGGTCGATGAGCACCGGGCGCTCGGCCGACAGCCCGCCCTCCCTGCCGAGGCTGCCGAAGCCCGGCCAGCTGGTCCATGGCCCGGGTCGAGCGACTCGTCGTCGTAGACGATCTCCATGGCCCGGCCGCCGAGCACGTAGGACGGTCGCATGAGCACCGGGTAGCCGATCTTGTCCACGATCGCCTGGGCCTGCTCGAGGGTGGTGGCGGTGCCGCCGGCCGGCTGCGGGATCTCGAGCCGGGCGCAGAGGGCGTTCCACCGCTCGCGGTCCTCGGCCAGGTCGATCGACTCCGGCGAGGTGCCGAGCACCAGCTCGGGCGGCAGGGAGCCCGAGAGCTTGAGCGGGGTCTGGCCGCCGAGGCCCACGATCACGCCCACCAGGGTCCCCGACGCCTGCTCGGCCTCGATCACGTTGAGGGTGTCCTCGAGGGTGAGCGGCTCGAAGTAGAGGCGGTCGGAGGTGTCGTAGTCGGTGGACACCGTCTCGGGGTTGCAGTTGAGCATCACGGTCTCGTAGCCGGCGTCGGCGAGGGCGAAGCTGGCGTGCACGCAGCAGTAGTCGAACTCGATGCCCTGGCCGATCCGGTTGGGCCCGGAGCCGAGGATGAGCACCTTCTCCCGGCCTGAGGCGGCGACCTCGTCCTCGTCCTCGTAGGTGGAGTAGTGGTACGGCGTCTCGGCCTCGAACTCCGCCGCGCAGGTGTCGACCGTCTTGAAGGTGGCCCGCACCCCGGCCGCCAGCCGTCGGGCCCGGACCTCGGCCTCGGGCGCCGACCAGAGCCAGCCCAGCTGGGCGTCGGAGAACCCGAGGCGCTTGGCCCGCCGCCAGGCCCGGCGGTCCATGCCGGCGAAGCCCAGATCGGCCAGGGCGGCTCGCTCCTCCACGATGGCGAGGATCTGGTCGAGGAACCACGGGTCGACCTGGGTGCGCTCGGCCAGCGTCTCGACGCTGATGCCGCGGCGCAGGGCCGCCTCGAGCTGGAAGGGGCGGTCCGGCGTGCCGATGGCGGCCCGGGTGAGCAGGGCTTCGTCGTCGAGGTCGTCGAGGGCCGCCTCGCCGGGGTCGCAGCCCAGGCCGAGGCGGCCGTGCTCCAGCGAGCGCATGGCCTTCTGCAGCGACTCGGGGAAGGTGCGGCCGATGGCCATGGCCTCGCCCACCGACTGCATCGACGTGCCGAGCACGCCCGGCGCGCCGGGGAACTTCTCGAACGCCCACCGCGGGCACCTTGGTGACGACGTAGTCGATGGTCGGCTCGAAGCTGGCCGGCGTGGCCTTGGTGATGTCGTTGGGGATCTCGTCGAGCGTGTAGCCCACCGCGAGCTTGGCGGCGATCTTGGCGATCGGGAACCCGGTGGCCTTCGAGGCCAGGGCCGACGACCGGGACACCCGCGGGTTCATCTCGATGATCACCATGTCGCCGTTGGTGGGGTCGAGCGCGAACTGCACGTTCGAGCCGCCGGTCTCCACCCCCACCCGGCGGATGCAGGCGAAGGCGGCGTCGCGCATGCGCTGGTACTCGACGTCGCTGAGCGTCTGGGCCGGGGCCACCGTGATCGAGTCGCCGGTGTGCACGCCCATCGGGTCGAGGTTCTCGATCGAGCAGATGATCACGCAGTTGTCGGCGCGGTCGCGCATGACCTCGAGCTCGTACTCCTTCCACCCGGCGATGGACCGCTCGATGAGGATCTCGCTGACCGGGCTGGCGGCCAGGCCGAGGCCGGCCATCCGCTCGAACTCCTCCGGGGTGGAGGCGATGCCGGTGCCCTTGCCGCCGAGGATGAAGGCGGGGCGGATCACCACCGGCAGGCCGATGCGACCGATGACGTCGCGCGCCTCGTCCATCGTGTGGGCCACGGCCGAGGGCGGGACGTCGAGGCCGATGCCCTGCATGGCCACCTTGAACGCCTCGCGGTCCTCGGCGGTGCGGATCGCCTCGGCGTTGGCGCCGATCAGCTCCGGGGTGCCCGGCGTGTCGACGGCGCCGCGCTCGACGAGCTGCATGGCCAGGTTGAGGGCGGTCTGCCCGCCGAGGGTCGGCAGCACGGCGTCGGGGCGCTCCCGCTCGATGATGCGCATGAGCACGTCGACGTCGAGCGGCTCGACGTAGGTGGCGTCCGCGAACTCGGGGTCGGTCATGATCGTGGCCGGGTTCGAGTTGGCCAGGATCACCCGGATAGCCCTCCTCGCCCAGGACCTTGCAGGCCTGGGTGCCGGAGTAGTCGAACTCGCAGGCCTGGCCGATCACGATCGGGCCGGCCCCGATCAGCAGGATCGACTCGATGTCGGTCGCGCCTCGGCATGGTCAGGCCACTCCCCGATCGGCGAGGGGGAAGCCGCTGGGGGCCTCTCGTTGGCCGGACACGCCGAGCAGCCTGGCGAACTCGCTCGAACAGGTAGGCGCTGTCGTGCGGGCCGGGGCCGGCCTCGGGGTGGTGCTGCACGCTGAACGCGGGAGCGTCGAGGACCCGGAGGCCCTCGCACACCCCGTCGTTGAGGTTGACGTGGCTCATCTCGGCCCGCCCGCCGAGGCAGTCGGCGTCGACGGCGAAGTTGTGGTTCTGGCTGGTGATCTCGACCTTGCCGGTGGCCAGGTTGCGCACCGGGTGGTTGCCGCCGTGGTGGCCGAACGGCAGCTTCACGGTGCTGGCGCCGAGCGCCCGACCGAGCAGCTGGTGGCCGAGGCAGATCCCGAAGACCGGCACCTGGCCGAGCAGAGCGGCGATGGCGTCGCTGGCGTAGGGCACCGCCGCCGGGTCGCCCGGGCCGTTGGACAGGAACACCCCGGCGGGCTGGCGCGCCAGCACGTCGGCGGCGGTGGTCGACGCCGGGACCACCTCGACGTCGAACCACGTGGCCAGGTGGCGCAGGATCGTGCGCTTGATGCCGAAGTCGTAGGCGACCACGAGGGGGCGCTGGCCGTCGGCCACCCGGTAGGGCTCCGGCGTGGTGACCTGGGCCACCAGGTCGACGCCGTCGGTGCCGGGCTCGGCGCGGGCCACGGCCAGCAGGGTGGCCTCGTCGACCTGGTCGAGCGGGCCGAAGGCGCCCGGGATGGCGCCGACCTCGCGGATGCGGCGAGTGAGCTTGCGGGTGTCGATCCCGGCGATGCCGGGGATGCCGTAGGCCCGCAGCTGGTCGTCGAGGTCGGCCTCGCTCCGCCAGCTCGAGCGGCGGCGGGCCAGGTCGCGCACCACGACCCCGCGGCAGAACGGACGGCGCGGCTTCGAAGTCGGCGGCGTTCACCCCGTAGTTGCCGATGTGCGGGTAGGTGAACGTGATGATCTGCCCCGCGTAGGACGGGTCGGTGATCACCTCCTGGTAGCCGGACAGCACGGTGTTGAACACGACCTCCCCGCTGGCCGGTGCGTCGGCGCCGATCGGCCTCCCCCTCGAAGGTGGTGCCGTCGGCCAGCACGAGCAGGGCCTCCTTCATCGTTGGGCCTCCCCGTCGATCACGACCGGCTCGCCGAAGAGGACGGTGTGGCGGACCCGGCCGGTGAGGGTGCGCCCGGCGTAGGGGGTGTTGCGGCTGCGGCTGGCCAGCTGCGGCCGGGTCGACGATCCAGGTGGCGGTGGGGTCGATCACGGTGAGGTTGGCCGGGTTGCCCTCGGCGACCGGCAGGCCGTGCTGGTCGTCGACGCCGAGGATCGCGGCCGGACGCCACGACAGCAGCGCGAGCACCTCCGCGATCGGGAGGTCGAGCTCGGTGAGGGCGAGGGCCAGCGCCGTCTCCAGGCCCGAGCATGCCGGGCGGCGCCTGGTCGAACGCGCGCCTCCTTGGCCTCCTGGGTGTGGGGGGCGTGGTCGGTGGCGATGCAGTCGATCGTCCCGTCGGCCAGGCCGGCCCGCACCGCGGCCACGTCGGTCGTCGGTCCGCAGCGGCGGGTTCACCTTGAACACCGGGTCGTAGGAGGCGCACTCGGCGTGGGTGAGCGTGAAGTGGTGGGTGGTGGCCTCGCAGCTCACGGGCAGGCCCCCGGCCTTGGCCGCCCGCACCATGGCGATCGACCCGGCCGTGGACAGGTGCTGGAAGTGCACCCGGGTGCCGGTGAGGCGGGCCAGCGCGAGGTCGCGCATGACCATCAGCTCCTCGGCCTCGGCGGGCTGGCCGGGGATGCCGAGCCGGGACGACCACTCCCCCTCGTGCATGTGGCCGCCCGCCGACAGCACCGGGTCCTCGCAGTGCTGGGCCAGCACGACCCCCTTGCCGGGGAGGCCGCCGGCGTACTCCATGGCCCGGCGCATCAGGCGGGCGTCGGCCACGCCGGCGCCGTCGTCGGTGAAGAACCGCACGCCGAGCTCGGCCATCTCCCCGATCGGTGCCAGCTGCTCGCCCGCGCGGCCGACCGTGATGGCGCCCGAGGTGCGCACGTCGCACGGGGCCGCTGCGGCCCAGCTCGAGCACCTCGCGGACGACCCCGGCGTGGTCGATGGCCGGGATCGGTGTTGGGCATGGCCAGGATGCACGTGTAGCCGCCGAGCGCGGCGGCCCGGGCTCCGGTCTCGATCGTCTCCGCCTCCTCCTGGCCCGGCTGGCGCAGGTGGCTGTGCAGGTCGACGAGCCCGGGGCTGACGACGCAGCCGCCGGCGTCGAGGACCCGGTCGGCCGTCGAGGTCGGGGCCGACGGCCGCGATGCGCCGTCGTCGCCGATGACCACGTCGGCGGTGCGGTCCCCGGTCTGGTCGACGACCCGGCCGCCCTTGAGCACGATGGTGGCCATCAGCCGGTCACCTCCTGGAGCTCGGGGACGAGCGACGTCGTCGGAGCCGAGGACCTTCTCGACCCCTTGGCCGAGCAGCAGGTAGAGGACCGCCATGCGGATGGCCACGCCGTTGCGCACCTGGTCGATGATCACCGAGCGGGGCAGGTCGGCCACCTCGGCGCTGATCTCCACGCCGCGGTTCATCGGGCCGGGGTGCATGACGAGGGCGTCGTCGCGCAGGGCGTCGACCCGGCGCCGGGTGAGCCCGAAGCGGGCGGTGTACTCGCGCAGCGAGGGCACGAGGTGCTCGGTCATGCGCTCCTTCTGCATCCGCAGGAGGTAGACCACGTCGAGGGTGGGCAGGACGGCGTCGAGGTCGTGGCTGACCTGCACCGGCCACCCCTCGAGCGACGGCGGCAGCAGCGTGGGCGGCGCGACGAGGGTGACCTCGGCGCCGAGGGCGGTGTAGGCGAGCACGTCGGAGCGGGCCACCCGGCTGTGCTTGACGTCGCCGACGATCCCGATGTGCAGGCCGTCGAGCGACCCCGCTCCTGCGCGGATCGTGTAGCTGTCGAGCAGGGCCTGGGTGGGGTGCTCGTGCCAGCCGTCGCCGGCGTTGACGACGCGCACCCGGTCCTCGAGCCAGCGCCGCGATCTGCCACGGCACGCCGGCCGAGCCGTGGCGCACGACGATGGCGTCGACGCCCATGGCCTCGATGGTGAGGACGGTGTCGCGGAGCGACTCGCCCTTCTTCACCGACGACGAGCCGACGCTGAAGGTCATGGTGTCGGCCGACAGCCGCTTGGCCGCCTGCTCGAAGCTGAGCCGGGTGCGGGTGGAGTCCTCGTAGAAGAGCCACACCACGTTCTTGCCCCGGAGCGCCGGGCACCTTCGGGATGGCCCGGCGGCTCACCTCGGCGAAGGAGTCGGTGAGCTTGTGGAGCTGCTCGATGTCGGCGCGGTCGAGGTCGGCGATGGACAGGAGGTGGTTCACGGCTTGACCACCTCGCCGAGGTCGACGCCCTGCGGGCTCACGTTGACCATCTCGTCGCGTCGGGTGGGCAGGTTCTTGCCGACGTAGTCGGGGCGGATCGGGCAGCTCGCGGTGGCCGCGGTCGACCATCACGGCCAGCTGCACCGGCGCGCGGTCGGCCGTAGGCGTTGAGGGCGTCGAGGGCGGCCCGGATGGTGCGGCCGGTGAAGAGCACGTCGTCGACGAGCACGACGATCGCGCCGTCGAGGTCGACGGGGATGTCGGTGACGGCCTCGGGCAGCACCGGGCGGATGCCGATGTCGTCGCGGAACAGGGCGACGTCGAGGGTGCCGACCGGTGGCGCGGTGCCGTCGATCTCCTGGCAGGGCCTCGGCGAAGGCCTCGGCCAGACCGACCCCGCCGGTCTGCAGGCCGACCAGCACCACCCCGTCGAGGCCGTGGTTGCGCTCGATGATCTCGTGGGCCATCCGCCAGATCGCCCGGCGGACGTCGTCGGCGTCCATGACCTGGCTCCGGGCAACGAAAACGCCCCCGTACGGGGGCGTCGTGCGTCGTTCGCGTTCGGCCATCAGCCGGATCCCTTCCTGCCGTCCGGGCCTCACGGGACCCGCTTAACGTCAGAGGAGGACCATAGCACCGGGTCGAGCGGGTCACCCCGGGCGGACCTCGGTGGCGATCCGGGCGAGGAGGCCGTTGACGAAGCGACCGGAGTCGTCGGTGGAGAACCGCTTGGCCAGCTCGACGACCTCGTTGAGCACGACGGCGGTGGGCACGTCGGGGCGGGTGAGCAGCTCGGCGGTGCCCATGCGCAGGGCGGCGCGGTCGAGGGCGGGCATGCGGGCGAGGGTCCACCCCTGGGCGAACTCGGTCGAGCAGGCCGTCGATGCGGTCGCGGTGCTCGTCGACCGCCCGCACCAGGCCGGCGGCGAACTCGTCGGGCGGGCACGGGAAGCCCGGCCAGCACCTCGGCGCCGGTGCAGCCCTTGGTCTCGGCCTCGTAGAGCAGGCCGAGGGCCCGCTCCCGGGCGTCGCGCCGCTCCTCGGCGAGGGCTCATCAGGCCCGGGTGATGTACTCGCCCGATGCGGGTGTCGACCTTGATCCGGTCGCCCGGGTTCACGAACAGCGGCACCTGCACGACGAGCCCGGTCTCGAGCGTGGCCGGCTTGCGGGCGCCGGACACGCGGTCGCCCTGCACGCCGGGCTCGGTCTCGGTGACGTTGAGCTCGACCGCGGCCGGCAGGTCGGAGCCGACGATCTCGTCGCCGTACATCTGCAGCACCACGCTGGACCCGTCGACGATGTAGTTGGCGGCGTCGCCCAGCGACGCCGGCGGCACGGTGAGCTGGTCGTAGGTCTCGTTGTCCATGAACACGTAGTCGCTGCCGTCGCGGTACAGGAACTGCATCTCCCGCTTGTCGATCACGGCCTGCTCGACCTTCTCGTCGGCCCGGAAGGTGCGGTCCGACCTGGCCGCCGTTGCGCATGTTGCGCAGGGTGGTGCGCACGAAGGCGCCGCCCTTGCCGGGCTTGACGTGCTGGAAGTCGACGACCTGGAACAGGCCGTCGGGGAGGTCGAGGGACATCCCTCGCTTCAGGTCGTTGGTGGAGACGGCAGCCATGCGTTCGTGCACCTCGGGTTCAGGACTTGGGCGCACGCGTCAGGGTGCGGCACCCGGATTCGGTGACCACGACGGTGTCCTCGATGCGGACCCCGCCGTGGCCGGGGAGGTAGACGCCCGGTTCGACGGTGACGACGTGGCCGGCGGCGAGCGTAGCATCGGCCGCCCAGGACACCCTCGGGTCCTCGTGGATGTCGAGGCCCACGCCGTGGCCGGTGCCGTGGACGAAGGCGTCGCCCCACCCGGCGTCGGCGATGACCTCGCGGCAGGCGGCGTCGACGTCGCGGGCGCTCACCGCCGGCCCGCACGGCCGCCACCCCAGCGGCCTGCGCCTCGCGGCACCACCGCCACCATGCGGGCCTGCGTGTCGTCGAGGGCCGCCGGGCCCGCCGACGGCGATCGTGCGGGTCATGTCGGAGTGGTAGCCGTCGACCAGCGCGCCGAAGTCGATCACCACCAGGTCGCCGCGCTGACGATGGTCCGGGCCGGACGGCGTGTGGTGCGGGCGCGAGCCGTTGGGCCCGACGGCCACGATGGTCTCGAAGCGAGACGTCGTCGGCCCCGGCCGGTCGCATCGTCGGCGTCGAGCGCCAGGGCGAAGGCCGGCCTCGGTGGGCCGCTCCTCGAGCAGGGGCGACGACGGCGGCCAGCGCGGCGTCGGCGATCGCCGCACGCCGCCTCGATGCGGGCCACCTCGCCGG
This sequence comes from uncultured Microthrixaceae bacterium, assembly GCA_963795165.1. Lineage (GTDB taxonomy): Bacteria > Actinomycetota > Acidimicrobiia > Acidimicrobiales > VFJN01 > VFJN01. Next base: position 342,312 of record CAWCGT010000001.1, on the reverse strand, counting down.
CGTCCTTGACGACCCGCAGCGCCTCGACCAGCCCGCTGGTGGGCACCAGCTCGCGGCCGGCGAACCACTCGTCGGCGTAGCGGCGCTGCTCGGCCCAGCTCACGTGCTCGGCCTCGAGCCCGAGCTGCGCGTGCCGGCCGACGTGCCGCGTGAGCAGCCTCGCGGCTGCTGGTCGCGGGTGCGCCCGATCACGAGCTCGGCGGTCGACCCCGGCCGCGGCCAGCTCGCCGGCGGCCTGCTCCTCGTAGCGGCCGTCGGTGACCAGCGTGGCGCCGTCGCGGTCGCACCAGCAGCGACGCCGGCCGAGCCGGTGAAGCCGGTGAGGTAGCGGACGTTGGTGAGGTGGGTGACGAGGAGGCCGTCGCAGCCCGCGCGTCGCCGAGCTCGCCGCGGAGGCGGCGCGAGGCGCGACCCGCCACGTCCATGGGCGGCGAGCGTCACGCCAGCAAGCCGGGCCACCGCCGCCATGGCCATCGGGTAGCCGTGGCCGCCGAGGCCGGCGATGACCGCGGTGGCCACGGGCGCGACCACCGAGGTGTGGCGCCACGCCTCGCGCGCCGTCGGGTTGGAGAGGTGCAGCTCGACGACCGGCCCGTCGAAGGCGGCCAGCGCGTCGTGCAGCGCCCAGGCGTAGTGGGTGAGCGCGCCGGCGTTGATGACGATGGCGCGCGCAGCGGCCGCGGGCGGCGTGGACGGCGTCGACCAGCGTCGCCCTCGTGGTTCGACTGCAGGTGCTCGAGGGCGAGGTCGTGGGCGTCGGCCACCGCCTGGGCCGACGGCCACGTGGTCGGCGAGGGTCGCGGTGCCGTAGACCTCCGGCTCCCGCTCCCCGAGCAGGTTGAGGTTGGGTCCGCTCAGCAGCAGGACGATGCGGTCATGGCAGCTCCCCTCGTCATGGCATGGACTCCAGGACGATCGCACGACGGTCTCGTCGACGCCGGGCACCACCTCGACGCCGTCGGGACCGTCGAGCACGAAGGTGAGGCCGTGCGATGGCCTTCTTGTCCCGGCCCATCAGCTGGATCACGAGCGGTCGCGGATCGACGCCGGCGGGCAGCCGCCACTCGAGCTCGTAGGCCGCCAGCACCCGGTCGTGCTCGGCGACCCGGTCGTGCGTCGATGCGCCCCAGGCGATGGGCCAGCAGCGGCGGCGTACACGAGCCCGATGGCCACCGCCTCACCGTGGCGCAGGTCGTGGTCGCCGGCGATCTCGAGCGCGTGGGCGAGGGTGTGGCCGTAGTTGAGGATGGCCCGGCCGCGACGGTTGGTCGGGTCCTCGCGCTCGTCGCCGGCCACCACCTCGGCCTTGATCTGCACGCGGCGGCGATGCGCTCGCTCGAGGTCGAGGGCCAGGAGGTCGGCGTCGGTGAGGAAGTGGTACTTGGCCAGCTCGCCGCGCCCGGAGCGGAGCTCCCGCGGCGGGAGGGTGGCGAGGGCGTCGGTGTCGCACAGCACGGCGACGGGCTGCCAGAAGGCGCCGACCAGGTTCTTGCCCTCCGGGCAGGTTGACCCCGGTCTTGCCGCCGATGGCGGCGTCGACCATGCCGAGCAGGGTGGTGGGCACGTGCACCACCGGCACCCCGCGGTGGTAGCTGGCGGCCGCGAAGCCGGCGACGTCGGTGACCACCCCGCCGCCGACGGCCACCACGACGTCGCCCCGGGTGAGGCCCCAGTCGGCCCAGTCCCGGCACAGCTCCTCGACGGTGGCGAGCGACTTGGCCGGCTCCCCGTCGCCGATCTCGACCGTGCGGTGCTCGACGGCCGGGGTCGACGTCGAGGCCGATGCCGGCTTGGGTGACGATGGCAGCGCGGGCCGTGCCGTCCGGGAGGAGCCCGGCCAGCTCGTGTCGGGCGCCATGGCCGACCAGCACCGGGTAGCGGCGGTCTGGCGAGCACCACCTCCACCGTGATCATGCCGACACCTCGGCTTCGTGGTCGAGCACGAGCTCGGCGATGCGCTCAGCCAGCGCCCGCTTGGGCTTGGCAACGTCGTGGAAGGGCTCGACGGCCACCGTGAGGTCGGCCACCTCGGCGTAGAGCGGCGAGCGCTCGGCGTGCAGCCTCGCCAGGACGTCGGCCACCGGCTCGGGGCCGGTGAGCAGGGGGCGGTGCGACTTGCCGGCCACCCGACTGGCGACGAAGGCCGGCCCCGCCTCGAGGTAGACGACGGTGACGTCCCGCCGCCGGAGCCGCTCTCGGTTGTCCGAGCGCAGCACGAGACCGCCACCGCTGGCGATCACGCAGGGCTCGTGGTGCTCGAGGAGCTCCTCGAAGGTGTCCGCCTCGAGGTCGCGGAACGCCGCCTCCCCGTCGTGCTCGAAGATCTCCGCGATGGTGCGGTCGGCGATCTCCTCGAGGGCGGAGTCGGCGTCGACGAAGTGGCGGTCGAGCCGGGCGGCCAACCGTCGGCCCACGGTGGTCTTGCCGGTTCCCATGAGGCCCACGAGCACGACGTGACGGGGGGGCACCGGCCCTCAGCCCAGCGTGGCGAGGAAGGCGTCGCGGTTGCGGCGCAGCTCGTCGACCGAGTCGCCGCCGAACTTGCGGGTCACCTCGTCGGCCAGGACGAGGGCCACCATCGTCTCGGCCACCACGCCCATGGCCGGCACGGCGGTGACGTCGGTGCGCTCCTTGAACGAGACCGCCTCCTCCTTGGTGGCGGTGTCGACGGTCTTGAGCGTGGGTCGGTTGAGGGTGGCCAGCGGCTTCATGGCGGCATGGGCCACCACCACCTCGCCGGTGGAGATGCCGCCCTCGACACCGCCGGCCAGCGCCGACTCGCGCCGGTAGCCGCTCGGCGGCGTCCCACGTGATCGGGTCGTGGGCCTCGCTGCCCCGGCGGCCGGCGACCTCGAAGCCCGTCGCCGATCTCCACGCCCTTCACGGCCTGGATCGACATGAGCGCCCGCGCCAGCAGGGCGTCGAGCTTGCGGTCCCAGTGCACGTGGCTCCCCAAGCCCAACCGGGCACGCCGTAGGCCAGCACCTCCACCACCCCGCCCAGGCTGTCGCCGTCCTTGGCCGCCGCCTTGATCTCGGCGACCATCGCCTCCTCGGCGGCGGCGTCGAAGCAGCGCACGGACGACTCGTCGACCGCCGCCAGGTCGGCCGGGCCGGGCGCGGAGCTGGCCTTGGATCGGGCGGCACCCATCTGGATGACGTGGCTGACGATCTCGATGTCGAGCTCGGCCAGCAGGGCCTTGGCGAGGGTGCCCGCTGCCACCCGGGCCGCCGTCTCGCGCGCCGAGGCCCGCTCCAGCACGTCGCGCGCGTCGGTGAAGCCGTACTTCTGCATGCCGGCGAGGTCGGCGTGACCCGGGCGGACCTGGGTGAGCGGCGCCTTGGTGGGCCCGTCCTCGGCCCGTACGGACATCTCCTGCTGCCACTTCTCAGGGTCGCGGTCCCACTCGCTGTTGCCGACCTCGATGGCCACCGGAGAGCCGAGCGTACGGCCGTGGCGGACACCGCCGAGGATCGTCACCTCGTCCTGCTCGAACTTCATGCGAGGCCCTCGGCCGTAGCCCAGCCGTCGTCGGGCCAGCTCGGCCTGCACGGCCTCGGTGGTCACGGGCAGGCCGGCAGGCAGGCCCTCGACGATGACGACGAGCGCCCGTCCGTGCGACTCGCCCGCCGTGAGGAACCGGAGCATCAGGGGGAGGGTACCGCTGGGGGCCCGTGGGCCTGGAACCGGTTCCCGTCCGGGCTCACACCACGAGGTGCTCCAGCAGCCCGTAGCCCGTCTGGCCGTCGCACGTGAACGCGCGCCACGCCGTCCACGATGCCGAACATGGCGCTGCGGCCCTCCTCCGTCGACAGGTCGCACACCTTTCCCTGCACCTCGAGGGGACCCTGGTAGGCGCCGTGCTTCCAGCCGTCACCGTCGAACCCGTAGCCGGTGCCCACACCGAGGTGGACCGGAAGGACGCTGCTCCACCTCCACGGTGACGTCGCCGAGGCGAAGGGTGCCCCCCTGCACGAGGCCGAAGAGGCCCGGACCCTTGTCGTCCCACGTGAGGTCGTGCTCGGGGCGCCCCAGGTGCTCGACGCGCCCGTCGGGCCACAGCCGAACCGCCTCCTCCAGCACCCGGCTGCCGTCGTCTCGCTCCTGGCAGATGAAGACCATGGCGTGGTCCTCCATGCGGAACGGGGCGTAGAGCCAGCGGAAGGGGGCCGACGGCTTGACGGCCAGGACCCCGGGATCTTCCGGTTCCCCAACCGGTCGGATCCCCCAGGAGCGGTCGCGGCTTCCCCACCAGTGATCCGGGGTGACGTCGTAGCGGTCGCCATCCACGTCGAGCCACCCGGACCAAGAGCCGAGCTGGGCCAGACGGCAGGCGTCGAGGAAGGCGCGGCCGTTGGCGTTGCGGTCGACGTGGGGTGGCTCCTGCAGGGCCGGCACGTACCCCTCCCACGTGAGGTCGTAGCTGAGTCCGTGCTCAGGGGCGTCGAGCGTGCACCGGAGGGTCTTCAAGCCCTCGATGACCTCCACCCCGAAGGGCCCGACCGTGGTGTCGAGGCGGTCGAGCCCCAGCTCGCGGGAGGCCCGCACCACCCGGTGCTCGTCGGCCCGTCGCACCACGGCGAAGGCGTCGGTCACCCCGAGGTTGGGGTACTGGCCCAGTCCCATGATGAGGAACAGCTCGTCCGAGCACGGGTGGCAGTTGAAGTAGTAGCGGTCGTAGAAGTTGCGGTCGCTGGTGGCGGGCTGCCGGATGGGCAGCGCGGCCTGGTGGATGGGCAGGTCGTCGAGTGGAGAGAGCATGGTGGCTCCTGGTCAGGACCGCTCGTCGAGCAGTCGGGTGAGCAGCTGGCTGGCGACTTGGTCGTAGGCCGTGTCGGCGGCCCCGGGGAACACGCCGCTCTTGTCCAAGAGCTTCATCACCCGGGTGAGGATGGAGGCGAAGCGGGTGGCCCCGAGCAGCTCGTACCACTCGACGTGGCTCGGCGGCGCGACCGGTGGCCGCCTCCCAGCGGGCCACCGTCTCCGCTCGCTCGGGGAGTCCGGACAACCGGGGTACGCCGTGGCCCTCCCAGTTGTGCCGGTCGAGCAAGAGGTACCAGGCGAGATCCTGGACGGGGTCGCCGGCGGTGACCATCTCCCAGTCGAGCACCGCGGCGACCTGGAGGTCGGCCCCGAAGATCATGTTGCCGATCCGGGAGTCGCCCCAGCACAGTGCCGGCGTGTCGGTGGGAGCCGGGACGGTGTCGGCCAGGCGGGCGAAGGCCTCGTCAACGGGTGGGTAGGGCACGTCTCCCGCCGCGAAGACCTTGTACTGGCGGTCGAGCTCGAGCTGCTCGAGGGGGGTCACCGGAGCGATGGTGTCGAGGCCCAGCGAAGGTAGATCCAGCCGGTGGATGGCGGCCATGGTGTCGAGGCCCGCTTCCCACACCGTGCGCCGGCCGGCATCGTCGAGGGCGGTCATCCACCCCTCCGCGTGATGGCTCGGGTTGTCCGCCGGCACCTCGCCGGCCACCCGGCGCATCACCACGAACCGGGCCCCCAGCACGTCGGCGCCCTCTTCGAACCAGAGGACCTCTGGCACGGGGACGCTCCCCTCCCGACCGAGGGCCTGCATCACCGCCACCTGGGTGTCGAAGGCTGTGCTGGGGAACACGGTGTGCCCGGTGGGCTCTACCCGGATCACCAGACCGTGCACCGTGCCGTCCCACGTGGCATCGAAGAGGAGCGTCTCGTTGGAGAACCCCGAGAAGCCCGGGATGGTGATCTCCCCCACCTGGACGTCACGCGGCGCCGGTGCGCTCACCGAGCCACCCCGCCAGCGCCGGCCCGAGTGGCGGCAGGGTCGCGCTCGGTCGATACAGCCATCCGTGGTCCCCCTCTGGGTGCGTACGAACTGAGAACGCGTTCTCGTCTGACGTTGTATCAGTAGCCGGAGGTCGGCTGCGAAGAGCACCACCACCAAGCAGCCCAGGGCGAGGGCCGGGCCGAAGGGGAAGGCGCCGCGGCGCTTGGTGACCAGCTGGGTGCCCACCCCGAAGACCACCCCGAGGACGCACCCGAGCATGAGCGCGTAGAGCACGAGCCGAAGCGGTCCGGCCACCGGTGCCTCGGGCGTCCAGCCCAGCCAGCCGAGGTACAGCCCCATCACCAGCGCCAGCTTCACGTCCCCGAAGCCCATCCCGGCCGGGTACACGAGGTGGGTGATGAACAGCAGCAGGAAGTAGACGATCGCTGCCGATCAGGGCAGCTCGGAACCGCGTCGGCGTCGCCCGCCTGGGCCGAGACCAGCGCCGACCAGGGGGAGGGCCACCGCCAGGGTCGGGAAAGGTGATCCGATCGGGGATCCGCAGGAGCTGGAGGTCGATCACCGACACCGTCACCAGCGACGCTCCGAGGACCAACAGCGGCACCAGGTCCCAGCGAGTCGCCGTAGCGCAGGGCGAGCTCGGCGAAGACGGCCACGGTGGCGATCTCCACCCACAGCCAGCGCGACGGCAGCGCTCGCCGCGAACGCCCGCCCCCGGCGCAGCAGCCACGGCTGAGCGGGCACCCCGAACCACGACACCGGAGCGCTGGCCTCGCCGTCTCGCTCGCCCTCGTAGGGGGGCCTTGTCCGGCACCCGGTCGATGAGCACGTTGAGGAACGATCCGACGAGGAGCCCGAGGACGGCGGAGCCGGCGACGACGGCGAGCGTGCACGCCGAGCAGGCTAGGTGGGGCCGGAGGTGAGGTAGCGCAGCTCGTTGGGGTCGACGGCGCGCTCGGCCGCGGCTTCGACGTCCACCAGCCCCTCCTGCACCAGCTCGGCCAGCGACTGGTCCATGGTGCCCATCCCGCTCGTCACGCCGCCCACGATGGCCTTGGCCAGGTTGGCGCTGTCGCCCGTCCGGATGCACTTGACCACCTCGGCGGTGGGGAGCAGCACCTCGGTGGCGAGGGCCACGCCGCCGTCGAGGGCCGGCACGAGCTGCTGGACGACGATGCCGCGAAGGGTGGCGGCCAGCTGCATGCGGGCCTGGGCCTGCTGGTCGGGCGGGAAGACGTCGACGATCCGCTCGATCGTCTTCACGGCGTCGACGGTGCGGAGCGTGGCCAGCACCAGCTGACCCGTCTCGGCCGCGGCCAGGGCCAGCCGGATGGTCTCGACGTCGGGGAGCTCGCCGACGACGAGCACGTCGGGGTCCTGGCGCAGCGCGTAGCGCAGGCCTCGCTCGAAGGAGGCGGTGTCCTCGCCCACCTCCCGCTGGTTGACGAGGGCGGCGCGGTGCTTGTGGAGGAACTCGATCGGCTGCTCGATGGTGAGGATGTGGCAGGCCCGCGCCCGGTTGATGCGGTCGACCAGGGCCGCCAGCGTCGTGGAGGTGCCCGACCCGTGCGGCCCGCACACGAGCACGAGGCCCCGCCGGTGATCGGCCCACTCGATGACCTCGTCGGGGAGGCCGAGGTCCTCGGGCGACGGGATGTCAGCCGGCACCAGTCGCAGCACCGCCCCCACGGAGTCCCGCTGCACGAAGGCCGAGACCCGGAAGCGGCCCTTGCCGGGGATGGCGTGGGACGTCGCCAGCTCGCCCTCCTCGAGGAAGCGGTCGCGCTGGCGCTGGGTGAGCATCCCGAGCACCAGCCGACGCACCTCCGAGCCGTTCAGGGTGGGCAGGCCCGGCGAGGCGCTGCAGCTCGCCCTGCACCCGCACCACCGGCGGGGTGCCCACGGTGAGGTGGAGGTCGGAGGCCCCCAGGCCCACCACCCGCTCGAGCAGGTCGTCGAGCTGCACGCCGGCGAGCGGGTCGGCGCCGTCCGGCCGGATCCTGCCCAGCCGTCGTCGGCGTCGGTCAGGGGCCGGGCCGTACATCTGCTCGATCAGGCGGACCAGATCGTCGCGCACGGACACCGAAGGGATGCACGGTGCGCGCCAGATCGCTCTCGAGGGCGGCCACCACCTGTTCGTCGCCGGGGTCCTCCATCACCACCACGACGCCGTCGGGTCGGCGCTCGAGCGCCACCGCCAGGTAGCCCCGGGCCAGGTCCTCCGGCACGAGCCCCCACACGTCGGGGAGGATCGACGCTCGGCCAGGTCGACGTACGGCACCCCGAGCTCGCTGGCCACCGCCGCCATCAGGTCCTGCTCGCTGACGATCTCGTCGTTGACCAGCAGGTTGCTGAGGTGGACCCCGTCGGCTGCCTCGCGGCCAGGAGCTCGTCGAGCAGCGTCGCGGGACAGCACCCGGCGGGAGACGAGGAACTCGCCGAGTCGTCGGGAGGAGATGCGCATGGTCAGAGCATCGTCGCGCGAGGCCGCCGACCCCGCGTGGATCTGGGGTCAGCTCTTCACCGAGGAGAGGAACTTGAGCAGCAGACCCGCGGTTCAGCGGCTCGTCGCTCGACTCCGCGGCGTCGAGGGCCGCCTCTCGTTCCTCGTCGGTCGTGGCGTCGGCGGCGGCCCGGATGGCGTCGGCGGCCCGAGGCGACAGGGTGGCCAGCTGCTTGGCCAGCTCCTCCTCGTCCTCCGGGACGGTGTCGCCGTTGCTGCCACGGTTCGCGGCGCGGTCCGCCAGGCCGGGAAGGCGGCGGCCAGGTCATCGACCGGGGCCGGCTCGGGTGCCGGCTCAGGTGCCGGCTCCTCGGCGGCCGCTGCCGCAGCGGTGGCAGCCGGGCTGGTGACGCCGGGCAGGTCGAGGGGCACGAAGCGATCAGGCACCGGCGGGGCCGCCGCGGCGGAGCGGGCCCGTCGAGCTCGTGGGGCGCTGGCGGGTGCCGGAGCCGCCGGCTCGGGCTCCGCTGGGGCTTCGGGCCGGCAGGGGACGGCGGCGTCGGCGCCCTCCCCGCCCGAGAGGACGGCGCCGGAGGGAGCGCCGGCGGCGATCGCCACGAGGCCGTCCTCGACCAGCTCCTTCACGGTCCGGGAGACGGCGAGCTCGGGCAGGCACAGCTCGTCGCCGAAGCGGCGGACGGTGGCGCCGCCGCCAACGGCCACGAGGGTGGCCCACTGTCGGCTGGTCGAGGGTGACCTCAGGCTGCAGGCAGGGTCGGCGCAGGGTCGACCCAAGCGTCCAGTGACGGCACCACGGCCTCGATGGCCCGCCACTCCTCGAGGAGCGCCTCAGCCTGGCCAAGAGGACGTCCTCCACCGCCGTCGGCCGACCCGGCGAGTCGTGGACGGCCTCGGCGTCGAAGGTGAAGGCACCGTCCTGGAAGCGGAGCAGCTCGAACAGGGCGTCGACGGGCTCGGAGGCGTGGGGGGCGTGGGTGGCCTCGATGGCCGACACCTCACCAGCCGTCACCCACACGCTGCCGGTGCCGCGGCCGCCCGTGAGGCGCAGCGGCCCCGTCTTCTTGGTGGCCGCGAGCAGGCGCAGCACGTCAGGCAGGGCAAATGTGTCGAGGGTCCCTTGCAGGGCCACGCTGACCTCCGGTGGCGAAGTGGGTCGTTGTACCCATCGGCAGGTGGCGGCGGCGGACTTCAGTCCGAATTTCGGCGCGGCTCGGCGCCCCGATGCGCCGGGCCCAGGCCGGCCACCGCAGCCGCGCTCATGGCCTCGAGCGGTGGATCCTCCCCGGTCCAGAGGCGGAAGGCGTGGGCGGCCTGGTGGATGAGCATGCCCAGCCCGTTGACCGCCCGGAGCCCCCGGGCCCGGGCCGCCGCCAGCAGCGGGCGTGACCGGCGGGTGGTACACGAGATCGACCACCACCTGACCGGCGCCGAGGAGCCCGACGTCGATCGGGAGCGGCTCCGGGCTCCCCATCGGTGGTCACCACCACACCCATGCCCAGCGGGGTGGCGTTCACCACGAGGTCGGCCTCCGCCACGTCGCCCGGATGGCCGACGCGGCCGGTCGGCCCTGCCAGGGCGGCGGCCCGCTCGGCCGGGGCCGGCGATCGGTTCACCACCGCGACGGCGCCGCGCCCCCGCCTGGCCGAGGGCGCGGGCCACGGCCCGGCCCGCCCCGCCGGCGCCGACCACCACGCACCGCCGGCCCGTCCACGTCGATGCCCTCGTCGAGGCGGAGGGCGTCGAGGAAGCCCGGGCCGTCGGTGTTGTCGCCGTGCAGGTGCGCGCCCCGGCGGGTGATGCAGTTGACGGCCCCGAGCGCGGTGGCGTCCGCCGACAGGTCGTCGAGCCCGTCGAGCACGGCGGCCTTGTGGGGCATGGTGACCGACAGGCCCTCGAGGCCGAGGGCCCGCATCCCGCCGAGCGCCAGCCCCGCCGCCCCCTCGGGCACCTCGAAGGCGAGGTAGGCCCAGTCGAGGCCGGCGGCCGCGAACGCGGCGTTGAAGATGGCGGGCGACAGCGAGTGCCGGATCGGGGTCCCGATGACCCCTGCCGCTCGGGTGTGTCCGGTGAGCACCGGCTAGCCGCAGCCCAACCCGTTCTGGCGGCACCGCTCCTTGGCAGCGACGAACTCGCTGTTGGTCTCCGTGAAGAAGTGGTTGCCCTCGGTCGTCCTCGAGCACGTAGTAGATCCACGGCCCGTCGGCGGGGGCCAGCGCGGCGGCGATGCTGGCTCGACCGGGCGAGGCGATCGGCGTGGGCGGCAGGCCCGGCACCTGGCGGGTGTTGTACGGCGAGTCGCTCTCGAAGTCGATCTGGCCTCGGTCCCGGCCGTCCAGCTCTGCCTCGTAGCGGGAGGTGGCGTCGATGCCGAGCGGGATCCCCTGCTCGGAGCCGGTTGTAGATGACCCGGGCCACCTTGGGCCGCTCGGCGTCGACCTTCGTCTCCTCCTCGATCAGGGAGGCCACCACCAGCACCTCGTAGGGGGTGAGGTTGAAGCGCTCCTGGGCCGAGGCGACGTTGAGGTCGGTCATCACCGCCTCGAGCTGGGCCACCAGCATGCGCAGGACGTCCTCCTCGTCCGCCTCCGCATCCACCCGGTAGGTCTCCGGGAAGAGGATGCCCTCGTTGGAGGGCTGGTCGGCCGGCTGGCCGGACCAGCGGATCTGCCCGCCGTCGAGCAGCTGCTGCAGGGTGGCCCGGTCGAGGCCCAGCCCCCGCTCGGGGTCGGCGAGTCGGGCGAGCATCTCCGGCACGGTGAGGCCCTCGGGCAGGGTGAAGGCGCGCTCCTCGACCGGTGCGGGGCCGGCCTCGAGGACGTCGATGACGTCGCGGGATCGAGCTGTTGTCGGCGAGCTGGTAGATGCCGGCCTGGAAGGGTCCGCCGCCGTTGACGCGGAGGTACCAGTCCCACACGAAGTCGCTGGCGATGATCGCCCTCGGCGGCCAGCAGCCGGCCGATGTCGTCGGACGTGGAGCCCTCCGGGATCACCACGCTCTGCGGGCTCGCCCGGCGGCACCGGGCGGGTCGATCTGACGCTGCACCCACACCGCGGCCGCTGCCGCCGCCAGGGCCAGCACCACGAGGATGGCCACGAGCACCAGGAGGATCCGGCGCCCCCGGCCCGATCCCCTGTCGACGTCCACGTAGTCGTACTCGTCGTACTCGTCGTACGTCGTCGTAGTCGTCGTAGGCGTCGTCGGCGTCGTCGTCGCGGTCGTCGTGGTCGAGCACAGGACGGACGTCGGCGGGGTCGGTGGGGTTCGGGGCGGTCGGTCATGAGCGGGGGTCCTCGGGGGGGATGGCGGTCCGGCGGCGGTCGAGCCAGGCCTGCAGCATGATGGCAGCCGCCACCTTGTCGACCACCTTCCGGCGGGCCTTCGCATCCAGGCCGGCGGCCAGCAGATCGCGGTCGGCGGTGACGGTGGTGAGCCGCTCGTCCCAGAGCTCCACGGGGAGCCCGGTGGCGGTGGCCAGCTCGCTGGCCTCCTGTCGGGCCGCTTGGGCGGCGGCCGTCTCGCGGCCGTCGAGGGCCAGCGGCAGGCCGACCACCACCACCTCGACCCCGGCCTCCTCGGCCAGAGCGGCGATGGCCCGGTGGTCACGCGAACGCTCGCCTGAGCGGATCAGCACCTCGTAGGGGGTGGCGACGGTGCCGGCCTGATCCGCCAGCGCCACGCCGATCCGCTTGGTGCCCAGGTCGATGCCCAGGGCCCTCACGAGCCCGACAGGCCCGCCGCCGCTCGGACCGCGTCGAGTGCGGCGTCGATCCCCTCGGCGTCCTTGCCGCCGGCGACGGCCAGCACTCGGGTCCTTGCCCCCGCCGCCCTTGATGAGCTTCTTGGCCTCCTCCAGCAGGGCCGACGCGTCGAGCCCGCTGGTCGGGGTCGACGGCGGCGACCAGCGCCGCGCCGCCCGCCTCGGGGGCCGTGGCCAGCACGACGGCCCGCATGCCGGCCTGGTCGCGCACGCTCACGGCGAGGTCGCGGAGCGTGTCGCGGTCCAGCCCGTCGACCCGGGCCACGACCACCCCGTCGACGGCCTTGGCGGCGAGGGAGGCCGGCCTGCCCGCCGGCCGCCTGGCGCTTGAGCGCCTTGATCTCGTCGCGGAGCGCCTTGATCTCCTCCAGCCGCTTGCGGGCGCCGTCGACCACCTCGCCGACGGGCACGTTGAGGGCTCGGCCACCTCGCGCCAGGCGGCGCTCCTCGGCTCGCGGAGCCGGTCGATGGGGCCGGTGCCGGTGACGGCCTCGATGCGGCGGAGGTTGGAGCCGATCGAGGACTCGGAGACGATCTTCACGGGGCCGATGTCGCCGAGCGCCGCGCACGTGGGTGCCGCCGCACAGCTCGATGGAGTGGCGACCGGCCTCGAGCACCCGGACCACGTCGCCGTACTTGTCGCCGAAGAAGGCGATGGCGCCGAGCTTGGCCGCCTCGGCCTTGGTGGTCTCGTAGTGGCGGACCGGGTCGTTGGCGAGGATCTCGCCGGTTGGCGAGGTCCTCGATCTCCTGGATCTGGTCCGGGGTGAGGGCCTCGGCGTGGCCGAAGTCGAACCGCAGGCGGTCGGGGTCGACCAGCGAGCCCTGCTGCTTCACGTGGTCGCCCAGGACCTCGCGCAGCGCCCAGTGCAGGACGTGGGTGCCGGTGTGGTTGCGGCGGATGGCGTCGCGGCGCTCGACGTCGATGGCGGCGGTCGACCTCCTGGCCGGGCTCGATCGTGCCCCTCGGTGATGCGGACGAGGTGGCGGTGCAGGCCGGGCAGCGCCGTAGGTGGTGTCGAGCACCTCGGCGCCGGCCGGTGTCGGCCGGTGATGCGTGCCGGTGTCGCCGACCTGGCCGCCGGTCTCGGCGTAGAACGGCGTGCGGTCGAGGAAGACCGACGCGCGTGCCGTCCGCCCCGGGCACCACGGCCAGCACCGTGGCCTTGGCCTCGATCTCCTCGCGGCCGACGAACTCGGTGGGGCCGTGGGCGTCGAGGATCTCCTGGAAGCTGCGTCGAGGTCGCGCGTACGAGGTCGCGCCCGGTCTTGGCCCCCGCCTTCGACCGGGCCTGCGCTGCTCGGCCATGCGCCGTCGTCGAAGCCCGCCTCGTCGACGTCGATGCCCCAGCTCGGCGGCGATCTCCGCGGTGACCTCGAGCGGGAAGCCGTAGGTGTCGTGAGGTCGAAGGCCACGTCGCCCCCGGGAGCTCGGCCCTCGCGGCAGCTCGGCCAGCTCGGTGTCGAGGAGGCTGAGCCGCGCTTGAGGGTCTCGCGGAACCGGTCCTCCTCGCGGCTCGACGATGCCGGCGATGCGGTCCTGGTCGGCGCGCAGCTCGGGGTAGGCGTCGCCCATGACGTCGACGCACCGGCTCGACCAGGCGGCGCGGAGAGGTGCTGCTCGACGCCGAGGAGGTAGGCGAAGCGGACGGCCCGGCGGATGATGCGGCGCAGCACGTAGCCGCGGTCCTCGTTGGAGGGGACGACGCCGTCGGTGACGAGGAACGTCATGGTGCGGGCGTGGTCGGCCAGCACCTTGCAGGGCGACGTCGGCTGCGGTCGTCGGCGCCGAGCGTGCGACCGGTGACCGACTGGGCCGCGCTCGACCAGGCGCTGCAGCGGGTCGGCGTCGTAGACGCGTGTGGCGTGCCGTTGAGGACGGTCGAGGATGCGCTCGAGGCCGGCGCCGGTGTCGATGTCCTGCGTGGGGAGGTCGGTCAGGGAGCCGTCGGCGGCGCGGAAGTACTGCGGGAACACCAGGTTCCAGATCTCGACGTAGCGGTCCTCGGCCGCCGGGTTGGCCGGGCCGCCGTCGGGGCCGAACTCGGGGCCGAAGTCCCAGAAGATCTCCGAGCTCGGACCGCAGGGCCCGGTGTCGCCCATCTCCCAGAAGTTGTCCTTGTCGAGCCGCTGGATGCGCTCGCGCGGGAAGCCGACCGCGTCGGCCCAGATCTCCTCGGCCTCGTCGTCGCTCGACGTGGCACGGTGACCCAGATGCGGTCGCCGTCGAGGCCGAGCACCTCGGTGAGCGAACTCCCACGCCCACGGGATGGCCTCGGCCTTGAAGTAGTCGCCGAAGCTGAAGTTGCCGAGCATCTCGAAGAAGCTGAGGTGGCGGGGGGTGCGGCCGATGGCGTCGAGGTCGTTGTGCTTGCCGCCGGCCCGCACGCACTTCTGCACCGATGACGGCGCGGGGCGGGTCGTAGGGGACCGCCTCCTCGCCGAGGAAGTACGGGACGAACTGCATCATCCCCGAGTTGGTGAACATCGGGGCGGTGGGGTGGGTGGGGATCAGGCTCGCGGACGGGACGAGGGTGTGGTCGCGCGCGCCGAAGAAGTCGTTCCACACCCGCGCGGAGTCCGGTGGCGTCCATGGTGCGGCGAGCCTACCGGCGGCCTGTGGGCGCCCCGTCAGCGGCGTTCGGTCGAGCTGCGGCGCGGAGCTGCGGCCTCGCGCTCGCGCATGGCCTCGCGCCCCTCGGCCACCGCGGCGCGCAGGTCGGTGCCGAAGCCTCGGATGGCGCCGGCGAGGTCGGCCGACACCCGCTCGGGGGTGTAGCGGGCCGCCGTCTCCCGCACGAAGCGCATCACCCAGAACGAGGCGCCGAAGCCGAAGCCCATCGCCGATGAGGAGCCAGAAGAGCCGGCGGAACACCGCTACCGCCCCTGCTTGCGCCGCAGCGAGCGGGCGGCTCGACCGGTGCCGGACGCCAGGGCCATGACCTTGATGACCGGGTTGGAGAAGGCGAGGTAGGCGAGCCGCGAGGCGGAGTCGACCGTGCCCGGGATCGACTCGGCCGTGCCGAGGAGCCCGTCGACCCGGTCCAGCTCCGCGTTGGCCGCTGCGCACGGTGTCGCCCAGCTCGTGCATCACCGGAACCGTCTCCGTCCGCAGCAGCGCGACCGCCGTGCGGACCTCCTTCAGGGTCCTGGCGATCGACACCAGCCCCACGGCCGAGGAGGACCACGGCGACGACGCTGGCGATGGCGACGATGAGCGCCGCCAGCTCGGTGGCGCTCACGGGTCGGTCCTGCGTTCCATGCGCGTGCGGATCTCCTGCTCGAAGCCGTGGGTGGACGGGTCGTAGTAGGTCCGGTCCCCGAGCTCGTCGGGAAGGTACCGCTGCGGGACCCAGCCGTCGGGGTGGTCGTGAGGATAGTCGTAGCCCGCCCCGTGCCCGAGCTTCTGGGCCCCCTGGTAGTGGGCGTCGCGGAGGTGGATCGGCACCTCCACGGACGGGCCGTGGCGCACGTCCTCCAGCGCCTTCCAGATCCCGAGGGCGGCCCGGTTCGACTTGGGCGCCGTGGCCAGGTGCACCACGGCCTGGGCCAGGTTGAGCTGGGCCTCGGGGAGGCCGACGTGCTCGACCGCCTGGGCGGCGGCCACCGCCACGAGCAGCGCCTGCGGGTCGGCCTCGCCGATGTCCTCGCTGGCCAGGATGATGAGGCGGCGGACGATGAAGCGGGCGTCCTCGCCCGCCTCGAGCATCCGGGCCAGCCAGTAGAGCCCGGCGTCGGGATCGGAGCCCCGGATGCTCTTGATGAAGGCCGAGATCACGTCGTAGTGCTCGTCGCGGCCGTAGCGCAGCGCCTTGGTGCCGAGGGCGGCCTCGGCGTCGGCGAGGGTCACCGCCGGGCGGTTGGCGCCCGGGCGCGGGCGATGGCCACCGCCACCTCCAGGCTGGTGAGCACGTGGCGTCCGTCGCCGTTGGCGTGGCCGGCGAGGTGGTCGACGGCGTCGGCGCCGGCGGTGGCCCCCTCGGCCGCCAGGCCCCGGTCGATGAGGGTGGCGGCCGCCTCCTGGTCGAGGGCGTGGAGGCGGAAGAGCGTCGAGCGGCTGAGCAGCGGCGGGTTGACCTCGAAGAACGGGTTCTCGGTGGTGGCCCCGATCAGCGTGATGAGCCCGCTCTCCACCCCCGGCAGCAGGGCGTCCTGCTGCGACTTGTTGAAGCGGTGGACCTCGTCGAGGAACAGGATCGTGCCCTGGCCCCGCTCGCCGAGGCGGTGCTTGGCCCGCTCCAGCACGTCGCGCACGTCCTTCACGCCGGCGCTCACGGCGCTCAGCTGCTCGAAGGCCTTGCTGGTGTGGGCGGCGATGGCCTGGGCCAGGGTGGTCTTGCCGGTGCCCGGCGGGCCCCACAGGATCACCGACGAGAGCCGGTCGCCCTCCACCAGCGTGCGCAGCGGCTGGCCCGGCCCGAGCAGGTGCTCCTGGCCGACGATGTCGTCGAGGGTCCGGGGCCGGAGTCGGGCGGCCAGCGGGGCGCCGGCGGCCAGCGCGCTCCTCGGCGGCGGCGGCGAACAGGTCCTCCGGCATGGCCGCGCACCGTACCCCACCCACCCTTGCCCCACCACCTTTCATGCCCTTACAGTGCATCTCCAGTTCCCCCGCCAAGCCCATCCCACGTTCTGTGGACCGATTCGTCCGCATCCGGACGAGATCCGTCCACAGAACCCGGAGCGCCGGAGGGGGATCGCATGGGCATCGAACGGGTCGCCGGCGATAGACGCCGCGGCACAGGCACAACACGGGCTCGTCACCACCGACCAGGCGGTCGAGCCGCCTGGGGCCGAGCCGCAAGGCGCGATGGGTGCAGCGAGGGGCGGCTGGTGTCGGTCCAGCCGTCGGTGTTCCGCATGGCGGGGGCACCAGAGACCTGGCACCAGTGCCTCCATGCCGCCGTCCTGGCCGCCGACGGCGTCGTCTCCCACCGCTCGGCGGCCGAGCTCTGGGGGCTGGTCCAGCCGGCGGGCTACGTCGAGGTCTCCGTGCCCGCCGATCGCCGACCGCGGGTGCGGCCTCCAGCGATCGTCCATCGCATCATCGACCTCCGACCCGGACCTGGCGGTCGAGCCGCCAGGGCATGCCGGTGACCGACGCGGCGCGCACCGTCGTCGACCTCGGGCTGGTGCTGCCGAGCTGGCCGTCCACCGGGCGCTCGGCCGGGCGCTGTCACCCGCCTGCTCACGCATCGCCGAAGCGATCCGGCTGCGCGAGGCGCTGGGCCGACGGGCGCAACGGCACTGGCGTCGTCGGCGAGATCCTCGAGCGACGCCTCCTCATCGGGCGGCAAGGAGGAGAGCGAGCTGGAGATGCGGTTGACCGAGCTCGCCCGCGCGTCACGGCCTGCCGGCGCTCGAGCTGCAGTACGAGGTCTGGGCGGCGGGACGGTTCGTGGCCCGCGTCGATGCCGCCATCCCGGCCATCAAGCTCGCCATCGAGGTCGACGGCTATGAGCACCACTCGCTCGCCGGACGCGTTCCAGCACGACCGCACCCGCCAGAACCACCTGGTCGCGCTCGGCTGGACCGTCCTGCGCTTCACCTGGGCCGACGTCGTCCACCGCCCAGACCATGTCGCCCAGACGATCCTGCGAGCCGTCCGCCGCCTCGCCGCGGCCTGACCCCCACTTCTGTGGACGGAAACGTCCGCACTGCGGACCGAATGCGTCCACAGACCGGGGGGGTGTGGTCAGGGGAGGGGGCGGAGGTGAGGCCGAGGTCGGTGAGCTGGGCGGGCGTCGACGGGGGTGGGGGCGTCGGTCATGGGGTCGACGCCGGACTGGGGCTTGGGGAAGGCGATGACCTCGCGGATGTTCTCCTCGCCGGCGAGGATCGCCACCAGCCGGTCGATGCCGAACGCGAAGCCGCCGTGGGGCGGGGCGCCGTAGCGGAACGGGGTGAGGAAGAACCCGAAGCGCCGCTGGGCCTCCTCCTCGTCGATGCCGAGCAGGTCGAAGATGCGCTGCTGCAGCTCGGGCTCGTGGATCCGGATCGAGCCCGAGCCCAGCTCCCAGCCGTTGAGCACGAGGTCGTAGGCCTTCGAGCGCACCGACATCGGGTCGCGACTCCAGGCGCTCCGAGGTCGTCGTCGTGGGGGCGGGTGAAGGGGTGGTGGGCCGGCTTGGGGTGCCCGTCGGCGTCTCGCCCCACGAACATCGGGAAGTCGACGACCCACACGTAGCGGTAGGGGCCCTCGTGCACCGGCGGGCGGCCGAGGTCGTTGCGCAGCGTGCCGAGGACCTCGCAGGTCGTCATCCACTCGTCGGCCACCAGCAGCAGGAGGTCGCCCGCCTCGGCCCCCATGGCGGCGACCAGGGCCGTCGGCCTCGGCGTCGGAGAGGAACTTGGCGACGGGGCTGTCGAGCGCGCCGCCCTCCCCCACTCGCATCCACACCAGGCCCTTGGCCCCCAGCGCCTTGGCCCGGTCGGTGAGGCCGTCGAGCTTGTTGCGGCCGTAGTCGCCGGCGGCGCCGGCACCCGGAGGCCCTTGATCGACCCGGCCGCCGCGAAGGCCTTGAACTCGGTGGCGGCGAACACCTCGGTGAGCTCGACCAGCTCCATCCCGAAGCGCAGGTCGGGCTTGTCGACGCCGAAGCGGTCCATGGCGTCGTGCCAGGTGATCTGCTCGATCTCGCCAGGCCGCTCCCCCAGCACCGCCTCGGCCGCGTCGAGCACCGCCTCGGAGATGAACGCCAGCACCTCGTCCTGCGTGACGAAGCTGGCCTCGGCGTCGAGCTGCATGAACTCGTACTGCCGGTCGGCGCGCAGGTCCTCGTCGCGCAGGCAGCGGGCGATCTGGTAGTAGCGGTCGATGCCGCCCACCATCAGCAGCTGCTTGAAGAGCTGGGGCGACTGCGGCAGGGCGTAGGCGGCCCGGGCACCTGGCGTGACGGCACCAGGAACTCCCGGGCCCCTTCGGGCGTCGACGGCATGAGCATCGGCGTCTCGACCTCGACGAAGCCCTGTCGCTCCATGGCCCCGCGGATGGCGCTGTTGACGGTGGCCCGGACCCGCAGGTTGCGCTGCATGCGCTCCCGGCGCAGGTCGAGGTAGCGGTAGCGGAGGCGGATCATCTCGTCGACGTCGTCGGCCCGCTCGTCGATCGGGAACGGCGGCGGCTCGGCGGCGGACAGCACCTCGACGGTGCAGTCGCCCACCTCGACTGCGCCGGTGGCGAGGGTGTCGTTGCGCGTGCCCTCGGGACGGGCCCGGACGGTGCCGGTGATGCGCACCACGAACTCGCTGCGCAGGTCGTGCGGCGCCGTCGACCACGCACTGGATGACGCCGGTGTGGTCGCGCAGGTCGACGAACGCCAGGTGCTCGCCGTGCTCGCGCCGCCGCGCCACCCAGCCGCACAGGGACACCTCCTGGCCGACGTGCTCCGCCCGCAGCTCGCCGCAGCGGTGGGTGCGCATGGGCTCGGTCACTGGTCCAGCACCTTCCTGATGTGGTCGACGACGTCGGCGTCCGGGACGGCCGCCTGCTCGCTGGAGGCCAGGTCGCGCACGGTGACGGTGCCGGCGGCTCGCTTCGTCGTCGCCGACGATGACCGCCACCCGGGCGCCGCTGCGGGCGGCCGACTTCATCTGCGACTTCATGCTGCGGGCGTCGAAGGCCCGGTCGGCGACCACGCCGGCCTGACGGAGCCGTGGGTGAGGGTCACCGCGGCCTCGCCGCCGGCGGTGTCGACGACGAAGCACTCGACCCGGCGGGTCGGGCGGCGCGAACACGCCCTCGGCGTCACAGGTGAGCAGCACCCGCTCGATGCCGGACGCCGAAGCCGATGCCCGGGGTGGGCGGGCCGCCGAGCTGCTCGATCAGGCCGTCGTAGCGACCGCCGCCGAGGATGGTGGACTGGGCGTTGCCCAGGGCCGAGCTCTGGAACTCGAAGACGGTGTGGGTGTAGTAGTCGAGGCCCCGCACGAGCCGCTCGTCGACCTCGAACTCGATGCCGAGGGCCCGCAGGCCGGCCTGCACCCGCTCGGCGTGCGCGACCGAGGCCGCGTCCAGGTGCTCGGCCATCCTCGGCGCGTCGGCCAGAGCCGCCACGGTGGCCTCGCGCTTCGAGTCGAGGACCCGCAGGGGGTGCGACGCCACCTTGTCGGCATCGTCGGGGGCCAGATCGCCGACCCGCTCCCCGAGCCAGGCCTGCAGCACCGCCGCGTAGGCCACCCGGTCGGCGGGGGTGCCCATGAAGTTGAGCACCAGGCGCCACTGACGGAGACCCAGGGCCGACAGGTAGGCGTGGCCGAGGGCGATGACCTCGACGTCGACGTCGGGGTCGGCCGACCCGATGCACTCCACCCCCACCTGGTGGTGCTGGCGCAGCCGGCCGGCCTGGGGCCGCTCGTAGCGGAAGGCGGGCGTGGCGTACCAGACCTTCCACGGGACGTCGGGGTGGTGCTCGACGAAGGCGCGAGCGACCGACGCAGTGCCCTCGGGCCGCAGGGCGACGTGGCGGCCGCCCTTGTCCTCGAAGTCGTACATCTCCTTGGTGACGACGTCGGTGCCCTCGCCGAGCCGCTGGAACACGCCGATGTCCTCGAACATCGGCGACTGGACCAGCCCGTACCCGGAGGTGTGGGCGACCCCGGCGAAGGTGGCCAGGAGCGCCTCCCACCGCGCCGACTCCGGCGGCAGCACGTCCTGGGTGCCCTTGGGGGCGCGGAAGTCGGGACGCTCGGCCATGGCGGGCGAGGGTACTGGTCGCCCTGCAACCCGAAGAACTCCGATGTCAGCCGACGGACACCAGGTCGACCACGAAGACCAAGGTCTCGTCGGGGCCGATCACGCCTCCGGCCCCCTGCTTGCCGTAGGCCTTCCCCGGCGGGATGACGATGCGGCGCCGTCCGCCGACCTTCATGCCGGCGACCCCTTCGTCCCACCCGGTGATGACCTGACCGGCCCCTAGACCGAAGGAGAAGGTGCTCCCGCGGTCCCAGCTGGCGTCGAACTGCTTGCGGGTGCGCCACGACACCCCCACGTAGTGCACCTCCACCTGCGCACCCGAGGTGGCCTCGGCTCCCGTTCCCACCTCGATGTCCTCCGTCAGCAGCTCGGCGGGGGGTGTCTCTCCGGCGGGGACGTACACATGGGGCTTCTCGTCAGACATGGCGGCGACCGTACCGCGGCGCCCGGGCCAGCCCGTACGCTCGGCCGCCATGCCTGCTTCGCCGCCGACCGCCGATCGCCGCCCGCTGACGACCGTCGCCCACGGTGACGAGCGGGTGGACGAGTGGGCCTGGCTGCGCAGCGACGACCCGCGACGACCCCGAGGTCCTGGCTCACCTGCGCGCCGAGAACGACCACGTGGCGGCGGCCTTGGCCCACACCGAGGCGCTCCAGGCGGCGCTCTTCGACGAGATGAAGGCGCGCATCAAGGAGACCGACCTCTCGGTGCCGTTCCGCAAGGACGACAGCTGGTTCTACAGCCGCACGGTGGAAGGCCAGCAGTACCCGATCCTGTGTCGTACGGATGTGGAGCCCCCCGTTGGTCTCGCCGACGACGCTCCCATGCCTGGGGAACAGGTGCTGCTCGACCTCAACGAGCTGGCCGGCGGCAGTGACTACTTCGCGGTGGGCGCCTACGACGTGGCCCCGGGCCAGGCGCGGCTCCTCTACTCCACCGATCACGATGGCTCGGAGCGCTACACGATGCGCATCCGCGACGTCGCCTCCGGGGTGGACCTCGACGATCTCATCCCCGACACCACCTATGGGTCGGCCTGGGCTGGCGACGACACCATCTTCTACGTCAAGCCCGACGCGACCATGCGACCGCACCAGGTGTGGCGCCATCGAGTGGGCACCTCGGTCGCCGACGACGTGCTCGTCTACGAGGACGTCGACGAGCGCTTCTTCGTGAGCGTGAGCCTCAGCTCGACGGAGCGGTGGGTCCACATCGCTTCCAACTCCAAGACGACCTCCGAGGAGCACCTCATTCCGGCGGGAGATCCCACCCAGCCGCCGCGGGTCGTGGAGCCGCGCTCGCAGGGCGTGGAGTACGACGTCACGCACGCGCCGACCCCCGAAGAAGATCGGCTGGTGGTCCTCAGCAACGCTGACGGGGCGGTGAACGCAGCCCTGTGGACCGCGCCGGTCGATGACCCCGGCCGCCACCGCTGGCGCCCCCTGGTGGCCCACCGACCAGAGGTGAAGCTGGAAGGCGTGACGCCCTTTGCCGGCCACCTGGTGCGCTACGAGCGGCGGGAGGGCGTACGCCGGGTGGTGGCGGTGTCCTACGCCGACGGCAGCGAGCGGGAGCTCGAGATGCCCGAGGCCGTCTACGACACCCACCCCGCCACCAACGCCGAGTTCGACACGACGACGCTCCGCTTCGTGTACACGTCGCTGGTGACACCCCCGACCGTGTTCGACGAGGACCTGGACACCGGCGAGCGAACGCTGCTGAAGACCTCCGAGGTGCTGGGCGGCCACGACCCCGACGACTACGAGACCGGGCGCCTCTGGGCCACGGCCGCCGACGGCACCCAGGTGCCGATCTCCTACGTCCACCGAGCCGGGCTGGCCCGGGACGGGTCCGCCCCCTGCCTCCTGTACGGCTACGGCTCCTACGAGGCCTCCATCGACCCCACCTTCTCGAGCCTCCGCCTGTCGCTGCTCGACCGGGGATTCGTGTTCGCCATCGCCCACGTGCGGGGCGGCGGGGAGCTGGGGCGACCGTGGTACGACGCCGGCAAGGAGCTGCAGAAGTCGAACACGTTCGCCGACTTCATCGCCGCAGCCGAGCACCTGGTGGCGGAGGGCTTCACGGCACCCGAGCGGCTGGTGGCCCGCGGGGCGTCGGCGGGTGGGCTGCTCATGGGAGCGGTGGCCAACCTCCGACCGGACCTGTTCGCTGCCATCGTGGCCGAGGTGCCCTTCGTGGACTGCCTCACCACCATCCTCGACGACACGCTCCCCCTCACGGTGACCGAGTGGGAGGAGTGGGGGAACCCGGTGGCCGACCCCGAGGTGTACGCGTGCATGCGCGGCTACAGCCCCTACGACAACGTCACCGAGCAGGCCTACCCCACCATCCTGGCCACGGCGGGGCTGAACGACCCCCGCGTCTCCTACTGGGAGCCGGCCAAGTGGGTCCAGCGGCTACGAGCGGCCTCCACGAGCGGGCGGCCGGTGTATCTGAAGACCGAGATGGGTGCCGGCCACCAGGGGCCGTCGGGCCGCTACGACGCTTGGAAGGACGAGGCGTTCGTGTTTGCGTTCATCCTCGACGCCTTGGGCCTCATCCCTGCCGACTGATCTCGTCGGGCGCAGCCACCCACCGGTCGAGGGCCGGGCCGAGGTCGGCTCCAGCAGGGCCGAAGACGACGATCCGGTCGCCGGGCTGCAGGGTGCTGGCCCCGTTGGGGATGATCACCTCATCGGCGCGCAGCACCGCCGCCACGCGTGCATCGAGGGGGGGCGGGGCGTCGGCGAGGAGGCGACCCACGATCCCGCTGGCGGTCCCGATCTCGATCTCGAGGACCGCCACGCCGGGGGTGTCGATGGGGAGGGCTTCAGCCACGGTGGCCGCCACGTCGGGTTCTGCCTCCAGGCCCAGGCGACGGGCCAACCGAGCGACGGTGAGGCCCTGGACCAGCACCGAGACCACCACCACGAAGAAGACCACGTCGAAGATCAGCAGGCCGTCCTCGTAGCCCGAGGTGAGCGGGAAGGTGGCCAGCACGATGGGCACGGCGCCTCGCAGCCCAGCCCAGCTGAGGAGGAGGAGATCGGGGCGGGGGACGCGCATCCAGCCCACCGACACCAGCACCGCCAGCGGCCGGGCCACCAGGACCAACGCCAGAGCCACCCCGAAGGCCGGCACGGCGTCGTCGAGCAAGCGGCTCGGGAACACGAGCAGGCCGAGCATCAGGAACAGCCCGATCTGCGCCACCGAGGCGAGGCCCTCGTGGAACGTGCGCACGGCCCGCCGCCGGGACGGGGCCCGAGCGGAGATGCCGACGCCGGCGAGGTAGACGGCGAGGAACCCGGAGCACCCGAGCGCGGCGGCGCTGCCGTAGGCGAGTCCGCCGATGGCGAGCCCGAGCACGGGGTACAGGGAGGTGGCGGTGAGCCGGGCCCGGGTGAGCAGCTCGGCCCCCAGCCAGCCGGCGGCCACCCCCACGGCGGCGCCGCCGCCGAGCTGGCGCAACCCGAAGACGAGCCAGTCGAACCCGTCGACGTTGCCCTCCCAGCTCGCCAGGATGCCCACGGTGAGGAGGACGGCCATCGGGTCGTTGGCCCCGGACTCCGCCTCCAGAAGGTGGTTGAGGCGCCGCGGCAGCCCGACTCCTCGGAGCACGGAGAGCACCGCAGCGGCATCCGTCGAGGCGACCACGGCCCCGATGAGGAGGGCGGTGGTGGCGTCGACGTCGAAGAGCACCGACGCGGCCCCGGCGGTGACCCCTGCGGTGACGGCGACGCCCACGGTCGCAAGGGACAGCGCCGGCACCGCCACCTGGCGGACCTGCCGCAGCGGGGTGTCGAGGCCTCCTTGGTAGAGGATCACCACGAGGGCCACGACCGCCACCCCCTGGGTGCGGGTGGTGTCAGAGAGGCTGATCCAGTTGAGCCCGTCGTCGCCCAGCAGCATCCCCAGCCCGAGGAAGAGGAGCAGGGCCGGGACCCTCAGCCGCTCCGCGATGCCGGAGCCCACCACGCCCAGCACCAGCAGCGCCGAGCCAGCAAGGACGAGGTGATCTGTGGGGAGGTCGACGTCCATCAGCGCCGATCAGCCCGCGCGACCATGCGCGAGGGTACCCGGCAGGCCGTCGGCCCGGGCGGGGCGTTCCCCCTCAGCCCGACGGCTGCGCGGTCGCCGCCACGATCTGGTCGAGCACCGACTGGTCCGGCATGGGGGGCACGTCGATCGAGGGCAGCTCGCGCATCCGAGCGAAGGCCTTTTCGATGAAGGGCCCCTCGATGACCGGGGTGTGACACCCGGCCACGGTGGTGATGTCCAGGTTCTGCACGCGGTCGACAGATGCCCCGAACTTCGCGGGGTCGACGAGCGACAGCCAGGGGCTCAGCGCGCCCAGCGCGAACAGCCCCAGCCCGAAGTCCCAGAACTCGGCGTCGAGGTCGGCGATGCCCGCACCCGGGTCCGGCAGCGGCGTGGCGAAGCAGTCGGAGGACCAGTACACGCCGGTGGTCGGATCGAACAGGCCCCGGGTCGTCGGAGAGTCGTAGACGGGCGGCCGCAACGCCTGCAGCGTGCGATCACCGATGTCGAGAGCCTCGCCGTCCATGACCCACCGGCACCGCTCGATCGGGAAGGCGAAGCAGTTGGTGTGCCGCTCCACCATCGCCCAGTTGCACACCAGCTGCGCATTCGGGCAGGCGGTCATCGTTTCCTCGAGATTGCCGGTGTGGTCGACGTCGTCGTGCGACAGGAAGATCCAGCGCACGTCCTCAGGCTCCACCAACGAGAAGACGTCCTCGAGCCACTGCGCTCGGTTGGCGATGGTGCCGGTGTCGAGGATCAGCGGCTCGGCACCCAGGATCACCATCGAGTTGAGGTAGACGAACAGGGGCTGGCCCAGCGCCGGTTGCACCGAGTGGATCACCCAGGTGTCGGCCGCCACCTTGGTGGGAGGCACGTGCGTCGTCGGGACGACAGGTGCAAAGGACATCGAAGCTTCCCCTTCCGCCCGGCGCGTGGCTGCGCCGAAATCCTGCGGATCATCCCCGGTCGGGACCGATCGTGCAAACGGATGCCCGTCCTCGCCCGGCCTCACCATCTCGTTTCGGGGCTACCGTCACGGGGTGGCGGAGATCCCCGTTACGAGGTTCGCCAAGCTGGGGCGGGACAAGATCGCCTACCAGGTGATCGGGGATGGTCCGGTCGATCTCCTGTGGGCCCCGTCACTCGGGGATGCCCTGGACGCTCGCTGGGAGTACCCGCCCTTCGCGTCGTTCCTCCGCCGGCTCGCCTCCTTCTCCCGACTGATCATGTTCGACCGACGGGGCATCGGCGGCTCGGATCCGGTATCGGGACAGGCGCTGCCGAGCTGGGAGGGCTGGTCCGCCGATGCGCTGGCGGTGCTGGATGCGGTCGACTCCGAACGGGCGGCACTCCTCGCCGCTCATGAGTCTGGTCCTACGGCGGTGCTGTTCGCCGCGACACGCCCGGACAGAGCCCGGTCGTTGGTGCTGGTGAACTCGGTGGCCCGCTTCCTGCGCGACGACGACTACCCGTGGGGAATGCGCCTCGAGGATCTCGACGGCGTGGTCTCCTTCATCGAGGAGAGCTGGGGAACGGAGCGGGCTGGGACCTTCACCGTCGGTGGAGCGACCGACGAGGCCGTGTACCTGCGCTGGGCGGCCAAGAGCAACCGGGTGTCCTGCAGTCCTCGGGTGGCGGGGGCGTTCATGCGTGAGGCGATGCACATGGACGTGCGCTCCGCCTTGCCCTCCGTTGCCGTCCCCACCCTGGTGCTGCACCGCAAGGTCCCCGCCATGCTCACCATCGAGCAAGGGCGCCACCTCGCCGACAACATCCCCGATGCACGGTTCGTAGCAGTGCCAGGGGAGAGCTTCCTCGTCTACCACAAGCCGGCCTCACCGATTCTTGCCCACATCGAGGAGTTCTTGACCGGTGCGCCAATCTCCGACACCGACCGGACGCTGGCAGCCGTGCTCTTCACTGACATCGTGGGCTCAACGGAGCGAGCAGCGGAGCTTGGCGACCGGCGCTGGCGGGACCTGCTGGACGCCCACGATGGCATGACCAACGCGATCATCGGCGAGAACCACGGGCGTCTGGTGAAGCTCACCGGCGACGGGATGCTCGCCACCTTCGACGGACCAGGACGGGCGATCCGATGCGCCCTCGCGCTGCGCGACGCGCTCGAGCCGCTGGGGCTGACCATCCGTGCGGGGTTGCACGTCGGGGAGGTCGAGGTTCGCGATGGCGACATCAGTGGCATCGCCGTCCACGTCGCAGCCCGGGTGCTGGGTCACGCAGGGCCCGGCGAGCTGCTGACCTCAGCGGCGGTCCCCCTCCTCGTTACAGGATCCGACATCGAGTTCGAGGTCCGGGGTGATCGGGAGCTGAAGGGGATCCGCGGCGTCTGGCAGCTCTTCGCCGTCGTTGACTGACAGCGTCGAGCGGATCGACGCGTCCACCGCGTCCAGGGTCACTCTGGCCGCCTTGCCCCGGAGGCCGTTCGGAAAAACGTCTCCAGTGCCGCGTTGAAGGGCGCTCCGGTGCGCTGCACCACGTGGCCTCCGCCCGGGATCTCGAGGCGCTGTGTGGCGGGGCCTAGCGCTGTAGTCACCCCATCCGCCACCGCCTCGTGCATGGGATCGTGCCCGCCCGAGATCACCAGCGCCGGGATGGCGGCGGCAACGATGGGAGCAAGGTCGATCTGAGCGTCCCACGGGACCCGCTCGTGCATGTGGAGCTCGGCGTGCTGGCGGACGTGGTCGGGTAGCGGGTCCGGGGAGCTGCGACGCGTCGCCGCCCATCAGCTCGGTGAACTGCACCAGGTACGTGCGGGGATCATCGCCGGCGGTCTGCCGCAGCGCCTCGGCCGCCGCGATCGATCGCTCGACGTCCGGGTCACCCCGCACCAAGCTCATCACGGCCGGCTCTATCAGGGTGATCGTGCTCACTCGCTGCGGGTTCTCGGCGGCGGCCAGCACGGCCACGAGGCCACCGTAGGAGTGCCCGACCAGGTGCACCGGCCCATCTAGGCCCTCGAGTAGGTCGCCGATGTCGTGGGCGTCCACCTCGAAGTCCGACACTGGCGCTGGGGGGTTCGGAACGAACCCACGCCGACTGGGCACGATCAGCTCCCACCGCTCGGCCAGCTCGCGCTGCTTGGACCAGGTGGACGTTGCCGAGGTCAACGCACCGTGCACGAGCACCGCCCGCGGCCCCGCACCCGCCCCCCACACATCGACGTGCATGCGTCCATCCTCCCCGATCCAGTCCCACCGATCCGGGACATGCGCCATCTCAGCCGCCGTACGGCACCCCCACCTGTGGTGCGGGCTAGGTTCATCCCATGCGAGTGATCGGCTTCGATCACGTTGTGCTGATCTGCAGTGACGTCGACGCCTCACTCAACTACTACGCGGGTGTCCTCGGCCTGGAGACGATCGACGTCGACGAGTGGAGGGGCGGTGGGGCCGCCTTCCCCTCCGTGCGCGTGAGCGAGTCCACCATCATCGACCTGCTGCCCGGGCAGCCGGACGGGCGGAACGTCAACCACATCTGCGTCGTGATCGAGCCGACCGACCTGCATGAGCTCGCGAAGCTCCCGGAGCTCCATGTCGTGGAGGGACCGGTCCCCCGAGGCGGTGCACAGGGAAGTGGGTGGTCGATCTATGTGCTCGATCCCGATGCCCACGTCATCGAGCTGAAGCAATACGGCACCGACGCCAGCGGCGTCACGGGTCGGCGCGTTTCGGAGGGGGGTCGGAGGTGAGATGGCCCACCAGGAGCTCGACGACTTCATCGACACCTATCGCCAGGCGCTTCAGACCGTGGTGGCCGGTGACGCAGCCCCTGTGCTCGCTTTCTTCTCCGCTCGTGATGACGTCACCTCGCCAATCCTCTCGGGCCGCCGTGCCGGGGGCGGACCGCCGTGGATGAAGCGAGTCGGCTCGCGGCGACGAACGTCCGCCAGTGTTCGATGACGTTCGAGCAGCTCTCGAGAGTCGTGACCTCCGAGATGGCGTCGCACCGTCATGCCGATCCATTGACGGCTCCGCGTCCAGCATCGGTGATCGTCGCGCAGGGGCAGGGGTAGCCGACGGCGGTGCGGAAGCCCTTGACCCTCGGCACCGCGCCCGGCCGAGGCGACCTACGAGGCCGTCGCGGCGCCTCCCTCGGGGACAGGAGAGAGCCCCACAGGCGTCGAGGGCAGCCCGGCCAGGAGCGGTGTCGGCGGATCGGCAGCTGATGCCGTAGTGCGGAAGGGCACGAGTACGAGGAGAGCGGGCTGACTTATCCTGGGTCGATGACCGCGGTGTCGGACTTCCTGGCCCTGCACCAGGGTCCCGGCTTCGTGCTGCCGAACGCCTGGGATCCGGGCTCCGCCCGAGTCCTGGAGCAGGTGGGCTTCCCGGCTCTCGCCACCACCAGCGCCGGGATCGCCTTCGCGCTGGGCCAGCCGGATGCCTCGCTTGACGGCGACACGATGCTCGAGCACGTGGCGCGGATCGTTGCGTCGGTCTCCGTCCCCGTGAGCGCCGACCTCGAGGCCGGCTACGGCGCGTCGCCGGAGGATGTTGCCCGCACCATCGCGAGCGCGCTCGAGCTCGGGGTCGTCGGGGCGAACCTCGAGGACCAGGTCGATGGCACGCTGTTCGACATCGACGAGGCCGCCGCTCGAGTCGCGGCGGCGCGCGACGCGGCGCCAAAGGGCACGTTCGTGATCAACGCCCGCACCGACACCTACTTCGGTAGTGGAGTCAGGAATGTGTTCGCCGAGACGATCAAGCGCGCGACGCGCTTCATCGAGGCCGGCGCTGACTGCGTCTTCGTGCCAGGGGTCGACGACGCGGACACGATCCGGCGGCTCGCCGCCGAGATCCCGGCGCCGCTCAACATCGTGGCGGGCCTGACGACCCCCATGGTGGACGCGCCCTCGCTCTTCGCGCTGGGTGTGAAGCGGGTCAGTCTGGGCGGCAGCATCACACGGGCGGCGCTCAGCCTCGTGGAGCGGGCCGGTCACGAGCTCCTCGATTCCGGCACCCTGGACTTTCTCGAAGGTGCGATCAGCTACGCGGAGCTGCAGCGCCGCTTTGCCCCCTGATCGCCGCATCAGCCGGAAGGCCCGCTGCGCACGGGCCCTGCGCCAGCCGCCCTCGGTCGAAAAGGCGCGGTACGCCTCGTCTGCCTGGCATCGTGCGCTGGACTCACCATCGAAACCCGGGTCACGGACGAGCGCACGTGGCGCAGTACCCGGGTCGACGACGTGCACACATCGGCAGATGGGCACGCGGCTCGGATCGAGATGGACGGCCCCTTGCTGCACTGAACGCGCTCGGGCTCGTCGTCGCCCGCGCCTTCTCAGCCGTCCAGCGCGTAGATGAGGTGGATGTCCTCAGGCTCGTTGGCGAACAGCTCCAGGTGCACGGGATCGGCCAGCTGGCACCCGCGCCCGAGGTAGAAGCCGACGGCGCTCCCGGTCGGAGTGGCCGACACGTAGAGGGACCGAGCCCCAGCCTCCCGAGCGAGGGCGACGCCGGCTTCCCACAGCGCCGAGGCAACCCCGCGCCGTCGATGTGTCCGACTGACGTGGAGCGTCGCCAGCCACGCGAGCCCCGGTTCGAACGTCGGCATGCACTGTCGCCAGGCCCATCAGCTCACCGTCATCTTCGAACGCCCCGAACAGGGCCGCACCATCGGTAACGACCGATGTGCAGAAGGCGATCTGGCTGGAGACCGTGTGCTCGCCCGAGCCGTCCGGATCCCACGTCGGAATGTCAGCCATGACGACCGGCACCTCGACGAGGCGACCGTCCTCGATCCGGTACTGGATCTCGACGTGCTCCGATCGGTCGATGGAGGCGACCAGGGCGACGTCGCTAGGCCCCAGACGACGGACGTTCATCACCGCTGGAGCCGCGGGCATGTCGACATGCCCGCTTCCTACCAGGCCGCGCCAGCCGTCAGGGGCGCGACCGAGTGGCAGGTCGGTCGCTTCAGCGCATCAGCGCAGCCGGGCCGACCGGGCCCAGTCATCGACGACGCACAGTCCGGCGAGAAGTAGCGGCTCGTCCAGGGCTGCGGCCACCACGTACGTGACGCCCACCGCCGCGAGTTGGAAGCGATGCGCACGCGGGTCGACAAACGGCACCGATCCCTCCGCGGGCAACCTCATGCGCGGAGGCTGGAACGACCAAGCCCCTACTGCCCGATCAGCCCACCAAAGCGTCAGTCCGGCAGAAGTGGGTCACCCTGCAGGCTCGACAATTCCGTTGGCGTTGCAGCGACAGCGGCCGTGACGTGTTGGCGGTGCAAGTACCCCGTGAGGAACGCGCCCACGACGGCTCCGGCGAGGCAGATCAGCCCGAACACTCGGAGGCCGAACCACAGAGAGACGGCTGTCCACAGATGAGGAACGTGACAACACCGGCGATCATTCGCCAGCCGTCGCCCGCGTGCGGATCCGGGCCGAAGTCGTCGCTCGTGAGAGTCCCACGCTGCCCGCTGTGATCACCGCTCGCGTTGCAGATCGGCAGCTCTGGCGCGTCAGCACTCTGGAGTACGAGCGGCCGCGAGGTCTTCCAGCTTCTTCACGGCGACGTAGCGACTCGGTGCCTCGGCGACGCGTACGAACTCGGCATCGTCCCCGTGGAACCGCAGCTCCACCACCCACCACGAGCCTCGGCCCAGCGTCTTGCGAACGATGGGTAGGTGCGGCCCCTGCTCATGCGGGGGCCGTTTCGCGCCTAGGGCGACTCGACGTCGGGGGTGTCCCACCGCTCGATATCACCATCCTCATCCTCCACCACGACGTCGGCATCCTTGGCCCGCGCCCGAGACGTGGCCGCTGCCTCCGCGTCGCCCTTGTGGTCGTACAGCTTGTCTGACTTCGGCTCGCCGATTTCCTGAACGGCCCAGCGGCCGCCTTCGCGGGGTGTGACGGCGACCTGCGGCTTCTTGGGCATGTGGGCAGCCTCCCACGTTCAGCGGGGCGGCGGGATGCGCGACCAAGTGGCTGAGGGCCAGCGGTGTGGGGCGTGCTGCGGAGCTACTCGCTGAGCCTTGGGCCCGGACAGATCGGCAGATCGGTACTCGGTGAAGGGGGTTTGCCCCTGTCTACTCTTCGACGCGATCGAGGAAGCTGTCGACGGTCGACCAGAAGTGTTCGGGGTCGTCGAGCCAAACGAAGTGCGAGCTTTCGTCGATCAGTTCCAGCTCTGCGCCGGACACTCGCTTGGCGATGCGCACCTGTTGAGGCCACGACATCACCGGGTCGTCGCGGCCTCCGAGCACGAGGGTGGGCACGGTGATCGTCGCCAACCGGTCGACCGAGCTCCACTCGGCCAGCACCTCGAAGCCTCGGACCATGGCGTCGACGCTGACGACGGTGTTCTCGAAGTCGGACTGGAGTCGGGTCGCATCGAAGCGTCGGACGTAGTGGGGCAACACGGCGCTGAAGACCGCTCGCATCTCCGCATCGGAACCGGGCACGGTCGAGAAGGCGGCCACGAGGTCATCAGCCATCGGTGCGCCTTCGCCGTCTTCCCCCTCCACCTCCCCGGTGCCGAGCTGGCCGGGACCTGTGGCTACGAGAATCAGCGCAGCGACGGCGTCGGGGTGACGGAAGACGAGTTCCTGGGCCACAAAGCCTCCGTAGGAGTGCGCGACCACCACCGCCGGCCCCAGCCCGAGGTGAGCGAGCAGGTCGGCCGCATCGTCGGCCAGTTGCTCCATGGTGAGCGTCTCCCGGGACGGCCGGCCCGACCGGCCGTTGCCTCGGTGGTCATACCAGACCACTTCGCACCGGTCGGCCAAGTGGCCCATGGTCGAACGGTAGAGGCCGTGGTCGACGCCCAGACCGCCGTGACATACCAGGCACGGGCGACCCGATCCTTCGACCTCATACCAAAGCGTCGTCCCGTTGATTACCGCTTCAGCCACCACACCCCCCCGTTTCCGCGCGGAACAGTAACGGCTTCGTGGGTCCGGTTCCGACGAGGTGATACCCCCTCTCGCACCGAGCCAGCAGACCCGAACCAAGTGTGTTCAAACCGCCAGATCGGCAGATCTGGCGCACTCCTCTTCGGGTGGGTCAGGCAGAATCGGCGGGCCGACGGGGAGACGACAGCCCAAGCCCAGCGGCGACGGCGAGGCCCACGATCACCAACGCAGCGGTGGAGCCGCTACGCGTCGTCGTCTCCCCGCACTCCTGTGCGCTGCCCGTCGTCACGCACATCATTTCGGTCGACCCGAGGATCAACGCGCCGCCAACCAACACCAACACCACCGGCACGACGACAACCGCCCAGGTGGGAGCGACGGAGCCTCGTGGGTGCTGCCGGGCGAACGCCTGGGCATAGACGGCAGCAAACACCCAGAGGATCGGGGCGAGTATCCCCAGGAGCGGGCTGGTAGCCAGCGCCAGAATCGCGCCCGCCAACAGGAGGGTCGGTCGGGCAGCGAACGAGAGCAACGCGAACGCAGCGGGCGCACATAGGACGGCCAGTAGCGCCCATCCCTCCAGCAGTTCCTGTCCGCCAGCGTCCCAGCGCGGCGCCACGATCCCGGCCAGACCGATCGCCGCTGTTATGGAAGCAACGCTCCCAGCAGCAATCCGCCAGCGAACGGCAGAGTCAATCATCTCTCTACGTGCGATCCGCCAAAGCAGCCGCTTACTACCCGCTCTGGTGCGCATATGCGTGGAGGCTCGATTTCAGACATGGAGCAGTTGAACGTGGTACTCAACAGCGCGAGTCGCCGCATCAGCGGAAGAGCTCGCCGCGCAATGGGTACCGGCTACCCGCCCTGGCCGGGAACTACGCGGTACGCCTCGTACACGCTGTCGATGCCTCGAAGAGTGGACAGGAGCGAGTCGAGGTGGCCGGGATCGGCCAGCTCGAACTCGAAGCGCATCTTCGAGACCCGATCGGGGCCGGTGTGGCTGGTGCTGCTGAGGATGTTGACGTGGTGGTCGCTCATGGATGCCGCCACGTCGCGCAGCAGGCGTCCCCGGTCGAGGGCCTTGACCTCGATGGCAGCCACGAACGTGCCCTCGTGCGACTGGTCCCACTCCACGTCGATGAGCCGGTCCTTCTGGCCGGCGGCCAGGGACACAGCGTTGGCGCAGTCGGCGCGGTGCACCGACACGCCACGTCCGCGGGTGACGAAGCCCAGGATCTCGTCACCCGGCACCGGGGTGCAGCAGCGGCTCAGCCGCACCATCAGGTCGTCGAGTCCCTCCACGTGGACACCGGCGAGGGGACGTTTGGCCGACCCGGGCCGTCGCGGCTGGCGGGCCGTGGTGGGAAGGACCTCGTCGTCCTCGTTGGTGGGGTCGACCTCGCGGAGCTTGCGGGCGATCCGGGCGGCGATGGCCTTCCCCGAGACGTGGTTCTCCCCCACCGCGGCGTAGAGAGCGTCGAGGTCGACGTAGTTGAGCTCGCGGGCGGTGTCGTCCAAGAAGGTGCCCTGGGCCAGCTTCTGGACGGGGAGTCCCTCGCGGCGAAGGGCCTTCACCAGCTCCTCCCGCCCGTTCTCCACCGCGTCCTCCCGTCGCTCCCGAGAGAACCACTGCCGGATCTTCGCCTGCGCCCGTGGGGTGGCCACGATGTGCTGCCAGTCGCGCGACGGACCCGCCCCCTCCACCTTCGACGTGAAGATCTCCACCGTGTCGCCCGAGGACAGCTTCGAGTCGAGCGGCACCAGCCGGCCGTTCACCCGGGCACCGATGCAGGCGTGGCCCACCTCGGTGTGGATGGCGTAGGCGAAGTCGATCGGGGTGGCCCCGGCGGCCAGGGTGACCACCTTGCCCTTGGGCGTGAAGACGAAGACCTCGTCCTGCTCGAGGTCGATCTTCAGGTTGGCCATGAACTCGTCGGGGTCCTGGGTCTCCGACTGCCAGTCGATGATCCGGTTGAGCCAGGCCACGTCGGCCGCCGCCGCGGCGCCGTCGACGTCCTTGTACTGCCAGTGGGCCGCCACCCCCTGCTCGGCCCGAGCGTGCATCTCCCAGGTGCGGATCTGCACCTCGAGCGGCTTGCCCTGCGGTCCCACCACCGTCGTGTGCAGCGACTGGTAGAGGTTGAACTTCGGCATGGCCACGTAGTCCTTGAAGCGGCCCTGCACCGGCTTCCAGGTGGCGTGGATGGACCCGAGCGCGGCGTAGCAGTCCTTCACCGAGTCGACGATGACCCGGATGCCCACCAGGTCGAAGATGTCGTCGAACTCCCGGCCCTTCACCACCATCTTCTCGTAGATGGAGTAGAGGTGCTTCGGGCGGCCGGTGACCTCGGCGTTGATGCGCAGCTCGGCCAGCCGCTCCCGGACCTGCTCCAGCACCTGGGTGAGGTACAGGTCGCGCTCGGGGCTCCGCGTCGACGACCATGTGGTCGATCTCGGCGTAGCGCTTGGGGTGCATGGCGGCGAAGGACAGGTCCTCGAGCTCCTGGCGCACCTCCTGCATCCCGAGGCGGTGGGCCAGAGGGGCGTAGATGTCGAGCGTCTCCCGGGCGGTGCGCTCCTGCTTGACCGCCGGCATGGCCGCCAGGGTGCGCATGTTGTGGAGCCGGTCGGCGAGCTTGATGATCAGGACCCGGAGGTCCTTGGCCATCGCCACGAGCATCTTGCGCATGGACGCGGCCTGCTGGGCCTCCTTGGTGTCGAACTTGATGCGGTCGAGCTTGGTGACGCCGTCGACGATGGCCGTGACGTCGGCGCCGAAGTCCGCCTCGAGGTCCTCGAGGGTGATCCCGGTGTCCTCCACGGCGTCGTGCAGCAGCGCGGCGGCCACGGTGACGTCGTCGAGACCGAGGTCGGCCACGATCCGGGCCACGGCCAGCGGGTGCTGGATGTAGGGCTCGCCGGAGCGGCGCGACTGGCCGCGGTGGGCCTCGGCCGACCGGCAGGTAGGCCTGGGTGATCCGAGCGGTGGGGGCCTTCGGGTGGCGGGAGCCCGGTAGGCGGCCAGCAACGGGGCGACCTCGTCGGCCGGCGGGCGCTCGTTGCGCCTCCACGGCAGGACCCGGTCGACGGTGGGCATGGCTGGCTCCCTCTAGCCCTCGACGAGCAGCGATCGCACGTCGCGGGCCCCCAGTCTCGCCCGTCCGGGGAGGAACCCCAACTCCAACAGGACGTGCACGCCCACCACGGTGGCGCCGAGCCCCTCCAGGAGCGCGCAGGCGGCCGCGGCGGTGCCGCCGGTGGCCAGCACGTCGTCGACCACCAGCACCCGATCGCCGGCCGTGGCTGCGTCCCGGTGGGCCTGCACCGCGTCGACGCCGTACTCCAGCTCGTAGGCCTGCTCCACCACCTCCCAGGGGAGCTTGCCGGGCTTGCGGATCGGGATCAGGGCGGCGCCGAGCCGGTAGGCGACGGGCGCCGCCAGCAGGAAGCCCCGGGCCTCGATCCCCGCCACCGCGTCGACGTCGGCCCCGGCCCACGCGTCGGCGATGGCGTCGACGGTGAACCGGAAGGCGTCGACGTCGGCCAGCAGCGGCGTGATGTCCTTGAACGGCGATGCCGGGCTCGGGGAAGTCGGCGACGTCGCGGAGGTGGGCCCGCAGCCACGACGGCGTCGCTCGTCATCGCACGCAGGCTACGGCCGACCGGGCTAGCGGCGCTTGCCCTTCTTGCGCGGCCGCGGCGGGATGGGGCGTCCGGACAGCGACGGAGTCGGCGAGACCGAGGGGCGGCCGGCGGCGGCATCGGCGCTGGCGGTGGCCGTCGAGACGGCGCCCTCGGCACCGGGGCCTCCACGGGGCCCTGACGGGCCTGGGCACGGGCACGCATCTCGCGGTACCGCGGCTCACGCTCCTTGAACCAGGCCACTGCGGGCGCCGCCACCATGATCGAGGAGTAGGCGCCCGACACCAGCCCGATGACCAGGGCCAGGGCGAACTCCTGCAGCGTCACGGCGCCCAGCAGGAAGCGAGCCCACCACCAGCAGCGACAGCACCGGCAGCAGCGAGGTGATCGTGGTGTTGACCGACCGCATCAGGACCTGGTTGAGCGAGAGGCTCACCATGTCGGTGTAGGTGCGTCTTGCTGGTGGCGGTGAGCCGAGACCGCGTTCTCCTGCATTCGGTCGAACACCACGATGGTGTCGTACAGCGAGTAGCCGAGGATGGTCAGGAAGGCGATCACCGTGGCCGGGGTGACCTCGAACTGCGAACACGGCGTAGACGCCGACGGAGATCAGGAGGTCGTGCACCACGGAGGCCAGCGCGCCGACGGCCATCTTCCACTCGAGCCGGACAGCGATGTAGAGGGTGATCAGGATGAAGAAGAAGACGAGCGCCCGTTGGGCCTTGGCGCGTGATCTGATCCCCCCACGACGGGCCGACGGTGGACACGCTGATGTCCGTCGGCGTCGAGCCCGGCCGCCTCGGCCAGGGCTTCGCTGACGGCGACCTGGGTGGCCTCGTCGCTGCTGGTGCGACTGGACCCGCACGATCCGGGAGCCGCCGCGGCCGATGCGTCTGCACCTTGGCGGCCGGCTGCCCGGCCGACTCCACCGCTGCGCGTGGCCTCGTCGACGGTGAGGTCCTCGCCGCGGGACGTCCCACGAGGTGCCGCCCTCGAAGTCGATGCCGAGGTTGAGGCCGCGGCGCCACGAGCCCGGCCACGCTGGCCAGGACGAGCAGCGACGCGAGATCGACCAGGCCGACGCGCCAGACGCGCCGGAAGTCGATGTCGTCGTCGAAGGACGCCATCTTCGGCCAAGACGCTCATCGACTGCCACCGCCGTCGGGTCGGGCAGGCCCAGGCGCCCGCGGGCGCTCGAGCCGACTTGGGGCTGCGGGCCATGCAGCACGACCAGCGGCCGCATGAAGAAGTAGGAGGCCACCAGGTCGAGCACGGTGGACAGGCCGAGGAAGAAGGCGAAGCCGCGCACCGGGCCCACCGTGAGCAGGTAGAGCACGGTGGCGCCGATGAGGGACGCCACGTCGGCCTTGACGATGGTGCTGAAGGCGCTGGTGAAGCTGCCCGACACCGCCGTGCGCACGGAGCGCCCGCGCGTCGACGTCCTCCTTCAGGTGCTCGTAGAACACCACGTTGGAGTCGACGGCGATGCCGATGGACACGATGATGCCGGTGATGCCGGCCAGGGTGAGCGCCAGCCCCTGGGTCTCCCCCAGCCAGGCCACGATCGTCCAGAGCAAGGCGCCCGACACGCGCCAGGCTCGCCATGGCCACCAGGCCGAGCAGCCGGTAGTAGAGCGATCATGTAGGCGAACACGAGGGCGAGCCCGACGAGCCCGGCGATGATGGCCGGCACGAAGCGAGTCGTTGCCGAGGGTGGCCGACACCTCCTGGGTCTGCTGGGTCTCGAGGGCGACCGGCAGCGAGCCGTAGCGGAGCACGAGGGCGAGGTCCTTGGCCTCCCGCTCCCCGAAGCTTCCCGAGATCTGGATCTGGTCACGGGTGTAGGAGGGCTGCTGGATCGTGCGGAGCCGACACCACGCGGGAGTCGAGCACGATGGCGAGCAGCCCGGTGGGGCAGGTGGCGCCCCTGGGAGAAGCACTCGGCGGCGATGGCGTTGAACTGCTCGATGCCGGCGCTGGTGACCTCCAGGGCCACCGTCCACTGACCGCTGGGGCTCAGCTCGGCCTGGGCGGTGGAGACGATCTCGCCGGTCGCCTGGCTAGGCCCCAGCTGAGTAGGTGGCCACCACCTGGCCGTCCTTGACCTCCTCGAGGATCACCGGCTGGGCGGGATCGTCCTCGTCGCGGGGCGTCACCCCGACGGAATCGGGCGGCGCCGACGGTGCCGTCGTAGGTGTCGAGTGGGTGGTGGTGGTGGGGGTGGTGGGGTCCTGGTAGGGGACAGCGACACCAGCGGCCGCCTGGCCTTGCACCGGCGCCTCGGTGGTGGACGGCGGCGGGTCGCTCGGGGCGGCAGGGATGGTGGTGCTGGTGGCCAAGGCGTCGTCGAGTGACCCGTCGATGGGCGGGGTGAGCACCGGCCGGAAGCGCAGCTCGGCGGTCTGGCCCACGAGCTCCCGGGCCCGGTCTCGGTCGGTCACGCCCGGGAGGCTGACGACGATGGTGTCGCCCTGCCGGGTGATCTCCGGCTCGGCGACGCCGAACGCGTCGACGCGGGTGCGAATGATCTCGATCGCCTGATCGAGGGTGTCGTCGTCGGTGTCCTCGATGGGCTGGAGGGTGACGGAGAAGCCGCCTTCGAGATCGAGCCCGAGCTTCGGGCCCCACCCCGCCGCCAGCGCCCCGGCCAGGGTTCCCACGGCCAGGAGCGTCACCGTCAGCAACGGCAGCAACCCGGAACGGCGCAGCCCGCCGCGCTTCATCGGGTCGGCCCCGTCGTTCGGGACGCGACCGCGAGGCGGCTTCGGAGGCGGGGGGCGCAGGGGCACTCGTCCTCCAGGACGGGATCGACAGCGAGGGGCGAGGTTACCCATAGGCCGCCCGCAGGCGCGAACGCAGGGCATCCAGGGTGCCCTCCTGCACCGCCTGGCGGGCCTCCTCCACCAGGCGCAGGGTCCACCAGACGTTGTGGAGGGTGAGGAGCCGGGGGGCGGTGGGCTCGTCGACCACCAGCAGGTGACGGAGGTAGGCCCGGGACCAGCGGGCGCACACCGGGCAGCCGCAGGTGGCGTCGAGGGGCTCGTCGGCGGTGGCGTTCTCGGCCCGCTTCAGGTTGTAGCGGCCCACGCTGGACAGGATGGATCCGTGGCGGCCGAACCGGGTGGGCAGCACGCAGTCGAACAGGTCGACCCCGAGGGCGATGGCCTCGACCATCCCCACCGGGTCACCGAGCCCCATCAGGTAGCGCGGCTGGTCCTCGGGCAGGGCGGCAGGGTGGCGGCCAGCGTGTCGAGCATGGCGTCGCGCGGACTCCCCCACCGACAGACCCGCCCACGGCGTACCCGTCGAAGCCCGACGTCGCACGGTGCGCGCCGCGCTCTCGGCCCGCAGGGCGGCGTCGGTGCCGCCCTGCACGATGCCCGATCTGGCTGAGGTCGGGCCGCTCGCTGGGCGAGGAAGGCCGTGCGGGCTCGCCCGGCCCAGACGGCGGTGCGGTCCACCGCCGATCGCAGCACGGCTGCGCGGCGACGGCAGCGGGGCGCACACGTCGAGCACCATCTGGAAGTCGCTGCCCAGCTGCGGTCTGGATGGCCACCGCCGACTCCGGGGTGAGGCGGTGGGTGCCGCCGTCGTAGGTGGACCGGAAGGTGACCCCGTCGTCGTCGAGGCGCACGTTGCCACCGGGCTCGAGGGAGAAGATCTGATAGCCCCCCGAGTCGGTGAGGACGTGGCCGTCCCAGTCGGTGAAGCCGTGCAGGCCCCCGTGACCGGCGATGAGCTCGGCGCCGGGCTTGAGCATCAGGTGGTAGGTGTTGCCGAGCACGATCTGCACGCCGAGGTCGTCGAGGTCGGCGGCCGAGAGGGTGCGGACGGCGCCGCGGGTGCCCACCGGCATGAAGCACGGGGTGTGCACCTCGCCGCGGGCGGTGCGGATGACCCCGGCGCGGGCCAAGCCATCGCGGGCGGTGACCTCCATCGAGAGGGTCACCCGCGTGTCCCTCGCAGGAACATGGCGTCTCCGAAGCTGAGGAAGCGGTAGCCCGACGTCAGCGCCTCCTCGTAGAGCGACCGCCACCGGGGCCCGATGAGCGCTTCCACCAGCACGAGCAGCGACGAGCGGGGCTGGTGGAAGTTGGTGACCAAGGCGTCGACGACCGCGAACGGGCGGGTCCCGTGGATGAACAGGTCCGTCTGGCCGCGCAGGGCTCCCGTCGCCGCCGCCGACTCCAGGGCGCGGACGGTGGTGGTGCCGACGGCCACCACCCGGTCGGCGGCGTCGCAGGCGACCATGGTGGCCTCCGGCACCTCGTAGCGCTCTGCGTGCATGTGGTGCGTCCTCCACCACGTCGGTGGCGATGGGCCGGAAGGTGCCGAGGCCCACCACCAGCTCCACCGGTGCCACGACGGCCCCGGTGGACCGGATGGCCTGGAGGAGATCGGTGGTGAGGTGGAGGCCGGCGGTGGGGGCGGCCACCGAGCCTGGGCGGTCGGCGTAGGTCGTCTGGTAGCGCTCCGGATCGGCCAGCGCCGTGGTGATGTACGGCGGGAGCGGCACCGTGCCGTGCGCATCGAGAACGTCGAGGACCGCTCTTCCTGCTGGGACACAGAGGTCGACGAGACGACGGCCCTCGCCGAGGTCGTCCCCCACCTCCACGGTCAAGTCGTCCGCCAGCACCAGCCGGGTGCCTGACGGCACCTTCCGGCTCGGCCGCACCAGTGCCTGCCACCGCCGCTCCTGGGGATCAACCGGTTCGAGCAAGAGCACCTCGACGGCGCCACCGCTGTCGCGCCGGGCTCGGAGCCGGGCGGGCAGGACGCGGGTGGTGTTCACCACCACCACGTCGCCCGGACCCACCAGGTCCACCAGGTCGGGGATGTGGCCGTGTCGGGGTGGCCGCGCCGGCCCCTCGTCGATGAGCAGACGGGCGGCGTCGCGTGGCTCGAGCCGGCACCTGGGCGATGGCCTCAGGCGGCAGCTCGTAGTCGACGTCGGCGGTGTCCATGCCCCACCAGTGTCCCGACCGGCGAGGACTGGGGCGAATCGACCTAGCCGAACAGGCCGGGCGGCGCGGTCGGCACCCGGCCAGGTGCCTGGGGCGTCGTGAGACCGAGGTGGCGCGAAAGCGGCCGGGGTGGCCACCCGGCCGCGGGGCGTGCGCATGAGGAGCCCTCCTTGGATGAGGAACGGCTCGTACACGTCCTCCACGGTCTCGGTCTGCTCACCGACGCTGATGGCCAGGGTGGACAGGCCCACCGGACCGCCGCCGAAGCGCTCGCAGATCGCCGAGAGGATGGCCCGGTCGACCTTGTCGAGGCCGAGCTCGTCGACGCCGAAGGTGGCCAGGCCGGCCGAGGCCGTGGCCAGGTCGACGCGTGCCGTCGCCCTTCACCTCGGCGAAGTCGCGCACCCGGCGCAGCAGGCGGTTGGCGATGCGTGGGGTGCCCCGGGCCCGGCGGGCGATCTCGTGGGCCCCGTCGGGTGCGACCTCCACGTCGAGGATGCCCGCCGCCCGGGTGACGATGGCCTCGAGGTCGGCCGGCTCGTAGTAGTCGAGGCGGGCCACCAGGCCGAAGCGGTCGCGGAGCGGGCCCGGTGATGGATCCGGTGCGGGTGGTGGCACCGACCAGGGTGAAGCGCGGCAGGTCGAGGCGGATCGACCGGGCCGCCGGGCCCTTGCCCAGGACGATGTCGATCTGGAAGTCCTCCATGGCCGGGTAGAGGACCTCCTCCACCACCCGGGGGAGGCGGTGGATCTCGTCGATGAAGAGGACGTCGCCCTTCGCCGAGCTGCGAGAGCATGGCGGCCAGGTCGCCGGCCCGCTCGATGGCAGGACCGGAGGTGACGTTGATCGCCACCCCCATCTCGCTGGCGACGATCCCGGCCAGGCTGGTCTTGCCGAGGCCCGGCGGGCCGGCCAGCAGCACGTGGTCGACCGCCTGGGACCGCCGCCGGGCGGCCTCCAGGATGATCTCCAGGTGGCCCTTGAGCTCGGCCTGGCCCACGAACTCCGCCAGGGTGCGGGGCCGGAGGCTGACCTCGGCGGTCAGCTCAGCGTCGTCGGCGGCCTCGACCTCGGGACGGAGCAGCTCCTCGCGCATGGCGGACCTATCGTCGCGCGGCGCCGAGGCGCTGCAGGGCGTCGCGCAGCAGGGCTCCGGCGTCGCCGTCGTCGGGCAGGTCGGCCATCACGTCTCGCACCTCGCCGTCGGTGTAGCCGAGTCCGGCGAGGGCGTCGCGGACGTCGGCGCGAGCGCTGGCCGTCCCCACCGGCATGGCCGCACCGGTGGCTCCCGTGGGGACCTCGCCGAGATCCGGGATCGACAGGCGCGACTTGAGGTCGATCAGCAGGCGCGCCGCCGTCTTCTTGCCCACCCCGGGCACCAGGCACAGGGCGCCGAGGTCGTCCTCGGCGAGGATCCGGGCCAGGGCCAGGGGCGAGTGGATCGACAGGATGGCCAGGGCCAGTGCCGGCCCGACCCCGTGGGCGCCGAGCAGCGCCTCGAAGCACGTGCGCTCGTCCTTGGTGGCGAACCCGTAGAGGGTGACGGCGTCCTCGCGCTGGTGGTGGTGGATCCAGCAGAACACCTCGTCGCCGACGTCGCCCAGGGACACCGCGGTGGTGGGGCTCACGAGGACCCGGTAGCCCACGCCGCCGACCTCGACGGTGACCTCGGCGGCCCCGCGGTCGAGCAGCGTCCCCTCGCAGCGACCCGATCACGGGGCCACCGCCCGGGCCACCCGGCGCCGCATGGGGGCATGGGCGAGGTGGCACAGCGCCAGCGCCACGGCGTCG
This sequence comes from uncultured Microthrixaceae bacterium, assembly GCA_963795165.1. GTDB lineage: Bacteria > Actinomycetota > Acidimicrobiia > Acidimicrobiales > VFJN01 > VFJN01. The sequence goes on along the minus strand of CAWCGT010000001.1, from coordinate 299,313 downwards.
GCGGCGTCGACGGGACGCAGCGGGTGGGCGATGCCGAGGAGGGTCTGCACCATGCGCTCCATCTGGTCCTTGGAGGCGCCGCCAACCCCGGCGACGGCCTGCTTCACCTGGTTCGGGGAGTACTCCACCACCTCGCAGCCTGCCGCCACCGCCTCGGCCATGGCGATGCCCGCCGCCTGGGCGACCGAGATCGCCGTGCGCACGTTCACCTGGAACAGCACCCGCTCGATCGCCACCACGGCCGGCCGGTGCTCGCGGAGCAGGGCGCGGAGGTCGACCTGCAGCTCGGCCAGGCGGGCGTGGGTGGGCCAGCGACGGCTCGGTGCGCAGCACCCCGACCGCCACGGCTCGGGTGCCCTCCGGGTGCTGGTGCACCACGCCGTAGCCGCAACGGGACAGCCCAGGATCGATGCCGAGCACGTACACGCGTTCGACCGTACTCGCTGGTGGCGGGCGGCGGGAGGATCCTGGGACCGCCAGCCTCAAGGGGACCGCCCGGCCGGCCGACACCTTCGGGCGTGACCACGCTCACGAGCCCCGCCGCGCCTACCGTCGCCTCGATGCCCGAGGCCCACGACGTCATCAGCCTGGAGGGGGTGGTGAAGCGCTTCGGCGCCAACGTGGCCCTCGACGGGCTGGACCTGCGGGTGGCCAAGGGCCAGATCACCGTCCTGCTCGGTCCCAACGGCGCCGGCAAGACCACCGCCATCCGCACGATCACCGGCGCCTTCGCCCCCGATGCCGGAGCCGGTTCGGGTGTTCGGCCTCGACCCGGCGGTCGACGGTGACGACGGTGCGAGCCCGATGCGGCGTGGTGTCGGCCAAGCCGGCGCTCTACGACCGGCTCTCGGGCCTGCGACAACCTGCGCTACTCGGCCGAGCTCTACGGGTTGGGGCGAGGCGCACCGGTGGACGGCGGCATCGCCGAGGCGGCCGCCCGCTTCGGCATCGAGGGCGCCCTCCAGGACCAGGTCGGCGGCTACTCCACCGGCATGAAGACCCGGCTGGCGCTGGCGCGCAGCGTGCTGCACCAGCCCGAGCTCCTGCTCTACGACGAGCCCACCTCGGGCCTCGACCCCGAGTCGTGCCACGCCGTGCTCGAGCTCATCCACGAGATGACCGACGACGGCTCGCACGGTGGTGATGTGCACCCACCTCCTGCTCGAGGCCGAGGGCCTGGCCGACCAGGTGGTGGTGCTGCAGGACGGGCGCGACCTCGTGCACGGGTCACCGGTGGAGCTCACCAGGCGCTACTGGCCCGACGCCATGGTCCGGCTCGGCGCGACGGACGCCGCGGCCCTCGACGCCCTCGAGCGGTCACGGCCGGCGTGGTGGGCTACGAGCGGACGAACGGCGGCGGTGGTGCGCCTCGACCACCTCGACCGGGTGCCCGACCTGGTGGCCGCCCTGGCCGCCGCCGGTGCCCGCGTCACCCGGGTTGAGCCGCACGAGCCCACCCTCGAGGACCTCTACTTCGCCGTGCGCCAGGCGGTCGGGGCACAGCCGACTGGGCGCCGTCGACGGGAGCGCCGTCTGATGGCAGCTGCGACTGCCGCTCCCACCCGGCGGCGGGCTCCACTGGGGCCACATCCGCACCGTCGCCCGCACCGACCTCAAGCAGCTGGCCCAGGCGCGCGACTACTGGATCCCGATGCTGATCCTCGGCGGCATCTTCTTCGTGTTCGTCCCCACGGTCCTGCTGTTCACCATCACGCAGCATCGGCGACGTCGACGCGGTCAGCCAGCTCTCGCAAGCCCTCGAGGTCCTGCCGGAGAAGGCCCAGAGCCGCCATCCAGGGCGACACCGAGCAGGCCCGGGCCGGCTACGCCCTGGCCGTGTACCTCTTCGCGCCGGTGGCCGTCGTGGTGCCGATCACCATCTCCACCGCCGTCGGCGCGGCCACCATCGTCGGCGAGCGCGAGCGGGGCACCGGCGAGTTCCTGGCCCACTCCCCCGCCGGCGTCCGGGAGATCTTCCTCGGCAAGCTGGTCGCCAGCCTCATCCCCGGCTACCTCACGACCATCGTCGGCTTCGGCGTCTACTCGCTGATCGTCAACACGATCGTCGGCCCCGACGTCGGCGGCTGGTTCTTCCCCACCAGCCAGTGGTGGATCCTGATGCTCTGGGTGGTGCCGCCGTTCCTGGCCCTCACCCTGTCGCTCGTGCTGCGCCTCTCGGCCAAGGTGAAGAGCACCGCCGCCGCCCAGCAGGCCTCGGCGCCTGGTGAGCCTGCCGCTGATCATGGTCGCCTACAGCCAGGCCACCGGGAGCCTCTTCGGCGGCACGAGCCTCGCCTGGTACATCGGCAGCGGTCGCCTGGGTCCTGGCCGCCGTCGCCCTGTGGCGTGGCGTCCGGGTGGTCACCCGCGGCCGCCTGCTCGGCGTGGCCGACGAGCAGTGACGACTCAGCGGGTCGGCGCCGCACGGCGGCCACCAGCTCCTTGCTGCTGCGAAAGGTGAGGCCGGCCACCGCCCGGTGGGCGTAGCGGACGATGCCCTCGGCGTCGACCACGAAGACCGAGCGCCGGTAGAAGCCGAGCGGGCCGAGGATGCCGTAGGCCTCCCCCACCGCCTTGTCGGTGTCGGCCAGCAGCGGGAAGCCGAAGCCGCCCTGCTTGCAGGAGAAGTCGTCGTGGCTGTCGACCGACTGCGGGCTGATGCGCCAGGACCTGGGCGCCCGCCTCGGCGAACGAGTCGATGTCCTCGGTGTACGAGTTGAGCTGGCGCGTGCACACCGGGGTGCTGTCGCCCGGGTAGAAGACGAGCACCACGGCTGGCCCTGGTAGGTCTCCAGCGAGTAGTCGCGCCGGCCGGCGTCGGTGTTGTCGCTGCCCGCCAGGGTGAACAGCGGTGCGGGCTGCCCGACCTCCGCGCCCATCAGGCGTCCAGCGTCTCGAGGAGGGCGTCGGGGATGTCGAAGTTGGCGTAGACGTCCTGCACGTCGTCGTTGTCCTCGAGCGCGTCGATCAGCCGCAGGACCTTCTTGGCCGCCTCGCCGGTGTCGAGGGCGATGGTGGCGGTGGGGAGCATGGTGAGCTCGGACGACTCCACCGGACACCCCGGCCTCCTCGAGGGCGGTGCGCACGGCGTGGAGCTCCGTGGGCGGGGTGGTGATGCGCCAGGCCTCGCCGTCGTCGGCGAGGTCCTCGGCGCCGGCGTCGAGGGCCAGCAGCATCAGGTCGTCCTCGGCCACCGACCGGTCGGCCAGGAGCGCTGCCCTTGCGCTCGAACTGCCAGGCCACCGCGCCGGGCTCGGCCATCGACCCGCCGAACTTGGTGAACATGCTGCGCATCTCGGCGCCGGTGCGGTTGCGGTTGTCGGTGAGGACGTCGATGAGGACGGCCACGCCGCCGGGGGCGTAGCCCTCGTAGGTGATCTGCTCGTAGACCACGCCCTCGAGATCGCCGGTGCCCCGCTTGATGGCCCGCTCGATCGTGTCGAGCGGCACCGAGGCGTCGCGGGCCTTCTGGTACATCGTGCGCAGCGTCGGGTTCATGTCGGGGTCGCCGCCCCCCTCGCGCGCCGCCACCTCCACCTGGCGGATCAGCTTGGCGAAGAGCTTGCCGCGGGCGGCGTCGGCGGCCCCCTTCTTGTGCTTGATGGTTGCCCACTTGGAATGACCGGACATCACAGCTCCCTCGAGGAAGTGATCGTGGAGGCGGAGGTCGTGCGAGAGCTCCGGGTGGAAGGCGGCGACCGTCACCGGACCCTGGCGGCAGAGGACGGGGTGCCCGTCGACGGTGGCCAGCACCTCGACGTCGGGCCCGACCCGCTCGACGAACGGGGCCCGGATGAAGACGGCGCGGAAGGGCGGGCCCTCCAGGGCGGCCAGGTGGAGGTCGGCCTCGAAGGAGTCGACCTGGCGGCCGAAGGCGTTGCGGCGCACGGAGATGTCGACAGCCGAGAAGCAGCGCTGGTCGGCCCGTCCGTCGAGGATCTCGGAGCCGAGCAGGATCATCCCGGCGCAGGTCCCGAGCGCCGGCAGTCCCGTCGGCCAGGCGGTCGGCGAGCGGATCGAACAGCCCGCCGGACTCGAGCAGCATCGACATCGTCGTGCTCTCGCCGCCGGGGAGCACCAGGGCGTCGACCTCGGCGAGCTGCGCCGGGGTGCGGACCTCGCAGGGCTCAGCCCCGAGCGCGCGCAGGCAGGCAGCGTGCGCGGCGAAGGCCCCCTGCAGGGCCAGCACGCCGACCTTCACCTGGAGGCCTCGCTGCGCACATCGGTGTCGATGGTACGGGCCGCCGGCGGGCGGCTACCAGCCTCGCTCGGCGAAGGTGGTCTCGAGGCCCTCGATCTCCAGGCCCGGCATGGCCGGTCCGAGGCCCCGCGAGACCTTGGCGACGATCGACGGGTCGTCGAAGTGGGTGGTGGCCTCGACGATGGCCTTGGCCCGGCGGGCGGGGTCGTCGGACTTGAAGATCCCCGAGCCGACGAACACCGCCTGGGCGCCCAGCTGCATCACCAGCGCCGCGTCGGCGGGCGTGGCCAGGCCACCGGCGCAGAACAGCGGGACCGGCAGCTCCGCCGTCTCCGCCAGCTCCTGCACCAGACCCACCGGCGCCTGCAGGCGCTTGGCCCAGTCGTAGAGCTCGGCGGTGTCGGCCTGGGTGATCTTGCGCACGTCGCCGAGGATCGACCGCAGGTGGCGGACGGCCTCCACCACGTTGCCGGTGCCGGCCTCGCCCTTGGAGCGGAGCATGGCCGCCCCTTCGCTGATGCGGCGCAGCGCCTCGCCGAGGTTGGTGGCGCCGCAGACGAAGGGCACGGTGAAGGCCCACTTGTCGATGTGGTGGGCCTCGTCGGCCGGGGTGAGCACCTCGGACTCGTCGACGTAGTCGACGCCGAGGGCCTCGAGGACCTGGGCCTCCACGAAGTGGCCGATGCGGGCCTTGGCCATCACCGGGATGGTGACGGCGGCCTTGATGCCCTCGATCATCTCAGGGTCGGACATGCGGGCCACGCCGCCGTCGCGTCGGATGTCGGACGGCACCCGCTCCAGGGCCATCACGGCGACGGCGCCGGCGTCCTCGGCGATCCGGGCCTGCTCGGGGTCGACGACGTCCATGATCACGCCGCCCTTGAGCATCTCGGCCAGACCCCGCTTGACGCGCGTGGTGCCGGTGTCGTGCGAGATGGGGCGGGAGGTGGCGTCGGCCATACGCCGAGCGTACTGCTGCGCCCCCGTCGTTCCGAAGCCGTTAGGGGTGCTCAGAGCCGCGTGGCCCCTCCGGGCGCCGGGAGGGCGACCCACGTGCGTCCCGGGGTGAGGGGGACGGGGTTGCCGTCGACGTCGGTGAAGGTGGTGACGGCCTCGAGGCCCGGCTTCTTCCAGCGAGCCTGGACGAGCCCGTGCGGGCTGAGCCCCCCGCCGGTGAGGATCCATGCCTCGCCCTCGCCCACCAGCTGGGCTTCGGGGATCGGCACACCGAACTGGTCGGCCACGTCGCTCGGCGCGTAGTTCACGAACTGGATCACCACGTTGGCCGGGGCCACCTGCTTGCCGGCCACGTCGACGTGCGGGGTGCCCTTCTGGGTGCGGGCCCACCCGCTTCCGTTCCACCGGTACTCGACAGGGGCGCTCCCGGCGCTCCCGCCGTAGGTGATGCGCACCCCCGACACCGACTCGAGGTGGGCGGGCTGCTGACCGGCCTTCCGGAAGGTGAACAGGGCGGGCGGCGGGCTGGACCCCTCGGTTGGCCGGGCCTTGATGGTGGCGGTGGATCGCAGCATGAGGTTGTCGGGGGCGGGGCGGCTGCGCTCTCGGTAGTACTCGCTGCTCACTGCGTCGTAGCCCACGTCGATGAGGTTGGACGCACGGATGCGAGCGGCGAAGGTGGGGTTGGCTCCGCTCCAGGCGAAGAAGGGACGGTTGAGCGCGGAGAGGATGGCGATGTCGGAGGTGCGAGCCGACCGGACCGGACCGACCGGCACCGAATCGGAGGAGTGGAACACGGCCAGGAGCCGCGTGACGCTGCCCTCCACCCGCTCCTCGTAGACCACGTCGGCCTGGTTGAGGCCCACCTGCGGTCGGGCCTTGGGCTCGACGTTGTCGATCTTCACCACCAGGGCCGGGCGGTCCAGGCGGTCACCGAAGCTCCCGGTGAGCCCGGTGAGCGGCGCCGTAGGCGGTGGGAGGGTGGTGGTGGGGGCGGTGGTCGTCGTGGTGGTCGTCGTGGTGGGGGGCGGGGGGTCCTCCCCGCCCGCCAACGCCAGGCCCACCCCGGCCAGCACCAGCACCGCGGCCGCGCCCCCAGCGGCGACGCGCTTCTTGGTGGTGTCGAGGAACGCGAGCACGGCGGTCATCTCCTGATCGGGGGTCGGCATCCAGGTTGGCGCCTGGATGGTCGCGGCGCGCGGATGTCGCTCAGAGCTCGCGGAGGAGGGCGATGCGCTCGTCCAGCGGCGGGTGGGTGTCGAACAGCCGGTTGAGCCGGGCCATGCGCCCCTCGGACTCCGCGACGGCCTGCGGCTGCTCGATCCACAGGTGCGCGGTGGCATGGGAGGTCGAGCCCACCACCGTGTAGTCGTCTCGCAGCTTCTCCAGGGCCGAGATGAGCCCGGGCGGGTACCGGGTGAGCTCCACGCCGGACACGTCGGCCAGCGTCTCGCGCCGGCGGCTGACGGCTGCCTGCATCACCTTGGCGATCAGGGGCGACAGGAGGAGGAGCACGAACCCGAACACGGCGAGGATGGCCAGGGCGCCGCCCCCGCCGCTGTCGTTGGAGTTGTTGCGGCTGCGCCCCATCCCGAACCAGAGGAACCGGACGCCGAGGTCGGCGGCGATGGCAATGATGCCCACCATGGTGACGGCCAGGGTGGACACCAGGATGTCGTAGTTCTTGATGTGGCTCAGCTCGTGGGCGATGACGCCTTCGAGCTCCACCCGGTTCAGCTTCTCCAGCAGGCCCGTGGTGACGGCGATGGCGGCGTGCTTGGGATCGCGGCCGGTGGCGAAGGCGTTCGGGGAGGGGTCGTCGACGACGTACACCCGCGGCTTCGGGAGTCCACCGGCGATGCAGAGGCCCTCCACGATGTTGTGGAGGCGGCCGTACTCCTCGACCGACGCCGGCCGGGCTCGGCTGACCGCCAAGGCGATGGCGTCGGACTTCCAGTACGAGAGGGCGGCGGACCCGCCGGCCAGCAGCAGGGCGATGATCCCGAACACCAACCCCCCGCCGATGAGCAGGTTGATGGTCTGCAAGACCGCCACCACCAGGATGACGAACCCGGCGATGAGCAGGATGGAGCGGCGCTTGTTCTGCGCTACCTGGTCGTACACGCGGGGGTCAGGTTGCGGGCGGGGCGGGGGGCGGGGTGCCCCCGGCGTCGACCGGCGGCGCCGTGCCGAAGTCGACGGTCACGTCGCCGCGAGCGGCATCGTCGACCTCGAAGTACTGCCGCTCGTCGAAGTTGAAGGCGTTGGCCACGAGGTTCGACGGGACCGTCTGCACCTTGGTGTTGTAGCGGAAGACGGTGTCGTTGTAGAACTGCCGCGCGTAGGCGATCCGGCCCTCCGTGGCGGTCAGCTCCTCCTGCAGGTTCAGGAAGTTCTGGTTGGCCTTGAGGTCGGGGTAGGCCTCCGACAGCGCGAAGACGCTCTTGAGGGCCCCCGAGATCAGGTTCTCCGCAGCCGCTTGGTCCTGGGGCCCGTCGGCGGCCATGGCGACGTTGCGGGCCTTGACGACAGCGTCGAGGGTCTCCTTCTCGTGGGAGGCGTACCCCTTGACGGTCTCCACCAGGTTCGGGATCAGGTCGTAACGGCGCTTGAGCTGCACGTCGATCTGGGCCCAGGCGTTCTCGATGCGGTTCCGCATCGCCACGAAGCCGTTGTAGGTGATGAGCACGTAGCCCAGCACCACCACCACGAGGGCGACGATGATCCAGATGATCAGCACGGGTGGACTCTCCTTGCCGTTGGTGGCGCCACCCTAGCCAGGTGCCGCCTTGTGTTCGGCGACGGGGTCGATCAGCGGACCGTGTCGTAGATGTCGGAGTAGCGCTGGGCCAGGTGGGCCATGGACAGCTGCTCGGCCCGGCGGCGACCGCCGGCCACCAGCTCAGCGCGCAGCGCACCGTCGTCGAGGACGCGCTGGAGCGCCTTGGCCAGAGCGGCCGGATCGCCCACCGGGGCGAGGAGGGCATCGACCTCGTCGGTGGCGACGTTGCGGTGCCCGTCGAGGTCGGACGCCACCAGGGCGCACCCTGCCGCCATGGCCTCGAGCAGGACCATCCCGAAGGACTCTCCCCGCACGCTGGGCGAGCAGTAGACGGTGCACCCCCGCATCCGAGCTGCTCGCTCCTCGTCGTTGATCCGCCCCAGCCACTCGATCCGATGGTCGTGGCCGTGGCGAGAGCGCAGCTCGTCGGTCTGCGGGCCATCCCCGCCCACCCACACCCGAACGTGGGCGGGGAGGTCGTCGAGGGCTGCGAGGAGCACGTCCAGGCCCTTGCGGGGCTCGTGTCGGCCGAGGAAGAAGATGGTGGGGCCCTCGGTGGGATGGGCCGGGCCGGTGGCGAAGCGCTCCACCTCGATGCCGTTGAACAGGAGCTCGTACTCGCCACCGAGGCCCTCCGACGCCAGCGCCAGAGCATCGGGAGACACGGCCACCCGGTGGTCCAGGCGCCGGGCCATCCGGCCCAGCCCCCACCCCAGGAAGCGGTAGGCAGCGCTCACGCCCGCGGCGTGGAAGGTGCCCACCATCGGCGCCTCCGCGAACAGCAGCGCCGTCATGCACGGTCCCGGGGCGATGGGCTCGTGCAGGTGCACCACCTCGAAATCCTCGTCGCGGAGGGCGCGAATGGTGCGCAGCTGAGCGGAGGGGTCAGGCGCCAGCGGGGCCACCGACCCGTTGGCCGCGGTGGGGACGCTGCGCCCGAGCGGGGTGACACCGGCGTCGGGCGGTGGTCCGTCGCAGGGACCGAGCACTCGGACGTCGTGCCCGATCACCCGCAGCGCCCGCGCCAGCCCCAGCACCTGACCTTGCACCCCGCCAGGGATGGTCAACGAGTACGGACAGACCACCCCGATGCGCACAGGCAGAGGCTACGCGCGCCGCGGCGAGGACAGCTCAGCCGTCCGACGGCCAGTTCGGCTGCAGGAGGTGCCACTGCTCGGGCGCCCGGCGGATGAGGTCCTCGAGGGCGTAGGCCAGATCCTGGGTGACCCGCTGGACGTCGTCGCGGAGACGCCCCTCGCGGCGGGTGTCGAGGGGTGGCAGCACCACGCTGCGCCGGCAGTCGGCGCCGTCGAAGTAGATGGCGGTGGGCAGCAGCGGCGCCCCCGTGCGCAGGGCCAGGGTGGCGGGCCCGCCGGGCAGGGTGGTGCGCTCGCCGAAGAACTCCACCTCGGGCCCGGTGCCAGCGAGGTCGCGGTCGCACAGCAGGGCGAGGGTGTGGTTGGCCTTCAGGGCACGGGCGGCGGCGGGACCTGCTTCGGGGCCGAGCGGGACGACCTCGAACCCGAAGGAGCGGCGGAGCTCGACGAACCAGTCGAACAGCGCCGGCGGGTCGAGCCGCTCGACGACCACGGTGACGGGGCGGCGCTGGACCCGCGTGACCCAGAACCCGGACCACTCCCACCCTCCGAGGTGCGGCAGCGCCATGATCGCCCCCTTGCCCGGCGGCCAGGGCCTCGTCGAGGTGCTCCCACCCGTCGGGCCGGAAGCCGGCGTCGAGGTCGGCCGCGCTCGTGCCCGGGAGGCGGAACGACTCCTCGTAGTAGCGGGCGTAGCTCTCGAAGGTCTCGTCGACGAGCCGGCGCAGCCGGGCTCCCGCCAGGGTGGGGTCGACGCGTCGCAGGTTCCGCTCCACCTGGGCCCGACGGCCCGACGCCAGCCCGCCCGGCGACCCGGCCGAGCGCCCGCGCCCCGGCCGCCGCCACGGGATGCGGGGCGACGCGGGCCAGCGGTGGCGGCCGCTCGATAGGCGGGCGTGACGAGGTCGATCACGGCCGGGGTCAGCGGGCCCGGGACCTACCGCCGGGTGGTGCGCTGGCCCGGCGGCGCCAGGCCCGCTCGGTGGGCCGCGACGGTGCGGCGGGCCTTCCAGCGGCTGCTGCGGCGCCGGCTTGGGGGCGCTGGCCTGCTGCCACACCTTGACGAAGCGCTGCACGGCGGTGACCAGGGTGAGGACCAGCATCACCCAGAGCACCGCGATGAGGATCGAGTCGAAGAGGAGCCCGACGCCCAGCACGATGATCCGCTCGGCGCGCTCCATGAGCCCGCCCCGCGGCGTCGAAGCCGAGCGACTCGGCCTTGGCCCGCTCGTAGGAGATGAGCATCGAGGCGCCGAGCACGGCGAGGGGCAGCACGGCGATGCGGCCGGCGTGGGTGGTGGAGAGGTACCACGCCACGCCGCCGAGCAGGAGGGCGTCGGTGACGCGGTCGGACACCGAGTCGAAGAAGGCCCCGCGGGGCCCCGCGGTGCCGGAGGCCTTGGCGACGGCGCCGTCGAGGAGGTCGGGGAGGGCGCACAGCACGAGGAGCAGGAGGCCGGCGCGGAGGGCGCCGTTGCCGATGGCCACCGCCGCGGCACCGGCCATGCACGACGCCGGACGGCGGTGAGGTGGTCGGCGGTGATCCCGGTGCGGCGGATGTTGGCGCCGACGGGCTTGAGGCCCGCTTCGAAGCTCTGTCGCCAGCGTCCGTCGAACATGGAGAGACCTCGTCTGGGGGCAGGGGTGCTCGCGGAAGGCTAACAGCGGGCTCCGTCAGATCCCCGCATCACGGCGGAGGGCCCGCAGGATGCCCCGCCACCTCGGGAACAGCAGGTGGTGGGCGGCGCCCGGGGTCAGGTCGAGCACGGCGTTCGGGAGGTGGGCCACCAGCCAGGTGCCGACGCCGGGGGCGAGATCGGGTCGGCGGTGCCGTGGAAGGCCCGCACCGGGGCCCTGACGGCGGCGAGGTCGAGGCCGGGCTCGAGCTGCCGGGCCACGTCGGCCACCAACCCAGCCGATCCACCGCGTGCGCTGGCCGCCACCCCGCGGGCCAGCGCGGAGGCGGCGCCCGGCACCTGGGCCAGCTCCTGTCGTCCCGTCTCCCCCGCCCCGTCGAGAACGTGCTCCAGGGCCGATTCGGGCGTGAGCGGGTCGGGCACGCAGGTACGGGGCGACCTCGCTGGCCAGCTCGGCGGCAGGCACCTCGGCGGCCAGCTCCGCGAAGCCGCGCCGTCCCGGGCCCAGCGCCGCCACCAGCGCGGGGTCGCTGGTAGGCCTCCACCGGGCGGGACGCTGGCGACCACCGCCACCGCCCCCGCCCGCTCCCCGAGCACCGTCGGCGGCGGCCAGCGCGGCCAAGCCCCCAGCCGGACCAGCCGAGGAGGAGGGCTCCGATCGAGTCGCCAGGTCGTCGAGCAGAGCGGCTCAGGTCGTGCCCGAGGTCGACCAGCTCGACCGTCTGGGTGCGGGTCGCTGTCGCCGGCGCCTGGGCGGTCGACGGCCAGGAGGCGCACCCCGGCCGGCCGCGGCCGACGTCGTCGGGGGGCCGAGCCAGCCGGGAGTCGGGCGTGCCGTGGAGGTAGACCACCGGCACACCGTCGGGGTCGCCCACGTCGTCGTAGGCGAGGGTGCGGCCGTCGGGCAGGCGGAGCGTGCGCGGGGCCGCCACGAGCGCAGCGTAGGACCCGTGGCTACCCTGCCCACACTCGCGACGTCGACAGCGAGGGAGGACCAGCGTGCAGCACTTCTCGTCCGAGAAGATCCGCAACGTGGCCCTGGTCGGCCACGGCGGCGCGGGCAAGACGACCCTGGCCGAGGCGCTGCTGCACCGGGCCGGGGCCATCAACCGGCTGGGCCGGGTGGAGGACGGCACCACCGTCTGCGACCACGACCCGGAGGAGCAGCGACGCGGGCATCTCCCTCGCCTTGGCCGTGGCCCCGTTCGAGTGGAAGGGCCACAAGGTCAACCTGATCGACACGCCCGGGCTACGCCGACTTCCTCGGCGACGTGCGGGCCGCCCTGCGGGTGGTCGACCTGGCCGTGTTCGTGGTGAGCGCGGTCGACGGCGTCGAGGTGCAGACCGAGGTCGTGTGGCGGGAGGCCGCCCGCCTCGGGCGTCCCCCGGATGATCTTCGTCAACAAGCTCGACCGGGAGCGGGCCAGCTTCGAGCGCACCCTCGACCAGCTCCGCGACCGCCTCGGCGCCGGCGTGGCCCCGCTCGAGCTGCCGATCGGCGCCGAGGCCGACTTCCGCGGCATCGCCGACCTGCTCACCGACACCGCCCACCTCTACGAGGGCGGCGTGCCCGCGCACCGAGCCCGATCCCCGACGAGATGGAGGCGCTGGAGCACCAGGTGCACGACAACCTGGTCGAGGGCATCGTGGTGGCCGACGACGCCCTGCTCGAGCGCTACCTCGACGGGCGACGTCCCCGCACTCGACGAGCTCGAGCACGCCCTGACCCTCGGGCATCGAGACGCGCCAGCGTCTTCCCGGTGGTGTGCGGCTCGGCCACCGCCGAGGTGGGCATCGACCGGCTGGCCGACCTCCTGGTGGAGATCGGTCCCGCCGCCCGCCGACCGGCCCACCACCGTGCACGGCCGGCGACACCGAGGTGGAGGTGGCCGCCGACCCCGACGGCCAGCCGCTCGCCTTCGTGTTCAAGACCATCGCCGACCCGTTCGTCGGCCAGGTGTCGCTGCTCAAGGTGCTGTCGGGCACGATCCGCAACGACGACCACCTCGTCAACAGCCGCACCGGCACCGACGAGCGGCTCCACGGCCTCTTCGTCGTCCGGGGCAAGGACCACGAGCCGGTCGACTCGCTGGCGGCCGGCGACATCGGCGGCGTGGCCAAGCTGTCCGCCACCGCCACCGGCGACACGCTGGCCCCCAAGGGCCAGCCCGTGCCGGGTCGCCCCGATCGAGCAGCCCGAGCCGGTGCTCGCCATCGCGGTGGTGGCCAAGACGCAGGCCGACGACGACAAGCTGGCCACCGCCCTGCACCGCCTCCAGGACGAGGACCCGGCCCTGGTGGTGGAGCGCGACGAGGAGACCCACCAGACCGTCCTGCGGGGCGCCGGGCGAGACCCACCTCGCCATCACCCTCGAGCGGCTCGAGCGGAAGTTCGGCGTCAACCTCACCACCGAGGACGTGCGGGTGCGCTACCGGGAGACGATCAGCGCGCCCGGCCGACGCCGAGGGCCAGCACAAGAAGCAGTCGGGCGGCCACGGCCAGTTCGCGGTGGCCAACGTGCGGCTCGAGCCGCTGGAGCGCGGCGGCGGGCTTCGAGTTCGTCGACAAGATCGTCGGGCGGCGCCATCAGCCGGGCCTACATCCCAGCGGTGGCCAAGGGCAGTCGAGGAGGCGATGGCCCGGGGCGGGCGTGAACGGCCATCCGGTCGTCGACGTGCGGGTCACGCTGCGTCGACGGCAAGGAGCACAGCGTCGACAGCTCCGAGATGGCGTTCCGCGCCGCCGGCCGCCTGGCCTTCCGCGAGGCGATGGCCAAGGCCGTCCCCGGTCGTGCTCGAGCCCGTCTCACGCCTCGACGTCACCGTCCCGGCCGACCTGCTCGGCGACGTCATGGGCGACCTCAACGCTCGTCGAGGCCGGGTGCAGGGCACCGAACCGGGCGAGGGCGACGAGCAGATCGTCTACGCCCTGGTGCCCGAGAGCGAGCTGCTGCGCTACGCCATCGACCTCCGGTCCCTCACCGGCGGGCGGGGCCGGTTCACGGCCGCCCACGACCACTACGACGTCCTACCCGCCCACCTGATCGACGCGATCCGCCGCGACGGTCCACGAGACCGACTGAGGATGGCTGCTCGGCCGCCCTCCGATGCGATCGTCGCCCTGCGCTCGCTGGGGCGGCGCTGGCGCGAGCTCTTCGCGGGACTGGGCGAGGACGAGTCGCCCGACGACGCTGGCCCAGCGGCCCGGCGGGGGTGGTCGGTCGGCCCTAGACCACGCCGCCCACGCCACGCGCACCATCGAGCTGCTCGACGGGGCCCTCCGCCAGATCGTCGTCGACGACGAGGCCGTGCTCCACCCCTCGGTCGGCTGCCCCCGACGGACGGGGTTGGCCAGTGGCCACCGGCGGGGTCGACGACACCATCGACGGGTTGATCCGAGCCGCCGACGCGATGGCCGACCAGGCCGAGCGGGTGGGGGCGGAGGACTGGGCGCGCACGGCGCCCGTGGAGGGCGGGGCCGGCGAGCGCGATGCGCAGGCCGTGCTGTGGGACGCGGTCGACGCCGCGGTGGCGGACCTGAAGGCGGCCGAGGCCGTCCTACGCGAGGTGCGGGGCCGGGCGGGCTAGACGGAGCGGAGCCGGCGGGGTGAGCGCTCCACCAGCACGAGAGGCAGGAGACCGGCCACCTCGAACACCATCAGCACTGGCTCGGTGGGGTCGACCAGCACCACCTGGACGCGCCCGATGGCGGGGGCGATGGCGTTGATGCCCGAGGAGTCGACGAACGTGACGTCCCCCAGATCGAGGCGAAGCTCAGTGGCCCCCGCCGCCAGGGCAGCGGCCACGTCGGCCGCCAGGGCCGGTGCGGTGGCCATGTCGATGTCGCCAGCGGCCAGGATGTCCAGCGTCCGGGGCTCGGAGCCGGTGGCCGAGATGATCTGGGTCATGGTGGTCCTTCCAGTGGGTGTTGCCGCTGGAGGGCCCGGGTTCGGCACGCCCACGCGCCGGACTACGACCAATGACGAACGGAAGCCTATCAGGCGTCTTGCGCCAGATCGGACCAGTCCTCGGGGTTGTCTTCCACGAAGTGGGCGACGATCTGCCCCTCCACCCCGTCGACCAGCACCAGGCCTCGCCGCAGCGGTGGCTCCTCGGCCGAGTAGACGAGGATGCGCCAGGTGGGGCGGCTTCGGAGCCCCCGCCAGCCCAGCTGGGCCGACGCGTGGCCCACAGCAAAGCCCACCTGGCGCGTGGCGGCCACCAGCGCGTCGCGCTCGTCGACGTCGAGGTCCCAGCCTGCAAGGAGGTGGTAGGCGCCGACGACGAGGAGCAGGATCCCGGCTCCCAGGAATCCGCCGTTGACCAGCACGGCGTCGGCCCCGGCCACGGCCCACGCCACGATGCAGGCTGCCCCCAGGAGGAGGTACAGGTAGCCGGGCACGCGCCGGCGGTTGTTGTTCGGGAAGACGTAGGGACCGACGTACTCGGAGGCGTTGAGGTCGTCGGGAAGGGCGTCTTGGACGTCCTCGTCCCGGGTGGTTTCGTCGGCCATGGTCTCAGCGACCGTACCGGCGGTCGGCTCAGGTGGGCCAGGCGGCGCGCAGACGCTCAGCGGCCTCGGTCAGGCTCACCGGCAGCACCCTGGTCTCCGCCGCCACCGCGATGAAGTTGGCATCCCCCTCCCACCGGGGGACGCAGTGGACGTGGAGGTGGTCGGACTGTGAGCCGCCGGCCGCCGCCCCCAGGTTGAGGCCCACGTTCACCGCGTCGCAGCGGAAGGCGCCCTTGAGGGCGGACACCGCGTCCCGAACTGCACCCCAGAGCTCGGCGTGCTCGGGGTCGGTGAGGGCCTCCAGGTCGGCCACCGCCCGCTGCGGGAGCACCATCAGGTGGCCCGCGGTGTAGGGATAGAGGTTGAGCAGGGCGAAGCAGGTCGGTCCTCGCCACAGGACGCCCGCCGCCTCGTCGCCCTCCTCGTCGGCGCCGGCCAGGATCCGTTCGAAGAGCGTGCGGCCGCCGGCCTCCGCAGCGGTCGGCAGGACGCGTGTGTCCACCACCTTCCCCACGTAGGCCGAGCGCCAGGTGGCCCACAGGTGATCGAGGGGCATCAGATCTTGGCCGCCACCTCGGCGGCCAGCCGCTCGGCGAAGGCGTCGAGGTGCACGTCGCGGTCGGGCTCGTCGGCGCCCCGCCGGTTCACGCCCACCGTGCCGGCCGCAACGTCGCTGTCGCCCACCACGAGGATGTAGGGCAGCTTCTCCACCTTGGCCTTGCGGATCCGGGCGCCCAGCGGCTCGTCGGCCTCCGACAGCTCCGACCGGAAGCCATCCGCCCGCAACCGGTCGACCACACGGGCGGCGTAGGCGTGATGGTCGCTGCGCACCGGGAGCACCCGCACCTGCTCGGGGGCCAGCCAGGCAGGGAAGGCGCCGGCGTAGTGCTCGACGAGAACACCGAAGAAGCGCTCGATCGAACCGAAGAGGGCACGGTGGATCATGATCGGCTGGTGGCGCTCGTTGTCGGCGCCGATGTACTCGATGCCGAAGCGTTGCGGCGTCTGGAAGTCGAGCTGGATGGTCGACATCTGCCACGTCCGCCCGATGGCGTCGCGGGCCTGCACGGAGATCTTGGGGCCGTAGAACGCACCGCCGCCCTCGTCGAGCACCAGCTCCAGGTCCTTGGCGGTGGCGACCTGACGCAACACCTCGGTGGCCTCCTCCCACTCCTCGTCGGAGCCCACCGCCTTCCCTGGCGGACGGGTGGAGAGCTCGAGGTAGAAGTCGTCGAGGCCGTAGTCGCCGAGGAGGCCCAGTACGAAGTCGAGCAGCGATGCCAGCTCGGCTCCCATCTGCTCCCGCGTCGTGAAGATGTGCGAGTCGTCCATGGTGAGGCCACGCACCCGCGTCAGCCCGTGCAGCACACCGCTCTTCTCGTAGCGGTAGACCGTGCCGAACTCGAACAGTCGCAGCGGCAGGTCGCGGTAGCTCCGCAGCCGGCTGCGGTAGATCAGCACGTGGAACGGGCAGTTCATCGGCTTGAGGTAGTAGTCCTGGCCGGCCTCCCCCCCCTCGTCGTCGAAGTGCATCGGCGGGAACATGCCGTCGGCGAACCATTCGAGGTGACCGGAGGTCTCGAAGAGCGCTGCTTTGGTGATGTGGGGAGAGTTGACGAACTCGTAGCCCGCCTCCCGGTGCCGCTGACGGGAGTAGTCCTCCAGCAGCATCCGCACCAGGCCCCCCTTCGGGTGGAACACGGCGAGGCCGGAGCCGATCTCGTCCGGAAAGCTGAAGAGGTCGAGCTCGACGCCCAGCTTGCGGTGGTCGCGCTTGGCTGCCTCTTCCAGGCGGTGGAGGTGCCCGTCGAGGCCCTTCTTGCTGGGCCAGGCCGTGCCGTAGATCCGTTGGAGCTGCGGGTTGCCCTC
The DNA here is from genome assembly GCA_963795165.1 of uncultured Microthrixaceae bacterium. GTDB lineage: Bacteria > Actinomycetota > Acidimicrobiia > Acidimicrobiales > VFJN01 > VFJN01. Next base: position 282,257 of record CAWCGT010000001.1, on the reverse strand, counting down.
CTGACCCCTCCAGTAGGCCCCTGCCACCCGCATGAGCTTGAAGTGGCCGAGGTGCGCGCCGGTGGTGGGTACGTGTGGCCCCCGGCAGAGGTCGATGAACCCCGGGTAGCCGGCGAAGGGCGGCTGGTCCTTCGGTCGCGCTGGCGGGTTCTCGTAGGTCCGGACGGACTCCGTCGACGAGGTGGCCGACATGGGATCGGTGCTGGCGTCGTCGATGATCTCCAGCTTGAACCGGTGGGCGGCGAACACGCGCCGGGCCTCGTCGGCGGACAGCTCATCGCGCCGGAAAGGCTGGCCCTCGGAGATGATCTCCCGCATCCGCGCGTCGATCCGCTCGAGGTCGGCCTCCACGAAGACGGCATCGCCAGGCAGGGCGAAGTCGTAGTAGAAGCCGTCCTCCACCGGCGGACCGATGCCGAAGGTGGCCCCGGGAAAGAGGTCGAGCACGGCTTGCGCCAGGACGTGGGCCGTCGAGTGCCGGATGGTGAAGAGCCCCTGGTCGCTGTCGCCGGTCACGATCGCCACGTCGTCGCCGTCCGACAGCTCCGTGGCCAGATCGCGCTCCTCGCCGTTGACGACGGCGATCACGGCCGCCTTGGCCAGGCGAGAGCCGATGGCCTCGGCCAGTCCCGCCGCAGTGGTCCCGGCCGTCAGCGCGCGGGTCGAACCGTCGGGCAACGAGACCGTGATCTGCTCGGACATGGGGACCGACGGTACCGGAGCCCGGGACCGGCCCGAGCACCCATTGCCAGTCAGGTGCGGGGGGCCAAGACCTCTGCGCTGGAGCGACGGGGGGCATCGGCGTGACCGTTTCCCTGCACCTCATCGAGCTCGGCGACGTGGGCGGTGGCCGCCGACGGGAACGTCTCGGCCTTCTTGGTTGCGTACTCGTCGACGTAGTCCTGCCCTGTGAGCTCCCGGATCTCGAACATCACCTCGTCGATGATCTGCCGCAGCACCATCCGGTCGTCGGCGCGGTCGGCGTAGCGCCGCACGTCGATGGGGCGACCGAAGCGCACCTCGGCTCGCTTGAAGGGTCGCGGGAGCTTGGCGTCGGGGGGCTGGATCTCGCGCGTGCCCACGATCCCGACGGGGACGATCGGCGACCCGGTGCGCAGCGCTAGGCGGGCCGGGCCGGTGTGCCCCCGGTGGAGGCGGCCGTCGCGCGCTCGGGTGCCCTCCGGGTAGATGCCGAAGAACTCCCCCGACTCCAGCACCCGAGCCGCTGTGTTCAGCGCCCGCTCCGAGGCGTTTCCGCCGCTCCGATCGATCGGGATCATCCCCATGGCGGGAAAGATGTGCTTGGTCTTCCAGGAGTCCATGTACTCGGCCTTGCCCACGAAGGTGATGCGTCGGGGCAGCACCAGGGGCAGGAAGAACGAGTCGATGACCGAGGTGTGGTTGGGGCAGAAGATGGCGCCGCCCGTGGCGGGGAGGTGCTCGAGGCCGATGGTCTTGATCCGCCAGAGGCCCTTGAACACAGGAGACAGCACTGCCTTCGCGACGGGATAGAGCTTCCCGTACTCACGCTCGCTGGCCGTCTCCCCCACGAGGCGGAGTCTTGCAGAAGCGGAGGGTCAGGTCTCGATGCCCAGGAGAGCAGCCGCCTGAGACACCCCGGCGCCGGCGGCCGCGGCCGCGTCGATGGCGGCCACCGCAGTGGGGGTGTCGAGGTCGTCGTCGAGCGCGGCGCGGGCCTCGGCCAGCCCCCCGTCACCAGGCCCAGCCAGCCGCCACCGCTCCAGCCGCTCGGCCGCCCGGGGCATCCGTTGCTCGTCCCACTCCCATTCGATGCGGTAGTGGTTCTCCACGATCATCAGCCGGATGGCCATCGGATCCCACTCCTTGCGGAGCTCGGAGACGAACACCAGGTTCCCCAGCGACTTCGACATCTTCTCGCCGTCCATGCGAACCATCGCCTGGTGCATCCAGTGGCGCACGAAGGGCTCGCCGGTGGCAGCCTCGGACTGGGCCCGCTCGCACTCGTGATGGGGGAAGATCAGGTCGGCCCCGCCGCCGTGGAGATCGATGGTGGTGCCCAGCTCCCGCAGGGCCAGGGCCGAGCACTCGATGTGCCACCCGGGACGCCCCGACCCCCACAGTGACTCCCATGACGGCTCGTCCTCGAGCGAGGGCTGCCAGAGCACGAAGTCGAGAGGGTCCCGCTTGTGCGGATCGTCCACGTTGCCGCCCCGCTCGGCGGCGTACGCCAGCATCTGGTCGCGGTCGTAGCCCGACACGGATCCGAAGGCAGGGAAGCTCGAGACGTCGAAGTAGACGGCGCCGCCGGCCTGATAGGCGTGGCCGCGATCGAGCACCATCCCGATGAACCCGCGGATGTCGGCGATGGCCGAGGTGGCTCGCGGCTCGCTCCAGGCGGGCAGGAGGCCGAGGGCCGACATGTCGTCGTCGAACCGCGCGGTCTCGGCGGCCGCCAGGTCGAGGTAGTGCACTCCGAGCTCCCGCGCCTTGCCCAAGATGGAGTCGTCCACGTCGGTGATGTTCCGGACGCAGCGGGTGTCGTGGCCCAGGTCGCGGAGCCGGCGCTGCAGCACGTCGTAGGTGACGTACACCGCCGCGTGCCCGAGGTGGGTGGCGTCGTAGGGCGTGATGCCGCACGTGTACATGCTCACGATCGGGCCCGGCTCGAAGGGAACGACCTCAGCTCGGGCCGTGCACCACAACCGCATCGTCACTCCGGGATGCTCGTGAACTTCACAGCCACCCGCGTCTTGTAGCGGACGTTGAGCTGCAGCAGCACCGCGGTGAACGATTCGATGGGGGTGGCCAGCGAGAGCTCCCCGCAGTCGAGGGGTCGCAGGTTGGGGATCTTGGCCACCAGGTCGGCGGCCGTCTCCGAGGCATCGGGAAAGTCGGAGCAGATCAGCACGTCGCTCTCGATCGGGTGGTCGAGATCCCCGAGCTCTTTGGCTGGCACGTGGTGCAGCGCCGCTGCGACGTGGCTGCGGGGCAAGGCGGCCTGGACGCTGGCGGCCACCGATCCTCGCGGCGGGACCAGCGGTTGGAACTCCTTGCCGATCCGGGTGAGGGCGTTGGCCATGGAGATCACCACCTTGCCGCGAAGGTGGCTCTCCACCTGCTGGGCCGTCTGCGTGGCCCCGTCCCACGGGGTGGCGATGACCACCAGGTCGGCGTCGGATGCCCCCTCGTTGTCGGCAGCGTCGATCTGGAGCTCCCGGTCGGGCCACCGGTCCTTCAGACCGTCGACGACCTCCAGGGCGCGGTATCGGGACCGCGAGCCGATCACGGTCTCGAACCCGACCGACGCCAAGCGGGCCGCCAGCGCGCTGCCCGCTGGACCGGTGCCTCCAAGGATCCCGATGCGCATCCGTGTAACCCTATTGCTTGGTCGGGCCCCCTCGGGCGTAACAGGGTGGCCGCCGTGACAGTCTCTACGGCCATGTCACTCCTCGACGGCAAGCGGATCCTGGTCACCGGCGTGCTCACCGACGCCTCCCTCGCGTTCGGCGTGGCCCGCCACGCCCAGGAGCAGGGGGCCGAGGTGGTGCTCACCGGGGCCGGTCGGGGCCTGTCGCTCACGCAGCGCACGGCGCGCAAGCTCCCGGCGGCCGCCGAGGTGCTCGAGCTGGACGTCACCGACCCCGGCTCAGGTGGATGCCGTTCGAGACGCGCTGGGCAACGGTGGCGCCCGCCTCGACGGCGCCTTGCACGCCATCGGGTTCGCCCCGCCATCGTGCCTCGGGGGCGGCTTCACCGAGGCCCCGTGGGAGGACGTGGCCGTGGCCCTGCAGGTGTCGGCCTACTCGTTGAAGGTGCTGGCCGACGTGGTGGTCCCCCACATGCACGACGGCGGGTCGATCGTGGGGCTCGACTTCGACAACAGCACCCAGGCCTGGCCGGCCTACGACTGGATGGGCGTGGCCAAGGCCGCCCTGGAGAGCACGGCCCGGTACCTCGCCCGCGACCTCGGCCCCAAGGGCATCCGGGTGAACCTGGTGGCCGCCGGACCCATCAAGACGCTGGCCGCCAGGTCGATCCCGGGCTTCCAGCGCTTCGAAGACGTGTGGGATGACCGCAGCCCCCTCGGGTGGGACGTGAAGGCCGACGCCGACGCCGTGGCTCGGTCCTGTGTGGCCCTGCTGTCGGACTGGTTCCCGAAGACCACTGGCGAGATCGTCCACGTGGACGGCGGCTTCCACAGCACCGCCGCCTGACCGGATCAGAGGCAGGCCACCAGCTTGGTCGTCCGGCTCACCTGACCTGTCGGGAGACTCGTCCAGAGGACCTTCGTGGCCCGCACGACGTAGTGGTAGGTGGTGGAGAACGGGAGCGGCCCGTCCACGAACGACGTGGTCGCGCGACCCGCCACGGTGCCGACGAGGGCGTAAGGGCCCCCGGAGGTGCTCGAGCGGTAGACCTTGTACCCGTCGGCGCGCACTGAGGTGGTCGCCGTCCAGGAGACGACGGTCCGGTCACCCACCAGCACCGTGCACTGCCCGGCGCCGGCCCCGGGGGAGGTGGGAGGGGCCAGCAGCGCCGCCGAGTAGGCAGCTGTCGCCGTCGTGAGGTCGATCCAGCCGGCCGCGGCAGTGGCGGGGGCCACCAGCACCACGGCCGCGGCCAGGGCGGCGACTAGCCGTCGACCCGTCATGCCGGCCCTGCGTCGGCCCGGAAGCGGGTGCCGGCGGGCAGGTCCGGTCGCCGCCACACCTCCACCACGCTCACCACGCCCAGGAGCAGGGGGCAGAGCCAGACCAGGAGCCGGCTGACCAACGGGTCGCGCAGTGCGCTGATCCCGTGGCCGACCCACGGCAGCGACGCGACGGGGCTCCAGGCCACGTCGTCCTCGAGGCGGGCCACCCATGGATCAGGCGCCGGGTTGGCATCGCCCTGGGTCCGCACCGCTGGGCGACCCTCCACCTCGGCCAGCTCCACGATGCGATGGGTCACCACCCGCGGCTCTGGTCCGGGGGCGTGGAAGGTGATCACGTCGCCCACCTCGAGGCGATCCACCGGCACGGGGCGGACCACGATCACCGAGCCGGGCTCGAAGCTGGGCTGCATGCTGCCGGACAGCACCGTGAGGGTGCGGTAGCGACCCGTGGCGGGTCCCACCACGAGCAGCAGCAGCAACGCAGCGGCGAGCACCAGCCCCAGCCCCGAGGCGAGGCGGCCGAGGCGTGGCAGCAGAGAGGTCATCGGGAGCACCGGAGGAGCCGCCGACCGCGGCGGCAGGGCCCGCCGGTCTCCCGGCGAGCCCTGCGCGACGGCCATGGGGCTACTGGCTCTCCGCGGCACGCTGCGTGCCGGTGAAGGTGTAGAGGACGCTCGACGCCTTGTTCTGGAAGTCGTTGTCGGCGGAGCTCGGGAAGGTCAGCGTCAGCCGGAGGTTGTCCGTAGCGCCAGCCGTCAGGGTCAGGTTGGACAGGCCCAGGTCGCTGCCGATCACCGGACGGGATGCCAGCACCGAGGAGGCGGTGCCCCCACAGGTGTAGGTGTACGAGGGCGCCGTGCCGGACTCGGCCCACGGCTCGGAGCAGCGCTCGATCTCCATCTGCAGGCCGTGGGTCGGGTCGGTGTCGAGCAGCGACGTGACCGTGGCCGAGGTGGTGAGCGTGATCGACGCCATGGCGTCCGTGCTGCTGTTGGACAGCTTGAAGGCTCGCTGCATGGTGTCGCCGGGGACGATGTCCTCGGCGGCCACGGTCAGGCGGTTGTCGGCCCCCACTGCGCCGAGGTTCACGTCGACGATCCCCGAGTCGACGGGGAGGGTGGCTGAGGTGGTGTCGGTGAAGGTGGCGAAGGTGCCGAGGCCGGCGATGCTCGCGCTCCGCCGACGAGGGCTGCCGAGAGCAGCAGCTTCTTCCGTGTGGTCGCCCGCATTGTGGTTGCTCCGATTCGTCGAGGACTGCCCGTATTGGCGTCCCCGAGGTGGTCGACCGGCTGGCCGCCGATCTGATGGGCCATTCATGTGAATGACGCGACCGGACCATGACACCCTGCCCCGACGGACTGGTCAGGCGTCGGGCGTGAGCCAGCCGGGGTTGGCGACGAGCAGCTTGTCGTGGACGCTGGCCGCCACGGCCGCCCGGACCTCGGCGGCCCGGTGGTCGAGACCGCCCCCCCGGATCTCCTCAGCCAGCTGGCGGTCGTCCCGACACCCCAGCTCGGCCAGCCGAGCCCGATGGGCCTCGGTGAGGCTCGGCTCGAGCGCCAGCTCGCGCTCGACCATGCGAAGCACGTTGCCTGCTACCCGACCGTGGAAGGCCAGGCGCGGGTCGGTGCCGTCGCTCACGTCGCCCTCCACCCACTCGCGAACGGCCTCCAGCAGCTCGATGGCCGTGGGTCGGTCGTGCACCGGCTCGGCGGCTGCGGGGGCGGGCGAGCCCGGCAGAGGTAGCGACCCCCCCGGCAGCAGGGCAAGGACGTCCCACTCGTTCTCGCACACCCGGCGACCGATGGACGCCAGCTCCACCGACCGGACGGCCCCGCTGAGGTGGCCCCAGGCCTGCATGATGCAGATCACACCCCACCTGAGGGTGCCCAGCACCTCCCACCACCGCAGCGCCCCGAGGTCGACCGGCTGGCCCGAGGCGGCCTCGTAGGCCTGCACCAGCTCCTCGCGCGTGGCCACCCCGCCGGCTGGGAGCGTCGAACCGAAGCGCCAGGCCCGCACGCAGAACCACCCGAGGTCCTCCAGCGGATCGCCGAGGTGGGCCAGCTCCCAGTCGAGCACGGCCCGGAGCCCTCCGTCGTCCACCAGCAGGTTCCCCAGGCGCAGGTCGCCGTGCACGACGCACGGCTGAGCTTCGGGTGGACGGTTCTCCTCCAGCCAGCGAAGGCCGAGCTCGAAGGCCGGATGGGGTTCCCCCCGGTCGTCGAGCAGCCCACGGAGCTGGCGCAACGGATCGGCGGCTCGCAGGCCGGACCCCTCCACCGGCAGGGCGTGGATCGGCCGCCATGGCCGCCGCCACCTCCGATCCCAGTCGCCGGCGGGCCGTCGGCCCACTCGGTCGTCGCGGAGCAGCTTTCGGGCGATGGTCTCGCCGGTCAGGCGCACCACGACCATGCCGGGCGAGCCCACCCACTCCCCTGTCGTCGTCTTCGGCCACCACGGTCGGCACCGGCACCCCTCCGGCGGCGGCCGCCCGCAGGAGCCGTGCCTCACGGACGGGGACAAGCTGTGGTCCGCCACCGGTTCCGCCACCACGCAGGCGCTGCAGGATCAGCGGCTGGCGCGTCGCCCCGCTCACGAGCGTCGAAGGACCAGGTCTCCCGAGGCGCCACCCGACAGCCGACGCAGGTCCTCGATCTCCGGTCCCTCACCGCCTGCGGTGGCGAGCAGGCCCGCCAGCCCCTGTCGCAGGTCCTCGGCAGCCATGGCCGACCGGACCCTACGCGGTCAGCAGGCCGCCGCGACCGCCGGGTAGGGGTTGACGGCGGCCCCGCCGCCGGGGTGGATCTCGAAGTGGAGGTGGGGGATGCCGCGCGCGTTGCCGGTGTCGCCGACGTAGCCGATGACCGTGCCGGCGGCGACATGGCCGGCCCCCTGGTTGGCGTAGGAGGCCAGGTGGGTGCCGTAGTAGTAGGTGCCGTTGTCGCCGTCGAGGTGCCACGAGAGCCCGCCGAGGCTGTTGCCGCGATGGCTCGACCGTGCCGCTCACCGGGGCCACCGTCGGGCGTGCCCCTCGGCGACATCATGTCGACGCCCTTGTGGGCCCGCCCACCCGAGCGGGGAGCGCCCCAGGTGTCGCTGAAGGCGACCGGCCCCTGCACCGGGCAGACGATGCCGCCGACCGGGGCGCTGGCCACCGGGGCGCTGGGCGCCGACGGCGCAGCGACGCGGCGGCCGAACGGCTGGCGCTGGCCTGCCGGGCGGCGGCCGCAGCCGCAGCCTCCCGGCGCTTCCGCTCGGCTTCCTGGCGCTCGCGCTCGAGGGCCTCGAGGCGTTCGAACTCCTGCTCGAGGGCGGCCCGTCGCTCGGCCAGCTGGCCGATGGCGTCCTCCTGGTCGGCCTTCTTGGCCGCCAGGGCCTGGGTGGCCACGTCGAGGTCCTCGGCGGCCGCCAGGTAGTCGTCGATGGCGTCCTGGCTCCCCTGGGTGGCGTACTGCGACAGCGCGTCGGCCCGGGCCTGCGTGTTGATGTCGGGGTCGGTGTAGCGCAGGCCGCGACGGCGTCGTTGTTGATGAAGCGGCGGACCGCTACCTCACGGACCGACGCCCGTAGGCGGTCGAGGGTGGCTCGGGCCTCGGCGGCCTTGGCCTCGAGGGACTGGCGATCTCCCCCTCCAGCTCGCCGAGGCGCGTCTCGGCCTGCGGCCAGGTCGGCGGCCGCTTCGTTGGCGCGCCGCCGCGCCGCCTCGAGGTCGCCGGCGTCGGCCCCGGCCTGGGGCGCGACGGCCACGAGGCCGAGAAGGAGGGCAATGGCCAGGAGTGCGCGCGCGGTTCGACTGGTCACAGTGGGCGGAGACCTTAGCGCGCGAGATGACGGTTGTTGCAGTTCCGTGACGGAACTGCGACACGACTTCGCTCACCGGTCAGATTCGTCGCGGATGTCGCCCACCAGCGCCTCGATCACGTCCTCCAGGGTGGCGATCCCGAGCGTCCGCCCGCCGGCGTCGGCCACGACCGCCATGTGGATGCGGGCCTGCTGCATGGCCAGGAGCGCGTCGTCGAGCGAGGTGGTGGGGGCCAGCACCAGCATCCGTCGCACCGGCCCGAGCGGCAGCGGCCGGTGGCGGTTGGCCCCGGCGATGGTCAGCAGGTCCTTGGCGTGCACGAACCCGAGCACGTCGTCCACCCGGTCTCCGGCCACCAGCAGCCGGGTGTGGCCCGAGGCCACCACCAGGGCCTCCGCCTCGGCCGGGGTGGCCGTCCGGGGCAGCCACACCACCCTGTCCCGGGGGACCATCACCGTGGTGATGCTCCGGTCGCCGAGATCGAGCGCCCCGGTGAGCAGCTGGTGGGCCATCTCCTCGATCAGGCCCTCGTCGCGTGAGGCGCCGAGCATGAGGGCCAGCTCGTCGGCCGAGGCAGCGGTGGCCAGCTCGTCGCGCGGCTCGACGCCCGAGCAGCCGGACGCCGGCGTTGGAGAGCCCGTTGAGCACCCGGAGCAGCGGGCCGAACACCGTGACGTAGGCCCGGTTGGGCAGCGCCAGCGCCAGCAGCGTGCGCTCGGGCGCAGCGATGGCGACGTTCTTGGGCACCATCTCGCCGATCACCATGTGGAGGAAGGCCACGATCGTGAGCGCCACCACGAACCCGATCGTGTGCAGCAGGCCGGTCGGGAAGCTCCACCACCTGCTCGACGCGCGTCCTTCGATGAGGCCGGCCACCGCGGGCTCGGCGACGTAGCCGAGGAGCAGCGAGGCCATGGTGATGCCGAGCTGGGCCCCGGCCAGCTGCAGGTTGAGGTTGCGCATCGGCCCGCATGGCGAGGCGGGCCGTGGCGCTGCCGCTCCTCGGCCATCGCCTCGAGCTTCGTGCGCCGGCTGGCGATCAGGGCGAACTCGACCGCCACGAAGAAGCCGTTGGCCAGGAGCAGGGCCACCGCGAAGGCCAGGCTGCGGGCCGTCACGTCGCCGCCTCGGGGCGTTCGCGGTCGGCCGCCCGCCGCAGGCGGACCGCAGCCACCCGGTGCCCGTCGAGCTCGGCCACCTCGAGGCGCCAGCCGTCGAGCTCGAAGCCCTCGCCGACCTCGGGGATCCGTCCGAGCCGAGCGAGGACGAACCCGGCCGAGCGTCTCGTAGTCCCCCTCGGGCACTAGGAACCCGCAGGCGTCGAAGACCTCGTCGGCGTGCAGCGTGCCGGTCGAGCAGCCACTCGCCCGCCCGCTGCACCACGGTGAGCTCCGGCACCGGGCGGTCGTGCTCGTCGTCGATCTCGCCGACGATCTCCTCGAGCACGTCCTCGAGGGTGATGATCCCGGCGGTGCCGCCGTGCTCGTCGACCACGACGGCCAGGTGGCTGCCCACGCGCCGGAGGTCGGCCAGGAGGTCGGCCAGGTCGCGGGTCTCGGGCACCACGAAGGCCGGCACCATCAGCGAGGCGACGGGGGTGCGGGCTCGCTCCTCGTAGGGCACCCGGTACACGTCCTTGACGTGCACCACGCCGCGCACGTCGTCGAGGTCGGCCCCCACCACCGGGAAGCGGGAGTGGCCGGTGGCGACGGCCTGCTCGGCGAGGGTGGCCACCACGTCGTCGACCGACAGCGTCACCACCGACCGTCGGGGCACGAGCGCGTCGGCCGCATCCTTCTCGCCGAAGCGGATCGATCGGGTGAGCAGCGTGAGCGCCTCGGGCTCGAGGGTGCCCTCCTCGCCCGACGACCGGATGAGGAGCTCCAGCTCCTCCAGGGACCGCACCGAGGTCAGCTCCTCCTGCGGCTCGATGCCGAGGCGCCGCACCGTCCAGTTGGCGGCCCCGTTGAGGAAGGTGATCAGGGGCCCGAGCACGCGGGTGATCACCAGCATGGGCGCCGCCAGCGCGTAGGCGGTGGGCCGCGGCTGGGCGATGGCGATCGACTTCGGCACCAGCTCGCCGACGACCATGGTGGCCACGGTGGCCAGCACGAGCGCCACCACGATCGCGGTGCCGGAGGCTCGGTCCTCCCCCACCACGTCTCGGCCAGTGGGCTCGAGGGCGGTCGCGATGGTGGGCTCGGCGATGAAGCCGACCACGAGCGAGGTGACGGTGATGCCGAGCTGCGCGCCGGAGAGGTTGAACGACAGCCGGCGCAGCGCGGCGCCGGTGGCCTTGGCCCGGCGGCTGCCCGCCGGCGGCGTCGACGTCGACCCGGTCGCGATCGACGGCCACCAGCGCGAACTCGACCGCGACGAAGAAGCCGGTGGCGAGGATGAGCAGGAGTACGGCGACGAGGCCGAGGGCGGTGTCGATGGCGGTCCGTCCGTGAGGGCGGAGCGGGCCCCGGTCAATCTACGGGTCGCCGGTAGGGTCCCCCGTCATGGTGCTCGGCCGCGACGTGCTCCTCGACGTGCTGCGCACCGAGGGCGTGCGCCACGTGTTCGGCAACCCGGGCAGCACCGAGCTCCCGCTGATCGACGCCCTGGCCGAGGCCGACGACCTCCACTACGTGCTCGCCCTGCAGGAGGCGACGGTGGTGGGCGATGGCCGATGGCTACGCCCAGGCCACCGGCCGTCCGGCCTTCCTCAACCTGCACACCTCGGCCGGCCTCGGCAACGCCATCGGCAACCTCACCAACGCCCGGGCCAACCGCACGCCCCTCGTGGTCACCGCCGGCCAGCAGGACTACCGCCACATCGCCACCGACCCGCTGCTGTCGGGTCCGCTGGTCGAGCTGGCCGGGGCGCCGTGAAGTGGGGCCACGAGGTGCGCACGGCCGAGCGAGCTCGGGCACCATCCTGCGGCGGGCCTTCCACGACAGCGCCCACCCCCCGGCCGGCCCGGTGTTCGTCTCGCTCCCCATGGACCTCCTCGACCAGGAGGTCGACGGGCGGCGCCCCCCCGCGTCCACCATCGACCGCGACGCCGGTGGCCGGCGGGCTCGAGGAGCTGGCCGACCTCCTCACCGGGCCGGCCGTGGGCCGGGTGGCGCTCGTGGTCGGCGACGCGGTGGCGGCCGCCGGCGCGGTGCCGAGCGCTGGTCGCGCTGGCCGAGGCGCTCGGGGCGCCCGTCCACGGCGCGCCGCTGCACGGCCGGGGGGTGTTCCCGCCGCTCCACCCGCTCTGGCAGGGCATGCTCACACCCGGCCGCCGCCGCCATCGCGCCGGTGCTCGAGCGCCTACGACCGGGTGCTGCTGGTCGGCGAGCAGGCCTTCATCGTCTACCCGTACACCCCGGGCCCGGCCGTGCCCGCCGGGCGTCGAGCTGCTCCACCTGTCGCCGGACCCGGCCAGCTCGGCCGGGCCTGGCCCGTCCGGCTCGGCGTGGCCGGCGACCCTCGGGCCAGCCTCGAGGCGCTGCTGCCGCTGGTGCGGGCGCGGGCCGACGCCGGTGCGGCCGCCGACGCGCTGGCCGCGGCGCGGCACGAGCCGGGCCGCCGAGCGTGGCACGCCCTGGAGCAGACGGCCCTCGATCGCTACGGCCCAGCGCCGATGGACCCGATGGCCGCCGCCCACGCCCTCGTGCGCGCCATGCCGCCCGACAGCCTGGTCGTCGACGAGGCCATCACCACCGGCGTGTACGTGCGCGGCTTCCACCACTGGACCGAGCCCGGCCGCTACTTCTTCTGCACCGGCGGCGGGCTGGGCTGGGGCATGCCGGCGGCCTGCGGCGTGTCGCTCGGCCACGAGCGGGCGCCGGTGCTGTGCGTGGTCGGCGACGGGTCGGCGCATGTACTCCCCGCAGGCGCTGTGGACGGCCGCCGCCGAGACGCTCCCCGTGGTCTTCGCGGTGGTCAACAACCGCCAGTACAAGATCCTCAAGGGCTACCTGCGCGGCATGGGCGGCGCGGCCGTCCGCACCGGTCGCTTCGTCGGCATGGACCTCGACGACCCGCCGTCGACTTCCCCGCCCTGGCCCGCTCGATGGGCGTGGCCGCCACCGCCGTCGAGCAGCGCCGCCGACGTCGGCGATGCCGTGCGGGGCGCGCTGGCCAGCGGGCGGCCCCACCTGCTCGAGCTCCCGATCACCGCGTGAGCACGCCGGCGCTCCGCCTGCCAGGCGTGCGGCGTCGTCCGCGACGGCACGGCCATCCTCGACGCACGTCGACTGGCAGGTCGACGCCGGCCGAGCGATGGGTGGTGCTCGGCCCGAACGGCTCGGGCAAGACCACCCTGCTGCGCATCGCGTCGCTCTACCTGCACCCGAGCTCGAGGCGAGGTCGAGGTGGACGGGGAGGTGCTCGGTCGCACCGACGTGCGCGCCCTCCGCACCCGGATCGGGCTGGCCAGCCCCGCCTTCGGCGACCTCCTGCGACCGCAGCTCACCGGAGCGGAGGTGGTGATGACGGCCCGCCATGCCGCCCTCGAGCCGTGGTGGCACACGCTACGACGACGACGATCGGGCGCGGGCACGGGCGCTGCTCGACCGCTTCGGGGTGCTCCACACCGCCGACCGGGCGGTGGCGACCCTGTCCTCCGGCGAGCGCCAGCGGGTGCTGCTCGCCCGCGCCTTCGCCGGCGAGCCCGGCGTCGTCCTGCTCGACGAGCCCACCGCCGGCCTCGACCTCGGCGGCCGGGAGGACCTGGTCGGCCGGCTCGGGCGATGCCGACGCCACGGCGAGGGCCCCCCCACCGTCCTGGTGACCCACCACGTGGAGGAGATCCCGCGCGGCACCACCCACGTGCTCCTCCTGCGGGCCGGACGCGGCCCTCCACCAGGGGCCCATCGACGAGGTCCTCACCGCCGACCACCTGTCCGACGCCTTCGGGCTGCCGCTGCGCGCTCGATCGGCCGACGCGGTCGCTGGTCGGCGCGGGCCGGCTGAGCTCAGCCGCCGAGGCGGGCCAGCAGCCGGGGCCGGGATCGCTCGATCTCGTCAGCGAGGAGCCGGTCGAGGGCCGGCATCCAGAGGCGGCCCGCCGTAGTGGAGGCGCATGGTGAGGAGGCTCCCGCCCTCGGCTCGGCGCGACCTCGGCGTCGAGCACCCAGCGGCGAGTGGTCGCCGGCCGTCGTGCTCCACCCGCTCGAAGCGCACGTGGGCGGTCGGCGCTCGTGCGCGGTGCGCACCATGCGCAGGCGCTTGGCCCGAGCGAAGGGCCCGAGCCGACCCCGCAGGTCGACCGACCAGGCGGGACCCGACATCGTCGGCATGGGCGGTCCACGGCCACCGCCCGGGGCACGATGTCGAGCCAGTCCGGGTAGCGGCCCAGGTCCTCCACCCACGGGAACAGCGACGGCCGGCGGCGCAGGGCGCCTGCAAGGAGGCGACGACGTCCATCGAGGGTCAGCGCGCGCTCGAGCGCCTTGGCCCGCCGGCTCAGGTCGTCGACGACCTTGAGCAGGGGGTACGGGTTGACGGCCATCCCGCCGTCGGGATGGATCTCGAAGTGCAGGTGGGGCGCCCCGCCCTTGGCGTTGCCGGTGTCGCCCACCAGGCCCGACCACGTCGCCGGCCTCCACCACCGTGCCGTCGGCGAGGCCCTCGGCGAAGGCGCTGAGGTGGGCGTAGTAGTAGTACGTGCCGCTCTCGCCCTTGAGCCAGAGCTTGGTGCCGCCGAGCACGTCGGAGCCCATCTGGGTGATGATGCCCGCGCTCGCAGGCCAGGAGCGGGGTCCCGGCTGGGGCCATGATGTCGGTGCCCTGGTGGGCGTGCTCGTAGCCGGTGCCCATCATGCGGGGGGCCCCGAAGGAGTCACCGAAGCTGTGCGGGTCGCCCACCGGGAACACGAACCCGTGGATGACGATCTCCGAGCCCGCCGCGAACACGGCCAGGTTGAACTGGGCGGCCACGCTGGCACGCCGCGCCTCGACCAGGCGCATCCGCGCCGTCTTCGAGCGCGAGCCGTCGCGTCGACGAGTCGCTCGGCCACGCCGACCAGGTCGGCGCTCACCTGCTGCTTGGCGGCGAGGTACTCGCGCACGGCATCGTCGTCGGCGTCGAGCACCGACGCCGAGCAGGGCCTGGGCCACCGCGATCTCGTTGGGGTCGTCGGTGATGACGAGCGATCCGATGTCGTCGGACCGTGCCGCGGACCACCGCCGACGACGGTGCGGGCCTCGAACGCGCGACGGGCCGCCTCCACCCGGCGCACCGCGGCCCGCTCATCGGCGGCCAGGCCGGTGACAGCGGACTCCAGGCGGTCGAGCCTGGCCTCCAGCTCGACCACCTGGTCCTTGGCCGGACTTGTAGGTGGTCTCGAGCCTCGACGGCCTCGGCCTCGGCCACTCGCAGCTGCTGACGGATGATCCGACCGGCCTGCTGCGCCGTAGACCGCCGGAGGCCCGTCGCGGGGCGGCACGGTGTCGGGCACCACCGGCACCGGCTCCTCGGGGACCTCCTCGACGGCGGTGGGATCGTCGGGGTCCGGCGGCGTGGTCGTGGTGGTGGGCCCGATGGGCGGCAGGGTGACGGGCGGCCCCGTCGTGGAGGTGGTGCTGGTCGTGGTGGTGGTCGGCTCCGTCGTCGGCGGCGGCTCCGGTCCTGGGCCAGGGCGGGGGCGGCCGTGCACCGGCGACGGCGACCGCGAAGGCGGTGAGCGAGGGCCGCAGGCGGCGCGGCGGGCACGGGAGAGGTGGTCGGCATGGTGGGTCGGCACTGGAGGGATCGCGGGGGCGAAGCGTAGGGGCCCGACGGCGCGCTCGCGCCGGCGGATCCGCGGCCGATTCAGGCCGGGAGGGCGACCACGGCCGCTGGGTCGACGCGCAGCCGGACCTGCTGCGCCCACCGGCGGGGCCGCGTCGGTCCGGGGACGTCGACGTCGAGATCGGCGGCACCATCCACGGCCACCGTCAGCCGTGTGCGGGCCCCGGCGAAGGTGCGGCGACGACGGTGCCGTCGATCGGACCGGACGGATCGATCGATCCCGCCCTCGGGCCGGACCAGCACGGCCGTCGCCGGACCGGAGTGCCGGCGCCGAGGTCGCCCCAGGGCCCGAGCAGGCGACCCCCGCACGACGACGGCGGCGCCACGTTCGGGAAGCCGAGGAGCCGAGCCACCTGCCGCGCTGGCCGGCTCCCCCACACGGCCGCGGGCGGGCCGGCTCTGGCAGCACCCGACCGTGCGTCCACCACCACGAGACGATCGGCCAGCGCGAAGGCCTCCGTCGTGATCGTGGGTGACGGCCACGACCGTGAGGCCGCAGTCGCGTCGAACAGCTGGCGCAGCTCGACCACCAGCCGCTCCCGGAGCGGCCGGTCGAGGGCGCCGAGCGGCTCGTCGAGCAGCAGCACGGCCGGGCTCCGGGGCCAGCGAGCGGGCCAGGGCCACCCGCTGCTGCTCGCCACCCGACAGCGTGTGGACGGCCCGCTCGCCTGCGCCCGGCGAGGCCCACCAGGTCGAGCAGCTCGCGCCACCCGCTCGGCCGCGGGCGGACCGGCGACCAGACCCTGCATCCGCAGGCCGAAGCCCACGTTGGCGCCCACGTCGAGGTGAGGGAACAGCGCGTGGTCCTGGAACATCATGCCCGACCCCCCGCTGGTGAGGCGGCACGCCGGCGACGTCGGGCCGTCGATCTCCACCCGACCCCCGTCGAGCGGCTGCAGCCCGGCCACCGCCCGCAGGAGGGTCGACTTGCCGCTCCCGCTGGCGCCCGAGGATCACCACCACCTCCCCGGCGCGACCGTCCAGATCGACGGCGTCGAGGGCGACGACCGTCCCGAAGCGGCACCGTGGCCTCGCGACAGCGCCAGGCGGGGCGTCACACCCAGCCCCCACGGCTGGCGCCGCGTCCGGACGCCAGCCGTCGACGAGCAGCACGGCGACGGCGGTGAGCACCATGAGCACGGTGCTGAGGGCGAAGGCCTGCCCGGCGTTGAGGGCGCCCGGGCCGCCCGAGCAGGCGAGCGATGGCGACCGGCACCGTCGGGGTGTCGGCCCGGGCGATCACGGTGGTGGCGCCGAACTCGCCCGAGCGAGATGGCGAAGGCGAACCCGGCCGCCACCAGCACGGCCCGCCGCGACGAGCGGCAGGTCGATCGCTCGCCAGGTGCGCGCCGGTGACGCCCCGAGCACCGCGGCCGCCTCGCGGAGCCGCGGGTCGATGGAGCGCAGGACGGGGGTCATCGTGCGCACCACGAACGGGCAGGGCCACCACCGCCTGGGCCAGCGGCACCAGGACCGGGCTCGGCCCGCAGGTCCACCGGGTGGTCGAGGGCGATCAGGAACCCGAAGCCCACCGTGACCGCCGAGGTGCCCAGCGGGAGCAGCAGCACGGCGTCGAGCGAGACGGGCCACCCGTCCGGTCGAGCGGGCGAGGGCGACCGCCGCCAGCCCGCCCAGGCTGACCGCCACCACCGTGGCGACGCGCCGCGAAGCGCAACGAGTTGGCCACCGCCTCGAGCGGCGACACGAACAGAGCCGTCCCCGATCGCCGACGGTCCCCAGCGCTCGCCAGGCGGCCAGGCCGTGGCCGCCGTCGCCCGTCGCGGAAGGAACGCTCCGACCAGGGTCGCCAGCGGCGCTCCCGAGAAAGCGCGGCCAGGCAGGCCGAGGTTGGCGGCCAGCCACAGCCGCTCGCCCGCGCGTCGCGGGCGCCGGCGGCGGTCGGCCGGCTGCAGCGTCTGCGCCACGGTGGATCGACGGCGCTCGAGACGGTCCTGCACGACCAGCATGGCCGCCACCGCCGTCAGCTGGAGCAGGGCCAGCACCGAGGCCACCGGCAGGTCGAGGAGGTCGGCCGTCTGCCGGTAGATCTCCACCTCCAGCGTGGACCGACCGGGGCCGCCGAGGATCCGGACGACGCCGAAGGAGGTGAAGGAGAACAGGAAGGTGATGGCGGCGGCCGAGGCCATGCGCCGGGCGGAGGGCCGGGAGAGTCACGTGGCGGAAGGCCCGCCAGCGGGATGCCCCGAGGAGCCGGGCGGCTTCCTCGGTGCGCGGGTCGAGCCCCTCCCACAGGCCCCCGACGGTGCGCACGACGATGGCGTGGTTGAAGAAGGCGTGGGCCAGCCAGGATCGCTCCACGCGCTGCCGCGCAGGTCGAGGCCGAGCGGTCCGCTCGGCCCGAGGAGTGCGAGGAAGGCTGCACCCACCACCACGGTCGGGAGGACGAAGGGCACCAGCACGAGGGCCCGGACCACGCGACGTCCTGGGAAGTCGAACCGGGCCAGGACGTGCGCGGCCGGCAGGGCCACGGCCACCGTGAGCGACGGTGGACGCGGCGGCCTGCCACGGTGGTGAACCACGCCACCTGGCGCAGCGCCGGGTCGCCGAGCACCTCGCCCACGCCGGAGAGGTCCCACCCGCCGCCGCAGCGGAGCCCCTCACCGACGATGTTGGCCACGGGCCAGGCGAAGAAGACGGCCAGGAACGCCACGGTTGGGCTGAGCAGCAGCGATGGCCCGCCGGCAGGCGTCAGCGCGCCACCGTCAGCGGACCACCAGGTCGGTCCACCGGTCGATCCACTCCGCCCGGTGCGCCCCGATCTCAGCCGGGGAGGTCTCGCAGCACGTCCTGCGGGACCGGCGGCGTGCTCGACGAACACCGTCGGGCAGCTCGACGCCGCGGCGGACTGGGAACACGAACATCGACAGCGGCACGTCGGCCTGGAACGGCTCCGACAGCAGGAAGTCGATCAGCGCCCGGCCTCGGCCGGGTTGTCGGTCCCCGCGAGGATGCCCGCTCCCTCCACCTGCCGGTAGCAGCTGGCCTCGATCACCCCGGTGGGCGGTTCGGCCACCGGCGGCTCGGCGAAGACGACCTCGGCTGGTGGGCTGGAGGCGTAGGACACCACGAGGGGCCGGGTCCCCTCGCTGGCGCCGCCGCCGGAGAAGGCTCCGATTGTACGCCTCCTCCCAGCCGTCGACCACCTCGCACGCCGTTGTCGCGCAGCGCGGCCCACCAGCCCTCCCAGCCGTCCTCGCCGAAGGTCTCGATGCTGGCCAAGAGGAAGGCCAGCCCGGGGGACGAGGTGGCCGGGTTCTCGCACCACCAGCAGGTCCGCGTAGCGGGGATCGACCAGGTCGTCGAGGCGCGCGCGGCACGGGCAGGTCCTCCGCCTCGAAGTAGGCCTGGTCGTAGTTGAGGCACACGTCGCCGTAGTCGACGGGGGTGACTCGGTGCTCCGGGTCGAGCAGCAGGTCGGGATCCACCGCCTCGAGATCGCTCGCCGCGTAGGGCACGAACAGCTCGGCGTCGAGCGCCCGGCTGAGGAAGGTGGAGTCGATCCCGAAGAGCACGTCGGCCTGCGGGTTGCCGTTGGTGAGGATGGCCTGGTTGACGACGGTGCCGGCGTCGCCACCCGGAGCAGCTCCACCTCGATGCCGGTCTCGTCGGTGAACGCCTCCAGCACCTCGTCGCTCACGCGCGAAGGAGTCGTGGGTGAGCAACCGGACGGTCGCGCGAGGCGTCACCGCTGCCGCTGGGCGGTGGTGTCGCCGCAGCCCACGGCGCCGACGCAGGAGGGCGGCGAGGCCGGACGGCGAACCGGAGGCCGGGTCGGGTCATGGGTGGAGCTCCTTGTGGTGGGGGCCGACCTGTCCGGGCTGCACGGCGACCAGCACGCCCCCGGTGAGGGTCACGGTGGCCGCTCGGGTCGACGAGCTGGTTGCTGAGGCCGCGGGTGGACCCGGGGAGCAGGTCCTCGCCGTCCAGCGGGAACAGCAGGCCGTCGGTGGTGACACCGGTGGCTGGTCCGTGCAGGGCGAGGAGGCTGACCAGGTCACGCACCGGGCCGCGCAGCTCGATGCGTGCCTCGCGCACTGCCAGGTGACGCCGTGGCCCCATCTGCGCGGTGACGGCCACCCCGGCCGTGGCGGGAGCGGCCAGCGAGCAGGGCGTTGGCCAGCAGGTGGTCGAGGCGGCCGCCGTGGCCGCCGAGCACGTGGATGCGCGCGGGGCGACAGCGCGCATGGCGGCGTCCAGGGCCAGCTCCAGGTCGGCTGGCGTCCTTGGCGACGGGGTGGCGCTCCACCTCCCCGCCCGTCGCCCGCACGCGGTCGAGGCCCGCCGGGGTGACCGAGTCGAAGTCGCCGACGGCCAGGTCGACCGCGGAGGCCGAGGGCGTGGGCCTGATCGACGCCCGAGTCGGCCGCGATGACCGTCGACCCCGGCTCGGACGTCCTCGCAGGTGCGGCGGGGTCGACGGGATCGCCCCCGGTCACCACCACCACCATGCTCGCTCGCGCCTGGCGCTGCCATGTGCCGATTCCCTCCGCCGGCATTACCCGGATCAGGTTCTTCGGGTCGGTGGCGTGCCGTCTGCGGCCGGTCCACCCTCTCAGCCCGGCTACCCCGAGCTCCCCTTCGTGCTCCGTCAGGGTAGCGGAGCGCGCGGCCGGTCAGGCGAGTGGCAGGAACCAGCCCTGGAACCGCTGCATCGGGCTGGAACCCGAGGGCCCGGTTGATGCGCAGCATCGGCTCGTTGCTCGACGCGTTCCACGTCTGCACGACCTGCGCACGCTCGGGTCGCTCGTCGAGCAGCCGCAGGTGGTTGACGGCCTTCATCCACGCGCCCAGGCCGTGACCCCGGTGGGCCGGGTCCACGCCGGTGTCGCCCTGGAGGCCGACCCACGGCCGGGCGTGGGGGAGGTACAGCTCGCTGAGCCCCACCAGCTCGCCGGTGGCGTCGTGGCGGACGCCGACGTTCCACCAGTCGACGTGGGCCGTCGGCGCACGCCTCCTCGACGGCCCGCGAGCTCCGTCGACCGTGTAGGTGTGCTCCGGCTCGCCCTTCCCACCGGGGCGCGTCGTTCATGACGTGACGGGCGTGGACGAAGTCCGCGGCCAGCGCCGCGTCCGGGCACGGGGCGTCGTAGGCGACGAGCGAGTAGCCCGAGGCGCGCCTCCCCGGCCGCTGCCATCGCTCGGAGGAGATCCGAGATCGACGGCGTCGGTCCGAGTCCGGTTCTGCTCCACCAGCATGTCCGGTTGGAACCCGTCGGCCCGACAGGCCGCTTCGGCCGGGCTCCCTGGTGCCACCTCCACGGTGACGCCCGCCCGCCCCGCCACCCGGGCGACGTCCACCAGCGTCGCGAACAGGGCGCGGCCCGACTCCCCGACGCCGGCGTGCCGGGTCGACGAACAGCCGGACCATGCACCCGCCCGGGCCATCGCGCCAGTGGATCTGCCCCATTGCGACGACGTCGCCATCGGCACCGCGCGCCAGACGCCGGACGATCCGCTCGGGGTGGGCGGTGAAACGATCGTGGTCGACGTATCCCGCCGGACCCATCGGCGGGTCGCCCGGGACCCACTCGGCCCACATGTCGTCGAAGATCCGGGCCACCGACGCCAGGTCGTCGGCGGTCAGGTCGCTCGGCCCAGTCGAACGCCTCGATGGCGTGGCCACCACGGTCGCCCAGCCTCGTCGGTGCCGTCCAGCAGCACCACCGCATTACCGTCACCGTCATGGAGCGCACCCTCTTCGACGACGAGCACGAGCATGTTCCGCGACTCGGTCCGCGGGTTCATCGCCAAGGAGCTGGTGCCCCACCACGAGGCGTGGGAGGAAGCCGGGATCGTCGACCGGGCCGTGTTCCGCAAGGCCGGCGCCCAGGGCTTCCTCGGCATGGCGGCGCCCGAGGAGCACGGCGGCGGCGGCGTGGCCGACTTCCGCTACAACGTCGTGATCGCCGAGGAGATCCAGCGGGCCGGCGGTGAACGCGGCAGGGCTGGGGTGGACCCTCCACAACGACATCTGCCTCCCCTACTTCCTCACCCTCTGCACCGCCGAGCAGCAGGCCCGGTGGCTGCCCGGCATCTGCTCCGGCGAGCTGATCACGGCCATCGCCATGACCGAGCCGGGCATCGGGTCCGACCTGGCGTCGATGACCACCACCGCTGCCCTCGACGGCGACCACTACGTGGTCAACGGCTCCAAGACCTTCATCACCAACGGCATCAACGCCGACCTCGTGATCACCGCGGTGAAGACCGACCCCACCCAACGCCACGCCGGCATGAGCCTGGTGGTGCTCGAGCGGGGCATGGACGGGCTTCGAGCGGGGCCGCAACCTCGAGAAGATCGGCATGCACGCGCAGGACACGGCCGAGCTGTTCTTCACCGACGTCGCTGTCCCGGTGACCAACCGGCTCGGCGAGGAGGGCAGCGGGTTCCGCTCCCTGGTCACCAAGCTGCCGCAGGAGCGGCTGTCGATCGCCGTCACCGGAGTGGCGGCGGCGCGGGCCGCCCTCGACATCACCCTTGGCGTACGTGAAGGAGCGCACTGCGTTCGGCCAGCCCATCGGCTCGTTCCAGAACAGCCGCTTCCGGCTGGCCGAGATGGCCACCGAGGTGGAGATCGCCCAGACCTTCGTCGACCGCGTGCGTGCTGGCCCTCAACGAGGGCACCCTCACCGCCGAGGAGGCCGCCATGGCCAAGTGGTGGTGCACCGAGCTGCAGAAGCGGGTCGTCGACACCTGCGTCCAGCTCCACGGCGGGCTACGGGTACATGGCCGAGTACCCGATCGCCCGGGCCTACGCCGACGCTCGGATCACCACCATCTACGGCGGCACCACCGAGATCATGAAGGAGATCATCGGGAGCTCGCTCGGCGTGTGACGCGTCACCTGATCGCAACCTAGGCTCAAGGCCGCGGACAGGAGGTGCCGAAGGTGTGGGCACGGGCGGACCGACCCGACCCCGATCCCTGAGGGACCTGCCCCCCATGCCCCGCCATCGCACCCGTCGCCGCACCACCCTGCTGACCCTGGCCGCCGTCGTCCTCGGAGGCCTCGGCCTCGCCGCACCCGCCCCGCTGGGGGCGGCCGAGACGACGGTGAAGCCCATCGCCTTCCCCGTCGAGGGACCCGTCACCTACACCGACACCTGGGGCGCCCCCCGCGGCGACGGCCGCACCCACGAGGGCCAGGACCTCATGGGCAAGAAGATGCAGCGGCTGCTGGCCGCCGTCGACGGCATCGTCCACCGCATCACCTTCGACAACGCCCGGGGCAACTCGGTGGTCATCAGAGGGACCGACGGCTGGACCTACCACTACATCCACGTCAACAACGACACACCCGGCACCGACGACGGTCAGGCCACGCGCACCCAGGCCTTCCCCGCCAACGTGGTGCTTGGTGCCCCGGTCACCCACGGCCAGGTGGTGGCCTACATGGGCGACTCGGGCAACGCCGAGAGCACGGCACCGCACCTCCACTTCGAGATCCGTCAGCCACCACCCCCCAACGGCTACACGGGCGTCGCCATCAACCCCTACCCGTCGCTGCGGGCGGCCCAGGGGGCCCCCGCCACCACCGTGTCCCCGCGGTGGGACCTTCGGCGCACCGCCACCCCAGGACAGGCGGAGGAGCAGTTCGCCTACGGGCTCCAGGTCGGCGACCGCGGGCTGCTGTGCGATTGGGACGCTGACGGCACCGACGAGGTGGTCATCGTGCGAGCGGGCACGTGGCACCTGCGCGACGGCACCAGCACCGGCGTCACGGCCGGTCAGCTCGCCTTCGGCACCGCCTCCGACACGCCGCTGTGCGGCGACGCTGATGGAGACGGCGCCGACGAGCCCGTGCTCTTCAGCCCGGGCGGCACCTGGACGGTGCGCGGCGGGTTCAGCACCACCGACAGCGTGGCATGGACGGTCCGCTACGGGCT
Organism: uncultured Microthrixaceae bacterium; assembly: GCA_963795165.1. Classification (GTDB taxonomy): domain Bacteria; phylum Actinomycetota; class Acidimicrobiia; order Acidimicrobiales; family VFJN01; genus VFJN01. Next base: position 259,138 of record CAWCGT010000001.1, on the reverse strand, counting down.
GCAGGCCGGCGACAAGCCCGTCCTCGGCGACTGGGACGGCGACGGCGCCGACGACCTGGCCGTGCACCGCTCGGGCACCTGGCACGTGCGCAGCTCCGCTCGGCCCTCCGGGACCACCGCAACCCAGTTCCGCTACGGGCTGCAGGCCGGCGACCTCCCGGTGGGCGGCGACTGGGACGGCGACGGCGACGACGACGCCGGCATCTTCCGCAAGGGCCAGTGGCACCTGCGCTCCACCGCCGCCGCCAGCGGGGCCACCGCGAGCACCGTCACCTTCGGCGAGCCGGCCGCCCAGCCCGTCGTCGGCTACGGCACCCACCCCGCCCGCCCCGGCCTGGGCACCTTCCGCCCCCGCTCCTGACCCGGGGGTCCGCTCGAGGCAATGACTGCCGTTCTCACGCTCTCGAGGCGATGACTGCCGAATGCGGCAGTAGAGGACTCGACCTCGACGAACTGGCAGTCATTGCCTCGAGTCCCGGCGGTAGACGTGGTTGGGCGCTGGGGTTGCGTCAGGGTCAGGGTCAGGCCGCGGGATTGAGCAACGCCAGACGGCGAGCGCGAGCCTCCGCCACGATCGCGCACACCTCGGCCGGCTCCTCCACGATCTGCTCGTGGACGAAGCGGAGGGGCACCCAGCCCGCTCTGACGACCTGAGCATCGCGCTCGCGATCCCGCCGGGCTGCCTCGACCCTGGCGTGCCAGCGCCGGCCGTCCGCCTCCAGCACGATCTTGGCGTCGAGATAGGCGCCGTCAACCAGGCCTCGCACGGGCCCTCGGCCTGGGAGCGGGATCTGGCGGGCGGGCGGCGGCAACCCGCCAGCAGCCAACGTGGCGAAGAGCGCCTCCTCGAGTGCGGATGCAGACGGGACGTACCCGCCGGTTCGCGCCTCGAGGACTCGGGCGACGATGTGCAGGCCGGGCTTGCCCGGTCGGGCGATCGACGCCAGCACACTGGAGATGGCGCTGTACGACGTGCGCCGGGATCGAACCAGGTCATCCGCCACCTGCCCCACTGCGCGCTCCGGCTGGGTTGCCCCCAGGTCGACCACGGTGCGCGGAGGCGTGCTCACGGTCAGGCCGTTCCACGTCCGCTGGTGCCGCTCGACCAGATCATCGATCTGATGCACGACGATCCCGGGGAGGCGGTGGTGCCAGCCGTGGCGGACGTTCAAGCTGATCGGCTGGGGCCGAAGCCGCTCAGCGCCGTGGATGAGCGCCGCCGATTCGTGGGAGATGACAGCCGTCGGCCCCACGGCCAGTGCGGCCACCCAGAGATCCGCCAGCCGGGACTCCGTCTGCCCCGCCACGCGGTAGACGCCCGGGTGCGGGCGGTCCCACACCCCTGCTCGGAGGCGTCGAAGGATCGTCGATGGGGGGAACCCGAGGCCCACGGCCTGCCGGTAGCTGAATGCTCCACCCTGCCGGCCAGCGAGCAAGGCCAGCCGGGCATCGCGCTCGTTTCGTGCCATGCCCAGCAAGGTTGCCGTGAGGGTGTGACATCGCCCCACACCGCGGGGTCGCTCGAGGCAATGACTGCCGTTCTCGCGCTCTCGAGGCCATGACTGCCGAATGCGGCAGTGGAGGACTCGGCCTCCGCAGAACGGCAGTCATTGCCTCGAGCCGGACGGGATCAGCGGCGGAGGAGGTCCTTGGCGATGTGGGTGATCTGGATCTCGTCGGTGCCGGCGTAGATCTGCAGGACCTTGGCGTCGCGGGCCAGCTGCTCCACCTGGAACTCGGCCATGTAGCCGTTGCCGCCGTGGAGCTGCACGGCCTCGAGGGCCACCTCGCTCGCGGCCCGGGCCGAGTACAGCTTCATGGCCGACGCCTCGGCCAGCGACAGGCCCACGCCGGCGGCCGACATCTCGATGTAGCGGAACACGAGGTTCTGCACGTTGAGACGGGCCACCTCCATGCGGGCCAGCTTGTCCTGGATGAGCTGGAACTCGCCGATGGGCTGGCCGAACTGCACCCGGTCCTTGGAGTACTGCACGCACAGCTCGAGGCACCGCTCGATGATGCCGAGCGCCATGGCCGCCACGCCGGAGCGCTCGATCGAGAAGGTGTCCTTGGCGCCCTCCCGGCCGCCGGAGGGCAGGTCCTCGGTCTCGCCGATGAGGCGGTCGCTTGCCGACGCGCACGTCGTCGAGGAACAGCTCGCCGGTGGGCGAGGAGTGCATGCCCATCTTGCGCAGCGGCTTGCGACTGCTCGAAGCCCGGGCATGCCCTTGTCGAGCACGAACGACAGGATCTTGCGCTCGGCCGGAGGGTTGCCCTCGTCGAGCTTGCAGATGAACACGATGGTGTCGGCGTAGGGGCCGTTGGTGATGAAGGTCTTGGAGCCGTTGAGGAGGTACTCGTCGCCGTCGCGGCGGGCGGTGGACTTCATCGAGCCGAACGCGTCGGAGCCCGGAGCCGGGCTCGGTGATGGCCCAGGCGCCGACCTTGTCCAGCGTGAGCAGGTCGAGCGCCCACCGCTCCTTCTGGGCGATGGTGCCCTTGCTCATGATGGCGGCCGAGGTGAGGCCCATCGACACGCCCATGGCGGTGACCATGCCCGGGCGAGTGCCGGCAGATCTCGATGATGGGGAGCATCGTCATGGCGATGGCGTTCGCGTCGCCGCCACCGCGCCGCTCGCCCTTGGCCGGCGGCTCCTCCTCGCCGGCCGCGACCCGCTTCTCGCGCTCGATCTGCGCCTTGAAGCGCTCCCGGGCCATGGCATCCATGCCGAAGGTGGAGAACAGCTTGCGGAGGATGTCGTAGGGCGGCAGGTCGCCGTGCTCGAGCTCCTCGCGCTTGGGGGCGATCTCCGCCTGCACGAACTGGCGGACCGCGTCGCGGATCATCAGCTGCTCTTCGGACCACTCGAACATGGCTCCGCGAGGCTACGGCAGGGCCGCGGTGGCCGGTGTCAGGTCTGCCCGCCGATGGTGGGGATCGCCCCCCGAGGTGGCATCCTTGTCGGGCTCGCAGCCCGCTAGCAGGAGAGACGCGTGCCCTTCAAGGTCGGTGACAAGGTCGTCTACCCCCACCACGGCGCGGCCGTGATCGAGGGGACCGACATCGATCACCATGCCCGACGGAGGCAAGAGCAAGTACTTCGTGCTGCGGATGACGCACGGCGACCTGCATGCTGAAGGTGCCGCTGGACCGGGCCGAGGAGATCGGCATGCGCTACCCGATCTCCAAGGAGGACGTCGAGGACGTCTTCGAGGTGCTGGCCAAGAAGGACGTGCGCGAGCCCACCAACTGGTCGCGCCGGTTCAAGAACCACCAGGAGAAGCTCAAGTCGGGCGACGTGTACCAGGTGGCCGAGGTGGTCCGGAACCTGGCGCTGCGCGACGCCGACAAGGGCCTGTCGGCCGGTGAGAAGTCGATGTTCGTCAAGGCCCGGCAGGTGCTGGTGAGCGAGCTGGCCTTCGCACTCAACATCTCCGAGGACACGGCGCTCGAGCGCCTCAACAAGACCCTCAGCTAGTGCGCCGGCGTCCTCGCCGCCTGACGGCTGCGGCGCTGCTCTGCCTCGCCTGCCTGGCCGGGGCCGCCTGCAGCGACGGCGGGGGGGCCGAGGACCGGGCCGAGCGTGTCTCCTCCACCACTGCCGCCACCGACACCGTGCCCGCCACCACCACGACCACCGAGCCTGCCCGTACCGGCGAGCCGCTGGTCGTCGCCGAGCAGGGCCTGTCGTCCTTCCCCGATCCGTGCGAGCCCGCCGCCACCCTGGGCGGCTACGGGGTCGTGATCCTCAGAACCCCAACACTGACGTGATGGCCACCGGGGTGCGGGTGGTCACTCGCATCCTCGATGCCGCCGGTGCCGAGCTCCTCGTCGACAGCGCCCTGCTCAACGCCGTGCTCCCCGGTCAGCGGCATGGCCGTGGGCCGGACGCTCATCGAGCCCATCGAGGACCCGACCACGCCTCGAGGTCTCGGTGGAGGTGAGCGCCTGGCTCCTGCCGGCCTCGCCGAAGGGCCGCCTGGTGGCCGAAGACGTGGTGACCGAGCCAGAGGAGAACGGCGGCGCCGTCACCCGCTTCACCATCCGCTCCTCCTGGCCCGACCGCCGAGGAAGGCGTCGACGTCACCGCGGTCTACCGGGCCGAGGACGGCCGCATCCTCGGCGCCGAGTCCACCTCGCTGCCCACCGTCCCTCTCAACGGCACCGTGGCGGGCCAGATCCGCCTCCTGTCCCCCATCCCCGACCTCGCCACCACCGAGGTCTTCGTCGGCCGAGGCTTCGCTGCCCTGACCATCGGCTGAACCCAACCCAGGAGCCACCCCATGCGTCGCCGTCTTGTCCTGCTCGCTGCTCTCGCCGTCCTAGCCGGCGCGTGCGGCGACGACGAGCCCTCCCGCGCCACCGACACCACCGAGGCCTCGCAGCCCGACCTCGATCTGGCCACCACCGACCTGGCCGACGTCGAGGTGAGCGGCAAGGCCGGGGAGCGTCCCACCCTCGAGTTCGAGCAGGCCTTCGGGCTGGAAGAGACCGAGACCCGCATCCTCACCGAAGGCGACGGCGACGAGGTGGCCGACGGCACGGTGGTTCGCTTCCACTTCCTGTTCCTCAACGGCCGCGACGGCAGCGAGCTCGGCACCTCCTACGAGACGGAGCCGGCGGAGCTGGTGTTCGAGGACTCCCTCATGGCCGGCATCTACGACGGGTTGGCGGGCGTCCCCGCCGGCAGCCGGGTGCTGATCGGCGATCGCGCCTGGTGACGGCCTCGGTGCCGACGAGCAGTCGGGCGTGCGCGACACCGACACCCTCCTGTTCTTCGCCGAGGTCCTCGAGGTGCGCACCCCGCTCGCCCGGGCCGAGGGAACAGCCGTCGACCCACCGGCGGGGCTGCCCACGGTCGACGCTGGGCGACGACGGCGCCCCCAGCATCATGGTACCCGGCGGCGAACCGCCCACCGAGCTCATCGCTCAGCCCCTCATCGAGGGCGAAGGGTGCGGTGGTGGAGGCGGGCCAGTCGATCACCGTCCACTACACCGGCGTGCTCTACACCTCGGCGACGTCTTCGACTCGTCGTGGGAGGCCGGCAAGCCCGCCACCTTCAGCATCGGCACGGGCGGGGTCATCCCCGGCTGGGACGAGGGCCTGGTGGGCCGCAGGGTGGGTCGACCAGATGCTGCTGGTGATCCCTCCCGACAAGGGCTACCCGCAGGGCTCACCGGACGGGTCGATCAAGGGCACCGACACCCTGGTGTTCGTCATCGACATCCTCGACGCCAGCGGCTGAGCGCTCAGGACGCGCACCCCGCCGCTGCCACCCGACCCAAGGCGGCTTCAACGCGCCGTTGGGGCAGGCGTCCGAGCGTGACGGCTTCCTCCAGGCGGTCCAAGATCGGCGCCAGGTCGGTCGGTTCGGCGAGCAGCACGAGGTCGACACCGGCGGCCAGCGCCCGCTCGGCAGCCTCCGGGGGCCGGAACCTCGCCACCACCGCTTGCATGGCCACCACGTCGTCGGAGACCACCAGCCCGTCGAACTCGTAGCCGGCGCGGAGCAGACCGATCGCCGCCGGGGACAGCGACGCCGGGACGCCCCCCGCCGTCAGGTCGGGCACGTCCAGGTGGCCGACCATCACCCCCACCGGCCGGGCGGCCAGCAACGTGGCGTAGGGCACCAGATCGCTGGTGCGCAGGAGGTCGAGCGGCGGGACGGTGGAGGGCCGTTCGTGGGTGTCGGCGTCGGCGTGGCCCTGGCCCGGAAAGTGCTTGAGCACCGGCAGGATGCCGGCCTCCCGCAGCCCGGCGGCGTAGGCCCCCGCCCGCTCGGCCACCGCGTCGGACGTCTCGCCGAAGGAGCGGTCGCCGATGCCACCGCCGCGACCGACGTCGGCGACCGGGCCGAGGACCATCGTCACGCCGAGGTCTCGGAGGTCACCTCCCCGCCCGGCCGCCAGGCCGTGGATGTCGTCGGCCGAGCGCTCGGCCAGCTCGGCCGCGCTCGGCAGGTCGTCCAGCACTCCCTGGAGAGGCTGCACCCGGCCGCCCTCGTCGTCGACGGCCACCACGAGGGGCAGGCCGTCCCGGGGGCGGTCGGCGATCGTGCCCTGCTCCCACACGGCCTTGCCTCCACGGACGAACACACCGCCGGGGCGCGCGGGGCTGTCGAGCAGCGCTGTCACGGCGTCGGGGGCATCTCCGTCGACGCCCACCAGCAGGGTGAGGGCCAACCGGCTGCGCAGCGGGAGCTCGGCGACGGACGAGCCGCAGGCGACTGCGGGACCTCCCCCGGTGCCGGCGGCCACCGACTCGCCGCCCTCGCCGTCGTCGCGCTGGACGCACCAGGGCAGCAGCACCAGGATCGAGAGCAGGGCCACCACCGTGATCCGGCGGCGGCGGTACACGGCCTTGGGCTGCCGCCGAGGAGGGGCGAGGGCGCCGATCGCCACGCGCCGCGGCGCCCGCCCTCTCCGCCCGTGACCATCCACGGCGGGGAAGTCTGCCCTACGAGCCGGGAAGCCGCCCCTGGCGGGCGCGAAGCCGGTCGTTCAGCGCCAGCCGCTGCGCCTCGTCGAGGAGCACTCGCTCCACCAGCTCTGGCGTGGTCCACTTCAGCGAACCCGCGAGGAGTTCGAGCACCTCTGCCTCGGTGCGGGAGGGCCAGCGACGACCGGATGCCGCCACCGCCGCCAGCGCCACCGGGTCGCCCCCGTCGCGAAGCGGCCCCGCCATCGCCCGATAGGCGGTGACGCGATCCAGGGCCGGCCACACGATCGTGACTGCCCGCCCGTCCACAGTCAGGTGCGCAGCATCGAGGTCGACGACCTCATAGCCCGTGCCCAACGCCTCGCTCCCGTCGAGGCGATGGCGCTGAGCGTCGGTCAGCAGCGTGAGCTTCACCTCGGCCGCAGTCCCTGGCGACTCCAACAGCGTGGCCGGCACCGAGCCGTAGGACGACAGGCGGGCGGCGTAGACCACGTCGTGGTCGTGGAGCGTCACGGCCACCACGGGCACGCGCCGGTCGCCACGGTGCTCGACCAGCTTCCGACGCAGCTGCTCCGGCGAGGCGTTCGACCCGATGGCCAGGACCGCGTGCCGTCCACGCGCCAGGTCCTCCAGATCCTGCGGCCGGATCGCCGTGACCTCCGGCTGGTCGACGTCGAACAGGAACGACCCCGCTGGTATCCGATAGGGGTAGTCGAGGGCCCGAGCCAGCGAGTCGTCGTCCACGGCTCCGAGCATGGCGCGTCAGGGGGTGGTGGGCGCGAAGGGACTCGAACCCCTGACCTCTGCCGTGTGAAGGCAGCGCTCTAACCAGCTGAGCTACGCGCCCCGGGTGGGATCGGGAACGGTACCAGCGTCGGCTCAGATCGGAGCCAGGCGATCGATGGCCAGCGCGTCCTCCAGGACAGCCATGCCGCGGAGGACGGCTACGTCGGCGTGCTGCGGGCCGACCACCTGCAGACCCACCGGCAGCCCTGCCTCGGTGAAGCCGGCGCACACGGTTCCGGCGGGTGAGCGGGTCATGTTGAAGGGGTACGTGAAGGACACCCACAGCGGGGTCTCCTCGCCGTTCACCGTTCCGTTGCCCCCGGGAGCGCCGGGCTGGCCGGCCACCGTGGGGGTGAGGATCAGCGGCACCTGGTGGAAGAGCTCCACCAGTCGCACGTTGGCCGTGTGGCAGGCATCGTTCGCCGCCATCACCTCCGACGCCGGTGGGCCGCACCCCGAACAGATCGATGAGGGTGACGTGACCCGGGTCGAGGCGCTCCCAGTCGGGCGTGCCGCGCAGGTGACCGAGCGCTCGCTCGTTGCTGGACATGGCCAGCGTGATCCAGGGGCCGGCCGGGTCCTGCGTCGAACACCGGGTCGACGTCGACGATCTCCGTGCCCAGCTCCTCGAGCCGCCGCACCGCTGCCTCGCAGATCTCCGCCACCTCCCGGTCGACGGTGGCGTAGCCGAGAGTGGGCGACCAGCCCACCTTGCGCGGTGCGTGCAGCTCGGTGAGCGACCGAGTCCAGCTGGTGTCGGGCATCGGCAGCGACCGGAGGTCGGTCGGCTCCGGTCCCACCACCGCGTCGAGGGCCAAGGTGATGTCGCGGACGGTGCGCGCCATGGGCCCCTTGGTGGACAGGTCGGCCCAACCAGGGGGCTTCGTCCCGCCCATCGGCACCCGGCCGAGCGAGGCCTTCATGCCCGAGAGCCCGCACACCGACGACGGGATGCGAATGGACCCCCCGCCGTCGGAGCCGGTGCAGAGCGGCACCAGCCCGGCTGCGATGGCGGCGGCCGACCCGCCGGAGGAGCCTCCCGGCGCTCCGGGAGAGGTCCCACGGGTTGCGGGTGGCACCGAAGAGTGGGTTGTCGGTGTCGGCCTTGTGACCCAGCTCCGGGGTGTTGGTCTTTCCCACCACGACGCAGCCGGCCGCCTTCAGCCGCTCCACCAGGGGCGAGTCGGCCACCGCCACCGGGCTCTCGGCGTACACGGCCGATCCCTGGGTGGTGCGGAAGCCGGCGGCGTCCTCGAGGTCCTTCACCCCGATGGGATCCCGGCCAGCGGGCCCACGTCGTCGCCGGCCGCCAGGCGCTCGTCGAGGGCCGCTGCCTCCTCGAGCGCCCGCTCACCGTCGACGGCGACGAACGCGTTCACCTTGGGGTCGATGGCCTCGATCCGAGCGAGGGCGGCCTCCACCAGCTCGCGAGCCGAGGTGCGCTTGGCGGAGACGTCGGCTGCAAGGCCAGCGACGGTGGTGGTGCGGAAGTCCATCGTCCCGACGCTAGGTGAGCAGTCAGTAGCCCGCCGCCGGGTCGACCAGGCCGAGCAGCGGCTCGCCGGCGATGCGACGACGCACGTTCTCCCCCACCCGGGCGCTGAGCAGGGGCACGGCCATCTCGGGGGTGTTGGCCGTGTGGGGCGTGATGAGGCACCGAGGCTCGGTCCAGAGGGGGTGATCCTCGGGCAGGGGCTCCGGGTCGGTGACGTCGAGGGCGGCTCCGCCGATGCGCTCCTCGGCCAGCACGGCCACCAGGTCGTCGGTGACGATGTGGGCGCCCCGGGCCACGTTGACCACCCAGCCGTCGGGCGCCAGGAGCTCGAGACGACGGCGATCGAGGATGCCGGTGGTCTCTGGGGTGAGGGCCAGCGCCAACACGACGAGGGTGGCGCCGTCCAGCGCGTCGTCGAGCTCCTCCGGGCCCACGACCCGCGTCGCACCGTCGAGAGGCTGCGGCGATCGGCGCACCACGGTCACGTCGCAGCCGAAGGGGCGGAGCAGTCGCAGGAGGCTCTCGGTGATGCCTCCTCCCCCGAGCACCACCACCCGGGCGCCGAGCAGGTTCACCCCGGCCGCGCGGGTCCAGGCCCCGGCCCGAGCGAAGGGCCCCAAGTGGCGGAGGCCCGCCAGCGCCAGGGCCAACGCGTGCTCAGCGACCGGCTCGGCGTACACGCCCTTCCCGCAGGTCCACGTGCGCCCCGCATGGGCTCGGATGACCTCCACGTAGGGCTCCACACCCGCCCAGGGGAGCTGGACCCACGCGAGGTCGGCGTGCTGGTCGAGGAGCTGACCCAGCCCGACCGGGTCGGCGTGGTCGGCCCAGACGAGGCCGTCGGCCTCCGCGGGCTCGACCACCGTGCCTCCACCGGCCAGCACGGCCTCCCCCAGCCACGAGCGTGCTGCTTCGGGAGCGAGGGCGATGGCGGTGCGCTCGGGCATGGGCTAGTCGCAGCAGGAGTCGCGCCAGCCGCAAGCGCATCGGAAGTGGGCGTGCTCCGGATGCAGCTCACCGCCGCAGAGCGGGCAGCACGGGAAGGTGCCGAGCGGATCGCGGGTGACGATGCAGGACCGGGCCCCATCCGCTGGCTCGTCGAAGGGGAGCTGCAGCTCCTCGAAGTCGATCGACACGAGGGGCGAGGGTACGGGCTCGCTCGCCTCGAGCTGTGGATGGGATGCTGCCCAGCCGATGTCGTCACGACCACCCCAGGAGCACGTCGCCCAGCCGTCCGTCGAGGATGCCGTCGACGCGTACCAAGGCGGTGACCGGACCTTCAAGCCGGGATCGGCCCGCGCCGCCCTGCAGCACCGGGTCTTCCGACGGGTGTTCATCGGCGCCTTCCTCTCCAACATCGGCAGCTGGATGCAGAACGTCGTGCTGGGGGCCCTGGCCTACGACCTCACGGGATCGGCGTCGTTCGTGGGCGTGCTGCTGTTCGCCCAGCTCGGCCCGCTGCTGCTGTTCTCGCTAGCCGGGGGGCTGCTGGCCGACGTCTTCGACCGCCGACGGCTGCTCGTGATCGTCTCGGGGATCCAGGGGCTGCTCTCCCTGGCGCTGGCGGCGCTGGCGGCCACCGATGACCCGTCGCGCGTGGGGCTGGTCGGCATCGTGTTCCTGATCGGGATGGGCCAGGCCGTGTTCGGCCCCACCTACAGCGCTCTGCTCCCGGCGCTGGTGGGCCGTGAGCACCTGGCCGGTGCCATCTCCCTCAACTCGGCCCAGATGAACGGGTCGCGGGTGGTGGGGCCGCTGATCGGGGCGGCCATCTTCGCCGAGGTGGGCGAGTCCTGGGTCTTCGTGGTCAACGCGCTGTCCTACCTGCTGGTGATCTGGGCCCTGCTCAGCGTGCGGCTGCCCGCCCCGGTGCCCGACACCAGCGGCCTGCGGGGGGTGCGCCGGCTGCTGGCCGGGTTCCACGTGGCCCAGCGCGACCCGCTGGTGGCCCGCTGCCTCATCGTGATCTTCGCCTTCTCGTTGCTCTCCCTGCCCTTCGTCGGACAGCTCCCCACCCTGGCGGACCGCAACCTCGGGATCGCCGCCCGCAGTCGCGAGTACGGCTACCTCTACGCGTGCTTCGGGGTGGGAGCCCTCCTGGGCGCCCTCTCGATCGGGACGGTGCTGGCCGGCCGCGACCTGGCGCGGGTGGTGCGGGTGGGGCTGCTGGCCTTCGCCGGGTTCCTCGCCGCCTTCTCCCTGTTGCGCAGCCCCGGCCCCGCCTATCCCGCCATCCTGCTCGTGGGCCTCGCCTACTTCGCCATCATCACCTCGTTGTCCACCGTGCTCCAGGAGCGCCTCGACGACAGCAACCGCGGGCGGGTGATGGCCCTCTGGATCATGGGCTTCGGCGGCACCGTGCCCATCGGCAACCTCATCGCCGGACCGATCATCGAGGCCACGTCGGTCACCACAGTGGTGCTGGCGGGCGCGGCGATCGCCGTGGGGCTGGCTGTCTACGCCGACGTCCGGGCGTCCTGAGGTCTCACTCGGACAAGCGGTCGACCAGGCGCTCGAGGCCCGCCACTCGGCTCCCCTTCACGAGGACGGCGTCGCCCTCCTCGAGCGTTCCAAGGAGCCGCGCCGCGTCGTCGAGGGTGGCTGCATCCTCTCCGCCGTAGGCCGGTGCCCCCACCGCGATCACCCGCACCCCGAGCCGGCGGGCGTGCTCGCCGATGGCGGCGTGGTCCGCATCGGCCGACGGCCCCAGCTCGGCCATCACCCCCAGCACGGCGGTGCGTCGTGCCGGCGGGGAGGGCCGCCAGCGAGTCGAGAGCCGCCGCCACCGAGGTGGGGTTGGCGTTGTAGGCGTCGTTCAGCACGAGCGCCCCGCTCGGCGCCCGCCGCAGCTCCATCCGCCACGGAGACAGCTCGGCCCCCGCCAGGCCGACCTGGACGGCGGACAGGTCCACCCCGACCGCTAGGGCCACGGCTGCGGCCGCCACCGCGTTGTCCACCTGGTGGCGCCCTCGTACCCCGAGCTCCACGGGCCCGCTCCCCCACGGCGACTCAAGCGTGAACCGGGACCGCAGCTCGTCGTCGACGGCCACGTCGACCGCCCGCACGTCGGCGCGGGTGCCGAAGGTGACGACCCTCGCCGTCGACCGCCCGGCCATGGCGGCCACCCGGGGGTCGTCGGCGTTCAAGACGGCGGTGCCGGACGACGGCAGCGCCTCGATGAGCTCACCCTTGGCCCGGGCCACGTCGTCGATGGTGCCGAACACCTCGGTGTGGACCGCCGCCACTCGGGTCACCACCCCGATGGTCGGCGAGGCCACCGCGCACAGCGCCGCGATGTGGCCGGCCGACCGGGCGCCCATCTCCACCACCACCGCCTCGGTGCCGTCGGGAGCGCCCAGCAGGGTGAGGGGGACGCCCAGCTCGTTGTTGAAGGAGCGCACGCTGGCCGCCGTGACCAGCCGCTGGCGCAGGACGGCGGCCAGGAGGTCCTTCACCGAGGTCTTCCCCACCGACCCGGTGATCCCCACCACCACCTCGGGAAGGAGCGAACGGGCGTGGCGGCCCGCCGACTGGAGGGCCGCCAGGGTGTCGTCCACCAGGATGGCCGTCCCTCCACGGGTGACCCCGCGGCTGAGGTAGGCCGCCGCTCCCGCCGCCAGAGCCGGCTCGATGAAGTCGTGGCCGTCGCGCTCGGCCACCACCGGCACGAACAGCTGGCCGGGCCGAACTTCGCGCGAGTCCGCCGTGGCGCCGTCGACGGTGACGTCGGGCCCGTGGAGGGTGCCGCCCACGGCGGCGGCCAGGTCGCTGGTGCGGAGCTGCATGGGGCCCTGAGTCTCGCAGCCCGCCCTCGTATGCTTCGACGATGGCCCCCTCCGACCGGATCCGGCTGGTCGTCCTGTTCGGCGGGCAGTCCGCTGAGCACGAGGTCTCGTGCACGTCCGCCTACCACGTGCTGCGCGCGGTCGACCCGAGTCGATACGACCTCGAGGCCATCGGCATCACCCGTGAGGGTGCATGGGTGCAGGCCGACGAGGCCATCGCCGCCCTCGAGGCGGGCGCCGGGGCCCTCTCCGCCCCAGCGGCGGGGACGGACCGGGTGGAGGCCACCGGCACCGCCATCGAGCCCCTGCCCGCCCTGCGCCCCACCGGTGACGAGGGCCCGGTGGTGGTCCTCCCACTGCTTCACGGTCCGCACGGCGAGGACGGCACCGTGCAGGGGATGCTCGAGCTGGCCGGGGTGCCCTTCGTGGGCAGTGGGACCCTCGGCTCGGCGCTGTGCATGGACAAGCTCAAGGCCAAGGACGTGCTGGCCGCCCACGGGATCCCCCAGGTGCCCTGGCTCGGCCTGCGCGACGACGACCTCGACGCCGCCGCGGCCCGCGTGGCCGATGCGGCGCTGCGCTACCCGCTCTTCGTGAAGCCGGCCAACCTCGGATCGTCGGTGGGCGTGTCACGCGTGACCGCCCCCGATCGGCTGGCCAGCGCGGTGGCCGCCGCCGCCGAGTACGACGAGTGGATCATCGTGGAGGAGGGGGCCGAGGGCCGCGAGATCGAGGTGGCCGTGCTCGGCAACGCCGATCCTCGTGCGTCGGTGCCAGGAGAGGTCGTGCCCGCCCACGACTTCTACGACTACGAGGACAAGTACGTCGACGGCGCCGCCGACCTCCGCATCCCCGCCGACCTCCCGGAGGACGTCGCCGAAGAGGTGCGGCAGCAGGCGGTGCAGGCGTTCACCATCCTTCGCTGCGACGGGATGGCCCGCGTCGACTTCTTCTACGAGGCGACCGGTCGGGGCGTGCTCCTGAACGAGGTCAACACCATCCCCGGGTTCACGCCGATCTCGATGTACCCGAAGCTCTGGGAGGCCACCGGGCTCCCCTACGGGGAGCTCATCGACGAGCTCGTCCGCCTCGCGCTGGAGCGGCACCAGCGTCGAGCGCGCTTCTCCACCAAGCGCTGAGCCCGGACCGGGGTGTCGACCTCGGGCCGCCTGGGTACACAGCCGCCGAGCGGGCGGACCCATTCGCCCCCGGACACGAGGAGCCTGACATGGGCATCGGAGTGAGCGTCTTGTTGCTGGCGGCTGGCGCCGTCATGACCTTCGCCATCGAGGTGGAGAACGCCGAAGGGTTCAACATCAACACGATCGGGATCATCCTGATGGTGGCCGGAGCCTTGGGGCTCATCGTCTCGATGACCATCTTCGGCGGTCGCCGGGAGACGCGGGTCGTCGAAGAGCGCTAGGGAACCAGCGCTGCTCGCAGCAGGGCGAGGAGCTCGTCGCGGCGTCGCACCAGCGATGCCAGGGTGGGCTCCTCGCCGAAGGCGCGCAGCACCTCCACCTCTGTGGCCAGCCCCGTGACCATGGAGTAGGCGGCCAGCAGGAGCACCCGCGGGTCGTGCCGGCGCATCCGGCCAGCGTCCATCTCCGACTCCAGGAACCCCGCCGCCCGATCGACGAGGGGTTCGAGGCGGTCCAGCAGGCGGGTCGAGGCCGGCGGTCCCAGGCGGGTGACCTCCCGCAGGAACCCGAGCATGGCCGGATGGCGAGCGGCCAGGCGGAACATCACGCGCACCATCGCCTCCACCCGACCGAAGCCGTCCTGGGCCCCGTCCAGCCCCCGCACCAGCCGCTGGGTCACCTCGTCGGCGCACCGATCCACCACCGCCTCCAGCAGCGCATCCTTGGAGGGGAACCAGTAGAGGATCGTCTGCTTGCGGATCCCGAGGCGTCCGGCCAGGTCGTCGAGCGACGTCGCCTCGAAGCCACGGGTCCCGAACTCGTCCATGGCGGCCACCAGGATCCGGTCCGCCGTGCTCATCTACCAGATGGTAGACAGATGCGGTGATCCCTGAGGGCCTGGATGGGAAACGAGTCGCCGTCACCGGCGGCACGGGCTTCCTCGGCACCGCGCTCATCGAGCGACTCCTGCGGTGCGTCCCGGGCTGTCAGCTGGTCCTGCTCATCCGACCAGGTCGACGGTCCACCGTGCAGCAGCGGGCCAAGCGGGAGATCTTCGGGAACAACGCCTTCGACCGCCTGCGCGAGGAGCTGGGGCGCGACGGCTTCGATCGGATGGTGGGCGAGCGGGTCACGCCCATCGCCGGCGACGTCGGTCGCGACGGGCTGGGCCTCGACGACGAGGGTCGGGCCGCGCTGGCTGGGTGCGACGTGGTGATCCACTCGGCCGCCACCGTGTCGTTCGACTCGCCCCTCGACGCGGCGGTGGAGGTCAACCTCCTGGGACCCACGAGGATCGTCCGCACCCTCCAGGACCTCGATGTGGCGCCCCACCTCGTCTCCGTGTCCACCTGCTACGTGGCTGGCAACCGCCGCGGGGGCGCTCCCGAGCAGCCGGTGCAGGAGAGCCCGTTCTTCGTGGACGTCGCTTGGCAGGCCGAGGTCGACGGCGCTCGCCGGGCCCGCACCGACGCCGAGGCAGACAGCCGTCGGCCCAACGCTTTGACCCGCTTCCGCAAGGAGGCGCGCGGTGAGCTCGGGGCCGCTGGCGTGCCCGCACTGGCCGCCAAGACCGAGCAGCGCCGCAGTGCCTGGGTGCGGGAGCAGATGGTGGAGGCGGGACGAGCCCGGGCGGCGTCGCTCGGCTGGCCCGACGCCTACGCCTACACCAAGGCGCTGGGTGAACGGGCCCTGCTGGAGAACCGCAACGACGTGCCGGTGAGCATCGTGCGGCCCTCGATCATCGAGTCCTCGATCCAGGAGCCCTTCCCGGGCTGGATCCGAGGCTTCCGCATGGCCGAGCCCGTCATCATCTCCTACGCACGAGGGCTCCTGAAGGAGTTCCCCGGGGTGCCCGAGGGCACCATCGACGTCATCCCGGTCGACCTCGTCGTGGCCGCCATCATCGACGCGGCCGCTGGGCCCCGGCCAGAGGAGCCGGCCATCACGCAGGTGGCCTCCGGCTCGGTGAACCCGCTTCGCTACCGCCACCTGGTCGACATGGTGCGCCGCTTCTTCACCGAGCACCCCATCTACGACGCCGAGGGGCAGCCCATCATCGTCCCGGAGTGGTCCTTCCCCGGTCGTGGGCGCGTCCAGCGCCAGCTGGAGCGGGCCCAGTCGCTCATCGAACGGGGCGAGAAGACGCTGCAGGCCCTGCCGCTGCGGGGCAAGCAAGCGGCGTGGGCGGCCACCCTCGAGGACAAGCGTGAGGAGGTGGAGCGGGCGCTGGCCTACGTGGAGCTGTACGGCGCCTACGCCGAGTGCGAGGCCATCTATGGCGTCGATCAGCTGCTGGCTCGATGGGAGCGGCTGCCTGCTGAGGACCAGGCCACCTTCTGCTTCGACCCGAGGGTCATCGACTGGGACCACTACGCCCCGCGCGTCCACCTGCCGTCCGTGGTCGAGCACGCTCGGGTGCGGACCACCCCGGGGGGGCGCCAGGGCGAGGCACGCGAGGTGCGGCTCCGACGCCAGGTGCTCGAGCCGTCCCGCCACTTCGCCGCCTTCGACCTCGAGAACACCCTCATCGCCTCCAACGTGGTGGCCTCCTACTCCTGGCTGGCCACCCGGCGGCTGCCCCGGGAGGACCGGATGCGGTTCGTGCTGCAGACGCTGCGCGAGGCGCCATCCCTCCTCGCCCTCGATCGCCGCGACCGCAGCGACTTCCTGCGCCACTTCTACCGTCGCTACGAGGGAGCCGACGTCGAGCAGCTGGCCGCGGACTCGGTGGAGATGTTCAGCGACCTCATCCTCGCCAAGTCGTTCCCCGCCGCCGTGCGCCGGGTGCGTGAGCATCGGCGGCTCGGGCACCGAACCGTGCTCATCACCGGGGCGCTCGATCTGGCCATCGAGCCGCTGCGTCCGCTGTTCGACGACATCATCGCCCCCAGCCTCGCCCAGCGGCCGGACGGGACGTACCGGGGCGAGCTCACCAACGTGCCTCCCACAGGAGAGGCTCGCGCCCAGGCCCTGTTCGACTACGCCGACGCGCACGGGTTCGACGTGGCCGAGGGCGTCGCGTACGCCGACTCCACCTCCGATCTGCCCATGCTCGAGGCGGTGGGCTTCCCGGTGGCGGTGAACCCGGAGACCCGGCTGGCGGCACTGGCCCGCAAGCGGGGCTGGCTGGTCGAGCACTTCGACAAGGCTCCCGGCTCCCCCCAACCCCTCCTGCCCATCGGACCCGAGTGGGGCCGCCCCCGACGACGGCACGTCGGGCGCGTCGACACCACCGGTCGCACCTCATGAAGGCGCTGGTGTTCTCCCGGAAGCCGGCCAAGTTCGCGGCTGCCATGGTCGCCGGTCGGCTGGCGCCGGGGGCGGGCGCACGGGTGGGCCCGCTGGCGCTGCGCGACGTGGACCCGCCCGGGCTGCCCGGTCCAGGCTGGGTACGGGTGCGACCGCGCCTGGCGGGGATCTGCGGCTCCGACCTGGCCACCATCGATGGCACGTCGTCGCGCTGGTTCGAGCCGATCGTGTCCTTCCCCTTCACGCCGGGCCACGAGGTGGTGGGCGACCTCGACGACGGTCGACGGGTGGCCGTCGTCCCGGTGCTCAGCTGTGTGGCCCGTGGGATCGACCCGCCCTGCCCGCCGTGCGCGGCAGGCCGCATCAACCACTGCGAGCGCCTGGCCCACGGACAGCTCGAGCCTGGGCTGCAGTGCGGGTTCTGCGAGAGCACCGGCGGCGGGTGGTCCACGCTGATGCTGGCCCACGAGTCGCAGCTCGTCCCCCTGCCCGACGACCTCGACGACGAGGCCGCCGTGCTGGTGGAGCCCACCGCCTGCGCAGTGCACGCAGCCCGTCAGGTCGACGCCGGGATGGTCGCGCTCATCGGCAGCGGGACGCTCGGCCTGCTGACGCTGGCCGCCCTCCGCCGAGCCCGATCTGGCGTGCAGGTGATCGCCACCGCCAAGCATCCCCACCAGCGGCAGCTGGCCGCTGAGCTGGGGGCCGATGTGGTCGTGGCCCCCGCCGAGCTCGACCGAACCGTGCGAGCCCGCACCGGCACCATGCGCTACGACAACGGCCAGCTCGGTGGCGGTGTCGAGGCGGTCGTCGACTGCGTGGGCTCACCGGAGTCGCTGGCCCAGGCCCTGCGGGTCGTGGCCCCGGGCGGCACCATCCACGTGGTCGGGATGCCCGGGGTGACCACCGTCGACCTCACGCCGCTCTGGCAGCGCGAGGTGGCGCTGCGCGGCACCTACGCCTACCAGCGGGAGGACTTCGACACGGCGCTCGAGGTGGTGCGAGCGTGCGACCTCGGCCGACTGGTGTCCGCCACCTACCCCCTGCGCCGCTACGAGGACGCCATCGCCCACGCCGCCACCGCCGGCGCGCGAGGCGCCGTCAAGATCGCCTTCGACCTCCGCTCGGAACGAGAGAGAGACAGCATCTGATGCCCCGCCCTGGCTTCGTCCTCGACGTCGACCGCTCGACGCCACCCATCCTCTTCCACCACGGCGAGTCGTTCCGGCTCGAGAAGCTCCCCGCCGGCCGGAGCCGGGTGCTCTACCCCGGTGAGCCGCTCGAAGCCCTCGACGACCCCGACGCCGCCATCCGTCACGCCCTGGACAACCCCCTCGGCGACTCTCCCCCGCTGCGCGCCCTCCTGCGCCCCGGGATGCGGTTGACGATCGCGTTCGACGACATCAGCCTCCCCTTGCCGCCGATGCGCCGGCCCGATGCCCGCCAGCGGGTCATCGAGGCGGTGCTCGACGTGGCCGCGGAGGCCGGGGTGGACGACGTGCACCTCATCGCGGCCCTGGCCCTGCACCGCCGGATGACCGAGGCCGAGCTGCGGCACGCCGTCGGCGACAGGGTCTACGACGCCTTCGCGCCCCACGGGCTCCTCTACAACCACGACGCCGAGGACCCCGACAACCTCGCCTTTCTGGGCGAGACCTCGCAGGGCGAGGAGGTGGAGATCAACAAGCGGGCCGCCACCAGCGACCTCGTGGTGTACGTCAACATCAACCTGGTCTCGATGGACGGGGGGTGGAAGTCGACCGCCACCGGGTTGGCCTCCTACCGGTCGCTGCGCCACCACCACAACGTGCGCACCATGCAGCAGTCCCGCAGCTTCATGGACCGTCACCGCAGCGAGCTCCACTCCTCCAACTGGCGGATGGGCGAGGTGCTCCGGAACAGTGACGTGAAGGTGTTCCAGATCGAGACCACGCTCAACAACGACACCTTCGGCACGTCGGGGCCGATGTCGGTGCTGCAGAAGCGTGAGTGGGAGTGGACGCCGCGCGACCGGGCCGCGTTCATCGGCATGAAGGCCGGGCTCGATCGACTCCCGCTGAAGGCTCGCCGCAAGATCTTCAGCTCGTGGCAGGCGCCCTATGGCATCACCTCTGTGCAGGCCGGTGAGGTGGACGCCGTGCACGAGGTCACCACGCAGCACGTGTTCGAGCAGCAGCTGGTGTCGATCGAGGGCCAGACCGACATCCTCACGATGGGGCTCCCCTACATCTGCCCCTACAACGTCAACTCGATCATGAACCCCATCCTCGTGATGTGCCTGGGGCTCGGCTACTTCTTCAACATGTACCGGGGACAGCCCCTCGTGCGGGAGGGCGGCGTGCTCATCATGAGCCACCCGACCCCGTGGGACTTCCACCCGGTGCACCACCCGAGCTACATCGACTTCTTCGAGCAGGTGCTGGCCGACACCACCGACCCGGCCGAGATCGAGGCCCGCTACGAGAAGCAGTACGCAGAGGACGAGTGGTACCGCCACCTCTACCGCACCAGCTACGCCTACCACGGCGTCCACCCCTTCTACATGTGGTACTGGGGCTGTCACGGCATGAGCCACGTGGGCAAGGTGATCATCGTCGGCGGCGAACCCCGCTCGGTACGCCGCCTCGGCTTCACCCCCGCATCAACCCTCGACGATGCCCTCGAGATGGCCGCCGACGTGGTGGGTCGTGACGCCACCATCACCCACCTGCACAACCCGCCGATCGTGATGGCCGACGTCACGTGAGGGTCCCCCGGCTGCCCCGGCTGCCGTTCCCGTTCACCGCACCGACGGTGCCCGACACCGTCGAGCCGCCCGCCCCCAGCCGCCGGCTCGGGGCCGACTACGACTCCGCATGGGCCCGGCGCTTCCCCGCCCGCCTCGCCCGAACCGTGCTCCTCGAGAGCGTGCTGCGCCCAACCATGGCTGCGCTCGGCACACCCGAGCGCGATGGCATCGACCGGCTGGCCGGCCTGGCCGACGGACCGGTGATCTTCGCTGGCAACCACCACAGCCACCTCGACACACCGATGGTGCTCACCTCCATCCCGGAGCCCTGGCGGTACAAGGTGTTCGTGGGCGCCGCGGCCGACTACTTCTTCCGCACACGGCTCACCTCGGCCGTCTCGGCCCTGGTGATCGGCGCCATCCCCATCGAGCGATCCAAGGTGACGCGACGGTCGGCCGACCAGGCCGCCGAGCTCATCGCGGAGGGCTGGTCGATGTTGATCTTCCCCGAAGGGGGTCGATCGCCCGACGGCTGGGGCCAGCCGTTCCGGGGCGGGGCCGCCTACCTCTCCAGTCGCTGCGGGGTGCCCGTGGTCCCCCTCCACATCGAGGGCACCGCTCGGATCTTGCGCAAGGGCACCCGCCGACCCACCCCGGCCCACGTGCGGGTCACCTACGGGACGCCGCTGCTCCCCATCGAGGGCGAGAGCGCCACCCGCTACGCCGAGCGGATCGAGCGGGCGGTGGCCACCCTGGCCGACGAGGCCACCACGGACTGGTGGCAGGCTCGCCGCCGGGCGGCCACGGGGGGCACCCCTCCGCTCACCGGGCCCGCGGCGCCGGCGTGGCGGCGAGCCTGGGCGCTGGGTGACCGATCACGGCGGCGCCGTCGCCAGACCCGCACCTGGCCCAAGCTCTAGCCACCGGTACGGTGCCCCACGTGCGAGCGGGAGCGCGGTGGCTGTTGGTCGCCGCCATGGCGGCGACAGCCGTGGCCCTTGGCTGGGTGGTGGCCGGGACCGGGGCCGACGCGCGGGACCGTCCCGCTGACGGGTTCGACCGCAGCCGGGCAGCGGCCGAGCGGGATTGTGCGCCGGCGGGCCCGGCGCAGGTCGAGCGGCTCCCGATCGGCTCGGTGTCGCTGCGGCGGGTCGGGGCGGCCGAGGCTCCCACCTGGGCGGCGTTCCGGCCGGGGTCTCCCAAGGACGGAGCCGTGGCCGAGCGCGAGGGCCGGGTGGTGGCCATCGAGGACGGCACGATCACCGACGACGTGCTGCTCGACCTGCGAGCGGACACGATGACCGAAGGCGACGGCGGCCTCCTGTCGCTGGCCTACGACCCCGACGACCGCTGGCTCTACACCTATCGGGCCAACGAGGCGCGAGACGACGTCCTCACGGCCTTCCCGCTCGACCCTGACGGGCTGCCCGACGGGACCAGGGGCCGGGACCTGCTGGTGGTCGACCACCCGGACTCGTTGCAGCACCACGGTGGCGCGCTCCACGTGGCCCCCGATGGGCTCCTCTACCTGGGTCTGGGGGACGGAGGCGGACGAGGTGACCCGCGAGACAACGGGCAGGACCGATCGACCCTGCTGGGCAAGGTGCTGCGCATCGACCCCACGCCGGCGGATCCGACGCCGTATCGGATCCCTCCGGACAACCCGTTCGTCGCGGAGCACGGCACGGCACCGGAGATCTGGCTGATCGGCCTGCGAAACCCGTTCCGCATGGGTCGGGATGAGCTGACCGGCGACCTGTGGCTCGGCGACGTGGGCCAGTCCTGCTGGGAGGAGATCGATCGGCTGCCCACCGGAACAGGCGTGGCAGGTGGGGCGGGTGGGGCCAACCTCGGGTGGGATCACACCGAGGGCCGTCATCCCTTCGAGGGCGGGGAGGTGCCGGGGCGCGAGCTCCTCCCAAGCCTCGAGCGGGGTCACGCCGATGGCTGGTGCGGCGTGGTGGCGGGCTACGTCCCACGCACCCCGGCGGTGCCTGTGCTCGAGGGCCACCTCGTCCACACCGACTACTGCAAGGGGCAGATCCACGCCCTCCCCGTCGACCGATCGGGGCGGAGCCTCACCGTGGACACGGGCCTTCGCGTCGAGAGCCCGAGCGCCATCGTCCCTGGTCCGGCGGGTCGACCGTGGGTGCTGTCGCTCAAGGGCGACGTGTGGGAGATCGAGCCGAGAGCGCAGTGACCGTCAGGCCCGGGGGCGGCGGGGCAGCCAGACCACGACCGAGGTGCCGCCTGCGATGCCGTCCTCCACGTGGATCTGCCCCTCGTGGTGGGCCACCACCTTGGCGCAGGTGGCCAGACCGATGCCGCTCCCGGGGAACTGATCGGCGCCGTTCAACCGGGTGAAGACGCTGAACACCTCGCCCCGCGACGCCGGCTCGATCCCGATGCCGTTGTCCGTGACCCGCAGCGTCACCCCGCGCGGGTCCTCCGCGGCGCTCACCTCGATCCTCGGCGCCACGTCGCTGCGGACGAACTTGAGGGCGTTGGCGAGGAGGTTCTGGAACAGCTGGGTGAGCTGGGTTCGATGCCCCCACACGACGGGGAGGGCCGGGATCACCACCTCCGCCCCGCGCTCGACGATGGTGCCATCCAGGTCGGCAAGGACCTCGGCCACCACGGCGTCGAGGTCCACCTCCTCGGGAGCCCCGGAGCCGGAGCCCACGGCCGCGTAGGTCAGCAGGTCCTCGATGAGCTGCCGCATCCGAGCCGCGCCCCGGCGCGCCACGTCGAGGAGCTGCTCTCCCGCGTCCCCAGGAGGGATGGCGGCAGCCGCCAGGGCCATCTCCACCCTGGCCAGCGGCGCCTTCAGATCGTGGGCCGCCGCGTGGGCGAACCGCTCCAGCTCCTCGTTCGAGCGCTCCAGCTCCTCGTTGCGGTGCTCGAGCTCCCGTCGGGCATCGAGGAGGGCAGCCGAGTAGTCGCTGCGCGTCAGCGCGGTGAGGAACGCTTCGCCGGCCACCCGGAGCAGGGCCGTGGCGTCGTCGTTGAACCGCACCGTGCCCCGCAAGGCCACCATGGCCAGGTAGCCCCACGAGCCCCGGTGGGGGGGCAGGGGCACCAAGAGGACCGATCGCACCCCGTCGGCTCGCAGGTTCTCCAGCACGTCGGGGGCGTCTTCTGCCAGCACCTCCACGTCCTCCAGTCGCAGCAGGCGGCCCGATCGCATCACGTTCAGCCACCAGCCGCGGACGGCGGGGGTGGCCTCGGGGATCTCGTGACGCTGCCCGCTGTCGGGGTGGAGCCACTCCATCAGGTCGGTGGTCTCCTCCCGGCTCCCGCGCATGAAGTGGGCCCGATCGGCCCCCAGCACCTCGGCCAGCCGCCCGATGCCTTGGGTGATCACCTCCGGCACGTCGACGTCGGCGGCAGCAATGAGCTCCCCCGTCACGGCAGCCACCAGCTCCTCCAGCGCCAGCTGGGCGGCCATGGCCTCCTCGAGGTCCTTTCGGTCGGTGATGTCGGCCGCGGTCACGTAGACGTGGCCGGCGGGGAGGTCGGCCCGGGCGTTGCCCTGCACCCACCGGTAGTCGCCGTCGGCGGTGCGGATGCGCACCACCACCCCCACCGCCTCACCGCCGGCCAGCAGCCCAGCCAGCTCCTGCTCGATCCGCGGCCGGTCGTCCCGGTGGACGATCTCCATGAGCGAGGAACCGATGAGGTCCGCCCGGGAGTACCCCAACGTGCGCTCGAAGGACTGGCTCACCTCGAGGAAGATCGTCTCGAGGTCGAGGATGCTGAGGAGGTCGATCGACATCTCCAGGAACCGTCGCACCGAGGCGGCGTCGACCACCTCGGTGGGCCCTCCACGTCCCGCCTCGCCTTCGTACGCCACCGCGGCAGAGGTTAGATGCTCCTCAGTCGAGGAGGCGGAGTCCCGATGGGAGCGATGCTCGGCTCGGCCAAGGGCAGATCCACGACGAACTCGGTGCGATGGGCGGGGAACACGTGCTCAGACAGCAGCACGACCCGGCCGTCGCGGGCGGAGGTGATGCGCTCGCAGCGCAGCACCGGCGAGCCCGGCGGGATCTCGAGCACCTCGGCGTCTCGCCGGTCGGCCAGCGCGGCGCCGATGGTCTGCACCGCGCCGCCCAGGGGCACGGTCCAGCAGCTCGTAGAACGGTGACCGCTCCACGTCGGCCCGCGACAGCCCAGCGCCCAGGTCGTCGGGGCACCACACGGTCACCCGGGCGAAGGGCTCCCCGTCGGCCAGGTTCAGCCGCCGCACCTCGAGCACGGTGGCCGTTCCGAGCGCCTGGCGCACCCGCGGCGTCGAGGGGCACGAACCCGAAGTCGAGGATGCGCCGCTCCGAGCGGACCCCCTCGGCCACCAGCTGGGCCTCGATGGTGCCCAGCCGGCCCAGCGACTGCCGCAGGGGATCGACGGCCGCGAACCACCCGAACCCCTGGCGGGCGTCCACCAGCCCCTCCTCGCGCAGGATCTCGAGCGCCTTGCGGATGGTCACCCGGCTGGCCTCGTAGGATCCGGACAGCTCCGACTCGCTGGGCAGGGTGCGCCCGGCCGCGAACTCACCGGCGCTCACCCGACGGCGGAGGTCGTCGGCGATGGCTCGGTAGCGGATCTCGCGCACTTGTCCTATACTTGTATCAAACGCAGGACGACGCAAGGGGACCCCCGCATGCCTACCTCCGGCTCTGCCGCCTCCGCCACCACCCCGATCGAGCTCGTGCAGGAGGTGTACGCCCGGCTGCCCGAGCGCGTGGCGCTGGGCCGCGACCGCCTCGGCCGGGGCCTCACGTTGGCCGAGAAGATCCAGATCAACCACCTGCGCGACGCCGGGCAGCCATTGGAGCGAGGCCGCACCTACAACGACTTCGACCCCGACCGGGTGGCCATGCAGGACGCCACCGCCCAGATGGCCCTGCTGCAGTTCATGACCGCCGGGCTCCCGCAGGTCGCTGTCCCGTCCACCGTGCACTGCGACCACCTCATCCAGGCCAAGGCGGGCGCCGACATCGACCTCAAGTTCGCGCTCGACACCAACAGCGAGGTGTACGAGTTCCTCCGCACCGTGTCGGCCAAGTACGGGATCGGGTTCTGGAAGCCGGGCAGCGGGATCATCCACCAGGTGGTGCTCGAGAACTACGCCTTCCCCGGCGGGATGATGATCGGCACCGACAGTCACACCCCCAACGCCGGCGGTCTCGGGCATGGTGGCCATCGGCGTGGGCGGCGCCGATGCCGTCGACGTGATGACCGGCTTCCCCTTCAACGTCCGCTGGCCGAAGCTGATCGGCGTCCACCTCACCGGCGCCCTGTCGGGCTGGTCGAGCCCCAAGGACATCATCCTCAAGGTGGCCGAGATCCTCACCGTGAAGGGGGCACCGGGGCCATCATCGAGTACTTCGGTCCGGGCGCCGACAGCATCACGGCCACCGGCAAGGCCACCATCTGCAACATGGGCGCCGAGATCGGGGCCACCACCTCGCTGTTCCCCTACGACGCCAACATGGCCGACTACCTCCGGGCCACCCGCCGGACAGCCATCGCCGATGCCGCCGACGCCGTCGCCGAGCACCTGCGCCCCGACGACGACGTGCTCCGCGACCCCGGCGCCTGCTTCGACCAGGTCATCGAGATCGACCTCGACCAGCTCGGTCCGATGATCAACGGGCCCCACTCGCCCGACCGCGCCCACCAGCTGAGCGACGTCGGGGCGGCCGCCGAGGCGGAGGGGTGGCCCCTGGAGATCTCCTCGGCCCTGATCGGGTCGTGCACCAACTCCTCCTACGAGGACATCACCCGAGCCGCCTCCATCGCCCGTCAGGCCTCGGCCAAGGGCCTGCGCGCCAAGACGCAGCTCATGATCACCCCCGGCTCGGAGCAGGTCCGCGCCACCATCGAGCGCGACGGGCTCCTGGCCGACCTCGAGGCCATCGGCGGCACTGTGCTGGCCAACGCCTGCGGGCCGTGCATCGGGCAGTGGGACCGCACCGACCTCGACACGACGAAGCTGAACACCATCGTGAACAGCTACAACCGCAACTTCCCCAAGCGCAACGACGGCAACGCCAACACCCTCGCCTTCGTCACCAGCCCGGACACGGTCATCGCCTTGGCCTTGGCCGGCACCCTCGCCTTCGATCCCCGCACCGACACGCTCACCAACGACGCCGGGGAAGAGGTGCGGCTCGACCCGCCGGTCGGCCAGGCCCTGCCCGACGCCGGGTTCGATCCCGGAGAGGAGACGTTCCAGGCTGCGCCTGTCGATAGCAGCGGCGTCGAGGTCGTGGTCGATCCGCAGAGCGAGCGCATCCAGCTCCTGGAGGCCTTCGAGCCGTGGGACGGCAAGGACTACGTGCAGCTCCCCGTGCTGCTCAAGGCCCAAGGCAAGTGCACCACCGACCACATCTCCGCCGCCGGGCCCTGGCTGAAGTACCGCGGCCACCTCGAGAACATCTCGGGCAACCTCTACCTCGGGGCCGTCAACGCCTTCACGGGCGAGGCCGGCACCGGGAAGGACCCCATCGACGGGCAGACCCGCCCCTTCCCCGAGATCGCCAAGCGCCTTCATGAGGCGGGCATCGGGTGGGTGGCCATCGGCGACGAGAACATGGGCGAGGGCAGCTCACGGGAGCACGCCGCCATGGAGCCGCGGTTCCGCAACGCCAAGGTGGTCCTCTCCCGGAGCTTCGCCCGGATCCACGAGACCAACCTGAAGAAGCAGGGGCTGCTGCCGCTCACCTTCGCCGACCCAGCCACCTACGACGAGATCGGCGAGGACGACACCATCAGCATCCACGACCTGGCCGCCCTCGCCCCCGACGCCCCCGTGCGCGGGACCATCCACAAGCCCGACGGGTCCACGGTGGAGTTCAGCGCCAACCACACCTTCAGCGACGACCAGATCGACTGGTTCAAAGCCGGCGGCGCCCTCAACATCATCCGCCAGAAGCAGCGCGGCTGACCGGCGTGGCGGACGCTCCGGGCGGCTGGGCCGAC
Source organism: uncultured Microthrixaceae bacterium (assembly GCA_963795165.1). Lineage (GTDB taxonomy): Bacteria > Actinomycetota > Acidimicrobiia > Acidimicrobiales > VFJN01 > VFJN01. The sequence continues at coordinate 232,531 of CAWCGT010000001.1, read as the reverse complement.
CTGGTGGCCCGCGACCGTGCCACCGTCTGGCATCCGTACGCGCCGATGCCGTCGGCCCACCCACCCCTGCCGGTGGTCGGCAGCGGCCGGCACCCGCCTCCGCCTGGCCGACGGCCGCGAGCTCGTCGACGGGATGTCGTCGTGGTGGGCGGCCATCCACGGCTACCGCCACCCGGTGCTCGACGCTGCAGTACGCACCCAGCTCGACGAGATGGCCCACGTCATGTTCGGTGGGCTCACCCACCCGACCGCCATCGAGCTGGCGGAGCTGCTGGTGGAGCTCACGCCCGGCTGGACTCGACCACGTGTTCCTCTGCGACTCCGGCTCGGTGGCGGTGGAGGTGGCCCTGAAGATGGCCGTCCAGCACTGGCTCGGCCGGGGGCAGCCCGAGCGCCACCGCATCCTCACGGTGCGCGGCGGCTACCACGGCGACACCCTCCACGCCATGTCGGTGTGCGATCCCGTGACCGGCATGCACCAGCTGTTCGCTCCCATGCTCCCCCAGCAGCTGTTCGCCCCCGCCCCTGAACCCCGGCTACGGCGACGCCTTCGAGGACGCACCACGTCGACGAGCTGGCCGACCTCCTCCGCGCTCATCGACACGAGGTGGCCGCGGTGATCCTGGAGCCGGTCGTCCAGGGTGCCGGCGGCATGCGGTTCTACGCCCCCGACTACCTGCAGGCCGTCCGTCGCCTCTGCGACGAGACTGGGGCGCTGCTGATCACCGACGAGATCGCCACCGGCTTCGGCCGCAGCGGCGAGCTCTTCGGCGCAGACCACGCCGGCGATCCGACCCGACATCATGTGCCTCGGCAAGGCGATGACCGGCGGCTACCTCGTCGATGGCAGCGATGCTTTGCACTCCCGAGGTCGCTGAGGCGGTCAGCTCGGCCCGCTCCCGGCGCGCTCATGCACGGGCCCACCTACATGGGCAACCCCCTTGCTGCGGCCGTGGCCCTCGCCAGCATCCGGCTCCTGGTGGACGGCCCCTGGAAGCGGGCACGGTCGCGCGCATCGAGGCGGCCTTGGCCGCTGGCCTCAGCCCTGCCGCGGGCACCCCGCAGGTGGCCGACGTGCGGACCCTGGGCGCCATCGGAGTGGTCGAGACGCACGTGCCGCTGCCGATGGCGGCGCTGCAGGAGGTCTTCCTGGAGCACGGCGTGTGGCTGCGACCCTTCGGCCGTCTCGTCTACGCCATGCCGCCCTTCATCTCGTCCAACGACGACGTGGAGCGGATCACAGCAGCCATCGTCGACGCCGTCACTCGGGTGGAGCCGGGGGACGGCGTTCCCTGAGGCTCAGGCGCCCGGAGCGTCGACGGACGCCAGCGACACGTCGAGCCGCTCGAGCAGGTCGCTGATCGTGGTCATCGCCGGGGTTGGGTGTCGTCAGCAGCCGGTCGCCGAGGAAGATGCTGCTGGCGCCGGCGTGCAGGCACAGGGCCTGCAGCTCGTCGGTCATCTCGGTGCGGCCGGCCGAGAGGCGCACGACCGACGCCGGCATCATGATCCGGGCCGCCGCGATGGTGCGCACCAGCTCGAGCGGGTCGAGCTCCGGCGTGCCGTAGCAGCGGGGTGCCCGGCACCTGCACCAGCAGGTTGATCGGCACGCTCTCGGGGTGCGGGTCGAGGCGCGGCCAGCTGCACGAGCAGCCCGGCCCGCTCGCGGCGCGACTCGCCCATGCCCGACGATGCCGCCGCAGCACACCTTCACGCCCGGCGTCGCGCACGTTGGCGAGCGTGTCGAGCCGATCGTCGTAGGTGCGGGTGGTGATGATCTCGCCGTAGAACTCCGGCGAGGTGTCGAGGTTGTGGTTGTAGAAGTCGAGACCGGCGTCGGCGAGGCGCTGCGACTGCTCGGGCGTGAGCATCCCGAGCGTCGACGCAGGTCTCCAGCCCGAGCGCGGCCACGGCCGCGACGGCCTCGGCCACCTGCTCCACCTGGCGGTCGTTGGGCGATCGCCAGGCCGCGCCCATGCAGAACCGGGTCGCGCCCGCTGGCCTGCGCGTTGCGGGCCGCGGCCACGATCTCGTCGGTCCCCATGAGCCGCTCGGGCTCGCAGGCCGGTGTCGTACTGGGCCGACTGCGGGCAGTAGGCGCAGTCCTCCGGGCAGGCGCCCGTCTTGATCGACAGCAGGATGGCCGCCTCGACCACCTGCGGGTCGAAGCCGCTCGCGGTGCACGGCGTGGGCATCGGCCAGCAGGTCGTGGAACGGTCGAGCCGAGCAGTGCCTCGGCCTCGGCCACGGTCCAGTCATGACGGAGGGGCATCGGCACAGGGTGCTCGCTCTCCGCCGGCGGGACAACTCCGGGCCGTCAGGTGGCACGGCCTCCAGCACGGTGGCAGGGTGCGGGGGTGGCGGCACCTGGCTCCTGGGCGACCTGGTCCGAGGCCGCGCTCGCCAGCGTCCGGGCCGAGGGCCGCTGGCGGTCCACGCGCGACTTCGACGCCTTCGGTCCTGTGGGGACGGTCGACGGGCACCCCGTCACCTCCTTCGCGTCGAACGACTACCTCGGTTTGTCCAGCCATCCGTCCGTGCAGGCTGCCGCCCACGCGGCCATCGACCGATGGGGTGCCGGGGCCACCGCGTCTCGCCTCGTGGTCGGGCAGCCGACCGGTGCACAGCCAGCTGGAGGCGGCGCTGGCCGACTGGAAGGGGCAGCGGCGGGCGGTGGTCTTCCCCACGGGGTACGCCGCCAACCTGGGGGTGCTCACGACCTTCGGCGGGCCCGACGTCACGGTCCTGAGCGACGAGCTCAACCACGCCTCCATCATCGACGGCTGTCGGCTGAGCCGATCGAGGGTGCTCGTGCACCGCCACTGCGACCTCGACCAGGTGGCGCACCTGCTGGAGACAACCAGCGGGCGACGGGTCGTGGTCACCGACGCCGTCTTCTCCATGGACGGCGACGTGGCACCGGTCGACGAGCTGGCCGCGCTGTGCGTGCGAGCACGACGCCCTCCTCGTCCTCGACGAGGCCCATGCCGTGCTGGGTCCAACGGTGGCTGCCCTCGAGGGGCTGGCCCTCCTCCGCGTCGGCACCCTGTCCAAGACCCTGGGCGCCCTCGGGGGCTGGGTGGCGGGCGACGAGACCTTCGTCGACCTGCTGGTGAACCGGGCCCGGCCCGTACATCTTCACCACGGCCCTGCCTCCGGCCGATGCGGCCGCCGCCCTGGCGGCGCTCGAGGTGCTCCGATCGGCGGAGGGCCACGCCCTCGTCGCCCACCTCCACGACCTGGTGGAGCGGGTCCGCCCTGGGCACCCCTCCCCCATCATCCCGGTGCTGCTGGGGCACGAAGACGCAGCAGTGCGGGCCGCCCAGCACCTCCTCGAGCGCGGCATCTGGGTGCCCGCCATCCGCCCCCCCACCGTGCCGGTGGGGACCTCCCGTCTCCGCGTCGCCTTGTCGGCAGCCCACACCCACGCCATGGTCGACGCGCTGCTGGCGGCGCTGGCCACCCTCGGCGAGGGATCGTGAGCCGCCCGAGCGTCGTAGTCGTGGTGCTGGGCACCGCCACCGAGGTGGGCAAGACCTGGTTGTCGTGTCGGCTGCTGGAGCAGCTGCGATCAGCGGGGTTGTCCGTGGCGGCCCGGAAGCCCGCCCAGTCCTTCGATGCCGTCGACCTCGAGGCTGGTCGCCCCACCGACGCCGACCTCCTGGCCGCCGCCACAGGTGAGGAGCCTCACGCCGTGTGCCCTCCCCATCGCTGGTATCCAGAGGCGCTGGCCCCGCCGATGGCCGCCGAGCGCCTCGGCCGCCCGCCGGTGCACCTGGATGACCTGGTGGACGAGCTGCGCTGGCCTCCGGGAGTCGACGTGGGGCTGGTGGAGGCAGCCGGCGGCACCCGATCGCCGCTGGCCGACGACGCCGATGGCCACGATCTGGCCCGGAGCGTGCGGGCCGATCACGTGGTGCTGGTGGCCGATGCCGGTCTGGGCACCATCCACGCCGTCCGCAGCGCCGTCGATCCCGAGCTGCTCGGCCACACCATCGTGGTGCTCAACCGCTTCGACGAGGCCGACCCCCTCCACGTCGCCAACCGCCGCTGGCTCGCCGACCGGGACGGGCTCACGGTCGAGACCGACGTGGCCGCCCTCGCCCACCGGCTGCGGTAGCCGTCAGTCGGTGCCGGGGCGACGGGCGGCCTCGTCGGTGTCCTTGACCTTGCCGCCGGGGTAGGTGCGGGCCAGCTCCTCGGGCGTGGGTGTGCGCTTCTTGCGGGCCTCCGCCGGCAGCAGCTTGGTGATGGCGGCCATGATCCGCTTGGTGTCGGCGTCGGGCGACTTGCCGGTGAGGCCGGCCACCGGGGCCCCCACCCGGATGCGCACCGTCGGCGGGTTGCGGATGGCCAGCACGTTGGGCAGCTGCTCGCTGCGCGGCCACACCCTCTCGGTGCCCCACAGTCCCACCGGGATGACGGGCGCCCCGGTCATGGCGGCCAGCCGGGCGGCCCCCCAGCGCCCCTTGAGCACAGGCTCGAAGAAGGCCTGGCCGCGCGGGATGGTGCCCTCGGGCATCATCGCCACGAGCTCGCCGGCCTCCAGGGCCAGGGCTGCGGCGGCCAGGGGCTCGTCGGACCCGGTCCCCCGCTCCACGCGGATGCCGCCCATGGCCTCGGGCGATCTGACCCACCACCGGTGCGTCGAAGACCTCCTTCTTCCCGAGGAACCGCACGGGGCGTCCCCGGCGGGCCAGCGTGATGGCCATGGCCAGGGGGTCGAAGTAGCTGCGATGGTTGCCGACCACGATGGCCGGGCCTTCAGCGGGGATCGGTGCTCGGTGCCGGCGATGTCGAAGCGAGCGAAGGGGATGAGCTCGGGCCGCGCCAGGGGCATGAGGGCCTTCTGGGGCTCGATGCCCACGACCGGGAGCTTGGGCACGCCCGCGGGCACGTCGAGGTGCACCACCGGCCACCGGCGCAGCAGAGCGCTCAAGAGCAGGCGGGGATCCGGGTTCACGACCACGGGATGGCCGACCGCCGCCAGCATCGGCGTGTCGTAGTAGCTGTCCGAGTAGGCGAAGCTCTCCGCCAGGTCGACCCCCTTGGCCCGGGCCCACTCCTCGATGGCTCGCAGCTTGCCCGGTCCCCACACGAACTCGCCGTCGAGCGTTCCGTCGTAGACCCCGTCGCGGCTCGCCGTAGCGGGTGGCCAGCACGTCGTCGAAGCCCAAGGCGTCGGCCAGGGGCTTGACCAGGTCGTAGGGCGTCGTCGTGGCCAGCACGAGGGGCCGCCCGGCCGCCCGGTGCTCGGCGAAGATCGGGCGAGCGAAGGGCTGGAGGCTGGCCGCCAGCGCCTCGGCGGCCACCTCGCCCGCCTCTTGCACCTGGGCACGCACCCACCCCGACGCGAAGCGGACGGCTCGACGGGTGACCTCCATGCTGGGTCGGTTCTCCCCGAACAGGTCGTAGAGGCGGTACACCACCTGCTCGCCAGGGATCCGCCGATCGGTGACGCCCGCCGCCTTGAGGGCTTCGCCGATGACGGGACCCGACGCCCCTCGCAGCAGGGTGCGGTCGAGGTCGAAGAACGCCGCGCCGTCAGCCATGGGGCGACCGTAGCCCACGACGCGGAAACGCCGGCCCGGGGGGAGGGCCGGCGTTCCATTTCTTGCGAGGGGCTGGAGGGGGGATTCCTGCCTCACCTCGCTGAGGGCACTTGGGGGAGAGTGCTGCCTCTTGTGAGCACGACGGTACGGGTGAGCAAGCGATCCGTCAAACAGTTCTTTCCGATAGGTGCCATCATGTCTGGCGATGGATCTTCGGCAGCTCAGCGCCCTGGTCGCCGTGTCAGAAGCCGGCAGCTTCTCGGCCGCGGCCCGCGCCCTCCACACGGTGCAGTCCAACATCTCCACCCACATCGCTCGCCTGGAGGCCGAGCTGGCGGTGACGTTGGTCGACCGCTCCAGCGGCGCCCTCACCGAGGAGGGTGAGGCGGTGGTCCGCCGGGCCCGTCACATCCAGGCCGAGCTCGAGGCGCTGACCGCCGACGTGGCCGCCCTGCGCGACGAGGTGAGCGGCTCGGTCCGCCTCGGCTGCATCGGCACGGTCGGCCGCTGGCTGGTGCCCCTGGTGCTCGAGCAGGTCACCATGCACCACCCCAAGGTCCACGTGGTGGTGGTCGATGCCACCACCACATCGCTGGTCCCGCAGCTGCTCAACGACAGCCTGGACCTCGCCGTCGTGAACCTCCCCGTGCCGACCCCGAGCTGGTCATCGAGCCCCTGTTCGACGAGGACCACATCGTGGTGGCCCCCGACGCACATCCCCTCGCCCAGCACGAGCGGGTGGCCTTCGCCGACCTCGCCGACCACGAGCTGCTGCTCGAACCCGAAGGCACCTCCTTCCGCGACGAGCTCGACGCCGAGGCGACGGCCGCCGGGTTCACCCTCCGGCCCCGGGCCGAGGTCGACGGGCTCCGGCTCATCGCCACCCTTGCCTTCCAGGGCTTCGGAGCGGCCGTCGTGCCCGCCACCGCCGCTCCCCGGTGGCTGGAGGGCCCGTGGGTGCGGGTGGCGGTGGAGGGGCTCGGCCGGCGGTCCGTGGGGCTGGCTCGCCGTCGCCGGGGCCTGCTGTCGGCACCCGCCCGAGCGCTGTGGACCACCGTGCTCGACGTGATCGAATCCGAAGGCGACTCGCTGCGAGGGGATCCACCGGCCCGGCACGTAACCGCGGCCGGGCGAGGCGGGTCGCAGCCCCCACATGCGTCGCCGTCCCCGTCGCTGCCGACCACCCCGGCTCGCTGTCCGCCACCCTCACCAAGGTCGCCGGACGCGAGGTCGTGCTGGTGGAGATCGGCCGGCGACCGGCGCCGCGGGGCCATCACCGCCGCCGACGGCCACACCTTCGCCGCCGCCGCCGAGCACGCCCTCGCAGCCGGTCTTCCCGCTCCTCGGGGTGATCTCCTCCAGCGGCGCCGACGTGCACGACGGGGTGGCCGCGCTGCACGGCTGGGGCACAGCGGCCCGGGTGCTGGCCCGCTGCTCCGGACGGGTTCCGGTGCTGCTGGCCGCTACCGGGCCGGTGGTGTCGGGACCCGCGCTCCTCCTGGGCCTGGCCGATCAGGTGGTCATGACCGAGGACGCCTACGCCTTCGTGAGCGGGCCCCGGATGGTGGAGACCTTCACCGGTGAAGCCCTCGACGCTGAAGAGCTCGGTGGCAGCGGCGTCCACGCCACCGCACCGGGTGTCGCCGCCCTGGTCGTCCCCGGACCCGAGGACGTCGATCCCCGCCCTCGGAGACATCCTTGCCCACCTCCCGTCGGTCATCGACGAGGAGCCGCCGCGGTGGTGGACCGACGACCCTGTGGACCGACTCGTCCCAGAGGCCGGGGAGTGCATCCCGGCCTCCCCCACCGGCGGCTACGACGTGCGCGACGTCGCCCGCAGCATCGTCGACGACGGCGACCTGCTGGAGCTGCGGGCGCGCTGGGCGCCCAACCTGGTGACCGCCCTCGCCACCGTCGGCGGCCGTCCTGTCGGGATCGTGGCCAACCAGCCGATCTCCATCGCCGGCACCCTCGACATCCCGGCCTCCCTGAAGGGCGCTCGGTTCGTGTCGTTCTGCGACGCGTTCGGCCTGCCGCTGCTCACCCTGGTCGACACGCCCGGCTTCTACCCCGGCAAGGACCTCGAGTGGCGGGGCATGATCCGCAACGGCGCGCAGCTGGCCTTCGCCTACGCCCGGGCCTCCGTGCCCCGCGTGGCCGTGGTGCTGCGCAAGGCCTACGGCGGCGCCTACATCGTCATGGACTGCCGAGCGATGGGCAGCGACCTCTACCTGGCCTGGCCGTCGGCGGAGATCGCCGTGATGGGCGCCAAGGGCGCCGTGGAGATCCTCCACCGCCGACGAGCCGCCCGAGCGCCGAGCCGAGCTGGAGGCGGCCTACGACGAGCGCTTCCTCAACCCCTACGTGGCCGCCGATCGCGGGTTCGTGGACGCCGTCATCGATCCGGCCGAGACCCGCCGCGAGGTGGCAGCCGCCTTCGACGTGCTGGCCACCAAGCGGGAGTCGCTGGTGCACCGCAAGCACGACAACAGCCCGCTCTGAGCCCGCCTAGTGCTCGGTGGTCGTGGCCGACAGCATCACGATCACCGACAACCGCACCGGCGAGTCGATCGAGGTGCCGATCGTCGACGGCGGCGTCGACAGCAGCCGAGTGGCGCAAGCTGCTCCCCGGCATCTGGTTCTACGACCCCGCGCTGATGACGACGGCGGCCACCTCGAGCGCCATCACCGAGCTCGACGGCGAGAACGGGATCCTCCGCTACCGCGGCTACCCGATCGAGCAGCTGGCCGCAGCAGTCGAACTACCTGGAGGTGGCCTACCTCCTCATCCACGGTGAGCTGCCCACGCCGGACGAGCTCGGCCACGTGGCGGCACGACATCACCTACCACACGTTCATCCACGAGAACGTGCGCAAGCGCTTCCTCGAGGGCTTCCACCACGACGCCCACCCGATGGGGATGCTGGTGTCGGCCATCGCCGCCCTGTCGACCTTCTACCCGGACGCCGGCGAGATCCACGACCCCGACAACCGCTACAAGCAGATCGTCCGGCTGATCGCCAAGATGCCCACCCTCGCCGCCGCCTGCCACCGCTTCAGCGTCGGGCATGCCCTTCGTCTACCCCGACAACTCGCTCGGGTTCACCGAGAACTTCCTCTCCATGCTCTGGAAGGTGGCCGAGCCCCGCTACGACGCCAACCCCGCCCTCGCCCGCGCCCTCGACGTGCTCTTCATCCTCCACGCCGACCACGAGCAGAACTGCGGCACCACCGCCATGCGGACGGTCGGCTCCGCCCACGCCGATCCCTACGTGAGCACCGCGGCGGCCGCCGCGGCCCTCTACGGCCCCCGCCACGGTGGGGCCAACGAGGCCGTCATCCACATGCTCACCGAGATCGGCTCGATCGACCGGGTTCCCGCCTTCATCGAGTCGGTGAAGCAGGGCGAGGGCCGCCTGCAGGGCTTCGGCCACCGCGTCTACAAGAGCTACGACCCCCGCGCCACGATCATCAAGCAGACCGCCGACGAGGTCTTCGCCATCACCGGCAAGAACCCGCTGCTCGACATCGCCCTGGCGCTCGAGGACGTCGCCCTCTCCGACGACTACTTCGTCGTCCCGCAAGCTCTACCCGAACGTCGACTTCTACTCCGGCCTGATCTACCAGGCGATGGGCTTCCCGATCGAGATGTTCACGGTGCTCTTCGCCATCCCCCGCACCGCCGGCTGGCTCGCCCACTGGGTGGAGCTCCTGCGAGCAGGACCAGAAGATCGCCCGGCCCCGCCAGCTGTACGTGGGCACCGGCGGCGCGCGACTACGTCCCCGTCGACCAGCGCGAGCTGAGCCGCCAGCGTGCACGCCGTCACCATCGTCGACGGATGCGCTCGCACTGGCGAGAGCACCCGAACCCCGAGCCGGGCAGCGGGCGAGGTCCTCGTCGACGTGCGGGCCGCCGGCCTCAGCAACGCCGACCTCCTCCAGCGCGCCGGGCTCTACCCGCCGCCGCCCGGCGTCCCCGCCGACATCCCGGGCCTGGAAGCCGCCGGCGAGGTGCGTGGCGCTGGGCCCGGGTGCCTCCCGGTTCGCCGTGGGCGACCGGGTGATGGCCGTGCTGGCCGGCGGCGGCCAGGCCGAGCAGGTGGTGGTCCACGAGCGCTGCGCCATGCCCGTGCCCGAGGGCGATCTCCTGGGAGCAGGCTGGCGCCCTCCCCGAGAACGTCACCACCGCCCACGACGCCCTGTTCACGCAGGCCGGGCTGGCCATGGGCGAGCGGCTCTTGGTCCACGGCGCCGCCGGCGGCGTCGGCACCGCGGCCGTCCTGCTCGGCGCGGCCGCCGGGGCCCACGGTGGTGGCCACCGTCCGCGACGAGTCCAAGCGCGAGGGCGTGGCGGCCCTGCACCCGGCCGTCGCAGGCGATCGCGCCCGAGGGCTTCGAGGACCACGGCCCCTTCGACGTGATCCTCGAGCTGGTCGGGGCGCCCAACCTCCCGGGCGACCTCGAGGCGCTCGCCCCGGGGGCCGCATCGCGGTGATCGGCGTGGGCGCCGGCGCCAAGGCCGAGATCAACCTGCTCGCCCTGATGGGCAAGCGAGGCCGAATCCTGGCCTCCACGCTGCGAGCCCGCCCCCTGGAGCAGAAGGCCGACGCCGCCCGCCGGGTGGAGGCGCCACGTGCTCCCGCTGCTGGCAGCCGGGCGCCTCCGCCTGCCGGTCTCGGCCACCTTCCCCCTGGCCGAGGCGGCCGCGGCCTACGAGCGCTTCGCAGCGGGCGGCAAGCTCGGCAAGATCGTCCTGACGCGATAGCAGGCGCCCTGGGGGCCCTCGGTAGGTTCGCACCCCGATGGACTTCGCCCTGTCCCCCGACCTGCTGGCCCTGCAGGACGAGGCCGGGACGTGGGCCGAGCGGCCGCCGATCGCTCTGCGCTCACCGAGGACACCTGGATCGCCGCCCCGGACCGTGCCTTCTCCCTGGAGCTCGGCCAGCGGGGCTGGCTGGGCATGACCTGGCCGGTGGAGGTCGGGGGCGGCGGACGCAGCCGGCCCTCGAGCGGTTCCTGGTGTTCGAGGCGCTCATCGGCGAGGGGGCCCCGATGGCCACCTCCTGGTTCGCCGACCGCCAGATGGGTCCGACCCTGCTGCAGTTCGGCACCCCCGAGCAGCAGGCCACCCACCTCCCTGCCATCCTCGACGGCACCTCGGCGTGGAGCATCGGCATGTCCGAGCCGGACGCCGGATCCGACGTGGCGTCGATCCGCACCCGCGCCGAGCGCGACGGCGACGACTTCGTGGTGAACGGCCAGAAGATCTGGAACTCGGGGGCGGCGTCGGCCGACTGGATCTACCTGATCGTCCGCACCGACCCCGACGCCCCGAAGCACAAGGGGCTGTCGGAGCTGATCGTCGACATGCGCTCGCCCGGCATCACCGATCGCAGCCCGATCAAGGACATGACGGGCAGCGACCACTTCTGCGAGGTGTGCTTCGAGGACGTGCGCGTGCCGGCGGAGAACCTGGTGGGCGAGCTCAACGGCAGCTTCCGGCAGGTCATGCGCCAGATGGAGCACGAGCGGGGCGGGCATCGATCGGCTCCTGTCCAACCGCAAGCCTCTACGTCGACTGCCTGGCCGCTCGCCGACACCACGCGACCCGCGCGTGCGCCAGGAGATCGCCGGCCATCGAGACGGGCTACCGGATCGGGCGCCTGCTCGTGCTGCGCGAGGTCATGGGCCAGGCCCCGAAGCAGTTCTCGGCGGCCACCAAGACGTTCTGCACCGAGCTCGAGCAGCGCATCGCCCAGTTCTGCGCCGCCGCCCTCGGCCCGCTGGCGATGCTGGCCGAGCCGGGCCTCGCGGCACGGGTGAGCCGCAACGTCGCCTACGCCCCCGCCTACACGATCATGGGGGGCACCATCGCAGATCCTGCGGAACATCCTCGGCGAGCGGGTGCTCGGCCTGCCCCGATGACCGCTCGGGCAGGCAACCGCAGAAGTTCCGTGGCGAACCGTCATGCCCTGCACACCGACCACGACCTCCAGAGGAGCCGTCCCCAGTGAACCGACGCCTGGCCTCCGGGCCCGCATCGTCGTCAGCGCGCTCGGCGCGGCTGCGCTGTCGATGGCCCTCGGCAGCGGCGCCGGCGCCGAGGCCGGCGACGGGATCGAGGCCACGCGGCGCCAGCGTCGACAAGGTCGGCTGGTGGCACCAGAAGAACGCCGACACCAGCACCCCCGCCGCCATCGTCACCGTGCCCCCGCCGCCAGGCGTGCCCAACGGGCACCCTGGCCGTGGGCGCCGTCAACGGTGAGCCGGACCGGATCGCCGCCATCGGCATCGTGCCCGATGCGGTTCCCGGCGACACCATCGCCTCCTTCACGCTGACCATCAAGGAGGCCGGGCCACCGGCGCCTGAACGTCAACAGCGACGCGGCCAAGATCGTGGCCTGCCCGATCACCGCGTTCTGGGTGGGCGGCGAGAACGGCACCTGGGAGACCCGCCCCACCTTCGACTGCAAGGCTCGCTGCCGCCCCGGGCACCCGCGGCGACGACGGCACCTGGACCTTCGACCTGCTCCCCATCGGTCAGGCCTGGATCGACCCGTCCGGCACCCTCGCCGCCGACGGCGATCGTGCTCGTGGAGGACGTCGACAGCCCCACGTCGTTCCAGACCGTGTTCGCCACCGAGGGCGACGGTGCCCTGGTGGTCACCGTCGCGTCGGAAGCCGGACGCCCACCACGGAGGCCCCCACTGTCGACGATCCGGACACGCGGCGAGGTGCCGGTGGCACTTCGGCGGCGGCGACCGCGGGTTCGAGGTACCGTCGTTCGGCGGCGGGGACATCCCGGTCGGCGAGCTGCCCGCCCCCGAGGTGAGCACCCCGCCCACCGCCGAGGCCGCCGCCTCTCGCCGACACCGCCCGCCGATCGCCAGCACCAGGCCCAACGTGCTCGGCAACCTCCCTGGCGGCCTCGATCATCGCCATCCCGCTCTTCATCGTCCTGCTCGGACTGCTCACCTTCTCCCTCGGCCCGGCCGGCGAGCCCGCCGCCGCCACCCGCCAGCGGGGCGTGAGCCGGGCCCTCGCCGCCCGCGCCCGCCTCGCGCCACCCTCTCCCCCACCGCCCCGGAGGCCTCCGTGATGCACGCACCCCGTTCCGACTCGCTCGGCCTGCTCGTCGCCCTGCTCCTCGTGGCCGCCGCGTGCGGTCAGAAGCCCGACGTGGCCCAGGTGTCGGCACGGCGGCGTTCGGCCGCGGCCGGGTCAGGTCGATCCCGACACCGGTGAGGCGATCGATCGACGGAGGTGACCGATGCCGACGACCTCGGCAGCACCGACGGCGGCAGCACCGACGGCGGGCACCACGGGCGGCGGGACGACCGGCGGGACCACGGGCGGCACCACTGGCGGGGCCACGGGCGGCACCACCGGCGGCACCACCGGGGGCGGGGCCACCGGCGGCACCACCGGCGGCGCCGTGGCAGGCGACCGCACCGGCATCTCCGACACCGAGATCCGCATCGGCATCCACGCCCCGGTCACCGGTGCCGCCCCGATCCCGCAGAACGCCTTCGAGGAGGGCAAGGACGTCTTCTGGAACTCACCCGGGCGGCAAGGTGGGCAGCCGCAACGTGAAGGTCTTCTTCGAGGACGACAAGTTCGACCCGGCCACCGCCGTGCAGAAGTGCAAGAAGATGGTCGAGCAGGACAAGGTCTTCCTGCTCGTCGGCGGCGGCGGCGCCGACCAGATCACCGCCTGCGCCAAGTACGCCCAGTCCGTCGGCGTGCCGTACCTCTCGGCCGGCGTGAACGAGGCCGGCCTCGCCAACCTCCGCTCCTACTTCGCCCTGTCCACCACCTACTCCCAGCAGTCACCGATCCTCGCCCAGCTGGTGCAGAAGCAGCTTCGCCGGCAAGAAGGTCGGCATCGCCGTCGCCGACTCCGGGTCGTTCAACGACGCCTACGCCAGCATCAAGAAGGCCTTCCAGGCCGCTGGCTTCAAGATCGTCTACGACAAGCGGATCCCCAAGAGCGCCAACGCCGGCGACGGCGGCCGGCATCGCCAGCGCCATGCAGGCCGAGCGGCGCCGAGGTCGTGTACTTCCTGTCCAGCCCCACGACGTTCCTCAACGTGGCCGCCGCCCTCAACCCCACGTACAGCCCGCAGTTCGTCGGGCCCGGCATCACCAGCGGCCTGGACACCGTCGCCACGATCGGGCTGCCAGGGCCGCCGAGGGCGTCGACAAGGCCATCTTCCTCAGCCCGTTCCCGCAGCTCGACGTGATCGACCAGATCGACCCGGCTACCAGCAGGCCTACCAGGCGCAGCTGGGCAAGAAGGGCGACGACCTCGGCCTGGCCCTCTGGGGGCTGAGCAAGCAGCTCAAGACCATGTTCGACGCCGCCGGCAAGGACATGAGCCGCCAGAGCTTCGTGCGCCACGCTCGAGAGCGGCAAGACCGTTCGCCGGCGGCGTGTACCCACCCGTCAAGTACATCGGCCCGCAACCACTTCGGCGGCAGCCAGGTGCACGCCCTCCAGGCCGACTGCGCGCTCGGTCGCTACAAGACCATCGCCACCTTCGTCGAGCGGCTTCTAGGCCATGGTCCTCGCCGTCACCCTCGAGCGAGCTCAGCCGCGTCCTCGTGCTCGGCGTCATCAACGGGGCCATCTACAGCCTCATCGCCATCGGGCTCGTGCTCGTGTACAAGGCCAGCGGCGTCTTCAACTTCGCCCAGGGCGAGTTCGGCACGGTGGCCATCTACGGCGCCTACATCGCCTTCACCATCTTCGACCTTCCCTACGGGCTCGGCGCTGGTGGTGGGCCTGGCTCGCCGCCGTCGGCATGGGGCTGCTCACCGAGCGGCTCGTCATCCGGCCGCTCTTCGACGCCCCGCGGGTCACGCTGCTCGTCGCCACGGCCGGCGATCGCGCTGCTGGCCATCGGCGTGGAGTTCTGGCGCACGGCCAACAACCCGCTGCGGTTCTTCGACGCCATCGTGAGCTCGCCCGAGCAGCCTGGACCGGGTGTCGCCCGTTCGGGGTGGCGGTGTCGGATCAGCGCCTCATCACCCTGGTCGTGCTGGCCGTCGCCGCCGTGCTGCTGTTCCTGTTCTTCCGGTCGCCGCTCGGCCTCGCCGTGCTGGCCGCCAGCCAGGAGCCGGTGGCCTCGGAGCTCGTCGGGGTGAGCGTGCGCCGCATCTCCACCATCACCTGGGGCCTGGCCGCACTCCTCGGTGGCGCTGGCCGGCCTGCTCTACGCCGGCGGCGCCCAGTTCAGCCCGGGCCTCATCACCGCCGCCGTGCTCATCCCCGGGTTCACGGCTGCCATCGTCGGCGGCATCACCAGCCTGCCCGGCGCCGTCGCCGGGGGCATCCTCGTGGGGGTCCTCCAGGCGCTCGGCAGCCTCAGCACCTTCGACTCGATCAAGGGGGCGTCGTTCGTGTCGGTGTTCGTCGTGCTCCTCGCCGTCCTGCTCGTCCGGCCGCAGGGCCTGTTCGGCGGGCAGCGATCGGCATGACGCGCCACGCGCCGAGCCACGAGGCGACGGCCCCGCCGACAGCGCGTCCGACGACTCCGACGCCCGAGCGCGCATCGGGCGTCGACCGCCGCTCGGCTGGGCGGCACGCGGCGCGCGTCGGGCTGGCCCTGGTCGTGTGGGCGGTCGCTCTGCTACCCCACCAACGTCCTGTCGCCCTTCACCGTCGGCGGGCGTCGAGGCCAACGCCGCCAGCGAAGCGGTGATCTTCGCGGTCATCGGCCTCTCGCTCAACGTGCTCATCGGCTACGTCGGCACGATCTCGCTCGGTCACCAGGCCTTCGTCGGCATCGGTGCCTTCACCTCGGCCTACGTCGTGACCGAGATGGGCCAGGAGTTCTGGATCGCTGCGCTGGTCGCCGTCGCTCGTCGGCGCGCGCCAGGCCGCCCTGCTCGGCGCCGTGTCCCTCCGCGTCACCGGGCTCTACTTCGGCCTCATCACGCTCAGCTACGGGATCATGACCCAGGAGAGCATCTTCCAGATCGAGTCGCTCACCGGCGGCACCGCCGGCCAGGCCGCACCCCGCCCGCTCGGCTTCGAGAGCGACTTCCGCTACTACTACCTCTGCCTCGTCGTGCTCGCCCTCGTCGTGTTCCTCGACTGGCGACTCATCGCCACCAAGGGCGGTCGAGCCCTGCTGGCCCTGCGGGAGAACCCGCGCGTCGCCGCCACCTGGGGCATCAACGTGAAGGCCTACACCGTGCTCGCCTTCGGCGTGTCCGGGCTCTTCGCCGGACTCGGCGGCGCGCTCCTCGCCCACCGCGACACCAACGTGGTGGCCAACCCCTTCGGCCTCAACCTCGCCCTCGTCTTCATCCTCATGACGGTGATCGGCGGGCTCCGCAACCGGGCCGGCGTCGTGGCTGGGCGCCGCCTTCTTCGCGCTGCTCCGCAACGGCGAGCTGCTCGAGATCCTCCACGTCGACAACCTGTTCGCCAAGGACCCGATCAACCTCACCGCCGAGGTGATGCCCCTCGTGCTCGGGCCGCGTGCTGCTGCTCGCTCACCATCACCCTGTTCCCGGGCGGCTTCGGCCAGCTCACCAGCACCGTCGGGCCGCTGGCTGCGAGGCGGCCCGTTCCGGTTCGTGAAGGCCGACAAGGAGGTGCAGATCACCGATGTCCGAGCCTGACCGAGCCGCACCACCGCTGCTCGCAGCACCGACGACGTGTCGATCCGCTTCGGCGGCGTGCAGGCGCTGCGCGACGTGAACCTCCGCATCGACGAGTGGGAGATCGTCGGCATCATCGGCCCGAACGGCGCCGGCAAGACCACGCTGTTCAACTGCATCACCGGCTTCTACGCCCCCACCTCCGGCCGGGTCCGCTACCGCGGCCAGGACGTCACCGACCTCCCCGTGCACAAGCGCGCCAACCTCGGCATGGGCCGCACCTTCCAGAACGTCGGGCTCGTCAAGGGCTCCACCGCCGGCGAGAACCTCAAGACCGCCCAGCACCTCGAGGTGGACTACGACCCGCTCGCCGGCATCTTCGGCTCGCCCGCGCACCTTCGAGGTGGAGCGGCACACCGCCGAGCGGGCCCGCGCCATCCTCGACCTCATGGGCCTCGCCCACCTCGACGGACACCCGCGTCCAGGGCCTGCCCTACGGCGTGCTCAAGCGCCTCGAGCTCGCCGCCGTGCTGGCCACCGACCCCGACATCCTCCTGCTCGACGAGCCCGGCTCGGGCATGGGACCCGAGGAGGCCGAGGAGCTCGGTGACCTGCTGCTCGAGCTCCGCGAGGAGTTCGAGCTCACGATCGTGATGATCGACCACCACGTGCCGCTCGTGACCCGGATCTCCGACTACATGTACTGCCTCAACTTCGGTGAGGTGCTCGCCGAGGGGCTGCCCGACGACGTGCGCCGCCACCCCGAGGTCGTGCGCGCCTACCTCGGCGACGACCCCGAGGCGGTGGCCTGATGGCGCTGCTCGAGATCGACACGCTCACGTCGGCTACGGCTTCCCCGTCCTGCACGGCATCTCCTTCGAGGTGGAGGAGGGCGAGACCGCCGTGCTGTTCGGCCTCAACGGCGCCGGCAAGACCACCACCGTCACCACCATCGCCGGGCTCCTCAGCCCCGACAGCGGGCTCGATCCGCTTCGACGGCGCAGGAGATCGGCGGGCGGCCGCCCGCCAGCCTCGTCGCCGACGGGCATCTCGCTGTCCCCCGAGGGCCGACGGGTCTTCCCCCGCCTGTCCGTGGCCGACAACCTCCGGATGGGCGCCTGGGTGCGCCGGCGCGACCGCAAGGTCATCGAGCGAGCAGCGCGCAGCTCGTCTACGACTACTTCCCCCGCCTCGGCGAGCGCGCACGGCCAGCTGGCCGGCACGCTGTCGGGCGGCGAGCAGCAGATGCTCGCCATCGGCCGGGCCCTCATGTCGCGGCCCCGCCTCCTGCTCATCGACGAGGCCTCGCTCGGCCTCAGCCCCACCCTGGCCAAGACGGTGTTCGAGGTCGTGCAAGCGCATCAACGACGACGGCGTCACCGTGCTGATCGTCGAGCAGAACGTCGGCGTGCTGCCCTACGCCGACCGGGCCCTGATCATGGAGAAGGGCACCCTCATCTACACCGGCGTCGGCGACGAGATCCGCAACGCCAACCTCCGCGAGACCTACCTGGGAGCCTGAGATGGACAACGACAAGCCCGACAGCCGAAGGTCATCTGGAGCCGCCTCGGCGGCCAGCTCGGCGTCGGCCTGTGCGCGCTCGGCTTCCTGCTGGTGTTCCTCGGGCTGGAACGGCGCCGCCAGCGTCGACCGGATCCCCAGCCAGTTCCCGTACCTGATCTCGGGCGGCGTCGCCGGGCTCTGCTTCGTGGTGCTCGGCGTGGGCATGCTCGTCGTGCAGAACCAGCGGGCCGACCGGGCCGCGCTGCAGGCCACCCTGCGCGAGCTGCAGGAGGCGCTCGAGCGCGCCGGGCTCGCCGAGGGCACCGGCGAGAAGCGCGAACCTTCGCCAAGCCGGGCCCCGGTCCGACGCGCCTCGCCTCCCGGCCAGCCTGACGTCGACGACACCCGGGAGGTGGCCATCGACCTCGAGCCGACCGACGGCCCCGATAGCGGCCGCCGCCAGCCGCTGAAGGCAGCGCGGGCGGGCAAGGCACGCAAGACGGGCCGCCGCACCACGGCCAAGCGGACGCCAAGCGCACGTCAGCGGGCTGACGCCGGACGCCCCATCAGGCTCGTCGCAACGGCGGTCGGCGATCCCGGACCACCGGCTCGAGCTCGGCCCGGGCGTCGGTCACCACCGCCCCGTCGGCCCCGACGATGACGGGGTTGAGCACCAGCGACGTCAGCTCGGGCACCGCCTCCACCAGCGCCCCACCCGGAGCGAGCACGTCGCTCGAGCGCTGCGCCGCTCGCGCCTCGTCGAGCACGGCGGCCAACCGTGACCCGGCCACCAGTCGGCTCAGCGTCGAGATCGGTGAGCGGGAGGACCCGGACGTCGGCGGCCGCGTCGAGGGCCGAGGCTGCGCCGCCCGGCCCCAGCCGGAGATCACCGGTCCCACCGTCGGGATGATCGCTGCACGGAGACGGCGACGTCGACGCCCGGGTGCCACCATCGGCTGCACCAGGGCGGGCACGAGGCTCGCCGGCGAAGCTGGTCACTCCATCCGCGCCCAGGCCAGCCGCACCGCGTCCGGCCCTCCAGGTCGATGGCGAACCCGGCGGCGGCCGTCTTGGCCATCCGATCGCGTGCTCGCCGCCTTCAGCACCACCGGGTACCCGATCGCGGTCGGCGGCGTCACCGCTTCGTCCACGGTCAGCGACCACCTCGGTGGGGAGCGCGGTCGAGCCCCGCCGCGGCGAGCAGCGCCAGCGTCGCCGGCTCGGCCAGGTCGAGGCGCCGGCGCCGAGATCGGCTCCGGGCACCAGCCGTCCCGCACGGCGGCCACCCGGCCGGCGTCGAGGCCTCAGACGGCTGCCCTCTGGCTGGCCAGCCACGCCGCGTAGGCCGCCACCCGTCCGAGGGCCCGGGCCGCGGCGTCGACGGCGTCGTAGACCGGGACCGATCCGGCGACCTCGCCGGCGTGGGCAGCGGGCCGTAGAAGCAGGCGACCACCGGGACCTCGGGCTGGCGCCTTGCGCCGGCGTCGATGGCGCGCCTGCACCTCCTGCGGCTGAGCCACCCGAGCGACGGGGCGTAGAGGACGAGGATCGCGTCGACGCCGGGTCGCCGGCCAGGCCAGCGGCCTCGCTCGATGTCGTGCCTCGAAGGCGTCGCCCGAGGTCGACCGCCCCGACGCCCGAGGTCGATGCACTGCCGGTCGTCGCCGGGTGCTGGCCGGAGCTCTGCGCCAGCGCCAGGCCGGCGTCGAGGCGCGGCGTCGGCGGCGATGGCCAGCGAGCCCCCCGCGTTGCCGACCACGGCCACGCGGCGTCCGGCCGGGAGCGGCTGGCTGGACGCAGGAGCCGGGTCGTGTCGAGCATGGCGGGCAGGGTGGGCACCCGGATCACCCCGGTCTGGCGCAGGAGCGCGTCCTCGGTGACGTCGGCCGCCCGTGTCGGCGGGGTCGTCGGGCGACCAGCCCGCCTTCACGGCCACCACCGGCTTGGCCCGGCGTGAGGCGACGGGCCAGCCGGCTGAAGTGACGAGGGTTGCCGAAGCTCTCGATGTACATGCACACCACGTCGGTGCTGTCGTCGCCCTCCCAGTACTGGAGCAGATCGTTGCCCGACACGTCGGCGCGGTTGCCCAGGGCCACGAACGACGAGATCCCCACGCCCAGCTCGGCGGCCTGGGCGACGATGGCGGCGCCGACCATCCCCGACTCCGACAGGAGCGACACCCGACCGGCGCGGGGCTCCACGTGCACGAAGCGTGGCGTGGAGCCGGACGGCGGGATCGGTGTTGATGACGCCGAGGCAGTTCGGGCCGACCAGCCGGATGCCCCAGGACCGCGCCATCCGGAGCACCTCCGCCTCGAGCGCGGCACCTTCGGCGCCCCGTTCGGCGAACCCCGCCGACAGGACCACCACGCCGTACACCTGCTTGCGCCCGCACTCCTCCACTGCCGCCGGCCACCGGCGCGGCCGGCACGGCGACCACGGCGAGGTCGACCTCGTCGGGGATGTCGAGGATCGCTCGCCACCGCCCGGACCTGGCCCACGTGCTGGGCATGGGGGTTCACCGGCCAGACCGGTCCCTGGAACCCCGCTCGGTGGAGGTTCTCCATCAGCGTCGTGGCCGATCCCGCCCGTCCCGACCTGCTCCGATCACGGCCACGCTCCGGGGCGAGAGCAGGCGGCGCACCGCCTCCGACGGCGGCCGACCGCGCCCGCGCCTCGATGGCGGCCTCTGCCTCCGGGGTGGGCTGGAGGCCCGAGCCGCACCTCCACCACCCCGTCGGCGAACTTGCGTGGCCGCCTCGAAGCCGGCCTGGGTGAACACGCCGATCATCTTGCGGTTCTCGGGCAGCACCGACGCGGTGAACCCGGTGAGCCCCACCTCCCGCGCCCGCACCGCGAGGTGCTCGAGGAGCACGGTGGCCAGGCCCCGCCCGTGGTTGGCGTCGTCGACGAAGAAGGCCACCTCGGCCTCGGAGCGGTGGCGCCATCGGTCGTAGCGCGCCACCCCGATGAGCTCGTCGGCCCGCAGGGCCACGAGGGCGAAGCGGTCGACGTAGTCGAGGTTGGTCATGCGCTCCACCTCCCGCTCCGACAGGCGAGGGCGGGGACTGAAGTACCGGTAGTAGATGCTCTGGGGCGACTGTCGGCCATGGAAGTCGAGCGATCCGCTGTCCGTCGTCGGGACGGATCGGCCGCACGTGGGCGGTGGCACCGTCGGACAGCACCACGTCGGTCTCGAAGTCCTCCGGGTAGCCCTCCGGTAGGGGGGTCGACCCCCTGGGCTCGCCCGGCTCCATGGACTCGGAATCTACCGGAAGGTACCGTCGGCCGATCCGATCCGTCGCCGTCCTCCTCACCGTGGCCGCCCTGGCCGCCGGCTGCGCCAACGAGAGCACCGCTGACCCCGGCCAGGTGATCGGCGATCGCCCCGGCGGCGCCTGACGACCTCGACGAGCCCATCGCCCCGGACACCGGGCTGGGAGACGGCGATGCCCCCACCAGCGACCAGGTGGTGCAAGCCGCCATCGAGCGACGTCGAGGACGTTCTGGGCCCGCACCTACCCGGAGGTGTACGGGGCCGAGTACGTCCCGATCCAAGGCGGGTTCTTCCCCTACGGACCCGACACCGAGGTGCCGCCGTGCGGCCAGCCCCCTGCCTGACTACGACGAGATCGCCGAGAACGCCTTCTACTGTCCGCCCGACGACCTGATCGCCTGGGACGAGGCGCGCCTCATCCCGGACCTCTATGAGGACTTCGGCGGGTTCACCCTGGGGATCGTGTTCGCCCACGAGCTGGGTCACGCCATCCAGGCCCGGGCCCGCACCGCTGGCCCCACGATCCTGCTGGAGCTGCAGGCCGACTGCTTCGCCGGTGCCTGGGCGGCCGACGTCGACGCCGGCGGCTCCCAGCACTTCGAGCTCACCCTCGAGGCCCTCGACAAGGCGGTGGCTGGGTTCCTCGAGCTGCGCGACGGCGTGGGGACCGCCGCTGAGGACCCGGCCGCCCACGGGACGGGCTTCGACCGCATCGGCGCCTTCTCCGAGGGGTTCGACCAGGGCGCTGCCCGCTGCGCTGACTATCCGGACCTGCTTCGGTCCGGCGAGCTGGTGATCGTGGAAGTGCCCTTCACCAGCGCCGAGGACTTCGAGCGGGGCGGAAACCTGCCCCTCGACGAGCTGGTGCCCCTCCTCCTCCCGGACCTGGAGAACTTCTGGTCGCTGGTGTTCGAGGACCTCGGCGAGACGTGGACCCCCGTCAGCGACCTGGTGGGCGTCGATCCGGCCGAGGACGAGGTCACCTGCGGGGAGCGGACCTACGACGGCGACGACCTCGCCGACGTCGCCTTCTACTGCCCCACCGACGACACCATCTACGTGGATGAAGCCGGCCTCATCCCGTCTCTCAACGAGATCGGTGACTACGCGGTGGCCACCGAGATCGCCCGGCAGTACGCCTACGCCGCTCAGCTCCGGCTGGGCAACGACGCCACCGACGCGGCGTCGAACCTCCAGGCCGACTGCTTCACGGGCGTGTACGCCTACAGCGGGTTCGCCGCCACCCGCGCCGACCGGGGCCAGGAGCTCTTCCTGTCACCTGGCGACCTCGACGAGTCGGTCATCGCCTTCCTGCGCAGCAGCGAGGCCGACGGGGCCTCGGAAGCCGACTCCGTGGGATCGGCCTTCCTGCGCTTTGACGCCTTCCGGGATGGGTTCCTGCTCGGCGTCGAGGGCTGTGCGGCCCTCCGGGAGCGCTGAGTCAGGACGGGGGAGGTTCCGCCCGGGCCCGCTGCGACTGGCGCACCACTCCCAGCACCACCCCGCCCACCCCCAGCACCACGAGAGCGAGGACCCCCAGCTGCAGGGCTCCCCCGCGGTCGCCGGCCTCCTGGGGTGGGCTCCCGGAACCGGGCCGCGGGACGATGTCGCCACCGGGAACGGCGACCACCGTGGTGGTGGACCCGGGCTCCTGGGCCCCAGCAGCGACAGCGGGGGCAACGACCGCGGCGGCCAGGAGGCCGACCAGCAGCAGGCGCCGCAGGCCCACGGTCAGCGGCTGCGTCGCCGCCGACGGGCGGGCAGCGGTGGGCCCACCTGGCCGGCCTCGAGGGTGCGGGTGGCCTCCAGGTCCCAGAGCCAGCGGCCGCCGTCGTTGCGGAGCCGACCCAGTGCCACCTCGGGCAGGGCGCGATCGGTGAAGGCCACCACGTCGAACCCGAGTCGCTTGGCCTTCTCGGCCGCCCGGCTGAGGAACCCCGACGTGCCATCCAGCGCCCCCGCCGGGGCGCACACGATGGCCCCCGCGATGATGTCGCCCTCGAAGAGGGGGGTCTCCGTGGCGCCCAGGTCCCACTTGAGCGAGGGGTCGGCCAGCACGGCCACCTTGGCGTCGGGGTGCTCCCGGTAGAGGTGCACGAGCGCCTGATGCAGCTGGCGGAGCGAGGGCTTGGCCAGCCGGAACCCGGCGGCCATGCCGGCGTCGACGAGCACGAGGGTGGGGTTGGCCATGGCGAGGGCGACGCTATCGGGGTGGTGGTGGGCGGTGAGGGACGGGAGGCCTAGCGTTGGGGGCGTGCCAGAGGTAACCCTCGCCGACGGGGTCGCCCTCTCCTACTCGGAGCACGGCGATCCGGGGGGTCCGACCGTCGTGCTGCTCCCCGGCCCCACCGACTCGTGGCATTCGTACCAACCGGTCCTGGCGTCGATGCCCAGCCACGTCCGAGCCATTGCCGTCTCGCTACGGGGGCATGGCGACTCCGCCAAGCCGAGGGCGGGCTACCGGATCGAGGACCTGGCTGGCGACGTGGTCCCGTTTCTTGACGCCATCGGCGTGGGCTCCACGGTGCTGGCGGGTCACTCCGGCTCGTGCCTCGTGGCCCGGCGCGTCGCGCTGGAGGCTCCTGAGCGGGTGGCCGGCCTGGTCCTCGAGGCCTCCCCCACCACCATCGCGCGGCAACGAGAAGCTGGCCGCCTTCATCGCCATCGTGGTGGCCCAGCTCACCGACCCGATCGACCCGGCGGTGGCGCGTTCGCTCGTCGCCGACACCTCCACCGATGCCCTGGCTCCCGAGCTGGTGGATCTCCTCGTCGAGGAGGTCCTGAAGGTTCCCATCGCAGCGTGGAGGGAGCTGTTCGGCTCCCTTGCCGACTACGACGACCTCCCCGAGCTGTCGAGGCTCACCGCGCCGGTCCGGTTGATCTGGGGAGACGACGACGAGATCGTCCCACGGGCCATGCAGGACGAGCTGGTGGCCCGACTGCACCAGGCAGAGCTGCTGGTCTACCAAGGCGCGGGACAGCACCCCTCGCTAGGGAGCAGCCCGAACGGTTCGCCACCGACGTGGCGGACTTCACGGTGGGCCGTAAGGGACTCGAACCCCTGACCCCCTGCGCGTCATGCAGGTGCTCTAGCCAACTGAGCTAACGGCCCGTGAGGCGACGACGTTAGCAGTCGGCTCGCCAGCTCTGGCCGCCGAAGCCTCTAGCTCGGCTCGTCGACGCCTTCGGCGTCACGTTCGGCCATGCGCTCCTGCTCCTCGGCCGCCGCCTCCTCGGCCAGCTCGTCGAGCTCCTCTTCGACCTGCTGCGCGAAGGTCGTCGGGTGTGGGTGTCACCGGTGTCGAGACCATGCGGGCGTGCCTTCCCTCGCGCCGCCGTCAGGCGATACGGCTGGCGAGCACGCCGATGCCCTCGACCTCCAGCTCCACCTGCGTCGCCTGACGTCAGCCACGGGTACCGCTCGCGGCCGTGGACGAGCCCGAGCTCGAGGATGCAGCCGGTGCCGACCGTGCCGAACCGATCACGTCGCCCGGGCGCAGCCGCGTGACCGCGAGAGGCGTGGGCCAGGAGCTGCCCCCAGCCGAAGTGCAGGTCGGCCAGCTCGCCGCGGCTCCACTCCTCACCGTTCACCCGCGCCACCATCGTCGCCGCGCGGCGTGCCCGTCCGCGTCGAGCAGCTCGTCGGGGGTGACCAGGACCGGGCCGAGCGATGGTGGCGAAGTCCTTGCCCTTGGCCGGGCCGAGCCCGAGCGCCATCTCGCGGCGCTGGAGGTCGCGGGCCGACCAGTCGTTCATGATCGTGAACCCGGCCACCGACGTCGAGCCAGTCGTCGGCGTCGACGTCGGCGCACTCCACGCCGATGACCGCCGCCACCTCCAGCTCGTAGTCGAGCTCCGCGGTGCCGGGAGGTACCGGCACCGCGTCGCCGTGGTCCGAGGACGGCCGCCGGGTTCGTGAAGTAGAAGACCGGCAGCTCGTACCAGTCGGGCTCCATCTCCAGGCCGCGGCTGCGGCGGGCGGTGGCCACGTGGGCCTCGAAGGCGTAGAAGTCGCGGATCGACGGCGGGTCGGGCATCGGCGCCAGCAGCTGCGACCCGGTCGAGCGGCTCCGGCTCCCCCGCCGCGTCCGGCACGGCCGGTCGTGCCATCGCGGCCGGCCAGGAGCGCCTCCTGACCCGGCTCGGCCCTCGCCGGAGCGCGATGCGGCGTGACCAGCTCCTCGGTGACGATCCCGACCCAGACGGACCCGTCCGGGCCGAGCGGTAGCGAGCCAGCTTCACGCGTCGGGCGACCAGGAGTGGGCGTAGCCCTCCACGTCGAGGTCCTTGGCGGCCTCACCGGGCGCGAGGGCGTGGCGGGCGTCGATCATCACGGCCACCTCGTCGGCCATGCGGCGCTCGCCCGTGCGGGTCGGCGGCCGCCGCGGCGTCGCGCGCGCGGGCCCCGGGCTGGGGGCCGTGGTGCAGCCCGAAGGGGTGCCAGGTGAGCATCCCCTCGTCGATCCCGGCCCGGGAGAAGAACTCGCCCCGGTGGTAGAAGATCACCTCGTCGTAGTCGACGTTGCGGTGGAAGAACGGCAGCCGCAGCGCCTCGGGGTCCTCCTCCAGCGGGCCGAGGGGCGAAGGTGCACACCACGAAGCCGTCGGCGACGAAGGTGGTGTGGGCCGACGGCGGCAGGTGGTAGCGGGCCGAGGTGACCGGGCGGATGTCGTCGACGTTGAGCCGCATCGGCGCCACGTCGCCCTTCCAGCCGACCACGTCGCAGGGGTGGAACGGGTAGGTGACGCGGGTGTCGTGCGCCGCCCCGCTTCACCACGACGGTGAACTCGCCCGTCCTCCTCGACCGCCTCGGCCTCGGGCACCTCGATGCATCGGCGGGATCGAACAGGGCGTGGCGGCCGAGCAGCCCCTTGTCGGGGAGCGAGAACCGCGATCCCGCATGCCTCCACCACCAGCAGGTCGGTGGGCGCGGAGGGCTCGAACCGGTAGGTGGTGCCACGCGGCACCACCAGGTAGTCGCCCGGGCGGTAGTCGAGCGGGCCGTACTCGGTGCGCAGCCGGCCGGTGCCGGCGTGCACGAAGCAGAGCTGGTCGCCGTCGGCGTCGCGCAGGAACTCCGAGCGGCCCGTCCCGCGTAGCGATGCCACGCGATCGACACCTGCTGGTTGCCGAGCAGCAGCGTGGGCCAGAGGTCGTCCTCGCCGGACGAGCCGGCGGGTGTCGTAGGCGTGGTGGGCGGCCGGGCCCTCGACCGCCACCCAGTCGGTGGGCGCGTGCAGCCGGTAGAGGTGGCTGGCCGGGCCGTAGAACCCGGAGCGGCCGTGCTCCTCCTCCACGGTGCCCGGCGGCAGCCCGACGTGGGCCTGGCGGGTCGTCACCCCCCGGACCCACTGCGGCACGCCGATCCATGGCCTACAGGTTGCCCCGGCGGGCCTGCGCCCGCTCGATGGACTCGAAGAGCGCCTTGAAGTTGCCCTCGCCGAAGCCGCGGGCGCCTTCGCGCTGGATGATCTCGAAGAACACGGTCGGCCGATCGGTGAGGGTCTCGGTGAAGATCTGGAGCAGGTAGCCCGTCGTGGTCGCGGTCGACGAGGATGCCGAGCTCGGCGAGGGTCGTCCCAGGGCAGCTCGACGCCCGTCGAGGCGCTGCCGGGCCTCGTCGTAGTACTCGGCCGGGCACGTCCATGAAGCGCACGCCGCGGCCCGCAGGGCCCGCACCGACTGCACGATGTCGGGGGTGTGCAGCGCGATGTGCTGCACGCCCGGAGCGCCGTAGAAGTCGAGGTACTCCTCGATCTGGCTCTTGCTTGCGGCCCGTCGGCCGGCTCGTTGATCGGGCAGCACGACCTTGTCGTGGTTCCACACCACCGTCGACATCAGCGCCGAGTACTCGGTGGAGATCTGGTCGTCGCTGAAGTGGGTCAGCTGATCGAACCCGAGGACGTCCTCGTAGTAGCCACCCACTCCTCGAGGTGGCCCCGCTCGACGTTGGCGACCACGTGGTCGAGCCGGGTGATGCCCACCTCCGGGCCCGACGGGCCGGAGCAGGTCGGTGGGCTCGAACTGCGGGGCGAAGGGCCCGGTGTAGGCGGAGCGGTCGAGGAACGTGTGCACCGTGTCGCCGTAGGTGCGGATGGCGGCGTGGTGGATGGCGCCGTGGGCATCGCGCGTCGTCGGCCGGCGCCCGCTCAGAGCGTGGCGCCCCGGGCCAGGGCCGCCGTCGTAGGCGGCGGCGACGTCGTCGACCAGGAAGCAGATGTCGCGGATGCCGTCGCCGTGCTGGCGGACGTGCTCGGCGATCGGGCTGTCGGGGTGCAGGGCGCCGGAGACCATGAACCGGACCCGTCCCTGCTGGAGGAGGTAGCTCACGCGGTCGCGACGCCCGGTCTCGGGTCCGGCGTAGGCGACGACGTCGAACCCGAAGGCGGCGGCGAGGAACCCGGTGAAGGCGCGGGCGTTGCCGACCCACCACTCGAGGTGGTCGATCCCGCCGAGGGTGGGGGCGGCGGGTAGCACCGCAGGCGGATGCGGGGTCGACGGTGGTCATCGCTCGACCCCTGCCTCGTGGTCGGCCCACAGGCCGTCCCAGAACGCCTGCACGCCGTCGAGCATCCGGGCCGCGCCGGCGAGGAACCGGTCCTCGTCGAACCACGGCTGGGCGTAGGCCTCGACCAGCTCGTCGGCGGTGTGGGCGGCGTGCTGGTCCTCCACCTTGTCGTGCCAGGTCCAGAAGGCCAGCGGCAGCCCGGGCACTCCCGCGCCTTGAAGGCCTCGAGCCCGGCGATCAGCTCCTTCCAGAACCCGGCCGCCGCCCAGTGCTCGACCGCGTAGCTGGCGCCCTCGGCGGTCGACGGCGTCCTCGGCGCCGTAGACCTCGAGCAGCTCGTCGCAGAAGAAGAGGGTGGGCGGCGGTGCCGTGGCGTCGCTTGCCGATGTCGTCGAAGCCGAGGTCGAGGGGCTTGGCGAAGCGCAGCAGCCACTCGAAGTGGGCGGCGCCGAAGCGGAAGCGCCCGCCGTCGACCGTGCCCTCGGTGGCGACGAGGTCCGGGTCGGTGCCCGCCTCGGCGGCCGCCGGCGTGCGGCCGGCGTTGAACACCACGCCGAGCTCGTTGAGGAGGATCTCCTTGCCGGTGCGGTAGGTGTCGAGGTCGGCGGCGTTGATCACCTTGCGCAGCTGGGCCTCGACGAAGAGGTGGCTGAACACCGAGAACTGCACGGTGAGGTGGCGCACCTCGCCCGCGGTGGCCGCTCCCGGTGGCGAACCAGCCGGTGTAGCGGTTGTCGACCACCACCGGGTGGCTGGGCGACGAGCTCGTCGACCCGGGCGCGGAAGGCGTCGACGCTGGGTGCGGTGGCCATCGCCATGGTGGATCCCCCTGCTGGGCTGTACGTCTTGCCCGCCCCAGGGAAGGCCAGCTGGCCGATCGAGGTCAAGCAGTGGCGCGATCGAGCTGCACGATCTGTGCACAGCAATCCGCAGATCTGCTAGACAGCCTGCTCATGTTGCCCAGCGGAATCGACGCCCTCGACGCCGAGCTGATCCAGGCGATGTGCGAGACGCCCCGGGCCGGCGTGATGGAGCTGGCCCGCCAGCTCGGGGTGGCGCGAGGGACGGTACAGGCCCGCCTCGACAAGCTCCAGCAGCGCGGGATCATCAGCGGCTTCGACCCCGACCTCGACCTGCAGGCCATGGGCTACGAGGTGCTCGCCTTCGTCACCCTCGAGATCGCCCAGGGCCGCCTCGAGGACGTGATCGAGCACCTCGCAGACGATCCCCGAGGTGCTCGAGGCCCACGCCACCACCGGGCCCGGCGACCTCCACTGCCGGGTCGTGGCCCGCACCAACGCCCACCTCCAGCACGTGCTCGGACGGGTGCTCGAGGTGCCGGGCATCGTGCGCACCACCACGCAGATCGCGCTCAGCGAGCAGGTTCGCCACCGCGTCCTCCCGCTGGTCGCCCAGGTGATCGACGACGCCGACCGACCCCTCCGGCCCGCACGCGCCGCCGAACCGCCGAAGGGCTGGGGTGCGGCGCCTGCGCCGGCCGTAGGGTCGTCGGATGGTCGCGCCCGTCCCTGCCGGGGACACCGCCACGCCCTCCGGCCCCTCGGCCGCTGCGCCAGCTGTGGGCGCCACGCCGGCCGTCATCGGCGCCGGGTGGTGCTCGCCACCGTGTTCTCGGTGCTCAACAAGATCTTCGACGTCGCGCCCGAGCTGCTGATCGGCGCTGCGGTCGACGTGGTGGTGAACGACGGCCGTTCGTTCATCGGTCGGCTCTTCGGCGTGGACGACCGCTTCGAGCAGCTCACGATCCTGGCCGTCGTCACCGTGGTCGTGTGGGTGCTCGAGTCGATCACCGACTACATCGCCGACATCACCTGGCGGAACCTGGCCCAGGACGTCGAGCACGACGTGCGCATGGAGGCCTACGCCCACGTGCAGGAGCTGGAGCTGGCCTACTTCGAGGACCGCTCCTCGGGCGGGCTGATGGCCGTGCTCAACGACGACGTGAACCAGCTCGAGCGGTTCCTCGACGTGGGCGCCAACGAGGTGATCCTCACCGTCGCCAACGTGGTGCTGGTCGGGCTGGCGTTCGTCGTCATCTCCCCCACCGTCGCCGTCCTCGCCTTCCTCCCCATCCCGATCATCGTGGTCGGGTCGCTGCGCTACCAGCGCTCGCTGGAGAAGCGCTACGACGCCGTGCGGGCCGCCGCCGGGCGCATCGCCGACACGCTCACCAACAACCTCGGCGGCATCACCACCATCAAGGCGTTCACCGCCGAGGACCGCGAGGTCGACCGGGTGGCCGTCGACAGCCGGGCCTACAGCGACGCCAACGCCGAGGCCATCCGCTACTCGAGCGCCTTCATCCCGCTGATCCGCATGGCCATCCTGGCCGGCTTCACCATGACCCTCGTCGTGGGCGGCCGGGCCGCCCTCCGGCGGCGACCTCGAGGTCGGCCTGTTCTCGTCGCTCGTGTACATGACCCAGCGCCTGCTCTGGCCGCTCACCGAGCTCGGCGAGACGCTCGACCTCTACCAGCGGGCCATGGCGTCGTGCCGCCGCATCTTCGGGCTCCTCGAGGTGGAGCCGTCCATCCGGCCCGGCACGCGCACGCTCTCGGAGCCCGTGCGCGGCGCCGTGCGCTTCGACGGCGTGCGCTTCGCCTACGGCGACGGTGCCGGCGAGGTGCTCCACGGCCTCGACCTCGACATCGCTCGCCGGCGAGACCCACGCCATCGTCGGTGCCACCGGGGCCGGCAAGAGCACCGTCGTGAAGCTCCTGCTCCGGCTCTACGAGCCCGACGGCGGAACGATCACCCTCGACGGCGTGCCGATCGCAGGACCTCACCTTCGGATCGCTGCGCGGCGCCATGGGCTTCGTCAGCCAGGACGTCTTCCTGTTCCAGGGCACCGTCCGCGAGAACCTCACCTACGGGCGGCCCGACGCCACCGACGACGACGTGGTGCGGGCAGCCACCCTGGCCGAGGCCCACACCTTCATCTCCGCCCTGCCCGACGGCTACGACACCATCGTCGGGCGAGCGGGGCCAGAAGCTCTCCGGCGGGCAGCGCCAGCGGCTCACCATCGCCCGGGCCATCCTGCGCGACCCTGCCGTGCTGGTGCTCGACGAGGCCACCTCAGCGGTCGACAACGAGACCGAGGCCGCCATCCAGCGGTCGCTCGCCCGCGTCTCGGCCGGACCGCACGCACCATCGTGATCGCCCACCGGCTCTCCACCGTCCGCCACGCCCACCGCATCCACGTGCTCGAGGCCGGGCGGGTGGTCGAGGCGGGCACCCATGAGGAGCTGGTGGACGCCGGCGGGCTCTACGCCGCGCTGTGGCGGGTCCAGACCGGCGAGACCACCATCGAGGCCACCGCCGCCGACTGACCGATCGGCTACTGGTCCGGCGCGAAGCCCTGGCGGAGGGTGTTCTCGGTGCTGACCCGGGGATCGAGGAAGTGGTGGAGGTAGTCGGGGCCGCCGGCCTTGGAACCGAGGCCGCTCAGGCCGTAGCCGCCGAAGGGCTGCCGGCCCACGACGGCGCCGGTGATGTGGCGGTTCAAGTAGACGTTGCCGGCGCGCAGCTCGGCGGCGGCCCGCCGCAGGTGCACCGGCGACCGTGAGAAGCAGCCGGCGGTGAGGGCGTAGTCGGTGGCGTTGGCCAGCTCGAGGGCGTGGTCGAAGTCGCGGGCGCGCAGCACCGTGAGGACCGGTCCGAAGATCTCCTCGGTGGCGATCGGGGCCGACGGGTCGTCGACGGCCACGATGGTGGGCCCCACGAACCACCCGGTGTCGGGGACGTCGTCGCGGGCCAGCAGCACCGTCCCCTGGCTCGGCGCGTCGGCGACGTAGCGCCGCACCCGCTCGTGGGCGTCCGCGTCGATGACCGGCGCCGACCTGCACGCCCGGCTCGGCGGGGTGGCCCACGAGCAGCTCCTGGGTGCAGCCCACCAGCCGAGCCACGATCGGCGTCGTAGATGGCGTCGAGCACGATCAGCCGCGAGGCCGCCGAGCACTTCTGGCCGGCGTAGCCGAAGGCGGAGTAGGCGGCGGCGGGGACGGCCTGGTCGGGGTCGGCGTCGGCGTCGATGATCAGGGCGTTCTTGCCGCCCAGCTCGCAGACCACCTTCTTGATGTGGCGCTGGCCGGGGTGGGGTTGGGCGGCCCGGCGGTTGATCTCGAGGCCGACGGGCTTCGAGCCGGTGAAGGCGATCACGGCCACGTCGGGGTGCTCCACGAGCCGGGCGCCCACCTCCTCCCCGAGGCCGGGCAGGAGCTGGAACACCCCGGGCGGCGGCGCCGGCTGCCAGCAGCGCCTCGGCCAGCCGCCAGGCCACCGCGGGGGTCTGCTCGGCCGGCTTCAGGATCACCGGGTTGCCGGCCGCCAGGGCCGCCACCGTCATGCCGCAGGGGATGGCCAGCGGGAAGTTCCACGGGGCGATGACCGCCGTGACCCCCTTGCCCTGGTAGGTCAGGCGGTTGGCCTCGCCCGGCGGCGACTGCACGAGGTGGGCGGCCGCTCCGTCGAGGCGGAGGACCTCCCGGCCGTAGTACTCGCAGAAGTCGATGGCCTCGCACACGTCGGCGTCGGCCTGGTCCCACGGCTTGGCCGCCTCGAAGCACTCGAGGGCGGCGAGCTCGTCGCGACGCTCGGCGCATCCAGTCGGCGGCCCGGAAGAGGAGCCCGGCCCGCTCGGCGGCGGGCGGTCGCCGCCACGACCGCTGGGCGCGCCACGGCGGCGGCCACGGCGGCGTCGGCATCGGCCGCCGTGCACGAGGCCGAGGTGGCGACCACCCGATCGTGTGGGCGGGGTCGACCGAGGTGAGGGTGGCGGCGGTGCGCGACCCGCTCGCCGGCGATCAGGGCGGGCACCGACCGGCCGAGGTCGCCACCGATGCGGTCGACGGCCACCGAGAAGGCCGCCCGGGCGCGCCCCCGTCGCCACTCGCGCAGCGGCTCGGGCTCGTAGGCCGACGGGTCTGCCGGGTCGCGTCTCCGGCGACGACCGGCGCCTCGGTGGGCCCGGGCAGGTCGTCGACCTCGGGCGCCGCGACCAGCTCGTCGAGCGCCCGACCCTCCGCGAAGCGGTGCCGGACGAAGCTCTCGTTGGAGGTGTTCTCGAGCAGGCGGCGCACCAGGTAGGCCATGCCCGGCACCAGCTCGCCCACCGGGCCGTACACCCGCAGGCGCAGCCCGAGCCGCTTGATGGCGGCGTGGACCGGCTCGGCCATCCCGTAGAGGAGCTGGACCTCGTAGGCGTGGTCGGGCAGCGCCCCGCCGTCGGGCGTAGCTGACGGCGTAGGCCAGGCGAGCGCAGGTTGTGCGAGCCGAACGCCGCCCGCACCTCACCGTGGTGGTCGTGCAGCAGCCGGGTGCAGCGCTCGTAGCTGGCGTCGGTCTCGCTCCTTGTGCTCGAACACCGGCGGCGTCCACCCCGCCGCCCGGGCCTCGACCGTCTCGGCGTCCCAGTAGGCCCCCTTCACGAGGCGCACGGTGATCGGCCGGGGCGCGCCGGCTCGACCAGCGCGATGAGGTCGGCCAGGTCGTCGCGGGCGTCGCGGAGGTAGGCCTGGACGACGATCGCCCGCGCGCCACGTCGGTGAACTCGTCCTCGGAGAGCAGGTCCCGGAACAGGGCGAGGGTGAGGTCCTTGGCGTCGTAGTGCTCCATGTCGAAGTGGACGTGGGCACCGCGCTCGCGGGCCAGCCGCAGGATGGGGCGGATCCGGTGCCTTGGCCGACTCGAGCCCGGCGGACGCGGCTGAGCGGCTCGTAGTGGGTGGCCAGCGCGGTGGGCTTGATGCTCACGTTCACCCGAGGCAGCGGGCCCGAGGTCGTCGCGCTCGAGGTGGTCGTCGGGCGCCCACGAGGGGGCATCGGCGCGCCAGCGCCTCCAGGAGCTCGAGCACCCGGGCCTGGTAGCGATCGGCTTCCGCGGCCACCACCGTCTTCTCGCCGAGCAGGTCGACGGTGGCCGCGCTGCCCGCGCCGCCACAGCGCGTGGAGCTCCGCCACCGCCTCCGCGGGGTGGACCCCACGATGAACTGCTCCGCCATGCGGGCGATGTTCTTGCGGGCGACCCGCGCCTCGATGGCTGGCCCCGAAGGGCACCCGGTCGGCCAGGTCGACGCCGAGGTCGAGCGCCTTGGGCACGTCGACGCCGTCGAAGTACTCAGCCAGGTGCCGGGCGATGTCCTCGCGGCCGTCGAGGGCGGGGAACACGTCGACGAACCGGAAGAGCTGGGTCTTGAAGGCCGGGCGCGACATCGCCCAGTCCATCATCCGGTCGCTCCACCACGACATGCGGAACACCTTGGAGCGCTCGCCGTCGCCCAGCTCGGCGATCCGGCGGGCCAGCGCCTGCGTGTCGTGCTCGACGGCCACCGGATCCATCACGGCGACCGTACCCCTCTGTGGCGCACCCGGAACCGGGCCGGCGGCCCGGTTCCGAGTGCAACGTGCTACCGGACGGCGTCCTTGAAGGACTTTCCGATCTTCACCTTCGGCACGGTGGCGGCGGCGATCTGGATCTCCGCGCCCGTGGCCGGGTTGCGTCCGGTCCGAGCGGCGCGCTCGGCCCGCTCGAAGCTCAGGAAGCCGGGGAGCTGCACCTTGCCACCACTGGCGACGGTGCTCGTGATGACGTCCTCGATGGCGCCGAGGACAGAGCCGACCGTGGCGGCGGACTGACCTGACTTCTCAGCGACAGCGCTGACGAGTTCGGCCTTGTTCATCGGGGCCCTCCTTAGGGGCAGATCTAGCGAACGTCACGCTAAACCGGGAGTTCCGTGCGTGGTGGATGCTCGGCCGACCTCCGGGCGCTGCGCCGCCGTGGGCGTGGTCGCACAGGCGGGTCTCGCCCTCGGCGATCGGTGCCGCCGGCGACGCCCTCGAGGGCGGCGAAGGGCCCGCAGCGGTGCGGGTTCGATCCACACGTGGATCATCGGCGACTGCGCGCCCTTCGACAGGCCGGGGGCGCACTGCCCGTCTGCGTCGGTGAGCCCGGCCACCCGCGGCCCGGCGAAGCAGAGGTTGTCGTGGATGTGCCACTGGGTGAGCTTGCCGCCGAGCTCGGGGACGTCGGCGAGGGTGTCGCCGGGGTCGAGCATGAACATGGCCGCCACCAAGCGCTTCGGCGTGACCGATGGTGTCGTACACGAGCGACTCGGGGAAGTCGGGGTCGAGCAGCCTGTCGTCGGTCATGTTGGCGGCGTTGAGGTAGTGCTCGTGCCCGAGCGCCGCCATCACCGATCGACACGAAGCCCTGCGCCTCGGCCGACGCGCGGGTCGGCGAACTGCGGCAGCCGGGTGAGCGTGATCGACGAGCAGGTTCTCGGCTGCCGCCTGCTGCTGCGGGGTGACACCGGCGACCCCGCCGAGGTCGATGGGCAGCGCCGGGTCGTAGGGCCGGGGCGGGACAGCGCTGGCCGGCTCCGCCGCCTCCAGGCCATGGTGGGCGTCACCCTCCGCATGGCGATGGGTTCCGGCCGAGAGCATCCCCGGGATGGCCAGGCTGGCCACCAGGAGCGCAGACCCGCCCGTGAGCAAGGGGCTGCCGGCCACGGCTCGACGCCATCCGCCGAGGAGGTGGATCACCACGGCCGCGAGGCACACCAGGGCCAGTCCCGCCGCCAGGCTGTCGGCCAGCTGCGGGTCCTCGGCGCGCTCCAGCCCGGCCACGAAGGAGATCCCGCTCACCTTGGCCAGCGCCCACCCCGCCAGCACGCCCACCTGCAGGGCGGCGCCGGCGACCAGGAGGAGGCGCCCAGCCCGCGCCAGCGCCGCCGCGCCGAAGCCCAGCTGGGCTGCCGCCACCGCCGTGAACGCCACGACCGCAGCCTGGTGCTCGCTGTGGACCCCGATGGCGGCGGCGTGGATGGCCCCTGCGCCCAAGGACGCCCCGCCCGCCACGGCCAACCAGCCCAGCCCGCCGAGCACCACGACGGCCTGCGATGGCTGGAGCTGCTCACGTTGTACGACGGTTGCCACGAGTGTGAACCCCCCCTTGTGCCCAGCCAGCCTACGGGTCGCTCGCTCCCCGACGCCCCCGCCCTCCATTACCGTTGGTAACGATGCTCTCCACCCTCCTGCAATCCGAGCCCACTGGGACCCTGGGGGGCTCGGCGCTGGCGTCGTGGACGCCCTTCTGGATCCTGGTCGGCGTGTTCCTCGCCATCAACGTCGGTCTCTTCGTCATCGGACGACCGTCCGCCACCCGGCCGTGGCCCCTCCTTCAGCCGCTGTCGCGGATCCCCGATGGGCTGACGCGACTGACGCGGCATCCCCGGCTGGGCGGCCGTGGCCATCGGCATGGCCCTGTTCGGTCTGCTCGTCGCCGGGCAGGGGTTCTATGCCGACGTGTCGTGGCACATCGCGCTCGGGCGCGATGACGAGCTGCTCACCGCGCCGCACTCCGGGATCCTGCTGGGGCTGGTCATGATCCTGGGCGGTGCGGTGCTGGGAACGATGGTCGCCACCTTCGATGGTGT
The DNA here is from genome assembly GCA_963795165.1 of uncultured Microthrixaceae bacterium. Lineage (GTDB taxonomy): Bacteria > Actinomycetota > Acidimicrobiia > Acidimicrobiales > VFJN01 > VFJN01. The sequence continues at coordinate 196,626 of CAWCGT010000001.1, read as the reverse complement.
CGACGGGCTGCGGCTGGGCGCTCTGCGGGTGCCGCGATCCCTCCTGCCCCTCTGGGCGCTCGGCCTCGGTGCCGTCTCGGGGTTCCCCCTCGACGAGGTGTGGCACCAGGCCTACGGCGTCGACGTCACCATGTGGAGCCCCACCCACATGCTGATGATCCTCGGAGCCACCTTCACCGGTCTGGCCGCCTGGCTCATCCTGGCCGAGTCCGGAGTTCGCCCCACCGACAGCCGTTGGGGCCGTGGCGCCCACGTGGTGTGCGGCTGGCTCACCCTGCAGGGCCTGCTCGCCCCCCTGGGGGAGTTCAACTTCGGCGTCCCCCAGTTCAACCTGCTCTTCGCCCCGATCCTGGTGGGGCTGGCCGCCGGCCTCGGGCTGGTGGCCTTCCGGCTGGTGCACGGCCCCTGGTGGACCCTCGGGCTGGTGGTCGTGAACTTCGGGCTGCAGGCCAGCTCCTTCCTCGACTTCGGCGGCGAGGGAGGCGACCCGGTCGACACCCGCTTCGTCGGCACCTTCGTGGTCAGCGGGCTGGTGGTGGAGGTCGTCGCCGAGCTGGCGGGAACGGCCGACCGCACCCGCTTCGCCCTCCTCAGCGGCCTCGGCATCGGCACGTTCGGCCTGGGGGCCGAGTGGGCGTGGAACCAGGGTGCATGGCAGCCCTGGCGCACGGCCATGCTGCCCGAAGCCGCAGTGCTGGGGACGGTGGCCGCCGTCGCTGCCTCACTCCTTGGGGTGGCCTTCGCCCGGGCCGTTCGGCGCGACACCGGTCCCGGGTCGGTCCCGGCTCCAGTCCTGGCCCTGGCCGGCCTGGCCTGCATCGCGGTGATCGTGCTGCCCATGCGCCGACCCACCGGCGACGTCACAGCCGACGTCCGCCTGGAGCCGGCGGGCGACGGCCAGGCCGTGGTGACCGCCACGCTCAGCCCGCCCGACGCCGCCGACGACGCCTACTGGTTCCAGGCCACCGCCTGGCAGGGCGGCGGTCTGGAGATCTCAGAGATGGAGGCCACCGGCCGGCCCGGCGAGTACCGGGCGGAGGACCCGCTGCCGGTCGACGGGCTGTGGAAGAGCGCTCCTGCGGCTCCACCGCGGGGCGGAGATGATGGCCGTCCCGATCTACCTTCCCGCCGACCCCGAGATCGACGAAGCGGAGATCCCAGCGGTCGACCGGGTGGCTCCCTTCGAGACCGAGCGCGACTACCTGCTGCGGGAGACCCACGACGGCAACGCGTGGCTCTCGCCGCTGGTCCACCTGTTCCTCGTGGCCGTCTGCGCCACCTGGGCGCTGGCGTTCGTGATCGCCGTCCGCCACCTCGGCGGCGGGTCCGGCCCTAAGCGCGTGCAGCCAGCCGACGCAGCGGGGGGAGCGTGGGAGGCGGCTGCTGGCGCGGCGGCAGCTGGGCCAGCAGCTCCTCCGTCGCCCGCGTGACGGTGCGGACGGCCTTCTCGAAGGCGACCTCGGTGCGCTCAGAGGTCTTCTGCACGCCGCTCACCTTGCGCACGTACTGACGGGCAGCGGCTTCGATCTCCTCGTCGGTGGCCCCAGGTTCGAGGCCGCGGAGGGTGGTGATGTTGCGGCACATGGGACCAGGCTAGGTCAGGCCACCGGCGCCATGACCTCGAGCTCCATGCCGCCTGGGTCGCGGAAGAACAGCGACCAGTGGTCCCCGAGCTGCTGGATCTCGCCCACCTCTTGGGCCCCGGCATCGCGCAGGCGGTCCGCCATCGTCTCGAGGGTGGCGCGGTCCTCGACAGCGAGGGCGAAGTGGTCGACCGCCCCTCGCTTGCCCTGGGTGCGGCGCTCGCCGATGAGGTCCTCGGCCGCCACCTCGAACACGTTGAGGGCCCCGCCGGCCCCCACGTCGATCACCGACATCTTCGGGTGGTCCTCCCGCGCCTCCATGGTGAAGGTGACGACGCCACCGAAGGCTTGCTCGTAGAACCGGACGGTCTGATCCATGTCGGATGTCAGCGTGGCGACGTGGTTGAACCCAAGCGAGATCGGCATGGCCCGCCAGGCTACACGATGACCACCCGATGGAGGTCGGGACCGAGCTCGATCCGGCCGTCGAAGTGGGCGGCGGCCCGCTCTCGCCACTCGTCCTCGGTGCCGGGCTGCATCGGCGGCACGTAGTGGGTGAGCACCAGCATCCCCACACCGTTGCGCTGGGCGGTCTGGGCGGCCTGCTCCACGGAGGAGTGGTAGTCGAGGATGTCCTGCAATCGAGGCACGGGGATCGCCTCCACCAGGTCGGCTCGGATCACGGTGTGGACGAGCGCATCGGCGCCTTCGCACAGCCGGTCGAGCCCCGCGCAGGGCACCGTGTCACCGGCGATGACGACCACGGACCCCTCGTGCTCGACCCGGTAGCCCACGCTGGGGTGGACCGGACGGTGGTCCGTGGGCGCAGCCACGACCCGCACCCCACCCTCGTCGAGCACCAGCCCTTCCACGGCCTCGGCCACTGCGACCGGCGGGTCCCAGGTGAGGTCGTCGTGGTGGTCCAGGCGGTAGGAGATGTCCGGTGCCAGGGAGGCCAGCAGCCCGTCGACCACCGCCGCTGTGCCGGGCGGGCCGAGCACCCGGAGCGGCTCCGGCTGCGAAGGAGGTCACCCAGCGGCTGGTGATCACGTCGTTGAGGTCGGTGATGTGGTCGCTGTGCAGGTGGGTGAGCAGCACCGCGCTCAGCCCGCCCGCCTGGGTGCCCGCCGCGGCGGCCCGCATCAGGACCCCCCGCCCGCAGTCGAACAGGAGGGCGGCCCCGCCGGCTCGCACCAGGGTGGCGGGTCCCGCTCGATCGGGATCGACCAGCGGGCTGCCGGTGCCGAGCAAGGTGACCTCGATCATGGCGAGGGTCTACTACTGTCCCGACATCCACCGGGCTGCGCTGGGCGCCCGAACGGCGGGGTGAAGGCGGAGGCGGATGGTGCGACGACAGGCGCGATGGTGGTCGGTTCCGATTGGGCTGCTGGGGGCGGCGCTGCTGGCTTCGGCGGTGGTCCCTGCCGGCGCCACGGCCAACCCGAGGGCCGCCGCCAGCCCCAAGGCGTTCAGCGAGGGGAAGTGGCAGGGCAAGCTCGTCTACATCGCCGACCTGGACCTCGACGGACTGACGGCGTCCACCTCGGTCAACGGCACGTTCGACCTGACCGTGAGCTCAACCGCGATCAGCGACGGCACGTTTGGGTTCATCGGGGCCGGCACCGGCCGGGACGGCGAGGGCAGCGCCGACATCACCTTCGCGTTCGAGGGTCCGATCACCGGCAACGGCGCCGCTCCGGTGCTCACCGGGGGCTCGGGCCGGGTGACCGGGACGGCAACGGTCGAGGGCTACACGGTTCCCTTCGACGTCCCCATGGGCCCCGCCGACTTCGGGTCCACCCAGATGACCATCACCTCGGCGTCCTGCCAGGTGGTGGAGGGCCGCTGGGCCGCCGAGGGCAAGGCCGTCCTCGAGGCCGCCGGCGGCACCGTCACAGGGCTAGGCGGCCGCTGGAGCGCCGTGCGGGTGAAGGACGGCGGTGGCGACGTGCCCGATGACCTCCTGGAGGAGGTCAACGACCTGGTGGCCGAAGCCGAGGGCTTCCTCGGCGGCGTCAAGCAGGGCAAGTTCGACGACATCGACCTGTTCCTGCTGGTGAAGCGGGCCGAGGTCCTGAACTTGGCGCTCACCCGGAACAACGGCTGCGGTGACGTCCCCGGCTCGTTCCGCACGGTGATCACCCAGATCATCACCGACGTGCTGCTCGCCATGGTGGAGAACGACGGCGTGTTCGGCGCCGGGGCCTTCGCCGATGCCATCCAAGCCGGACTCCGTGTGGGGTCGCTGGGTGCGGGGGCCACCGGTGACGGCGTGGCCGACCTGCGGGCCGGCGTGCTCATGGTCCTCACCTCAAAGCTCGACGTGGCCGTCGCCGAGAACGACGGCGATTCGATGTTCAGCGTGGCCTACGGCGCCACCATGCTCGGCGACAAGGCGCTGGCCGAAGAGGCCATGACGGCCTTCAAGGCGGCCGGGTGATGGGCGCCTCGATCCGAGCTGGGCTCCTGGCCGGCGCCATGGTCGTCGCCGCCTGCGGTGGGGGCGGCGACGACGGTTCCGGCGCCGCGGAGACGACGACCACCACCGCTGCGCCGGACGCCCCGGACCTCTTCGCCAACGCCGGGCTCACCGACATCGAGCTGACCAGCCCCACCGATGGCGGCGGCCAGCGTCCCACGCTCACCTGGGGAGCGGTCGAGGGTGCCGCCTCCTACAGCGTCACGGTGGTGGAGCAGGACGGCGACCCCTACTGGGCCTGGGAGGGCGCCGAGACGACCGTGCGCTTCGGCCTGGCCCCCGACGGCGCGCCCGGGGCCCGATCCTGGTGGAGCCCATGACCGTCCGGGTCTTCGCCTTCGGGGCCGACGGCGGTCCGGTGGGGGTCAGCGCGGCGGTGCTGCTCTCTCCCTAGGCCGCGGGCCGCAGGGCGCTGGCGAACCACCGCCGTCCCGGCACCTCGAACCCGCTCGGACACAGCCCCGCCGCCTCTGCCAGCGCGCCCCAGTCGTCGGCGCCCACCACCGCCCACTCGAACCACGGACCGGCGCCCTGGTGGCTCTCCACCCGCACCGTGACCGGGGCGGTCGGTGCCCCGGGCGGCGCCACCTCGACCACCACCGCGCCGCCCGGTCGCAGCAGCTACCCGCAGCGCTCCAGCAGCGTGAGCGGGTCACCGCCGATGCCGATGTTGCCGTCGAGCAGCAGCGCGGTGCCCCAGCGCCCCTCGCCGGGGAGCGGCTCGAAGACGCGATGCGGCGGAGCACCGGCGCGCCGCGCCGCCTGGCCTCGAGCGCGGCGGTCGGGGCCGGGTCGATGCCGAGCGCCAGGCGGCCGTGCCGCGGCGAGGGCCAGCGGGGATGCGACCGGGGCCGCAGCCGATGTCGAGCACCGGGTCGAGCGAGGCCGTCGAGCATGGCCCGCTCGTCGGTCGTCAGGCTCGGTGCGCCAACGCCCGACCTCCAGATCGATTCGGTGGCCGTCGGACGTGCGCAGCGACGGCTGCTCATCGGGGCGGCCGTCCCCACGGCGGACGGCGGCGGCGAAGCGGCCGCTGCGGGTGGCCTCGGCCGCCACGACCAGGGCGTCGGCCCAGGTGTCGACGTCGCGCGTCGGTCGTCAGGCGCGCCCACCGAGGCCCAGCGCTCTGCAGGCGCGCCAGCTGCCGGCTGCCGGTGTCGTGGCGGCTGGTCGGGACGCCGACGAACAGCGTCGGGCTCGGGCCGCCGCAAGCCGATCGCCCACCACCCGCCGTCGGTCGCCGGGCCGAGCACGGCGTCCACGCCGGGTCCTCCAGCGCCGGCCATGGCCGCGTCGAGGACCGGCGCCGTCGACCTGCGGGGTGTCCATGCCGATCTGCAGCGCCGGGCCGCGTGGTGCGCCGCCAGGTCGTGGCCAAGCCGGTCGGCCAGGTCGCCGTCGCCCTGGTGCGACGACCTCCACCCCGGCCGGGCACCAGCGGCCGGGTCGCCCGTCGAGCGACAGCACGACGCGGTCGGCGCCGCTCGCCACCGCTGCCTCGAGGGTGTCGGCGAGCGCGGCCTCGGCGATGGCGGCCGCCTCGGCGGCGCAGCAGGGCGGGCAGCAGCCGGGTCTTGACCCGGCCGGGCGACGGGTTCCTTGGCGAGCACGAGCAGATCCACCGGGCGTGCCTACCCTGACCGGTCGCGGTGTCAGCTGGGCGGTCCGGCCGGCTTGTTCTGATCGTCGTAAGCACCTGCGCCCGTAGCCTGGGTCGGTGCCTGACGATCCCGTCCGCATCCTCGTGGTCGACGACGACCCCAACGTCGTCCGAGGTCGTCAGCCGCTACCTCGTGCGGGAGGGCTTCGAGGTGGAGACGGTCGGTGACGGGCGGGTCGGCGCTCGATCGGGCGCTGGCCGATCCGCCCGACCTCGTGGTGCTCGACCTCATGCTGCCGGGCATCGACGGCCTCGAGGTGTGCCGCCGGCTGCGGGCGCTCGCGCCCGTGCCGGTGATCATGCTCACCGCACGCGGCGACGAGTCCGATCGGGTCATCGGGCTGGAGCTCGGCGCCGACGACTACGTGGCCAAGCCGTTCTCGCCCGAAGGAGCTCGTGGCCCGGGTGCGGGCGGTGCTGCGGCGTGCGAGCAGGGCCGCTGGCCGCGCTGCCCGCCGGCGGGCCCGTGCCGTGCTCGAGGACGGCGACCTGCGCGTCGACGTCGCGGCCCGCCAGGCCAACCTCGCGCGGCGAGGTCGTGGCCCTCACGGCCCGCGAGTTCGAGCTGCTCGTGTTCCTGATGCGCCACCCCCATCAGGCGTTCCGCCGGGAGGACCTGCTCCAGCAGGTGTGGGGCACCCGCTACGGCGACACCTCCACCATCACGGTCCACGTGCGGCGGCTCCGGGAGAAGATCGAGCCCGATCCCGTCGACACCCGACGCGCATCGCCACGGTGTGGGGCGTCGGCTACCGGTGGGAGGGCGTCGGCCCGGCGGTCGTCTCGTGAGGTCGACCGCCGTCACCGTCGTGGTGGGTGCTGGCCGTCGGCCGTGGCGGCCGCCGCGGCCGCCGGGCTCCCGGGCGCCGACACGCTGCAGCTGCTCGTGCTTGTCCTTCGGCGTCGGCGTTGGTCGTCTACGGCCTGGGCCGGGCGGCCATCCGACGCCACCACAGCCCTGTGGTCGTCGCCCTCATCCCGATCGTGTCGCTGCGCCTCGGTGCGCTGGCGGCGGCCCAGGCGATGTTCGTGTCCACCCACGACCTGTCGGCGCTCGTGGTGGTGGTCGCCGGCGCCGGCACGGCCGGGGTGCTCGGGGCGCTGACCCTGGCCGGCGAGCTGACCGGCGCCCGCCGCGGTCGCCGAGGAGGCTCGGCCACGGGAACGGGCCCTCGAGAGCAGCTCGAGCGCCAGCTGGTGGCGTGGGTGAGCCACGACCTGCGCACGCCGCTGGCGGGCATCCAGGCGATGGTGGAGGCGCTCGACGACGGGGTGGTGGTCGAGCCGGCCGACGTGCGGGCGTACCACGAGCGGCTGAGCACGCGAGGCGCAGCGGCTTGGCCCGTCTGGTCGACGACCTCTTCGAGCTGTCCCGGATCGAGGCCGACTGCCCTCGACCTCACCCTCGAGCGGGTGTCGCTCGGCGAGCTGGTGTCCGACGCCGTGGCGTCGGCGTCGGTGCTGGCCGAGGCCAAGGGCGTGCGGGTGGATGGCCGCGTCGATGCCCAACCGCCGGAGGTGACCGCCTCGTCCCGGGAGCTGACCCGCGTGGTCCAGAACCTGCTCGACAACGCCATCCGCCACACGCCGCCGGGCGGCGCGGTGCGAGGTGGACGGTGGGTCGAGCCGACCGGCCACGCCGAGGTGTCGGTGGCCGACGGCTGCGGCGGCATCCCCGACCACGACCTCGACCGAGTCTTCGACCTCGCCTACCGCGGCGACACGGCCCGGACCCCGGGCGGGGCGGGCGGGGCCGGGCTCGGGCTGGCCATCGCCCGCGGGTTCGTGGAGGCCCACCGGGGGGCCATCGCCGTGCGCAACGAGGGCGACGGCTGCCGCTTCACGGTGCGCCTGCCGCTCGACTGACGACGTCACACGGCGAAGGGCTCGGCGGGCCGAGAAGCCGAGCACGAGGCGGGCCCGCGTCGGCGCTGGCCACGATGTGGCGCACGTCGCCCGAGGCGGCCTCCCCCCGACGACCTCGGGCCGGAGCCCGGTGCCCTCGCACACCGCCTCGGCCAGGTCGAGGACGGTCCGGGGTGAGCCCGAGGCGACGTTGAGCGGCGCCGTCGTAGGGCTCGGGGGCGGTGAGGGCGAGCACGTTGGCCCGAGCGCCACGTCGCGGACGTGCACGAAGTCTCGGGTCTGGCCGCCGTCCTCCAGCACCCGAGGGCGGCTCCCGCGGGCCACCGCCGAGCGGAAGATCGACGCCACCCCCGCGTAGGGCGTGTCGAGCGGGCAGCGGGGCCCGTACACGTTGTGGTACCGCAGCGCCGTCACCGGGACGTCGTGCTCGCGACCGAAGATCCCGCAGCAGGTGCTCCTGGTGCAGCTTGGTGGCGGCGTAGGTGTTGCGGGGATCGGCGGGGGCGTCCTCGGTGACCGGCGCCCACCGCCAGCGGTCGGTCCCGCACTCCGGGCAGGGCGGATCGAAGCGCCCGGCGTCGAGATCGTCGGCCCGGCGGCGGTCCGGCGTGCTGGTCTCCGTGCTCGGCGACAGCGCGTAGCGGCCCTCGCCGTACACGACCATCGACGAGGCCAGCACCAGCCGCCCCGGAAGCCCGGCCTGGTGCAGGGCCCACAGCCCCGCGGCCGTGCCGGCGTCGTTGTCGTCCACATAGGCGCGCACGTCGGCGAAGTCGACGCCGAGCCCCACCCGCGCCGCCTGGTGGCACACCGCATCGAGCCCCGGCGGCCGCGCGAGCCCACGCCTCGGGGTCGCGGACGTCACCGTGGTGGTGCTCCACGTCGGGCCGGGCCCACCCGGGCACCTCCCCACCGTGGGCCACCAGCGAGTCGAGGACCACGGGCTGGTGACCGGCGTCCACCAGCGCGTCGACGACGTGGCTCCCGACGAACCCATAGCCCCCCGGTGACGAGGACCCTCATGCGAGGGAGGCCGCGGTCGCGAGCACCAGCGCCCGGAGCCGGGGCAGGTGCCGGGCGAACTCGGCGAACACCTCCTCCTGGGTGACGGGCGCGAGGTCGGGGCGGTCGTCGAGGCCGGCGTCGTGGTCGGTCACCAGCCCGATGGCGGCGTAGGCGCAGATCGAGCTCCCGGGCGATGACCGTCTCGGGGTACTGCGTCATGTTGATGAGATCGGCGCCCATCGATCGGTACCAGCGAGACTCGGCGCGGGTGGCGAAGCGGGGCCCGTTGATCACCACGACCGTGGCGCCGTCGCGGATCACCTCGCCGAGTGCGGCGGCGGCGGCGAGGGCGGCGCCCCGGACCTCGGCGTCGTACGGGTCGGCGAAGGCGGCGTGGGCGGGTCCGTCGCGGAAGGACTCGTGGATGGTGTCGCGCCGACCCTGGGTGCGGTCGATCAGCTGGTCGGGGACCACCAACGCTCCGGGGCCCAGCTCCGGGACCAGCGACCCGCACGCGAAGGAGGCCACCACCGCCCGCACCCCGACGGAGCGGAGGGCCCAGAGGTTGGCTCGGCTCTCGACGGCGTGGGGCGGCAGGTGGTGGTCGATCCCATGGCGGGCCAGGAACGCCACCCGAACCCCGCCGACCTCGCTCAGCGCCAAGGGCGCTGACGGCGCTCCCCACGGGGTCTCGACCTCGAGCGTCTCGCCGCCGTCCCCCAGCTCGTAGAAGCCGGAACCGCCGATCACCGCGACGTCCGCAAGGGATCGATCGGTTCCAGGCATCGCCACAGGTTGCCCGACGCGGCGTTCCCGGGCACGACGCCGACACGAGTTCTGCCTTCTGTAACCCGTCGGGTGCCAGCATGCCGGCGTGCCCCCCGTGCTCGTCGACGTCGTCCTCCCCACTCTCGACGAGGCGGCGGCGCTGCCGTGGGTGCTGTCGCGCCTTCCCGAGGGCTACCGCGCCATCGTGGTGGACAACGGGTCGGTCGACGGTTCGGGGGCGGTGGCCGAGGGACTCGGAGCGGTGGTGGTCCATGAGCCGCGCCGCGGCTTCGGGTCGGCGTGCGCCGCAGGCCTGGCCGCCGCCTCGGCCGATCTGGTCGCCTTCTGCGATGCCGACGGCTCGCTCGACCTGGCCGATCTCCCCATGGTGTGCGACCCGGTGCTCGCCGGTGACGCCGACCTGGTCCTCGGGGCCCGCCGGCCGACGAGCCGGAATGCGTGGCCGATGCACGCCCGGTGGGCCAACCGCTACCTGGCCCATCGCCTCCGACGCAGCACGGGGCAGGACCTCACCGATCTGGGGCCGATGCGGGCGGCGACGCGTCAGGGGTGGCGGGACCTCGACGTGCAGGACCGCCGATCGGGCTGGCCCCTCGAGCAGGTGCTGCGGGCTGGAGCTGCGGGGTGGCGCATCCACGAGGTGCCGGTCCCCTATCGCCCTCGCACCGGCCGTTCCAAGGTCACCGGCACCGTGGGCGGCACCGCCCGAGCCCTCCGCGACATGTCCCGGGTGCTGGCCGACCTCGCCTGACGGGAATGGTTGTGCTCGCAATGATGTTGTGCGGGTTGCTCGACTGATCAGGAGGATCGCATGCCCGCCATCACCGTCGACGACGTCCTCGTCCTGCCTCGCATCCCGGAGCCCGACTCGGCGATGGCCGTGGAGCGGGGCGTCCGATCGGTGACCACCGCCCCTTCCGGGTTGGAGGGCGAGGGGTTCCCCGTCCGCCGCGCCTTCGCCGGGGTGGATCTCGCCACGCTCGACCCCTTCATCCACATGGACGAGATGGGCGAGGTCGAGTGGGAGCCCGGAGCGGCCAAGGGCACCGCCTGGCACCCTCACCGCGGCTTCGAGACGGTCACGTACCTGCTCGATGGCACCTTCCGCCACGAGGACTCCAACGGAGGCGGCGGGATCATCAGCGACGGTGACACGCAGTGGATGACCGCCGGCGGCGGCATCCTCCACATCGAGGCACCTCCCGAGGAGGTGGTGGCCACCGGGGGGACCTTCCACGGCATCCAGCTGTGGGTGAACCTCCCCGCTCGCCTGAAGATGACCGCCCCCCGCTACCAGGACATCCGAGCGGGCTCCACCCGCCTGCTCACCAACTCCGACGGTGCCGCCTTGGTGCGGATCATCGCCGGCGAGGTGGCCGGCCACGACGGCCCAGGCATCACCCACACGCCGATCACGCTGCTGCACGCCACGGTGTCGCCGGGAGGCCGCCTGCGCCTCCCCTGGCGACCCGACCAGAACGCCCTCGTGTACGTGCTGGAGGGCCGGGGCACCGTGGGAGCCGGCCGGGTCCCGATCTCGGCGGGGCAGCTCGCCGTCCTCGGGGATGGTGAGGTGGTGGCCGTCGTCGCCGACGAGGCGCAGGACGCTCGGTCACCGGCCCTCGAGGTGCTCCTCCTGGGCGGGACGCCCCTCCATGAACCGGTGGCCGCCTACGGGCCGTTCGTGATGAACACGCGAGCCGAGCTGCAGCAGGCCTATGAGGACTTCAACGCCGGGCGCCTCGGCCGCGTGCCGGCCGAGGCGCACCCCGGGGGTCAGACGACGCGGTCGTCGTAGACGGTGCGGCGTCCGTCGGCGCTGTCGACCACGGTCCGCCGACGCTCCGGCGAGAAGATGACGAGGCTGGCGATGAGCCCCAGCGCGCCCGCCACCATCAAGATGATGCCGGCGGTGTTGATGTTGAAGCCCTCGGCACGCTCGACCTCGACGGCGAAGGCCATCACGGCGCCGATGGCCATCACGACGATGCTGGTTCCGATTCTCATTGCACGACCTCCGGTGGGTGCGGCGGCGACAGGGCGCCGGGTTCGCCCCACCGCATACCCCCGGCGCGTGGTGATCACACCCCGCTACGCGCGGTACCGGTCGGGGTAGAGGGCCGTGGTGGCGGCAGAGAGGAGCTCGACCCGCTGCGTGCGCTCCAAGGAGGCCACCACCTCCAGCCCCGGGTCGGCGAGGAAGCAACCCCCGTCGCCGAGATGATCCAGCGCCGCGTCGACGACGGCTCGGGGGTCGGCCACGGGCGCCAGCAGCCGTGGACGCGTCCACGGGATGGGACCGCCAGCCGGGGGTGTCCATGGCCGGCGCCACCACGGCGAGGGTGTCCACCCCCGTGCCGCGCAGCTCCCACCCGAGGGCTTCGGCCAGGTTGAGCACGTAGGCCTTGCTGGCGCTGTAGGAGGCCACCGCGGCCGTCCCGGCCAAGGCCGACCCGGAGCTGGTGACCACGAATCCCCCCCGGCCCCGGTCCACCATCGGGGGGATAGCCCAGGCCGCCAGGTCGGTGGTGGCCAGGCAGTTGACGGCCACGGTGGCGGCGCGGCTGGCCGCCGTCTGGTCCACGAAGCGCCCGACGTAGGACACGGCGGCGTTGGCCACCGCCAAGCCCACGTCCAGGCCGTCGGTGGCGTCGGCCAAAGCGCGCACCCACCCGGGGTCGGCCAGGTCGGCCACCACGGCCCGGGCCGCCGACCCCAGACGATCGGCCACGTCCGCCACCTCTGGTTGCCGGTCCACGAGGACCACCGAGCAGCCCCGATCCAGAAGGGCCTCCGCGAAGGCCAGACCCACCCCTTGCGCCCCGCCCGTGACGACGGCCCAGGGTCCATACCGGCGTGCAAAGTCCTCCACGGCGGGAGCGTAACGTCGGACCCACTGGAGATACGGTGCGGAGGGCACCGCACCCGGTGCTGAGGGAGTCACGTGTCAGACATCGAGGCCGGCTTCGACCTCGGCGAGTTCGCGTCGTCGAGTCGTCTGCTGTGCGCGATCACCACTCGGACCGGTCGGGTCCTCTGGGCGAACGACACGCTCGGGCGCGCCTTCGGGCCGGAGGTGGGGGCGGCGGTGAACCGTCCCGTCGTCGAGCTCCTCGACCCCTACGACAGGGCAGAGGCCACCCGCGCCGTCACGGCGCTGGCCGAGGCGGGCGACGAGGTGGCCTTCACCGCTCGGCTCCACCCGCTGACGGGAGGCATGGGAGCCTCCTGGACCTGCCGGGTGGGCAGCGACGGCCTCTGGTACCTGGTGGGCGTTGAGGTCGATGCCTCCTCCGAGGTGTCGAGCGCCGAGACCGGCGACGAGGTGCCGCTCCACGACCTCATGAGCGTCGACCACCTCACGGGCACGGCCAATCGGCGAGCCTTCGATGCGGCGTTGTCCCGGCAGCTCGACCGCTGCCGGCGTGAGGCTCTTCCGCTCTCCCTGGCGCTGGTCGACCTGGACCGGTTCAAGCAGTACAACGACACCTTCGGCCACCTGGCCGGCGACCAGTGCCTGGTGAGCGTGGCCCGCGCCCTCCAGGCGCGGACCAGCCGGCAGGGGGAGGCGGTGGGCCGATTCGGTGGCGACGAGTTCCTCCTGCTGTGGCCCGGCCTCGACGTCGGGACCGCCATCCGCAACGCCGACAGCCTGCGGGAGTCGGTGCGCGTCATCGACCTCCGGCTCGACGACCACCCGGTGCAGATCAGCGTCAGCATCGGAGGCATCACGATGGTGCCGGCCCCTGCGACCACCGCCGAGGAGCTCGTGGACGCTGCCGACCGAGCGATGTACGCCGTGAAGCGGGCGGGCGGCGACGGTGTCCACTGGGTCACCACCACCGCCCAGACGGAGCAGCGGACCGGGGAGACCTAGGCGGGCTGGTGCGGGTCGGAGTGGTCCCAGTCGGCGAGGAGCGTTCGAAGGGCCGTCAGCAGGACCAGTGGCACATCGAGCATGGCGTGGTGCCCTGCCTCAGGGAGCTCGACCACCGGCGCCACCCGACCGAGCGTCTCGTACATCGCCGCGCCGATGTCTGGGGTCACCAGCCCGTGCTCGGAACGGAGCAGGGCAAAGCGGCACCGCACCTCTGGCAGGTACGGCGCGGCCAGACCTCGCATGCCCCCCGCGAACTGCTCGAACACGTGACGGTCGAACTTCCACTGCCACCCCCCGTCCACCTCGCGCAGCGAGCGGCGACCGACGTGATCCATCACGAAGTCCAGGTAGTGGTCCTGGGGCGGAACCGTGCGGAAGCGAGTCAGGGCCTCGTCCACCGAGGCGTAGGTGCGGGGGGCCCCGAACGCCTGCTTGAGTCGGTAGGACTCCACCTCCGGGTCGCGCTCGGTGACGGGGGAATCGCACACGATCACCCCGGTGATCCGGGCGGCGTGCAGAGCGGCGGTGGCGATGGTGACGAACCCGCCCATGCTGTGGCCCACCACCACGGGGCGACCGGCGATCCCCGCCGCGTCGGCCACCGCCATCACCTCGTGGGTCCACTGCTCGATGTCATACCCGTCCCGGTGGTCGCTGTCACCGTGCCCCGAGAGGTCGAGCGCCGCCACGCGGAAGTCGTCGGCGAAGCGAGCCGCCACGTGGGTCCACCAGTGGGCGTGGGCTCCGCCGCCGTGCACGAACACCAAGCCCCGGCGGCCTTCCTGCCCCCACGCGAGGTAGTGGATCTCCGCGCCTTCCACAGGCACGGTGGCCTCGGCGAAGGGCACCGCAAGGGCCTGGGTGAACCACCCGGGCGCGTGGGCCAGTGGCGCGAGACTCACTCGGCGGGCTGGTGCAGCTCGACGACGTTGCCCGAAGGATCGCGCAAGAAGGACTGCCGACCCGTACCGACCGGAGAGGGGTCGGACACCTCGAGCCCAGCCGTCCGGAGCTCGGCCACCGTGGCGTCGAGGTCGGCCACCTGCACGGCGAAGTGCTGTCCGCGATCGTCGGGGACCGGAGCCTCGATCAGGTGGACCTGCTGCGGCCCGGCGTCCAGCCAGGCCCCGCCGAACCCGAAGTCGGGCCGATCCGACCGAGGCACGAGCCCCAGTCGGTCGACGTAGAAGGCGAGCGCGGCGCCAACGTCGCGCACGTTGATCGACACGTGGTGGACCCCAAGGACCTGCACGCCGGAAGTGTCGCAGGTCTCACGCGGATTGGAGGTGGCGGCGGGAATCGAACCCGCGTACAGGGCTTTGCAGGCCCTTGCCTAAGCCACTCGGCCACGCCACCGCGGGGCGGCCACCCTAGTCGGCAGCCCCGCGGTGGCCGGCACGTCAGATCAGAGCTGGGCGAAGACCTCGGTGACCCACACCCGGCCATCGGTGGCCTTGTAGACGCCGATGCCCATGTGGGTGAACTTGCCGTTCACCAGGTTCGCCCGGTGGGGGCCGGAGCTGACGAACTTGTTGTGGATCGTCAGCAGGGTGTCGGACGTCGGGCTCGACATCGCGACGTTCTCGCCCAGCGACTTCCAGTTCAGGCCACCGAGCCCGGAGCTGAGGTTGGAGTGCGACAGACGACCCGTGGTGGCCATGTGGCGCGCCCAGTCCTCGGCCTTCTTGTTCAGGGTGTCGTGCGACTTCAGCGGCGCCACGCCCTGAGAGGACCGCAGCGAGTTGGTCCGGTCGAGGAACGTCTTCTCCTCGACGCCGAGGCAGCCGGCCGCGGCGAGCGCGAGCAGCACCACGGCGAGCCACGCAGTGACCGACCGACGTCGGTTCGTGGTCGTTTGTGTGGTCATGGGTGGGTTGTCCCTCCAAGGATGTCGTGTCGTCGTCGCCCAATCGCAACACTAGTGCGCGGATCGCAACACGAGTGACATGCAGCGCTGGCGCCCTGGGCACCGCCCGCCGTTCGTTCTACGATCCACAGCAGACGGACGGAGCCCCCGGGCGGGGGCCAGCTCCTCGGAGGTCCCCATGGCCTTGTCCACCCGTGATCGGCGGCGAACCCGGTACGCCGCCAGGCCGGTTCGACGTCGGGCTGGTGCCGAGCTCTCCATCTACACCGAGAGCGACCCGGGCACCATCGCCCACACGCTGCGCCCGCTGCTGACTGCCGTGCTCGGCGACCCGCTCCCGATCCGCGTCGAGCTCTGGGACGGGAGCGCGCTCGGACCCGCCGGCGCCCCCGGCACCTTGGGCGTGCGGTCACCCGACGCCCTGCGCCGACTCCTGTGGGCCCCCGACGAGCTCGGGCTCTCGCGGGCCTACGTCTGCGGCGACCTCGACGTCGACGGCGACCTCTTCGAGGTGATCGCCCTCCTCCGCGACGCCGTGGCCCTCGATCCCCGCCTGGCCCTCACCATCGCTCCCCGGGCCTTGCGGGCGGCGATGGCCCTCGGAGCGGTCGGTCGACCCCTGCCGCCTCCACCGGAGGAGGCCCTGCCTCGGGGGCGGCGCCACTCGGCCCGCCGCGACGCCCAGGCGGTTCGCCACCACTACGACGTGGGCAACGAGTTCTACGAGCTGGTCCTGGGACCGTCCATGACCTACTCGTGCGCCCGGTTCCCCGAGGCGGCCGCCACGCTCGAGGAGGCGCAGGCCTCCAAGCACGAGCTGGTGGCCCGCAAGCTGGGGCTGCACGAGCACCCCGGTGCGCGGCTCCTCGACGTGGGGTGCGGATGGGGCTCGATGGCCCTCCACGCCGCCCGCCGCCACGGCGCCCGCGTGGTCGGGATCACCATCAGCCGGGAACAGGCCCGCCGAGCCCGCGAACGGGTGACTGAAGCGGGGCTGAGCCACCTCGTGGAGATCCGCGAGCAGGACTACCGCGACCTCCCGGCGCACGAGACCTTCGATGCCATCTCCTCGATCGGGATGTTCGAGCACGTCGGCAAGGTGCAGACGGCCGAGTACTTCCGGGTGCTTCGCGCCCGGCTCCGTGAGGGCGGTCGGCTCCTCAACCACGCCATCTCCAGTGCGGGCGGATCTCGCCTCCCTCGCCGATCCTTCACCGGCCGCTACGTGTTCCCGGACGGCGAGCTGCTCGACGTTGGGGAGGTGGCCTTGGCGATGGAGGCCGCCGGCTTCGAGGTGCGCGACGTGGAGACGCTGCGGGAGCACTACGCCCGAACGCTGCGGAGCTGGGTGGCCAATCTCGAGCGGCACTGGGACGACGCCGTGCGGTTGGCCGGCGAGCGTCGGGCGCGCATCTGGCGCCTGTACATGGCCGGCTCAGCCGTGGGGTTCGAGGACGGCGGGGTCAGCGTCCATCAGGTCCTCGGGGTGGTCCCGCACGCAGACGGGGCCACCGACATGCCCGCCACCCGAGACGGGTGGCGGGCTGTCAGCTGACTACTTGGCCTTCTCGGCCAGGTTCTGCTCGGCTTCCTTGGCCTCCGCCTTGGCCTCGTGGGCCTTGGCCTTGGCCCGCTCCTGGTCGGCCTCGCGGTCGGCCTCGCCCTTCTCCTTCTGGGCCTTGCCCTCCTGCTCGAGGGCCTCGTTGTTGGTCAGGTCTCCGGCGGTCTCCTTGACCTTGCCCTTCAGCTCTTCGAATGCGCCCATGGGGGCCTCCTGGTTGTTGGTGGATCGGGTGGACGGTGCGGTGGCGGCCAGCGACTAGCGCTTGGCAGCCTCAGCGGCCTTCTGGCGCTGCTCGAGGGCGTCGGCCTTGGCGTCCTTGGCCTCTGCCTTGACCTCGGCTCGGAGCGCCTTGAGCCGCTCGGTGGCCTTGGCCTGCTGGGCCTCGCCAGCGTCCTGCAAGGCGTCGTTGCCGGTGACGGCACCGATGGCCTCCTTGGTGAGGCCGACGGCCTTGTCGCCGATGCTGCGAAGCTTGTTGACGTCGATGGATCCGAACTGCACGGGGGGACCTCCTGAATGGGTCACGGGGGGACCCGTCCTGGCTACCCACCCGTCTCGACGGCAGACCCCGACATGCGTCACACCACCGCGTGGGGGTGGAAGCCGCCGCCGGTTCGACGACGGCGGGCGTGACCTGAGAGCCTGTCGCCCCATGGCTGAGCTGAAGGTGTGGATCGATCAGGACCTGTGCACGGGAGACGGCATCTGCGTGGAGCTGCAGCCGGGGATCTTCGCCATGCACGACGACGGCTTGGCCTACGTGAAGGAGGCGGGGTGGTCCGACATCTTCAACGGGTCGGGCACCGATCCCGTCTACAAGATGGCCGAGGGCGTGGCCACCGTTCCGCAGGCCCACGTGGACACGACCATCGAGGCCGCCGAAGAGTGCCCAGGTGAGTGCATCTTCCTCGAGATCACCGAGTAGCCACGCCGCATCGCCGTGACCACCCCCAAAGCGTCTGACCGCATCACCTTGGCCGGGACCGACGTGGAGATCCCCCCGTTGGGCGTGGGCACGTGGGCCTGGGGGGACAAGTCCACCTGGGGCATGGGCGGGTACGACACCACCTTCACGGTGGACACGATCAGGGAGGCCTGGCAGGCCTGCCTGGAGGCCGGGATCGGGTTCTTCGACACCGCCGAGGTGTACGGCAGCGGGGAGAGCGAGCGGATCATCGGTCGCCTCTTGGCCGAGGACCCCTCCCAGCGGGGGCGCGTCGTGATCGCGTCGAAGTTCATGCCGTCGCCCTGGAAGCTCAACGTGACCGCAGCGCTGGTGAGCGCCGCCCGGGCGTCGACGGAGCGGCTCGGTGTCGACACCATCGACCTCTACCAGATCCATGGACCCATCTCGCTTCGGTCCAAGGGGGCCCTGGCCGACGCGCTGGCCGCAGCGCACGCCGAGGGACTGGTGCGGGCGGTCGGGGTGTCCAACTACTCAGAGAAGGAGACCCGCGCCATCGACGCCGCCCTGCGAGAGCGCGGCTTGCGGCTGGCGTCGAACCAGGTGGAGATGTCGCTGCTGCGCCGCATGCCCGAGACGGTGGGGCTGCTCGACTGCTGCCGGGAGCTCGGTGTGGCCGTGCTGGCCTATTCGCCGATCGGGCAGGGGCGCCTCACCGGGAAGTACTCGGCCAACCACCCGCCGCCGGCCAACCGGAGCTTCTCAGACCACCCGATGGAAGACGTCGACGCCATCGTCGCAGCGCTGCGTCGCATCGGCGACGCCCACGGGCGGACGCCGAGCCAGGTGGCCCTGGCCTGGCTCATCGCCAAAGGGACGGTCCCGATCCCGGGAGCCAAGAACCGCACGCAGGCCGAGGACAACGCTGGTGCCCTCGGATGGGCGATGACAGCCGACGAGGTCGCCGCCCTCGACGCGGTGGCCCTCTACGGGACGCGCGGCGTCAAGCAGCGCGTCTGGCAGCACGGCTAGCGCCGCACCAGCTCAGCTCGGCTGGTGTCGGGCGATCTCGGCCCGACCGACCACCATGTAGTGCACCTCGTCGGGTCCGTCGGCCAGGCGCAGCGTGCGCTGGCCGGTGTACATGTCGGCCAGCGGGGTCCACTGCGACACGCCGGTGGCGCCGTGCATCTGGATGGCCTGGTCGATGATCTGGCACACCCGCTCGGGCACCATGGCCTTGACGGCGCTCACCCACACCCGGGCCTCGGCGTTGCCCATCAGGTCCATGGCCTTGGCCGCCCGGAGCACCATCAGCCGCATGGCCTCGATCTCGATGCGGGCCTTGGCCACCAGCTCGGTGTTCTTGCCCAGCGACGATCAGCGGCTTGCCGAAGGCCTCACGGCTCAGGCCCCGCTCGACCATCAGCTCGAGGGCCCGCTCGGCCGCGCCGATCGAGCGCATGCAGTGGTGGATGCGACCCGGGCCGAGGCGGAGCTGGGAGATCTCGAAGCCCCGCCCCTCGCCGAGCAGCATGTTGTCCTTCGGCACCCGCACGTCGGTGAGGCGGATGTGCATGTGACCGTGGGGGGCGTCGTCGTGGCCGAAGACGTGCATCGGGCCCGAGCATCTCGACGCCGGGGGTGTCCATCGGCACGAGGATCTGCGACTGCTGGAGGTGGGCGGCCGCATCCGGGTTGGTGCGGACCATGCAGATCATGATCTTGCAGCGCGGGTCGCCGGCGCCGGAGATGTAGTACTTCTCGCCGTTGATGACCCACTCGTCGCCGTCGAGCACGGCGGCGGTGGCGATGTTGCGGGCGTCGGAGCGAGGCCATGTCGGGCTCGGTCATCGCGAAGCAGGACCGGATCTCGCCGTTCAGCAGCGGCTCGAGCCACTGCTTCTTCTGCTCGGGTGTGCCGACCCGCTCGAGCACCTCCATGTTGCCGGTGTCGGGGGCCGAGCAGTTGAGGCACTCGGAGGCCAGCGGGTTCTTGCCGAGCTCGACGGCGATGTACGCGTAGTCGAGGTTGGACAGGCCCTGCCCGGTCTCGGCGTCGGGGAGGAAGAAGTTCCAGAGCCCGCTGGCCTTCGCCTTGGCCTTCACCCCATCGAGCAGCTCGAGCTGGCCCGGGGCGAAGCTCCATCGGTCCTGCCGGTCCTCCCCGAGCCGGAAGAACTCCGCCGTGATGGGCTCGACCTCGTCGGCGATGAACGCCTTCACCTTGTCGAGCAGCGGGCGGGCGCCTTCCGACATCCCGAGGTTGTAGAGCTCGCCGCCGAAGTCGTCGGTGTTGAGGGGGTTGGCGGGCATGGTGGTGCTCCTCTGGTCGGCGGGCTGCGATGCGATCTCCGCAGAGCAGAGCACATCCGGGATCCGCCCGACGAAGCCATCACCGAGCGTGAACCAACGTGGGCACAGGGCACCCGAACGCAACCCCTCGCCACTCCTTGTGGCAGTTTGGGGTGCGGATTGCTACTGTTCGCGGCAAATCAGTCACAAGCCGCGCATGCGTCGATCCGAGAGGCCGCTAGCTGGTCGCCTGGCCCTCGGGGAGCAAATGGCGAAACCGAGCGCATCACATGGGCGGAGCCCAGAAAGCGACGGTGTGCCATGAGGCGAGCAACGGTCATTGGTGGAGCGATGGCGGCAGGATTGGCCCTGTCGGTCCTCCCGATCGGTACGAGCACGGCGGGCGCAAAGGCCAACCCCGTCATCTGCCCAGCGGGCGACTCCGGGAAGGTCGACGTGGTGGGCGAGCACAAGACGGTGACGGTCAGCGCGCCCGAGGACAACCTGATCACCGGCTACTGCGTCAAGGCCGGCCAGCTCACCGAGTTCGTGCAGGTGGAGCCAGCCGAGACGGTGACGATCTCTGCCAGCAACGGCAAGGGCGTCTCTCACTACTCGTTCACCTACGAGCCGGGTCAGCCGCCGACCTCCTGACGTCCGAACGACCAACGGTTCCAGTGCCCCGGCCCAGCGGCCGGGGCACTGCGCGTCCAGGGCCACGCGACGAGCGCGCGCGGTTGCCGATCGGGTGTTGGGGGCACTCACCCCCGGACGCACCCACGAACCAGAAAGCAGGCGACCCATGTCGACCGACGAAGCCGTGAGCAAGGACCTCATCGAGACGCTCGAGGACGGGCGAGAGGGGTTCACCAAGGGTGCGGAGAAGCTCCGCGACAGCGACACGCCGCAGCTCGCCGACACCTTCACGCGCTTCGCAGAGCAGCGGGCCAAGTTCTCCGCCGAGCTGCGCTCGATGGCCAGCGCCTACGGCGACGACATCCAGGAGTCCGGCTCCGTCGCCGCCACGCTCCACCGAGGCTGGCTGAGCCTCAAGGACGCGCTTGCCGGCTCAGATCCCAAGGGCGTGCTGGACGCCGCCGAGCAGGGTGAGGACCACGCCGTCAAGGAGTTCCAGAAGGCGCTGGACGCCGACATCTCGGCCGGTCTTCGCGAGGTCGTCGAGCGCCAGCTCGTCGAGGTGAAGGCGGCCCACGACGACGTGCGCTCGCTCCGCGACGCCCACCAATAGCGATCAGATCACGAATGGCCGGCTCCCGGGAGCGCCGTCAGCGCTCTCGGGAGACCGCCATGCGGGTGGTGGGCAGGTTGGTGGCCGCCACCACCCCGATCGCCTCGTACTGCCCGATGGAGTCGATCCGGCAGCCCGCCCGCCGCTCGAACTCCTTGCGCCGACGACGGCTCGCCGGCTCACCCGCCCGGATCGACGACTCGTCGTCCCAGAGGCTGAGGCCGAGCCCGTTGCCCGTGGCGCGATCGGCCAGCCAGTAGCTGGCAGGACCGCTCGCGGTGACAACGCCGCCACCCGCAGGTGTGATCTGCCTGTTCTGGAGCGGACGACGGGATTCGAACCCGCGACCCCAACCTTGGCAAGGTTGTGCTCTACCAGCTGAGCCACGTCCGCGTGAGCCAGCGACGATAGCAGGGGCCTTCCGGCACCGCCCCAACCCCCCGTCGACTGGATCCGCACCGGGGCCTTCGAACTACCCTGCCCAGACCTCGCGTGACCGATGACACATTCTGGGTAGGAGTGGGTACGGTCGGTTGCGCACGGTTTGCACCGGCCGCACCAGCACCAGTACACCCACGCACCAGGGGGACGGATGAAGGAACGTGAGCGACGCGAGGCGTTCCGCCGCACCCGGCGGACGGCGCTCGGAGTGGGATGCGCGCTCCTCCTCACCTTCGTAGCCACCGACGCCGGCGGGGCTGCGCCGACACCTGCCGAGCCGAGTTCAACCCCGGCACGGGCACGGCCATCGCCATCGGCTACAAGGTCAACCCGGCCTTCGGCGGGCTCAGCTTCGGGATCACCGCCGGCGAGTCCGTCGCTGGCCACCAGAACACCGCCGCCCAGGCTCAGAGCAAGGCGATCAACCTCGGTGTGATCGGCACCACTCTCGCCGGCGAGGGCTGCGAGGGTGCCGACCCCACCTACGCCGCCGAGGACCAACCCCAGCCGGTGATCGTCTCGTCCGACGACCCCGGTGCGGCCGAAGGCAAGGCGGACGACGAGGCCGGCGGCGCCATCAAGATGTGCGCCCGCGCCACCACGGCCCCCTTCGCCGAGGCCATCACCACGGTGGCACCGGTCGGTGAGCCGAACCTGGCCGTCATCTCCGGCGCGCGCTCCACCGCCACCTGCGGTGTCGTGGCCCCCGGTGTGCGAGAGGCCCGAGCCGTCACCGAGATCGCCTCGCTCAAGCTCCTCGGCGGTGCCATCTCCCTGGGCGACATGCGGTGGGAGGCTATCCAGCGCTCTGGTGCCAAGACCGAGGACCTGCGCCTCCTTCGAGATCGGCTCCATCACGATCAACGGCGCCAAGACCCCGATCCCCGCCGACCCGTCCGACCAGATCCGTCTGCTCAAGGACACGCTCGCCGCCGTCGGCCTCCAGGTGGTCGCCCCGCAGGTCCGTCGCGAAGAGGGCATCGTGTTCGTCGATCCGCTGAAGATCGGCGTCATCCCCTCAGACCTCCGTGACGGACTGCTGCTCGGCCCGCTCCTCAACGCCGCCCAGCCCATCCGCGAAGACTTCACCGAGACCCTCTTCCGGCTCGGGTGCGGCGGTGACCTCTCCGGGGTCTACGCCTTCCCGTCTTCGTCGGCAGTCACGATCCTCGACCTCGCGGTCGGCTCCGTCAGCGGCGCAGGATCGCTCAACCTCGAGCTGGGCGGCGTGCAGGTCACCACCGCAGAGCTCGGCGGGTTCCAGTTCGGCGACATCCCGGCGCTGCCCGACACCCCGAGCCTGCCCAACACCCCGATCGACGACTTCGGCACCGGTGACGTTCCGGTCGACCTCGGCGGCGAGGTGGCGTCCCCGCCGTCCGCCGACTCCCCTGCGGGCGGCGGGGCGACCACCCCCGCTGGCCCGGCCACCCCGATCTCCGACCTGGACGGAGCCCGCGGCGGTGCCCTGGCCGGTGTCGGTGCGGGCGGGCTGCTCGCTGCTCCTCGCCAGTGCCGAGGGCGACCGACGCAAGATGCGGCGGGCCCAGCGCGAGATCCCCCTGGAGGACTAGACGATGTCCGCTCCCGATCCTGAGCTCTGACCCGCCGCGGGGCTACTTCAGCGTGTGGCAGCGCCTCATGCGCGGCTACGGCCCGCTGGCGGTGTTCGCGCTGATGATCCTCTTGCTGTCGGTGCTTGTTCCCTCCAAGGTCCCCGACACCGGAGCGGACGTCGGCGCCGGGGACCTGACCGCCGGAGGCGTGACCGACGGGGGCTTCGCCACGACCGACGGGACCGTGGCCGCCGACGCCGGCGGAGCCACCGACGGGACCGCCGCCACGGGAGGCACCGAGGGCGGGGCCACCGGTGGTGCCACCACGGGAGGCGCCACCACCGGAGGGGCCGCACCCCCGGGGTCCGCGGGTGGCTGCCCCGACCGCAAGGAGCAGGTCCCCGGCGACCCCTACTCGCCGCCCTGCGTCGCCTTCTCGGGGAGCAACGGCGGCGGGACCCACAAGGGCGTCACCGACAAGACCATCAAGGTGGCCTTCCGGGTGCTCAACGAGCGTGGGCTTCCAGCAGACCCTGGCCGACCTGGCCGGCGCGTCGCTCGTCGGACTCCCCCGCCACCGTGAAGCGCACCGTCCAGACGATGGCCGACTACTTCAACAAGCGCTTCCAGTTCTACGGCCGCAAGATCGAGATCGTCTTCTACGAGGGCCAGGGCTCCAACACCAACGAGCTGCTCGGCAAGGGCCGCGACAAGGCCGAGGCCGACGCCATCAAGGTGGCCGAGGAGATCGGGGCGTTCGCCGACCTGTCGGCCACCTCCGAGCCCTACGCCGGCGCCCTCGCCAAGCGGGGCGTGATCGGCTTCGGTACGCCCTACCTCTCCCGCGCCTGGCACGAGCAGCGCGGCCCTTCGCCTGGAGCCTCGCCACCGACGGCTCCCTCGTGTCGGAGCTCGCGGCCGAGTACGCGGTGAAGCGGCTCTACGACAAGCCCGCCGTCCACGCCGGCGGCAAGGGCGGCGACGGCAAGGACCTCAAGGGTCGGCCCCGCAAGTTCGCCACGCTGGCCCCGGAGAACTCCTGGTACCAGGAGTCGGTGCAGAACGCCGAGGCCATCATCCGCAAGATCGGGCAAGGAGCCCGGCTTCAACCGGAAGTACGTGCTCGACCTGGCCACGATGTCGGATCAGGCCACCGGGATCATCGCCCAGATGAAGAACATGAACATCACCACGATCGTCTGCGGCTGCGACCCGATCCTGCCGGTGTTCCTGTCGGGCGTGGCCAACCGGGAGAAGTACTACCCGGAGTTCATCATCGTGGGCACCGCCCTCACCGACGCCGACATCGTGGGCCAGCTGTGGAACCAGAGTTCGCCGCCCACGCCTTCGGCGTGAGCCCGCTCAACGGCGTTCGTGCTCGCCCACCAAGACGATCGCCTACGCCGCGTACAAGGACGTGCGCAACGACGAGCCGGCCTTCTCCGTCGACCTCATCTACTACCAGATGTACATGCTGGCGATCGGCCTGCAGGGGGCCGGGCCGAACCTCACCCCGGCCAGCTTCGAGCGCGGGCATGTTCGCCTACCCGCCCAAGCTCGGGCCGGTCGGGCTCTGGAAGTTCGGGCCGGGTGACCGCACCGCCGCCAACGACGTGCGGGAGATCTACTGCGACCCCAACGCCACCTCCACGTACAACGGCAAGAAGGGTGCGTACGTCGGCACCAGCGACAAGCGCTGGACCGACGGGCCAGATCCCGCCGGGCAACCCCGGCAAGCCGGCGTGATCACCGACGCCTGGGACCGGCTGACCTCGCTACCTCGCTCGGCCGCCAGCTGCCGCGGTGGGCCTGCCGCTCGCCGCCCTCGGCTACGTCCTCTACACGTTCGGGCCCACCGCCTCGTTCCTCGACGACAAGGCGCCCATCGGCATCGTGGTGGCGGGGGTGATCGTCGGCACCGTCACCGCCCTGCTGGCCATGGGCCTCATCCTCATCTACCGCACCAACCAGTTCATCAACTTCGCCTACGGGTCGATGGGCAGCCTGGCCGGCGTCATCGCCATCGCCCTCCACCTCGAGAAGGGCGTCAACTTCTTCCTGGCCCTGCCCATCGGCGTGGCCATCGGTGTGCTCACCGGCGTGTTCGTCGACCTCATCGTCCGCCGCTTCCGCACCTCGTCCCGCCTCATCCTCACGGTGGCCAGCATCGGCATCGCCCAGATGCTCAGCCTCATCGAGCTCCTCATCGTCTCCAAGGCCATCGGGTTCGTGGGGCTGGCGGGCGGGTTCAACATCCCGATCACCTTCAACTACGACCTCGGCGTCAAGACCCTCACCGGCGACGAGATGCTGATCATGCTCGTGATCCCGCCGGTGCTGGCCGGGCTGGCCTGGTTCCTGCTCAAGACCGACGTCGGCATCGCCGTGCGAGCGGCGGCCGAGAACGCCGACCGGGCCCTGCTCCTGGGCATCCCGATCCGCCGGCTCTCCACCATCGTGTGGATGGTCGCCGGCGGCCTGGCCGCCCTCACCTTCGTGCTGAAGGCGCCGTTCTCCGGCGTCACGCCCGGCGTGGTGGCCTCGGGGCCGGTGGTGCTGCTCCCGGCCCTGGCCGCCGCCGTGGTGGCGCGCATGGAGTCGCTGCCGATCGCCTTCGCCGCCGGCGTGGGCCTCGGCGTGGTGGAGCAGGTGGTCCGCTGGAACACGAGCGGCTCCCCCACCCTGCAGAACATGGTGTTCCTCGTCGTGATCCTCGGTGCCCTCCTGCTCCAGCGGGGCAAGCTCTCCCGGGCCCAGGACGCTGCGGCGTCGTCGTGGTCGGCCACCGCAGTGCTCAAGCCCATCCCAGAGGAGCTGCGACGACTCCCCGAGGTGATCTGGACCAAGCGGGCCGTGTTCGGCGTGGTCGGCCTGCTCATGCTGATCGTGCCGAACACCTGGGGGCCGTCCAACCAGTACCTGGCGGCCCTCGCCCTCGTGTGGGGCATGACCGCGGTGTCGCTCGTGGTCCTCACCGGCTGGGGTGGCCACATCAGCCTCGGTCAGTTCGCCATCGTGGGCCTGGGCGCCCTGGTGGCCGGCAACCTCATCGCCGACCACAACCTCGACTACCTCCTCGTCCTCCTGGCCTCCGGTGCTGTGGGGGCGGGCGTGTCCCTGCTGGTGGGCCTCCCCGCCCTGCGGATCAAGGGGCTCTTCCTCGCCGTCACCACGCTCGCCTTCGCGGTGGCCCTCGACCTGTACGTCATCAACTTCAACAACTTCCCGAGCATCATCCCCAGCGGCGTGGACCGCCCGATCCTCTGGGAGCGGATCGACCTCAACGACGGCTACAGCATGTACCTCTTCTGCCTGGCGCTTCCTCGGCCTGTCGATCCTGGCCGCCCAGGGCGTCCGCAAGGCCCGGGCCGGCCGCGTCATCATCGCCACCCGCGACAACCAGCGGGCCGCCGACGCCGCCGCCGTGCCCACCACCTCGGTGAAGCTGGCCGCCTTCCTGCTCGCCGGCGTCATCGCCGGCGTGGCGGGGGCGCTGCACGTGCTCCTGCTCACCGGCGTTGAGCAAGGGCACCTACCCGCCGTACGACTCGCTCAACCTCTTCGCCACCGCGGTGATCGGTGGGCTCGGCTCCATCGCCGGAGCCGTCATCGGGGTGCTGCTGTTCCGGTTCCTCGAGACGCTGACCTTCCTGGGCGACATCCGGGCTGGCCTCACCGGCAGCGTGCTGCTCGTCGTCCTGCTGGTGTTCCCCGGCGGCATCGGCCAGCTGCTCTACAACCTGCGCGACCGTGTCCTGATCCGGATCGCCGACCGGCGCGACATCCTCGTGCCCAGCCTCGTGGCCGACAAGCGCGACAGCAGCAAGGGCGCAGCCGACGAGGTCGGCCTCCTCTCAGGGGCGCTGAGCGGGGCGCCGCCCAACGACGACGACGACGAGCCAGCCGACGACGCCGACCGCCAGCCGGTGGGAGCGAGCTGATGGCCGCCAGCACCGGTTCCGCCCCCCGGAAGAAGGCACCTGCCAAGAAGGCCGCGCCCAAGAAGCCCGCCGCAAAGAAGGTCCTCGCCAAGAAGGCGCCGGCAGCGAAGAAGACTGCCGCCAAGACGGCGACCCCCGCGGCCGAGGCGAACCCGCTGCTCTCGTGCCGCGGCATCGACATGGCCTACGGGCCCGTGCAGATCCTCTTCGACGTCGACTTCGACGTGCAGCCGGGCGAGATCGTCGCCCTGCTCGGCACCAACGGTGCCGGCAAGTCCACCCTGCTCAAGGGCATCTGCGGCCTCGTGCGCCCCAAGGCCGGCACCGTCACCTTCAAGGGACGAGGACGTCACCAACCTCTCCGCCGACGTCACCACCCACCGGGGCATCTCGCTGATGCCCGGCGGCAAGGGCGTGTTCCCCACCCTCACCGTGGCCGAGAACCTGCGGCTGGCCGGCTGGCTGATCCGCAAGGACCAGGACCGCGTCGAGGCCGCCAAGGCCGAGGTGGAGACCCTCTTCCCGATCCTCAAGCAGCGGTCCGCGCAGATGGCCGGCAACCTCTCCGGCGGCGAGCAGCAGATGCTCGCCCTCGGTGGGGCGCTCATGACCCGACCCGAGCTGCTCATGATCGACGAGCTGTCGCTCGGCCTGGCGCCCACCATCGTCGGCCAGCTGCTCGAGGTGGTGCGCGAGATCCACCGGCGCGGCACCACCATCGTCATCGTCGAGCAGTCGGTGAACGTGGCGCTGAACCTGGCCGAGCGGGCCGTGTTCATGGAGAAGGGCGAGGTGCGCTTCACCGGGCCGACCTCCGAGCTCCTCGAGCGCCCCGACATCCTGCGCTCGGTGTTCATCGCCGGCGCGTCGGCGGGAGCCGAGCCGGCCGAGAGCGAACCGGCCTCGGGTCGCGCCGGCGGCCGCCGGCGCCGACCCCGAGGTAGCCCGAGGACGCCGCCGTGCTGCTCGAGTGCCGCGGCGTGGTGAAGCGCTTCGGCGGCATCACCGCCGTCAACGACGTCGACCTGCAGCTCCGCGACGGACAGATCCTCGGGCTCATCGGCCACAACGGCGCCGGCAAGACGACCCTGATGGACTGCATCTCCGGGTTCCTGCCCATCGAGGCCGGCCGCATCCTGCTCCGGGGCCACGACGTCACCGACTGGCCGCCCCACGAGCGGGCGAGGGGCGGGGTGGCCCGGTCGTTCCAGGACGCCCTCCTCTACCCCAGCCTCACCGTGGCCGAGACGATCGCCGTCGCCCGCGAGCGCCACCTGGCGTCCAAGGACATGGTGGCGGCCGCCTTCCAGCTGCCGGCGTCCTACGAGAGCGAGCTGGCGGTGGCCGCCAAGGTCGACGAGCTCATCGAGCTCATGGGCCTCGAGCGCCTTCCGCCAGAAGCTCACCGGCGAGCTGTCCACCGGCAGCCGTCGCATCGTCGACCTGGCCTGCATCCTCGCCCAGGACCCCAAGGTCCTGATGCTCGACGAGCCCTCCGGCGGCGTGGCCCAGAAGGAGACCGAGGCGCTCGGGCCGCTGCTGCTGCGGGTGCGCGAGCAGATGGGCTGCTCGGTGCTCGTGATCGAGCACGACATGCCGCTGCTGCGGACCATCTGCGACGAGATGATCGCCCTCGAGCTCGGCGGCATCATCGCCCAGGGCACGCCGGCCGAGGTGCTCGAGCACCCGGCTGTCATCGAGAGCTACCTCGGCACCGACGACACCGCCATCAACCGCTCCGGCGCCGTCGGCGCCTCGGCCTAGTCCGCCGCCAGCGCCCGCTCCGACCAGCGCCCGGTCGCGCGTCGCCGCATCGGCAGCTCGGCGACGAGGGCCAGCCGCCCGTCGCTCATCTTGGCCGCCGTCTTCCGGATGACCTCGACCATCTTGTCGTCGCCGAGGTCGTCGACGGTGGCGGCCAGCTGCGTCTCGAGGAACACGAGGCAGAGGGCGTCCTCGTGGGTCTGCACCTGCGGGTCGGTGCCCGAGGCCCTCCTTGCGGATGATGGCCTGCACCCGCTCGATGGTGGCCTCGTCGTAGCCGACGTCGGCCGAGGAGCACCGCCACCTCCTCGGCGTGCTGCTTGCGCAGGGCCGTCCGCCAGCGCAGGTAGCCGGCCCGGCCGTCCGGGATACGCCGTCCGCGGCACGCTCCAGCGGCGCAGGTGGTGGGCGCGGGCGGCGAGGCGCTGCGCCTCGTCGGCGTCAGGGTCGAGACGGCTCCAGCCACTCCGTCATCAGCTCGGCGTGCGCCAGCTCCTTGGGGCGCACGCTCGCCGCGCACCTCGATGGTGTTCGGGTCGTCGGCGTTGGCGGCGTCGATCGCCGCGATGGCCGCGTCGAAGCGGCGAGGCCGCCACGGCTCAGCCGTCGCTCGGCGGGGCGGAGGTCGATGCGCAGGACGAGCACGCCGTCGTCGAGCTCGCCGACTGGCGTCGCCGATGATGGCGAAGTCCTGGAAGTCGATCTGGGCCTGCTCGATGAAGCGGGTGCGCTCCTCGCCGGCGACCGGGGGCAGGGGGCGGTTGCGCACCGCGTGGGCCCGGTCGCGGAAGCGCTGCAGCATGGCGTCGACGTCGAGCGACTCAGCCATCCCTGGACCCTACCGCCGCCATGGCAGCGGCGGCCGGGTGGCCACCCAGTACCGCCAGGTGAGGATGGACACGGCCACGGCCAGGAGCAGGAGGCCGCCCACGATCACCGCCAGCAGGGTGCCGTCGCTGGTGCCGCCCCCGCTGGCTGATGGTCGGGGCGTCGGCGTGGTCGTGGTGGTCGACTCGGCGCCCTCGGTGCCGTCACCGGGCACGAGCAGGTCGATGCTGGTGGTCACGTCGAGTGATGGTGGTCGTGGTGGTGGCAGGGCGGGCGGTGGTGGGCGTGGCGGCGGAAGGTGGTGGTCGTCGACCGGAAGGTGGTGGTGGTCTCGAAGGCGGTGGTGGTGGTCTCCTCCACCGTGGTGGTGGGCTCCGGCGGGAGGGTGGTGCAGGAGGGGTCGGTGGGGTTGAGCGTGCAGTCGATCGGGCCGGGGGCGTGGGCTCTCCTGGGCTGGAGCGGGGCCGCCCAGGGCGAGCAGCACGTGGCAGCCAGGGCAGACGAGACGACGAGCGCAGCCCAGCGTTCTCGTCGTGCTCCGCGCATCTGCCCGTGCCGCTCCTCGTCTGGGAGAACGCCGGAAGGGTACCGGCCAGCGATCGTCCGCTCCCAGCCGCGTCAGCGCTGGTGCTCGGGACAGGAGTAGGTGGTGCGGCCGCCGATGGTCCGACGGGCGAGCGGGGCGCCGTCCCGTGGGCAGGAGGCGCCCCGGCACGCGGGCCACCTGGAGGTCGCCGGTGTGGCTGCCGCCTCGCTTGGTGAGCAGGCGGACGGTGCGGCCGAGGTGCCGGTGGAGGGTGTCGCGCCTCGTGACGGTCCAGGCGTGTCGGCCGGGCGGGCCGGGTCGATGCCGGCCCGCCACAGCATCTCGTCGGCGAGCAGGTTGCCGACGCCGGCGAGCCTCGACTGGTCGAGCAGCCAGGCCTTGACGGGGCGCCGGCTGGCGGCCAGGGCAGCCGCGCAGCTGCGGTCTGCGTGATGGCGAGGGCGTCGAGGCCGAGGTGGTCGGTGGCGGGATCGAGCACCACGCCTCCGAGCCGACGGGGGTCGACCAGCTGGAGGTCGCCGCCGTCATCGAAGCGCAGGGCGAACCGCACCCAGGCCGGGTCGTGCCGGCAGCTCGAGTACTCGAGGCTGCTCGATCGGGCCGACGTCGTCCACCAGCAGCCGCCCCGTCATGCCGAAGCGCAGGCCCGAGGGTGGGGCCGTCGGTGTCGAGGAGGAGCAGCTTGCCGATGCGGCGGGTCCCGGCGACCGTCCGCCCCGGAAGGGCGGCCCGCAGCGACCGGGGGGTGGTGCCGCCCTTGAGGTACCAGGTCGTCGGGGGCCGTCACCGACGAGATCGTCCGCCCGATCGCAGCGCTCGGCCACCTGGCGGTAGGCCTCCACCTCGATCATCTCCGGCATGGCCTGACACAGTGGCAGGCATGACCCTGCTGGAGATCGCGGACGCCGACGGCGTGCGCCTCGTGACCTGGAACCGCCCCGACGCCCTGAACGCGCTCAACGACGAGCTGTGGGACGCCACCCGCGACGCGCTGCTGGCGGCGCAGGCCGATCCGGAGCTGCGCTGCGTCGTCCTCACGGGCACCGGACGAGCCTTCACGGCGGGCCAGGACCTCGGCGAGATGACGGCGCCGCCGGACCACGGCGACGACGAGCTCCACGGCTACCGGGGCCTCATCCCGGTGCTGGAGGCCTTCGACAAGCCGCTGCTGGCCGCAGTCAACGGCCTCGGCCTCGGCATCGGGGCCACCCTGCTCCCCTACTGCGACATCGTGTGGATCGCCGACGACGCCCGGCTGAAGGTGCCGTTCGTGACGCTCGGCGTCACCACGGAGGCGGCCGGATCGCTGCTCCTGCCGCAGCGGATGGGCTGGCAGGACGCCGCCCACTTCATCTTCACGGCCGAGTGGATGAGCGCCGAGGAGGCGGTGGCCTGCGGCCTGGCCTGGAGGGTCAGCGCCCCCGAGCTCGCTGCTCGACGACACGATGGCGGTGGCCCGGCAAGATCGGCGCCATGCCCGTCGACTCCCTGCAGACCACCAAGCGCCTCATGGTCGCCGGTCGTCTCGACGCCGTGCGGGCCGCCCGCCAGCGCGAGGACGCCGAGTTCGTCCGCATGGTCGGCTCCCCCGAGAACCAAGCCGCCCTCGCCCAGTTCTTCTCCTCCTAACCCCCTCCCCACCCCCGCAGCTTGTGGTGATTCCGTGCCGAAACGGCACGGAATCACCACAACCTCACCTGCTCGCCACCTTCCCTCGCAGCCTGTGGTCCTGACATGTGGTTCTGCGACGGAATCACCACAAGTTGAGGGGGTGTCGCCCGGGCGTGGCCGCGCCTACCGTCGATGGCCTTCCTCCGGACGTGGTGCTTCGACGCGTGGAGGGACCTGTGACAGCACTCGACGACCGGCTGCTGCCGGTGTTCGCTCGCCAGCACTGGCTGGCCACCCTGGACGACGTGCGGGCCGCGGGAGGATCCGCCAGCTGTGCGGCCACCCGCCTCCGGTCCGGCCGGTGGGAGCGCGCCGACGTCTCCGTCTTCCGGCTGGCCGGCGCCCCGACCCCATGGGAGGCCCGGGTCCTGGCCCCCATCCTGGCCATCGGCGGCCGCACCGCCGCCTCCCATCTCACGGCGGCAGCGCTGCACGGCATCCCCGGCTTCGGCCGGGGCGTCCCGGAGATCTCGGTCGAGCGGCAAGCCGACCGGCGCCGTGACGGGGTGCGCGTGCACACCAGCACCGATCTAGTCCGCGCCGAGCGGCCCCTCGTGAACGGGGTG
Organism: uncultured Microthrixaceae bacterium; assembly: GCA_963795165.1. Taxonomy (GTDB): domain Bacteria; phylum Actinomycetota; class Acidimicrobiia; order Acidimicrobiales; family VFJN01; genus VFJN01. The sequence continues at coordinate 164,171 of CAWCGT010000001.1, read as the reverse complement.
CCCTCCACCGACGTGTGCCGGACCATCCTCGACGTGGGGCGGGTCGTCGGCGACCAGCGCCTGCTCCGGGCCATCGAGTGGGCTCGACGGTCCGGAAAGACCGATTGGTCGTCGCTCATCGCGACGCTGTCCATGCACGCCCGTCGAGGACGGCCGGGGATCCGCCGGCTACGACGCGTCATCGTCGGCCACATGGACCGCACGGAGGTCACCGACTCCGACTTCGAGCTGCTGGTGCTGTGCCTCATTGCCGAGGCAGGGCTCCCGACGCCGGTCCTCCACCATCGTGTGCACGACGGCCATCGCTTCGTCGCCGAGGTGGATCTCGCCTACCCCGCGCTGCGGATCGCCATCGAGCTCGACGGACCAGTCCACCTCGACGAGCGCGTGCGCGAGCGAGACCTCCCCCGGCAGAACGACCTCGTCCTCGTCGGTTGGACGGTCCTGCGCTTCACCTACAAGCGGTTCCAGGAGCACCCTGAGCGCCTCATCGCCGAGATCCGCGACGCCATCCGTCGCGCCCGCTCGGCACACTGAGTCCCAGCCGCCGCGGGGGTGGGGGGGTCAGCCGAGGGCTTGGGCGAGGTCGGCCTGGAGGTCGTCGGCGTGCTCGAGGCCGACCGACATGCGGACCAGGCCGTCGGTGATGCCGAGCTCGGCCCGCTCGGCGGGGGTGTAGCGGCCGGCGATGGTGGCGGGGTGGGTGAGCAGCGTCTCGGGACCGCCGAGCGACAGGGCGATGCGGGCCAGCCGGCAGCGCTCGATGAAGGCGATGGTGGCCTCGCGCGCCGCCCGCCACCTCGAAGGTGACGACGGTGCCGCCGGTGCGCATCTGCCGCCGGGCCAGGTCGTGCTGCGGGTGGCTGGGCAGGTAGCGGGTACGACACCGACTCGATCGCCGGCGTGGCCCTTCGAGGAACGTGGCCAGCTCCAGCGCGGTCTCGGTCTGCTGGCGGGACCGCACGCCCAGCGTGCGGATGCCCCGCAGCGCCGTTCCACGCGTCGAACGGCGACGCCTGCGCGCCCATGGCCGACTGCCACGCCCAGATCGGGTCGATGAGCTCGGCGCTCCCCGCCACCACGCCGAGCAGGGCGTCGTTGTGGCCGGCGATGCCCTTGGTGGCGGCGTGCAGCACGAGGTCGACGCCGTGGTCGAGCGGTCGCTGCACGGTGGGGCCGGCGAAGGTGGAGTCGACCACCGTGATCGGGCCCGGAGATGGCGCCGATCGCGTCGAGGTCGACCAGCGACAGCGCCGGGTTGGCCGGCGTCTCGACGAACACCACCTGGGTCTTGCCCGGCCGGATGGCGCGCCGTGATGGCGTCGGCGTCGGTGCCGTCGACGAAGCGTGACGTCGATGCCGAAGCGGGGCAGGTGCATCACCAGCAGCCCGTAGGTGACCGAGAAGATCTGCCGGGTGGCGACGATGTGGTCGCCCGAGGAGCACAGCCCGAGCAGCACCGACGTGACCGTGCCCATGCCCGACGACGCCGCCAGCGCCGCCTCGGCGCCCTCGAGCTCGGCGACGGCGTCCTCGAAGTCGCGCACGGTCGGGCTGCCGAAGCGGGAGTAGAGCTTCGTCGACCGCGGGGCCGCCACCATGGCGGCGTGCTCGGCGACCTCGTCGACCGTGTAGGTGGTCGACGGGAACAGCACCGGCGCCAGCGAGTCGCGGCTGCCGGCCGCGCCCGGCGGTGATGGCCGGTGGTGTCGAGATGGGGGCGTCGGCTCGTCGGCCGTCACAGGGTCTCCACGTCGTCGAGGAAGGCGCTCAGCGGGACGCCGACCTGGTCGTGCTCGATCAGGAAGGCGTCGTGGCCGTGCGGGCTGTCGAGCTCGACGGAGCGGGCGGCCACGCCCGGCCTGCCGGGCCGCGGCCACGATCTCCTGGCTCTGGTACAGCGGGTAGAGGATGTCGCTCGGCCACGCCGATGGCCAGCACCGGGCGCCCGGAGCCGGGCCATGGCCGCCGCGGTGCCGCCGCGGCCCCGGCCGACGTCGTGCAGGTCCATGGCCTTGGTGAGCAGCAGGTAGGAGTTGGCGTCGAAGCGGCGGACCAGCTTGTCGCCGTGGTACTCGAGGTAGCGCTCCACCTCGAAGCGCTGCCACAGCGAGAAGCCGTCGAGCGGCTCCACCACCTCGCGGCCGAAGCGCCGGGTGAACACGTCGTCGCTGCGGAACGTGATCTGGCTGACCATGCGGGCCACCGACAGCGACTCGTGCGGACCGTCGCCCGGCGCGGCGTCGTAGTAGTCGCCGCCCCGCCAGCGGGGGTCCATGCGGATGATCCGGCGGCCGGTGGACCACCAGGCGATCTGCTGGGCGCTGGCGGCCAGGGCGGTGGCGATGGGCACGACCGAGCGCCACCCGCTCGGGGTACATGACGCGCCCACTCGAGCGCCTGCATCCCGCCCATCGACCCGCCCACCACGCTGTGCCAGCGCCGGATGCCGAGGTGGTCGGCCACGACGGCCTGGCTGCGCACCCAGTCGCGCACCGACACCACCGGGAAGCGGCTGCCCCACGGCTGGCCGTCGTCGGGGTGGGGGCTGGCCGGGCCGGTGGTGCCCTGGCAGCCGCCGAGCACGTTGACGCAGACCACGAACCAGCGGTCGGTGTCGATGGCCTTGCCGGGGCCGATGAGGCCGTCCCACCAGCCCGGCGGTGGGGTGGCCGGGCGCCGAGCGGGCCGGCGGCGTGGCTGTCGCCGGTGAGGGCGTGGCAGACGAGGACGGCGTTGGAGGCGTCGTCGGCGAGCGTGCCCCACGTCTCGTAGGCGATGGTGACGTCGCGGAGCACGCCGCCGCCCTCGAGCGCGAAGGCCCGGTCGCCGAGCGAGCAGCAGCTGGCGGTGGCCGAGCGGGTCGCCGGCGCGCCAGGCGCCCGAGGCCGGGCAGCAGCGAGGCGTGGGCGCGGCGCAGGCCGACGGCTCGCTCGTAGCTGCTCCTCCCCGCTCGCCCGACGGCACTGCGGCCACCTGTCCTCCTGCGCTCTGGCGGGAGCGGACACCCTCGGTGGGTCGAGACCCGAACACTTCGTTGCCCTGTTGCCAGGACCACATCCCCACCCCGAGGGGTGGGAGAGCACCTTGGGTGTCCGTCCCAGGTTGCTGGACCCGGTCGCCCGGGCCACTCCTGATGTCGGGGAGATCCTACCGGTGCGGCTCGCGTCGCGACTCCAGACCGGTTCCGCGCGGGCCAGCCACCAGTCCGCCACCTCGGGCGCGACGCCGTAGGCCGCCGTCATGGCGGCGGCGAAGGCGGCGAGGTCGCCGGCTCGCAGGGCGTCGGCCCCGCCGCCCACGCCCGCGTCGTCGACGGGGAGCGGCACCTCGCGGAGGAGGCGCGGCGGTCACCTTGAGGCGCCTGGCGGGACGGCGCGGTCCCGGCGGCGCGCTGCAGCGCCCAGGCGGTCACCGGCGGGCGCGGCCAGCGCGGCGGCCAGCGCCCAGCAGGCGATCCGGCGGGGCCAGCACCGCCACCAGCGGCACCCCCGGGAGCCACGCCCCCGCCTCGTCGACGACCACCTCCACCACCCGGGTCTGCGGGGCGACGAGCAGCTTCGGCACCGCCGTCCGCTGCGCCCAGTCGGCCGCCGGCCCTCGAGGGCATCCGGCGTCGACGACCGGCCGCTCCCACGACCGTCCGCCGATCCGCGCCGCGCCGCTCGCCCCAGGCGCAGCCACCGAGGTCGATGAGGCCGGTGGTGACGAGCGGGGCCCCGCCGGGGCAGTCGCGCTGCCTCGTGGACGTGGTCGACCATGCCGTAGTACTCGCTCCGGAAGGCGGCGGTCACGGTCGCCTCGTCGCCCAGCCGTCCGGTCGGCGCCAGAGGTCCACCGTCGGGCACGCCGTTGCGCGCGGGCCAGGTGGGCGCTCCACTCGGTCGGTCGCGCCGGGGCGGCCCGACGATCGGATGACCGGCACGCACACGTCCACCGCGGCCGCGAAGGCCGCGGTCGGGCGGGAGCCACACCTCGGCGACCTCGCCGCGCTCGGCCACCGCCTGCACGCACCCCGGCGGCGTCGCGGGCGGCCAGCACCGACTGCGGCTGCAGCAGCGCCACGGATGCCCTCGGGCGCCGCCAGCTGGCAGGCCCGCGAGCAGGAACAGCCCGGCGGTGTCGGTGTAGGCGCCGCACGCGACGGGCCGAAGCGCGTCCGCGCAGGTCCGAGCGGGCGGACGGTCGCTGGCGGCCGTCGGCGCGCCAGCTGGCTGAGGAAGGGCGGGTTGCCGACCACCACGTCGATCGGCGGCCACGCCAGGTCGGCGTCGAGCAGGGCGTCGGCCACCCGCAGCTGCCCCGGGGGCGGGCGGCGACGCCGCCCACAGCGCCAGGGCCGCCTCCGTCGTGGCCACTGCGAGGGGATCGACGTCCACCCCCCAGAGCCGGCGTCACCACGTCGGCGGGCGCTCGCCCCGGCTGCCGCCAGGTCGCCCGAGCGGCGGCGAGGAGCAGCGCGCCGCCGCCGCAGGCCGGGTCGCCCACCGTCGGCCGCGCGGTGCCCGGCAGGGCTCGCTCCACCAGCCCCGCGGCCAGCGCCGCGGGCGTGTAGTGCGCCCCCGCCTGGCGCCGCTCGGCCGGGCGTAAGGGTGCCTCCAGCAGCTCGCCCAGCTCCTCTGGATCGCCTGCTCGGGCCACGGCGCGGCGGGGCGACCGCCGGCCAGCCGCCACAGCGGCGAGGTCGTCGGGCAGCCCGGCTCCGGCCGCGGGCCAGCGCGGCGGCTCGCGGGCCACGACGGGCGCGCGCGGGTCGACCACTGCGCCGACGGTACCCAGGCGGCGCCGGTACGGTCGTGGCGATGCGCGTCGACGGTCCCGCTCGTCACCCCGCCCTCCGCGCCGTGGCCGCTGCGGCGCGGGCCTGGAGGAGGCCGGGTACGACGGGGCCTACACCTTCGAAGGGCCCCACGATCCCGTTCCTCCCGCTGGTGCGTGGCCGCCGCCGCCACCGAGCGCGCTCGAGCTGATGACCGCGGTCGCCATCGCCTTCGCTCGCAACCCGATGACGCATCGCCACCCAGGCCCACGACCTGCAGGTGCTCTCCGGTGGGCGCTTCCACCTCGGCCTGGGCAGCCAGATCCGCCCCCACATCGAGCGACGGTTCTCCATGCCGTGGTCGGCCCCGGCCGCCCGGATGCGCGAGCTGGTGCTGGCCGTCCGGGCCATCTGGGCGACCTGGAACGAGCGGGTGCCGCTGCGCTTCGAGGGCGAGCACTACACCCACACGCTCATGACGCCGTTCTTCGACCCGGGCCCGCAGCCCCACCGGCCGCCGCCGATGTGGCTCGGCGGGGTCGGTCCGCTGATGACCGAGGTGGCCGGCGAGGTGGCCGACGGCTTCATGGTCCACCCGTTCTGCACCGAGCGATCGCTGACCGAGGTCACCCTGCCGGCCCTCGAGCGGGGACGGCGCGCGGCCGGCGCCGTCACGGACGCCGATCCAGCTGTCGCTGCCGGTGATGATCGCCACCGGCGTCGACGCAGCCGGCCTCGACGCCGCCGTCGGTGCGGTGCGAGCCCAGATCGCGTTCTACGGCTCGACGCCGGCCTACCGGGTGGTGCTCGACGTCCACGGCTGGGGCGACCTCCAGCCCCGCCTGCGCGAGCTCGACCCGGTCGGGCGACTGGGCAGGCATGGCCGCCCTGGTCCCCGACGAGCTGCTGCGACGCCGTCGCCGTCGTCGCCGCGCCCGGACGAGTGGCCGACCGCGATCCGTGAGCGCTACGGCAGGTCGCGCTCGACCGTGTCGCCCTCAACGCGCCCTACCCCGTCGACCCCGACGTGTGGCAGCAGATCGCCCAGCGACCTCCGCTCGGAGACGGCGACCTCAGGGCCGGATCTCGTAGAAGGCGTTGATCGGGTGGTCGATCTCGAGCTGCCGAAAGCGGGTGAAGCCGGCTCGCGTGGCCATCTCCTCGGCCCGCGCGGCCGACAGTCCCAGCGTCCCGAGCCCGGCGCCACCCGGCTCGGACAGCGCTCGAGCTCATGCAGGTGAGGACGCTGATCCCGTACATGAGGCTCGCCATCGGGTTGCGCCGGGCGTTCTCCGCGAAGGTGTCGTGAGCCTTGATGTCGACCAGCAGCCAGGTGCCGTCGTCGGCCAGCGCCGCCCGGATGGCGGCGATCACGCCCGCGGGGTCGGTCATGTCGTGGATGCAGTCGAAGGTGGTGACCAGGTCGGCGGAGCCGTCGCTCGGCATCGGCGGCCGTGCGAGGATCGAGGAAGGCGACGTTGTCGACGCCTGCCTCCGCCTGCCGCTCCCGGGCCCGCGCCAGGGCGTGCTGCGGAGATGTCGTAGCCGGTGCACCTGGCTGGCCGGGAAGCGTCGGGCCAGCTCGCAGCACCACGCCCGCCGGCGCCGCATCCGACGTCGAGGACCGGGGCGCCTGCTTCGAGCTTGGCCACCACACCGTCGAGCGCGGGCAGGACCGTGGGGACGCAGGTTGGCGCGCATCCACGGCTCGAAGCCCCGGGCGATCCCCTCGGCGCACTCCGGGCCGTGGTCGTCGTAGGTCGAGCCCCAGGCCGGTTCGGAAGGCCTCCGGCAGCCGCTCGAGCGGTCGCCATCGTCTGCGGGCAGGTGGTGGAAGCTGCCCATGCCGAAGGCCGGGTGATCGGGCGTGGCCAGCACCGCCACCGCCTCCGGGGCCAGGCGAGAGCCGCTCGTCGTCGTCGACCTCGACGATGTGGGCGGCGCCCTGGTTGTAGGCCCACTCCCGCACCCAGCGCTCGTCGAGGCCGAGCCGCGTCGGCCAGGTCGCTCGGTGGACAGCGGCCTCGTCCGCGTCGGCCAGCGCCTCGGTAGAGGCCGAGCCGGTCGCCCAGGTGGACCATCGCCGGCGGTGACGGCGCCCTCCAGCTTCGAGAACACCTGGTAGGCGAAGAGGCCGATCTCCTCGGGTCGGTGCGGTTCGCTCACCGGTGGCGAACCGTAGCGTCGGCGTCAGGGCTCCCAGGCGGTGAGATCGCCAGACGCGCGTCGTTGGAGAACATCTCGGTGATGGGCTGGATCACGCCGATGCGCTTCTGGAGGCGCTTCATGTGCAGCTCCTCGTTCCAGAGCGACAGGCTCACGGCCATGCCCTTGGACCCGGCGCGGGCGGTGCGGCCCGAGCGGTGCAGGTAGGTCTTGTGGTCGGGGGCGGGTCGTAGTGGATGACCACGTCGATGTCGTCGATGTGGAGGCCGCGGGCGGCCACGTCGGTGGCCACGAGCACCTGGAGCTTGCCGTCGCTGAAGTTCTTGAGCGCGTCCTCCCGCTGGCCCTGGCGGAGGTCGCCGTGGATGGCGGCCGCCCGCACGCCCTCCTCGTTGAGGGCGCGGGCCAGCCGGTCGGCCACCCGCTTGGTGTTGGTGAAGGCGAGCGTCTTGCCGCTCGCGCGGGCGATGGCCGCCGCCACCTTCACCTTGTCCATCTCGTGCACGCCGATGAAGCGGTGGAGCATGGCGTCGACGGTGACGGTGGCCGAGGCGACCTCGTGGTACACGGGATCGTGCTGGTAGCGCTTGATGAGCCCGTCGACGACGCCGTCGAGGGTGGCGGAGAACAGCAGCGTCTGGTGCTGGCTGTCGACGTGGCGGAGGAGCCACTCGACCTGGGGGAGGAACCCCATGTCGGCCATGCGGTCGGCCTCGTCGACGACCACGATCTCGAGGCCGTCGAGCTCCACCTCCTTGCGGTCGACCAGGTCGATCAGGCGGCCGGGGGTGGCGATGATCGCCTCGACGCCGTCGGTCGAGGGCCTTGATCTGCTTGTTCATGTCGGCGCCGCCGTAGACGGCGACCACCCGGCTGCCGATGGCCTTGGCCAGCGGGGCGAGCACGTCGTGCACCTGGAGGGCGAGCTCGCGGGTGGGCACCAGCACGAGGCCGCGCGGCTTGCGAGGCTCGGCCTTGGTCGAGCCGCTCGAGGAGCGGGCAGGCCGAAGGCGAGGGTCTTGCCGGAGCCGGTCTTGGCCTTGCCGCACACGTCGCGGCCGGCGAGGGCGTCGGCGATGGAGAGGCGCTGGATGGCGAAGGGCTCGGTGATGCCCTGGTCGGCGAGGGCCTTGACGAGGCGGGGGGAGACGCCGAGGGCTTCGAAGGTGAGGGGCGCCTCGCTCGGCGGGCGCGGTGGTGGCTGTCGGTGTCGTTCATGATGTTCCGGACAAGGGTACCGGCGAGGCTCGGTGCGGCCCCGCATCGCGCTCAGCGCGGGCAGGGCGGCCTCCACCGCGCTCACGAGGGCCGTCGTCCTCGGGCGTGACCATGCGGGCCGAACCGGGTGACCTGGCCGCCGGGGGCGACCAGGAACTTCTCGAAGTTCCACTGGATGTCGCCGTCGCGGCCCTCGGCGTCGGCCACCTGCGGTGAGCTCGGCGTACAGCGGGTGGCGGTCGTCGCCGTTCACATCGACCTTCTCGGCCAGCGGGAAGGTGACGCCGTAGGTGGTGGAGCAGAAGGTGGCGATCTCCTCGGAGCTGCCCGGCTCCTGGCCGCCGAACTGGTTGCACGGGACGCCGAGCACGGAGAAGCCCTGGTCGGCGTACTGCTCGTGGAGCTTCTCGAGGCCCTCGTACTGCGGGGTGAGCCCGCACTTGGAGGCCACGTTCACGATGAGGAGCGGCCTTGTCCTCGTAGTCGTGGAGGTCGAGCGGGGAGCCGTCGAGGCGGTTGAGCGGGTGGTCGTAGATCGACATGGCCCGCGAACCTACCGGCGGCGGGGCCGCTTCCACCCGTCCCCGGCCCTCGTCGACCGCCACGCCCTCGGCCCGCAGGCGCCGCGCCTGCTCCGCCTCGTGGCCGGGCACCAGCCGGCCCGCGGCGGTCACGACCCGCCACCAGGGGTAGGTCGCCGCCCTGACGCGGCCAGGAACGTGCCCACCGACCGGGCGGCGCCGGGCCGGCCGGCCTCCACGGCCACCTCGCCGTAGGTGACCACCTCGCCGGGCTGCGAGCGAGCGCAGCACCCGGTCGACGGCCTGCCTCCCACGGGGTCACAGCCACTACCTTGCCCGACGTGCCCACCCTGTCCCCGGACGGCGTCGCCACCCACCTCGCGCGCATCGCCGAGCAGGGCTACACGATCGTGGAGGACGCCATCGAGATCGACCTGCTCGACGAGCTGGCCGACGAGCTGCGCCGCCTCGAGGCCGACCTCGGCGTCGTGCCGGCCGCAACGACTTCGAGGGCAGCCCGCACGGTGCGCATCTACAACCTGCTCGTCCACGGCCGGGCCTTCGAGCGGATCCCGGTGCACCCCAACGTGCTGCCGGTCGTGGAGGGCGTGCTCGACGCCGGGTGCCTCATCTCGTCGCTGTCGTCGATCGCCATCTGCGCCGGCGAGACGCCGCAGCCGATCCACGCCGACGACCAGCTCATGCCGATCCCCAAGCCGCACCCGCCGACGGTGTGCAACACCATGTGGGCGCTCACCGACTTCACCGAGGCCAACGGCGCCACCCGGATCATCCCCGGCTCCCACCTGGCCGACCGCGTCCCCCGACTACGGCGCGCCCTACGACTCGATCCCGGCCGAGATGGCCGCGGGGTCGGTGCTCGTGTGGCACGGCAGCCTCTGGCACGGCGGCGGCGCCAACACCACCGACGAGCGCCGCGTCGGCATCGCCATGAACTACTGCGCCGGCTACATCCGCCAGCAGGAGAACCAGCAGCTCGGCGATCCCGCGGGAGATCGCCGCCGGGTTCGAGCGCGCGCCTCCAGCAGCTGTGCGGCTACAGCGTCTACCACGGGCTCATCGGCCACATCGACAAGCACGATCCGATCGAGCTGCTCCAGGGCGACGCCGCGCACCGGATGGTGTGGGACTGATGGCCACCGCGGCATCACCGACGACGACGAGCGCCTGCACCCCGTCGAGGACCCATCGCCGCACTGGAGCGACTCGCTCTACTTCAACGCCTGGGACCCGCAGACCGACACCTTCGTGATGACCCGCATCGCCGTGCTGGCCAACGCCGGCCGGGTCACCGGCGGGATGCTCGTGTGGGTCGGGCGGCGAGCTCGTGCTACGGCTACGGCCGCGAGCTCGACGAGATCCCGCCCACCGACTGGGACGTGATGGCCACGACGGCCTCACCTACCGGATGCTGGCAGTCGGGACAGGCCTGGGCCGTGCAGCTGGCCGACGGCGACGTCCAAGGCCCACCTCGAGTGGCACGGGCTGAGCCCGGCCACCGTCTACGACGGCCACCCGGACGGCCCGCTCCCCCAGGCGGTGGCGTGGGGCCACTACGAGCAGACGTGCCGGGTCACCGGCGACCTGCTGGTCGGCGGGCGCACGCATCGCCTTCGACGGCTTCGGCCAGCGCGACCACTCCTGGGGCTTCCGGCACTGGGCCGGGCTGCACCAGTGGCACTGGGTCACCGGCTTCCTCGCCGACGGCCGCGCCTTCAACCTCTTCGAGGTGCAGCACGCACGACGGCATCACCACGTCAACGGGTTCGTCCACGGCCCCGACGGCGACGAGTACGTCACGGCGGCCGAGCGCGTCCTGCGGCGGGCCGACGACGGCGGCGGCGCGAGCTACGCCGTCACCCTGACCACCACGACCGGCACAAGCTGGCCGTCGCCGGCGAGCGGGCCGGAGCCGTCGGTGCCCGTGCGACCGGCCGAGCGACCAACCGGTCGTCGTCCACGAGACGCCGATGCGCCTGACCGCTCGGACGGCGTGGACGGGGTACGGCATCTACGAGCACCTCGTCACCGAGTTCGATTGAGCGGACGGCCTCGCACCGCCTCGGCGGACTGGCCCGGCGCCCACTCGGCAGCCGGGTGGATGCGGGCGCGGACGGCACGACCGTGACGGCGGGCGACGCCGAGCCGGCCCTTCCCGCTGGCCTCGGTGACCAAGCTCCTCACCGCCACCGCCGTGCTCGTGGCGGTCCAGGAGGAGATCCTGGACCTCGACGAGCCGGCCGGTCCGCCCGGGGCCACCGTCCGGCTCCTGCTGTGCCACGCGTCCGGCCTGCCCTTCGACGGCGACGAGCCGATCGCGCCGCCCGGGCAGCGCCGCATCTACGGCAACGCGGCCTACGAGGTGCTCGGCGACCTCGTGGCGCCAGCGCGCCGACGTCGCTGCTTCGCCGACCTACGTGGGCGAGGCGGTGCTGCGACCCGCTCGGCATGACCGCCACCGCCGTCGAGGGCTCGCCGGCCCACGGCGCGCGCTCCACCGTCGCCGACCTGCTCCGCCTCGCCGGCCGAGCTGCTCGCCCGGGACGGGTCCTCGCGCCGGAGGTGCTGGCGGAGGCGACCCGACCGCAGCTCCCGGAGCTCGACGGCGTGCTGCCCGGCTTCGGTGCCCAGCGCCCCAACCCCTGGGGCCTCGGGCTTCGAGCTGCGCGGCCACAAGTCCCCGCACTGGACGCCCCCCGAGGCCTCCCCGCGCACCTTCGGCCACTTCGGGCAGGCCGGGAGCGTTCCTCTGGGTCGACCCGCACGCCGGGGTCGCCTGCGTGGGGCTCGCCGCAGAGGCCGTTCGGCGCCGTGGGCGCGTCGACCGTCTGGCCGGCGCTCGGGAGCGACGTGCTGGCCGTTGCGGCACGGTAGGTTCGACTGACCTCATGGCCGGCACACGCAATGAAGCGAACGAGGACCCTGGCCGAGGTCCGCGCCCGGACCGCGCTCCGCGGCGCCGGGCTCGACCCCACCGTGCCCCTCGAGCGGGCCAGCAGCGTCACCAACGAGGTGTGGCTCACCCCGACCCACGTCGTGCGGGTGAACCGCACGCCAACAACCGCCTGTACCGCGAGGCGCTGATCGCGGCGGTGCTCCCCGCGGAGGTCGGCTACCCGACGATCGTGGCGCACGGCGGCGGCCGGGGCGAGGACTGGCTGGTGGCCGAGCGGGTGCCCGGCCGGCCGCTGGCCCACGTCTGGCCCGACCTCACCGAGGACCAGCGCCACGCGGCGGTCGACCAGCTGGCCGAGCGCCTCGTGGCGCTCCACCGCACCCGAGCCCCGGCCGACCTGCCGCCGATCGAGCATGCTCCGCAGCTGCTCGAGGTGGGGGCGCACGATCCCACCGGCCCCGTCGTCGCCGCGCTGCACCAGGCCATGCGGCTCGAGCACGTCGACCCGGCCATGCTGGCCGAGGCCGCCGAGATGGTCGCCCGCCTGGCGCCGGCGCTGGTGCCCTTCGAGGCGGACACCCTCGTGCACGGCGACGTCACCTTCGAGAACGTGCTGTGGCACGAGGGCGAGGTCACCGCCCTGCTCGACGTCGAGTGGGCCCGCCCTGGGCCGCGGGACCTCGACCTCGACATCCTCCTGCGCTGCGCCGCCTACCCGCAGCTCCACGTGGCCGAGGCCCACGAGGAGCGCACCCGCGCCGAGGACTACGCGAGGTCCCGTGGTGGCTCGGCCAGGCCTACCCGCGGCTCTTCGACTACCCGCGCCAGATCGACCGGGTGCGGGTGTACTCCATCGCCTACGACGTGCGCGACCTGCTGGCTGCCCCGCCGGCGCGACCGCCCCGGATGCTCCCGGAGCTCCACGCCTACCACCGGCTGGCCCGCGTCGTCGCAGCGCAAGAGCTACCTCGACGTCCTGGGCCGCGGCCGCATCTAGCCCCGGGCCCGACAGGTCGGCGGCCGCGAGGTCGCGGTTGGTGGCCGTGACGGCCGGCACCAGCGCCGGCCGCCTGCGGCAGGAGCTGCTCGCAGAAGAACCGGGCGGTGAGCACCTTGCCCTCGTAGAAGGCCTTGTCGTCGCCGGTGGCGTCGGCGAGCAGCGCGGGTGGCGGCCAGGGCCTGCTGGCGCCATCACCCAGCCGCCGGTGACCATGCTGAACAGGCGCAGGTACGGCGTGGCCCCGGCCAGCGCGTCGAGCGGGTCGGCCAGGCCGTTGCTCGAGGAGCCAGTCGGTGGCGGTCCGCAGGGCCGCCAGCGCCTCGGCGAGGCCAGCGCGGATCGAGGCCAGGTCGTCGCCGGCCGCGTCGAGCGCTGCGACGGTGGCCTCGATGCGGGCCGAGGTAGTCGGCGACCGCGGCGCCGGCTCGCATCGGGAGCTTGCGGCCGACGAGGTCCATGGCCTGGATCCCGTTGGTGCCCTCGTAGATCGGGGCGATGCGGGCGTCGCGGTAGTGCTGGGCGACGCCGGTCTCCTCGATGTAGCCCATGCCCGCCGAACACCTGGAGGGCCAGGCTGGTGAGCTCCACGCCGAGGTCGGTGCCCCACCCCTTCGACACCGGGGTGAGGAGGTCGGCCAGCTCGGCGCCGGCCGCGCGGATCGGCCTCGTCGTCGTGCGGGCGGCCCGGTCGATGGCGGCGGCGTTGACGTAGATGATCCCGCGCAGCGCCTCGATGCGACGCCTTCTGGGTGAGGAGCATCCGGCGCACGTCGGGGTGCTCGATGATCGCCGACTGCTCGCCGGCGGGCGCCCCGGGGGCCCGGCCCTGCTTGCGCTCCTTGGCGTAGTCGACGCGCCATCTGGTAGGCCCGCTCGGCGAGCGACAGGCCCTCGAGGCCCACCGACAGCCGGGCGTTGTTCATCATCGTGAACATGTACCGCATGCCGGCGTTCTCCTCGCCGATGAGGAAGCCGACGGCGCCCTCGCCCCCGTCGCCGTAGCTCAGCACGCAGGTGGGGCTGGCCTTGATGCCCATCTTGTGCTCGATGCTCACGCAGGTGACGTCGTTGCGCGTCGCCGAGCGACGCCGTCGTCGCCGACGAGGAGCTTCGGGACGATGAAGCAGCTGATGCCCTTCGTGCCGGGCGGGGCGTCGGGGGTGCGGGCCAGCACGAGGTGGATGATGTTCTCGCTCATGTCGTGCTCGCCGAAGCTGATGAAGATCTTCGTGCCGGTGATGCGGTAGGTGCCGTCGTCCTGCGGCACGGCCTTGGTGGTGAGCGCCCCGACGTCGGAGCCGGCCTGCGGCTCGGTGAGGTTCATCGTGCCCGTCCACTCCCCCGTGACCATCTTGGGGAGGTAGGTCTCGCGCGTGCTCCTCGGAGGCGTGGTGCAGCAGCATGTCGATGGCGCCCTGGTTGAGCAGCGGGCACATCGAGAAGGCCATGTTGGCGCGAGGTGAGGATCTCCTGCATGGCGATGCCCACGAGCCACGGGAACCCGCCGCCGCCGTACTCGGGCGGGAACGGCACGCCGCCCCAGCCCGGCGTCGACGTAGGCCTGGTAGGCCGCCCGGAAGCCGTCCGGCGTGGTGACCGACGCCGTCGTCGTTGCGCACGCTGCCCTGCTCGTCGCCGACCCGGTTGAGCGGGCGCGACGAGGTCCTCCATGAAGCGGGCGTTCTCCTCGAGCACGCTGTAGACGGCGTCGGCGTCGACGTGGTCGAAGCCGGGGAGGGCGGCGACGCCGTCGAGGTCGACGAGGTGCTCGAGGACGAAGCGCATGTCGCGCAGCGGTGCGGTGTACTCAGACATGGGGCCCAGGGTAGGCCCGGGCGCGCTCAGGGCTTGCGGGCAGCGACACGGCGAAGTCGCCGGCCTCGTCGGTGAGCAGCTCGTCGAGCTCGAGGCCGGCCGCCGCCAGCTCCTCCTCGATGCGGGCGCGGGTGAACTTGGCGCTGATCTCGGTGTGGAGCATCTCGCCGTCGGCGAAGTCCACCTCGAGGTCGAGGGCGCCGAGGCGGGCGTGCTGGTCGCCGTCGGAGCGCAGGTGCATCTCGATCCACTGCTCCTCGGGATCCCAGCGGGCCACGTGGGCGAAGCGGTCGGGGGCGAGGTCGCCGTCGAGCTCCCGGTTGAGCACGTGGAGCACGTTGCGGTTGAACTCGGCGGTGACGCCGGCGGCGTCGTCGTAGGCGGCCACGAGGCGGGCGGGGTCCTTCACGAGATCGGTGCCGAGCAGGAGCCAGTCGCCGGGCGCCATCTGGTCGGACAGCTCGCCGAGGAACTTGGCCCGCTCGGCGTGGGCGGAGGTTGCCGATGGTGCCGCCGAGGAAGGCGACCAGGGTGGTGTCGTCGATGGGCAGCCGACCGAGGTGGCGCTCGAAGTCGCCGACGACGGCGTCGACCTGCACGCCCGGGATAGCCGCGCGGCCAGCTCCGGGCCGGCCGTCCGCGAGGATCGGGCTCGCACACGTCGAACGGGACGATGTGGGTCGAGCGTGCCCGCGTCGGCCAGCGCGTCGAGGAGCAGCTTCGTCTTGGTGGACGTGCCCGAGCCGAGCTCGACGAGCGTGGGGGCGCCGGTGCGGGCGGCGATGCGCCGGCCTCCCGCTCGAGGATCTCGGTCTCGCGCCGGGTCGGGTAGTACTCGTCGAGCCGGGTGATGTCGTCGAAGAGCTGCGAGCCGCGCTCGTCGTAGAACCACTTCGGCGGGAGGTGCTTGGGCGTGGCGGTGAGCCCGTCGCGGGCGTCGCGGCGCAGCGCCTGGCGCGAGGTCGTCGGCGGTGAGGTGGACCTCGATCGTGCAGCGGTCGCCGATGCGGCGTCGGCGGGTCATGGGGTCCTCCGTGGGACGTGAGGGAGCGAGATCGTCGACGGCGGTGCCGGCGGCCTCGACGAGCGAGCCGTCGGGCACGTCGGTCCAGGCCGGGTCGTCGTCGAGCGGTTCGGAGGCCACGAGCACGCCGCCGGCGGCCAGACCGGCGTCGGCGAGGGTGAACAGCGAGTTGCCGCAGGTGGTGGCCACGATCGTCGTGGCCGTCGCTGAGCAGCAGGTTGAGGTCGGCCTCGGCCGCGGGCCGAGCACGTCGGCGACGAGCTCGGCCAGGGCGTCGGCGGGCGCGGCGCCGGCGTCGAGGGCGTCGAGCACGAGCGCGAACAGCACCTCGGAGTCGGTGGTGCCCTCGATGCCGATGGCGCCCGGTCCGGCGAGACCGGCCGCCGCAGGGCCTCGCCGACGGCCCGCGGAAGCCGGTGACGAAGCCGTTGAGCGAGAAGAGCCACGGCCGGACGGTGAAGGGGGCGTTGCCGGTGTCGACGATCGGCGACGGCGGTGTGGCGCTGCGCACGGCGGCCGTGATGGCACCGGCGTGGACGACCTCGGCACCGAGCGGAACGAGCCGGTCGGTCCACATCGGCGCGGCGGTGCGGTAGCGGGCCGGCTCGGCGCGCACGGTCGGGTCCCACCAGCCCACGCCCCACCCGTCGGCGTTCATGGCGCCCTCGCGCTGGTGGCGCGGCTTCCAGCTCTGGCGCTCGAGCGACTGCGGCGGGCTCGTAGAGCAGCGACGACAGCGAGCGGGGCGGGCCGAGGTAGGCGAGGTGGCGGCACATCAGGCGTCCCGCGCCGGCGGAAGCCGGCGAAGATCTGGCGGCGGATGGGGAGGTCCCAGTTGCGGAACGTGGTGCGGCCGACGCGTCGGGTGGGTGGCCCACGAGCCGCCGCGCAGCACCTTGTAGCCGTCGCCGTAGAACACCGCGGAGTACTCCTCGTACGGGAAGGCCTCGAAGCCGGGTAGGCGCTCGAAGTCCGTGGCCAGTCCACTCCCACACGTCGCCGAGCATCTGGTGGCAGCCGACGGCGCTCACCCCGTCGGGGTACGCGCCGACCGGGGCCGGGCCGAGGTGGCGCTGGCCGAGGTTGGCGTGGGCGCTGGTGGGCTCGAGGTCGCCCCACGGCCAGCGGCGGCTGTGCACCGTGGCGGGTCGTGGCGGCCGCCTTCTCCCACTCCGCCTCGGTGGGCAGCCGCTTGCCGGCCCAGCGGGCGTAGGCGTCGGCCTCGTACCAGCACACGTGCTGCACCGGCTCGTCGGCCGGGACCGGCTCGAGCGTGACCGAAGCGGAGCCGCAGCCAGCGCGTCGCCGTCGCGCCGCCAGAACTGCGGCGCCGCGAGCTCGGCCTCCTGGCGCCACGCCCAGCCGGTCGTCGGTCCACCAGCGGCGCGTCGTCGTAGCCGCCGGCGTCGATGAAGCGCCTGGTACTGCGCGTTGGTGACCGGCGCGGCGTCGATCCAGAAGGCGGGCAGCTCGACCTCGTGGGGGGGACGCTCGTTGTCGTGGGCCCACGGGTCGTCGGTGCCCATCGGTGAACGGACCGGCGGGCACGAGCACCTCGGCGGCCGGGGTGGCCCGCTCGCCGGCGGCGCCGGGGCCGCGAGCGGACGTGGCCCTCGTCGAGCGGGCAGGAGCTGGACGGCGGCCAGCAGCGTCTCGTCGTGCTGGTGCTCGTGCTGCACCACCATGTTGTGGACGAAGCCGTGGCGCAGCAGCGGGTCGGGGCCGTCGGCGCTGAGGTCGGCCGCGGCGAGCAGGTCCAGGGCCCGCGCCCGCACGGCGTCGCCGTAGGCCAGCGCGTCGTCGAGGCCGAGCAGCGGCAGCGCCTCGCGCACGCCGCGCGGCTGCTGGAAGGCGTCGTAGAGGTCGTCGAGGCCGGCGCGGGTGGCGTCGCCGCCGAGCGCCCGCACCAGCCAGAGGTCCTCGTAGTTGGCGACGTGGGCCAGGTCCCACACCAGCGGTGACATCAGCGGGTCGTGCTGGCGGCGCAGCACGGCTCGTCGAAGGCGCGACGAGGATCGCGGAACCGGTGCGCGGCGCGAGTCGGCGAGCGCCTGGGCGACGCTCGTCGGTCAGCGCCACCGGTGCACCTCCTCGGGCGGGTCGGCGAGGTCGACGACGGTGGCGCCCGGCCGCGAGCCGGTCCTCGAGGTCGTCGGCCGGGCAGCGGCCCTTGGCCGGCCAGCGCTCGGCGGCGTCGGCCACGCGCCGCGGCCCACGTCCGCGGGGCGCGTCGCTGCGGTCGAGGGCGTCGGCGCGCCGCGGTGAGGGTCGCCGTGCCGGCGGCGGCCAGGTCGGGTCGCGGGTGCCCGAGGCTGGCGGCGTCGGTCCACGAGGCCACGCGTGTCGACGTAGGCGCAGGCCTCGATGGCGCGCGTCGCCGGCCTCCTCGTCGATGAGCAGCGCCGCGACGGCCGCGATGGCCACCTCGGCCAGCCCGGCCGGGAGGCAGTCGAGCCAGCGCAGCTCGAGCCAGCCCGCGGGCCGCACCGGCGGGAAGAGCGTGGTGCAGTGGTAGTCGAGGTCGGCGAGCGGTGGGGCGGCGCCCGGCGATGCCCTCGTCGACCCACTCCCCGAAGGTGATGGGCTGCGTGCACCGGAGCGCAGCGGTCGTCGTCGTCGTGCAGGAGCATCAGCCGAGCGCTCAGCACGTAGGTGCTCCAGTCCTCGGCGAGGTCGCCGGTGGCCAGCACCGGCTTGGTGCGGGTGGGGTCGATGCGCGTTCCACACCGCCAGGCGCGCGGAGCGGTGCGCGGGGTCCGGCGAGCAGGCGAAGGCGGCGGCCACAGCCGGGCCGATGCGGTGGGCGAGGTCCCAGCGGCGGGCGAGCGTGGCGGCGTCGCCGGAGTCGATGTTGACCTGGATCGACGCGCAGCTCGACATCATGCGGCCGGCCCTCCGGGCCCCACTCGTCGAAGTAGGCCTCCATGGCGTCGTAGCGCGGCTTGGTGAGCGTGCGGGCGGGCTCCCGGAACGGGTCGATGCCGGCGCCGAGCGCCGCCGATCCCGGCGACGGCCAGGCGGCGGCGCAGCGCGGCGCCGTCGATGCGCAGCGCGTCGAGCGCAGCCCACCACGGGTCCGTCGGGCGGCGTGGCCAGCTCCACCTGTCCCCCGGGCTCGACCGTGACGGTGCTGCCCGCACGGGAGCGGTCCGCCGGCGGTGGCGGCGCCGAGCACCTCGTCGGGGTGGAGGTGGCGGCCGGGGTCGGCCAGGCGGTAGGTGTGCCACTCCTGCTCGATCCCCACCCGGACGGGCCCGACCGAGGGGGCGCAGTCGTGGCTCCGCAGGTGCTCGACGACGTCGCGCCGGCGACAGCGGGCGGCGGGCGTCGGCCACGGGCCTATCGGTGCCCGAAGCGGGCCGCGACCCAGACGAGGTTGCGGACCGGTGCGGTCCACACCGTTCGATCGAGCTCGGCCATGTGTCCCCCTCGGTGACGGGACGAGGTCGCGCCGTGTTCCCGTCAGGCGTACGGGCGCAGACCTGGACAGACGGCGTCAGCGATCCTGACGATCCGGTGAACTCAGCGGGCACGGGCTCCTCGCGCGACGCCGTCGGGTCGGCGGGCGAAGCGCTGCGAGCCGCGCGCGGTGCACCGGCTCGTCGGACGGCCACGGCCAGCCGCCGAACTGCGTCTCCCGGTAGTCGGCGAAGGCCTGCTCGATCTCCGCCTCCGTCGTTCATCACGAACGGCCCGTACCGGGCGACCGGCTCGCCGATCGGTCGGCCCTGCAGGACCAGCACCTCCGACGCCACCGGGGCTCTGGAGCTCGACGTCGACGGTCGCAGCGGACCACCGCGCCGGTGCTGGCGCCCGACCTCGGTGCCGTCGATCGCGAGCTCGTCGCCCTCGAACACGTAGAGCGTCCGGACGGTGTCGGGGCCCGGCGCCGCCGGCAGGGTCCAGCGCGCCCCGGGCTCGATGCGGAGGTGCCAGATGGCGACGTCGGCGTCGGGCCGCGACGCCCACGAGTGCGGCGGCGGGGCGGCGGGCGCCAGCCCGTCGAGCGCTCCGGCGATCACGGTGACCTCGGTGCGGTGGCCGTCGGCGTCGGTGTGCCGGACCCGCGGGATGTCGCCGTCCCAGAGCATGGCGAAGTGCGGGTCGACGAGCTTGTCCTCGGCCGGGAGGTTCACCCAGATCTGGAACAGCTCCAGCGGGTTGGGGCTGCTGCTGCGTCGAGCAGCGGGAACATCTCGGAGTGGACGATGCCCGCCCCGGCGGTGAGCCACTGGACGTCGCCCCGCCGAAGCGGGCGGCCGCCCCGAGCGAGTCGGAGTGGTCGATGAGGCCCGGCGGACGTAGGTGACGGTCTCGAAGCCCCGGTGCGGGTGGCTGGGGAACCCGGGCACGTCCCGCCCGTGGTACATCCGCCAGCCGTCGATGCCCTCGAAGTCCTGCCCGAGGTCCCGGCCGTCGAGCGACGCCGCCGGCCCGGCCACCTCGTTGCCCGCCGGGTAGGCGTCGTCGTGGTGGACGCAGAACAGGAACGGATCGATCGTGGGCCACTGGAAGCCCAGCGGCACCGTCTGCAGCACCGTGTCAGCCATGGCTCAGCCTACGGCTTGAGCCGCCACTGGCTACTCGGCCAGCCGCGGCCGAGGACCTCGAGGATCTCGTCGCCGTAGGTGTCGAGCTTGGCGGGGCCGATGCCCGGGCAGGCCCGCAGCTCCGCCAGCGAGGTGGGGTGGCGCTCGGCGATGCCGTCGAGGTGCTTGTCGCTGAGCACGACGAACGCCGGCACGCCGTCGGCCTTGCGAGCCGCTCGCAGCCGCCAGGTGCGCAGCCGGGCGTCCGGCCGCCGCACGGACGCTCTCGGCGACGAGCGGCCGCGCGTCGAGGCGACGACGCCGCTCGTGCGCAGGCGCGTGCGAGCCGCGCGGCGGCGACGGGCGCTCGGCGGACCGTGGCCGCGCTGCGGCGGCGGCTGCCGTCGAGCTCGGCGAAGAACGGGCAGCGACGGCTGCGGTCGCCGAGCACGAGCACCCGCCGGCGACCCCGGGTGATGCCGACGTGGAGGATGCGGCGCTCCTCCTCGACGTCGCTCGGCCAGGCGGTGCGGCATCAGCCCCTCGGTGGCGCCGAACACGACCACGCCGGTCCCACTCGCGGCCCTTCACGCGGTGGATGGTGGAGAGCGTGACGCCGCCTTCCGCCCGCTCGCGGTGGAAGCGTCCGCCGCAGCCAGGCCTCGAACGACGACGGCGTCGGGATGGAGGTCGGCCACCTGCAGAAGCGCCTCGAGGTCGTCGAGGTGGGAGCCGCTGGCCCCGCCGCTGCTGTCGAGCAGGGTCATGGCCGAGCCGAGACCGATGTCGTCGCGCACGGCGGTGAGCAGGTCGCGGGACGTCGCTCCGGGGCGGCCAGGGCGGCCAGGCGGTCGAGGTCGACGGCGAGGTCGTCGAGCTTCTGGCCCACCTTGCGCGTCGTCGATGCGGGCGGCGGCTTGGCGGACGTCGGCCACCGAGCGGCAGCGGTCGAGCCACTTCGTGGCCCACTGCGGGAGCCCTCGGCTGGGCCGGCGGTGGACCTCGCTGAGGTCGGAGCCGCTCACGTGGTCGGGATCGACGGCGATGCGGACGTAGGCGAGCGCCGCCCGCACGCCGAGGCGGTTGAGCACGCCTCTCGTCGAGGATCGAGTCGACCGGCACCCCCGCGTCGGCCAGCGCCACGTGGGGGGCGAGCAGCAGCGACTGCACGCGGGTGAGGACCGCCACCTCGCTCGGCGTGGCCTCCGGCTCGGCCAGCCACGCCTGCACCGCGTCGACCAGCGCTCGGGCCCCGGCGTCGGCGGCGTGGGTCTGCACCGCGAAGGCCCCGGCATCGCTCCCCACGTCGGGACCGGAGCGGATCTCCTTGGCCACCCGCACGTCGTTGTAGGCCAGCAGCGTGCCGGCGGCTGCGGTGACCGGCGCCGGGCACCGGTAGTTGACCTCCAGGGCGTGCTCGGCCGCGCCGGGGAAGTACCGCGCGAAGTCGACGAGGAAGCGGGGGTCGGCGCCGACGTGGCCGTAGATGCACTGGTCGTCGTCGCCCACCCCGAACACGTCGGCGGCCGGGCCGGCGGCCAGGCGCACGAGCAGCACGTGGGCCGGGGTGAGGTCCTGGAGCTCGTCGACCAGGAGGTGGCGATGATCGGCCTGCACCGCTCGGCGCAGCTCAGCCGTCGCGGAGCAGCGCCTCGACGGCGCCGAAGACCTGCTCGTCGAAGTCGATGGCGCCGCGCTGTCGCAGCGCCTCCCGGTAGGGCTCGTAGGCGGCGGCCAGACCGGTGACGTCGTCGAGGCTGTCCTCCACCTCCTGCGGGTCGCGCAGGCCGAGCCGGATCAGCGACAGGCCGTCGAGGTAGGGGGCGATCGGGATCGGTGTTGACGCGCCGCTGCTTGGACGGCACCAGGCGTCTCGACGATCGAGCGCACCTCGCGCTCGTCGAGCAGCTCCGGGCGGCGCCCGAGGGCCCGGCCGAGGATGGCGTAGCCCCAGGCGTTGAGGGTCTGGATGCGGGCGCCGA
This sequence comes from uncultured Microthrixaceae bacterium, assembly GCA_963795165.1. Classification (GTDB taxonomy): domain Bacteria; phylum Actinomycetota; class Acidimicrobiia; order Acidimicrobiales; family VFJN01; genus VFJN01. The sequence continues at coordinate 142,240 of CAWCGT010000001.1, read as the reverse complement.
GCCCGGGCAGGCGGGACGCCATCTCCTCCTGGGCCTTCTTGTTGTAGGCGAGGGCGACCACCGCCTCCCGCTCGTAGCCGCGGTCGGCGAGGAGGTGGCGGTAGCGCTCGGTGAGGACGCGGGTCTTGCCCGACCCGGCCGGAGCGATGATGCGCGCCGGGCCGGCGCCGTGGGCGACCGCCGCGAGCTGATCGGGCGCGAGCACGGCGGTGGGCGCGACCGGCGCCGGCTGCGCGGCGAGGCGGCCGAGCTCCACCGACTCGCGGTGGACCACCGACGGCGCCCGTCGAGCGGCACCGGCAGCGGCGCGCGGGGACCGCCGTCGATCCAGGCCGGCGTGCCGTCGGGCAAGCAGGACGTCGGCGGCGCCACCTTCGGTGGCCCCCAGCCGAGCCGCCTTGCGGCGCCCACCACCAGATCGGGTCGCCCTCGCTCGCGGGCGTCGTAGCTGTTGGCCCACACCAGGAAGTGCAGCCGGTCGGTCCAGGCCTCGAAGCCCGGCGCCGAGCTCCCACAGGTCGCCGCCGTAGGACTCGGGCGCCCGGAAGCGGCCGGGGTCGACCGCCAGCTCGATCACGACCGGCGTGCGCGTGGCCCACGCGTCGTGCAGCGCGCTGCACCACCTCCGCCGGCTCGCTCGAGCGCGGCGTCGTCGACCACCACACGCTCGGCCCGTGCCCACGCCGCGGGCGCGCCGCCTCCGGCGCCGACGATCACGGCGCGACCGAGCTCGGACGGGACCCGGGCGGCACCCGCACAGGCTACGCAGCGGGTGCGACAGCCGACGGCCGATCCGGGCGGGCGGCCCGGTACGGTGCCGGCCGTGACCGACCTGGAGGAGCGGCGGGCGACTGGCGCGGAGATCTCGGCGGACGACCTCTACCGGCTGCTCGTGCCTGCGGGCGGCGGTGTTCGTGGTGGAGCAGGCCTGCCCGTACCTGGACCCCGATGGTCGGGACCTCGACGAGGGGACCACCCACCTCTGGCTGGCCGCCCCCGACGGCGAGGTGGCGGCCTGCGTCCGGGTTCTGGCCGAGCCAGGCGGAGGGACCCGCATCGGGCGGGTGGTCACGGCCCCCGCCCAGCGGGGCCAGCGCCTCTCCGCCCGGCTGATCGACGCCGTCCTGGCCGACGCGCAGCGGCCGGTGGTCCTCGGCGCCCAGTCGCACCTCGTGCCCGTGTACGCCCGCCACGGCTTCGACCCGGCGGCGGCCCGAGTTCGTGGAGGACGGGATCCGCCACACCCCGATGCGCCTGGAGCGATGAGCGCGCCCGACTGGCTCGACGAGCTCCCGGCCGCGCCCGGCCCACCGTGGCTGGCCATGGCGCACGCGCACCCTCGACCGCGGGGCCTGGCTGCTCGTCGACGACGACCGAGACCGAGACCTCGACCGCAAGGCGCAGCTGCTGGCCGAGCGCCACGACGAGGTGTTCGCGGCGCTCGACACCCCCGCCGTGCGGCGCGGCGTCCGACGAGGTGCTGACCCTCGTGGTGGCCGCCACCGGCGTCGGTGCCCGATCCTGCACTGCACCCCCTCGACGCCGCCGGCCGCCTCGTGCAGGAGGACCTGTGCCTGGTGGTCCTGCGCGACGGAGCCCCGCACCTCGACGCGGCATCGCTGTGCTTCCCGTCGTACTGGCGGCTGGCCGACAAGCTGGGCCACCCGATGGCCGACGTCCACGGGCCCGTCGCCCACTACGGCGACGAGCTGGCCGCCAAGGTCGACACCTTCCTGCGGGCGCCTGCGGCCGGAGCGCCCCGTCTGGCGTCGCAACTGGAGCATCCACGACGACCCGACGCTACTTCCTGCCCGGTCCGGGACATCCCGGGCCGAGGTGGGCAGCCCACGCCCCGAACCACCGGAGGGGCTGTGGCTGCGGAGCGAACGGCAGACGCTGCGTCGGCTGACGTCGGCCGACGTCGTGCTCTTCACCATCCGGACCCAGCAGGTGCCGCTGGCGGCGCTCGACGAGCGACCCGACGTGGCCCACCGCCTGGCGGCGGCCATCGGCGCCTGGTCCCCGCAGCTGCAGGCCTACAAGGGCGGTCACGGGGCGCTGGCGGCCCACGGGTGGCTTGCGAGCCGGTGAACAACCCGCTCCTCCTGTCCCGCGGGGAGCGACGGGCCGTAGCCTGAGCGCCATGTTCGGACGAGACAAGACCAGGCTGGTCGACGCCGACGACGCCCTCCCGGGCCGCCGCGCAGCCGATGCCGATCCCCGACGCGCCACCACGTCAACGGCGCCACCCTCGGCCCCGCACTTCCCGGAGGGCATCGAGACCGCCGTGTTCGGCATGGGGTGCTTCTGGGGGGCCGAGCGGAAGTTCTGGGAGCTCGACGGCGTGCTCTCCACCGCAGTCGGCTACGCCGGCGGGCACACGCCCAACCCCACCTACGAGGAGACCTGCAGCGGCCGCACCGGCCACACCGAGGTCGTGCTGGTGGCCTACGACCCGGCGAAGGTGAGCTACGAGACGCTCCTCACCACGTTCTGGGAGAACCACGACCCCACCCAGGGGATGCGCCAGGGCAACGACCGCGGCACCCAGTACCGGTCGGCCGATCTACGCCACCGCCCGAGCAGGCTGGCCGCTGGCGGAGGCCAGCCGGGCAGCGCTACCAGGAGCGTGCTCACGCGCGGCCGGCTACGGCGAGATCACCACCGAGATCCGCCCGGTCGCCGACGCCCCGTTCTTCTACGCCGAGGACTACCACCAGCAGTACCTGGCGAAGAACCCGATGGGCTACTGCGGCATCGGCGGCACCGGCGTGACCTGTCCGGTGGGGCTCCGGCTGGCCTGAGCCCCCGCTGTCACGGTCTCGCCGGGGGCCCATGGACAGCCTGCGCACCCCCGACGACCGCTTCGCCGACCTGCCCGGCTACCCCTTCGCGCCGCACTACGTCGAGATCCCCGACGGCGACGGCGGCACGCTGCGCGTCCACCACCTCGACGAGGGCGCCCGCCGATGCGCCGGTCGTGCTGCTCCTGCACGGCGAGCCGTCCTGGAGCTACCTGTACCGCCACATGATCCCGGTGCTGGTCGACGCCGGGCTGCGGGCCGTGGCCCCCGACCTCGTCGGCTTCGGTCGCTCCGACAAGCCGGCCGAGCGCACCGACTACACCTACGCCCGCCACGTCGCAGTGGCTCTCGTCGCACGTGTTCGACGAGCTCGACCTGCGCGACATCACCCTCGTGTGCCAGGACTGGGGCGGCCTGCTCGGCCTGCGCCTCGTGGCCGCCCAGCCCGACCGCTTCGCCGGCGGTGGTGGCGGCCAACACCTTCCTGCCCACCGGCGACGGCACCCCCGGCGACGCCTTCCTGGCCTGGCAGAAGTTCTCCCAGGAGGTCCCCGAGATGCCCGATCGGCGGCATCATCAACGGTGGCTGCACCACCGACCTCGCCGCCGAGGTGATCGCCGCCTACGACGCACCGTTCCCGGACGAGACCTTCAAGGAGGGCGCCCGGCAGTTCCCGCTGCTCGTGCCCACCTCGCCCGACGATCCCGAGGCCCCGGCCAACCGGGCGGCGTGGGAGGTGCTCGGCCGCCTTCGACCGGCCCGTTCCTGTGCGCCTTCAGCGACGAGGACCCCGTCACGGCGCGGCAACGAGCGCCACCTCATCAGCCGGATCGCCGGCGCCAAGGGTCAGCCGCACACCACCATCGAGGGCGGCGGCCACTTCCTGCAGGAGGACCGTGGCCCCGAGCTGGCCCAGGTCGTGGTGGACCTCGTCGGCCGCCGCTGATCGGATGGATCACACGACCCCAACCGGGTACGCAGGCAACGCGGGCGATACCCGAGGAGGTCCCACCATGGGTGGAGAAGCAACCAACACCGGCGACAGCCCGAACCGCAGCGGCGAGGACATCGTCGACGAGGACGGCAAGGAGGCCGGCCGTGCCGACACCGGCACCAACGCCGCCGGACGCCCCACCGGCGAGTCCGACGAGCGTGACACAAGCGGTGTGAACACCAGCGAAGGCATCACCGACAGCCCGCCGATGGGCGGACAGGGCGGCTGACGCCCCACACAGATGACGGGGCGGGGGCGCGGGTGAGAGAGCACGGCTTCTCCTTCGAGGTCGATGCCACGCCGATGGAGGTGTGGAAGGCCCTCCACCCGCGCATCCCCGCCACCCCTGCTGGCGAGCCCTTCGTCATCGAGCACGGCGACGTGCGCATCGAGATCGTCCACCCCGGCGACGACGATGGCGTGGGTCTGGTGCGCCACTGCACCTTCCGGGTCCCCCGGTACCTGCTCAGCGGCGGCATCGCCCGGTCGTGGGAGGTGATCACCGACTCGCGCCCGGGAGACTTCTCCCGCTACGAGGCGGTGGGCAAGCCGCTGTGGTCGAAGGCCACTGGCTGGCACCAGCTGGAGGAGGTCGCCGACGGTCGCACCCGGGTGACCTTCGGGGAGACCTACGAGGCCTTCAACCCGGTTGCCCGGCGCCTCCTCGAAGCGCGCGTGCACCGGTTCATCTCGGCCGACAACGACGTGCTCCTCCGTGCCGCCGTCGAGCAGGGCGTGGCCGCTCGGCGAGCCCGTCAGGCGCGCTAGGGGCCCTCATCCGGCGAGCGCCGCCTCCAGCTGGCTGCGCTCAGGGCACGGCGCCTGGTAGCGCTCGTGACTGCCCGCCACCTCCAGCACCCGCTCCAGCACCCCAGGTCGGCCGATCACCTCGCCGGGATCGCAGCGGAGGGTGGCGATGTCGGCCCAGGCCCGGAACAGGTCGGCGTCGTGGTGGCGGGCGGTGTCGAAGGCGGCGGTCATCTGGGCCACCGGGTCCTCCAGCGGAGGGACGGGGAGCCCCTGGCGCTCGGCCTCCACCTCAGGGCCGCGCACCAGGTCGAAGCCGACCGTGGCGTCGTGCAGCTGGCTGACCCGCCCTTCGGTGGAAGAGTGCCAGGCCCTCTGCGCGGCAGCGGGGTCGTCGAGGACGTCGGCAACGGCCGCGACGACGTCGACAGCGTGGAGGATGCCCAGCGAGATCCCCCGGCCCAGCGACGGGTTGGTGAACCCCCAGGCGTCGCCGAGGGGGACGAGCCCGGTGACGATGGGCGTTCCGTCCACGACGTAGTCGCGATGCGTGTTGGCGGTGCTGACCATCGAGGCGACGTCGGTCGTGGGCGCGCCGTCCACCCAGTGGGCCTGCAGGGGGTGGGCCCGCACCACCCGCTCGAACACCTCGGGGTCCCGCACGGCACGCATCGGCTTGTCCGCGGGAGCGTGGTAGATGGTCACCCCCCACGTGTCGCGGTCTCCGAGCAGCGTGAGCATCGAGATGGACCGCAACGGCGAGAGCATGTCGGCTCGGTACTCGGGGTGCACGCCCCGGTAGAAGCGGGTGTTGTAGGTGAACCCGACGTCGACAGCCGTCTCCACCGGCGGACGGGCCCCGAGGTCCTCGAGCATGCGGGGGACGGCCGTGCGCCGACCGCTGGCATCCACCACCAGGTCAGCACCCAGGACCTCGCCGCCCTCCAGGCGCACCCCGACGACGTTGGGCACCCCGTCGACGGTCGGAGGTCCGGTCTCCAACCCGGTCACCACGGCGCCCCGGCGCAGCGTCACCGACGGCTCCTTCTCGGCGGCCCGGGCGAAGGCGAGCTCCATCACCGGACGCCGCACGGTGGTGAGGGTGTCGTACACCTCGTCGCCCGGCTGCTGTTGCAGGCCCTCCACAGATGCTCCGAACACATCGATGTGGTTCTGGATGATGGCCCCGACCCCGCGGAGCTCCTCCACCACCGCCGGGAGATGGGCACGCAACAAGGCGTACCCGGTGGGTTGGAGGTAGTGGACCTGGCGGAACTGGGCCACGCTGCGCCGCTCCCATGCCTCCCACGCCTCCTCGGGGTCGCCGGGAGGCTCAGCCGGATCGCGCTCGAGGACCGTCACGCTGGCTCCGCGGCCAGCTAGCAGCATCGCGGCGGACAGCCCAGTGGGCCCTCCTCCGATCACCACGACATCCGCCATGTCGACCTCCACCCTCGTCACGGCTGACAAGACCGTACCCAGCGTCGACCACCGGGTGGGAACCAGCCGGACCGCTGTGGGCGTCGAACCCCGCGTGGCGCTCCCCCGACCCCTCCTCCTCCTCCTCGTCCTGGGACCGGCGTGCTCCGGGGCCTGCGGCGACGAGCAGCCGAGATCGCTGGTCGAGCTCCCCACGGGCGGCGGCTGCGGCGAGGCCTACGTCTGGGCCGCCACCGACTCGGGCGACATCGCCGTCACGGTGTCCGTCGAGGCACGGGACCGGTCTCGGACCGAACCCACGACGACGCGGTTCTCGGTCCCCGGCGATGCCGTCGAGGTGCGGATCCTCGAGGGCAGGGATCTGCCGAGGAACCTCTGCACCGATCTGATCGATGTGGACTCCCAGCCACGGAACTCGCAGGACGCCGTGGCCGGCAAGGGGACCATCACCCTCGACCCGGCGCCAGACGGCCCCGACTCGGCATCGTGCGGCACGGTGTCGGGCGTGCTCGAGCTGACTGGCCTCGAAGCCCAGGACGGCACGACCTTCGCGCCGATCCGCGTCGCCACGGACTCGATCGGCTGCTACGCCGGCTGAGCCGACGGTTCCAGCAGTGGGCCGCGGACAGCCTCGGCGCGTTGTTCATGCCCTGAGGCCATCGCTCGCCGTGCCGCCTCACCTGCTGATCAGCTCGTCCCAGAAGCTTGGGTAGAACGTCGTGAGCGGGTTGTCGACCTCCGCCCCGTCCTCCATCACTCGTCGCACCTGTGAAGCGAGTTCGGAACGATAAGTCTCGAAGCCTGGGCACCAGGCTGTAGATGTCGCTCGTGTCAATGCGGATGGTCCGCACTTGATCCAGATCGAAGGGGATCCGGTCGGCGAGCCGGATGATCTGAACCAGCGGCTTGCGGGAAGCGTGACGGAGCGCGACCTCGTAGAACACATTTGGGTTGTGGAACGACATGTCAGCGATGACCACCCGAGCGTTTGCGATGTAGTCGATGATCTGCTTCGTGATCATCCCGGCCTTGCCGATCTGATCCGCTCGAACCACCTTGAGGTCAAGGTCCGCGAGCGCCGGCTCAACGATCGAACCGAGGAACAGGTCAGAGTGACGTCGCTCCTCGGACTCGTCGTCACCAATCGGGGTGACATAGAAGCAGACCCTTCCCCAGTCCTGCTCCGTCCTCTCCTCCGTGCTGACTATCCGAACCGTGGTGCTGGGGATCTCATTCGAGTCGAGACTCCGCGCGCCGGGAGTTCATCGAGCGCGTGGTCCAACTTGAGAAGCTGCTCCGCACCGGAAAGCACCTTCAGAACCCCGGCGTACTTCGCATTCACGGTGAACGTGTCAATGCACTCCTGGATCTCCTCGTCGGCGTAGCCCTTCTCGAGGAGGAAGTCCTTGACCACCGATGGGGTTGGAAGGCGCTTGCCTGCGTACTCCTCGTAGATCGCCTGAAACGGCGGGATCCCCTCGATGGCGAGCCGGAAGGACGCCCGCGCCTTCTCCTTCGGCCCTGCTTCTGGCGAGACGACGATGTAGCCGTCGTCGGTCAGTTCGATGAACTCGGCTGCGTAGCTCCCCTTCGTCAGGCCGTATCGATTCGAGTTGGTAATGAGCTGACGGCTGGCGCCGCTGTCCGGTGACTTGTCCATCTCATCGAACAAGGTCAATCGACGAACCTTGTTCGAGCCCATGTTCTGGATCTGGCGTGCGAGCTCTAACGAATCCTCGAATGTCGATGCCGGGAATGAGCGCTGAACGCGCATTCTTCCGGGGGCCTTCTTGGCCGCGGCCTTGGCGGGCGCCTTCTTGGCTCCGGCCTTCTTGGCAGGCAGCCGCTTGGTGGCCGCCTTCTTCGCGGGGTTCGCGACCTTTGCGGTGCCCGCCTCGGCGTGCTGGGTCAGAACGCCTTCAGCCGCGCCCTCGCCGTCCACCGGAGGCGTGCCGTCGCCTGGCGCCCGACTCTCCCCGTCGTGAGCCCCTGCACCGTTCGACACCGCGTCTTGTTGGTCCGTCATCTCGTATCTCCTGTGTCCCGCCCCAGGGTACGCGTGAGGTGTGACAGATCGTGATGGCCCGGCCCGCAGCGGACGGTCAGTCCTGACCGCCCAGCGCGCGGGAAATGCGCGGGAACGCTCTCGGGTACGTCGGCAGCACTGCCGGTCGCAAGGCCGTGACCTCGGGAAACGGAGTGGGCGCGGAGGGACTCGAACCCCCGACATCTGCCTTGTAAGGGCAGCGCTCTAGCCAGCTGAGCTACGCGCCCGGAGAGGGCACGAGGGTAGCTACGCCACGCCCTCCCGGGCCTGGGCCTGGGCCACCAGGCTCTCCAGGAGGGTGATCAGGGCCTGCTTCACGCTCTCCTTGTGCGGGCGTCGCACTCGAGGACCGGCACGTGGGTCGCCCACGCCGAGGGCGTCGCGCACCTCGTCGATGGCGTAGCGCGGAGCGCCGTCGAAGATGTTGACGCCGACGACGAAGGGCACCTGCTTGGCCTCGAAGTAGTCGATGGCGGGGAAGCACTGGTCGATGCGGCGGGTGTCCACCAGCACCACGGCGCCCAGGGCGCCGGTGCAGATGTCGTCCCACATGAAGCCGAAGCGCTCCTGACCGGGTGTGCCGAACAGGTACATCACGAGGGTCTCGTCGACGGTGATGCGACCGAAGTCCATGGCCACGGTGGTGGTGGTCTTGCCGGCCGACGTGGGTGACGTCGTCGACGCCGGCCGACACGGTCGTCATGGCCGCCTCCGTGCGGAGCGGCTCGATCTCCGAGATGGCGCCCACGAAGGTGGTCTTGCCGACGCCGAAGCCGCCGGCGATGACGAACTTCACCGGGACGATCCTGGGCGACGGTGCGATGGGGGTCTGTGGCGTGCACGGGGTTCCTCCTACGTCCTGGCGATCAGATGGCGCGCACGCGCTCGATCATCTTGGTCAGCATGTCGAGCTCGATCTCGACCGGATCGGTGTGGTGGACGTCGAGCAGTCCCCCGGCGATGAGGTCGCCGGCGACCACCGCCACCACACCCACCACGAGGTGCAGCTTGGCGGCCACCTCGGCCACCGACTGGGGCTCGTGGCAGGCGCGCAGCAGCTCCTCCTGCTCGGACGGCAGGCCGGCGGGGATGTCGGCGACGGACGCCTGGAGCATCGTCTCGACGCGGAGGTCCCGACGGTCCGCTCGGGTGCGGCCACCCGTCATGATGAAGGGTCGGACGAAGTCGTGTCCCCCGCTCACCTCGCCTCCTGTCGTCACGAGACCAGCATCTCCTGCTTCAGCTCGGCCACCAGGGCCGGGGTGAGCACGGTGCCGGCCCGCTCGACCAGCAGGGTGGTCTGGTAGCCGACCAGCCCGATGTCGCAGCCTCGGTCGGCCACCACGCCGAGGCAGCTGCCGTCGGAGATCGCCGACACGAACAGGAAGCCGCGGCGCATGGTGACGATGACCTGCTCGAGGCCGTCGAACCCGAAGCAGGACGATGCCCCGTTCCCGAGGCTCACCATGCCCGAGATGATGGCGGCGAGCTGCTCGGCGCTGGCCCGGGTACAGGCTGCTCGACATCGCCATGAGGAGACCGTCGGACGACACGGCCACGGCGTCGGTGACGCCGGCGGTCTTCTCGACGAACCCGTTGAGCAGCCAGCTGAAGCTCCGGGCCTCCTCGCTCAGCGTCTGGTCGGCTCATCGCCCGTCCTCCTGGGGATCGCTGGGTGCCTCGCTGGCGGCGTCGGCCCGGCCGCGGGCCACGCCGGACTGGAAGCTGGAGAGGAACGAGTAGACGTCCTCTGGGGTTGTCCGACTGGGTTCGGGCTCGGGCTCGCTCGGTCGAGCCGACCATCCCAGCGTCCGGACGCTGGGCGCCGGGGACGCGGCGGGCCAGGCCGCTGTCGGTGGCTGCGGGAGCGGGTCGGGGCCGCGTCACCGTGCGGGTCGGCGGTGTGTCCGTTCTCGGAGTGCCCGTTCACGCTGGCGGCGGCGTCGGCGCGGTGGCGGTTGGCCGCCACCGTGTACAGCGGACGGTCCGGGTGGGGTGGCCACCAGCCCGCCGAAGCCGGGCACCGTCGGGACCGACGCCGGTGGCGGGACCGGCTGCGGGCGGCGACGGCCGTCGCGGGCGGCGGCCGCCATGGCGGTCTGGCGCTCGCCCGTCGCGGGCAGTCCGCTGACCGTGGTCTCCGCCGACACCGTTGCGGTGGTCGGGCCGGCCTCGACCGGGGCCGGGTCAGGCAGCGGGCGGGGCGCGGCGGCGGGGCCAGGTCGCGGTTGATGCTCATCGTCGGCGAGCAGGCCCATCGGCACGTCGATGCGGGCGGTGATGCCGCCGGCCGGGCTGTCCTGCAGCTCCACGACCACGCCGAGGCGGCTGGCCAGGTGACCGGCCACGTAGTGGCCCGAGGTAGCGGGAGGGCGCGACCGTGAAGCTCTCCTTGCCGGCCAGGCGGCGGTTGGCCCGCTCGAGGTCCTCCGAGCGCCATGCCGAGGCCGTTGTCGGTGATGGCGACCGTGTAGCCCGGCGGGGGTGAGCCGGCCCTTGACCTCCACCGACTGGTCGGGCGGGGAGAACGACAGCGCGTTCTCGATCAGCTCGGCGAGCACATGGGCGACGTCGGCCGCGACGGCGCCCGTGACCGCGGCCGGCTCGAGGTGGCGCACGACCACCCGCTGGTAGTCCTCCACCTCGCCGAGGGCGGCGCGCACGACGTCGGCCACCTTCACCGGGGCCGACCACTGGCGGGGCGGCTCGATGCCGGCCAGCACGAGCAGCGACTCGGCGTTGCGGCGCATGCGGGTGGCCAGGTGGTCGAGACGGAAGAGCCCCTCGAGGGTGTCGGGATCGGTCTCGTTGCGCTCCAGCTCGGTGATGAAGTCGAGCTGGCGGCTGAGCAGGTTCTGGTTGCGGCGCCCGAGGTTGATGTACGAGTCGGAGATGTTGCGGCGCAGCACGGCCTGCTCGACGGCGAGGTCGACGGCGCTCGACTGCACGTTGCTCAGGGCGGCGGCCACCTCCGCCACCTCGTCGCGTGTCTTCACGGTGATCGGCTCCACCTCGGGGATCACCACGTCTTCGCCGGGGGGCGTGTCGAGGATCTGGCGCACGGCCGACGGAAGCCGGGTGCCGGCCATCTCCTCGGCCTGCTCCTTGAGCGACCGGAGGGGCCGGGTGATCGAGCGGCTGGCCAGCCAGGTCACCAGGAGGGCAAGGACCAGCCCGCCGACGGCGATCCCCCCGAAGAGCTGCTGGCGGGCCGTGGCGTCGTCCTGGAGGCGTGACGCCTCGGCAGAGAGGCGCTCGGCCGTCCGGCCCCGGAGACCGGTGTAGCCGATGTCCGGGTCGAGTAGGCCACGGCGGTGAGCAGCGCACCGAGATCCACCTCCCCGCCGGCGAGGTAGGCCTCGACCTGGCGAACGAAGCTCTGCACGCCCGGCCTCGGCGAAGGTGGGATCGGCGACGCCGGCGTAGGTGTCGCTGGCGTTGATCGAGATGGTCTCGTCGAAGCCGCGGCTGCGGGCGTAGAGAGCGGCCACCTCCTGTCGGACAGCGACAGCGTCGAGCTCGTCGGTGATCGTGGCCTGCACGAGGCGCCGCACGATCCGCGCGCGCATCTCGCTCTGTCGGGTGCTGGCGTCGACGATCTCGGCACCGTTGCGCAGCGATGCCTCGTCGACGGGTGAGGGCGACGGTGGAGGTCCCGTCGAAGAAGGCCTCGATGATGTCGGTGTAGCGCTGGAAGACCTCGTCGGCGAACGCCTCGTTGGTGGTGTCCCGGGGGCCTGGCGTAGGCATCGATCTCCGCCCGAAGGGCGGTCGAGTCCGTCGAAGGCCTCCCAGGCCGGGGCGAACGCGGCCTGCGATCTCGTCGTTCTGCCGGTCGGTGACCGCTCGAAGCTCGGCGGCCGACCGGATCGACCAGGGCGCGCGCCTCGGCGTTGCTCGCCACGGGGACGGCACTGCCGCTGTCGAGCCCGATGAGGTCGATGGCGGCGCGGTTGCGCTCGTTCTGCAGGTGGACGACGAGGCTGCCCGGTCCGAGCGACGCCTCGGCCAGCCCGGCCTGCGGCCTCGGCCTCGCTCACCTGGGAGCGGGCGTCCAGCACCTCGTAGCCGGCCACGGCCACCAGCGCTACGAGGGGCACGGCCAGGGCTACCGCCAGCTTGGTCCGGATGTGGGTGGTGCGGAACACGGCGGGTCTCCTTCGTCTCAGCGCTGACCGGCCCACCGACGGGTGGACGCAGCGGGTTGGGCTTCGGGCACGGGGTCTGGGGCGGGTCCGGTGATGTCGACGGCGTCGGGGGCGGCGGGCGGCGGTGCGGAGACAGGGGCTGTAGGCCCTTCCCAGCCGTGGCTCACGCGCTGGACGCGGGCCAGCAGGGCGTCGGCGGGGAGGGCCGATGCGCCTCCTCGCCGGGCAGCTCGATGGCCCATCCGAGCACGTCGGGGTCCTCGGTGAGCAGCACGACCTGCCGTTCGCTGGCGCCGCGCCGGACCTGCTCGAGCAGGTCGGCTCGGACGGTCTGGTCGACCCCGACGAAGGGCTCGTCGAGGACCAGCAGGTGCCCGCCGGGCTCCCGCGACAGGAGCTGGTCCAGGGCCTCGACGAGGTCCTCCGGCAACGGGCCGTCCTGGCCGGCGCCTGCCAGCCGGGCCGCAGCCAGCGCCTCGTCGAGGTGGCTGGCTGCTCCGGCGGCAGCAACCTCGGCTCGGTCGATCTCGGGCTGCAGCACGTCGGAGTGCTCGCGGAGGCGCCCGGCCAGCAGCACAAGGGTGCCCAGCGGCTCGCCTTCGGGCCGCCGGTCGATGGGCAGCTCCTCCGCCAGCTTGCGGGCCCGCCGGGCCAGGTCCGCCACGTCGGCCGCCACCCGGTCGAAGTCGGTCTCGGCGTCTCGCACCGCTTGGGCCGCGGTCGCCACTGCCTCCCGAGCGGTCCCCTCGGCACGGCGCAGCGACGCGGCCACCGCCTCGATCTGGGAGCGGAGCTGCTCGGCTGCCGCAAAGCGCTTCATGCGCTGGAGGTCTTCGCCGGCCCGGACGGTCAGCTCCTCCTCGAAGGCTGCGACCGAGCGCTGGGCCATCTGGACCGCTTCGGCCGTGCGGTCGACCTCGGACATGGCCAGCTCGAGCTCGCCTCCGAGGTCGGCGGCCCGAGCGTCGACGGCGGCCAGCTCCACGCGGCGGGCCTCCGCCGGTGCGTCGTCGGGGGCCGGCGTCTCGGACGCCGGATGGTCCACGAGGAACGCCTCGGCGGCTGCCTCGAGCGAGCAGCCCAGTGGCCGGGGACCGACGGCCGCCACGGCCTCAGCCAGCTCGGTGCGCAGCGCATCAGGAGCCGGGCGATGCGACGCCAGCAGCGGGACGACCTGATCAGCGGGGTCGACCAGAAGGAGCTTCTCCACGTGCTGGAGCAGGCGGGCCCGCTCCGAGCGAAGGTAGGCGAGGTCGGGGTTGATCCGCTCCGCCTTCTCGAGCGCCTCGAGCGCCACCATGGCCTCGAAGTGCTCTCGCTCCGCCGCAATGTGGGCGGGATCCTCGGCCCCGGTCCGGCCGCCCGTGAGGACGACGTCGAGGTAGCCACCGAACCCGTGGTGGTCGAGGAGCGCCCGCTCAGCCGCTGGGCTTGCTCGAGCCGGCGGCGGGCGGCGGCGGCGCCGAGGCGCCGTCCGGTTGCCTCGGCCGCGGCCAGGACCTCGGCGTGGGCGGCGTCGAGCTCGGCCCGCTGCTCGGGAGTGACCCTGGTGGCCGGGATGGATGCCTCGGCCGCCGTCAGCGCCGAGGCAGCCTGGTCGACGCGGCGGCGGGCGGCGGCCACCTCCTCCACCGTGGGGGCCCTGTGATCGTCTCCCACCTCGTCCAGGTCGGCCGTGAGGTCCGTCCACGCCTCGGCGAGAGCCACCGCGTCCCGATCGGTGCCCGGGGGGCCCTGCGCGGCCTGCAGCTGGGCCAGCGCCGTGCGCACCCGCTCGGCGGCGGCGTCGGACGCGACGGCGGCCTCGCTGGCAGGGGTGTCAGCGGCCTCCTCACGACGGACGACCAGGCCCCGGGCCTCGATCTGGAGCTCCTCGAGGCGGGCCTGGGCGACGTCGTGAGCGTGGTTGGCGTCTTGCACGGCCTGACCGGCGGCCTCCAGCTCCCGACGCAGCCCGCTCTCGTCCATGCCCGAGCCGGCCAGCTCGGCCAGCTCGGTGTCGGCTTCCTCGATGGCGGCGGCCGCCGCGCTGCGCTGCTCGAGGACCCGGTCGAGGTCCTGCTGGGCGCTGCGCTGCTCCTGCAGGACCTCGTCGAGGAGGTCCTGGGCGGCCTCGACGGTCGACAACCGGTCCTCGAGCTCGGCCTGCAGCTCGGTAGACCACTCGGCGCCGTCCAGGAGGGTGCGGCGCCACCCGAGCAGGTGCTCGAGCTGGTGGCGGGCGGTGTCGCAGTCGTGCATGGTCCGAGCGGCGACGGCGTCGAGGCGCGACCGGAGGGCGGCCCGATCGGCGGCCCGCCCCGTGGCCAGGGCATCCGCCGCCAACCAGAGATCCTCTGACCGGACCAGGGGCGGCGGTCCGGTCGACCCGACGACCCCGTCCTGGCTGGAGAGCAGGTCGCTCAGACGGGCGCGGTCGGCTGCGCTGGCAAGGGCGACGGTGAGTCGACGATGCAGGCTGCTCGGTCGTGCGTCTGGAGCTGGTTGGTCGGTCACGTCCTGGTACCGCCGCATCTAGCCCCACGTCGCCCTCCGCGCCGTGGCTGGCGGTCCCTTCTGGCGCTCCTATCGACCGATCTGGCCCTGTCCTTGAGCCGCGCGAGCCCCGCCGAACGGGGGCGACCATCCCCGAGACTTCAGGGATGGCCCAGTACCGTCGATCATCGATCGAGCCCTCAGGTAGAGGTGGCCGATTACGGAGGATCCGGTGCCCGGGCGCAACCGTTCCCACGAGAGCGAGAGCACGGTCGACCTGACTCGCCGCTACCTGAGCGAGCTGGGGACCTACCCGCTGCTCACGGCGGAGCAGGAGGTCGAGCTGGCCCAGGCCATCGAGGCCGGCCGGCTGGCCGAGATCGAGCTGCTCCTCGACCACCCCCACCCGAGCTCGAGCGCGCGCCCTGCAGGCCGACCTGCTGGCCGCGGAGGTCGCCCGGCGCACGTTCATCCAGTCGAACCTGCGCCTGGTGGTGTCGATCGCCAAGCGCTACCAGGGCACCGGGATGACCCTCCTCGACCTCATCCAGGAGGGCAACCTCGGCCTCATGCGGGCGGTGGAGAAGTTCGACCACCGCAAGGGCTTCAAGTTCTCCACCTACGCCACGTGGTGGATCCGGCAGTCCATCGGCCGCGGCATCGCCGACAAGGCCCGCACCATCCGGCTGCCCTCCCACCTCGTCGACACCATGGCGGTGCTGTCCAAGGCGTCGGCCACCATGCTGAAGACGCTCGGGCGGGAGCCCACCCCGGCCGAGCTGGCCGAGGAGACCGGGATGACCGAGGACCGGGTGCTGGTGGCCCTGCACGCCGCCCCCGACCTGGTGTCGCTGTCGGTGTCGATCGGCGACGACGACGCCGAGCTCGGCGACCTGGTGGCCGACGACAACGCCGAGGCCCCCTTCGAGGCGGCCGCCCTGTCGCTGGCCCGCGACGACCTCCACGACCTCCTCGACTACCTCAACCCGCGCGAGCGGGAGATCCTGTCGCTGCGCTTCGGCCTGGAGGGCGAGCAGCCGCTCACCCTCGACGAGGTGGGGCGCCGGTTCAACGTCACCCGCGAGCGGATCCGCCAGATCGAGGCCAAGGCGCTCACCAAGCTGCGCCACCCGTGCTCGGCGCGGCACCGCCGCCTCGTGTCGTCGCTCGGGCTCCTAGCGCCGTCAGTCGCTCGAGGGACTCACCGAGCGACGGGCCAGGGCCACCAGTGCCCCGCTCGTCTCGAACTGGAGGTCGGGCAGGGCGTCGCGCGGGAACCACCGGACCTCGACGATCTCCGGTGACGACGCCGCGGCCGGTCTCGGGGTCGACGCCCGTCGGCCGGGCGGGCCCGGAAGACCACGTCGACCCGCTGGGCCTCGGCGTCCACCACCACGGCGGGCTCGCCGAGCAGCTCCACGTCGAGCGCGACCTCCTCGGCCACCTCGCGGCGGGCGGCGTCGGCGGGCGTCTCCCCGCGCTTCAGGAGCCCGCCCGGCACCCCCCAGCTGTTGCCGGTAGGTGAGCCGCACCAGCAGGACGGCACCGTCGGCGCGCTCGATGACGCACATGGCGCCCACCGTGTAGGCGGGGGCGATCGTGCGCACGACGCGCCGCCGAGCTCGGACGGGCAGCCGCTGGAACACGAGCAGGGCGGCTCGGTGGAGGCGGTCGATCACCGCGTCAGGCTACGGCGGACCTCCGCGGCCAAGCGTGCGCTCGTGCCGCCACCGCCGTCGTCGAGGACTGCCTGGGTCGGCAGCGCCGCCGAGCCGGCGGCGACCGGCGTGCGACGGCGGCGTGGTCGAGGGTGACGAGAGGCCGATCCCACGCGTCGGCGACCACCGGCCCCCGCCTCCTGGCAGATGAGCAGGCCGCCGAGGTAGTCCCAGGACCCGTGGGCGCTCGGGCTGCAGTCCACGTAGGCGTCGAGGCGACCGCCCGCCACGGCGCACAGGTCGAGGGCCACGGCGCCGAGGGCGCGGAACTGCTTCCATCCCGAGCCGCGTGCGGCGGGTAGCCCGACAGGCCCACCACGCTCTCGCTCGAGGCTCTGGCGGCCGCTGGGGACGCAGCGCGCTGGCCGTCCACTCGGGCCCCGCCGCCCCGGACGGCCTCGAAGCGGGCCCCGTTGGCCTGGTCCACCACGAGCGCGGCCCGGGGGCCGTCGGCGTCGACCGCGCAGAGGCTGGTGGCGTACCAGGGGAGGCCGCGGCTGGCGTTGGTGCTGCCGTCCACCGGGTCGAGCACCACCAGTGACCGTCCCGCTCGGGATGGTGACAGGCCCGACTCCTCGCTCATGACCCCGAGACCGGCCCGGTCGAGCACCGCCAGGGCCGCCTCGTCGGCGGCCAGGTCGCTGCGGTACTGACCGGGGCGGGTGCCCGCGACCCCCCAGTCGGCCAGACCGTCGAGCGCCCCGCGGACGGCGGTGGCCGTGTCGTGCAGCACCTCGAGCAGGGTGGCGTCGTCGAGGTCGGTCACCGGGCTGGATCGATGCGCAGGATGCGATCGAGGGTGAGGACGTAGAGGTCGCCCGTCGGCGCTCTGCCCGAACGACACCACGCTGCCCGGGTCGACGCCGAGGCCCCGTTGGGTGCGGACCTGCCCTCCCTGGCTGGGTGAGGCCCCGCAGCTGGCCGTCGCAGTAGTCGGCGTACACGTAGGCGCCGGCCAGGGCGGGGATCTTGGTGCCGCGGTAGACGTAGCCGCCCGTGACGGAGCAGCCGGGGTCGTGGCGGTACTCGAACAGGGGTCTCGTGTGGCTCGGCGTGGGCGTGCAGGACGAGAACCGGTGGGTCCCCTCGAAGCACCGCCAGCCCAGGTTGCGACCTTGCTGCGCGCCCGCCGGGAGCCGGTTGATCTCCTCCCACGTCCCTTGGCCGACGTCGGCCACCCACAGGTCGCCGTTGGCCCGGTCGAAGCTGAACCTCCAGGGGTTGCGCACCCCGCTGATCCACCGCTGGACGCCCTTGGTGACGCGGGTCGATCCGAAGGATCTTTCCGAGATCGGTGGCGGGGTCCTGCCCGTTGCCTGTGCTGCCGTGCTGATCCCCGGCTCCACCGCCGTCGCCCAGACCCAAGTAGAGGCGGCCATCGGGCCCGAAGACGATGTTCCCGCCGTTGTGGTTCCCCTCCGGCTGGTCGTCGGACGTAGATGTTGCGCCGGCCGCCCAGGTCCGCCGTCCCGTCGCCCAGGACGGGGAAGCTCGTCGACCCGGGAGGATCCCGCCGGTGTCGGTGTAGCTGGCGTAGAGGCGGGTGCCCGACGGGTTGAAGGCGATGCCGAGGAGCCCCTGCTCTCCGCCGGTGCTCACCTGGGCCACCACCTTCGATCGGGTGCAGGAGGTGCCCTGACAGCCAGCAGATCGACCCGCCCCTTCGGGCCACCCACAGGCTGCCGTCGCTCGGGCGGACGGCCATGGCGATCGGGCCGGTCGAGGGCGACGATCGGCGTGAGGCCGGATCCGCGCGGTGGCGAAGGGGTCGGTGGGGCGGGTGGTGGTGACCGGGATCGTCGCGGTGCTGCTGGTGGTGGATCGGCGGCTGGCCGCCCCAGTGGTAGTGGAGGAATCGGCCTCGACGGTCGTGGCCGGGCTCGTGCTCGTCGTGCTGGATCGCTCGCTGGTGGTCGGGGGCCTCCGTGCTGGAGGTGGTGGGTCCCGCAGCGGTCTCGAGGTCGTTCCCGCGCCGATCGGGGTCGTCGTCGCCGGTCAGGATCGCCGCCAGCAGGCCCACCATCGCGACCAGGACCGCCAGCCCGGCCGAGCATGCGGGCTCGGACGGTGGTCATCGAGCGCATGGTAGGTGTCGGGCCATGGGAGGCCGTGGCAGGCTGGGCGCCGTGGCCGCCATCGACATCGCCGGGTTCGTCGCCGACCTCAAGGACCACGCGGTGGACCACGGCTTCCACGTGCACGACGAGCGGCACTTCGTGGAGACCTACTCCCTGCGCCAGGCCTGGGAGGTCGACCTGCACCCCGAGGAGGCCTGCGGCGGGCCGCTCGACCTGCACCTCTCCCTCGAGGTCGATCCCCGCACGCTGCTGTCGTTCGAGGACCTGGTGGTGGCGCTGCCCGAGGACGAGGATCCGCCGGACAGCTTCTACTTCCCGCTGCTGTTCACGTGGTCGCTGCCCCCGCTGCCCGCCGGCCCCGACCTGCTGCTCCTGGCCACCGAGCTGGCCGGCGTGGGTGGCGCCGACCTGCCCCTCGAGGTGTCGGCCATCGACTCCTACCCGTCGGCCACCGACCCGTCAGAGCGCAGCCTCACGATCGTGGCCCACGTGGAGGTGTCGCTCGCCCGCCTCTTCGGCGGCCAGGAGCAGCTGTGCGACATCCTCGATCGCTGCGCCGACGTGAGCCACCACCTGCTCGACCGGGCGCCCGCCTGGCTCGGGCGACGACCTCTGACGGTCAGTCGTCGGCCCAGATCCGCTTGGCCTTCCAGAGCCGCGAGCTGAGCCGGGTTGATGAGCCCGAGGTCGCGGCACAGGATGCGGACCTTGCGCATGGCCACGGCCGCGCCCTGCCTGGAACTCGGCGTTGTCGTCGTAGGCCTCGCGTGAGGGTGGCCTTGGGGATGTCGTACTCGCGCACGAGGTCCTTCGACGGCTTCAGCATCAGGCCACCCATCTCGCCCAGGATCAGCGGGGCACCGATGGACAGGATGGTGCGCCGCACCGGGCCGAGGTCGGGGACGCTGCGCTTCAGCCAGTGGCGGGCGAAGGACAGGTGGCGAGCCTCCTCGGTGACGTGGATCCGCATGATCCGCTCGAGGAGCGGGTGCAGCTCGCGGTCCTTGTCGCGGAGGGTCTCGCGCTGCATGTGGTCGATGGGGTCCTCGCCGCCGAGCACGAAGATGAAGAACAGCTCCGGGAAGGCGCGGGCCAGCCGCACGACGCAGCGCGAGCCCATGACGGCGTCCGCGGGGCAGCTTGGGCACGGTGCCGTGGCCGGCGCGCCCGGCGAACTCCTGGAACATCAGGGAGTGCTGGGCCTCCTCGATGACCTCGTGGTACACGTAGCGCAGCTCGGGAGAGCCGGCGGGGAGGGTGGTGGCGTGCTCGAGCAGCCCGCGCTTGAGGACGCCCTCGAAGAAGTAGCCGACCTTCATCTTGCTGGCCACGAGGTGGAGCCCGATGGCTGCCCGCACCGCCTGCGGCTGGGCCTGGTACCAGGCGGTGCCGCCCAGCGGGATCGCTGGCCGCCAGCTCCCAGCGAGGGTCGCCGGGGTCGATCGGGTGCTCGTCCCAGGGCACGTCGACGTAGGCGTCGAAGTGCTTGCCGGGCCGCACCGACTGGTCGTTCAGGCGGCTCCAGGAGGCTCGTGAAGGTGTCGGTGGCGTCGGTGGCGACCTCATCGTCGAGGTGGTCCATGGTGGCAGTCATCGGCGGGCGTCTCCCTCTAAGTGTTACCTGCGGTAACTAACCATGTCCAGGGGCCCAGTGGCAAGGGTCATCGGTCACAGCTCGCCTGCCTAGGGTGGCGCCGATGTGCACCGTCCTGCTCCGCTTCGCCCCGGGCGAGCGCGTGCCCCGTGATGGTGGGCGCCGTGCGCGACGAGTTCGTGGACCGGGCCTGGGACCCGCCCGCCGCGGCACTGGCCAGGACCGTGCTCGCACCTGGTCGGGGGGCGGGATCGAGCCGCTGGTGGCACCTGGCTGGCTGTCGACCCTCAGCGGCCGGCGCTGGCCGCTCTGCTGAACGGCTTCCGGCGCGACCCGCCAGGTGACGGTGAGGGGCCGCGCCCGACCAGGGGCGACCTGGCCCTGCGCATCCTCACCAGCCGGCGACCTCCCGGAGGACCTCGCGCGCTACGACCGCTTCCACCTCCTGCTGGCCGCGCCCCGAGCGCGCCGAGCTCTGGACCTGGGATGGCGACGTGTTGACGCACCGCCTCGTGGAGCCAGGTACCCACATCGTCGTCAACGCCGGCCTGGACGCCTACGACGATCCCCTGGTCCCGCACTTCGAGCCCCTGCTCGCCGCCACCGCGCCCGAACGGCGGGCGCTGGATCGACCTGCTGACCGGTGACGGCCTCGACCCGTCCGACGAACGGGCCCTGATCGTCAGCAAGGAGATCGAGGGGCGCTCCTACGGCTCCACCTCAGCCAGCCTGGTGGCCCTCTCCCCCACCGGCGTCCGCTATGAGTTCACCGCCGACCCAGCCCACCCTGCCTGGCAGGAGATCCCGGTGGGCCCGGGTGGGATCGAACCACCGACCGAGGGATTATGAGTCCCCTGCTCTGACCACTGAGCTACGGGCCCGGGCCGGACCCTAGAGGGTGCCGCACCCAGGGGGTGCTGGCACGAGCCGCCCCAGGGGCGGCACCGCCCTTCCCTTTCGGCGGCAGATGTGGCTTCGTGGAGCGGTGAGTCCGCCGACCTGGCTTTCCGACGCTCTGCGGGCCTTCGTCGTGGTGGCTCGACAGCGCAGCCTGGCCCGAGCCGAGCTGGCCTTCGGGGCCACCGTCACAGCTGACTGGGCCTTCACGATCGGGCTCGGGATCGTGGCCTTCCAGGATGGGGGCGCCAGTCGCGTTGGGCTGGTGGCGGCGCTCCGGCTCCTCCCCTCGGCCGTGCTGGCGCCCGTCGCCGCCGCCATGGCCGACCGCCTCCCCCGTGAGCGGGTCCTGGCCAGCAGCAGCACCCTGCTGGCGGCGTCCTCGGCCGCCGGAGCGCTCACCCTGGCCGTCTCGGGCCCGTTGCTGATCGTCTACCTGCTGGCCGCCGTCTCCACCATCGCCCTCACCCCCTATCGGGCCGCCCACTCGGCCCTGCTTCCCTCGCTGTGCCAGACGACCGAGGAGCTGGCCACCTCCAACGTCGTCCGCGGCCTCGTGGAGTCGGTGGCCGTGATCGTGGGACCCCTTGGCGCCGCCGCCCTCATGGGCCTCGGCCCGCTCTGGTCGGTCTTCGCCGCCACCGCCGGGGTGGCGCTGACCGCCGCCGCGCTCGTCACCCGGCTCCCCTACGAGGCGCCCCCTCGGCTGGTCGACACCCAGCGCACCCGCGTTCGAGATGACGTGGCGGAGGGACTCCGCGCCTCCGCCGCGAACCGCGAGGCCCTCACCCTCATCCTGGTCACCGCCACCCAGACGTTCCTCAGGGGCGCCTTGACGGTCTTCGCCGTGGTGCTGGCCATCGAGGTGCTGGACCGCGGCGAGCCTGGCGTGGGTCTGCTCCAGGGCGCCATCGGGATCGGGGCGGTGGCGGGATCGGTGGCCGCCACGCGCCTGGTGGGCACCACCCGCATGGCTGCGTGGTTCGGCCTGTCCGTGGCCCTGTGGGGTCTCCCCATCTCCCTCATCGGGGTGCACCCACGCTTCACCCTGGCCATCGCCCTGCTCGCCGTCGTGGGCGTGGCCAACGCCCTCCTCGACGCCACCCTCTTCACGATGCTGGCCCGACTGGTGCCCGACGAGGTGCTGGCGCGCGTGTTCGGCACCTTCGAGATGGTGGTGGCGACGTCGGTGGCCGTGGGCTCGGTCGCCGCCGCTGCGGCCATCGACCTTGTGGGCACGCAGGCCGCCATGGTGCTCCTCGGCGCCGTCGCCCCGGTGACCGTCGCCCTCACCTGGCCGCGGCTGCGACGGATCGACGCCCTGCTCGGGGCGCGCAACGCCGAGCTGGCCATCCTGCAACAGGTCCCGATGCTGCGGCTCCTCCCGGTGCCCACCATCGAGCACCTCGCCCGCCACCTACGCCGACGGATCGTCGCCGGGGGGGCGGCCGTCATCCGTCGAGGCACGGTGGGCTCCGCCTACTACGTCGTGGCATCGGGGACCGTCGAGGTCCACAAGGACGGGCAGATCGTCCGTCGCATGGGCCCCGGGGAGGGGTTCGGCGAGATCTCGCTGCTGCGCGGGATGCGGCGGTCGCGCACCGTCCGGACCTGTCCAGGCGACGCCGTCGAGCTCTACGTCATCGGGCGGGACGACTTCGTGCGGGCGGTCGGCGGCTACTCCCTGTCGGCCACCGAAGCCACCGCCACCATCGATCGGTGGAGCCGACCCTCCGACGCCTGACCACCCGAAGTGGCAGGTATGCCACAAGTTGATCCGGGCAAAAGAGTTCCCATGACGGAGCCAACCTCTAACCCAGAAGACACCGTCGCCATCACCGGCGAGGACCTCGAGGAGCAGTCGGCCTCGACGCTCCCCGACCGTGAGGCGATGAGCACCATCAGCGGGCTGGGCTTGCCGGACAACTTCGCCATGCCCATCAACGAGGCCATCGCCCTCAACACGAACACGGTCAGCTCGTACGCCATCGCCGACGCCGACCAGATCGTGATCATCAACCAGACCGACGTCGACTCGGTCGCCGACTGACGGAGGAGACAGCTCGCATGAGCAAGCAATCCGACCTCACCCCCGCAGAGATGGACGCCCAGAGCGCCGCCCAGCTGCCGGACAAGGAAGCCATGTCCCTCATCGACGTCAACGCCGACCTCGACCTGGCCCTCGACCTGGCCGCTCCGGTCGACGCAGCCGTGGCGGCCAACGCCAACGTGGCCGCCCCCATCGACGCCGCGGCTGCCGCCAACGTCCTCTCGGTCGGCTCCGTCGCCTCGGCGTCCGCCGAAGCGAGGGGGAGATGGTAACCACGGCCGACGACCACCACTTGCGCTCGCTGCGCGCCGTCATCGACTTCGGGGCAGCCGTGCCTGAGGAGCTCCGGGAGGCCCTTTGCGCCTACGCCGGCGCCCGGCTCGAGGTGCGTCTGACGATGGCCCCCCTCGAGGGCACGCTCCGCCTGGAGGCCCCAGCGGACGTCCAAGACCTCTGAGACCACTCAGCTCCGGGGGGGAGGCTCGAACTCCCGACAATCTGATTAACAGTCAGACGCTCTACCAACTGAGCTACCCCGGAAGGAAGTGCGCACGTTAGCGGGTGGACCTGCGGCCCACCCACCCCCTACTCGCCGTCGAGGTAGTCCCTGAGCTTCTGGCTGCGGTGGGGGTGGCGGAGCTTGGCGAGGGTCTTGGACTCGATCTGGCGGATCCGCTCCCGCGTGACGCCGAACTCCTTGCCCACCTCCTCCAGGGTGCGGGCCTGGCCGTCGTCGAGGCCGAACCGGAGGCGGACGACGGCCTTCTCCCGGTCGTTCAGCTCGTCGAGGGCGTCGATCACCGCCCGGTTGAGCATCCGGCGGGCCGCCGCCTCCGCGGGCGCCTCGGCCGCGTGGTCCTCGATGAAGTCCGAGAGGTTGGAGTCGTCCTCCTCCCCCACCGGTGCGTCGAGCGAGAGCAGGTCGAGGCTGATCCGTTGGATCTCCCGGACGCGGTCCTCGGTGAGCCCCACCGCCTCGGCCAGCTCCTCCACCGTCGGCTCCCGCTCGAGCTCCTGCATCATCTGGCGCTGGATCCGGTGCACCTTGTTGATCGACTCCACCATGTGCACCGGGATCCGGATGGTGCGGGCCTGGTCGGCGATGGCGCGGGTGATCGCCTGCCGGATCCACCAGGTGGCGTAGGTGGAGAACTTGAAGCCCTTCGTGTAGTCGAACTTCTCGACCGCCCGCATCAGGCCGAGGTTCCCCTCCTGGATCAGGTCGAGGAAGTGCATGCCCCGACCGACGTAGCGCTTGGCGATCGACACCACCAGGCGAAGGTTGGCCTCGATCAGCACCTCACGAGCGTCCTCGCCCCGACGGACGCTGCGCTGGAGCGCCCGGCGCTCCTCGAACGTCAGCCCGGCCAGCTGGCCCGACGCCGCGAGGTCGGCCAGGCGGGTGGCGGCCAGGCCGCCGGCCTCCACCCGACGGGAGTACTCCACCTCCTCGGCGCCGATGAGAAGGGGAACACGACCGATCTCCTTGAGGTACATCCGGACCGGGTCGGAGGTGCCCCCACCGCGATCGGGGGACGACGCCGCCCGCAGGGCTCGGCGACGAGCCGCCGCCGACCGGGCCGGGCGAACCCCACCGAGCTCGGGGCCGTCCTGCTCGAAGTCGCCGGCCGCGTGGGCGGCATCGCGGGCCTCGTGGAGCTCCGCCTCGACCGACTCCGGGGGCGAGCCCGGCGAACCGGCGGGATGGCCGTCGTCCACGTCGTCGTCGTCGGGAACGCTCTCGTCGAGCGTGATGCCCTCCTCGATCAGCCGGGTCCGCACCTGCTCGATGACGTCGGCCGTCAGCTCCACCGTGCGCAGGGCCAGCACCACGTCGTCCATGGTGAGCGTGCCCGTGGCCTTCCCGCGGCGAACCAAGCGCTGCAGCTCTTCGTCAGAGCCCCCCGAAGGGGTGAGCGTCGGCGTTGCCTCGGTCATGCCCCTTCCTCGCCCTGGCGTCCGACGAAGGCTACCAACTCCTCCGCGGCCTCTGCCGCGGAGATCGGTGTCGCGCAGGCGATCCATGACCATCGAGAGCCACTGCTGCTCCTGGAGCAGGGAGGTGGGGTCGGCCGCGGAGGCCACCCGGGCGGTGAGCTCGGCGACCTCCCGTCGGGCCCGTTCGGTGAGGAGTCGCACGACGGCGTCGAAGGGCTCCGCCTGCACCTCCTCGGTGGCCAACCGACCGATGAGGTCGGCCACTCCGGGATCGGCGGCCTCGATCGCCTCCTGCACCGTGGGGTGGGCCATCAGGATGCGGAAGGCAGCGGCGTGGAGCTCGCTGAGGAACAGCTCCTCGTACCGGACCCACGGCTCCATTGCCGGCCAGTCGTGGATGACGTGGCGAAGGACCTCCAGCTCCGGCCCGTCGCGCTCGTCGAGCACCCAAGGGCGCACGGGACGGGCGTCGAGCGCCTCGACCGGCGCACCGCGACGACCGTCGGGCCGCTCCTGGGGAGGAGGAGCGGGCCGTCGGAGCATCTCGCGCAGCTGCTCGGGGGACACGCGGGTGCGCCCGGCCACCTCCATGACGTACTGGTCGCGCACCAGCTCGCTCGGGTGCTCCCGGATGACCTCGATGGTCGCCTCGGCGGCGCGCGCCCGGCCCTCGGCGGTCGTCAGGTCGGCACCGGACAGCACCCGCTCCACCCGGAACTTGAGGAACGGGACGGCTGACTCCACCGATGCCGCCAGCCGCTCCGGATCGGACCCGGCCAGATCGGCCGGGTCGACGCCCGCCGGGAGGTCGGCCACGGTCACCTCGAGGTCGTGGTCCTTCTCCCACTGGTAGAAGCGCTCGGCTGCCGCCTGCCCCGCGGAGTCGGCGTCGAAGGCCAGCACCAGCTTGCGGGCGTAGCGGCGCAGCAAGCGCACGTGCTCCTCGGTGAGGGCGGTGCCGCAGGTGGCCACCGCCGCCGGGAGCCCGGCCCGGGCGAAGCCGATGACGTCCGTGTAGCCCTCGCACACGATGGCCCGGTCGTCGTTGACGATCCGCGCCTTCGACCAGTTGAGGGCGTAGAGCAGCTTGGACTTCTGGTAGAGCACGGTCTCGGGGGTGTTCTTGTACTTGGGACCCTCGCCGCCGGGCATCACCCGTCCGCCGAAGCCCACCGCATCGCCGTTGGCGTCGAAGATCGGGAAGAGGATCCGGCCCCGGAAGGCATCGGTCTGCCGGTCGTTGCGGTTGAGGTAGCCGAGCCCGGTGTCGCGCACGATGTCGTCGGGAAGCCGCAGCGCCTTCACCAGTCCGTCCCAGCCCTCCGGGGCCCAGCCGATGCGGAAGGCCCGGACCTCCTCGCCCGACAACCCCCGCTCCCGCAGGTACTTGCGGGCCACGGCGGCGTCCGGGGAGGACAGCAGCCGCTGGTGGTACCACTCGACGGCCTGCTCCACCGCCGCCACCAGGCGCGCCCGCCGCTTGCGCGACTCTCCCTCGTTCTTGTCGGAGTAGCGCAAGGTGATGCCGGACCAGCCGGCCAGCAGCTCGACCGCGGCGACGAAGTCGAGGTGCTCGACCTCGCGGACGAAGGTGATGGCGTCCCCCCGCACCTGGCAGCCCCAGCAGCGGTAGAGGCCCAGCTCCTGGTTGACGCTGAACGACGGCGTCTTCTCGGCGTGGAAGGGGCACAGCCCCACCCAGCGCTGCCCGGAGCGGCGGAGCTGGGTGTACTTGGTGATGACGGCGACGATGTCGGTGGTGTCCCGTACCGCCACGACATCCTCATCGACGATGCCCATCGACGCCGAACGGTAGCGGGCGGTGTGTGACCGGCTAGGCGGGAACCGCCCCGTCGAGGTGCCGATGCAGGTGGGAGGCCAGCGCCGCCGCGTCGTCGCCGGCGCCATCGATCAGCGTGGACTTCCGCCGGCGGAGGAACGGCATCCCCAGCACGTACAGCCCCGGACTCGCCGCCACCCCGCCGTCGTGGCACACCCATCCCTTCCGGTCGAGCACAGGCACCTCCAGCCAGGAGAAGTCGGGGCGGTACCCGGTGGCCCAGATCACCGTGCGGATCCGGCCGTCGCCCAGGGGGATGGCCAGCGGCGGGTCCTCCTCCACGCGGGTGGGCTCAGGCCGGTGCGGTTCTCCCACCTCCCCATCCAGGCCGGAGGCGGTCGCCCACTCGTCGATGCCGTCCAGCAGCCTCCCCAGCTTGAGGTCGGCCAGCGTGCACTGGTTGCGCAGTGAGCCCGACAGCTGCGCCGTCCCATCTCGTACGCCGGCGAGCCGACCGACGATCTGCACCCCGATCGCCTGCAGCGCGTTGAGGTCCAGGGTGACCCGCCCGGGGGTGCCCACCAGCTGGAACGACGGGAGGCTGCGGACCCTGGTGACGTCGTCCACCTCGTCGTGACGCTCGTCGAGGACCCCGGTGGCGTCGAGCCACCACATGATGTCCCGCCCCCGGTAGGTACGCGGAACGCGCACATGGCCACCCACCGCCAGGGTGACCGGCCGGCCCGAGCGATGGATCTCCTCGGCCAGCTGGATCCCGGTCGCCGACGCCCCGGCGACCAGCACGCCGCCGGGCTCGAGCTGGTCAGGGTTGCGGTAGTCGGCCGCTGCCATCGACCGCACCTGCGGCGGGAGGTTCGCCGCCACCGCCGGCACCTCGGGCACCCCGCAGGCGCCGTTGGCCAGCACCACGGCGCGGGCCCGCCAAGCCCCCGACGTCGTCTCCACTCGGAACCCGCTGGGGCACTGGCGCACGGAGCGGACCGTGGTGCTGGTCCGCACAGGCGCATCGATGGCCTCGGCGTAGCCCCGGAGGTAGCCGACCACCTCGGGCATGGTCATGAACCCGTCCGGGTCATCGCCGGTGTAGCGATAGCCAGGCAGCCGACTCTGCCAGCTCGGGGTGAGGAGCCGCAGGGAGTCCCACCGACCAGTGCTCCACGAGTGGGCGACCTCGCCCCGCTCGAGGAGCACGTGGTCGATGGACCGCTCCGACAGGCACCGGCTCATGGCCAGGCCAGCGTGGCCCGCACCGACGATCACGGTGTCGGTGGTGGGCACCCGCTCAGCCGACCTCGACGGTGACGTTGGTGGGGTTGGTGAGGATGTCGTAGACGGCGGAGCGCTTCTGCGACTGGGCTACAAGCGCCTCGATCTCGGCGGGGGTGGCATCGGCGTCGATGGTGTAGGTGACCTTGATGTTGCTGAAGCCGTTGCGCACCTCGGGGTCGATGCCCAGGATGCCGCGCACGTCCTGGTCGGCCTCGATGGTGGCCTGCACGGACCGGAGCTGGATGTCGCGGTTCTGGGCCACCGCCGCCAGGCCACCGGTGAGGCAGCCGGCCAGGGCCACCAGGAGGACCTCCACCGGCGTGGCCCCGTTGTCCTCGGCCGCGAACAGCTCGGGGTGGTCGGTGTCGAGCTGGAAGGGCCTCGGCCGGGCCTGCTCGGCCCCCAGGCCGAAGAACCCCTGCGCCGACGTGCGACTGTGGGCACCATTGACCCAGGTGTTGGTGACGCGCCACTGGAACCGGGCGCCTTCGGGCTCCGCCGTCAGCGCCTCGCGGGCGCCCAGCAGGAACGCGACGTCGACGCCGTTGTCGACGGGGCTGGTGGTCGTGCTCATGGTTCGTGCTCCTCTGATCGGGCCGGCCCGCTGCCGGATGGAGTGACCGTCGCGCCCGGCCCCTGCAGGCACCCTGCAGTCCGCCGCAGGCCCCCTGCAGGCTCGGTTGGCGAACATGACCGCCATGCCTACCGCTACGACAACCACCGTCATCGACCGCTTCCTCGAGGGCGTGCGAACCGGCCGGGTCGATCCCGACCTGTACGCCGTCGACGCTCGGCTCGACGCCACCGTGCCCGGCTGGCGGTTCCAGGCCCAGGGCCGGGCGGCCATCGCCGCCGAGTACGGGAGCTGGTTCGGGTGCCCCAGCGTGCTGGAGACCGTCGAGCGCCTTCCGATCGGCGGCGGCGAGGTGGTGCGCTACTTCCACACCTTCCAGGTTGGTGGGGAGGGCCACGCCGCCCACCACGTGCACCTCCTCCAGGTGCGGGACGACCGGATCGTGTCGGACACCGTCTTCTGCGGGGGGCGCTGGGGGCCTGCGGTCCTGGCTCAGCTGGGTGCCGCGGCCCATGCTGGCTGAGATGGTGCCCCGCCTCGTTCCCCGGACAGCCGCCACATCGGTCGACGAGCTGATCGCGGGGGCCACCGAGCGCCGACCGCTCGGCGGCGACGACGGGAAGTCGGGGTCGATGCTCGAGCGGGTGGTGATCGACGGCGAGCCGATGGTGCTCAAGCACCTCCACCCGGATGGGGACTGGACGATGCGCGGGTTCGGCGACCTCGCCTGCCGTCCCGTTGCGGTGTGGACGAGCGGCCTCCTCGATGCCGTGCCTCCCACCATCGACCACGCCGTGGTGGGTGCCGCCGCCGGGCTCGGTCGCCACGGCTGGGGCGGGGCGCTCCTGCTGCGCGACGTGAGCGCACACCTCGTCCCGGAGGGGGATGCGCCCCTGACCTGGGGGGCGCATCGTCAGCTGCTCGACCACCTGGCCGACCTCTCAGTCGCCTTCTGGGGCGCGGAAGGAGCCCCCGAGCTCCTTCCCCTGGGCAGTCGGTGGAGTGCCTTCGGCCCCGGGTGGATGGAGGCCGAGGAGGCGCTGGGGTGGCCCGCCCCGGTGCCACGCATCGCCGCCGAGGGCTGGACCCGGTTCGCGTCGCGGGCCCCCTCCGATGTCGTGGCGACGGTGGAAGAGCTCCGCCTCGATGCCGATCCGTTGGTGCGCGCCGTGCGAGGGACACCGATGACCTTCCTGCACGGCGACTGGAAGCTCGGCAACCTGGGCGTGGCCCCGGGCCGCACGGTCCTCCTCGACTGGACCTATCCGGGCATCGGTCCGATCGCCCACGACCTCGCGTGGTACCTGGCCCTCAACCGGGCCCGGCTGCCGGAGTCGAAGGAGGCGTCGATCGACGCGGTGCAAGCCTCGCTCGAGGCCCGGGGCGTCTCCACCGACCACTGGTGGGAGGCGCAGGTGGAGCTGTGCCTGCTCGGTGCGCTGGTGCAATTCGGCTGGGAGAAGGCACTCGGCGACGACGCCGAGCTCGCCTGGTGGTGCGACCGAGCCCGAGCGGGGGCGCACCGGCTGTGAGCGTGCGCGACGCCTACTCGGCCACCGCGGGGGCCTGGCGCGACGGCCCCGAGCTCGTCTACGAGCGGCTGGCCGACGTGCTGGTGGCCACCTCCCCCATCTCGCTGGCAGGGAAGCTGGTCGCCGACGTGGGCGCCGGTGCCGGCGCCACCAGCCGGGCCATCCGAGCGCGTCGGCGGCCGCCCGGTGGCCCTGGACCTGGCTGAGGGGATGCTCCGCGTCGACCAGGGGCGGCGGCCGCCCGCGACGGTGGCCGACGTTCGGTGCCTCCCCCTCGCCACCGGGTCCTGCGCCGCCGTCGTGGCGGCCTTCTCGTTCAACCACGTACCCGACCCCCACGTGGCGCTTCGGGAGGCGGCCCGGGTCGTCGCCAGCGGCGGGGTCGTGCTGGCGTCGGCCTACGCCGTCGACGACCACCACCCCGTGAGGGAGGCCGTGGACACGGCCCTCGGCGAGCTCGGCTGGACTGCCGATCCCTGGAGCGCCGAGCTGCGGGTCGGGTCGATGCCCCTGCTGGCCACGGTCGACCGGGCGCTGAGGGCCGCGGCCCGGGCGGGTCTGGACGCCATCGCCGACGCCATCTCGGTGTCGTTCGCTGACCTCACCCCCAGCGACCTCGTCGCCTGGCGGCTCGGCATGGCCGCAGTCGCCCCCTACCTCGCCGGGCTGCCCGAGGCCGCTCGCCTGCGTGCGGAGGCCCGGGCCCTGCACCTCCTCGGTCCCCGCCCCCAGCCGCTCGTCCGCCAGATGATCGTGCTGACGATCAGGACCTGAGCCGGGCCAGCTCGGTCGTCGTCCACGCCCGGACCCGGTCGCCGTCCGACCCGCAGGTCAGGGCCAGACCCTCGGCGTACTGCTCGGCAGCCGCCCAGAGGTCCGGGCGCCCAGTGGCAACGGCCAACCGTCCGGTGAGCCGCCACGCCTCCAGGCGGGCACGCTCCCCGAGACCGGCCACGGTGGCGTCGACGGCCTCCTGGTCAGGGGACCCGTCGGCCAGGTGCTGCACCACCTCGGCCATCACCATCGGACGGGCCGCGCCCCGCCGGGCGGCATCCTCCCGCACCCATGCGCTCAACGATGCCGCTGCCGTGCGATCTCCTTCGAGGAGCGCCACCCGGGCCTCGATCAGGCGCTGGCGGTGGCGCTGGTGCCACGCCATGGCCCCCGCGCCATCGGGGGGCACCTCCACCTGGATGAGCCAGGCGCGAGCGGTGGCAGCGTCCTCGACCTCCACGGCGGCCTGGGCGAGGTCGAACAGGGCGTGGTGCCGGGGCTCGGTGAATCGCCCCGCTTGCTCGGCCGCCTGACGATGCCGCTGGTGGGCCTCGTCCACCCGCCCGATGGATCCGAGCACCCACCCCCAGTAGTTGTCGAGCACCGTCCGGAACCGCGCCCCCGCCGGCCCCAGCTCCTCGACGACCGTGTCGAAGGTGGCCAGCTCCTGGAGCATCGTGGCGACCTGGCCGAGGGAGCCCAGCGCCTGGACCCGGGCGCACATGGCGTGGGGGATCAGGAACGGGTGGCGGACGGCCGCTGCGTCGACGGCACCGCGGTACGGAGAGCTCGACAGCCTCGGCATACCGGCCCTGGTGCATCCGGAGCGACCCCAGCCACACCTCCCCGGTGCCGCGCACGCCGGCGGTGGCGCTCTGCACGGCTTGCTCGAGGTCGCGCTCGGCCCCCGTGAGGTCCCCGCGTGAGTGCCGGGCCCGGCCCGACAACGTGAGGGCGCTGGTGCGCCGCTCGTCGGTCCACGACGTCCGAGCGGCCAGCTCGGCGTGGCGCAGGGCACTTCCGAAGTCGCGGTCGTAGTAGGCGACCCAGCCGGCGACCTCCAGGGCGCTGGCGCCCGCCCCGCGGCGCACGGCCTCGCTGGCATCCCGACGGGCGCTGTCGAAGTCACCGACGGCCAGCTCGGCTCGCGCCCGCTGGACGAGCGGATCCCAGCGCTCCGGCGCGGCAGGCGGGGCGGTCAGCGGGACCTCGCCCGGCGCTGGCGGCCCGGGTCCCGGCTCCGCCCCCAGGATCTCGAGGTGCAACGCCTCCGTCTCCTCGGCGGGTGAGACGCCGAGGTCCTCGCTCAGCCGGTGGCGAACGTCCGCGTACGCCGCCAGCGCCGAGGCCGGGCGACCCAGCGCGACCTGGCCCCGCATCAACGATCGCAGCGACGCCTCGTCGTAGGGGTCGTGGTCGAGGCCCCGGGCGGCCAGCGCCACCGCGCCCGCCGGATCGCCGGAGACGAGAGCCGCCTCGGCCGCGAGCAAGCGGGTGGCGGCCACCGCCCGCTCCGTCGACGCCCGGGGCCCGTCGAACCACGGGGCGCGCTCCTCGGGGACGAGCGGGCCGTGCACCAGGTCCAACGCCATGGTCGCCGCCAGCCGGGCGGAGATGGCGTCACCGACCGCCACCGCCCGCTCCGCCTCCGCGATCCCGTCCGTGAGCTCCGTGAGGTCGAGCCAGTCGGCGACGAGCGCGTAGCCCGCATCGTGGCGGACGATGCGGTCGGCGCCCACCGCTCGACGCAGCCGGCTGACCAGCACGCCGACCTGCTCGCTGGGCTTGGACGGCAGCTCGTCGCCCCACAGGAGCTCGGCCAGCACGTCCACGGCGACGGGCGAACCGTGGGCCACACCCAGAGCCGCCAACAGGGTTCGGGCCTTTCGGCTGCCCACGTCTCGTGCGTCCCGTCCCTCGACGACGAGCCCACCCAGCAGCCGCACCCGCAGGTCGCCCACCGGCGGAGCGTACGTCAGGGGAGGATCCAGGGGCGCGCGGGACCGTGGCGGGGTCGAAGCGGGCGAGGAGGACGTCGAGGGGGGCGGGCTCGCCGGGCTCGGTGAGGTGCAGGCTGGCCGACAGCCGGGCTCGCACCTCCTCGGGCCCGACGCCCTCCGTCGCCAGGTCGGCCAGGGTGATGGCCCCGTGACGCTTGGCCAGGCGCTCGCCGTCCGGGCCGAGGACCAGGGGGACGTGGGCCCAGTCCGGGCGGGGGCGGCCGAGCAGGTCGAGGAGGTGCGCCTGGCTGGGGGTGGCATCGAGGAGGTCGTCGCCCCGCACCACCTCCTCCACCCCCTGGTGGTCGTCGTCCACCACGACAGCGACGTGGTAGGCGGGCACCCCGTCGTTGCGACGCAGCACGATGTCGTCGGTGGGCCCGGTGACCGTGCCGTGCAGCCGGTCGGCGACGGAGACGGGCTCCCCGGCGGTCCGCAGGCGGAGCGCCGCCGGCCGTCGGGAGGCTCGCTCGGCGATCTGGGACGGGGTGAGGTCTCGGCAGGTGCCCGGGTAGGCGCCGGGCCGGGCGTGGGGGGCGGCGGCGGCCTCCCGGACCTCCCGCCGGCTGCAGAAGCACGGGTAGGTCAGCCCGGCCGCCTCCAGCCTGGCCAGGGCCGCCTCGTGGTCGGCCCGCCGCTCCGACTGCCTGAGGATCGGCTCGTCCCACTCGATGCCGATGGCCTTGAGGTCGGCCAGCTGCCCACGCTCGTGCTCCGGCTGGCTGGTGCCGGGATCGAGGTCCTCGATCCGGAGGAGGAAGCGGCTACCAGCCGACCGAGCGAAGAGCCACGCCAGCAGCGCCGTCCGCAGGTTGCCCACGTGGAGGGCCCCCGACGGGCTGGGAGCGAACCGACCGACCGCCATCACCGGGATCCTAGGGCTGGCAGGATCTGTGGGGAATCTGGCATTGCTGCCAGGCGGTGGCGGGCGCAAGATGGCATCCGTGCGCCAGCGAGATGTGGTCTTCGTGGTGTTCCCCGGTACGCAGGGGCTCGACCTGGTGGGCCCGGCTGAGGTGTTTGCGGCAGCCAACGAGCAGCTGGGCGCGCCCGCCTACCAGAGCCACGTGGTGGCCAGCCGCCCCGGTCTCATCGCCACCACCGGCGGCGTGACGCTGATGGCGGACGACGCCATCGCGGAGGTCGACGGCCCGGTCGACACCCTGGTGGTGGTGGGGGGCGACGGCACCGAGGGGGCGCTGGCCGACGAGCACCTGGTGGCGCACGTCGGCCGCCTCGGGGCGGGCGCCCGCCGGGTGGCGAGCGTGTGCAGCGGAGCCTTCCTGTTGGCCCAGGCGGGTCTGCTCGACGGCCGGCGGGCCACCACGCACTGGCGGGTCTGCGACGTGCTCGCCGACCTGTACCCCACCGTCACCGTCGACCCGGACCCCATCTTCGTCCGCGACGGCAACGTGTGGACCTCCGCCGGGGTGACGGCAGGCATGGACCTGGCCCTGGCGCTCGTCGAGGACGACCACGGCCACGACGTGGCGCTGGCCATCGCCCGCCGCCTGGTGCTGTTCCTGCGCCGGCCGGCCAACCAGTCGCAGTTCAGCGCGCCCCTGCTGGCCCAGTCCGCCGAGCGCGACGGGATCCAGACCGCCCTGCACGCCGTGGCCGAGCACCCGGAGGGCGATTGCAGCGTGGCCGCCCTGGCCCGGTCCGCCGCCATGAGCGAGCGCAACTTCGCCCGCTGCTTCGTGGCCGAGGTGGGGATGACCCCGGCCCGGTACGTGGAGCAGGTGCGGGTGGAGACGGCCCGCCGCCTGCTGGAGGAGACCGACCAGGGCGTAGAGGCGGTGGCGATGGCCGCCGGCTTCGGCACGACCGAGACCATGCGGCGCACGTTCCTCCGCGCCCTGCACGCCAGTCCGTCCGAGTACCGGCGTCGCTTCCGCGCCGCCTGAGCTGCGTCCCGCCCACCACCTGAGGAGCCCACTGTGGACATCGCCATCCTGCTGTTCGATCGCATCACCGCCCTGGACGCCGTGGGCCCCTACGAGGTGCTCTCCCGCATCCCGGAGGCCACCGTGACGTTCGTGGCCACCCGGCCCGGCACCCTGCGCACCGACACGGGGGCGCTGGGCCTGGTGGCCGACGCCGCCCTCACCGACCTCCCCCGCCCCGACGTCGTCCTGATCCCGGGCGGGCCCGGCCAGGTCGACGCCGAGCGGGACGAGGCCGTCCTCCACTGGGTGCGGACGGCGCACGAGACCAGCACCTGGACCACCTCCGTGTGCACTGGCTCGCTGGTGCTCGGCGCGGCCGGGGTGCTCGACGGGAAGCGAGCGACCACCCACTGGCTGGGCCTCGACCAGCTGTCCCGCCACGGCGCCATCCCGGTGAGCGAACGGGTGGTGGTCGACGGCAAGGTGGTCACCGCTGCCGGCGTGTCCTCGGGCATCGACATGGCCCTCACCCTGACCGCCGAGATCGGCGGAGCCGACCTGGCCCAGATCATCCAGCTGGGGATCGAGTACGACCCCCAGCCCCCCTTCGACAGCGGGTCCGAGGCCAAGGCCCCGGCCCACATCGCGGGGTTTCTGCGCGACAACAGCCGCTTCGTGCTGGAGGGCTAGCCCGGGACGGCCGCCCCGGCCATGATCCGGCCGACGTTCTCCGGGGCGAAGAACGCCGCGGGCGACAGGGTCCCGGCCGTGAGGCTCACGAAGTCGTCCATGGCGGGCTGGTTGCCGTGCACGGCACCGATGAGCTCCTGCACCTCCGCCGGCGGGGGCTCCATGGTGGCGAGGCCGGTGGTGAACTCGTACATCGGCAGCGCCTGCTCATCCCGGTGGGCCTGATGGGCGGCCATCGCCACCTCGAAGCCTTCCGCCCCCGTGAGCCACCGGTGGAGGGCAGCGCTGCTGTCCTCAGCGTCGCGGAAGGCGTCGCTGATTCCCTGGGCGGTGATGGGGTCCTTGTTGTAGCCAGCGTCGCCCACCAAGGCCCACCCCGGCCCGAAGGGCGTCCGGAAGTAGTTCGGCACCGCTCCGCCGTGGAAGCGGTCCTCCCGGGTGGCCGAGCGCACCCGATCGGCGAACTCAGGCGCCAGCTCGAGGGTGGCGAGGAAGTTGGCCTCCACGTCGGTCTTGTAGGCGGCCGCCTCGGCGATGGGCCAGCCCACCACGAGCATCGTGAGGTCGTCGTTGGTCGGGACGGCCGCCCACCCCCGATCCGGACGATCGACGATCTCCATCCCGTCCACAGGGAGCCCGCTCCAATAGCTGTAGAAGCTCCACTGGAGCTCGGGCTTCTCGTGGTAGGCGTGCGCCTGCACGGCCTTGGCCACCTTCGAGGACCGACCATCGGCGCCCACCACCACCCGGGCCCGCTCGGTCACCGAGGCTCCTCCGGTGGCGTGGCCGCGGATGCCGACCACCGCGCTGTCCTCCAGCACGATGTCCTCCACCGTGAAGCCCTCCCGCACCTCCACGCCGGCCTCCGCCGCGGCGTCGACGAGGATCTTGTCCAGAACCGTGCGCCGGGGCGCATAGCCGGTGGTGACTCCTCCCGCGGCCGGGCGAGGCGATCCCGTGATGCTGATGGGACCGAAGTCGAAGCTGTAGGACTCGACGGGCGGGCAGCCGGTGGCCACCACGGCGTCGAGGAGGCCCCATCGCTGCAGCGCCGCCACCCCCGGGGCGTGGATCATGTGGGTGGAGAGGGTGTCGCTGGGGAAGGTCGAGCGGTCCAGCAGCAGCACCCGGTGGCCCTGGTGGGCGAGGAGCATGGCGGTGGGTGCTCCGGCACAACGTGCCCCCACCACGATGACGTCGTACTGGCCGCCGTTGGCGTGCGCGCTCATGGCATTCCTCCTGTGGGTCCTGGGCTGCACCCTGGACCGTCGGAGGCAACGGCGCATCGGGGGGATCCCCTACGCGAGCCCTGGTCAGTCGTTGGAGGTGGCGTCGTCCTCGAGCATCTTGAGGCCGTCGCCCCGGTGATCGTCGAGGACGTCGTCGGGACCGTGGCCGTCGTCGCGGTCGAGCTTGATCGACGCCACGATCGCGACGGTGAGGACGGCGGCGATCACGCCGAGCG
The DNA here is from genome assembly GCA_963795165.1 of uncultured Microthrixaceae bacterium. Lineage (GTDB taxonomy): Bacteria > Actinomycetota > Acidimicrobiia > Acidimicrobiales > VFJN01 > VFJN01. The sequence goes on along the minus strand of CAWCGT010000001.1, from coordinate 105,315 downwards.
AGATCGAAGTGGGGATGTGGTACCACTCCGAGCACGATCATCTTCACGCCGACGAAGGCGAGGATGACGGCCAGACCGGGCTGCAGGTAGTCGAACTTGTCCCGCAGGTCGGCGAGCAGGAAGTAGAGGGCTCGCAGGCCGAGGATGGCGAAGGCGTTGGAGCTGAACACGATGAACGTGTCGCGGCTCACGGCCAGGATGGCGGGGATCGAGTCGACGGCGAAGATCACGTCGCTCGTCTCGATCACCACCAGCACCGCGAACAGCGGGGTGGCCAGCCGCTTGCCGTCGCCTCTTCGTGAACATGGCCTGGCCGTGGTACTCGCTGGTGGACGGGACCACCCGCCGGACGAGCTTGAGCACCGGGTTGTTCTCGGGGTGGATCTCCTCGTCGTCGTGGCGTAGCAGCCGGATGGCGGTGAGGATCAGGAACCCGCCGAAGACGAAGAGCATCCACTCGAACCGGTTGAGCAGCCCGACCCCGGCGAAGATGAACACGAAGCGCAGCACGAGCGCCCCGAAGACGCCCCAGAACAGCACCCGGAACTGGAACTCGCGCGGCACGGCGAAGTAGCTCATGATGATCGCCCAGACGAAGACGTTGTCGACGCTGAGGCTCTTCTCGATCAGGTAGCCGGAGATGTACTCGCCGGCGGCCTGGCCACCCCAGGCCCAGGCCACCACGCCGGTGAAGGCCACGCCGATCGAGATCCAGATGGCGCTCTCGATGGCCGCTTCCTTCGTGGTGATGACGTGGGCGGTCTTGTGCACGAGGAGCAGGTCGGCCACCAGCAGCACGGCCACGACAGCGAGGAACACCGCCCACACCCAGGGGTCGACGTGGAGGTCGGCGAAGTCGCCATCGCCGCCGCCTTCGGCGGCCAGGGTCAACGTGGAGCTGAGGGTGGCGAGCACGGGCTTCCTTCGGACTGCTAGCGGGTGTCAGATGAGGTGGACCCCAGGATGGCCTGCGCAGCGGCCAGCCGGGCAATCGGCACCCGGAACGGTGAGCACGACACGTAGTCGAGCCCGGCCCGCTGGAACAGCTCGATGGACTCGGGATCGCCACCGTGCTCGCCGCACACCCCCAGCTTCAGCTTGGGCTTGGCGGCCCGCCCCCGCTCCACAGCGAGCGCGACCAGCTCGCCCACACCCGTCTGATCGATGGTCTCGAACGGGTTGCGCCGCAGCAGCCCCTGCGCGAGGTAGGCCGGCATCATGCGGGCCTCGACGTCGTCGCGGCTGAACCCGAAGGTCATCTGGGTGAGGTCGTTGGTGCCGAAGGAGAAGAAGTCGGCCTCCTCGGCGATCTCGTCGGCCCGGATGGCGGCCCGGGGCGTCTCGATCATGGTGCCGATGCTGACGGCGAGGCCCTTGGCGTCGCTGCCCTTCACCGCCGCGATGGCGTCCTCCACCCACCCGCGGGCCGAGCGCCAGCTCCTCCCGGGTGACCGTGAGCGGGATCATGATCTCCACCACCGGCTTCTTGCCGGCTTGGTGGCAGCTCCACGGCGGCCTCCATCAGGGCCCGCACCTGCATGGCGTAGAGGCCCGGCTTGAGCACGCCGAGGCGCACGCCGCGGGTGCCGAGCATCGGGTTCTGCTCCCGCCACGACTCGGCGGCGCGCAGCAGGTCGGCCTCCTCGTCGGTGAGCCCGTCGCCGCCGGCTCGCTTGACCCGCAGCTCCTCCACCGAGGGGAGGAACTCGTGCAGGGGCGGGTCGAGCAGACGGACGGTGACCGGCAGGCCGTCCATGGCCTCGAGGATCTCGGCGAAGTCGGCCCTCTGGGCCACCCGGAGCCGCTCGAGGGCGTCCGCCTCCTCTTCGGGCGTCGTCGGCCAGGATCATGGCCCGCACGATCGGCAGGCGGTCCTCGGCGAGGAACATGTGCTCGGTGCGGCAGAGGCCGATCCCCTCGGCCCCGAACGGCGCGCGCCACCGTGGCGTCGGCGTCCGGTGTCGGCGTTGGCCCGAACGGCCAGCTTGCCCTTCCGCACCCGGTCGGCCCAGCCCAGGATCGTCGTGAACTCCTCGGGCGGCTCGGCGTCGGCCAGCGCCATGGCGCCGAGCACCACCTCGCCGGTGGTGCCGTCGAGGGAGATCATGTCGCCCTCGCGACACCGTGACGTCGCCGGCGGTGAAGGACGTCGCCCTCGATCTTCACCGCGTCGGCGCCCACCACCGCTGGGATGCCCCACCCTCGGGCCACCACGGCGGCGTGGCTCACCAGCCCGCCCCGGGCGGTGAGGATGCCCTCGGCCACCTGCATGCCGTGGACGTCCTCGGGCGAGGTCTCGTTGCGGACCAGCACCACCTTCTCACCCCGCTCCGACGGCGTCGACGCGCTGCGTCGGCGCGTGAAGTACGCGCGCCCGACGGCCGCGCCGGGCGAGGCGGCCAGGCCGGTGGCGATCACCTGCGTTGTCGCCTGCTGCGAACTGCGGGTGGAGCACCTGGTCGAGGTGGTCGGCGGTGCACTCGCTGGAGGGCCTCGGCCTGGGTGATCTTCCAGCCCTTCTGCTTGGTCATCTCCACGGCCATGCGCAGGGCGGCGGCGCCGGTGCGCTTGCCGACCCGGGTCTGGAGCATCCAGAGCTTGCCCTGCTCGATGGTGAACTCCGTGTCGCACATGTCGCGGTAGTGCCGCTCGAGCCGGGCGAAGATCGCCGAGCAGCTCGGCGTGGATGGCGGGGAAGCGCGCGCTCGAGCTCGTCGAGGTCCTCGGTGTTGCGGATGCCCGCCACCACGTCCTCGCCCTGGGCGTTGACCAGGAAGTCGCCGTAGGGGGTGGCCTCACCGGTCGACGCGTTGCGGGTGAAGCCCACGCCGGTGCCGCTCTGCTCGTCGCGGTTGCCGAACACCATCGTCTGCACGTTCACGGCCGTGCCGAGGTCGTGGGGGATCCGCTCCCGCTCTCGGTAGGCGACGGCCCGGGCGCCGCCCCAGCTGGCGAACACCGCCTCGATCGCTCCGCGCAGCTGGTCGCTCGGATCCTGCGGGAAGGGCTGACCGGTGGCCTTGTGCACGAGGTCCTGGTAGCGCTGGCAGAGCCGCTGGAGCGTCTCGGCGCTGATGTCGGCGTCGTTGGTGACGCCGTCCCACTCCTTGGCGGTGTCGAGGAGGCGGTCGAAGTCCTCGCCGTCCATGTCGAGCACGATGCGGCCGTACATCGCGATGAAGCGGCGGTAGGAGTCGAAGGCGAACCGGGCGTCGCCGGTCTGGGCGGCCAGGCCCTCCACCGACGCGTCGTTGAGCCCCAGGTTGAGGACGGTGTCCATCATCCCGGCATCGAGAACTTGGCCCCGGAGCGCACGCTCACGAGCAGCGGGTCGGCCGGGTCGCCGAGCGCTTGCCCATCGCCTTCTCGACCCGGCGGACCGCCTTGGCCACCTCGGCGTCGAGGCCCTCGGGCCAGCCGCCGTCCAGGTAGGCGCGGCAGGCGTCGGTGGTGATGGTGAACCCGGGCGGCACCGGGAGGCCCAGCACCGAGGTCATCTCGGCGAGGTTGGCGCCCTTGCCGCCGAGGAGGTCCTTCCGCTCCATCGGGGGCTCGCCGGTGCGTGTGGTCGAAGCCGTAGACGTACGGCACGCCGCAGGTTAGGGCCGCAGCGGCCGTGACGGACGGCCTCAGCGTTCGACACGCAGAGTGACCGGCGTCGCCCGTCCGACGCGCAACGACCGCCTCGTCCACGGGAGGGACGTTCGGCGGTCGCTGCTGGCGAGGGCTGGGCGGGCGGGAACAGCCCTCGTTGGGCGGCACCCTAAGCACGACCGACGCGCCCTGCAACATCCCTCATCGGACCTTCGCGATTCGCGCAGCGATCCGTCCCTGCAGTGGTCGATCAGACCAGCCGCTGCTGGATGTTGCCCAGCAGATCGTCGATCGGCGACCCGCTCCTGCGCCATCGTGTCGCGGTCACGCACAGTGACGGCCCGGTCGTCGAGGGTGTCGAAGTCGACGGTGACGCACAGCGGGGTGCCGACCTCGTCCTGGCGGCGGTAGCGACGGCCGATGGCCTGGGTCTCGTCGTAGTCGCACATGAGGTGCGGGGCGAGGAGCTGCGAACACCTCGCGGGCCACCGGCGTGAGCGTGTCCTTCTTGGACAGCGGCAGCACCGCCACCTTGTAGGGCGCGAGGCGGGGGTGGAGGCGCAGGACCGTGCGGGTCTCGCCGTTGCACCTCCTCCTCGTCGTAGGCGGCCAGCAGGAACGCCATCATCGTGCGGGTGGCGCCGGCGGCCGGCTCGATCACGTGGGGCACGTAGTGCTCGTTGGTGGTCTGGTCGAAGAACTCGAGCCGCTCGCCCGAGTGCTTGGCGTGCTGGGTGAGGTCGTAGTCGCCCCGGTTGGCGATCCCCTCCAGCTCGTCCCAGCCCCACGGGAAGCAGGAACTCCACGTCGGAGGTGCCCGAGCGAGTAGTGGCGACAGCTCGTCGGCGTCGTGGGGCCGCAGGCGCAGCTGGTCGGCGGGGATGCCGTGGTCGACGTACCAGTCGAAGCGCTCCTGGCACCAGTACTCGTACCACTGCTGGGCCTCAGCCGGCGGCACGAAGAACTCCATCTCCATCTGCTCGAACTCGCGGGTGCGGAACACGAAGTTCCGCGGGGTGATCTCGTTGCGGAACGACTTGCCGACCTGGGCGATGCCGAAGGGCGGCTTCTTGCGCGAGGTCTCGAGCACGTTCTTGAAGTTGAGGAACATCCCCTGGGCCGTCTCTGGGCGCAGGTACACGTCGTGGCCGGCGCCCTCGACCGGCCCGGCGTGGGTCTTGAACATGAGGTTGAACTGCCGGGCCTCGGTGAAGCTCCCCTTCGCCCCGCAGGTCGGGACAGGTGTCCGGGTCGTCGAGCTTGTCGAGCCGGAAGCGCTCCTTGCACTCCTTGCAGTCGACCAGCGGATCGGTGAAGTTCGCCAGGTGTCCCGAGGCCTCCCAGACCGCCGGCGGGCTCAGGATCGACGCGTCGAGGCCCACCACGTCGTCGCGCAGCTGCACCATCGACCGCCACCACGCGTCCTTCACGTTGCGCAGCATCAGCACGCCGAGCGGCCCGTAGTCGTAGGTGGAGCGGAACCCGCCGTAGATCTCCGCCGACGGGAACACGAAGCCGCGCCGCTTGCAGAGGTTGACGATCTTGTCGAACAGGTCGGGTCTGGGGCTCGGCCATGGGCGCAGGGTACCGGTCGCCCTCCACGGATCGAGCCAGGGGTTTGGGGTAGAACGGCCGGATGGCGTACCCCGTGCAGGCCGACCCCACCGCCGTCTTCGGAAGACGGGTGCTCGCCGCCCTCCTCGACGCCCTCCTGGTGCTCGTGCCCGCCGTCATGCTGGCCACCTCCGAGTTCGAGTACTTCACCGCGCAGACGCTCGACGCCCAGGGGATCGATGGCACCCAGTTCTGCGACGGGGTGATCGAGGACAACGGCATCTGCGTCGACCTCACCGAGGTCGAGGGCATGGAACGGGTGTACTTCGCCGACGGCACGCCCGGGTCGGCCACCGCCTACTACTGGCTGGCCAACATCGGGCTGCTGGTGGTCCTCCAGGGCCTCACCGGCTGGACCCCCGGCAAGCTCCTCACCGGCATCCGGGTGGTGCGCGACGACGGCCGCCCGGCCGGGATCGGCCGGGCGCTGCTGCGCTGGTTGCTGTGGGTCGTCGACGGGTTCCCCTACGTGGTGCCGCTGGTGGGCTTCATCGTGGGGCTCACCACCGTGGGCCACCGTCGAGTGGGCGACATGGTGGCCAAGACGCTGGTGGTGCGCGCCTCGGCCGCCGGCACGCCGATCAGCGTGCCTGGCCTCAGTGCTCCACCGCCCCCGGGTGCGGTGGGCGCAGGCTGGGCCAGCCCGTTGCCGCCGCCGCCCAGCGACCTGGCACCCTCCGCCCCGCCCGCCGACCGGCCGCACTGGGACGACGCTCGCGGCACCTACATCCAGTGGGACCCGACGGAGCAGACCTGGATGCAGTGGGACGAGGGGGGCCGCTCCTGGTCACCCATCCCGGGCCAGTAGCCAACCGTGGCCCACACCATCGACCCGGAGGGTCGGCCGTACGCGCCTGAGTCCCTCCCTCGCAAGGACGCGGTGGGCGCCGATGCCTTCTTCGCCCTCGACCTGCGCGTGGGCCGGGTGGTCCACGTGGAAGCGTTCCCCGAAGCCCGCAAGCCGGCGTGGAAGCTCACCGTCGACTTCGGCCCCGTCGTGGGGCACCTGCGCACCAGCGCCCAGATCACCAACTACGCGGCCGACGAGCTCACCGGGCGACTGGTGGTCGGGGCGCTGAACCTGGGGGGCAAGCGGATCGCCGGGTTCACCAGCGAGTTCCTCGTGCTGGGATCGCTCGACCCCGACGGCACCGTTCGCCTGCTGCAGCTCGAGGACGGCGTCGTGCCCGGCGCGCCGGTGGCCTGAGAGCGTGGAGCACCGGGCACGGCGGGCGATGGGGCTGGTGCTGCTCGTCATCACGGGCTGCGGGAGCGCCGACGGGCCCGAGGCCGAGCCCACCCGACCGACGACCACCACGGTGGCCCGCACGACGAGCACCGTCAGCCCCACCACCACCGAGCCGGCCTGCCCGTCGCCACCAGCGGTCCGCGGCGACGGCATGGTCACGCGTCGGGCTGACGTCGACGGCGACGGCGCCGCCGACCGCCTCTTCAGCGTTCCGCAGCCCAGCGCCGAAGAGCGGCCGTCGTTCGTCGTCGGCGTGGAGCTGGCCGCCGGCGGGCGCGCTGTCACGGAGGTCCCCGGTGACGGCGTGGCCACCGTGGAGGTCCTCGGGGGCGCCGACCTCGACGCCGATGGGGGCGACGAGGTGTGGGCGCGGGTGGGAGCCGGGGCCTCGGTGTCGGTGATCGGGTTGTTCCGGTTCCACGGCTGCGGGTTGTCGGCGGTGACGTTCGCCAGCGGCGCTCCCGTGGAGCTGCCGGTGGGCGGGAGCGTCCGGTCGCTCTCGGGGGTGGCGTGCGGCACGACGGAGGGCCCCGACCAGGGCTTCACCGCCCGATCCGCCACCAACACCCAGGGCCTGCACTACGAGACGGTCAGCACCGAGTACCAGCTCGACGAAGGGGTGGCTACGGTCGCCCGTGAGGAACGGGCCGACCAGGAGCAGGGTGACGGCGAGATGGAGCCCTTCGCCACCTTCGCCTGCGGGGACCTGTCGCTGTAGCGATCAGCCGCGGTCGAGGATGGCCACGGAGCGCAGGCGGCGCTCCAGGTGGTGCTCGAGCGCCCGGATCGCCAGGTGCTCCACCTCGCTGGTGGCCGCCGAGGCCGGCTGGTTGAGGGCCTGGCCCAGCCGACCTCCGAGGATGTCGTTGAGCAGGACGAGGGCATCCGCCGAGACGGCCACCCCCATCCGGTGGGCCGAGCAGCGGGTCCCGCCGCTGTCGAGGTCGAAGGCCACCAGCTCGGCGTCAGGGTCGTCGCACTCCACGCACCGGTCCACCACCGGCCGGAAGCCCTCGAGGGCCAGGACCTTCAGGAAGAACCCGGAGACCACGAGCGGGCCGCTGTGGCCGGCCAGGGCCCGCAGGGCGCCGAGCAGCATCTGGTAGAGCCCGGGGTTGGGCTCCCCCTCCAGGCCGAGCTGGTCGGCCACCTCCAGCATCGACACGGCGCGGGTGAGCCGATCGAGGTCGTCCCGGATGGCCCGGAAGTGATCGAGCGTCTCGACCTGGTCGATGATGTGGAGCTCGCTGCGACCCTCGTAGAGCTGCAGCTGCAGGTGGGTGGGCGGTTCGAGGCGAGCCCCGAAGCGGCTCTTCGTCTTCCGCACTCCCTTGGCCACCGCCCGCACCTTGCCGTGGTGGCGGGTGAGCACGACCACGATGCGATCGGCCTCACCGAGCTTGTGGGTGCGGAGCACGATGCCCTCGTCCCGGTACAAGCCCATCGACCGAAGGCTATTCCTCCACGCCTCCGAAGCGGCGGTTCCGACGCTGGTACTCGCGGATCGCGTCGAAGAGGTGCTCGCGTCGGAAGTCGGGCCACAGGGTCTCCGTGAAGATCAGCTCGCTGTAGGCCATCTCCCAGAGCAGGAAGTTGGAGATACGGTGCTCGCCCGACGTCCGCACCACCAGGTCGGGGTCCGGCATGTCAGGGGCGTACAACCGGGAGCGGATGGCCCGCTCCGTGATCTTGTCGGCTGGCGTCCCCTCGTCCACCAGGGAGCGGACGGCGTCGATGATCTCAGCCCGACCGCCGTAGTTGAACGCGAAGGTGAGCGTCATGCGTCGGTGGCGGGCCGTCAGCGCTTCGGTGTCATCGATGTGGCGCTGCACCCGCTTGGGAACTCGCCAGCCCCTTCGGCCGATGAAGCGCACGCGCACGCCCTTGTCGTTCAGCTCATCGCGACGAGTCAGCAGCAGGCGCTCGTTGAAGCCCATGAGGTAGCGCACCTCGTCGGCGGGGCGCTTCCAGTTCTCGGTGGAGAACGCGTAGACGGTGAGCCACTTCAGACCCAGCTCGAGCGCTCCCTCCACGGTGTCGAAGAGCGCCTCCTCCCCCGCCGCGTGCCCGTCGGTGCGCTTGAGCCCCCGCTGGGTGGCCCACCGCCCGTTGCCGTCCATCACGCAGGCCACGTGCGCGGGGAGGCGCGTGGGGTCGAGGTCGCGGGGGGCCACGAGTCCGAACCTAGTCAGACGGGTAGGTTCGACCGGTGTTCGACGTGGTGCGGTGGCGGGAGCGGTGGCCCTGGTTCGACACCGCCATGCTCGTCAACGAGCGCTTCGGTGCCATCGGCGGCGGTCCCTTGGCCTCGTCGATCGCCCTGGCCGCCTTCGTCTCGCTGTTCCCGCTCCTGCTGGTGATCATCGCCGTCGTCGGGTTCCTCTCGTCCGGCGACAGCGACTTCGCCGCCAGCCTCGTGCGGGACCTCGGGCTGCGGGGTCGCGCCGCCGAGACGGTTCAGGACGCCATCGTCACGGCCGAGAGCAGCCGCCGGGCCGCCTCGATCATCGGGCTCGTGGGGCTGCTCTGATCCGGCCTCGGGGTGGTCGGGTCGCTGCAGACTGCCTTCAACGCAGCGTGGCAGGTGAAGGGACGCGGCCTGGTCGATCGGCTCTTCGCCCTGCGCTGGCTCCTCGGAGCGGGGGCCCTCTTCCTGGCGACCGCCGCGCTGGGACCCCTGCTGCGGATCCTTCCCGGCCCGGCCAAGCCCCTGACCATCCTGGTGGGGCTGGCCCTCACCACCGCGCTGTTCCTCTGGACCTACGGCTCGCTGGGCAACACGGCGGTTGGGTGGCGTCACCGACTTCCAGGAGCGGTGCTGGTGGCCCTGGGCTTCGAGGTCCTGAAGGTGGTGGGGGCGATCTACGTGCCGCGAGCGGTGGCCTCGTCCTCAGCGCTGTACGGGTCGCTGGGGGTGGTGTTCGCCGTGCTGGCCTGGCTCCTGATCTACGGCCGGCTCATCGTCTACGGCGCGGTGCTGAACGTGATCCGCTACGAGGCCAGCGAGGGGACGGTGACGGTGGACATCCAGGTGCCCCGGGTGGCGGGCGAGGTGCCGCTGAGCGCCACCCGCGGCGGCGCGGTCGACGAGCGGGCCGAGGTGGCACCGGAGTGACCGTCGCGCGACCAAGCGGCGGCGTTGAGCAGTCTGTTCCTCGTGGGCGATTTGCCCCCTCAAGGCGGCGCCGGGATCGCCGATCTGACCATGACGGGAGCGATCTGGAGGACGGGCGATGCGGGCACGAGCACTGGCACCGATGGCGACTGCGCCGCTGATCTCAGGCGTGTGGGCGCTCTGCGCGTGGGAGGCTCGTCGGGCGCGCGGTGGGCACCGCCCGTACACCGAGGCGCTGGCGACGTCGGGGCGGGTGGGGGCTGCCCTCGCCGGACCCGTGGCCCGCGTGGCGTGGCTCGGCGACAGCCTGGCGGCGGGCCTCGGCTGCGACGACGTGACCGACACTCCAGCCCACCTGGTGGCTCGGCTGCTGGAGCGACCGGTCGACGTGACCATGCTGGCGATCCCCGGAGCTCGGGCCGCCGACGTGCTCACGTCACAGCTCCCGCTCCTCCGGGAGCGCCCCGACCTGGTGGTCATCAGCGTCGGCGCCAACGACGTCGCCTCCTCCACCACGCGATCGGCGTACGCCGCCGAGCTCGACGAGCTGCTCGACCGGTTGTGCCCCACCCCGGTGCTGCTGCTCTCGCTCCCAGACATGTCCATGGCTGATCGGATGGCCGAGCCGCTGCGCAGCCTCGCTGGCGCTCGGGCCCGCTGGTTCGAAGCGGCTCGGGCGCAGGTGGCCCGGCGTCACGCCCACGTCCGCTCGGTGGACATCGCCACCCGCCCTGCCGGGCTCAGCCGCCAGGCCGGACGACACCTCCTGAGCGCCGACCGCTTCCACCCGGGAGCAGAGGGCTACCGGATCTGGGCCGAGCGCATCGCCAACGCCGCCGACGAGGTGCTGAGCGCCGCACCGCTCAACCACCCGTCCCGCTACGAGGTGCCCTGAGCCGATCCCTCCACCACAGAGGTGCTGGCAAGCGAATCGGCGACCTCGTACGTTCGAGGGATGCGGGTGCCCCTGGCGATCGCCACCGTTGGACTCCGACGGCGGTTGGCTGCCGTGGCCGTGCTTGCTGTGCTGGTGGGGTTGGTGGCGGGAACGGTGACGGCGCTGGCCGCGGGGGCCCGCCGCACCGTCAGCGTGGTGGATCGCCTTCGTGACGGCGCCCTGGCGGCCGACCTCTTCATCCAGCCCCTGGAGGTGGACGATCGGGTCGACCAGCTCCGCGGCCACTCGGGTGTGGAGGCCGTGGGTCAACGCGCCGTCGCGTTCCTGCGGGTTGTGGGGTCCGAGGTCGACGTGCTCCAGGAGGTGGTGGCGGCCGCTGCCGTCGACGAGCAGTACGGGCGGCGCGTCGACCGTCCACGGATCCTGGAGGGGCGCCTCCCCGACCCGGAGGACGCCACGTCGATCGCGCTCACCGTCGCCGGCGCCGAGGCCTACGGGGCGGGGGTGGGCGATGTGCTCCGCGTGGAGTCGCTCACGCCCGATCAGGTGGAGCGAGTGATCTTTGGTGGGGAGGCGCTGACGTCCTTCGATGGACCTGGGCTGGAGCTCACCGTCACAGGGCTGGTTCGCACGGTGGACGAGGCCCAGGGCCTCAACGTGGACCACCTCCTCCTCACGCCGGCGTTCTGGGAGGCCCAGCAGGGTGCCATCGGCGGGTTCGACAACCTCCTGCTCGTCCGGGCCCGGGACGGAGCGGACCTGGATGCCCTGAGCCACGACATCCGCGCCCTGTGGTCGGACGACGACGAGCTGTTCGTGGGCCGGGTGGCGGAGGCCTCCACCGGACTGGGTGACCTGCTGCGCGCCCAGGCGGTCGCCTTCGCCGTCGCCGCAGCAGTGGTCGCCGTCGCCGGTCTGGTGGTCCTGGCGCAGGCCGTGCAGCGCACCATCGACGACGACGACGACGCGTGCTGCTGGCCATGGGTCTGACCCGACCCCAGCGCACGGTGATCGCGGCGACCCCTGCGGTCTTGGCGGTGGGGGCGGGCGCCGTGCTGGCCCTCGTGGGGGCCTGGGGGGTCTCTGGGGCCTTCCCCGCCGGTCGGGCGCGCGCGGTCGAGCCGGATCCGGGGCCGTTGCTCGACGGGGCCGCGCTGCTGGTGGGCGGGGCCGCCACCCTGGCGGTCGGTGGGCTCCTCGCCGTCGGCGTGGCGGCCCGCCGGGTCCGACCAGCTGTCGACCGGGGTGAGGTGGGGCGGCTGGCACGAGCGGCGGCCCGAGGTCCGGCCCCCGCGTCCGCCGCCGTCCACCTCGCCACCCGTCGCGGCGTCCCGGCTCGACCCGCCGTGGCCGGCGCAGTCGTGGCGCTCGCCAGCGCGGTGGCGGCCGCGTCGTTCGGAGCCTCGCTCAGCCGGTTTCTCGACGACCCGGCCCAGGACGGTGGGACGTGGGACGTCGAGGTCGGCATCGGCGACGACCTCGACGACGACCAGGCCCGAGCGGTGGCCGAGGAGCTGGCCGAGCGCCCGGACGTGGGGGCGGTGAGCGTGACCCGCCTCGCCACCCTCGACGTCGATGGGAAGGAGGTGCAGGTGGTGGGGTTGGAGCCGGTGGCCGGCGACATCGCACTCACCGTCTTGGAGGGCGAGCCCCCCCGCGGACCCCGTGAGGTGGCGCTGGGCCCGGAGACGGCCGACGACCTCGGGGTGTCGGTGGGCGAGGGGGTCGAGCTGGAGGGCAGTGAGGGACGGCCTCACCGCTTCGAAGTGACCGCGCTGGTGCGGTTTCCGAACCTGGCCGAGGACAACCCTGCCCGAGGCATCACCCTCCCCCTCGCCTCCATGACGGACCTGCTCCCGCCCGACCCGGTGGATGGACGGCTGGGATACCCGGCCCTGCTCCTCCGCTGGGCGCCGGGCGTTGCCGGCGGCGTCGCCGCGGACGGACTCGGGTACGCCACCCTCGACCACCTGCCGTCCAACCAGGCCGCCAGCCTTCGTGAGGTGCAACCACTCCCAGGGGTCCTCGTCGGGGTCATGGGAGTCCTCGGCCTGGCCGCCGTCGCCCATGCCCTCGTGGTGGCCGTGCGTCGGTCGAGGCGTGACCTGGCCGTGCTGGCCACCGTGGGGTTCGACCGCCGGCAGCGGCGACGGGTGGTGCTCACCCAAGCGCTGGGCTACGTGACGGTGGGGCTGCTGGTAGGTGGCCCGCTCGGTGTCGTCCTCGGCCGGGGGATCTGGCGGGTGCTGGCCGACCAGTTGGCCGTCAACCCCGCCCCGGTGGTCCCGGTGTCCGTCGCCCTCGTCATCCCGGCCGCGCTGGTCGTGGCCGTCTTGGTCACGGTCTGGCCGGCTCGATCGGCGGTGCGGGTGAGCCCCGCCGCCGCCCTCCGGGTGGAGTGACCGCTGTCGTCATTCCCCGGACTGACCGTCGAGCAGCTCCCGGAGGATGTCGAGGTGCCCGAGGTGACGAGCTGTCTCCTCGATCAGGTGCACGAGCAGGAAGCGCAGGCTGTAGGTCCGACGCGAGGTGTCCACCCCGATGTCGTCGAGCTGGTGTCTCTCGACGACCGCGGCCGAGCGCTCGATGGCGGCTCGGTAGAGCTCCACCAGATCCTCGAACGGGTCCGAGACAGCGGAGTGGAACTCCCAATCCGGGTCGTCCTCCCAGTCGATGTCGGTGAAGGGTGCGGGCACGGGCTCGCCTTCGAAGCGGACCGTGAACCAGTAGTCCTCCACCAGGGCGAGGTGCTTGACCAACCCCGCGATGGACGTGGCCGACGACAGGGGCACGGCGCTGGCGTGGTGGGGACGCACGCCCTGCACCTTCTGGATGACGCCATCCCGGTACCAGTCGAGCATCCCGGTCAGCAGCGTGCGCTCGTCGGTGGCGTGGATGCTCGGCAGCTCCCGCTCGGCGGTGACCACAGCGCTGACCCCGCCCCGTTCGGCGGCCGACTGCTCCATGCACAGCTCGTTGCCCTCAGGATCGGCCAGCACCACCCAGCCCCTCCCGTCATCGCCTCGGTGGTCGGCCAGCACGGCGCCGCCGAGGGCCACGACCTGCTCCACGGCCTCGTCGCGGCGCCCCTGCGGCTGCAGGTCGAGGTGAAGCCGGTTCTTGGCCGACTTGCCCTCCGGCACCGGGATGAAGAGCAGCCCCGGGTGCAGGCCCCGGGGATCGACCAGCAGGGTCATCGGGTCGCCGGGGTGGTTGGGGTTCTCCGGGTCGTCGACGAACCCGAGCACCGCCCCCCAGAACTCGGCCAGGGCCTCGTGGTCCTGGCAGTCGAAGGTGAGGTGGCGCATGCGGGCGAGCATCTCCAGAGCCTGCCACCGTCGAGCCACGCTCAGGAGGGAGTTAGCGCGCCCGACCGGGCGATGGCCGCCACGTCCGTGCCGAGGTACGACTCGATCACGCGGGGGTGGTCGAGGACCTCGGCCGGGCGTGCCCTCGGCGATCACGACGCCGAGCTCGAGGGCCACCATGCGGTCGCACAGCCCCGACAGCAGCGGCATGTCGTGCTCGATCACCAGGATGGACGAGCCGGTGACTCCCTGGACGCGGCGGAGCAGCGGGCCCAAGGCCTCCGACTCCTTCTGGGCCACCCCACCGGAGGGCTCGTCGAGCACGATGACCGACGGATCCGAGGCCAGCAGGCCGGCCAGCTCGACGATGCGCCGCGTCCCGGTGGAGAGCTCCCCGGTGAGCTTCTCCCGGAAGGCGCCCAGGCCCATCAGCTCGATGAGGAAGTCCACCTTGGCGAGTCACGTCGTCCTCGCTGTCGCGGGCGACCGGCTGGCCCAGCGCGGCGGCCACCATCCCCTTGCTGAGCAGGTGGCGCTCGCGGGCCACCGCCAGCGTCTCGGCGGTGGTGAGCGACGGGAACAGCCGCGCCTCCTGGAACGAACGGCCGAGGCCGCGCGCGGCCCGCTCGTGGGGGGCCAGATCCGTGATGTCCTCGCCGCCGAACCGCACCCGCCCCTCGTCGACGGGCAGGAACCCGGAGATGCAGTCGAACAGGGTGGTCTTGCCGGCGCCGTTCTGCCCGATCAGCCCGAGGATCTCGCCCTCGCGCAGCTCCAGGTCCACCCGGTTGACCGCGCTGATGCCACCGAACCGCTTGAGCACGCCGTCGCACTCCAGCACCACGGGAGCGTCGGGTCCCGGCGCCGCCCGGGTGGCGGGCTCGGGCACGGCCGCCTTCTTCTTGCGGCTGCCGCTTCTTCGGCATCTGCCTGAGGCGCCGACGCTCCGGCGATGAACACGGACCGCAGGATGTCGGGCCGCTCGAGGAGCTCGGCGGTGGACCCGGTGAAGCGGAACTCGCCCTTCTCCATGAACACCGCCCGTTCGGCCAGGCGCAGCGCCACGTTGATGGACTGCTCCACCACCACCACCGTCAGGCCGGTGGCGTGGATGCGGTGCACCACGTCGATGAGCTGACCCACCACGGTGGGGGCCAGCCCCAGCGACAGCTCGTCGATGAGGAGCAGCTTGGGATCGGGGATGAGCGCCTGGCTCACCGCCAGCATCTGCTGCTCGCCCCCGGAGAGGTTCCCCGCCAGCTGGTCGATGCGGTCGGCCAGTCGGGGGAACAGGTCGAGCACCCGCTCCTCGGCCTCGCGGACCGCAGCCGGATCCTTGCGCTTGAGCCAGCAGGCCAGGCGGAGGTTGTCGCGGACGGTCAGGGTCGGGAACACGCTCTTGCCGCCGGGCATCATCACCACGCCCCGGGCGGCGATCTCGTCGGTGGGCAGCCCGCGCAGCTCCTGGCCGGCGAAGGTGACCGACCCCGCGGTGGGGGGCAGCAGCCCGGTGATGCACTTGAAGAGGGTGGACTTGCCCGCCCCGTTGGTGCCGAGCAGGGCCACGATCTCGCCGTCGTGGATCTCGAGGTCGAGGCCGAAGAGGATCTGCACCGGCCCGTAGGACGCGTCGAGGTCCCGCACCGACAGGATGGGCGCCGTCGTCACGACAGCGCTCCGGCGATGACGCTCGTCTCGTCGTCGGCGTGACCGCCCTCATCCGAGGGCTCGTCGTCGTCCACCCGCTTGTCGGCCACCAGGCTGGGCACCAGCAGGTCGCGGCGGGCGGCCACCCATCGGAGGTAGCGGTCGCGCTGCGCGCTGCACCAGCTGCCACAGACCGCCCGGGAGGAAGTAGAGGATCCACAGCAGCCCGGCGCCCGAGAGGCTGTACCGGAGGATGGTGACGACGTCGCCGGAGAACTGCTTGGCCAGCACGAAGTCGAGGAGGCGGAAGAAGAAGACGCCCGACACCGCTCCGGCCACCGTGCCCGAGCCCGCCGATGACGGCGTAGGAGAAGGCCTCGATGGACGCCCCCGGCGGGAAGGTGCCCTGCCCGGCCCCCACCGGCGCCAGGGCGATGCACGTAGAGCGCGCCGGCCAGCCCGGCCAGGCAGCCGCGAACACGAAGGTCTCCAGCTTCACCCGGGTGGTGGGCACGGCCAGGGCGTCGGCCGCCCGCTCGTTGTCGCGGGTGCCGATCATGGCCCGCCCCGATCGCGACCGCCGGATCGACCGGACCACCACCGCCGCCAGGGTCACCACGGCCAGGCACAGCTCGTAGCGCACCCACTGGCTCGTCCATGTCGAAGCGCTTCCAGAGCACCGGGGGGAAGGTGGTGTTGGGGACGTAGTCGGGGAAGTTGACCGGGTTGAGGAAGTAGGAGTCGAGGGCCACCGCGAAGGCGATGGTGGTGACGGCGAGGTAGAGCCCCCGGATGCGCAGGGCCGGCAGCCCGATGGCCACCGCCACCACGCGCCCACCACCATCGACAGCGCCATGGCGAGGAACAGGTCGATGTTCCAGCGGGTGAGGAGGTTGCCGGCCGCCATGGCGCCGATGCCGACGATGCCGAACTGGCCCGAGGCTGATGTTGCCGCCCCACCCGGTGAGCACCACCAGGCGATGGCCACCAGCCCCCACACCACCGCGAACGTCAAGGTGGTGACGGTCGAGGGGCTCATGGCCAGCGGGGCGAACACGGCGACGAGCGCGAACACCACCGCGATGCCCCCGCCGGACCCACCGCACCTCGGGGACGTCGCGCAGCTCGCGCGGGATGGGCTTGAGGACGCCGGCGCTGTCCCAGCTGCTCTCGCCGGTCTCGGCGCGGGTCGAGCTTCACCTTGCGCAGCAGCAGGGCAGCCAGGATCACGATGAGGAACGTGACGTCGAAGATCGACTCCGCTGTCACGTTCCAGCGGATCGTCCACTCGGCGATGCCCAGCCCGATGCCGGCCACCACCGCGGTGGGCAGCGACTGGAACCGGGCGATCACCGCCACGGCCAGACCCGGGAGGATGGTCGGTGGCCCCCACCAGGGCGTCGGGGACCACGCCCGAGAACGGGGCCTTGGTGATGAACGTGGCGGTGGAGAGGGCACCGGCCACCGCCCACACGATCGTCTGCAGCCGGCGCACCGGTACGCCGAGGAGGAGGGCGCGATCCTGGTTCTCCGCGGCGGCCCGCACGGCCCGACCGGCGTCGGTGCCGAGGAGGAACCACCCGAGCAGGCCCAGGGCCACCGGCGCCAGCCCCAGCATCAAGAGGTGGTCGCCCCGCACCGGGTAGGGCCGCACGAAGAAGCTGCCGCTGATGGGGGTCTCGATGTTGCCCACGAACGCGTCGAGGCCCAGGCGGACGCTGATGACCAGGCCGATGGCCCCGAGGATCTGGGCCAGGCCGATGGTGGCCACGGTGAGCACCAGGCGCGAGCTGTTGGCGAAGCGACGGATCACCAGCACGTCGACTGCGGCCCCCGAGGCCGTGCCCACCACCAGACCGATGGCGATGGCCAGCCAGTAGTTCCACCCCTGGGCCACGAACAGCCCCACGGTGAGCGACCCGGGCATCGCACCCATGGCGCCGTAGGCGAAGTTCACGATCCGCGTGGTGCGGTAGATGAGGATGAGCCCCATGGCCAGCAAGGCGTACGACGTCCCGAAGATCACCCCTTGGGTGATGACGCCCCAGGGCATCACCTCCGGCAGCGGGCTCAGCGGCACCCAGTACAGGAGCGAGTAGGCGACCACCGCGGCCACCACCACCTGCACGGTGCGCTGGGTTCGCAGCGCCTCCAGCCCCCGTTCGATCACGGGGCGTCCTCCGCGGCGGGGGCGTCCACGGGGCGCTCCACCACCCGCTCGGGGGCGACGGTGGGTGCGAGGGTCACCATGAGCACGAAGAGGAGCACCCCGACGACGAGCGGCCCGTAGCCGCGCAGGAGGTGGACGTTGTCGGGCGTGGTGCGCAGCGACGCCAGCGCCTCGTCGCGGTCGACCGTGGGCTCGGAGCCGTTGTCAGAGATGGTCAGCCCTCCTTGAAGAAGCCGGCCGGGCCGGCCGGTGGGTGGGTGGCCGACCAGCGGGCGCCGCCGTTGAGCTGCACCCACGCGCCGGGACGGTTGTTCTGCCCGGAGATGCGATCGGGGTCCCACCAGATCTCCCGGTAGTCGTCGGTGGGCGTGTAGTCGCCCGGGCCGAAGCCCCACAGGCCGCGCGGCCCCCGACCTCCCGGGTAGGCGAACATGCCGGCCTCGAAGGTCTGGGGGTTGAGGTTGGGACCGGCCATCTGGAGCCCGATGGCCAGCAGGTACATCTGGTAGTAGATCTCCTCCACCCCGAAGGCCGGCTCGTCGTTGGGCCGCATCTGCTTGTAGGCGGCATAGGGGAACGAGCGGCCCTGCGGCTCCGACTCGGCGTTGTAAGCGATGCCGAAGGCGTGCGACCACTGCTTCTTGTCGATGAGCTGCGACACGATGTCCTGGTCGACGAAGGCCAAGCCCCGAGGTGAGCCACTCGGGCTGGTAGCCCTGCTCGTTGGCCTTCGGCGTCATGCCCAGGGCCAGCATCACCGGGTCGCACGCGCAGATCACCGAGGTGACGCCCTTGTCCTTCATCTGGGCGATGATGTTCGACGCCTGGTTCGGCATCGAGGAGATGTCGAGCTTGTAGCGCATCACCAGGTCGATGGGCAGCCCGGCAGCCTTGGCCTTGGCCACGAAGGCCCGCACCGACTCCTGGTACTCCTGGTTCTCCGGGGCCAGCACGCCGAAGGAGCGGGTCTTGCCGTTCAGGGCGTCGCTGCCGGCGAACTGCACCTTGGAGCCCGGGGGGAACCGAGCGGTGAAGGCGGCCGCCCCCGCCTCCACCACGTTGGTGCCGTCGGGGAACAGGCTCCACGAGTAGGGCCGACGGTTCACGAACCACTCGCGCGACGGGTAGGGGGAGCCGATGTTGACGACCTTCTGCCGGGCCAGGGCATCGGCGTAGGGGATCGTGATGCCGGTGATGTCGGCGAAGGCCTTGTGCTCCTTGGAGGCCCGCACCGCATCCGAGAGCGCCTTCTCCTTGCCGCCGCCCAGCAGCTCCGAGGCGCCGCTGCCGTCGCCCCGGAAGATGACGAGCTTGATCTTGCGGCCGTAGAGCTGGAACCGGCTGGAGAAGTACTCGGTGAGGGCGTGGGCGGTGTCGATGTAGGCCTCGGGCGAGTCGTTGACCGACTGGCCGGAGATGTCGGCGAAGATCTCCGCAGCCGTGGGGCCCTCCAGCGTCCGGGCCGTGATGATGATCTCGTCCTTGGTGACACCCTGGTGGGTCGCCCCCCCGTTGCTGCCGCTGAACGCGTAGCACGGCGGCGAGTAGGGGTCGCCGGGCACCTGCAGCGTGCGGTCCGTGCAGGGTTGGACTCCGCCGCCGCCGCCACCGCCCGTCCCGCCCGTCCCGCCGCTGCCACCGGTGGTGCCGCCGTCGGTCCCGCCGGGGCCACCGTCGCCGCCCGTGCCGCCGGTGGTGGTGCCCCCGTCGTCACCGCCGGTGGTGTCCCCCCCGGGGGTGGGCACCGACACGTTCCCGGCGTAGGTCTCGCGCTCTCGATCGGCGATGGGGACGACGGCCGCCATCAACAGGAAGGCCAGAGCGATGGCGCCCAGCGGCCCGTAGGAGCGGAGCAGACCCCGGGTGGCCGCGCTGGGGGCGCGCCTCACGCCGCCCCTGCCGGCAGAGCGCCGTCGTCGAGGCGCCGGCGCTGGTGGCGCCAGTCGAGCGCTCCCATGCCGGCGGTGGCCGCCAGCCCCAGGAGCCCGAGGGGGACCATGGCGCCCTCGGAGCAGGACGGCCAGTCGAAGGGGTGCACCGTCTCGCAGAGCTCCTCAAGCGGACCAACCGACGCAGTCGGCTGCTGGCCGGACGGCGTCGCCGGCGGGGCACCCGTGACCGGCGGAACGACCGGGCCGACGGCGGGGCGCGCGGTCGGTCCGGCGGCGGGAGGGTTCGGCACGGCGCCGCCGGGCGGTCGGATGGGATCCCCAAAGGGGTCCACCGCTGCGAAGTCACCGGAGATGGCCTCGGCTCCGCCGATGTCGTAGATCATGAACCCGGTGCCCGCCACCACCGACACGGTGATGTCGCCCACGAGGAGCACCCCAGCCAGATCGCAGTAGGCCTCCGACAGCTCCTCGAAGAGCTGCTCGCGCTGCACCCGGGTGGCGTTGAGGCCGGGACCGATCGTCGCCGCGCCGGCCGGCGAGTCGCGCAGGGCCACGCGCAGGGGCGTGACTCTGATGAGGTCGGTGGGCTCCTTGACCCGCTCCACGCGGGGGAGCTCCACGGTGATCCCTGTCTGGGCCAGCCCCACATTGATGGCGTCCTGGAGCGCTCCCAGAGAGTCGACGGGCACCGGCACGCCGGCGACGCGAGCGGTGCCGACGTCGAAGGCCGCTTCGGCCTTGGCGCCCTTGCCGGTGCGGTGCAGGGCCTCCCACCGAAGGCCGGAGAGGCGCACGGCCCCTCCCCCGAGGATGACGTCTGCTTCGACCGTGGCGATGGCCTGGCGGGCGGCCCCGTCGACCACCTCGGTGATGGCTGTCGCCCGACCTCCGCCCACGCCCACCGCTGGCCCGTCGCTGGCGGTGGTGGTGGCGACCGAACGAGCCGAGGGGACCGTGGTGGCCCGGGCCCACTCCCGGCCGCCGCCGAGGCTCTCCCCTGCCACGGGGATCTCGTCCGAGCTGGCCTCGGCGTTGCCCTTGCGGTTGTCCACGCGCGTCGGCTGCGGCAGGTCGTCCGCCCCCACCCGGGCGTCACCGGAGCAGCCCTCGGCGGTGAGCGTGGTGCCGATGAGACCCATGTCGAGGGCCTGAGCCTGCGACTGCGCCAGCTGGTTCTTCAGCTCGGACACGGCCACGCCACTGCCCAGGGCCAGCTCCAGGGATCCCACGCCGGGCGCCACGCGGGTGACGACGGCGGTGGCCTTGGCCACCCCGTTGGAGAACGGGGCGGGTGCCGGGGCCGCTGGCCTCGCCTCGCTGCCTCCCGCCGGTCCCAACCCGAGCAGCACCAGGCCCGCCGACGCCAAGCCCGCGGCTGCGGTCCGTCGGTAGCTGGACGCCAACCTGGCGAAGGTCCCTGGCACTCCGATCCCCCCTGGATAGGTGGCGCAGCCAGCCCCCGGCCGTGCCACCCCGTTGGGGAGGTTCTATCCCATCTGTTCCATCTCCTCCCTCGAGACCACCGCGGCGGGTGGCTACCACCCCCCTGGCGGGGGAGTCAGCACGGTGTCCGATACGTCCGGGTCGTGCCACGATCGCGCCGTCGAGAGGAGGCCCATGGGCATCGGCGGTCTCGTGGTGGTGGTGCCCGCCCAGGTGCGCCGGCGAGCGACTGGGCTAGCGGGCGTCGCTCTGCTGACCGCCCTGGTCGTGGGCGTGACCCTGACCGGACTGGCCAGCGCCCGTCGCACCGCCAGCTCACTCGACCGGGCCCTCGACGAGGCCGGGGTGGCCGACGTGTCGGTCGACGTGGCCGTCGCCGACCCCCACACCGCCGCCCGGGTGGCGCGCCTGCCGGAGGTGGCCGCGGCGTCGACGTCGGTGTTCGCGGCCGTGACCCCCGAGGGCACCGACCTGGTGGGTGGCATCGACCTGGCCGGCGTGGCCACCCTCGGCGGGAGCGACCCCGACCGGCTCGACCGGCCGCGCGTCCTCCAGGGCCGCCTGCCTGCGCCCGACCGGGCCGACGAGGTGCTCCTCAACCGTTGGCTGGCCGGCACCCTCGAGGTGGCACCCGGCGATCAGCTCACCCTCCTCGCCTACCGGTCCGACCAGGTGGGCGACATCTTCGGCGGTGCCGGGCCGGTGGAGCCGGCGGGCGCCCGCCTCCCGGTCACCGTGGTCGGCGTGGGCGAACCCCTCGATGCGCTGGTCGGGGGCGAGGTCCCCTTCGGGATCGTCCTGTTCTCCCCGGCCTTCTGGAAGGACCACGGGCCCTCCAGCATCGACGCCAGCCAGCTCGGCGACCTCGACGTCGGCATCTTCCGCCTCCTCTTGCGAGCCCGTCTCCACCACGGCGCCGCCGACGAGCCCGCCTACCTCCGAGGGTTGGAAGGCATCTACGGCGGGGCCATCGACACCACCTTCTCCGAGGACCGTCCGGACGTGTTCGCGTCGGCGAGCGAGTCGGTTCGGGTGGCCGCGGTCGCCCTGGCCGTGTCGGCGCTGGCGATGGCCGTGGCGGGCCTGGTGGTCGTCGGCCAGGCGATCGCGCGCGACGTCCGTGAGGCCACCGCCGCCGACGGTGCTTCGCTGCGGGCGGTGGGGCTCACCCGTGCGGAGCTGGCCGTGGTCACCGCGCTGCCCGACCTTGCCGCTGTGGTCGTCGGCGCGCTGGTGGGCGTGGGCGCCGCCACCTTGGCTTCGGACTGGCTGCCCCCGGGGGTCGTTTCGTTCCTGGAGCCCCGCCCGGGTCGGCGCATCGACGCCTTGGTGCTGGGTGCTGGCGGGATAGGCCTGGCTGTGGTGCTCATCGCCGGTGCCCTCGTCGCCGCCTGGCGGGCCGGCGGGCCCGACCGCGGTCGGCGGGCGCGGGTGGGCTACCTCCCGTCCCTCGTCGCCGGACCGACCGGGGCCATGGCTCTCGGCCTCACCCGTGGCGGCGCCCAGGGCCGGGGGGCGGCGCGGCCGGCGTCGCTGGTGACCATCGGCGCGGTCATCGGGGCTGTCGCCGCGCTGGTGTTCGGGGCGTCGCTCGACCACCTGGACCGCACCTCGGCGCTCTGGGGAGCACCCTGGGACGCCCAGGTGCTCCTGCAGACCGACGGTCCGGCCATCAGTGAGCGGGAAGGACCGGGCCTGGCCGCCGACCCCGCCGTGGATGCGCTGTCGCGCATCGGCGTCTTCGAGACGCCCGTGGACGGAGCGGAGTCGCCGGTGCGCGGCGCGGCCCTCGACCGGCTGAAGGGCGACGTGGCCCCCACGGTCCTCACCGGCCGCCTCCCCCTTGCCGCCGACGAGATCGCCATCGACGCCCGAGCGGTCCCGGGCCCCGGTCCCGAGGTCGGTGACACGCTGGTGGTGGGGAACCCGGCTGCCCCCACACCGCTCACGGTCGTCGGGCACCTGGCCGTCCCCGCCGTCGGCAGCCTGGTGGTGACCGGGGAGGCGCTGGAGGCCATCGGCACCGAGACCTCCGACATCGCTTTCCTCGTGCGCTGGGCTCCCGGCCAGGAGGAGGCCGGCTGGTCTCGTCTGCGCGAAACCTTCGCCCAGGTGGCCGCCCCCACGGCTCCGGGCGCAGTGGACAACCTGGCCCGGGTGCGCTCCTATCCCCGAGCGCTCACCGCCCTGATGACGCTGCTCCTGGTGGCCTCGGTCGCTCACCTGGGGATCACCTCGGCCCGCCGCGGGGCCCGCGACCTGGCCGTGGCCCGAGCCGTCGGGTTCACCCGCCGCCAGGTGCGAGGGGTGCTGGCCCGACAGGCGGCGCTCGTGGTGGGCGCCGCCGCCGCGGTGGGTGTGCCCCTGGGCATCGTGGCCGGTCGCTCAGCGTGGGGCCCGGTGGCAGCTTCGGTGCAGGCGGTGGACGCCACGGTGGTCCCGATCCGTCCGCTGGTCGGGGTGGTGGCACTGGCCGCCGGAGCGGGCTACGCGGTGGCCGTGGCCCGTCCATTCACCCGAGGGCCTACAGTCCCCCAACCATCTCGAGCTGGGGGTTGAGCACATGAGCGGAGTGCATCGGGGACGGTTGGCGGTCCTCCTCGTGGCGGTGGCTGCGGCAGGGCTGACGGCGTGCGGCGACGAGGCCGATGACGCGGCCGACACCACCACCACCACCTCGACCACCGTGGCCCCCGGCGAGGAGCTGCCCGAGGACCCGCCCTTCCCGAAGAGCGGCGCCGGTGGGTCGGGCTGCGAGCCGGGCCCGGGCGACCTGCCCGACGGGTGGTGGTACGGCGAGATCCACGCGCCGGCCACCGGCGATGGCCTGGGCTTCGACCTGATGTGCTTCTTCGTCGGTCAGGCTGCCGAGGAGGCCGCCGCCGAGGACGGCACCGACGAGCCCGACATCGAGTTCTGGATCCGCAACGAGGTCCAGACCCTCCGCGACGTCGTCGTCGCTGAGTCGGCCAAGGCCCGCTGCGTGAACGAGGACCCCGAGGACGCCGCCAAGGCGGTTCCGTGCGACGTCGGCGAGGCCGGCGGCGACGGCGGCGTGTGGTTGCGGGTCCAGGCGGGCGAGGTCGACCGGATCGTCGAGCAGTACACGCCGTAGCGGGCCTGGAGCTCCGGCAGCTAGTCCAGCAGCGCTTCGCCGAGGGCGTCGGGGGTCTCCACCGTGACGGTCAAGGCGGGGTGGCGCATCCGCGGATAGGGCCCCTTGTGGGGTCGGGCCAGGCAGATGCACAGACCGGGGCCCCGGCTGGTGGCGAAGGTGACGCCGCGGTCCACGAACGACAGCCGAGGTGGTCCCGCCACCTTGTGGAGCTGGTAGGGACCGGTGGTCTCCACCGCCACCACATCGGCGCGGGGGAACCGCATCCGAAACGGCCCGAAGCGCACCGTCACCTCGTCACCCACGTCGATCCCGGTGGTGGCGGGCAGCACCCCGAAGGGCACCCCCAGCGGGAGCATGGCGGCATCGAACCGGAACGGGAAGACCACCACGGCGGGGATGATCGCGGACACGCCGCCGATCGGCAAGGATGCAGCCCCATGACCTTCAAGACGGCGGTTCGTCCATCCCTCCGAGCGGCCCGGCGGCGGACTCTGACCGTCGCCCTCACCTTGACCGCAGCCGGGGGCGCCGTGCTCGTGCCGGCCCCCGGCGGGGCCCAGGACTCCGGGCCCGGTCCAGCGGAGTTCGCCTGCACCGGCGGCGCCCAGACGTGGGAGGTGCCCGACGGGGTCACTGAGATCACCGTGGAGGCCTTCGGGGCCGCCGGCGGCACCGGCTGGAACGAGTCGCTCGACGAGGAGACGCCCACCGTGACGCCCGCTGGTATGGGCGGTAGCGCGATCGGGACCTTCGAGGTGACCCCGGGCGAGATCCTGCAGGTCAACGTGGGCTGCGAAGGCAACTCCGAACCCGACGACGACGACGGCGTCTCGCCCGGCGGCTTCGGCGGCAGCCCGGGCGGCGACGGCGGCGAGGGCGGCGACCAGGGCACCGGCGGCGCCGGAGGGGGCTCCTCCGACGTGCGCATCGGCGGCACCGCCCTCGGCGACCGGGCCATCGTGGCCGGCGGCGGCGGAGGCAGTGGCGGCGTGGACGACGATGGCACCGGCGGCCACGGTGGCGGTGTCGAGGGAGAAGCAGGCGGCCCGGGTTCCGCCCAAGCCGTGGTCGACGGCGGAGGCGGAGGCACCGCCAGCGCCGGGGGCAGCGGCGGGGACGCTCCCACTCCCGGGGCTCCCGGTACGGCAGCGGCCGGTGGCGACGGCGGCGCCGGCGACGGCTATGGCGGCGGTGGCGGTGGCGGCGGTGGCTACTTCGGCGGCGGGGGCGGCGGCGGTGCCGTTGGTGGGGGCGGCGGTGGGGGCGGCTCCAGCTTCGTCCTGGCCTCAGCGACCGGCGCTGACACCGAGACCGGCGTGCGCGCCGGCGACGGCTTCGTCCGCATCACCTTGCCCACCCCCGACTCGCCCCTGGTCCCCGTGCGCCCACCGGCGCCTCCGGCGGTCGCTGCGGAGGAGCAGCCCACCTTCACCGGATGACCCGCACGCTGCTCCTCGCTCTGCACATCACGGCCGTGTCGGCCTGGCTGGGGGCCAACTTCGTGCAGCTGGTGGTGAGCCCCCGGCTGGCCAGGGAACCGGCGGCGGTGGCGGCGGCCTGGACCCGCCAGACCATCCACCTGGGCGAGCGCTACTACATCGCCGCCGGGGTCACCCTCGGCGCGACGGGCGTGCTGCTGGTGCTGGAGAGCGACTGGTCGTGGAGCTCCGGGTTCATCTGGGTGGGCATCGCCGTCGTCACCATCGGCGCTGTGCTGGGTGGGACGGTCTTCGGCCCGCTGGCCCATCGGCGCGCCGACGCCCTCGAGGCCGGGGAGACAGCGGCCGCGGATGCCGCCCAGCGCAAGATCATCCGGTTCGCGATCTTCGACACCGCCCTGATCCTCATCACCGTCCTCGCCATGGTCGACAAGTGGGCAGCGTGACCCGCGCTCAGCGGCGGTGGACCGACACGGCGTAGTCGCCACCCTCTTGCCACGGCTGCCGGTCCCACGTGGCGAAGCGCTCGGCCAGCCGGAGGCCGGCGGCCTCGGCGTGGGCGTCGTAGGCGGCGGCGGTGTAGCCGCGGTCGAGGCTGAACCCGGCGATCAGCGCGCCGCGCTCGGCCACGTGTCGGGCCACGCCAGCCACCAGCGCTGCCTCGGTGCCTGATGGCGTGAAGAGGGGGACGTTGCCGGCCATCACCACCACGTCGAAGGTGCGACCCAGGTCGAGGTCGGCGAGGTCGGACTCGACCCAGGTGACGTCGGGCCCCAGGCGCCGGGCGGTGGCCAGCATCGACGCGTCCACGTCGGCGCCGACCACCTCGATGCCGTGGCGGGCCAGCTCGATGGCCACTCGGCCCGTCCCGCACCCCGCATCCAGGACCGACGCCGGCGCATAGGCCCGCACGAAGGTGGCCTCGCCGTGCACGTCGGTGCCCGCAGCGGCCAGCCGGTCGAAGCTGGCCTGGTAGTCGTCGCCGTCCCAGGTCACGCCGGCTGACCCTACGGCGTCACCACCGCCAGCCCGACGGCGGAGGCCAGCACGTCGAAGTCGCGGTCCAGGTGGAGCACGGGCTCGTTCAGGCGCAGGGCCATGGCGGCGATCATGCAGTCGATGAGGCTGCGCACCGGGCGGCCCTCGCTCCGGCAGCGCCGCTGCAGGTCGGCGGCCCGCTCCGAGTCGACGAGCGGAGCGAGCGGCGCCACGTCGAAGCTGTGGAGCATCCGTCGCAGCTGCCGGGCCGCCGGCTCGTCGGCGGCGCCCACCAGCAGCTCCATCACCACCAGCTCGGGGACGACGATCGGCGCCTCCCCCTCGATCTGCCGGCGCAGACGGCGGTGGACCGGCGATCCCGTGGCCCGGAGGTACTCCACCCAGGCCGAGGTGTCGGCGATCAACGGCGCCGCGCCAGGTCGACGGGTTCGTCGACGCCTTCGAGCGCATCGTTGTCGAGCGGATAGCCGGTGCCCTCCATGGCCAGCAGCGCCTCGGTGGACAGCCGTTCGCCGACCAGCTTCTCGAGGGCGAGCTGCACCGCCGCCCGCTTCGACTCCAGGCGGTAGCGGCGCATGGCCAGCTCCACCAGCTCGTCGTCGATGTCGATGTTCGTCCGACTCACGACACCACGCTACACCTATTGGTGTATGGCGGAGGACGAGCCCAGCAGCTGGCCCTGGCGCAGGACGGTGACCGGTCCGTCCTCGCTGACCACGATGACGGTGGCGGTGGGGTCGTCGTAGCTGTAGCGCCGGGCGGAGGTGTGGCGCATCCCACCCAGCCGGTCCACCTCGGACTCGGCGGCCACGCTGGGCACCAACCGCACGCCGAGCTCCTGCAGGACGCCATGGACGTCGAACACGGCGGCCCCGTCGATCTGGGCCAGGGCGTGGCGGAGCGGGGCGAGGGCGGTGGCCCGGCGGATGGGCAGGGGTGGCGGCGACGGCAGCCGCGCCTCCACGGCCGGGCCCGGGTGACCGTCGGGCCGGTACACGAGCAGGGCACCGATGCGCCGGGCCCCGAGGTCGTGCACGGCGAACTCCAGCAGGGCCCGCACCACCTCCGGGTCGCCGTGGGGATCGCAGGCCGTCACGGCGTCGATCCAGCCGGCCACCGGCGGTTCGTGGTGCCAGGCCACCCCGTCCCAGCGCAGCACGCCGCGCTCGTCCACCACCCGCACCGCCCCGGTGGGATGACGCTGCACCACGGTGGTGCCCATCACCTCGGCCAGCACCACCAGGTCGCGCTCGGACCCCGACGGCCGGTCGAACACCACCCACTCGTCGGGGCCCTCCACTCGGCGCAGCAGCCAGCTGGAGAGGCCGTCGGCGAAGCGCCGCATCCCGTCGGTGGAGGTGGCCACCAGGGGGCCGCGATCGATGCCCAGCTCGGTGCCGGCGGGCCAGCCGGCCGGGTCGCTGCTGGGCTCCACCAGCACGCCCGAGCTCACCGCCCGCCCCTCGTGCACCTCGGGGCGCCGGGCCCGATCGATCTCGTACAGCACCAGCGCCCCCACCGCGTCGGTGGGATCGGGCCCGTAGCCCGCCTCCTCGGCGAGCTCCTCGGCCAGTCGGCGCAAGCGGGGGGACAGGTCGACCATCCCGCCGGAGGGTACCGACCGGCCGGCCCGGTGCGGTCAGCCCGCCGAGCGCTTGGCCCGGGCGCGGCGCTTGCCCTCGTGCATGGCCGCCACCCGTCCCACGGGGATCTCGGCCCCCTCCGCCACCAGGTCGGCGGGCAGCGCCTGGGGGGCGGGCATGTGCTCGGCCCACGGGTCGCGGTCGCCGAGGCGGTCGAGGGCGGTGTGGATGGTGAGCTCGGCGGGGGTGACCTCCGCCAGCTCGTCCCAGGCCAGCGGGAACGACACCGGCACACCGGGCCGCACCCGCGGGCTGTAGGCGGCGATGACCGTGGCGGCACCCACGCGGGTGGCGTCGACGAACACCTTCCCGCCCGCGCCTCCTTCACGAACTCGGTGGTGGCGAGGCCGGGGTCGAGGGCGGCGGCGCGTCCGGCGATGGCGCGAGTGGCGGCAGCGGCGTCGTCCATCGAGATGCCCTCGGCGATGGGGACGAACACGTGCAGCCCCTTGGCCCCGCTGGTCTTGAGGGCGCCAGCCAGGCTCGACGTTCTCGAGGGCCTGCCGGACAAGGTGGGCCGTCGCGACGACTGCGGAGAAGTCGGCGCCCTCCGGCGGGTCGAGGTCGAGGACGAGGTGGGTCATGGTGGACCCCTCCTCGGCGTGCACGAGCGCGGGGTGGTACTCCACCGCTCGCTGGTTGGCGAACCAGAGCAGGGTGCGGCGGTCGTTGCACAGGGCGTAGCGCACGTCGCGCTTGGAGGTCTCGGCCCAGAACGACACCGTCTGCACCCAGTCGGGCGTGTACGTCGGCACGTTCTTCTGCATGAAGGCGTCGCTGCCCCGGTGCACGCGGATCACCGACAGCGGCCGGTCGGCCAGTCCGGGCAGGATCCGCTCGCTGACGGCGTCGAGGTAGTCGACGAGGTCGCGCTTGGTAGCGCTCGCCTCATCGAAGAGCGGCTGGTCGAGGTTGGTGAGCGGCACCCCGTCGCGGGTCTCGCCGCCTTCGGCGGGGCTCATGCCAGCGCGACGCTACCGACCCCCGGCACGCCGGGCGTCGTTGGGCCAGACTGGGCCCGGCGGGCCTGCCACGGGAGTAGCGATGACCAGCAACCACCTCGGCCGGCGGGCCTTCCTGCAGGGCGCCCTGGCCACCACCGGCGGCGTGCTCGCCAGCGGCGGGCTCGACACCCTCTTGGGCCTCACCGCTGGCGCCAAGCCGCCGACCGGCCTCGCCGCCGTGCCCGACCTGCGCGACGGGCGGGTGCGCCTGCACGTGCCGTCGGGCTTCCAGTACCGGTCCTTCCACGACACCGACGGCCCCGCCGTCGTCCTCGACGACGGCACCACCCTCCCCGGGCGTCACGACGGCATGGCCGCCTTCCCCGGCCCCGACGGCTCCGTGTGGCTGGTGAGAAACCACGAGGTGAACGGCTCCTCCGTTCCCGCCTTCGGGCCGGGGACGCCCTACGACGCCAACGCAGCCGGCGGCACCACCACCGTGCAGGTGACCAACCGAGGCGAGGTGCTCCAGGCCTTCACCAGCCTCAACGGCACCCAGATGAACTGCGCCGGCGGCCCCACGCCCTGGGGGAGCTGGCTGAGCTGCGAGGAGACGGTCAACGGCCCCGATGTGGGGGCCGACTTCACCGGCGTGTCCAACGTGCCCCTGGCGCAGCGGCACGGGTTCGTGTTCGAGGTGCCCGTCGGCGGCCAGTCCGACCGGCAGCCCATCACCGCGGCGGGGCGCTTCGCCCACGAGGCGGCGGCGTGGAGCCCGCACGACGGCTGGCTCTACCTCACCGAGGACAACTTCGGCTTTCCCTCGGGGCTCTACCGGTACCGCCCCCCCGTCGACCCGATGGTGGCCGGGCACCTGGTCGACGGGGGGTCGCTGCAGATGCTCCGCGTGGTCGGCCAGCCCAACGCCCACCTCGAGGGTGCGCAGGTGCGAGGAGCCACCTACGACATCGACTGGGTGGACATCGCCGATCCGAACCCGACCTTCCCCTACACCCCCGGCCAGCCCGCCCCGACCCCGAACAACGACGCCATCTCCTACGTGGGCAACCAGGGCCGAGCCCAAGGGGCCGCGCACTTCTCGAGGCTGGAAGGCGCCACCCTGGCCAAGGGTGAGGTGTGGTTCACCTCCACCCAGGGCGGGGGCGCAGCCGAGACGGGTCCGCAGACCTCCACCGGGTACGGCCGAGGGGCCGGGCAGGTGTGGTCCTACGACCCGAAGCGCCAGCACCTCACCTGTCGGTACCAGTCGCCCGGGGGCAACGACCTCGAGCTGCCGGACAACATCACCGCCCGGAACGACCGGGGCGCCGTGGTCCTGTGCGAGGACGGTCCCGCCGACAACCACATCCGCGGTCTGAGCCGCGGCGGCGAGCTGTTCGACCTGGCCCTGAACCGACTGACCCGCAACGCCCCGCCCCATGCCCCCCGCTACGGCGAGGAGTTCGCCGGGGCCACCTTCAGCCCCGACGGCGGCACGCTCTTCGTGAACATCCAGGCCTCTCAGGCCGTCACCTTTGCCATCTGGGGACCGTGGGGGCGCCTCGGCGTGTGAGCCGCTAGCCGGGCCAGCCGTAGACGGCGAGCAGGGCGGCCGCCGACAGCGCGGAGGAGGTCGTAGGTGGGACCAGACACCAGCGTGGCCGGAGCGGCGACGGCGGCGGATCGTCCCGGCCGAGGGTCTCGGCGATTCAGACCCGCACCTGCTCGGGCAGCAGGCCGAGGGCCACCTGACCGCCGTACTCCGCGGTCTGGCCGTTGACGGAGATGTGGCTCCGCAGCACCTGGGCGTCGCGGCGGCTGCGGGCCAGCGGGTGGGCGCGGTCGAGGCTGGCCGTGCCGGTCAGGTCGCACATGGTGTCGATGACCTCCACCGCCGTCTCGTTGGCGGTGACGTTGGCGGCCAGGAGCCGCACCCGCTGGGCGGCCGACAGCTGCCCCTCCCGCCGGGCCTCGTCCCACATCGAGGTCGAGCTCCGCCTCCACCCCGGCCCGGGCGGCGTTCCACCGGCCCTCGGCGCGGAGGTACTCGCGCTGCACGGCGGCGTTGCGGGCGAGGGGGGCGAACTCCGGCGGCGGCGCCTTGGTGAGCAGGAGCTCCTTGGCCTCGTCGATGGCTCGTCGGGCGGCGCCGAGCTGGGTGGCCGCCACCGAGGTGGCGATGGGCCAGTTGCCGTTGCCCACCACGCAGCGGTGGGGACCGCGATCGTTCTCGGTGGGCTCGAAGGGCGAGAAGGCCCACGCCGGGTCGATCGCCTGCTTGGCGATGGTGATGCTGTGACTGCCGGTCCCCCGCATGCCGGTGGGGTCCCAGTCGTCGTGGATCTCGGCCCGGTCGACGGGGACCCAGGCGATGCGCAGCTCGGGCAGGCCCTCGGGGGTGACGGCCCCGGCCACCATGCAGAGCCCCCCGATCCACGTGGCGCCGGTGCAGCCGGTGTCGAAGGCCCAGCGGCCCCCGGCGGTGGCGGTGGCTCCGTCGAGCACCAGCTCGCCGATCCCGGCGATGGTGGAGGCCGACGATCCCAGCGGGTCGGCCAGCACCTCGGCCACCCAGGCCGGGTCGCCGCCGGCCGCCACCCACCCCAGCTCGGCGGCGCCCTGCGTGACCACCCAGCCCAGCGACGGCTCGTGCCAGGCCAGCTCCACGCCGATGCGGAACCAGTCCACCGGGGTGGTGCCGGGCCCGCCGAGGTCCTGGGGCACGAGGGTGCGGAAGAGCCCGGCGGCCAGGGCGCTCTCGTAGAGGTCGGCTGGCAGGCGCCGGCCCTCGTCGAGCTCGGCCCAGCGCCGGTCGGCGTCCTGGCCGAGCAGCGTGGCGGTGGCGAGGGTGGCCCGGTGCAGCGGTCGTTCTTGGGTCGTGGTCATGCCGAGGACGGTACGGATCGACCCGGCGCCCGTCTTCGCGGAGAACCCGTAGGCGCGCCTCCTGGAAAACCCGTAGACGTCCCTCAGCGAGGGGGCGTCACCAGGCCGCGGGCCACCGCGTGCAGGGCGGCATCGGCCCGGCCGCGCGCCCCAGCTTTCGGTACAGGTTGGTGACGTGGCGCTCCACCGTGGACGCCTGCACCCCCAGCGTGCGAGCGATGTCCTTGTTGGACGCACCCTGCCCGAGCACCCGGAGCACCTCGGTCTCCCGGGGGGTGAGCGCCACCGGGTCGGCCGCCGGCAGCGGCGTGGGGGTGAAGGGCCGTCGCTCCACCGCCGCCAGCAGGGCGGGGACGATGTCGCCCGAGTCGCGGATGAAGGGGTCGTGCTCGCTGCCCTCGAACACGTGGAGCTGGGCCCCGGGGACCAGCTGGGCCACCTCGCGGGTGAGCTCGGGCCGGACGGCCGGATCGTGGCGGTTGGCCAGCACCGTGGTGGGCACCCGCAGGTTGGGCAGGTCGGCCCGCACGTCGTGGCCGCGGAGGAAGGTGAGCAGGGCGGCGGCCGCCTCCGGGCTGGCGGCGTCGCGCTGGAAGCGGCTGAACCAGGTGAGGTCGTCGCGGCTGCCGTTGGGCAGGAAGATGGAGGCCATGGCCAGGCTGGCCAGCTTCCAGTTGGCCCGGATGAGGCCCACCATGCTCTCGTGGGTGTCATCGGGGCTCAGGTCCCGCCCGGCCGCGTAGGTGGAGTAGAGGACGAGGTGCTCAACCCGCTCCGGTGACGCCACCGCGAAGCGGACCGCTGCCGGGCCACCCGAGGAGTACCCGATGAGCCGGCACCGGTCGACGCCGGCGGCCGCCAGCACCGCTTCCAGCTGGGCGACGTCGTCGTCCATGGTCTCTGTGAGCCGGGTGCGGTCGGACAGCCCGCCGCCGATGCGGTCGTACCAGACGAAGCGGTGGCGCTCTGCCATCTGCTCGAGGGCAGAGGCGGCCGACGGGTGCGACCACACCCGCTCCACGTGCGACAACCACCCGGGCACCAGCACCAAGGCCGGGCCCTCTCCGGCGCTGGCCCATGCCACCCGGCACCCGTCGGCCACCTGGGCGAAGGCGATGCGGGGTTGCAGCACGGTGAGAACCTAGGCCACCTCCTCCAGACGCTCCCCCACCCGCTGAACCACCTTGCGGACGGCGTCGGGCCGCAGGCCGCTCTCCGCCGAGATGGTGACGGCGGGCGAGCGGTTGCCCGCCCCCTTCTCCAGCTGCACCCCCAGCCAGATCTCGGCGTCGCGGTCAGACACCAGGGTGAGCTTGGCCTCCAGGGCGCACGCGCCGGCGTGGGTCTCGGCCAGCGCCCGCAGCACCACCCGGGGCTCGGGGACGGGCGCCACGGGCGGCGGGGCCTCCACCTCCAGGTGCTCGTCGTCGAGCTCCCGGGTGAACTGGCCGATGTGGTCGTGCACCAGGGCGTGGATCCGCTTGCGGGCCCACACCCACGGCAGGGCCAGGTCGGGCTTCCATGCCCCGGCCAGCTTGCTCAGCTCGATGGCGGCATCGAGGGTGAGGTCGAGCACGTCGTCGTCGCCGAGGCGCACGTCGATGCGCCGGGCCTCGGCCCGCACCATTCGCCGCAGCGGCACCTCCGCCTCCGTGTGCAGGTCCCACACCGCGCTGCGCTCGCCGCCTGCGATGCGCCCCATCAAGGTCGCCACCCGTTCCGCCTGTTCGCTGTCCATGCCCTCATCCAACTCAGGGGGTGTGACAGTCCTCCCGGGCCCGCCCGCCGCGTAGGGTCGCCGGCGTGGTCGAACCTGCCGATCCGGTGCCCGAGGCGGGGACCAGCGCCTGGTACCACCGGGAGGGCGCGCTGCCCGGCGGCCGATGGCAGGTCCGGTGCCTCTTCAGCGACGACCACCCCGACGGCACGGTGGTGGAGCAGCCCGGCGACACCGAGGGCCGCTTCGAGATCTGGCGGGCCGACCTCGACGATGAGGGCCGTCCCCGGATCCTGGTGAACCCCGATGCCGTCCCGGGGGCGCCAGCCATGTGGTTCGTGGCCCTCCCCGAAGCGAGGGCTCCCCGCCCCGCCATGGCTCTGGTGGGGTTCGACAAGGACGCCGTGCCGGTGGGATCGGTCATCAACGACCCCACGTTCTTCCACCTCCCGATCAGCAACGACGACCAGGTGGGTGCCATTCGCTGGTGGAGCCAGGAGGCGGTGGTCGACCAGGTCTTCGTGGGCGACGCATACCGGCGCCGCCACGTGGCCTCCGCCCTCATCTACGCGGCGTCGGCGTACCACCAGCTCCACGGCTGGCCCGGGCGGCTCCACAGCGACGGTCGGCGCACCTCGATGGGCCAGGAGCTGGTGGCGGGGCTGCGCCACCCGGACCGCATCGCCCCCCTCAGCAACCTGATGCCGCCGATGGACCCCGACGGTCGCAGCGCCGGCCCGACCTAGCGCGTACGCTCCCCGGATGCTCGGACCCAGCCGCACTCGTCGCCGCCTGCTCCCGATGGTGGGGGGCATGACCGCCGTCGCCACCGCCGCCGGCGCCATGGCCCCGATGGCCCACATGGCCGTGGCCGGGGCCCAGCCCGACGGCGCCACCGCCGCCATGGGCCAGGCCGGCCTGGCCGGTCCGGCCAGCTTCGAGTCGTGCTCGCCCTACTTCGGCTTCGGCAAGGAGGAGGGCGTGCTGGGCGTGGTGGAGTTCGACGTGGCCGACGTCAACGGCGACGACGGCGTGGCCCACGACGTCGACGACGACACCGAGGTGCGCCTGGTGCTGGAGAACGACGAGGGTGACATCCTCGAGTGCGTGCCCTTCGAGGTCACCACGGAGCAGTGGAACGAGGAGTTCGGCGAGGACCCGGACTTCCCCGCCCACCCCGGGCCCGGCCACTACGTGTACCCGTCGGTGAACCTGGAGCCGGAGATCAAGGGATTCGGGCTGGTGGTGCAGGCCGGGTTCCGGGTGGTCACCATCCCCGAGCAGCACACCCTGGTGTCGCCGGAGGGCGTGCACGAGCTGGACGACGTCTACCTCGATCCGGAGGAGACGTTCTTCGGCACGATCGTCGACCAGGACCTGCTCGACTACATCGCCGGCGAGGCCAACCAGGACGCGGCCGACGCCTACGAGGCGGCGTTGCTCGCCTGCGACGACGACGCGCCCTACAACGACGAGGACCCCGACCTGCTGGCCGCCGCCCGCGCCATCGACGCCCTCGTGGGCGACGAGGAGGAGTACGACTCGGTGAGCTGCTTCGGCGTGGACTTCCGCCAGTTCGTGGGGTCCTTCACGCTCAGCGCCTACCGGTCGGTGGAGTACGTGGAGCCCATCCGCCTGTCGGTGCCCGAGGACCCCTCCGACCCGCCCGCCACCCCGCCGGTGCCGACGGACCCCACCACCCCGCAGGCCCCCGCCGCCCGCCCCACGACAGCCACCCCCACCTTCACCGGCTGAGGGCCTGACCGGCACTCAGTCGGCGCGGAGGACCACGCCCGGCCGGACCCTCGCTGCCCGCCGAGCCGGGAGGGTGCCGGCCAGGTTGCCGACCACCAGCGCCGCCGCGCCCACGGCCACCAGCGTGATCACGGGGACCGACGGGTCCTCCACCACGCCCACCCGACCGGCGATGCCGGCCCACGTCAACCGGCCCAGCACCACCCCCAGCACCCCTCCGAGGACCAGGCCCCCGAGGGCGATGGTGCTGGCCTGCCATGCGATGGTGGCCGCCAGCTGACGTCGCTGGAACCCGAGGGTGCGCAGCACTGCGAGATCGCGCCGCCGGCTGCGGGTGGTGGCCACCAGGGCATGCAGGAGGGCGAGGGCCGCCAGCACTGCGAGCAGCACGGCCAGGGTCTGCGGGAGCGCTTCCACCTCGCGCAGGTTGTTGACGTCGGCCGGCAGGCGAGGGGGCACCACCTCCACCTCGGCCTCCCCAGCCAGTCGGGCGTTGGCGGCAGCCGGGTCGACTCCCGGACCCCACTGGATGATGAGGTCGTGGTTGAGGCTGCCCTCGGGCGACACGGCCTCGAGATCCTCCGGCCACAGCCAGGCGCCCCGGCCCGCGTCGCTGCGCTCGTCCACCACCGGGAAGGCGGCGCGTCCCACCACCCGCATGCGTCGCTCGGAAGCACCCTCGATCTCGACGAGGTCGCCCACTCGAAGGTCGCTGTCGCGCAGGGTGGTGGTGCCGAGCACCGCCTCGCCGGACCGCTGCGGGGCCCGGCCCGAGAGCACGGTGAGGCTCACCGCCCCCGTCACCCGCTCCACCGCGTGCACGTTGGTCTCCATCCCCTCGACCAGGACCAAGCTGGTGGACAGGACGCTGAGCCCGGCGACGTCAGGGTCCTCCTGGAGGGGCCCCCGCAGCTGATCGACGATCTCGCCGCCGAACCCCGGGACCGTGGCGTCCCACGGTGAGCCGTAGCGAGCGGGCGAGTCCAGCAGTGCGCCCAGGCTGCTGCCCAGGATCACCGCCACGGCCAGACCGGCAACGCTGAAGGTGGTGCCACCGAGTGCGGCTCGCACCGACCAGCTGGTGCCGTCCCGGGGGTCCAGCGCCATCCCCGTCCCCACCGTGGCGGCTGGTCCCAGCGGTGATCGCCGCAGCATCCCCATGGCGCGGGACGTGGGCCGCGTCGCATCCCGGGTGCCCGAGGCGGCGGGTCGGCGGCTGGCGGGGAGGGCCACCAGGAGCGCCACCACCGACAGGGCGACGACGATGCCGAGGAAGCCCACCGCCAGCGCCCAGCCGTCGACTGAAAGCCCCGGGTCGGGATCGGCCCGCCTGGCCGCCCCCACCGGCATGAGCGGCGAGGCCAGGACCGCCAGCCCCACGGCCAGGACGGCGCCGCCGACCACGCCAGGGCCCAGGCCGCCTGCCAGGGCCAGGACCCGCTCGCGTCGAGTCATGCCCAGGGCGTGCAGCCATCGGCGTCCGGACCCGCTGCGGTCGAGCTGACGGGAGAAGGCCTGGGTCGTCGCCAGTGCGCCAGCCACGCTGGCGACGGCGGCGGTGAGGAGGAGGGCCACCACCACCACGTCGAGGGCGTCCCGGATGCGCACGTCGACCTCGGCGGCGGGGACCAGCTCGAGGCTCGCTTGGTCGGCGAAGAGCTCCCGGGCCGCGGCACTCACTGCCGGAACGTCGGCCGCTCCGCGCCGCAGCCGGAGCGTGAAACCCCCGGAGTAGGCGGCCACGTCGTCGGCGTGCCGCTCACTGAAGGCCTTCGAGAGGATCAGGTTGGGCTGGAAGCTGCCGATGCTGTCGCTGAGGAAGACGGGCGCGTCGAAGATCCCCGTGACCCGCACCGTCACCGGCGGGCCGGCGGGCGGGCCGGCGTCGCCGGTGGTGAACAGCGGCTCGAGCTGGTCGGGCGCGTAGGCATCGAAGGTGAGGCGGTCCCCCACCCGCACCCCGGTGTCTGTCGCGTAGCGGTCGAGGACGGCCGCCTCGTCGGCCGCACCCGGGGCGGGGGGTCGACCCTCCAGCATCCGCGGGCGGTCGATCGTCGTCCCGAAGGCGGCGTCCTGCGGGGCGACGGCCAGGAAGTCGATGTAGGGGTAGAGGCCGCTGCCGGCCGGCACGATGAAGGGAAAGGCGGTCCGGGTCATGGCCGCCACCTGCGGGAGGGCGGCCAGGGCGGCGACGGTTGCCGGATCGAGGTCGTCCGGCGGACCGTCGAAGACGATGTCGAGGTCGTAGGCCAGGGTGGTGGCTCGGAATCGGTCGTAGGCGGTGTCGGACCGGCGGGCCCCGGTCACGGCCGTGAGCACCACCCCGCCGCTCAGGCCGATCAGCAGCACGAGCAGCACCAAGGAGCGCCAGGTCTGCCTCAGCTCCGACCGGGCGAGGTACCAGGCGGCGGCCACCTCGGCATCAGACCCCGGTTCTGGTGTCCGGGCAAGGGTGTCCGCTCCCCTTCCCCACGGGGTGCTAGCACCCGTTCTGCGCGCAGGGCTGACAGGATGCCCTCCGCCCACACGAGGAGCGCACCATGGCCAACCGACAGATCTGGACCACCATCGCGGCGGAGCGTGCGGCGCTGGCCGAGGACCTGCAGTCGCTCGACGATGGGCAATGGGACACACCGTCGCTGTGTGAGGGCTGGTCGGTGCGCGACGTGCTGGCCCACATGACCGCCACGGCCAAGATCTCGGTGGGGGCCTTCTTCCCCAAGCTGGTGAGCTCCGGGTTCAGCCTGAGCAAGATGCAGGACAAGGACCTGGCTGCCGAGCGGGGCACCTCCGGCGCCGACACCCTGGCTGGCTTTGGGGCGGTGGTGGGCTCCACCAAGCACCCGCCGGGCCCGACGGACTCGTGGCTGGGCGAGACGCTCGTGCACGGCGAGGACATCCGCCGTCCGCTCGGGCTCGCCCACGCCTACCCCACCGAGGCGGCCGTGCGGGTGGCCGACTTCTACAAGGGCTCAAACCTGGTGATGGGCTCGAAGCGTCGCATCGCCGGGCTCCACCTGGCCGCCACCGACACCGACTGGATCCATGGCGAGGGCCCGGAGGTGGAAGGGCCGATCATGTCGCTGCTGTTGGCCATGACCGGCCGCCAGGCTGCGCTGGCCGACCTCACCGGTGCCGGTGTGGCCGAGCTAGCGCCCCGCCTCTGAGCCCGCGCCTCAGCCGACCCGCTCGTTCCGGAGCGGGAAGCGGACCTGCAGCCAGTCGGGGGCGCCCATGCCCGCGCTGGCGCTGACCGCCTCCACGATGGGTGGGCCGAACCGCTGGGTGAGCACCCGAAGGGCTTCGGCGAGCTCGAGGCGGGCCAGCCCGGCGCCCACGCAGAGGTGCGGTCCCCAGCCGAAGGTGACGTGGCTGTGAGCGTCGGGCCGGTCGAGGACGAAGGCGTCGGCGTCCTCGAAGCGGTCGGGGTCGCGGTTGGCGGTGTCGAAGGACAGCAGGACGCGTCCCCCTTCGGGCACGTGGAGGTCGTCCCGTTCGAAGGGCTCCTCGGCCCGTCGGGTGAGACCGGAGATGATCCCTCGGTGGCGGAGGATCTCCTCCACCGCGTTGGGGACGAGGTCGGGGTCGGCAGCCAGACGCTCCCAGTCGTCGGGGTGCTCGGCGAACAGCTGCACCGCTGCGGTGAGCTGGCGCCGGGTGGTCTCGGCTCCGGCGAACACGAAGCCGGTGATCATGCCGATCACCTCGTCCTCGGTCAGCCGATGCCCGTCGACCTCGGCCTCCACGAGCCGGGTGACGAGGTCGTCGCCGGGCTGCGGCGCGGCTGGCGGCGATCCGCTCCCGCCCGTAGGCGCGCATCTCGGCGGCCGCCTCCTCCACCCGGGCCAGGTGCTCCGGCGGCATGGCGGGGTTGAAGGCGAGGGCGATGGTGGCCGCCCAGTGGGCCATGCGGTCGCGGTGCTCCACCGGGAGCCCGAAGAGGATGGCGAACACCTCGGGCGGCAGCGGCTCGGCGAAGGCGGCCACGAACTCGCAGCGGCCTCCGCTCTCCGCGATGTCGGCGGCCAGCCGCTCGGCGATGTGCGCGGGTGGCCGGTCGGAGCTGTTCCACCTTCTTGGGCGTGAAGGCGGTCGACAGGACGGCGCGCAGGTGCCGGTGGTCGTCGCCGTGCCGGCTGAACAGCGGTGCCACCTGCACCGACGTCTCCGGCGAGAGCCCGTTGGCCACCATGTCCTCGGCGAAGGAGCGAGGGGACAGCCGTCGGTCCGTGAGCACCGCCCGGTTGGCCTCCCAGGCCAGGACGACCGCCATGGGCGTGCCGGTCTGATCCATCCCCTGCGCCCACCAGTGCTGGCGGGCGCAGCGCTGGAGCTCGGCACCCCAGTCGCCGAAGTACTCCCCCGGGTCGAGCTGTGCCGGCCCTGCGCCTCCGTCGTCCATCGCAGCAGTCTGGCCGACGAGGCCGCCGGGCGACCGGCCGAGCCCTTCCCGCAGTCACCGCGACGCGCGCACCTAGTTCCAGGCGAACCAGAGGCTGGAGAGGCGCTCGCCGTCGGGCGATCGGAAGGGGCTCGGCTCGTCGGTCCGCACCGGGACCGGCGAGCCGGTGCCTGGTGGTTCGATCGGTATCCCCCAGCGGTCGAGGAAGCGCAGGGTGCCGGCCTCCGGGTCGCCCACCACGGAGAGCTCGCCGTGGTGGAGGGCGCGGTGGTGGATGGGGCAGAGGCAGATCAGGTTCCAGGGCACGGTTGGACCACCGTCCTCCCAGAACTGGATGTGGTGGATGTGCAGGTAGCGGTACTGCGTGCACAGCGGGTGGGAGCAGCCCTGGTCGCGCCGCTCGATGGCGCGGCGGAGCGCCCGGTTGACGGTGCGCTGCGTGGGGTGGATCCCGATGAGCTGGCCGGCCTGGTAGGCGGCCACCATCACCTCGGCGTCGCAGCCCAGAAAGCGGGCCACGGTGTCGGGCACGGTGGGCCCGAGGTGGAGCTGGCCGGGCCCGAAGGTGCCGTCGGGGGCCACGTCGACGTGGAGCACCACCTTGTTGCGGTCGCCCCGCCGGCCGGTGCGGGCCAGCTCGGCGTCGAGGGCGTCGGCGCCCTCGGAGGCCAGGCGCAGCAAGGCGTCGGCGAGGGTGACGCCCGGGCGGCGGACGTGCTCGGTGCCGTCGAGCTCGGCCCTCGGCTCCAGGCCCTGGCGGTCGCGGTACTCGGCGTCTCGGGCGGCGGCCAGGCCCACCCGCAGCAGCTCCCCCTCATCGGGCGGCAGGCAGAAGGTGCCGTCCACCCAGCCGTCGCGCCTGGAGCGAACGCTGACGTGGCGCTCCAGCGGCTGGTGGGGCCGGTCGGCCTGCTCGGGCTCGGGCAGCGGCGGGCAGGCCTTGAGCATGCGGTCGAGCTGGCTGATCAGCACGGTGGGGGCCTTGGCGGCGACGGCGGCGTCGTGGTCGGCCGGGACCCGCCGGGCGATGCGGACCATGGCGTCTTCGGTGAGCCGCCCCGTCTCGAAGAGCTCGAAGCAGGCCGGCAGCTCGTCGAGGCGGCGGGCGACGGTGACGAGGTCGTGGGCTCGGTGGCGGGACACGGCCGCCTTCCAGCACACCCAGTGCTCCACCGACGCGATCCCCCAGCCGGCCCACCCCTCGGTGTCGATCAGCATCCGGATGGTGCGCACCAGCCGGGCCGCCGCTGCGTTGAGGGTGCCCATGATCGCGACGGTCTCGCGCTCTGCCTGGCCCCAGGCTCGTTCGGCGACTGACACGGTGTCGATCACGCTTCTGACCCTACGCAGGGGGTGTGACAGTGCCGCGGGGAGGTCGAGGCGGATCAGCCGAGGGCGAGCACGGTTCGCAGCGCGTCGTCGATGTCGCTCAGCGTCTCCACATCGAGCGATGCCACCCGGTCGCCCAGGCGGCTGACGTTGATCGCGCCCAGCTGCTCCACCAGCACACGGGTGGTGCCACCACGGACCTCGATCGGGGGTCGGAACGAGGCCGCCCGGGCGCTGGTCGACGTTGGGGCCACCAGGACCACCGATCGAGGCAGCAGCGCATCGGCCTGCACGATCACGCCGTAGCGGGCGCCTCGCTGCTCGTGCCCGAGCCCCTTCGGGACCCGCAGCCGGTGAACGTCACCTCGGCGCACGCAGCGCCTCCATCAGCGCCGCCACCTCGGCCTGCTCGGCCCGGTCGGCCTCGTCGGCGTCCAGGGCCGCCATCTCGGCCCGGAGCGAGTCGGCCCGTCGCAGGCGCTCGGCGGCATCGAGGATGGCACCACGGATGGCGTCGGACCGGCTGGCGCCGGCGGCCTCGAGCAACCGCAAGGCGCGGGCCGTCTCGGCGTCGAGCCGGATCGAGACGGGGGCAGGCACGCCCACGAGCGTATCGCGCATCGTCATACGTCATCCCAGCGTGACGTGGGGGCGGCTCAGCCGGAACCGCTCGACCACCGGGCACGGCATCACCTGGAGCACCAGCAGGGCGGGAGGCGCCACGTCGGGATGGCGCCAGTAGTGCTCCTCCCACTGTGCGACCAGGCCGTTGGCGATGTGCACGTGGTGGATGCCGCCGACCTCGAGCTCGATCTCGCCCTCCCGCAGGTGGTCGCCGTCGATGAGGTCCTCGCCCGCCGCGATCCGACGACCCAGGGCGTTGACCATCGCTCCCGCCGCGTCGAGCGGCACCCCGGCCATCACGAGCTCGGGGTGGCCGAACCGCTCGGTGAGGCCGATGGAGTACACCCACGGTCTGGAGCCCTCGACGCCTTGCAGCGCCCACCCGAACCGCTGCTTGCGGTCGTTCAGGTCGGCGTGGGCTTCATCCAGGGTCCATCCATCGCAGATGCAGCACATGCCCCGAGTCTCCTCAGGGGGTGTGACAAGCCAGCCCCGGCTCGGGCCGCCAGCGGCGTGGCGTCAGCGGCGCCAGTAGAGGAGGTGGGTGACGCCGCTGGGGCTGGGGACGACGTCGCGGTGGTAGCGGTCGAGGAGCTCGTCGGGCGAGTCCCAGAGGCGCTCGCCGCGGCCCAGCTCGAGCGGCGCCACGGCCACGTGGAGGGTGTCGACGAGGTCGGCGTCGAGGAACTCGCGCACGGTGTGGACGCCGCCGCCGAGGCGCACGTCCTTGCCGTCGGCGGCCGCCTTGGCCTGGGCGAGGGCGTCGGCGGGTGCAGCGTCGATGAAGTGGAAGGTGGTGTCGCTGAGGGAGAACGACGGCCGCGGGTGGTGAGTGAGGACGAACACCGGGGTGTGGAACGGCGGCACGTCGCCCCACCACCCCTGCCACTCGTGGTCCTCCCACGGGCCGCGCTGGGGGCCGAACTTGTTGCGACCCATGATCTCGGCGCCGATGTTCCGGTGGAACTCGCGGGTCATGTAGTCGTCGATGCCCTGGGATCCGCCAGGGTCGGTGCGATTGGGCGAGCTGGCGGTGGCGCCGGCCCAGCTGGCGAGGGCAGCGGGGTCGGCGTGGCCGAAGGGGCGCTCGAGGCTTTGGCCCTCGCCGGAGCCGAAGCCGTCCTGGGAGAC
This sequence comes from uncultured Microthrixaceae bacterium, assembly GCA_963795165.1. Lineage (GTDB taxonomy): Bacteria > Actinomycetota > Acidimicrobiia > Acidimicrobiales > VFJN01 > VFJN01. Next base: position 62,398 of record CAWCGT010000001.1, on the reverse strand, counting down.
CATGAAGTTGTGGCAGCGCAGCAGCTGGGTCATCGGCAGGCCTTCGTATAGGGAGCGGCGAGCCCGAGTTCGGCGTGGTCGAAGAGCATCTTCCGATCCTATGCAGAAGGTGTGACAGCGCCGCGCGGCCGGCCGAGAGGAGGTACGGCCCGCCTGTGACATGCGGGCTGGTCACGGACAGCGGGTACAGGGCGGCATGGACGATCTCCTTCCTGCGGCGCCGACCGACCGGTCCTGGTGGCTCACCCCATCGGTCCTGGGCGGCGCCTACCCGGGCAACTGGGATGCCCTCGAGGCCGCCACCAAGGTGCAGGCGCTGCTGGATGTCGGCGTGACCCTGTTCCTCGACCTCACCACCGAGCACGACCGGCTGGAGCCTTACCAGCAGCTCCTCCCGTCGAACGTGCGACGGATCAACCTGCCCGTGCTGGACCTGTCGGTGGCGCCCGGGGAGGTCGTGCGGCAGGCTTGTCAGCTCATCGACGACGAGGCGGCCGCCGGGGGCCTCGTGTACGTCCACTGCTGGGGCGGACGCGGTCGCACTGGATCGATCCTCGGCTGCTGGCTGGCCCGCGACATCGGCGGCCGGGCCGCCCAGGCCCGCCTCGACGAGGTGCGCGGCGAGGCCGAGCTGCGACGCGGCCCCGCACCGGAGACGGCGGCGCAGCGGGCGCTGGTCCGCGGCTGGACCGGCTAGGAGTTGCCCACCTAGGGCTCGCGGACCAGGCCGTGGAGGCGGGTCACCGCATCCTCGACCTCCTCGGGGCTGAGGCGCCCCTTGCCAGCCCGGATCTCCTCCACCAGTCGCTTCGGGGCGCAGAACCGAACCCCGTCGATGACAGGGCTGGTGAACCAGCCCCGCTCGACACCGCCGTGGACCACCACCACGGGCTCGACGGCGCGGCCGATGCGAGCGGCCACGGCCTCCGCCTGCTTGGCTGCCTGTGCAGCGATCCCATCGCGGCGCCGCCCAGCGACCGTGACTCGACCGCCGGTGATCTTCACGCCACCGCGGTAGGCCTTGGTCTCGACGGTGAACACACCGGTCGGGCCGACCACCACGTGGTCGATGTTCGCTCGCGACCCGGGCATCGAGAGGTCGTGACGAACCACATACGCCGCTGGGAGGCGGTCCAGAAGCCTGCCGGTGCGCTCCTCCCCGGTAGCGCCCTTGCCCCAGGCCTCGGTCGACTGGCGACGGCCCCAGAACAGGACGACGACGTTCAGGGTGGCGGCCACCGCCAGCACCAGCGCCGCAAGATTGGCCGTGCTCGATCGGATGAGCTCGGGGACAGGTCGTTCCGTGGGCGAGGTGTCCTGGGCCCAGGACTCCCAGGCGTTGTTGACCAGCGGAACCGCGCCTCGCACGGCGCCGTAGACGAGGAGCGGCGTGAGGACGGTGACGACCAGACGCAACGTCCGGTTGGCCTGACGATTCGTTGCCTCCTTGGCGCGCCGCCGTTCGTACTCCCGCCGTGCAGACCCTCCCGCTTGGCTCATGCTGACTCGAGGACCCAGTTGCGGAGAACGGCGACCGACACGCGCGGAGGCTCAGCAGAGATGGCCATTCTTCAGGATCGTCGGAATTCGGCTAGCAGTTGAGCCCTCGCATGCGCTACCACCTGGACCCGACGGACGCCGAGTGACATCGCAGGCGCCCGGTCACGGTGAGCTCGTAGCTTGCTGGCGTGGAGGAGCTGGGGCCCGGGCTCTACGAAGCGCTCGTCACCGAGGGCCTGCGGGCGCAGCTCGACGCACCTCGACGAGCGCCTTGCTGCCCGAGCAGCACGCGCTCCGCAGCGCCGAGGCGCCCGATCGCATCGCCTGGCACCTGAGCCGGCAGATCGAGCGGGCGCTCGCCGACGTCAGCGACGACGACCGCGTCGCCGTCGGCATCGAGGTCGCCCGTGCAGCTCCTCGCCACGCCTCGGCGAGCTCGTCGACCACCGATCCGCAGGCGAGCTGCCCGTCGACCCGGCGCAGGTCCTCCACGCCATCCTGCAGCGCAACCCCGACGGCACGCCCGCAGCCGATCGAGCGAGCCGCTCATCCCGCTGCTCGACACCACGCTGCTCACCAACGCGCCCGGCGAGCCGACGCCTGTGGAGCCAGCTGCGCTCGGAGATCGACTCGGCCGACGCGCATCGACGTCGTCATGGCGTTCATCCGTCGCAGCGGCATCGCGCCGCTGCTCGACGCGCTGCGCCGCCACTGCGAAGCAGGGCAAGCCGCTGCGGGTCCTCACCACCACCTACACCGGCTCGACCGAGCGCCGGGCCCTCGACCAGCTCGCCGACCTCGGCGCCGACGTCCGCATCTCCTACGACCTCGGCAGCACCCGCCTCCACGCCAAGGCCTGGGTGTTCCACCGGCGCTCGGGCTTCTCGACCGCCTACGTCGGCTCGTCGAACCTCACGCACTCGGCGCAGGTCACGGGCCTGGAGTGGAACGTCCGGGCCTCGGCCGCCCGCAACCCCGACGTCGTCGACAAGTTCGAGCGCCGTGTTCGACAGCTACTGGGAGGCCGGCGACTTCGTCCCCTACGACGCCGACGCAGTTCGACGAGGAGCAGGCCCGCAGCCGGCCGAACCGACAGCGGCCCGCACGTCATCCTCAGCCCGATCGAGCTGCGGCCCGATGCCGTTCCAGGAGCGCCTGCTCGAGCAGATCGACGTCGCCCGCGAGCAGGGCCACCACCGCAACCTCCTCGTGGCCGCCACCGGCACCGGCAAGACCGTGATGGCCGCGCGTCGACTACGCCCGCCTCCGCCAGCGCCTCCCCCGCGCCCGGCTGCTGTTCGTCGCCCACCGCGAGGAGATCCTCGACCAGAGCCTCGCCACGTTCCGCTACGCGCTGCGGGACGCCGTCCTTCGGCGAGAAGTGGGTCGGCGGCGCCACGGCCGACAGCGGTTCGAGCACGTGTTCGCGTCGATCCAGAGCCTCAACGCCAGCGACCTCGCCGACCTCGCCGCCCGATCACTTCGACGTGGTGATCGTCGACGAGTTCCACCACGCCGCCGCCGCCGTCGTACCGAGCGGCTGCTCGACCACCTCGCGCCCGTCGAGCTGCTCGGCCTCACCGCCACCCCCGAGCGCAGCGACGGCCTGCCCGATCCTCCACTGGTTCGACGACCGCATCGCCGCCGAGCTGCGCCTCTGGGACGCCATCGACCAGCAGCACCTCGCGCCGTTCCTGTACTTCGGCATCCACGACGGCCTCGACCTGCGCGACATCCCGTGGCGGCGAGGCCGGGGCTACGACGTCGAGGCGCTCAGCGCCGCCTACACGAGCACCGACGCGTGGGCGCGCCTCGTCGTGCAGCAGGTGGCCCAGCACGCCGAGCCGGCCACGATGCGGGCCTCGGGTTCTGCGTGAGCATCGAGCACGCCCGCTTCATGGCCCGCCACTTCACCAGCCACGGCATCCCGTCGGTGGCGGTGTGGGGCGACAGCCCCGCGCGACGAGCGCCGACGCCGCCCTGCGCGACCTGGCCGACGGGCGAGGTCAGCGTCGTGTTCTCGGTCGACCTGTTCAACGAGGGCGTCGACGTGCCCGCCGTCGACACCGTGCTCATGCTGCGCCCCACCGAGAGCCCGACGCTGTTCCTGCAGCAGCTCGGCCGGGCCTGCGCCGCTCGCCGGGCAAGGCGTTCTGCACGGTCCTCGACTTCGTCGGGCACGCACCGCCAGGAGTTCCGCTTCGACCGCCGCTACCGGGCGCTGCTCGGCGGCACCCGCCGGGACGCTCGAGCGCAGCCGTCGCAGCAGCAGTTCCCGTTCCTGCCCGCCGGCTGCCACATGCAGCTCGACCAGAAGGCCGCCGAGATCGTGCTGCGCAGCCTGCGGGAGGCCATCCCGTCGCGCTGGCCGAGCAAGGTCGACGAGCTGCGCTCGCTGCGCCGCGACGCGACCCGACATCGACCTGGCCGGGTTCCTCGACGAGTCCGGCCTCGAGCTCGACGACGTCTACGACGGCAGCCAAGTGCTGGTCCGACCTGCGCGAGGCCGCCGGCGCTGCCCGTCCTGCGCCGCCGGCCCGCACGAGACGCGAGCTGCGTCGAGCCGTCGGCCGTCTCCTGCACATCGACGACCACGAGCGCATCGCCACCTACCAGCGACTCCTCGCCGATCGCGACGGCGCCGCCGACGTCGACGCCATGCCCGAGCGGGAGCGACGCCTCGCTCCGCATGCTCGTCGCCGCCGCTCGCCGACCGGGCGATCACCAAGGACACCACGCTGCAGGAGGCGGTCGACCTCCTCTGGGCCCACCCGCAGGTGCGGGCCGAGCTGCTGCAGCTCCTCGCCGTGCTCGACGCGCGGGTCGACCACCTCCACGCCCCGCTCGCCACGCATCCCGACGTGCCCGCTGCAGGTGCACGCCCGCTACACCCGCATCGAGATCCTCGCCGCCTTCGGCATCGGCGACCGGCGCCAAGATCGCCGCCTGGCAGAGCGGCGTCTACGAGGCCAAGGACGCCAACGCCGAGCTGTTCGCCTTCACGCTCGACAAGACCAGCGGCGGCTTCTCCCCGACCACCCGCTACCGCGACTACGCCATCAGCCGCACCCTCATCCACTGGGAGAGCCAGTCGATCACCCGAGCCGACAGCGCCACCGGCCTCCGCTACCGCAACCACGAGCGAGACGGCCGCTCGATCATGCTCTTCACCCGCCTCCGAGCCGACGACCGAGCCTTCTGGTTCCTCGGCCCCGCCCGCTACCTCCGCCACGACGGCGAGAAGCCCATGGCCATCACCTGGGAGCTCGCCCACCCGCTCCCGGGCGACCTGTACGCGTCGCTGCGGCAGTCGGGTAACGGAAGCCACGCTCAAAGCTGCGTGGCCTCGTCAAACATTCGTGGGACGACCCGGGTTCAACTCGGAGCAATCCGTTTTTTTTTTTTTTTTTTTTTTTGCCACCTGGCGGTTTTTTTTTTTTTGCTGCGGCGTCTACTGGTTCAGCGTATTGCTCAAGCTTGGCGACGCGCAGCTCGAAGCGGGCCAGGGCGCGCATGCGTTGGCGTCGTACCGCGAGAGCCTGGAGCTGGCCCGCGAACTGCGCCGGGCGTTGGGGCGTACACCGGGGGTCCTGCGTGACCTGTCAGCCAGCCTGGAGAGGCTCGGCGACGCGCAGCGCGAGGAGGGCCTGGGCGCGCAGGCGCTGGCGTCGTACCACGAGAGTCTGGAGCTGTGCCGCGAACTGCGCCGGGCGCTGGGCGACACGCCGGGGGTGCTGCGCGACCTGTCGGTCATCCTGGAGAGGCTCGGTGACGCGCAGCGCGAGGCGGGCCAGGGCGCGCAGGCGCTGGCGTCGTACCGCGAGAGTCTAGAGTTGCGCTGCGAGCTGCGCCGGGCGCTGGGCGACACGCCGCAGGCACTCGATGACCTTGCAGTATCTTTGGAGCGACTGGCGGCCCTGGAACTCGCGCTGAGTCCCTCCGAAGCCGACGAGGCCCCGCCTGCCGCTTCGTCCCGCGCCGAGCGCCGCGCCTGGATCGACGAAGCGCTGGACCACCGTCGCCGCCTGGTGCAGGCCTTCCCCGCCGAGCCACGCTGGCAGCAGCGCCTTGCCGTGGCGATGAAAATCCGGGAAACCCTCGAGGACTGACCCTTGCACTACCTGAGTACCCGCGGCGACGCCACCCCGCGCCGCTTCTGCGACATCCTGCTCGAAGGCCTCGCCCCCGACGGCGGCCTGTACCTGCCCGAGCGCTATCCGCAGGTCGACGCCGCCACGCTCGAACGCTGGCGCAGCCTTTCCTATGCCGACCTCGCCTTCGAGATCGCTGTCGCTCTACATCGACGACATCCCGCCCGACGAGCTGCGCGCGCTGGTGCGCGCACCTACCGCACGGAAGTCTTCGGCACGCCCGAGATCACGCCGCTGATGCCGCTCGAAGCCGGGCTCTACCTGCGAGGCGCTGTCGAACGGCCCGACGCTGGCCTTCAAGGACATGGCGATGCAGCTGCTCGGCAACCTGTTCGAGTACGAGCTGGCGCGCCGCGGCGAGCAGCTCAACATCCTCGGCGCGACCTCGGGCGACACCGGCAGCGCGGCCGAGTACGCGATGCGCGGCAAGCAGCGGCATCCGCGTCTTCATGCTGTCGCCCGCACGGCCGCATGAGCGCCTTCCAGCAGGCGCAGATGTTCAGCCTGCAGGACGCCAACATCCACAACCTGGCCGTCGAGGGCGTGTTCGACGACTGCCAGGACATCGTCAAGGCGGTCGTCGAACGACCTCGACTTCAAGCGCCGCTACGCGCATCGGCACCGTCAACTCGATCAACTGGGCGCGCCTGCTGGCGCAGGTCGTCTACTACTTCGCGGGCTACTTCGCAGGCGACCGCACGGCCGACGGCCAGACAGGTCGACTTCGCCGTGCCGTCGGGCAACTTCGGCAACATCTGCGCCGGCCACGTGGCGCGCATGATGGGCCTGCCGATCGGCCGGCTGGTGCTCGCCACCAACGAGAACGACGTGCTCGACGAGTTCTTCCGCACCGGCGTCTACCGCGTGCGCGCCGGCGCCGAGACGCACGAGACGTCGAGCCCGTCGATGGACATCTCGAAGGCGTCGAACTTCGAGCGCTTCGTGTTCGACCTGCTCGGCCGCGACGCGCGCGCGCACGCGCGAGCTGTTCCGGTCGAGGTCGAGCGCCACGGCGCGTTCGACGCTGTCGCGGCGAGCCGAGTTCGACGCGCGATCGCCGGCTTCGGCTTCGTCTCCGGCACGAGCACGCATGCCGACCGGCTGGCCACCATCCGCGACACCTGGCAGACGCTACGGCGTGCATGATCGACACGCACACCGCCGACGGCCTGAAGGTCGGCGCGCGAGCACCTGCCGCGCCGGCGTGCCGATGATCGTGCTCGAAACCGCGCTGCCGGTCAAGTTCGCCGAGACCATCGTCGAGGCGATCGGCCGCGAGCCCGACCGGCCGGCCGGGTTCGCACGAGCTGGAGCGCTGCCCCGGCGCATGCAAGCTGGTGCCGGCCGACGCGGAAGTCGTCAAGGCCTACATCGCGAGCCACGCATGAGCCGGGCCGACAGCGCCGATCGACCGCATGCGCCTGCCGGCGCTCCCGACCCTGCGCGCGGCGGTGCAGGCAGCGGCGGTCGACCGCCGCTGATGAGCCTCGACGACGCGCTGGAACGTCTGCTCGGCGCCGTCTCTGCGTTGCCGGAGATCGAAACCGTCGATACCTTCGACGCCCTCGGCCGCGTCCTCGCCGACGACGTGCGCTCGGCGATCGACGTGCCGCCGGCCGACAACAGCGCGATGGACGGCTATGCGCTGCGCGCCGCCGACGTGCCGGCCGCCGGCACGCGGCTGCCGGTGTCGCAGCGCATCGCCGCCGGCATGGTCGGCGCGGCGCTCGCAGCCCGGCACGGCGGCGCGCATCTTCACCGGCGCGCCGGTGCCGCCGGGTGCCGACGCGATCGTCATGCAGGAGCAGTGCGTCGCCGACGGCGACGGCGGCGTGCGCATCGACACCGTGCCCGCGCCTGGCGCCTGGGTGCGCCGGCGCGGACGAGGACATCGCCGCCGGCAGCGTGGTGCTGGCCCGCGGCATCCGGCTCGCGCCGCAGGCGCTCGGGCTGGCCGCGGCGACCGGCGCTGGCGGCGCTGCGGGTCGCGCGCCGTCCGCGGGTGGCGCTGTTCTCCACCGGCGACGAGCTCGCCATGCCGGGCGAAGTCCGCTGCAGGCCCGGCGCGATCTACAACTCCAACCGCTTCGTGCTGCGCGGCCTGCTGCAGCGCTCGGCTGCGACGTCACCGACCTCGGCATCGTCGTCGACCGGCTCGACGCGACGCGCGACGCGCTGCGCCGAGCGGCCGAAGGCCACGACCTGATCGTCACCTGCGGCGGCGTCTCGGTCGGCGAGGAGGACCATCTGAAGCCCGCCGTCGAGGCCGAAGGGCGCCTCGACTCTGTGGCAGCTCGCGATCAAGCCCGGCAAGCCGCTCGCCTTCGGCGCGGTGCGACGCGGCGACGGCTCGGAGGCGCATTTCCTCGGCCTGCCGGGCAACCCGGTGTCGAGCTTCGTCACCTTCCTGCTGGTGGTGCGGCCGTTGCTGCTGCGGCTGCAGGGCGCGCGCAGCGCAGCCTGCCGCCGGCGACGCTGCTGCGCGCCGACTTCGACTGGCCCCGCGTCGACCGAAGCGCCGCGAGTTCCTGCGCGTGCGGCGCAACGACGGCGGCGGGCTCGACCTGTTCGCGAACCAGGGCTCGGGCGTGCTGACCTCGACCGTGTGGGCCGACGGGCTGGTCGACAACCCGCCGGGCAACGTCATCCGGCGCGGCGATGCGGTGCGCTTCCTGTCGCTCGCCGAACTCGGCGCGGGGCCGGCGCGATGAAGGTCCGGGTAAGGTATTTCGCGTCGCTGCGCGAGGCGCTCGGCGACGGCGAGGAGGTCGAGATCGAGGTGTCTGAGCGCGGCGCGCCTGCCGACATAGCCGCCCTGCGTCGGCTGCTGGTGGCACGCGGCGGGCCGCATGCACAGGCGCTCGCTTACGGCCGCGCGGTGCGCTGCGCGCTCGACCGGGTGATGGCCGACGGCGACGCGTCGCTGCGCGATGGCGCCGAAGTGGCTTTCTTCCCACCGGTCACCGGCGGCTGATCCGCCCGGCACGCTCGCCCTGCCGACGGGGGCGTCGCACAATCGCCGGCGATGAACGAACCGCATTCCTTCGCCCCGGACGCCGCGGCTGCAGCCTCGCCCCGGGTCCGCATCCAGCAGGCCGACTTCGACGTCGCCGCCGAGCTTGCCGAGTTGCGCGCCGGCGACGCCGGCATCGGCGCCGTCGTCGCCTTCGTCGGCACCGTGCGCGACCGCGAGGCGCCGGCCGACCCGGCCGCGCCGGCCGTCCATGCGCTCGAGCTCGAGCACTATCCCGGCATGACCGAGGACGCCATCGAGCGCATGATCGACGCGGCGCACCGAGCGCTTCGGCCTGCGCGCGGCGCCGCGTCGTGCACCGCGTCGGCCGGCTCGACCTCGGCGCGCAGATCGTGCTGGTGATCGCCGCCTCGGCGCACCGCGGCACGGCCTTCCAGGGCTGCGAGTTCCTCATCGACTGGCTGAAGACGCAGGCGCCGTTCTGGAAGAAGGAGCACACCGCCGCAGGCGCCGCCTGGGTCGATGCGCGGGTCGCCGACGACGCCGCCCTCGAGCGCTGGGGTATCGCCGGCGGCAATGCCGCGCAGCCCGCCACGGGTTGAATTCTTCGGCTCGCCGCCTCACTTGTTCGCGCAACGGAGGATCCATTCCATGCGACTCGACAAACTCACCACCAAATTCCAGGAAGCCCTGGCCGACGCGCAGACCCTGGCCCTGGGCCAGCGACAACCCCTACATCGAGCCGGTGCACCTGCTGGTCGCCATGCTGCGCCAGGACGACGGCCCGCGCGCGCTGCTGCAGCGCGCCGGCGTCAACGTGCCGCGGCCTGCAGGCCGGCGCCGAGGCCGCGATCGCGCAGCCTGCCGCAGGTGCAGGGGCAGGAGCAGGTGCAGGTCGGCCGCGACCTGGCCGCGCTGCTGCAGGCGACCGAGAAGGAAGCCATCAAGCGCGGCGACCAGTTCATCGCCAGCGAGCTGTTCCTGCTGGCCGCTGGCCGACACCAAGGGCGACGTCGGCCGCTCGCGCGCGAGAACGGCCTGACGCGCAAGTCGCTCGAGGCGGCCATCGACGCGGTGCGCGGCGGCCAGAAGCGTCAACAGCGCCGAGGCCGAAGGCCAGCGCGAGGCGCTGAAGAAATACACCATCGACCTGACCGAGCGCGCCCGCATGGGCAAGCTCGACCCGGTGATCGGCCGCGACGACGAGATCCGCCGCGCCATCCAGGTGCTGCAGCGGCGCACCAAGAACAACCCGGTGCTGATCGGCGAGCCCGGCGTCGGCAAGACCGCCATCGTCGAAGGCCTGGCGCAGCGCATCGTCGACGGCGAGGTGCCCGAGTCGCTCAAGGGCAAGCGCGTGCTGTCGCTCGACATGGCGCTGCTGCTGGCCGGCGCCAAGTTCCGCGGCGAGTTCGAGGAGCGCCTGAAGAGCGTGCTGAAGGAGCTGGCCAAGGACGAGGGCCAGACCATCGTCTTCATCGACGAGCTGCACACCATGGTCGGCGCCGGCAAGGCCGAAGGCGCGATGGACGCCGGCAACATGCTCAAGCCGGCGCTCGCGCGCGGCGAGCTGCACTGCGTCGGCGCGACCACGCTCGACGAATACCGCAAGTACATCGAGAAGGACGCCGCGCTGGAGCGCCGCTTCCAGAAGATCCTGGTCGGCGAGCCGACGCGTGGAGGCCACCATCGCCATCCTGCGCGGCCTGCAGGAGAAGTACGAGGTGCACCATGGCGTCGAGATCACCGACCCGGCCATCGTCGCCGCGGCCGAGCTGTCGCACCGCTACATCACCGACCGCTTCCTGCCCGACAAGGCGATCGACCTGATCGACGAGGCGGCGGCCAAGATCAAGATCGAGATCGACTCCAAGCCCGAGGTGATGGACCGGCTCGACCGCCGCCTGATCCAGCTCAAGATCGAGCGCGAAGCGGTGAAGAAGGAGAAGGACGAGGCGTCGCAGCAAGCGCCTCGGCCTGATCGAGGAAGAGATCGCCAAGCTGCAGACGCGAGTACGCCGACCTCGAGGAGATCTGGAAGGCCGAGAAGGCGCAGCGTGCAGGGCTCGGCGGCGATCAAGGAAGAGATCGACCAGGTCAAGCTCGCAGATCGAGGAGCTCACCCGCAAGGGCGACTTCAACAAGGTCGCCGAGCTGCAGTACGGCAAGCTGCCCGAACTGGAGCGGCGCGAGAAGGAGCGCAGGCGAGCGAGGCCAAGGGCGGCGCTGGCGCGCGGCCGACGCTGCTGCGCACCGAGGTCGGCGCCGAGGAGATCGCCGAAGTGGTGGCGCGCGCCACCGGCATCCCGGTGTCCAAGCTGATGCAGGGCGAGCGCGACAAGCTGCTGCAGATGGAAGACAAGCTGCACGAGCGCGTGGTCGGCCAGGACGAGGCGATCACCGCGGTGGCCGACGCCATCCGCCGCTCGCGCGCGGGCCTGTCCGATCCGAACCGGCCGACCGGCTCGTTCCTGTTCCTGGGCCCCACCGGCGTCGGCAAGACCGAGCTGTGCAAGGCGCTCGCCGGCTTCCTGTTCGACAGCGAAGACCACATGATCCGCATCGACATGAGCGAGTTCATGGAGAAGCACTCGGTCGCCGCCTGATCGGCGCGCCGCCGGGCTACGTCGGCTACGAGGAGGGCGGCGAGCTCACCGAGGCCGTGCGCCGCAAGCCCTACAGCGTGCTGCTGCTCGACGAGGTCGAGAAGGCGCACCCGGACGTGTTCAACGTGCTGCTGCAGGTGCTCGACGACGGCCGCCTGACCGACGGCCAGGGCCGCACGGTGGACTTCAAGAACACCGTCATCGTGATGACCTCCAACCTCGGCTCGCACAGATCATGCAGATGGCCGGCCAGCCGAGCGAGGCCATCCGCGACGCGGTCTGGGTCGAGGTCAAGCAGCACTTCCGGCCGGAGTTCCTCAACCGCATCGACGAGATGGTGGTGTTCCATGCGCTCGACGCGAAGCACATCGAGGCGATCGCGAGGATCCAGCTCGCCGCGCTCGAGGCGCGCCTGCGAAAAGATGGAGATGAAGCTGGAGGTCTCGCCCGAGGCGCTGCGCGAGCTCGCCAAGGTCGGCTTCGACCCGGTGTTCGGCGCGCGGCCGCTCAAGCGCGCGATCCAGCAGCGCATCGAGAACCCGGTCGCCAAGCTGATCCTGGAGGGCCGCTTCGGGCCGAAGGACGTGATCCCGGTCGGCGTCGTCGACGGCGAGTTCGCGTTCGACCGCGTGGTGCACTGAGCAGGCCTCCGGCCTGTGCAGGCCGTCCCGCACCTCGTCTTCAGGCGAGGGTGGCGGCGCGGCCGGAGGCGTCGGCGTCGAGCAGGCTGTCGAGGCGTGCGATCTGCAGCCGGGCCAGCGTCAGGTTGGTCCGGCTGCGGTCGAACACGACATGCGCCGCCAGCCCGGCACGCCTCGGCAGCGGCCGCACCAGCAGATGATGGCGGGCGAGCGTGACGGCCGCTTCGGGAAGCCCTTCCGAGGGCTTGGCGTCGCCGGCGCGGGTGCCGTTGCCGCGCCCTGGCGCCAGCGGCGCCGGAGCCAGCCGGGTCTCGGTCGCCGACAGTGAAGCCAGCAGCGCCGCGCCTTCGCGGGCCAGGTCGGCGGCCTGATAGGCCGCGCCGCAGTGCGCCAGCGGCCGGCCGGCGGCGGCCTCGAAGACGCAGGCGGCGAGGACGCCGTTGATCTGCATCAGCTGCTGCGCATAGTCCTGCAGCGGCGTCGGTCCGGTCGACGCCGGCCTGCCGGCGGCCGCTGCCGCGACCTGCACCGGTTCCGGCAAAGCGGGCCCGCCCACGGCGGCCGCCGGGCCGGCGACGATGCGCGCCTGCGCGGCCGTGCCGTTGCCGGACGCCGGCAGCACGGCCAGCGCGATGCCCTGCATGGCGAGCTGCTCGCCCAGCCGGTTCCAGGTCGCGCTGATGAAATGCCAGGCCTCCGCCGGGCTGCCGATCTGCGGCGTGGTGCGCACCGTGACGCTGCCGCCGCGGCTGCTGTCGCGCCGCCCGCCGCCGCGCCCGAACTGGCTGCCGAGGCTCGCCAGCGCCGCCCCGGAAGCCAGCGGCAGCATCAGCACCTGGCCGTTCTTCCACTGGCCGGCGGCGATGTCGCCCTGCAGCGGCTGCAGCGCCTGCGCCAGTGCATGCGAAGGCAGGTCGCCGACGATGATCACCGCCAGACGACTGTGCGCCAGCAGCACGCGGGCGAGGCCGTGGCGTGAGGCCGTGTCGGCGTCGTCGCATTCGGTCGAGTACAGGCGCAGCGGCGGTGCGCCGGCGGTGGCGGCGTCGAACTCGATGAATTCGAGCGTCGCCAGCGGCGTGCCGTAGCCGTGCCGGCGGATCGCCAGCTGCTGCAGCGGGCGCTGGCTGGCGGCGGCGACGGCGGCGAGCAGGCGTTTCGACGAGGCCGTGCCGATGTCGTGCAGGGCGAGGTATTCGGGATGCAGCAGTTCGAGTTGCTGCAGCAGCGCCGGCGCCGGATCGCAGGAGACGAACAGCTCGCGCAGGTGGTCGCCGGTCGGACGGCCGATGTCGCGCAGGCTGCCGTCGAGATAGTCGTCGGTGTCGGCGAAAACATGCGTCGCCGCCGCGAACGGTCGCGTCGATTCCCACGTCGGCAACAGGCCGGTGGTGGGGGCGAACGGGTCGTACACCGGCGGCAGGGGAGGGTCGCCGAAAGCGGAGGGCTGCATGGAGTGGGTCGGCTTCGGCATCATCCCGCAGGATCCGGAATATGCGCTGTGCGGTGCCGTCAGCGTAGTGCGTGATGATGCGGCCCCGGCCGCCATCCGGCATCGGCGCAATCCCGCCCGCAAGCCGCAAAGCGTGCAGGCTTCACATCAGGATCGCGTCGATAGAATCCGCCCGTCGCGGCGGTCCCGGGCTGTGTGGCCCGAAGCGCTGCAACGCGCCGATCCGATCCGATTCCCGACCGCCCGAGGCCGCTGACGATGAATGCTCCGCAAGACGCCGCGCCCCGTCCGGTGGTGATCGTCGGCAGCGGGCTCGCCGGCCTCACGGTCGCGCTGCATCTGGCCGACACGCAGCCGGTGGTGGTGCTCGCCAAGCGCGGCCTCACCGAAGGCGCCACCGCCTGGGCGCAGGGCGGCATCGTCGGCGTGCTCGGCGACGACGACAGCATCGAGTCGCACGTGCGACGACACCCTGGATCGCCGGCGCCGGCCTGGTCGACGAGGAGGTGACGCGCTTCGTCGTCGAGCACGCGCCGGAGGCGATCGAATGGCTGCTCGAGCTCGGCGTGCCGTTCTCGCCCGACCCGACGGCCCGCTCGGCCTGCACCTGACGCGCGAAGGCGGCCACAGCGGTGCGGCGCATCGTGCACGCGGCCGACGCCACCGGCACGGCGATCCAGCGACGCCCTGATCGCCGCCGTCGCGCGGCATCCCAACATCCGCCTGCTCGAGCGCCGGATGGCGGTCGACCTGATCACCTCGCGCCACCTGCAGCGCGACGAGCCGGGCCGCTGCTGGGGCGTCTACGCGCTCGACATCGACACCGCAGCGCGTCGAGACGCTGGCCGCCTCGGCGGTCGTGCTGGCCACCGGCGGCGCCGGCAAGGTCTACCTGCTACACCACCAACCCCGACACCGCCACCGGCGACGGCATCGCCATGGCCTGGCGCGCCGGCTGCCGCGTCGGCGAACATGGAGTTCATCCAGTTCCATCCGACCTGCCTGTACCACCCGCACGGCAACGCAGCTTCCTGATCACCGAGGCGGTGCGCGGCGAAGGCGGCCAGCTGCAGGCTGCCCGACGGCACGCGCTTCATGCCGGCGCACGATCCGCGCGCGCGAGCTGGCGCCGCGCGACATCGTCGCCCGCGCGATCGACTTCGAGATGAAGAAGCACGGCCTGGACTGCGTGCTGCCTCGACATCACGCACCAGCGGCGCCGACTTCCTGAAGGAGCACTTCCCGACCATCCACGCGCGCTGCCTCGAGCTCGGCATCGACATCACGCACGCAGCCGATCCCGGTCGTGCCGGCCGCGCACTACACCTGCGGCGGCGTGCGTCACCGACCTGAGCGGCCGCACCGACCTGCCCGGGCTCTACGCCGTCGGCGAGACCGCCTACACCGGCCTGCACGGCGCCAACCGGCTGGCCAGCAACTCGCTGCTCGAATGCGTGGTGTTCGGCCGCACCTGCGCCGACGACATCCTGGCGCGCGCCGCAGCCCGAGCGCGCCGGCGCTGCCGCCGTGGGACGAGAGCCAGGTCGACCGAACGCCGACGAGGCAGGTCGTCATCGCCCACAACTGGGACGAGCTGCGGCCGCTTCATGTGGAACTACGTCGGCATCGTGCGCACCAACAAGCGCCTGGAGCGCGCGCTGCACCGCATCGAGCTGCTGCAGGAGCGAGATCGACGAGTACTACGCCAACTTCCGCGTCACGCCGCGACCTGCTGGAGCTGCGCAACCTGGTCGACTGCGCCGAACTGATCGTGCGCTCGGCGCTGACGCGGCACGAAAGCCGCGGGCTGCACTTCAGCCGCGACTATCCGTTCATGCTGCCGGTGAGCTTTCCGACCGTGCTGGTGCGCGCGCTCAGGCGCAAGGCCTCCGGCGCACTGGCCGGCCGGCCGCGGACGCTGAAGCTGAGCAGCTGATCGACCGCAGGGCCGGCCGCCCATCTAGGCGCGGCCGGTCAGGCGGCGCCGATGTTCGGCACGAAGCCCTGCTGCGGCCTGGCCAGCGCCGCCGGGCGCTGCACCACGAAGTCGAGCATGCGCTCGATGCAGCCGAGCGCACGCAGCCTCACCGGCTCGTCGACGAAGACTTCGCCGCTGCCCTGCTCCAGGCAGGCGACGACGCCCTGCAGCGCGTTCATCGCCATCCACGGGCAGTGCGCGCAGCTCTTGCAGGTGGCGCTGTTGCCGGCGGTCGGCGCCTCGATGAAGCGTCTTGCCGGGCGCGAGCTGTGCGCATGCTTGTGCAGCATGCCGTTGTCGGTGGCGACGATGAACTCGCTGGCGCTGCCAGTGTCGCGCGCCGCCTTGAGCATGGCCGAGGTCGAGCCGACCGCGTCGGCCAGCGCGACGACGCTCGGCGGCGACTCCGGATGCACCAGCACGCTGGCCTGCGGATGCTCGCTGCCGCAGCAGCTCGAGCTCGAGCGCCTTGAACTCGTCGTGCACGATGCAGGCGCCGTTCCACATCAGCATGTCGGCGCCGGTCTGCTCGCTGGATGTAGCGGCCCAGATGCTGGTCGGGCGCCCACAGCATCTTCTCGCCGCGCTCCTTGAGGTGGTCGCACGATGGCCAGCGCGCAGCTCGAGGTCACCATCCAGTCGGCGCGCGCCTTCACCGCCGCGCTGGTGTTGGCATAGACCACCACCGTGCGGTCGGGGTGCGGCGTCGCAGAAGGCGGCGAATTCGTCGGCCGGGCAGCCGAGGTCGAGCGAGCAGGTGGCGTCGAGGTCGGGCATCAGCACGCGCTTTTCGGGCGACAGGATCTTCGCCGTCTCGCCCATGAAGCGCACGCCGGCGACGACCAGCGTCTGCGCCGCATGGTCGCGGCCGAAGCGCGCCATCTCCAGCGAGTCGGTGACGCAGCCGCCGGTCTCCTCGCGCCAGGTCCTGCAGGTCGCCGTCGACGTAGTAGTGGGCGACCAGGACGGCGCCGGTGCTCCTCCAGCAGCGCCCGGGCGCGCTCCTTCCAGCGCGCCCGGCCGGCGACGTCGAGCGGCTCGGGAAGCTTCGCCCAGGCGTGCGCGGTGCAGCTCGCGCCGGCGGCGTCCTGGCGGGTGTAGTCGAACAGCATCGGGCTCGTGCTCATGGCGGTGGGGTCGCGAAGTTGAGGTCGACGAAGGGCGGGTCGTGGCGCGCCGCGATAGGTGGGACGAGCTCGCCTGGCGCAAGGGCTGCAGCCGCAGTCGCCGACGGCAGGGCAGCCGTCAGCCGAGCGCCCTTTCCATCTCCGCCAGACGATGGCGGGCGAGGGCGAGGTTGGTGCGCTGCTGGTCGAACAGGGCGAACACGAACAGCTCCGGATGACGCGCCACGGTGCGCAGCACGAACAGCCTGCGAGCCGGCGCTGGCGACGATGTCGTCGAGCGGCGCGACCAGGCCGAGGCTGTCCGCCGCCAGCCGCTCGGCGCGCAGCATCTGGGTGGCCGCGGCCGAGGCGAGCTCGATGTCGAACGGCTGGTCGCGCTCGACCGTCCGGCGCGCCAGCGCCAGGCCGGAGGCCACATGCACCACTGCGCAGCCGAGCAGCCCCTCGACCTGGCCGGCCTCGTCGAGCACGCGCGAGGCGCGGGCGGCGTCGAGCAGCCGGCGCGGCCGCGGCAGCGTCAGCGGCGGCAGGCTGTCGGGCGACTGCAGTTCGCCCGGCACGGTCACCGGCGCCGCCGGCGCGGCCGCCTCGGCGGCGGTCGGCGTGCCGAGCGAAAAAGCCGGGAACGGCACCGAGTCGACCTGTTCGCCGGTCGCGTCCCAGCCGGGCAGCGCCTTGACCTGGTTCCAGGCGCCGAGCATGGCGTTCCAGACCGCCGACGCGCTGGTCAGCGATTCGTCCTGCACCTGCAGGCGCAGCGCTGCCGGCCAGGGCAGGCCGCGGATGCGCTCGCCGAGCGCCAGCGCGCCGGGCGGCAGCAGGAACAGCAGGTTCGGACAGTGCCAGGTCGGCTGCCGTGCGGCCTCGACGAGCAGGCCGAGCATGGCCTCGACCTCCGGCGGCTGCATCGGCCCGACGATCACCACCGCCAGGTGGCTGCCTTCCATCAGGGTCAGCGGTATCTCGACGTTCTCGAGGCTGCCGCCGCGCACCTCGGCGTTGTAGATCTTGAGCGTGTCCTCGTTGCGCCGGGCGATGGTGGTGCGCTCGATGGTGGCGATGGTCAGCAGCGTCTCCTGCTCGCGCAGGTGCAGCCGCTCGATCGGACCGCCGGCGGCATCCGACAGCGCCTTGATGACCGCGCCGGCCCAGGCGCTGGCCGGATCGAACAGCGCGATCTGCCGGCTCGCCGTTTCGAGGTCGGCGCGCGACTGCGCGAAATGATGTCGGATGGCCTGCGCCGGCGAGCCGCTGACGACGAGTTCGCTCGAATGCCGGTCGACCATCCGGCCGCGCGAGTCGATCTCGGTATCGACCCGGTCGAGGATCGTGGTGGCGGCGAAGTCGCCATCGCCGGATGCGGCAGAGCGCGCAACATCGCGCTCGGACGACGGCAGCAGCGGGGTGAGATCACCGAAAAGCGACTTGAGCACGATGGCCTCCGGGCCGGGGCAAGGCGTGGCAGGAGTCTAAGCGTCGCCATCGGCCGTCGTCATTGCCGCAACCGCCCGCCGTGGCGTCGGTCGGACGCCCAGCCGGGCGGCAGGGCGGCGCGGCAGCGGCTACTTGAACAGATCCTTCACCCGGTCGGTCCACGACTTGGCGTTCGGCGAATGCCGGTCGCTGGCGGTGCGGAACGACTCGTCGAGCTCGCGCAGCAGCTTGCGCTGGTGCTCGGTCAGGCGCACCGGCGTCTCGACCGCGACGTGGCAGTACAGGTCGCCCGGATAGCTCGACCGCACGCCCTTGATGCCCTTGCCGCGCAGGCGGAAGGTCTTGCCGTGCTGCGTGCCCTCGGGCAGCTCGATCTCGGCCTCGCCGTCGAGCGTCGGCACGTCGATCTGGCCGCCGAGCGCCGCGGTGGTGAGGCCGACCGGCACGCTGCAATGCAGGTCGTCGCCGTCGCGCTCGAAGATCTCGTGCGGCTTGACGCGGATCTCGATGTAGAGGTCGCCCGGCGGGCCGCCGTTGGTGCCCGGCTCGCCGTTGCCGGCCGAGCGGATGCGCATGCCGTCGTCGATGCCGGCCGGGATCTTCACCTCCAGCGTCTTCTGCTTCTTCAGCTTGCCCTGGCCGTGGCAGGTGGCGCAGGGCTCGGGAATGACCTTGCCGCTGCCGTGGCAGTTGCGGGCAGGTCTGCTGGATGCTGAAGAAGCCCTGGCGCATGTGCACCGCGCCGCCGCCGTTGCAGGTCGGGCAGGTCTTGGCGCTGGTGCCGGGCTTGGCGCCCGAGCCGTGGCAGGTCTCGCAGGTCTCCCAGCTCGGAATGCGGATCTGCGTGTCCTTGCCGCGCGCCGCCTCCTCGAGCGTGATCTCCATGCTGTAGCTGAGATCGCTGCCGCGGTAGACCTGCTGCGCCGCGGCGTCCGCCGCCGCCGCCGTCGCCGGCGAAGATGTCGCCGAAGATGTCGCCGAAGGCCTCGGCGAAGCCGCCGAAGCCTTCCGGCCCGCCGCGGCCGCCCAGGTTGGGGTCGACGCCGGCATGACCGTACTGGTCGTAGGCGGCGCGCTTCTGCGGATCGGTGAGCATCTCGTAGGCCTCCTTGGCCTCCTTGAACTGCTCTTCCGCCTTCTTGCCCCCGTCGCCCTGGTTGCGGTCGGGGTGGTACTTCATGGCCAGCTTGCGGTAGGCCTTCTTGATGTCGTCCTCGGAGGCGTTCTTCGCCAACCCGAGGACTTCGTAATAGTCGCGCTTAGCCATCGGTCGTGCCTGGTGAAAAACGAAGCCCCCGTGGGCCGGGCGAGCTCACGGGGGTGGCGCTGAACTGCGGCGGCGGGCGGCACGGCGACGTGCGAGCCGCCGCCTGCGAGATCACTTCTGGTCCTTGACTTCCTTGAAGTCGGCGTCGACCACGTTGTCGTCGGCCGGGCCGCGAGGACGACGAGGCGCCGCCGCCCGCGCCACGGCGCGCCGGCCTGGCCGTTGCCGCCCGCAGCCGCTCCGCCACCGGCCGCCGCCTGCGCTGCCTGCGCGTCGGCGTACACCTTCTCGCCGAGCTTCTGGCTGGCCTGCATCAGCGCCTCGCGTGCGCGACTCGATGGCGGCCTTGTCCTCGCCCTTGAGCGCCTCCTCGGTCTCCTTCAGCGCGTTCTCGATCGCTCCTTCTCGGCGGCGTCGAGCTTGTCGCCATGCTCGCCGAGACTCTTTCTCACGCTGTGCACCATCGCATCGGCCTGGTTGCGCGCCTGGACCAGTTCGAGCTTCTTCTTGTCGTCGGCGGCGTTGGCCTCGGCGTCGCGCACCATCTGCTGGATCTCGGCCTCGGTCAGGCCCGAGTTGGCCTTGATGGTGATCTTGTTTTCCTTGCCGGTGGCCTTGTCCTTCGCGCCGACGTGCAGGATGCCGTTGGCGTCGATGTCGAAGGTGACCTCGATCTGCGGCATGCCGCGCGGCGCCGGCGCGATGCCTTCGAGGTTGAACTCGCCCAGGCTCTTGTTGCCCGAGGCCATCTCGCGCTCGCCCTGGTAGACCTTGATCGTCACCGCCGGCTGGTTGTCCTCGGCGGTCGAGAAGGTCTGGCTGAACTTGGTCGGGATGGTGGTGTTCTTGGTGATCATCTTGGTCATCACGCCGCCCAGCGTCTCGATGCCGAGCGACAGCGGCGTGACGTCGAGCAGCAGCACGTCCTTGCGGTCGCCGGACAGCACCTGGCCCTGGATCGCCGCGCCGACCGCCACCGCCTCGTCGGGGTTGACGTCCTTGCGCGGCTCCTTGCCGAAGAACTCCTTGACCTTCTCCTGCACCTTCGGCATGCGCGTCATGCCGCCGACCAGGATCACGTCGTGGATGTCGGCGACGCTCACGCCGGAATCCTTGATGGCGGTGCGGCACGGCGCGATGGTGCGCTCGATCAGCTCCTCGACCAGCGACTCGAGCTTGGAGCGCGTGAGCTTGATGTTGAGGTGCTTCGGGCCCGACGCGTCGGCCGTCACGTAGGGCAGGTTGATGTCGGTCTGCGCGCTGCTCGACAGCTCGATCTTGGCCTTCTCGGCGGCTTCCTTCAGGCGCTGCAGCGCGAGCACGTCCTTGCCGAGGTCGACGCCCTGCTCCTTCTTGAACTCGGCGATGATGTAGTCGATGATGCGCTGGTCGAAGTCCTCGCCGCCGAGGAAGGTGTCGCCGTTGGTGGAGAGCACCTCGAACTGCTTCTCGCCGTCGACGTCGGCGATCTCGATGATCGAGATGTCGAAGGTGCCGCCGCCCAGGTCGTAGACGGCGATCTTGCGGTCGCCCTTCTCGTTCTTGTCGAGGCCGAAGGCGAGCGCTGCCGCGGTCGGCTCGTTGATGATGCGCTTCACGTCGAGGCCGGCGATGCGGCCGGCGTCCTTGGTCGCCTGGCGCTGCGCGTCGTTGAAGTAGGCCGGCACGGTGATGACGGCCTCGGTCACCGTCTCGCCGAGATAGTCCTCGGCGGTCTTCTTCATCTTGCGCAGCACCTCGGCCGAGACCTGCTGCGGCGCGAGCTTGTTGCCGCGCACCTCGACCCAGGCGTCGCCGTTGTCGGCGCGCGGCGATCTTGTAGGGCATCAGGTCGATGTCCTTCTGCACTTCCTTCTCGGTCGAACTTGCGGCCGATCAGGCGCTTCACCGCGTACAGCGTGTTGCGCGGGTTGGTGACGGCCTGGCGCTTGGCCGAGGCGCCGACCAGGATCTCGCCGCCTTCGTGGTAGGCGACGATCGACGGCGTGGTGCGCGCGCCTTCGCTGTTCTCGATCACCTTGGGCGTGTTGCCCTCCATGATCGCCACGCAGCGAGTTGGTGGTGCCGAGGTCGATGCCGATGATCTTTGCCATGGTGTCGCTCCTGATGTCCGGTAGGAATGGTTGTGTTCGAGTTGTGGGTCCGCGGGGCTGCTTTCAAGCGCTGCGGCGCGGTGCCGCAGCCGCGACCGTCAGCCGGCGGCCGTCACCGTGACCAGCGCCGGGCGCAGCACCCGGTCGGCGAGCAGATAGCCCTTCTGCAGCACGCCGACGACGCTGTTGGGCTCCTGCGCCGAGCCGGCGGCGGCGGGCACCACGCTGATCGCCTGATGGCGATGCGGATCGAACTTGGTGCCCGGCGCCGGATTGACCTCGACCAGCTTGTTGCGCTCGAACGCCGAGGTCAGCTGGCGCAGCGTCGCATGCACGCCTTCGAGCACCTGCTCGGAGCTGGCGGTCGGATTGGCGATGGCCGCTTCCAGGCTGTCCTTCACCGCCAGCAGGTTCTCGGCGAAGGCCTCGACGGCGAACTTGCGCACCTTGGCGACTTCCTCCTCGCCGCGGCGGCGGGCGTTCTCGGTGTCGGCCTTGGCGCGCAGGTAGGCGTCGGAGACCTCGGCATGGCGGGCTTCGAGGTCGGCGAGCTTCTGCGCCAGGTCGGTCGTGCCGCCGTCGGGCGCGGTGCCGCGCGAATCGGCCGCTGCGGCCGACGGCTCGGCGCCGCCAGGGGTCGGCGGCATCTCGCTGCCGTGCTGGCCGGAGTCGCCCGGCGCGTTCGGTGCGGAAGGGGGGGCGTGTCGGAACGGCTCATGTCGTCGGTTCGTCTCTGAAGATCGAAAGTGTGGCGCAGCCGCGACGGCTGGCTCTTGGGGCCGGATGTGCTGCCGCCTCCTGCTGTTTCAAGGGGCCGGGCGGAGAAAGCGGTGGCGCCCGCTGCTGCTGCCGAGTCCGTCCGGCCGGTATTCGGGCGATGGCACGGTCCCGCCGGCCAACGTCGCTGCACGGTCGGCCGGGCCGGGCACACTGTGCGTCTTCGTCGACTTCGCGCGCCGCATAGACGGCACCCTCGCCATGCCCCGTACCCCGGTGACCTCCGCTGGCCGCACCTCTGCGAGACCGCTGCGCTCGACGGGCCCCGCCGTCGACCTGGGACTGTTCCTGCTGCGCGCCGGCCTCGGCCTGCTGATCCTGCTGCACGGCGTCGCCAAGATCGCCAGCGGCCCGCAGGCCATCGTCGGCCTCGCCACGCGCGCCGGCCTGCCGCCGGCGTTCGCCTACCTGGTGTATGTCGGCGAAGTGGTCGCGCCGCTGCTGCTCGTCGTCGGCCTGTGGACGCGGCCGGCGGCGCTGGTCGTCGCGATCAACATGGTCGTGGCGATCGCGCTGGCGCATGCCGGCCAGCTGTTCGAACTCGGCAAGTCCGGCGGCTGGGCGCTCGAACTGCAGGGCATGTTCCTGCTCGCCGCGCTGGCGATCGCGCTGCTCGGCGCAGGCCGCTACAGCGTCGGCGGCAGCGGCGGGCGCTGGAACTGACCGCTGCAGGCCGCCTGCCGGTCCAGCGCGAACCGCTGCTGCCGCTGTCGGACGGCTGACCGGCACGGCCACCGCCGGCGCTCAGCCGTCGCCATCGCCGTCGCCGTCGATCGAGACGCTCCAGCGCTGCCAGTCGGCAAGCTGGCGGCGGTCGCGCTTGGTCTGCCGCGACGGATCGATCGCATGCGCCGGCTCGATACCCTGCCGGCGCTGGTCGGCGAGGCGCTCGCGCAGCGCGATGCTTTCCGCCGTCTCCTCGTACAGGCCCTGCGCCAGCGGCGCCGGGCCGCGCATCTCGCTCAGCGCCTTGACGACCACCGTGCGCGGCACGCTGCCCTGGCGCAGTTCCACCCGGTCGCCAGGACGAACTTCGCGCGAAGCCTTCGCCGGCTGGCCGTTGACCTCGACCCGGCCCTTGCCGATCTCGTCGGCGGCGAGGCTGCGCGTCTTGAAGAAGCGGGCCGCCCAGAGCCATTTGTCGAGGCGCACCCGGTCGGTGGTCGGAAGCTGCTGCATCAGGCGCGATTTTCCACCAGCGGCAGGCTGGCTGTCGCATCGAGGCCGGCGACGCTGCCGTCGCCGCGCCGGCGGTCGTCGAGCGACAGGCTGCCGCCTGCCGAGGCGACGATGGCACGGCAGATGGCCAGGCCCAGCCCGCTGCCGGCGGCGGCCTCGTCGCCCGGCGAAAACGGCTGGAACAGCCGCGACCGCTGTTGCGGCGCGATGCCCGGACCGTCGTCGGCCACCGTCAGCACGGCGACGTGTCCGCCGGGCTGCGACTGCACGCGCAGGGTCACCTGCAGCGACCCGCCCGGCGGGCTGTGCCGCAGCGCGTTGTGCAGCAGGTTGCGCACCAGTTCGCGCAGCGACCATTCATGCGCGCGCACCGTCGCCGGCTCGGCTCTCGAGCTCGAAATCGAGCGCCCGCTCGGCGACCAGCGGCGCCAGGTCGAGCGCCACCTCGCGTACCAGCGGCGCCCAGTCGAGCACGGGCGCGTCGTCCTGCCGCTGCAGCTGCTCGGCGCGGGCCAGCGCGAGCATGCCGTCGGCCAGCGCGGTGGCGCGCTCGACGGTGGCGCCGATCTCGCTGCAGTGCGAGCATCGGCCCGACGTCGCCGCGCAGCGCCGACTGCGTCTGCGTCTTCAGCACCGCCAGCGGCGTTCGCAGCTGATGCGCGGCGTCGCGGATGAAGCGCTGGCGGTGCGCCAGCAAGGCCGCGAGCCGGCTCATCAGCTGGTCGATGGCGTCGAGCAGCGGCAGCAGCTCGCGCGGTGCGCCGCGGCTGTCGACCGGCGACAGGTCCGATTCCGGACGCAGCCGCAGCCGCTCGCTCGCCTCGCGCACCGGCCGCGTCGCCCAGTGCACCGCCGCGACGACGACGAGGGCGATCAGCGCCAGCAGCACCGCCTGCCGCCACAGCGTCGAGACGAGGATGCGACGGGCGAGCGTGCGGCGCAGTTCGAGCGTCTCGGCGACCTGGATCGTCGCCATGCCGTGCCGCCCGGCCGCCGCCACCGGCTGCAGCAGCACGGCCATGCGCACCGGGTCGCCGCGATAGACGGCGTCGTAGAACTCGACCAGCGCGGCGTAGGCGCCCTGTGCGGGAATGCTGCCGTGCCAGTCGGGCAGGTCGTCGTAGCCGGCGACCGTCCGGCCGTCGAAGCCGCTGACCCGGAACAACATCCGGCTGCGGTTGTCGGCCTCGAATGCTTCGAGCGCCGAGTAGGGAATCGGCGCCACCAGCGTCGCGACGCCGTCGCGGACCTCGACGTCGAGCCGCTCGCCGATCGACTTGGCCGAGGCGAGCAGCGTGCGGTCGTACGCCGTGTCGGCAGCCTGCAGCGCCTGGCGGTACAGCGCGGCGGCACCGAGCGCGCTCAGCGTGATCACCGGCAGCAGGATCGCCGCCAGCAGCCGCGCGCGCAGCGACGGCCGGCGGCGCGCGGCAGGGCGGCGCTCACTCGTCCATCGCCAGCAGATAGCCGAGGCCGCGCAGCGTGACCAGCTTGACGCCGCTGCCGGCGAGCTTCTTGCGCAGCCGGTAGGCGACCACCTCGATCGCCTCCGACTGCACGTCCGGCCTCGCCGGCGAAAGACCTGCTCGAACAGGCGCTCCTTGGCGACCGCCTGGCCGCCGCGCGCCAGCAGCGCGCGCAGCATCGCCGCCTCGCGCGGCGTGAGTTCGAGCGCGCTGCCGCGGCAGTAGACGGCGCCGCTCGCGCTCGTCGGCACGCAGGCTGCCGTATGTCGCGTGCGTACGCAGTGCCGCGCGGCGCGGCGGGCTGCGCCGCGCGGCGGGCGAGGGCGCGCACGCGCGCCTCGAGCTCGTCGAGGTCGAACGGCTTGGGCAGGTAGTCGTCGGCACCGGCGTTCAGCCCGAGCACGCGGTCGCCGACGGTGCCGCGCGCGGTCAGCATCAGCACCGGCGTCGCCAGCCCGGCGGCACGTGCGCGGCCGAGCACCTGCAGGCCGTCGACGCCCGGCAGGCCGAGGTCGAGCAGCACCACGTCGGGCAGGCTCTGCTGCCAGCGCTCGACCGCGCGGGCGCCGTCGGCGCAGACGGCGACGCGCATGCCGCGGCGCTCGAAGCTGCGCAGCAGCGTCGTCCGCATCGCCTCGTTGTCCTCGATCAGCAGCAGTTTCATGCGGTGCGGCAGGTCGGCCGGAGCAGCGTCGGCGGCATGTTCGCCGCCGCGCGCGGCGCAGCCGACCCTAGCGGTTTCCCTAGTCGTTCGTACAGCCGAATGACAGCTTTGCTTGTCAACATCGGCGCGCTTCCCATTCCACATCCAGGAGGTCACTCCATGCGTCGTGACACCTTCCTCAGATCCCTGGCCGCGCTGGCCGCCTGCGGCGCGCTGCCGCTGCCGGCGCGCGCCGCCGCCGCCAACATGAAGATGATGATTCCGGCCAATCCCGGCGGCGGCTGGGACACCACCGGCCGCGCACTCGGCAAGGCGCTGCAGGACGCGGGCGTCGCCGCGTCGGTGAGCTACGACAACAAGGGCGGCGCGGCCGGCGCGATCGGCCTGGCGCAGTTCGTCAACGCGCAGCAAGGGCGACGCCAACGCGCTGATGATGATGGGCGCGGTGATGGTCGGCGGCATCATCACCAGCAAGCCGCCGGTGCAGCTGCCGCAGGCCACGCCGGTGGCGCGGCTGCTGAGCGAGTACAAGGTGTTCGTGCTGCCGGCCGAACTCGCCGCTGAAGACGATGAAGGACGTCGTCGAGCAGATGAAGAAGGACCCGGCAGCGTCAAGTGGGGCGGCGGCTCGCGCGGCTCGACCGAGCACATCGCCGCGGCGATGATCGCCCGCGCGGTCGGCGTCGATCCGGCGAAGATCAACTACGTCGCCTTCCGCGGCGGCGGCGAGGCGGTCGCCGCCATCCTCGGCGGCAACGTCACGGTCGGCGGCAGCGGCTACACCGAGTTCGGCGAGTACATCAAGCACCGGCAAGATGCGGGCGATCGCCGTGACCTCCGACGCGCGCCTGCAAGGCGTCGACGCGCCGACGCTGAAGGAGCTGGGCATCGACGTCGTGATCGGCAACTGGCGCGGCGTCTACGCCGCGCCCGGCATCACGCGCCGAGCAGCGCAAGGCGCTGATCGACGGCGTGGTCAAGGCGACGCAAGACCGCCGGCCTGGCAGCAGGCGGTCGAGCAGAACGGCTGGACGCCGGCGCTGCTCGACCGGCGACGACGTTCGGCAAGTTCGTCGACGACGAGTTCGCCAGCCTGCGCGCGATCATGGTCAAGGCCGGGATGGTCGCGTGAGCAGCTCGGCACCAGACGCTCATCGGCGTCGGCGCGCTGGCGCTCGGCGGCGCTGCTCGTCGCCGGCGCGACGGCGATCAGCTGCCGACGGCCGGCTATTCGCGGCGTCGGCCCGAACTTCCTGCCCTGGGTGGTCGGCGTCGGCGCTGCGTCGTCTGCGGCGGCCTGCTGATCTGCGAGGCGCGCACCGGCGGCTTCCGCGAGCTGCGAGGAGCCCTCGGGCGCCGAGCGCGGCGACTGGGCCGGCTTCGCCTGGGTGTCGGCCGGCATCCTGCTCAATGCCGCGCTGATCACGACGATCGGCTTCATCCTCAGCTGCGCGCTGTGCTTCATGCTGGCGGCGCGCGGCTTCGGCGCGTCGCAGGGCAGCATCGACGGCGGCGCCGCCGGCTGGCTGCGCGACGCCGTGATCGGCCTGGCCATCGCGGCGCCGGTCTACTGGATGTTCACCCAGCTGCTGGCCATCAGCCTGCCGGGCCTGACCGTCGACAGGATGGCTCTGATGGACATCATGGGCAACCAGCTCTGCTCGCAGGGCTTCATGACGGCGGGCACGCCGATCAACCTGCTGTGGGCGCTGCTCGGCTGCACGCTCGGCACGGCGGTCGGCGTGCTGCCCGGCATCGGCCCGGCGACCGCGGTGGCGATGCTGCTGCCGATCACGCTGCAGGTCGAGCCGACGGCGTCGATGATCTTCTTCGCCGGCATCTACTACGGCGCCATGTACGGCGGCTCGACCACCTCGATCCTGCTCAACACGCCGGGCGAGGCGGGCTCGATGGTCACCGCGATGGAAGGCAACAAGATGGCCAAGAACGGCCGCGCCGGCGCGGCGCTCGCCACCGCGGCGATCGGCTCGTTCGTCGCCGGCACCATCGCCACCGTGCTGGTCACGCTTCTTCGCGCCGGTGGTGGCCGAGCTACGCGGTGCGGCTCGGCCCGCCCGAGTACTTCCTGCTGATGGTGCTGGCCTTCAGCACGGTCAGCGCGGTGCTCGGCAAGAGCACGCTGCGCGGGCTGACGGCGCTGTTCATCGGCCTGGCGATGGGCCTGGTCGGCATCGACCAGATCACCGGCCAGGCGCGCTACACCGGCGGCGTGCCCGAGCTGATGGACGGCCTCGAGGTGGTGCTGATCGCGGTCGGCCTGTTCGCCGTCGGCGAGACGCTCTACGCCGTGCTCTACGAAGGCCGCACGCGCCGAGCACGCAGAACAAGCTGAGCAAGGTGCACATGACGCGCGCAGGAATGGCGCCGCTCCTGGCCGGCGTGGCTGCGCGCGCACCTTCATCGGCTTCCCGTTCGGCACCATCCCGGCCGGCGGCAGCGAGATTCCGACCTTCCTCAGCTACGCCACCGAGAAGAAGCTGTCGAAGCACAAGGACGAGTTCGGCACCAGCGGCGCGATCGAGGGCGTGGCCGGGCCGGAGGCCGCCAACAACGCCGCCATCACCGCGACGCTGATCCCGCTGCTCACGCTCGGCATACCGACCTCGAACACCACCGCGATCCTGCTCGGCGCGTTCCAGAACTACGGCATCCAGCCCGGGCCGCAGCTGTTCGACAACAACGCCGCGCTGGTCTGGGCGCTGATCGCCTCGCTCTACATCGGCAACGTGATGCTGCTGGTGCTGAACCTGCCGCTGGTCGGCCTGTGGGTCAAGCTGCTGAAGATTCCGAAGCCGCAGCTCTACGCCGGCATCCTGATCTTCGCGACGGTCGGCGTCTACGGCATGCGGCAGTCGGCCTTCGACCTGTTCCTGCTCTACGCGATCGGCCTGCTCGGCGTGGTGATGCGGCGCTTCGACTTTCCGACCGCGCCGGTGGTCGTCGGCATGATCCTCGGCCCGCTGGCCGAGGCGCAGATGCGCAACGCGCTGTCGATCGGCGAAGGCCGCTGGAGCGTGTTCCTCGCAGCGGCCGATGTCGCTGGTGCTGCTGGCGGTGATCGTCGGCGGTGCTGGTGCTGCCGCGGCTGATCAGGCGCTTGCGGCCGCCGCAGGTCGAGGAGCCGGCCGGCACGGCCTGAGGCGCTGCATGGCGCAGCGTCTTGCCTGCCGGTCGGACGGCACCGTCACTGCGGTGCGGCGGCACTGCCGGTGCAACTGGCAGGAGGCCGCCGCGCCGGTCGGGGCGGCACCTCCGACCGCGCAGGACGATCAGGCCGTGGCGGGACCGGTGTCCCAGCCCTGCAGATGGCGCTGACGAGGTCGTCGCAGCGCAGCGATCCACTCGGGCTGGTCGTTCAGGCAGGGGATGTAGTGGAACTGCCTGCCGCCGGACTCGATGAAGGCCTCGCGCACCTCCATCGACGATCTCCTCCAGCGTCTCCAGGCAGTCGGCGGCGAAGCCGGGACAGACCACGTCGACGCGCCTGACGCCCTGCGCGCCGAGCGCGCGCAGCGTCGGCTCGGTGTCCGGCTCCAGCCACTTCGCCGGGCCGAAGCGGCTCTGGAAGGTGAGCACCCAGGCGTCGTCGGCGCAGGCCCAGCCGCGCGGCCAGCAGCGCGCGCGGTGCGCGTGCACTGCACTTCGTACGGATCGCCGAGCGCCACCGTGCGCTGCGGCACGCCGTGGAAGCTCATGACCAGCTTGTCGGGCCGGCCGTGCGCCGCCCAGTGCGACTCGATGCGCGCGGCGAGCGCGTCGATGTAGCCGGCGTCGTCATGCCACTGGTTGACGAAGCGCAGTTCGGGCAGCGCGCGCGTGCGCAGCGCCCAGGCGCAGACCGCGTCGATCGACGCTCGCCGTCGTCGTGCCCGAGTACTGCGGATAGAGCGGCACGCACCAGCACGCGCGTCGACGCCCTCGGCGCGCAGCGCGTCGAGCACCTACGCCATCGACGGGCTGCCGTAGCGCATGGCGTGGCGCACGACGACGCTCCGTCCGGCGGCGGCGCAGCGCTCGGCGAGCAGCTCGGCCTGGCGCGCCGTCCAGACGCGCAGCGGCGAGCCGTCGGGCCGCCACACGCTCGCGTACTTGGCGGCCGACTTCGCCGGCCGCACGCGCAGGATCACGCCGTGCAGGATCGGCAGCCAGGCGATGCGCGGTATCTCGACGATGCGCGGGTCGGACAGGAACTCGCGCCAGGTAGCGGCGCACGCGCCGCGGCCGTCGGCGCGTCGGGCGTGCCGAGGTTGCACAGCACGACTGCCGTGCGGGCCGTCGCCGGGACTGCAGACGGCGCCGAGTCGGCTCGGGTCGCCGGTGCTGGCGCAGTGGAGGCAATGGTGGGGCAGCGGACGGGAGTCGTGGAGACGCGGTCGGAGATCAATGCCTCACCTCGAAATGCACGCAGGGCGACAGCGGGTCGAGCGATGCGCGTGCCGAGCGCGATGACGCCGCTGCCGTGCAGCGTGCAGGTGCCGCGCCGCAGGCTGAGCATTTCGGATTCGTTGGCGAAGCGCACGAAGGTGCCGTTGTAGCTGAGATCGGTCAGCTGGAAGCCGCCGCCGTGGCGGTCGATGCGGGCATGCAGCCGCGACACGCGCGAGTCGTCGACGCAGTAGCCGGCATCGGTGCTGCGGCCGAGCACGACCGGCAGCCGGGTGGCGTCGAAATAGCGGTCGAGGTCGAGCCAGGTCAGCCGCACGCCGTGCGGCGTGCCGACCGGCGCCAGGCCGCCGAAGGCGGTCGGGCCGGTGTCGTCGACCTGCCGCCGGGCTTCCAGCAGGTGCACATGCACCGGCTCGCTGCGGCCGCGCAGCGGCACCCGGTCGAGGCTGCGAAATCGTGCTCGCTCGCGGGCGTCGAGCGCCGCCTGCACGTCGGCGGTGATCAGCGTCTCGTTGTCGCCGGCATGGTCGAGCAGCCGCGCTGCGACGTTGACCGCGTCGCCGAAGCAGTCGCCGGCGATCTCGACCACTTCGCCGTGGGCGATCGCCACCTGCAGATGCAGCGCCGCCGGACGCGGTTCGGGCAGCGCCGACGGTCCCGGCGCGCGGACCGGATCGTGCATGTCGTCGGCTGCGCGCAGAGCCTCGGCCGGCGTCTCGAACACCGCCATCAGGCCGTCGCCGAGCGTCTTCACGACCTGGCCGCCGGCACGCACGACTGCGGCGCCGAGCGCCGCCACCTGTCGCGTGACGACCCGCGTCGCGGCGGCATTGCCGATCGCCTCGTACAGCGCGGTGCTGCCGCGAAGGTCGGCAAACAGGACGGTTCGGTCGCGAATCTGCGGCATCAGGCGACGGCGGAGAGAAAAGCAAGAAGCGCACGCAGTCTATGCTCGCGACCCGGCGGGCCGCCCGCACAGGCGGCGGCCTGCCGGTGCGGCGCAGCCGCCGCGCGGAGACTGCGCCCCGCAGCAGAAAACGGCCGACCGGCGGTTCCCGACTACAGGTTGTCGAGATAAGTGCGCAGCTTGTCCGAGCGGCTCGGATGCTTGAGCTTGCTGATCGCCTTGGCCTCGATCTGGCGGATGCGCTCGCGCGTCACGTCGAACTGCTTGCCGACCTCTTCGAGCGTGTGGTCGGTCGACATCTCGATGCCGAAGCGCATGCGCAGCACCTTGGCCTCGCGCGGGGTGAGCGAGTCGAGGATGTCCTTGACCACGTCGCGCAGGCCGGCCTGCATGGCGGCGTCGATCGGCGCGGTGTTGTTGGTGTCCTCGATGAAGTCGCCGAGATGCGAATCGTCGTCGTCGCCGATCGGCGTTTCCATGGAGATCGGCTCCTTGGCGATCTTCATGATCTTGCTGATCTTGTCCTCGGGGATCTCCATCTTCTCGGCCAGCGTCGGCGCGTCGGGCTCGAAGCCGAACTCCTGCAGATGCTGGCGCGAGAGCCGGTTCATCTTGTTGATCGTCTCGATCATGTGCACCGGAATGCGGATGGTGCGCGCCTGGTCGGCGATCGAGCGCGTGATGGCCTGGCGGATCCACCAGGTGGCGTAGGTCGAGAACTTGTAGCCGCGGCGGTATTCGAACTTGTCGACCGCCTTCATCAGGCCGATGTTGCCTTCCTGGATCAGGTCGAGGAACTGCAGGCCGCGGTTGGTGTACTTCTTGGCGATCGAGATGACGAGCCGCAGGTTGGCCTCGATCATTTCCTTCTTCGCGTCGCGCGAGGCCTTCTCGCCCTCGTTCATGCGCTTGTTGATCTTCTTCAGGTCGTCGAGCGGCACCACCGCGCGCGTCTGCTGGTCGCTCAGCTTCCTCTGCAGTTCCTGCACCGCCGGCAGGTTGCGCGCCAGCACCGTGCTGTAGGGCTTGCCGGCGGCGGCTTCCTTCTCGGCCCACTTCAGGTTCAGCACGTTCGGCGGGAAGTTCTTGATGAAATGGTCCTGCGGCATGCCGCACTTGTCGACCAGGATCTTGCGCAGTTCGCGCTCGTAGCGGCGCACGTCGTCGACCTGCGAGCGCAGCAGGCCGCAGAGTTTCTCGATCGTCTTGACGGTGAAGCGGATCGTCATCAGCTCGGCGCTGATGGCCGCCTGCGCCTTCGCATACTCGGGCGACTGGTAGCCGTCGCGGTCGTAGGCGGCGCGCATGCGCTCGAAGTTGACGCGCAGGTTCTCGAACTTGTCGAGCGCCGCGGTCTTCAGCTCTTCCAGCTTCTTGGTCAGCGCCTTGCTGCCGCCCTGGCCGTCGTCGTCGTCCTCCTGGTCGAAGAAGTCGACGTCCTCCTCGGCGACATAGTCGTCGGCCTCGTCTTCCGAGACGAAGCCGTCGACCACCTCGGAGATGGTCATCTCGGCCGGCCTTGATGCGGTCGGCGTAGGTCAGCAGCTCGGCGATGGTCGTCGGCGAGGCGCTGATGGCGAGCATCATGGCCTGCAGGCCGCCCTCGATGCGCTTGGCGATCTCGATCTCGCCCTCGCGCGTGAGCAGCTCGACGGTGCCCATCTCGCGCATGTACATGCGCACCGGATCGGTGGTGCGGCCGAACTCGGAGTCGACCGTCGACAGCGCCGCCTCGGCGGCCTCTTCGGCTTCCTCCTCGGTGGCGGTGGTGGTGCCGCCGCCGGCGATGAGCAGCGTCGCCGCGTCGGGCGCCTGCTCGTAGACGGCGATGCCCATGTCGTTGAGCATCGAGACGATGGCTTCCAGGATCTCGTTGTCGACCAGCTTCTCGGGCAGGTGGTCGTTGATCTCCTGGTGCGTCAGGAAGCCGCGCGTCTTGCCCATCTTGATGAGCGTCTTCAGCTCATGGCGGCGCTTGGCGACCTCTTCCTCCGTCAGCGCGGTCTCGTCGAGGCCGAACTCGCGCATCAGCGCGCGCTCCTTGGCGCGCGACACCTTCATGCGCAGCGGCTTGGCCTTGGACTTGGCGTCGTCGTCCTGCGCCGCATCGCCGGCGACATCGACCTCGCCTTCGGCATCGACCTCGGCATCGGCATCGAGGTCGACATAGTCGTCGTCGCCGGCCTCGCCACCGGCATCGGCCGCACCGGCGGCCGGCTCCGCTGCGGGCGCCGCCTTGGACGGCGGCCGGCCGGTTTCGCCGGTTCGGCCTTGGCGGCAGTCCGGGTCCGGCCGGCCGCCGGCGCCGCTGCCGCAGCATTGCCCTGCACCGGCGACGGGTCAGGGGTCGGCCGCGCCGGCTTGGCCGGCTTCGGCTTCGTCTCGGTCGCTGGGGTGGCGGCATCGGCCGGTGCGGTCTTCTTGGCGGTCATGCTGGTCCTCGAAAAATGGCCGGCGGCAGCGGCGCGCGACCGGCCGGCCGGACGCCGTGCGGCCGTCGGGCGGCCTGTCGACTAACGAACAACGCGGCAGGCTGCGGCAGGATGGGGCTTTCCGGGAAGGTGGCGACAGCCGATGCGAAACCAACCGCTCGCCGCACCGGTGGCGACGACCCGCATCGACCCTAGCGGCGCATCGCGCATCGTGATTGCGACCACTGCCGCGGCAAGCTGTCGACTGCGCCTCTGCAAGCACGGCCGGGATGCGAATCCGGCCGGCCGCAGCGAACGCCCGATGCCGGCTGCAGGCACCCTCGGACGACGCAGCGACCTGTGGAATACGGCTAGGAGCCGGCGGTCTCGCCAGTGGCGCGAAAATCTTCAATTATCGTTGATGGACTTGGCGCCCGAGGTCGCTGTCGCCAGCCGGCGCAAGCGCTGCTGGCGGTCGGCTTCCACCGCACGCCAGCGGTCGAGCGCCGCCGGATCGGTGGCGGCCGCCGCCACCAGGCGCTTCTGCTCCTCGCCAAGGCGCCCGAGCCACAGGCCGTCGACGACGCGTCGCAGGTCGGCCTGCCGGGATTCGTCGGCCAGCGAGTGCGGCGTGACGAGCGCCAGCGCCAGCGCCGCCTCGGGCAGTTCGGCGGCTTCCAGCAGGGCGGCGAGCGCCGACCACGGCAGCGCGCCATGCTCGGCGAGCTGGCGCTCCAGCCAGGCGAAGGCCGGTCCGTGCGGCGGCGGCAGCGCATGCAGCAGTTCATGGTCGGCGGCTCCAGCCGGTCCCACCAGCTGCTGTTGAGCAGCACGCAGGCGCAGCGCATGGTCGGCCGGGCCGGCGGGCGCGTCGCGCGTCGCACGGCGCGCCGCCGGCCGCGACGGTGCGGCGGCCGGCGACGGCGGCGCAGCAGGCGGCCGCCGCGGCCGCTCGCCGCTGGCGGCCTGCCACATCCCGAGCAGTTCGTCGACCGGCAGCTGGCCGAGGCGGCGCGAACTCGCCGAGCGAGCTGGCGTTTCAGGCCGCCGTCGGGCAGGGCGCTCCACTGCGGTCGCGCATTGCGCCAGCAGCCGCGCCCGGCCCTCGGCGGTGGCCAGGTCGCAGCCGCTGCGCGCGGCCTCGACGAGCTGCTGCGACAGCGGCACTGCCTGCGCCACCGCGCGCTCGAACGCCTCGGCGCCGTGCTCGCGGACGAACGAGTCGGGGTCGTGCTCCTCGGGCAGGAACAGGAAGCGGATGCTGCGCGTGTCGCCGGCATGCGGCAGCGCGGCTTCGAGCGCCCGGCCGGCGGCGCGCCGGCCGGCGGCGTCGCCGTCGAAGCTGAAGACGATCGAGTCGGTGAAGCGCAGCAGCTTCTGCACATGCTCGGCCGTGCAGGCGGTGCCGAGCGTCGCCACCGCATGGCCGATGCCGTGCTGGGCGAGCGCGACCACGTCCATGTAGCCCTCGACCACCAGCGCATGGCCGGCGCTCGCGCAGCGCCGCACGCGCCTCGTGCAGTCCGTACAGCTCGCGGCCCTTCACGAAGAGCGGCGTCTCCGGGGAGTTGAGGTACTTCGGCTCGCCGTCGCCGAGCACGCGGCCGCCGAAGCCGATCACCTGCCCGGCGACCGAGCGGATCGGGAACATGATGCGGTCGCGAAAGCGGTCGTAGCGCCGTGCCGTCGCCGCCGGCTTCGGCCTCGTGCGAGATGACGAGGCCGCTTTCCTCGAGCAGCGGGTCGTCGTAGTCCGGGAAGGCGCTCGCCAGGTTGCGCCAGCCGCCGGGCGCATAGCCGATGCCGAACCGCGCCGCCACCTCGCCGCTGACGCCGCGGCGCTTGAGGTAGTCGATGGCTTCGGGCGCCGCCTTGAGGCGCTGCCCGTAGTGCCGGGCGGCCTGCGCCATGCACCTCGGCGAGCGTCGCCTGGCGTTCCTTGGCCTGCGCTTTCGCGCTCGCGCTGCTGCGGCGGTGCGGTCGTCCGACGGCACCGCCAGGCCGTGCTGCTGCGCCAGGTCGCGCACCGC
The DNA here is from genome assembly GCA_963795165.1 of uncultured Microthrixaceae bacterium. Classification (GTDB taxonomy): domain Bacteria; phylum Actinomycetota; class Acidimicrobiia; order Acidimicrobiales; family VFJN01; genus VFJN01. The sequence goes on along the minus strand of CAWCGT010000001.1, from coordinate 27,333 downwards.
ATCGATGAAGCCGATGCCCGAATGCTCCATCAGGAAATCGATCGCATTGCCGTGCACGCCGCAGCCGAAGCAGTGGTAGGTCTGGCGCGACGCGCTGACGGTGAAGCTCGGCGTCTTCTCGGCGTGGAAAGGGCACAGGCCCCTGATGGTTGGCGCCCGCCTTCCTGAGCTGCACATGGCGCCCGACGAGTTCGACGATGTCGGAGCGGGCGAGCAGTTCCTGTTTGAAGGCGGGTGGGATCACGCGGCCAGTCTAGCGCCGCGCCCGGCGCACTTCAGACCGAGAATTCCTCGAGTTTCTTGCCTTCGGCGAGCGCTGCCTTCAGCCAGTTCGGCTGCAGGCCGCGACCGCTCCAGGTGGCGCCGGTCTGCACGTCGCGATACTTCGCGGCGACTTTCGAGCCCTTCGCCTGCGTGCTGCGCGGCGAACTCTTGGCGCCGCTCAGGTCGGCCGCCGTCAAACCATGGTCCGCCATCAGTGCGCGGACTTTGGCGATCGCATCCGAGCGTTCGGCGCGACCGGCTTCCTCGATTTGCTTTTCGAGCGCCTGTTTCTGGGCGATGAGTTCTTTCAATGTCGTCATGTCTGCTGTCCCGGCCGTAATGAAGGAAACATTTCCTTCTGGGCGCGGAGTCTAGCAATACATACTGGCGACATTCCGATGGAATACCCGAGTGCGGAATCGGGAAAGGCTTGTGCTCAGCTCGAAGGCGGTACGTAGCCGGCCGGCTGCTCGGCGCCCTCGCCGAACAGGAACTTTTCCATCTGCCGCGCGAGGTACTGGCGCGCGCGCTGGTCGGCGAGATTGAGCCGGTTTTCGTTGACCAGCATCGTCTGGTGTTTCATCCACAGCTGCCAGGCTTCCTTGCTGATGCTCTGGTAGATGCGCTTGCCGAGTTCGCCGGGATAGGGCTGGAAGTCGAGTCCTTCGGCTTCCTTTTTCAGATGGGTGCAGTTGACGGTACGCGGCATGGGATGTCCTCGGGTTGGAATGGAAAAGGCAGGATCGACCGGCGCGAAAGCCGCGGGCGAGACTCCGGCTTCGATCAGGCGAGCTTCTTGACCAGCACCTGGCTGCGCCGGTCCCAGTTGTACTTGCGCTTGCGCGCCTCGGGCAGCCAGTCCGGGTCGACCTGCGCGAAACCGCGCTTGAGGAACCAGTGCATGGTGCGGGTGGTCAGCACGAAGATGCTGTCGAGCCGCATCGCCCGGGCGCGCTGCTCGATGCGCTTGAGGATGCGCTCGCCGTCGCCCTGGCTCTGCACGAGCGGCGAAACGGTGAGCGCCGCCATCTCGCGCGGTGCGCGCCTCGGGATACGGATAGAGCGCCGCGCAGCCGAAGATCACGCCGTCGTGCTCGATGACGGTGTAGTGGCCGATGTCGCGTTCGATCTCGGTGCGGTCGCGCTTGACCAGCGTGCCGTCCTTCTCGAACGGCTCGATCAGCTTCAGGATGCCGCCGACGTCGTCGGCAGTCGCCTCGCGCAGGCTTTCGAGCTTCTCGTCGACCACCATCGTGCCGACGCCGTCGTGCGTGAAGACCTCCAGCAGCAGCGCGCCGTCGAAGGCGAACGGCAGGATGTGCGAGCGCTCGACGCCGCCCTCGCAGGCGCGCGACGCAGTGCTGCAGGTAGAAGGCGGTGTCGGTCGGCTGGGCGGGATCGGGCAGCTTGGCGAGCAGGCGCTCCGCGTCGGCGAGCGCGAGTTCGGTGTCGATCGGGCTGTCCGGATCGGCGGGATTCTCCCGGATGCCGGGTACCTCGGTCAGGAACAGCAGCTTGTCGCCCTGCAGCGCGATGGCGATGCTGGTCGCCACGTCTTCCATCGTCAGGTTGAAGGCCTCGCCGGTCGGCGAGAAGCCGAACGGCGACAGCAGCACCATCGCGCCGGTGTCGATCGCGCGGCGGATCGCGGTCGCGTCGACCTTGCGCACCAGCCCGCTCGACTGGAAGTCGACGCCGTCGACGATGCCGACCGGCCGCGCGGTCAGGAAGTTGCCCGAGATCACGCGCACCGTCGCATTCGCCATCGGCGTGTTCGGCAGGCCCTGCGAGAACGCCGCCTCGATCTCGAAGCGCAGCTGGCCGGCGGCTTCCTGCGCCGAATCGAGCGCCACCTCGTCGGTGATGCGCATGCCGTGGCTGAATTTCGACTGCGTGGCCCTTGGCCCGCAACTGCTCGTTGACCTGCGGCCGAAAGCCGTGCACCAGCACCAGCTTGATGCCCATCGCGTGCAGGATCGCCAGGTCCTGCGCGAACAGTTGCAGCTTGCCGGCGGCGATCGCCTCGCCGGCGATGGCCGACCACGAAGGTCTTGCCGCGGTAGGCGTGGATGTACGGCGCGACCGCGCGGAACCAGGGGACGAAGGTGTGCGGGAAGACGGCGGACATCGCGGTCGGCAGGCGGCGGCAAAGCCGGCGATTGTGCAGTACCGCGAGAGCCGGTGCGGCCGGTGCGGCGGCTCGCGGATAATCCGCGCCCCGTGAATCCGCCGCCCCGAGCCTTACCCGAAAAATCCGCAGTCGATCCTGTCGCTGCAGCCGCCGGCCGCCTGCCCGCGATCGAATTCCCCGAATCGCTGCCGGTCTCGGCGCGGCGCGACGAGATCGCGCGCGGCGATCGCCGCGCACCAGGTGGTCATCGTCTGCGGCGAGACCGGCTCGGGCAAGACCACGCAGCTGCCGAAGATCGCGCTGGCGCTGGGCCGCGGCAAGCTGAATGCGCCGGCCGGGCAGCGGCCGGCTGATCGGCCACACGCAGCCGCGGCGCATCGCCGCGCGCAGCGTGGCCAAGCGCATCGCCGAGGAGCTGAAGACGCCGCTCGGCGAGGTGGTCGGCTACAAGGTGCGCTTCCAGGACCGGCTGTCGCGCGGGCGCCTCGGTCAAGCTGATGACCGACGGCATCCTGCTCGCCGAGACGCAGAGCGACCCGCTGCTGCGAGGCCTACGACACGCATCATCATCGACGAGGCGCACGAGCGCAGCCTGAACATCGACTTCCTGCTCGGCTACCTGCGCGCAGATGCTGCCGCGCCGGCCCGACCTGAAGGTGATCGTCACCTCGGCGACCATCGACGCCGAGCGCTTCGCGCGGCACTTCGCCGGCGCCCGACGGGCCGGCGCCGGTGATCGAGGTGTCGGGCCGCATGTATCCCGGTCGAGCAGCGCTGGCGGCCGTTCGAGGAGAGCGCGCGACGACGAGCCTGAACGACGCGATCGCCGACGCGGTCGACGAGCTCTGGCGCGGCGGCGCCGGCGGCGACATCCTGGTCTTCCTGCCCGGCGAGCGCGAGATCCGCGAGGCGGCCGACCACCTGCGCAAGCACCTGGCGCACCACGCCGCTGCACGCGCAACGCCGAGGTGCTGCCGCTGTTCGCGCGCCTGTCGCAGGCCGAGCAGGACCGCGTCTTCCAGACCGCACGGCGGCCGGCGCATCGTGCTGGCCACCAACGTGGCCGAGACCTCGCTCACCGTGCCCGGCATCCGCTACGTGATCGACGCCGGCACGGCGCGCGTCAAGCGCTACAGCTTCCGCAACAAGGTCGAGCAGCTGCTGGTCGAGCCGATCAGCCAGGCCGCGGCCAACCAGCGCGCCGGCCGCTGCGGCCGCGTCGCCGACGGCATCTGCATCCGGCTGTACGACGAGGAGGACTTCGCCGAGCGGCCGCGCTTCACCGATCCGGAGATCCTGCGCTCGTCGCTGGCCGGCGTGATCCTGCGCATGAAGTCGCTGCACCTGGGCGACGTCGAGGACTTCCCGTTCCTCGAGCCGCCGCCGCGCGCGCGCGATCGCCGACGGCTACCAGCTGCTCGCCGAGCTCGGCGCGGTCGACGACGCCAACGAGCTGACGCCGATCGGCCGCGAGCTGGCGCGGCTGCCGCTCGACCCGCGCGTCGGCCGCATGATCCTGGAGGCGCGCGAGCGCGAGCGCGCTGGACGAGGTGCTGGTCATCGCCGCGGCGCTGTCGGTGCAGGACGTGCGCGACCGGCCGCTGGAGCGCGCAGCAGCGGCCGACCAGCGCACGCGCAAGTTCGACGACGAGAGAGTCGGAGTTCAGCGGCTACCTGAAGCTGTGGCACTGGATCGAGGCAGGCGCGCGGGCCACGGCGGCCACGGCGACGGCGACGCGACGAGCGTCGACCGCCACAAGCTCGCCAGTCGCCAGCAGGAGCAGCTGCTGCGCGAGAACTTCGTCAACGTCGCGCCGCGTGCGCGAGTGGCGCGACATCCACTGCGCAGCTGCACACCGTGGTCGCCGAGCACGAGCTGGCGGCTGAACACCGCGCCGGCGAGCTACGAGCAGCTGCACCTGTCGATGCTCGCCGGCCTGCTCGGCAACATCGGCTGCAAGAGCGACGACGACGACGGCTACCTCGGCGCGCGCGGCATCAAGTTCTGCCGCCATCCCGGGCGCGCACCTGACGCAAGAAGCCCGGGCCGCTGGATCGTCGCGGCCGAGCTGGTCGAGACCACGCGCCTGTTCGGCCGCGGCATCGCCGACATCGAGCCGCAGTGGATCGAGCAGGTCGGCCGGCCACCTGCTGAAGAAGCAGCTGCTCGACCCGCACTGGGAGAAGAAGGCGGCCGAGGTGATGGCGCTCGAGCGCGCCACGCTGTACGGCCTGGTGGTCTACAGCGGCCGGCGCGTCGACTTCGCGCAGCGTCGACCCGGCCGCGCGCGCGCGAGATCTTCATCCGCGAGGCGCTGGTCGCCGGCGAGTGGGAGACGCAGCTGCCGTTCCTCGCCGCCAACCGCAAGCTGGTCGCGCGAGGTCGAGGAGCTGGAGCACAAGTCGCGCCGGCAGGACGTGCTGGTCGACGACGAGCTGATCTACGCCTTCTACGACCAGCAGCTGCCGGCCGACGTGCACAGCGGCGCGACCTTCGAGCGCTGGTACCGCGACGCGGTCGCAGCGACCAGCCGAAGCTGCTGTTGCTGACGCGCGACGAGCTGATGCGCCACGAGGCGGCCGGCATCACGACCGAGGCCTTTCCGCAGACGCGTGCGGCTGGGCGGCGTCGACTGCGCCGCCGACCTACCTGCACGAGCCGGGCGACGCGCGCGACGGCGTGACCGTCGACGGTGCCGCTCTTCGTGCTGAACCAGGTCGAGCGAGGAGCGCTGCGAATGGCTGGTGCCGGGCATGCTGAAGGACAAGGTGCAGGCGCTGCTCAAGAGCCTGCCGCAGAGGCCGCGCTCGCGGCTGCGTGCCGCTGCCCGAGTCCGCCGACGCGCTTCGTGCGCCGACGCGCGCCGTTCGGCCGACGGCGGCGCTGATCGACGCGCTGCTCGAGGCGCGTGCGCGAGCGCACCCAGCTCGACGTGCAAGCGCGCCGACTTCAAGCTCGACATGCTGCCGCCGCACCTGTTCATGAACTTCCGCGTGGTCGACGAGCACGGCCGCCAGCTCGGCATGGGCCGCAACCTGGCGGCGCTGAAGGCCGAGCTCGGCGCCCAGGCGCGCGGCGGCGTTCCAGGCGCTGGCGGGGCTGAAGCTGCGGCGCGTCGCCGGCGCGGCCGCGCCGCGCCGGCGAGCGCAGGCCGGCGGCCGCGGCGCGCCAGCGCGTCGCAGCCGGCGCCGCTGCCGACCGGCGCCTCGCGCAGGCGCGGCCGGCGCGCGCCGGCCAGCGCTACACCGCCTGGACCTTCGGCGAGCTGCCCGAGCTGATGGAGGTGCGCAAGCGGCGGCCAGACGCTGGTCGGCTTTCCGGCGCTGATCGACCAGGGCGACGCGGTCGACGATCGAGGTCTTCGACGAGCCCGACGTCGCCGCGGCGCAAGCACCGCGCCGGCCTGCGCCGCCTGTTCGCGCTGCAGCTCCAGCGACGCGCTGAAGTACCTGGAGAAGAACATCCCCGACCTGCAGAAGATGGCGGTCGCCTACATGCCGCTGGGCACGCTGGAGGAGCTGCGCGAGCAGATCATCGACGTGGCGCTCGACCGCGCCTTCCTGCCGACCCGCTGCCGACCGACGAGGCGGCCTTCAAGCGCCGCATCGACGAGGGCCGCGGCCGGCTGACGCTGATCGCCAACGAGGTGGCGCGGCTGGCCGGCGCCGATCCTCGCCGAGTACGCCGCGGCGCTGCGCAAGATCAAGGACACGCAGGCCGCCGAAGCGACGTCGCCGACGACGTGCAGGCAGCAGCTGCAGCGGCTGGTGCCGCAAGCGCTTCCTGGCCGACACGCCGTGGCCGCGGCTGCAGCACCTGCCGCGCTACCTGAAGGCGCATCGCGCTGCGGCTGGACAAGCTGCGCGCCGACCCGGCGCGCGACGCCGCGCGGCTGGCCGAGCTGCGGCCGCAGGAGCAGCGCTACTGGCGCCTGGTGGCCGAGCGCAAGGGCGCGGCCGACGCGCGCATGCGACGAATTCCGCTGGCTGCTGGAGGAACTGCGCGTGAGCTTCTTCGCGCAGGAGCTGCGCACGCCGCAGCCGGTGAGCGTGAAGCGGCTGGACAAGCTCTGGGCCAGCTCGATCGCCGTGCCGCCTAGAATCGGCGCTCGTTCGGGGCGTAGCGCAGCCTGGTAGCGCAACTGGTTTGGGACCAGTAGGTCGCGAGTTCGAATCCCGCCGCCCCGACCAATTCTTCGCCTGCCGCCCGTCTTCGACGGCGCGGTGCAGGGCTCTCCCCATCACTGCCCGTAGCTCAGCTGGATAGAGCAGCGGTCTTCTAAACCGCAGGTCGGGGGTTCGAGTCCCTCCGGGCAGGCCAGCCGCCGTTCGGGCAGGTCGCCGCGACGGCTTCGCCGGCCTTCGCGATGTGCCGACCTCTGCGTTGCGCGGTCAGCATCGCGCCATGCGACCGCCGCGCTTCGCCCTCGCAGCGCAGACTCGCTGCCCGACCGAGCCCCCGCTCAGCGACCCGAGGACATGCCCGAGCGCATCGACGGCCGCGCCGCGCCGTCGGTGCCCGGAATGCCGCGGTTCGAGTTCATGACCGGAACGCTGCCGTAGCCGGCGGATCCGCTGCCCGAGATGATGCTGCTGGAAAGGATCGGCAGAGCGTCGCGAAACATCGGCGAATCGACCAGCGTCTCGCCGGAGGCGCTGTCGAGCGGCTGCGACGCCGTCCGGCCACGCGGCAGGACCAGCGGACAGGCGCTGCTGTCGTTGACCATCACCAGATGATGGCGCGGATAGCGCAGCGCCATCTGCGAAGAGATCGTCCGCGACAGGTCGACCGGCGGCTCGCCCGACTGGTAGACCACCGTGTTCTGCGGGCTGTAGATGGTGTAGCAGGCAGCCCAGGCCGGCGGGGCGGCCGTCAGCGACAGCGCAATCACGGAAAGAGCGGCCGATGCGTTGCTGCGGACCTTGTTCACTGCGCTGGCCTCGAAGGGATGCGGGGGAGGGTGGAGAGTAACGGGTTGCCGTCGCCCGTCGAGCCTGGCACCTGGGCCGGTCGCCGACGGCTTCGTGAAATCCGCCGGGCTGCCGGTCGACGGCTTCCGCCGGACGGTCGGGGTGCGCGCCGCAGGAGTCCCCGCAAGACCGTTTCATGCCCGTCTCCTGCGTCCGCGCCGCATCGGGTGTAGAACCGCGGCCGGTTCATCCCTCCCGCAGCGGCCCGGCCGCGCAGCCGCCTCATGTCGTCGACCGATCGCTCCCCTGCCGCGCTGCCGCGTGGCGCCTGCAACGCGCATGTGCATGTGTTCGGCCCGCGCGGGCGCTTTCCCTATGCGGCCGACGCGCCGCTTCGTTCCCGAGCAGGATGCGCCCAAGGAGGCGCTGTTCGCGCTGAACGACCGCCTCGGCCTCGAGCGCTGCGTGGTCGTGCAGTCGGCCTGCCACGGCTTCGACAACCGCGCCGCCGAGGACGCGATGGCGGCGCGGCCGCGGCAGCTACCGCGGCGTCGCGCTGCTGCCGACCGACGTGGCCGATGCCGAGCTGCGCCGGCTCGACGGCGCCGGCTTTCGCGGCGTGCGCTTCAACTTCATGGGCCATCTCGGCGATGCGACGCCGATGGCCGAGGTGATGGCGCTGGCGGCGCGGCTCGAGCCGCTCGGCTGGCATCTGCAGATCCATGGCGACGCGCGGCTGCTGACCGACCTGGCCGCCGGCGCTGCGGCGCTCGCCGGTGCCGGTGGTGATCGACCACATGGGCCGCGTCGACGCCGCGCTCGGCCTCGACCAGCCGGCGTTCCGGGCGCTGCTGCGGCTGATGGACGACCGAGCGCTTCTGGGTCAAGGTGAGCGGCATGCGACCGCGTCACGCGCCAGGGCCCGCCTTACGCCGACGCGCATCCCGTTCGCCCGCAGCGCTGGTGGCCGACTTCGGCGACCGCGTGCTGTGGGGCACCGACTGGCCGCATCCCAACCACGACGGCCCGATGCCCGACGAGGCGCAGCTGGTCGACGCTGATCGGCCGAGATCGCGCCCGACGAGGCGCCGCGGCAGCCGGCTGCTGGTCGACAACCCGCAGCGCCTCTACCGCTTCGAGCGCCGGCAGGAGCCGTGCATGACCGACGCTTCGAAGGACAAGGTGGCCATCGTCACCGGCGCCGGCTGCGTCGGCGCCGGCTGGGGCAACGGCCGCGCGATCGCGGTGCGGCTGGCCGAGGAGGGCGCCCGCGTGCTTCGCCGTCGACCGCGACCCGGCAGCGGCTCGACGAGACGCTCGAGCTGGCCGGCGAAGCGCGCGGCGTCGATCGCGCACGCATGCAGCTGCGACGTGACCTCGAGCGCCAGGCGATCGCGGCGATGGTCGCGGCCTGCCTCGAGCGCTTCGGCACGCATCGACGTGCTGGTCAACAACGTCGGCGGTTCGGCGCCGGGCGGGCCGGTCGAGCTGTCCGAGGAAGTCTGGGACTCGCAGGTCGACGTCAACCTCAAGAGCGTCTTCCTCACCTGCAAGCACGTGCTGCCGACGATGCTGGCCCAGGGCGCGGGCGCGATCGTCAACATCGCCTCGACCTCCGGCCTGCGCTGGACCGGCGCGCCCAGGTCGGCCTATGCGGCCACCAAGGCCGGCGTGATCCAGCTCTCGCGCGTGGTCGCCGTGCAGCATGCGCGCGCAGGGCATCCGCGTCAACTACCGTCGTGCCGGGCCAGCTGCACACGCCGATGGTCGAGACGCGGCTGGCCGGCCAGCGTGCCGGCGGCGACGTCGAGGCACTGCTGGCACAGCGCCGCAAGCGCATTCCGCTCGGCTTCATGGGCGACGGCCGCGACACTGCCGCCGCCGTGCTGTTCCTCGCCTGCGACGAGGCGCGCTTCATCACCGGCACCGAAATCGTCGTCGACGGCGGCATGACGGCGCGCTGCGACTGAGCGCGGCACCGACCACGAAGGCTGCGGTGCTCCGACCCCGGCTCACGATGACTCCTTTCCCCGTCCCAGAAAGCCCCGCCGCCATGCCGCAACGCCGTGCCCTGATCGCCCTCTCGCTCGGCCTCGCCGCCGCCTGCGCCCCCAGCCGCCTTCGCCCAGGACGAAGCCGCTCGCATCGTCGTCTCGTTCCCGCCCGGGCGGGCCGGTCGACTTCGTCGCCCGCGCGCTCGGCGAGCAGCTCGGCAAGGAGCTGGGCCAGCAGCGTCGATCATCGAGAACAAGGCCGGCGCCAACGGCGCCATCGGCGCGGCCGAGGTCGATGCGCTCGCCGCCCGACGGCAGCACGCTGTGGCTCACCAGCGTCGGCGCGGCGGCGATCAACCCGGCGCTCTACGACAAGCTGCCCTACGACACGCAGCGCGACTTCGCGCCGGTGTCGCTGGTGGTCAACAACGTCGAGCTGCTGGTGGTCAATCCGAACGAATCCGGCAACGACGGCGGCCGAGTTCGTCGCCGCCAGCAAGAAGAGGCGCAGCCGCGTGTCGATGGCGTCGTCGGGCATCGGCAGCATTCCGCACCTGGCGATCGAGCAGCTCGCCGATGCCACCGGCGCGAAGCTGCTGCACGTGCCGTACAAGGGCGCGGCGCCGGCCATCACCGACGTGCTCGGCGGCCAGGTCGGCGGCTTCTTCGGCGACATCCCCGGCCTGATCGGCTACGTGCAGGAGCGGCAAGCTGAAGCCGCTCGGCCTCGCCTCGGCGAAGCGCCATCCGGCGCTGCCCGAGGTGAAGACGCTCGCCGAGCAGGGCATCGCCGGGCGTCGACACCAACAACTGGTATGCGCTGTTCGCGCCGGCCAAGACGCCCGCCGGCGACGATCGAGCGCGCTCAACCAGGCGGTGCGCCGCGCGCTGGCCAACGCCGGCAGCTGAACGACCGCCTGCTCGACACCGGCGCCGAGCCGGCGCCGTCGACGCCGCAGGAGCTGGCCGCGCTGCTGCAAGCGCAGACACCGACAAGTGGGCCAAGCTGATGCGCGCGACAAGAAGATCAAGCCGAAGAATGAGCAGCGCATCCGACACCCCTCGCGTCCGCTGGTCGAGCCCGGCACGCCGCCCCGAACTGGCCGAGATCGAGGCGCGCATCATGGCCGAGCGCGGCCGCGTCTCGCTGCTCTACCAGGTGCTGCTCAACAGCGGGCCGATCGCCTCCGGCTGGGAGCGCATGCTGACCGCGGTGCGCAACCAGACCGGCGTGCCGGCCGACCTGCGCGAGCTGATGATCCTGCGCGTGGCGGTGCTCAACCGCGCCGCCTTCGAGTTCGACGCCCATGTGCCGCATGCCGAGCGCGCGGGCGTCGAGCGCCGGCCAAGATCGACGGCACTGCGCAGCGAGCCGCTGCCCGACGGCGTCTACACGCCGGACGAGCGGCTGGTGCTGGACCTGACCGACGCGATGACGCGCGACATCGAGGTGCCCGACGCGCTGATGGAGCGGCTGCGCGGCCGCTTCGACGCCCGCGGCCTGGTCGAGCTGGTGGCCACCGTCGCCGCCTACAACATGGTGTCGCGGCTGCTGGTCGCGCTCGGCGTGGCGCATTGAGCACCGCCGCATCGGAAACCCACACGGCAATGCGAAGGCAACCCATGCGCGACCTCTGGCTGATCGCCTTCGACCGGCCCGCCGATGCGTCGGCCGACCCGCTGGCGGGGTTGCGCGCCGATGCGGCGGTGGCGGCCGGCAGCGGCCTGCAGGTCTGGCATGCGGTCGAAGGTAGCGAGGCCTACGTCTATCTCGATGCCGCCGCCGTGACGCGCGAGGCGCTGCGGAGGCTCGCCCCCGCCGGCGCCCGGCTGAGGCGGCTCGCCTGCACCACCGAGCTCGCCGGCGCCTCGGCCGGCGCCCCGGCGGCGTTCCACTACGTCGTCGAGACCGACGTACTGCCCGGGCACGCCGCCGACTTCGACGCCTGGTACGAGCAGGAGCACCTGCCGGGGCTGGCCGGCGTGCCGGGCACGGTGCGCGCCGCGCGCTATGTGTGCGACGACGCGCCGCCGCGTCACCATGCCGGCTACGACCTCGCCTCGATCGAGACCCTCGGCAGCCCGCCCTGGCTGGCGGTGCGCGGCAGCGACTGGAGTTCGCGCGTGCGGCCGGCGTTCCGCAACACGAAGCGGACGATGTTCAGGCGCGGCTGAGCGGGCGGCGCGGCACGGCTCGCGAACGCGCCGCTGCGGTGCGACGGAGCCGCGTCGCCGCGCGACGGCCTCGGGCTGCGGTCGCCGACCCGGCAGCGGGCCATGCCGTCGCGCCATCGATCCGGCCGGCGCATGACGGCTGATGGCGGCGGCGCGCTCCGGTCGTGGGCACTCCGCATGCTCACGCGCCTCCGGGCGATCGGCCGGCCTTTCACCGGCCGACCGCACCGACACCGGCCGAACGGGGCGTCGGCGTCGGCGTCAGCGCCGCGCCGGGAGGCACCGGCTGCATGGCCGGCGTACCGGCGCGGTCGCCGGCAGGATCGGTGCGGCGGCGGTCGAACAGCTTCTCCACGTCGTCGGCGCCTTCGTCGTCGTCGTTTTTCCTGCCGCCTCCGCCCCGGCGCGAACTCATCAGCACCGGCAGCGGGTCGATCATCTGCCACGCCGGCATCGCCGACAGCATCGAGCTGACCAGCACGCCGCCGCGCACCAGCCAGACGATGTAGCCGACCGAGACGCCGGTCGTCAGCGCGATCGACGAGGCGATGGCGCCCTGATGCCGCCCGGCCTGCTGGTCGATCTGCTGCTGGAACTCGGCCAGCCGGCGCAGCATGTCGTCGCTCTGCAGCGTGCGCAGCAGCGGGCTCAGCTCGATCGCACCGACGTCGGCATAGCTCGCCTGGGCGAGGACGAGGTCGGCCGACGAGGCGTGAGACGTCGACGGACGGATGTCGCCGCCGACGGTGCGCGGCGCGGTGACGACGAGCGGCGAAGCCGGCCGCATCGACAGGCTGTCGCCGTCGGCCAGCAGGTCGCCGACGGCAGGCTGTGCGGGCGGCGGCACCGCGACCGCCTGCGGCGCTGCCGCCGCCGCTGCGACGGGCGCGGCGGCCGGCACTGCCGGCGCCTCGGGCACGGCATCGGCCGGCGGCCGCGCCGCGACTGCGGCGCCCGACGTCACCGGTTCGGCCGGCGGCACGATGTCGATCCTCAGGACGGCAGCCGCGCCGGCGCCCGACGGGTCGACCGCCGTGACGCGGACGAGCAGCGATCCGGCGTAGCCCGCCGGCGAGGCGCCGGAGAAGACCTGCTGCTCGGCGTCGAAGCGCAGCCATGCGGGCAGCGGCTGGCCGTCGGCGAGCGTCGCGGCATAGCGCAGCGTGTCGGCGCTGTCCGGATCGGCGAAGGTCGGCTTCGGCAGCGCAAAGCGGAACGCGACCTCCGGCGACTGCGTCTGTCCGGCGAGGGCTGCGACGACCACCGGCGCGTCGTTGGTGCCGACGAGCGTCACCGCGACCTGCCGGGCGGCGCTGCCGCCGCGGCCGTCGGCGACGGTGACGGTGTAGCGCTCGATGCGGGTTTCGCCGGCCGCCAGGTGGTCGATCGCGCCCGCCTTGACGGTGTAGGTCCAGACCAGCCGGCCGGCGGCGGGCGTGCCGTCGGGCAGCAGGGCGGTATCGGCGAGCTTGGCGATGCTCAGCGAGCCGAGCGTCGTGCCGGCCGGGTCGGCGGCAGCCGCCGAGACGCTGTGAATGTCCGCAGCGTCGACATCGTCGAAGTCGAGCATGCCGCTCGCCACCAGTTCGCCGGACGGCGTGCCGGGCTCGACGATCGTCGCCGCCGCATCGCCGCCGACGAACGTCGGCGCATGGTTGACTGCACCGTGGCCGCCGTCCTGCGGCGGCGCAGGAACGGTGGGGGAGGCGTCGTCCGGTGCCGGCGCAACGCCACCGGTGTCGACCGGAGGAGGAGCGCCGTTGCCGACATCGACCGGCGGAAGTGCACCGGCTGCCGGCATCGACCGGCGGCGCGGCGCCGCTGCCGGCATCGACCGGTGGCGAGACGCCATCGCCGGCGTCGGGCGGAGCCGTCGGGCCGGGACCGGTGTCGACGGGAGGCGCAGTGCCGCCGCCGCCGGGATCTCCCGGTGTCGCCGCATCGCCTGTGCCGCCGCCGGTCGGCGGAGCGGCGACGGCCATGACGGTGAGCGTCACCGTCGTCGCCGTCGACTGCAGGCGGCCGTCGTCGGCGAGGTAGTCGAAGCGGTCGGTGCCGACGTATCCGGCGTCCGGACGTAGGCGAACGCTGCCGTCGGCGGCCAGCGTCAGGCTGCCGTGCGCCGGGCCGTCGACGAGCGATCGCGGTGAGCGTATCGCCGTCCGGGTCGGTGTCGTTGGCGAGCACGTTGCCGGCGATGACCATGTCCTGGTCGCCTTCGGCGGCGTCGGCCACGCCGAGCGGCGCACGATCGACCGCGGCGGCCGCAGCGATGGTGATGCTCACCATGCGCGTCGGCCGAATCGAGGCTGCCGTTGCCGGCCCGGTAGCTGAAGCTGTCGACGCCGCTGAAGCCGGCGGCGGGCGTGTAGCTGAAGCCGCCGTCGGCGGCGAGCGTCAGCAGGCCGTGCTGCGGGTCCTGCCGACAGCCGGGCGGTCAGCCGCCGGCTTTCGCCGGATCGGCGTCGTTGGCCAGCACGCCGTCGGCGCGTCCGACGACGAGCGTCGTGCCCGCGTCGGCTCGGTAGCTGTCGGCGGCGGCCGCCGGCGCCTCGTCGGCGTCGGTGACCGTGACGGCGAGCGACTGCGAGCCGAATACGCGCCGGCGCTGTCGGTGGCGCGGACGACCACCTGATAGACGTTGTCGGCATCGGCGTCGGCGGGCGTCTCGAAATTCGGCGCCGCGAGGAAGCGCAGCGCGCCGGCTGCCGGCGTCGATGGCGAAGCGCGCCGCGTCGGCGCCGCCGGCCAGGCTGTAGGCGACGGTGTCGGCCTCCGGGTCGATCGCCGTCACCGTGGTCACCGCGGTCGAGTTCTCGGCCACGCTCAGCGCGGCGCTGGCGCCGCCGGCCGGGCCGATGATGCGCGGCGCGTCGTTGACGGCGGCGACGTCGATCGTCAGCGTGCGCGCCACCGGGTCGAGTATCGACGCCGCCGTTGGCGGTGCCGCCGTCGTCGCGGACCTGGAAGCCGAAGCTCGCGTAGCCGGCGCCGTTGGCGTCGCGCGCGCCGACGAAGACGAGCTTGCCGGCGGCGAGGTCGGCGGCGCCGACCGACTGTGCCGACGGCGACGGGCGCGCCGTCGAAGCGTGAGGCTGCCGGCGCCGGGCAGGGTCGCGATCGTCACCGACAGCAGCGCATCGGCCGGCGTGTCGTGCGGGTCGGCGAAGCCGAAGTCGGCGATGCGGAAGGCGTAGGGCGCGTCCTCGACCAGCGTCAGCGTGGCGCTGCGTGCCGGTCGGCGCGTCGTTGACCGCCGTCACGTCGATCGTGAGCGTGCGCGGCGTCGGGTCGAGGTCGACGCCGCCGTTGGCGCGTGCCGCCGTCGTCCTGCACCTGGAAGGTGAAGCTCGGCGTAGCCGGCGCCGTTGGCGTCGGCGGCGGGCGTGTAGACGAGCCGGCCGGCGGCGATGTCGGCGGCGGAGACGAACTGGCCGGCGGTGACGGCCACGCCGTTGAGCGTCGAGCGTGCCGGCGCCGGGCAGCGTCGTGATCTTCACCGCCAGCAGCGCGTCGGCCGGCGTCGGC
Source organism: uncultured Microthrixaceae bacterium (assembly GCA_963795165.1). Classification (GTDB taxonomy): domain Bacteria; phylum Actinomycetota; class Acidimicrobiia; order Acidimicrobiales; family VFJN01; genus VFJN01. The sequence continues at coordinate 12,330 of CAWCGT010000001.1, read as the reverse complement.
CGGGTCGGTGAAACCGAAGTCGGCGAGGGCGAAGACGTAGGGCGTGTCCTCCAGCGTGGTGACGCTGCCGGCCGTGCCCTGCGGCGCGTCGTTGACGCGCAGCACGTCGAAGCGTGAGCGTGCGCTCGACGGTGTCGGTATCGACGCCGCCGTTGGCGGTGCCGCCGTCGTCCTGGACGCGGAAGCCGAGGCTGGCGTAGCCGGTGCCGTGGCCCGTCGGCAGCCAGGCGCATACGCCAGCCGGCCGGCGGCGAGGTCGGCGGCGGTGATCCACTGGCCGGCGTTCACGGCGGCGCCGTCGAGGGTCAGCGCGCCGGCGGTCGGCAGGCTCGAGCAGCTGCACGGCGGCCAGCGCATTCGGCGGCGCATCGCCCGGGTCGGTGTAGCCGAAATCAGCCGGCGGCGAAGACATGCGTCCGGTTCTGCAGCAGCGTCAGCGTCGCGTCGGTGCCGACCGGCGCGTCGTTGACCGAGCCGACGGTGATCGACACCGTCACCGGCGCCGAGTAGAGCGAGCCGTCGAAGGCGCGATAGGTGAAGGCGTCGCTGCCGTTGTAGCCGGCGTTGGGCGTGTAGCGGAAGCCGCCGTCGGCGTCGAGCGCGAGCACGCCGTTGGCCGGTCGCGCGGACGAGCAGCGCCGACAACGAGCTTGTTCCGGGTCGGCAGTCGTTGGCCAGCAGGCCCTGGGCCGGCTCGCACGACGAGGAGCGGCGTCCTCGGCGAACGCATAGCTGTCGGCCACGGCGATCGGTGCCTCGTCGGCGTCGGTGACGGTGACGCGATCGCCTGCGAGCCGAAGGCGCCGGCGCTGTCGGTGGCGCGCACGACCACCTCGTAGACGTTGTCGGCATCGGCATCGGCGGGCGCCTCGAAGTTCGGCGCGGCGAGGAAGCGCAGCACGCCGCTGCGCGTCGATGGCGAAGCGCGCGCGTCGGCGCCGCCGGCGATGCTGTAGGCGATCGGGTCGCCCTCCGTGTCGGTGGCCGTCACGGTGGCCACGGCGGTCGAGTTCTCGGCCACGCTCAGCGCGGCGCTGGCGCCGCCGCCGAGGCTGGTGATTCGCGGCGCGTCGTTGACGGCGGCGAGGTCGAGCGTCAGCGTGCGCACCACCGGGTCGGCGTCGACGCCGCCTTGGGCGGTGCCGCCGTCGTCGCGGACGCGAAAGCCGAAGCTGGCGTAGCCGGCGCCGCTGGCGTCGCGGGCGCCGACGAAGACGAGCTTGCCGGCGGCGAGGTCGGCGGCGCCGACCACGGTGCCGACGGCGACAGGGCGGCCGTCGAAGCTGAGGCTGCCGGCGCCGGGCAGGCTCGCGATCGTCACCGACAGCAGCGCATCGGCCGGCGTGTCGTGCGGGTCGGCGAAGCCGAAGTCGGCGATGCGGAAGGCGTAGGGTACGTCCTCGACCAGCGCCAGCGTCGCGCTGCGGCCGGTCGGTGCGTCGTTGACCGCCGTCACGTCGATGGCGAGGCGTCGCGGCGTCGGGTCGAGGTCGGCGCCGCCGTTGGCGCTGCCGCCGTCGTCCTGCACCTGGAAGGTGAAGGCGGCGTAGCCGGCGCCGCTGGCGTCGGCGGCGGGCGTGTAGACGAGCCGGCCGGCGGCGATGTCGGCGGCGGAGACGAACTGGCCGGCGGTCACGGCCACGCCGTTGGCGGCGAGCGTTCCGGCGCCGGGCAGCGTAGCGATCTTCACCGCCAGCAGCGCATCGGCCGGGCTGTCGGCCGGGTCGGTGAAGCCGAAGTCGGCGAGGGCGAAGACGTAGGGCGTGTCCTCCAGCGCGGCGACGCTGCCGGCCGTGCCCTGCGGCGCGCGGTTGACGCGCAGCACGTCGAAGCCGAGCGTGCGCTCGACGGTGTCGGTGTCGACGCCGCCGTCGGCGGTGCCGCCGTCGTCGCGGACCCGGAAGCCCAGGCTGGCGTAGCCGGTGCCGTGACCGTCGGCGCCGGAGGAATACGCCAGCCGCCCGGCGGCGAGGTCGGCCGCGCCGATCCACTGGCCGGCGCTGACGGCGGTGCCGGCGAGCGTCAGCGTGCCGGCTGTCGGCAGCGTCGACAGCTGCACGGCCGCCAGCGCATTGGCCGGCGAGTCGCCCGGGTCGGTGAAGCCGAAGTCGCCGCGCAGCGAAGACGTGCGTCCGGTTCTGCAGCAGCACGAGCGTGGCGTCGGTGCCGACCGGTGCGACGTTGACCGGGGTGACGGTGATCGTCACCGTCACCGGCGCCGAACGCAGCGAGCCGTCGAAGGCGCGGTAGGTGAAGGCGTCGCTGCCGCTGAAGCCGACGTTCGGCGTGTAGACGAACGAGCCGCTGGCCGACAGCGTCAGCCTGCCGTTGGCCGGCCCGCTCGCCAGTTCGGCCGACAGCGGGTCGGAGTTGGCATCCGTATCGTTGGCCAGCACCCCCGGGACCGACACCGTCAGCATGCCGCCCTTCGTCACCGTGTAGCTGTCGGCCTGCGCGACCGGTGCCGTGTTCGGCACGCCGTAGCGCAGCGACGAGACCGCGGTGTTCGACGTGCCGCCGGCTGTCGGTGGCGATCACGCTGATCAGGCGCGTCGCCGTGTTCGGCGAGGCGGCGGTGTTGTCGTAGGTGACGGTGCGCAGCACCTTCTGGTAGTTCGCGACGGTCGTGTTGCCGGTCAGCGTGAGGGTGCCGGTGGCCGCGTTGTAGCCGGCGACGATGATGGTGCCGTTGGTGGCCGCGGCGAGCGTCTCCGAGCCGGCATTCGCGAGGTTGGTGATCCTGAGCGTCATCGAGACCAGGCTCGGCGACGAGGCGTCGAGCACCGTCGCGTCGGCGTCGACTACCGGCACCGGACCGAGGCCGGGAGAGAAGCTGCCGGCATAGCCGGCACCCAGGGCGCCCGAGCTGTCGTCGGCGTCGAGGTCGACGACCGGCGCCTTGCCGACGACGATGTCGATGCTGCCGCTGCCGTCAGGCTGCCGCCGGTTCCGGTGTGGCCGAGGTCGTCGACGTCGACCCGGATCGAGGCGACGCCGTTGAACCCGGCCGTCGGGGTGAAGCGGATGCCGTCGAGCATCGCGTTGATGTCGGCGAGCGTGCCGACCAGCGTCACCATGCCGTCGTTGACGCCGTTGCCCGCCGCGAGGGCGACCTCGTCGCCCTGCTGCATCCACTGACTGGCGATGCCGGTCGTGTTGTTGCCGTCCTGCGCGTCGCCGGTCCAGGCGACCGCGTAACGGCCGCTGGCGCTCATGCCGACCGACGGCGCCGCCTGGTTGCCCTGCGTCGTGGTGTTGACGGCGACCTCGCGGCCGAGCCGGCTGCCGTCGGCGCGGAAGACCTGCGCATAGACGCCGTCGTTGCTGGCGTCCGGACCTTGCCAGACGACGACGAAGTCGCCGCTGTCGTTGACCGCGACGTCCGGCGTGTCCTGGTTGCCGGCGACCGTCGTGTTGACCGAGAACTCGCCGCCCAGCGGCCAGCCCGGCGGCGTCGTAGCGCTGCGCATAGATGCCGGTGCCGGCTCGCCGCCTCCGCCTGCGTCTCGGGTCCCTGCCATGCGACGACGAACTCGCCGCTCGCGCGCATCGCGACCGTCGGCGCGGCCTGCTCGCCGGAGTCGTGCTGTTGATGCGGAACTCGCCGCCGACCGCGTTGCCGTCGGTGTCGAAGCGCTGGGCGTAGATGCCGTCGTTGTTGGCGTCGGGCGCCTGCCAGACGACGACGAAGTTGCCGGCGGCGTCCATCGCACACGTCGGGTGCCGCGGTATGGCCGGCAGCGATTGGTGTTGACCGATCGTCTCCGTACCCACCGGCTCGCCGTTGCCGTCGAACAGCTGCGCGTAGACGGCCGCAGACGATTCGCTGCCCTGCCAGACGACGACGAAGGCGCCGCTGTCGGCGATGGCGACCGCCGGCGCGAGCTGGTCGCCGGCGACCGTCGTGTTGACGAGCTGTTCCGACCCGATGCGGTGGCCCGCCGCGTCGTAGCGCTGGGCGTAGACGCCGCGCGCCACTGCCGTCCTGGCCGGCGCTGACCCAGGCGACGACGAACTGCCCCGAGCGGTCGATGGCGATCGTCGGCGCCGACTGCTCGCCGGCGGTGAAGGTATTGACGAGGAATTCCGGCCCTTCGGCGCGGCCGGCGCTGTCGATGCGCTGGGCGTAGATGCCGCCGTTGCTGCCGTCCTGGCCGCTGCTGCGCCAGACCACCGACCCGCGAGCCGTCGGGCGCCACCGCCGACCTGCGCGCTGTCCTGTGACGCCCGCCGTGTAGGTATTGACGGTTGCCTCGCTGCCGACCGTCGGGCTGAGGCTGAGCGTGCCGTTGCTCGCGGTGAGCGTCACCCGCACCGCCTGCGTGCCGGCGTCGTCGATCACCGAGAAGGCGTTGCCGTTCGCCGCCGAGAGGGCGATCGGCGTGTCCTGCGCAGGTGGTCTGCGGTGCCGGAATCAGCACGCGGGGGGCCTCGTTCACCGCGTCGGGAACGACCGTCACGAAGGCGGTCTCGGCGGCGACGAGCGCGCCGCCGGCGCCCTTGTTGCCCTGGTCGTTGACGATCACCTGCACGTTGGCGTCGCCGGTGTAGTGCGCCGGCAGGTCGAGCCGCAGGCCGTCCATCGCCGTCGCGATCTGCGTCAGCGTGCCGGTGAAGATCATCGTCGCATCGCCACTGCCGGTGCCCGACTGCATCGTCACCGAGCCCGGGCTGGCCAGGGTCAGCCGGCCGACCGAGGCGCTGAGCGTGACGCAGCAGCTTGGCGTTGGCGGCGTCGACGTCGCCGATGGCGAAGGCCGTGCCGGCGGCGGTCGAAAAGACGACCGGCGTGTTCTCGGCCACCGTCCGCGATGCGGGCACCTGGATCGTCGGCGCGTCGTTGACCGGATTGACCCTGATGTTGATCGACTTGCTCGCCGATTTGGCGCCGCCGGCGCCCGAGTTGCCGAGGTCGTCGACGGCGACGGTCAGCTTCGCATTGCCGTCGAAGTCCTTCGTCGGCGTGAAGACCAGACCGTTGAGCGCATCGTTGACGAGGTCGAGCGTCGTCGTGAAGGTCATCGTCGCGTCGTCGACGCCGTCGCCGGCGCCGAACGACAGCCGCCGCGGGTCGAAGTAGCCCTGGCCGAACACGCCCAGGCCGCTGCCGTCCTGCTTGTCGCTGGTCCAGACGGCGACGAAGCGGCCGTTGTCGTCGTATGCCGACCGACGGCGCGGTCTGCGCCTCGACGGTGGTCGAATTGACGAGGAACTCGATGCCGACCCGGGTGCCGCTCGCGTCGTAGCGCTGGGCGTAGATGCCTTCGCGGCCGTCGGGGTTGTCCTGGCGCGTCGACTGCCAGGCGACGACGAAGTTGCCGGCGCCGTCCATCGCCACCGCGGGCGCGGTCTGATGGTCGGGCGTCGTCGTGTTGACGAGGAACTGCGGCCCCTGCGCGACGCCGGCGGCGTCGTAGCGCTGGGCGTAGATGCCGTCCTTGTGGTCGGGATAGTCGCGCCTGGCTCTGCCAGGCGACGACGAAGGCGCCCGCATCGTCTCATGCCGATGGCAGGCGCGGTCTGGTCCTTGTAGGCGATCGTGTTGACGCGGAACTCGCGTCCCCTGGGCCGTGCCCGCCGCGTCGTAGCGCTGGGCGTAGACGCCCCAGCCGTCGCCGTCCTGGTCCTCGCTCTGCCAGGCGACGACGAAGCCGCCGGCGGCGCTCATCGCGACCGTCGGCGCGAACTGGTCCTTGGCGGTGGTCGGTGCTGACGCGGAACTCGCCGCCCATGGCATTGCCGGCTGCGTCGTAGCGCTGCGCGTAGATGCCCCAGCCGTCGCCGTCCTGCTTGTTGCTCTGCCAGACGACGACGAAGTCGCCGGCCGCATCCATGGCGACGTCGCGGCGTGCTCTGGTCGTCGGCGGTGCGTGGTATTGACCCGGAACTCGCTGCCGCGGCGCGATGCCGTTGGCGTCGTAGCGCCTGGCGTAGATGCTCCAGGCTGTCGCCGGTCTTGCTCTGCCAGACGACGACGAAGCCGCCGCTGGCGTCCATCGCCACTTCCGGCGCCGACTGATCGCCGGCGGTCGTGGCGTTGACGCGGAACTCGGGCGCCACGGCGATGCCGTCGCGGTTGTAGCGCTGGCCGTAGATGCCGAGGCCGCTGCCGTCCTGGCCGCTGCTCTGCCAGACCACCACGTAGTCGCCGCCCGGCGCGCGTCGCGATGCGCGCCAGCGACTGGTCGCCGGCCACCGTGCTGTTGACCTGGAATTCGGGCCCGGTGCTGCCGGCGAGCGTCAGCGTGCCGCCGGTCGCCGTCAGCGTGACCTGCACCGGGTTGCCGCCGGCGTCGTCGACCACCGAGATCAGGCTGCCGTTGGCTGCCGACAGCATGATCGGCACTTCCTCGGTCGTCGTCTGGTTGCCGGGCATGCTGATGATCGGCGCGGCGTTGGCGGCATTCGGCACGACCTGGATCAGGAGCACGTCGCGGTCGCCGAGCGCGCCGCCCGGGCCGCTGTTGCCCAGGTCGTTGGACAGCATCTCCAGGTACGCCGGGCCGGCATAGCCGGCGAGCGGCGTGAACGCCAGGCCGTCGAGCGCCGTGTTGATGCTGGCGAGGCTGCCGCGGAAGGTGATCCGCGTCTCGCCGCCCTTGCCGGTGCCGGCGCTGAAGATCAGGCCGTTGGTGGCGGCCAGCTTTAGCGTGCCGTTGGTCGAGGCGAGGGTGACTTCCTCGGCCGCCGTGCCGGCGTCGACGTCGGCGAGCGAGATGCGGTTGCCGTTGGCGGTCGAGAAGACCAGCACGTTGCCTTCGACGTCGCTCTGCGTCGCCGGCAGCACGTCGACCGGCGCGTCGTTGACCGCCGAGATCGTGACGGCGATCGTGCCGCTGACCGAGTACGCGCCGCCCGAGCCGTATTGCCGAGGTCGTTGGTGGTGACCGTGATCGTGTCGGCGCCGCTGTAGTCGGCGTTCGGCTGCCAGCGCAGCCCGTCGAGCGCGGCGTTGAGGTCGGACTGGCGCCCGCGCACGACGATCGAGCCGCTGCCGTTGGCGCCGCTGGCGAAGGTCAGGCCGGTCGTCGACGCCAGGGTGAAGGTGCCGTTGCGCCGCCGACAGGCTGAGCTGGATCGGATTCGGGTCGGCGTCGATGTCGGCCACCGTGATGGCGTTGCCGTTCGCCGCCGAGAAGACGATCGCCGTGTCCTCGACGGTCGCCTGCGCGCCGGGCAGCGACTGCGTCGGCGCGTCGTTGACCGGGTTGACGGTCAGCGCGAGCGCGCCGGTGGCGACCAGCGCCGCGCCGCCGCCGTTGCCGAGGTCGTCGGTGCGCACGGTGAGCGGTGTCGGCTCCGAAGTAGTTCGCGATCGGCTCGTAGGCCAGCGCCTTCCAGCGCTTCGTTGATGTCGCGCAGCGTGCCGCGCATCGTCATCGTCGCGTCGGCGACGCCGTCGCCGCCGAGGAAGATCAGCGCGCCGCGCGCCTTCAGCCGCTGCATGAAGACGCCGTAGCCGTTGCCGTCCTGCTTGTTGCTCTCCCACACCGCGACCAGCCGGCCGCTGCCGTCGATGCCGATCGACGGCGCGTCCTGCGTGTCGAGGGTGGTGCGTGTTGAGGCGCACCTCGGCGCCGACCGCGGCTGCCGTCGGCGGCGAAGCCCTGCAGATAGACGCCTTCCTTGCCGTCGGCGTCGTCCTGCGCCGAGGCTGGTCCAGGCGACGGCGAAGCGGCCGTCGGCGGCGATCGCCGACCTGCGGCGCGGTCTGGTCGTTGGCGACCGTCGTGTTGACGCGCAGCTCGCCGCCCTGCGCCGCTCCGGAGGCGTTGTAGCGCTGGGCGTAGATGCCCGACTTGGTCGCTCGGCGGCGCTTGTCCTGCCCCTTGCTCTGCCAGGCGACGACGAAGTCGCCGCTGGCGTTCATCGCCACCGACGGCGCCGACTGGTCGCGCGGCGGTCGTGGTGTTGACGCGGAACTCGCCGCCGGCCTTCACGCCGGCCGAGGTGAAGCGCTGGCCGTAGACGCCGAGCCCGCTGCCGTCCTGCGCCTTCGACGTCCAGACGACGACGAAATCGCCGGTCGCGGCGTTGCTCGCCACCGCCGGCGCGGTCTGCGCGTCGGCGGTGGCGGTGTTGACGAGGAACTCGTTGCCGACGTTGGCCAGCGCGATCGTGTAGCGCCGTGCGTAGATGCCTTCCTTGTTGTCGATGTTGTCCTGGCCCTGCGACTGCCAGGCGACGACGATGTTGCCGCCGTCGTCGATCGACACCGCCGGCGCCGTCTGGTCGGCGGCGGTGGTGTTGGCGATGCGCTTGGCGGTGCTGAGCGCCGTGCCGTCGGCGTCGAAGGTGCGCGCATAGACGTCCCAGCCGGTGCCGCCCCGGGCCGGATCGTTGTTCTGCCAGGCGACGACGAAGCGGCCGCTCGAATCGATGGCGACCACCGGCTGCGTCTGGTCGTCGAGGGTGATCGTGTTGACCTGGATCTCGCCGCTGCGCGCGCTGCCGTCGGCGTTGTAGACGCGGGCGTAGATGCCGAACTTGCTGCCGTCCTGGTTGTTGCTCTGCCAGGCCACGACATAGTGGCCGTCGGCGGCGACGGCGACCTTCGGCGCCTGCTGGTTGCTCGCGGTGGTGAGGTTGACCTGCGTCTCGGCGCCGAGCAGCGGCGTCAGCGTCAGCGTGCCGTGCGCGACGCCGAGCGTCACTTCCATCGGCTGCAAGGCCGTGGCGTCGACGTCGCTGATCGTGATCGCGTTGCCGCTCGCGGCCGAGAAGGCCACCCGCGCATCTTCGTTCAGCACCTGCGCCGCAGGCAGAAGGTTGACCGGCGGGTCGTTGACCGGTGCGACGTCGAAGGTCAGGCGGCTCGGCGCGACGGCCAGGTCGATGCCGCCGTTGGCGGTGCCGCCGTCGTCGCGGACCTGGAAAGTGAAGCTCGAATAGCCCGTGCCGTTGCCGTTCGCCGCCGGCGCGTAGACGAGCTTCTGCGCGGCGATGTCCGATGCCGCGACGAAGCTGCCGGCGGCGACGTTGGCGCCGGCGAGCTTGAGCGTGCCGGCGCCGGGCAGCGTCGTCACCTTCACCGACGAGAAGGCGTTGGCCGGCGTGTCGTTCGGGTCGCTGAAGCCGAAATCGGCCGGCTGCAGGGTATACGAGCCGTCTTCGGCGAGAGTCACCGTTCTGTCGGCGCCGAGCGGTGCGTCGTTGACCGGCGCGACGTCGAAAGTGAGCGTGTTGACCGCCGCCGCCGTGTCGACGCCGCCGTCGGCCGTGCCGCCGTCGTCGCGGACGCGAAATCCCAGGCTGGCGTAGCCGCTGCCGGAGGCGTTCGGCGCAGCGGCATAGACCAGCTTGCCGGCGGCGAGGTCGACCGCCGTCACCACCGTTCCCGGCGCCACCGCGCTGCCGTTGTAGCGCAGGCTGCCGGCCGCCGGCGGCGTGCACGATCGTCACCGATAGCAGCGCGTTCGCCGGGTTGTCGTCGGCATCGCGCAGGCCGAAGTCGGCGACCTTCAGCGCGTAGGGCACGTCCTCCTGCAGCGCCAGCGTCGCGTCGGTGCCGACCGGCGCGTCGTTGACCGAGGCGACGGTCAGCGTGAAGGCGGTCGAGGTCTCGAGGCTGCCGTCGGAGACGGAGACGGTGACGGTCGTCGTGCCCCACGCGTTGGCGACCGGCGTCGCGGTCAGCGTGCGGCTGGCGCCGCTGCCGCCGAAGGCGAGTCCGGCCGCAGCGACGAGCGCCGTGTTGCTCGACGTCGCGCGCACGGTGAGCGCGCCGGCCGGGGTGTGGACGTCGCCGACGGTGAAGACGATCGGCGCGCTGGCGGTGTCCTCGGCCGTGCCGGCGTTGGCGATCGTGCTGATCGTCGGCGCGCTGTTGGCGAGTTCGTAGGCGCCGATGTCGGGGCTGCGGTAGCGCGCTGCGCCGCGCTCGTCGGTGGCAGGCGCGGCCGGATCGCCGGCGTCGATGGCGGCCGATCCGGCGAGCAGCGCGTGCGTCGGCGCGTAGCCGCCGTTGGCGGCGAGCGCGGCGAGGCCGGCGGTCGCCGGATGCACGTCCGTCGCGGCGTTCAGCCCGGCGCTGCCGTCGGTGTCGAGGTTGAATCCACCCGAGATCTGCGCCAGGTTGGCGTTGCCGCCGGTGTTGGCGGCGAGGATCGAACTCGTGAGCGTGACCTGCGAGGCGATGGTGCCGGACTGGATGCCGCCGCCGCTGTTGTTGGCGATCGTCGCGGCGTCGAGCGTCACGCCGCTGCCGCCGATCCAGAGGCCGCCGCCGCCCGTGCCGGCGCTGTTGCCGCTCAGGGTGAGGTTGGTCGCCGAAAGCGCCGCGCCCTGCGTGTAGATGCCGCCGCCGGTCTGGACAACGGTGTTGCCGCTGACGGTGACCCGGTCGAGGCCGAGCTGCGCGCTGCCGCCCTGGTTGTAGATCGCGCCGCCGGCGGTCGCGCTGTTGCCGGCGAACCAGGCGTCGGTGAAGCTCGCCGTGCCGAAGTTGCGCAGCGCGCCGCCGTCGGTGCCGGCGCTGTTGCCGCTCAGCGTGACGCGCGTCGCGACGAGGCTGCCGGCGTTGTAGATCGCGCCGCCGGTGGCGGAGGCGGTGTTGCCGCTCAGCGTCACGTCGGTCGAGCGTCAGCGACGCGGCAGCGTTGTAGATCGCCGCGCCGCTGACCGCGCCGCTGCTCTTCACGGTGACGTTGGCGAGCGTCAGGTTCGACGCCGCCTCGGCGAGGATGCCGCCGCCCTGCGCGACGCTGCCGCCGCCCTGGATCGTCAGGTCCTGCAGCTTCACGGTGCCGCCGAGGATGTGGAACACCCGGTCGGTGCCGCCCGCCGGCAGCGCCGACGCGTCGATGATCGTCGTGCCCATGCCGGCGCCGACGAAGGTCAGGTCGTCGGCGATGTCGAGGTCGCCGCTGGCGTTGGCGTCCTCGCCGATGCCGCCGGCGTTGCCGAGCGTCAGCCGGTAGGTGCCGGCCGAGAGGGTGATGGTGTCGGCGCCGGGATTGGCCTTGGCCTGGTTGATGGCCCAGCGCAGCGAGCCGTTGATGCCGTCGGCCTTGGTCGGGTTGGCGGCGTAGGTCGCCAGCAGCCCGTCCCACTGCTGCTGCGTGGCGGCGTCGAGCGCGACGGCGGCCTCGATGCTGCCGGTCGTCGCCTCGAGCACCCAGTCGCCGCCGCGGGCGGCGGCGCCGGTCGGGTCGGTGCTGGCCGCCACGTCGGCGCCGGTGAGCATCGCCAGGTCGTTGATCAGCGCCTCGCCGTCGCTGCCGGCGGCGACGTCGCAGCCGTAGACGAGCAGGTCGGCGCCGGCGGCCAGCGCCTGGCTCCAGCCGGCGATCTCGCCGGCGCGCTGCATCAGCGTCGACCCGTCCAGCAGCGCGTTGCCGAGCCGTACCGCGCCTTCCTCGCCGTGCGACAGCAGGTGCACCGCGCCGATGTCGCTGCGCCGCGCCAGCTCGCGGCCGATGAGCGCGATGCCGTCGTCGTCGGCGCCGATCTCGATCACCTCGATCGGCCGGCCGGCCTGCGCCTGGCGGCGCAGGTCGTCGAGCAGCCGCTCGCGGTCGGGAACGCCGGCGTCGACGAAGGCGATTTCGCTGCGTGCGGTCGTCGTGGTTGCCCCTGCCGTCGCCGCTTCGCTCGGCGGCTGGATGCGCTGCTCGACCGCCTGCGACGCGTCGCCCACGACCGACGCCACGCCGAGCAGGTCGGCCGAATGGAGGATGCGGGCCTCCATCGACTCGACGACGGGGCGCGACGAAAGCGGGCGGTGGATCATCGGACTTCCTTCTGGATCGACGCCGCGAGGCCAGCTGATGCGGACGCCCGGCGGCACCGCACGACGGTGGGAGGCAGCGCGGCGGCGTCGATCGGCCCGGGCGCTGTGTCGTGACGATGTGCGGCCGCTGCGCTGCGACCGCAGGCGCCGACCCGATGAAGACCGCTGCCGCCTTGTCGGTGGTAGGGGCTTCCATCGCACAGCGGCAAGACTAAGTCTTCGCCGCTCCGGGCAAACGCCGGAAGACGGGGGCAAATGCCGGCAATTCGCGGCATCGATGCGCGAAGGCCCCGATCGATGCCGACGCGGACTTGCCGAAATCACGCGCCCGGGTCGGTATCGTTTGCCGATGTCGACGTCTGCAGGCGCAGCGACCGGTCGCTGGCGACGGCTTGGCGTCGCTCAGTCCAGCGCCAGGGAGCGGGCGAGCCGGACGCCCTGCGGCACTTCGTGTCGGACCGGAGGGGGCCAGCCGACGAGACGGTACGGTTGCGACCCGATCGAAAGCCGTCGTCGCGACCGGCTGGTCAGCAGCGGGCGAGCCGTGCGGGCCGTCAGGCAGCTTGCCGGAGGGGCGCTGCCGATGCGTGGGGTTGTAC